>JACJXO010000001.1 GCA_020636645.1 Chitinophagales bacterium
ATGCATGCCCGAAAATACAGGGAAGTTCCGGGGCGGCACCCGGAGTTCTGCACACTACTGGAAGATTTTGAACAGATCATTGCCCACTGCAAACACCATGAGCGACAGCAGCAGCACCATACCCACTACCTGGGCACGTTCCATGAACTTGTCTGACAGTTTCCTGCCGATGATGCCTTCCACGGCAATGAAAAGTATATGTCCGCCGTCCAGTGCCGGAATGGGCAGCAGGTTCATGAATGCCAGTACCATGCTCAGCAGGGCGGTCAGTCGCCAGAAGGAACGCCAGTCCCAGATCTTGGGAAAATACTGGGTGATACCAATAGGAGATTGGATGCTTTCGGTCGCCTTGATCTGGCCTGTCACCAGCTTCCACATACCCACTGCCTGGTAGAAGAATACTTCAAAGGCATCGCGGGCTCCGTAAACAAATGCACTGCCGAGTTTGTAATCGGTGGTTTGATATTTATCCAGCAATTTGATCTGTGCTACAAAACCAAGTGCCCCTGCAGTATCAACCGGGGCATCTATGGTGACGGTATCTCTTCCTCGAAATACAGTTACCGCAACCTGACCGCCTTTGGAAGCTGCCATCTTTTCCTTGAATTCCCCATAGCATGAAATTGGCTGGCCATCAACAGCGATCAACTTGTCTCCTACCTGAAGTCCTGCATCTCTGGCAGAAGAAGTATCCGGAAACTCATCAATCACGACAGAACTGAGTGGTTCAATAAAGCCATAGCCTGCACGTACCTGCTGGAAATAATCGTTGGGCACGTCGATGACCACATCCTTACCATTGCGCTCTACGGTGACCTTTGCCCCGAACAACACCTTCATGGATACGTAGTCATCGTAGCGGTCGAAATGCTTTCCGTTCACCGCCACGAGTTTATCGCCCGTCTGGAATCCCATATCGCGGGCACCGGCTGAAGCATAGATACCATCCTGATTGATGGTACCTACGGAATAATAGCTCTTATCGAAATGGTTGTGGATGATTGTATAGATGATGATGCCCAGGATCACGTTCATGACGATACCGGCTATCATGACGATGAATTTCTGCCAGCCCGGTTTGGAACGCAGTTCATATGGCTGGGGTTCGCCCTTCATCTGCTCCTTGTCCATGCTCTCGTCTATCATGCCGACGATCTTCACATAGCCGCCCAGAGGCAGCCAGCCGATGCCGTATTCGGTATCGCCTCTCTTGAAGGAAAAGAGCTTTTTGCCCCAGGCATCAAAGAATATGAAGAACTTCTCCACCCGGACCCCGAACATGCGGGCGGCCAGAAAGTGGCCGAGTTCGTGAATGAACACCAGGATGGTGAGGGATAATATCAGCTGAGCTACTTGTATAATGACCATAGGAGTGCAAAATTCGTCAAATAACGCCGGATGGCGGATGGTATTGGTTTAAATCTTGTTAACGGCTTCTCCAGCGAATGAGTTCATCAGCGATCTTCCGGTCGTTGGAGAGGCGTGGCACCTTGTTTTGTCCGCCCAGTTTCCCCTGTGACTTCATGTATTCTCGGAATCCGCCATTTTCTATAGGTGTGATGACCAGGGGCCGGAGCACAGCGCCTGTGATGAGATCCTTATAATAGATGTTCTTCTCCTGCAGGTGACGATCCAAATCGGCAGCAAATTGTGCCATATCAGACGGAGGTACATCAAATTCCACCAGCCATTCGTGGTAGGGAAGGCCTTCTGCGGGATCGACCTGCGGGGCCACGGTGAATTCACTGACGCGGACACCTGCTACGGCAGCTGCCTGTTGCATGGCGTACTCCACTTCTTCACCGATGACATGTTCGCCGAAAGCGGAGATGAAATGCCTGATGCGTCCTGTTACCACGATGCGGTAAGGATTGAGGGAGACAAAGCGCACAGTATCGCCGATGCTGTATCCCCACAGACCGGCATTGGTATACAGCACGAGTGCATAGTTTGTTTCTGTGTCCACCTCTGCCAGCGACAATCTCTTCGGATGTTCGTTGTGGTATTCGCTTACCGGAATGAATTCAAAATAGATGCCGCTGTTCACGTTGAGCAGCAGACCCGGTTCTTTCTGACTGTCCTGAAAGGCGATGAATCCCTCCGATGCCGGATAGGTCTCAACGCTGTCTATGCGTTTGCCCATCAGCTCCTCCATCTTGTGGCGGTAGGGTTCGTAGTTGACACCACCATAGACGAAAAGTGAAAAATTCGGGAATATGTCTTTGACGGCTTCCTTACCACTGAGCTCTCTGAGTTTCTCGAAATACATGATGACCCATGGCGGGATGCCGGAGATGAGGCTCATGTTCTCTTTGATCGTTTCACGGGCGATGGCTTCTACCTTTTCTTCCCAGTCTTCTATGCAATTGATCTCATATGACGGGAGGCGATTGCGCAGCAGGTAATTGGGCACGTGGTGATAGACCAGACCTGATAACCTGCCCATCTGAATGCCATGCATCTCCTGCAACACCGGACTGCCCTGCAGGAAGATCATCTTACCTGCGATGAAGTCGGTCTTTCCGGTCTCGTGGATATAACTCAATAAGGCATTCCTGGCAGAAGTGATGTGATTGGGCATGGACGCCTGGGTGATGGGAATATACTTGGCTCCAGACGTGGTGCCGGAGGTCTTGGCGAGGTAGAGTGGTTTTCCCGGCCAGAGGATATCGGGTTCACCATTCTTCACCCGGTCGAACCAGGGCCTGAGGCCTTCGTAGTCACGCACCGGCACACGTTTCACCAGATCTGCATGAGACTTTACTCCCATCAGATCATGTTCCTGCCCGAACACGGTCAGCCCTGCCCGGAAACAGAGGTCCTTCAATATCTGTTCCTGATGCCAGACGGCATTCTTCTGCTCCGCATACATCCTTCGAACCACCAGGGCGGCAAAGGGTCTGGAAAGGAGGCCTTTGAAATTCACGTTGCAAAGATAGAATACCGCTGTGGACGATTGAATAGTTAGTATGTGGATCGCTTTTCGTCGTTCGATACGGGCAAATGGTCATGTGAGATCATTTTCCTCACTCTCCACTCCGCATTCCGCATTCCTGTCTTTCCACTTTTTCCATATATTTACCTCCTTCATGCATCGCTTAACCCATCTGCCGGCAGTTCGCCTGCTGCTGCTGCTTTTGCCTGGTATGCTGCTGGGTATCCATATGCTCTCTCTGCCTGTTGGATGGTGGTATATCAATGCTTTTGTTTTCCTGTTGCTACTGCTATCCGGATCGGTTCGTTCCATCCGTTTCAGAACAGCACTTGCCATGATACAGGGTATTTCGATGGCGAGTCTGATCTTCCTGCTGGCGGTTACTTACGGTCATTTCAGAACTCCCTGGAATATTTCAGATCACTATGTACACTTCAGCGAATTATCAGGCGAGAGGGTCTTCCGGATAGAAGAAATCCTTAAACCCACACAGAGAGGTGTGCAAGCTCTTGCTTCTGTAGAAGAACTCCATACGGAGGAACACCGGATCATGTGCTCAGGCAATATCCTGATCTATCTGGACACATCAGGACTCAGGCAGAGCATTCAGCCGGGAGAGCGTTTTCTGACCAGCCGGATGCCTGTTGATCCGTCCGGACCAAAGAATCCGGGTGCATTTGACCATCGCCGGTATCTGGAAACACAGGGCATAAAGCAGGTCTGGTATCTGAGGGGTGATGATCTGAAATGGCTGCAATATGACCCGCCGGGAATGCTGCGCAGGTGGACCCTGGCCTCACGTGATTACGCCCGTGCAGCTTTAAGCACGGCATTACCGGACAGCACTGTGAGAGGTGTGGCACTGGCGCTCATCATTGGCGACAGATCTCTTTTGGACGCAGGGGTCAGAGACACATTTTCAGGAACCGGAACTATGCACATACTTGCAGTGAGCGGATTACATGTAGGTATTCTATATGTGATACTGGAAAAAATGCTGCTGCTTTTTCCACTTTTCAGGAGAAGAGATATTTTGAAAGGCTATGCAGCACCTGTGGTGATCGTTTGTTTTATCTGGTTTTATGCCCTGCTAACGGGCTTGTCGCCATCCATATTCAGGTCGGCGATCATGTTCACTTTCCTCGCCTTCGGCCGGCCGGCGGGCAGGTATGTCAATTCCTTCAACATACTTGCAGCATCAGCCATTACCCTGTTGCTGATAGATCCGATGATGATCAGGCAGGTAGGCTTTCAGCTTTCTTTTCTTGCAGTCTGGGGCATTATCAGCTTCCAGCCTCTGCTGGCAGGACTTTGGTATCCACAAAGCAGGATATTACAATATTTCTGGTCACTGCTAACCGTTTCAGTGGGTGCACAGCTGGGTACAGCACCTATTTCCATATACTATTTTCACATATTTCCGAATTACTTCCTTCTGGCCAATATGGTGGCTATTCCACTTTCCTTTCTCATTCTCAGTAACGGGATGTTTACCATTGTTACGGCTTTCCTGCCTGCTGTTTCTTCTACATCGGGTATCCTGCTGGATCATCTGTTACGATCCATGCTCTGGTGTTTGGAACAACTGTCATCTGTTCCGGGTGCCCTGACAGCCGGATTGTATCCCTTGTTCCAGGTAACGATCCTGTTATACCTGCTGCTGTGGTCCGGATGGCTGTACCTGGAACACCGCAAATTTTTTCTTCTTGCAGTGGTCATCTGTCTGGCCGTGCTTGTCACCACATTGCAGGAGCTCTATATATGGCGTGACAAACAAAAGAATGAACTGATCTTATTCAATGCCAAAGGCACCACTCCGGTGGCCGTCAGACAAGACGGAACAGCAGCTTATTACAGTGCTGAAGACGGGATTGAAAACGGGCTTCCGGATCATTTGGTCAGGAGGTGGCTGCATACATCTACTTTGAATGAAGCTGCTCTTCCGGAAGTCTTTGAATGGCAGGGAAAGACCATTCGCATTATGAAGGAGCAATACCTTACCGGGTCTGTTTCTGCTGATTTTGTTCTGCTCAGAACGGATCAGCAGTTGAATCCTGAAGAGTTATCAAAACTGGAACCAAATGCCGTGTGGATACTGGGCAATGAAGTCAGTTCTAACACTTGCCGCAACTGGAGATCATATGCTGCAGCAAATGACATGACCTGCTATTGTTTGCGTGACGGAGCGGTGATACTCGAATCAGTTGCTGATGAATCGGGCCGTGTAGGTATCAGCTCCTTGTCCAACAACTAATAGATAAGCACCCGGCGCAAGTGTATTCGCCAAGCCCCAGGTACTCTTTCCTGAAGCATCAGTAAACAAGCCAGACGCTGCTACCAACTGTCCGGTTGAAATGGAATAAATACCGGCTCTTACATGTCTTCCAGACATAGCTGAACAGGTGAATGACAATTGGTTGCCGTGCACCGGATTGGGATGGATGAGCAGCGAGGAGATCTGTTGTACTTTATCATCCACAGCCGTGATCGCATCAATAGAAGTGGTTTTCCATAGCCCACCAGAAACACTGCCGGCCCAGATCGTCTGTCCGGTAGGATCGTTCGGGTCTATCATGATGGCACGGGTGCGGCCGCCCACATTGTTGGGCCCCCTCTCCTGCCAGATAATGTCGTTGCTGACACCGCCGGGGTCTATGGTGCCATCCCACAATCCTCTTCCGTGTGTTGCTACGGTGATTCGTCCATCTTCGGGACGAATACGGATCATATCGGTACGCACCACAGGAAAATAAGTGCAGGGAATCCATACCGTTGCTTCGCCGTTCAGCTGATCGGTATAGAACACACCTAATTCGGTAGCGATATAGGCCACATTCGGATTGCCCGGATGAATAGCAGCCCAGTTGACCGGCACATCCGGAAAATCTCCTTCTACCGATGTCCATATGGGAGAACCCGATAAGGCGTTGGTGGTTTCCCAGATACTATTTACATTATAGTTGGAGTAGGTAACTATCAGGTGGTTGGCATCATTCACATCTACTGCAATACTGGAGCAGTATCGGGTACTACCAAAACCGGTTGCGTCAGGGATCATATTGGATGGATCGAGCCCGAAAGGCGATGAACCACCGTCCACAAAACTGGCGTCATACAGCACAGCTGGTTCTGCATTGCTGACATTTCTG
Source organism: Chitinophagales bacterium (assembly GCA_020636645.1). Classification (GTDB taxonomy): domain Bacteria; phylum Bacteroidota; class Bacteroidia; order Chitinophagales; family BACL12; genus UBA11426. Next base: position 6,085 of record JACJXO010000001.1, read on the forward strand.
CCAATGAAAACGAGGTTAGGCGGATTTGTTGAAACAGCAATTGCAGAGATCGTTCCTCCATAGGTACAGGCTTTCTCCCAACCGGATGTATCTGCGGTGGACGCATTGATCAAACGCCAGAGTCCGGCATTGCTGGCCATATACAGATTTTCAGGATCGACCGGATCGATCTCAATAGGATTAATGAACAGGAGGTTATCATCTGTTACATTCGGATTGGTCAGTGTATCCGGCATTTCAAAACCACCGTTATCAAATCTGAACAGTCTTCTATACTGGGTAGTTGTATAAAAAATATCTTCATTGATACTGTTGATGGCACAGAAAGCTCCATCGGCACCTGATACGGGTTTGAATGAAGATAAACCCGGGTTATATGCCAGAAGAGAACCATTATCCTGTGTACCACCAATAAGCACATCGCTGCCTGCCTGGCCGGACATAGCATGGGCATAATACTGGGTCACATTATAGCCATCGTTCCTGCTGTAGATGGTGGGGTTATCGGCAGAAAAATTGAGTGTTTTATAGATACCCCCGTCATTGCCAAAATACACTTCCTCCTGATTTCTGAAAACAGCCGCATGCTGATCCACGTGCATGTATCGGAGCAGGGAAGAGTCCAGACTTCCCCGCGTAAGCTGATCCCAGGTACCCCCTCCGTCAGTACTTCGCCAGATGTTCAGTCCGCCGGCAATGATAAGATTAGGATCTTCCGGCGATACCTCAATGACCAGATCGTACCAGGCCTGACGTGCTGCCAGTTCATTGTCATCGCCGGGCAGATTGGTAGCCTGCCAGGTGGCACCACGATCATCGGTGCGGTAGATGCCCTGGATACGAAAACTGGTGGAACAGGGAATGGCATAAGCGATATCCGGATCTGACTTGGACACAGCCAGTTCAATGCGATAGTATCCGGTAGAAGGAAGCCCGACAGTTTGTTTGGAAAAGGTGGCACTATCTCCGTTGGCAGAATAATAGATGCCGTCGGTCTCGAAGATGCCAATTCCGACAAACACCCCGCCATCGCTGGTGATCTCTACATCACAGATGCTGTTTCGTCCGGATCCTGCACCACTTCCCAGCACTTTCTGCCAGGACTCTCCGCCGTTGGTGGAACGTTGCAATCCACCTGAGCGGGTGGCTACATAGATATCGCCGGTAATGGGATGCACGTCAATATCCTGACAGTACTGAAAGATGGCAGAATCTGTGGATGGCAATTGAAACCAGGTCTCTCCGCCATCGGTCGATTTGAATATCCCGGCCCCGCGAACGGCATCTGCATTGAACCATCCTTCGCCGGTACAGAAATAAAATACATTGGTATTATTCGGATCGTAGGTGATCTTCGTAATGGCCAGAGAAGGAAAGTAATCATTCACCTGCTGCCATCCGTCTTCAGATCTGGTATTGCCCTGTTCATGCCGGTAGTAACCTCTGGCTTTCAGGGTTCTGTAGGCCGACATAAGTGCACCATCCGGTATGCGACCGGTTTCGGGGTCCTGCTTTTTCAGCAGGTCGAAAGCGAAAGCATCGTAGGCTTCTGCAAGTTCATTTTCAGGTGTATCTTCCTGCGTCATGCCGGAATGATGCATGTCTGTAAGCAGGAAACTGCTACCGGCCAGAATCAGCAGTATGGTCAATAGTCGGCCACTCATATGAACGAAGATAATAAAGGAATCAGTTCAGGGAGATGGTACCCATGAGTGAACCGTGCATATGGTGAAACAGCAATTCTTTGACCTCAGCTTCCATAAAAGGGCTGAGAGGAAACTGATCAATGATCCGTGTGGCTTCATCTACAGAATCTGCCTCCACAACACACCACATTTTCTTCCTGTCAGCGCTGACTGCATAACTGGTTATAAGGCCTTCAGCCATCATATCGTTCACCATCATGCGCTGGCGGGGTATGCATTGCATGAATGCATCTGAACCTGCATTCAGCAATCTGATCTCAGCTATGTAAGAAGCCATTGGTTTAAAGGTAAGGTGTTGTACGGAAAACCATTCAGGTCAGTGTCATTTTTCTCCACCACCACAAGTGCTGCATTCATCCCACCTGGCTGGATCTGTGAACCAGCTCTGCCTGGCTGTGAGCATGAGCCTAACAGCCTGAAAAGACATTGCTAACGATCTGCATCCGGCATGTCATAGTGCTGCTCAACGGTAGTTCTTGGGCATATCAAAGTACTCCAGTTTACCGGAACCGGCTTCTGCAAGCCCCCAGCTTTCTGCTTCAAAACGAATACAAACTATGCCACAAGTGGGAATGATCTCATCAAATTCAGGTGAAAAGGTGTGCGCCAGATTGGAGAAATTGGGGTTGTGCCCGAACAGGAACATATCATCATGCCTGGAGCCTCTGCTGTGTATGACTGCCAGGATCTCTTCCACATCCTTGAAGTAAAGTGACGTATTGATCTCAATGCGGCTCTTGTCATACCCGATCTCATCACATATGATCCGACAGGTAGAAATGGCACGGAGTGCGGGGCTGCTGATCACAATACCGGGATGCACATTCTGCTTGCGCAACAATGTTCCCATGATGACAGCATCACGTTTGCCCCTGTCTGTAAGTGGTCTCTCCAGATCGTGCAGTTCACTGTATTCCCAGCTGGACTTGGCATGCCTGATGATATAGAGGGATTTCATGCTATGTAAAATTAAAAAGTGCACCAGAACAGCACAGGGAGGCGATGAAAATTTTATAAGAAATCAACAATTACTAAACATTAAGTATCCGCTTCGCCGTACCTTTATTGCATGTTTGAACAATTACTGGAAATAGTCAGGCAGCAGGCGGATGAACAGATCGTTCGCAATGATGCCATCGATAACAAATTCAATGAAGACGCTATACAGGAGGCTGCCAACAGCATTCAGGATACGCTTCGCGACCAACTTGCCAATGGCAATTTACAGGATGTGATGCAACTGTTCCGCCAGGGCGATGCAGGTGCTGACAACCCAATGGTACAACAGATCAGCAGCATGTTCAGTAAACAGCTGGGGTCTAAGTTTCAGGTAGATGGTTTGAAAGCCGATGGTATTGCCTCACAGCTCATACCGATGATCTTGTCACGCTTCATTAAAAAGACCAATGACCCGGATGATGCATCAGTTGACATCAATGATATATTCGGATCGCTGACAGGAAATAAGTCTTCAGGTATAGATTTCAGCAAGATCCTGAAACAGGAAAAGGACGACGACGGGTTCGGTATGGACGATATCATGGACATGGTGAAGAAAGGTGCTTCCTCACAAAAAGGCGGCGGCGGATTGCTGGGTAGTCTGCTTGGAGGCAAATAGTATGGCCAAAAAGAAAAAGATCAATAAACCAACCGGAGGGCGCAGTGGCAACTTGGCCAAAGACCTGCTTGAATTCATAGGCGAACGACCTGCCAAAGGGCAGTCGCTCAAGAACATTCTCAAGTGGTCTGTGAAACAGGCCGAGGGAGCAGGCATCTTCGATGCGATGGAAGATCTTCTGTATGCACAGCAGATAGAAGAATACCAGCAGGATAAATTCCGCCTCTTACAGAAAGACAGTGGTGGCAGTTCTGTGATCGGCGTGGTGGACATTACCCGTTCCGGCAATGCCTATGTGCTGATAGATGGCAGACTCAACGATGTGTTCGTGGCTGCCCGCAATACCAACCGAGCCTTCAACGGCGATACGGTCAGGGTCAGACTGCGTGCAGGAAAAAAAGGAAAACCGGAAGGCGAGATCGTGGAGGTCATCAAACGGGCCCGCGATACGTTCATCGGTCATTTGCGCATGAACGATGGCTTTGCATTCGTGGAAACGGACAAAGCCTTTAACAACTACGATTTCTTCATTGCACCGGAAGAGGTAAGACGCAGCAAAGCCCAGGATGGCGAACGGGTCATCGTGCGGCTCAAAGACTGGCCGCCTGCCATGAAGAGTCCCATCGGTCAGATCGTTTCCCGCCTGCAACCCGCCGGCGATCACGAGAGTGACATGCAGGCCATCATGGTGGAGACAGGCATACAGTATGTCTTTCCGAAAGAGGTGGACCAGGAAGCGGAGAAGATCAGCAATGACATTCCGGAAGAGGAGATCAGGCTGCGCAGGGATATGCGCAGTACCTGGACCATCACTATTGACCCGCACGATGCGAAAGATTTTGATGACGCCATCAGCCTGAAACAACTGGACAACGGGCGATGGGAAGTAGGTGTGCACATTGCCGATGTGTCGCACTATGTCACGCCCGGAACAGCCATCGACAAGGAAGCCTACAGCCGGGCTACTTCCGTTTATCTGGTGGATCGTGTCATCCCCATGCTTCCTGAAAAACTTTCCAATAATATCTGTTCACTGGTTCCCCACCAGGACAGGCTGGTATTCAGTGCCATTTTTGAAATGGATGAAGAAGGAAAGGTGCATAAGGAATGGTTTGGAAAATCTGTCATTCACAGCGACAGAAGATTCACCTATGAAGAAGCGCAGGAGGTCATCGAAGATCGTCTGGATGAATACAAGGCAGAAATACATACCCTGAACAAGATCGCTCTTGCCTTGCGCAACGAGAGATTCAGGAAGGGAGCTGTTGCTTTTGAGACCCAGGAAGTGAAATTCATCCTGGACGAAAACAAGAAGCCGGTGGGTCTTTATGTCAAGGAAAGAAAGGCTGCTCACATGCTCATTGAAGATCTCATGCTGCTGGCCAACAGGAAAGTAGCTGAGTTCATGTCTAAGATCCAGCCGCCTGTACCTTTTGTTTTCAGGGTGCACGATTTTCCGGATATGGACAGGCTGGAGGAGTTCAGCATGATGGCCAGAAGATTCGGCTATAAGGTTCGTTTTGATCAACCGAATCAGGTAAGTGCCAGGATGAATGAACTGATGAAGGAGATCCAGGGCAAGCCGGAACAGAATGTACTCGAGACCATGGCCATTCGTTGTATGGCCAAGGCTGTTTATACCACCAACAATATCGGTCATTACGGACTTGCTTTCCCGCACTATACCCATTTCACCTCTCCTATCCGCAGATACCCCGACCTGATGGTGCACCGCAGTCTTTTCCACCAGTTGCACAACATGCCCCGCTGGGCAAGCAAGGAAGAACTGGAAGAGAAATGCAGACATTCATCGGCCATGGAACGTAAAGCCATGGAAGCAGAGCGGGAAAGTGTCAAGTACAAGCAGGTGGAATTTCTTATGGGACATGTGGGTGAAGAGTTCGATGGGGTTATCAGTGGCATACAGCATTACGGCATCTTCGTGGAACTGGTTCAGAACAAATGCGAAGGACTTGTGCGGACAGACAGCGTCAGAGATGAGCTGATCTATGATGAGGCTAAACGCGAATTGAGAAGTATGACCGGAGGCCGCACCTTCCGTATGGGTGAAACTGTTCGCATCAAAGTACAGAAGGCCGATCTGGATGCCCGTCAGCTGGACTTTGTGCTGGCATAAAAAATCCGGCGAACCATTCGGTCCGCCGGAACACACATATATAGAAATCAGGTCTTGTTATTGTACCACCGCAATGCGGGTGCTGAAAGCCACTCCGTTGTTGCTGGTCACCTGGCAGGTATAGGTGCCTGCAGGCATTTGCTGTACATCAACCGGATAAGTTACCCAGTTGCTGCCGTCGTTCTCTACGTTTCCGGTAAACACCATACGACCGGTGATGTCAAACAGACGCAGGTTCCAGTTTCCGGCCGGCAGATCATTCAGGACTATATTCACATGATCGCTTGCAGGATTCGGGTAAGCGTTGATGCCCAGTGCGAGATCTTCTTCACCCAGCATGCTGCGCATACCATCACAGGGACCCGGAGTTCCGCCAAGTGTAACCAAAGCTTCTGCTACCGTAATGGGGAGACAGTAGCTTACTCCGTCATAGCAAACGGAAACTTTACTGGCTCCACAGGCATAGTCAGTGTAATAGATGGCAATGCTGCCACTCACCTCATTACTGGTAACCAGCAGGTTTCTTCCGTTCGGACTCTGTGTGGCTGGAATAAACAGGAGGCCTTCCGGGCCATAATCGCCGGATGCATCATCTTCAGGATCAACACTGAAATCGCGGCTGTTGGTGTGGGTTACGAAAGACGGTGAAGCAGGATCGCTCATATCGTACACCATGATCTCGCCCATTCTTTCCAGGCCGAGAAACAGGTATGGGTTCTTGAATATTCTCCCGATGGCGAGGACCTCAGGCTCAGGGCCTTTATCATCGCTTCGGTTTTTCAGGTCCTGGTTGTCATTGGAAGCATTGAAGTTATCAGGATACCAGGCAGCGGTCAGTTGCTCCAGTTCATCACCTGAATCATAGACCAGGTTTCCTGCCAGATCCCACACAGAAAAACTGCGGGCACCATAAGTGTACAATTCATCATAATCGCCATCGCCATCAATATCACCCATCGTATTGATGATCTTCAGCCTCCCGATACTGTCATCGTTCTGAAGGCCGGCATAATTCGGAAAGGCAACAGTATCCAGTATAACATCTTTTATACGATCTTCTTCACTGAATGCATCATAATCACGGCTATCACCTTCATTGGCTGTGATCAGATAGGCACCGCTACCGGCTCTCAGAAAGCCTATTGCATCAGGCATAAAGAGCCCTTTAACCGGCCAGTTAACAATGTCGATATTGTCTGCCTTATCTGATGCATCCAGCCCGTTTCCAGGCAGCATATGGTCTTTAAATCCAAGACCAACCAGCCCGACAATTGCGGGTGATTCTATCTGGACAATGGCAACTGCATTCGCTTCCTGAATAGTTACATAGGCAAACTTTGAGTTGGATGACACAGCAATATATTCCGGTTCCAGATCCATGGCCACAGAAGCTCCGGGACCATTTATTTTGATGGAGGGATCCAGGACAGCATCATTGAATGCAGAAAAATCAAGTGTTGTCACGTCATCTGCTGTCAGTGCAGGAATACCGGCACGCAGGTCAATAATACTGATGGTACCCAATGGGTCTGTGAGGTAATCATCGCTTGGTTCCCCTTCATTGGCGGTCAGGGCAAAATCGCCGTTCGGAGTAATGGTGATCATATCAGGCAGAGCACCAACTTCCAGACTGTTCACATAGTTGCCATCGGCATCAAAAAATACCACGCTGCCGTTGTCTGTTTTGACATCTGCCTCCACAGCACAAGCCAGGAAGCCACTTCGAAATGCTACGCTGTTAGCTCCTGAACCGTAAGCTGACAGGTCAATACTAAACAAGAGGGCCGGTGCTTCCGGGTCACTGATATCCAGCACATCTACTTGTCCGGTAAAGGCATTGGTTGAAAATAATCGCTGACTTTGCGGATCATAAGCGGCAATTTCGGTTGCGCTTTCTCCAAAGGTCATTGTTTCATACCTGCCTGCCGGCTGAAGGTCAATAAATGCATTCTGAGCTTTCAGACTCTGTGCGGTCATGGCCAGCACAAGGGCTGCACCTGCCATTCTGAGCCATAGGTTGGTTCGTTTCATCTTGGATTGAGTTTGGGGCGAAGCTCTCCATTGAACCTTAACTCAATTAGTATATGGTATTATGAAAATGTCATTACATCCTGAAGTGCATGTGAGAAAAATAAAGATAGCGTTAGGCGAAGGTGAATTCAGTTGTTGACAAATGATAGCCATTTGTGGCTTTGAGGGCCTGCAACTCTAGAAACCCTGAAGAGGTTTTACCGGATCCCGAAAAGTAAAAGCAGGAAGCGAATCAGGCAGTTTGATATTGGTGATCTTACCGAACGATCCCCTGCCGGAAGACAGGCGGATCTTGCCGTACCATTTGTAGTCTGTCCAGGGGGTGATGATGGTGGGCTGCTCTTCGTCTGTCCTGATATAATAATCCCACTGCAGCACGTCATAGGTGCCGGGGTCAATATGAATGTGGTATTTGTTGAGAGGTGTAGCCCCTACCTGCAGGAAGGTCAGCTCCAGTACTTCGGTCTCTTTTCCATCCACTGTTTCTCCTTTGCCCATGTAGTGGAGGATGACTCCTTTGTCCAGCAGCTTGAACGGCATGAACAGCCAGTAGCTGTCGTTCATCCAGATGGTTCTGCCCTTGTCCAGGTAGTAAGCCAGAGAATCTGTATCGGTCATGCGTTTACCATCGCGGGCTACCATAACTTTGTCTGCTCGCAGGTTGACGATGATGGTGAGCGGCTGATCGAGGTAGTCGATCCGTACATCTCCGTTCCATTTATCCCAGGTGATGGTGCGCTTCTCGAAGAATTGCCAGCTGATGTAGGGCACATTGCGAAACGCAGTGGTTCCACCCATGGCATTAATGACATTGGTAGCAAGTGCTTTTTCACGGGTGACCACCTGGGCAAAAACGGAAGAAACTGAAAAGGATAACAACAGGAAGGCGATACAAATGCGATGCTTCATTTCCGGACTCAGTTAGACTGTTTCTTACAAATACTATGTGTGATCCGGTTTGGTTCCTCCTATCACAAGCCGTCCACCTTCCTCATCAGTTTGCAAGAAAAAACCCCGGTTTGCAGCCGGGGTTTTCAACCAAAACAGGTTTCCAATGGCAAAAACCAGATTTATCTGGAAACCTCTATCTTCTGTGTTACAGAACCTGAGGATGTTTGAATCTGAAGCAAATATAAACCGTTTGGAAATGACCTCAAATCCAGCTCTGAAATATTTTTACCAACAGTATATAACAGGTTCATTTTCAACAAATTATTACCACTTATATCCTGCATCACGAGCACTGCCTCGCCTGACTCTTTGGCAGTAAATTGAACTGTCATATTGTCTGAAACCGGATTGGGATAGACCACTAAATATTGGTTATCAATCAGGTCTGACAAGGCATCTACCATAGTTACGGTAACCTCATAAGCCCTGCCGGTTCCGGAAACAGGCGCATAGCAGGTATAGGTAACGGGCGAGCTGAAATCCTGGGTGGTACCTGAAGGCGGATCAAGGGTAACACCGGTTATGGTCACTGTGGGCGACAGGGAAGATACGTCTGTTCCGGACGGAACTTCCACGGTGATGGTCTGAGCATCCTGGTCAATGGTACCGGTAGCGCCCAGTCCGTCAAAACTGAATGCAGTGATCTTATTGGGATACTCTGTACTGAAGCCGGCAATATCATTCAGATCACGGGGCTCCAGTTTGAAATTGCTGAAGCTGTAGGTCAGAATACCCTGGATCCAGTCCATCGGTTCTCCGACGGTCACACTATCTGCTGCAAACTCGAACGGCACTTCGTAAGACAGATCGTCGGCCCGGAGTCCTGTTCCAGCAACATTGTCTGTATTGAAACGCCATTCGCCAAAAGGCCCGCCGGGTGCATCCGGGTTATTGCTGGTAGTATAGACGTCTTCAAAACGGATGAACATACTTTCATAGGCTTCGGCCTGGTCAAATACCTGGGCATTGATGGATTCAGGGTCAAGGCCGGTTACCGGTTCATACAGGTCTTCAGTGCCTATTACCGTGATGGTCACTGAGTCGAGCAGGGTAGCCCCAAAATCTTCCCGAACCATGGCAGAAGTAATGCGGATCTTATCTCCACGCAACAATTCTGTTGTGCCATCACCAGGCTGAGAATAGATGCGGATACCACTCCAGGGGCTGTCATCATCCTGGACGATCAGCCAACCCAGGTCGTAGGTCTGGCGACTTGCCATCACAACAGCTTCGATGTCCATGTTGAAGGCATGGTCACTCACCCAGATGGAAGTACCGGAAGCAGCGGGTGTGTACTGGATCTGCACTATGTGCTGGATACCGTCATCGAACACCTGGTAGATAACAGGAGATACACTGCCCGGGGTTTCTATACTGTTGCCATCTGCATCTTCAGCATAGATATAGAAGTTTACATACTCACCATCCACACCCGGACCAGGAATGCTGGCTTCCCAGGTATCGCCTGCCGTATTGATCATATCAGCAGATGACCAGGCTGTACTGCCATACCCGTAGGAGTAATTCAGGGAAGCACCGGCCACCGTTCCGTCAATGTCAGTAATGGTAGCAGTGACAGTTACACTTTCGGTTGAAGTTGGCACATAAGGATCGCGGTTGATATTGGTAACAGAAGGCGGTGATGCCAGTTCCGGACCTACATCGCCGGGAGTGAGCGGAGCCAGCGAGTAGGCTGTACCGCCGTAAGCTTCCATGATGACCCCACGAACATATTCGAGGTAGGTTCCGGTAGTAGGGGGTGTAAATTCATCAGGGGTAGCTGTTTCGCCGGCTGCACCACCACTCCATATGGAGCATTCATCGTCGGTATTGGTATCGTTCCGGTAGAATCCGGAAGCATCTCTGATCTGGATCTTGTTACCATCGGCATCCTGCAGATACCAGGTCCATCGGAAATCGCCGAAGGGTGCCACATCCACCACAAAGACGTTATTGAACTGCACATAAACACCTTCATAAGCTTCTCCGGTCACGGTCTCCTGGATCTGTCCGCCACCACCATCGCTGGTGGAGAAGACATCAATACCCAGCACTTCCGGGTCTGGTACTGATGAAAAACCGATGATTGACGATGGCTCATCTATCAGCACGATCTGGGTGTTCTCATCAAAAGTTCCTATGATTCCGGCACATTCCACCACATTACCCACCTGGAAATTGTCGATGAACAAAGTGGCATCGTTGAGTTCTTCCAGGGTTCCGCCATAGCCGGAAGCACCGGGGTCAATAAGCACATGCAGGCCGGTCCACTCGCCGGTTTCGGTCTCGTCAACCAGAAAAGTGCCTATTCGGCTGCCTGAGGTGGACAACGCATAGGTACAGGGGTCAAAAATGACGATGCCTTGTACAATGACCGTATCACCGTCATAGAGTGACAGATCGTCTTCTGCAACAAGGCTGGCTTCATCACGAAACTGTAAATCGTGGATGCTGACCGTTGGCCATTGTGCGTAAGTTGCTGTAAAACAAGAGATTAATACAATAATGAGTAATTGCTTCATGATCCTTTAAGCTTTGCAGCAAAGGTAAAAAGCCACTTTGAAGTGTTTCGTACTGATTACGTTAAAACTATATTAACCCACATTTACTGCACACCAATGGTGCACCCCAGCTGGATACAGGGATTGTAAAAGTCGGTGGAAGGGCTCAGACTGGCGTTTACAGCCCGCAGAGAAATGATAATGGGCGGCCCGCCAAAGACCCTTTTGTGGAAATCGTATCCTGTTCCCATTCCGAAAGTGGGCAGAAAAGCGCTGCGACTGTCCATGATCACGGTCTCAAAATCCTGTTCTCCAAGTGGCAGCTTATCACTGCCAAAGCGCTGACAGTAGGCTCCGCCGAAAAAGATGTCAAAGATGATGCCTCTGTCATAGATGACCCGGTAGTCCAGTTCCAGACCGGCATACAGGTTCACAATGGATTCCGGATACAGGATGAATCCAAAATTGGGAACGAACAGCAACTGCTTGTCAATGACCTTCATGCCGCTTTCGCAACGGATCTTTTCGGTGCGGGTCCACAGAAAATCGAGCTCCGGGCCTAACTGCACACCCGGATGGTTGATATCGTAAGAGAAATAGTTGATGCGGAAAGGATTGACATGCCCGCGACGCTGGTGCCCGAAAGAATTGCTTTGAGCCGATACCCCCAGGGTGAACAACAAACATCCGGTAAAGAAAAGGGTGCGCATATCTGCACAAATTTACGAAATCAAGCGGAGAGGGTTTGTGAATAAGACGTTAAGACCAGCGTCAATGTTTGGTATGATGTGACAATTTACACCGATTCCAATTGGGAGGTAGTGAGTGAGTGAGGCGTGAGCAGTTGGTCAAAAAAAACGCCGCCCTTCCGGGCGGCGCTGCTTTGAATCAGACGTCTTACAACTGCAAGGGACGATCTTTCGGATAGGTCACGGTATAACCGAACTTATAGGTACCTGTCTTTTTGCTTCCCAGTTTGTCTCTCCAGGTGATGAAGCCGGTGTATTCATCCAGTTCACCTTTGCCGTACTCACCCACTTCCACTTTGATGGTCTGGTCGTTGGAGATCGGTATCTGATCCATCACTACGATCTCGATTCCGATGGCCTTGCTGTTCCGCACGGTGATCTCATACATGCGCTCTACCCTTCTGTCTGAGCCGATGAGCTTATCGCTGGATTTTTCTTTCAGCACTTTGCGTTCCACATCAATGCCCTTGTCGCGACCCATGCTCACACTCAGTGTATCGTTAAGGGTCAGGGTGTTCAGGCTTGTCTTGCCCACCAGGCTGTTCTTGTAATAGACATTGGCCACACCCGGCATCAGGCCGCCATCTTCCCATCCTGTAATACGGGCTATCAGGAAGGCGTCGTTGTCCAGTTTCGGCACGATGAGGTAGTTGAAATCAGCTTTGAGCGATTTATCCTGCAGGGCAACCAGGTGACTCTTTCCATCGTTGGGAATGCTGTACTTCAGTTTCACCTCGAATTCCGTATTCGTCAGGGTCTGTTGCTGAGAGGTATGGTCATATGCCTGACCGGCGTTCGCATATCCTGTGCCTACACTGGCATTACCCAGATACAGATCTTCTGCCATGGAAGGTGTCACCATATCAAGCTCCACATCGTCAGTTCTGTCCATGGCTTTCTTCTCATTGTAGTAGTAGTTGTAATAGGTCAGGTACCAGGTGGTCAGCTGTGGCGGGTTATTGCCGATGGTAGGGTTGCCTGTACTGAAGGTGAGCAACACATCTTTCCAGTCGATGCCGCTGTTCTGCCATACGTTGGCCTTATAGGTCATGCGCACCGGCTGACCGATGTCAGTAGCCTTGATATCATAAGTGGCATACCAGCCCGCACTGTAGCTCAGGTAGTTGAGATCCAGCGTAGCGGAACCCGCTGCTTCGGTAATGAGCGATATGATGACCTGGGGCACCGGTGCATTGCTTCTTTTCGCATTTTCCTGGGCCCAGTAGTTGTTCAGCTCATTCAGACGTACCAGCATCTCTGACCTTTCTTTCTGGAGTGCATGGATGCGCTTGTCCAGGTCCAGTTGCTCGGTAGCGATCTCACTTAGCTTCTGGTTGTAATATTCAATGGTATTCCGGATGAGCTCCAGGCTGTCATTGGCATTATCAGGTTTGAGCAGCTTGTTGTTGTACAGCAAGTTGCGCTGGACATTCAGCACCTCTTTCCTGTTGTTGATGGCCTGGGTGGTATAGTCCAGGTCCATGATGGAGTCATTGAGTTTGTTGATCTTTTTCTGGATGGCATCCGGCAGTTCGGTCCCACCCACCGGCTCAGGGTAGTACAGGCGGTACTGTACGTCCAGGATGGTGAAGTTACCTGAACCACCCGCCTGGAGGCTGGAGGCATCGAGGTTATTGGAGACGCCCTCCACGATCACGTCCGTCTGGCCTTTGGGCAGGCTGACCGACTTGCTGTGGAAGAGTTGGGCGCCGCTCAGGTACACGGTTGCGTTTTCGACCGGCATGGTGACCTTCAGTTCCTGCTGCGCCACGGCCATTTGTGCTGTGAACAGCATGAGGAGTAGATATTTCCCTTTTCGCATACATTGCTTTTTTCAGGTAGATGCGGGGGGAAGGGGGATTCCATAAGTTATGTTTTGTTTTACTGTTCGCTAAGTTCGTTTGCCCGATTGGCAGATACTACCGCCTTAATGGACTATCTTTTAGTCCGATGAGACATCACATTTTCTTCATCTTTTACTTCACTTCGTGGTCAGCATCTGCCCAGCTCTCCAAAAGTCAGGTAACAGACCACATCACCGCCTGGTATGCTTCGCATCCGGATACGTATGAACTCCGGATATCAGGAAATGAAGCGGAAGCCCGGGTCACCCGTTACCATCCCGAACGACCGGAAGAATCCGATGATCTGATCGAGATCAATTATCAGGGCATGCGCATCCAGCTGAAGTTCGATAAACCGCTGGCCGAAATAACCCTCTCAGCCGACAGCCTGCAACTGTATTTCAGCTACGTGTCGATAGATGGTATCTGCCATGACATCCCTTCTTCCGGCTGGGACATTCACCCGCATACACCAGCCAGCAGTCTGCGGAAACAGGGGGTCACCTTCTCTGATACAGATGGTGGGCTGGACATTACCATCCGCTGGTCCATTTACACGGTCATGGGCTATCGAGATTCCCAAAAATGCCGGGATGAACTTTCTCCTGCCGATGGTTCTGTCAGCGAAGACTGCTATGTAAGCGTAGATGCTGTGTTGCCGCTGCTCATAGCATTCAGCAGATTAAGACTTATCGGTTATTAAATAGATTCAACTTTCTATCATTCCTGCACAATCCTACTCAACGCCGAAACGATCATGAATTGATCACGGGGAAATACTTATGATCAATATTAATTCTTTGCCAACCTCCAACTCATTTCCACATCCCCTCATTCCCCCATTTCCACATTCCTCCATTTCCACATTCCCTCATTTCCACATTCTCCCATTTCCACATTCCCTCATTTCCACATTCCCCCATTTCCACATTCTCCCATTTTCACATTTTCTCATTCTCCAACCCCACCTTATACATGTCTAGTGCCTTTTCTCTTTGCACCTTATGATCAACGATAGGTTGGGCATAAGACAATGAATCAAATTCAGGTATCCACTTTCTGATATATACTCCATCGGGATCGAATTTTCTTGCCTGTTCATGCGGATTGAAGATCCGGAAATAAGGTGCTGCATCACAGCCCGTTCCGGCTGCCCACTGCCATCCGCCGTTGTTGGAGGCCAGGTCGAAGTCCAGCAGTTTTCGGGCGAAGTACGCCTCACCCCAGCGCCAGTCGATCAGCAGATCCTTGCACAGAAAACTGGCAGTGATCATTCTGGTGCGGTTGTGCATGTAACCAGTGGCATTCAGTTCACGCATGCCTGCATCGACGATGGGAAAGCCTGTTTGTCCTGCACACCAGGCTTCATACCATTGCTCATTATTCTGCCACTGCACAGCATCATACGCCGGTTTGAAACTGCGGGTCACCACGTGCGGAAAGTGCCAGAGTATCATCTGGTAGAACTCCCGCCATATGAGTTCATTGATATACTTCTCACTCCAGTTCCTGCTCTTCCGGAATAACTCACGAATGCTGATGGTGCCGAAGCGCAGGTGTACACTCATGTGCGACACCCCATTCACTCCCGGATAATCACGGGTCTCATGATAGTGCCTGATGATCTGTTCCGGAATACTTGGAACATTCACCCGAATGCTGCTTCTCCTGAAACCGATCTCCTCCAGCAACAACACACTCCCGCTCCCACTCTCACTCTCACTCTCACCCCCACTCCCTCTCCCTCTCCCACACTCTCTCTCCCTCCCCCCAAAACCATCGGCGCTCCACTTCGCCACATACTTCCTCTCATTCAGATCTGATTCTTTCAGTACACTCTTCCATTTTTTCGAATACGGAGTATAAACCGTATAGGGTGTGCCATCGTCTTTCAGTACGTCATCCTTCGCCAGGATGACGTGGTCCTTCACAGCAGTGAAAACAATACCCTTCAACTGGAGGAACGATCCGACTGATGCATCCCGCCTGCCGGCATAAGGTTCATAGTCTTCATTGGTAAAAACGGCTTTGATGTCAAACTCATCAACCAGCTGCTTCCAAACCTCCAGCGGATCACCGAACCTGACCAGCAGAGAACCGCCCTCCGTTCTGATGTCGTGCTCCAGTCGGGTCAGCGCATCATGAATAAAGGTGACCCTGGCATCGTTTCGGTCTTCCAGTTCGTCCAGGATATTCCGGTCGAAAATGAACAATCCCAACACATTTCCTTCACTGTGGGCCAGGCTGAGAGCGGTATTATCATGTATTCTGAGATCGCGGCGAAACCAATGGATGGTAATGGGTGTCATAGCTAAGTACTAAACCGCTGATACTTCAGATTGTTGAATGGGTTTTACAATTCCTTTGAGCCCTATGTGTCTCCTTCGTGCCATAGTGTTCAATATTCCAACACTAAGACGCAAAGAAGACACGGAGTTCACAGAGGATCCTTCTAACAGAATCTACGTCAGGACAATGGCAGCATCTCATTGAGCTTGCCGGTCAGGATACCTGCCATCCGGTTGTCATAAACTCGGTCACCCCACTGCCCCACCCATCGGATGCCCTGCATGGTATTGGTCAGAAATATCTCATCGGCAGCCTGCAATTCTTCGATGGACATGTGTTCTGTACTGAACGGCATACCCCACTGTTTCGCCGCTTTCAGCAGTACCCGTCGCATCACACCATCCACGCCACCATCACCATCGGCGGTGGTACAAAGTGTTTCGTTCTTCCAGCAAAAGATGGACGACTGCACGGCATCGGCAGGACGTCCGTCGGTATTCAGAATAAGTGCATCATCCCAGCTTTGCTCTGCGGCAAATATCGCTGCCTGTACGTAAGGTCTGGCATTGGCAGATTTATGGGATGACAGTGGATGGATCTCCTTCCGCAGTTCAGGATACACGCCGATGAGCAGACCCTCTTTGTTCAGCTGAAAATAAGGTTCTTCCAGCGGAAAAGCTTCCATTAGCAATGAAGCTGTATGCTGTTCCGGAATGTGGGTACCTGCACCTTCCCGCCAGGCAGTCATGCGTACCCTGGCATGCTGGAGGTCGTTCGCCCGGACCAGCTTGTCCAGTTCCTTCTGCAGAAATGGAAAAGACCAGTGTTCCGGTATTTCGAAACGGAGCAGATCCATGCCTTCGATGAAACGTATGTAATGCTGATGCAGAAAAGGTGCACGGTTGTACACCACACGAACGGTCTCGAACAAACCATCGCCATAACGAAAAGCACGGTTGGATGTATCTACCAGAAAAGGCGCTTCCTGCAGCTGCCCGTTGAACCAGACCTGCGACATGCTTACACCATCATTTCGGGGATGTCGCCTTTCACCACCAGTCGGCCGGCAGTCTTGGCTTTGATCTCATCAACCGTTACGCCCGGTGCTCTCTCCAGCAGTTGGAAACCATCGGGCGTTACATCGAACACTCCCAGTTCGGTAACGATCTTCTTCACCACACCAAGTCCGGTGATGGGCAATGTACAGGCAGGAAGCAGCTTGCTTTCGCCGGCTTTATTGGTATGCTGCATGGCCACGATGATATTCTTGGCACTGGCCACAAGATCCATCGCACCGCCCATACCTTTTACCATCTTTCCGGGTATCTTCCAGTTGGCAATGTCGCCATTGTCTGCCACTTCCATCGCACCCAGCACGGTCAGATCAACCTTGCCCGCACGGATCATCCCGAAGCTCATAGCACTATCAAAAAATGCCGAGCCGGGGATCGTAGTAATGGTCTGCTTTCCGGCGTTGATGATGTCGGCGTCAACCTTGTCTTCCGTCGGAAATGGACCCATACCAAGCAGTCCGTTCTCACTCTGGAGAATAACGTTCATGCCTTCGGGAATATAGTTGGCCACGAGGGTGGGTATGCCAATGCCGAGGTTGACGTAATATCCGTCCTTCAGTTCTTTCGCAATACGTTTGGCGATGCCGAATTTATCCAACATGATCGTCTGTTTTAATTTTCCCGCACCGTGCGTTGCTCGATGCGCTTTTCATAATTCGTTCCCTGGAAGATGCGGTGCACGTAGATGCCCGGTGTATGTATCTGATTCGGATCCAGTTCACCGGCCGGCACCAGCTCCTCCACTTCTGCGATGGTGATCTTGCCTGCCATGGCCATGAGCGGATTGAAATTCCGGCTGGTACCACGGAATATCAGATTACCCATGGTGTCTCCCTTCCAGGCTTTGACAATGGCAAAGTCGGCATCGAATGCATACTCCAGCAGATAGGTCTTGCCGTTGAACACCCTGGTTTCTTTTCCGTCGGCTACCTCTGTACCAACCCCTGCAGGAGTATAGATGGCTGGCATGCCATACCCTGCTGCCATCGCACGGGTAGCCAGTGTTCCCTGTGGTATCAGTTCCACCTCGAGTTCGCCGCTCAGCAACTGCCTCTCAAACTCAGCATTCTCGCCCACATAGCTGGAGATCATCTTCTTCACCTGACGACCCTGCAGCATCAGACCGATACCAAAATCATCCACTCCTGCATTATTGGAGATGCAGGTCAAACCCTTAACTCCTGTGCGCACCAGTGCAGCTATACAATTCTCCGGGATACCGCTCAGTCCGAAACCACCCAGCATCAGGGTAGCACCGTCGCGTATATCAGCAACGGCTACATCGGCATTGGCAACAACTTTATTCATTGGCTTTGTATTTACTTTCCAGAATACTCAATCGCTGGGTGACGTCCTGATAGAGCCGGTTCATGATGAGCGGATGGTCAACATACCAGTTGTAACTCCGCATAAAAGCATCCTGATCCACTCCAGCCTTATCCAGTACGAAACCGTAATATCCGGCCAGGGTCTCATCGCGGTGTGCCCTTACACTGTCCACCTTTGTTTCCTGCACCAGAGCTTCTGCCAGATGCACTTCAGCCAGGATGGCCGACATCTGATCGAATCCAATGACCGTATCGGGAATGGTCTGCATCATGTCCTCTGAAAACACCAGGTCTGACTTGGGTCTGCAGGCCGAAAATGCCAGCGAAAACAGGAGGAAAAAGCACATTACTCTCACACCTTGACTATCTTAGCTCGTCAAAGGCTAAGGTACGAAATGAACGATAATTACCGCCGTATCAGCGCAGCAGTAGCGGCCGCCGGAGCTACTCTGGTGGCAGTGTCCAAGACGAAACCGGTGGATGCCATCAGAGAGATGTATGATGCCGGTCAGCGGGATTTTGGCGAGAACAAGGTGCAGGAGATGCAGGAGAAGGCGCCGCAACTTCCGGACGATATCCGCTGGCATCTGATCGGTCATCTGCAGCGCAACAAGGTGAAATATATTGCTTCCTATGTGCACATGATCCATGCGGTTGACAGTCCGGAACTGCTGGCAGAGATCGATAAGCAGGCGGCCAGAGTGAATCGTGTCATTCCGGTTCTGCTGCAGGTTCATATTGCGGAAGAGGAAACCAAATTCGGATTTGATGCAGCTGAATTGCGTGCTTTTCTCGGAGACAGACCGGCCTATCAAAACGTACGCATCAGCGGACTGATGGGGATGGCCACTTTTACCGACGATATGACACAGGTGCGGAAAGAATTTCATGGCCTGAAGTTATTGTTCGATGAGTTGAAGCAAACTTATTTTGCCGGCGACGAACATTTCATGCACTTGTCGATGGGCATGTCGTCCGATTATGAGATCGCACTGGAAGAGGGGTCCACTTTGGTGCGCATCGGAACACTTTTATTCGGAGCAAGATGAAGAGAACGATTTTCCTATTGTTGTCCACCGCCCTGCTGCTGCAGGCATGCGGTTATACCAAGGCAGTTAAAGTGGCCTGGGATCCTGCAAACAATCCGCCCATACCTGACTACAGCGACAGTTCCGCCTGGGCTGCTTTACCCGATATGAAAGACAGCGCTGATCATATTCCTGCAATGGGATTGATCGACATTCAATATACAGCCAGGGCAGATGTGTTCTTCATCCACCCCACCTCCTATTTCACCCGCAAACACTGGAACGCCGACATCCACGATGAAAAGGTGAATGATCATACTGATGAAGGTACCATTACCCACCAGGCTTCTGTATTCAATGGAAGCTGCCGGGTATTTGCTCCGCGGTACAGACAAACAACTTATCAGGCTTTTTTCAGCCTGGACAACCCGGAGGCAACAGAGGCATTCAAGCTGGCATACGGCGATGTAAAAGCAGCCTTTCAGTATTATTTGTCGCACTACAACAACGGCCGCCCCATCATCATTGCCAGTCACAGCCAGGGAACCGTCATGGCGGTCTGGCTCCTGCAGGAATTCTTTGACGGCACTCCTTTGCAGAAACAACTGGTGGCAGCCTATATAACAGGCATGCCCGTGTATAATGATGACTTCACATTCATTCCTGTGTGCGACAGTGCTTCGCAGCAACAATGTTATGTCAGCTGGAGAAGTTTTCTGTACGGACATGAACCGCCCGAGAAATACCAGATCAGAAACAGGGAAAATGTGGTGGTGGTGAATCCGCTTACATGGACCACAGATACCGGGTTTGTGGCACCTGTACACAATATTGGCGGATTGGGGAAAAACGCTGAGACCATCTATCCGCAGGTATGTGGCACAGAGATCCACGGAGATCTGCTGTGGGTCACCAAACCGGATATTCCGGGCAAGGCTTTGTTATGGATGAAGAACTATCACCGTGCTGATTACAATTTGTACTGGATGAATATCCGCGATAATGTGGCGGTCAAAGTGAACCGTTACCTGGAAGAGCATCATTGATGATGAAAGCCGGATCCCAGAATAACTCAGATGAACTGATCACACTGATCTGATCACTCCGTGATCGCAGACATATGTATTGGTAGTTGGTTATTAGTTATTGGTGGTTGGTCATTAGTGGTCCTTTTTTCACTACTCACTCACCACCCCCACTCCCACTCCCACTCACCACTCCCCACTCGCCACTCTCACTCACCACTCTCACTCACCACTCCCTATTTCCACCGTAAGATCCTCAACGCATCCGGTATGATGCCAATATGCACCGGAGCTTCGCCCAGGAATTCTCCATCTGCTTCTACATACAATGGCATGTCGCTGTGCATGTGAATGGACTTCGCCTGGAATGTTCTGACCTGTTTCATTCTGACAAATGAACCACTTTGCAGTTTCGGAAGGGAGATGATCATTTTCAGCTTGCTCATATTGGTGATGATGCTCAGATCCAGTTTTCCGTCATTGTAATCGGCAAAAGGAAGCTGTTTCATTCCACCACCATTGTATTTACCGATACCTGCGGCTACTGACAAGGTTGGATAGGTGAAACTTTCGCCATCGATCTCATAGGTCACCTCTGTATGCCGGTATTTGAACAGCATCTGCAACAGTGCACCCCAATAGCGAAACCGTGTATTATGCAGCCAACCGGCACCCGATTCCAGGTTTCGGGTAACGGCGCCATCAAAGCCCAGACCGGTGATATTGAGAAAATACCTTTCATGTGTTTTCCCATCTTTGGTATAGACAAGTTTTCCTGCATCATACGCCACACAATCGCAGGTACGAAGATTGCGTGGAATAGTGTCCAGGCGACCATGTGAGCCGATCGTCTTCACCCAGTCATTCCCCGTACCTGTTGACAACATTCCCAATACCACTTCCTGAGGATCTACACCGCTGTGAAAAATGCCATTCACCACTTCATTGGCAGTACCATCTCCGCCAATGACCATCAGTTTTCTTCCCCCTGAAGCCAGTGCTTTATGTGCCAGTTGCCGTGCATGACCGGGAGCCTGTGTCTGTGCAAACTGAAAGTCTATATTTGCAGCAGACAGATAGGTGCTGAGCTGTTCCCATATTTTCGGTGCCCTGCCTTTACCGGCCACCGGATTGATGATCATGAACCAGGTGTCTGTCTGTACTTCCATGCCTGAAGGGACTAAAGATATGTTATGCTGACAGAACTCCGTGACGACAAATGGAAAGCCTTGCTGGACCTGTTGCAACACTACTACTCTGCCCTCAGTGATCAGTCCGTCAAACCTCAGGTGGTACCCGGATCCGTGTATGCATCTCTGCCCGAACAGCTGCCTGACACACCGGAATCTTTTGAAAAAGTTCTATCAGATACCCGTCAGCTTATAATGCCGGCTCTCACCCACTGGCAGCATCCGGGGTTCATGGCACTCTTTCCATCCAACAGCAGTTTCCCGTCACTGGCGGGTGAGGTCATATCATCCGGAGTAGCTATCAACGCCATGATGTGGGATACCTCGCCAGCTGCTACTGAACTGGAACAGCGGATGATGGAATGGCTTCGAGATCTGTGCGGATTGCCCTCCCATTGGCAGGGTGTGTTACAAGACACGGCCTCCACCGCTACGCTGACCGCTGTCATTGCAGCCAGAGAAAAGAAAACAACACATCGGGTAAAGAACGATGGATTTTCCGGTCTGCCGAAAATGATCTTATACACAAGTGAACATGCACATTACTCTGTAGAAAAAGCTGCCATGTCTGCAGGAATTGGCAGAAACAATGTGCGAAAGATCCAATGTAATGCTGATCTCTCCATGGATACTGATGCACTGCGCATGCAGGTGGAAGCCGATCTGCAGGATGGTCACCTGCCGTTCATGGTCTGCGCCACGCTGGGCACAACCAGTACGCTGGCGTTCGATCATTTACAAGAGATCGCAGCTGTTTGCAATGCCTTTGACCTTTGGTTGCATGTGGATGCTGCCTACGCAGGCAGTGCCTTTATTCTGGAAGAAGAACGCGGTGTGATGGCGGGTATCGGGGCTGCCGACAGTTATGTATTCAATCCGCATAAGTGGTTATTTACCCAGTTCGATTGTTCCGCTTTTTATGTGTCTGATCCGGATGATCTGTTAACCGTTTTCAGTGTTTCTGCAGAATACCTGAAAGCTACCCGCGAGCAGGGCATCATCAATTACAAGGACTGGGGTATTCCACTGGGAAGAAGATTTCGATCACTGAAACTCTGGTATGTATTACGGACATTCGGGAGGAAGGGTTTGCAGGACAAGATCTCACGGCATCTGGAGCTTGCACGAACCCTGCAACAAAGACTGACGGCCATGGACGGCTGGATCATGCCTTACCCCATGCATATGAATGTGTTGTGCCTGCAATACAGGCCGGAGAGACTGAAAACATTAGCAGAATGGAACGAAGTGACCCGGAATATCCTGGACGAAATAAACAGCGACGGACGATTTTATCTGACCGGAACCACGGTGGAAGAGATGTTTCTGATACGTATCGTACCGGCACAAACAGAGGTGAGCAGAGATACGATCGAAGCGCTGGCTGAACTGATCGAAGAGATCACGATGCGTTACGCATGATGCGAAGTAATTCTTCCCGGTCTGCCATCATGTGTACAGCAGTATCATCCTTCCGGCGCAACTTGATCTTTAGTCGAACGACTGACAACCACCGCTTGTAAGCCCTCCACCACAGATAGGTGGACTTTCCCCAAACAGGCAGCACCAGTAACAAGATAGCGGCCATCCAGAAATGACCGGAGAGCACCCATGCAAGAATAAAGTACAACAGGTAGAAAAAAGTAAATGTGAACAGCCCGATAGCGTATTGCAAAGAGGAAAAGAATATACGCTGTTTGATGTTCTTCCTGACGATCCATTGAGGCAGGCGGAAAGGGATGATCTGCGTTATCCATCCTGTTATGAAGACCGGAAAAGTGAGCAGCAATACCAGGAGCATGCCAACACGGTAACCCATGCTTTGTCTCTGCTGATCGAACGTATTCTCTCTGAGATCAAATGCATCCCTGCCTTTCACATACTTGTGCAAGGTCTTCGCCAGGTGGCTGATACCCTCGTGATCATTCAGCCTGATCGTTTCCAGTTTCTTGCTGAGTTCCTGCTCTTTCCGCAGCGCTGCTATCGGAGTATAGGGTGACCCTTCTTCTTTCAGAAAAGCCCTTGCACCAATGACCACTGCCTGATCGATGTCATGATGGTTATGGCTGCGTGGAATATGCACCACCTGATCCTGCATCCGGAGTTGCAGCTCATCCTTCAGCGTATTGATGGCTGCCGCACTGTTCTTCTGATACTGTTCTTTGTAGGTCTGTACCCTTACTGCCGGGCCGAACTGAATAAGCTGTCGCTTGCCGAATTTTTCTGCATCGGTATAACTCACGCCAACCGGCACGATGTGCAGGTCTATCTCCCAGTTGTATTTTTCCATCGCACCGAAAGCAATGCGGCAGATGCCTTTCTTGAGCGGACGGATATGTCGCTCGTTGATGCAATCGCCCTCCGGATAGATGCCCACCATACCATTGAGCGCCAGGATATCATAGCAGGCGTTAAAGGTCTCCTCATTGGCTTCCCTGGTATCCACTCCATCCCGTTCACGCCATATGGGAAGCATGTGGAAGAAGTAGAAAAGCTTGCGCATGAGGGGATTCTTAAAGGCATCACCCCTTGCCAGCTGCCAGACCTGTGAGTCATGGATATGCACAAACGCCAGGCTGTCCATGAAAGCATTACGATGACTGATGGCAAACAGGATCGGTTTGTCATCCGGCACGTGTTCCTTCCAGCCAACCTCCTGAAATTTACTGTGATAGAGTGTATAGGTAATGCCTACCAGTTTGGCCTGTGCGATCCAGTATCCGGTACTCCAGACAGGCAGTCTGGTTCCATGAAAATGGAAAAAGCGGCGTTTTTCGCTGAATACTTTACCCCAGCCCATAAAAAGTTGTGCAAACTTAGAAAAATCAACTGACGGAGGCTGCCTTCCTTTCATGCCGCCACCACCAGAAGCCAGCCAGGGCAAACCCACTCACCAGATCCCAGATGCCCCACCATCCTGCCACCACGGCCATACCACCCAGGCCACTGAAGAAAGAAAAGATCAGGATCAGTCCGAGAGCAGCATTATGAATACCGGTTTCTATGCTCAGGCATTTCTTATCTGCAAAGTCCATGCGGAATACAGATGCAACAGTATAACCAGCTGCCAGTCCGAGGCCATTGTGCAGCAACACCAGAATGAAAATGATACCGATCACTTCCAGAAAAATGGCATAGTTGGCCAGAAATGCAAAGACTATGAAAGAGATGAAGATGATAAGCGACAACCAGCGTACCGGCTTATGTATGATAGCCGTAAAGCGGGGCAGAAAGCGGGCGGTCAGCATGCCCAGCACCAGTGGTACACCCAGGATGATGAATACTGCCTGGAAGAGTTCGCCGGGTTCTACGCTGATCTCATGCATAAGCTCCCGGGTCGGGCCATAGAGGCTGCCGTATAAGGTGAAGTTGATGGGAGTCATGAAAATACACAGCACCGTAGAGGCAGCGGTCAGGGTAACAGAAAGCGCCACATTACCCCGGGCGATGCTGCTCAGGTAGTTCGACATATTACCGCCGGGGCAGGCCGCCAGCAGAAACATACCCAGTGCAATGCTGGGAGAAGGCTGCATGACCAGCACTAATATATAGGTTAGCAATGGCATGATGACCCACTGCGACAATACGCCCGCAACAGCTTTTCTGGGCTGACGGATCAGGTTCCTGAAATCCTCAATGGTCAGGTTCAGGGCTATACCATACATGAGAAATGCCAGGATGAAATTGAGCAGGAAGAGGTTATCCCGGTCAAAATGCAGCCTGATCTCATCTATCTGAACGGCTTCCAGAAGCATGTGCAATGATAATTCATTAATGAGTGAAAGAGCAAATAGGCCGATCTGGCAACCTGTGTGCACAATAGTGCTTCAGCTCCTGTTTAAACCGCTCAAAAAACAGGTTAAAAACTAATCTTTCCTCTTGTTTGCGCAGGTCATATTCCCTAATTTGCAAGCCTGCAATTGATCATTCACTTAAACCATAAAGGAGGAATGTTATGAAGTCACACGATAGCACCCACATCAAAAACGTTGTGCTGGTTGGTCATTCCGGTTCCGGGAAGACTACACTCGCTGAGTGTATGCTTTTCGAAGCCGGGGTGATCAACAGAAGAGGAACCATCGCTGAGAAGAACACCATTGGTGATTACAGCGATATTGAGCACGAAAGGGGAAACAGCATCTTCAGTCACATCATGCATGTGGACTGGAAAGACACCAAGATCAACATCATTGACACACCGGGCATGGACGACTTCGTAGGTGAGGTCATTTCGTCATTTAAAGTGGCAGATACCGGTATCATGGTCATCAACGCAGCCAATGGCGTGGAGGTGGGTACCGAGATCATCTGGGAATATGCAGACCACCTGAAAAAGCCCATGCTGTTTGTGGCCAACCACCTGGATGAAGAAAAATCAGATTTCGATGCCATGGTAGAGCAGGCCAAAGATCGCTTTGGAAGAAAGGTCACCGTGGTACAATATCCGTACAACCAGGGTGTTGATTTCAATGCGGTCATTGACGTGCTGAATATGGTCATGTACCGTTTTGGTGCCGATGGAGGGAAGCCTGAAAAACTGGATATTCCTGCCGAAGAAATGGACAAAGCGAAGCAGCTGCACAATGACCTGATAGAAGCCATCGCCGAAAACGATGAGACACTGATGGAACGCTATTTTGAAAAAGGCACCCTCGATGAAACTGACATGCAGAAAGGGTTGCTCATTTCCATCCGCGATCATGAGCTGTTCCCGATGTTCTGCATCTCTGCCAAGCACAATATGGGCAGCGGCCGCATCATGGGATTCATTGATTACTGCTGCCCGAGTGCAGCACATATGAATCCGGAAAAACTGACCAACGGAGCAGATCTGCCCTGTAATTCATCCAACCCGCCGGTGGCATTCGTATTCAAGACCATGAGTGAACCCCATCTGGGTGATATGAGCTTCTTCAAAGTTTGCTCAGGCAAACTGAAAGTGGGCGATGACCTGGTGAACACCGCCAACGGTCAAACCGAACGCCTCTCACAGATCTATCTGGTACAGGGCAAGAAACGGGAACCAGTAGAAGAGGTGCTGGCCGGTGATATTGCCGCCACCGTCAAACTAAAAAAGACACATACCAACAATACCCTGAGTGCCAAGGGGCAGAATGTGGAGGTGGTACCTATTCATTACCCTGAACCCAAGGTGCAGGCTGCCATTCATGTGCATAATAAAGGCGATGAAGAAAAGATGGGTATGGCGCTCAACCATATTCATGAAGAGGATCCTACCATCACCATAGACCACAACATGGAGCTCAAACAGACCATCATCAATGCCCAGGGCGAGATGCACCTGGCCATGCTGAAGTGGAAGATCGAGCACCTGTATGGCATTCAGTTCGATTATGAAAAGACCCGCATACCCTACCGGGAGACCATCCAGAAATCAGTGCGCAGCGACTACCGTCATAAAAAGCAAAGTGGTGGTGCCGGACAGTTCGCAGAAGTGCACATGCTGGTAGAACCCTGGTATGAAGGCATGCCTGATCCGCCCGATCTGAATGTCCGTGGTCGGGAAGAACATCCTTTGAAATGGGGAGGCAAACTGGTGTATTACAACTGCATCGTGGGAGGTTCCATTGATGCCCGTTTCCTTCCGTCCATCCTGAAAGGGGTCATGGACAAGATGGAGAATGGTCCGCTTACCGGTTCCTATGTGCGTGATGTTCGTGTGAGTGTCTATGATGGTAAGATGCACCCGGTTGACAGTAATGATATGGCCTTCAAACTGGCCGGCATGATGGCATTCCGCAATGCCTTCCGCGAAGCTGATCCCAAGATCCTGGAACCGGTATATGACCTGGAGATCATGGTACCTGCCGATATGATGGGCGATGTGATGGGCGACCTGCAGACACGTCGCGGCATTGTGATGGGTATGGACAGCGATGGCCATTATCAGAAGATCAAGGCACGGGTTCCGCTGTCAGAGTTACATGACTATTCCAGCACACTTCGCAGTTTCACCCAGGGAAGAGGAAAGTTCACCCGGCAGTTTGCAGAGTATGCCCCGGTTCCTTTTGACCTGCAGCAGAAACTGATCGAAGCACATCAGGAAGAACTTGCAGAAGCCTGACAGGTTGCAGATATAAAAAAGGCGCTCTACAGAGCGCCTTTTCTTTTTTCATTCAGTCCGTTCATTCTTCTGCAACTCCTGCATCAGGTGCGTTCTTCATGACACTGGCAATGCCATTGTCTCTGCTGGCTTCAGCTTCATACATCTGGCTGGAACCGATCACCTGTCCGTTGGTGGCTTTAAGGTTGAAATAGAACTTCCCGTTCTTGGCGGTCAGTTTTTCAAAACGTGCTTCCGTAGCACTGTTCTTGCGAACACTTTCAATGCCATTCATGCAGGCATCTTTGGACTTATAGCCTTCGCTGGACAGGATGACCTGACCGTTGTCAGCCTTCAGATTGAACTGGATTTCCCCGTTGGCACGGGTTGAAACAACAAATTTTCCCATGATAATAAAGATTGTTGGTTATGCTGGCTCTAAGCTACAGGATAAGACCAAGACCTACAAGAATATTCTGCGCACATACCGCTGTCCTTCCCAGGTCAGTGTGATCACATACACTCCTGCCGGCAATGACAAAGTACGGGAATACAAACCCTGACCGGACACTGTTCCTTCCAGCAAATGTCGTCCACCCAGGTCATGAATGGTATAAATGGCTTGTTCAGTCACCTCACTGAGATCTATGAACAGCATGTCACCTGCAGCATACACCGTTGGTTCCAGAAAAGCTGCTGGCTGTATTGCCTGCGTGGTGTCTATAAAAGTAACGGCCGGTTCTTCCACTGTTGCTTCGTATGCATAACTCATAACAACAATGTCCATATCTGCGTTCACAGCCAACCGCACCCATCCAAAACGCACTGCATCATCAATACGGAAATTGAGTGGTACAAACCCTTCTGTTTCAGCCGGAAAATTCCCTTCACTGGAAACGGTGAACAAGGAGCCCGGAGCCGGGTAGTCAACCGCCTGAAGTTTATAGAACAACTGAGCTGTTTCCTGATGAAAGTTGAGATCATAGCCAACCAGATAATCAACCGGCAGCTGATAAGCATACAATAAACCGGGCAGCTGACCTGCCACTGAATTGAGTGACAAAGGTTGTACCAGACCGTGCTCCATTCTGGCATCCGGACTGAAAGAACTCGACACATAGAAAAAAGACGGAGCTGTAGATTCCTGGTGACTGATCACAAAATCGATGGTGCCGTCATTGTTCAGATCCAGATCATAGGCATCACCAACAGGCAGAATAAGATCAGGGTCCACATCGGTGAATACCATCTGACCCTGTACAGGAATGGCACCGGCCAGAAAGGCGGTAGCTGCAGCCGAATATCGGAGGAGAGGGTTGGTGACCGGCATGCCGCAAAAGTAACCAAAACCGAATTGGTGAACGATGACTTATGTTAGGCAGGCAGAGGGAATGAAAAAGGCCCTGTCCGGTAAAAGACAAGGCCAGGTTCAAGTATGAAAAGAGAGAAGTTAATGGACAGCCTGTTCCTGCAGGATACGCCTGGCTGCTTCCAGAATGTCTGTGCTCTCGAGCTGGACAACACCACCGCTCGCACCTTTCTCAAAGTGCACGTCGGCGATCTTCTCCGGCGATTCGAAATGCTCTGCCCCAAAATAGTTACGGACCGTGTCGATATTGATGTTCAATTCTTCCGCGATCCGTTCCATGCTACCGTGTGGCAGTGCATCCTTGATATGCCTGAGTTCTTCAAAAGTGATGACCATAAACCTGATGTTTTGTTGAACAATAGAAGTGCACCTAATAATACTGCGCTTCTCCGGTTTTTCAAAATTTTTTAACCCGGATCCGGGAAAAAATCAAGTCACAATACCGGCTTTCTCCGTTGAGATCACTTCAGGCGCAGGTATTCCGGAATTTCTCTGTCCACGTTGATCTGATCTCCGTTCTCATCATAAAACTTCAGGATGTAGTTTCCCGGAGGCAGTATGTCATTGACCCTGGTATGCTTGTGCAGTACGTCTTCCACCACCAGCACGACCTCGCCGTCGGGTGTGGTGAACACTGCCTTCGCCCATTTATCGCCACCCAGCAATCTGATCAGTTTGGGCAATTTGTTGGATCCGTTCAGGAACCAGGCGGGCTGATCTTCGGGTACATCATTCTTAGACACATAAGCGGAGCGGTCATCACGAACCTCATCTACCGAGGTATCCTTTTCCGGAGATTCTTCTTTGCGGAATACCTGCTGACCGTCTTTGATCAGAAAATCTCCCCGCTGGATGAAATCACCCTGGTCCACCAGGACCCAGGTGTACATGCCGTCATCCAGTCTTGGAAAAGAAATATAGCCGTCCTGTCCGTTGGCACTGCTCTTCATGCGCACCTCTGCATCTTTCAGTAGCAGCAGAAGCACATCGCCGGAAAGTCTGCTATGGGGTATTTCGGCAAGTACATCATTTAAATATTTCACCAGGAAACCGGAAGAAGGATCATCTGCCACTGCTTCGCCTCCTGTGAGCCATTGCACAGATACCGGATCCTGCTGCCAGAAATCCAGAATGTCGCGGGCCACTTTCACTTCGCCAGATGCATTGGGGTGTACACCGTCAGCATTGACCAGGTCTTTTGTAAAAGTGTAACCATCGGCACGAGGTTTTTCTCCCTGCGTCCAGAAGTACGGCCCCCACAGCAATAAGGGCGCTTTCGCATCCGGACCTTTAAAGGAAAGTTCCGGATCGCCATTGATCTGTCTTTCTATCACAAATTTTGTTCCCCATCCGTTTAGATATGCCCGTGGCTCCATGTGCTTGACCTTGGCATCGGCAGGCATGTATTCTGTGGTATGCCGTCCGGTAAAGTACAGCAACTGCAGGTTCGGGTAGCGGATCTTCAACTGCTGAGCAGCATAGGTGAAAGCATCTGCCAGCATATCAGCCCGGTCCGGAAATTTGGCAGTGGTGTTCCGCAGGTCATCTTCCTGCATCCAGGCTACCTGTACCTGTTCATTGGTCAAACCGGCAAGTTGCACACGCTTGTCCACTTCCAGCCAGTAGCGGGCCATCGGATCATGGATCTTGTTGAGGTCCTGCCCTCCAATACCTCCGTTCACATACACGATCTCCGGCCTGATACCCGGCACATCATAGATCATCTTCCCCAGCGCATCTCCGAACATGGCCACCGTGCTGGCTCCAATAGCCACCACGCCGATCTGCCCGTTTGGATCCGGTGATCCCTGTTTATTCAGGGGCTGAATGGACCGTGAAATATTGACTGCTTCAATAAAGAAACCGGCTGGCATGATATTGCGTCCTTCCGGATACAATCCGCCCGTATATCCCATGAACTTGCCTTCTCCCAGTTCATCCAGCGGGGGAAGTTCATTGACATCGGTTGACTGCGCCATCAGGGCAGCAGGCATAAAAAGCAGGGATAATGTCCATTTCCAGGCTTGTTTCATCTTGGTTCTTTACTATTTATACATGAAAGTTCCGTGCCAGAATCACTTATTCGCATCATAATAGGCGAACACATCCTTGACGATCTGCGCCGCACGGGCACCCGGGTCCTGTCTGATCTTCAGCTCTTCCTGTTCGATCATCAGAAATAACCCTTCCAGCGCCTTCTGTGTTACAAATCCGGTCAGGTCCGGATTGAGGTCCTGCACCAACGGTATCTGGTTGTAATAGTTGACCGCATCACCCCAGTATTTGGTGGCATTCACACTGGCCAGAGCATTGTCAATGACAGGTGTGAACTTTTCGGTCAGCTGAGTAGTGGTGGTCTTTTCCAGATAGTTTGTTGCCGCGTTGTTCGCACCGAACAGGATATCCATCGCATCCTGCACGGTCATCTGGCGGATGGAATTGATCAGGATGGGCTTGGCCTCTATAGCCGCCTTCTCTGCTGCCTGGTTGATGGACAGTATGACATCATCACACATCTTGTTCAGTCCCAGGTCACGAAGGGTATTCTCGATCTTCTGAGCCTCCGGTGGGAAGGGGATCTTCACCTGCGGATTACCAAAATATCCGTTCACTTTAGACAGCACATCACTGCCATTGGTAGCACCCTGTACAAGGGCTTCCTTAAGTCCGTTGGCCACCTCTCCCTCTGTGGGTGTGCTGACGATGACCTGGTTGAGGATGTCTTCCATGATCTGCGGATCACAGGTACTCTGGACAGAAAATATACCGGCCAGGACGATAAAAACGATCTTTTTCATTTTTGGCAATTGAGATGCCCAAATATAGAACTTCACTTTCAGCTGCGTGTTATCACTATTTAACTTTGTGCCATGCGGGCGATCGTGATCACTATCGGCGACGAACTCCTCAACGGAACGACAGTCGACACCAATTCAGCATTTCTGGGAAGAGAACTGGGCAACATCGGCATTCAGCTGTTTGAAAAGCTGGCCATCTCTGACAAGAAGGAACATATCATTGACAGCCTGGAGAGGTATGTGGGGAAGGCCGATCTGATCCTGTTCACCGGCGGACTTGGACCCACCAAAGATGACATCACCAAGCAGACCTTGTGTGAATACTTTGGCGGGACACTGGTAAGGGATGCATCTGTTTTGGCGGGGATAGAAAAAGCCTTTGCAAGACGAGGTCTCACCATGACCGACCGCAACAGCGACCAGGCCTTAGTGCCTGATGTATGCACGGTGGTGCCGAACGCTTACGGAACAGCTCCGGGCATGTTGTTTGAACAAAATGGCAGTCTGGTATTCTCGATGCCGGGTGTGCCCTTTGAGATGCGCAGTATGTTCGCAGAGCAGGTCATCCCTATTCTGCAGCAGAGACTGGAACTGCCGGTCATCGTGAACCGCCACCTGATGACCTCCGGCATAGGCGAGTCCTGGCTGGCAGATCGCATCGCAGACCTGGAAGAAGCTTTACCTCCACATATCACCCTGGCCTATCTGCCCAGTCCCGGGGTGGTCAAACTTCGGCTGACAGGCAGGGGAACAGACAGCAGGAAATTGCAGGAGGAAGTAGATGCCCAGGTGCAGTTGTTCGCGGAGCGTTTGGGAAAACACGTATATGGATATGACGAAGAAACGCTGATGGCATCCATCGGCCGACGGTTGATGGCACTGAATAAAACCCTGTCGCTCGCAGAGAGCTGCACAGGTGGTAATATCGGAAAACTCATCACCTCCATTCCGGGCAGCAGTGCCTATTTCATGGGAAGTGTGGTCAGCTATGACAACAGTGTCAAGGAAAAGGTGCTGGGGGTTTCCAGGGCAACCCTGGATACTCATGGAGCAGTGAGTGAAGAAACGGTTCAGGAAATGCTGAGCGGGATATTGCGCATCACCGGAACCCATTACGCTATTGCTGTGAGTGGCGTGGCAGGGCCCGGAGGCGGCACCGAAGATAAACCGGTGGGAACGGTCTATATCGGTGTGGCAGGACCCTCAGTTACAGAGATCAAACGCTACACTTTCGGCCAGAAACGGGATACGAACATCGAATATTCCAGCATGTACGCCCTGCATCAGCTGCGTTCCATGCTCGATGCCGATCTTGAAAAACAGGGCATTTCAGCGTAACTTTGTGGCCTCTATTTTAACAGAAAATAAATCCGAAATATGTCGCAGTCAGAACTGATCATGCCGAAAATGGGCGAGAGCATCATGGAAGCCACCATCCTCAAATGGCTGAAGAAGGAAGGCGATGCCGTAGCCCTGGACGAAGCGGTGCTGGAGATCGCCACCGATAAGGTGGACAGTGAAGTACCCTCTCCCTTCGAAGGCGTTATCAGCAAGATCCTGTATCAGGAAGGCGACGTGGTGGAAGTAGGTAAGCCTATTGCCATCATCAGCGGCGAAGGCGGCGAGACGGTCATCGAGGCACAACCGGTGGAGAAACCTGTACAACAACAGGCTCCGGTGGTGCAGGAAACTATCGTACGGGAGACTTCAGCTCCTGTGCAGCACACAACAGTTCAATCGAATGCAGGTGATGCCAATCGCTTCTACTCTCCCCTGGTGCTCAACATCGCCCGTCAGGAAGGTGTGAGCATGGCAGAGCTGGAAAACATTCCTGGCACCGGAAAAGACAACCGGGTAACCAAGGCAGATATCCTCGCCTGGGTGCGCAACAAGACCAATGGCACAGTGCAGCAGCAGACCACCACAGTGGTAGAAGAGGTGAAACAGGAAGCACCGGTTACTCAGACCGTTGAAAAGAAAGAAACAAGTGTTCAAACCAGTACCAGTACTTCAGTAGTTGGCAGCAATGTGGAGATCGTGGAGATGGACCGCATGCGCAAGCTCATCGCCGACCATATGGTCATGAGCAAGCATACCAGTCCGCACGTGACCAGCTTCGTGGAAGTGGACATGACTAATATCGTGGAATGGCGCAACCGCATCAAGAAGCGTTTCGAAGAGCGGGAAGGTCAGAAGATCACTTACACTCCGATCTTCATCGAAGCGGTGACCAAGGCAATCAAGGAATTCCCTGGCGTCAATGTGTCGGTGGATGGTTACAATATTCTCTACAAGAAAGACATCAACATCGGTATGGCAGCGGCACTGCCCAGCGGCAACCTCATCGTGCCCGTCATCAAGAACGCCGACCGTATGAACCTGGTGGGACTGACCGCGACCGTGAATGACCTCGCTAGCAGAGCCAGACAAAACAAGCTGAAGCCCGAAGAGATCCAGGGCGGTACTTTCACGCTGACCAATGTGGGCAGCTTCGGCAGCATCATGGGTACACCGGTCATCAACCAGCCACAGGTAGCTATCCTGGCGGTGGGTGCCATCAAGAAGCGCCCGATGGTGCTGGAAACACCGCAGGGCGATGTGATCGGTATCCGCCATATGATGTACATGAGCATGAGCTATGACCACCGTGTGGTGGACGGCATGATGGGCGGCAGCTTCCTGAACCGTGTAGCCCAGTTGCTGGAAGGATTCGATCCGAACAGGGACGTATGGTGAGAGGAGTTGTTGGTTATTCGTTATTCGTTTTTGGTGGTTGGTTATTGGTTTTTAGTCCCGATAGCTATCGGGGCATTCTTCAGTCTATAGTCTCGAGTCGTCAGTCTTTTTTTTGACAACGATATTATTTCTTTCAATCCGTAGAGATTCTTTCCCTCCTACGGCGGGCAAGCAGGGGAATCAGTGGTGTGTTATTCTATTGAGCTTTTTTTTTCGCAGTTGGTACTCTCACCAACCGCTTTCGACGTCATCTATTTATTTTTTTCTCAATACGAACCATAACAGTATCACATTGGCAAGTGTCAGCACAGCAAACAGTTTTTCTGTGGTGGTCTGTGCAAATACATTGCCTATGGTATTCAGGGTGAACAGGACGAAAAAGATCCAGAGCACCACACGAGAGCGCTGTTTGTTTCCTGCGATAAATCCTCCCTGCACGGCCACCATCCAGGCAAAGAACAGGTTAAGCACCAGAGAAAAGATCTCCATCCGGTACATGGCTGCATCATCTTCCAGTCGCCCGCCCCATGCTATGTTGTACGGAATCAGCTTCAGCAGTATGCAGATGTGAAACAGGATACCGGCAGAGGTCAGTATCAGCAGGATGAGTGATGCGGTTCTGGTTTTCACTTGTCAGTCTTTCGCGGTTTGTTGGTGATCTCCGAACGGAAGATACCGGTATCCTGCCAGTGTTGCCTGATGGCATCCACCAAAGGTGATTCCTCCTGCCAGGACAAATGAATATCGGACTCGTGGCACCAGATGATCTCTACTGCATGTTCTCTGATGAACAGGGTGACATTATCCTCACCCAGTCTCCCCTGTCCTGCTGCCGTTGCCTGTTCTATTTCCTCCATGACATTCGACAGCAAGGTGGTATGTGCCTGTTCATTGGCAGGGCGGTGTTCCCAGGCCCATCCGAACAAGAGATCCAGTGTCAGTACTCCATGGTCAGAGAGGATCTGCAGCATATCTTCGCAGGCGCATCGAAAGCTGTCTTCGTCCAGGTTTTTCGTGTAGATGGTGGTCCTTTGCATGTTACTCAGTTGGAAGAGGAAGCTTATGCTGTCGTAAAAAGCTGAGCATATCCCAATATCCTCTCTGGTATCTGATCTTTCCATCCTCTATGTGAAAAAAGCCGCAGCCTCTCAGTCCCAGCGGGTCCTTCCATTCGAGTATGCCCCATTCGCCTGATTCCAGGATCTGCTCGATGATGCAGACCATCTCTGCGGTGGCGAATTCTTCTCTGAATTTCTGACGGATGGCTTCTTTGCCTTCAATAGGTTTGAAATTCACCTGAAAGTTGACGGCATCTTCATGGTAGAGACTTGCCAGGGCGTCTGCATCTGCCTGGTTGAATAACTCAACCCATCGGTGGAGTAACTGCGTGGGCGACATGCTATAAAATTAAGCAAGCAGAACAAATGAATGAACACGGTGCTGACGTTTGTCAGCACACAGGTCACGGCAGATCCCGTGACAAACACAGAGGACACGGAGGTCTGCTCCGAACCATTCACAAACAAAAAGACCGGCACGATAGCCGGTCTTTCCTTGATATTTTTTCTGATCACTTGTCAGCCTTCACATCGCCGGCTTCTTTAGCTGCTGCAAACACTGCTGCTGCGTCGAATTTCTTTGCCATTTTTCCTTTGCGGATGATCATGATATGGTTGATGGTATCACCCTGTGCGATGGCATCCACCACTTCCTGCCCGCTCACCACATGACCGAAAATGGCATGCTTGCCATCCAGCCAGGGCGTGTCTTTGTGGGTGATGAAGAACTGGCTTCCATTGGTGAAGGGACCCGCATTGGCCATACTCAGAATGCCCGCACTCGTGTGTTTCAGGTCAGAATGAAATTCATCTTTGAAACGATAACCGGGACCACCGCGACCGGTACCGGTTGGGTCACCGCCCTGGATCATGAAATCTGCAATGACACGATGGAAAACAATACCATCATAATATGGTGTACCTGCAGGCTTTGCATCATTGGCGATGGTGCCTTCTGCAAGGCCAACGAAATTGGCTACAGTTAGCGGGGTTTTCTGGAATTCCAGGAACAGGAGGATGTTGCCTTTGGAGGTTTGCATCTGGGCATAGAGGCCATCAGGCAGTTCCTTCATCTCTGCTTTGCTCAGTTGTGCGAAAGCTGAGCCGGCGAAAAGCAGCAGACCGGTCAGCATCAAAGTAAATCGCTTCATTGTTGGATATGTTGTTTATGATAGAAATGCAGCTAATGCTGTATGCAAAATCTGTACCGTTTCTTCCAGACTGACCCTGGTGGAGCCACCGGAGGCGTTCTTGTGTCCGCCTCCATTGAAATATTCTCTCGCCAGGCGGTCCACATTGATATCTCCCTTACTCCGGAAAGATATTTTGATGCGGTCCTTGTCTTCGGTGAACAACACGGCAATGTCCACATCTTTCATGGCCAAGGGAAGGTTGACGATGCCTTCCTTATCGCCTGAGCTGAGTTTGTATTCTTCCGCTTCTTTCATGGAAATGGTCATGAATGCAGTGCGGTACTCAGGCAGTATCTGCATTTTGTCTTTTAGCATATAGCCGATGAATCGCAGCCTGTTCTCGCCGTACTGATTATAGACGTTGTTGTGGATCTCTTCCACATGTATGCCTTTGTGCATCAGGTTGGCCGCGATCTCATGGACCCGGGCGGTGGTATTGCTGTACTGGAACACGCCGGTATCCATAGCCATGCCTGCATAGATAATAGCAGCCATGTCGGAATCGATATCGGCATCACCATCCATCATCCTGATGAGGTCATACACCAGTTCGCAGGTGGAGCTGGCCTCGTCTGACCAGAAGGTAAAATCGGTGAAATCATCCGGGTCGCGGTGGTGATCCACCATCAGCCATTTCTTACCACGGATCTTCGCAATATCCTCTCCCAGTGATTCTATTCTTTTCAATGCGTTGAAATCCAGAAATCCTATCAGGTCTGAGTTAGCCAGAATGGCAAAGCAGGTCTTGGGATTCTTCTGGCGGATGAAGACCTTGTCGCTGCCTTTCATCCAGTTCAGGAAATCCGGAAAATCATCAGGGGCGATGACCTCGGCGGTATGACCTCTTTTCTCCAGGAAGAATTTCAGTGCCAGGCAGGAGCCGATGGCATCACCGTCGGGACGGGTATGTGCCACCAGGGCGATCTTTCGGGGTGTGCTGAGGAACTCAAACAGCTCCGGGAGGTTCTTCTCGAGGCGCATCGGGGGGTAAAGGTAGTGGAAATGCGGAATGCGGAGGGGTAAGGAGTTGGCGGTCGGCAGCTGACAGTTGGCAGGGTGGAAAATGAAGAATACTGAGGGGAGGACGAAAGGCGGAAGGGGTTGGCAGTTGGCAGGGCACTTCCCACAGGTCTCATTATTCATCACTATCCTCTCACGTCATAGGTTCTGTATTCCGTGACCTTGGTG
The DNA here is from genome assembly GCA_020636645.1 of Chitinophagales bacterium. Classification (GTDB taxonomy): domain Bacteria; phylum Bacteroidota; class Bacteroidia; order Chitinophagales; family BACL12; genus UBA11426. The sequence continues at coordinate 43,961 of JACJXO010000001.1, forward strand.
CCTCCTTAGTGCCTTTGTGTTAAAATGTGGAACACTATGGCACGGGTCATCGCTATGCTCTGACAAACACAAAGGACACAAGGGGCCCTTGAGAAATGAGCATGGAAACTGAGGAAAGAGATTCCCGATAACCACCTTCAGGAATGATGTATTGGGTTAAGTTAATCAGTCCAAAACCAATAACTAATAACCAACAACCACCAACTAATCCCCCTAAATCCCCTACCTTTGCGGCCAAAATTGAACGACAATGGCAGGTAATATCACATTGACCATGATCAAGCCCGATGCGGTGAAGAACAACCACATCGGCGGTATTCTGAAGATGATCAACGAAGCCGGATTCCGCATCCAGGCTATGAAATACACCCGGATGACCCGCGAAGTGGCCGGTGCATTCTATGCGGTTCACAAAGAGCGTCCGTTCTACGGCGAGCTGGTGGACTTCATGAGCAGCGGTCCGATCGTTGCTGCTGTGCTGGTGAAAGACAATGCAGTGGAAGATTTCCGCAAGCTGATCGGTGCCACCAACCCGGCTGAAGCTGCCGACGATACCATCCGTAAAATGTATGCTACCAGTATTGGCGAAAATGCCGTGCACGGTTCTGACAGTGATGAGAATGCCGCAATTGAGGCAGGCTTTCACTTCAGCGCATACGAAAGGTTCTGAATAATTAGCTAATGGATCTTTTATAAGCACTACCAAATCTTTGGACTTGAGAAGCGGGCTATGCCCGCTTTTTTCATGTGTATATTTATCCCATGAAATTTCTCTCCTGCATCCTGTTGTTGGCTTCCGTTTCTGTTGGTGCCCAGACCACTGTCATTGACAGCATCCATTCCGGCGGACAGAGCCGCCAGTATTACCTGTATGTGCCGGCTGCCTATGATGGCAGTGAACCCAGGCCCCTGGTACTGAATCTGCACGGCTATGGTTCCTATGCGTTTCAACAGATATTCTATGGTGAATTCCGCCCGATAGCCGATACTGCGAACTTCCTCATTCTGCTGCCCGATGGCACCCAGGATGTGTTGGGATTTCAGCACTGGAACACCTTCAATGCTTTCGGCACCGGTGTGGATGATGTGGCCTTTATCAGCGATCTGCTGGACAGTATCTCTGCCGAATACAATATCGACCAGAACAGGATCTACTCTACCGGTATGAGCAACGGAGGATTCATGAGCTATGAACTGGCCTGTCAGCTGAGCGACCGCATTGCAGCCATCGCTTCGGTTACAGGTACTATGGATACTGATCACTTCGATTACTGCAGTCCTTCCCACCCAACCCCTGTCATGGAGATACACGGCACTGCTGATGCCACAGTTCCTTATGCAGGCAGTGGTGATTTTCTGCCGATAGATGAACTGCTGGACTACTGGATATCCTATAACAATTGCAACACGACACCGGAGTTTACCGAGATACCGGATACAGACCCGGGCGATGGCAGTACAGTAGAACACTACATATGGTCTGGTGGTGATAACGGTGTCTCTGTAGAACACTTCAAGGTGATCAACGGAGGACATACCTGGCCAGGTACCATTTTGTTATTACCTGCCAGCGGCAGCACGAATAAAGACATCAATGCCAGTGCAGAGATCTGGCGCTTCTTCAGCCGGTACAGCCTGGACGTACTGACAGATCTGGATGAAAGTGATATACATCCTGAAGAATTACTGGTGTATCCCAACCCGGGAAACGGACTTTTCGTCCTGGAATTTCCCGGCAAGAACAGCCCTATTCCGGTGCTGGTAAAAGACCTTAGCGGTCGCCTGGTCATGACCGGAAATTCGGCAGATGAACAGATGGATATCCGTTCGCTGCCTGCCGGCATCTATATGCTGACCGCAGGAAATGCCGGTACGATCTATATCAAGCAGTAAGGTTAATACACCAGTATCTTCCTGCTGTCCTGATAGAGATCTGTGCTGTATTTGAGGATATACCATCCAGCTGCAAGCTGACCGGTAGATAACTCTGTTGTTCCGTTGATCGTGCTGTTGTACACTGCTTGTCCCTGCATATCAAATACCTGAACCTGTGCCGGCTGATCGCTGCTGACGATCCAGTTGTTCAGGCCATTCCACAGCAACCAGTCTGCGTGCAATTCTTCTGAGAATCCGACAGGCTCTTCTATATCAACGGAAACACATGCTGAGATCTCTGAGCAAGGCCCCCATGTGATCTCTACAGCATAGCTACCTGATTCAGTGGCGGAGAAAACGGCTTCTGTAGCACCTTCAACAGGTGTCATACCATCATTACAATCCAGCCACTGATAGGAATAATCTGGTGAATATACAGCATTGAGTACTGTATCATCTGAAGTAATGGTTATATCAATATCATGAATAACAAGAGAAAGTTCAAAGGTAGAATCACAGCCATCAACGGTGGTGAATGAGGCCACATATTCTCCTGCTTCGCTCAGAACAGTACCATGAAAATCATAGGTCTCGCCGGCGCAAATGGTAGCTGACTCTTCCAGGAAATATGAGATACATGTATTGTACCGTGCAATGTATCCGTCAAATCCGGTGTTTCCGTACAAGAGTATTTCACCTGGCCCGGGATCAATGTCCAGTGGCGACTGCATTCTTCCTCCTGTCAGGATATCTCCATTTGGTGCCATGGTCAGCACATGACCATAATCGGAATAGGGAGAGCCCATATTTCCGGCTTCGATCAATGCACCGTCAAAATCGTACTGTACGAGGTAGATATCGTAGAACCCGGCTGATGTTTGCTCCCATGTACCGGGACCGGGATCAAAATCTACGGTTGAGCCGAATGTTCCTGTTACCACCGGACCTGATGCCGATACAGCTACTGCATATCCCTCTTCTGCATCACTTCCGCCTGCACGTATGGCCCAGAGATCATCGCCGAAGGCTGTATAGGCCGCCAGGAACATATCGCTTTGCAGAGCAGAGGTGAGCTCCAGAGAACCACCTGTAGAACTGAAATTGATCGTATTGTTGAAGTTGCCGGTCATATAGATATTGCCATCATTATCGGTAGCAAGATCATGACCAAAATCTGCAGAAGATCCACCGAAGGTATGCCCCCAGAGGTAATCGCCATCGGTGTCATAGGCACAGAGGAATACGTCATTCAGGCCATTGCTGCTATGGTTATCAACGGCTGCTGAAGCATCCAGATCTATGGTGGTTGTAAAATCGCCGGTGAGGAAAAGCATATCATTCCAGTAAGCAAGACCATCCACGAAGTCAGACCCTCCACCGCCGAAAGATCTTGCCCAGACGGCTTCACCATCCAGGTTGAACTTTGCAAGAAACACATCAGTGGTAAATCCGGGATTGGACAGTGTAATGGAATCTGCTACGCCTGCAAATTTCATTTCAATGCGGTAACCACCCGACATATACAGAAAACCATCGTCGCCCAGCACCAGCTCTTTACCATCGTCTGTAAAATCTTCTCCAAAACGATGTGCCCAGACCAGTTCTCCGAGGGCGTTGTATTTGATCAGGAAAACATCGTTGAGGCCTGATGCTTCCAGAATGAATTCGCCGGCACCCGGATCAACATCCATGCTGTTCTGGAAGGAACCGGTCACATAGATATTACCATCGGCATCCAACACCACATCAGCTGCAACATCATCTGAGCTTCCCCCGAAACCGATCACAAAGTTGAGTGTACCATCAGCCTGATAGCTTGCCAGGCTGACATCTTTTCCACCTGCAGAGGTCAGGTTCAGAGAGGGTCCATCTCCATCAAATATGCAGGTATTAATAAATGACCCGGCAGTAACAACAGTACCTGAATCATGCGCAGCAATGGCTTTTATCTCGTCATTATTGTTGGAGTAATGCGAGTAGGACCAGAGGTGATTGAATTGTGCAGATGCGGTCTGTATGAGTCCGGCCAGCAACCAAACAAAGAGACTGGATAATTTTTGAATCATCTGCTAATATACTCCATACAGGAGGTATAAAACAAGATGCAGCCGGACCTGCATGAGATCCGGCTACATCCGGGTAAATGCCTGCATGGCAGGTATTGTATGTTTATTCGCTCACGATCAGCCTGGTAACATGATCCGCTTTTTCTGTTGCAATTTGCAACAGGTAGCAACCAGCGTCAACCTGTCCGTCAAAAGAAAGTGATTGCATGCCGGGTTTCAGTTCCATATTTCTCTGCCAGACTTTGCGGCCATGGAGATCTGTAAGTGTAAGGACCGCATTGCTTTGTTCATTCCATTCAAAAGACAGTGACTGTTGTGCTGAAACAGGGTTAGGAAACAATCTGACAGAATAATTTTCAGCTGATCCAATTGCCACCGGTACGGCAGGCAGGGGTGCCTTATCATACCAGATAAGAGGGGTGGTGCTGAAGCCGTCAAAGTTCTCTTCCATAAGCAGCAGCCAGAAACGATAGTCAGAAGATACCCAGGCCCATTGTTCCTTTGTTGTGGTGGTGGTAGTGCCGAAGGTGATCTCCTGTGTTCTGAAGAAATGGTATCGAACAACGTTTTCATATGTACCTGTTGGCAGGATCAGCGTACCATAACCGTCTGCCTCGAAGTCCACATCGCCGGTAAAGGGCAGGGAAAAACCGGCAGCGGTGCTGGTTCCTGCGAAGTCATCAGCATGTGAATCGCCGAAGGAATAATCCAACGGGATAAACAATTCACTGTCTGAATAGTCCATGGTAAATGTATCAGACAGACCTATAACTCCGGCATATCCAACAGCAGCCACACCTGTGGCGTCAATATGGTAGTAGCTGTAGTAGTCTTCCCAGGAGCGACCACAAATGGTAGCGTCATCAAACAGGTCGGCCCATGGGGTAACAGCAGGATCTTCATAGACGAAGTATTGTTCTTCTGCTGCTGATATCCAGGTCATATCCCAGGTCTGGTCTGCTCCGGCAGTTCCGGGTGCAACAGGCTGGTTACTGAGCGCAATGATGACCGAATCACCAACCTGCGGCATATTGGACAAACCGATAACCGGTTGCGCCATGATTCCGGCGGTGGGAACGAGTGCCCACAAAACCAGAAGTAAGGTGTTTGCTCTTTTCATTTTTCTCAATTTACCTGGGTTACACTAAAGGAACCTTCAGAGATGGTCATCGTATCTGATGTATCATCCTGCCCACCTGTAAAAGAGAAGGAGCCGCTCACTTTTTCTTCATCCCAGTAGGTGATGGTCAGGGTACCTGTTGCGGCGGCATTGTTGATGTTTGGAGCAGAGAATGCTTCATCGGAGGTATCTGTATAGGCCATTGCCACGTAGTTGGTAAAACTCATCAGGCTGGTAGGAAAACTCCCTTCCACCCCTGTCCATAGTGAGATGGACAATACCAGAGAAGACCCGTCGGCTGCTTCACCACTGATGGTAAGGGTTTTGGTTCCGGCCACTTCTACCATGACCGCAACGACATTGGTCGTATCAGATTGCCAGTCTGCACCATCTGTTTTGCAGCTCAGCATTGTTTCAGTGGGCGGGTTGTTGCCCCCGTTATTATTGTTGTTATTGTTGTTGTTTGGATCTGGTTCCTGCTCTTTATTGCAGGCAGCCGCCAGCGCAACAAATGCAAAAAGTAATGTTAGAAGTCCGGATGTTTTCATTGCATTGTGTTTTAGATATGAAATAAATTACAATGCAAAACTATGGCCGGAAGGATGCCCGGTCAATCGCACATATGAGGTATTTTAAACGATCTTATTGCGCAATGCGGTGGAAACAGCCTCGCCTCTTGTGTTGACCTGCAGTTTGCGGTAGATGTTTCTGATATGGGTTCTGACCGTATGACCACTTATGAAGAGTTCTGCTGCTATGACCTGGTAGTTTTCACCCTGTGTGAGCCGGGTCAGAATTTCCTTTTCTCTGTCAGAGAGGTCATAGTTGACAGCCGGTCTAAAAGACATGGTAACCTTGCGTGCAATGGAAGGAGACATTGGAGACCCGCCCTGTCTGACCTCTTCAATGGCCTGCAGCAGTTTGACCGGAGGTGTATCTTTCAGCAGATAGCCTGTGGCGCCGGCACACAGAGACTGGTAAATGAGATCAGGGTCATCCTGAATGGTAAGCATGATGATATTCAGTTCAGGTATCTGTTCGGTAAGCTTTCCTGTGCCTGAAATTCCATCCATTCCCGGCAGGTTGATATCCATCAATACCACATCAGGAGGATCAGCTATCAACCCGGGCAGGGCATCTTCGCAGGAGGAAAACGTTCTTTTGCAGCTGAATCCCGGCGACAGGTCAATGATCTGCTCCAGCAGTTCTCTGATCTCCTGTTCGTCTTCCACGATCGCTACCCGAATACTCTCCTGTATGTCCATGTGGTATAAAAGTAAGGTGACAGAATTTCATTCTGTATCACCCATCTGTGGTATTTTAACATCCAGGGTTACCAGTGTGCCTCCCTTTTCAGGGCTTTCAATTTGAAGCGAACCACCGATCTTTTCTGCTCTTTCCTGCATCAGTTTCAATCCGTAGTGCCCTTTCTTTGCTGCTTCATTCAGAACTATTCCTGTTCCGTTGTCCTGATATAAGACTTGCAGCTGCTGTCCGGAAAGAGTTACTTTTAAAACTGCTTTGGTAGCTCCGGAATGTCTGGCAGTATTGAGAAAGGCCTCTTTGAACAGCTGGAGGCAAACCCTGCGCATTTCCTGAGAAAGCGGCACGTTCTTAAACTCCGGATCCAGCCCTTCAGCTCTGAACATGATACCTGTTTCGGTCAGCATCAATTCGCCGGCATCACGCATACGATCAACGAGGTCATACAGATTGTCCATCCGCACATCCATTGACCATAAAAAGTCACGCATATTGGTGCCCAGTTCAAGGGTATTCTCTCTGATCTTCTGAATGAAACCGGATAGTTTTTCTTCCTGTGCAGCTTCTTTACCTGCCATTTCAGCAAACAGATTGATCTTGGTAATGAATTTCCCGGCTTCATCATGAAAATCAGCTGCACTTTTTTTTCGGTATAATTCACGCTCTTCTATCCGTGCATTGGCCACTTCTTGTTGTTGCAGCAGTTTTCTGGTTTCGGCCCGAATGCGCAATCTTGTATAGGTATAGATCAGTCCTGCAGCTAGCAGCAAATAAAACAAAGTGGCATACCAGGTGAGCCAGGGCGGAGTGCCAACCATGACTTTTATAGAGGTGCCTGACCAGTTCAGATCAGGGCCTGCTGCTTCTACAAGAAAACTATACTTCCCGGGTTTGAGGTTTGTATAAGTAGCTGAACGACCATCATCTGCATACACCCATTTTTTGTCAAAACCTTCCAGCTTGTATCGGTACACTGTTTGTTCAGGTCTTTTGAATGACAAAGCCGCATAGTGAAAGGTCACCATGTCATGTTTGTAGGAAAGTTCCAGCTCATCCATAAAACCAATATCATTTTCCAGGTGGAGGCCATACAGTCCATTTCCACCCACAGGAACTGTTTCATTGAACAATGCCACATTGGTCAGAACCACCTGTAAGGCATCCTTACCTGAAAATACCTTCCCGGGTTCAAAAAAATTCATTCCTTCCACACCACCAAAGAACATAGTGCCATTTGAAGTAAGATAAAAAGCGTTCTGATTGAATTCGTTGTTCTGTAAACCATCGGCCGGGGTGATAACAGCAGACACTTTTTCATCGGCCATATGAAAGACGGCAATGCCCCGATTTGTTGACATCCAGAGAGAGCCTGCACCATCATCCAGCATACCATAAACCACTTCATTGGGTAAACCTTCGTTTCTTCCATATTTTCTAAAACGCACTTTTCCCCTGTCAAGCAGGTCGGCAGTTATTTCTGTAAGCGGGAGTTCGGTGCGGTTCAATCCATCAACGGTTCCCACCCACAAATAGCCCCGATCATCTGTATAGAAAGATAATATGATGTCATTACTCAGAGACCCGGGTTCTTCCGGATCATTCTGAATATGCCAGATCTTTTCTGATCTTGTATCAAGTACATTCACCCCGCCCGTGGGGGTGCCTATCCACATCCGATCTCTGGTATCAGCTTCCAGACAGAATACATAGGTATGACTAAGCCCTGTGCCATCTTCCTGATAAGAATAAATGACAGGAGCTGATCCATCCGGATCTACACGCCAGAGACCTTTTGCAGATGTTCCCAGCCAGAGCCTGCCTGTTGGATCTTTCCGTATGCAGTGAACAGATAACCGCTCAGCTCCCGGAACAGAGATCTTTTGCAGCACCGGCTGAACAGCACTGCCAGTCAGGCGGTACACACCGTCCTGTTTGGTTCCTACCCATATTACACCCTCCTCATCGCGATACAAACTCAGTATCTCAACAGGAAAAGACATATAGGCATTTGAAGAGCTGCTATTCCACGGAGTCACCAGTTCCTGTTCCATGTCAATCAGATGAAGCCCGTTGCTAGTTCCGGCCCAGACAAGGGTATCATTATAAGCTGCAAAGGCATTAACCTGTCTTGATTGCAGGCCTGACTCGCCGGGAATACTTCTGACGAGTCTTATAGCCGGCTCCGGATTTTCAATGACTGATAATCCGTTTCTGGTGCCCACCCACACAACCTGGTCTTCAGACTGACAGACGGCTATAACATTGTTGTTGCTGAGGCTGGCAGGGTCTGACACATTACTATAATACGTATTAATAATTCCTCTGACAGGGTGCCATTCAAAAAGCCCGTTACCGGTGGCTATCAACCAGTTCCCGTTGTGGATTCTGCAGACAGATTGAATGATTCCTTTAGGCAGGTGATCCGGAAAGCTGATCTCAGACTTGATTCCGGTTCTGGTATTGATACAGAACAGTCCTTCCTGACAAGCCAGCATGACCGTATCGCCACTGGCGGCAATGGTACTGACAGTTCCGGTATGACCCACCAGGTCTATCCAGTTCTCATCGCTTTTTCGAGTTACCGGATCCAGTACGATCAAACCGGAATCGCCGCCGATCCAAAGTCTGTCTTGGATCCATTCTACACTTCCAATGAAATTCATCCGGCTGTGAAACAAGACCTCTGAAGTTTTTTCTTTGGGATCAAACCTGATCAGTCCTTCATTACTTCCCAGCCAAAGAATCTGCTGATCATCTTCCGCTATTGAAAAGATTCTGTTACTGGGCAGGTTACCCTCAGACTGGCTGAAGCAATCGATCTGCTGCGTTCGCTGATCTATCCTGATGAGCCCCCCGCCGAAAGTTGCCACCCACATTTCTGCGTCTTCTCTTTCCAGAATGTCATAGATATAGTTTCCGCAAATAGCGTGGTCATTCAGCCCTGTGCGATATATGGTAAAATCGGTACCATCAAAACGATTCAGGCCATCCTGTGTGCCTATCCAAATAAAACCTCTGCTATCCTGGTAGATGGTATTGACAGAACTTTGAGACAGGCCATCTTCAATACCAATATGCCTGAAGCGCACTTCATGAAACTGCGTGAAAGCGTTGTGATTGACAGCCAGTATCAGCCAGGTCAGGAGGACAGATCTGCAGAGAACACCCACAACTCTAAAATAGGCATTGCGGTGGACAAATACCTACATAAAAAGCGACCAGGTAAGGAGCATTCTTTCACTGTTTCGCCATTTTAGCCAGGCCGTGCTGATCTTATTCAGATCACTGTCAAGCAACTCTACCATCAACCATTCATCACGGGCAGCAACAGCATGCAGAAAAGCGAACTCAGTTTCCACTTCTGAGGCATGATCAAGAGGTTTGATGCGCAGTGGGTTTCCCGCTACAGGCTCCACTGTTGAAATAGTAGTTAGAAATTCCGGCCAGTACAGAAAACTTCCCTGATCCTTCCTGATATAGGCTGTCTGACCATTTGTGGAATTAACGATCACTTCCAGAAACCCGCCTGTTATACCGATCACCCGGAACCACAGCACATCATAGTCCAGTTTCAGGTGTTCCGGAACCAGATATGGTGGGGCGGAGATGATGTTTACTCCACCTCCATCTTCTACCTGAAACACTATGGAGTCAACCGGAGTATGGTCCTGCGAGGTCTTGTTGTACTCCACAGGGCCATACAGATACAGTACAGGCTGCTCAAACCAGGCAGGACGAAACATACCGAGACCTGCCTGCTGACCTTTGGCCTGAGGCAGCATGAACAGCATGACCAGGACCAGCAGGGTCCACTTACTCTTATTCATTTTCATGATGCTTTTTCCGGTATCCTCTCCAGTGTAGCCAACAGGTATTTCCAGAATTTCTGTACACTGGAGATCTGCACTTTTTCGTCGGGCGAATGCGCTCCGCGGATGTTCGGACCAAAGCTGATCATGTCCACACCAGGATAATTGGTTCCGAGGATGCCGCATTCCAGACCAGCATGACAGGCGTTCACATGTGCTTTTCCATCAAACAACTCACTGTAAAGATCTGACATCAATGTGACAATGGCTGAGTGGGGAGCGGGAGCCCATCCGGGATATCCGCCTTCCAGTTTCACCTCACAACCCGCCAGTTCAAGAGCTGATGTAATGGCCTGTGCCATATCATACTTTTCAGAATCCACTGAACTGCGACACAAACAAAGCAATGAGGCATGACCGTCTTTGATCTCCACCCTCGCCAGGTTATTGGAAGTCTGCACGAGATCTTCAATATCGGGACTCATACGATAGATTCCTACAGGACATGCATAAATAGCTTTCAGTACCAGCGACTGAAAAGTTGCCGACAACACATTTGATGGTGCAGAGGTTTCTGTAATGATCACATCAATGGATGGATCAGTAGTAGCATACTCTTGTTTCAAAATGGCTGACTGCTCGGTGATGAAACTTAGCACTCCATCAGAGCGATGTGCTTCTGCACCAAATACAGCTACACTCTCCCTGGGAATGGCATTGCGCAGTCCGCCACCGTCGATGGAAGCAATGCGGATGCAATGTTCTTTCTCTAGTCCTGCAAGCAGCCTGTTCATGAGCTTGTTGGCATTTCCGCGGCCGCGGTGAATGTCCATGCCACTGTGCCCGCCGGTCAATCCTTTTACGCTCATGGTGAACCAGGTCCATCCTGCCGGGGCTGTTGCTTCTTCATAAGTTGCTGTTGCGGTGATATCAATGCCTCCTGCACAGCCGATGGTGAGTTCGTCATCATCTTCGGTATCGAGATTCAGGAGGATGTGACCGTCCAGTAGTCCGCCTTTCAATCCCATTGCTCCGGTCATACCTGTTTCTTCGTCAATGGTGAACAGGGCTTCGATGGCAGGATGCGGAATATCTGTGGACTCCAGAATGGCCATGATGGCAGAGACGCCGATACCATTATCAGCACCCAGGGTGGTTCCTTCAGCTTCCACCCAGTCGCCGTTGATCTTCATTTTGATGCCCTCACTGGAAAAGTCAAACACGGTATCGTTGTTCTTCTGGTGCACCATATCAAGATGACTCTGGAGAATGACCGTTTGTCTGTTTTCCATACCCTGACTTGCCGGTTTTTTGATGATCACATTACCCACTGCATCTTTCATGGTTGGAAGACCCAGGCGGTTGCCATAGTCAACCATGAACTGAATAACCCTTTCTTCGTGCTTACTCGGGCGGGGAACTGCATTGAGATCAGCAAAATGTTTCCAGAGCACGGTGGGTTCAAGAGAAGTGACAGACATAATATAGCTTTTGGCTAAAGATAGGGAATAGGTTAAGTAGGCTCCTAAGAAATCTACAGACACAAGACACATGCCGTAAAGCAAACATTAACGTCCCGTAGCACGAAAGGTATCATTCGCTTTTCCTAAATACCATTCCTGCCATAGGAAACTGAGCACCGTTCTGTGTATACCTGAGTTCTGCATCCATGGTTTCCCCTGCAGGTGGAAGCCAGAACTGAACTTCCTTTTGTGGCAATGGGTCTGCCGGATGAATGGTTCCAACCGGTCCGACATCCACGATCCAGGCAATGCCGGTCATATTAGGAGGACCGAAGTTCTTTTTGAGGGCTGCATTTTCAAATGTTGCACTGCCTATTCTTCCTGAAACCGTCTTATTATCAGAAATGATCAACATGGCAGAGGCGGTATCGTGATAAAACTTAAAACCCTCTTCTTTCGAATGTGTCCTGACGGCAACATCTGATACAGGTGCTTCCCATGTTCCAACCAACTCTTCAGGCACCACCCAGCGATTACAGGCGGTCAGCAGCAGGATAAGAAACAGTATCAAGTACTTCATATAAGACCCGTTTTATGATGCAACATACGGTTGATATGAATCATATAAAATGACTTTTATGTGGTTTCACCCCTCTGAGAGGGGGGACAACCCCCATTCCGTACTCCCGATTCAATCCAGCTTGTACCGCTTTCCCGGCAGTGTTTGTATCACTCCCTGAAATTCGAGGCTGAGCAGCGTGCCGGCCAGGGTACCAGGGCTCAAACCTGTTCTTAGTGTAAGGTCATCAATGTGCAGTTCTCCTTTATTTCTGAGTATATCATATACCAGCTTCTCTTCTGCATTCAGCTCCAGGAATAACTGTCTTTGTCCTTTCTTTTTCTCCGGATCACTTTTCCAGTTCATGGCTCTGACAAGGTCATCGGCACAGGTGATGAGTTGTGCCTGTTGTCTTTGTATCAGCAGGTTGCATCCCTGGCTGAAAGCATGATGCACCTGTCCGGGAAAGGCAAATACATCCCTGTTGTAACCGTTGGCCAGCGAAGCCGTGATGATGGCACCGCCGTTCTCTCCAGATTCCACCACTACCAGGGCATCCACCATCCCCGCCACGATCCTGTTTCGTCTTGGAAAATTTTGTCTGTCCGGATCATTTCCGGGCAGGATCTCCGTCAGCAACCCACCATTTTCTTCCATCTGCCTGGCCACCTCCTTATGCACCGCCGGATACACCCGGTCCAGTCCGTGAGCTACCACACCTATAGTTTGCAGCCCGTTGTCCAGTGCGGCTTTATGTGCTGCTATGTCAATGCCATAAGCCAGTCCGCTCACGATCAGGCAATCCAGCTCCAGCAGACCGGCTACCAGCTCCTCTGTGATCCTTCGGCCGTACGGTGTGGCGTGTCGGGTGCCCACTATGGCCACCTGTCTGTGATGGTTCAAAGAACCGTTTCCGCGATAGCAGAGAAATAAGGGTGCATCCGGGCAATGCCTCAGTCTCTCCGGATATTCCGGATGCCAGAAGTGCAGAAACTGAACGTTGTTTTTGTGCATCCATGCAAGCTCAGCATCTGCAGTAGCAAAGACATCAGCATCACGAATGGCTTTCAGAACATGCTTGTAGATGCCGGGAATTCGGAGCAGCTCACGGGGTGGGGTCTCCCATACCGCACGGGCACTGCCCAGGTATTCGATCAGGTTGCGGGCTATGATGAAACCGATACCCTTCACCATACTCAGTGCCAGGATAGATCGTTCTTCTTCTTGTGGAAGTTGGAGCATCCGTTGTCAGAATCAACGGTACAGTGCGGTGTGCTGCAAACATCAGAAATTTTCCTGTTTTCAGGAAGTGCAGAGAAGCCTACATCCTGCCGAAAACTGTTAACAGTCATCCTCCCTTCAAATCCTTAAATTTGACCCTTACCTGAATGTGAAGGCATGAATACGAAAAGGATGACATGGGTACTCTTCCTCCTGAGTGCTCCAGTGCTGACCAAAGGTCAGATGATACCGGAAGACCAGACAAAGGCTGAAACCTACGCTTACCAAAGTAAAGAGAACCCCTGGTACTGGAAGAACCGGAAACCTTTTGATGGGTACTGGCAGCAGGATGTTGACTATACCATCAACGCCCGGCTGGACGATCAAACCGACATCGTTGACGGACACCTGATCCTGACCTATACCAACAACTCGCCAGATGAGCTGCCTTTTGTCTATTTCCATTTATACCAGGAAGCATTTCAGCCCGGTTCATACCTTGATCAGCTGAACGAAGCCAATGACAATCGCCCTGCATATGGTCAGTATGAACAGCAGGGCCTTGGCACTGAGATCGGTGGAATCAGCATCATCGCAATTAACGGGTACAAGACAAAGAAAGAGGTCAGTATGCAACAGGAAAATACCATCCTGCGGGTGGATCTTCCCGAAGCCATTCGTCCGGGGGGAAGCATGACCTTCAGTATTGATTTTCAGACCTATTTTGATAAAGGAGGTGTGCGCAGGCGTATGAAGATGTTCACCGACTGGGGTACCAAACAATATGATGGCGTGCACTGGTATCCACGCATTTGTGTATATGACCGCAAGTTCGGATGGACCACCGATCAGCATCTGGGAAAAGAATTCTATGGTGATTTTGGCCATTTCGACGTGCGGCTTGATATGCCCGATCAGTATATCGTAGGTGCAACCGGCACCCTCATCAATCCGGAAGAGGCCATGCCGGAAGGACTTCGGAAAAAACTGGACATTAAAAATTTTGCAGATAAACCATGGGGTTCAGAACCCAGTATCATCATTCCGGTTACCGGTGGCCGGAAGGTATGGCATTTTGAAGCCGTAAACGTACATGATTTTGCCTGGACTGCAGACCCTACCTACCGGATCGGAGAAGCAGTGGCTATTGTGGATGGGCGCTTTGTTTTATGCCAGGCGCTGGCCCAGGAACAACACGCTTCCGGCTGGCAGAATGCGGCCGATTATACTACACAGATCATCGAAACCTTCAGCCGCGATTTCGGCTCCTATATCTGGCCCAAGATCATTGTGGCAGATGCCCGTGATGGCATGGAATATCCGATGCTGACTCTGGACGGTGGATTTGACCCCTACTATCGCGACCTGCTCATTCATGAAGTTGGTCACATGTGGTTCTTCGGAATGCTGGGAAACAACGAGACCTATCGTGCCATGATGGACGAAGGATTTACCCAGTTCATTACCGCATGGGGATACAAAGCGATTGACGGAAATGTCAAGATCGGTTATCCGGAAACCAAGAAGTGGAAGGCGAAATTCCGTGAAGCGGAAGATGTCATGCTGACCGAAAATTATTACGGTTATCTCAGAGATGCAGTCAGACAGAACGATCCACCGCTCAATACCCACAGCGATCATTTCGGTTCTGCGCTTGGACATGGCGGTGGCTATGGTCACGTGTATTACAAGACTGCGGTCATGCTGAACAATCTCCAGTATGTGTTGGGCGATGAGCTATTCCTGGAAGCTATGCAACATTATGTGCAGCAGTGGAAGACCGCTCACCCCTACCCGGAAGATTTCAGGAACAGCATCATCCAGTACACCGGTGCCGACCTGAACTGGTTCTTCGATCAGTGGATGGAGACCAACAAGAACATAGACTACGCCATCACAGATGTGAAACCGGGAAAAGTGAGTGCTGCAGCGATGGAAGAAGGCATTACCCTGCGTCCTTACTCAGTGACCTTCGAAAGGAAAGGCAGTATGCAGATGCCGCTGGATTTCATTGCGATCTCCAAAACCGGAGATACGATGCGTTATTATATTCCAAACACCTGGTTTGAGAAGAAGGTCAATCCGGATCCGCCGGTTAATGAACGTCTGAACAGACTGGCACTGGAAAATGTGAATGTATTACCTGTCTGGATAGGCTGGGACAAACTCAATCCGACCTACACGGCAGATATCATGGTGAACGGCGATCTGGACCGCATTGAGATTGATCCTAGTCGCCGGATGGCCGATATTGATATGCTGAACAACAGCAGCAAGTGCCCGGTAGATATTGGGTTTGATTCAAGGGTCTGGAACTGGCCTGATCCGTATCACTATAGCATGAAATGGCGACCGGACCTGTGGTGGAATGAAGTGGATGGATTCAAGGCAGGTGTGCACCTGAACGGAAACTATTTCAACTACAAACATATCTTCAGCCTGACCGCCTGGGTCAACTCCGGCCTCGGACAGGGAAGTCCGTATTACCTGGGGGACGACGGAACGGAAGGACCTTCTTACGAACAGGATCCGTTCAGCATTAATTTCTCCTACAAGACAGCCACAGACAAACTGGTGCATGCATCTGACCTGGAAATGAATTTCCGGTACCTGGAAGGCATCCTGGGAGGACAGGCGGGATTCGTACATCGCCTGGGCGACAGAGAACAGAACGACCTGCGCATTTATTTCAAGGCATTCAAGGAGACCAATTCAGACTATCATGCCGATAACTTCAGCGGACTCTGGAACAACTCCATGAACATTGAATATACCCACCGTTACAGTTATCCGAAAGGGAACGGTACCATTGTTGCGGGCATGCGCTCAACTGCCTGGTTGAGTGAAACAGATTTCAACAGGGTCAACCTGGAGGCGGTCAACAACAACAAACTGGGCAAGTTCGATCTGCGTACACGCATCTTTGCGCAAGGTGCAACCAGCACAGGCGGAGCACCGCTGGAATCCAGATTGTATCTGGCCGGTGCCAATCCGGAAGAAATGCTGGACAACAAATACACAAGGACCTTTGGATGGTTTGACCGCGATTGGATGTATCCTGGTATTGAGACCAGTCATTTCCAGTATGGCGGCGGACTAAACCTTCGCGGATACGCAGGCTACCTGGGTGCCCAGACCGGTACTGACGGCAATGTCTATAATATTTACAACGGATTGAATGGCGCTTCTGTGAATGCAGAACTTGCCTTCAACCGGTTGTTTGGCAAGAAACTGATTCAGGCCATAGACTTTGTACCCTATCTGTTTGCTGATGCAGGTACCCTGAGCTATCAGGAAGAAGATGGCAAGCAATATTTTGCTGACCTTCGGGCTGATGCAGGTATCGGTGCAACTGTATCCTGGAAATACTGGGGTCCGCTGGAACAGGTCAAGCCACTGACCATCCGGATAGATCTGCCGCTGTGGCTGAACAGGCCTCCATATGCGGAAGAAGACTATCTTAAATTCAGATGGGTGCTCGGCGTGGAAAGGGCGTTTTAATTAGTTGATTAGCCGATTGGCCGATGTGCCGATTTGCTGATGTGCCAGTTGACACGTCCCGATAGCTATTGACGGAATAGTTCTAATTTGTATGACCAAATTGACTGCTGACTGCTGACTGCTGACTGCTGACTGCTGACTGCTGACTGCTGACTGCTGACTGCTGACTGCTGACTGCTTCCCATTGTCATTTTATGTTAACATTCTTTAATATGCGAAACAAGGTTGTCGCTGCAACGTTCAACCACTATAACACATCCAACAAGTATAATACTCCACATGCCTCGACTTCGTATTTCAGAAAACAACCGGTTCCAGCTTGCCGTGATGCTGATGATCGGGCTCAACATTGCGCTGATCACGGTACGCATCCTGTACACCGGAGATAAGACCTTTGCTTTTTTAGGCTGGAATCTTTTTCTTGCTTTTCTTCCATGGGCCATTCTGGTGCAAGCCAGAAAACTGTTGTTCTACCGTCATCAGATTCCTGCCATCTTAGTTACCATACTGGGTATTCTTTTTCTTCCCAACGCACCATACATTCTTACCGATCTGTTTCACATCAGGCAGAATACCGGCATGCCGTTGTGGTATGACACCCTGCTGCTGGCAAGTTGCTCAGCCACAGGGCTGTTCTTCTTTTATAAATCTCTGAGAAAACTGGAGGCCATACTGCTGTACTTTTTTCCGGGATTCATGCGTATTGGAATATTGGCACTGGTAGCATTCATGTCTGGTTTCGGTATCTACCTGGGCAGGTATGAACGATTCAATTCCTGGGATGTGTTTGCCAATCCGGATATGCTGTACAACTCGATCATAGACCCCATCATCCATCCGGGTCAGAACGCCGAGACCTGGGCCATGACCATTGTTTACGGCATTGCGCTGCTGGTGTTATACTGGGTGATGATCCTGCTCAGGAAAGATCCGGTGCACCGCCACTACAAGCACTAAGGCTCCATTACCACCCATTCGCTGGGCTGGCTTTTCTTACCGTTGGCATCGATCGAAACAAGCCGGTAAGCATATATCTTGCCTTTTGCCAGGTCTTTATCTGTGAAGGTGCCTGTCTCTGCAGGAAGTCTGGTAAGCATGACAGGATCTTTCCGGTCTTCGCTTCGGTACAGTTCAAAACCGGCTAATCCGGGCTCTCCTACCGGCCAGCTGATGATGATGGCGTCGCCGCTGCGCTTGCCTAGTATATAACGCACACCCCAGTCGGGAGATCGCAACAACACCCTTACCGGTACAGACTGCGGGCTTTCTTTCCCATCGGGAGAAAGCGATGTAACTGTATAATATACAGTATCATTGGCCATACCGGGGTGGTCAGTAAAGCTGTTCTCGCCAAAAACCGGTTCTTCATTGAGCTGTACGAAAGGTCCTTCTTCTGTAGATGAGCGATAAACAAAAAATGCCATCGGATCTCCTGCCTGACGACCATGCGTGTTCCAGACTATCAGTGCTGAACCATCTTCCATTTTTCTGGCAACAACTCCTACCGGAACAGCAGGAGGAGAATGATCAGGAATATCTGCGCTTACGAATGATGAATAATCGCTGGGAACATAACCTCTGCTTTCGGCAACAACTGAATAGTGGTATGATCTGCCGGGTTTCAGCCAGGAGGTGGTATCGATCCAGGTATAGGGTTCTTCTCCTTTTGGAATGAAACCTGAAACCTTTGCGGGCTCACGACCTACCACATCTGTACGATAGACGTAAAACCCTCTGGCGCCCGGATCGCATTCAGACCACTTGATCATAGGCTGGTCTTCCATCAGTGAGATGCTAACCATAGCCGGTGGTAATACATCAGGTTTCTCATGGCTCACCATCGGTATGACCGGTGCATCAGTGATCAGGCCTTTCAGATCATACAGAACAAGCCTGTAGTAAACCGGTTCCATTGGGTTGACAGAAATATCGCGGTATATGGTATCTGCCGGCGACAATTGCGTGATCAGCGCAAAGGCTGAATCTGAATAACTGCTTCTGAACAACAATATGGATTTCACCCTGCTGCTGTTCTTTACCTTCCACTTCAGGTCCACCTGACCGTTCTCTTCCTTTGCCGTGAAACCGAGTAAAACGGGTCTGGTACTGCCGTCCAGATTATCTGCCATCAATGGTGCAGAACGGGCTGACGGGTTGGTATAGAAATCATATCCTACAGCGATATAACTGAAATAGGATAAGTATGGCAGGGAAGTATCTGCCGCGATCACCAGCAGTGAATCACCCAGATTAGAATAGCGGTACTTAGCATCAGGAACCAGGCGATAATAGGCACTGTCTGTATTTCGTCTGTAAATCCTGGCGAAATACAACCTGTTATCGGGATTGACCAGCCATCCTGTTTCGATGTCACTGAGATAAGACTGATACTTCAACGGTGACAGCGCAGGCTCCATAAAGGTTGAATCTCTTCGGTCCCATACGGTGGTGATCTCCCGCTCGCCGGCTTTGGCGGTATAAGTATCGGTTGCACGTCCGCCGGCATCTACAACGGCCAGTCCGCAGGCTTGTCTTACTGTAAGATAATACCCCAGGTAGATCGTTTCGGTATTCTCAGACTTCTGAATGGATGCTTCGATCTTTGGCACAAGGCTATCCTGTACATGCGGATAAACTTCCCAGAAAGTTTCAGCTTCTTCCAGCTTACCACTCAGTCCGCCTTTGTTCAATTTAATGGTACCCACAGCAGTTCCGTTCCTGAACAGTTCGATCTTCTCTTGTGGCATAGGACCTTCGTAATGCAACACCACACCTTTCGGGCTGACCCCGCACCTGACCGCCTGGGCCTGCACCTGGAAAACCATCGGCAGGAGTATGAGCAGTCCTATAATCTTCTTCATGATCATATTTTAAAAATCACAGGATGTATTCAGTTTATTGGCTGTTCCGCCGCACGGCGACCACTGCATATCAAAATCAAACCCGGAACTGGTGGAGTACTCCACATCGCACCCGATGGTCTCTTCCATCGAATACCCGCAGAAATCGCCAAACATGGTAAACGAAGCGCATGCTCCCAGATCGGCTTCCACTGTAGGAGTAAGCTGTAAAGTACCATCAACAATGAACTGTGCCATAGCACCGATACACAGTGAGCATATCAGCACGTCCACCCCTGCCCATGCTTTTGCATAAGCTGCAGCTTCCAGCATCATGACCGTAGTAGGGCCGAAGTTGAGCAGAAAATTCATATCTGCTCCGGCATTCACACCCATACCCACTGCGAATACAAGCAGGTCGATACTGGCACTCCAGTTAGCTATGGAAGGAGCAACATTCGCATTGAAATAAATACCGCCAATTCCATCGTTGATCAGATAATCAGGTACATCTGCCAGATACATGATATTGGCGTGGCGATCAATTACTGCATCAGGCAGCTCTTCGTAATAACCGGTAAGACAACCCACATTCACATCCAGCCATTCCAGACCCGGCAGGCTCACATTGCCTATTACATCAAAATAGAATCCGGTACCATCCACATACAATTCGAACAGGCCGCTGTTCAGCTGGAAGCTGTAGATCACGATGGGAACAGAGATGGTCAGTGATCCGAGGAAGGAACCTTTCTGCCAGTCGAACACCAGAGTCAATCCGCCAAAAGGCGTCTGAATGTCTTCGATCTCCAGTTTGTTGGATGGATCGGAGTCAGCTTCCACTGCACCACTCACCAGGTATTTCAGGGTCTTATCATTCCCCATACCTTCCACACCAACCAGGTCAGCTTCGAACCACATAGTGTTCCATGCGCCACCTACAACTTTCTGTTCGCCCTGCAGCACTTTCAGTTTGCTCTGGTAACCTCCGTCCATCTGGATATACTGATAGGCCGCATCGGTATTGTTGTTCTGCAGTTTAGGAATGCTCAGCACCGTGCCTGTCAGATCCTTGACCAGTTTTCCTTTCAGTTCGATCTTGTTGTTGTCGTTGAGGTTATCATCTTCAAAGATCAGTTCACCATTGGCTTCAAAATAATTGTCGGAAATGGTATAATATTCAGTACCCAGGTATCCGTCAAAATAGACCTTACCCGGATTCTGTAATCCGATATCCAGAGACTTCACCTTCCGCACAATGGCATAAGAAGGTTTGGTGTATTCCAGGATGATGGTAGGGGTGGTCATATCAGGAATATCCAGGAAGAAAGCACCGGCAATTTCCAGTCCGTCCACCCCGCTGCTGATATTTTGTATGCTGATAGTAGAAATGTTATGGAACGGCAGCACCTGGGTAATGGGCTGAATGTAGGTACTATTGTTACTGTACAGGGTAAATGAACCGAAGTCGATGTGCTGGGTACTTACAAAGCCCGGCAAGCCTTTGATATAGCTGGAGGGCCCGTCGTTTTCACCATAGAGACTGAAGCGCCAGTGCGGACCGAGGTCCCAGCTGCAGGCAGGATCGAAATTGAATACTGCTTCAGATCCGGTGTACTGATAGAGTTTGGTCACATTACCTCCCACCATCAGGTCATCCAGGTTTACGTTGCCTGCTTCCATGATGAGTTCAGTGGGCCTCAGGATCAGGTTGCTGATAGGTATATCAACCAGTTGTGTCTGAATGCTGGCCGATGGCATAACGATACCACCCAGTGGGATGCTGTAAGACCAGCCGCCATCGCTTTCAACGGTCCAGTCTTCCAGGCCGAAAGAGATCTCTTCACCCGGATTACCTATCACAATAGATGTAGGTGTAACACTGATGGTACCGGCATCCACTTCTACATCGCCGGCCAGGGGCAGATCAGGATACAGCAGGGTGGCAATCAGTACGGAATCATTGGAAAGTTTACTCCTGGTTCTGTCGGCTTTTGCATCAAAATCGTGGATGGTGAAACTGATATCTGTGGGCACCCCGTATTTCAGGTTCATCAGATAATAGCTTCTTTCAGGAGAGGCAGCAGGATCTGCCAGGAAAGCATTGACCGTTGCAGAAGATGAAGTTTCACCCAGATAGAAGGAACCGGAATAGTCATAAGAGAACTTAAAGGATTCGAGGTCCATATTGACCTTTCCTTTGATAGTGCCTTCTCCTTCATCAGCCGGTTGTACAGCGATGGTAGGGAACCATCCTGTTTTATGGCTGAACATATCAGCAACAAAGGCTTCATGTACCCTTACCCTTGTAACCAGTTCCAGTGTATTCACCTCACCGGCCACCGCTACGGCAGTGGGTAAACCTCCGGCACCGGGCGGGCCATCAGGTGCCACCTCAATGTTGACGAATCTGATCCGGGTGTTTTCATCCAGCATAGAGAAATTGGCATTGGAAGGCACATCTACAAATGCACCACTGATAATGGCATGTCCGTTCATCTGCGCCAGGTATGAGTCGATCTCTATCGGGAAACCATACAGATTACCCAGGTCCATACTACCAATTGGCTGTAGTGCAATATTGGCATGAGAAATGGCAGGGCCGGGGAAATAGACATGATAGGTGTTACCTATATACGATGGATCAGAACTGCTCACTGCGGCATGGATATCGATGACCTCTCTGGGCACTCCCTGCAGGGTATAGAATCCGTTGGCATCTGTATAGGTCTCTACATCAGTAAGTCCGTACAGGGTGGTGCCGGTTGGAACAAATACACGTGCGTTTTCTATTCCTGCACCGGTTACTGCATTGATTACCTGACCTGTAACGGTCATACCCTGCTCCAGGGTATAGGTTTTTATCTGATACGATTTAGAAATAGGTATATACTCATAGTTTTCAAAAGGCACATACCCATTAGCCTGCATATACATTCTGAAATAGCTGTCAGGTGTAGTGAACCGGAACCATGCAAATCCATCCTGTCCTGTTACCCCGCCGTAGTCGCCCACTTCAACAGAAGCACCTATCAGCGGTAAAGGACCAAACAGGCCATTTCCGTTATCACCTTTCACCTGCACTTTTACACGGTGAGCTTTTTCAAATACGACAAATGTTCCGAGGTTATGATCTGAAACATTGGCAGGCACATTCACATAAAAAGTATCAGCCATGTACTGATCAGACATCGGTACTATGATGACCCGTGTATTGCTTCCAGTTCCACCTGTATTGATGGTGAACTTAGACTTCATGTCGAGCATATTATCCAGTATGCCGTTGTCTGCCCATCCGAACTCCGGCATCTGATCAACTATCTGAAAGCCTCCGTCGTTGTACTGTGTTCCCATACCTGAAAGATCCACCACCTGGATATCAGACAGGATATCATCGCTGGTCATGTAATCGCCGGAGTTGAAAAAGTCTATAGAAGAATACAGATCACCCAACGGCAAACTGAAATACACCGGTGGATGTTCAACGGGCACACTGCTTATAACCGGGCTGTCATAGTTGGTATCATCCATGGTCATGCCGGTCATATACCAGGGGCCATCGCCGATCCTGACCAAAGCAGCCACAGGTTTATCCAGATCATCTTTCACATATCCATAGACACCTGCGTTACCGGTCATGACCACTTCGCCCAAATCGAGGCGTTGTCCTTTCTTTGCCGGTTGCAGATAGTGGTAATCAGCCGTGGGTGTGCTTACATTAACGGGCAGGTATTTGATGGCATAGCCCCATTTGTTCAGCATGACCCGTCTGTACGGATTCTCCAGACCACTGGGTCCATAGATCATATCTATGTTGGTAAAACGCTGGTACCCTTCTGCATCCGTTTCTCCCAGATCAAACCCGGTGTATGTATAGGTGGAGCCTGCTTTGTTGTACTCCAGCATATAGACATCTACTCCCTCCAGCGGTGCGGTCTCAATATTTGAAACGGTTACAGTGCGCAGCAGCAATTCCGGATCCAGAGGTTCCAGTTTTACTTCCTTTTCTATCGTGTCTGGTCTGAAATTCCAGGAGTGAACGGCTTCATTCATCGTTGGTGGCAGATAAACAGTTTTCCAGAAGCTTCCCCAGCTGCCGGTATAGTTATAGGTACCGGTCAGAGCATTCTGCGCCTCAAAATAGAATACACTGTTGGTATAGTTGATATTGCCAACCAGTCTGGAGAAAATGGCCTTGCCTGAAGCGGTTGTAGGCAGTTCACTTGTAAGCCGAAGCTGACCGGGCTTGTCTTCATCCTGATTCCAGCTGTAGAAATAAGGTGTACCCGGGTCCACAGAGAAGAATTCATCAGGATTAATATCCATTCCTTCGCCAGCAGGGAAGTTATTGGGTCGGGTGTCCCACCAGGATTTCAGGTGGCCTATGCGCACATTGACATTGCTCATAGGTACGCCAGGCGCCAGCAACGGATCATCACTTTCCTTACCACCTGCAATGAACGTGATATGTGCATCATAAGAATTCACAAATGTGGTGACGGGGGGAAGGGTCACATGATCTCCGGGCTGCACGAATATCAAAACATCAGGAGATACATACTTGGGGTCATTCACTTTGATGCGGAGCACCTTGAACAGGTTTGTAACCGTATAATTCTGGTAAGTCAGCAGATCCCAGGCAGAGAGAACAGGTGGATCAAACGGAGCTGGGCCGGGACCGAATTGGTTGAAATTCTGATTAAAATTCTGATTCAGCCCGTTGGAATTGAACAGGTTGTTAAACGTATTTCCAAAATTAAAATCTGTTGTAAATCCCTCCGTACCTGAACCGGATGCATTCCATCCGCCATTGTCCTGCATGAACATATTGCCCCCGAACAGGGCGTCATAAGGATCATTCATCAGTTCATCAACCGGGTTCAGCAATGCATCCCACGGATTGCTTACTTCATCCAGCGGATTGACCCATTCATGTTCTTCATTGGGTATTTCGGGCGGATTGAAATACCAGGTGAGCAATGTGAGCGGACCGGCCTGTAACAGGCCGGTGTTTTCGGTCATATCAAAATTGAAGGTAAAGTTGCCGTTCTCATCGGTGGTAGCAGTACCCAGCAATTCAGAACCAAGCGGTCTCAGGGCCATGGCGTCATCCACATTCAGACCAGCCTGATCTGCTGCGTATGCCAGCTGCGGATCGATGGGGTTTCCATGCGCATTCACAGCCGTTGCATTGAAGTATAGCTCAGCGCCGGGAATGACCGGGAAATAATATTCCTCACCTGCTATATTTCTGACCACGGCTACATACTCCAGGTAAATGGACACAGATGTATTTCGCAAAGGTGCTGCGCCACCGCTGTTCAGTGTATTCTGATACAGGTATTTCACACCTGGATCAATATCGATCTTGCCCCCTATCAGGCCAAGTGCGGTGGATACTTCAGAAACAAAAAAATCATCGAACAGACCTGTTCCTGACATCTGGTAACCATTTCCGGAATTGCCATCGGCATTGTCATTCTGCGGTTGCATCAGCGCCAGCTCTTCAGCAGATTTCGGAATATCATAAACTGTCAGGGTAGGATTGTAAACAGGTGCAGGCGGCATGCCAAACTCTTCGTTGCCATAGAAGCGGTACATGAGCTGACCGGTTACAGAAGAATTGTTGAGACTAAAGATCGTTTCGGTTAGCAGGTCTTGTTCCACTTCTTCAACCAAAGGCGGTACATAAGGTTCTTCATAGGTGAACATGCAAACCTCACTTCTGCCATCGTTGACGATCTGGATCAGGTTGTTCGCATCTCTGGCCACTACACACCATATGTAGGTCTTACCGGCAACCAGCGGCACATCAAACGGCTTATAGTTATACGTAGTAGTAGCCAGGTTGTGAATGACCACCGGATTACCCAGGCCTGTTTCAATAGCCAGGTACATGGCATCTTCGGGTATCTGACCTTCCAGCAATTCCATTACATACAGATCATAAAAGAAAAATGAACCGGATGAAATGACCGGTGTCCAGGTGAAAACCGGGAGGTTCATATTAATGGCAGTACTGCAGATCGGGTTGATCAGAATGGGAGGTGTTGGATAGGCAATGGTTATGGTTGTACATCCTGAAGGTGCATCTGCAGACAGGGGTGTGCCGGTGTTATAATCCAGTGCTCTGATACAGATGGTGTACATGCCTTCGGGCAGGATGCCGCTGGTAAACAGGCTATATTCCTGATCGGATGTCAGGTTGGTGGTGATGTGGTTGGCATCCAGAAAATCCATAGACTGGGTAGCACCGGTAACGAACAGCGTCTGAAACGGAGCCAGTGTTACAGGAGCAACCGGCTGGTAGCCAACATCAGTAGAAACCTGAATACCGTTATCCAGTCCTTCTATCTGACCCACCAGTTTCAGCTGAAGGGTAGCAGAAGTGGTATTGGTCAGCTGGAGAATATTCTGCCCGCCAAATTCCGTGTAGTCTGACAAGTAGGGACTATAGGGTGGTGCGATCACCAGTGTAACGGTCACATCGCTTTGGGCATGCAGCATAGCGATATTCAGCAAACCGATAAAAAACAATACCTTTTTCATGATCAGAAATTGTAGTTGATACTGATATTGGCGTACAATTCACGGAAAGATGCCAGTACGGTTTCATCCGCACTTTGATTATTCATATACTGTAATCCAAGAGATGCCCCGGGCCACTTCGGCCAGTTGACCGAACCCTGGATCCCGGCGGTAACCGTTCGTCCGTTGGAAACCTGGTTGAATGAGTTGGCAAAAACACCGGTCTGTATTCCACTGCTGACCTTTCCGGCCAGGAATGCCTTTGATGCCTGCAGAGAAACACCCGTAGCCTGATACTCTCCCAGTATAGTAGTGGTTCGGATGAAAGTTGGCGTACATCCTGCCTGGAAACTATAAGGCACCCAGGTCCACGAATAACTCAGACTGTTGGTCAGGGAAGTGGTCTCTGCAGCCTCGCCGATAGGATCTCCGAGGTTATTGAGTGCTGAATAAGAAGAAACCAGGGTGAACAGGTGATTGTGTTTACCTTTCAGCAGCTGGTACCTAGGAACAAGGCTGAAAGTATTACTTACCTGCTTGAGGCGGGTAGTATCTGCCAGGCTGGTAGGAAGTGGATTGGTGGTGATGCCGAAGTTGGAAAAACTGCCGGATACTCCCCAAACGGCCGATGGTGTATAGTTGAGACTCAGCGCACCTATATTTCGTCTGGATGTGGACAGGTGGTGATCCTGGAGGTTATCATGTTGTTGACCAAATGAACCGCTACCTGTTAGCTTGTTTTGCAGAAAACGGAAACTGAGATTAGCCTGATACTGCTCTATATCATTCAGAAAATAGTAAGCTCCCATGGTCTTGTAATCCAGTTCAATTCGCTTATACAACAGGCCGGGCGAAACGTATTTGGTTTTCAGCGTGATGGCTGACTCGCCGGCAAACCGGAGCTGGGTACTTTGATTCGGGGTGAGCAGATTTTTAGTGACCGAGCGAATAAAGGCGTCTTCAATTTCAATACTGTCAGCAAACTGATCGCGGGTATAGGCACTCGCTGCCCAGTCGTTGGTGATGACCACCAAACCCTTTGCATTGATGACCGATCTGATTCCGAGTACAACATTCTGAGCCGGGTGCATTTCCCATTCACTGTAATCGTACTCAGCCGGTTGCTGATCTGCGGCATTTAAATAAACAAAGTCCACATAGCTCTCTCTGGTTCCGAGGCCGAACTTGGCAGCATAGCCTGTTCTCAGAAAACTGGCGGTAGCTGCTTCGTTAATGAAGGTTTCCGGATCATCTACTGCATCATCCGGTCTTACTTCTCTGCTAAACCTTCCATACATGGCACCAATGCGCAGAATGCCCAGTTGCAGATCTGCGCCTGCCCCATCAAAGCGCTGACCGGCCAGGGTGTAATTGGAAAAACGCATGGAGGAAGAGCCCAGGTAAATGGTACCCCAGTCAAACCTCGGACTGATGCCAAACCGGTTAAATGGTTGCTGAAAACTCAGTACCTGATTGCTGTACAGTAAAGTGAAAGGTACCGCCACATTGCCGTAGCTCAGTGAGGGTGTTCCGCTGATAGCATACATAAAAGGTTGCTGACGGGCGGTGGCTCCATCCATGTGATAGAACTGAGCAGACATGGTGATACCGGAACCAAAATGGAGTTTCTTATCGTTCGCAGCAGCACTGTCAGCTTCCTGGGCAAGTATGATTTCTGACCTGCTGAGGAGCAGGAAACACAGGGATGCCCCGAGCAATTTAACAACCAGGTGGAGGGCTGGCACCTGCATAGGGCATTCTTTAGGTTTTCCCAAATATACCCAGTTGTAACAACAAAAGCAATGATCAGAAAAAAATTCAGGGTACCGGTTCTGCCTCCCTGGTAAACGGACCGCCGGTATTACCTGTATTAATGGTGCCAATGGGCTCAAAAAGGAGTACCACAGCATCCTGTTCGGCCACCGGTTTATGTTCTGTTCCTTTAGGTACCACGATGATCTCACCTTTTTCCAGGTGGACCACTTTATTGCGAAAGTGCATGTCAAAAGCGCCTTCTATAACCATAAACGCCTCATCTTCATGTTCATGCAAATGCCAGACGAATTCGCCGCGAAACCTGGCAATTTTCAGTTCCTGTCCGTTCAGCCCTGCAATGATCACAGGCGACCATGGTTCCCTGACCATTTCCAGCAGTGCATCCGGACTGATCTTGTTTATTTCCTGCATGCAGTTGAAATTCCGTTCACATACCTGCTGATAACCTCGAGGTCATCTGCCTGCCCGCTTCCGCTGAACTGATCCAGGTCCTGGTAGGTGATCACACTATTGTAGATCTGCAGGTAGGTTTCAGCCAGTGGCAGATAACTCCAGTGCCATTTTTCAATCGCACATCCGGGTCTTCCTGATTCATCTGCATACACCTGGCAGAATCCGTATTCGCCGGCATGGGTAGTAAGCCATTCATAGACCTTCATTCCACGACTGGTTTGAAAGTATGAATTATTGATATTGTTTATATCAATGTCCGTCCCCCAGTGATGCCTGCTGGTACCCGGCATCAGGCTGTATTCCAGGATACGAGTGGCAATGTCAAGGCTGTCTTTTCTGCCTGCTTTCTTTTGTTCTTTCCATTTCCATTCCCAGATATTTTTCTGGTCCTGAAAGGTTCTTCCTCCACTTACGATCTTCAGAGATATGCCATCATCGGCTGCTGCGGCCTGCATCTTCCGGAAAGCAGCTGCAGTTTCTTTCTGTAAATAAAAATCCTTGATGGCATCCTGTTCTGTTAGCCGAATAAAATCAGGATGCTTAGCCGGATCGAACCTGCCCAGCAGAAAGTGCCGTGCTGCAGCCGTATCAGGAAAATGCTTCAGCACCATATTATCTGCTTCTTTGGCAACAGGATCTGTAAATACAGGACTATCGCTGTCAGAGAAAGCGAACAGGCTGCTGAACCATATGAGTACCAAGAATGGCATAAGGGGGCATGAAAATACAGCATAAGTGGTGACCCCGCAACAGC
This sequence comes from Chitinophagales bacterium, assembly GCA_020636645.1. Taxonomy (GTDB): domain Bacteria; phylum Bacteroidota; class Bacteroidia; order Chitinophagales; family BACL12; genus UBA11426. The sequence continues at coordinate 73,189 of JACJXO010000001.1, forward strand.
AGATCCAAACTATTAGGCCAGAAATGTTACGTGCAACTTAACGGCTCCAGTATCTGGTCTGGTATTCCTGCAGTTGTTTCAGTTCTTCACTGGTGAGCACAGCACGTCCTTCCGGAAGCCATCTTGTTTTGTGAAACCCGGTCAGGAAACCTATCAGACCACCCACCTCAAAGCCTACTACTCCATACATGAAAGGCAGCAAGCCTGACAGATCCAGCAGGTCTCCGGGGTTATCATCCTGAGAAGAAAGATATCCAACAGCTACCCCGGTAAGCATACCGATACCCGCCCCTGCCAGGGCCTTGTAGAAAAAGGAAGAACTTTTTCTGCACCTTATCAGACCCAGGTGTTCATAGGCATAGAAGAGGGTATCCGTTCCATATCCTCTTCTGTCTGTCACAACCACACCTGAGTCAGATGCATGAAGCAATTGCCCGTAATAGATCTGTTGTCCGGCAGTATCAGAAAGCCAGATGTGATGCATTGCAGACGGGACACCCTGACCTGTGCGCTCCGCAGCATCCGGAATCTGGGCCTGCATAGCTGAAATACAGCAAATGGCTGTCATGAGTGAGACAACTAAGACCTTCATCATTCCATTGGCAGGTAGAGCAGATACTTATCAGCAAACCAAACTTCATTGAAGAAATCCTTTACAGGAAATTTATATATCAGGTCTTTAAATGGAGCCATCTCCATGTCCAGATTACCTCCTTTGAGACAAAGGAGGCCATTGGGCACATCGTTAAAACTACTGCCTCGTCTGATGCGGTTAATGACCCAGCCATAAATGATCATCAGGTCTGCCACTGCCCTGCTCACCACAAAGTCGTACTGCGCTTTGTGGTCTTCGGCCCGTACCTGTTCTGTGGTCACGTTGCGCAGACCGATGGCTTTGGCAACTGCTTCTGCCACTTTCACCTTCTTGTCAATGGAGTCAATCAGGTGAAAATGAACTTCAGGAAACATGATGGCCAGCGGAATGCCCGGAAAACCGCCGCCGGTACCCAGGTCCAGCACCTTGCTGCCCGGCTGGAATTGTATGAACCTGGCTACAGAGAGAGAATGCAGAACATGGTGCTCATAGAGGTTATCAATGTCCTGTCTGGAAACAACATTGACCTTCTGGTTCCAGTAACTGTACAAGGGACCCAATTGCCTAAACTGGGATATCTGGCGCTTGTCCAGATCAGGGAAATGTTTCAGGATACGGTCCACCTAACAATTTTATCCATTAATACGCAGTTTTCCCAATCTTATTACAAAAAGTCAATATATCCGAAATCACCACCCAGAATATTCCCTGCATCTGCCATCAGCCACCTGTCCAGAATGGTAGCATAGATGCTTCGAAAATCCGTCTGATACTTCAGGTCGCCGTCATCCAGATCTGTCAGATCAGGCAATTCGTTCACAATGCCTGCTTTTCTCAAACCTCCGCCCACCACGAACACATTATTGGCAGTTCCGTGATCGGTTCCGTTGCTTGCATTCTGTTCCACCCGTCTTCCAAATTCGCTGAATGTAAGAACAAGTGTATCCTGGAAAACATGATTAGACTTCAGATCCTGGCAGAAGGCCCTCAGAGCATCTGAATAGACCCGAAGTTGCCTGTCCTGCTGACCGCGTTGGCCGGCATGGGTGTCAAATCCGGACAATGATACATAGTAGATCCTGGTTTCACTTCCGCTTATGATCAGTTCAGCCACTGCTTTGAGTTGTTTTCCCAGATCGGTAAGCGGATACTCTGTCTGGGAAGAATAGATCTTCGCCTGCTCCTGGAGGTAGCCGGTGCTTTCATAAGCATCACTGAGTACTTTGTGCAGGTAAACGACCTGATCGTGAATATCGCCTTCACCGGTGTAACCTTCTGCCAGTTCATCAATAAAAGGATTGACTCCGGTTTTTTTGAGTGTTCTGGGATCCCGGACTGCAAACCCGCTGATGGTCTCTCCTTTCAATGCCAGACTCAGGCTGTCATCCACCTCTACGGCAAAATGAGGTGGTACACAATCGTTCGTACAGGTAGCATCCAATACCCTGCCCAGCCAGCCTGTATGCAGGTACTGGTTTGGGTCACTGCCACTCTGCCAGATATCCATGCTGCGAAAATGCGATCTATTGGGGTTGGGGTAACCCACACTGTTGATGATGACTGCATCTCCATTATGGTACAGATCAGCCAAACCGGATAAGGCCGGATGTAAGCCTGTATCATCAGCTATCTTGATGAGTTCATCGGGATTCAGTCCGATGACCGGACGTTTTTCATAATAGATGTCATTTCGGAACGGCACCACGGTATTGAGTCCGTCGTTTCCTCCGGACAGCTGTATCACAACCAGGATCTTAGGTTTCCCCGCATCGGCAAAAGACATGGTGCCACTGGCACGCAGGAACCGTGGAATGAACAGCGAGGCACTGGCCAGGCTGGTGTTTCTGAGAAAATCTCTTCTTGACAGGTATGTACGCATATCAGATCAGTTGAAATTCAGGAATGGAGAAGACCGCAGCACAGGTACTGATGATCTGCTTATCGGCTGAAGAATGATCGACCCACTTATCAATGAGTGCAACAAGTCTTTCATCGTAGTCAGACTGGATGAAAGTATCGAGTACTTTCTTTGTCAGCTCCTCCCGTTTGGTCTTGCGGAAATACCTGAGCAGCGTATTCCAGTCGCTGCGCACACTGGCTTTCTTATCTGTCTTACTCTGGCCTTCAGCAATAGGAGCATCTTCAAAGTCAGGTTTCGGGCGCAGGTCAAATTCACCGCCTTCCATGATGGTTCGGGGCAGGTCCATACGCAGGCGCAGTGAACTGGCGTCTATCCAGTTCCTGCCACCCGGCCAACCTGCAACGTTCGGCGGAAAGAACAACACCTGCCCTAATACTTTCTGTAGTTTCAGGGTGTCGTTGTCATTTTTGGTCTCGAGGCTGATAAGGCGTTTGTAGCGAACGATCAATTCAACCGGAGAAGCGATCAGCGAACCCTGTACATCCCGGCTGTAAAACCGATCATCGAGAAAAATGGAACGCATGAGCTTGCTGATATCATAGTTACTGTTATAGAACTGATCACTTAACTCATCGAGCCAGCTTCTGTCAACCTGTTCTCCGATAAAGAACCGATAGATCTTTTCACAAACATACCGGGCTGTTTGCCTGTTTTCCAGCAGCATATCAATGATGTCATTTCCATTCCAGTTACCAGTTCTTCCCAGCACGGTCTTTTCTCCGTCATCATGTTCTTTCTCGTCAAATTCATACTCACCTTTTTTATTGACCGTCCAACCGGTAAATGCCCGTGCTGCTTCCTTGACATCCTGTTCTGTATAATGACCGATACCAAGAGAAAACAGCTCCATCACCTCTCTGGCAAAATTCTCATTGGGGTGATCTTTTTTATTCTGCTGATTGTTCAGGTACACGATCATGGCAGGATCTTTTGAAATGGCGTGCAGCATGGTACGGAAATTTCCCAATGCATGCTTGCGCAGGGTATTGTTCTGCACCTGCATGAGCCAGGCAAGCGGTGTACTGGTTGCAAAATGATCATGCCAGAAGAAGGTCATCTTCTCGCGAAGAGCTGCATTCGTTCCGGCCATGAGTCTGATCCATTCCAGATTCAGTTCACGCATCTGATCCTGAGAACGCAACAGCATGAACAGGATACGCAGGTTACCTACCTTCTTTCCTTTGACAGGATCCTCCAGGTGGTTCAGCCCCCTGTAAGAACGGGAAGCTGCAAACAGTTCTTCAACCAGATCTGTTCTTTCCTTACCTGTGCGGTAAGCGATCTGGGAAGGCGTTGCACCAAACCCTCCGCGGAGGTAAAGGTGCTGGATGTCTTTAAATTGCATCGCCATATTTTCCGGTTTTGAAAACAGCGATCATCAGCAGGTACAGGTATGACGTTCAGTCCTGCAAAAATGTTACAATCGCTATCTCGGTATCCATTCAATATATCCGTAACTGTATGCAGGTATCGAACCCGTAAAAGGCATGGTGCTGATACCATCTATCTCATAGGAGGGTGTACTGCCCTTAGACATATAACCTGCCACACCGGCGGCGCTGTACAAGTAAGGTGCATGCACAAAATGGATCTGCACGTCTTTGAACTGGTCTTTATTCCACACTATGGCTGGTTCCCAGGTATCCTTTTCCAGGTTGCTGAACCAGTACTGGCTGCGCTGTCCGCCATTTATATAAGTATTCTTACCTCGTTCCAGAGGCTTGGAATAAGCTGCTTCCAGAGCCAGTTGAAAGCTGTAAAACGCAGCTCTGCGAATCATGTATTCAGGTTGTGAATCATATTTGCTTTGTCTGCGAGACATCATGGCGTATTTGTCAGGACCAGCTCCATTATGTACCAGCAGGTATTCCACATCAGAACGGTGACGAAGCAGTTCTTCGTATTGCCACCCTGCATTGAGCAATGTATTATTCAGTTTATCTGATGGTTTGGTATTCCATTCTGTGATCCAGATCTTTTTGCCGGGGAATTGTTCTTTGGCATACTGTATTCCACGGCCGATCATATCTTCCTTCGTCATTGCCAACTTTGCCGCCTGAAAAGCCTGATCAAGTGCAGGATAGTATTTTCCCGGAGTGTACTTTACTTTTTCCAGCTGATCATAAGCAGAGCCCAGTTCGCGGGCGGTATAATAGTAGTGCAGTATGACCGCATCATAATCGCCCCGGTAGGCAGCGAGTGCATCATTCCACTGCTGTAACTGTTTACGTTGAACATTGGCTCCTGCCACCAATCCTTTACTGATATCAGGAAACTCACGGTCCAGCAGATCAAAAATGGGTTGGAAATCTCTGGCATACTCGTCAAAACTGCTGTACTTGCCATAGATCTCGTTGCCTGCCTCCACACCGGTAACCCGCACCCCATTTTGCACCAGGTATCTGATAGCCTGCATATTGGCTTCAGGTGTGCTGTTCAATACATTCAGCACATACAGCACACGCATTTTCGGAAACTTTTTCTGCAGGGCTATGAGATCATCCAGATAACTGTGATCAGGCTGTTCACCTGTCTTCCTCAACCACTTGTCCAGTCCATTTCCGTCTTCGTCAAAACCATCGCGGGCAAACCAGCTCTGAACGCTTTCATCGGTCATTCCCCACCCCTGTCTGACATTATACGGATCATGAAACTTACTGATGGCACCCCCCGGTACCCGAATAGTGAAATCTCCGGTCCAGGACTGCATGTAGCGTATGACCTCCTCGTTGGAATTTTCAAAGAAACCCGCTCCGTTGAAACCCAGATGCTGTGCCAGGGTGGTCAACGGCAGAAATACTATCCACAATAACTGTTTTCTCATCGGGGGTTTTTTCTTAACTATGCGTGGTATAATCCAAAATACATGCCAGCTGGCCGGTTCATTTTATTTCTTTTTCTGGTAGCGGTGTTGGCTGCCTGTGATCTGCAGGCACAAAATACCAATATTCCGTTGAATGGATACGGCGACAGGTTGTTGCGGCGCTATGCCATTCTGGATACTTCACTGGACCTTCACACTTCCATGCGGCCTTATGGCAGGAAGGACATCAGCTCCTGGATGCAAAAAAATTATGGCAAGCCCACCAACACCCTGGAATCATATGATAGCCGGGATGTGTTCAATACATTCTGGCTGCGGGATGATGCATCTGAGTTTCTGGAGGGTTTTCAGACAGGTAGAAATAAGCCTCTGTTGGGGATCTTTTTTAAGGAAAGTGCAAATTTCTTCCATACAGAAGGCGATCACTACTTTGTGAATCTGAATCCTGTCATCTACAATAGTTTCGGGGGAACAAGTGATTCAGGTAAGCTGGTCTTTGAAAACACCAGAGGTCTGGAAGTACGTGCCGGTATTGATGACCGTGTGGGCTTTTACGTGTTTGCCACCGATAATCAGGCCACTTATCCGGGGTATGTAACCGATGCGGCAAACCTAAATGTGCAAAAGGTGGTTCCGTCGCTGGGCTGGTCAAAACCCTTTAAGGCGCAGGGCTTTGACTTTCCTGTTTCACGCGGGCACATGGATGTGCAGTTGTTCGAACATTTGTCTTTACAGGTCGGGCAGGATAAGATGTTCGTGGGCGACGGGGTGCGGTCACTGGTATGGAGTGACAATGCCAGAGAGCCATTTTATGTTCGGCTGCAAACCCAGTTCTGGCGCATTCGATACCAGGCAAATTTCCTGTCTCTCATCAACATGAACCAGCCTAAATTACCTGACAACCGCTGGCGCAAAAAGTATGCTTCGCTGCACCAGCTCAATGTGGAAGTACTGCCCAACCTGGATCTTGGCATCTTTGAAACGGTGGTCTTTCAACGCAACGACAGCCTCGGATACCCCACCGGATTTGACCTGAACTATGCCAACCCGCTCATATTCTATCGTTCAGTGGAATGGGGTTTGGGTAGTCCTGACAACGTTTTATTGGGGCTGTTGTGGAAATGGACCTTTCTGCAACAATACGCCTTCTACGGCCAGTTCGTTCTGGATGAACTGCGTTTCTTTGACCTTACCAAAGCAACCGGATGGTGGGGAAACAAATATGCATTGCAAACAGGTTTACAATACATCAATGCATTTGGTCTGGATTTTCTGGATCTTCAGTACGAGATGAATCTGGTAAGACCATATATGTATTCTTACAGCAATGACAATGGCAGCAGTTATACCCACTATGCACAGGCCATTGCGCACCCGCTTGGTGCCAATTTTGCAGAACACCTCTTCACCGTCAACTACCAGCCACTTGCACAATGGAATCTGAGTAATGTTTTCTTCACCGCAGTAAGCGGCGCAGACAGTGCGGGCATGAACTATGGGGCTGACATCTTTCTCAACAATGACAGCCATGTTCAGGACTATGGCAACGACCTTTTACAGGGCTTTCGTACCACCACTTTGTACAATGAGACCACACTATCATGGCAATTCTGGCATAACACTTTTATTGATGCAAGGGTGGTTTACAGAAGCAGCACCGGCACTCAGCCCATAAAAGACCAGGAATGGTTCTTCAGTTTAGGGGTGCGAATGAATGCGGTCATCCCTACCTTCCGGTTCTGATCAGAGCTGATCGCGGATCTGAACCAGAAATTCCCTGATCTTCTTCAGTGATTCAATGGCTTCAAATTTCGCCTCTTCACCATCTTTACTGTGCAGTAGTTGCTGGCGGGCACCTTTCAGGGTATATCCTTTTTCTTTAACCAGATGGTAAATAAGCCTGAGGGTATCGATGTCTTTTCTGGAATAGAACCTGTCGCCTTTTCTGTTCTTCTTCGGCTGAATAATGCCGATCTCACTTTCCCAGAATCGAAGCAGGGAAGCTGAAACCTGAAGCTCATCTGCCACCTCACCGATGGTCCAGTAACGCTTCTCGATCTCTTTCTCTTTGTAAGGCATGATGCTAAAGGTAATCAAATACTACAGGCAGGCATGTCAATCGTAAGACTGATTGTACTGATTGGCCAGATCTATGACCCGGAGGTACTGTTCAGGGGTCAGGTCGTTATAGAAGAAGTTGATCGGGTTGACCTTGATGCCATCCTTTTCCACTTCATAATGAAGATGTGGTGCGGTACTGAGACCTGTATTGCCTACATAGCCAATTAGTTCACCCCTTTTGACCTTCTGCCCCTGCTTTACAGCAAAGCCGTTCAGGTGGGCATATCTGGATTTATAACCATAACCGTGGTTGATCACGATCTCATTGCCATATCCACGGGAAGAGATATTGGCAGTTTCCACCACACCATCGGCAGTAGCAAATACATCTGTGCCACGGGGTGCTGTGAAGTCAAGGCCTTCATGCATCTTGGCAAATTTGTAAACAGGATGGATGCGGTATCCGAACCCGGAAGAGATGCGCTCCAGGTCTTTGTTGGAAACCGGCTGAATGGCAGGTGTATGAGCCAGCAGTTTCTCCTTATCGCGAACCATGTCACTCAGCTCATCATAGCTCTTGCTCTGTACGACCATCCGTCGTTTGATGAGTTCCAGTTTCAGTGCGGTGCTTTTTACCAGTTCGGCATTATCCAGATTGCTCATTCGGCCAAATCTTTCGGAACCGCCAATCCCCACCAACCTTTCGTTTCGTGATACCGGATCGGCTTCGAAGATGGTCCTGTAGATGTTATCATCGCGGTACTGAAGCTCATTCAGGATGATGGCCATGGTGTCAAGCTTGTCTGTCATCAGCTCATACTCGAATTCCATTTCGGCGATCTGCTTCTTGAGGTAGCGCTCCTTGGGCGAATCGAACCAGGTGAAAGCGATCCAGACGATGATCCCGGCAAAAACCAGGGCTGTACATACCCACCCGAAAATGGTCAGAGCCACCCGCAGGCGACTGATCTCCAGCTTCTCAAAGCGAAGGCTGTTCGGGTTGTAGTAGTACTTGGTCTTCTTCATCCTAAGGCTTGAAATCCTTACCTTTGTACGCCCTGTTCCCGGTTGGAAACGGGGTTACGAAAGTAAGCAATTTCAACGTCAAACGACAAGCATTATTGGATTCAGACATGCAGACAGCGGCCAACATCAGACAAGAGTTTCTGAAATTCTTTGAAGAGAAGGGACATAAGATCGTCCCTTCCGCACCCATCGTGGTGAAGGATGACCCTACCCTCATGTTCACCAATGCCGGGATGAATCAGTTCAAAGACCTCTTTCTGGGTAACCGGGAAGCTTCTGAAACACGGGTGGCTGATACACAGAAATGCTTACGGGTGTCAGGCAAACACAATGACCTGGAAGAAGTAGGTGTGGATACTTATCACCACACCATGTTCGAGATGCTGGGCAACTGGAGCTTTGGCGATTACTTCAAGGCTGACAGTATAGCCTGGGCCTGGGAATTCCTGACCGACAGAATGGGAATAGACAAAGACCGTTTGTATGTGACCGTATTCGAAGGCGATGACAGCGAAGGCCTGGCTTTCGACCAGGAAGCCTATGATGAATGGAAAAAACACATTTCAGAAGACCGCATATTAAAAGGAAACAAGAAAGATAACTTCTGGGAGATGGGCGATACCGGACCCTGCGGCCCTTGTTCAGAGATCCATGTAGATGTGAGAACAGAACAGGACAGAAAAGCGCAGGACGGCAGAGAACTGGTAAATGCCAGCCACCCGGAAGTGATAGAGGTTTGGAATCTGGTCTTCATGCAGTTCAACCGGAAGGCCGACAGATCTCTTGTCAACCTGCCTGCCAGACATGTGGACACCGGTATGGGATTTGAACGTCTGGTGCGTACCCTGCAGGGCAAACAGTCCAATTACGATACCGATATTTTCCAGCCTGTCATCAGACATACGGAAACACTTTGCAACAAAAAATATGGTGCCGATGAAAAAACGGATATTGCTTTCCGTGTCATAGCAGATCATATCCGTGCAGTTGCTTTCTGTATAGCCGATGGACAACTTCCCTCCAACAATAAGGCCGGCTATGTGGTGCGCAGGATCCTGCGCCGGGCTGTTCGCTATGGTTATTCGTTTCTGGATCTCCGCGACCCTTTCTTTCATACACTGGTACCTGTACTTGCCGAACAAATGGCTGATGCTTTTCCTGAACTAAAAAGCCAGCTGGCTTTGGTAGAACGTGTCATTCAGGAAGAAGAGACCACCTTTCTCCGAACCCTGGAGAATGGTCTGAAAAAACTTCATGATGTCGTGAACGATCTGCAGGCAGCAGGCGAAAAGACCATTCCCGGTCAGGTGGTATTCGAACTGTATGACACCTTCGGCTTTCCGGATGACCTGACAGCCTTACTTGCCAGAGAAGAAGGATTGCTGGTGGATGAAGCTGGCTTTGAAACTGCACTGACCGAACAAAAGGAACGCAGCCGAAAGGCAGGTACTTCTGAAACCAGCGACTGGACCATTGTTCATGATGGAAAAGACGTGCAGTTTACCGGATATGACAGCACTTCCGGAGATGCACAGATACTCCGAATGAGGGAGGTTAAACAACAACAAAAGAAACTCTATCAGATCGTTCTTGACAAGACACCTTTTTATGCAGAAAGCGGCGGACAAACAGGTGATACCGGAATACTGAATATTGGCGGCGAAACTTTACAGGTGCTGGATACCAGAAAAGAAAATGACCTGATCATTCACTTCACCAATAAGCTTCCTGCAGCTCCGGGTGGTGTTGTTCATGCCGAGATAGATGCAGGCAGGAGGTCTGAAACTGCCCGCAATCACAGTGCCACCCACCTGCTACACGCAGCGCTGAGAAGAATTCTGGGTGATCATGTACAACAGAAAGGAAGCTATGTAGGGCCGGACCGCCTGCGTTTTGACTTCTCACATTTTGCCAAAATGACCGAAGAAGAGATCGCAGAGGTAGAAAGCATGGTCAATGAAAAGATCCTGGAGAATGTACCTCTGGATGAACGCCGTTCCGTACCACTTGATGAAGCCCGTATGCTCGGTGCCATGATGTTATTCGGCGAAAAGTACGGCGATCATGTGCGGGTCATCACTTTTGACCCTGGGTACAGCCGTGAATTGTGTGGCGGTATTCACGTGCAGGCCACCGGCCAGATCGGGCTGTTCAAGATCGTTTCTGAGTCTGCTGTTGCCGCCGGCATCAGACGGATAGAAGCTATTACCGGGCATGCGTCCATGCAGTATGCCAATAACCACATCGAAACTGTCAACAGGATCGGTGAATTGCTACATGCCAAGGATCCGGCCAAAGGTGTGGAACAATTGCTGGAAGAACAACAGCAACTGAAAAAAGAGATCGAGCAGTTTCAGCTGCAGGCTCTTCAGTCAGAAAAGAACCGTTTGCAAAAACAGGCCTTTACGAAAAATGAAATTCGCTGTATCATAGGAAAGGTATCTGTGGCCAACGCAGAACTGTTAAAAAAACTCGCATACGATCTGCGCAACGAAGAACCCAATCTGTTCGCAGTGCTGGGCGCTGAGATCGCCGATAAAGCACAGCTGGCGGTCATGATCAGCGATGAGGTGGTGAATTCAAGAGGACTACATGCCGGGCAGCTGGTGAAGGAACTGGGTAAGTTCATTCAGGGCGGTGGCGGCGGACAACCACATTTTGCAACTGCCGGTGGTAAAGATCCTTCCGGAATAGAAGCAGCGCTGGAAGCTGCATCTGCAAAGCTCAGCGCTGAATGACCAGTTGTTGCCTGCAGATATCCAGCTGTCCTGCGGTGATGATCACCTGATATACGCCATCAGGCAAACCGGTGTTCAGGGTCTTATTGGTCATCATTCCGTCGGGGAAGAAGCGTTCTGCATACACAGTTTTTCCGGCCATATCTGTGATCAGACAATAAGCCTGTTCACCCTGCATTCCTTGCATGCTGATATGGAATGTTCCTGACGAAGGATTGGGGAATATGTGTATCTGATCTTGTATTTGGAAAAAGACCTGTCTGATCTCACTGGCATCTGATGTTCCATCCTGGTCAACCTGCAGCAACCGGTAATAGGCCCTGCCTGACAAGGGAGCATCATCTGTATAGGAATACGGTATTGTTTGAAAACTTTGTCCTGCGGCCAGCACCTGCCCGATATCCTCCCAGTCAGAACCGTCGGTACTTCTTTGCACTTTGAAATGATCGCTGTTGGATTCTGATGAGGTCCACCAGTTCAGGCCAACAGTTTGCTCATAAGCTTCAGCTGTAAAATCCAGCCAGGTTACCGGCAAAATATCACAGGAGTTAACAGGAAGAATAGTATAGAAATAATTCGGTCCTCCGTTATTGATCAGGTTGAGGGTCAGCATGTCATGCGCTACCTGCCCGTGGGCAGTTACCTCTGTGGCTATCTGGGGTTTGGTACGGTTACTGGAATACACATAATAATAGATGGAATCCTGATCCTGACAGGGAATGGTGGCAGATGCAGTCAATCCGCTTACATACATATCAAGGAAATTACTGCCGGTGAAATTGTAGGTGGGTGCATACCGCAGATACAGGTATTCTCCGGCCGATGGCATATCGCTGAGGGACACTGTGATGGTCACATAGGTAGATCGGTCAATGCCTGAAACCGGAGACTGGGTAAGTGAGGTAAAGGAAACCGGATCATAGGAAGTTTCCAGCACCCCCATGTATTCATTGACCGTATCGCCAGGCTTGCTGTACTCAGTAATATTGAATGTATAGTAGTTGCCTGATGTGACAGCCGGCATCAAGCCATCGTCGCCCCAGAAACTACCATAGCCTGAATTGTAGGTAGCACTTGCCGTACCCCCGATGGGTGCGATGGTCTGGTCATAGCCTGCCAGGGTCAGCCCGGAAAAATAGGGCCTCCAGTTAGGTGTATAATTGCCATCAGCTTCCACATAGGCCCAGGTAGAAGATCCTGCAGACAGATTGACTACAGACTGGAATCGGGCCTGCCTGAAGATGCCGAGGTCTGTGAGCGAAAATAATTGGTAGCTGCCATTTTGGGCTTCTGTAGCAATATTGCCGGCCTGCCCCAATACCGGACTTTGCCGGCCGGCCAGCAGGAAAAAAACCGAAAAAAACAACAGAAGCAGACGGGTACTCATGATCTTGAAAACTGATAAAAGTAACAACAGACCGCCAAATTGTTCATCGGCGCTGCTTCTGCGTATCTTTGCCCCGCTCTATGAACAAGGAATCTTATGAAGCGGTGATCGGTCTGGAGGTGCACGCCCAGCTGCTCACAAAGACCAAGGCCTATTCGTCTGATATTGCGGAATACGGAGGCGATCCGAATACCCATGTCAGTGTAGTGACCCTGGGGCATCCCGGCACTTTGCCGGTATTCAACAAGCGAACCGCTGAACTGGCCATCACGATGGGTCTGGCCACGCATTGTAAGATCCGTGAGCATAATCTGTTCGCCCGCAAGAATTATTTCTATGCGGATCTTCCCAAAGGATACCAGATCACCCAGGACCAGACGCCCATCTGTACCGAAGGGTATGTGGAAATAGGAGAATCCAGGAAAGAAAAGCGCATCGGCATCACCCGCATACATATGGAAGAGGATGCCGGAAAAAGCATCCACGAACTGGATCCTTATTTCACCCTGATCGACCTGAACCGGGCAGGTACCCCTTTGATAGAGATCGTCAGTGAACCCGACCTGCGTTCAGGTGAAGAAGCCTATGAGTACCTGACGGAGATACGCAAACTGGTGCGCTACCTGGCCATCTGCGATGGCAATATGGAAGAAGGCAGCCTGCGCTGTGATGCCAATATCAGCGTTCGAAAAAAGGGAGCAAGTGAATTTGGTGTGAAGGTGGAGGTCAAAAACATGAACTCTATCCGTAATGTGAAGAGAGCTATTGACCACGAGATAGAAAGGCAGATCGCAGCTATTGAGAATGGCGAAACCATCTCTCAGGAAACCAGAAGTTTTGACGCAGCTGCGGGCACCACTTTCTCCATGCGAAGTAAAGAGGCGGCTCATGATTATCGTTATTTTCCGGAACCAGATCTGCCGCCACTACGCATACATGCAGCTATGGTAGAAGAGATCAGGTCAGGTATGCCGGCACTGCCCAAAGAGCTGCAGAAAAGATATGAGCAGGAACTGGGATTAAGCACCTATGATGCGGCCCTGCTTACAGCTGAAAAGAGTGTCGTTACTTACTTTGAAGCCCTGATCCAGCATACTACACGTTACAAAGCAGCCGCCAACTGGATACTCGGCCCTGTGCGGGAATGGCTGAATGCAGGTGCCCGAGATATGGATGATTTTCCTGTTGCCCCGGCTCAGCTGGCCGCCCTGCTTGCACTCATAGATGAGGGAAAACTGAGTTTCAGTGCGGCAGCACAACAACTTCTGCCGGTATGGGTGGAAGAGCCTGACACTGCGCCTGATGCACTGGCACAAAAACTGAACCTGATACAGGAAACTGATGAAGCATTCATAGAACAGCTGGTAGATGAGGCCCTGAAGGCATTCCCTGATAAAGTGGCCGAGTACCGCAATGGAAAAAAAGGACTGATCGGGCTCTTTATGGGTGAGGTCATGAAAAGAAGCAAGGGAAAGGCAGATCCAAAGGTTGCCACCGCCCTGCTGCAAAAAAAACTGGAAGCATGAAAAAACAGACCTTATTCATCCTAATTGCAGCCATATGGTTAATGACTGCCGGCATTACATCTTGCACCAATAACGGAGGCAAGACATTTACGGTGGAAGGTTCCATCGGTGGTCTTGAAAATGCCACTCTGCTGCTGGAAACCATGACCTTCCCGAACATGAACGGCACACCTGCCTTCACTGCTATAGATACGGTGACCGCAGACCCTGACGGAAACTTTATCTTCAGCGGCCACCTGCGTGAAAGAAGCATTTGTCGTATCAAAATGGAAAACAACCCAAGGTATTACCTATTGTTAAACATATATGATGAAAAGCTACACATAAGTGGCTCCACCAACGACCCCAAACCTCTGTTTGAAGGTTCCACTGCCACGCTGGTGCTGAATGGTTTCATAGATGAACTAAGAAACAAGAATATGGAGATCATAGACTTCAGCAATAATGTCTTATCACAATCGGCCGTATTGGGTGATTCACTGACCGCTGTCATGAATGACCGGAAAGATGCCATGATCGATTCATTCTACGCCTATGTTGCCAACTTTGCAGATACTACAAAAGAGCTCACCAATAAGATCGTAGCCCTGGAGAATCTTTTGTATGACAGACAGTTCGAGATCATTAAGGAAAAAGCAGCGCCCATCATTGCAACCGGCGATACCAGCAATGTGTATGTCAGAGAACTGACCAGCAAGGTGAACCGGTACCAGCAGATCATGGATGAGGAAGCAGCCAATAGTTTCCTTGGTAAAACGGCCACTGACCTGAACCTGCCCGATCCTGACGGCAAACCGATACAGTTATCTTCTCTTCGGGGTAAGTATGTACTACTGGATTTCTGGGCCAGCTGGTGCGCTCCATGCAGAAAGGAAAACCCGAATCTGGTTGCCCTCTATGAGCAATATAAAGACAAGGGATTTACAGTGTATTCTGTATCGCTCGATGACAACCGGGATGCATGGATGCAGGCCATCCGTTCAGATAAACTGAACTGGCCCTCACATGTCAGTCAGTTACAAAAATGGAATTCCAGTGCAGCGGCTGCATACAATGTGACCGGTATCCCGGCATCCTTTCTCCTGGACACCAACGGAGTGGTCATAGCAGAGAATATCCGGTCAGAGCAGTTGTCTCAGATACTTGCTGGACTACTGGGTGAGTGATCAGAGATATTTGAAATTGAACTTCGGGTTCAGCTTCAGCAGCACCTCGTAGATGAGGCGTATCACCGCATCCACATCATCTTTATGAGCTGATTCAACCGTTGTATGCATGTAACGCAGCGGCAGGCTGATCAGGCAGCTGGGTACTCCGCCGTTGCTGTAGGCGAATGCATCGGTATCTGTGCCTGTGGAGCGGCTGGCGACATCACGTTGAAACGGGATCTTTTTTTCTGCAGCCGTATCCATCACCAGCTTCAGCAGTTTGTTATGTACAGCAGGACCTTTGGTCAGACTCGGACCTCTGCCGGCACGTATATCGCCTTCCAGGTTCTTGCTGATCATAGGTGTATTGCTGTCGTGTGTCACATCGGTCACGATGGCCACATGTGGCTTGATGTAATGTGCCATCATTTCTGCCCCTCTTAGTCCTATTTCTTCCTGCACCGAATTGACAACATACAAGGTGAAGGGCAGCTTATTCTTATTCTCTTTCAGCAAACGTGCCACCTGAGCGATCATGAAACCGCCGATGCGGTTGTCCAGTGCTCTTCCTACATACATGTTCTTGTTGAGCACCATGAAGTCATCATCGAAGGTGATGAGATCACCCACCTGCACCCCAAGTTTTTCCACTTCCTTTTTAGAGAAACATCCGCAGTCCACAAATATATTCTTCAGTTCAGGCGACTCTTCCTTTCCATAGTGTCTGGTATGAATGGCAGGCCATCCGAACACCCCTTTCACCACTCCTTTATCTGTATGGATATTAACACGTTTGGATGGTGCTATCATATGATCACTTCCACCGATGCGCTCCACATAAATGAATCCGTCTTCGGTGATCAGGTGAACCGCCCAGGCTATCTCATCGGCATGAGCTTCAATCACTACCCTGAATTCCTTTCCGGGATTGATGATAGCTGCCACAGACCCGTAGTTATCTACGTAATGATCATCGATATATGGTTTCATATATTCCAGCCATATCTTTTGTCCGCCTGCTTCATTTCCTGTTGGCGACGGATTGTTGAGATACTGTTCCAGGAAATTCAGATCTTCCTGACGGATCGTGGTTTTTCTTACAGCCATATGGAGTTTTATAGGGGAATATTTCCGTGTTTTTTTCTGGGTAATTTGACGGCTTTGTTGCGCAACATGTCAAAAGCCCTGATGAGTTTTTCGCGGGTATTTTCGGGGAGGATCACCTCATCCACAAAACCACGGAATGCAGCACGATACGGGTCAGCAAACTTGCGGGTATATTCATCGATCTTTTCCTGCAGTTTGGCTTCTTTGTCGTCGGCTTCTTCGATCTCTTTTTTAAAGATGATCTCGGCTGCACCTTTAGGCCCCATCACCGCGATCTCTGCGGTAGGCCAGGCAAAATTCATATCAGCTCCGATATGCTTGGAGTTCATCACGTCATAGGCTCCACCGTAAGCCTTTCGGGTGATGACAGTCACCCTGGGTACCGTTGCTTCACAGAAAGCATAGAGCAGTTTGGCTCCGTTGGTGATGATGCCGTTCCATTCCTGGTCTGTTCCCGGTAAGAATCCGGGCACATCTTCGAACACCAGCAAAGGAATGTTGAAGCAATCGCAGAAGCGAACAAACCTGGCTGCCTTTCGCGAGGCTTCAATATCCAGCACCCCTGCCAGTACTGCAGGCTGGTTGGCTACCACACCAATAGAGCGACCGCCCAGGCGTGCAAACCCTACCACGATATTGGCTGCGTATTGTTTGTGTACTTCAAAGAAGGAATTGCTATCCACTACTTCATCGACCACCTCGCGGATATCATACGGATGGTTTGGGTTTTCCGGGATGATCGCCCCCAGCTTTGGTCTTGATTCATCTGCAGGCTGATACGCTGTCATCGGAGCCTCTTCTTCACAGTTCTGCGGAATATAGGACAGCAGCTTCTTCAGTTGCTCAATGACCATCACTCCATTCTCTCCTGTAAAATGAGCCACTCCGCTTTTGGTACTGTGGGTACTGGCACCTCCCAGTTCTTCAAAACTTACATCCTCATGCGTTACGGTCTTCACCACATTGGGCCCGGTCACGAACATATAGGAGTTGCCCTCGGTCATGAGAATGAAATCTGTTATGGCAGGAGAATAGACAGCACCTCCTGCACAGGGACCCATGATGGCTGATATCTGGGGAATGACCCCACTGGCGAGGGTGTTCCGGTAAAAGAGATCGGCATAGCCGCCCAGTGAGTTGACCCCTTCCTGAATGCGGGCTCCACCCGAATCATTAAGACCTACTACAGGAGCTCCATTCTGCATGGCCAGATCCATGATCCGGCAGATCTTTTCTGCATGGGTTTCGCTCAGACTACCACCAAAAACAGTAAAATCCTGGGCATAGACATAGATCAGTCTGCCGTTTACCGTTCCGTATCCGGTCACTACCCCATCGCCGTAATAACGCTCATTCTCCATGCCAAAATCATGACAACGATGCACTTTCAACTGACCTATCTCCTCAAAACTATCCGGATCCATCAATAACTGAATGCGCTCGCGGGCAGTCAGTTTTCCCTTCTTGTGCTGAGAAGCGATCCGTTTCTCACCTCCTCCGGCCAGGGCTTCCTGCCTGAAACGAAGTAGTTTTTCTCTTTTGTCTTCCACGATACAGATTTGATGTGTGCAAAGTAATAAAAGAACGGGCTAAATAAGCCTTAAACGAACCGAAAATGCGTTTTAAACCTTTAGCCTCAGTGAGCATTTAAGTAATTTTACCCTCTGCCATGATCAGATCAATTACACTCTGGTGCCTGTCAGGTCTGTTGACCTTTGCATCTTCTGTTTCTGTTTTAGCCCAGCAACCTCCTTACGCAGGAGGATCACCAGCATCAGTTGTGGGGATGGTGCTGGAAAAACAGTCAGGCACCCCTGTTGAATTTGCCGCAGTTTCGATTCTGGCCGAATCTGACAGCAGCCTGCGCTCCGGGACGATAACAGATGAGAAAGGCATGTTCCGAATTGAAGGATTGTCTAACGGAGGTTATTTTTTAAAGGTGGAGTTCCTTGGGTACGATCCATATTTTACCAACTTCGTTCTGAGTTCTGATGCCCCATTTTACAAAGCAGGAAAAATTGAACTCAGCGTCTCTTCCACTGTACTGGAAGGTGTAGAGATCTCAGCTGAACGATCCTATTTCCAGCAGAGCATTGACAAAAAGGTCTATAATATTGACAAGGACATTGTAGCCAGCTCAGGTACCGCTTCTGAAGCGCTTCAGAACATTCCCAGTATCACCGTTGATATTGACGGTAATGTGAGCCTGCGGGGAAACTCTAATGTGCGCATTTTCATTGACGGCAAACCCAGCGGACTCATGGGTTCCAGCATGGTGGCCATCCTGGAACAGATACCTGCCAGCAGTATTGAAAGCATAGAGGTGGTCACCAACCCCTCTGCAAGGTATGAAGCCGAAGGCGGCGGAGGGATCATTAACATAGTCCTGAAAAAGAACAAAAAGGTTGGGCTGAACGGTGTGGCCACTGTGGGGGGAAGCACCTTTCCGGGTTACGATGGTTCACTGACCCTGAATTACCGCGACAAGAAATGGAATCTTTTTGGCAGCTATTCTTACGATAACCGTACCCGAGACGGTTGGAGCGAGGTAAGCCGGAAGGTGTTCTATGAGGATAATGACTCTACCTCTTATTACAATTCTGACGGCGAATCAACCGATAACCGGTCTGGTCATAATATTCGCGGAGGTGCCGACTATTATATAAATGACAGGAATACCATTGGTTTTTCTGCCTTGTACAGCACCGGAAACAATAATAATGATGACCTGAACAACTACTTTTTCTACGATAATGACAGCCTGTTAAGTCAGTACAACCAGCGACAAGGAGACGGTTCTTCCGATAACCACAACTACAACATTGGCCTGAACTACAGGAAGACCTGGGAGAACCCCAAACATCTGTGGACCACCGATGCTTTTTTCAGCAATGGTTTTGGCGATGGTTATACCGGATACACAGAATTCACCTATGACAATTCAGGGGCAGAAGATCTGGCAGCACGCATCAACCAGCAGGTATTGTCTGATGACCGCAACCAGGACATAAACATCAATTCTGATTATATACATCCATTCAAGAACGGTAATCAGCTGGAAGCAGGAGCCCGGTTTACCCGTGAGTTCAGAGACAATGATATCTTGTCTGAAAGCTTTGACGGAGAATCAGGTGTATTTGCCAATGACGACAGCATATCCAACCGGTTTCGTTTTGACCAGCAGGTACTGGCAGCATACACCATCTGGAACTCCAGCATTGGTAAGCTGGGTTATCAGCTCGGCCTGAGGGCAGAACAAACCTTCCTGACTTCTGAGCTTGTGACCACCGGCCAATCTTTCAATAAAGATTATTTCCGACTGTTTCCTTCAGTTCATCTTAAATATGAGATCAAAAAAGGTGTAGAAACCAATGCCAGTTACAGCAGAAGGATCAATCGTCCCCGTTCTTTTTTCCTGAATCCGTTTCCTGAATTTTCTGATCCTTACACCTACAGACAAGGCAATCCATTTCTTCTTCCGGAAGATGAACACAGCTTTGAATTAGGACTTACCCGCATCTGGGACAAACACACCCTGAGCAGTTCTGTATTCTACAAACACACTGATGGAGAGTTTTCTGCCTATACAACTGTTGACAGCAACGGCCTGAGTCGCACCACCTTTGAGAATTTCAGCACAGAAGATTCATACGGTGCTGAATTCGTGGTAAGAAACGAATTCTTTCCGTGGTGGTCTGCCACTTCCAGTCTGAACGTAAACCGAACCATTCTGGATGCTTCCAATATTGAAGCCGGTCTCAGCAATGCGCTGACCAATTACAATGCACGGGTAATGATGTTCTTCAAAGTACTGAAGCAGACATCACTGCAGGCCACATACAGCTACTGGAGGCCCTGGGTAATGGCGCAAGGGCAACCTCGCCCGTTCACATTTATTGATCTGGGCATTCGTTCAGATTTTTTCAGCAACAAGCTGAGTGTCAACCTGACTGTAAGTGATGTATTTGATACCCGTGAGTTCTACGTGACCAATGAAGGTTTCAATTTCAGTCAGGAATTCAGGCGCAAGCGAGAGTCGCAGGCTGTCAGTATTCGCCTGAGCTACAAATTCGGGCAGCAAGACAACAACCGCCGCCGTGGTGGCCAGGGAGACTGGGACAACAACGGAGGTGGTGGCATGGACATGTTTTGATTGACCTTGGGATGTTTTCCGGATCCTGACCCATATCACCTTTTTTCAATGATGTCTGTCATAGCAAGTGCTGTGGTGGAGATCTAGTTTTGACCTGTACTTGATTGGTCACGTTCTAAAAAGCACAACGATGGCACTGATCAAAAGAAAAGGGATTGAATTCCCGTTTGGACCGACCCTGTTATCAGATTTCTTTAGTGGTGACAGGTTCTTTGGAAAGGATGTCTTCACACCAGAAAGGATGCCGGCAGTGAACATTGAAGAGAACGACACACAGTTTGTGATCGAGATGGCCGTTCCCGGTATGAGGAGAGAAGATTTTTCAGTAGGCGTTGAAAACGGTCTCATAACCATCAGTGCAGAGAGAAAGAATGAAGAGGTAGAAGAGAAAAGGAACTTTACCCGCAGAGAGTTCAGTTTTGAATCCTTCAGCCGCTCATTCACCCTGCCGGAAAATGTTACCGAAGACAACATTGAGGCTGTTTATCTTGATGGTCTGCTGAAACTTACCATTCCTAAGAAAGAATCGAAAGAAGTGCACACAAAGAACATCGAAATCAGGTAAGGTTTATCATTAGTTTGGTTGGTTTTGACAGCCGGCAGTTTGCTGCCGGCTGTCTGTTTACATGCTTTATGCTTCGGCATCTGTGAACTTGTAACCCACCCCTCTTATAGAATGAAAATAGGTAGGATTTTTAGGGTCCTGCTCAAAATATTTCCTGAACGCCAGAATAAAATTGTCAATGGTCCGGGTAGAAGGAAAGACATCATAGCCCCATACCGTTTGGAGAATATGTTGCCTGGACACCACCTCACCTTTCCTGTCTATCAGCAGCTTCAGCAGTTTGAGTTCTTTGTTGGTCAGTTTGTGCCTGCCGTCAACACCCTGGGCTTCATAGGTCATGAAGTTGATGGTGTTTCCTCCGAAAGTGTACTCCACAAATTCTTTTCTCGCTGCAGGGGTCTTGGCGCTGCGCCTGATCAGATTGCGTACCCGCAGTAACAGCTCTTCCAGGTTGAACGGCTTGGTCATGTAATCATCTGCACCTGTCTTGAGCCCCTGAATTTTATCCTGTGAGGTATCTTTTGCGGTCAGAAACAATATAGGCGTATTCAGGTCTTCCAGCCGGATCTGTTCACACACGTCAAAACCATCCATTTCAGGCATCATTACGTCCAGGATGACCAGATCGAAACGTTGTTCGCGGAAGTCTTTGATAGCCCTGCTGCCATTGTCAACGGCAACCACTTCATAATCTTCCAATTCGAGATTCAGTTTGAGATTTTCACGAATGTGATCTTCATCTTCTACCAACAGGATCCTGTACTGCATAAGCTTTGGTTTTAAGGTGTGTTGAAATATAGCCTAAGGCCTATTCAAAAATACGCAGCAGTAACATCAAAGTTTTGTCATGCCTGTCATGGATTTGACAGATTTTACTTTTCAACCGGAATATGAATGATAAACCTGGTGCCCTGTGGCAGGTTATCGCTCACTGATATAGTACCCTGGTGAAAATGCACGGCCTGCTTTACAATGAACAAACCCAGACCGGTTCCTTTGGTAGTGCGGGTCTCTTCTCTGCCCACCCGGTAAAATCTTTGAAAAACCCTTGGCTTCTCCTCATCTGCAATCCCAATGCCTGTATCTCTTACTTCCAGTACAATATGGTCTTTGGTTTGCTTGAGAAGGAGCTCTACCCTATCGCCCTGCCTGGAATACTTGATTGCATTTTCCAGCAAATTATATATGACTGATGAAAATATTAAACGATCACCCAGCAAATAAATCTCCGGTGCTATGTCTGCAGAAAAGATTCGTTCGGTTGCATGTTTGTCTGCCGTTCTGTCAAATATCTGCCTGGCCACATCTGACAGCAGAAAGGGGTCACGTGAAATACTGAAGTCACTGCTGTCCATCTTGCTGGCAAGCAATATGTTCTCAACCAGCGCTTCCAGGCGATCCACATCATTCATAGAAATGTCGGCCAGCCTGCGCACTTTGTCTCTTTCCAGATCATGCTTTTGCATGGTTTGCATGGAAAGCTTCAGAGATGCCAGTGGCGATTTCAGCTCATGCGTAATGGACAACAGGAAATTGTTTTGCTGACGGGTAAGAGCCAGCTCTTCACGGAAGGTGTTCCGCAGCCTGACAAAACCAAGAGAGATCAGAGAAATAAACACTATTCCTTCACCAATCAGCATGGTGGTTTTCCGGTGATAATCACGTTCCAGTTCGAGGAAAAAAGGGGTGTCATAAAACCCCTCTTCAGAGCGGCCATAACTCATGTAGGTGATGCGCTCACGTTGTATCAGGGTTTCATAGTTCTCTTTGTTGTTAGACTGGAGCAACCACCACCACCATACAAATGAACCGATGATATACAGGTACACCACCGTAAAAAAAATGCCTGTTCGCCAGCCGCTGAACAACTTCATGGAATAAAAGTAGTGAAACCGTGTCAGGTATCAGCCCCCTCTTCCTGCCGGCCGTCATACAGAGGAAACTCTACAAAAAAGGTTGTTCCTGAACCCGGCTCTGATTCAAACCAGATGTAACCACCAGCAGACTCCACAATATTCTTCGAGAGCGCCAGTCCAATACCCATGCCGGAACTCTTGGTTGTAAAGTTGGGTACAAACACCTGGTCTTTGATATCATCCGGAATTCCTGCCCCGTTATCCTGAACAGTAACCAGTGCCCTTCCCTGACTGGCAGAAAGACGAATGATCATGCTGCCTTCTCTGTCTTCCGGAATGGCCTGCAGCCCGTTCTTCACCAGATTATTGAATACTCGCAAGATCTGATTCCGGTCTGCCCAGATGATCATTTCTGCTTCGGGCAACTCCAAAGTGATGCGGGTGCGCTCTGTTTCATCAAACAAGGAACTGACATTGCTCAGCAGCCTGCCCAGCTCTATCGGTTCGTTCACGGCCTTCGGCATGACCGCGAAGTTGCTGAACTCAGATGCAATGAAAGACAGGTTGTCGATCTGCTCCATCAATGTTTTCGCCACGCGGGAGGTCAGTTCCTCTACATCCGGACGTCCGCTCTCTATAGCCCGCTGGAGGTGCTGTATGCTTAAACGCATCGGTGTAAGTGGATTCTTGATCTCATGAGCTACCTGCTTGGCCATATCTCTCCAGGCAGATTCTCTTTCAGATTGCGCCAGCAAACGTGCACTTTGTTCCAGCTGTTCCAGCATCTTGTTATACTCGGTTACCAGCAGCCCGATCTCATCTTTGTGCGGCCAGCTTACCGGCTCGTTCTTTTTTCCCAGTTGTACGCTTCGAAATGTACCGGCCACCAGACTCAAAGGCAAAGTAATGTTCCTGGAAACCAACAGAGCAATCAGGGCAGATAGTACCAGCAGCAGAACATATACATTGACCAGCGCAACCATCAGACTGGAAATTTCTGCCTGCAGATTTTTCTCAGTTGCAAAATATGGCAGATTAACATAGAACAGCACCTCACCAGACTCATCCAGTATTGGTACATATGCAGACAAAAAAGTCAACCTTCCGATCTGCTCTGAATGTATGAACCAGGTTTCCTTCTCGCAGGTCATCTTGAAAAAGGCTATAGGATTCATTTTTGGAGAAATAAGTCCTTTTTCAAATATATCAGGCTGTGATGAATTGATAAGCAGTCCATTTTTGCTGTACAGGTTGATGTCCATATCATGTATGGACGACAGCTCTGCTATGCGATTACCGAGACGCCGCACCACCACCTGTTGTTGCAGGATCCTGTCGCTGTTGCGCCGGTTGTCTGTGATCAGATAGTCAATATTGGTCTGTACTGCTTCGATCTTTTCCAGCAGTTTATCTCCGTTACTTCGATCAAATTGTCCGGTAATGTATATGATGGTTGCTATTCCCAGCGACAGAAAGGTGAATACCACCAAACTGACAATGGCAAGCTGTATCTTGTTTTTCAGACTGGTATCCAGCAAACCTTTCAGCGTGACCTCACCGTTTGCCATCCGTTCCAGAAGTTCCATACCTGACAAAAGGCCAAAGAACAACAAAAAGAAAAAGAACAGGAAGCTGAAATAAGATACTGCAGTAAGCATATCCTGATCAGGTTCAGAAACCACTACCTTCTTGCTTTCACCTGCTGCATAAATAAAATGATCATAGCCATTGATGATCTTATCTGCATATTCCTCTCCTTTCTTCAGATAGAACACATCCATTACCGGATAGGAATATGCTCCCTTGCGCTCTACCAGATTGTTATCATAATACACGGCATAATTAAAACGCTCCTGTCCGGACGGCAGGCGAAGGTCATCATCTACCAGCAATTCAGGATACAGACTTTCGCTGTTAAAGCGCCGGGGAATCAGCCTGAAATATACCTGCAGCTCATGCCCGGAATCATATGGAATATAGAGCTCTGCTATATAAAAGAAATTCCCGCTGTAGTCATTGATAAAATACAGATCAGGTGAAGTGGTATAAGAGCCGTTGTTCTCAATGTCATTGATGAAATCATATATACTTGGATGATCAAGTTGCCCGGTACCTACCAGAAAAGAATCATCCAGAAAAAAATAGATCTCTGTCTGATACTTCTTGAAATAGCTGGATTGCATGTCCTGCACCAGCTGGTTGACCAATCCCTGCCTGATGGTGACCTGCTGAGGTGGCTGCTGAGACAGCTGTACTTTCAGGAGGTGGCTGATCTCTTCTCGCTGACCACTGAACAGATACTCTGCAAGCGGATCCTTTTCTACTGATTTCTTATAGGCATACAATCTTTTGTTCTCTTCAGATTTCCGGTACAGGGCATCATTCATGATCCACGCACTAAGCATGGAAAATGCCAGTAGCCAGATCAGATTGAACAGCAATGAAGTACTGCGCTTTTGCCGGAATCCGAATACACCCATCAGAACCAAAAGAACAAGTGAGAAACCACCAAAATGCCTGTCAGGCATTCCATTAATCAGCCCTTGTAACAACAGGATAAAGAGCACTGTAACAGGAAATATCCACCACCATTGGCGGTTTCCGGAGCGCACCGGCAGCAGCTTTGCCGCAAGTAATGCAGTGGCCAGACAGGTGGTGGCAATACAAACAGCCGCAACAAGTGTATTGCTATTAAGAAGAAATAACTCTCTGATATCAAAAGCAATGGCACTGTCTATTACCAGGCTGTTGATCATCAGAACTGTAAACCAGACCAGCAATGCAAGCATGACATGTGCCGTGATCAACAATGCCTTTCTATTGCCCAGTGTTTGTTGTGAAAGTGCAAGCACAAACAATAACAATAACAGGGAACGCACAAGCAGATCACCTAAAGAAGTGGCCATCCAGGATGATGCATAAATAACCGGATCGAACAGTGAGGTACCTTCCATTCTGCTGAACAGGCCAAAATGAAGTACGGCATAGGACAATACCAGCAACAACAAATAAGCAAGTACAGGCCAGCGAACACGGGCATGATTTAAAAGTGGGCGCCGCAGCTGGTACAATACATACAGTGTTGTCAGGAAGAACAGCAGGAAAGGAATGATCAGCAAGGGATGCGATCCTTCCTGCCCCATCCTGGAAACATCAGGTACCAGGAAAAACACCTCTTCGCCGGTAACAGATGTGACCGGCAACGATCTATCCTGCTTTACCGGACTGAGATCAAAGTAAACAGGTATATGAATACCTTCCACCTCTATATCTGACAGATACCGGTTGTTGATACCAAAGTCCATGCGTAAGGGCAGAAATGCAATGGTATGCAGGCTGTCTTCGAAAGTGTGCTGATACAATACATAACTGCCATTTTTTTCAGTAATGAACAGAGGAGCATCATTTGCCTGAAACTGTGCTTCCACCGGCATGATGGCGTTGCTGGTCCAGAAGGCCGCAGAATCACCCTGTAACACCACCAGACCAAATGGCAACCTGCACAGAGATTCAAACTCATCAAACGTATAAGAGTCTGTCAACAGGCGGTTGGCAACAGACCGGTCAGTTACCACCTGAAGTATCTTGTCTTCCAGCGCCCGGTAACTGTTCACCACTTTTCGGGCTTCCTGTTCCACATCCGGCAACTGCCTGGAGAACACCAGCCCCCTCACCAGCCAGAAAATGCTGACAAGCCATGTAAGCAGAAGTAATGAATGAAATAAGCGTGTATTAGATCGCATGCTATCAGTAGGGAGGGCCGGCTGTGTTAAAAAATCAAAAATAAACTTTATTATTAGCATCAAATTTCAATCCAAATCTATGAACCGCAACCTGTACCTGACCTTATGTTTACTACTGACCGGGCTGACTGCCTTTGGTCAGAACCGCACCATCAGCGGAACAGTCAAAGATGCCGAAACAAATGAGGCACTTCCGGGTGTCAGTGTTTTTGTGCAGGAAGACCCTTCCACCGGAACCATAACAGACCTGGATGGTCAATACAGCCTGGCTGTGCCTGAAAGCAGTACCACACTGGTCTTCAAATTTGTAGGATATGAAGATCAGTACGTGGCTATTGCCGGCCAAAACAAAATTGATGTCTCACTGGAGCTGACCTCTCTGAACCTGGATGCAGTGGTTATATCAGCTTCCCGCAGGCAGGAAAAGATCCTGGACGCACCTGCCAGTATCAGCCTGATCACAACGAAACAGATCAACAATACCGTGGCCATCAGCCCGACTGACAACCTGAAGGGCGTTCCCGGTGTAGATATCATCAACACCGGTCTGGTGCAGACCAACGTGGTTACCCGTGGCTTCAATAATATATTCAGCGGCGCATTGCTGACGATGGTTGATAACCGTTATGCAGCAGTACCTTCTTTGCGTGTGAACGTAAATATGTTTATCCCTACAGACAACAGTGACCTGGAGCGTATTGAAGTTTTACGCGGCCCGGCATCTGCACTTTACGGACCCAACTGTGCCAACGGTGTGTTGCATATGATCACCAAATCTCCGCTTGATCAGGATGATCGCTTCCAGACTACTGTCAGCCTGGGCGGAGGATTCAGGCAATACATCAGCGATACCATTGCCATCGCCAACCCGATAGACCCCATCACAGGCCTGGTAGATACCGCCTATTCTCCCTTGTTCGATGATGATGCCTTCGGCGACCGTGCCATGTATTCAGCAGCCATCCGCCACAGCGGGAAGATCAATGACAAACTGGGATATAAGATACTGGGTACCTATTTTGCAGGAAACGACTGGTTGTATGATGATCCATTTGAACCGAACTATATCTACAAAGGATACCAGACCAGCGAAGGACGTGTAACCACAGATACAGTACCTACATTGAATACCAGAAACAATGACATCAATAAAATGGGGGTTGACCTGCGCCTGGATTACCGTCCGGATAACATTTCTGAATGGATACTGGCAGGAGGTATTACTCAGAATGATGGTATTGAAATGACCGGTATCGGTGCAGGACAGGCCATTGACTGGAGGTATTACTACGGGCAGATCAGATACCGCCGTGATCGCTTGTTCACCCAGGTATTTCTGAATGGCAGTGATGCAGGACAGACCTATCTCTTCCGCACCGGCGATCAGATCATTGACAAATCCAAGCAACTGGCAGCGCAGGTACAATACAGCTCAGATCACATGAATAATGACCTGACCCTGATCTACGGAATTGACTTCATTGAGACCATGCCGCAAACGGAAAGTACCATCAACGGCCAGTATGAGAACGATGACAACATTACAGAAGTAGGCGCCTACATACAAGGAAAGTATATGATCAACAGCAAGCTTGAACTGCTTGCAGCGCTTCGCGGCGATTACCATAATTTTGTTGATCAGCCATTTGTATCACCAAGAGCTGCAGTGGTGTACAAGCCCAGCACACGCCAGACATTCAGACTGACCTACAACAGAGCGTTCAGTGCCCCGAGCAGCAATAACCTGAACCTGGATATCCTGCAACTGGCTGACCTGGGTGATCTGGGAGCATTCGGACAATCACTTTTCGGACTGGACTACATTCCGGGAATAGGTGTACGTGCTACCGGAAACCGCGGCGGATTCACCTACTCTTATGATAACAATGGATTCGCCCAGTTCCTCTCGCCATACGCTTCCTTCATTGGCGATGCTTCCAACACCTATTATTCCATCTCCGGAAATGATCAGTTGAATAATATCACCTGGGACATGGCCACCGTATTGCTGTTTCAGGGATTTGCTGAAGCAACAGGCTTGCCCTTGGCTCAGGTGCAGCTCTTATTCGGCCCGCTGTTGCCGGATGATATCAGCAGTGTATCCAATGTGATGCGTTTACTGAATCTGACCACAGAAGAATTTGACCTGATAGACCCGAATAATATTCAGGATTTCGGCGGCATCCTGAACAGTGCCACCAATACATTTGAACTGGGCTGGAAAGGCAGTTTGATGGATGACAAAGTCTTTGCAACGGTTGATGTATATCAGACCACCATCCAGGATTTTGTGGGCCCGTTAACCAATATCACGCCCAACGTATTCCTGGATCCTGAATCACTTACTTCAGGTATCTATGCAGAAATGTTTGCTGCGTGGGAAGACCCTTCCAATGCAGTAGCGGTGAGCCTGCTTACCGGTGCACTGGATGAGAATGGCGATGGAGATGCGTTCCCTGAATGGGTTGCCACTGTGGTAGGCGCAGGTGCCGGTGTTCCAATGGGTACTGTTGTGCCAACTGAACTGGATCAGCCTGCTATTTATGTGACCTATGTGAACCTGGGCGATGTGACCGTTTACGGTGCTGATCTGGGTGCCACCATTTATGTCAATGATGACTTCCGGGTATCTCTGGGATATTCCTGGATAGATAAAGACAGCATCGCTCTGGAAGGTGCTCAGCTGGGCTATGTGGCATTAAATGCACCCGCCAACAAGGCCAGTCTCAAGCTGAGTTATGATATCAAAAAGATAGACCTGAATGTGGGAGCTACTTTCCGCTGGCAGGCTTCTTATCCGGCCAACTCTGGTGCTTATGTTGGAACCGTTGAATCCATCAACGACCTGGATCTGACACTGAACTATGCACCACACTATATGGACAAAACTGTTTTCAGCCTGTTAGTTTCCAATGTTTACAACAGAGAGCAACAGTATTTTGTGGGAGCACCCGTTATGGGAAGATCCCTGTTTTTCAAGGCCACCCGAACATTCTGAACACACACACTACTTAGTAAAAGCCCGCTATCCCGGCGGGCTTTTTTTATGGATGTTCAGCTAATTTTGCTTCATTCCACAAGGCGTCCATTTCTGTCAGGGTCATATCCTTCAGGGCCTTACCGGCAGCAGCAGCATGCTCTTCAATATAGCTGAAACGACGTATGAATTTCTTGTTTGTGCGCTCCAGTGCATTTTCCGGATCTACCTTGAGGTAGCGTGACAGATTCACCAGGGCAAACATCAGATCTCCAAACTCTTCTTCTATCTTTTCCTGATCAGGTGTAGCATGATCGGTCTGTTCTTTCAGTTCAGCCATTTCTTCAGCTACCTTATCCCACACCTGAGCGGTCTCCTCCCACTGAAAGTTTACCTGCCCTGCTTTGTCCTGAATACGATAAGCTTTTATGAGTGCGGGTAAAGAACCTGGCACTCCCTGCAGCACTGACTTTTTTCCTTCCTGCAGTTTCAGTTGTTCCCAGTTGCGTTTCACTTCTTCTTCATCGGCCACCGTAAGATCTCCATAAATGTGCGGGTGCCTGTGGATCAGCTTTTCGCACTGTTTATGCAACACATCTGCCACATCGAACTTTCCCTGTTCCTCTCCGATCCTGCTGTAGAAGATCATGTGCAATAGCAGATCTCCCAACTCTTCACCGATCCCTGTCCAGTCTTCTTCTGAAATGGCATCTGCAAGCTCATAGGTCTCTTCGATGGTCAGGTTGCGGAGAGAACGAATGGTCTGTTTCTTATCCCAGGGGCATTGGGTCCTCAGGTCATCCATGATGTCTAACAGCCTGCCGAAGGCTTCCATTTTTTCCTGTCTGCTTTTCATTGAACTATTGACGTTATCTGCCTGTTTAGATAGTAATTGCAGTAAATTTGTAAAAATTTTCGTCGATGGATTCTCTGATCTATGCCATCATTCTGATAGGTGCCGCATTTTTCCTTTTCGCTATTCGTATCATCTTTGTCAAAGGCGGCGAATTTCACGGAACCTGTGCCACCAACAACCCCATGCTGAAGAATGAAGTAGGCGAATGCACCATGTGCGGGCGAAAAGCAGGAGAGCCATGTGGCAATCCTGAATCCTGATCACTGCACCTCCCTGATCAGCTCTTCCATTCCGGGCGATATCCATGTTGCCATTTTTCCAGCTTCGTCAGAATATATCAGGTATCCTTCCAGGCTTTCCTGTCTGAGAATGAGCTCCTTTGCCTGTTCAAATCCACCTACCATACAAACAGTTGCCAGGGCATCTGCATGCATACAGTTCCGGGTGATCAATGTGGCACTGAGCAATTCATTGACTGCAGGCCTGCCGGTATGCGGATCAATCGTATGCCCCATCTTCCGGCCATCAACCACTACATACTTATTGTAATTTCCACTGGTAGCCAGCGACAGATCATTCAGGGTGATGGTGCTTACCAGCTGTGCCGACAGTTCTTCCGGCTTGCGGATACCGACCGTCCAGCCTGTATTCCGACTGTTCAAACCCCTGGCCCTGATCTCACCGCCTATTTCGATCATATATCTGTGAATGCCCTTTGTTTCCAGAAACTCTCCTAAGAGATCGGCTGCAAACCCGGGCGCAATGGCATTGACATCCAGGCGCACGGCAGGATCATCCTTCACCAGAAACTGCTGATCCAGATGCACCAGTTCATACCGGCTGATGGCCAGCAAACTGTCAATCTCATCCTGAGGAGGTTCAGCTTCCAGCGATTCCTGTTTGTTGTAAAAACCCCAGTACTGCACCAGCGGACCAATAGCAGGATTGAACGCACCGTTATGGATGGCATGTACTTCATCAGATACCGCGAACAACCTTCTGAACCACTCCAGTTGTTCGCCAATAAGAGCAATTCCGGTATCGCTGGCATTGAAGGCGCTGATCACAGAGCTGGTATCATAAGTACTGAATACCGCATTGAACTCCACCAGCATACTATCGAGAGCTGTACCCAGATCTCGTCCGGCAGAATCCAGATAGATGATGCTGTAGGTAGAACCCATGGTTTCGCCGCGAACTGTGAATTCGGTCAACGAAGAGCGGTCGCAGGCTGTCAGTGATAGCAATATAAAAGAGATGAGCAGATGGCGCATGGTATAAAAATAAAAGCCCCTCCGCAAAGGGAGGGGCAGTGAAAAGTAATTTAAGATCAGCCGCCGAAGTCGTCGAAGGCAATATTTTCATTTGGCACGCCAAGATTATCGAGCATCTTCATGACAGCTGCATTCATTTGCGGCGGACCACACAGGTAGTACTCGATCTCTTCCGGTTCCGGATGGTTCTTCAGATAATTATCCAGCACCACCTGGTGGATGAACCCTACAGGGCCTGTCCAGTTATCTTCCGGAGTTGGATCAGACAAAGCAATGTGGTAACTGAAATTCGGGAATTGTTTTTCTATTTCCTGGAACTGTTCCGTGTAAAACAACTCACGAGTGGAACGACCACCATACCAGTAAGATACCTTTCGGTCGGTCTTCATAGTGTGGAACAAATGGAAGATATGAGAACGCAGCGGTGCCATACCTGCACCACCACCAATATATACCATTTCCTTGTTGGTTGGCTTAATGAAGAACTCACCATAAGGGCCGCTCACCATCACCTTATCTCCAGGTTTGCGGGAGAAGATGAAAGAAGAACAGATTCCGGGATTCACATCCATGAACTGACCTTTGACCCTGTCCCAGGGTGGTGTGGCAATACGGATGTTCAGCATCACGATGTTTCCTTCAGCAGGGTGGTTGGCCATAGAATAGGCACGGTAAATTGGTTCGTCATTCTTCATGACCAGATCCCACATCTTGTAGCGATCCCATTCGTCATGGTATTCTTTCTCTACCACCATATCCTTGAACTTCACTTCAATGGCAGGTACATCGATCTGAATATATCCACCGCTTTCAAAATGCAGTGTTTCGCCCGGAGGAAGTTTCACTACAAACTCCTTGATATAGGTGGCCACATTGTGATTGGAAACCACTTCGCATTCCCATTTCTTGATACCGAAAACCTCTTCCGGTACTTTGATCTGCATATCCTCACGCACCTTTACCTGACATGCCAGACGCCAGTTGTCCTGAACTTGTTTACGGGTAAAGTATCCTTCTTCAGTAGGCAGTATATCTCCGCCACCTTCAATGACCTGACACTTGCACATGGCGCAGGTACCACCACCACCGCAGGCTGAAGGCAGATAAATATGCTGCTGGCTAAGTGTACTCAGCAAAGTTCCACCAGGAGTGGTCACCACAGGTTTGTCATTTTCACCGTTGATCACGATGTTAACATTACCAGCAGGAGTCAGTTTTGACTTGGCGAAAAGCAGGGTTACGGTCAGTAACAGGATGACGCCTGCAAAGACGCCAATGCTGTAAATAATGACACTCGAATCAAGCAATAAGGTCCAGTTCATGACGAAAGATTACAGTTTGATACCGATAAAACTCATAAAGGCCAGGCCCATCAGACCTGTGATGATAAACGCGATACCCAGCCCGCGAAGCGGTGCAGGAATATTGGAATAGCGCAGCTTTTCGCGGATGGCTGCTATGGCAACAATAGCCAGAAAAAATCCGAAACCGGAGCCGAATCCAAACACAGCAGCTTCACCCAGTTCATATTCTCTGGAGTCCATGAAAAGGGCGCCCCCAAGGATGGAGCAGTTCACGGTAATAAGTGGCAGGAAGATACCCAGAGCACTATACAGTGCCGGGCTGAAACGCTCCACTACCATTTCTACCAGCTGCACCATTGCCGCGATCACCGCAATGTAAATGATCAGCTTCAGGAAGGTCAGATCTGTATGAAAAATACCGTTCTCACTGAGCAGATAATTACTGATGAGCCAGTTGATCGGGACGGTCATGGTCAGTACAAAGACCACAGCGGCTCCAAGACCAACTGCTGTCTTTACCTTCTTTGAAATTGCCAGGAAGGAACACATACCGAGAAAGAAACTCAGTACCATGTTCTCCACGAAGGAGGCTTTAATGAATATATTGATGTATTCCATGTTGCAGTATTGAGACAGGTCAGGAAATATCTACCAGTTTAGTATTGCGTGAACGCTGGATCCAGATGATGATACCGATGAGGAAAATGGCAGCAGCCGGTATCAGCATCAGTCCATTAGGCACATACCAGTCTGGCAGCACGCGGAAGCCGAACACAGATCCTTTTCCGAACAGTTCACGGAAGAAGGCTACGGCTATCAGAATGGCACCATAACCAACACCGTTGCCAATACCATCAAGTAAAGATTGCCAGGGCTTGTTAGCCATGGCGAATGCCTCCAGTCTTCCCATCAGGATACAGTTGGTGATGATGAGGCCGATATACACCGACATCTGCTTGTACACATCATACTGGAAGGCATGCAGCACCATCTCTACGATGGAAACCAGTGATGCAATGACCACCAGCTGAACGATCATACGCACCCGGTTGGGGATGGTATTACGCAGCAGGGAAATGATGAGGTTGGAGAATCCTGTTACAAGGGTCACTGCCACTGCCATGACCAGGGCATTCTTGACAGCCACGGTTACAGCCAGTGCACTGCAAATACCCAACACCTGCACAGTGATAGGGTTGTTGTCATTGAAGGGGTCAGTTAGCAGTCTGCGCTCTTTCTTGCCGAACAGCGTGGTACTTTTTTGAGCAACCTGTGTTTCACTCATGGCGTTTATTTTAAAGAAGTTTGAGACTTGGCAGCATTGAAATAAGGCAGGTAGTAACCCAGGCCACGGTACAGCATCTCATTCACACCATCACTTGTGATAGTGGCACCTGAAATGGCATCGATCTGGTGTTCGGGTTCTTTTATACCGCCCTTCACCATCTTAACAGATACGTAGTTACCTTGTTCGTCCAGGATGGTCTTGCCAATAAAAGGGTCGTTGTATTGTTTCGGATTATCTTTGATCTCTGCACCCAGACCCGGTGTTTCACCTTTGTGATCCATGGCAATACCGGCAATGGTATTCATATCTTCCTCGAGAGCAATGTATCCCCAGATCTTATCCCAAAGACCATTACCATATAAGGGCAGAATTAGACGTTTGCTGCCGTCATCGGCCGTATAGACAAATACCGGATGTACCTGATCTTCCGCAGGCTTTTTGAATTCGGCGGCTACATTCACAGCTTCACCATCCATACCATCCACAACTTTTCCGGATGCGTCTATCACAAAACTGCTTATGGTCTTTTCATACACAGCACTTGCATCCGGAAGATCCACCAATCCAACAGACCGGAGGATATCTTTCTGCTTGGCCAGTTTTTCATTGGCTTCCATCTTTGGTTCCAGGCTGCTGTGAACAAAAGCCAGCACTACGGCCACCACCACGGTCAGGATGGCAGCGTAGATGATCGTATAGATGTTACTATTCCTATCCACGGGCTAAACGGCGTTTAATGTTAGACTGAATGACCATATGATCAATAAGTGGTGCAAATACATTCATGAACAGGATGGCCAGCATCACCCCTTCCGGGTATGCAGGGTTCAGCACTCTGATCAGAATGGATATCATTCCTACCAGCAGACCATAAATATATTTTCCGGTGGTGGTCTGGGTAGCAGTTACCGGATCCGTTGCCATAAATACGGCTCCGAATGCCAGGCCTCCTGCCAGAAGATGGTAATAGGCAGGAACAGCCAGATGCGGATTACTGAGATCGAACCCAAGAGCCGCTGCATTCAGTATCAGTCCCATGAGGAAAGCTCCTACAAACACAGACAACATGATTCGCCAGCTACCGATTCCTGTCCATATCAGGAAAACGGCACCCAGAAGAATGGCCAGTTTGCTGGTCTCGCCTATGGATCCCGGAATGAAACCCAGGAACATATCCATCGGGGTGTAACCCACCTGTTGTGAAACTGTACTGAAACCTACATGACTCATAGCATCGTAGCCTTGTTTGGCCCATACGCCCAGCACGGTAGCTCCTGAAAATGCATCCGGGCTTTCCGGCAGGCCGGCTATCCAGACCTGATCTCCACTTATATAAGTAGGATATGCAAAGAATATAAAGACCCTTGCAGTAAGCGCAACGTTCAGAATATTCATACCGGTTCCACCAAATGCTTCTTTCACAATGATGACAGAGAAGGCTGTAGCCAGTGCCACCATCCAAAGCGGAATATCTGGTGGCATGACCAGCGGTATCAGCATACCACTAACCAGAAAGCCTTCATTTACCGGATGGCCGCGAAACTGTGCAAAGGCAAATTCGATTCCAAGACCCACCACATAACTGACAATAACGATGGGCAGCACGTGGATCAGTCCATATACCAGTTTTGGCCCGAAGCCATCAAAGAAATGCGGATACATACCATTGGCCACATAATGCAGATGACCTACATTAAAAATGCCATGCAACAATGCCGGAATCATGGCAATGATGACCAGAAACATGGTACGCTTCAGATCAATGGCATCGCGAATATGAGCTCCTTTGGATGTTACGGTTGGTGGTACGAACAAAAAGGTTTTAAAAGCATCAAATGTGGAATGCAGCGAGTGCAGCATGCCGTCTTTTTTGAAACTCGGCTCAAGTTCCTCCACCTGCTTCCACAGCTTTTTGCCTACAGAATTTCGTATGGGTTTTAAAGGATCCATCAATGTTGATTTTCCTGTTTATCAGTTTTGAGAACGCATATAGTCCAGACCTTCACGCAGAATCTCCTGTACATCAATTTTTGAGGTACAAACAAATTCACATAAAGCAAAATCTTCTTCAGTCACTTCGTAAATACCAAGCCCCTCCATGAGATCAAAATCACGGGCCATGATGGCCTTCAGGAGGTGCACAGGATAAATGTCCATAGGCAACACCTGTTCATACTGACCCGACATTACAAAGGCTCTTTCTTCTCCATGCATGGAAGTAGTGACCGCATAACCGTCAGGTGCTTCATTGGCATAGGCCCAGTAGGCCATAGATCTGGTTGGTCTTGCATAACTGGGGAAAAGCCATCCCAGCAATTCAGCGTGATCACCTTCTTCGATCACTGTGACCAGATGGTCAAAAAAACCAAGGTGACCATTGCTGGCTACTGTTCTGCCTGTCAGCACATTACCGCTGATACAGCGAACATGGTCAGAAATCAGATTGTTGCTCACAAGCCCTTCAATGCAGGCACCCTGGAGGGTTTTAACATAATGAGGCTTGCTTACCATAGGACCGGCCACTGCAACAGTGCGCTCCGGGCTGTAAATACCTTTAGTAAATAATGTGGCGAGGTTGGCAACATCTTCCGGATGAATATGCCATACCACCTCTCCTTTATTAACAGGATCTATATGGTGGATCTGCACGCCAACATTTCCGGTTGGGTGCGGACCGTCAAACCAATGTATTTCGACCCCTTGTACGGTATCAAATACCTTAGGTGGTCTCTGGCGGGCAGACAGACTCAGATGTATCTTTCCGGAGGTAAGTTTGGACAGTATCCTGATTCCGGTCTGGAATGCCTCCTCTTTACCTTCCATGACCATAGCCATATCAGGAGCCAGAGGTGAACTGTCAAAACCGCTTATGAATATGGCCTTGGGTGCTTCATCCGGGCTGGCTACCACATTATAAGGGCGCTGCCGAAGAAACAACCATGCACCGGATTCCAGCATGCGCTCAATGATCGCTTCGCGGGTTAGGGTATTCGGGTCAGCCGGCTCCCAGGTGCGATAGCGAATATCACTGTCGGCCAGGATCACGACCTCATCAATGGCTCTTTTCTCTGCCCTGTGGATCGCAACTACTTCTCCAGAAACCGGAGAACAGTAGTGAATGCGTTCATCAGATTTGTCGTAAAACAGCGGATCGCCGGCTTTAACCTCTGTCTGCTCGCTGACAAAGAGCTTGGGAATAGGCGAAAGCCCATGGAAATCAACCGGTTTAACGGAAAATGTTTTGGCGCTGAAAGAGCTGTCCAGTTTGCCGACCGGGGCACCCTTGATCTTAATATCATACCCCTTTGTCAGCCGTATCAATCTGCTCATGCTGGTAAGCTGTTTTTGAAAACCGCACAAAGTTATACTATTCAATATGGAACTTGGTAAAGTTCCGGATGATTTCAACACTTTATCCCAACCCCGGCCCGGAAGACTTCTGCGGCAGGGTTTTTGGGGTTACCTTACATAAAGACTATTCTTGTGACCATGTTCCAAAACCTGTTCGCCATCCTGCTGGCCTTGTGCAGCACAATTACCGGTGCGCAAACCGACCGGTTGCACCAAAACAACACCTCTTATCTACGCACGGTATTGTTACAGCGAAGCGATCTGGAAATGAGCATGCCGATCATCAAGATTGGCTCCGGCGATCAACTGGTGCTTCGTTTTGACGACCTGAGAAGCGGGGTTCATGATTACAGCTACACATTTGAACATTGCAACCAGGACTGGACCACCAGTGGTCTGTTTCCGCTCGATTACCTGGATGGCTTTGAAGAACAATTCATCAGTGACTATGCCTTTTCCTTCAACACCAAACAGTCATACACACAGTACCGTGCGGTCTTTCCGAATGATCAGCTGAATTTTCTTGTTTCCGGCAACTACCTTATTCATATATGGGAGTCTGGCAATGACTCAGCTCCTGTACTTACCCTCCCCTTCTATGTCAGAGAAGAACTTGCTACCATACAGGCATCTGTTCAACAACCAAATCTTACCCGCTTCAGGAATGATTATCAAAGACTGCTTCTTGAGGTGGGCATCAAAGAGGTACCCAGCAGCAATCCTTTTGATGAAGTCAGGGTCTCGGTCATTCAGAACTTTCGTGAGAACCAACCGCTAACTGATATCAAACCAAGACTAATAGCAAACAATACCATGCTTTTTGATCAGACAGACCTGGTATTTCCCGGAGGAAAGGAATTCAGGCGTTTTGATATCAGAAGTACCCGGGTTCAATCAGAACGCATTGTAAAGATGGACAGGACCCAGACCGGCACCGATGCCTGGATCAATGTAGATCAGAACAGAAGCTATCAACGCTATGCTTTTGACAACGACGTGGACGGACAATTTCTGATAGATGCCGACATGGCACGAAACAAACACCTGGATGCAGATTATGTCATGGTGCATTTTGCATTGGAAAGCCCCTTTTGGATGTCGCAGGGAGACTATTTTGTGGTTGGGGGTTTCAACCATTATCAGACCGGCGAAGAAAACAGAATGGAGTATGATGCAGATCTTCAGCAATATACCTGTCAGATATATCTGAAGCAGGGCTACTATAATTATCTCTATACCTTCCTGGAACATGGAAGCAACATACAGGATTACAGCATGGCCGAAGGCAACTATTTTGAAACAGAGAACAATTATCAGGTCATGATATACCTGCATGACAATATGCGAAATGCAGACAGACTGATAGGCTACAGCAGCCTCACCTCCTTTCCAAGATAACAGTAAATACCTGTATGCGATATTGCTTTTTTGACCAACTCATCAGAAGGTTTTGAAGGCAACGAATCAGAACCTGCTCCGTCCGGAAGGCCAGAATATCTCCTGATCCTTTCAAATGCTTGCCGTCCGCTAAAAAAATATTTACAGGAGACCGCTCTTTTCAACCGTCAATGCACATGGCCTTGTTGTTGTATGCTCAGCGCTTTATGCGCTGGTCATTCTGCTTTATTTATATTCTTATCACCAGTTCAATAAACAACACAATACACTAAAGAAATGCTGTGAAAGGCTTATTTTACTGATGTTTCATAATATTATTGAAATTCTTATCCTTAAATGAGGAAGTGCAATATCCTGTAGAAGCACACAAGTATCAGTCATCAGAGAAGTAAACCCGTGCGTCAAAAAATCCCGTGGCCGTGTACAGAGAAATATTCAGCAGGACAATCCTATCAACAAAAAAAGTTCTTTAATTCTTTGGTAAAATGATTTTGTATTTAATTTTGCGATAACCAAAACATTTTTCCAATGGCAAAAACAACTAAAAAAGCCGCTCCTAAGAAAGCCGCTAAGAAAGCTGCTCCTAAGAAGGCTGCCAAGAAAGCTGCAAAAAAAGCTGCTCCTAAGAAGGCCGCTAAAAAAGCAGTAAAGAAAGCCGCTCCTAAAAAGGCCGCTAAAAAAGCAGTAAAGAAAGCCGCTCCTAAGAAAGCCGCTAAGAAAGCTGCTCCTAAGAAAGCCGCTAAGAAGGCTGCTAAGAAAGCTGCTCCTAAGAAAGCTGCTAAGAAGGCTGCCAAAAAAGCTGCTCCTAAGAAAGCCGCCAAGAAGGCTGCCAAAAAAGCTGCTCCTAAGAAAGCTGCTAAGAAGGCTGCTAAAAAAGCTGCTCCTAAGAAAGCCGCTAAGAAGGCTGCCAAAAAAGCTGCTGCTCCAGATAACAGCACACCAGCAAGCTAAGCGACATCTGAACAAAAAATCAGCAAGGAGCCTTCGGGCTCCTTTTTTTTGCGCTTACCTGCAGATGCATGCACACCTTTGTCCCTTCAACTCCTTTTCATCAGATACTTCTTTTGTCAAAGATCCTGACCAGGATATGATTCCTTGTTTTCACCAGACTCACTAATTACAAACAGGATATCTTTATAAAGAATCAGCCTGCTCATGAAAAAAGGCATCGTACATTTTTTGTTATGCTGTTCCTGCAGCATGATATTGGCACAAGCTCCGGAAAAGAATTTCTTTTTCGAAACAAGGTCTTCTGCAAACACTTCTCATTCCGAAATTCGTTCGGCAGAACAGTATGATCACCATCAGTCAGACAGATCAGATCAGTTATCTCATAAAAGATCTTCTGCAGAGGTAATCCCTTTTGGTTACTATTTAACTGTTTATTCCATGTTGCTTGATGGGCAGAATCAGGTTTCCTATCATCCTGACATCAACAGTGTGATCTTCATTCACAGGAGCCACTATTATATCCAAGGAATTTCTTTTGATGTATCTACAGACGGCGGTGCTACATGGCAGCTCAAAAATGAAATTTCACCAGACTGTGCCGCAGGTGAGGCACCTGCTCTTGCCAACAAGTATCCTGGTGCGACCATTTATAATCCACCAGGGAATACAGACCCCGATCAGGCATTTATTGTAGCCAATGGTCCGGCACTGGATCCTGATGCACCGGGCAATTGGGGATATACATTCAGAATATCAGCCACCCTGGATGGCGAGCATCTTGATGAACAGTATTATCAGACACCGGATGAACCATTTGATTATCACCCGTTGGGTATAGACTACTGCAGTTCCGGGGCGATGTGGGATGTATCTACTACTTTCAACAATACCGGCAATGCCGATCTGAATGATCTGAATTTTGATAAATACCGTATCAACAAAATCACTCCCAATGAAGCGGGTACCGGATTCGATTATTCCACTACCACCATGGAACCCGATTTTTATACCTATGTACCGGTTGGTGCTGCAAATGAAGAAAATTATGCCGGACTTGGATGGGGGGTTCATTTCGATCCAACCGGAACAATCGGATATCTGGTCATTCTCGGGGGTCTGGATGATGGCCCCACAACCATATCTCCCGTCATCTATAAATCCGATGATGCTGGTGAATCATGGAACTTGTTGCCTGTATCTGACTTCAGCACCTTAACCACCTTCGAAGAAAATACTCCTCCTGCATGGGATGGTACCAGAGTGCCTTTCTTCACCAACTATGATGCTGTAGTTGACAGCAACGGAGTGCTTCAGATGATCACTGAGTTTACAGGCAGAACCACAACCAGTACCGATCCTGATTCGTTGTATTCGATCTGGCAGAACTATTCAGGATTCACCCATCTGTCAGTAAGTGATGGCAGTGACTGGAATGCAAACTTACTGGGTTACAGCAATCTGCTAAGAGATTCACTGAATTGTGGTTATCCCGAATTGTTTGCCATACCTTATCGTGTTCAGGCCAGCAGAAATAGTGCAGGAACCAGGGTCTTTTTCACTTATACCATGACCGATTCATCTTACCATACATACCACCAGGCTCCGGATCTGATGGTTACGGGATATAATGTCATGACAAATGAATATACATGGACCAAAAATTACTCTTCCGGAACTGATGCTGAAGGTGAGGTATATTTTCCGGTAGTTTCACCAGTAACCATGGATGACGGTTACGGAAACTATGAAATACCGGTGGTATTTTTTCAACCTCCTGCCGATGTATTCTACCTGAAAGGAGTCACTTTGACCGATGAGGATTTTAGTCCGGACGCAGTAGCAGACTTTGGATATTACCAACTGAGCTCATCCGTTTCTTTCATCAATAATTCAGCATATGCCTTGTCTTACAGCTGGGATTTTGGTGACGGGTCGCCGGTAAGCACGCTGGAAGATCCCGTGCATGACTATCCTTCTACCGGGAACTACACGGTCTGTTTAACTGCCAGTAATCAGACAAGCAGCGATACATCCTGCGAATTGATCAATATCATAGGGGTAGAAAATCTGTTGAATGATATCTGGAGTATCAGCCCTGTTCCGGCCCATGACAATTTGCTTATAGGCTGTAATTGCAATTTGCAAATTGATCATGTACAACTAACTGATCTATCCGGTAAAACAACAACTGTACCCTGTCAACCTGCCGGAGATGGCTTTATAGCAGATCTTACAGAAATTCCATCCGGACAATATCTGGTCTCCATATGGTTTGAAGGTCAATTGTGGGTGAAGACCCTCATAGTTCTTTGATAACTACCCTGCACCGGAAACCCAACCGGGTTATGCCCCTGGTAGCCATTTCGCGGCCTGTTCGTTTATTCAGGTTCATTCCACCATCAGGGCCTGATACCCGCACAGGTTAAAAATTACTTCAATTTTACAAGATAAATACAGGCGGATACCCCTATTTTTTGTCATATTTATTAACTTTGGCTCATTCAGATAAACTAAATCTAAACCGATTATTATGAAAAAATTGATTACTTGCATGATCGGTGTGAGCGTTGCTTTTGCTTCTATGGCACAGGCACCTGTTCGTACCGAAGCCAGGGAAGTAAGGCCTCATGACCGCGTTATTGTGGACCTGGAGCAGCCTTCTTTCTACAAACACAATCCGGCCAACATGGCTCCGGAAGCACTCGAGGCCCGTTCTGGTCGCGGTGCTGTTGAATTCATTCCTATTGGTACAGCCTACAACCTGTTCACCACCCTGCTGGCCGGACAGAATCAGGTGTCTTACCATCCTGACATCAACAGCGTGGCTTTCGTACACCGTCAAAACAGCGGAACTCCCGGTGGCTCAGGCGGTCTTTCCTTTGACATCTCAACTGATGGCGGAGCTACCTGGACTACCAACGTGATCCTC
The DNA here is from genome assembly GCA_020636645.1 of Chitinophagales bacterium. Lineage (GTDB taxonomy): Bacteria > Bacteroidota > Bacteroidia > Chitinophagales > BACL12 > UBA11426. The sequence continues at coordinate 116,167 of JACJXO010000001.1, forward strand.
AGCCTTGACTATAATGCAGGTGCTGCTGGTGTGATCACCGGTAACCGCTACCCCAGTGGTTCACTCTGGAACCCTGCAGGTAACACTGACCCGGCTAACGCCTATTTCGTGGCTCACGGCCCGTCTCTGACCTCAGTAACAGGTTCATGGGGTGCTACCCACCAGATGTCTGCTGATTTTGCAGGTGGCAGCAATTATGAAGAATACTACTCTGAAGGTGGTCTTTCTAACGATTACTTCCCTTATGCTATCAACTGGTATGAAGATGGCAGCCTTTGGGATATGAAAGAACAACTTACAGGTGACACTGTTTATGTGAACAAATTTGAATTTGACGGAGTAAGTGCCTTTAACAGGACTTCTACCATGGTTGTTCCTGACTGGGAGATCGTCAACTCTGGTGGTGAAGCTATAGCCGGTTCCGGCGGAACCTGGTGTGTTAACTTTGACGCCTCCGGAACTACCGGCTATGCTCTTGCAACCGGTACGCTTACCAGCAGCCCACAGAAATCAGTTCAGCCTCAGATCTTGAAGACCACCGACGGTGGCGGAACATGGAGCTGGCTGCCAGGCTATGACTGGTCAACCAACACCACGATGCAAGAATGGGTAGTAGCTCAAGATGGAGGAACTGGTGATATCGTTCCTTATTTCACTGAAATTGACGGCACCGTTGGTTCAGATGGCAGACTGCATATGTTTGCAGAAGTGCTGAGCTCATTCTCCGGCAACTACCTCGATTCCATGTACTTCATCTATGCAGATTACAGAGTGTACATGCACCTGTCAACTTCAGATGGAGCTGACTGGGAAGTGGAAACCCTGGGTTACAGCCTGTTACCCGAAGGTGAATTTGGTACCACTCCTGTTTCAGTAACACAGAACCCGCAGATCAGCCGCACACCTGATGGATCCAAGCTGTTTTTTGCCTGGAACGAGTCTGACTCTCTGATCTTTACTGATCACAGTGCTCCTGACCTGTTTGTACTGGGTTATGATATTGCTTCCGGTGAATACACCAACCCGGTAAATATCACAGACGGTACTGATTATACCTATTCAGCTTACTATCCTACCATGGCTCCTGTATCTATGGACAATGGTGCCGGTGAGTATGAACTGCCTATAGTGTTCAGCGTTCCTGGTGCTGATGATGTTTCTCCGCCTCAGTTCTATTACGCTAAAGGCATCATTTTCACTGATGATGACTTTGGTGCTGAACCTGCTGCAATAGCTAACTTTACTTTCTCTGTATCTGGGGCAACTGCCACATTCACCAACTCTTCTTCCAATGCTACCAGCTATAGCTGGAACTTCGGTGATGGTTCAGGTACCAGCCCGCTGGAAAGCCCGGTTTATACTTATACTGCTTCAGGTACCTATAATGTGTGTCTGACAGCATCAAACGCAACTTCCAGCGATGAGACCTGTAAGAATGTTACTGCAACTGTAGTTGGTATCGAAGACCTCCTGCTGGATGCCGCTCTGAATATCTACCCGACTCCTGCCAATGAGATGATGAACATCAACCTCAATGGTAACTTCAGCAATGTAAGCGTTGAGATCTTCAACCTGCTGGGTGAGTCAGTAATGAGCCCGATCAGCCTGAATGGTGGTTCTGCCACTGTTAATGTAGCTGGCCTTGCAGAAGGTAACTACATTGTGAAGCTGACCTCTGATAACGGTTATGCCGTACGTCAGATCACTATCGCGAGATAATCGGTCTTAGACCCAATAAAAAACCCGGACGGTTTCGTCCGGGTTTTTTTGTGCCTTATGTGCCCGCATCTTCTTACTTTGCAGCAATAACCCTTTCCCTATGTATCTCCATGAAGAAGGAAAAAATGACCCGCTATCATCTGAACCATTGCAGCAGAAGGCCATGGAGATACTTCGCCTGGTAAGGGCACTTCATGATGCTGCTCAGGCTGATGATACTGACCTGACGGAAGACACCGAACTCATGATGGAGCGGGAAGCGCTGGATATATTGATGGGAAACGCCCTGTTGATCCCTGGAAAGATCAGAGCTAATATCCAGGTTGAAGCTTACTGGCTGAGGATGGAGAATGCAGTACTGATCAAGAGAGCCGCTATGGAGATCCAGAGCATGGTGCACCAGCTGCTGTTCAGACACCCCGACTGGCAGGACTATGCAGATATGATCATCGAAGAAGTGGAACAGTTTCGTGGTCTTTTTATTAACTGGGTAGGCCGGTTCGATAGCTCGATCGATCCGGACGATGGCTGGGGATTATTTGACCGTAATACCTGAGTGAGACCGCCTCCTTAACTGATAAAAAAACGGCGCCCGCAATGCGGGCGCCGTCTCATTACAATATTAAGGTGCTATCAGAGCAGGCTGGCAATAACCAGCGATACTACTGACATCAGCTTGATCAGAATATTCAGGGAAGGTCCGGAAGTATCCTTGAAAGGATCCCCAACAGTATCACCCACAACGGCTGCCTTGTGAGGCTCAGAACCTTTGTAATAGGTCTTGCCATTGATATCAACACCTTCCTCGAACATTTTCTTGGCATTATCCCAGGCACCACCCGCATTGGACTGGAAGATGGCCATCAATACCCCTGAAACGGTCACACCCGCCAGAAGACCACCCAGCATTTCGGCACCCCCCAGGAAGCCAACCAGTACCGGCGACAATACAGCCACCAGACCGGGAAGTACCATCTCACGGATAGAAGCCTTGGTAGAGATCTCTACACACTTGCCATACTCAGCCTTACCGTTGGCAGCATCGAATGTGGCCTTGTCTGCAGCATCCCACTCATTCATTTCCTTGCCTTCATTCTTGCGCATTACTGCCAGTGCCTTGTTCAGTTCAGGAATATCGGCAAACTGACGGCGAACCTCCTGGATCATGTCCATGGCTGCACGACCAACCGCTCCCATTGCCATGGAAGAGAACAAAAACGGCAGCATACCACCGATCAACAGACCTGCCATGATGATGGGTTTGGAAATATCAATTGTGGTAATACCTGCAGTCTGCATAAAAGCAGCAAACAGTGCCAAAGCGGTCAACGCAGCTGATCCAATAGCAAAGCCTTTACCAATGGCAGCGGTTGTGTTACCTACGGCATCCAGCTTATCGGTGCGTCCACGAACCTCTTTAGGCAATTCTGCCATTTCAGCGATACCACCGGCGTTGTCTGAGATAGGACCATAAGCATCTACCGCCAGCTGGATACCGGTGTTTGACAACATACCCACCGCAGCAATGGCGATACCATACAGACCTGCAAAGTGGAAGGCACCAATGATGGCTACAGCCAGGATCAGGATCGGAATGGCAGTGGACTGCATCCCTACTCCCAGACCGGAAATGATATTGGTAGCAGAACCTGTCAGCGACTGACGAGCAATGCCTTTGACCGGACGGGTACCCGTTCCGGTATAGAATTCTGTGATATAACCGATACCCAGACCGGCAAACAGACCGAAGATCACAGCAAGGAATACACCCGTACTGGAATAGGTCTCGCCGGCAAAGGTCCATTCAGCAGGAAGCATCCACTTCACCAGGAACCAGGTGGCGATCAGCATCACCAGGCTGGAGATGAGCTCGCCTGCGTTCAGGGCTTTCTGGGGGTTTCCACCTTCTTTCACACGAACAAAGAATGTACCCATGATGGAGGTCAGGATGCCCACACCTGCCAGCACGAGCGGCAGCATGATACCTGACAGTCCGTTAAAACCATCGGTCCATTCGGCACCTGCTACAGTAGCACCGCTCAGCAGAGCTGCACCCAGTACCATGGTACCAATGATCGATCCGACATAAGATTCAAAAAGGTCGGCACCCATACCGGCCACATCTCCTACGTTATCTCCAACGTTATCAGCAATGGTAGCGGGGTTCAGCGGGTGATCTTCCGGAATACCGGCTTCCACCTTACCCACCAGGTCGGCACCCACATCGGCTGCCTTGGTATAGATACCACCACCCACACGGGCAAAAAGTGCAATAGAGGAGGCACCGAAGCTGAATCCTGTAATGATGGTGATCACCAGGTTCACATCTGCATGGCTATCCATCCCGATCATCTGACCGTAGATCAGAAAGAGCGAACCCAGACCCAGCACACCGAGTCCGACAACGCCGAGCCCCATAACTGAGCCTCCGGTAAAGGCAACTTCCAGGGCTTTACCCAGACTGGTGCGGGCTGCATTGGTGGTGCGCACGTTTGCTTTGGTAGCCACTTTCATACCGATGAATCCGGCAAGGGCTGAACAAAGAGCTCCTACAATAAAGGAGGCACCAACCAGCGGAGAAGAGTCTTCTTCGCGGTAGCCTGCAAAAGCCAGCAGAGCAGCAACCAATACAACAAAAATGGCCAGTACACGGTACTCGGCACGCAGGAAAGCCATGGCACCATCGCTGATATTTTTTGCGATCAGGGCCATTTTGTCGCCACCTACTTCCTGACTCGCTACCCAGCGGGTTCTGATATAGGTGAAGAGCAGCGCTATCAATCCCAGAATGGGAACAGCGATCATCATAGTTTGAACATCCATGTCGGTAATTTTTTGGATTTTTCGAGGCGCAAAAATAGGCATTCAGAGCCACAATATTTCATAAATATTTCACCACAGCAGAATCGTCAGCCCTTGAAAACCCTGTATCTTCGCCCCATGCGGGGCATTCGTATCCTAATTGCACCATTTTTTCTGCTGCTTGCAGGCAACTCTGCAGGTTGGGCTCAATTTGGCACCAATAATGCCGGAGCAAGAACACTGGCCATGGGCAACACATCGCTGACCCTTACTGATGCTTATGCTGCAGCCAATAACCAGGCAGCGATGGCATTTGCTGAAGGTCCTGCTTTTGGTGTTTCAGCACTGCAGTATTTCAGTTTGTCAGAACTCACTTCACTTTGGGGTTGTGCCGTATTACCGGCAGCAGGGGGTGCTTTTGGTTTATCGGTTCATCACGATGGCAGTCAGACTTTCAGGCAAACACAGGCTGGTGTAGGATACGGACGCAAACTGGGAGAAAACATCGCTGTTGGTGTGCAGCTGGATCTGATCCATACCGGAGTGACCGATCTGGGAAACGGCAATACATTTACTGCTGAGGCTGCTTTGCTGTACAAACCTTCGCCTGAGTTGAGTATAGGAGCCAGGGCATACAATCCCTTTATGGCTTCAGCCGGAGAAGACCTTCCCGGGCTGGAAATATCTTCACTGTTGGCAGTGGGTTTGACCTACCAGCCGGCCAAGCAGTTTCAGTTGTCAGCAGAGGGCGAGCAGACCATCGGCTATGATTTCAATCTGAAAGCCGGAGCTGAGTACAGGCCTGTTGAGATCCTGGCAATTCGCGGTGGCTGGATGAGCCGGTCTTCCGTATTGACAGCCGGATTTGGCATCAGGTGGCAGCAACTCTTTATTGACCTCGGAGCGCAATTCCATCCGCAGCTCGGCACCTCACCTGCCATAGGTATTCACCTGGAATGAGAAGATCTGCTTTCACCGGTATCCTGCTGTTATCCTGCACATGTATGCTGCAGGCACAAAATCCTGTCAATGAACCCGGACCAGAAACTGACCTCATTGAATACCTGGTAGAAGACCAGGAAGAAAGTGAATTTGGCTTTGACACCTTCCTGGAAACACTGGAATATCTGCAACAGAACCCACTACGCATCAATAAGACCGATTATGACACCTGGCGGCAAACCGGTTTGCTGACCGAGCTGCAGATCAGGCAACTGCTTCGGCATATTGAGCAAACCGGCCCCCTGCATAATATCTATGAGCTACAGACCATAGCCTCATTCAGTACAGAAGATATTCTGCGATTGCAACCGTATGTGATCTGGGATGCAGATGACGGCACCACACTGCCTTACCTGCAACAACTGGTACAGGGACGCTATGCCCTGTTTGTCAGAAGCACGAGGGTATTACAGGAGCAGCGGGGCTATCAGACAGAAGACTCAACCCTGAGCAGTCCGTACCTGGGTGATCCCAACAGATTGTATAGCAGATTTTCTTATAATTATAAGAACGCACTCAGATATGGGTTCACAGTAGAAAAAGATCCGGGTGAACCTTTCAGCGGCGTACCTGGCTTTGATTACTGGAGTGCACACTATTTTCAAAAAGGAAACGGCTGGATAAAGGCATTGGCCATTGGCGATTATGAATTGCGTATCGGACAGGGACTGATCGTCTGGAGTGGTTTCGGAATGGGTAAAAGCATCTATCCTGTCAATATTAAAAGAACAAGGCCGGTGCTGGCACCTTATACTTCTGTTGACGAAAATCGGTTCTTTCGGGGCGCCGCTGCCACAGTTGGAAAAGGCCCCCTGGAGCTGACCGTGTTTGGCAGCTATAACCAGGTAGATGCCAACCTGATCGCCTCGCAGGATACCAGTCTTTCTGATCCGGGAGATGAAGGAACAGTGACCATTTCATCTCTGCAGCTTACCGGGTTACACCGGACCGAAAGCGAAATTGCAGATAAAGATGCCGTTGGTTTTATGGCAACAGGTGGAAATCTGGCGTGGCGAAAAGGCCCTTTGTCAGTTTCTGCAGCCGGCATCCTCTATCATTTTGATGCTGAACTGGTGGAAGACAGAAGCCCCTATGAGTTGTATGACTTTGAAGGATCTCAACTCATCAATGCTTCTCTTTCCTATAATTATGTGTGGCGAAACTGGCTGCTCTTTGGCGAAACTGCCATAAGTGATAATGGCAAGGCAGGCACCTTGAACGGACTGATACTGCCGGTTGACAAGCATGTTGACCTGGCCCTTGTGTACCGTTATTTCGACCCCGGGTTCCAGACATTTTTCAGCCAGTCGTTTTCAGAAAACACCTACCCTCGAAACGAAGAAGGATGGTACACAGGAATTGAGATCACACCGGTAAAGGCCTGGCGGTTCAATGCCTATGCAGACATCTATAAAAAACCCTGGCTTTCCTTTACGGCCGATGCGCCAGCTTATGGAGCAGATTACCTGGCTACTGTATATTACAAACCTAAGCGCACGCTGGAAACCTATGTCAGGCTTCGGTATGAAGCATCAGACAGAAATGCCAATGCGGCTATTCAGGGAGATCTGCCACATGATATCATCACGACCGAAAGAAAACTCAGAGTTCGCTGGAATATCAGCTACCAGCTTACCCGTGAAGTGACACTTCGCAACCGCATAGAATGGAGTCAGTACGGCCAGGATGGTGGCACCACCGAAAACGGATACCTCCTGTATCAGGATGTTGTGTATAAACCATGGGAGCTGCCTTTTTCTCTGGCTTGCCGCTACACCCTTTTCAGCACAGATACCTATAACACCCGTATCTATGCCTATGAAAACGATCTGTTATATGCATACAGTATTGCCAATATTTATGGTGAAGGGCAACGGGTTTATGCCATGGTACAATACAGCCCTACAGGCTGGCTCGATACCTGGATCAAATATGGTCAGACCGTCTATACAGACCGCGATACTATTGGCAGCGGAAATGAAGCCATTGAAGGAAACCGAAGGTCAGAACTTCGCCTGCAGGTTCGTTTTAAATGGTAGCCGGTTTTGCGTACTTTGCATCCATGCGAATCTTTGTGCTATGCACCGGCAGAACCGGATCGCAATCCTTCATTGAAGCCTGCAGGTTCATAGATAACTTCAGCTGTGGTCATGAGAGCAGACGTTCACTGCTGGGTTCAGACAGACTGGACTATCCGCCAAACCATATAGAATCAGACAACAGGTTAAGCTGGATGCTTGGTCCTTTGGCTGATCGCTTTCCGGACGATGTGTTTTATGTTCACCTGATCAGAGATGAGGAAGCAACTGCCAGAAGCTTCAACAGACGATGGAACAACCCCTGGAGTATCATACACGCCTGGGCTGAAGCGGTATTGTTCAGGAATATCCGCGACCTTACTGACGATGAAAAACTGCAAATAGCCCGCGATTATGTAAGGACCACCAACCTGAACATTGCATCCTTCCTCCGGAACAAACCGCACCTGACCGTCAGACTGGAACATTTACAGGAAGACTTCCGTTTGTTCTGGCATCACATTCAAGCCACCGGAAATCTGGAAGAAGCCATCGGGTCACTGACCACTCCGCACAATACAGGCGATGAGAACGAACTGCAAAAAAGCCGATCGTTCCGCATATTCAGAAAGCGATAGATCACTTTTTAACCACCAGTGTATTGGCGATCTTGTCGTGCAAAGCCTGGTTCTTTTTGTCGAAAAAGGCCAGCAGATAGCCCAGACCAACTATCAGGGTGGAGATGGCTTTACCTATCAGCCTGACAGTAGTAACACCTAATCCGGCCTTGCCGTAATCTTTTCTGCGCACCCGGATACCTGTAGCCAGCTTACCAATTGAACCACCAAACATAGACTCCATCAGAGCGAACCACAACCAGGGAATGAGTATAAAGGCTACACCGCCCTGAGCCGGATAGTTCTGTATGAAGCGTTTGATATAAATATCCCTGTTCGGATCCATGGCTATCGGCTCGAAATAGGCGAAAAACTGATACTTATCCATCAGACTGGGAGGTGCCTCATCACCTGAGGCCTTCAGTGAAGCCGGGGTCTTTCCCATTGTTACGAACAACAGACCCACTACGATGGCACCCATTAATATGGTATCGATCAGAAATGCCAGGATACGGCTGAACATAGGTGCTGGTTTGGATGAATGCGTCATAGAAAAAGGTTTCAATTGCTAGTGCAATGTTAACCATTTTATAGAACAAGCTGGCCGGAATACCATTCGTTATTTCAGCTCCTGCGGCTATTTCCGTAATTTTGCCCGCTGTCACGCCCAACTATGCAACACATCCGTAATTTTTGCATCATTGCCCACATTGACCATGGAAAAAGTACCCTGGCCGATCGCTTACTGGAAACTACCAGTACCATTTCTGAACGTGACAGACAAGACCAGGTACTGGACGACATGGACATTGAACGTGAACGCGGCATTACCATCAAAAGCCACGCCATTCAGATGGACTATGTGCAGGATGGTACCCGCTACACTTTTAACCTGATTGATACTCCGGGGCATGTTGACTTCAGCTATGAGGTATCCCGCTCCATTGCAGCCTGTGAGGGTGCCCTGTTGCTGGTTGACTGTACGCAGGGTATCCAGGCACAGACCATTTCCAACCTGTATCTGGCCATTGAGCACGACCTGGAGATCATCCCGATCGTGAACAAGATCGATATGGATGGCGCCATGATAGAAGAGACCAAAGACCAGATCGTTGACCTGATTGGCTGTGACCCCGGCAGCATCATTGAAGCCAGCGGCAGAACAGGTATAGGTGTGGATGCTATTCTGCGTGCCATTGTAGAACGAATTCCCGCTCCCAAAGGAGATCCGGATTCACCTCTGCAAGCGCTGATCTTTGACTCTGTGTTCAACTCCTACAGAGGGGTTGTGGCTTACTTCCGGATCTACAACGGCACCTTGAAAAAAGGCGACAAAGTAAAATTCATTCATACTAAAAAAGAGTATGAAGCAGATGAAGTGGGTATTCTCCGGATGGAATATGAACCCAGAGCTGAGGTAAAAGCCGGCGATGTGGGCTATATCATAACCGGAATCAAACAGGCAAAAGAGATCAAGGTAGGCGATACCATCACGCACACTTCTATGTCCAGTGCCTCCGTACAGGGTTTTCAGGATGTGAAACCCATGGTCTTCGCTGGTATCTATCCGATCGACAACGATGATTATGAAGACCTTCGTGAAAGTCTGGAAAAACTGCAGCTCAATGATGCCTCCCTTGTGTATGAGCCCGAAAGTTCCGTTGCACTGGGTTTTGGATTCCGCTGCGGCTTTCTGGGAATGCTGCACCTGGAGATCGTACAGGAAAGACTGGAGCGTGAATTTGATCAGACGGTCATCATCACTGTACCAAACGTAAGCTACAACTGCTTTACCACTTCAGGCGAAAAGATCGTGGTACACAACCCCACCGATCTGCCAGATCCGTCTTATATAGAATACGTCGAGGAACCTTATATACGTGCACAGATCATCACCAAGCCCGATTATATTGGAGCTATCATGAAGCTCTGTATGGACAAACGGGGTACACTCAAGAACCAGGTATATCTGACCACCACCCGTGTAGAAATGGTTTTTGATATGCCACTTGCAGAGATCGTGTTTGATTTCTATGATAAGCTTAAATCCATTTCACGTGGTTATGCATCGTTCGATTATGAGATCACTGATTTCAGACAGAGTGATCTGGTAAAAATGGACGTGAAACTGAACGGAGAAAATGTGGATGCCTTTTCGGCGCTCATCCACCGTACCAAGGCATACGACTTTGGCAGCAGGTTGTGTAAAAAGCTGAAGGACCTGCTTCCCCGCCAGCAATTCATGATCGCCATACAGGCTGCTATCGGAGCAAAGATCATAGCACGGGAAACCATCTCAGCAATGAGAAAAGATGTAACAGCGAAATGTTATGGTGGCGATATTACCAGAAAACGTAAATTGCTGGAGAAACAGAAAAAAGGTAAAAAGAAAATGCGCCAGATTGGTACCGTGGAAGTTCCTCAGCAAGCCTTCCTGGCAGTATTGAAACTCAACGAAGACTGATATGGAAACGAATACCTCTCCCCTGATCCTGGATGGCAGAACACTGTCGAAGACCATTCGTGAAGAACTGTCAGAACAGGTAGCTTCCTGGATGGCCGGTGGCGGAAAACAACCTCATCTGGCTGCCATTCTGGTTGGCGATGATGGTGCCAGTCAAACCTATGTATCCAGCAAGGTAAAAGGATGTGAACAGACCGGTATGAAATCGAGTCTGTTCAGATTTCCGGCAGAAACCAGCGAACAGGAAATTCTGGATAAGATCGATGCACTGAATAATGATCATGATATTGATGGTTTCATAGTACAGCTTCCGCTGCCGAAACATATTGATGAACTTAAGGTTACCCTGGCCATAGATCCGGCCAAAGATGTGGATGGCTTTCATCCGGAAAATGCCGGACGGATCCAGTTAGGTTTACCTGCTTTTGTTTCAGCCACACCAATGGGCATCATGACCATGCTGGAACGCTATCAGATCGAAACATCCGGGAAGCATTGTGTGGTCATCGGCAGGAGCAATATTGTAGGAACCCCCATGAGCATACTGCTGTCCAGGAACACGAATCCGGGTAACTGTACCGTCACTCTCTGTCACAGCAGAACTCCGGATATAGCCGCAGTTTGCCGTGAAGCTGATATCATTGTAGCCGCATTAGGCAAACCACGTTTTGTCACTGCAGATATGGTCAAAGAAGGCGCTGTTGTAGTAGATGTAGGCATCACACGTGTACCGGCAGATAACGACAAAGGTTATGTCATTGCCGGCGATGTGGACTATGATCAGGTAGCTCCTAAATGCAGCGCCATTACTCCTGTGCCGGGTGGTGTGGGCGTAATGACCGTTACCAGTCTGCTGATGAATACTTTCCAGGCTGCACAGAGAAAATCATTCTGAAACATGGAAGGTCTTCCAGTCATGGAGCAATTCCTCTCCATTCAGGGAGAAGGAGCGCACCAGGGACGGGCTGCCTGGTTCATTCGCCTGGGAGGATGTGATGTTGGTTGCGTCTGGTGCGATGTCAAAGAAAGTTGGGATGTTACTGCCCATCCCGTGGTTTCAGTAGCTGAAATACTGGCAGGCATTCCGGAAAATTTTGGTGGCATAGTGGTCATTACCGGCGGTGAACCGCTCCTCTATGACCTGACCGAATTAACAAGAGGTATCAGAGAAAAAGGATTACCTGTTCACCTGGAAACGTCAGGAACACACCCGTTGACCGGAACCTGGGACTGGATCTGCTGGTCGCCGAAAAAATTCAGGAATTCACTTACGGGCATTCCATCTGCAGCTCATGAATTAAAAGTGGTAGTATATAACCAGTCAGATTTTGCATGGGCAGAATTGCATCGAGCCCAGGTTACAGATAAGTGCCGGCTGTTTTTGCAGCCTGAATGGAGCAAGAGTACAGTCATGCTGCCTATGCTGATCAGCTATGTTCAGGAGAATCCCGACTGGCATATCTCATTGCAGACGCATAAGTATATGCAGATACCATAATAAAAAAGGGAAGCATAAAGCTTCCCTTTTTTAATACTTATGTCTGGTATTACTCAATAACAAGGGTCTGAACGCTGGTTTCGGTACCATTGGTCAGACGTACAATGTATGTACCGGCAGCTGCATCAGACAGGTTGATATCCTGTACCATGATAGCACTGTTCACATTGATATTGGTGTTATATACCACTTGTCCCATGGTATTGGCGATCATGATATTCAGATCTGAATTTTCATAACCGTTCAACTGCAGACGGAACTGTCCGTTGCTGGGGTTTGGATAGAGCAACACTTCCTGCTCCACCTGACCCAAACGAAGTGACTGTGTCCAGGTGATCTCTGAAGTAGCAGACCATCCGTCAGGATAACAGTCGCGGGCAACACGAGCAGTATAGGTAGCACCAGGTGTAAGACCTGAGAAGGTCACGAAAGTGGTGAATACCTGTCCTGCCTGGAAGGTACCCGGATCACCTACCTTGCCAAATGCAAAGCGGTATTTGGTAGCACCCATATCATCCCAGCTCAGGGTAGCAGTAGTAGTGCCGGGATCACCGGAGAGGCCTGTTACGGCTTCACATACATCTCCGCCTGCACAAGACAGGTAAGAAATGATGTTGGCACGCAGGTTGGCCGCTTCAGTTGCAGGGGTGTGGAAGTTATTGGTGGTCATACCACCAAACAGCACAACACCTGCACCGTAGTATTTCTCAGCGAGAACCACATTGGAAGGAGCTGCCTGATCAACGATAAGGTTATTCAGATCTGAACCTTCAATCCGGGCGTGTCCAAAAGAAGAACCTGTCCAGGCTGTTCCAACCGGAGTAAATGGACCTGCGAAAATCGGGTGACCAGGATCAGCTGCTTCGCCGGTACCGGTGAAATAAGAGTAGATCAGGGAAGTACCGTCAAAGCCGAAACTCATGCCATCACCTTCGTTAGGAGCAGCATTCAGAAGTAAACGGCCTCCTCCGGAAACCCATGATTCAATGGTTGTCATGTTGGCATCCAGGAAAGTTTCCAGTTCATTGGCATGAGCATCTGATCCTTCCAGGAATACGAAACAGTTCTCTGAACTGAAGAGCACAAAAGGATCGGCAGTTTCATAGTGTTCCATGCTCCATCCGCCTGCACCGAAAACGGCATCCATGGCATCGGTGTTCGAAGTAGAACCCCAGGGTTCACCGGTTGTATTGGAATTCACATACCAGGCGCCGGTGCCGGTTACAGGACCAGCGTTACACACGGTCTTGCTGTAGGAGTCGTCTCCGTCAAAGGAATCGTCAGCCCAGTCTATCCAGGCCAGGAAATCATAGCAACCATAATCTGAGAAAGTAAAATCATCGCCAAAGGTGAAGTCCACAGATTCGCCGGCTGCCAGTGTTCCGCCATACACTTCAGAAGTGATCAGGCCACCATCTACATTATAGCTGATGGTGAATCCGGATGCATCGTTAGCACCACTGTTCCAGATAGAAACAGTGACATTCACAGTTCCGAGGTCAGCACCTGAAGCAGGAGCAGGAATACCGGTTACGGTCAGGTTGTTTTCCAGCGGGCCTGACAGGTTCACTGTGTAATCTTCAGCTTCACCATAGGTCTGGCTGCTGCAGGGATCCAGCGGAGTACCAAGGCCTGAAGGATATACACCTCTCACACGCATACGGGTTTCACCTGCCAGTGCAGTTACAGGCACTGTAAAGGTGATATCACCGGTAGCTGCAGCGCTCAGACTCAGGTTACCAAGTACCTCATCTGTGTCAAACACTTCATCCTGGTTGAAATCGATCCAGGCAGTGATGGTTGTTGACCAGGATGGGCCATTTGTAACTGACAGGGTGTAGGTAGCACCGTTAGAAAGGTCGGTAGAAAGATCTGTATAATCAGAATAGCCGATGTCTGTGATCTCACCCCCGCTGGCAGTGTTGGAAATGTCTCCCAGTACTACCCCATCAATACGGTCATTGTCGCTCGTACCGGTGGTGTACACTGGTGTACAATACTGGGCAAATGCGGTAGCTCCGCCCAGCAGCATTGCTACAGCTAATGCTGAAAGCTTGTGTCTTGTTTTCATCATAATTGAGATTTTGATTATCCTGTTAAGGTATAAAAAAAGGGGGCAAATTTGCCCCCTTTTTTTATGATTTTCATCAAAAATTACTCGATCACAATGCTACGGGTAGTAACGTTGTTGCCATCGATCAGTTTCAGGGTATAAGTACCTGCAGCCAGATCGTTCAGGCTGATCTCTTTCACAGTGATGCTTTCGTTCACAGACATGCTGTTGTTGTAAACCACCTGGCCAATGGCATTGGTGATCACGATAACCAGGTTATCAGTTGCATAACCATTGAGCTGAATGCGGAAGTTACCGTTGCTGGGGTTCGGATAAACCAGAACTTCCTGAGCAACCTGACCTTCGCGAAGGCTCATGGTCCAGCTGATCTCTTCAGCAGCAGACCATCCGTCAGGATAGCAGTCGCGGGCTACACGGGCAGTATAGCTGCCACCTGGTACCAGACCGGTAAAGGTTACAGAAGTACCAAAGGTCTGACCATTAGTGAAGGAAGCAGGAACACCAACCTGACCGTAAGCAAAACGATACTTGGTAGCACCCATGTCATCCCAGCTCAGGGTAGCAGAAGTAGAACCTGCATCTGCAGAAAGACCGGTAACAGAGTTACAAGCTTCACCGTCAACGAGGTTCACAGTATAATCTTCTGTTTCACCGAATGAAGAGCTGATCTCGCAGGCAGCCATCTGATCCATGCTGGAAGTACAGTCATCTGCATAGTCAGCCAGTACACGCATACGGGTAGTTCCGGGAGCTGTTCCAAGCGGAACCATGATGGTATAGGTAGCTCCGCCGGTGCCGGCATCTACCAGTGTACAACCCAGTCTTTCGTCAGCAGAGAAAGTACCATCTACGTTCATGTCAATATAAACGGCAATACCCTGATCCCATGAAGGACCACAGTCAACGAATACTTCATACTCAGCACCGATGGTCAGATCAGTTGACAGGTAGGTGAAATCGTTATAGTTATCACCAGACTCGCCGGTATCAAAATTGCTGATATCAGCAACAGAGAAATCATCTACATAATCACCAGAGAGGAAGGATGTATAATCAGGAATGCAATAACAGTCAGTAGCTGCATTCTGTCCAACCCAAACGCTGGCAGAAGTACCGCTTTCACCGCTGCCTGCACAGGTTACCACACACTGGTAATAGGTAGCTTCAGACTGGGTAGCATCATAGCTTGAAGCGGTAGCACCGGCAATATCGCTGTAGCTGATGCCATCAGCAGAACTTTGCCACTGATAGCTGATTCCGAAGCCGGTAATAGCATCAACAGACAGTGTAAACACATCTGCAGCACAAACTGATTCAGCAGAAGAAACAGCAGCACTTACATCAGGAGTACCTGTACACTCATCACCTACGGCACCATAGAATATGGTAACCGGACGACGGGTAGGGTTGGTACCGGTAGTAGCTGCTGCTGAATAGGTACAAGGGCTGAGTTCGGTATCAGACCTGAAGGTCCTGGAAGAGTTGTATGCAGTTGTAGCATAAGCAACCACGCCGTTGTCGGTATAAGTACCGGCACTGCTTCCACCACAGATCTCAATCACGATATTGCTGGTACCATCCCAGGTAAAAGGAACATCCAGCACGAAATTGTTCATAGCAGAAGTAGTTGGTGTGAAATCCATCGGACCCCAAACGATGGTGGCGCCTTCTTCCCAGGCAGCACCCAGGTCTGTAGTAGCGGTCATCATCATTTTAATAGTGTATCCTTCGGTCAGACCGGGAATGTCAGTAGCAATGACCGGTGCATTACAGTACCAGGCCAGTTCGGTGATATCACCGGCACCCATACCCATAGCAGAAAGTTCTGACGCAGGGTACAGATACTGAACACGCTGGGTCTTGTACCAGTCGCCGAAAGGAGTAGGATAAGTAGTATTGGTATTCACACCAACACTATCTCCTATGGAGAAAGCGGTTTGTGCAGACAAGCTGCCGGTACCGATAAACAGCGCAAGGGCTGCAACACCGGACCATCGAAGTAATGATCTTTTCATTGAATCATTTTTATTGGTTAATAATCAGTTCCCCGTGGCGGAGATCATCCGGTTCGGGAAGGTAAATTTTGCAAGAAATTCTCTTTTTTACAAATGCCTGACAGATAAAATTAACTTGCCGACATTACAGAAAAGGCTGTCATGTCACAAACCAAAGTTGCTTTGGCAACAATTACTGTGCTTCTATATGCTTCAGAGCAGCAGCCAACTGTTGTTCTCTGTCCAGACCACCGGTGTCCAGATGAACAGCATCCGGAGCAGGCCTGAGCGGACTGTCTTCCCGCTGTGTCTCTTCACGGTCTCTTTTTTCCAGATTAGCCTGCACGGCATCTGCGTCAATATCGGCTCCGGCACGAAACAGTTCACCCAGTCTTCGGGCTATACGCACTTCCATAGGTGCTGTAATGAAGAACTTAAAACGGGCATTGGGAAAAACAACGGTTCCTATATCTCTGCCATCCAGCACACAATCCTGCTCCATGCCGATCTGTCTTTGCTGTTCTACCAGAAATCTCCTGACTGCTGAAACAGCCGCCACTTCACTTACCACACCCGAAACTGCCATGCTGCGAATGTCTGCTTCCACATCTTCACCATTCAGATAGGTATGACGCTTACCATTGTCAGGACTTATCCTGAACTCAATACGGATATTTTGCAGAGCCCTGCCCAGTTTTTCCGCGTCCAGCCAGGAGATGTCATTGCGCAGCAGGTACAGAGTAACAGCACGGTACATTGCGCCGGTATCCAGATAAGTATAGCCCAGTGCATTGGCCAGATCGCGGGCAAGGGTGCTTTTGCCGGTTCCTGCGTAACCATCAATGGCAATGATGACAGACATGTTGCGAAGATAAGCGACTGTCTTTATCGCAGAAATTCATCCAGATCTGCAGATATGGTCAGGAAATGGTTTCCGCCTGACACACTGGCGATCTCATAACCATAGTCCACTGCGTATTTGTTGATCTGAAATCCGAAACCAAGAGAGAAGCCTGTCAGACCGCGGTAGGTGGTCAGAACCATCTCTTTTTGCTGCATGTAGTCATAGCCTACCCTGGCACGAAAATTCCGGCCAAAATAAAACTCGCCTGACAGTACCAGATGCCTCAGTAATTTATCGCCGAAGTATGTTTTTTCAGCCTGGTTGCTGTCCAGCTGAAAGATGGTGGCAGAAGCATTTGATGGGTCGTCATAGCGTATATCGAAGCGCTCCAGGTTGTGACCTGTCAATGTGATCCTGAGTGGAAGGTAGGCCAGCTTTTTGCTGATTCCGGCCTGGATCTCAAAAGGCAGTTCTTCTCTGCCGGAGGGAGTATAGCTGGTCAACTGGGCACCGATGTTGCGCAATACCAGTCCTGCATCCAGCCGCTTTTCATCAAGATGATAGTGTGCCCCGATATCCATTGCAAGTCCCAGAGAATGATAATTCTCCAGCTGACCGAATAACAGCCTGATATTGGTGCCGTACCGCAGGTTCCCGGCAGTATAGGAGATTCCTGTAACCAATGCGAACTCTGATGCAGAAAAGGTGCCTGTCTGCTGACCGGTTTCATCAAATGCCGGCATCTGCCCATAGGTATTGTACATGAGTCCTGCCCAGGTATTTACAGGCCTGTCATCAAGTTTTCTGCCATAAGCAACCAGGCCGCTGTTCACATTTCCGGCACGGAGTGCATGGTTGATATGCAGCCTGTTATGCATGGAATCATTCAGCACCGCAGGATTATACCAGGCCATAGACAGGTCTTCATCTGCAGTTGACACATTCCAGGTACCCAAAGCTGCAGAACGGGCACTAACAGGCAACTGAAGGTACTGGTAGGTATAGCTTCCTCCTAACTGAGCCTTCGCCAGGCCGGGCATGAACAGAAAAAACAAAAGAAGACGTTGCATGGTGGTGAGTGAACGGCAAGACAGCAGCTTCATTGCCGTCAAACAAAAATAAGGCATCCGGCTGACAGAAAAAGAAAAGTCAAAAAGGAGATAAAAGTCAATCAATCCAAGTCAACCATATTTTACCTTGCACCCAAAACCCAACAACATGAAAAAGATCTTTCTGAACGGTTTGATAACAGGAGCTATTTTGCTGTTGCTCAGCTACCTCCTGTTAGTGATCACTGTGCGTGTATTGCCCGACCTGGCCTGGGAATATTTTGGTCCGAGCTTCAACACCGACAGCAGCAGGAATGTGCTGTTTTACATCCACCCCTTTCTGTTAGGTCTGGCTTTAGCCTGGTTCTGGGACAGATTCAAAGGCCTTTTCAAAGGTGTCTGGATACTTAAAGGCCTGGAAATGGGCATCATGTATGCACTGATTGCCACCCTGCCTTCCATGTGGATCACCTTCAGCGCCATCAATGTTTCTTTTGAAATGATAGGCACCTGGTTTCTGTACGGATTGTTTCAAAGCATCATTGCCGGAGAAGTTCTTGCCAGGCTGAACCCCTAACGTTTCATCAGTGCCAGACCGAGTACCTCACTCATGTCTGACACATAGTGAAAGCGCATACCTTTCAGGTAGGCTGCAGGAATTTCAGCTATGTCTTTCTCATTGGCTTTGCATAATATGATATGCTTCAGTCCGGCTCGTCTGGCAGCAAGTATCTTCTCCTTGATACCACCAACAGGAAGAACTTTTCCTCGAAGGGTGATCTCGCCGGTCATCGCATACCCTGATTTCACCTTTCTGCCGGTCAGTGCAGAAGTAAGGGAAGTAAGCATAGTGATACCTGCTGACGGACCGTCTTTGGGAATGGCCCCTTCGGGTACATGAATGTGAAGACTGGATTTTTCAAAGACATCTTCCGGTATGCCGATGGTTTTGGCATTGGCCCTGATATAACTCAGGGCAGTGGAAGCACTTTCCTTCATGACATTGCCCAGGTTACCGGTCAGCTGCAACCCGCCTTTTCCTGCGCTCTTGCTGGTTTCAATATACAGGATATCTCCTCCAACTGAAGTCCATGCCAGCCCGATGGCTACCCCCGGAGAGTCCAGTTGTGCCGCATCTTCTTTCATGAACCTGGGGGCACCAAGAATATCTTTCAGTTCTTCCTTTCTGATGGTCTTATTGTACATTTCACCTTCTGCCACATATCTGGCCACCCGACGCATAACAGAGGCAATGACACGCTCCAGCTCACGCACTCCGCTTTCTCTGGTGTAATGTTCTATCAGCATTCTAAGCACCTCATCTTTCAGGATCACTTCACGGCTTTTCAGGCCGTGCTCCGTGCGCTGTCTCGGAACCAAATGGCGTTTGGCGATCTCGATCTTCTCTTCAGCAGAATATCCGCTCAGGTAAATGATCTCCATACGGTCACGCAGTGCAGGTTGTATGGTATTCAGATTGTTGGCCGTAGCAATGAACAATACTTTGCTCAGATCATACTCCAGTTCGAGAAAATTATCGTAAAAAGTGGTGTTCTGCTCCGGATCCAGCACTTCCAGCAAGGCGCTGGACGGATCACCGCGAAAGTCTGATCCTACCTTATCCACTTCATCCAGAATAAAGACCGGATTGGATGATTTTGCACGCTTCAAGGACTGCAGGATCCTGCCCGGCATGGCACCAATATAGGTCTTCCGGTGGCCGCGGATCTCCGATTCATCATGCAGACCGCCCAGGCTCATGCGCACATACTTTCTGCCCAATGCCCTGGCTACACTCTGACCAAGTGATGTCTTTCCAACACCCGGAGGACCCACCAGACACAGGATAGGAGATTTCATATCGCCTTTCAGCTTCAGCACTGCCAGATATTCCAGCAAACGGTCTTTGATCTTATCGAGACCGTAGTGGTCTTCATCCAGGATCTCACGGGCGTGTTTAATATTAAAATTATCTGTGGTGAATTCTTCCCACGGTAGCTCCAGCAGCAGATCTATGTAGTTGGTTATAACACTGTATTCAGCAGCATTGGGATGGATGCGGCGCAGTTTTTCTATTTCCTTATCAAAGGCCTCACGCACTTTTGCATTCCATTTTTTTCTGTTCGCCCTGTCCATAAAACGGCTGATCTCAGCCTCTCCCGGAGAACCGCCCAGTTCTTCCTGGATCTGTTTGAGCTGCTGGCTGAGAAAATACTCCCGCTGCTGCTTGTCTATGTCCATTTTTACACGGTCCTGGATCTGGTTTTTCAGTTCCAGCATCTTGAGTTCGCTTTGCAGAAACTTCAATACGCCTTCTGCTCTCTGCTGTAAACCGGGAGCTTCCAGCAACTGCTGTTTTTCTACCACACCTATCTGCAGGTTGGAAGCCACAAAATGGATCAGGAATGCCGGCGAGTCAATGTTCTTCAGAACAATGGCGGCTTCACTGGGAATATTGGGGCTTTGCTGAATGATGTCATTGGCCAGGTCGCGGATGGAAGAGATAATGGCCTCAAATGATGTTTCATCGGGCAGTTCAGACTCTTTCAGCAGGGTAGCTTTGGTTTGGAGGTAGGGATCTGTGGTAACCACCTCGCCGGCGGTGAACCGGCCTTTTCCCTGAATGATGATGGTGGTGGAACCATCAGGCATGCGCAATTGCTTCACGATCCTGGCGACGGTTCCTACCGGATAGAGATGTTCCAGCTCCGGATCTTCGTTGTCGGCATCCCGCTGGGCCAGCACGCCGATCAGTTTTTTTCCACGGAAGGTATCAGCCACAGCCTTGATGGTCTTGTCTCTGCCAACCGTAATAGGCAGCACCACACCCGGAAAAAGCACGGTGTTGCGCAGGGGCAGAATAGGAAGCACATCTGGTACTTCGGCCTTCAGACCTTCTTCATCTTCGTCAAAAGACATCATAGGCAGGAACTCCACGTCCTCGTCCACAACAGATGTCATGATGCCCTCCTTAAAACCGTAATCTCTCATCCCCTTTCAGTTGGTACAATATTATGATGAATCAGGTCAATGATTATGCCACCGGCCTCAGTCTGACCAAACGGCAGATAATTGCTGTCAAAATTTCCACTTACATATCGCCAGATTTTATTTACTTGCCTGCAAATCCATGAACATGCGCTTACTTGTTTGGATACTTTTGTTCCACATTACCGCTTCACAGGCACAGCAGTCCTTTGACGGCATTTGGTCATCAGGAAACATTCCACAGGACTTCATCAAGACCTCCGGACAGAAATTTCAGGCAGATATTGCCACTATTGATCAGAACCTTAAGAGATCAGAACAACGCACCCGGGAGTCATTCTACCTGCAATCCAACTACGTTTTTGACCAGTTGCTCAAAGGTGGCTCCATCACTTTTGGCGATCCTGTTACCAAATATCTGGAAGGAGTGCTGGATAAGGTGCTCGCAGCAGACCCGAAACTGCGCAAAGAACTTCGCATATACACGTTCAAATCTACCATACCAAATGCCTTTACCAACGGCAGCGGCATCATTCTGGTAACCACCGGCCTGCTGGCTCAACTGGAGAACGAGGCAGAACTGGCTTTCATTCTGGCACATGAGGCTGTGCACTACCGTGAACAGCACGCTATTAATAATTATGTGGAGAATACCAGGTTGCTGCAAGGCAGAGGATTGTACAGGAACCTGAGTGCAGAAGAGGTTGAACTTACTCAGTTTCAGTACAGCCGGGACCTGGAAACCGAATCAGACCTGGAAGGGCTCGAATATTACCTGAAAACAGACTATCAGCCTGATGCAGCTATAGCAGCCATGGATGTGTTGCTGTACAGTTACCTGCCGTTTGAAGAAAAACCGTATGACCTGCATACCTGGGTCAATGACTACTATGGTGCTATGGAAAAATATACCATTCCTGAAAGTGCCGTCAATGAGATAGAAGCAGAAGAAGACTATGATGACAGCCACAGTACCCACCCGAATATTAAAAGCAGAAAAGCTGAATTGTCTGAAAAACTGGCAACGATCAGATCATCCGGTCAGGCTTTGTTCCTGGTGGCAGACGAAAACCGTTTCCTGTCACTTCGTGATACCTGCCGCTACCAGAACATTATGCTCAACCTGCGAGACCTGAATTACGAAGCTGCGCTATATGACGTCTATATGTTGCAGGAAAAGTATCCGGAAGACCCGCAACTGGAAAAATGGCGCTTTCGCTGTGCTTATTCTCTGGCCATGTATGAAACCTACCGCCGCACTCCATCCGGCCAGACCTCCTATAAAAAAGTAGAGGGAAACAGCCAGCCGGTTTATTATTTCTTTCAGAAACTGGATAAAGAAGACCTGATATGTATGGCCATCCGGGCCGGATGGAAGTATGTACAGGCCAATCCCGACGATTCAGAATCCCGGAGGATGTTGAAAGGGCTTGCATATGAATTCTTGTATTCCACTGACCTTTCACTGGATGCATTTATGAATGAGGAAGCAGCTGTTCGCCTTCTTTCAGACACTTCGGCCACTGATATTGATGATGCCGGAACAAAAGTGACCAACATCAAAAAGAAAAAAAATCAGCAGGAAAAAGAGGCGTATTTGAACCTGTTTGCTGAGTTTATTGATGATCCATCATTCAGGTCTTTTTTTGACCAGCAGGAGATCAGTGTCAACTCAGATACTGACAAGGAGCCTGAATCTCTTCATGCATCCAGAGTGTTGCTCATCGAACCGATCTACCTGCGTTTTGATACCCGGTCAGATCAGCCTTTAAAATTTGAGGCCTCAGCTGAAGCCCAGGCCAACCTGGAAACACTGTCAAAAAGCATCTGCAGCAAACTGGGTATCAAACTGGAATACCTGGATAAGCATGTTACCAAGGGAGAAACTGCAGACAAGCTGAATGAACTGGCCAGATTGAATGACTGGTTCAATGAAGAGCTGGATCATCTCGATGCTGATGTACCGGTCATCAACAGCAGCGATGTGCCTTTCAGGCAGGTGGTTACAGCACACAATTGCAGCCACGTAATGTGGGCCGGCATGGCATCAGTGAGAGAACGAAGCCTGAATATCTTCAGTGCCATTTTGGGTGGTATTTATTTTCCGCCTTACCTGCCCTTCCTGCTGGTTGAATCTTTCACTCCAGCTTATACCACCCAGGCATTCGGACTGGTAGCAGATGCAGAAACAGGTATCATAGAAGCCGGTTATGACCATAGCATCAGCATGAAAGATACGCCGGCGGTACAAAAGTCTTTATTGTACAACATGATCAAGATTTTAAAATGAAAAAATATTTATATTTTATTTTTGCTTTTATTTTATTTGCAAACAACACCCATGCACAGGTTTCGGGCTATCTGGGAAAAAGAGCCTGGGTCAACCTGTCTGTACCCATTGGCCTGCAACTGCCTGATCTATCTGATCTCTATGAAGAGGTGCCTGCTGCCAGGATCTACCTCAGGCCCGGATTGAGTGCTTCCTATCTGGTCTCAGAAAATGTGGACCTGGGCATTTCCTACCAGCGGTCATCTGTTAAAGGGTATAACATCAGGATATCAGATCAGAGAGATTTCAATAGTGCCTATTACTATGGCAACATGGCCATTAAGTCCAATATGTTTTCATTCTTTGTGGAATTCCATAATAAAGGATCTTTTGGCTCTCTGCCTCCGCTCGGTAAATTCTATCGTTTTGAGATCCTTCTTGCCAGGGGTAAACCTGTTTATTCTGAGGCCTCCACACCCTTCAGCTATTCACCGTTATTCAGTTTGTCAGACTTCCCGGGTGCAGAAGATTTTAGTTATTCGCTGCCTGAACTACTCTATACCCTGGGCACCCGAACCATATTCTTTGAAGGCCTGGTATTTGAGTATGGTGCTCAGCTTGGTATTCCGTTATCTGGTGCGGGCTGGTACAGTATGATCAACTATGCCAATGGAGAGCGTAATCTGTACACCGATTATGCCAATGACCCCGAAGATGCCCAGGAACAGTTTGCAAACCTGATGCGTGGATACGTGGTACGCTCCATGATCATGAACTTCCACCTGAGTATCGGGTACCTTGCTTTCTGATCATTGCTTCAGTACCTGTAGCATTCTGGTCTCTCCGTTACCGGAAATGACCAGCTGATAGGTACCGGCAGCGAACCCTGTACAATCGATCACCAGATCTGTTCCGGCGGCCAGCAGGTTCATGGAAGTTTCCCAGACCATTCGCCCCTGTAGATCACGTAAACTCATTTGTACTGCCTGCATATCTGAAGCTACCTGCAGGATCAGCTGGTCTGATACGGGATTAGGATACAGATTCCATCCGGCAGGCAGATCGGTCAGTCCGTTGAGCATGACATCCAGATCATCTGAAACTGCTGCACAACCGTTATCCCAGGTCACCTCTACGCTGTAGATACCATTATCGACCGGAGTGAATGTACTCAGAGTAGCAGCCGGTATCGCTTCTCCATCCAGGTACCATTGCCAGGCTATTCCACCATCGGCAGTAAGAGTAGTTCCGTCAAAACTGATAGCCGGTACCGGAACGGTTCCTGTGGGTACTTCCACATTCAGTTCACGCACACATCCCTCATCATCAAACACACCTACCGAATAGATGCCGGCTTCCAGTCCGGACAGATCTTCGTCGGTAGAACCGGTGTTCCAAAGGATGGTATATGGCCCTGCACCTCCTGTAATGGTCAGGTCAATGGCACCGGGAGCAGCATCGCAATAAAAGCTGTCGGCCACAGCAGTTGCCAGAAAATCGCCGCAAAGATCCACTATCCTGTAGATGGTGCCTCCGTACAGATCTGCACAATACAGTTCGCCGTTCATGTCTTCGCCAAAGCCGGCAATGTCATCTTCTATATAATCAAGGAATGCTATTTCCCATTCGCCGGCCACACCTTCCCTGATCCACCACCAGTTTCCTGAAACAAAGTCGGTGTACAGATAATAGCCATACATGGCAGGAAAATCAGCACCTCTGTAACGGTATCCGCCGGTAATACTGTAGCCACCGGTACCGAAACTGTGCCCGTATTCGGCAACAGGAAAAACATAGGCAGATTCATCATCGCATCCGGCCAGTGCAAAACTGTGATTGGCCTCATAGCATTTCCAGCCGTAGTTGTTTCCACCTTCACCGGCAGGTTGAAAGTCAATTTCTTCCCAAAGGTTCTGTCCTACATCGCCGATCCACATATCGCCTGTTTCCCGATCGAAACTGAATCTCCAGGGATTTCTTAATCCGGAGGCCCAAATGGTCTCCAGCGTATCAACGGCTCCGGCAAACGGATTATCGGCCGGAACAGCATAGGGATCGCCGCCATCTACATCAATGCGGTGTATCTTGCCCAGCTTATTGGTCATGGTTTGTGCCCGGTTACCGGGGTCGCCGGCAGAACCTCCATCACCCAGGCCAATATAGAGGTAGCCGTCGGGGCCAAAATGGATGCATCCTCCGTTATGATTGGAGTATGGCTGCGTGGCTGAATAGATGATATACTCAGAATCTTCGTCAGCCAGATCAGGATCGGCGCTTACGCTGAATCTGCTGATGACAGAATTACCGGAAAGGTCTGTATAGCTTACATAGAAATATCCGTTGCTCTCGTAGTCGGGGTGGAATGCCAGGCCCAGCAGCCCACGTTCTTCATAACCTGATTCGATCTGGCTGGTGATGTCCAGAAAAGGAGTGGCCAGAACCGTTCCGCTGCCATCAATGATGCGGATCTTACCCTGACGCTGCACCACAAAAAGACGCTCATCGCCGGCATTCGTGACATGCAAAGGATAGGTGAATCCTGATGCATAGGTTTCCAGTCCGATGGCAGGTTGTGCATGAACTGTGTAAAAAACGGCCATAGTGGCGATAATGAGCAGATATAGGCGCATTTTGAAACTTTTGTGCTAAGATACGCAACTGTGTAACTGTCTTATTGTAAGTACTGTGTCAGATCTTCCCCTGCACTGTTTGGAATTGTTTCAAATTGCCTGTATTTTTAAACCTCAAATCGATCAACCGATGAAAAATATTTCCATTGCAGCAATGCTCCTCCTGGGTACCTTTGCATTCTCTTCGTGTGCGAAGGAAAGGATCGAGGGCTGTACCAATCCTTATGCACTGAATTACAACCCTAAAGCCAGTGATGAGAACGGCAGCTGCTGGATCCCGGTGTCCACGCACAAGATCCTGTTTGCCGATTTTAACGCTACCTGGTGCGGTCCTTGCGGCGACTGGGGAGCACCTGCCTTCAGTGGTGCCGTCAATCTTACCGAAGGTTTTGCTGAACCCATGTCCATCCACACTTCAGATGAGATGTCCAATCCCATCTCTGAGGAGTTCATGATGTTCTATGGCATTACCGGTATTCCTACTCTTAAGGTATGGAATTCAGAAAATTCATTTTCTGACAGTACCGGAATTGCAGGTGCAGTGGTTGCCGAACTGGCAGAAGAACCTCTGGCAGAAGCATCAGCACTGGTGGTCATGACAGATATGGGAAATTCCTATGAACTGGGTGTTTCTTTCACTCCGTTTGAAACTATTGTAGGCGACTATTTCGTAGCAGTCTATATCATGCAGGATGGTCTCAATTTCCCACAAAACGGCGCAGGTGAAGATGGCGCTTATGATCCTGATTTCATCCATAATCACGTTTTACTGGGTTCTGCTTCCAACACCATGTTCGGAGAGCAGTTCGTATATGGAAACGGGTTTGCCGGTCAGCTGGTCACCAAAGTTTATTCTGTTCCTAAGGAAGCTTCCTGGGTTGAAGAAAACATGTACGCACTGGGTGTGGTCTGGAAGTATTCCAAAGACAAAACAACCGGTGAGTTCATTTATGAAGTTGTGAACGTTACTTCCAGCCGCGACATCGTCAACACCGGCGCTTCTACTTTATAATTCTGTTTCAGAAATCATATAAGCCGTTCCTGTTGGAGCGGCTTTTTTTATGCCAGCCGGCGAAGGTATAGCTGAATGGTATTCTCAATACCATAATACAAGGCATCACTGATGATGGCGTGTCCGATGGATACTTCATCCAGCCAGGGAATACATTGTCTGAAATAAGCCAGATTCTCCAGACTGAGATCATGGCCTGCATTCAGCCCCAGGCCGATGCTTCTGGCGGCCGCTGCTGCTTTCAGATAAGGTACAACGGCTTCTTCCTTTCCTGATGGAAACTCTTCCGCGTAGGGACCTGTATATAACTCGATCCGATCCGTACCGGTTGCCTTGGCAGCCATGACCTGTGCCAGATCCGGATTCAGAAATATGGATACCCGCACCCCGTATCCGTGCAGTTCATCTACCAGTAGTTTCAATTCATCCTGCCGTGCGATGGCATCCCAGCCATTGTTGCTGGTCAGTACATCCGGCGGATCAGGTACCAGGGTAGCCTGAGCGGGACGAATGTCGCGGATGATCTGCATATATCTTTCATCCGGGTAGCCTTCTATATTGAATTCGGTGGTCACCACCGGAGCCAGGTCATAGACATCCTGCAGGGTGATATGACGCTCATCCGGACGCGGATGGACAGTGATGCCTTCAGCGCCGAAACGCTCACAGTCCTGTGCAAACTTCACCAGATCAGGCACTCTGCCACCACGGGCGTTGCGGATGGTGGCTACCTTGTTGATGTTGACGGAGAGTTTCGTCATGCTGCAAAACTAAGTAGCTAATGAGAAAATGGAGGAATGGGGAATGAGAGAATGTGAAAATGAGGGAATGGGGAAATGAGAGAATGTGAAAATGAGGAAATGGGGGAATGGGGAAATGAGCTGATGAGGGTATTAGCCGATTAGCCGATGGAAGGGAATGGAGGGAATGGGGAAATGAGAGAATGTGAAAATGAGGAAATGGGGAAATGGGAAAATGAGCTGATGAGGGTTTTAGCCGATTAGCCGATGGTAGGGAATGGAGGGAATGGGGAAATGAGAGAATGTGAAAATGAGGAAATGGGGGAATGAGGAATGGGACTTCGTTCCAAAAAAATATCCGACCTCTCACTGTCAGCGACGAAAGAGTTGATCGCGTGGTACAAATACAGTGAAGTGAAACGAACAAGCAGTTGTTATGCGGAGACCCAAAAAAAACCCGGCCGCAAGCGGCCGGGATGATATACAGATCGTGTTGGATCAGTAACGATAGTACTCCGGCTTGTAGGGGCCTTCTACGGTCACACCTATATAATCTGCCTGCTCTTTGGAGAGTACATCCAGTTCCACACCCAGTTTCTTCAGGTGCAGACGGGCAACTTTCTCGTCCAGGTGCTTGGGAAGTACATAGACCTTGTTCTCATAAGAACCATTGTTGTTCCACAACTCCATCTGTGCCAGGGTCTGGTTGGTGAAGCTGTTGGACATCACAAAGCTCGGGTGACCCATGGCGCAACCCAGGTTGACCAGGCGACCTTCAGCCAGGAGGATGATGTCCTTCCCGTCGATGGTGTATTTGTCCACCTGAGGCTTGATCTCATCTTTGGAGTCACCATAGTTGTCGTTCAGCCAGGCCACGTCGATCTCGTTGTCGAAGTGTCCGATATTACAAACGATGGCATTGGGCTTCATACGACGGAAATGTTCGCCGGTGATGATGTCCTTGTTTCCGGTTGCGGTCACCACGATATCGGCCTCAGCTACTCCATCTATCATCTTCTTTACTTCGTAACCATCCATGGCCGCCTGCAGTGCGCAGATCGGGTCGATCTCAGCGATGAGCACCCGTGCACCGGCTCCACGCAGCGACTGGGCAGAACCTTTTCCCACATCACCATAACCTGCTACTACAGCAACTTTACCTGCCATCATGACATCTGTGGCACGACGGATAGCGTCCACCAGAGATTCCTTACAGCCGTATTTATTATCGAATTTACTCTTGGTCACACTGTCGTTCACATTGATGGCAGGCATAGGCAGGGTGCCTTTGGCCATGCGCTCATACAGACGGTGCACACCGGTAGTGGTCTCTTCACTGATACCCTTTACATGCGGGATCAGTTCAGGATATTTATCGAGGACGATGTTGGTCAGATCGCCGCCATCATCCAGGATCATGTTCAGTGGCTGGTTGTCATTGCCAAAGAACAGGGTCTGTTCGATACACCAGTCGTATTCATCCAGGGTCATTCCCTTCCAGGCATATACCGGTACGCCGGCAGCTGCGATGGCTGCAGCGGCATGGTCCTGGGTGGAGAAGATGTTGCAGGAGCTCCACTGTACATCGGCACCCAGTTCCACCAGGGTCTCGATCAGTACAGCTGTCTGAATGGTCATGTGGAGGCATCCGGCAATGCGGGCTCCTTTGAGCGGTTTGCTGGCGCCAAACTCTTCGCGGAGGGCCATCAGGCCAGGCATTTCGGCTTCTGCCAGTTGTATTTCCTTTCTTCCCCAGGCAGCCAGGTTGATGTCTTTCACCTTGTAAGGAAGCTTCTTGTCGGTCATTGTATTCATGCTTATGCTAACAATTTGATGCAAAGTTACTAAATCGGGTACGCATGCTTGAACCAATCCACACCCTTGTTGGTTCATGGACTGAAGCACAAATCATAATTTTGTGTCTGATAAACGAAAAAGAAGACAACTATGTATCCTCCTGCTTTAGTAATGCCCATGAAGCAAGAACTGACCTCTGTCGGATTTGAAGACCTGACCACAGCCGAAGAGGTTCGTGAAGCCATACAAGACATGCCCGGCACACTTTTGGTGGTCATCAACTCCGTATGCGGTTGCGCAGCCGGCTATGCCCGCCCCGGTGTCAGACTGAGTCTGCAGCACAGCAAGACCCCGGACAGGCTGGCAACGGTCTTTGCCGGATTCGATATGGAATCTGTAGCTGAAGTGAGAAAACTCACCCTGCCCTATCCGCCGTCTTCTCCGTCCATGGCCCTGTTCAAGGACGGTAAGCTGGTGCACTTCATCGAACGCCATCAGATAGAAGGTCACAACGCTGCCATGGTGGCTGAGAACCTGATGAAGGCATACGATAAGCACTGTTAAAAGGCGGAAACCGAAATTCGGAAGGCGGAACAGGTATCGAATACCTGACTTGTCGGGCATGGATCAAACCGACCGCACGGATGCTTTGCATCGGGTAAAGTATCAGAAATGCACATTCATGCAGATCATTTCGGCGACCGTTATCTCAAATACCCTGATCCTTCAGATCAGTACTATCTTGTCAAATCCGTGTTTCGCCCCCAGATTATCCTGATCAAGTCTATTTTTGTGCCGTCTTGACCAGAGAGAACATTCCACTCAGAGGGCAGCTGGCCTATGCATCGGGTATGCTCGGATGGAGCACGCTTACCAGTGCTGTAGCGGTCATGCTGGTCTATTTTTATCAGCCACCATCTGAGAGCGGACTGGTCAACCTCATTCCGAAGATCGGCGTATTGGGCGTAGTGAATGCTATGAGCCTCATCATGATCACCGCCCGGTTGTGGGATGCTGTGATCGATCCGGTCATTGCCTGGTTCAGCGATAAAAGCCAGCACAGGCTGGGGCGACGTATCTGGTTCATGCGCATCTCCCTCCTTCCGATCCTGGTGACCTGTTTCTTCCTGTTCACTCCTGCCACCCGCATGGAAAGCCAGGCCAATATCTGGTATCTGGTGTTCATTCAGATCCTGTTCAACCTGTCGGTCTCACTGTATATCATTCCTTATAATGCCATGCTGCCGGAGCTGGGACATAGTTCCATTCTCAAACTGCGGCTGGCCACCTACCAGCAACTTGGTTTCATCATCGGGTGGATACTGGCAGCCAGTTGTCCGGCACTGGTGGACTATTTCAAATCCAATGGCATGGAACCTTTCAGGGCCTACCAGTATGCCATCTGGATCGTGTTCTCCATAGGTTGTTTATTCCTGGTATTTCCTGCCTTCTTCGTCAACGAAAAACGTTATTGCGATGGCGTACCCACCAGCGACAGCCTGTTCGGCAACCTGATACCAGTATTGAAGAACAGGAACTTCTTTCTGTATCTGGTCAGCGACTTCACCTATTTCATTTCGCTGACCACCATGGGCACCGGTGCACTGTATTATGTAACGGTACTGCTGCATCTGCCCGAACGTTATGGCACCATCATGATCATCATCATGGTGAGCCTGAGTGTCTTGTTCTACCCGCTGGTCAACTGGCTGGGAGCGAGGGTCAGCAAAAAGGTCATCGTGCTGATCAGTTTGATAGGTCTGGCATTCATCTTTCTGTATGTATTCTACCTGGGGAACATGGGTATGGCCGACAGTACCGAAGCGATACTGCTGTCTGTAGTGATGGCTGTACCACTGGCATTCCTGGGCATCCTGCCTCCGGTCATCCTGGCAGAGATCACGCAGTATGACAGCATCCGCACCGGGCAGAACCGGGAAGCTACCTACTTTGCCATTCGCAGTCTGTTCATTCAGTTCGGACAGACACTGGGATTGGCATTGTTCACCATCCTTATCGGGCTGGAAGCGGACAAGGGTACCGGGCGATGGCTGCAGGAAGTCTTTCCCAATATTCCATTTGAAGAACTGGGCATACGTCTGACGGGCATCATCGGGTTCAGTTTGTGCCTGCTGGCAGCTTTGATCTTCCTGTCGTTCAGGTATAATAAGATGGCAGGGAAGCTGAGGGAGTGGGAAGGGGAGTGAAAGTAAGCAGTTGGCGATTGGCGGTGGGCAGTTGTAGAAAATCGGAGTTCGGAGGACGGAAGGCGGAATGGGGAAGCACGGGTAACGGTAAAACGCTATTCGAAGGCAGGGTTAAAATGCACTCCCTTTCAGCCTTACAAAAATGATAAACAGATGCACACAGCTCACTTTAGCAGCTCGCCCCTGCTAGTGTACAGCGAATTCTTTAGGGCATTAATTTACTACTATCTCGCCCATTTTGTATATACAGTATTACCACATGCTTTTATTTTCAATTTTATATTGATAAGGATTCTCAGAGTCCATTTCACCATTGTGATAGATTAGGAAAACTGCTGAATCCTGGTCAAAATTTATTGTTTCAATCCGTTTAATTTCTCTTAAGCATAAACTGCTTTCGTAAACAATTTCTTTGTTGAAAATCAGATATTTTCTTTCGGTCAAATGAATTAGTTCACCACAAGACATTATTCCACCAGTCGTGACTTGAATTTTATAACCATCAGCAATTTTGCTTTCATAAATTGTCCGTCCGAACAAATAAGTAAATAAACTTAAAAGAATTAATGGGATAAGAATCACGACCGTAATGAGTTTCCTCGTGGTATTTTTTACAAGGGCGAAATATATAATGGTTGTCATTAGGAATATTATTCCAATAGCCAAGTTTGAGTAAAGTCCTTTCAGTTTGTACCCATTAAATGAAAGAACTGTCAAAACAAAAAAAGTCACGGTGATTAGAACCAACATTCTATTGATTACATTCTCCATCTTCGGGAAATTCCATTTTGTCAATTGAGGAATCCAATTCAGTCCGATTACAATCAAAACGAATATTACTAGTACGGTCATTATTCAAATGAATGGTAATGTTTTCAGGAATTGCGTACAGGCGGGATTTTTACCGCCAATGTTTATGGGGAGAACTGAACTTTCAACTACCGCTAAACTGTCTACGGAGCATGAAACCCTGCCAGTGGCAAATGTGCTGTTATGTACCGTTTTTACTTTAAACTTACCATTGTCCTCCCGGTGAAAATAGAAATTCAACGTCTGTATTCAAGTCATACAACCATTGGTAACCGCTTGTTTCTTTGCCGAAAAAAGGTTCAAGTAAATTCAACATATTTTGATAAGCTGTTTCTGTCAAGTCACAAAAGAAGTTTTTCTTGTCAACTGTAGTAATGCCGAGATCCTTGTCTGCGAGCCGGAGTGTCAAATTGCAGTTCAGTTTCTCGATAAAGTCCAGTTCTTTCATATCAAGATCTTTATTGTGTCCTAGAATTTTCTGTTGAATAGCGTCATAAAACTTCTGGGCTTGAATATCGTCAAAGTCATAAAGCCGCACCAACTTGTCTGTCTCCACTCCGGTATATTTTCCTCCATCACTTATGTCGTCAAGGTATTCTAATTTCATATCGGTGTCATTCTAAAATAGTGCATAACGGCGATCAAGTATAAGCGCAGTTGCTAACGATAGGAAGCAATTATCGCTCCTACAATGTTACCACACGTCAGTTTATTTTTTAATCTCATACCAAATACATTTTTCAAAATCAGGATAGTCTTTCAATTTTGGGTGATTAAATTCCCCTTTTTTAGACATTCCTATTTTTTTCATCACATTTTCTGATTTTTTGTTTCCAATAGTACAAGTTGAAACAACCTTTTCAAGGTCTAATTCACTAAATGCAAATTCCAAGCACCTTTTAGCTCCTTCTGTTGCATATCCTTTTCCCCAAGAACTCTTTTTCAAACGCCACCCTATATCTGTTGCTGGGGTGAATTCCGTTTCATATTCTTGATAAGCTAACCCAATAAATCCTATTAGTTCTCCAGTATCTAAAATCTCCGTTGCAAAATAATTGTATCCATTCTTATCATAGTGTTTTTGTAATCTTTCGATAAATTCAGCAGTTTCTTGTTGAGTAAGTGGTTTGGGGAAATGTTCCATAACATCTAAATCCGAATTTATTTCAGCGAAATCATTTAGGTCTTCTTTTTTCCAATTTCTGAATCCAAGTCTTTCAGATCTAAAAATGTATTTGTCTTTCAAGTTCTATTAATTTTTTGATGTGTACTAGCCTGTTTTTACCAGGACATTTTGTTCGGGTATCCCTCTAATTTAGCTACAAAAGCGAATGTTTTAACAGATGTATATCAGGTATCTGATTCATTCAGGGTGGCAACGAAGGCACCAGGATACTTCATAGCCCGGATTGCAGTGGCAGCTCTCCGGCCAAACGGGAATGTGTAAGCTTATAATTGAATAACTGAGCCGGAGACTACAACGGAAAGCCGGTCTCCGTAACTGGCTGGCAGGAGGCTGCTTGCTCCTACTATTTCCAGCCTTTCTCTTCCAGCTTCTTTGCTTTCTTCTCCACTGTCTCTTTCATGTCCTGCTTGTAGGCGAGAACCTTCTGCTGCAGATCGGCATCTGTGCTGGCGAGGATCTGGGCGGCGAGGATGCCTGCGTTCTTGGCAGCGTTGAGGGCTACGGTGGCTACCGGTACGCCGTTGGGCATCTGGAGTATTGAAAGAATGCTGTCCCAGCCGTCGATGGAGTTGCTGGATCTTACAGGGACGCCGATAACAGGTAATGGCGAGATGCTGGCTACCATGCCCGGCAGGTGAGCTGCTCCGCCGGCGCCGGCAATGATGACACGGATACCTCTTTCATGGGCATGGGTGGCGAAATCGACCATACGCTGCGGAGTACGATGAGCTGATACCACGGTCACCTCCACCGGAATGCCGAAATGCTCCAGCACCTCTGCGGCGTCTTTCATGACGGAGAGATCGGAATCGGAGCCCATGATGATGCTGACCACTGGTTTCATGCTTTGATCTTTAAGTTGTCCTTTACAAAGTTCGCCTTTTCTCTTGCCTTTGCCGCATCACTGTCCACAATGGTCACATGACCCATCTTGCGGAAAGGCTTGGTGATCTTCTTTCCGTACAGGTGCACATAGACCCCCTCCATGGCGAGGCATTCAGGTAAACCTTCATAGATGGCTTCGCCGGTGTAGCCGTCTTCACCCAGCAGATTGACCATCATGCTGGTGGTGGAGAGGGCTGTACTTCCGAGGGGTAATCCGAAGATGCTGCGCAACAGCTGCTGGTATTGGGAAGTGATGTTCGCTTCTATGGTATGGTGGCCGCTGTTGTGGGGACGAGGAGCTACTTCGTTCACCAGGATATCGCCATCAGCTGTGAGGAACATCTCTACTGCCAAAACTCCATACAGGTTCATGGCTTCAATGGTGCGTACAGCCAGTTGTTGTGCTTTCTGTTCGAGTTCGCTGTTGATATGCGCCGGACTCAGCAGGAATTCCACCAGGTTGGCTGTGGGATGAAATTCCATCTCCACTGCCGGAAACGCTTTGGTATCGCCGTTGGTGCTGCGAGCCACGATCACGGCCAGTTCCTTTTCAAAGGGGATGAGTTCTTCGGCCAGTGATGCACCGGGTAAAAGTTTATCCAGATCGTCTTTGGTACGCACTACCTGAACGCCTTTGCCATCGTATCCGGCTGTACAACTTTTCTGGACGAACGGCAGCGTTCTGGTACCTGAAGCAACTGCCTGTCTGATGGCATCTGCATCATCATATAAGGTGAACGGACTGGTGGGAATACCATGCTCCACATAGAAGCTTTTCTGTTTGCCTTTGTCCTTGATAATGTCCAGCATGTCTGGGTCGGGAAAGACCTTTTTGCCCTGCGCCTTCAGATCGCGGAGGGCATCGGTGTTGACGTGTTCGATCTCGATGGTGATATAGTGCGCCTCGGCACAAAAGGCCATGACGGCATCATAGTCCTTGAAACTGCCACAGGTGAACTGCCATGCCAATCGGCTGCAGGAACAATCGGGATCAGGATCCAGCACATGGCAACGGATGTTCCAATCGGACGCAGCCTCTATCAGCATCTTGCCCAGTTGTCCGCCACCAAGGATGTGTAAGGTCAGGTCGTGGCCTTTGACTTGTTGCATGGGGCAAAAGTAACCAATGAGGGGATGGGAGAATGGGAGAATGTGGAAAGGAGGGAATGGGAGAATGTGAAAATGAGAGAATCAGAAAATGGGGGAATTGGAAAATGGGGAAATTAGAGAATTAGATAATGAGGGAATGAGCCGATGAGGGGATGGGAAAATGTGGAAATTAGAGAATGGGGGAATGGGGAAATGTGGAAATTAGAGAATTAGATAATGAGGGGATGAGCTAATGGGAGAATGAGGGAACGAGAGAATGAGTCCCGTACCGGTTGTATGAGCGGTGAGTGGTCTGGGGTGTGTGGTGCATTTATATTACGAGGATCCTGAATTGATCTGGCAAAACCATTCACCATTCACTTCTCACCTCTCACTTTCAAGCATCTCATATGCAGGAACGGCCCCAAAAATTGGAGCCGTTCATTGATGACAACACCACTATTACAACGGTAATTCAATTTCGAAACTGTCGCCGTCAACGGTGACGGTGGCGATATTATCACACTCGCCATCGCCGAAGTCGATCTCGCGGTCGGGGTGATCGGCGGTGGAGATGACACGGGTGCCGGATGTTGGCCATCGGCAGTCCAGTTCTCTGCGCAGCGGATCGGTGATGGTGGCAGTGAAATCGATGCCAAAGCGATTGGTGCCGGATTCCGTTCCGGAGATGAGATAGACATCATCCCACACGGGCAATCCTCCGGCGCCTTCTATCCATTCCCGTTCATGGTTGATGTTGGCATAGATATCTTCTCCTGAAGACAGGTGTACATGTCCGCCTTCCGTTACCACGGTGAACCAGATATTTCCGGCATCATTGGTGCCCATATTGGTAACGGTGCGGGTACCTTCCACCAGGTTGCCGTTCACGTAGTAATCTTCTGTAGTAGTGGTGATGACCGTACCTGCTTCGGGATAAGGACCTGTAAAGGTGGCGATGATCTTGCCCGAGCGTTCTACACCATAATATCCGGTGCAGCCAGTGCCGAAATCTATGGTCATGGTGTTGGGGAAGGTTCCTATCGGGGCAGAGAATGTCACTTCCGGACAATCGGCAGCGGTACGGAATACCTCTCCCGAACCATTGCTCAGCCCTGCGAAACCGTGGTTGCCAGCTTCCTGGTTGACGATGCTCTGGGTCTCATCCAGGGCATTGACAATGAGCCCGTTGTCTATGGCCACGAAGGATTCCTGCAGACGTTCCCGCCGGCAACCGCTGAGGGTGGCTATGGTCAGCATGGCCAGAAAAGCTGTTTCTTTGCGCATAGGGGTTGTTTTTTGCCTGTTTGGACGGTGTGGAAAGCCGGAAGTTTAAGCCGGGCAGTCCAAAAAATTCAGGTCGCCTGCTATTTGGATTATTTCTGGCCTGTTTTGTAACTTTGCAGCCCGTCCGGGCCGAAGTCCGGATTTTATATTGATAACTGATAGCAATGAACCAATACGAAACAGTGGTGGTGCTTACTCCGGTGCTCAGCGATGACGATGTCAAGCGCACCCTGGAAGGCTACAAGGAGCTGCTGAAGAACAACGGTGCCGAAATGGTACACGAAGAGCTCTGGGGTCTGAAGCAACTGGCCTACCCAATCAAGAAAAAGACCACCGGTATCTACTTCGTAATGGAGTATAAGGCCTCCGGTGAAGCAGTGGCAAAGATGGAAGTTCAGTTCAATCGTGATGAGCAGGTGCTTCGTTACCTGACCATCCGTCTGGACAAGTTCTCCGTTGATTATAACGAGCGCAAGCGCCGCGGCGAGATCGGCAAGAATCGCAAACCGGCAGAGGCCACTGAAAACGCATAATCATGGCACAGAATAAGAATATCCGTTTCCTGGCAGCCACCAAACTGGGTGTAACCCGCAAGAAGTACTGCCGTTTCAAGAAAAGTGGCATCCGCTACATCGACTACAAGAACCCGGATTTCCTGCTGAAGTTCGTGAACGAACAAGGCAAGATCCTCCCCCGCCGCCTCACCGGTAACTCGTTGAAATATCAGCGCCGTGTGTCTCAGGCCATCAAGCGGAGTCGCCAGCTGGCACTGATGCCTTATGTAACTGACCTGTTAAAGTAAGATCATGGAAGTCATTCTGTTAAAAGACGTAGAAAACCTGGGCGATGCGAACGCTGTGGTGAAGGTGAAAGACGGTTACGGCCGTAATTTCCTGATCCCACGCGGGCTGGCAGTTGTTGCCAATGATGGTAATAAGCGCATGCTGGAAGAACTCAAGCGCCAGACTTCTATCAAGGAAGCCAAAATGATGGCAGAGGTAGAAAAAATGGCCGGACAGTTCAAAGACAATGTCATTCGTGTAGGTGCCAAAGTGGGTCAGAACGACAAGATCTTTGGCAGCGTAACGAATGTGCAGCTTGCCGAAGCGATCCGTACCCAACTGGGTGTGCTGGTTGATCGTAAGAAGATCAGCATGGAAGAAGATGTTAAATCACTGGGTAATTACAGTGCCCATATTTCCCTCTCTGCCGAGAAGAAGGTAGAAGTGAAATTTGAGGTTGTGGAAGAATAAGGAAGAAGAAGCTTTTATAGCGGAACGGCTGCCTCCAAAGGGCAGCCGTTTTTTATTCATCATAGCCCATGATAAGTCGCTTGATCCCTTGCTTTAGTTGTGGTGTATTGAAATTCAATAATAATCCAAGCCGATAACCACCCAACTTTAAATAAGTCAGAACCTGCGCAGTATAAAGATCATTCAAGCTTTCAACAGATTTTATCTCCAGGACAAGCCTGTCCTCTACTAGAATATCAATTCTGTATCCACCATCAATTTTGATATCATCGTAAATCACCGGTAGGGGTACCTGACGCTTGACATAAAGTCCATTCAATTCAAGTTCGTACACCAGGCAGGTCTCATAAACTGATTCCAATAAACCCGGCCCTAATCTCTTGTGTACTTTAAACGCAGCATTCAATGATCTATAAGATAATTGTTCGAGGGTAAGCATGCTCAAACATATGATATTATTTTAATAATGTTATATAAACTATTAACACGATGACACTGGTAACTGCAAGCAGTTACAAACACAGAGATCGCAAAGGCCATACATTGAGTTCTCTGTGCCTCCTTTGTGCCTTTGTGTTAAGCCATTTGAAACCCGTTTACTCGTATCTCAGCGCCTCGATAGGATCCAGTTTGGAGGCTTTGAGTGCGGGATAGTAACCAGCAGCGAGGCCGGTCACGAAGGTCAGGGCAAGACCGGCCAGCACCCATCCCCAGGGTATGAAGAAATTCACTTTGAAGAAACTGGCCACGCCGTTGCCGGTCAGCACACCCAGCAGGATGCCCACAGCACCACCAAAGAGGCAGATGACAATGGCTTCTGTGAGGAACTGTCGTTTGATGATCTGTCCGGTGGCACCGAGTGCCATGCTGATGCCTATCTCACGGGTGCGCTCATTCACCTGCACCAGCATGATGTTCATCAATCCGATGGCAGCCCCCAGCAAGGTGATGAGCCCGATGATGATGGCACCGAGGGTCACATAGGAAATGTTAGACAACACCACTTCTATGATGCTGTCGCTCTTGAACACAGAAAAATCATTTCCTTCCCGCACGTCCAGCCTGCGCACCTGCCGCATGATGCCGGTTGCAGAACCAATTGCCGGTTCCAGGTCATCGACCGTATTCACACCTACGGTTATGGTGTAGCTGTTCTCCTGTCCGGGAAACAAGGAACGTGAGGTGGACACAGGAATAAAGACACGGTTATCGGACGACAGCATGCTGCTGCCCTTACTCTTCAGCACACCGATGACACGGAAGGCCTGATTCTGTATGCTCACACCTTTCCCCAGCGGGTCTTCTTCCCCGAATAATTTATGCAACACATCAGAACCGAGTATCACATAGCGGGTGGCAGATTCTATTTCGCCACCGGTGAACCATCGGCCGGACTCCATTTCATAGCCCGCTACCGTCAGGTAATTCTCATCCACCGCCATCACCGAGACATTCGGGTTCGTCTCTTTCTCGCCTGCTTTCAGTTTCGCCCATCCATTAAAAGGCACATAGCTGATACTGACTATGGAAGGATATGCATAGCGATTGCGAAAATCTTCCGCCTGCCTGCGGGTGATCATCGGACTCGGCTCACGATCGCCGCCACCTTCTCCCCCATCTATCTGACCTTCATTGCGGATGCTGAAACTGTTGGCACCCAGGGTGGCAAAATTCCGGTTGATGCTGGACTTCAGCGCCTCAATGGAGGTCAGGATG
Source organism: Chitinophagales bacterium (assembly GCA_020636645.1). GTDB lineage: Bacteria > Bacteroidota > Bacteroidia > Chitinophagales > BACL12 > UBA11426. The sequence goes on from JACJXO010000001.1 coordinate 156,117, forward strand.
CCCAGCAGCGCCATCAGACCGAATGCAATGATGCAGACGGTCAGAATAGTGCGTAGTAAATTGCCACGGATGGCTTTGGTGGCCAGCTTGATATTTTCCTGAAGATCCATTGCTAATTGCTGTAAAAATAACGGTAAATCAAACTTAACCCGCCCTCTTATTGTTAACTTTGCAGTCGCTTTTGTTAAAAATAACCCCAATATCAGCATGGTATTTGACCTACAGATGATCAGCGGCGTATATGACCGCTACGAAGCTCGTGTGAACGCTGCCCGTCAGCTCCTCAACCGCCCCCTCACCCTGACCGAAAAGATCCTGTACACCCACCTCTCAGAAGGCATGCCTTCAGCAGCCTATGAACGCGGACAGGCCTATGTCAATTTCGATCCGGACCGCGTGGCCATGCAGGATGCTACAGCACAAATGGCGCTGCTGCAGTTCATGAGTGCAGGAAAAGCCAAAGTAGCAGTTCCCAGTACGGTGCATTGTGATCACCTGATCCAGGCTAAGACAGGAGCTGATACGGACCTGGCCACAGCGCTGGATACCAATAAGGAAGTTTTTGATTTTCTCGCTTCTGTGAGTAAGAAATATGGCATCGGTTTCTGGAAACCCGGTGCGGGTATCATCCACCAGGTAGTACTGGAGAACTATGCTTTTCCGGGCGGTATGATGATCGGTACCGACAGCCATACCGTGAATGCCGGTGGTCTGGGAATGGTAGCTATCGGTGTGGGTGGTGCGGATGCTGTGGATGTGATGGCCGGATTCCCCTGGGAACTGAAGATGCCAAAACTGATCGGTGTGAAGCTGACCGGTAAAATGAACGGCTGGACCAGTGCTAAAGATGTTATTCTGAAAGTGGCGGGTATCCTGACCGTAAAAGGCGGAACAGGTGCCATCGTGGAATATTTTGGTGAAGGTGCTGAAAACATCAGCTGCACCGGAAAGGGCACCATCTGTAATATGGGTGCTGAGATCGGTGCCACCACTTCTGTTTTTGGATACGATGACAGCATGCGCCGATACCTCCGTGCCACCGGCCGCGAAGAAGTGGTGCAACTGGCAGATAAAGTTGCTGCTCACCTCAATGGTGATGCCGAAGTGTATGCCAACCCGGAAAAATATTTCGACCAGGTGATCGAGATCGACCTGAGCGAACTGGAACCGCATGTGAATGGTCCGTTCACTCCGGATCTGGCCTGGCCTATCAGCAAACTGAAGGATGCGGTTCAGGTGAATGGCTGGCCTGCCACCCTGGAAGTAGGACTGATCGGTTCCTGCACCAACTCTTCCTATGAAGACCTGACCCGTGCCGCCTCTGTGGCCCGTCAGGCTGCCAGCAAGAAACTGAAAGTGAAGAGCGAATACACCATCACACCGGGTTCTGAGCAGGTGCGTTTTACCGTTGAACGCGATGGGCTGCTGAACGATTTTGAACAGATAGGTGGTGTGGTGCTTGCCAATGCCTGCGGACCCTGTATCGGTCAGTGGGCACGTCATACCAGCGATCCCGATAAGAAGAATACCATCATCACTTCCTTCAACCGAAACTTTGCCAAGCGCAATGACGGTAATCCGAACACCCACGCATTCGTGGCTAGTCCGGAGATCGTGACCGCTCTTGCCATTGCCGGTGATATCACCTTCAACCCCATCACCGATAAACTGATGAACGAAGAAGGTGTGGAGGTCATGCTGGATGAGCCTACAGGTATCGAATTACCGGAAATGGGATTTGCAGTGGAAGACGCCGGCTATGTAGCTCCGGCCGAAGATGGTTCCGGTGTGAATGTGGTCATCGCTCCTGACAGCAACCGCCTGCAGAAACTCGAACCATTCAAAGCCTGGGAAGGCACTGACCTGACCGGACTCCGGTTGCTGATCAAAGCCAAAGGCAAGTGTACTACAGACCATATCTCCATGGCAGGTCCGTGGCTGAAGTTCCGTGGTCACCTCGATAATATCTCCAACAACATGCTCATTGGTGCGGTCAACTTCTTCAATGAACAGACCGACAATGTGAAGAACCAGCTGACCGGCGAATACGGTCCTGTACCTGCCACCCAACGTGCCTATAAAGCAGCCGGCATCGGCTCCATTGTAGTGGGCGATGAGAATTACGGTGAAGGCTCTTCACGCGAACATGCTGCCATGGAACCACGTCATCTGGGTGTTCGTGCCATCCTGGTGAAGTCATTCGCCCGGATCCACGAGACCAACCTGAAGAAGCAGGGTATGCTGGCACTGACCTTTGCCGATAAGAACGATTACGACAAGGTGCAAGAAGATGACAGCATCGACATTGTGGGACTGACAGATTTTGCTCCCGGCAAACCACTCACAGTGGTTTTGCATCATGCCGATGGTTCATCTGACAGCATAACGGTCAACCACACTTACAATGCACAGCAGATAGGTTGGTTCAAGGCAGGTTCAGCACTGAACCTGATCGACTGATAGCACTGTATAAAGCTGGAAACACAGGATATGTGTGCCCGGTTACAGTTCAAACACATCTCCCATCCGGGCGATGTGGTATCCGGCTTGCAATACCTCTTTACTTGCATCGCTTTCCGGGTCCAGCATGGGGTTGGTGTGATTCATATGTATGAACCAGATCTTGTTTCTGTCGGCCTCGGGAAGTTCTTTGAATAAGGCCATGGTTTCCACAACAAAAGGGTGTGGTATCTCACCCATATCACGGGGGATCTCTCCGTCTGCAAAAAAGCTCGCATCCAGCAGCGCATAATCCACTTCTTTCACCAGTTCCCGGATGTCTGTTTCCCAGCGATACCATTTATCGATATCCGGAATGAACAACAAGGTCTTCTCTTTCCCTTTGATGTAATAACCTACGGTCTCAGAGAACTCATCGCGGTGCGGCACGAGTATGGGAGTGATCTGCAGGCTGCCCGACAGCTTTGTTTTTTTTCCCGCATTCAGCTGATGCAATTTGATGTTGTGCAGGCCCACCAGTTGCGACCAGGGACCGTTCAGTTCCAGAAAAACTTTCATCCGTGCCATGGCATAGACCTGAACATTCCGTGTACCCAATCCCTCCCTCCCCAGGTACATCAGTCCGGTATAGTGGCCTATGTGCGCATGTGTCAGAAAAATGGCATCGGGCAGCACAGCATGTTCAAATGTCAACCGGCTGTGCAGGAATTCCATTTGTTCCGGCAGATTCGGGGTAGCTTCTATCAGATAGGTCTTTTCATTTGCCTCATCCACTACCCCCAGAGATACCACCTTCCTGGATGCATCGGGCTGCAACCACAGACCAGCACAACAGGCCTTCTCACAACCGGGATGGGGCGAGCCTGCATCCTGTACGTTACCCAGCACGATGACCTGCGTATTTTGCCCGGAAGAAACACAGACCAAAAACCAAAAACCAATGACCAATAACCCTTTCATTCCTTCATCTTGTCAAATGCCTGTTGTAGATCATTTATGAGGTAATCAGGTTCTTCCAGTCCGCAGTATAATCGTACATATCGGTGTTCCTGATCATCACCATTAAATTCAGCTTTGGGAATTCCGGCGCATTTGGGAATCACCAGACTTTCATGTCCGCCCCAGCTCACTGCCATCATAATGTGCTGCAGACTTTCGCAAAAGCGCACAATGTTTTCTCTTTCTCTGGTGGCCAGCACCATGGTCATCAACCCTGCCCCACCCCGCATTTGTTGCTTAGCCAGTTCATATTGCGGAAAGGACGGATGCAGTGGAAAGATGATGCGTTCCACTTCGGGTCTTTGCAAAAGAAACTGAATGACCTTTTCTGTGGTGTGGTGTATCCTCTCCAGCCTGGCAGGCAGGGTGCGCAGTCCGCGGATGAGCATCCATGCATTAAAAGGTTGTATGCCACTGCCCAGGGTCATGAGTTCGCTGTCGAAGATCTTTCTGATGGCCGCACCGGAGCCAGACAATACGCCACCTAAAGTATCGCTGTGTCCGCCAATATATTTAGTGGCGGTCTGCATGGCCATATCAATGCCCATCTCTATTGGTCGTTGATACAATGGTGTACAGTAGCTGTTATCGATCAGCGTGGTGATCTGATGTTTCTTCGCCAGTGCCGCTACTTCAGCGATGGGTTGCAGGGCGAAATCCCAGCTGTTGGGCGATTCCAGGTAGAAGAAGGTAGTGTTTGGGCGGATGGCTTCTTCCCAGTTGGCGATCTCTCTGCCATCAATGTAACTCACTTCAACCCCATACCGTTTGAGGATGTTATCGAACAACTTTGACACCCAGGTATAGGGGTTGCGCACACAGACCGCATGGTCGCCGGCCTTCATGTGAGACAACACTGCTGCGGTGGTAGCTGCAGCACCATTGTTGAATACCAGGCAGTCTTCTGCTCCGTCAAGTGCAGCCAGTTTCTTTCTGAGTATATCTACGGTCGGGTTGTTGCCACGGCTGTACAGGAATACATCAAACTCGTTCTCAAATGCATTTGCCAGTGCATCGACGGTCTTATAAGCGAAGTTGCTGGTCTGGTAAATAGGAGGTGACACCGCATTGAAATACAACTCGCGGTCTTCGCCCAGTTCATTGATGATCTGACTGATGTCCATATCAGTTGGTCTTTTTCCGGCTGATGAAATAGATGCCCGACAGCACTGCAAGCACAATAGCACCGATGCCTGCATACTCCGGGTTGTGTATGGCGATGACCGTTCCTACGAACAGATAAGCCAGGACGAAAATGACAGGAAGCAGCGGATACAACTTCATTTTGTAGATGCCTGTATTGTCCAGGTGTCGGGTGCGCTTGCGCAGGATGAAGATGGTGGCGGCAGATGTGGCCATGCCGATGCTGTCTATGAATATGACAAAACTTAATATCTTATCGAATGTATCTGCAAAGAACAATACAATGATGCAAATGGCGGCAAATACGGTCAGACTGACGGTCAATACATCCTTCTCTTCATTCTTCTTTCTGAAAGAAGCCGGCAGGATACCATCTTCACTCATAGCGAACATCACCCTGGGATTGCTGAGCAGAGATACATTCACGTAGGCCAATACAGCAATGAACAACAATACTGATGCTATGGTACTGGCAACCGGACCGAACATGCGCTCGGCCACTACGGATGCAATGCTGGATGTATCTCTTAATTCTACCAGACCGATCACTTTGTAATATGACAAACTTACCAGCAGGTAGATCGACACGATCACAAAGATGCCGATGAAAATGGCACGTGGTATGGTGCGCTGAGGCCGGTCCACCTCTCCGCCGAAGTTGATGGTCTGCTGATAGCCCCCGTAGGTAAATGAAGTAGCCTTCAGTGCCACGCCGAATGCCAGGAGCAATGCCCCGAATGACAGGTTACCGGTGCCTTCCCAGGCAATGGGATCCGGATTGTGCATGGATGGAATGAACAAGGCCACGATGACCACTGCCAGCATGGCGATCTTGATGAGCATGAGCACGTTGAGCACCCGGCTGGAAATGCGCAGGCCCAGCATATTCAGTCCGTAAAACCCGGCAATGGCCAGGATGGCGATGGTATTCAGCAGCCCCTCTCCTGCCTCCGGGAATAGTACCGGCAAAATATACTCGCTGCCTATAAGAGCAACACCGGCAACCGATGCAGCATTCGAAATCAGGATGCTGCAGTTGATGGCAAATGCCACGGCAGGATGATAGGCATAACTGAAGATCTTATAATACCCACCGGTAACCGGATACCGGGAACCGATCTCAGCGTAGGTCAGTGCCCCGCAGAATGCAACCAGCCCGCCAACTATCCAGGCCAGAAAAAAAACCGTGGGATCCGGAGAAGCTGCGGCAGCATCGCGGCTGGTGCGGAAGATGCCCATACCGATCACCAGCCCGATCACGATCATGGTAAGGGGAAACATAGTCAGTACAGGTGCCGTCCTGGTCTTGTTCATCGGGTGATGAAAATACATATTTCCAACAGGAGTGCTGAAAGGAGCCATGGTCATACCAAACATACTGACCCTAATCACACATTAGTGGTCTCAGACATCATTGATTTACGTTTTCACTGAATATACTTTGCAAATGCCATGTTGGTATTGAAGATCATACTCCTGCTGGTGGCCTGCGTCCTGTTTGCCGTTCTGTTGTACATTTTGTTCATACCGGTCAGATTCCGGCTGGATACGGATGAGGGAACCGGGCGGCTCACCTGGGGGCCTTTGCTGGAGGGAGAGCTGGGTTGGAAAGCAAATGAACCGGAGCCACGATTACTGGTACATGCAGCCTGGTGGCACAGGCAATGGTCGGCCACAGAACTGCTGCGTATGAACCCAAAAAACTCCGGTAAAAAACAGGAAAAAACAAGCCGAAAAAATGCTCCGAAGGGTAGCATGTGGCCATCCTTCCGGAGGATCCGGGAGCTCCTGCTCAGCTTTCACTGCCGTGAATTCGTATGGGAACTGGACACGGATGATTTCATCCTGGATGCCTTGCTGTTTCCCGTCGGATTCTTTCTTTCACAGAACGGGTATGACATTCGGATCAATTTCATGGGCAGGAACAGGCTCCTGGTTGACATGGACAATACCGGAGCCCGCCTGTTATATCATTTCTTCAAACCTCTAAAACATTGATCATGGAAAAAACAATGTATGAGAACCTCTTACATGAGGTTACCGAACTGATCAGAAATGAGGTTAAAACAGAGACCATTGTAGGTGAGCCATTTGAACTTGGCGAATTCACCTGTGTGCCGGTCATGCGACTGGGTCTGGGTCTTGGAGCCGGTGGCGGTGAAGGCACCGACAAGAACAAGGCATCAGGTACCGGAGGTGGAGCCGGTGGTGGTTTCGGTGTAGATCCTCTTGGGTTCCTGGTCACCCATAATGACCAGATAAACTTCATTCCCACACATGGAAGCAAGGGCTTCTCAGCAGCCATGGAAAAACTTCCTGACCTGCTGAACAAGTTCATGGACATGCGTGAAAAAGAGAAAGCAGTTCCTGCGTAACTGCTGGTTGGTCAATTCAGGCCCCGGTGCTTTGCACCGGGGCCTCTTTGTATATTTACATTCATGAGATCCAAACATTCCATATTAGCCGGCCTTCTCCTGTTGTTGCCTCTCCTGGTTTCTGCACAGACCTGGAAAGAGCAGGAGATCATTGTTTTTACAGACAGCCTGTTGCATGCCACCTACAGCGATACCGAGCCGGGTGCAGCAGTTCTAATTGCCCGAAATGGAAAAGTTGTGCATGCGCAAGGATACGGACTGGCATCGCTGGAGCTGGGCGTAGCCAATGAGCCCGATAACCTGTTTGACATCGGCTCCATGAGCAAGCAATTTACTGCTGTTGCCATTCTGCAGCTGGTGGATAAGGGGCTGGCAGATCTGGATACAGATGTAAGAACATACATACCGGAATACAACACGCATGACCATACTATCACCCTTCGCCATCTGCTGACCCACACTTCGGGCATCACCAGCTTTACCGAGCTGGACACATTTGCAACACTATATAATAAGGATATGGGCAGGGAGGAGATCATGGATCTGTTTATGGAACCTGAACTGCTGTTCACACCTGATAACGACTGGAGTTACAGCAATTCAGGTTTCACCCTGGCAGGAATGATCGTGGAAAAGATCAGTGGTCAGTCTTTTCCGGAATATATGCAGGAGCATATCTTTCAGCCTGCAGGTATGCAACATACTTATATAGGTAATCTAAATCAGGTGTTTCCGAAAAAAGTATCCGGATATTCACCCGGAGAATATGGCTGGATACCCGCAAGAGAATTCAGCTGGGACTGGCCATTTGCCGCCGGGGCCATCATCTCTTCAGTGGAAGATCTGCTATTGTGGGATGAAGCATTATATAGTGATAAGCTGGTATCACAAAAGACCCTGCAACAGGCATTTGAACCCCATCTGCTGGCAGATGGAACCAATACCAACTACGGATTTGGATGGGGAGTATCAGTCTATAAGGAACTAACCTTTATCAGACACGGAGGTGCTATCAATGGATTTCTGAGTGATGCAGTGCGCATTCCGGAAGCACATTTCTACATGGTCATACTAAGTAACAATCAATCTGTTGGGCCGGCAGGCTTGACAGACGAGATTCTGAACAAGGCATTCAGTCTTGGTATTGCCAACACTACCGAACAGTCATGCGAAGACTATGCTGAAGAACTGACAGGTGTATATCAGGTAGTTCGTTCGGGAGGACGACTGGTAACCAATTACAGTGAGGAACCGGTGTACGGGTATGTCAGATATGCTGACGGTGCGCTAACCATTCAGCAAACCGGTGGTGGAACAAGAACCCTTACCTGTATTGGAAAAGATACATTTATGCTGCGCTCACCATATACCCGTATGGTATTTACCAGAGACGAGAACGACCGGGTTCTGGGAATGCATCTGCTGACACTTCCTACCACTTTCGGCCCGGATGATTTTGCGCCGAAAACGGATATACCCTTGCCGGGGGAGAAACAGGAGGTAAGTCTGCTGCCTGAGCAACTGATCAGACTTTGCGGATCTTATGATCTGGGAGGTGGATTTCTGCTATCAGTTACAGCCGAAGGTTCACAGCTTTTCATTCAGGCAACAGGACAGGCAAAATTTCCTGTGTATCCAACTTCCGATACTGAGTTCTTCTGGAAGATCGTGGACGCCTCGGTCACTTTCGAGACCAATGAAGACGGCAGCATCAGTGGCATTACCCTGCATCAGGGGGGCGATTACTTTGGCAGGAAGATCAACTGATCAGTGCACCATGGGCTGGCTGCAACAGTCCATCACCTGACCCTGGGTGCTGGTGTGCGGGCTTACATATGGAATGCCAAGATCGAGCCCGCGAACGATCAGCAGCACAGCCACAGCCGCTGTGAACCAGGGCAGCAAACGGCGCAGCTTTAGTCTGCGTTGCAGGTTCATGAATCTGCCCGCCATACCGGCAAAGATCATAGCAGGAAAGGTGCCCAGACCAAATACAGCCATGAATACTGCACCTTCGGCTATTCCCGGTGTATTGAGTGCCGCTGCCAATGCCACATATACCAGTCCGCAGGGCAATAGACCGTTCACCATTCCGGCCAGGTAAAAACCGGGCACAGTTGGTTTCGGCAGGATCCTGGACATGGATCTTCTGATAAATGTTGCTACAGGCTCATAGATCACGTTCACCCATTTGACTTTTCTGCCGGCATTCAGCAACAGAATGAGCAGAATAAGCAGACCACTTACAATAGATAAAACCTGTTGCAAACCTGCCATGGCAATGCGTTGACCAATGGCCGCAGCAATGGCTCCCAGCAAGGCGTAGGTAGTGATCCTTCCGGTATTGTACAAAACCGTGTGAGCCCAGGCTGATCCGGGTACTCTGGAGTGCAGCATGAAGGCAATGGGACCGCACATACCCATGCAGTGCAAACTACCCATCAGGCCTATGACAGCTGCTGCCAGGATCCATTCCATCAGAGGGTGATTTCTTTTTCCCAGTAATAAGATATTTCCTGTCTGTTCCAGCTGATCTTCACTGTGTACCGGCCGGGCACCAGGTTGCTTACCGGTATGATCTGCTGACCCGATGCGTCCGGAGCAAGATCCATGGTGCGATCAAGATCTGCATCTGCCGGGCGGAAGAAGTATATATGACCGTTCACCGCATCAGCCCGGTGAGCGGGCATGGTAAACAAAATATTACCATCTGCATTTTTTCTGATGTAGATGCTATCGGCAAAAGGCAGGGTATTGCGTGTTGCTTCAATGACCGATTCATATGCCAGTTCCTGGGCATAATAATCGTCGGCAACCAGATCACTTTTGGTTCTTCCTCCAAGGAAAATGAAAGTAAAGATCATGGCAATGAATACCACAAATGAAATGACGATGCCTGTTCCCCAGTTCATATGCTATTAGTTTGACATTGGTCCGAAAAAGGTCGTTTTGACCGTTTCTACTTTTTTATCGTGGGCATACACACCCACTTTGATATCCATCTTCATTTTGCTGATATCTTTCTCATCCAGTACGATGAAGAAGGTACTTTCAGCATAGCTTTCGGGTGGTACTGTCAGCTCCTGATGGGTTACCAGATTGATGGTGCCGGGTACATCTTCCAGCCTCAGTTCTACAGGGAAACCATCAACCGTTTTGTTGAGCAGTTTGATGTTGTAAAGATTGCTGTAGTGGGTGCTGTCGGGTTGCTGATAGAGCTGTCCCTGTGCACGTGTGATCTGTGCATCCACTTCTTCTCTGGTCATCAGCATGACACTGAGTGCCCCGATAAGCAATACCAGTACTACACTGTAGCCGATCATTCTGGCTGTAAGCCTGTGTGGTCTGTTCTCCGCAATGCTGTTTTCAGATGCATATCGAATAAGCCCCTTGGGTTTATCGATCTTTTCCATGATGGAATCGCAGGCATCAATACAGGCTGTACAGTTGATACACTCCAGCTGGGTACCGTTGCGGATATCTATACCGGTGGGGCACACACGGACACACAACCCGCAGTCGATACAGTCGCCGGTAGATTGTTCTTCACCTCTCTTCTTTTTCCCCCTGGGTTCGCCCCGCTGATAGTCATAGGCAACCACCACAGAATTTCTGTCAAGCAGTACGCCCTGTAGTCTTCCATAGGGACAGGCGAAGGTGCACACCATTTCACGGGCAAATGCGAACACGGCATAAAATACGGTTGTGAAACCGATGATGGCGATGAAACCACCAAGGTGCTGACTGACCGGTTCTGTAATGATCTTGACCAGATCATCCATGCCGATCACATACGCCAGAAAGGTATTGGAAATGAGAAAAGACAAGATGAAAAACAGGATATGCTTACTTCCTTTACGCAGGATCTTCTCTGCATTCCATGGCCCGCTGTCCATCCTCCTTTGTTTTTCTGCCGAGCCTTCTATCCAGTATTCTATGCGCCGGAATATCATCTCCATGAAAATGGTTTGCGGACAAACCCACCCGCAGAAGACCCTTCCATAGATCACGGTAAAGAATACAATGAACACCATGAAGGTGAGCATGGCGATAGCGAAAACAAAAAAATCCTGAGGCCAGAAGATGACCCCGAACAGAATGAATTTCCGTTCGGGGACATCAAACAGGAACAAAGGATGTCCATCTACTTTAAAGAATGGCAGGGCAAAGAACACTACTACATACAATACTGTAAGTATGGTGCGGTAGTTGTAGAACCTGCCAAATGGTTGGGTAGCATATACCCATTTCCGGTGTCCTTCTTCGTCGGCCGTATAAATACGGTCTCTGAATGAGCCTGAATCATTCATGATGCGTACGTCATTTGACGGCTACCGCCATCGTATCAGCCGGTACAGGTACAACAGTTGAATCAGGTGCTGCTGTATCTGCGGGTTGATCCGTCCATAAATCGCCTTGCGGTTCTTTCTGGTTTGGCGGATTGGTGCCGTAGAGTGATTTGATATAGTTAGCAACTTCGCTGATCTGTTTGGGTACCAGGATATCCTGCCAGGAAGCCATGCCTTTTTCAGGAACTCCGTATTTGATCGTAGTGAATACATTGTTGATGGATCCGCCATGGAGCCAGTAATCGTCGGTCAGGTTTGGGCCTACACCGCCTTCACCGTAATTGCCATGGCAGGCAGCACAAAATTGCAGGAAGGTCTCTTTCCCGGCACTAAGTACGTCTGAGGTTTGCATGAGGGTCACGGTGTTCTCGTCCACTGTGTTCATGCCTGCCTTCTGTCGTTCCAGTTTAGCCAGTTCTGCTTCGGCCAGTTCATCCTGATATTTTTCATCCATGGTCTTGCCATATCCCAGCAGGTAGTATGGTGCATAGATGACCGCGAACAGGATGGTGACATAGAAAATGAACTGCAGCCAGGGTGGCATCTTGTTGCCAAGTTCCACGATCCCGTCATATTCATGATCATCCAGTTTGATCTCATCTTCCCGTTCCACCGGAAGGGTAGGATTGATCTTGTTCCAGATGGCTGTCAGTACAGAGACACGCTGCACTTCAGGCTCAACGGCCTTTTCAGGGCGCATCATATTGAACAGCACCAGTGCCATCCAGGCGATGACCACTACTTCTACCAGGATCAGCAGATAGAAGGGCATGTACGGATCGGTCCAGAAATTATATGCCGGTGCTGCCACCACGGTTGCCGCAGCATCCTGAGCGCTGGCTGAGGAAGATCCAAGCAATGTACCTGCCAGCAACAGCAGCAGGCCGGCTCCGCCTTTGCGTTGTTCCATTTTACGCTTCACACCCCATATGATCATTTCACTCATGGAGTAGATGACATACATCAGTATGATGGCAACCAGCAATAGCACCCAGAACAAAGCTTCTGTAGTGATGGCCGCAGGTTTTGCTGTTTCAGCTGCAGCATTCTGTGCAAAAAGGGAAGTACTGAAAGCCGTCAAGCCTGCCAGTGAAAGCAAACGGAGGATATTTCGGTTTCCGGTTTTCATATCAGTGATTTTGAGTGGTTGTATGATCAGAGGCCAGCTCCTGGTCCTGCAGGGGTATCTGTTTCAGTTCTTCAATGGTAGATCTGTTCATCTTCCAAACCAGGAAGAGCAGTACTACAAAAAAGATGAAGAACACGAGCAGGGAGAACATCGGATAGATGCCTATGCCGGAAATACCTTCGAGATAATGTATGAAACTCATATGGATCAGTTTGCAGCCTGAGCTGTGGGTTCTGCTTTAATGTCTGTGCCGAGTCGCTGCAGGTAAGCGATCAATGCTATGATCTCTTTGTCTGCAGAGGTCTTGATCCGGCTGTCTTCCTGGGCCAGTTTCGCGGCGATCTGTTCTGCCTGGAACTTGAGATCGTCATTGGCAATAGCATCATATCCTTCAGGATAAGGCACTCCAAGGTTCTGCATCACCCTGATCTTGGCAGGTGTGGTACTGATGTCAAGTGTGCGTTCATGCAGCCAGGCATAAGAAGGCATAATAGAGCCGGAGGTCATACTGGTGGGCTCATACATGTGCCAGTAATGCCATGCATTGGTCTGTTTACCGCCTTCTCTGTGCAGGTCAGGACCGGTGCGCTTACTACCCCATTGGAAAGGGTGGTCATAGACGAACTCACCTGCTTTTGAGTATTCTCCTTTATAGCGAACCACTTCATTGCGGAAGGGTCTGACCATTTGTGAGTGACAGGTATAACACCCCTCCCTGACATAGATATCACGCCCCTGCAATTCCAATGGTGTATAGGGTTGCACGGAAGCGATGGTGGGTACATTTGACTTGACCAGGAAGGTAGGTACCAGCTCGACGATACCACCTATCAGTACAGCCACAAGGGCCAGCATTCCGAATTGTATCGGGCGACGTTCCAGGGCACGATGCCAGAATTCACCCTTATAGACCTTCACAACTTTTTCCATCGGAGCAGCTTCAGCTTCTTCACTTGCCATGAAGCTTCCCTGACGTGCGGTCTTGACGAGGTTATAGGCCATGATGAACACCCCGGTCAGGTAGAATACCCCACCAATGGAACGCATGGCATAGAAAGGTTTCACATACTGTGTGGTCTCTATGAAAGTGGGATACTGCAGCATGCCATCATCATTGAACTGCTTCCACATGGAGCCTTCCATCCAGCCGGCCCAGTACATGGGCACTGCATAGAAGATGATACCCAGCGTACCTATCCAGAAATGGGTATTGGCCAGTGATTTACTGTACAGATTGGTCTTCCACATGCGGGGAACAAGCCAGTACAGGATACCGAATGTCAGGAAGCCGTTCCAGCCGAGTGCACCCACGTGTACGTGGGCAACGATCCAGTCTGTGAAATGTGCCCACGCATTGATGTTGCGAAGAGACAGCATAGGGCCTTCAAAGGTGGACATACCATAAGCAGATACTGCCACTACCATGAACTTCAGCACCACATCATCGCGAACCTTATCCCAGGCACCACGCAGGGTGAGTAGTCCGTTCACCATACCACCCCAGGACGGAGCGATCAGCATAAAGCTGAAAACCACACCAAGCGTTTGTGCCCAGTCAGGTAAGGACGTATAGATCAGGTGGTGAGGCCCTGCCCATATATAGAGGAAGATCAGCGCCCAGAAGTGGACGATGGATAATTGATAAGAATATACCGGTCTGTTGGCAGCCTTCGGCAGGAAGTAATACATCAGGCCGAGATACGGGGTGGTGAGGAAGAATGCCACTGCATTATGTCCGTACCACCACTGCACCAATGCATCCTGCACACCTGCATATACCGGATAGCTCTTCAGGAAATTCACTGGCAATGCAATAGAGTTGACGATATGGAGCATGGCCACTGTGAGGAAGGTAGCTATGTAGAACCAGATAGCCACATAAATATGGCGTTCTCTTCTCTTCATAATGGTACCAAACATATTGATACCGAACACCACCCAGATCAGGGCGATCATGATATCAATTGGCCATTCCAGTTCAGCGTATTCTTTACCTGTAGTGTAACCCAGTGGCAAAGTAAGTGCAGCAGACACGATGATCAGCTGCCAGCCCCAGAAGTGAATATTGCTCAGCATTTTACTGAACATGGGTGTTTTACATAAACGCTGCAGGGAATAGTAAACCCCCATGAAGATGCCATTACCCACAAATGCGAAGATGACCGCATTGGTGTGTACAGGTCTGATCCTGCCATAGGTGGTAAAATCAATTCCCAGGTTGAGTTGCGGATACACCAGCTGCAGTGCAACCCACAAACCTACCGTCATGCCCACGATTCCCCATACGACGGTCGCGATGAGGAATTTGCGGACGATCTGGTTGTCATAGCTGAATTTTTCGAGCTCCATACTCAGTGCTTGGATTTAAGGTGATTGGATTTTCTGGGCGGAACATCGTCAAAGAGGATACGCACAGAAGGTGTGTAATCGTCATCAAACTGCCCGCGTTTGGCGGATCGAATGAAGATGAACAGAAAGATGATAGCCAGCAGCAGGCTGCATCCGATCAACAGAAAGATGACGCTCATAATCGGACACTAAATTCCAACATTTGGACAGTCAGCTGTGTTGATGCTACTCAGAGCGGTTGGTGACTTTTATCAACCTCCGGCCTCATTCTGGGTCCGAACCAGCGACAGGTCGCAGCAAACGCCGCGAGAACAGAGAGGTTAGCCCGGTGGTGAATAAAACGATGGTAATAGTGCTGAGGGGCATGAGAATAGCGGCAATGACCGGCTGCAATAACCCCTGCAGAGCGAACCAGAGGCCTGCCACGTTATAGATCAGAGAGATCACAAAGCTCCAGATAATGACCTTTCTGGCAGCAGCGGCATACCGGAGCAGGCGGTCGGTCTGACCGATGCCCTGTACTTCCATGATGAGATCGCTGGCAGGTGTGAAGCTGTGTATATCGTCGGTCACGGCAACTCCTACATCACTTTGCATCAGTGCACCGGCGTCATTGAGGCCATCACCCACCATCATCACCACTTCACCTGACTTTTGCAGTTCTTCAATGAAACGGCGCTTGTCTTCCGGCTGGCAATAATATCGCTGGTGGTTGCCATCAAACAACTGATCCATCACCGGCTTATCGCGATCACTGTCGCCTGACAGCAGATATATTGGGTATTCTCTTCGCAATCTGCCTGTCAATGCAAACATTCCGGGGTACACCTCAGCACTGAAGCGGAACATCCCCAGTTCTTCTCCGTTCACCAGGAATACCGTACCCTGTCGTTCATCCGGAGCCCGCATCAGTCGTACCTTTGTATGACCGATCTCTCCTTCAATTCCTGAACCAGCTATTTCTCTGAAATGGCGCACGGGCTGAAGCTTTCCGGTTCCGCACCACGTTGCAATGGCACGGCTGTAAGGATGGGAAGATTCGTGCACCAGGCTGGAAAGCAGTGATCGTTCTTCACTTTGCAGCGGAGTTCCTTCGTATTCTATCCTGGTATGCCGGCTGGGGGTGATGGTTCCGGTCTTATCAAAAACTATGACCGATACCCGGGTCAGTTTTTCTATGACACCTGCGTTGCGCAGATACAGGCCCGCTTTACCCAGCCTGGCTATGGCATTGCCGTTGGTGAAAGTGGCAGACAGCAGCAGTGCACAAGGGCAGGCTATGATCATGGGTGTAACGAGTGCATCGAGTGATCTGGACGGATCCATGAATAACCAGAATATGAAAGCCATGACCGACAGGATCAGCACAATGAGGCTAAAATGCTTGCTGAGTAACTGCACCATCGTCCTGCTCTCTTCATCCTGTTTCTGCCTGTTGCCAGACTGGTTCCACAACTGAGTCAGATAGCTTTGTGAAACCTCTTTGATGACCCGAAGCTCCAGATGGCTTCCGCGTTGTCTTCCCCCAGCGTAGATCAGCTCACCAATACTCTTCTCTACCGGCTCAGCTTCGCCCGTTACAAAACTGTAATCGATGCGTGCCTGACCTCGAATCAGAATACTGTCTGCAGGAATGAGTTCATTGTTCCTTACTATATAGGTATCACCTTTCTGCAATTCCGTCACGGCAACCGCTTCTTCCTTTCCATCCTCCAGTTTAGTGGCAGACAAGGGAAAGTACGACTTGTAGTCGCGGGTAAAAGAAACCATCTTGTAGGTCCTGTCCTGGAAGTACCTGCCCAGCAGCATGAAGAAAACGATACCAGACATGGAATCGAAATAACCTCCGCTGCCCTCCACGAAGACGGTGTACAGGCTGCGCACAAATGTGATGATGATGGCCAGGGCAATAGGTACATCAATATGCAGAAATCCCTTTCGCAGACTCTTCCAGCTGCTGATGTAAAATTCATCTGCGCAGTAAAAGAACACCGGCAATGAGAACAGCAGAGACAGATACTGGAAAAGCAGTCTGAGAGATGTTTCGCCCATGGCACCTCCTGCCAGATATTCAGGAGCGCTGAACAGCATGATATTACCGAAGCAGAATCCTGCCACGGCCATGCGGATCAGTCTTCCCCGGTTGACACTTCCATCGTCTTTCTTTTCCATATCCTGCAAAGACAGATATGGCTCGTAACCAATGGTATCGAGCAGGGAAGCAACCTCCCGCACAGAGATCTCTTCCCGGGCGGCGATGATGGTGATCTCTTTCCGACGGAAATCAACACGGGCCTGTGCCACGGCAGGATGCAGGGTGTGGAGATTCTCCAGTAACCAGATACAACTGCTGCAATGCATGTGCGGCAGGTAGAAACGCATATGCATCTGCCGTGCATCCTCGAAGGTCACAAATCGTGCCCGAATATCGGGTCTGTCAAGGATCTCATATTTGGATGTCTCGACCGCATCACGCCTGTTCTTACCAGGAGCAGATTCCAGTTCATAGTACGCACAGAGGTCATTATCTGCCAGGATACCATAGACGGTCTTGCAGCCGAAACAGCAAAATGGCTTTTCGTCCACATAATAGACCTCTTCCGTGCAGTCTTCGCCACAGTGGTAACAGGTCAGTCTGGTGGTGGTCTCTCCCTGCCTTGCCATGAATGATACGAAGGTAAGTACCTGCGGAGGCCCCTGCAGGTGATATATGTCATACTTCCGGCTTATTTGTACCACCCCGCGAGCAACTTTTAGGTAGCTTTGACGTTCATTTCAGGTCATGCGCCGAATATTACCCCTTGTGATGCTTTTCATCGTTTCTGTGGCAGGTAACCATGTCCTGGCCCAGCTCACAGAGATCGATCCCAAAGATGACAATGAACCTCGACAGACCGAGTCTGTTGAAAAGGATAAAGACAAGAAGGACAGCAGGTTCGTTTACGGAGGTTTCATGGCAGCCGGGTTTGGCAACTACACTACGATCAATCTGTCGCCGGTGGTAGGCTACCGGGTGACCGATAAATTCACACCAGGCATCGGATTCACCTGGCAGTATGCACAATACAAGGATGCTGATAACATGGTTTACAACCCCTTTGCAGACTACAAGTTCAATACTCTTGGGGGCAGGGTCTTTATGCAGTATTCCATTCTGTACGGTGTATTCGCACATGCAGAGTATGAGCAACTCTGGTACAACTTTGAGTTTCTGGAATCACCTTACCTGCAGATAAATGATCAGCAGCCCGGACTATTTCTGGGTGGTGGATATCGCTTTGGAGCAGGCAATTCTGCCGGCCTGCAGATCCTGGCCTTGTGGAATGCACTTTGGGATACAGACAACCTTATTTATCCCAACCCCTGGACCCTGAGGTTCAGCGTGATGTTCTGATCATACATCCAGCTTGGCGTAGCGGGCGTTCGCTTCGATGAACTCACGTCGGGGCGGAACTTCATCACCCATCAGCATACTGAAGATCCTGTCTGCCTCAGCCGCACTTTCTATGGTCACCCTTCTAAGGGTGCGGGTTTCCGGGTTCATGGTGGTTTCCCACAGCTGTTCTGCGTTCATTTCACCAAGACCCTTATAGCGCTGAATGTTAACTGATTCTTCTTTGCCACCTTTTGCCAGTTCGGTCACGGCTTCTTTCCGCTGTTCTTCATTCCAGCAGTATTTAAAGTCCTTTCCCTTCTTCACCATATATAAAGGTGGAGTGGCGATGTAGATATATCCCAGCTCAACAAGCTCATACATCTTGCGGAAGAAGAAGGTGAGGATCAGGGTGGTGATGTGGCTTCCATCCACGTCGGCATCTGTCATGATGACGATCTTGTGGTAGCGCAGCTTTGTAGTGTCGATGGATTTGTCTTCGTTGGGCATAACACCCAGGGCTGTAAAAATATTCTTGATCTCTTCGTTGTCGAAGACTTTATAATCCAATGCTTTTTCTACGTTCAGGATCTTACCACGAAGCGGAAGAATGGCCTGTGTATGGCGATCACGACCCTGTTTGGCTGTACCACCTGCAGAATCGCCCTCCACCAGGAAGAGCTCACATTTTTCAGGGTCTTTTTCGGCACAATCGGCCAGTTTTCCGGGCAGTCCGGTGCTGCTTAAGGCACCTTTTCGCTGCACCAGCTCACGGGCCTTTCTGGCAGCGGTTCTGGCTTGAGCAGCCAGCACGACCTTGCCGATGATCATCCTGGCCATCTTGGGGTTCTCTTCGAGGTAGTTATTCAGGGCCTCACCGGCAATGGTATCTACGATACCCAGTACCTCACTATTGCCAAGTTTTGTTTTGGTCTGCCCTTCGAACTGAGGTTCAGGCACCTTGACTGAAACCAGAGCGGTAAGCCCTTCGCGGAAGTCGTCGCCGGTAATATCCACTTTGGCCTTTTCAAACAGACCTTCCCTGTCGCCATAAGCCTTGAAGGTTCTGGTGAGTGCCCGACGGAAGCCTGATACATGCGTTCCGCCTTCAATAGTATTGATATTATTGACGTAAGAGTGGATGTTCTCGTTGTAGCTGTCATTGTACTGCAAAGCCAGTTCTACCTGTACACCATCTCTGGCACCTTCGGTATAAATGGGTTCAGGTATAATGGAACTCCTGCTGCCATCCAGATACCTGACAAAGCCTGTCAGTCCATCTTCTGAAAAGAACTCTTTACTAAGGAAGGATCCGTCTTCTTGTTTTTCACGTTCATCTGTCAGAGAGAGTTTGATGCCCTTGTTGAGGAAAGCCAGTTCGCGAAGTCTGGCAGCCAGGGTATCAAATTTATATTCGGTAACGGTGAAGATGGTATCATCCGGCCTGAAAGTGACCATGGTACCGGTTCGGTCGGTCTCTCCGGCTTCTTTTACCGCATACAGTGGTTTACCTATGCTGTACTCCTGAATATAGATCTTGCCATTTCGGTGCACTTCTGCTTTCAGGTGGGTGGACAATGCGTTCACACATGACACCCCCACACCGTGCAAACCGCCTGACACTTTATAGGTGTCTTTATCAAATTTACCACCGGCATGGAGTACGGTCATGACCACTTCCAGTGCTGATTTCTTTTCTTTCTGATGGATCTCTGTCGGGATACCCCTTCCATCATCCTGCACAGTGATGGAATTGTCGGTATGAATGGTGACCAGTACTGTGCTGGCGTATCCTGCCAGTGCCTCATCAATGGAGTTATCTACCACCTCATACACAAGGTGGTGCAAACCCTTCACGCCGGTATCTCCGATATACATGGCCGGCCTTTTCCTGACCGCTTCCAGCCCTTCCAGTACCTGGATATTATCAGCTGTATAGTTGTTGCTTTTTGGTGCGTTCATCCCTGCAGAATATCTCTTTTTATAGACCCGTCAAAGATACCACATTCAGGCCGTAAGACACAGGTGTCCAGGGAGGTTTTTTCCACCTGTTAAGGCATCGCAAAACCCTTTCCTGTTAAGCGTTTCAGGCGATCTCAACTCATTTTCCGCTGCGCTGGGTCAGCACATAGTAATCCAGATTACCGGATATATTTTTCCGGGTGTCAAAACCTGCAGGCAGATCATAGTACTGATACTCCTGACTGGGGTACAGGCGCACCAGCTGATCATCCACCTGAATGTCATAAGGCATATTCATTCCCTTCACGATATTGGCCCATCTGTACACCAGAACTGGACCTGATTTACCATCTTCAAAATGGTAGTCAAACACAGGTATATGCGTAGTGCGGAGATACTGTGTAAAGATGCGTCCGAGATCCATTCCTGCTTTGCGGCTTATATAATCTTCCACCATCAGGGAAGTAACGGTCTGGTGGTAGAAATCATGATTCAAACCCCTCAGGATATCGCGAAAGAGACTATCATTATCAATGACCTGCCTGATGGTGTGCAACAGGTTAGCTCCTTTATAGTACATATCGCCGCTCCCTTCCGTATTGACCAGATAGGGACCGATGACCGGTTCATCGTTCGAAATATTTTTTCGCAGTCCACGCACGTATTTATCGGCTGCATCCTTCCCTTTCCAGTATTCAATGAATAAGGTCTCGCTGTAATCGGTAAATCCTTCGTGCACCCACATATCTGCTATGTCTTTGGTGGTGATGTTGTTGCCAAACCATTCATGACCAGATTCGTGCACCACAATATAATCCCAGTCATCACCTTCGCCGGTACCTGAAAGATCTCCACCCAGATACCCTTTCTTGAATTTATTTCCGTATGCTATGGCACTCTGATGTTCCATACCCAGATGAGGAGCTTCCACCATTTTGAATCCGTCTTCATAGAATGGATAGGGGCCAAACCAATACTCGAATGCCTCCAGGGTCTTGTTGATATCAGGTAAAACGTGACTGATGGCCTGATCCATATGCCCTTCCAGGAACCACATATCCACGTCCAGTGTGCCGGCCTCTCCCTGATAGGTGGAATGATGATCTTCATACTTTCCGATATAGGGGATCAGGTTATAGTTGTTGATCGGATTGACCACTGCCCAGTTCCAGGTAAGTGATCCATCTGCATTTTCTGTCATTCCACGAAAGCGGCCATTAGATACCGCAGTCTGTCCTTTGTTGGTTATGATATGCATGGCAGCACTGTCGGGTTCATCGCTTTGATGGTCTTTATTCGGATACCACACGCTGGCACCAAGACCCTGGCAGGCCACACTGATCCAGCTGTTGCCGTTGTGGTCTCTGGACCAGATCACGCCACCATCCCAGGGCGGCAATCTGGCCACTCTGGGTTTGCCGTGATAACTGATTTCCAGCTTATGGATACTGCCATTGGCCAAAGAGGGTGTTTGCAGATAGAACACATCATCATGCCGGGATATGGAAACGGGTTCTCCATCCAGCAGCACCCTGTCCACCTCCAGTGGTTGCATCAGATCTATCTGCATGCTGCTACCGGTATCTTCCACCCGGAAACTGATGGTATTTTTACCTTCCAGGGTCTTATTTTCTTCGTTGAAACGGATGGTCAGATCATAGTGGGTCACATTCCACCAGGAGCGTTCAGGTGTGATACTTCCACGGATGGTGTCAGCGTGTGTAAAGGATTCTTTATTGTCAAAAAGCTGTGCCTGTGCGTGCATCATCACGAGCAGCAGAACGCCGGTACTCCACCATTTCATAGTCTGGTATTTCCGGCTAAAATACAATGTTGTGATGGCAGGATGTGGTTCCTTCACATATATTAACGCAATCAGAAAAACCAGTTTACATACACAGAATATGCTCCATTATTGGTGGTTTCTTCTGTACTGTATTGCTGCCAAATTGTATGGTCAAAGCGGGCACCAACGCTGAACCGGTCACCCCGGTATTCCATTCCTGCCATGCCATGTGCCACTGAATAGGCGCTTTCTTCATTCAGAAAATCATACTTCCGGTATCCGTTGCGGTGTTCTGCAACCAGGCCCGCGAAGGGCACCCACCTGCCTGAGGCCCCCAGACTTCTGGCTACCACGGTCTGAGCCTGCCAGAACAATCCTTCCTGCAAATGATCTGCGTTGGGAAGAGAATATTTCACAGACGCACCGAACATAGCAGTCCATGCAGAATCTGAAAGTATATACTGGATACCGGCCAACGGGTCAATACTTGCTGAGCCCGGATAAAACCCCGGGGGAAGGCCTGCCTGAACAAAATCAGCCTTGTATTTTCCGGTTGGCAGTTCTGCTCCGGCCTGCACAAACAGGGTGTGTGTGGCACGGCCGGAACGCAGGGTCATGGCCTGGTATCCGGCCATCAGGTTCAGATCTCCTGCAGCGAACAGGTTTTCTGTCTGATCTCCTTCCGGGCTATGATCAGTTACTCTGTTCCAGACCAATGGCAGGCGGGCCTGCATATGCCATTTTCCGGGAAGCTGCAAAGAACCATATACCTGCCAGGTATCAGAAGCGAAGCTGCTGTGCAGTTCACCCTGTTCATATACGGTTAGTCCGGTATGTTGCCAGATCATTCCGGCGTAGTTTCTGACCGTTACCAGTTGCATACCCAGGGTAGTACCACCACCGGAGCAGCCGCAACTTGTGCAGGCCAGGACCGGCATGGCTGCAATCAGCAGCCATGCCGTTACCAATAGCCCTTTCTTCATTATGGTTCAATATTCACATGCACATGTTTCTCGATCCGTTCAGCAGGATCTTCGTCCCAGGAGGCAAATATGACCTTGTATTCCTGTGCTTCCATAACCATCGGCATTGTATGCTCATGAAACTCATAATATTGGTCTGCATGCACATGATTCTCATAGCTGTACAGGGTGTCGTTCATCATTTCGCCCACCATCCATACGCCTATATTGTGAATGGTATTGTCATTCTCAAAGGTAGCTTCCAGATGAACGGTGCTGCCTGAAGTGATGGTTTCTCCTTCAGAAGGCTCAATAATGTTAATGGTTACAGAATATGCCTCAGGTGTAGGTGTTGGTTCTTCATCCTGTGTACAAGAGGTCAGGGCACTGAAAACAGCCGCCAGTGCCACAGCGGGCAATATGATTTTTTTCATTTTATTTGATTGTATCAGTTAAACAAACAGAGATCTGTAAGCACTGATACGATCAGGAGGTGGGGTAGCAGTTTCCTTGTACGGAACTGCAGGTACAGAGATCATTATGGTAAGGTATTCGCAAACCGCTTCATCCACCAATGGTGACACGTTCTGGTAAGCGGTATGAAACAGGGGTATAATGAGGTCGTTTGCAGGAACTGCCTTAGGCTGACCGGATGGCTGTTGCTCTTCCAATGTTTTGATCAGCTGGCATTTACCGTTACATTCCAGCTCAGGCCTGTCTCGGTTCACGCACAGGTTGGCTGCAATGAAATCCTGATTGGTCCGGAAAGCCACCAAAGACAACAATGACCCCATCTCGGTGATGACCAGCAACACGAGTAATACGGCAGACACTGCAACTATCTTCAGCTTCACCATACAGGAATACAGCAAAGGTAACGCACATAGGCACAAGGAAAAAAGAGATTATTATCACCAAATATTGGCAATATATTTGCTGTCAGACAACTGTCTGAATATTTTAAACTTAAAACTAGATACATGCGCAGCATCTTTTTTTCCATTTTATGCCTATTCACCTTGTCTGTCATGGCGCAGGATAAACAAATTGATCTGAGTGCCTGGGGGCTGCCATCGTTTCCGCTGGATGAAGAGACCCAACTGATATCTTTCAGCGATGTGGTGGATGTGGAAGGCGTGTCTGCCGCCGACCTGTATCAGCTGGGGCTGAACTGGATCGGAGATTACTACAAGAACTCATCTTCTGTCATGCAGGTAAAAGATGCTGACAATGGCATCCTGGAAGGCAAGCACAGCTTTTATGTGATGCGTGATGTGAATGGCCAGATGGTGAAAGGAGATCTGATCAAATACCAGTTCAACATTCGATTCCGCGACGGCAGATATAAGTACACCATTACCCGCATCAACGTTCAGAAATCAGCTTATTATGGAATTGAAGAATGGATCAATGATGAGAACAAGATCTCTGATCCGGAGATACAGGACTTTCTGGAACAGATCCACACCTTCTTCACCGAAGAATATATACCGGCAATGACCGAAGGCATACAACCTAAAAAAGAGGCCAAAGAAGAAGACTGGTAAGCTTCATTCAAACGTTAAGAACTCATAAAAGTCACTCTCTGAGTGACTTTTATCATTTATACCTCTGATGCCCATCATGTCCGCACCTCTGATATAAGAAGCAATTTTGAGGGTAATCAGAATAATTATGTCTGCAACACTCAAACCAAAGAAGCAGGGTAAAGAATTACCTGTTGTAAAGAAGGATACCAGACCCAGGCGCAAAGCACTGAAAAAGACTCCGTCTTTTCGCATCAGCAAGGTTCTTTTTCCAACAGACTTCAGTGAGTCCAGTGCTGATATGTTGCGCATGGTGGTTAACTTTTGTGAGAAACTGCAGGCAGATCTGGTTGTTTTTCATGCCTACAAGATCGCTCTCGTAGATGAATATATGCCGTCTGCTATGGTAGATAGCATGCTCGATGAAGGCGAGAAAGCAGCCATGGAGAAACTGCACGAACTTACCAGTGGTTTGGAAACCTCTGTGCAGATTGACTACCAGGTTAAAATGGGATTTACAGCTGAAAGCATCAGCGAAGCTGCAAATACCTCAGGAGCTGACCTGATCATAATGGGTACGAACGGTTGCAACAGCCTGGAAGACCGCATGTTCGGTACCGTTTCCTGGAACACTATCAAGCATGCTGAAGTTCCTGTTCTGACCATACCGGAAGGGGCAGCTGTACCTGCATTTCAAAACATAATATTCCCATTCGAGTGCACAGACAAAGACCTGGAGATCATACAATTCGCAGTAGAGATCGCTTCCCTGTTCGATAGTAAGATCCACCTGATCCATTTTCTGCTGGAAGGTTCTGTAGTCAATAAAACCATACTTGACAAGATCAATCACCGGTATCACAAAGAGATCAGGGAAGAAAAGTTGCAGATCCAGATCCTGGCCGATAAAAACATCACTGATGGTATTGTCAAGTATGCAGAAGGTGTGTCTGCTGATATGATCATCATGGTGACTCACCACCGCGGACTGATGGCCACTCTTTTCCATATGAGCACTACCAGAAACATTGTGCTGTATTCCAGTGTGCCGCTGTTGGCATTTAAGGCAGAATAGCAGTAGATTTGTCCACAAGGGCAAACTCAAAAAAGGCATGTATGAAAGCCAAGATCACAGTTCCGGATTGTGAGCATTGCAAAAATAGAAGTTCCACTCTTTTTCATTTCTGCCATACCAACGAGACGGAAGTAATTAACGAGAACAAAACCTGTGCTCTATATAAAAAAGGACAGGTGGTTTTTCATGAAGGGGCCAACAGTTATGGTCTGTATTGTCTGAACTCAGGCAAGGTCAAGCTATATAAGATGGGTCCGGATGGTAAAGAGCAGATACTTAAGATCGTAACACCTGGAGACTTTATCGGATATGGTGCCCTGCTTTCTTCTGCTCCTTACCGGGTCACTGCAGAAGTGATCCAGGATGCAGTGATCTGTTTCGTGCCAAAAGAGATCATTACCCAGATGTTCAAGGAAAATCCGAATTTTTCTGAGGGCATGGTCAAGCTGCTTACCAAAACGCTGGATGAGACCGTAGAAAAAATGGCAGATATTGCCTACAAACCGGTAAGAGGAAGGATTGCCGAAGCACTTCTGATACTAAAAGAGACCTACAAGGATGACAATAATCCTGATGGGGTCATCAATATTACCCGTGAAGATCTGGCCTCTTATGTTGGAACGGTGAAAGAAACTGCAATCAGGGTATTGAAAGACTTCAAGGAAGAAGGACTGATAGTAACAGAGAGTCATTCTATCAAGATCATTGACCCAAAAGGCCTGACCAGGGTCTGTGAATTATACGACTGAAAACCAAAACAGGATCAAAAAAGCCGGGCGATCTGATCGTCCGGCTTTTTTTGTTTTCAGAACCAGCCACGGCCCATATGTCCGTAAAACGGCCATGGGATGGCTACCAGGATCATGATCAATGCGATCAGGTAAAACAGGAATTGTGATTTATTGGCCTGTCTTACAGAAGGAGCTTTCTTAGCACGAATGTATCCGATATGAATGAGTACGATGGCAATGAACATCATGACCGCATGTTCCACAGCCATGAATCTGACCTCCTGCATACCCAGCATATCTTTCAGGCGTTTCATTTTTAATCCTGTATTCAGATAGATAAAATACACCCACAGAAATATGCCCATGAGCAACTGAATATCGGCCAGGATCATGGCGAGTCGTCCCAATCTCTTGGGCGATCCATCCCAAGCCTGGTCTTTTCGCATAGCATTAAAAGCCAGGAATACGGCAGCAATCAAACCGATCAGGATCAGATAGCGCACGCCGCTGTGGGCATGCAAAACGGCAGATAACAGGCCATACGGAGCCGGTAATTTTTCATCAGATCCGAATAATAAAACAGGGAGTACGTGTGGTATTTCCATAATTGGATTTTAGGTTTTCAGCCTTTTAGCAATTGTTTGTATTCCTGAAACTTACCGGCAAAGATCTTTTCCTGATCATCCCGCAAAATAGCAGAGATCGCTTCTCTGAATTGATCTCTTCCGTCTTTCATAGCATCTTTGTTTCCGCTTTGCTTAGCCGATTTTCTGTCTTGCATGAATTGCCTGAGCGCCTGCTCTACGGCTGTTTTCTGTTGTGTATCCAGATGGAGGTCTTTTTCCATAGCACCAATGAATGCAGCAACCCGGTCAGCTCCGCCACCTGATTTACCACCACCTAAGAATTTGGATAATATATTCAGCATTTCTTTTGTTTGATGCCTAAAAATAGACAGATGTCACCGTTATGTCAAATCGGTAACATCTGTCTGTATTCCTGCAGAATCAAATAGAAGCTCTGACAGTCAGGTACAGGTTTCGACCCGGGGCACTCACACCGGATGCAAACACCCTGTAGTGCTGGTCGGTGATATTGTCAATACCGGCCTGCAAGGTCAGTTTTTCGCTGATTGCGTAACCTGCTTTCAGGTTTAGGGTGTACCATGCGGGCATGCCATAAGGAGTGGCATACTGTTCATTGTCTTCACCACCAACAATATTATAATCTTCTATCCGCTTCCATCCCTGGTACATCACATAGGCATCGCAGCGGAACTTATCCAGCTGCAGGGTACAGCCTGTGCGGCCAAAGACAGGCGGAATATGATCCAGCGGATATGGTGTAGTATCGGTTTCCACCCTTCCATAGGTGTAGGTAATGGTTGAAAATGCAGAAAAGCCAGATGTGATATCAGCCCTAAGTGTAGCAGAAACACCATACAGATATGCCTTTGCTGCATTGGTCAGCTGAACCACTTCACTCAGCTCTCCATCATAGAGAATGCTGTCTTCACTGTTAAATGTTCCAGGCATGATGGTCAGTGCATTTCGGAACAACGTGCCCCACCCGATCACTTCCACCAGAACTTTGTCTGCAAACAACCTGCTGATACCCAGATCAAGGTTGTATGTGTATTCGGGCGAAAGTTCGGGGTTGGGCACCACTACCCTTCCCGGCTCGCTGTCAAACACTTTGCTTACATCATCCACATTGGGTGTGCGGTATCCGGTAGATGCAGACAGGGTGAAGCGCCAGGGTTCGGCTGGCATCCAAACCAGACCCAGACTTCCTGTAACAGCTGAATTATTCTGTTCGATACTGCTGTAGGGGAAGGGGAAAAAGGTAGTATCAATAAAAGTGGCCGATAACTGTGTAGCATTGAAACGAATACCGTCGTTCAGAATGAGTTGCTCACTGATCTCCCAGGTATGGGTAACGTATGCCGACCAGGAGTTCATGGTGGAACCGCCATCCGGATACCTGGTGTCCAGAGCATCCAATTCGCCGGTGTTGATGTCTTCCACCTCAGCAGTGGAGGTCACATCATTCAGATAAGCTTCCAGCCCGTATCTGATCTCATGATCGCCGA
Organism: Chitinophagales bacterium; assembly: GCA_020636645.1. Taxonomy (GTDB): domain Bacteria; phylum Bacteroidota; class Bacteroidia; order Chitinophagales; family BACL12; genus UBA11426. The sequence continues at coordinate 184,428 of JACJXO010000001.1, forward strand.
CATGTTTCTCCAGATCCAGGTTGGCTCCTGTCACCCCTACTTCTTCATACCGGTGCCTCAGGTTATCATTTCCAAAGCGACGGTCGTTCCGGCTTTCCTTTACGTTCTGGTAGCTGGCCAGCAAACGTATTCTGTCGTACAGCCTGGAATCTGCAATGACCTGAAGCCTGTAGGCAGCCATCAGCCTGTCCTGGGGCCCATAATACCATTGCGCATAACGCAGCCCTGTTCCATCACCACCGGGTTCAGTCAGACGGTCATACCGTGGTATATCACTGGAGGTGCTGTACTGGAAATTCAGTTGATGACTTACCCTTTCGTTCTGTCTGAAATTGAATTTCTGCATCACATCCAGCTGGCTGTAGGCAGTTCCTACCTGGATGGTCGAATCGCCGTTCACGATCACCGTATCCTGGTCATTGATCCTGTCTGCATAGACAGGACGATAGCCAAATCCACCAAAGGCCGGATTACCTGTTCCTCCGGTACGCAGATCACCAAAATCGCTGTAGGTAACGGAAGTCAATGAGGCGAACCTCCTGGTTCCCAGATTCAGATCGATGTGGCTGGTTAATTCACTGGCAGCTGATCCATACCGGGCAAAAGCATTCGCTTCTACCCGAAGGTCATCATCAAGAGCATACCGGGGGTCTTTCGTGTAGAAATGAATGACGCCGCCCAGCGCATCACTTCCGTACACAACTGAACCCGGGCCATAAACGATCTCCACCCGTTCCAGGCTGGCCTGGTCCATGCTGATGATATTCTGCAAGTGGCCGGCACGATAAATGGCATTGTTCATTCTGACACCGTCCACTACCAGTAAGACCCGGCTGGCCTCAAAGCCTCTGATGGTTGGGCTGCCGCCACCAAACTGACTGCGCTGTACAAAGACCTGGCCGGATTCCTGGATCAGATCTGCCGTAGTTCTCTGGTTGGCCAGTTCGATCTCTTTTCTGGAGATCACCCGGATCTGTTGTGCCACATCCTGTCTGGATTCTTCGAATCGGCTGGAAGAGATGACCACTTCCTGCATGTTGAAACTTTTGGAGTTCAGGTACACCAGTTGCCCGTTGCTCAGTGCATCGCGAAGCAATGATGATTGTTCGTACCCCGGTAAAAAGAATGATACCTGGCTAAATGGAGACCGAACGCTCAGGTCAATGACCCCATTATCGCCTGTATATCCTACCAGCTCATTCCTTTCATTGGTGACCGCCACCATTGCCAGCGGTTGCAGGCTGGTGCGATCAACCACAGTTACTGTCTGGGCACTTGCGCCCAAAGACAATAACATGATCAATAAAATAATGTTATTTTTCATGTTTTATGTTTGAGTTAAAGAAATCTTCGATCACTTTAACTCAAGCAGGGTGGAATGAAAACACCCGGAAGGTCTCTGTTTGAAACGGGTATGCAAGATGGTTCGATGATCCGGCATGTATCCATGCCAAATAAAACAATAGCTTGCCGGTAGGTGCAAATGAACGGAGGCAGCTCTCGTTGGCTATGCAACAGGCGCTCAGATTTTTGCTCATCCCGACTTTCAGAAATGCGGTTCTCCAGATCCTTTTCTTCTGCATCATGGTAGGCCATAGCTACAAGTGTATCACCAGCTACCCGGTAGCGGAGCAGATCATACTTCTCTCCTTTCCAGGAGATCTCATCCTTCTTCAGCCACCGGATCTCATCGAGGGGAAAGCCTTTTTCGCTGAAAGCCCGCCCATTTTCTTTCATGTGTTCGGCAGACCTATGTGAAATGCTGAATGCCGCATATTCTGCCATCCAGGAATACTGAATGGTAAAAGCAGCAGCCAACAGGCAGAGTAAAAAAACCGGTTTGATTTTGTTGCTGACAAACACTGCGTAAATGTAGCATTTCATCCCAGGAAAGCGGAAAATGCATATCCTACTTTCCATAAAAAAAAGACGCCCAAAAGGGCGTCTTGTAGCTCCGGAGGGAATCGAACCCCCATCTAAGGTACCGGAAACCTTCATTCTATCCGTTGAACTACGGAGCCAGAAGTAGCCTCGACAGGAATCGAACCTGTATCTAAAGTTTAGGAAACTTCTATTCTATCCATTGAACTACGAGGCCGGGAGCGCAAAATTACGGAATCAGGAGGTGCTTTCAAACGGGTTGATTTTATGAAATTTCCCATGCTACTGCCCGCATGTGTAACAGTATTGCAGGAATTCGTGCCATTTGACAATAGCGCAGTCAGATATGGTTATTGCCTATAGTTCGTGAAAAGGCATAGTCGCCTGGATTTACATACGGAGTAAATGGCCTTCCACTTCCTGCTTCATCAGGAAAAGGTCCCAACCATCGTCACCAGGCTAAAACTGACATTTATCAGCAAACAACTGGAATGAAAGTCATTAATGGTATTTAAGACCTTTTATTCCTTTATTCTCAAATCCGAATACATCCATGCTCTCTACAAAGTGCAAATATGCCATCAGATCGGTCCTTTTACTTGCCGCTGAATCCAGCCTGGAACAAAAGTGGACCATCAAACAAATCAGTGACCATCTTTCGATTCCTCAACATTTTCTGGGTAAGATACTTCAGGAACTCGTTCCAAGAAATATCATCTCATCTATGAAAGGTCCGACCGGAGGTTTCTATATGAATGAACAGAACCGGTCAACTACACTACTCACTCTGATTGAAGTCGTGGACGGACCATTCTTCCTTCAGGGATGCGGGCTGGGACTGGAAAAGTGTTCAGACACGAACCCCTGTCCTATTCATGACACCTATAAGATATGCAGGAATCACCTGCGTGAAACATTTTCAAGTAAAAAGATCAGTGAATTTGAACATGATATTTTGTCCAAGAACCTGTTCTTACACGGGTCAATCAAATAAAATCACAAACAGAAAAAAATGAAATCGGTACTATCCATCCTGCTCACCGGCTGCCTGTTGGCGGCGTGCGGTCCTAAAGCCACAGACAACAAAACACTGGCTGAAAAACCAAATTCCATGTTTTCCGATGATGACAGATCCATAGCTGAGGGAAAAGGTATTGGAGAGGTGAAAGAGGTAACTCTGAACAATCCACTTGATGCATCCAGGGTACAGAGGGGCCTGGACATTTACGATATGAAATGTTCGGCCTGCCATCAACTTGACACCGTCAGACTGGTTGGTCCCGGATGGCAGGGACTAACCCAAACGCGGAAGCCGGAATGGATCATGAATATGATCACCAACGTGGATGTCATGCTGGAGAAGGATCCTGAAGCGCAGAAATTACTGCAACTGTGTCTGACCAGGATGCCGAACCAGAATGTATCAATCGGCGATGCCAGAGATATTCTGGAATTCATGCGACAAAACGACGGAGAATAAAACTACTCACCTATAAATACATCCATATGAAACTGAATATGAAAGGGCTGTTTCTGGCTATCATCATGGCGTTTGTTGTGATCGCCATGTTCTTCAGCGGCTGCAAGCCCAAAGGCGGTATATCCAGCCTTACATCAGATGCAGCATCTAAAGTATACGTACCACCGGGATCCTATGACGAATTCTATCTGTTCACTTCAGGTGGTTTCAGCGGACAACTCGGAGTATACGGTCTTCCATCCGGACGTTTGCTTCGGGAGATACCCATCTTCTCCTTTGACTCGGAGGAAGGATACGGCTTCAGCGAGGAAACCAAGGCCATGCTGGAAACATCCTTTGGATTCATACCCTGGGATGATTCACATCACCCTGAGCTTTCGCAGACCAATGGCGAAGTGGATGGAAGATGGTTATTTATCAATGCGAACAATACGCCAAGGATCGCAAGGGTGGACCTTACCACATTCACTACAGAAGAGATCATAGAACTCCCCAATACAGGTGGTAACCATGCTTCTGCTTTCATCACTGATAACAATGAATATGTGGTAAGTGCCTCCAGATTCTCTATCCCGATAGGACAACGCGAAGCTGCCATAGACAGCTACAAAGAAGAGTTCGACGGCGTGGCCACATTCATTAGTGTAGATCCAAAAAGCGGTACGATGAGCCCGGGATTCCAGCTCATTCTTCCCCCGTTTGACTATGATCTGGCCCATACAGGAAAAGGACCATCCAGCGGTTGGATGTTTTTTACCTGTTACAACAGCGAGGAAGCCAATACGCTGCTGGAAGTAAATGCCAGTCAACGTGATAAAGACTTTATCATGGCCATCAACTGGAAAAAAGTTGAAGAGTATGTCAAATCCGGAAATGGAACCAAAATGCCAATTAATGTGGCACACAATTATCGTGATCACAACAAGGGGGGCATGGCGGTATCCGAGCGTTATACTGAGATCACCACAATCAAACCTGAGGAGATACCCGGATTGATCTATTACATCCCATGTCCGAAGTCTCCACACGGTTGTGATGTGGATCCCACGGGCCAGTATTTCTGTGCAGGTGGCAAGCTGGCAGCCGTTGTACCAGTATACTCATTTGAAAAAATGCAGCAAGCTATAGCTTCAAAATCCTTTGAAGGTGATGTGGAAGGGATCCCGGTTCTGAAGTATGATGCCGTATTACAAGGTGAAGTGAAAGATGCCGGACTCGGACCGCTTCACACAGAATTTGATAACGAAGGAAACGCTTACACATCCTTCTTCGTGTCTTCTGAGATCGTCAAATGGAAAGTGGCTACGCAGGAAGTGATAGATAAAGCACCTACCTACTATTCCATCGGGCACCTCTGCGTTCCTGGAGGCGACAGCAGAAAACCCTGGGGTAAATATGTGATCGCCCTGAATAAGATAACCAAAGACCGATACCTGCCTACAGGACCGGCATTGACACAAAGTGCCCAGCTGTACAGCATCGAGGGTGAGAAAATGGAACTGCTGCTAGACTTCCCTACTATCGGCGAACCGCATTATGCACAGGCATTACCAGCTGAACTTATCAAAGACAAGCAGGTCAAGATCTTTAAAATTGAGGAATCGACACACCCGTATGTGGCAAAAGGAGAAAAAGAAGCCACAGTATATCGTGAAGGAAATATTGTACATGTGAAAATGACCTCCATCAGATCACATTTCAACCCTGATAATATTGAAGGTATCAGAGTTGGTGATGTGGTATACTTCCATGTTACCAACCTGGAACAGGACTGGGACGTTCCTCACGGATTTGCCATCCAGGGTGCTGAGAACGCAGAATTACTGATCATGCCCGGTGAGACACTCACCCTTAAATGGGTCCCTAAACGATCTGGTGTATTTCCAATGTATTGTACTGACTTCTGCTCAGCACTGCATCAGGAAATGCAGGGTTATGTCAGAGTATCTCCGGCAGGCAGCAATGTTCCGTTGAAGTTCCATACCAATAACAAAGGATTGTGAGTAAACTGAACATAAGGGGGAGCGCAGGCTCCCCCTTATGATAAAGAAAAGTGCATGAAAAAACTGAACAAGGTAACCCGATGGATGGCACTGGCGGGAGGGCTGATCATGATACCTTCATTGCTCCTTCCCATATGGCGGATAGACCTCTTTGCTCCCCAGTACCCGGAAGGGCTTTACATGCTGATCTGGAAGGATCACCTGTCTGGCGATGTACAGGTCATCAATGGATTAAACCATTACATTGGCATGAAACATATCAGTGAAGACATGTTTCCCGAATTGAACTACATTACCTATGTATTGTATGGAATGATCGGAATTGGGATCATCACCTTTTCAATAAGAAGAGTCTGGATGTTGTGGACACATGCCGTGCTGCTTATTTCTGCAGCCGGGCTGGCCTTGTATGACTTTTACAAATGGGGTTACGATTATGGTCATAATCTGGATCCAAACGCAGCCATACAAGTTCCCGGTATGAGTTACCAACCCCCGTTGCTTGGCCATAAGAAACTACTCAACTTCGATGCCTGGAGCACTCCGGGGCAGGGCGGATGGTTCATTTTGGCTGGTGCCGTTCTGGTCATTGGTGCTTTATTGCTGGAATATTTCTACTTCAAAAAAAGGTCTAATACACTTGCATGAAATGTGCGTCGATCATAGCCTTGTGCTTATCTATCATCAGCTGTCAGGGAAATAAGAGCCCCAGAACCCTTACTCCCGGAACTGACAGTTGTCATTATTGTCAGATGACGATAATAGATGAGCGTTTCACCACACAACTGGTCACAGAAAAGGGGAAACATTTCATATTCGATGACATACATTGCATGAACGCATTTGTACAGGAAACCGATAACAGCTCTCTTGAAATAGCTGCTGTATATTTATCTGACTTTGCTAACCCGGGTCAGTATATCAAACCAGATTCAGCATTTTTTCTCAAGGGTGACAATTTGCGGTCTCCCATGGGAGGAAATACCGGAACTTTCTCAAACAAAAACTCGATGTTGGAAACCCAGGCGATTCTGGGAGGTGAATCTGTTGCATTTGAAACACTGTTTTACCCCAGTCCCTGATCATGATCCCGATTAAGCCAACCAAACTGACCACTTTCCTGATTCTGATGCTTTGTATTGGAACGAATGCTGCTGTGCATCAGAATGAACAAGGTCATTATCTGTCTGTATCGGTCCAGTCCATGATTGATGAAACAGTGCCATACGACACGTTATGGATCAATGGCGGTTACTTTTTTGAGAACAATATTCTGATCACCAAACCCATTACAATCATTGGTCGCCAAAATCCGATTCTGGATGCCGGAGGACAAGGACAAGTGCTGATCATCAGGTCAGATGATGTAACTATTGAAGGCCTTACCCTTAAAGGAAGTGCAACTTCAAATATGACAGAGAATGCAGGCATAAAGATCGAGAATGCCAGGCGGGTAAAAATAATTGCCAATACCCTTTGTGATAATTTTTTTGGCGTGTACCTGGCTAATTCTGTAAAGTGTGTGGTCAGAGATAATATCATCCGGGGTGGATACGAAAGAGAATCTAACTCCGGTAATGGCATTCATTTGTGGCAATGCGACAGTATTGAAATCACTAACAATGTTATCAGTGAACATCGCGATGCCATCTATCTGGAATTTGTGATCAACAGCCATGTATTCGGTAATCATTGTGAGGACAATATCAGGTATGGATTACACTTTATGTTTTCCAACAATGATCAGTACCGGAACAATGTCTTTAATAATAATGGTGCGGGTGTTGCGGTCATGTACAGTTCCAGAGTTGAAATGACAGACAATATCTTTGAAAACAATCTTGGTCCGTCATCTTTTGGTATTCTGCTCAAGGATATTACAGACAGCCGTATAACGGGCAATCAATTGCTAAAGAACACTATTGGTATACGACTGGAAGGAACCAGTCGAATTGAGATAGCACGAAATAACATAGAAGATAACGGATGGGCAGTTCTTATTACTGCCAATTGCACGGATAATGATTTTGAAAACAACACCTTTCGATACAATTCATTCGATGTATCGACCAATGGCAAACTTGTGCTGAATACATTTGATCAGAACTATTGGGACAAATACGAAGGATATGACCTGGATAGAAACGGCATGGGCGACGTTCCTTTTCACCCCGTCAGTATTTTTGCCACAGTTGTAAGTGAAGTACCCGAGGCTATCATGTTGTACAGAAGTTTTACCCAATATCTGATGGACAGGGCAGAAAAAGCCATACCCAGTGTTACACCTGAAAATCTGGTTGATCACGAGCCACTAATGAAACCTTCTGTGCTATGATCAGAATCAGAGATCTTAAGAAATCATTTGGAAAACTTCAGGTACTTCGTGGTATTTCACTGGAGATGCATGCGGGGCAGGTCGTGGCACTGATCGGGCCAAATGCATCCGGGAAAACCACATTATTGAAATGTATTCTAGGTATGGTAGTGCCGGACAGTGGTGTCATCGAGTTCGGTGGGAAGCCTGTCAATAAGGAAGTGAGCTACCGAAAGCATATCGGTTATATGCCACAGATCGGCAGGTATCCTGAAAATATGCGAGTCAGACAGGTGGTAAATATGATGACGGACCTGTATCCGAATGGCGCTGACATGGATACCGAGCTCGCAGAAGCATTTTACCTGCAGGAAATGGATCAGAAATTCATGCGTACCCTGTCAGGTGGATCCAGACAAAAGGTCAGTGCTGTACTGGCATTCTTGTTTGATGTACCTGTGCTCATTCTGGACGAACCAACCGCTGGCCTGGATCCTGTATCTGCAGAAGTGCTCAGGCAAAAAATACTTCGTGAAAGGGAAAAAGGTAAGCTCATCATCATTTCGTCACATGTGCTCAGCGAACTGGAAGGTATTGCGACAGACATCTTATATATAGCAGACGGGCAGGTTAAAACATATCAGCCGATCGCCGAACTTCTGAAAGAGACCGGTACCAATCATACCCGTGAAGCAATCATTGAAATCATGAACAGGCATGCAGGTAACCATTAAAATAGCGAGATACACATTGCTGGATCTCCTGTATAACAGGGTGACCCTTTTTTATACCCTTTTCCTGATGGGTGTATCCCTGGTGGTGTTCAACCTGGACGACAATGTCTCTAAAGGCATTCTGAGCCTCGTGAATATCATCCTGCTTATTGTACCTCTTGTCAGCATCGTTTTTGCCACTATTCACATGTATAATTCTGCTGAGTTCATTGAGTTGCTGCTTGCCAGACCAATTCAGCGAACCCGCATACTATTCGGACATTTTGTTGGTATTTCCACTGCCCTTTCCACCGCATTTCTCATCGGCATCGGGCTACCGGTTCTGTTATATGCACCATCAGCAACTGGTATTACACTCATTGCGGCAGGCTGGATGCTTACTTTAAGCTTTGTTTCGATCGCTATGCTCGCTTCCGTATCCACCCGCGACAAAGCCCGCGGAATAGGCATCGCCATTCTTCTTTGGTTCCTGTTTACCATGATCTATGATGGATTTGTACTCTGGATCCTGTTTGCCTTCAACGACTATCCTTTAGAAAAACCAGTACTTGTGCTCACTGCCCTGAACCCGGTTGACCTGGCTCGCATAGTTCTGTTGCTCAGGATCGATATCTCTGCCTTTATGGGATATACCGGTGCTTTGTACAAGGATTACTTTGGCACAGCAAAAGGGATGATCATCACAACGAGCGTTTTGCTCTGCTGGATCATCATCCCTATGCTCCTGGCTGTAAGAAGATTCAAGAGCAGAGATATCTGATATCACTGCGGGATCAACACCTGATCGATCACGTGAACGATACCATTGGAGGCCGGTACAGATGCCAGTACTTTGGCGCCGTTGATACTTACCTGTCCGTCTTCATTTTTTGTAATAGTGATATTACCTCCATTCGCCATACCGAGGATCTGACCATCTTCCAGATTATCAATGGTAAAAGTGCTTAGTGCCACATGGTATTGCAATACATTTCGCAGTGCACTCTTGTTCTCTGGTTTCAGCAGGTCATCCAGCGTACCTTCTGGTAAGGCCTCAAACGCTGCATTAGTTGGCGCAAACACTGTGAACGGACCAGCATTGGCCAGTGATTCGACAAGATCTCCGGCCTGAACGCCTGCCACAAGTGTGGTATGATCAGGAGATGCAATCGCTATCTGAAGGATGTTCTTTTGAGAAACATCGTCCGTAACTGCAGATTGTCCTGGTGCAAATCTGTCACCCTGGCCAGAAGTTTCGTCGCCATTCTCTGTGGTACCGCATGACCCCAACAGGATCGCTACAGGCAGGAATAAACCGATAATATGTTGTTTCATAGCTGTTATTTTCAGCTAAACTGACCTTTTTATCTTAAATATTTATTGATGTTAGTCAGCCTGAGACAGTTGACAATCGTGACTGCAAAATGGTGACTTAGGTATCCTTATATACCCTACAGATCGTAATACTGATTGAAAATATCGGTCTTCAGGCCCAGCATGAACTGCAGCGTATTGATGGCCCGGTCATCATTTGCGTAGGTCCTGTAAAAGATCTGTCCTTCCAGGTTCAGATTGATCTTTGGGTTGACCAGATATCCTGCTCTGAGGTCTGCACTGAAAATATGCGTTTCCAAACCCTGACCTACAAAATTGCCATAAGAATCCGGGAAACCCGGGATAGTAAAATCAGATAAAAAGATATTCGACCCCACATTGGATGCAGCTGAAGAGTCGAGTCCTGTCATAGCGACCTGGAATCTTCCGCTGGCATAGTATCTGTAAGCCAGCCGATAGCTTCCGTATATAATGAACTCACGGAAGTTGGCTCCCAGCGGGTGCGCCAGTGGCTGGTTCAGGTGCGCATAATTCTGCACGGGCTCCTTGTGCGCATAGGTGTAGGGATTGGCCTGGTTCCATTCTGCCAGCACCACAGCTGCATGCCGGTAATCAGGTGTATGCAGAAAATATTTCACCCCTGCCTGCATGCCGAATTTGTTCCGGTAATAGCCCTCTCCGTTCCGTGCGGCAGCCACATCCAGGTCATCCATCAGAAACTGACCATATATGATCAGATCACTCATGGGTTTGAGTTTCAGATTCAACCCCATCAGTGCATTATCAGGTGATCCAAGACCAAATTCCACCGGCCGGAAAAAGATGATCGGGTTCAGGTAATTCGGATCGAAGCCCCTGGTGAGGGTGGAGTCATTGTTGGGCCAGATGATACCTTCGAACAGCCCGATCTGCGCCCAGTCCCAGGCATCAAAACTCAGATAATGAAAAGATCCCCATTTGCGGGTCACCCCAATGATGCTGTCTGCTCCGTTGATCGCATCCGTGAACTGGGTGTACAGGTTCATATACCTGATACGCCAGACTGAGGTATTGATCTTGAGGAACGGATAAAAGAAGGCATTGTCACTCAGGATCATGGATCGGTATCCTTCGCCAATGAAATTCTTGTCGTGCCCCAGCTGAAAGTTAAAATAGCTATTGGGTGAGTAACTCACATATCCGCTGCTGTTGGCATAGTCAAAGGCAGTTCCTTTGAAACTACGCACTTTACCCTGGCCGGGAACCACATCATAATCCTTGATCCAGCTGGTCAGATAGGTTGGATACTTGGCCTGGTTTTCACGAAAGGTGGTATTGAACGAGACCTTCTTCTTTTCGCCGATATCGCCAGACACCGTAAGTCCCCTGGTATTGACCCAGAGCCCCTTGTTATCCTCCAGATCGATGCCTCCTGAAAAATTAATGAGCGGGTCAATACTCAGGTGAAAATCACTGGTGTTGACCTGAACCATGTTATCATATGCGATCCAGTTGACCAGTTTACCGGGGAACTTTTCTCCGGGCAGCCGCTGCAACCGAAAAACACTGTCATAGCTGATGAGGGTATCGATCTCTGCCATACGCCAGGGACGGATGGAAGTATGCACCGTCACCCCTTTTTCCTGCAGCCTGGCTTCATAGAACTGATGTACCTGGTGGTTCAGATACAGGTTATTCTGCTGTGCGGTAGCACCTCCTGCAACCAGCATGAAGATCAAAGCCAGTTTAGAACGCATTCTCATTGCCTTTGACCATGCTCCATACCGTCAGGAAAACGATCTTGATGTCGAGCCAGAAACTCCAGTTCTCCAGATACCATACATCGTACTGTACCCGTTTTTCCATGAGTTTCGGATCGGTGGTATCACCCCTGTATCCGTTGGCCTGAGCGGCTCCGGTAATGCCGGGTTTCACAAAGTGACGCACCATGAAACTGTTGACGATCTTGGAGTACTCTTCGGTATGCTTGAGCATGTGTGGTCTTGGACCAACCACAGACATATCTCCCTTCAGCACGTTGATGAACTGAGGAACCTCATCCAGATTTGTCTTACGCAGGAAGCGGCCCACTCTGGTGATCCTGGGATCATCTTTGGTTGCCTGCTTCGTATCTGCCTCCATGTTGACATACATGGTCCGGAACTTATAACACAGAAACTCAGAATTATTTTCGCCGCTTCGCTTTTGCAGAAAGAACACAGGGCCTTTAGAGGTCAGTTTCACTGCAAGTGCAATGATCGGGAAGAGCCAGGAACCGATCAGCAACAGGAAGAGGCTGCTGAAAACAATATCAAAAATCCGCTTGATGGTTCTGTTATACAGGTTATCCAGTGGCTCCGGCCGGGTGGTCACGATGGGCAGATTGCCATAATACTCGATCATGACACGTTTGAACCTTCGGCTGAGGTATTCTGTAAACTCCGGTACGATCCGGAATCGGATAAGATTATCATCAGAGAAACTCATCAGGTTGTTGATCAGTTCTTCATGTTTGGCAGGGGTCAGTGCACAATAGATCTCATCAATGTGATTCTCGAAACAATACCATTTGATATCATCAAATCCACCAATGGTATCCTTCTGCAAGGCAGCCTGGGGCTTATCATCAAAATACCCCATGAACTTGTAACCAAACTCATTGTGTTCTGTAATCTCATTCACAAACTGCTGGGCAGTGCGGTTGGCTCCAATTACTATAACCCTGCGATAGTTGCCCCCTCTGGCACGGTACCGCTTCATATAGGTCTCAAAGCCTGTACGCCAGATCAGGTTGATGACAAAAAAACAGCCGTAGGTCCAGACCAGCAATTCTCGTGACAGGGTGTACCCCTTCATGACCACTATATAGGTGAAGGTGAGCAGAACCTGGATAGAAAGGACTTTGACAAAGCGGATAACAATGGCTTCGTAACCGCTGCGGCGATCAATTTTATAGTAGCTTGCAATGGTAGTTACCATGAACCAGATCAGGTTCAGGGCGATGAGAAGCATAGCAAATTTCCTGTCAGTGATCTTAGAGAAGCGCCCGTACGTAATGAGCAGCCCCAGCAAGAATGACAGGTTGAGCGTTATCAGATCGACCAGAAAATAGGTGATCTCCAGGAACTGGCTGTATCTTCTGACCATGCGGTTGTTGTCAATGGTAGATGAAAAATGCCCGCCTCAGGTTGCAATAAGTCCGGGCTTAATCATCTGAATTGCCCTGCAAAATTACATTTTCAGTGCTGTAATACAGATAACTTACAGAAATTTCATCTGTTTAAGAGAGGTTGCCCAGGCAGAAAGGGTTGGTGCACTTTCATCGGCAAGAATTATCGGAAAATCCTGAATAGCAACGGTGTACATTCCCAGATCACGCCCAAAACGAATATCAGAAGCTGCATCTCCTACCATGACACTTCGCGAAAAATCGATCTCAGGGAAATGCTTTTTAGCCTGCATAGCCATGCCTGGAGCCGGTTTGCGGCAGTCGCACATAGGATCGCCGGAAAGGTGCGGACAAAAAAATACAGCATCAATTCGGCCACCTGCCTGTCTGACGGACTGCATCAGTTTTTCGTGCACCAGTGCGAGGTCGTCTTCAGCATACAGCCCCTTACCTATTCCCTGCTGATTGGTGACCACCACCACGCGGCCAAAGATCTCTGACAAAGCTGCCAGCGATTCCGGTACACCCGACAAAATATCCAGCTGAGCCGGGTTTCTGACATAATCGCCGGGAATTCTGGTATTCAGCACCCCATCCCGGTCCAGGAAAAGGGTCCAGGAGGCATCGAAAGCAGGACGAGACAGCATCTCTGTTTGCGCCCGTTCATAGTCCTCAGGAATACCGATATCAATGAAATAAGCTTCACTTTCCTGTCCGAACAGGTGCCCTTCTCGGAATTGTACCTCCAGCACTTCCTTTTCAAATGAGAATACCTTCGGAAGGTCATCTGTAAATACCGATCTGTGCAGGCAATACACCCCACCGTTGATCAGGCCTTCTTCGCGGTATTGTTTTTCCAGAAAAGCAGTGATGCTTCCTGAATCATCTGTTTCTACTGTACCGTACCGGTCAAACCTGTACATTTTCTTCAGCGCCAGTGTAAGTGATCCGTCGTGAGAATGATGAAAGGATTCCAGTGACCGCAGATCCACACCAAAAAAAGTATCGCCATTGATGACAAAAGCTTCATCACCCTGCAGATACCCAACCGCCTGTCTGATTCCTCCGCCTGTTCCCAATGGTACTTCCTCTTCGCTGTACACCAGTTCCATGCCGGCATAAACATCTCCGAAATACCGCATGATGACCTGACGAAGGTGACCCACCGCCAGGATACAACGCTGCATGCCTTGTTCAGAGAGGTCGTCCAGAATGTACTGGAGAAAAGGCTTACCCGCCACCGGTGCCATAGGCTTGGGCAGATCCTGCACTACAGAAGCCAGTCTGGTACCAAATCCACCGGCCAGAACGATGACCTCACGGATCATGGGCGATCGAAGAGAGCTTCTTCTACCAGTTCGCAGATGATGTGACCCAGCATGATGTGGCTTTCCTGAATTCTGGGAGTATCGTTGCTGGGAACATTGAGGAGATAATCGGCGTGATCTTTCATCTTTCCGCCGCCCTCGCCCGTCATAGCCACTACGATCATGCCTCGTTCGCGGGCTACTTCAAAAGCACGAATAACGTTCTTTGAATTGCCTGAGGTGGAGATGCCAAAAATGAAATCGCCGGCACGGCCTTTGGCTTTGGTTACACGGCTGAAGATCTCATCATAAGAATAGTCATTACCAACTGCGGTAACATAAGAGGTATTGACATGCAGTGCCTCTGCATCAAGCGGTTCGCGGTCAAAATAGAACCGGCCGCTGAATTCTGCTGCCAGGTGCTGCGCATCGGCGGCAGAACCACCATTGCCACAGAACAATACTTTCTTATCGTTGCGGAATGCTTCCGCCACTTTCTCTGCGATCTCTTCGCATCTTGCAATCAACTCCGGGTTGTTGAGGATCTCTTGCTTGACCCTGATACTTTCGGAAATGACCGAACGAATTTTTTCTACTTTGCTTCCCATGTGGTTAATCCGTATTTACTGAATTCCAGATTGTGTACTTCACCGCCAAATGACTTTAGCACTTCAATGACCTTGTAACGGGTGTTTCCCGGACAATAAAAGGTCATGAAACCGCCACCACCAGCACCGGATATCTTTCCGCCGGTAGCTCCTGCTTTTCTGGCACCTTCGTATATCTCATCAATGACAGGGCTGCTCACTCCTGAGGCAGTCTGTTTCTTGTTGTTCCAGCCATAGTCCAGGATATCGCCAATGCGGTTCAGGTCGCCTTTCAGGATGGCTTCCTTCATCATGTAGGCCTGTTCCTTCAGGTTGTGCATGGCCTCAATACTTTTCTCCGACTTCTTCTGCACATTGGAAGACTGCGCCTCGATGATGGTAGAAGACAAGCGGCTGGTACCGGTGTAGTACATCAGCATGTTGAACTCGAGTTCATGCTGATACTGTGACCGGATGCGCAGCGGGTTCACAATGACCTTGTCATCTTTATAGAATTCCATGAAATTCCATCCCCCGAAGGTAGCTGCATACTGGTCCTGCTTTCCACCGGCAAAAGCCAGATCTTTCCGCTCGATATCATAAGCCAGATGGGCCATATCGTATTCGCCAAGCGGCAGTTTCAGCCATTCTGTAAAGGCACCCACGATGGCCGTGACCAGCGTTGACGATGACCCCAGTCCGGAGCCCGGAGGTGCATCCACATAGGTATTGAGCTCGAATGACAGAGGTGCGTTGTGGTTATAGTCGCGAACCACACGGTTATACACCCCTTTCAGAAGATCCAGTTGCCCATCGATCTCCAGCCTGGAGGTAGCCTGCAGTTCTATGCGTTCTTCGCGATCCATAGCATGCAGAATGATCTTGTCATCCTTGCGTGGAATGATGGTTGCGTATGCATACTTATTGATGGTCACGTTCAGGATACAGCCACCGTAGATGTCGCTGTAGGGACTCACGTCTGTTCCTCCTCCTGCCAGTCCGATGCGCAATGGCGCTTTGCTTCTGATGATCATATTGCCCTGTTAGGAGCTGCAAAGTTGCTGAAAAATGGGCTTATTTACGCCTTTTACAGATTAACTTGTTGCTAAATGCACCTTTCCTTCATGCGATAGACTGAGAATTGAGCCCTGCCGTTGCACCAACCTGTCAGTGCTTTTGTCTTTCACGCCAGACTATTGGAAAGAAACGGATATCATCTATGAAATACCTTTTGAACAGGCGACCCGGTTCCTGGGTGAAACGGTAGAACCATTCCATTCCTATCTTTTGCCAGAATGCAGGAGCCCGTTTTTTCAGGTCAAGGTAGAATTCATAGGAAGCCCCTAACAGGAGGAATAGCGGAGGTTGCTGCATGACCTGTGCTGCGGATGTTTGTGTATCAGGTCTGTTCTGTACCTCTTCTGACCAGGGAATATCCGCTCCCATCATGCCCAGTGCGATGTAGTTCTGTTTGGGGAAGCGAATGCCCAGAAAGACAAATTCCGGCCGATGGTTTTCCATAACAGCCCGGGCTTCTTTGACCACACGAAGTACTGCCGCCGGATCATTTTCATCAAAGAAGGGCGGCACATAACAAACGAGTGACGGCAATTCCTTCTGCAAGAGTTCGCCCACTTTCTCAGAAGGAGCCACTACCATGACCTTTCTGTTCTCAGCCACCATGCGTTTCCAAAGGATCGGGAAGAGCTCACTGCCGGGAAGTCTTCTTTTTAAGGGTTTTCCCAGCCACCGGGAAGCCCAGATCACAGGCTGACCATCGGGCAGGATATAGTAGCTTTTTTTCAATACTTCAGCCAGTGCTGCATACCTCTTCTCGTGCAGTTTGACCACATCATCCACATTCGGTGTGAACAGCAGTGGATACTTTCCAGCTGCAGCGTCATACTGAGTACTGAACTGCATCATGGAATCAATGGTCGCATCAAAACTGTCATCGTTGATCAGCTCCAGTCCGAAGAGGGTCCTGCGTGCCAGTGTCATCTTACAGGATTTTGGTGCGCAGGTAGTCCACCATATCAGTGATGGTGGTGCGCAGATCATATTGTTGTTCCCAACCGGTATGGGCTTTCAGTCTGGAACTGTCGCCATAAATGATCGGTTCATCCGTGGGTCGCAGCAGTTTCGGGTCGGTTTCAATTTCCACTCCCCTGCCTATCACCTCTTCGATAAGCGGAATGATCTCTGCTATGGTATAGACCTTGTTGCCGCTGATGTTGTATGCTTCGCCCCAGTGTCCCTTATCACTGAGCAACACCAGTGCCTGCACGAGGTCACGCACATCTGTGATGGCCCGTTTTGTCTGCAGGTTACCCACCCGCATCTTCTGCAGTCTGCCCAGTTCAATGAGCCTGGCCCGGTGGGTGAAATCGGCCACTACATCATTGGCTTTTCTGGGTCCTGTGGTATTGAAGATCCTGGCCCGGATACTTCTGATCCCGTCGCTTCTGAAATACTGATAGGACAGCAGATCCTGCGCCACCTTGCTGACACCATACGGGTGCAGCGGCATAAAAGCGGCGTCTTCTGTGATGGGTACATTTTCCGGTGTCAGTGATGCGCCATATTGTGCACTGCTGCAGGCCACCACCACAACAGGATCATAGTCGGGAGATTGTTTTCTGGCCAGTTTGACAGACTCGAATACATTGACGGTGCCGTTCACATTGATGTCCATGGTCTCCTGCGGTCTTTCCCAGGAAACGGTGGGATAGCTCTGGGCGCCCAGGTGGAAGATCTTGTCAGGCCGCTCTTCCATGATGACCTGCGCAATGCCATGCAGGTAGCGCACATCCACCTCTTTCAGCGTGGCCTTGCCGGCTATGTCTGTGATATCTGTGGTCGGACGAAAAAAAGTACCGGTAATGCTGACTTCGCCCTCTGCATGATAATGGTCTATCATGTGAGAACCTACCATACCTCCGGCACCTGTGATGAGTATCTTCATATACTGCAGTTACGCTGCAAATATCGGAAAGAAAAAACGAGGCAGATTAGCGAAGGAATCTCCAGTAGATCTTCCTGAACATATTGAGCAGGTGATACAGCGGAGCGGCCAGTGCGGGTTCTTTGATATGATCCCAGGACGAAGGAAAGGAATAGCCCCAATAACGCATGAACGGACCGAACACGAATTTCGCCCTGCGCTTTGCCTGATCACTTTCATAATAACTCCAGAAATCAGCTTTCTTTTCCGGAGTTTTGTTGGCCTGCGGAAGGTCTCTGGTAATGGGAAGTCCCACGGCAGTGAATACTTTCCGGTAATCCTCCACCAGGTGTTCAAAGCGGATCACATGATCGAATTTCTTGTGATGGATGATGCTCCAGTTGCTGTAGGGCCATCGGAAGAAATGAAGGAAGTACTTTTCGAAACTTGCCTGGTTGTCTATGATGTACTGGTACCTGACTTTGTCTCTGTTGCGGGCAAGTGATTTCCGCAGCCATTTTCCCGGTCGCTTTCTTCCGGTGGAGAATCTTTCGTCGAGGTCGTTCTTGTACTTGAAGTACATGCTCACGGTCTGATCGAGCGGGTTGCGCACAGAACCGATGCTGGTGTATTTCTTTTCTTCTGAAGTAGCCTTCCGCAGAAAATCATCGTAGGTGGCATGCTTGTTCAAAAAAGGCTCACAACCGTACTGCTCTCTGATTTCTTTTGAAATGGCAGAGGTAGCAGTAAGGGGCAGTTCTACAAAAATGAATTGATAGCGATGGTCTATTACCATAGCGCAAAGGTACTTTGCCTGCTGCGATTACACCACCTGCAGCCTAATAGTTGTTCATGAAATCCAGGATCGGATCGCGGACATCTGCCGGCAGACCCAGCGTTCCTGTTCCCAGCTCATGTCCGTAGGCGGGATAAGAGATGTAGGTGTAGTCAGCTCCGGCAGCGGCGCAGGCGGCATCCATAGAAGTACCATTGGAAACAGGTACAGTAACATCCAGCTCGCCGTAGAGCAAGAGCATGGGCGTAGCCTCAGCGGTCACATGGGTAACAGGACTTGCCAGGGTATATAAACCTGGTGCTGCATCTATGGTGAACCCGATATAATTCAGCAGCAGCAGACTCAGATCAGGGATGCTCTGGTAATAGGGATCGGTCAGATCCGTTGGACCGGCCAGTGAAATGGCACCTTTTATGGCATCATCATCATTCAGCTGCAGACTGGTGTATAAAGCCAGGTGTCCGCCCGCACTATGACCTGCCAGAACGATCTGATCTGCAGAGATCTTGTACTCTCCTGCTTTGCTGATCAGATGGTCCACCGCCAGCCGCACATCATTGGGCTGAGCCGGATGGATATCACCTGTCAGGATATTGGCCAGTCTGTAGTTGATATTGGCAATGGCAAAGCCCTGTTCTTCCAGGGTAGCCAGGATGGCAGTAAAATCAGACTTATCGCCTGCCGCCCATCCCCCGCCATGAATGAAGATCATCAGCGGCGTTTCATGTGTTCTTCCTGCAGGCAGGTACATATCGTAGGTTTGCTGCGGATCCGATCCGTAAGACAGATTCATATATCGCAGCTCCTTGGTATCTGTCACTTCGTCCTTCTGACAAGCAGAAAGCCCCAGAGCTGCCAGGCATATATAGAGTATCTTTTTCATATGTTTTCTGCCAGTATCCGGTAGAGGCTGTCCCAGGTATAGTGCGCCTTTGCCGTCTCCTTACTGTTGTTGGCTAACTCCTCCCAGCGCTGCTGATCTGTCAGCAATAACGCGGTTCTGTCAATAAAGGTATCCAGATCATCGGCAATGAATACATCTTTTCCATCTTCCACCCGGAGGCCTTCTGTGCCAATGCTCGTACTGACCATCGGAATGCCCCGGCAAAGGCCGTTGATGGTCTTCACTTTCATGCCGCTGCCAAAGCGAAGCGGGATCACATTGACCCGGCAACGCGGCAGGTAGTCTTCCAGGTCTTCCACAAAGCCGGTCAGGATGATATCACGATGTCTGGCTGCCATGTCCATCAGTCTCTGATCAGCATTCTTACCGATGATGTAGAACTTCAGCTCAGGAAACTGTCCCTTCAGTTTTTCCCAGCCGCCGTCCACCAGCCACAGCAGGCCGTCAATATTGGCTTCCCAGGTAAGTGTTCCTACATATACAAGGGCCAGCTCCGTTCGGGTGAAATCAGGTACCGGCAGTACGATCTGTTCGTCCTGACCGAGGTGCAGAAACTCGATGAATTTCTTGTTCCGTTTCACCGGATCAGGCTCGTGGTTCTCATTATCATTGGGTGCACCAAGCACAAGATCGGCACGTTTGACGTAGCGCAGTTCCCATTTTTTAATGCGTCTGGCTTCCTGACGTATCACCATTTTTTTAATGGGATTCGGTTCCACTTCTGCATATCTGCTCCAGATCAGGTATTCGGCATTGTGGGTGCGGAACACCACCTTGCCCCTGAAATCTGCCGGCACATACTGCATGGCCTCATAGTGATCGACCACGATCACGTCCATGTCTTTCGACACTTCTTCGATCTTATTCCTGAAGGAAGCCGATCTGTTCCGGAACATATTGATGGACACACCCAGCAGGTAGCTTTTGAGCAGATTCACTGCATTGCGTTCTACATTCAGCTCCTCCATATGATAACGGGTAATACCGGTATCAGCCAGAAAGGCATCCTTGTACTTTTTGTCCTCTCCTTTCAGGAAACAGGCAAAATACAAGTCGTGATGTTGGTGCAGCCAGGTGGCCAGCTTATAGGTGTTGAACAGACTGGCGCCGTGATTGATGGGAAACGGCAGGTGAATGGTCAGCAGAAGGACCTTTTTTCGGGTGGCCATGGTGCAAAGATAGCAAGGTCATGCAGACACATTGGCGACTCACATCATGATATTGATGATATGGAGCAAGACTCCTGGTGCATCTCATTTACCGAGGTCGGGCTTTACGCTGTAGTCCCCCGCTGAAATAACAGAATGATACCTGAGCAAAACGCATCCTGGCGGGGGCGCTGCCGCTGCAATCCCGGCTATGAAGGTTCCATACAACTTCGGCAGAACGGATCTACATGCCAGTCAGGAAGAGGCATAACCCCAAATTGATGCCCCTCTACAAAAACAGATTCCGTTTGACCTTTAGTCCACCCACCACAACCAACACCGGCAAAAAAAAATAACAGAGAAACATGCACTATTGACCAGTAAATAGGTAAATGTGACAAATTGATGATGCCCTTGCACCATTTGCATGCAAATAAAGAACAAAAATCATCGTAGTTACATTTGATCCTGCCTATATTTATTCATCATTTAAACTATATGAAATCTTCCATACTCCTTTTCACGCTTTTACTAAGCAGCTTATCTATCTATAGCCAAACCAATGAGTTTGCACCGGTTGGGGCAAGGTGGTGGTATGAATTTACAGGAGGATTACCATTTGAACCCCCCTCAGGTTACTATTCTATAGAGTGTGTAAAAGATACAGTATTTAATGACACTGCCTGTAAGTATTTAAAGAGTTACTCTGTTATTGATGGAGCTACTATAGAGAATGAGAACTTCTTTTTATATCAAAATGAGGACACAATATTTTACCTAATTGATACTCTGCTAGGTCAAAAAATTGATACAACATTCCAAGTGTTATATATTTTCAATGCTGAAATTGGAGCTTCCTGGCCCGTTGGCTATGGAGATTATACAGGGGTTAGTATGGCAATACCATGCATGGATGATGAGGCTAATTATTTAGTTGTGGATGCTTATACTATGGAAAATATTAACGGAGTTGAATTAAAAAGGATATCGTACTTTACTGATTTTTCTGAATCAGACTCCTATTGGGTAATGGAAGGAAATGCTTACGAAATATTTGGTAGTACTAAGTATTTATTACCATTACCATTGCTTTGCTTTACAGAAGATTATTACCCAAACCAACTTCGTTGTTATGAAGATAAAAATATTGGTTTGGTAAAATTAACAGAAGAAGATAACTGTGAAGTGATAACCAGTGTAACTGATGAAGGTATTGATTTCAAAGTTTATCCTTATAATAATGGTATTCAGATAAAAACGGCTTATCAGGAATACATAACTTATATTTATAATCTTCAAGGCCAGCTTATTTACTCGAATAATCACGCATATTCTACATTTATTAGTTTGGATAAGTTTAGCGCTGGATTCTATATCATTTATATCAACTTCCAGTCACATTCATCAATCTTTAAATTTGAATTGCTATGAAAATTAAAATGGTCAATCCCGTTCTTTCGTGCAGAAGTTGATTGTGAATAAGTGATTCATGTATTCAGATTAGCAAATACCCTGCGGACTCCAATTAAAATAGCTGGCAACAGCATTTGTTTGTGGCCGGTATAGGGTGTGGAGAATATATAATTCTATCTCTTATCGCAACCTGCGCCGTATGGCCTCACCGATGTTCTTCATTCGATGCAAATTGAATAACAAGGCCAACATAATTTTGAACGGGAAGGAAATGTAGTACCAAACCGGATAGAAAACACCCGGATTTACGGGCTTTACAGAATAACCATACGATAACATATATGCTCTGCATATACGCTGACAGAACCAGACCTCTCCTTTGTTCAGTCCGCCTTTCTCCCAGTTGCCTGCCCGCTCGGTCTTGATGCCAAAACTGTCGGGCTTATCTGCTTCATTGCTGCTGCCCACCTGAGGAATGGCCAGCATACTGTCCTGAAATGCAATACCCAGAAATGCGCAAAGATCACGCACCTGCTTATCCGCATCATTCACCAGCTCTTCAAAAATGACGGTATGCACCCGTTCATGTTCCGTATAAGGCAATGCTGCACGTTGTGAGGCATTCCACAATTTACTGATCGTGATCGGATGATAATTGATGCGCAGTCTGCGCTGTTCCTTTCTGGTCATGAACCCAGCCCCCATGGAACGCCGCTGCCATTTGCGCTTCTGCGACAACATCACCCCTCTTGGATCACGCACCATATTGATGATACGGGCTTCCGGAAACAGTTCCAGGATCTCTTTGATATAAAATACATCCTGGGGTGTCTTCTCGCATGGAATCGAGCAACCTGCTTTCTTCGTTTCGTGATGCAGAAAGGCACGAAGTATTTCATGCGGATACAATGATGACTCCATGCTGCTCACCATGTTCATGGCCTCTTCATAGTGCTTGCCTGTATTCATCTCGGCCAGATAGCCATCCCGTTGAATGAACATGAGACGTGATGCCAGGTTGGCCGCTTCGGGTACGGTCAGGACTTTCTCTTTGTCGGCCGTTGACCACAACTGCTCGAAGAAATGCAATTCTTCCAGCATGAATATGGCAGGATGGTTACCCAATACCCGTCGCATCATGGTGGTGCCGGACCGGGAATTCCCGACAATGAAGATGATACCAGCTTCCTGCATCTTTTGGTTTTGCGTTCTAAAGGTAACTCGTTAACAGAGGGAAAAGAGTGTCCTGTATCACCTTTCCTCCTGATCCCATCCCAGCATGGCGTCCAGCGTGTTGACTGCTACATAATGATAGGTGGGTCTGGCACGCTTATAAATATCCATCGCCATAGCCTTACCACTTTCTGTTCCGATCATCGCCTTATACAATGGCGTCAGGAATTTTCTTCTTCCCACCGCACACAGGAAAGTATCAATTGCCGGGTAGGCAGGTTCGTACTGACGGTGCAGGGCAAGTTCATACCAGACATCTGCTACTTCGCAGTTGCCGGTTCCGGTAAATGAAAAAGCCTGATCCAGTGCTGTCATCTGGTCAGCTGTAATTTCATCCGGCAGACTCTTGATGAATCTTAGCCATTCGTGCGTGCTCCAGTCTTTGGTGTTCAGCTCAGCCGGTGGTGTTCCGTTCTTCCAGGCTGCCAGAGCTGAGTCCACCAGGTTGAAACGCTCTGAAACCACCACCGGACAATTATCAGGTATTCCCGGGCCATAGATCCAGGCGTTGATATCGATCCCTTCAAATGCTGCTTTGTTCGGTTCGATCAGATGTTCCTGCAAATAAGCCACAAATGTCTCAGTGTCCATTACCTCAAATGCATGCGACTGAAAATAGGTATGGAGAAACACATCAAACTTTTCACGGCCTACAGTTTGTTCGAGCAACCGAAGGAAGTATGCTCCTTTGTTATAGGCAATGTCGCTCATGCCATCATCCGGATCACGATCACTCAGTTCCAGTTTCAGATGCGTATCCGAAGAACTCTTTCCGAATTCTTCAACCGTAGCCGACAGGTCATTGTACTCCAGCACCTTCAGCATATCTGCATAATCTTTGCCATATACCTTTTCCATGATGCGGTTCTCGAAATAGACGGTAAAGCCTTCATTCAGCCAGAAGTCGTTCCAGTTGGCATTCGTTACGAGATTACCACTCCAGCTGTGTGCCAGTTCGTGTGCCACCAGTGCGGTCAGTGATCTGTCGCCGGCAATGATGGTCGGCGTAGCAAAAGTCAGTCTTGGATTTTCCATCCCTCCGAACGGGAAGCTCGGTGGAAGCACGATCACATCATATCTGCCCCAGGCATATTCGCCATAGAGTCCTTCAGCCTGATCCAGCATATCCTGCATATCAGCAAGTTCCCAGGCACAGGCATCCACATAGGAAGGCTCCGCATACACGCCGGTATTACGTCCTATCGGCTTATAGGCAATGTCGCCCACCGCCAGTGCCATCAGGTAACTGGGGATACGCTGTTCCATCTTGAAATGATAGGAGCCGTCTTCACTAATATGCTGCGGATTCTCTGCACTCATCAGCGCCAGCATGCCCGGCGGAACCTCTACCTGGGCCTCATAGGTGAAGCGCACACCAGGTCCATCCTGACAGGGGATCCATGTTCTGGCCAGAATAGCCTGCGACTGTGTGAACAGAAATGGATATTTCTTATCTCTGGTCTGCTCTGCTGTAAGCCATTGTAATGCAGCTGCGTTGGGCGATGTGGTATATCCTATAGATACTTTTTGTGTATTCTCCCTGATCTCAACAGAAAGCGGAATACCCAGATACGGTCTGCCTTCCATTGCAATGCCTAAACTGTATTCAAGCGTGTCACCATCCTGATCCACCACAGAGGTAATATGCAGTCCATTCATATCAAAGATCACCTGACTTGCACGATCTGAATGTTTGTCAAGAGTCCAGGTGGCGTTGGCGGTTAAAGTCGTTGTACCAAAGTCAACATAAGCCAGCCAATCCAGGTGTGAAACGGACACCTGATCCGGACGTGAAAAGGAATGTGGATCTCGCATGATCTTATTTTCTGTTTTATTGGAATCTGAGGGCTGGCAGGAAACGGACAATAGCAGTGCCGCCCCGCAGAGGAGAGAAATGCCTTTCATAGCACGAAATTAGGGAAATGAAAAAAAGACGGCTGTGAAGGCCGTCATACAAGGAGTTCCGGCTGCTTACAAGCCATCCATTGCCATGGCGAAGCTGGTGAACAGCAATGGCAGGGTGATCCAGAAAAAGTTGCTGAAGAACATGATCATGTAGATACAGGCGAAGAGGGATAAAAAGCCCAGCGCCCACCACATCAGTTTGTTTTTCTTCTTTGCTTGCTCCATTGGTATTGACTTAAGAGCCACAAAAGTACAGGATTAACACCATCCGGCAAACTCCTTATCCACCATTTTCTTCCACCATACGCCTGATGCGGTCAGCCATGCGCTCAGAACTCATTTTTTCCCGCATGCTGTCCACCACGATCGGGAAGCTGAAAGGCGAAAAACGGCTAGTCTTTCTGATCAGGACCTTCCCGTTGTGGATCCGTATCAAAGCCTTGCGAAGTCTGGCCTGGTCCATCTGGTCGTTGATGACCTCCTCGTAGGATTGCCTCAGCAGCAGATGCCCCGGATCATACTGTGTCAGCACGTCGAACATGAGCTGGCTGGAAGATTGCAGGTGACGGTTCTTCTTGATCTTGCCCGGATATCCCTGGAAGACCATGCCGCTGATGACGGCAATATCGCGGAATTTCCGCCTGGCCATTTCCATGGCGTTGACCGATCCGAACACGTCTTCGTCCATCTTCTGTGGATCCAGCAACCGGCGTACGAGGTCTTCGGTCAGTTCTATCTCTCGATTGCACAGCAATTCAAAGCCATAGTCATTCATGGCCAGCGAGATGCTGACAGGAAGTTCCCGGCTCAGACGGAATGCCGCCAGACTGCCCATGACCTCGTGCATCAACCGTCCCTCGAAGGGATAAAAGAACAGATGCACGCCATCTTCGCTGTCACTGTACTCCACCAATAGTTCATCGGGAGCGGGAATGGCTGTCCTGTTCCGCTGCAGGTCCAATAAAGGAGCCAGCATGGCATATTCCTCATAGGTACCTGCCAACTCTTCTGCTTCGTGCAATTGTTTCCGCATCACCTCGGCCAGGTAGCCTGACAAGGGCATTCTACCGCCCTGGTAGCTTGCGGTTCCCGCTTTCTGTTCCTTCGTTCTTCTGACCAGTGCGGTCATGTCTTTCAGCATGACGAATTCCAGGCATAGTCCGGCAAACCAGAACACATCGCCGGGTTTGAGTCTCGCGATGAAATATTCTTCTATGGTGCCCAGGGTGCCGCCTTTCAGATAGCTGACCCGCACTACCGGGTCGCTGACAATGGTTCCGATCTGCAATCTGTGTCTGATGGAGGCAGTTCTGTTGGCAATGCGATACCTTCCATCCTGCACCTCCACCCGATTGAAGTCATCATATGCCTCGAAAGCTTTCCCGCCGTGTGTGATGAATGCCAGGCACCACTCCCATTCATCACGGGTCATTTCATGAAAAGCATGGGTGGCTTTTACTTCCCGGAAAATCTCTTTTTCCCGGAACCCTTCGCCGATGCTGAGCGTCACCAGGTATTGCACCAGCACATCGAAACTCTGAACAAAGGGCTCTCTCCTTTCTACGATACCGGATCCAATCGCCTCTTTTAGTGCGGCTACTTCCACCAGTTCCAGGGCATGGGTGGGAATGAAATAAATATTGGAAACCGCACCAGGTTGGTGACCGCTTCTTCCTGCTCGCTGAGTGAAGCGGGCTACGCCTTTTGGGGAACCTATCTGGATGACCGTATCCACCGGCCGAAAGTCCACACCCAGATCCAGGCTCGATGTAGCGATGACCGCCTTCAGGGTACCGGCATGCAGCGATGACTCCACCCAGTCACGTACCTCACGGCTTAGTGAACCGTGGTGCATGGCCAGCTGACCGGCCAGCTCTTCTTCTGCCTGGAGTATCTGGTGATACCAGATCTCAGCCATGGCTCGTGTATTGGTGAAGATGAGCACCGTTCTGGCGCTCCAGATGATGTCGATGATCCGGGGAAGCAGGCTCAGACCAATATGACCTGCCCAGGGAAGCAGGTCCATCTTTTCGGGCAATACGGTGTGTACCGCGATCTCCTTTTTGATATCACTCCGAACCACAGTGGTCTTTTCCGGAGGCATTTGCGTACCCACCAGTACTTCCATGGCTTCCACCAGGTTGCCGATGGTAGCAGAAATACCCCAGGTACGAATGGCTGGCGACAAGGCTCTTAACCTGGACAGGGCCAGCTCCACCTGCACCCCGCGTTTGGACCCCAGCAGTTCATGCCATTCATCCACCACTACTGCTTCCAGAGAGCTGAACAGTGCCGGGTAGCCTTTGGCTGCCAGCAGCACATGTAAACTTTCCGGAGTGATGATAAGTACCTCCGGCATTTTCTTTTTCTGTGCCTGTTTGGTTTTGGCATCCGTATCTCCGGTACGCATCTGTACCTGCCATCCGGACTCCATCGTATCGCAGGCGTGCTGCAGTGCGTTCATGATGTCGCGGGCCAGCGCCCTGAGCGGGGTGATCCAGATGATCCTGAGATGCCCGGCCTTCTTCCGGTTGCTTTCCTGACTTATGGAATAACAGAGCGCAGGCAGGAACATGGCATAGGTCTTTCCGCTGCCGGTGGGTGCGTTGAGTAACCCGTGCAGACCTTCGGCATAGGCCTGTGCCAGCGATTCCTGGAAGGGAAAAGCCGACCACTCCTGACGTTCATACCAGGCTTTCAACAGTTTGTTGTACTCCATATGCCGATAGGGTGACGGAAGAGAAAGAGCCTCCCATCGGACTCGAACCGACGACCCGTTCATTACGAATGAACTGCTCTGCCAACTGAGCTAAGGAGGCTGTTGTCACAAATGTAGAACGACCTGCCGATTAAAGGAAAACGGCTGCATGACAACGGTTCACAGCAGTTATTCCAATGATAAAAGTCTGTTCCTGCCTCTCCTTTTTTCAGCTATATTTGCGCTACATTAAAAATCCTCTACCTATGGTAATAGGCATTCTGGGGGAGAAGGCCGACAACCGGGTCGCCATTACCCCTGAACATATTCAGCAGCTGAGTGGACTGAAAGCCGAAAAGATCCTGGTGGAATCAGGTGCCGGAAATAATGCCGGATATCCCGATTCATTGTATCAGGAAAAAGGCGCAGTTGTAACTGACCGGGCTTCCGTGCTGAGAGACGCTGACATGTTGCTGTGCATCCAGCCGATCGGAAGGCAGGAACTGGATTCCTTGAAAGGAAAGGTACTGGTGGGTGGTTTCAACCCCCTGGTCAATACTGATTTTGTAAAGGATGCACTGGGCGCAGGCGTATCTGCATTCAGCCTGGATGTCATCCCGCGTACCACCAGGGCACAGGCCATGGATATCCTGTCCAGTATGGCCACTGTGTCCGGATATAAGGCAGTGCTGGTTGCTGCTTCACACCTTCCCCGCTTCTTCCCCATGTTCATGACCGCAGCAGGTACCATCACACCTGCCAAGGTATTGGTACTGGGTGCAGGTGTGGCTGGTCTTCAGGCCATTGCAACCGCTAAAAGACTGGGTGCTGTTGTAGAAGCAAGTGATGTGCGTCAGGCAGCCCGCGAAGAAGTGCTCTCTCTGGGTGCCAAGTTCGTGGATGTGGAAGGCGCCACTGAAGACAAAAGTGCCGGCGGATATGCCGTAGAACAAACCGAAGAATTCAAGCAGCGGCAGCAGCAGGCTGTACAGGAACACGCCATGAAAAGTGATGTGGTCATCTGTACAGCGCAGATACCCGGAAGAAAGGCTCCGATACTACTGTTGAAGGATACCGTAGCACATATGAAACCCGGCTCTGTGATCATTGACCTTGCAGCATCTACCGGCGGAAACTGCGAAGTGACCGAAGACGGCAAGACCATTCAGGTGAACGGTGTGACGGTAGTTGGCGACAGCGGCCTGGCTGCTACCATGCCATATGATGCCTCCAAGATGTTCGGCAAGAATATCATCAACTTCCTGAAGATCATGATCGATAAGGATGGAGCCATCCAGCTGAACTGGGAAGACGATCTCATTACCGGCACCTGTATTGCCCATGCCGGAGAGATCAGGAATGAACGGGTGAAGAACATCATGCAAGTATCCGCTTAAAAAATTACCTATGACCATCTTAAGTAATACCATCACCATCTTCGGGATAGATACTCCCTGGGATGTGATCTATGTGATCATCATTGCCGCCTTTTTAGGGGTGGAAGTGATCAGCAATGTACCGGCCATCCTGCACACACCTTTGATGAGTGGTGCCAACGCTATTCACGGAGTGGTGATAGTTGGTTCCATCATAGTTATGGGACATGCAGATCCTGGAAATACCCTGGCACTTGTGCTGGGTTTTCTGGCCGTGATCCTCGGAACACTCAACGTGGTAGGTGGTTTCGTGGTGACCAACCGCATGCTGGAAATGTTCAGAAAAAAAGAAAAGAAATAACCGGCTCTCAGCCCAATACATAAGTTATGGAGAACATGGACCTGTTGAAGATCAGCTATCTGCTTGGATCTTTGAGTTTCATTGTGGGATTAAAAATGTTGTCGAGTCCCGATTCTGCCCGAAAGGGGAATCTGTATGCTGCAGTTGGTATGCTGATCGCCATTCTGGCTACCATCTTTTTTCATGAACATACAAATGCCGAAACCGGAGAGGTTGAGCGTATCGGTAATCTCGGATATATCATTGGTGGTATTGCCATCGGAACCATTGTAGGTTATCTGGCAGCCATGAAGGTCAAGATGACGGCTATGCCGCAGATGGTCTCCTTGTTCAATGGTATGGGTGGCGCCTGTGCGGCCCTGATCGGCATCGTGGAAATGAGCACCCACCATCCGGAATTCTGGGGTGAGCGTCTCATTATCTTCCTCGGACTGATGATCGGTTCAGTATCGTTCAGCGGTTCGATGATCGCTTACGGCAAGCTGGAAGGCAAGATCCGCGACATTGGCAGCAAGGTGCAGCAGGTATTTAACAACACTTTTGTTTTTGCCATTCTTGCTTTGGTAATATATGCCTCCATTCAGCCTGATGTATTGAGTGGAAATGCCATCTGGGTCATCTTCGGATGTTCCCTGCTGTATGGTATCCTGTTTGTGATGCCTATTGGTGGAGCTGACATGCCGGTTGTTATATCATTGCTGAATTCATTTACCGGAGTAGCCGCCGCCTTTGGCGGATTTCTGTATGACAACCAGGTGATGCTGACCGGTGGTATCCTGGTAGGTTCTGCCGGTACCATCCTGACCATCCTGATGTGTAAGGCCATGAACCGCTCACTGTGGAATGTGATCATAGGTGCTTTCAGTGCCAGCGGCGGACCGGCCAAATCAACCGAAGGGCTGTCCATCCGTGAGATCAATGTAACGGATTCCGCTATCCTGTGCAGCTATGCACAAAGGGTTGTGATCGTACCCGGATATGGACTGGCAGTTGCCCAGGCTCAGCACGTATGTCATGAATTCGAAAAAGTGCTGGAGGATAAGGGTGTGGAAGTCGAATTCGCTATCCATCCGGTAGCAGGTCGGATGCCCGGACACATGAACGTATTGCTCGCTGAGGCAGATGTTCCCTATCCGAAACTGAAGGAGATGGATGACATCAATCCGTCACTGCCCAATACAGATGTGGTCATTGTGATCGGGGCGAACGATGTGGTCAACCCGGCTGCAGAAACGGATCCTTCCTCTCCTATTTACGGTATGCCCATCATCAAGGCCAATACAGCCAAGAACATCATTGTGATGAAGCGCAGCATGGCAAAAGGCTATGCAGGTATCGAGAACGAATTATTCTATGATGACAAGACCCGGATGCTGTTTGGCGATGCCAAGGCAACCCTGGAAAAACTGATCGCTGAAGTGAAAAGCGTTTGATAAGAACAACCATAAAAGAAGGCCGGTCAGTGACCGGCTTTTTTTATGTGGTATAGAAAGTGACCCAAAACAAAATAAAACGATAAGCCTGCAGACTCACAGCTACCCATGCAAGCATGAACACTGTTCTCCAGGCTGCACCTCCTGTGGTGCATGCATACATTGTTCTGAAGCTTCTGAATAAAAAATAGATCAGCGAAAACAGGATGAGAACAGTGAACAGCTGATCATTAAGATATGGCCTGAGGTCTGCTCCTGCCAGCTGACCAATGAGTACTATCGGAAAGATCAGCAAGGCGAGTGCAATAGTATTTACAAAAAGATTATATATATTGACCTCCAGTGACATGATAAAATGATCGCCGAAGTATCGGTTTTTTTTCATCGCAACAACTGCAAAACCAATGCTGATCAGAAACACCATGGTGATCAATAACAGTTTGGCATTGGAGGTGGATGCTGCATTATAGGCCACTGCATATTCATCCATAGAGATACTGCGATCTGCAAGTCTGCCTTCCACAGACGGCATGATCCAACTTTTATAAGGCATCATTTGTGTCTGTACATACAGGCTGGAATCAAATGTTTCCAGAATGGGAATCAGGAAATAGATCAGGTTACCAATAAAGAATAAGGATACG
The DNA here is from genome assembly GCA_020636645.1 of Chitinophagales bacterium. GTDB lineage: Bacteria > Bacteroidota > Bacteroidia > Chitinophagales > BACL12 > UBA11426. The sequence goes on from JACJXO010000001.1 coordinate 216,051, forward strand.
GGAGCAGTGTAGCTGACCCTTCTGCCAGCTGCATAATCAAGGCTGAGTTTACCGGGGTTTACAATAACAGAACGCAAGGTTCTCCAAGCCTTATTATCAGCAAAAGTAACTGCACTGACCAGCTGGTGCAGGTAGTATTTCAGTTTCCGGTCATTTGGATCCAGTCTTTTCTCACCACACACATGACAGTATAAACCTTCATGTGTCTGGCCACAGGATACGCAGGTATGTTGTACATCAGACATGCCAGGAAATGATCCGGTCAATTCTTAAAGCCTAAATACTTCGCTATTGAATGATGAGCCTGATCTCCTGACAGCTCTGTGCTGATCTAAGCTGGACCAGATACATGCCTGAAGGAAGTCCGGTTTCAACCAGTATTTCTTCTTCGCTACCATCGCAAACCTGTTCAAACACAACACTTCCTGCCATATCTACTACCCTGACAGTCAGTTCAGATCCGGAAGACTGTGGTGTCTGAATATAAAAACTACCGGTTGTGGGATTGGGGTAAATAGCCGGATCTGCCGGATCAGTGCTTCCCAGGCGCATGGTAGTAGCAACTGATTCAATGGGAGAATAGCTGCTGAATGAACCAGCGCAGTTACTTCTTGCCCTGTACTCATAGGTAGTACCGGGTGTCAGCCCGGTAAGTTTCACATTCAAAGTGATGGTGGTCTTCTTTGACCATGCAGCAGTTCCGGCTTGTCTGTACTGCACCTGGTAGTAATCTGCGCCCGGCACTTCTGACCACCCCAGTCTGATCTGATTGGAGCTGACCAGCAGTACCACCAAGGGTGAAGGGGGCTCGCAGTCGAGTACTACCGTTACATCCTGACAAAACTCATCTGTACTCAGGTCATTGGAGGCAGTCAGACAGACATTGTACACACCGGGGACTGCATAGGTATGCACGGGGTCTTCTATGGTGCTGGAATATCCGTCGCCGAAATCCCATGCATAGGTATCTGCAAACAGTGAGTTGTTGTTGAACAGCACTGTAGGGCCATCTACAAAATAGGTAAAGGCAGCTGTTGCGGGTTCAGCAGGAACAAAATCTGCATCAGTAAAGGTCACCCCGTCAATATAATAGAATTGTGGCGGGGACAGATCTGTGGCGCCAGGAACGGCAAATACTATGGGAAGCTCGTACTCACCAAAACCATTATCCAGGGTAACACCGGCTGTGGTGGGGAAAAAACCATCAAAAACAAAGGCAGTTCCCATTGTAAGATTCACGGTCTCCGTAAAGGTATTGGAGACCACATCATACCCTTTCACATAGATATTAGGGCGGTCATTTACGTAAGCCATGAGTGAATCACTTACATTCCAGCAGAAAAAAAGTTTGCTGCCATCAGGTGTTCTGGATATCTGAGTCTGGTTCTGAATTTCAGCTGAACCGATAAATGCCTTATCCAGTGTAGTATAGCCCAATGCTTCTCCCTGCCAGTCCGTTCCATCGCTGGTGCTGAGATGCAAAAAGACATTGGAATTGCTGTAGATAAACATGATAGAATCTGCATAATTGCTGGTATATCTGCTGAATACCTCAGAAAAAATATGCAGACGACCTGTTACATCAACTGTAGCTGAAACCTGTTCAAAATAGGGTATGTATTCTCCGGCATCTACGGTTGCAAACATCCATTCTTCCATTAGTGGCATGGCGGTCCAGTCAAAGGATGGCAACTGATTCCATGTAGCTCCTGCATCTGTGGTCTTATAAATGACAGGTGCCATGGTTTTGACCACATCATCTGAGAGGCAACCGAGAAGGACCGCATATCCGATCGTACCGGTAGGATCAAAACTGGTCTCACCTTCACCATTAGCCACTACCAGCTCACCGTCACTCACATACCAGTCTGGTTCAAAGACATGTTCGTTTCTTATAAAAGTCTTGGAAGGCGGGTGGAACACATGTTTAACAGTGCTGAAATGATTGCCGGGTACAAATGTCTTCAGATCCCAGATGCTGCCATCATTGTAGGTCATCAGGCCACCTGTCAGGTAATCTTCATGAGCATCATCCGTAGAATAATAGGTTTCATTCAGGTAATCCATATCCATTGCTGTAGAAATATGGAAAGAGCTTCCCCATGAACCACCTGCAGCAGGATCCAGTTCAGGGCCATGAGCCAGAACGAAGACATTATCAGTCAAGGTATTTCCCGGTGGATTCCACAGTGTGATGGACGGGTATCTTCCTCCTATTACTTCAGGCTCAGCTCCTGCATTATAAGAAGGTGTAAGGCTTTGGTTAATGGTCCATGTTGCACCACCGTCAGTGCTGCTGTCAAATGATAAGCCTCCGCTGCCTCCGGTAGTACCCGCATTATGTCTGTGTATGAATACAACTGTATTCAGCTCAGGAAGACATGCAACTTGTGACGGACTATTATTAAGGGTGGTGTACAGATTATAAGCTGTGCCGATAGGAATAAACTCCAACCCGGTCCGGGTTGAAGAAGATTGTTCCGGTTGTGCCATCAGTTCCAGCACGCCTGATCTGCTTTCACTCTGCAGAGGGCTGACACCAATGGCTGGTGATGAGTTCTGGACCTCCTGGGCATGAACAGAGCTAAACCAGCAACTGACAGCAGCCAGCAGGGAAAGGGTAATGTGTGGTTTCATAGGATCTACTTCAAAAAAGTCTGAATGGAATAAAAATAAAAAAAGGAGCAGATATCTGCTCCTTTTTTAGAACATGAATGTTCATTATTCTACAATTATCATACTTCTGATCATCTGATCTCCTTTGATAGCTTCCAGGATCATCTGGCCTGTCAAGGCATCAGGCAGATCAATTGCTACCAGTTCTCCTGCATGCATATCAGAACGAAGATAGAGCAAACGACCACTCAGATCATATACATGTATTTGCAATTCTTCTGTTTCGTTATCGAAACCGTTCATATAGAAGGTTCCTGATGAAGGATTGGGAAATACCGACACTCCTTCCGTAAATATGCCGGTTCTTGCCGGGGTGCTGAAGAACATCAGAGAGGTTGGGCCTGCACGGTCTTCACCGCAGCGGGTAACCATCTGGAACTCATAATCGGCACCTGGTGTCAAACCGGTCAGCATGGTCATGGAGCCTGTTGTTGCTTTCTTCAGCCACATGGGCGATCCAATTTCACGGTAACGTACACCATACTGTGTGCCTCCGTCAACAGCGGTCCAGGAAACCAATGCAGTAGTACCTCCGGCATCAGGTTCCACAGTAATATCATCGGGGGTAGTACATGCAGGTGCACAACCATCTGCTGTATGAGTGCCGTAAAAATCAAAAGTATTCTGTGCATATACATCCCATTCTGTGGCACCTATGCTCCAGTCAGTTTGTCCGGCAGAAACTGAAGCCTTCCGAACCAGCGTATTCTCACCTGTTCCTCCTGTATCCACCGGCCATTCAGTGATAGGATCTTCTCCAACTACACCGATCATATCTAATGTATCCATAAACTGAAAGAGTACCACCGCATCATTGCCATTGAAGAATGTAACGGAGGCAGTGGTATCTGCCAGGCTGAGTAATGCAGAATCAGCGCTGGCGTTCACGATCAGGTACACATCTTCAGAGGCGATCATGCCTGTCAGGTAAAAGGTATTGGAAGGCACGGTACTTCCGTTATTGAACACTTTTACGACATAGCCATCCATGTCTATGTCAACTGCTCCGGGGTTATATATCTCCAGGGCCTTATTATTGGAAGAACCTTCAATATATTCACTAAAGAACAGATTTTCACACGGGCCTGTTGCAGCCGTTTCGTTGTCTATGATAGAAACAGTTACTTCATTGCTCAATCCTGTTGCGCAACCTTCACTGGTACTGTCAATGTGCACAGTAAGCGTTTCTGTAAACTCCAGGTCAAAGTCATTTCCAATGAGCACATCAAATGTCTGCATGGTTGCACCGCCTTCGGTGAAGCTGATCACAGCGGGATCGAAAAGGTAATCAACAAACATTTCGGCTGTTCCATCGGTAGCAGAAACATAAACATCACAGTTGGCTGAAACATTCAGCTCAACAGAAACAGTGGCGGCACCGGCACCTTCCACAACAGAAACATCCTCCACCAGTTCAGCAAGAGGTGTTACTTCACCTGCATAAGCTGTCAGGCTGATATCATCCAGACCAAATTCATCTCTTGATCCGGAACCACTAACATCTGCACCATCCCATCTGATGTAGAAAAAATCACCATCACCAATACTCAGACCTGGAATACTGGTGCTTTGATTGTAAGTGTAAAGCAGGTCTTCGTCGGCTTCTACACTCACCAGATCCAGCGACGGAATATTGACAAATGTGGTATTGTCATAAGAATAAGAACAGTTCCAATTGTTTGCACGGCCCTCATTGTTGTAGATATATACGGTATAGGCCAGGTCCACTTCTGTCAGTATGCTGCCTGTATTATTCTGCAGCTTCCAGGTGATACTGCCCGGATTGAAATCAGAGCTAGTAGGTTGTATATACACAGCTGTGTTTCCGGAATTATCAAATGCATACAAGCCACCGGAAGTAATGTTACCAGTGGTGATTCCACGAGCCAGATCGCCTGTGGCAGATGAACCGCCAAACAACAGGTCTCCATCTGAAAATCCGAGCACTTCCCAGTTGTTGGAATTTAATTGTCCGGCAGCGGGTGCAGGATCGAACCCGGTTCCGTCAAAACCGGTGAAATCTTCTGACACAGGCACACCGGAACCCACAATAGATACCTGGGCGCCGGCAGTAAACGCAGATAATAAGATAACAGGTAATAAGATTTTTTTCATGATCAGGAATTTGCTGTAAAGCTACCTGATCAAATGCAACAGTACTTGGATTCTATGCTAAATTATCATTAAACCGTTGCTGAAATACCGAAGGAACCCGCACCACTTTTCTGCTGTTGTAATCGTAAAAAACAATACCTGTGCGTACTACAGCAATTACCTTGTCTATTATTCTTATATTATAATATATACTACATCCAACTGCTGAAAAGTTTCCCACATGCAGGTCAACAGTTAGAATATCGCCTGCAAAAGCCTCTTTGACATACTTGATCTCTGCTTCATTCATGATGATACCAGGCCCTTCTACATCCAGTTCAGAGTATCCCATAGACCGAAGCATCTGCACCCTCGCCTCCTGAGCCAGGGAAAGAACTTTATCATTACCCAGATGACCTCCATAGTTGATATCGCCAATACGCACTTCGAGCTGGGTGGTAAAGTGTACCGGGTTCGGAAAACTCCATGTTGTTCTGGTCATACCTGCAGTTCTATGAATTCCATTCTGGCCTGGGGGCTGTCATCCAAACTCCCCACCCCTCCACGCTGAACTGCCAGATATCCGGTCATGGCGATCATGGCGGCGTTGTCAGTGCAATAAGAAAGTGGTGGGATATACAGATTCCACCCGTGTTCTTTGGCTGCTGTCTGCATCATGGTTCGTAACCCGCTGTTGGCAGAAACCCCGCCAGCCAGTGCCACTTCACGAATTCCTGTTTCCATACATGCCTTTGCAACTCTTTTCAGCAATATATTGTTGATGGTATGTTGCACGGAGGCGCAGAGATCAGGCAGATGTGCTGCAATAAAGTCAGGCTCCTTCTTCACGGCATCACGTATCGTGTACAGGATACTGGTTTTCAGTCCGCTGAAAGAAAAATCCAATCCGGGCACTGATGGATCCGCGAAACGGAATGTTCCCGGATCTCCCTGTGATGCCAGAGCATCAATCTGCGGTCCGCCGGGATAAGGGAGCCCCAGCATCTTGGCTGCCTTATCATATGCTTCGCCGGCTGCATCATCTATCGTCTGACCCAGAATCTCCATCCGGAAATAGTCATTTACCCGAACGATCTGGGTATGTCCGCCTGAAACAGTGAGACAAATGAATGGAAATGCCGGTACCGGTGCATCAATAAAATGAGCAAGAATATGTGCCTGCATATGATGTACAGGAATAAGCGGAATCTGCGTTGCAAGGGCCAGGCCTTTGGCAAAAGATGCGCCAACCATGAGAGCCCCGAGCAATCCCGGACCACGGGTATAAGCCACCCCATCCAGATCGGCAACTCTGATACCGGCTTCTTTCAGTGCCGCATCTGTTACCGGGATGATGGCCGATTGGTGTGCTCGCGATGCCAGTTCAGGTACCACACCACCATACCGGGAGTGGATCTCCTGACCGGCTACCAGGCTGGACAGCAACTTTCCGTCTCTGACCACAGCTGCAGCAGTTTCATCGCAGGATGTTTCAATACCCAAAATGGTCAGCGACATGTAATAATCATTTAATAATTTCGCTAAATTACTGCACTAGCAGTGTACATCGTATGTCCGAAGCTACAACCGGCAGGAAGATACTGAGGGTGACTGGAAAGGTTCTCTTGTGGATACCGGTTGTCCTTTCAGGCTTGCTGCCCATCTTTTTTCTCATTTTACAAATACCTGCCGTACAGACCCGGATCAGGGTAGCTGCAGTTTCATGGCTGGAAGAAAAGCTGGACACAACGGTGAAGCTGGACGACATAGATATCAATATTTTCCGCCATGTAGTTCTGGACGGACTGTACATTCAGGATCTGGAAGGAGACACCTTATTGTATGCTGAACATGCGGCCATTCGTATCAGATCAGTAAATCCATTGTCGAAAGATATTCGTTTGCGCACCCTGGAGCTGAAAGGGTGCTATGCACATGTGTACAGGCACCCGGAAGACAGTTCGTTCAATTTTCAATTCATAGCAGATGCGTTTGCATCAGACAAGGAGAAAGATACCACCAGTGCTCCTTCGGCTCTGGATCTCGGGATCAAAGAGATCGATTTCAAACAGGTACACTTTCAGTTTGACGACAGTCTGTCCTATCAGGCTTATGACACCTACCTGCATTCGTTCAGGGCTACTTTCAATAAGTTTAGCCTGCAGGAGGAGGTACTGGCAGTAAACCAGCTGGAAGCAGACGGATGTACCTTTCAGTTATCCAGATTGCTGGACCTTCGGCCGGAAGAAGAAGACACCATTCCTTCAGCATATGCCTATGTTCACATCCGACCAGGCAACTGGATCCTGGAGGCATCTCACCTTCAGTTGAAAAATTGCTTTTTCGGGTATCAGAATGAAAACCATCTGTTGCGTGAAGACCTGATGGACTTTAACCATCTGGCATTGCGAGATATCAATATCGATATGGAAGAGATCGTATATGCCGGTGATACAGTGAGAGGATACATGAATCAGGTGGCTTGTACAGATCGCAGCGGATTTCGTTTACAAACCTTGCAGTCAGCCTTTTTCTTCAGTGGAACAAAGACCATCCTCAACGGATTGCTGTTGGAAACAGCCAACAGCAGGATCACAGATAATCTGCAATTCAGTTATGCCTCTCTGCTTGATTTCAACAGGATATTTGACGCTGTTGAGATCCGTGCCAATCTCAGAAATACTGTTGTCAGTACAGATGATCTGGCTTACTTCAGTGCATCACTGGGTTCTTACCACAGCCTGATAACCGCCAATATGCCTGTATCAGGAACCTTGTCAAACCTGAAGGCCAGTGGTGCACAGCTGGCAGTTGATCAAACACTGAGCTTTCAGGGTGATCTGCGCATTCGTGGTCTGCCCGTCATAGACGAAACCTGGTTCGACGTGGATCTGCGCCCGCTGCAGGCCAACATGCCCGGTCTCAATGAACAACTGGGAGGAGTACTACCCAGCCAGATCACGGAACTGGGCCAGGTGGAATTCAAAGGTAAATATACTGGTTTTATATATGATTTTGTAGTCTATGGACAGATGGAAAGTACCATAGGCAGTTTGAATACAGACATCAGGATGCAATACGATCCGGATGCCGGAAATACGCATTACTCAGGAAGCATCGCTACAGAAGAGCTGAATGCCGGATTGCTGGCAGGCCTGGATGACATGCTCGGAACAGTCAGCCTGGTTGCAACGGTTGAGGGAAACAGTTCGCCAGGAAAGAATGATCTGGTATTGAGTTCACAGGTATCAGATATCTGGTTCAACGGTTACCGATACCGCGACCTGCAAATTTCAGGTCAGCTAAGTAATGACGGCTTTGATGGCAGACTGAATATGAACGATCCCAACGCACGTCTTTCCTTTCTGGGATCTGTTCATATTGCCGACAGTACACCGGTCATGAACTTTGAGTCAACCATAGAACATGCAGACCTGCAGTTGCTGAAGATCTATCCCACTCCGCTTACCATCAGTGCACATACACAGGTTGATATAACGGGAAGCGATATCAACTCCTTTCTGGGCAGTGCTGTACTGGATGAGGTGCATTTATCTACAGGCAAGTACAACTGGGATCAGGATCGGATCAGCCTGACTTCCAGGCAGGAAAATGGCGTAAGAAATACACGGCTGGAGAGCGATCTGCTGAACATTTCAGTGATCGGTTCTTACCAGGTAGATCAGCTGCCGCGGCAATTTACCGGTATGGTGAACTACTATCTTCATGGAACCCCGTTCATGACTGACAGTATGGTACCGCAACAATTCGAATACAACATCAGCGGACATGATCTGCATCAGGCAACAGCAATTTTCTACCCGGATATAGAACAATTGGGAATATTGCAGCTTAGCGGTCTTTTTGACAGCGGACAAAGACACCTGACCGCCAGGTGGTTGCTAAAAAACACGCAGTATAAGGGCATCTATACAGAAAATGTTGCAGGTGAAATTTCAGACCGTGAAGGTCATCTGAGTTACTTCCTGCGAGCTGCACCGATACAGGTTTCAGAGCAATTGCAGCTACCTGTTTCTTCTCTGGAAGGAGCCTTGTTCCAGGATTCTGTTGATGTCAACCTGAAAATGGGAAAGGACGTGGATCCGGAAAGACTCAACCTGTATGCCGGCATCAAAGTATCGGAAGAGAATCTTTCACTACACGTACTTCCATCGGAGATCTTTGTGAGCAATGAACGCTGGGACATACAACCCAACAACTCACTGATCTATGATTACGAAAATTTTTATGCCGATCAGTTCACCCTGACCAACCTGGACAAAAAGGTGAGTATAACCAGCAGCAATAAAGAAGGCATGGGGGCCGCCTTTCGTGTGCTGATCGAAAATTTCAGACTGGAAGACATCACCAAGATCGCCCAGTATGATGACTATGCACTGGCCGGCAGAATAGACGCCAACGTAACCATCAGCGATCCATTTGACAGTCTGACCGTACTGGGTTTCATCAACATCAAGGAATTCATTCTGGATGCACAGCCAATAGGCAACATCAACCTGACCGCAACCCGCATTTTTCCGAATCCTCATCTGAATTTTAATATGAACCTGCAGGGGGCCAACTCCATGCGGGCATACGGGTATTACAGCATAGGTGAAACCGACAGTCTCCATATGGTGGCAGAGATCGCCAAGATCCCGTTCAAGGTAGCAGAGCCGTTCACCGTAGGCCTGATGTCAGACCTCCGGGGCGATGCCTATGGAACCGTTCGTGTGGAAGGGCCGGTAAACGACCTGCAAACTTCAGGGTATGTGGAGATGAAAAATGGTGGCTTCTACTTTGACTACCTGGGCATTGATATGGACTTTCAGTTCCAGAAGGTTGAATTATTTCCTGACAGAATCTATCTGACACCCAACAAGGTCTTTGATGAGTCCGGTAATGAGGGATGGGTAAAGGGCAATATCTACCATACTGCATATGATCATTTTGTATTTGACAGTCTGGTATTCAACTCAGGTAATTTTGTGCTGATGAATGCCACTGTCAAAGAGAATCCTGACTTCTATGGCTATACCTCCGGACAGGTAAATGCTGTCATAGACGGGCCGCTCGAAGACCTGCAGGTAACCGTAGATGCTACACCTGTCAAGACCCCAGGCAAGGCGAATGTGGTTTACATACCGGCCTATGGTTCAGGAAATGTGAGCAGGCACAATTTCATTCAATTCGTTGACAGATCAGACAGCACCGGCCAGGCAGAGAACAACAACAAATCACTCAGTGTGGTGAGTGTAAGCACCTTTGTACAGGTTACACCAGATGTAGAGGTGCAGATCCTGCTGAGCAGTGAAGGTTCAGATGTGATCAAGGGAGCAGGATCCGGCAACCTGTTCATAGATGTGAACACGCTTGGAAAAGTGGAGATCAGCGGCTTGCTAAAGATCACACAGGGCAGCTATGATTTTTCATTTGAGGGTCTGGCCACCAAGAAGTTCATAGTCAAGGAAGGTGGCACGATACTCTTTGATCAGGATCCGTATCAGGCCAAACTGGGACTAACCGCAGTATATCGCCTGGATAAAGTTCAGAAGCTGGGGCTCATCAGTGATCTGCCGCTGTCAGATCCGGAGATACAGGAAGCCAGGAAAGCCATTCCGGTTGACGTGTACATCAATATTGGTGGCACTCTGGAAGCGCCGGAGATCAGTTTTGACATTATTTTGCCGGATGAAAGAAGCAGCGGAGGTTTGTCTGAGTTTGACCAGCGATTATCTGAGGTCAAATCAGATCAGAATGAATTGAACAAACAGGTTTTCGGTTTGCTCATGATCAATAATTTCCTGCCTAAAGAACTGAATGCAGGTGCCGCACTTGGAGCGGGGGTCAACAGCAGCATTTCTGACTTCATTACGAGTCAGCTGTCAGGATACTTCTCAGACTGGATCTCAGAGATCATACCCAATGCAGAGATCGACATCGGGTACCAGAAGATCGGCTCCGGAGATCTGGGCCTCAGCGAGTCTGATCAGACGCAGTTTGAAGCCGGACTTACCCAAAAACTTTTTGGCGATGCACTAACCGTTAAGATAGGTGGTACTTACAACTATGAAGCCAGCAGCAGTAACCCAAATGCCAACCTGGCAGGTGATTTTGAGGTAGAGTACCGCATCACACCTGACGGAAGGATACGGGTCAAAGCGTTCAGAGAATCAGATTTTGATGCGGTGGCTTCCAAGAACGATGTACGTACAGGTCTGGGTTTATTTTATACTAAAGACTTTGATTCTTTTTCAGAACTGTTTGAAAGCAGACGCCGGCAGCAGACACCTTAGACAGACCTGCTGCTACCATTCAAACGGCCTGAGAGCCAGGAATCAAATCTGGTCATTTCATAGCCGAGCGGGTCCCAGCTATTTTCACCTGTACCTTCCTGAAGCAGTGTCAGGTGTTTACCAGACAATCGAATGGCATTTTTCCAGTCATAACCACTTTTGATATAGAAACGAAACAGCTGGTGGATAAGCTTTGGGCGAAATATATTCTCCTTGCGAAGGTCACTCAGCAGTTTTCTGAATGTTTCGATACGGAAGTCAAGCCAGTCATCATTTCCCAATTCAACAATGCACATCATTTCCAGGATCTTGATGCCGATTCGCCACCCGGATTTGTCGCTGAACAAATCTGTTTGCTGTTGCAGGATGGATAGTGATTCAGCATATTTACCCATGCGGAAATGAAGCTGGGCATCATAGAAGTTCCACTTGGAACGCAGCATATGATTCCTGGTGATATTCCTGTTTTTCTTCATCTCATCCAGCAGAACAATGGCCTCGTCATAAAGCCCGCGGTAAAAGAATGACAGAAAGAGTGCATCACTGGCATTGACAAAGTTTACCGATCCCTTCGTGAAATACTCTCTGGCAGTATTGGCAAACAAAGCGGCAGATTCATATTCGCCTCTGTATATGCTGATCATACCCAGCTGCATATTGGCACCGCCCATATTATCGATGGAATAAACCACCGGACTGGTCTTCACCAGTTCAAGAAAATCCTGTGCAAACTGAAATGCAGATGTATAGTCCTTTCTGAGGTGATTGTAGAATACTTCGCTACGCAGATACCAGAACCTGATCTCAACGGAACTGGTCTCTTCGCTCAGTTTTCTGAGCTCCCTGCTTGCCTCTTCAGCCTGGATCTTGTAATTGAATTCCTTGTTGGCCTGAAACAGGTTAGGGATGGTAAGCTGGCGAAGGTAATCCTGGGCCTTGAATTTGTCCTGGATCAGTTTGAACTGGCCGAGACTTTCCTGTGCAATTCTTGAATAGGTCTGTAGGCCCTCTCTGGTGGCTACCAATGGTATAAGCTGCTCATTGATGATCACCAACTCATTGGTCAGTTCAAACTGCTCTGCGAGGCGTTTAGCCTTATACAGGTGCTCTATGGCCAGGAGGTTGGCACCGCGACTTGACAGGATCTCTGCCTCTGCAATAAGCAACCTGCATTCAAAGCGTGATTTGAAGTATTTAGATCTGAATTTGGAATGTCTTTGCTCCCATACCAACACCTTGATGATGTCATCCTTGAGGCGTCTTTTGACCATAGAGAAAGCTGAATCACCTACATTTTTCTGTAAAAATGAGGCCGCTTCCATGTCACTTAATTCAGGATCGTTTAACACCTTTTCAAATAGCCTGAAACGCTGATTGGCATCAGCCTGAGGCCGCAACCGGTAAAACTTTCTGATGGCATTGACCTCTCTGGTGGTCAGGGTACTTATCAACTGCGTAATTTTCTCCAAAGCAATGTAATTATATTCAAAGATTTCCTAATTACATTTGAAAATCCTCAATCGCACACATGTTTTATTATATATCATCATTGACAGTTGAAATTATTTTACCTTTTAAAAACTTGCTTTTTTCTGACAAAGAACATAGATTCGGTGTCACATTACTTAACTATCTGATAAACTTACAACTATGGCAATCTTATTAACTATTCTGATGTCTCTGGGTCTGGTTAGCAACTCAAATGTAACCATCAATAACACAGCAGTCAACCAAAAAGACCATCAACACATGGGAGGCCAGTACAACTCCGGTAACTGGGAATGGGATAACACCCATTGATCCTGTTGTAAACCCATCAACCAGATGGAAACACAGCTGCAAAAGCAGCTGGTGTATATGTGAATTACTGTCCAATCCTGGATTGGTAATCAATTGATTATCAAATAGTTAATGTATTGCTTGCTCGGTAAATTCGAGTGAGCTATCCCCGTTTTCTTCCTTGTTCTCCCTTTAAAAGGGTCAGAATTTAGCCCCCATAACGGGACTACCATGCATCATGCAACACACACCCAAACGAAAAAACAAGTAGATATGCTTAACCCGCTCAAGTCTACTCTGCGCACCAGCTTCCCCGAAAAAGATGGGTGGAAGCTGTATAATCGGTACAACTGGTCCTCCAGGGTTCATGACTACGTACTGCAGAAGGAAAGTGGCGACTCCACCCTTCGCATTGTGGTAGAAATAAACTTTGGAGACCAGGTGCTTACCGATGATTTCAACAAATTTGCCGCCCTGTCACGCAGGCTGGAATCAGGAAAGTTCAAGGTGATCAGAACGGTCATGGTCATTCAGGAAAACAGCCGGATAGAAGGCCAGCCATTTGAAGGACTCGAGATCATGAATATGGCCCAGCTTATCCAGAACGGTGTCATGGGGCTCAAACAGACTTTATCTAACTCAAAACTGGTAGCCTGAACAGAGATCACCTGAGGATATCGTGACCCATTTTATCCCGTTTGGTCAGCAGATATCTTTCGTTATGCGGGTTTGGTACCATTTCGATCTTTACATTCTCTACGATCTCCAGACCATATCCTTTTAGTGCCACCCGCTTTTTAGGATTATTGGTGATCAACCTGAGGCGTTCAATGCCCAGGTCTCTCAAAATCTGTGCTCCTACGCCATAGTCCCGCTGATCCATCGGCAGCCCGAGATCCAGATTAGCCTCTACCGTATCACGACCATCCTCCTGCAGCCTGTAGGCTTTCAGTTTATTCAGGAGCCCGATTCCGCGGCCTTCCTGCTGCATATATAAAAGTACCCCACTGCCATTGCGGTCTATCATTTCCATGGCCGCATGCAGTTGTTCGCCGCAATCACAGCGAAGAGACCCCAGCACATCGCCGGTGGCACAGCTGGAGTGCACCCTGACCAGCACCGGATCTCCATTGCTAACATCGCCTTTTACCAGGGCCATGTGTACTTCTCCGGTTGTGAGCTGGGTATAGGCGTGCAGTTTGAAATGACCATATTTTGTTGGCAGATCAACCACTTCTTCTTTTCTGATCAGGGTTTCGGTGCGCAGGCGATAGGCAACCAGGTCTTTTATAGAAATGATCCGGAGATCGAACTTCTCTGCCACCTTGACCAGGTCAGGCAGACGAGCCATGGTGCCATCTTCATTCATGATCTCCACCAGTACACCTGCCGGCTCAAATCCTGCAAGTCTGCTCAGGTCTATGGTAGCCTCTGTATGACCTGTGCGGCGCAGCACTCCGCCACGCTTGGCACGCAGGGGGAAAATATGTCCGGGCCGGGCAAAATCTTCTGCCTTCATAGCAGGATCGATCAATGCCTGGATGGTCAGTGCCCTGTCATTGGCAGAAATACCTGTTGTGCATCCATGTCCGTTCAGATCAATGGATACCGTGAACTGCGTTTCATGCAGGGCTGTATTCTTATTGACCATCAGATCCAGACCCAGCTCATCGCAGCGGTCTTCGATCAGGGGGGCGCAAATCAGACCCCGGCCATGAGTGGCCATGAAATTGATGATCTCAGGAGTTACATTTCTGGCTGCAGTAATAAAGTCGCCCTCATTTTCCCTGTCCTGATCATCTACTACGATGACCAGTTTGCCATTTCTGATATCTTCAATGGCCTCTTCTATGGTATGCAGTTTGAATTCACTCATTGTTTTGTATTTACATTCCTGGCAGTTGGGTTCCAGGCGCTGGTTCTGATGCCCTTCATATATTTCCAGAGTCCTGCCAGCAGGGCCAGGTTCATCAGGAAAAAGTAAGACAGCAATCGCAATACAAAGGTATGCAACTTCCACCTGCTCAGCAGCGCATCCAGCAGTGGCGTGAACCACCCGGCCACCTGCAGCCAGAACACCAGGCACCAGAATAAGTTTGTATGCAGGAGAAATGCGCTGGTAAGCAGGGTGATCAGCAGCCAGAATGGACCAAACCATCGCAATACCTTATGCGATAAGAAAGAGAATCCGGCAGGCTTCCAGAATGGCCAGAGCATTTTATAGAACACCCCGAGGTTCTGGTAGTTTCCTGCAGATATCCGGATCTTTCTTTTGAATTCTTCCCTCCAGCTGTTGGAAACGTCTTCATATGCTATGGCCTGAAGGTCACATTTTGCAGCATATCCGGCTTCTATTACCCGCAAGGTGATATAGAAATCTTCCATCAGAAAATTGGCAGGAATGGGGTCAAAAAGCTCCTTTCTGATGGCATAACATGCGCCAAAGGCTCCCATCATGGTACCCCATAATCTTCCCTCCCGGTATTTGATCAGGTTCTCTCGCCTGATGTAGGCTTCCTCCTGGTGCGAAATGCCATCTTTCTGCATACCGGTATTGACAATATTGGCACTAACGAGGCCGGTATCTGCATGTTGGAGAGCAGTTACCAGTTTCCTGATCATTCCCGGTTCAAAAAAAATATTGGCATCGGTAGGAATAAAAATGCTGCCGTTTGCCAGCGGGCTGATCTGGTTGATGATACCTGACTTACCGGTTCTTCCCCCAAAATTTCTGAAGATGATCCGGTGTCCTTTGCTGATAAATTCTTCTATGATCTCATTTGTCCTATCGGTACTGCCATCACTTCCTACTACGAGCTCCAGCTTATCTGCCTGATAATCACTTGAAAAAATGCTTTCCAGTTTTGCTCTGATGACCTTCTCTTCGTTGTAAACTGCCAGTAAAACTGATACAACAGGCCAGCTGCCCGGTTCTTCCATCTTTTCATCCGGCAAGGAGCTGCTGAGCACCTTCAGTAATAAGGGGTACAGAATGTAACTGTGAACCAGTGCCAGGGCAGCAACAGCAAAACAAATAACAGCAACGGTCAGGCCAGGTTCCATTGACGAAGAATCGTTTTAAGCTGGCCCTGAACGGCCTCGTTAGATAAACTATGTCTTACAAGCTGGCTTGCACGGCCGGCCATTTCTGCAGGAACAGGCCAGTCAGTTATCCAACCGGCTAGCCTTCGGGCCATTTTACCGGTATCCTGTTCTACGATCACAAATTCTTCCAGGCCGGAAGGCAAGCCTTCCATTCCAACGGGAGTGGTAACCAGGGGTTTGCCTGTTGCAAGTGCCTCAACGATCTTGATCTTTAAGCCGCTGCCGGCCCACAGTGGTACGATACAAATAGCATGGTCGTGTACAAAGCGGGATGCATCTTCTATTTCTCCCAGATAGGAAACACCGTCGGGCAGTTCTTCTTCAAATCTGACCGGAGCATGCCTGCCGGCCACATACAGCTTTGCATCAGGATGCGTTTCCAGCACAACCGGCCATGCTTCCTGCAAAAAGCGCCGCAGTCCCTGTATGTTGGGCATCCAGTCAAGTGCACCAATGAAATAGATATCAGGACGTGTTGGCGGAGGGCCGGGTTCCGGAAAATCAAATCCCGTTGGCAGGTATGCTATCTTTTCCTTTGGAGAATACTGTCTGTAGGCAGATACATCACTAACGGAAATAGACAGAATGAAATCTACCTGATCCTGCAGATGCCGCTCAGCTTCCAGCAATCTATCAGCCTGTATCCGGAGATACCATTTTTTCCAAATGCCTGCTTCCTGCATGGCAAGCCGCTTCCAGATGTTCCCTTCTATATTATGGCTTCTGTATATTATGCGGGCACTGCTTTTCAGCCTGATCACTGACAGATAATTCAGCATGAACAATCCTTCCAGTTGCACCACATCATAGTTTCGCTCCTGTAATAAGACGGCAAGTGCTTGTCTAAAAGCAGGTTGGTCAAACCGCTGCATATGATAAGACCACTTCCCCAGCAGGTTGAGCAGGCCACTCCATTTGCCCGGGCTGGTATCTGCATACACTTCTGTAAAGCGAACCATGTTATATGTAGCTTGTTCCGGCTGGTCGGCAATACGGTAGGGATGCTTGGGGGTGATCATGCACAGCATATCAACCTGCCAGCCGAGCATCAGGTATTGATCCATCATATTGCGAAGGGCGATGGCCTCCCCGTCGCGGGAGGGGAAGGGACTCTTCTTGGTGACCAGCAGGATACGCATAGCGCAACGCAAAGGTAATACTTCACGCCATAGGCGGTTTTGCGTATTTTTGGGCACCTCATGCTGCTGAATAAAAAGATCGTGGTCGTGTTGCCTGCATACAATGCGGCGTTAACCCTGGAGCAAACCTACCGGGAAATTCCGTTTGACATTGTAGATGACGTGGTACTGGTGGATGATGCAAGCCGTGATGATACTGCTGATGTAGGCCGGAAGCTGGGCATCAGACATGTAATCGTTCATGAGCAGAACAAAGGCTATGGTGGCAACCAGAAAAGCTGTTATAACAAAGCACTGGAGCTGGGCGCAGATATTGTGATCATGCTGCACCCTGACTACCAGTACACGCCTAAACTGATCACTGCCATGGCCAGTATCATAGCTCATGACCTGTATCCGGTGGTGCTTGGTTCAAGGATACTGGGCAAGGGTGCACTGCGAGGTGGTATGCCGTTGTACAAATACGTTTTCAACCGCATGCTGACCTTCACCCAGAATGTGCTGATGAATCAGAAGTTATCTGAATACCATACCGGATACCGTGCATTTTCAGCAGAGGTGATCAGGGCCATCAGAATAGATGCCAACTCAGATGACTTTGTATTTGATAACCAGATGCTGGCGCAGATTCTCTATAAAGGTTATGAGATCGGGGAAGTGACCTGTCCGACCAAATATTTTGACGAAGCATCTTCCATCAACTTCCGCAGAAGTACGAAATATGGTTTTGGTGTGCTGGGTACGGCGATGGCATACAGGCTGAACCGATGGGGATGGATTCGATCGGCTATTTTTTCCTGATCAGTGATAGCAGATTCTGATCCCATAAGGAGGTCCACATCCATTTCTGATGCAGGAGGATACCTGTGAGCAAATAAGCGGTCATGGTTCCCAGCAAAGCGCCAAACAGCACGTCTTCCATGAAATGTTGCAGCAGATAGATCCTGGAAATTCCCACCAGTGCAGCGATCAGAAAGAACAACCATTGCAAGACCGGCCTGCCACTCAGCACAGCCAGTACTCCGTAGATGCAAAAAGCAGCTGTGGTATGCCCTGAAGGAAAACTGAAATGAGCATATAGCTGTACCCCCGGCACCAGGTGCAGATCCATTCCTGACAATACCAGTGAAGGTCGGTCATGTGCAAAAAAATGCTTGAGCCACTGAGCTGCCAGGCTACTTACAAGCAATGCAGCAGCAGCAAGAAAAGCGGTTCGGAACCGGATGAACAACAACAGAAAGATAAGTATGGACATGGTGATGCCATCGCCCATCCAGGTCATAGCCCTCCAGAACACATCGCCGGCAATGCTGTGCCTGCCATTTATCCATAAGGAAATAGCGGTATTATCAACCTGCCAGATCCAGCACAGACCCAGCAACAGAAATACCAGAACAGGCATCCAGAACCACTTGCTGTGTCTTATGAGATATATTATCTGCGCCATAATCTGCTGATCCGGTCCCACTGTAACAGATACCAGTCACGGTTAAATACCGGTGAGTCGTTCTTGGCCTTCTGCGTCAGGAGTATGCTGAATGGAAAAAGTATCAGTATGCCTATCCACATGCCGAACAAGGGTGTTACCAGACCCTGATCTGCCCGCTTCTCGCCGGTAATGGTCAGCACATAATATATAATGAATATCAATATACTAAAGATCACCGGCAAACCGAACCCACCCTTCCTGATGATGGCTCCAAGTGGGGCACCAATGAACAGAAAGACCAGGCAGGCAATGGATAAAGTGAACTTTCTGTGCCATTCGATCCTGTGTTCTGCAATCTTATTACTTGTGAAATGCAATGATTCTTCAACCTGACGGTTGAAATTGGAAATATTGCGCACCGTGCTTAATGCCCGTTGCACGATGACCTGTCTGTCTTCCGGCGGTGCCAGGTAAGCTACAGAACCTGCCTTTTGCTGCTCTTCACTCAGGTGCAGCAGTGACATATCTGCCAGTATCAAAGTATCTCTGTTGAACAAATAGTAGGCTCCAATGACAGGCTTCAGAGAATGGTTCTTTTCATCAGCCTGCATCTGCAGGGTATCAATTGCTTTAGAAAGCTGAGACACATTCATCATTTTGTAATGATCACGGTACAGATCTTCACTCGATTCCTGCATTTGAAAACCACTTAGGTCAAGGGCTTTCTCCCACTCGCCAAACTCCATCCTGACATGCTCATAGCTTGGCTTGTTGCGCACTTCAGGTTTTAGTTCTTCATATTGTTTGCCGTGATACAGCTTAAGTGTAAGGTTACGCTTGTCTGCACTTGGAAGCATCTGTCCGCTTTCGGCAATAAGTACATTTCCCTGATTGGTGTTCTGCCCTTCCTCATAAATGGTGATATCTGAAATACTGATATTGTCTTCTGCTTTCCCTCCAATCAGGATGGAATAATTCTCGATCTCATTGTAGTATTCATTAGGCTTGATATTCAAAGCCGGTTTTTGCCGGGTGATGTCTATAAGAGTGGTCCAGAATTTCAGCGAGGCGGTTGGCAGGACATAGTTGCTGAACAAAAAAGCTCCGGCAGTTATGATCAGACCTGCCACGATGGTGGATCGCATGAAGCGGAACATGGAAATACCTGCAGATTTCATGGCTGCCAGTTCAAAACGTTCACCCAGATTGCCATACAACATGATGGAAGACAGCAGGGTGGCCAGTGGAAGAGCCAGGGGAATCATATTGGCTGATGCATACAACAACAGCTTTCCTATGACCCACCATTCAAGTCCTTTACCGACCAGATCTTCTATATATTTCCACAGGAACTGGATCAGCAGGATGAGCAGTGCAATAAAAAACGTCACTACAAAAGGCCCGATGAACGAACGAAGGATATATTTGTCTATGATCTTTAACATGAGGTCCGGACCAACTTGCTGATGGTATTCACTTCTGAAGAAATAGCCCTGCTGAATGACCGGCAGATCTTTCTCCAAAAACGCAGTTTACTGGAGAAAATTGGTGCGGTTTTCGCCCGGACCGAACAGTTGCTCAAAGATACAGCAATCGGCAGCCAATTTGCATTTCCGGCAAACTGCCACCTGGCCAGCGGAAAGACCAGCAGAGGTGAGAACCTGCTCGGGTATCCGTGGATGGTACATGATTATCCCCGCCTGATCAACCGTGATGAGATCTTTCTTTTCCGCACCCAGTGCTGGTTCGGGCATGGTTTTTCCTGTTCCTGGATACTGACAGGCAGGCATGCAGGATTGTTGGCGGGAAAACCGTTGAAGGCAAACTGGACCATGGCAACAGATGAACACATTTGGGACCAGTCGATCCAGATCATTGCAGATCAATTTCCGGAAACTCTCTGCCCGGCTGTTCGTCTGACCATGCCATTAGGTAATGACCCCAAGGGGTTGGAAGAGCGAACCAGTATCATTTTCAGAGAAACACTTGACTTGTTGGGCGCCTGATCAGGCAGCACCGATGCGTTTGATCAGATTCTTGATCTGAGAATCCCACAGAGCTTTCTGGCTGTCAACCTCATTGGGTTCAGCAAAATCTGTGATATAGAGAATAGTATCTCCGGTGATCTCTCCCTGTTCTATGCGAAACTCAAAGAATTCATCGTCATCATAATAGTCCCAGCGGAAGCGAATGCTGTCATCGTCGTCTGTAGTGAGCAGTTCTGCCTCTTCTTCCACCCCGTTCCAGGTAAAGAAGTAGGTGTTACCCTCATTATCAACGTTATCAGCAAACCACTGTGATAGTCCAGTTGGCGTGATCAGAAAATTGTGGAGTACACTGGGCGAGGAGCGGACGATGTATTCCAGTTCGTATTTAACCGTTTTTCCCATGTAGATGTCAGGTTGCAAGTATAACAGTTTTTCAATGCAAACAAAATTTTTGACCTTTTTTTTAAAGTCTTGTCTTACAATGGAGCCAAAACCCGAAATATCGGTGACAAAAGTGGCTTACCGGCTTGTTCAATGGCAATAACCAAATAGCCTCAGGAGCAGAATACGACCCTCATTTTGTACCTTTGCAGTCCGATTTCTCGACCAAAAAATTCAATTTCAAGCGTATGAGTACCAACACCTATGAGATCAAAATGAACGAGTGGAACCATAAGGAAATGGATGCCACAGAACTGGGTATGATCACTGTTCGTCTCTGGTTTGACAAAGCCATAGAGCTGATCATTTTCCGTCGCTCCCTGGTTGACGCCAGGGGTAGTGAGATACTCAACCATCACCTCTATGCCCAGCGTTTCCTGAATAAGCCGCTGACCATTGATGTGACCCTGTCCATTGCCCGTGAAATGGAAAAGCTGGACCTTGCTCCTGCCCGTATCGATCTGGGTCGCCTGGGATCTGAGTGGCTGGAAGAAAAAGACAATTATGACAGCATCTCCTCTTTTCTGCAGGATAAGCTGAAAGATCTTATTGGTCAGGACAAGATCAACCTGCAGCCACGTGATGTGGTGCTGTATGGTTTCGGACGGATCGGTCGTATTGCCGCACGTATTCTGATCAATGAGACAGGAAAGGGCAGTCAGCTTCGTCTGCGTGCCATCGTTACCCGTTCCAACAGTGATGAAGACATCCTGAAAAGAGCTTCTCTGCTGAGAAAGGACAGCGTGCATGGTAAATTTCATGGTACCATTGTAGAAGACCTGGTCAACAAAGCGCTGATCATAAATGGTGTGACCGTTCACATGATCGCTGCCAATAAGCCGGAAGACATAGACTATACCGAGTATGGCATCAACGATGCGCTCATCATTGACAATACCGGGGTTGCACGCGATCGTGAAGGTCTGGGCAAGCACATGCTGAGCAAAGGCGCTTCCATGGTGCTGCTTACAGCTCCGGGAAAGGGTGATATCCCGAACATCGTATTCGGTGTGAACCATGAAGAATACAATGCAGAGAATGAAAAGATCTTCTCTGCTGCCAGTTGTACCACCAATGCAGTAGTTCCTGTCATCCATGTGATGGAGAACACCTTCGGCATTGACCGGGGGCATATTGAAACTGTACACTCCTATACCAATGACCAGAACCTGCTGGACAACTACCACAAGAAATACCGACGTGGTCGTTCTGCTCCGCTGAACATGGTCATCACAGAAACCGGCGCCGCCAAAGCAGTGACCAAGGTGATTCCTTCCATGGATGGAAAACTGACAGGAAATGCCATCCGCGTTCCCACACCGAACGTCTCCATGGCCATTCTGAACCTCACTCTGAAGAACGGTGTAACGGTAGAAAGTGTCAATGAAGCACTGAAGGAAGCATCCATTCACGGCAACCTGATCGAGCAGATAGACTACAGCCTGAGCCAGGAAATGGTGAGTACTGACTGTGTGGGCAACGGACATGCGGTGGTTGTAGATGCACCGGCCACCATTGTTTCTGCTGACGGAAAGAGTGTGGTACTCTATTGCTGGTATGACAATGAATTCGGGTACACCAAACAGGTGGTCAGGTTATCCAAATACCTGAGTGGTGTTATTCGTCTGCGTTATTATTGATAGACCAATCCTGATCAAAGACCATGTTTGAAAGTTTATCGAATCGTCTGGAATCTGCTTTTCAGTCGCTGAAAGGCCAGGGGCGCATCACCGAGATCAATATCGCCACTACGGTGAAAGAGATCAGGCGTGCCCTGGTGGATGCCGATGTCAACTATAAGATAGCCAAGGAATTTACCGATACGGTGAAGGAAAAAGCACTGGGAGGTGATGTACTGAAATCTGTATCTCCCGGGCAGCTGATGGTCAAGATCGTGGAAGACGAGCTGACCACCCTGATGGGTGGCACCTCTACCGATATCAACCTGAAAGGATCGCCGGCGGTCATTCTCATAGCGGGTCTGCAGGGTTCGGGTAAGACCACTTTCAGCGCCAAGCTGGCCAGGTACATCAAATCGAAGAGCGGGCGTAACCCCATGCTGGTTGCCTGCGATGTGTATCGTCCGGCCGCCATCAACCAACTGCAGGTGTTGGGTGAACAGATCGGAGTTCAGGTGTATGCAGATACGGAGAACAAGAACCCGGTAGATATTGCTAAAAAGGCCATCAGCTTTGCCAAAGTGAATAACCACAATGTGGTGATCGTGGATACCGCCGGACGTCTGGCGGTAGATGAGGAGATGATGGATGAGATCACCCGGATCAAACAGGCTGTACAACCTGCAGAGACCCTTTTCGTGGTAGATTCCATGACCGGTCAGGATGCGGTCAACACTGCAAAGGCCTTCAATGACCGGCTTGATTTTGATGGTGTGGTGCTTACCAAGCTGGACGGTGATACCCGTGGTGGTGCAGCACTGACCATCAAGTATGTGGTCAACAAGCCCATCAAGTTCATCAGTCAGGGCGAGAAGACAGATACCCTGGATGTGTTCCACCCCGATCGTATGGCCCGCCGCATCCTGGGCATGGGTGATATTGTTTCACTGGTGGAGAAAGCCCAGGAACAGTATGATGCAGAACAGGCTGCCGAACTGCAACGCAAGATCCGCAAGAATAAATTTGACTTTGATGATTTCCTGAGTCAGATCGGACAGATCAAAAAAATGGGCAACATCAAAGACCTGATGGGCATGATTCCCGGTGTTGGAAAACAACTCAAGGATCTGGACGTGGATGAAAAACAATTCAAGCGTCTGGAAGCCATGATCCAGAGCATGACCCCGGCAGAACGACAGGATCCTGATCTGCTCAACGGTGCCCGCAGAAAGCGAATTGCTGATGGCAGTGGTACTTCCATCCAGGATGTCAATCAGTTCATCAAGCAATTCGAAGAGATGCGCAAGATGATGAAGATGATGAACAAAATGGGAGGCGGTGCTAAAGCAGCCAAGGCTCTGGGTATGATGGGACGCCGCTAGATCAGCCTGCGGTAAGCATCCATAGCAGTTCCGGCCAGAACCTCCGGTGTAAATCTTTCCCGGTACGCTATTCCTTTCTGGATGCAGTTTGCTCTGAACTGATCATCCTGAATCCTGAACATGGCATCTGCAAGTGCATCTGCATGTTCAGGGTCAAAGTACAAAGCTGCATTACCACCGGCTTCCGGAATGGAAGACCGATCAGAAGCAAGAACAGCACAATTGCATACCAATGCCTCAGCCACAGGCATACCAAATCCTTCATACAAGGACGGGTAGATCAATGCTACGGCCTGATGATATAAAGCACGGAGGCCCGCATTATCAGACGGGATAAAATGCACCCATTTTTCCAGTTTTCTTTGCGTGGTCAGGAGGCGCATAGCCGATGCATACTTTCCGGGGCCATGTACCGCAACTATCGGAATACGTTGGGATTCAGATTGACGGGACAAAGCCTCCAGTACGATCTCAAAATTCTTTCTTCGGTTGCCCAGTCCCACAAACAGAAAAAACTCAGTGGGTAAATTTTCAGTGACGGCCGATGGCTCGGCTGGTTCGTAGAATATCTGTTCCACGCCGGGAAACAACACCACCATTCTTCCCGGATCTGCACCATAAAGTTGTTCGAGATCATTGGCCGTTGCCTGACTGGACGTAAAGATGACATCTGCATGCCTGATAGCAAACCTGGTCTTGTAGTGGTAGATGTTTCTGTCTATGATGCCATAGGCTTCAGGATACCGGCGAAAAATAACATCGTGTACACTCACCGCAGAACGACATTTTGCTGAACGCATGGTAAATGGCAGTTCATTGCTAAGTCCATGATAGATATCGGGCTGCTCTCTGGCAATTTGCCTGATGATGCTGAAACTGCGCCACAGGGCCGGTGTATTGGTGTCAGGATAGAGAATACGTGAAGATGCCGGCTTAAAAGGAACACGGCCATTTCGCGGAGTGAACAACAGATAATCGTTGTCCGGATAGTATTGCTCCAGTGAGTTGATCAGGTTACGACCGTAATTTCCCAGACCACTGGTATTGTGAAAGATACGTTTGGCGTCAAAAGCGATCCGCATGGAGCGAAGATAGAGAGAAGAAAAAATGCGAAGCGGGACTTTTGTCCCGCTTCATTGTTCATTACTGAATGACCACTGTTCCCTGTAAACTTTCGGTTCCGTTGGTCAGCTGGTAGATATAGACACCAGGCAGATATTCATTATTGCTGATATTAAAATGATCAGACTGAGTTTCTGTTTCACTGACCATCCTTCCTGAAAGATCCAGCATGCGCAGCTCAAAAGTATCATTATGAGGATTGCTGAATCGCATGACAGATACACCTGTTACCGGATGCGGCTGGATAGACACCTGCAGACCATAAGCAGCATGGGCATCTTCCAGACCGGTAAGGGTGAAACAACCATTATCTTTTGCTGTGATGATCTCGTGATAGGCTTCATTAACAGCATTGGTTATATAATCCAGGCAGATCGTTGTAGGATAGGTTGCCTGAAAATAGACCCTTGCCACAGGATTAGGTGTATAATTCTTTTCATAACCGATCTCATCATATCCGATACCGATGATCTCATCATTGCTGAATGCAAAACGGAAATCTGATGACATGATGGATTCAGCCATCGGCACCACCGAATCAATAGTGGTGATACCGAGTATCTTCAGCTGGAAGGCGAGAATGTCGGCAGTAGTATTGACCGAATAGATGTCCAGGTATCCTTCACCCGGGTCTATCTCACCGATACTATACGTCACTGTATCGCCATATTCATTGAATCCGTAGGGCAGGTCACACAGCTCGATCACGTGGGTCACACCCAGATTCTCCCAGGCGCAGCCATTCACAAGCGTTGCATCATATACATCTATATCACTGTCATTGTTGGCGTCGTTACAAGTGGCGGCCAGAATGGTGTTATCCAGGATCTCAGTGGTGTACTGCGTTACATCATCGCTGGTCTGGGTGCCATCCAGATCAAGATCTCCTATCCTTGCCGGCCCGTTGCAGATGCCGTTACAATCATAGGTAGCAGAACCAAATATCTCACCATAGCAGTCATAATAGGGTGTGCATCCTTCCACCCTGGTAACGGTGGGCTCGCCACCCGGCTCATCTCTTTCTATCAGGATACAAATGGAAGCCCAGTTGTTGGAGAGATCTGTTTCCACATGGCCGTCAATATCCGGATTATTCTCCCAGTTTATGCGGGCCACGAGGGTATATTGTCCGTCGGGTACATCCGTAAGGTCCACCCACTGGCAGCTGGTACCACGACCGTAAATATCATAGCACCCTGCGCTGATACCCATATTCCATCCGCCGTACTGGGGTGTACCATCAAAGCAACCCACATCCATGACCGCATAACCATTTTTATGTCCGGATGGTATTTCATTGCCCAGCGAATCATATAACAGGTATTCACCATAGTCTGCATAATGCCAGTGATTGTGGCAATCGCTGTACACAAACCCGGGTGCCCCGTCAGTGGGAGACCCAAGGTGATAATCGACATCGCCAATGTTCTTGATCTTCACTCCGAACTTGAGCACATAACGAATTCCGGTGCCTGTTACACAAGCTTCTTCAAAAGCACAGTCATCCCAGTCTGAATCATATGATTCCAGCGAAAAATCAGAAGTGAAGGAAGGATACCCGTCAAAATAAGTTGAATCAAGCACCAGGTCAGGACCGGCAGGGCAATCAGGAGAACCCGGATAGATACAGGTACCGTCATCAACTGTGGCCAGTGGTGAATAATTACAGGCGTATGGATCTGTACAACCGCTTGGCGGGCCTGCATACGTCAGGCTCCAGTTGATACTGGTTCCTTCGCAGGAGGATCCAAGATCTCCAACCCTGATATAATAGGTCTCTCCTTCCAGCAAAATGCCGGTGATCTCTGCCTGTTCGCCGCAGGCATCATCATTATAATAAACAGTTCCTTCTGCATATTCTGACAGTACCAGGCCATCACAGTGGTCATAGACCCAGAGCTGTGTATTACAGGTATTATCCAGATCGCAGGTAGAGATG
Source organism: Chitinophagales bacterium (assembly GCA_020636645.1). Classification (GTDB taxonomy): domain Bacteria; phylum Bacteroidota; class Bacteroidia; order Chitinophagales; family BACL12; genus UBA11426. Next base: position 243,060 of record JACJXO010000001.1, read on the forward strand.
ATATAGGTGCCGTACTCTGCTGGTGTAAACTCATACCAGGAGTTGGGTGCCGGTGCTGTATAGGTTCCTTCTGTCACTTCTATACTGGAAGAGCAGGCTGTACCCGGAGGGCAACCGATATCGATGGATGTTCCGTAGTCATAATCGCCGGTAAAAAAAGCAACCAGTTCATTATCATAATAGAGTTCTACTCCATGAGGAGAATAGATACCATCGCCATAACTGTCATACAGGTGGAAGGTATAGCATTCTCCATCTACTACACATGTACTATCGCTGTTATAATCGCCGCTGGCAATGATCCCCCCATCGGCATCAGTAATATCCCAGCTGATCTCTCCGGGCCAGGAGTCCGGATCAATGAAAATATGAACCGGCACTTCTGAGGCACCGCAGGTCAAGGCGAGCGCAGGAGTGGTGCACCAGACACCTATCGCAAATAGTGATAACAAGGCTATTCGGGCAGAGGAGTGCATACAGGTAATTTTCCATGAAAATACGGAAAACCATCAAAAAGCATGCAGAGCTTCGGCAACTGCCAATATGGTTTTCGGGGCATTTCCCATGAAGATCCGGTTACCGATGATGAATACAGGTCTTTTGAGGAATGTATATTCCTGTAGCAGATACTTCTTATAATCTGCTTCGGTCAGGTCCATTTTATTCAAGCCCATACTTCGGTATTTCAAGGCCACTTTGCTGAACAGTGATTCATAAGGAGGCGAAGAATATTGCTGAGCAACCAGTTCTGCCATCTCTTCGGCCTGTTTCCGGGTTACCGGCTCATATTTGATATCCTGCAGAACGAATGGAAACTGATCTACCTGCAGTTCTTTCATAATGCGGGCACAGGTATCGCAGGTGGACAGGTAGTACAGATGCAATCGGGTTACAGCGGCCATTTCTATCTGCTCAGTTGGAAAATGAATGTAGTTCCTTCTTTATCTGCAGATTCTGCTCTGATCTGACCACCATGATTTTCAACGATCTTTTTGCATATGGACAACCCCAGACCGGTGCCTTTGTATTCACTTGCGGGGTGTAGCTTGGTAAAGAACTGAAAGATCTTGTCGTGAAAATCATCGGGAATACCGATACCATTATCACATACACTGAATTCATAGGTCTGGCCGGCATCTTCTACCTGCACCATGACCACAGGGTCATCATCTCCTCTGAATTTAATGGCATTATCCAGGAGGTTCTGGAAAAGACTGACCAGTTGTTGTTCATGCCCGTTGATCTCGGGAAGGTCTTCGTACAGGATGATGGCATCGCTTTCTTCTACAGACATCTTGATATTATCCAGAGCCGTTTCCAGAACCTTGTTGCAGGAAACTTCAGTCATCTGGTCAGAGGTATGATCCAGTCTGGTATAGGTAAGCAGGTCCTTGACCAGATGGTGCATACGTTCTGCGGCATTCTTGGCAAACCCCAGATACTCACGTCCTTCTGATTCCAGACCTGCACCATGGTTGCGCAGAAAGAGGGTAATGTAGTTGCTGATGGTTCGCAGAGGTTCCTGCAGATCATGTGATGCCCTGGAGGCAAACTGCTTCAATTCCTGATTAGATTCTTCCAGTTGGCGCAGTTTCAGTTCCATTTGCCCCATTTCTGGCATTGGTTCTGCGATGGAGTGCAGCAGTATATCGGTACCTCCAAGGGTACTGTAATGGCTTCTGACCGTACGCCAGAAAAGATCCATGGTCTTTGCACCCATCCTGGGTTTATTCCTGGAATATGCCAGCACGCAGTAAGCTGTTCCGGGTGCAGGTAAGCCAATTCCAATATGACCGGTACTTAATGGATCATGGTATAACCAGGTACACGGATGCACATCAGATGTTGCCCATTCCTGAGATGGCCAGCTTCCGATGGCTACCTTGAATTCAAGTGGTACAGCAGATTGGCCGAATCTGTCTTCTGTGGCAAACAACTGTTTACGGATATACCTCTCCGGAGAGCCGATCTGCTGCAGCACAACCGCATAATCATATCCGAAAAAAGAAACCAGCTTTTGTAATACAATTGCCTGTAATGCGTCAGTATCCTGCTGGCGATAAATATCCAGCAGCAACTCTTGAAGCTGCTCCGTTGAGGGTTGGTTAATTCGCATGACAGGTTACAGCTAAAGTACAATTATTTGTCTGTTCTGTCCAAATCATACCAAACCAGCACTTCACCGGCATGCTTTCGGCGAAGATCAGGCACTTTGGTGTCAGGATGAGGCTTACCTACCGGAATCAGCAGAAAGGGAGACTCATTAGCCGGACGATCCAGGATCTGTTTCAGAAAATTCATAGGACTTGGCGTATGCGTGAGCGCCACCAGTCCTGCCTGATGTATGGCTGCCAGCAAAAACCCTGTTGCTAACCCAACAGATTCAGAAACGTAATAATTGTTGTGTTTGTGTCCATCAGCATCTGTTTCATAATTGCGTTTAAAAACCACGATGAGTGCAGGAACTGTTTCCAGAAATTCCTTGTGCCAGTCAGTTCCAAATGGTTTCAGGTCATCAAGCCACTCCTGGGGCATGCGCTGTTCATATGATATTTTTTCTTCTTTTTCAGCTTCTATACGGATCTGTCTCTTCAACTTCTGATCCGTAACCACACAAAAGGTCCACGGCTGTTTGTTGGCACCGGATGGTGCGGTTGATGCTGTCATGACTATGTTCTCCAATACTTCCTGCAAAACAGGTTCTGAAGAAAACATCCGCACACTTCTGCGTTTATTCATCCATTCATAAAATTGTCTGCTTCTTTGCAGCATTTCCTGGTGTGTGTATGTGGGATGTTGATAGGATATAAAAGGAAGATCTTTCATCGCAATAACTTTAAGCGGTGAAAATACCCGAAAGCCTTCAAACGGTCAACGCTGCAGCAGAATCTGTATATCAGGAAAGATCCAGCAGGTTCATTGCACTGGTGCGTCCTTGCAGCGATGATGCCACGGCCAGACAGTTTCGCGATGCCTTGAAAAAAGAGCATCATAAAGCCGTGCATGTGGTGCTGGCCTATCGTATCGGGCACACACAAGCTGTTGAATATTCTACTGACGACGGAGAGCCTACCGGATCAGCAGGCAAACCAGTTCTGAATGAATTGCGCTCTCGTATGCTAAGCAATACTGCTGTTTGCGTAGTTCGTTATTACGGCGGCAAAAAGCTGGGTATTCCCGGACTGATCCAGGCCTACCGACAGGCTGCTTCTCAGGCGCTGGAACTGGCAGGTAGTCAAGAACTGGTCCATCGTATGCGCATCAGGGTGCATGTTCCCGCTTCTGAACAACATCTGGTAGCCAACCTGATATCCGGAAGCACGGCAAGAATAGAAGACGCCGTGTATGCCGAAACCACTACTTTTATCGTTTCACTGGAACACAAGGATGAAACGGTTCTGCAAAAACTGGAGTCTCACTGGCAACTGGCTGTTGAACGCATTGCTGATACAGACAATTAGTTTGTCGGCTGCGGCACAGCAAACTACAGAAGCTGAAGCACTTGCAGCTATCCGCTTCCCTGGATATTCATTTGAAACCAATCATGTTTTTCAAACAGATCATGCTACCTACACCAGGCTTCAGCCGTTTTCAGCCGGTATTCAGGTAGATCGTCAGGTGGTGATCGTACAGCCATACAACGGTGAGATGAGGGTAATGGGATTGCTTCCACCCGTGTCAGATCTGATCACAAGCCTGGTTTATACGGAAGCTTGTATCTGGATACTGCAAAACGATTCATGGGAAGCTGTACAGATGAGTACCCAGACAGACAGGCATGGTCACGACAGAACAGATGTTTTCCTGAATGAAGAAGGCGATACCATTTCGGTCAGAAGCTGGAGAAGCTATTTTGGCGACAGTACCGTTACTGCACGTGTCTTCAGGCCAGACCCGATCACTGTGGCCGAGGCTGAATATGGTGGCGATCTTGTTGACAACAATGATGCAGATGACCCAGTGCTCAACAGCCTGCGTTCTTTAGTAACCGTGACCGCCACCTTTGAGGATGATACCTTTTTTCTGTATGATACCTTCATCAGACTGAAAGATTTTGCTGCACCGGTACAACCTGTTGCCTGGTCTTTGACACCGGTCTTTGATGCTGGTCGCGGCGATCCTGCCTTTGAAGATGTCAATACACTCTACCACCTGCAGCAATGCAGGAACTGGCTTGTATCACTGGGCTTCGAAGAGCTCTGTTCTTTTGAAATAGACATTGATACACATGGAGCAGACGGAGCCGATAATTCTTTTTTCAGCAGCGGTGGTACGCCTTCCATACAGTTTGGCGAAGGTGGGGTTGATGATGCGGAAGATGCAGATGTCATTATTCATGAATACATGCATGCTCTGTCTCACAGCGCTGCACCGTTCAGCAATACCGGAATAGAAAGACGAGCTATGGATGAAGGATATGCAGACTATCTGGCAGCCTCTTACAGTCTGCAGTGGAGCAGTTACCGGTGGCAGGATGTGTTTAGCTGGGATGGCCATAACGAATTCTGGGATGGCCGAACCACTGATAATGACAAGCACTACCCGGAAGATAATTCTTTAAATATCTATGCCGCCAGTGGTATCTGGAGCGGCGCCCTGGCTGATATCCTGGAAAGCATAGGGAAAGAAAATACAGACAAACTTGTGCTGGAAGCACTGTACGGCAGTTATGATGAAATGACCATGCCAGAAGCTGCACTCTGGTTGCTGGACGTGGAAGATATGCTGTTTGGCGGGTTGTACCATGAGGAGGTATTTACAATACTGGACACACGTGGCCTGTTGCCGTCAACAGGTGTTCAGGAACAACAATTATATAATATTTCATTTTATAATACAAATGCCTTTGCGGATGGAACCGGTCCATTGCTTATCATCACTGACCCTGGTAAACAACTTCTTCAGATGTTTGACATGTCAGGCCGCATGGTATCATCATTTTGCGGAGAAGGCCCGGAGTTGGAGTGGATGCCACCACTTACCTCAGGCAGCTATCTGTTAACAGTTACAGGCCGGACCACAGGTAGCACGATGCTGATCGTGAAGTAATCAATGTACAGGACGGAAACTGATAACCGGTATAGGCGATTGTGCGATCACTTTACTGGTTCGGTTACCAAATATCAGTTCGGTAACCAGGCTCTGAGGTTCAGACATGACCACGAGCAGGTCTGCACGTATCTCTGATGCATACTCCACAACAGAACGACTTACCGTATCATAGCGAATGATCTCCGTGTGGCATTTGATACCCTGTGAACGAATATGCAGCGCAGCAGACTCCAGTTTCTCCAACAGTGACTTTCTGCTGAAACTGAATTCTTCCATAAACTCTGAAACAGCCAACAAATAGACTGTACTGTTGAAACGCATAGCAAAGCGGATGATACGATCCACTTTTTCATTTGTGTGCCTGGTCAGGTCTATAGGCAACAGTATATTCCTGAAATGGATCTTTTCCGGGTGACTGCGACAGGTGAGGATAGGAAACCCTGCTTCATTGATCATTCTTCCTGTGTTCAGACCTAAGCCACCACGGTGTCCTGCTGATCTTTCGCCGCTGGTGCCTATACAGCACAACTCTATTTCAAAGTTTGCGGCGTAGTTCAGGATCGTCTGTGCCACCGAGTCTTCAGACAATTTATAGTCTGCATGGATCCTGAAGGCTCCGCCACTCCGGTTCCTGAATGTTCGCAACTGCTGTCTGATATCCTGCAAGAGTGCACGGTAGGTACGCACATCACCCCCCTGTTTTCTAAGCATCTCCCTGTTGGCCACATGGATCAGATGAATACCACTGTCTGTGCGGTTGGCATAGAAAACCGCATATTCAAGTGCTGCAAATGACTCTTCAGAAAAATCAGTAGGTACCAGTACCTGCTTGGCATAGCGGTTCATCAGCCGTTAAAGTTACGCAGTATCTTTGGTTGCATGGAACAAGTGCGAGCAAGTGAGATGATCCTGAATGACGATGGTTCTGTATATCACCTGCATCTGAAACCAGACCATATAGCAGACACCATCATTACCGTGGGTGATCCCGACAGGGTAGATAGTGTAAGCAGGCATTTTGACCGCATTGAATTCAAAGGCGTTAAGAGAGAATTCGTTACGCATACAGGCTACATCGGACAAAAACGTCTGACTGTTCTGTCAACAGGCATAGGGCCAGACAACATAGATATCGTACTGAATGAACTGGACATGCTGGCCAACATGGATCTGGAGAACAGGCAGGTCAGGAAGGTACATAAAACGCTCACCATCATTAGGCTGGGCACATCAGGTACCATTTGCAGCGACATTCCGGTACATTCTCTGATCGTTTCTGACGGAGCAGCAGGTCTGGATAATCTGCTCCACTTTTACCATGCAGAAAAAACGGAAGAAGAGACTGCCATGGAGCAGGCATTCAACAGCTGGATGGACCTTCCTTCAGGTATTGTTCCCTATTTTTTTCTGGCCGATAAAGAATTGGTGCAGGCATTTGGCTCCGGTTTTACATCCGGTATTACCCTGACCGCACCCGGTTTTTACGGACCTCAGGGAAGACAGGTACATGCAGCCATTCGCATTCCCGATCTGCTTGACAGAGCGGCAGGTTTTCGATCTGGCCAGACACGTATCACCAATATTGAAATGGAAAGTGCTGCCATATTCGGTCTGTGCAGGGCATTGGGTCACCGTGCAGGATCGGTAAATGTCATTCTTGCCAACCGGGCCACAGGGCAGTTTTCGGTTGATCCGCATCGGGCGGTGGAACAAATGATCATCCAGGCTCTGGAAGTGATCACCCGTTGCTGATCAAAGCAATGGCAGTTCAGCGGCGTGACGCAGATACAGCTCCATACCGGCCTTTTTTCTATCATCCAGACGATAACTGATATGCCTGGTGTAATAGGTGAACAGATCGGCAGCAGATAATCCTTCTACGCTGACCAGTTCAGCAACTTCCTTCAGATGCTGCAAACCGGTTTCAAAAGCATCATTCAGTTTTCTTTCCAGGTCTTCATCTCGTTCCTTCCTGGTGATCCAGGCAGCAAAAACAAAATCAGTATCTGTTAGCCGAATCCACTCTTCTGCAAGATCCAGTACATAAGGGTACTGTCCGTGCCAGGGAAAACTTTTATCGCCAATGACCAGTGCTCCTTCACCCGATTGCAGCATTCCGGGGTGTACATCTGCCGATATCCATTCCGGTTCTGACCAGTTATTCAATGAATAAATGATCCTGATCAACCGGACCGATGTCAGTGAATGTGCATCGAGATATACTTTCCTTAATGTTTCGGGAGGCTCGTGCGAAAACAAGCAAACAGTGCGCACACTGCCGGCTGCTCCTATACAATAATGGGTCAGCAACCTGGCATCTGCCATGCTGTTCAGGGTGATGACCGGGGCCAGCGCAATATCTACTTCGTTGTTCATTAGCCGTTTACCTCCGGCCGATGGTGTATCCAGAAACACTTCAAAGAATTCTGTCAGACCCGACTTCTGTAAACCAAACAGAAAAGGCCTGGTATTCCAGTAAGAGACGAGTGATATGGAAGTCTTATGCATGCAGGTGGCTCAGGTCGTTTTCTCTGATCATCCGGGCATCATGGCCATCCCATCTGACCACATACAAACACAGGTTATGATGCGGATAGGCATCCATTTCCTGTAATGTTCTGTTGAATAAAGTACATAGCAAGATGCGCATACTTCGGCCATGCGAACAGATAAGCACCTTCTTTTCTTCGGTCTGATCGAGATGTTTCAGAAAGATCTGAAGTCTTTCCTGAACTTCAAGCGGACTCTCCCCTCCGCTGATCCTGTTGCTGACCTGCCCTTGTTTCCAGGCCTTGATCAGATCGTGAAACTCACGGTAAGAATTTCCACTAACCTGTCCTTCATGACGCCCCCAGCTGATCTCATCAAGTTCTGCGAATTTTTCTACAGGAATATCCATTTGTACAAAGGGCTCGATGCTTTCATAGGTACGCTGCAGTGAAGAGATGTAGATCTTTTCAAAACCTGCCTCCTTGTACTGTTCATGAAATTGCGCTGCCTGCCTCCTTCCGGTTTCATTCAGCGAGCTGTTCACACCTCTGCCCTGCACAATACCCTTTTTGTTGAGGTCTGTTTCGCCGTGTCTGATCAGATACAGTTCTTTCATGTCAGTCCACTACAGGCAGTGCCATCATGGCACCATCAGGCCCTTCTGCAAATTCAATGTCTGTATAATCAGTCAGGGTATGATACAACGTATCTCTTTCAACCGGTTTGCGTCTCACGTTTCTGATCATTTCAACCAGGTCTCTTGTGCTCATGACAGGTGATTGTTCTTCGGCTCCGGCCATGCTGTAGATCTTCGTGCTGTCATCAATGGTACCATCCACATCATTCACTCCGAAATCAAGTGAAAGCTGCGCAAGTTGCCTTCCCAGCATAGGCCAGTAGGCTTTGATATGCGGAAAATTATCGAGGTAGATGCGAGATACGGCATAATTGCGCAGGTCTTCCACAGCCGATACTTCCGGCAAATGACTCATCTGGTTATTCTGGTTGCGGAACTTAAGCGGAATGAAGGTATTAAACCCACCAGTTTCATCCTGCAGAGACCGCAGCCTTTCCATGTGGTCAATACGATGTGCATAGGTTTCTATGTGACCATACAGAATGGTGGCATTGCTGTGCATGCCCAACTCATGAGCAGTGCGGTGGATCTCCAGCCAGGTATTGCTGTCGCATTTATCTCCACAGATCTCTGCCCTAATCTCTTCATCAAAGATCTCTGCACCCCCGCCAGGCAAAGAATCCAGACCAGCTTCCTGCAAGAAAGCAAGTCCTTCACGATAACTCATTTTAGCCTTGCGGATCATATATTCCAGCTCTACCGCAGTATAACCTTTGATATGCAGTTGCGGTGCCAGTTGCCTGATCTCTCTCAAAAGGTCTGCAAAGAATGCCAGGTTCATCTGTGGCAATACTCCCCCCACAATATGCACCTCCGTTACAGGCTTGTCAGCATAAGACCGGACAATGTCCAGCATCTGCTCTTTGGTCATGACCCAGCCTTCATCCTGTTGCTTGATCAGCCTGGAATAAGAGCAGAACTTGCAGCTGAACACGCAGAGATTGGTTGGTTCAATATGAAAATTCCGGTTGAAGTAGGTGGTATCACCATGTCTTTCCTCCCGGATATGATTAGCCAGGGCACCCAGCAAGCCGGTGCCTGCCTTTTCATACAGCATGACTCCGTCTTCCGGGCTGATACGTTCATGTTGTAACACCTTATTGACGATCTTTTGCAGGTTCATATCACCACCTGCCAGTTGCATCCAGCGCTTTTCCATTGCACTCATCTTAACTTCTAAACAAGATCTGTACGGCTGCGTTCAACGCAACAGCACAACTTTTCCATTCACGGTCTTGAGACCATCTGATGCCATGACAAAATAGGCTCCGTTGGGCAGATCGTTCAGGTCCAGACCAACAGGCAACCTGCTGTCATGGGTAAGCTGAATGACCTGTTGCCCTAACACGTTATATACACCTACTTCTATTGTGGTGCTGTCAAGTCTGTCTATCGGCAGCCAGGCAAAACCGGTTGTTGGATTCGGATAAATAAAGACTGGCTCATCGCCGGGTGGCAAAGAATCATTGGTTACCACCAAAGCACAGGCAACCACAGACGCCCTTTCATCTTCCAGAACAGACCGCATGATATTGGCCTGCCCCTGGGTGAACATGTACATGCAGGTATCATCAGAATAATCCATGTAGTTCATGAACATGATACCCGGCGGATTCGGGCTGCAGGCATCGGTTGCAGGATAACTCAGGCATCCGTAGGTGGGTCCTGCCTGATTGGGCGTATCTGCCACGCCATCACTTCCTGCACAGCTGTTTCCGTCATCGCCCCAGACGTGCTTAAGTCCAAGCCAGTGCCCGATCTCATGGGTGGCTGTACGCCCCCGGTTGTATGGCGGAACAGCTGACCCTCCTGAGCCAAACCATTTATAGCCTACTACTATGCCATCTTTGGTAAGACTTGTTCCCGGCGGAGCGGCATAGCCAAGAATAAGCGCCCCAAGGTCACAAACCCAGATATTCAGGTAACAGGTAGCATCCCACGGATCGTGGCCTCCTGTTGAATCTGCCTTTACTTTTTCTGAATTATTATCGGCAGTGATGGGTGCATTGATATCCCACTGGGTAATACTGGTCTCAGTTCGTGTAATACCTGTGGTAGGATTTCCATCCGGATCCAGGGCCGCCAGTCTGAACTCGATCAAAGCATCGCCTGCATTGTCTGCAAAATCAGCAGGTATCTTATCTGCATCATCATTTAACAGACGAAAATCATTATTCAGCACTTCGATCTGTGAGTATATCTGATCATCACTGATATTTTCAGACGTATTACTGTAAACCACATGCACCACAACAGGAATATAGTACACTTCATCTTCCGTCAGGCGCCCGTAACTTTGAGTGGTTGCCCGCTCTCTGATCGTTTCCTGCAGATCTGCAAGCGATGGATCGTCCTGACTGAGTTGCTCCAGATATCCGGCAGAAAAACAGCGTTCCACCTGACTGTAACTGCCAACAGAAAGCAGAGACAAACAGGCTAACAGACAGGCTGATGAAAATCGCATCATAGGTCAAAATTAAGAACTTTCAGAACGACCATTTATTTCAGCTGGGCCGCATAGGTTCGCCATTTCTCAAGCACCCCGGCAAAATCATCAGGTAATGGTGCATGAAAAAGGAGGTCTTCGCCCGAAACCGGGTGCACAAACCCCAGACTAATGGCATGTAATGCATGTCTGGGAATGATCTGAAAGCAGTTATCAATAAATTGCCTGTACCTGGTAAAAATGGTTCCCTGCACAATGCGGTCACCGCCGTAGGTGTCATCATTGAATATAGGATGACCGATATGCTGCATGTGAACTCTGATCTGATGCGTTCTGCCCGTTTCCAGGCGACATTCAACCAGTGCAACATAGCCCAGGTTCTCCAGCAAACGATAATGGGTAACCGCATGTTTACCAATGGCAGGATCATCATACACATCAAAAAGTTTTCTGAACCGGGCATGCCTGGCAATATTTCCGGTAATGGTACCTGTTTCCTCCTCCAACTCTCCCCATACCAAAGCCTGGTAGCGCCTGTACACCGTATGCTCAAAGAACTGCCTGGCCAGATGCTGCATGGCAGTTTCAGACTTGGCCACTACCAGCAAACCGGAAGTATTCTTATCTATGCGATGTACCAGCCCCGGACGAAAATCATCATCACCCGGCAGGTTGTCCTTACCCAGATGAAACATCAAGGCATTGATCAGGGTGCCACTGAAATTTCCCACGCCCGGGTGTACCACCATGCCTGCAGGTTTATTGACCACCAGCAAATGTTCATCTTCAAAAACAATATCCAGCGGAATATCTTCCGGTTCAAGACTGTAATTGTCTTCCCGAACAGGCAGGATCAGTTGCACATCATCGCCCGGCCTGACCTTGTAGTTTGATTTGACTATCTGACCGTTCACACGAATGCAACCGGCATCAGCAGCTGACTGTACTTTGGTGCGGCTGGTATTCTCCAGTCTGTTGACCAGAAATTTATCTATCCGCAAAGGCTCCTGACCTCTGTCAATCACCACCCGGAAGTACTCTGTGAGATCTTCCTCCAACGGCTCCTGCTGCTGTTTCTCATCCTGTTCTGCCATCACTGATCTTACATTGAAATACGTCAGAAAAATGCCTGAGAAAATGGCCCTTGACCTCTTCCATTGGAATTGTTTGCCTGAGCTCCTTTTCGATGGAAGTAACTCCTTTATCTGTGATACCACATGGAACAATGAGCTCGAAGAAACGAAGGTCAGTATTGACATTCAGGGCGAAACCATGCATGGTCACCCACCTGCTGCAGCGAATACCCATGGCACATATCTTCCTTGCCCGGAAAGGGTTATCCGGTTCCAGCCACACACCGGTAGCTCCAGGCAAGCGATCACCCTGTAGCCCGTATTCTCCAATAGTTCTGATGATGACCTCTTCCAGATCCCGGAGATAGCGCCCAATATCTGTGTAGTAATGGTCCAGATCCAGGATCGGGTAACCCACCAACTGCCCTGGTCCATGAAAGGTCACATCGCCTCCGCGATTGATGTGAAAGACCTCAACCCCCTGCTTTTCACCTGCGGTAATCAGCAGGTTACGACTGTCAGCATTCTTTCCCAGCGTAATGACCGGTGGATGCTCCACCAGAAACAACTGATCAACCGTATCCTGCCGTGCAGATGGTTCCAGGGTTCTGTTGCTGATCTTTCGCTGCACAGTATCGCCGAATACCCGCTCCTGCAGATCCCAGGCTTCTCCATATGCCATGTGACCCAGATCGCGAAAACTTACCGTTCTGGTACCTGTCAATTCCATGTTCTGTCAACGTTTGAGGCAACAAACAGTTCCTGCTTGTGTACCTTCATACCGCTTACTGGCAAAATAACAAAGAATTCCATGAGCAGACATCTGGAACTGGGGAAACAGGGAGAAGAACTGGCCCGAAACTGGCTGGAGAAAAAAGGTTGGAAGATCCTGGAAATGAACTGGCGCTTCGGCAAAGCAGAAATAGATATCATTGCCCAAGACCCGTATGGGTTGGTCATGATCGAAGTTAAAACACGAAGCAGCGGAATCCAGTTACCTGAAGGGGCTGTGAATCGCAAAAAACAGTCTCTTATGGCCAATGCGGCTGCCCAATATATATATGATACGAACTGGCAGGGCGAATGCAGGTTTGACGTACTGGCCATATTCATGTTACCGGGCAGGCAACCGGAGATCGAACACTTTGAAGATGCTTTTTACCCCAACCCAACAGATGATCTGTGATCAAAAGAATTCATCACATAGCCCTGATCACTGATGACCTTGACAGGTCCCTGCATTTTTATTCTACCATCTTAGGCTTCCGGGTACTCAGTAAATATTTCAGGGCCGATCGAAACAGTTGGAAGGTGGACCTGAAACTGGGCGATATACAACTGGAACTTTTCACCTTTCCGGATGCACCGGCAAGGCCATCATGGCCTGAGGCAAGGGGACTCAGGCATCTGGCATTTGAGGTGGAAGACCTGCAGAAATGTCATGCAGAACTCCTGCAGAATAACTGGGATGCAGAAGTTATCAGGAGGGACAACCTGACGGGGAAGAATTTTTTCTTTGCTTCCGATCCCGACGGAACCCCGATAGAATTTTATGAAAGCTGATCAGTAGCGCTCGAATCCCTTCTCTTTCAGATAGCTCTGCATTTGCTTGCGGGCGAAGAAGATGCGACTTTTCACAGTGCCCAGCGGCAAACTCAGATCTTCCGCGATCTCTTCATATTTGAAACCCTGGTAGTGCATCAGGAACGGCCGACGGTATTCAATATCCAGACTGTTGATGGCCCGGATCAGGTCTTTCATCACAAAATCCCGCTCAGCCTGATTGGCGATGGCAGCATCTCTGCTGTTCAGCATGAACAGGTTATCAGATGCATCCAGTATGGTGTTGCGCTTACTGGCTTTCCGGTAATTGTTGATGAAGATGTTCTTCATGATGGTCATCAACCACGCTTTCAGGTTCGTGCCTTCATGAAATTTGTCCTGATTGGCGATGGCCCTGTAGTAGGTTTCCTGAACAAGATCCAGTGCATCTTCCCTTTCTCTTGTCAGGTTCAGGGCAAAAGCTTTCATTGGCTGTTTCAGCTCAATGATCATATCGTGAAACTCATTACGGGTCATGTCAGTGAATTGTTGCCCAAATATACTTACCTGCGGCAGGATTCGCAACTTTTTGTTTAACTTTTAACTATTTTTATTAAACAAATTAGGCGGCCAGCTCTTCCACACCTGCCAGCACATTATCTAATCCATTGAGAATACGCACATTATCACTCAGAGAGTGATGGGTGTTGATGAACTGGGTACCAGAAGCATAGACAGTGGCATCAGGAAATTTGCCGGCAATGGTATTGAGGTATTCATCCGGAGAATAGCCACTTGGAACCGAAGTAATGATGGTGTAGAAAAAATCAGGTCTAAGTGTCTCAGCAACGGTAAGTACTTCCTGAAGAGGAACGGATGCCCCCAGATAGGTTACCCGGTGATTTCGTGCTTTTAGCAGATACTGCAGGAAAAGCAGCGTCAGTTCATGCCATTCTCCATTGGGAAGAAACAGCAAAAAGTGTTTGCTTTTGTCTGTATGGCGCACCACATGCCCATCAATGGCCACCAGGATCTTTTGTCTGAGCAACTGGCTCATGAAGTGTTCCTGAGCAGCCAGAATAGCTCCTGAAACCCACATCAGGCCTACTTTTTCAAGGAAAGGAAATACGATACAACGAAAAGTTTCTTCAAACCCGAGCTGCAGAATACAGGTATTCAGGATCTTTTCCAGCCGGTCTTCGTCGTAGTCAATGGTAGCAATGATGAGTCCTTCTATCTGCGCATCATATTCCGTATGCATGGCTGTAAGCTCGCCTACCATCCAGGCAATTTCTTCTTCGGTTTTATCAGCCAGAACTGATATCCGGTAACCTTTCCTGGTCAACAGGGCGATACTCATCAGGTATTTGAGGTCATGGTCATTGTAATACCTGATATTGGTAGGGGTACGTAAAGCCTTCAAAAGGCCGTACCGCTGCTCCCACATGCGTATGGTATGCGCCTTGACTCCTGAAAGTCTTTCCAGGTCTTTGATGGAATATACACTGGACATACAGTACAAAAATAACCAGTTTGTTTAACTTTTGTTTGCTAAGGCTTTACAAACAGCACAAATCGAAAGAGTGATGAATGTCATAGTGCCGCACCTGACCAGTGTTTATTTTAGATCCAAAGCCAGCATATGAAAAAGCTATTGGTTCCTGTTGATTTTTCTGACTATACCTGGTCAACTGTAACAGCCGCACTTGATCTGGCAGCACGAATAGATGCAGAAGTAAGACTCCTGCATGTTTTTGATGATCCTTTTGTGGAAAGTGATCTGGACGACACCACTATACGAAACGCTGTTTCGAGATACACGGAAAACCTGCTCCATAAAATGGAAACAGATGCCAAAACCCAAATAGCCGACTTAAAAACAAAGATAGATGGGTATCAGGCAGACCGGAAATTGTCAGTGTCTGTTTCAACTGAGATCGAAAGGGGGTTTCCGGTAGATACCATCGTGGCAAGTGCACGAAGGTGGGTGGCTCAATTGATCATCATGGGAAGCCGCGGGCATAGTAAAATGGAGAGGCTCATGTTTGGCACGATCACCAAAGGGGTTATCAGCCAGGCACACTGTGCAGTACTTTCATTACCTGCAGGGATTGCATGGCAACCTCCTCAAAAAGTATTGTATGCCAGCGACTTCAGCAGCTGGGATGAAATAGCCATTGCCAGGATACTCAATTTGCTGGATGCTTATAAGGTTACCCTGCATGTGACCCATTTCAGTGAATCCAGACATGATGAAGATGCCTTTAAACTGCATCAGCTGGAAGAAAAACTGAGGCAGGATCACAAGTCTGAACGTATCCGCTACGAAGTAGTTGACAGCCGGGTACTCCTGTCAGCCATGAAAGAGTATATTGATAGTAATGATATAGACCTGCTGGCACTGACTACCAGAAAACTAAGTGGTCTTCAACGCATTTTCACCCGCAGCACGGCCATTGATGTGCTGTATCAAACTAATAAACCGCTATTGGTCTTCCACGAAAAATAGCGGCACGTCAAAGACGTGCCGCCACAGTTGGTAGTATGAAGAGAAAATATTGATCAGCGAACAATTACAGGCATAGTGGTAGTACCTGAGTTGTTGCGCATTTGCAGCATATAATAACCTGCAGCTACGTTGCTCAGATCTAACTGTACAGATCCGGCTGTTTCCAGGTTTACCTGCTGATTGAGCACCAGACGTCCATCTGCCGAAGTAAGCAGCAGCATACCATCAAATGCTTCAGAAAGGGTTACCTGAAGGTTGTCTGTTGCAGGATTCGGGAACAAACTTTCTACCAGATTGGCCATACGAGACGCATCAGCAGTTGTCAATTCTGTGTAAACAGGCAGAGCTATAGTGGTACCATCAGCCAGTGTAGCATACAGACCGAAGCCTTCACTTCCGTCAGGACCTGCCGAAGGATCCAGGAAACCGCTGGCAAAGACCACTGCTGAACCTCCGCCCAGTGTACTCAGATCAGCAGAATAACTCACCACTACTGTTTCAGGCATATCTCCCAGTGCTACATCAAGGATGTAGTTATCGGCAGGAACAGTGATATAATCACTCACTGCACCATAGGCCACATTATCCAGCAGAGTAGCAACATCGCGGGCAATGATATCTACTGTGGGGGCATCGGTACTGCCGTGTACTCCGATGAAGCTAACTACATCAGTTCCTTCAGCCTTACCCATTGCACCTTCCCGTATCCACAGGTTAAATGCGGTTGAAAGACCATCAGGGTTGGCCGCAAAATCATCAGGGTTCAGCACACCATTGGCAATAACGGTGTAGCCTTCGCCTGCTTTGAAATTGGCAGTAAATGTAGCCAGTGCATCAGCTACAGATGTGCTGGTACCGGGAGCCACAGCGATCTCCACATCCTGATTGGCAGGAAGAGCCACATAAGGAGTGGCGGTGCGGAAGGCAAAGTTGTCAAGTGCCAGTGCACCATTCACATACACATCCACTTCTGCAGCAGCAGGGTCTGCAGCATTGTGAATGATCTGAACCGGAGCAGAGGTCAGAGCAGGAAGCGTTTTTACAGTTCCATCAGGAAGTGCATACATGAGTTTGAATCCACGGGCGTTGTCTGCTTCATCTTCCGGACTCAGGAATCCACTGGCAAAGATCACCACAGAAGCGCCGCCTGCACCAGGCAGCCATGCCCTGGCAGTAGTAACGATCGTTTCATTATCGTCTTCCGGAGTTACATCTATGAGATACTTTCCGGCAGGAACACTTACATAACCCTGAAAATCAGTGTAAGAAGCATCATCTACAACGGTAGCCACATTTCGGGCAATGGCATCTACACCCGGTGCATCAGTAGCTCCGTGAAAGAAAATAAAATCAATGTTCTCTGAACTTAGTGCTGCTTCACGTGCGCCAGCATAAACGAACAGGTTGAAGGCAGTTGATACCCCATCAGGATTTTCTGAGAAGGATCCAGGATCGAGAACACCATTGGCAACAACCACATAGGTTTCATCTGCGGCTAGTGTGTAATCAAAATTGGCAATTGCATCATCCACACTAACAGAAGTGTATGGTGCAATGGAAATGGTGATCGGGGTTTCAGCAGGCACATCTATGTAAGGTGTGGCAGTGCGAAACTGAAAATCATTCAGAGCAAGGTCGCCGTTCAAATACACATCCACACGAGCCGCTGAAGGGTCAGCAGCATTGTGAATGACCTGAACTCTTGCGGTTTGTGCCATCAGGCTTCCCGCCAGTCCGCACATCATTAAGGAGGAGAATAAGATCTGTTTCATAATGCAATTGGTTTTGCAGACTAAACTGCATACCTGCTGCTTTGTTCGTTTACAGATCTGTCATTCTTTTGCAAGGCATTTAGTATCAAAATTCAGTGAACTGAAAATCAATATATTGCACTAAAAAAGAATTTTTATGTATTATACCTTTTTCTATTTTACTCTTAAAATAAAGACGAAGGTCACTAACAGCAAAGATCAGAAAGTTGTTCACTGGCCAAACAAAAAATTATTTGGGCGTGTATAGATCATTTGAACCACATTGATATTGCGCATATCAAAGGCAGCCTCGCAATAAGAAAAATAGTATTTCCATTTACGTTGAAACACCTCGTTAAATCCCATTCGTGAAACGTCTTCTGCATGCTCTTCAAAAGCATTTCTCCAGGCCGCCAGTGTTCGTACATAGCTCTTTCCCAGATCTTTAAGGCCAAATAAAAACAGATCGCCGGTATCATTGACAGCCTGGTTGATAGCTGCAATGGAAGGCAGCAAACTTCCCGGAAAAATATGTTTCTGAATGAAGTCCACACGATTTTTCAGCAGATCGAACCGATTATCCGGACAAACGATCGCCTGCAAAGCCAGCACTCCATCCGGTTTGAGCACCTGCTGGATCTTTCTGAAGTAAACAGGAAGGTACCTGGCACCTACAGCTTCTATCATCTCTATAGATACCACCTTGTCATACGAACCACTTATGTCTCTGTAATCACAGAGCAATACTTCTACCCTGTCAGCCAGCCCCGCCTGCTCTATGCGCCTGGTGGCAAAATCATACTGTTCTTTTGAAATGGTCACTGTGGTAATACGAACTTTGTATCTGGAAGCAACAAACTCTGCAAAGCCACCCCAACCGGTTCCGATCTCCAGCACGTGATCTCCGTCTTTAAGGTTGGCAGATCTGCAAAGGCTGTCATACTTGTTCATTTGTGCTGTTTCCAGGTCTTCTTCACCGTTCTGAAAAATGGCGCTGCTATAGGTCATTGTCTTGTCCAGAAAAAGCGAAAAGAAATCATTGCTCAGATCATAGTGTTCACTGATGTTCTTTCTGGACCCTTTCTTACTGTTTGGCCGGAGTATATGAGTGAGACGATTGAAGCCGTGCATCAGATTCATGAACATGGAAGCATTGCCGGAACCACTTACTGACGGAGCCTGATCTATATTCAGCAGCACCCAACGTAAAAGTGCTGTCAGGTCATCTGTTTCCCATTGCCTGTCCATATAACCTTCGGCAAAGCCAATATCACCATGCAATACTATCCTTCGCCATAATGCCTCATCCAATACCTGCAGGGTAGCATGAATACCAAGACCATCACCTATCCTGATGACCTCCTTGTCAGGAAGAGTAAGCGTTAACTGACCCTTATTCATTTTATTCAGTGTTCGCAGAAGTAATCTGCGATATACATTATTCCACATGCTTACATTCTTTTTTCATTGAGTATTCCTTTTTGTTTATCAGGATCGGCAGCCTTCTTTCTGTATGATAACCCCCTGGTCCACAACCTGAAAGCCTGCCAGTGGATAGCCGTGATCACCTTGACCGTGACAAGTGGCATACGAAAGAAATAACCAAGCAGCACAGCGCTGTTCAATACTTTGCGATCACCGCGTAAGACACTGTAAAAATATTTCTGACCTGCTCTGCTTACATCAATAGCAGTAAAATACTGCTGTCCAGGCAAGTGAAATCTGAAATGAAACCTGTCATCAAGCTCTGTGAACGGCGATACATAAAAAAATTTATCCGCCTCCTGCTCAAATCCCAATTCACTGACCTGATCGATCAGGAACATTTTCATTTCGCCAAACGTGTTGCTTACCTCCGCCACGATACAGGTACAGTTTCCCGAACTGTCATAGCAATAATAGAATGACACCGGATTGAACACATGCCCCAGTACCCGGAGATGGGTCATCAGAAAGATCTTATCTGTTGCGCCTTCAAAGTCCTGTTCACTGAGCCAGTTTCTGAGCTTTGCAGAAATGGACAGACCCTGCTGCCCTGCTGCCTTGACATGATCAGAGTCAAACAGAGAAAAAAGATTAAACCGGTTTTTAGAAAGCCAGGGGATCTGCCTGCATAACTCATCAACCTCATCCAGATCAAGCCAAACCATATATACTCCGTAGGAGAACCGATGTCTCTTCGGGTGCATGCGCTGATGCATCACCTGACAATGATATATGGCAGACTGCCTGTTCACCATTTTATGTCAACTATTTGCTGAACAGCGTCTTTTGCACTTCTGATCGCATCTTCGTGAAATCCATTGCCAAAGTAACTGCCGCAAAAAAGGATACTGCCCCTGCTGTTCAGTAGTGGCAACTGTTCCTGTGCCTTCATGGCCCCGGTCGTAAACACCGGGTGCTCATAAGAATATGAACGAAGTATTTTCTCAGGATCGATCTTCGCCCTGCCATTTAAAGTAACAAAATAGTTGGTCGTATCTGAAACACCCTGCAGGCTGTTCATCCAGTAGGTGCATGAACCACCGGATCCATCAGCCTTCTCTACCCGGTAATTCCAACTGCTCCAGGCCCGTTTCCGGGCAGGCATAAGTGCCGGATCTGTATGCAGAATGGTATCGTTAACCTGGTATTGAAACGGCAACAATAAATTGCGCTGCAGTTCTGTTGGTTGTTGCAGCAGCCGCAATGCCTGATCTGCATGTGTGGCCAGGATCACCTTGTCAAAGACCCTGTTGCTTCCATCAGATAATTTCAATTCTGCACCTGCATCAAGCTCCATTACACCAGTTACACCCAATCCGGTATGGATCCGGTCTTTGAATGGTGCTATTAGTTTCTGTTTGTACACTTCGCTGCCTCCTTCTACAGTGTACCACTGATATTGTGTATGCAGTCCTAATAATCCGTGATTGTGAAAAAAGCGAACCAGAGATAACACAGGAAAATCAAGGGTAACATGATAAGGTGTGCTCCACAGTGCACTGCTCATTGGCAGTATGTACCAGTGCAGAAAATCCCTTCCCAGCCCTTTACTTGCTGCATATTCTGCAATACTGAGATCATGCAGGCTTTGATCTTGCAGCACCTCCGTACATTCTTCATTAAAACGCTGCACCTGTCTGAGAAATCGCAGATAACGCCAGGAAAAAAGATTACGACGTTGCACGAACAACAATTCAAGACTGCTTCCGCAGTATTCGAGATCGTCTGCCAGATGCCTGACACTGAATGACATGCTCGTGGGCTTCAACGGAACATCCAGATGCCTGAACAATTTCATTAACAGGGGATAGTTCTGTTCATTGCAAACAATGAACCCGGTATCAACCGGAACAGTCTTTTCGCCCTCTTGTATAAATGCCGTATTGGTGTGTCCGCCTATACGTTGTTCGGCCTCAAAGACCGTGATATCATGGTCCTGATGAAGCCACCAGGCAGCAGACATGCCGGCTATACCAGTGCCAACTACCGCAATTCGTTGTTTCATACCTGACTGTTCTTTGACAGCAGATAGTGACTCACGGTCCATTCCTTTCCACCGTTATACCCCCAAAGTTCAGCACATGACATAAAGAAAACACGCCAGTAAACCCACCACTTCTTGAGTTCACTTCTTCCGTAAGTCTCTTCCAGCACAGGCAGCACATCACCCCTGCTCCGGGTCATATTCTTTAGCCATTCTTCGGCTGTTTTCTGGTAGTGTGTGCCAGACCAGGTCCATTGTTCTTCTATCCGGAACGGATTATTCAGTTCAGACATCAGTGATTCTGAAGGCATGATTCCGCCTGTAAAGAAATACTTTGACATCCAGTCTGTTTCATCTTTGTATTCATAGAAGTAGGTGAATCGTTTATGGGTAAAGATGTGAATGAACAGTTTACCATCCGGCTTAAGCCAGGAGTGGATCCGCTGCAGCAATGTCTCCCAGTTTCGCATATGTTCAAACATCTCAACACTGACAACACGGTCATATTGCTTGTCAGGAGTAAACTCATTCATATCTGCGGTAATGATGCGCACGTTGTCTATTCCTTCTGCCACACACCTGTTTTGAATATACTGGCGTTGTGGTGCAGAGTTGCTAACCGCAGTGATCCTGGCATCCGGGAACCTCCTTGCCATGGCAAGCGTCAGACTTCCCCAGCCACAACCCAGTTCCAGAATACGCATTCCATCCTGCAGACCTGCCCGCTGTATGGTGAGGCTTAATGCAGCCTCTTCTGCCATATCCAGTGTTTTGGTATGATCATCCCAGTAACAACAGCTGTATTTCATCTGGCTGCCAAGAACCTCGCGAAAGAAGGGCGGAGGCAGCTCATAGTGCTGCTCATTGGCTGCTTCTGTATGTATGGCAACCGGACCACTGCGCATAGCCTGCAGGATGCCTGCCGTATAGTCCGGCTGACCACCGTGCATGGTCTCTTCATCCAGTCGCTGCTGGATGAGCTTCCTGATGCGGCGTCTTATAATAAAGTCAGGTACCCACCCACCGTTCAATAATGCTGATGTTATTGCCATTTGTCAGAAAACCCCATCGGGCTGTTTTGTTCAGTAGTACAAAAAAAGACAAAACCTCTCAAATGGCAGCAGTCACATTCCAAATGCAATTGTTATGGCAAGGGGCTCAGATGAATGTAATTTTCAGATCGTAAAATATTATGTGAAAAAAAGCAGAAAGTGGCATCATAGCTGAACTTTTTATTGCTGTCTAACGTATAATATACAACTCCTCTGCCATGGTCAAACAATTTGCCCTACCTTCTTATGTCATCTGGATCTTTGCCGGAGTGGCATTTGTATCCGCCGGAACATTGGCCGTTTTCGAATGGACCTTTGGACTGGGCGCAGTTGTGCTGGCTGGTATAGTTGCCTATATCGGATACCGGTTCTTTTTCAGACCTGCCTTTATTGAGATGGACATTATGAAAAGCGGCGAGCCGGCTACAGCTGTTATTCTGGAAAGCTGGGATACCGGCAGAAAGATCAATGACAACCCAAGGCTGGGTCTGAAACTTGAAGTACGTCCGCCGGAAATGGTGCCTTATCAGGTAGAAGTTCAGCACAATATCAAAGAAGAAGAACGCAGGATGTTTCGTGAGGGTCGGGTGCTGCACGTCAAGATTGACAGCCGCAATCCAAAGAAAGTGGCCATACTTCCGAAGGCATCCTGAAATGATCCAACCACCTGAAAGGGTGGTTTTTTTTGACCGTTTCCTGCCAAAACAAAGCCGGTCAGCCGTCGTTTATCATGTACCTTTATGGCTATGAGATACCTGTTTCTGCTACTTGGTTTTGTGCTGACCCTGCAGGCATGTACCCTGACAGAAAACATACAGGACGGACAAACTGCCTGGAACCTTAAAAAGTATGGCCTGGCAGCCCAGTTGCTGGAAAAGGAATTCAGCAAAGAAGATCCTGCCAATGACAACGGTGCCCTGGCTTTTCAGATCGGCCGGTGTTATCTCTATACCGGAAACAGCAGTGCTGCGGCAAGCTGGTTCAAAAAAGCCATAGAATGGGAATATGGTTCTGAAGCCATCCTGCAGTACGCTTTTACCCTCAAGCGCCTGGAGCAGTATGACGATGCTATCGAACAGTTCAATGAATACCTGAAAGAAGAACCTTACCGCCGACCAGAGATCAACGTAGAGATCAATGCCTGTGAACAGGCCATTGCCTGGAAAGCCCGGCAGGAAGACGAATTTGAAAGAGATACCTACGTTAGCAACATCAGGGTGCTGAACTCTCCCGATGCAGACTTTCAGCTGGTACATGCTGCAGATGACCTGGTCCTGTTCACTTCTTCCCGAGCATCTGCCACCGGCGAGAATAAAGATTCCTGGACCGGCAATCAGTATTATGACCTCTTTCAAAGCACTACAGATCGACCTGGTTCCTTTGCGGTTCCGATTCCCTGGGAAGCCGGCATGAACACTCCTTATAATGATGGTTCTGTGGTATTCAACAGCAATTATTCTGAAATGTATCTGGTGCGCTGCGGATCAGACAACAAAAAGATCGATGATTACTGCTCCATCTATGTAAGCTATCGTCAGCCCGGCGATACCTGGACTGAACCACTGGAGCTCAAATTCTTCGAAGACAGCCTGAACCTGGGTATGCCTTGTTTGTCGCCCGATGACCAGACCCTCTTCTTCATTGCCACAGATCCCAACGGTGAAGGCGGCAGCGATATCTACTTTGCCAAACGCCTGCTGGATGGATGGGATATTCCGCAGAACGCCGGCACCTCTGTCAACAGCGAAGGCAACGAAGCCTTCCCAACCTTTGGCCCCGATGGCACATTCTATTTTTCTTCCGATGGCCTTCCCGGCATGGGCGGGCTGGATATCTTCTCAGCCAACTGGAATGGAAACAAGTTCACCAAAGTCAGTAATCTGGAATATCCGATCAACTCCGGCGAAGATGACTTCGCCCTCCTGATGGAAACCAGACCTGTTGGAAAAGATACCTTGTCTATGGGGTATTTCAGCTCCGGCCGTTCGGGTGGCAGTGGCAGCGACGATCTCTATCAGTACATCAGAACCAAC
This sequence comes from Chitinophagales bacterium, assembly GCA_020636645.1. Classification (GTDB taxonomy): domain Bacteria; phylum Bacteroidota; class Bacteroidia; order Chitinophagales; family BACL12; genus UBA11426. Next base: position 267,114 of record JACJXO010000001.1, read on the forward strand.
AAGAAACCCAGACCACCGGTATTTGTGCTGCAGGTCAGGGTGCTGCGCAAGATATATGAAGACAGTCTGGATGTTACCAGCAAACCGGTTGATACCGTGTACCTGCCTGGTGCCGCACTGAGTGCTGGACTGTCAGGTGCCATGAACATCTTACCTGTCTTTATGCAGGGCAATGATCCTGACTCTATTTATACCGCCGAAGTTAATGTGGGAGAAACGTATTCACTCAAAGCTTCGATGGATGGATTCTTTGCCCGGTCAGAAAATATTTCAACAACAGGATGGACCGCTGCACCCGGCGATACCCTGGTGGTTCTGTATGAAATGGTGCTGGACCAGATACCCACCTCCACCACCACACAGATCAGGCTGAACAATATTTATTACGATTTCAATGATACCACCCTGAGGCCGGAAAGCTTTCCTGAACTGGATCAGCTGGTCACCCTGCTGACAGAAAACCCCGGGCTGACCATACAGATCAATTCTCATACTGATGCCAGGGGCAAAGACAGTTATAACCAGAAACTATCTCAGGGCAGGGCCAATAGTGTAGTGGTCTATCTCATTTCCAAAGGTATTGCGCAGGAACGCCTGTTCGCCAAAGGTGTGGGTGAGTCTGAACCGGATGTGATCAGGGCAGACGTCAGTACCCCTTCAGGTGTACTTGTACCAAAAGGCACAGTGCTGACCGAGAAATTCATCAACACCTTCAAGAGTAACAAGGATGATTTTGAGTTTCTGCACCAGTTCAACAGACGCACTACGTTCGCAGTATTAAGCGATGACTTCCGTCTGGAAAGTGAAACCCCCGATGATGTGGAAGTTGACCCTGCACCGGATGATGGTGTAAGAGATGATACCCCGAAAGAAGACTGAGTTAATTAGCTAATTAACTCATTCATTCATCAGCCCCAGAAACCCAGTCGTTTTTGCAATTCAGGGCTCAGTTCCGGAAGCCTTTTTCTTTCTATCAGGAAGCTGGACAGTAAGGCAAAATCTCTGAACACATAGTGCTTGTTCAGGGCACCCTGCAAATATTCTTTACCGGTGCTGCCCCCGGTTCCAACCCTGCTTCCTATCATCCGGTGCACCATATTGATGTGTCTGAATCTCCAGGTGGCCATTTGTTCATCAATGTCCAGCATGTTCTGGATCATCTGAAAAGGTTGCTGCAGGATCGGATAGCCACTGTACAACTTGATGAAAAGTGCCGCACGCATAGCTGCCGGACTGAGTGTGGTATGCTGCTCTCCCTGACCAAGAAAAATCCGGTCAAAGGCATCTGCATTGCCTGACTCTTCCGCACTCAGGGTGGATCGGTAAACCTCCCTGTAGTCATTCCAGAAAACATGGTGTTCACTGCTTTCTTTCGTGATGCTTTGGTAGTGCTGCCACAAATCCTGATCTGCAAAGAAAGGCATACGCACCAGCCAGCGTTCCAACAGTTCCAGCCAGGTGGGTTCTGCTTCTACTTTTTTAATGAGATCTACATATTGTGGTTTCAGCTGAGAGAGATAGTATTCCTGTCCGTACCGATGGTCAAACTTCAATCCTAATCTTGCTTCCAGCATCTTGAATTGCCAGCTCTGAAATCCGGATGCCGGCCTGAGCAGATCGCGGAAGTCATGAAAATCAAGCGGTGTCATGGTCTCCAGAATATCGATCTGCTGCACCAGCACCTTAAGAATGGTAACGATGCGGGATGTTCTGTGTACGATGGTCTGCAAGGCAGGTGAGTTGTCGTTCACTTCTTCCTGCAGCATTACCCGAATGGCAGAGTCCAGTTCAAAATGAATCTGTTTGAACCAGAGTTCATAAGCCTGATGGATGATAATGAACAACATCTCATCATGGGCAGGAGTACCTTCCTTAAAACTTTCAGGTTCCTGCGCATGCAGGATCTTTTCCAACTGCAGGTACTCAGTATATTCAACGGGCTGGCGACTCATCATCTGATTTTGCCCTAAAAGTACGGAATTGGAGAAAGGTCAGTATGCCGCTTCCTCCACCACAGCACCACCCGGCAACAGCTGTCCGCGATAACGCAGCGATGGCGATGAAATAAAATTGCCAAGACCCAGCATCTGCCATCGCTCATCCACCCGATCGATGATCTCATCATTCATGACAATGATATTGGGCCAGGGTCTCTGGAACTGATCCAGTGCTCTGGTCTTGCGGGTTCCGTCTATTCCGGCCTGCGATACCCCCTGAGCATTATGCTCACTGAGCATCACGTCACGCTTCGGATCTATGTTGTTGGCAAAATGCCAGATGACCGTGGCTACATCATCAGCCGGCACCAGATGATCCACATAGATGAAGAACCTGATCCTGTCAAGCCCTGCTTCCTGCCGCAGGGAAGCATGCAGTTGTTTCACATGACCCGGCTTGTCTTTCTTCACAGATACAAGCACCGCAGAGATGCCTTTGTTCAGCAAACCTGTATATAGTCCATGTACTTCAGTATATGCATTCTGTATGCTGCTCACATCTATCTTCACCTCAGATGGTGTATGGTATTTTGCTGTTTCATTGACCTCTTCTTCCAGTTTGATGGTGGCATCCAGAAACATTTTACCGCCGAAGGCAAACTTTGAACAGCTATGGTCCAGCACATCTGCCGGGCCCTGACTGAGGATGATATCCTGCCAGGGGTCCACCTGTTCACTGATGGTTCTGGCTACCGTGGCGTAATCATGAATATCTGTTTCTTCAGAATGCACCACCAGGATCTTATTGAACATCATTTGTCCGGCACCCCACATGGCATTCATGATCTTTTGTCCGTGACCGGGGAATTCTTTTTTGACAGAAGCAAGTGTCAGGTTGTGAAACACCCCTTCAATTGGCATGTCCATATCAACCATTTCAGGCAACATGGTCATTTTGATCGGAGCCAGGAAGATCCTTTCAGTAGCCTTGCCTATCCAGGCATCTTCCTGCGGCGGAATGCCAACGATGGTGGAGGGATAAACCGCATCTTTCCGGTGGGTGATGCAGGTGACATGAAACTTCGGATACCAGTCGGCCAGAGAATAGTATCCTGTATGATCGCCGAACGGGCCTTCCCAGATGAGATCATCAGCGGGATCCACATATCCTTCGATCACGATATCAGCATCGGCCGGCACGTGAATATCAAAACCGAACCGCTCTTCCGTCAGGGTGATGCACTTCACAAGTTCCACCTTTTTCTTTCGTATGAATCCCGCCAGCATATATTCATCCACATTGGGAGGCAACGGAGCTGTGGCGGCATAGGTATATACCGGATCGCCACCCAGAATAACCGCTACCGGCATCTTCTTTCCCATGGCCTGGTATTTTCTGAAATGCGCCGCACTTACTTTGTGTTTGTGCCAGTGCATGCCGGTCAGGTCCTTACCGAAAACCTGCATGCGGTACATACCTACATTGCGAATTCCATTCTCGGGATCCATGGTGTGGATAACAGGCAGGGTGATGAACGGCCCACCGTCTGATGGCCAGCAAGTCATAACAGGCAGTCTGGTCAGATCAGGATCCTGCATGATCACCTGCTGACAGGCGCCTTTACCGCCGATGGTCTTTGGCATCCAGGAAGCGATCTTACCCAGCTGAGGCAGCATTCTGACCTTATCAGCCAGCGTGCGTTTGGGTTCACTGAGAGAGTGGAATAAGGTTTCAATCTCTTTGGCAATATCATCAAGATGTGCCACACCAAGTGCAAGACACATGCGTTTTTCACTACCCAGTGCATTGATGAGCAGGGGGAAATCTGTTCCGGTATTCTCGAAGAGTAATGCCGGTCCGTTTTGTTTGATGAACCTGTCTGCGATCTCTGTGATCTCCAGTCTCGGATCAACAAATTCCTTTACGCGAAGAAGCTCTCCGTGCTCTTCCAGTACCTCTATGAATTGCTGCAGGTGTTTGTACACTGTTTGTTTTTTCAGGTAACAAAAATAGGCAAAGAAGGTTGGTACAAAACACCGGCGGCCCGCATTGCTGCGGGCCGCCGGCCACCTTACTGACAATCATTAAAACCTAAAACCAAGACTCAAAAGAAAATTGCTGACGGTTTTGTCAATGGTTGCTCCTTCATTGGCGCCATTTCCGTCGCTGAAATTATATTGTGTATCATACTCTGTTGAACGTGTATTAGCGTAACCGAGATCCACATAAAAATGTTCATCGCGGATACCAGCACCAAGGGTATAGGTACTTCGGGCAAAATCTGCACTGCCTTCTGCAAATCCGCTTGCGAAAGGTGTTCCCATAATGGCATAACCACCTCTGAAACGGAATACCTCGTATGCCAGTTCTGCACCCACACGGATGTTATGTGCACCGGTATATTTTTCATTGATGGTATTATTGAGTGCGGTCTCGAGTGTAATATCATCTACCGAACCGATCCGGTTGAAGTTGAAACCTGCTGCGCTGTAGTCCACAAATTCATAGTCAAAACTGATGAAACCGTACTGTTTCATAGTAATTGCAGCTGATGCAATGGCTCTCCACGGAGTGACGATGCTGTATTCATAGCGACCGGTTGGCGAATCATAGCCATATGATCCGGAAGTATCCAGACTGGAGGTCATGGTACTTCTGTACACATCGGTCAGCCCCAGGGCAGTTGGTGTATGCACTGCTCCGCCCAATCTCAGGTAGTCATTTACCCGGTAGATCACCCCAAATTTTCCATTGATACCGGCTCCGTTTACATTCAGCTGATCAGTGAGTGTCATTTGGTTGAAGTTGTCGTGTACATTCTGTACATCTTCCTCCGTATAGGTAACCACTGCATTGTAATCAACTATCGGCACACCCAGGGTAAAGCCCACATACAGTTTATTGCCATAGTTGCCGCCAAAGGAAAAGTCCAGTTCATCATAGGCACCGGATGTTTCCAGGGTTTTTGTCTGTTGGATATTCCCCCCCTGTATTTCGGTATAATAACTGGTACTGTCGTTGAAGTTCGGGTTGATGAGATAGGTTTCCCAGGCAAGGCCTGCGCCAAAAGGGAAGGAACCGGTCACACTGCCCGGATTGGTACCTCCGTTGGCATTGAGCTGCTCCACATACAGGCTGGTAAGTGAGTTGCGATCGTTAAAGCCGGTGTAAATAAGTCTGTTGTTGAAGTTCTCCAGCCTGTTGTACCCTACTGCAAACTGGGTAGCCACCCATCCGTTATCTGCATTGGCCTTTCCTGTTTTCATATTGGTAAAGACCATACCCAGATTAGACAGATTGAAATTGTATTTATCTGCATTGGTAGCGCTTCCGTAGAATGCACTCTGGTTATCGAAATGCGTCAGCCCGGGAGTAAATACAAATTCTGAACTTCTGTAGATACCGATCCCTGCGGGGTTCATGGCCAGTGAGCTGAAATCTCCGCCAAGGGCACCAAAGGCATTGGCTACACCAAGAGACCTTGCGGTTCCGCCGAAACCCAGCATAGAGTACCGGAGGGCATCTTCATCGCTCTGTGCCTGTGACAGTATGGGCATGGCAAGGGCCAGAGCAAGTATTGCGTATTGCTTTTTCATGTTGTTCCGTTTTCTGTGTGATCAGACGCTGCTTACCTGGGCTGCCTGTTGGTTGAGCTGCTGCTGCGTGAACCGGAGCTGCGGGTTCCTGATGAACTTCTGCTACTGCTGCCAGAGTTGTTCCATCCGCTGTTCCTGTTGCTGCTGCTGCTGCTGTTATTATACTTCGGCTGACTGGGCGTATTGTTCCTGTTGGAGTTATTGTTATACTTCGGCTGACTCTGGCTGTTCCTGGGCTGGCTATAATTCGGCTGGCTCTTGGAACGATCAGGAGTAGTGGACTCATAGCGCTGAGCAGGTCTTTCCTGGTTTCTGGGCTGGCTGTTATCTCTCCACTGATACTGATCAGAAGGCCTGCTTTCATAACCTTTAGGCTGGGTGCTGTTGTTCAGCACATCAGACCTTTCTTGCCTGACATCGGGGCGTGAGATCACATCACCGCGAACGGGAGACTCTGCTGCTTCCTGGGCACTGTAGTGTTTCACCACCTTCACAGATGACAGGTTGGTCTGATCTCTTCCTTCAACCGGCTGTGCAGCGCTGGTATGTACATCTCTTGTAATACTGTTCAGTCCGCGGTCCTGTGCTGCAGAAACGTGATCACCTGTGTTGTCCAGACTCTTGCCACGTCCGGGAGCTTCAGAGAAGATGGCGCCGTTGTCGCGGTCAGTACCCATCACACCAGAAGTGTAGTCACGATCTCCGGTATTGGAAGCAGTAGCCTCACGAGGTCCGTAATAGTAGCCGTTGCCGTAGCCGTTGTAGTAACCATCGTAGTATCCGTTGGCATAGCCATTCCAGTAACCGTTGTTATAGCCATTGTAATAGGCATTTCCCCAACCATAGTGATACGGATTATACCAGGGGCTGTAACCCCATCCATAGTAGGCATAAGGACTGTACCATGGGCTGTAATATGGATTGTACCATGGGTTTCCATAACCCCATCCCCAACCGGAGCACCATCCCCAGGAATAACCCCAGCCTACATTCCAGCCGGTCCAGCTGTTATAGCCAACGTTCCATCCCCAACCGGGTCGCCAGAACCAAGGATCATAACAGGGAGAATAGTAGCTGAAACCGTAATACGGGGTGTAGAAACGATTTACGTACATGGAATAGCTGTAATCATCCCAATCATCTTCGTAGTAATAATTGTTTACCACATAGGTGTTGCCGTCTTCATCGTAGTACTTTTCAGAGGAAAAGTCGTCAGAATAGACGCGGTAATCCGAATCACTGGTTCCGTAATCAGAACCGTAATCCGGTGTGGTATAGGTCTCTGTGGTGGTGTTGCTGGTACTGCTGCCTGGTGTATAATAGAGGTCATCATAGACCTGGGCGGACATAGTCCCGGACAACAGGAATGTGCCTGTTGCGAGCAGTGAGACGGGGAGTATTGTAAAGAGTTTCATAAGACCTGATTTAGCTGATTTCCTAATCGTCCTGTGCAGCTTTATTATTTTTGCACACAGAATTAGATTCAAACATCATACCAAACTTAAGAAATGGCCGAAAAGATCACAAGCAGGGAGGTAGATTACAGCCAGTGGTACAATGACCTGGTGCTGCAGAGCGGGCTGGCAGAGTACTCTCCTGTGCGGGGAAGCATGGTCATCAAACCCTATGGCTGGGCCATCTGGGAAGAGATGAAGAGTATTCTGGACAAGCGTTTCAAAGAGACAGGACATGTGAATGCCAGTTTTCCGCTGCTGATTCCCAAGGGCTTTCTGGAGCAGGAAGAAGGGCATGCTGAAGGTTTTGCCAAAGAATGTGCCGTAGTGACCCACTATCGGTTAAGAACCGACCCTGACAAAAAAGGGAAGCTCATGGTGGACCCCGAATCCAGGCTGGAGGAAGAGCTCATCATTCGGCCTACTTCCGAGACCATTATATGGAATTGCTATAAGAACTGGATACGCAGCTACCGAGATCTTCCCATCCTGATCAACCAGTGGGCCAATGTCATGCGCTGGGAAATGCGTACCAGGTTGTTTCTGCGCACCTCAGAGTTTCACTGGCAGGAAGGGCATACCGCCCACGCAACCAAAGAAGAGGCCATTGCTGAGACCGAACAGATGCTGCATATATATGCTGAATTCATGGAGCAGTACATGGCCATTCCGGTCTGGAGGGGAATCAAGACAGCCAGTGAGCGATTTGCGGGTGCCGAAGAGACCTATTGTGTAGAAGGGCTGATGCAGGATGGCAAGGCGCTGCAGATGGGAACCAGTCATTTTCTGGGGCAGAACTTCGCCAAAGCCTTTGATGTGACCTTTCTGAACCGCGAAAACAAAGAGGAATATGCCTGGGCAACATCCTGGGGAGTGAGTACCCGAATGATGGGTGCGTTGATCATGGCACACAGCGATGACAACGGGCTGGTCATTCCTCCACGGCTGGCTCCTTTGCATGTGGTCATCATTCCGATCTACCGCAATGATGAACAACTTGATCAGATCCGGGCGAAGGTGGACCCTTTGATGACAGAGCTGAAGCAATTGGGCATTATTTGCAAATTTGATGACAGCGACCAGAACAAACCGGGCTGGAAATATGCAGAATACGAACTCAAGGGAGTACCTGTAAGACTGGCCATGGGAATGCGTGATCTGGAAAACGGCACGGTAGAAGTGGCCCGGCGTGATACCCGTGAAAAGATGGTCTGGGAAATGACCGGTCTTTCAGACAGGATACGTCAGTTACTGGATGAGATCCAGCAACAGATATTCCGGAATGCACTGGCATTCAGAGAAGACAACACCCATACTGTGAACACCTGGGATGAATTCAGAGAGATCATTAACAGCAAGGGAGGTTTTATTCTGGCTCACTGGGATGGCACTGCAGAAACTGAAGAGCAGATCAAGGAAGCTACCAAAGCTACCATTCGTTGCATTCCGCTGGACGCCGAAGAAGAAGATGGTGTGTGCGTCTTCTCCGGAAAACCCAGCAAGCGCAGGGTAGTTTTTGCCAAAGCTTATTAATAACCTCCTCCGGGCACGATCCGGATGAATTCCATCTTATAATACAGGGCACTGTTGGCCGGGATCACGCCAAAGTAACCGCCCTGTGTGCCATAGCCCATATCTGGATGCAGCCAGATCTCTGCCTCAGCACCCTCCTGCAATAGTGGCAATACTGCCTGCCAGCCATCTATGGCAGAATTGACCACAAAAGTCACGGAAGAATTCCTAGCGAAACTGTCATCAAAGACCTCTCCGTCAGGCAGCTCACCATGAAAGTTGATCTCTACTTCATCTGTTGCAGCCGGTTGTTTACCATTACCTTCTTTGGTGATGCGCATGTACACACCTTTGCTTACCTCTCTGACACCTTGCAGATGCGCAATGGAATCCAACCAGGTATTGGCAAATGCCAGGTTCCTGGAAGAGAGTTCTCTGACCTGATCGATCACATACAAATTGATATAGCGATTGGCTTCTGCCGGATCGAACCAGAGTTGCTCACCGTTCATGGAGCTTTCAATGGCCGCAGTAAAGACAGAGTAATTAAGCGTATCAAAACCCTGACCCTTCAGGATTCTGGCCACATTCTGCCCAATGGCATAGCTTACAGAATCCAGGGCATTACCGGCAACTATTTCCGTTTCAGCCTGATTGACCGGCGTTTGGCCGTTCTTGCTGCAGGCTTGAAGAATTAAGACAGCAGCAATCTGTAGTACAAGTTTGATTTTCTTCATAGTCGTTGTATAAGTAATAAGGACAGGCCGCAGGGCGACCCATCCTTATATCCACATCAGAAGAGAACGCGATCAATACCAGTTCAGGTCATTGACATTCTCTCCGACAATTTCACCCATTTTGACACCCTGGTAACAGGCTTGCTTGTAGTGGATTCCTCCATACATGCGGCTGATAGCTGCTTCATAGGCTGCCTCATTGAAATTGGCAAAGCTTCTGGTTCCGTACACTGCTTCGTGTGTATGATCTGTAAAAGCATATGACTTGCCATAAATATCTTCCATCACCTTTTTCCAGGCACCCATGTTGGTACTGTGGCCGGAAGTATATTCAGGGAAAGGCGGAGTACCTACAATAGTAGCAAAAGAAGGATCCCACATTTCCTGTATATAACTGATGGGTCTGATCAGGTTGTATATGTATTTATTTTTCCAGCATGTAATAAAGGCGTCATTCAGGGCTACACCCAGTTTACCATAGGTAAGTGCTGCCTGAGCAAGGCTGACATCCTCATCGCTGATCACCTGCATAGCAATATGCCATGCGTGGCCTGGAGGGGTAAAGGTGGCACCCGGATCATCAGCCCAGAACAGGGCGATATCTGTTGTTTCATCTGTAGCATCAGCCACGTAGTTGAAAGTTTCCAGGGCCTGGTTGTACATAGTAGAACCAGCTGTTTCAGAATACGCATAGGGAGGTACGGCAATAGCTTCTACCACATCGGCTGCGATGAACGGGCGCACATCACCCCAGTATGGCTGAAGTGCTGCAGAGTAGCCCGGAGGAGTAGGAATCCACATACCATCACCTACAGGCGGAACATAGTCTGCAGGGAAGTTGTAGAGATAGCATTCGTGACCTCCATCTGTGGTGGAATAATCATAGATGGCCTCAGCGATGGCCTGACCGAAAGCCACTGAGCGCTCATAGATATCTGCAGGTACAGAAGCAAAACCGGCGTCGAAATCATCGTGGATAGAAGCCAGTATTGCCAGGTTATCTGCCGATGCAGTTGGCATCAAACTGCTGATGATGCCGTACAGCGCTTCATTGGCACAGATCTCCCACTGATATTTTTCATCAGCTTCGATCTCCGGTAAAGAGGTCAGTTCATTCAACTGCCCTACCATGCTGTTACCGCCAGATATTCCGGGTACAACAGATTCATACAATGCCAGACCGGTGTAACCAAAACCTCTTGCAGCAACAGGAGGGGTCCAGCCCGGTGTGGCTTTTACCATGGTCAGCATATGATCCATGTAAGCCTGAGGCACAGTGGCATCAAAATCTGAGGTTGACACTTTAGCTTCCAGGTCCAGACCAGTCTGATCTTGCAGAAAGTCTGCTTCCTTGGCACACCCGACAGTTAGCATTACAGCCGAAACTGCTGTGGCAAGGGATAATTGTTTCAGGGAAATTTTCATATCCAGAGTTGTTTGCTGCAAAGGGAATAAGTACAGCATCCAACTCAAAAGACTCCAGGTAAATAGATCAGCAAGCTTTGTAAACTAAATGAAACGATATTTAAATTATTTTCAAACCACCCGTATCAACGCTTGATCCGGAGCGGAATAAAGCGGCTTGTTTGCTGCATATATTGATGATAATCAGGATACTTGCCTGCAGATATTCCTTCACTGAAGCGTGCAGACCCCTGGAACAGCATCAGTAACAGGATACAGCCTATCACAGACCAGTTGATCCATTGCTCTGTGGCCACAATACTAAAACCGTAAAATAAAATCCATACACTTTGCTCAGCTGTATAATTAGGATGCCGCACATATGACCATAATCCCGTATCCAGGAAACCTTTGGCCGTCTCAACAGTATTGGCCTGACTGAGTTTCTTTCGCTGAAAATTCCATTGCTGCTGATCAGCGATGGTCTCCAGCAGAATTGCAAGAAACATTGCAGTTGCCAACAGCCAGTCAACCATTGTAAGTTTCGTATCCATTCCTGCAACTGCTACAGCCGGAAGACAGAACAACCAGATGAGGGTCATCTGATACAGACTGATGAACAACAGGTTGAAAAGCACCCACCTCCAGGTGGCATTGAATGCCGGGCTTTTCCTGAGTAATGACCACCGGTAGTCTTCTTCGCCGGTCCAGAATTTCCAGCTGTAACCACCTCGTCTGGCAAAATTATAGGTCAGCCGAAAACCCCATATCGTGACCATCACTGCCATCAGTACAGACCTGTCTTCCATGTTGTTCATCCAGGCAAAATACCAAACGTAAGCCATTGGTACGATGCTCCATAATTTATCAACCTGACTGTGGTTTCCAGTCAGAGAAGACACCATGAAACACAATACAGCCAGTGCTGCCATGGCCATGCCGCTTTCGCGTAACATGCTAAGTTGCAATGGTGCCAGAGGTTGCTGCACGGAAACCACCAGCGCCGGAATGATCAGGACAGCAGCCAGCAGAAGCACTGCTACCTGCCATACCGGAAATGCCTTATTATTCATAACAGAAAACTGATATCTGTGTTGGGAGATAATTCTTCAGGATCTTTTCCCTGACTGAATAAGCGGGCCGGCAGTGCCCCTTTCAGCAGAGCTTTTTCATTTCTGATCTCAAGCCAGCTGCCTTCACGCAAACCGATGACCGGTTGGTTATTCATGGTATGAAACTCAAAGATCCTGGTTTCTCTTGTTTCACCCATATGCTTGCTGTCTGGGTCGGGGTCCAGGTAGTGGGGGTTAATATTAACAGGTAACACCCCCAGGGCCTCAAATGAAGGAGGATAGACAATGGGCATGTCATTGGTGGTACCAATGGTCATTCCCGTTATATTGCTACCTGCGCTTGTACCCATGTAAGGCATGCCATCCAGTATTTTGTGTCTGAGCACATCCAGGACTCCTGAATCATATAGTTCCTTCAATAATACAAAAGTATTGCCTCCACCGGTAAACACCCCTTTCGCCTCGCGGATAGCGGCTACAGGATCAGCAAAGGTTTCCAGCCCACGCAGATTCATTCCGGCCTCTGCAAATGCGGCTGCGGCTTTGGCAGAATACGATTCCCATGAAACTCCGGAAGGTCTGGCATAGGGTATAAAAATGATCTCATCCACATCTCTAAAAAAGTCCTGCACTTCAGACATGATATATGACAGATAGGGGCTGCCGTGTACGGTGGAAGTGCTGACCACCAAAAGATTTCTTTTCATAGTCAAATAGTTTCCATATAATCCAGATCCTTACCGTAGGTGTCTTTCAGTGGCAACAGCGACAGGAACGCAATAAGCATACAGATCATGCCCACAACTGCCGCTCCGTCAACGTTGTTGAATTTTCCGGCCAGATACTGATAAGAGATGGTTACCGGTATGACCGATCCCCGAACAAAATTGGGAACAGTTGTAGTGACGGTCGATCTGATATTTGTTCCAAACTGCTCTGAAGCCATGGTAACGAAAAGCGCCCAGTAGCCCGCACTGAAACCGAGAACAAAGCTTAGAAAATAAAAATACCAGAGTGAAACATCACGGCTGTACAGATACAACAGAATGACCCCGGTACATCCGATGATGTAGTACAAGACGACTTTCTTTCTGCTTTTGATCAGCTGACTGATCATTCCGCTTGCAAAATCGCCTGCTGACAATCCTATATAGCACCAAAGAATAGTAATTCCTGCCTGCACTTCTCCCCTCACACCTATGACCTTGCTTAGCTCTGGAGAAAGAATGACCAGTATTCCAATGACGAACCAGATGGGAATACCTATCAGGATGCACAGAAAGTATTTATATAATCTGTCGCGACTGGCAAACAGTTTCAGGAAAGAAAGACCTGTTCCTTTTTCCTGCACCTTTCTGAACATTCCTGATTCATATGTACCAATCCGCAGCAACAACAAAGCAAGTCCAAGTGCGCCACCCACATAATAGGAGGTCTGCCACTGGAAGTTATCAGCGATCATGGCAGCTACCACAGCACCTAATGCCCCAAAGGTGACCACTACCATGGTGCCATAACCACGTTGTTCTTTGGTCATCGTCTCATTGACCAGAGTGATCCCGGCTCCCAGCTCACCTGCCAGTCCAACTCCGGCCAGGAACCGAAGCAGAGCATACTGATCGATGCTGACCACCATCGCATTGAGGATATTGGCGATCGAATACAAAAAGATTGAACCGTAGAGCACAGATATCCTGCCTTTCATATCGCCCAGGATACCCCACAACAATCCGCCCAGCAGCATACCGGCCATCTGCATATTGAGCAGGAACAAGCCTTTGTCAACCAGTTCCTGTCCGTCATATCCCAGAGCACGAAGACTTGGACCCCGGACGATACCAAACAGGATCAGATCATATATGTCAACGAAATATCCCAGAGCTGCCACGATCACGGTGGCATTCAGAATGCGGCTGGTAAGCGGCCGATGGTGCCCCGGTGTTTTCATACTTTTCCGGTATCTGATCCCTTCCTCTTGTAGGTCAGAAAATCATGATCGTAAGGATTATATTCATCTTGCTGAACAGACACCCGCTCAGCCAGGATCCACTCCTCTTCATCGGGTGTATTGAAGTAGGTATCTCCATCAAAACTGGCATGTATTCGTGTCAGGTAGATGGAATTGCAATACGGGCGAAGTTGTCTGTAGATATCTCCTCCGCCCAGAACAAAGACCTGTTTCTCATCAGCGATGGCCGGGTGGTGCATGGCTTCAAAGACAGAATGTACCACCAGGCTATCTGCAGACTGATAGGCAGTGTCTCGGGTAATGATGATAAATCTTCGGCCGGGTAAGACCTTCCCGCCAAGAGCGTCATAAGTTTTACGTCCAAGAATGCACCAGTGCCCCATGGTAGTTTCTTTGAAGAATTTCAGGTCAGAAGGAAGCTTCTTCCAGGGCATATCTCCATTCAGGCCTATTACGCCATTCTCGCTGACGGCCACAATGATGCTCAGATTCATACGCTCACCCTGGCTTTGATGTGGGGATGCGGATCGTAGTCCTGCAAGGTAAAATCTTCAAAACGGAACGAAAAAATATCTCTCACATCAGGATTGATCACCATACGGGGCAGTTTTCTAGGTTCGCGGGAAAGCTGCAACCTTGCTTGTTCAAGATGATCATTATACAGATGCGTATCGCCGAGGGTATGCACAAAATCACCAGGCTGATAGCCGGTAACCTGTGCCATCATCATGGTCAGCAAAGCATACGATGCAATATTGAACGGAACACCTAAAAAAGTATCAGCACTGCGCTGGTAAAGTTGGCAGGAAAGTTTGCCATCTGCCACATAGAACTGAAACAGGAGGTGGCAGGGGGGGAGGGCCATTTTAGGAATATCACCCACATTCCAGGCTGAAACGATCAGACGTCTGGAATCAGGGTTCGTTTTTATTTGCTCCACCACCTGTGATATCTGATCTATCACATTCCCTTCGGCGGTTGTCCAGCTGCGCCACTGATGGCCGTAAACAGGCCCGAGGTTTCCATCTTCATCTGCCCATTCATCCCAGATGCTCACATTGTTATCACGCAGGTAGGCAATATTGGTATTACCCTGCAGAAACCACAGCAGTTCATGAATGATGGATCTTACATGAAGCTTCTTGGTGGTGAGCAACGGGAATCCTTCAGACAGGTCAAAGCGCATCTGGTGACCGAAAATACTGACGGTTCCGGTGCCGGTGCGATCGCTTTTAGCGACACCCTCATCCAGGATCCGGCGCAGCAGATCATGGTATTGTTGCATGTTGTAAAATTAGAAGGAATGTGTACCAACCACAACAACGCCTGCGGCAGTTTAAACAGTTTACCCACAAAAAAAGGCGACCAACAGGCCGCCTTGTATTTGCATGAGAATAGTTACAGGAATTTTGGGGTAAACTGGAACTGGAGATAGCTGAAGAATCCCATACCTCCGTCGGTTGCAGGTTGGCCCTTGACCTGCTGCAAGGTAGAAGAACCCAGCATGGTGGCAGCCCCGAACTGCAGTTGTGTGGTTTGATCAAAGCGGTAATTCAGCACCCAGTCAACTTCGGTACCGAAGTAAGGATCAGCGGCATTACCCGGATCGGATACATCATTGATATTGCCTGCACTTGCAAAATAATGGAAGTGCACCCATGTATTCCAGTCATTATTGATCTTGTAAGAGGTGCGCACAAAAATATCCTGCAAACCACCACTGCCAAAAGGACTTGAAGTATAGAAATAATCCATAAATCCATAAAACTTGTGGTTGATACCATAAGTAGGATTAAATGCATGGTTTACCGGATCAGCTTCCAGACCGTCATTTCCGGATACAATATCAATACCAGGAGTAATGACAAGTTTACCTTCAATTGCTTTCCAGACCAGTTGTGCATTCATAAGCCAGGCATTCAGGTCATTTCCGGTGGGGTCTTTGCCTTTTTGCACGTAGTATTCACCTTCCACACTAAGCTGGGGTGAAATGGCATAAGACAACCATGTACCAGCATTGATCCTGCCTGTTACCTCGGTAGAATAAGGAATGCCCAGTGAATCGGTTTCAAATTGCTGGAAATCATCTTTAAAAAACAACAAAGAGCCTTTAAAGGCCTTCCCTTCCCGGTGCAGCCTTACCATTTGAAAAGATTTATAGTAATTCTTTGAAAAATTGCTTCCAAAATTGGCAGGTCCGTCCTGGTTATAACCTGCACCTGCATGTAAAGACCAGACACCATCTTCCAGAATGAACAATGCGGCATCATGTCTTATACCCTGAGGTGCCCAGTCGAGGTTGCTCAGTATCCTTCCTCCGTCGTAATTCAGTTCCTGACGGCCGATACGGAGAGCCACCTTATCAATGGCAGCTGTGCTGTCAATGGTTTTCCCTGCCAGGTTCAACTGTGCGTAGGCCTGATACAGAGAGAAGTTATTGTCTGCTGAGCTGTTAAAGGAATTCTGCCCCCATACATATATATATTGTGGCTGGGCCACCACTTCTACTCTGTTGGAGGTATAACCCATTTGGAGCCGCACCCTGGTATTGGTGTGGAAGGCCGGTGTTGTTCCGTCAACTGGTAAGGTCTGATAGCCATCACGAAGCTCCATACGGGGTTTGAACTGCATGGAAATACTTGTTTGCTGAGCCTGTCCGGTTGTGCAAATAAATCCGTAAAGGATCACGAATGCAATGTGAATTCGCATAGGTATTCAGATTTTGGATTTGCAAAACTATCTGACCTCAGGATAGGTTTTGTAAACGTTTTTCAAAACATTGTAAACGACATGTAAACAGATCCAGTCAAATAAGTGGGCTCTACCGGAAAAATCGGTTCAGAATTGCAGAAAACACCATTACCAACCCTGTTGCAATGACATTATACCACAGGTATCCTATTTCTGCAGAAGGCAATGGCCAGCTGTAACGAACGCTGAAGTCCAGGTAAAATATGATACACTGGGTGATGAGGGCCGCTGTAAAAACTGCATGTCCTTTAACCCGCTTAAGCAGAAAGGCTGTAAGAAAAATACCGAGTATGGTACCATAGAACAGACTTCCGATGATGTTCACAGCTTCAATAAGATTGTCGAACAAGGAAGCAACAAGGGCAAAAGTGATAGCCAATGCCCCAAACAAGAGGGTAAATAATCTTGAAGCCAGCACATAATGTTTATCTTCTGCATCACGTTTCAACAATCTCTTATATATATCTACTGCAAATGTGCCTGCCAGTGCATTGATCTCAGAGGAGGTACTGCTCATACTTGCAGAAAAGATCACTGCAAACAACAGTCCTATCAGGCCGATAGGCAGCACCTGCAACACAAATGTCATAAAGATGTAGTCGTGGTCATCGCCGGCATCTGGATCAGCAGTCCTGATAAGCGATCCAACCTGATCGCGGGCGCTTTCCTGTGCTTCAATTGACTCTTTCAGCGCAGAGCGTTGCCCGGCTTCCAGATCACCGTTCTCCTGTATGATGGAGATGGCCTTACGTACCTCCTGCTGTTGCTTGATATAGGAGGTGTTCCATAGTTCAGCAGACTCCTGCAACTCAGCTGCATAGGCAGGTGTGTTTGCCTGAGTATATGCCTGCTGATCGAACCAGACAGGAGGTGTATGTGTCAGGTAAAACACCCATACCATCACTCCTGTCAGGAGAATAAGGAACTGCATCGGAATCTTCATGAGCCCGTTGAACATGAGTCCAAGCCGGCTCTCTTTCACATCGCGGCCGCCCAGATACCGACCTACCTGGCTCTGATCGCAGCCGAAATAGCTCAGCTGCAGGAAAAGTCCGCCTATCAATCCGCTCCAGATGGTATATCTGTTTTGCGGATCCCACTTCCAGTCAATGAGCTGCATCCTGCCTGTTACACCGGCTACTTTCAGGCTATTCAGAACCCCGCCCGCATGATGGAGATGCCAGAGCAGGAAACCAAGCGCTGTGAACAATCCCAGAAAGATGACTGCCATTTGTTGCTTGTGGGTGACCGATACAGCTCTGGTTCCACCCGTAAGCACATACATGGTAACCAGCACACCGATGAACAGAATGGTGGTGTTGAGCGGCCATCCGATCAGCTGCGAAATGATGATGCTGGGAGCATAGATGGTTATACCGGCAGCCAGCCCGCGTTGTACCAGAAAAAGTATGGCTGTGAGAGAACGGGTCTTGACATCAAAACGGTCTTCCAGAAATTCATAAGCTGTATAAACCCTGAGCTTATAGAAGACCGGAATAAAAAACACCGCCACCAGGATCATTGCAAGTGGCAGCCCAAAATAAAACTGAAGAAATCTCATGCCATCTTCATAAGCCTGACCGGGTGTGGACAGGAAAGTGATGGCCGAAGCCTGTGTAGCCATCACACTCAGGCCGATCTCCCACCAACGGTTTTCATTATTTCCACGCAGGTAGGCTTCCATGCTGTTGGATCTGCGGGTGCGATAAATGCCATAACCCACAATGAATGCCAGGGTGCACATCAGCACGATCCAGTCAACCCAGCTCATGAAAACACATTTGTAATACAAGTATATAATATGATCTGCAGAAGCAGAAACAGCAGCAATGCGATGTACCAGCGCCGCCAGTAAGTTTGTTCCTTTGGATCAATACTCATTGACAGCTTAATAGGTCATCATGTTAAAAAATAGTTTGTATGCTCCCGGTACTCCGGCCGGCAACTGCCGGAAAAAACTCAGGCCGGTATAAATGAAGGTACCCTGTCCATAGTCAGTGGTCAGGATCGCTCCGCGTAGCGTTTCTTCGCCGGGATCTGCAAAACCAAGTGGTGCCTGATAATGATCTGCAGTGGCATCTGCATAATACAAACCCCGTTCCTGGACCCATCCTTCAAAATCGTCTGCTGTGATCTTGTCTGGTGTATTCCAGACCGGATGATCAGGCAGAAGAAATTCAGGACTGGCATTTTCATCTGTGGTCCTCCCCCGGGTCAGACTGAATGGATACGGACCCATAGAAGCCCCGTCTGCATTCCGGCCGAGGGTAAAATTATTGGTAGTGTTGTACTGCACCAGCAATGTACCGCCCTGTTGCACATACTGCAAAAGCAGTGGCTGAGCACTGATCAGACGATCTGAAACATTGTAAGCACGCACACCGGTGATGATCGCATCGTATATGGAAAGGTCAGTAACAGCCAGATCATTTACTGACAATGGCTCCACATTTACTCCTGCTGCCTGCAGTGATTCCAGAACCAGATCGCCTGCACCTTCTATATATGCATAGCTTCCTTCGGGCACATGCATCAGAAGTACCATGGCAGGTCTTGAGGCAATATGCGCAATATGTTGTTCGGGCAGATGTTCATATATTATGTCAGTGATCTCCTGCTCATAATCATTACCGTGGCTGTGAAATACAGGTGTAATGACCCCTTCACTGCCATTGTCTGATGCTGTTACTTGAAAAGTGTACAACGTGTGTTCATTGCCCTGAATCCGGATGGAAGCAGGAGACACACTCCAGCCGGACGGAATGCGAAGCTTCAGGTCACCTGTGGTTTCAGCATCCAGGCCATCAAGTTTTACATGCACTTCAGAGGGTAATCCCGGTTTGAAGAGGCACAATTGTTCTTCCACATGAACATGATATGCAGGCAGCATTTGCACAGGCACATAGTACTCTCCGCGTGCCGGGTCGATCTTCTTTTCAACCAGTTTTCTGGTAAAGGCAAGTTCTGATTCTCCTAACTGAATACGAAAACGTACCGCCGGCAGATCATCCCATTCAGGCTGACCCCGCCACTTTGCATCTGCTGCCTGGTAGGTTGTACTATAAGGTCTTTGCAGCCAGTAGGGGGTAGCATTGGCTCCGGGAGTAACTGCTATCCAAAAGGTGTCTCTCACAAAAATATTCGCCGGTAGTTGTTGTTTTTCTGAACTGATCTGAGCTGCTTTCCCGCGGGGATGCAACATAGGAAACAGGTCGTTTCCATCGCCCGGAAAATAAAGATCCATACCTGTAACAGTGGCTGACACACCTGCTGCCGACAAGCATTCGGCAGAGATCTGAATCCTGTCAGTTTCCTTTGCTATCACCACCGGCTCCAGCCATAATCCGACTGAAGCCGCAATGATGTCTGACAACCGGTTTTGTTTATCTGTCCATTGAGGTGTTCGGTCTTCCGACGGAACGAGGGCATACATCTTCAGCAGATCTGGTAGTGCCGCCAGAGGATCCTTCATATCGTATTCTTCCAGCATTTTGACCAGTAATGACCGTGTTTCTGTACCGTTGACCATCTTCACCCAGTGTGAATCGGCCTCAAAAGGATCTGTACTACCGGGCTGCAATTCTCCCTTCAAAAGCCTGAGGTACTCGATCTGTTCTCCTCTGTAAGGAGATACGCCGAACCCCTGACTGCGATGCTGGCTGCGGGCTTTCCCTGCCAGTTCTCCGTATGACATGCCAAGTATCGGATCATAGCCACCAACATCTACACCAAAAACCGTTTTGTTATCTACCTGATCAGGAAGGGTCTTATCCCACCAGGAGGAAGCATTCCAGAACACTCTTTCCACCTTCCATGGTTCGCACCACTTCAGTTGCTCCGGAAATGCCCCGGGGTCTGCTGCCAGATCAAAAGCTTCGAGTGCCAGCATGGCTGATGCCGTATGATGCCCGTGCCCGGCTCTTTCATCAGGTGGAAACCGCGTAATGATGATATCAGGCTGAAACTGTCTGATGACCCAAACCACATCAGAAAGAATGGAATCATGTTGCCACAGAGACAATGATTCCTGTGCACTTTTGGAATAGCCGAAGTCTATGGCCCGGGTAAAGAACTGCCTGGTACCGTCCACCCGCCGTGCCGCCAGCAATTCCTGGGTGCGCACTACTCCGAGGTCTGCACCCTGTTCATCGCCGATCAGGTTCTGGCCTCCATCACCACGCGTAAGAGACAAATAGGCTGTTTCAAAGTGTTTCCCTCTTGACAGGAAAGTAAGCAAACGGGTATTCTCATCGTCAGGATGCGCTGCAATATAGAGCACCCTGGTAGTTTGACTCATTTTTTGCAGAGAAGCATAGATCTCTGACGGATCCATCTGCGCCTGTTGTGCTGATAGCCCAGCAGACAGTCCGCATAAAAGCAGTGAGGAATATAGTTTAAGATGCACACCCTAACATTTGGTATGCGGTAAAAATAAGAATACGTGCGGGAAGGGGTGTCAGACAGAAGAGGGGAATCTGAGTGTCATAACGTAATTGATGCCGGGAACGGCTCCCGGAGATCCAATGACCCGACCCTCCAGAGATCGCTTGATGTAATCTGTAACAGGATTCTTACCACCTGAAATGTCCAGCACATGAATACGATTACCTTCATCTACGGTAAACACAATGACAATATCTTTTGTAGATTCAGGAACAGTAATACTGTTTCTGGAGGTCGTTTCAGGCAAACTACCTTTCCACTCTTCCTGTTGATCCGGTGGAACACTTTGTATCTGGCTGTTACCCAGGGCATACCCTGATAGAAAGCTCAGAAACATGGCCAGGGCCCAGGCAGGATACAGCAAAGTTGTTCTGCGGCGCTTCATAGTGGTTTTCTGCTCATGTGAAATTAACAGTTGATACATTCCAGAACAAGGATTTAACCAAGTTTAACCATATGACGCACAAACGTTAGTAATTGTTACAGCAAGTGCAAAAAAAAAGTCAGTTTTGGCAACATTCTACTATTATGGAGCTAAACGGTAAGACAGTCTGGATCACAGGAGCCTCTTCGGGCATCGGGGCGGCATTGGCAGTGGCCTTGTCTGTGAAAGGTTGCAGCCTCATTTTATCAGCAAGGAGGCGGGAGCAGCTGCAGGAAGTTGCCGGTCAGTGCCACACTAAGGCTATGATCGTGGTCATGGATGTATCTGACCAGAAATCAATTATCGGCGCATGGCAGGAAATACAAGCATCAGGTGGTATGCCTGATATTCTCATCAATAACAGCGGTATCAGCCAGCGTTCTGCTGCGCTGGAAACACAGATAGAAACCGACAGACGGATCATGGAAGTGAATTACTTCGGTGCTGTAACACTTACTAAATTAGTTGCTCCTTATTTGGTGCAGAAAGGTTCAGGCATGATCGTCAACATCAGCAGTTTGTCTGGAAAATTCGGTTGGAAGCTGCGCAGTTCCTATGCTGCCAGCAAGTTTGCCCTGCTGGGCTTCTTTGAGTCACTTCGTGCTGAACTGGAGGGTTCGGGTGTGGAGGTGCTGAATGTTATTCCGGGCCGCATCCGCACCGAAATTGCTCAACATGCAGTCTTAGGCGATGGAAGCGCCTATGCCAAATCAGACCGTGGTCAGGAAACAGGAATCCCGGTGGAAGTTTGCGCCGGCAAGATCGTTCGGGCGATGAAAAAAAATAAAAAAGAGATCGTAATAGCACGAATAGACGGTTTGATGATCCACATACGCTACTGGATGCCCTGGCTTTATTACCGGATCGCCGCCAAACGTGATCCGAACAAGTAGGATAGTTGGTATTTTTGCCGGCATGAGTCAACTACCTGTAATAAGTGGCATTCAGCAGATCGGGATTGGTAATCCGTATGTACATGAAGCATGGAAGTGGTATCGCATCCATCTGGGTATGGACATCAGGATCTTTGAAGAAGCAGCGGAAGCCAATCTGATGCTTCCCTACACCGGAGGACAGCCGCACAAAAGACATGCTGTACTGGCCATCAACCTGAATGGCGGGGGTGGATTTGAGATCTGGCAATACACCAGCAGAAAACCGGTGGCTGCAGATTTTCCCATTCAGTTCGGTGATCTGGGTATATATGGCTGTAAGATCAAAAGCCGCGATGTACAGGCCACTTACAACCAGATGAAAAAGAGTGGTGTGGAAGTTCTGGGAGATGTGAGTACAGACCCTGCAGGAAGGCTGCATTTTTTTCTGAGAGACCTGTACGGAAATGTTTTTGAGGTGGTGCCTTCTGATAACTGGTACACCCGGCAACGAGCCTTGACAGGTGGAGCCTATGGTACCATTATGGGCGTTACCGATTTGGACCGTTCCATCAGGTTCTATAAGGAGATACTGGGGTATGACCAGGTGATCTATGACGTGCAGGGAAGATTTGATGACCTCCAGGTGCTGCCCGGTGGTAATACAGAAGTTCGTCGTGTGTTACTTACGCATAGTGATGACAGAAAAGGTCCGTTCAGCAGGATGCTGGGGCGGTCAGAGATAGAGCTGGTGTCCATCTCAGGCAGAACTCCCAGAAAGATCTTTGAGAACAGGTTCTGGGGCGACCTTGGATTCATTCATCTTTGTTTTGATATAGTGGGGATGCAGGCTATGGAAGAAAAATGCCGCAAACTAGGTCATCCTTTCACCGTCAACAGTGCCGAAAGTTTTGACATGGGAGAGGCTGCCGGGCATTTTACTTACATAGAAGACCCCGATGGTGCACTCATTGAATTTGTAGAGACACACAAGGTACCGGTACTCAAGAAACTGGGCTGGTATATACACCTGAAAGACCGCGATCCGGAAAAACCACTGCCAGACTGGATGCTGAAGGCACTTCGCTTCAACAGGAAGAGTGATTAAGACAGGTTGCGGATGGTGGAAGGTGCCAAACCAAATCCTTCTTCCATCTGAAGATCAGAAAAATGCACCCGGATTCCGATGGCTATGATGGCCATATGATGCACGGCATGGTCATAGGCATACATGAGTTCTCTGCCCACAGTGGTTTGAAGTTTCACAGCCGGTACAGTCTTGTCTGTACTGAATGACTGAGCCACCAGCAGAGACTTTTCAGGGTCCAGTACTGCTATTGTTTCACGGATATCGTTCAGCTTGCCAGATGCATACAACGGACACTGGCTGATCAGAATATCCCTCTCACGATTATCATAAGAAACAAGACCTGCCTCCAAGCCATTGCCAATACACAGATAAAAATCAATTATGTGTCTGAAATGATCTCCTACTGATGACCCATTCAGCACCTCAAGCTTCTCTACATACTGATCAGCGTCCATCAAAGCAATGTGTGCTTTGAGCCTGTCAACCATGTCCATCGAAGCCTCTCTAATATTCATCATACAAAAATACAGGCTAGAACAGCGCTCCGTATCATAGGGTTCACATTCATTTGTAAAAAAATCCCTAATGATCAGACTGCTGAATAAAATGAAGTGTGCTGAAAAGGTTTGTGAGTAGTTTGTAGTAAGCAAATGACCGGTCGCCCTTCAGGTATCCGTTAGTGAATGCCAGGGCTTTTTCCGGATCTACTCCACTGTCTGAATGTATGTGCACGAAAGGCTTTCTGAACCAGTCGTTGTGATAGTTCCGGATCCACTTATCATAGTCTGTGAAATACAAGCGGAAGGTCCATCGGTTGGTAAGTTTGTTCACTGCAACCCGTGAATAATAAGCAAGTTTTTTCTGTCTTACCAGCCATTGCAGGCGAACACTTTCTTCAACCGGTTCCTTATCATTGAGAAGCAGTGAGGTGAGTTTTTTACCGGCAGGCTGCACCAGCCATTTCTGCAGATCTCCCGATCTCCTGACCTCAGGGTCTGCAAGCAGGGAAGCATCATACACACATCTGGAAAAGTACGGGCTAAAGACCCTGAAATACCTTCCGGCAAAACGTGTGGTTACACTATTGAAATTTCTTCGGTGGTAGTAATAGTCAGCAAGGTAAGAGAGATCAGCTGTTTCAGGCGCCTGCTTCAGCTCTTCATAGATGGCCTGATTGAGGCGGTCTTCCACCGTTGCAGGGTCATTGAACAAAGACAAGTCTGTCGAAACTGAAGATATTTTCCTTATTCCATCTGCCATCGCATCCAGAGAAGCACCTCTTTTCAGCCCGGGAGGCAGATAGTAAGATCGCAGCAACTCTCCGCCAAAAGAAGAAAGAAAGGTGTCTGCCACTTCCATCTGTCTGTGATAGCTATTGACAGCATGTGCATGAGACAAAGCATTCAGGCTGCCTTCATAGGATGAATTGACTTCTCTGAAAAATGCCGGTATCTCACGAATGAAGTTTTCATTGTCCAGGTCGAAGAAACGATGCTTCACTCCTGCCCTTCCGGCCAGCCTGGCAGCCACCCGTACATCCATGCTGGTGCTGAACCCATGTGTATAGGTATGAATGCGTGAAGGGTCTTCCAGAGATGATGCCAGTGAAACCCTGCTGTCCAGCCCTGCGGTAAGTGCCAGACTGGTGCCCTGGCTGAGAGCAATGCCACCGGCCGTCCATGAACGAAAGCGTTGAATGAATGCCTCCCGGTCTAAGGAACCTGATAGCGGAGGCGGAAAAGGTCTGTGTACTGAAACAGCCGGTTCCTGCCCCGGAACACGCAATGTGTAACAACAACCTTCGTCAGGAGTCTTGATCTCCTGATACAAGGTTTTGTTGCCGATGGTGGTGTTGATGACCGAAAGCTCAATCACCGCCTGCTCATTGACGGTCAGCTTCACTTCCCGTCTGATCTCATATAACGAATCGCTGATGATCATTTTTTCAGCAGTCAGGTAGAAATACAATACGTACAACCTGTAAGGATCAGTATATATGGTCAGTTCCTGCCTGTGGTGATCCAGGCATATCAGTGTACCATGACCGTCAGTCCTGTCAAAGTAATGTGCCGGGCTGTCCAGATCTGCCTGTATGATATGCTCGGGCTCTAACGGGGCGGCATTCTGCAGATGCACCGGGTAACCATAAATAATATAGGTGTACCTGCCTGTTTTGTGCCACCGAAGGTCCTTTCTGCCTGATGCTGGCATATTGATCTGCCAATCTGAACTGCTAAGGGTACGGCTGATGATCATATTTTTTTACCGAACTTTTAAACTTCTCTCCTTGTATAACCTACTTATCCAAGTATTTTTGAAAATCCAATCAAACCATACTATGCAGAAAAAATTATTTGCAGCTGTGTGCATCACAGCATTGTTGACAACCAGTATCGCGGTGCATGCACAGGCTCCTGTTGATGGCTTTTATCCCGGTAAAGGTAATGGTGCGGTAGCGCTTTCTTATTCCCATGAAAAGTATGATCAGTTTTTTCTGGGAAACGGGAGTATTGCTAACTGGGCAGGCGATTATAATGTGAATTCCGTGAGTTTGTATGCCACATATGGAATCACAGATAAGTTTGCTGCTGCAGTTTCTGTTCCCTACATCATGATCAAAACGGTCAACTTCAGTGATGAAACAGTTAAGCGCAAATCATTACAGGATCTTGGAGTCTATCTGAAATACCGGGCATTAGAAAAGGATTTTGGCAGCTGGAATCTTTCGCTTTCTCCTGCTATTGGATTCACCACACCTATTACCGATTATGCCACAGACTTCTATGCTGTGGGGCAGGATGCTACCGGCCTGGACATTCGTGGTATTGCTATGGTCACTACAGACATGGGAGTTTTTGGTGAAGTGCAGGGAGCAGGACTTTTGCGCTTCAACCCTACCCCAAGCGGAGCAAGTTTCAACGTTAAAGCTGGTTATTACAATGCAAAGATCTATGGCGATGTCTATTACAGCATTCAGCAGATCAACGGCGGAGTAGGCCTTCCTGATCCGGAAGATTTCAGAGAACTGGCAGTCAGTTATCAAAAGGTTGGTGTCA
This sequence comes from Chitinophagales bacterium, assembly GCA_020636645.1. Taxonomy (GTDB): domain Bacteria; phylum Bacteroidota; class Bacteroidia; order Chitinophagales; family BACL12; genus UBA11426. The sequence continues at coordinate 293,433 of JACJXO010000001.1, forward strand.
CTGTTGCCTATAATATCCTCTCTTCCCTTGGAGTATATGCAGGTGGCGCCTATGTGATAGATGGAAAAAGTGTTGGACAGTCCACCCGGATCACTGGTGGCGCAGTAGTACGCTTTTAATATCATTGATCTTCCTGCAACTGCAATTCAGTTGCAATGGACAACGGCCTTGGTTTTGCATACAGCATAGCCAGGGCCGTTGCCACATAGAAGTACAGATACAGGCTGTACCCGGTCAGGTACAAGGCAACCAGGTTGGCCAGACAAACTCCTTCGATCATAGCCAGGCGTATGATGACCGGTGCTTGCCAGGCATTTAGCTTATCAATATCATCATTATCTGAGGAAGCGATCTTTGTTACCTGCTGCTGATACAACCAATATGCCAGCATAGTGACTGCAACCGATGCAGCAGCCAGGATGCTGGTGAGATTTTTTAGGTTCAGACCGTTCTCAGCAGGAACTGGTTTGACGAAGAATACAATCACACAGGCAAACAGAATATGTCCAGCCATGATGCTGTAAAAGATGATCATCATTCTTCGGGTCATTTCCTGTTTCATTTGTTTGAAATTTGCTGCTGAAGCCAGTCCAGCACGGTTGTAAATACTTCCTCCTGCTCAACTTCGTTGTGTAGTTCATGGTACAGCCCTGCAAACTCTCTGTACGTCAGGTTTGCGGGTTTAGTATCTGCATAGGATGCAGATGAAGTGTGGTCTGTGATCCTGTCAGCATTGCCATGTAAGAGCAGGACAGGCATTTTCAAAACCGGCCATTCCCTTCTCCATTTTTCGCCGGCTTCTACAATTCCGAAATAAGCGGCAGGAGAGATCTTTCCATGCACCAACGGGTCATTCTTATAAGCCAACTGTACCTGTTCAGGGTGCGCCAGCGCTGAAAGATCCAGTTCGGCAGGCTGCACCAGGCCCGGTGCGATTCGAAGTACTACTTTACCCAGTGCTACCCGCCAGGCCGGAGGCTCAAAGGCAAGTTTTAACCAGGGCGAAGAAGAGATCACACCTGCAACATTCTCAGGATGATGTTGTGCATAAGACAATACTATAAGACCTCCCATACTTTGACCGTACAAAAAAACCGGGAGGCCGGAAGATTTCAGATGTTCATGCAATAACCCAACCTGCGAAATATAATCGTGGAAGCTGCTTACATGTCCACGTTTCCCCTCTGACCTTCCATGCCCGATAAGATCAATGGCAGCTACTCCATAACCTGCATTGTTCAATGCTTCTGCTACATGCGTAAATCTTGATGAATGATCACTTTGTCCATGTATGACACCGACTACAGCCGTTGGCCTGTCGATCATCCATTCCTGCATGAACAGATTCTTACCTTTCCATGTGCGGAACCAGGTGTGGTGTCGGTTTCCCATAATTCGGACTAAATTTAAGGCACAAAGTCAACCTTTCCGCTATGTTCAAAAAAGTACTCCGAACCATTATCGTACTGGCAGTGCTGGCCATCCTGTATTTTGGTGGTATCATTCTGTATGGAACAATAACAGAGTACAAACCAGTGCCCGGATCAACAGAACTGCTTTCTGTGTCCGGACAACCTGCCGGCACTACGCCAGATTCCGTCATCAGGATACTGAACTGGAATCTGGGGTTCGGCGGTCTGGGAGCAGAAATGGACTTCTTCTATGATGGCGGACATATGGTACGGGCAGAACGGTCTGTCTGGGACAAGGATTTCGTTGGTCAACTGCAAACACTGAAAGACAACCAGCCAATAGACTTTTATTTTCTGCAGGAAGCAGATATACATTCCAAGCGCAGTTACTACGTCAACATGGTAGATTCCATCGGCAGAATGTTACAGGAATATTCCTGGACCTTCGGCATGAACTACTATGTACAACACGTACCACTTCCCATTACCAGGCCACTGGGTCATATAGAAAGCGGCGTGGTCATTTATTCACGTTATCCGGTGCTGCAACCTGAGCGGCATCAGTATCCCGGCTCATTCCCCTGGCCTACACGCATCTTTTTCCTGGATCGCTGCTATCTTGTAAATCGCATTGCCACCAAAAACAATAAGGAACTTGTACTGATCAATACCCACAACTCAGCATATGATGAAACCGGCCGCATCAAGGAGGAAGAAATGCAGGTATTAAAAGACTATTGCGAGAAAGAGTATGCCAAAGGAAACTATGTGGTAGTTGGAGGCGATTTCAATCAATGCCCTCCGGGATTCGACCCGCACACCTGGGACCCCGGCGATTATCCGTTGTTCATACCTCCGGCCATGGATCCTGATATGCTGCCTGCAGGCTGGACCGTGGCATTTGACCCATCACATCCCACCAACAGGCATCTGGATAAACCATACGCTGATGACAGCTTCAAAACACTTATTGATTATTTTGTTTTGTCGCCCAATATTTCTGTCAACAACATACATACCATAGACAATCAATTCAGGTTTACAGACCATCAACCACAACTACTTGAACTAAGTCTTCACTGATATGCCTTATGTCCTTGCTATTGATGCCGGTACTACCAGTTGCAGAACGCTGCTCTTTGATGAAAAACTACAGGTAGCAGGTCTTGCCCAGGAGGAATTCCGGCAATATTTTCCACAGCCGGGATGGGTGGAGCATGACGCAGAAGAGATCTTTGAAACGCAGTACCGTACACTCCTGAAAGTGCTGGATAAAACATCCGTTCCTCTTGAAGAGATCGTTGCTGCAGGCATCACGAATCAAAGAGAAACTGTAGTGATATGGAACAGGCATAGCGGTAAGCCCATTTACCCGGCTATTGTCTGGCAGGATAAGAGAACAGAATCTGCCTGTAAACATCTCAGGCAAGAGCATCCCGGCATCAGGCAAAAAACGGGGCTTGTAGTAGATGCCTACTTCAGCGCTACCAAGATCAACTGGATACTGGAACATGTTCCGGGTGCCAGAGATGCCGCAGATAGTGGTGATCTGCTTTGTGGTACCATAGATACCTGGCTGATATGGAAACTAACTGCAGGAGCTGTGCATGCAACAGATCACAGCAATGCCAGCCGAACCATGTTATATGATCTGCAAGCAACAGGATGGGATCCGGAATTACTCGGTCTGTTTGGCATTCCTGCTGCTATGATGCCTGAGATCAGAGACTCTGACGGTTTTTTTGGCAACATCGTACTGGGAGAAAATAAGATCCCCATTCGCGGTGTGGCGGGCGATCAGCAGGCAGCTTTATACGGACAGGGATGTCACAGTGCGGGACAGGCCAAGAACACTTATGGTACGGGGTGTTTTCTACTGCTGCACATTGGTGAACAGGCTCATATAACTGATAACGGATTACTAACCACCGTTGCCTGGAAACTGGATGGAACCATCTCCTATGCTTTGGAAGGAAGTGTCTTTCAGGCCGGTTCTGTGATACAATGGTTACGAGATGGTCTGGGGCTGCTGGAAAGTGCTGAAGAATCTGCAAAAATGGCAGCAGCATTATCCGATAACGGAGGTGTCTATCTCGTTCCGGCCTTTACGGGCCTGGGGGCACCCTACTGGGATCCCGATGCCAGAGGCATGATATGCGGTCTCACCAGAGGAACAGATCGCAGGCATGTGGTGCGGGCGGCGCTGGAAAGCATCGCCTATCAGTCTGCCGATATACTCCGGACCATGGAAGCAGCTGCAGGTATTCCCTTGTCAGAACTTCGCACAGATGGTGGTGCCACAGGAAACAACTGGCTGATGCAATTCCAGTCAGACATCATTCAAAAGCCCGTTTTGATTGCCGGAATACAGGAGAGTACAGCACTGGGAGCAGCCATGCTGGCCACCAGACATGATAACGCATTCCAACAGACCCGCAGTGCACATCAACGTGTTTGTAAGCCGGTCATGTCTGCTTCTGACAGCACCTCATTGTATGCGGGATGGCTTGCTGCTGTAAAACGAGCCAGTTCCTGACGCTTGCACTATCTTTGCAGCGCTAAAATCTCACACTATGAATTATGATGTGATCGTGGTGGGCAGTGGCCCCGGAGGATATGTAACTGCTATCAGAGCTTCTCAACTGGGCATGAAGACCGCAGTAATAGAAAAAGCTGAACTGGGTGGTGTTTGTCTCAACTGGGGATGTATTCCTACCAAAGCACTGCTCAAGAGTGCCCAGGTGTTCTCATACATGCAACATGCCGGCGAATATGGCATTCAGCTGAATGGTTCTGTGCAGGCAGATTTCAATGGGATGATAGGTCGCAGCCGCGAAGTGGCCGGAGGCATGAGCAAGGGAGTCACCTTCCTGATGAAGAAAAACAAGATCGATGTGATAGCCGGTACCGGAATGCTGAAGCCTGGCCAGAACGTAGAGGTCACAGATGCCGAAGGTAAAAAGGCGAATTACACAGCCAAACATATCATCATCGCCACCGGAGCCAGAAGCCGCGAATTACCTGCACTGAAACAGGATGGTAAAAAGATCATCGGGTATCGCGAGGCCATGACCCTGGCACAACAGCCAAAACGCATGGTCGTAGTGGGTGCAGGAGCCATTGGTGTAGAGTTTGCTTATTTCTACAGCACCATCGGCACAGAAGTGACCATTGTAGAATTCATGGACAGACTGGTTCCTGTGGAAGATGAAGATGTGAGCAAAGAACTGGCACGCAACTTCAAGAAGCAGGGTATTGGTGTCATGACCTCCAGTAGTGTAGAGTCTGTTGATACATCCGGCGATGGCTGCGTGGTGAAGATCAAGACTGCCAAAGGCGAAGAGTCCATCACTTGTGATGTAGTACTAAGCGCCACCGGTGTCGTGGCCAACATTGAAAATATCGGGCTGGAGATCTGCGGCATCAAAACCGAAAAGGGCAAGATTCAGGTAGATGATTTCTACCGCACCAATGTACCAGGCTATTATGCCATTGGTGATGTGGTGCACGGACCGGCGCTGGCCCATGTGGCAAGTGCAGAGGGTATCACCTGCGTGGAGGCTATTGCCGGTATGCATCCTGAACCTATTGACTACAACAACCTGCCCGGTTGTACGTATTGTACTCCGGAGATCGCTTCTGTTGGCTATACAGAAAAAGCAGCCAGAGAAGCCGGATACGAGATAAAGGTGGGCAAGTTTCCCTTTACTGCCTCCGGCAAGGCAAAAGCAGCAGGCGCACCGGAAGGATTTGTAAAGGTCATCTTTGATGCCCGATATGGAGAGTTTCTGGGAGCACACATGATCGGTGCCAACGTAACCGAGATGATAGCTGAAGTGGTAACCGCCCGCAAGCTGGAAACCACCGGACATGAGATTCTGAAAGCGGTGCATCCACATCCTACCATGTCAGAAGCACTGATGGAAGCAACAGCTGCCGCTTACGATGAGGTCATTCACCTATAAGATCAGGCAATAAGAAAAGCCTGCAGATATCTGCAGGCTTTTTTTTATTGCAAAGTGATCAGGGTACTTATTTGTCGGTCTGCAGATGCAAGTCGCAGAATATAGTTACCAGGAGGTAAACCGGTATTCAATGTCAGAGGTTGCTGGCCTTTAGTGGTAGCAGCAAAAACTTCGTTTCCCTGCAGATCATACACTGACACTATTATATCATTTCCGGTTATAAAAGGAACTGTAACCGTGAATGGCCCGCTAGCCGGATTCGGAAACACAGACCATGATGCCGCACCGGCCTGAAGAATCGCAGTTGTTGTGTCAGCCACTTCTTCTGTACAGGCTTTCAGGGTAATGGTATAATTGATATCAGGGTTGAACATCTGGTGAATATAAAGATCTGTCTGACCTTCGCCCGGCATTTCATCAGTAAAAAAGTACAGGCTGAAAGCAGCTGTATCACCTGCCTCCACATAAATATTGGTTGTAAGTACATCAGGCGGATAACAGATATCGGTACATAGGCTGATCTCCCAACCATCAGGTATCCATTCGGCAGTGCGATCCACACCTATATATGCATCTACTGTATCTGTATTGATCAGTTCAATATGATGCACAATAGTAGAGCCCGGTTCTCCGCTCATGCATTCTTCTGTATAAACACCCATTTCAAAAGTGCCATCCGGGGTGGGGTCTTCAATAATTCCACCATCCAGCAAAGTATATAAAGAAGCCATCAGGTTATCAGGGTAGTTATTCAGCCATTCATGGTAGTCATACACTGTACCATCAGTATTGATCAGTATGGCAGGTATAGGAAAGGCACCAAAATGGGTCCAGAAGTTATTGCATGGATCATCCAGCAACACAGGGATATCAGGCAGATCCATATTGGCTACCATATCTGTTGCAATAGCTTTTCTTTCACCATAGGTAGTGGGCTGCGGATACAGGACGCCGTCGGCAATGTTTTCGTCGCCCGGATATTCATAGCCAAAATAGGGGCTCACATCTCCGAAAGGATGGGCTTCCACGGTATTGACCAGAAAGAAATTGACATCTTCACCAAAATAATCGACCATAGAATTGATGGATGGTACTTTTCCGCGGTACACATAACAGGTGTAACTGCAACCAAACAGTACTACTGGTTTTCCATCGGCCATGATATCTGCAAGGTGATAGGCAGTTCCATCCAGATCAAAGAGTGTAAAATCCGGCACTATGCTGTCTTCGGACATGACATGTGTATATGCCAGCATTTCCGGATATATAGGTATATCACATATAGGTTCGTCATCAGCAGGCAATATTCCATCATTGATGGCATCACCAAGAATGACCTGTGCCTGAGAACCTGTTACGGCCAGGCTCAGCGCAGCGAGGAGGAGGTAGCGCATGAAATTTAGTGTTTAAGTATTGTTTCTGTAAATGATTCCTGCGTGTGTGTGTTCATCACCTGAATCAAGTAACTGCCTGTTGGAAAATCCTGCAATGAAACGGAGCAAACCGGATCAATTGTATCCAATGTGCAGGGAACTATATGAACAGTGCGGCCATACAGATCCAGAATTCTGATCTGAATATCCTGACCAGACCATCCCGGAATGAATACCTGCAGCTGCTCTGCCACCGGGTTGGGGTAGAGATACATTTCGTGCTTTACTATCTCCACTTCAGCCGGTGCGCCCAATTCTGTACAGGCTTTAAGCAATACCTCGAAAGAGTTGGACGGTATGTAGATGTTCTTGATCAGCAGATTAGCCTGACCTTCGGCACCTGTCAGGGTGGTATAAAAGTAGAATGACAGTGAAGCGGCCGTGCCTTCCTCCACAAACATATCTACATTTTCAGTTTCAGGCGGGTAGCAAACGTCTGTACAGATACTGGTGGTCCAGGTGCCGGGTATATCTTCAGACAATCTAATGATATCCAGGAAAGAAGCGGAAGTATCTTCATTAGAGAGATTCACATGTGCTATGATAGTAGAGCCGGGTTCGCCTTCCACACAATCTTCATCATAAGAATCCAGACCTACTATTCCTGTTGGAACAGGTGCGCCTGTAATATCTTCACCCACCAACCCGCTGATAGACGACTTGATGTCTTCCGGATAGCGATCCAGCCAGGCCTGGGCATCATATACAATACCATTGGTGTCTATCAGGTAGGCATTATTAGGAGCCTGTCCATTGGCGGTCCACCATTCATTGCAGGGTCCGTCTATCAAAACCCTGGTTTGCAGACCCAGGGCGTCTTTCATGACAGCAGCCTGCTCCACCCTCTGACCATAGGTAACCGCCTGAGGCTCGAGCACGCCATCTTCAAAATTCTGTTCACCTGTATTTTCAAACCCATAATAAGGGCTGATATCACCATAGGGGTGAGCTTCAACGGTATATACCACGAGCACGGTAAGTTCGTCAGAACGTTCAGTCTTGATATTGTTGATCAGGGCCACCTTACCTCTGAAGACCATACATGAATAACTGGCACTTATGAGTAAGACCGGCTTGCCGAGAGCGAGCACCTCAGACAGAACAGCCTGGTTTCCTTCTGTGTCATATAAGGTAAAGTCATTGACCAGATCACCTTCCAGGGGGCCGTCTTCAATTTCCACTTCCAGTTCCAGTGGAATGTCACATATCAACTCGTCTGCAGATGGCAGACCTGGCGCATTGATGGTTGGACCCAGTATAACCTGAGCAGACAATTGAGACATATTCCATGTCACAATTGCTAAAAATAACACTGATAAATTCTTCATAGCCGTAAATGGGTGCGGGTCACGAGGAGTTACGGTATGTTTCAACATTTAAAGCTAACAAAAGTTTGTCTGACCTTCAAACAACACCTGTTGTTAATTTCTAAAAAAGAAGAACCCCGGGAAGCCGGGGTTCTTCGTGCATACTATAACAGATCATATCATCAGTCCACATTATCATGCAGAAAGGAATTATTCCTTTTGATCTGCAGGCCGTCTCTTTCGCTGTCATTCAGTGAGTACTTGGATTCATGATGTTCGGCTGAATCAGGGGTATCTTCCAGCCTGACATTTCGCCGCAGGTAGGCCGGAGTTTTCTCCAGTTCATCGAGATTATTCAGCCGCAGGCTCAGCGATTTCAGCCTTTTTACACGTTCATTTTCCTGTTGGTTGATCATGCGCATCCGATCCTTGTTATCAGCCAGATCAGGCTTGCGATGTTCCATTCTTGCCGGTACTTCCAGTTCAGGTTCATCATCTTCGGTATCTTCCACTTTCCGAATCTCAAACTGGAGGCTATCAGGTTCTTCTTGCTGCCGGATGTCTTCATCCATCTGGTCGTTCTGCATCTCATCAAAAAAAGAATTCGTGAACTCAAATGAGAACTGCCTTGGTTTTTCTTCATCCAGTTGCAGGCGGGTCACACGGATCTCCTCTTCAGGATGCTTTGTTTCCGGAGCTTCATCAAGTACTACCGGCGGTTCCGGTTCCAGTTCTTCAATGATGGCTTCTGTGCTGACAGTGATTCCGGCATCCTCATCACTGTCCAGCGACATACGCTTTACGTTCCTGCTTTGCTGTTTCTGCCTTCTTTCCTTTTCCGTTTCGAAACCTGTAGCTATGAGGGTTACCATGATATGTTCACCCAGCGATTCATCGTTGCAGTTACCCCAGATGATATCGCATTCATTGCCGGCTGCTTCCTGTACAAACTCGGTGATCTCAGAGATCTCATCCATGAGTACAGGTCTGGTACCTGAGCTGATGTTCAGCAGTATATTGGTAGCACCACTAATGTCGTTATCATTAAGCAACGGAGATGCCAGCGCTTCTTTGACAGCCTGCAGTGCCCGGTCTTCTCCTTCGGCCATGGCAGAACCCATGATGGCCAGACCGCTGTTGCGCAGTACTGTCTTGACGTCTTCAAAGTCAACGTTGACATACCCCGGAACGGTGATGATCTCAGCAATACCTTTGGCAGCAGTAGCCAGGATATCATCGGCTTTTGCAAAGGCTGCATTGAACTCGAGGTTGCCGTAGATCTCGCGGAGTTTATCGTTGGAAATGATCAGAATGGCATCTACATTTCCCCGCATTTCTGCCAGACCTCTTTCTGCCTGTTCTCTTCTTCTTTTGCCTTCAAAGCCGAAAGGCATGGTCACGATGCCGATGGTCAGCACGCCCATTTCCTTGGCAGTTCTGGCAATAACGGGTGCACCGCCGGTTCCGGTTCCGCCACCCATACCTGCGGTAACGAACACCATTTCGGTATTCTTTTCCAGCATCTCCTTGATCTCTTTGAGAGACTCCATAGTAGCATCCTTCCCCGTTTCCGGATGAGAACCTGCACCCCGGCCTTTGGTAAGTCCGGGGCCCAGCTGCACTTTGTTGGGTACGGGGCTCGTATCCAGCGCCTGAGAATCTGTATTGCAGATGACAAAGTTGACATCCTTGATCCCCTGGTTGAACATGTGGTTCACGGCATTGCATCCGCCACCACCAACTCCGATGACCTTGATGATGGACGACTGTTCTTTTGGCAGATCAAATTCCATAGGTATGTGTGTTGGTTAGCTTAATTGTTGAAATCATTTACTTCATCTTCTTCGAACCACCTGCGGGTGTTGGTGAGGATGTTATTGAACCATCCACCTTTTCTGGCCGGTTGTTCGTGGCTATCTTCTGTTTCTACTTCCACCTGTGCTTCCGCTTCTACTTTTTTGGCACTGAGTTCTTCAGCAGCCCGTTCATGGTAGCGCTCGTCTTCAAACCCTTTCAGGATAAGACCGATGGCTGTGGCATACATCGGGTGGCTGATCTCCTGGAATTTGGATTTGGTCAGGTGTTCAACCGGAAAGCCGATCTTGGTATCCATACCGGTAACATACTCTACCAGTTGTTTCAGGTGTTTCATTTTAGAGCCACCACCTGTTACCACAATACCTCCAATAAGTTTCTTCTGGAAACCACTTGCCTTGATCTCGTAATACACGTGTTCCAGTATCTCTTCCATTCTGGCCTGGATGATGCGGGCCAGATTTTCCACTTTGATCTCTTTTGGCTCGCGGCCACGGATACCGGGAATGGAAACAATCTCATTGTCGCTGGTCTCTGTAGCCAATGCAGAACCAAACTTCACTTTGAGTGCTTCCGCCTGATTTCCCATAATGAGGCAGCCTTCCTTGATATCGTCGGTGATGATGTTGCCACCAAGCGGAATGACAGAGGTATGGCGGATGATTCCGTCCTGGAAAATGGCTATGTCTGTGGTACCACCTCCAATATCAACGAGTGCAACTCCGGCTTCTTTTTCTTCCATACTCAGCACAGAGGCCGATGATGCCAGCGGTTCCAGGATCAGGTCCAGCACTTTTAGTCCTGCCTTCTCCACGCACTTGAAAATATTCTTGGCAGCTGCTATCTGACCGGTGATGATGTGGAAGTTAGCTTCCAGCCTTACACCGCACATGCCAACCGGATCCTTGATATTGGGTTCATGGTCAACGATGAACTCCTGTGGCAGAACATGTATGATGCGATCGCCCGGGGGAAGCACCAGCTTATGCATGTTCTCGATCAGCCGGTTCACGTCATCTCTGCTGATCTCACTTTCCATGTCGTTCCTCGTCAGGATATCCCGGTGCTGCAGACTGCGGATATGCTGCCCTGCAATTCCCACATATACTTCGCGGATCTCCACACCAGCTTTTGTTTCAGCTTCTTTCACCGCCTGGCGAATGGCTTCCACTGTTTTGTCAATGTTGGCCACCACCCCACGCATCACGCCAAAGCTGTCAGCCTTGCCCATGCCCAGCACTTCGATCTTGCCGTGTTCATTCATCCGGCCAACGATCGCACAGATCTTGGTGGTACCGATATCGAGTCCGGTCACGATCCTGTTGGTGTCTATTCTCATTCCCATGCTTGTTTTTTAGTACATACGATCTGGTCCCGGTACGTCAGGTCGATCCTGCTGTATCGGTCCCAGTCTGTATAGTTCAATCCCTCACGGTAAAACAATTCCAGTTTGTCCAGCTTTGATTCCAGGTCTTCTGCCTTTCCCAGCACAACGGTACCGCCAATCTTGGGCACAAATTCAAATACACCGTCACCCCTCACCTGCAGCTGTTCCAGCTGTGCTTTCCACAGGTCAGAGGTGTTCATATACATGATAATTTCGTATGCGTTTTTTAGTTCGGCAGACTGGATGGTATCACCTTCTGAGAGTGATTCGCTGATGTTTCCTGTTACCACCGGTACACGACATGTAAATGTAGGGTGAACAGGAAACTTATTAGCCTTTTCATCCATGTAATAATGCACACCGTTCTTGTTGATAATACGTGCTACAGGTTGCTTCTGCACTACATCTACGTGGATGTTCCCAACAGCATCCAGATAAACATCAGCCTGATCTGCATACGGACTGGACAATACCACCGCTTCCATCTCAGCTACCGGTATGCTGTGCAAGGGTCTGTTCAGGAGTGAATCAGCAAGGGTATTCTCCAGCAATTTCAGCACATCTGCACTGTCTATGAACGCCATCCCGTTATCCGTGTCAATGCCCACCAATACAGCGTTACAGGGCATATCATCCTGCTTTTTTACCTGCCTGCCGGTCAATGCCAGCAAACAGACCGTCAGGGCAGCCAGCGCTACCCCGCGTAACAGTCTGATCATTTTTACAGGCACCCTCATCTGCTGTATTTTTTTTCCAGCCAGGAAGCCATGGGCCTGACCAGTTGATCAATATTTCCTGCCCCCACCATAGCGATCACCTGATGTTCATCATCCTGTACAAATTCCTGTAGTTGTGTGGATTCAAGCAATCGAACACTGCCTTTCATATGTCTGGCAATGGTATTTGCGTCTATGCCGGGAATGGGCAATTCTCTTGCCGGGTATATGGGTAGCAGCACAACATGGTCTGCCAGATCAAGTGCCCCGGCAAAGTCTGTTGCCAGGTCTCTGGTCCGGGTGAACAAGTGGGGTTGAAATACCACCTCAACTTGCTTTCCCGGATAGATGGCCCGCAAGCTGTTGATGAACATGCGAATCTCTTCAGGATGATGCGCATAGTCATCTATAAGTACCCTTCCGTCTTGCTTCCACACCACTTCAAAGCGGCGATGTATTCCCCTGAACGACCGCAATGCTTTTCTGACAGCCTCTTCTGAAATGCCCAGTTCCAAGGCTACACAAGTTGCTGCAATGGCATTCTCTATGTTGTGAATACCCGGATACTCCAGGACGAAATCAAAGCCATTGCTGAGAATAACCCGGCTGCCCTGTTCTCCGATCTCTGTGGATACAGCATACAGATCTGCCGCATCATCCCGCAATGAATAAGTTGATCTGCGGCCGGTATGCGCCTGCAATGCTGTGACCTGTTGCTTGTGTATGAGCAACCCGTTGTCATGGATCTGTTTTGCAAAAACAAGAAAATTCTCTTCCAGTGCTTCCTGCGTTCCGTAGATCTCCAGATGATCGCTGTCAATGGCTGTGACCACTGCAATATCAGGATGCAGCGTGTGGAAGGAACGGTCAAATTCATCGGCTTCCACTACAATCACCTGATTGGCTCCCTGCACGAAGTTGGATTCGAAGTTCACGCAGATGCCACCCAGAAATGCAGTGCAGTCATATCCGCTGTCGCGAAGTATCCAGGCGATCATGGAGGAGGTGGTGGTCTTTCCGTGTGAACCGGCAACAGCAATGGTGAAATGATCGTGCGTCAGTTCTCCCAATACCTGCGAACGTTTTTTCAGTTGGTAGCCATGATCCCTGTAGTAGTTCAGTTGTTGGTGATCTGCAGGAATGGCCGGTGTATATACCACCAGATCGGCATCCTTATCCAGCAACGCAACATCATCTTCAAAGCAGATGGTCATACCCTCTTGTTGCAGGTTCCTGGTCAGTTCTGTTTCTGTCCGGTCATATCCTGATACAAACAGTCCTTTCCCGTGAAAATACCTGGCCAGGGCGCTCATGCCTATGCCGCCAATGCCTATGAAGTATATCCTGCTGAGCTGTTCCATTTATGCTATTCCCAGAATATTTTCCATGATGTCTGCTATTCTTTCAGCTGCATTGGTAACGGCCAGCTGACTGATGGCAGCCGATAAATGTTCCTGCTTTTCCGGATCTCTCAAGAGGTGCAGCATCGCATCTACCAGCCTGGCAGGTGCATCCGAATCACTGATCATAACTGCTGCTCCTTTATCTACCAATGCCTGAGCATTTTTAGTCTGGTGGTCTTCGGCGGCAAACGGAAAAGGAACCAGAATGACCGGCTTTCCAACCACACATAATTCAGAGATGGCGATGGCTCCGGCACGACTCACGATCACATCGGCAGCCGCATAAGCCTTGGCCATTTCCGGTATGAAATCGACCACTGAAACATTGTCCATACCGGATGCAGCTTTTCTGCATTGATCGAACATCAGGGTGCCGGTTTGCCAGATGACATGTATCTCTTCCTGTCTGATTCGGTTGAGATCTGTCATCATACATTCGTTGAATGTGCGGCTTCCCAGACTTCCTCCTACTACCAGCACTACTTTCTTTCTGGTTGAAATGCCGAAATGTGCCCTTCCTTCCTCTCTTGTTGCCTGGTTATCCAGTATCTCCCTGCGTACCGGGTTGCCTGTCAGTTCTGTTTTTCCTGCCGGGAAGAACCGTTCCATGTCTTCATATGCCACACATACTTTCCGTGCTTTGCGAGACAGTATCTTGTTGGTGATACCGGGAAAAGAGTTCTGCTCCTGTACGATGGCCGGAATACCTGCACGCATGGCTGCATTCAGTGCAGGGCCGCTTGCAAACCCGCCGGTGCCCACAGCCAGATCCGGGCGGAACCTGCGCACAATGGCTCCTGCCCGGAAATAGCTGTGTATGAGTTTGACCGGAAACAGCAGATTGGTCCAGGAAAGGCTTCTGCTGAATCCGGAGATCCAGAGTCCTTCAATGGGATATCCGGCTGCCGGCACTTTCTGCATTTCCATTTTTCCTTTTGCACCAACAAAGAGCACCTCTGTTTCCGGATGCCTTCTCCTGAATGCATTGGCAATAGCAACAGCCGGAAAGATATGTCCGCCGGTACCACCACCGCTCACCAGCAGTTTATATGTTTTATTCGATTCCTTCATGAATTGTTTCATCTTCAGGCAGCTCGCCCTGTTCCTGTAATTTCAATAGTTCTATCTCACGGCTTACGCTCAGAATAATACCGAACGACAAACTGGTGAACCACAAACTGGTTCCTCCCATGCTGATAAACGGCAAGGTGAGACCCGTAACGGGAAGCAAACTTGTTGCCACACCCATGTTGATCAATGCCTGGATGGTAAGACTCAGTCCTAAGCCTATAGCCAGCAGCGCTCCGAAAGAAGAGGGTGCATATACCACGATACGGATGCACCTGTACATAAGAATAAGAAAGAGTAACAGTATAACGACCCCGCCAAGCAAACCGTATTCTTCAATGATGAGTGCATAGATATAGTCAGCATAGGCAAGCGGGAAATGGTGTACCTGGGTACTGTTACCCGGTCCCTGCCCGAGTACTCCGCCCATGGCTATTGATGTCTTTGCCACCACTACCTGATCAGGCACATCTCCTCCGCCGGTAAAACTTTCAAGTCTGCTTTGCCATGTAGCAAAACGACCTACGTCAGGCATGAGGTATGACAGAGCGATGATGGAAGCTACCAGCAACAATCCGGACAAAGCAGTTACAGCAATGTATTTAAAATGCACTCTTCCGATGAACATCAGCAACAAACAGGTGACGAACAGTATAGACGCAGTACTGAGGTTGTCAGGAAAAATAAGTGCACATACCAGGCCCACCGGCAGCATGACCGGAACAAATGCTTCTTTAAAACTATGTACCAGCTCCTGTTTCCTGGATAGCAGTCTGGCTGTGTACATGATCAGTGCAAATCTTGCCAGGTCGCTGGTCTGGAAGGTAAGGTTAACTACCGGTATGGTGATCCATCTGGAGGCATCATTGATCTCAACCCCGAAGAACAGGGTGTAAATAAGCAGCGGAATAGACAGCCATAGCAATATCTGAGAGATCCTGCTGTAAAAACGGTACGGTATCAGGTGTGCCAGGTACATCATGACCACACCAAACAACATGATACCGATGTGTTTGAGCACAAAATACTCCGTATTGCCATTAGCTTCCTGAAAAGAAAGTGCAATGGTGGAGCTGTACACTGCCAGAATACTGAACAGAGATAGCCCCAGCACTACCAGCCAGATATAGCGGTCGCCACGCAGTTTATTTTTCAGGAACTGGACAGCTGTCATAGTATCAGAGTTCTCTAACAATGTTCTTGAACTGGTTGCCCCGGTCTTCATAATTTTCGAACAGATCAAAGGAGGCGCATGCCGGCGACAACAGCACAGCATCACCGTCTTTACCCAGGCGGTAGGCCATATCTACAGCTTCCTGCATGGTGTCTGTGGTGACCATAATGTCCACATGCCGGCTGAATGCTTCCTGGAGTTTCCGGTTGTCAGTACCCAGGCAGACGATGGCCTTTACTTTCTTCTTAACGAGATCCAGCACCTCGCTGTAGTCATTTCCTTTATCTACGCCACCTGCTATCCAGATAACAGGATCATTCATGCTTTCCAGCGCATACCAGGTGGAGTTCACATTGGTAGCTTTGGAGTCATTGATGAAGCTGATGCCATGTACCTTGGCAACAAATTCCAGGCGGTGTTCGAGTCCGGTAAAGTCCATCAGACTTTCGCGGATACTCTCCTTCCGGATGTCGAGCACATGCCCTGAAATAGCTGCTGCCATTGAGTTGTAGCGGTTGTGTTTGCCTTGTACTGCGAGTTCACTGATCGTCATATCAAAGGTGTTTTGGTTGTATTGAAATTGAATTTTACTGCCGCTTATCCAGGCACCTTGACGGGGTGCATCGGCAGCTGTGAATGTGAGAGGTACAGCCCGGGAGGGATGGCGTTTCAGCCCCTCCCTGATGACCGGGTCGTCTGCATTGTATATAAAAAGATCTGATTCGTTCTGGTTGGCAGTGATGCGGAATTTGCTCGCAACATAGTTTTCCATTTGGTATGCATACCGATCCAGGTGGTCGGGTGTGATGTTCAGCAGCATGGCGATGAATGGCCTGAAGGTTGCGGTATCATCCAGCATGAACGAACTGACCTCCAGTACATACCAGTCGTGGTCTCCATCGGCCAGAATGCCGGCGAAACTCTTTCCGATATTTCCGCCCATGGCCACATCAAGGCCGGCACGATGGAGTATCCACCAGGTCATTTTGGTGGTAGTGCTTTTTCCATTGCTGCCAGTGATGGCGATGATCTTTCCATGGCAGTGACGGAATCCGAATTCCAGTTCACCTACCACCGGAATACCCTTTTCTCTGATGGCCCGGAGTACCGGTACGGATTCCGGTATTCCCGGGCTTTTGATCACTTCATCAGCCGCAAGAATGCGTTCCATTGAGTGCCGGCCTTCTTCAAAAGCAATACCTTCTGCCTGCAGCATCATCCTGTACTTTTCTGCGATCTTTCCCTTGTCAGACACGAATACATCGTATCCTTTGCGCACAGCGAGGCGGGCGGCACCGGTGCCACTTTCTCCTGCTCCCAATATGACCATGCGCTGCTTCAAGGATTATCTGACTTTGAGGGTTACGATGGTGATGATGGCCAGGAAAACACCCACGATCCAGAAGCGGGCTACGATCTTGGTCTCGTGCATGCCTGATTTCTGATAGTGGTGATGGAGCGGCGACATGCGGAAGATGCGCCTGCCTTCGCCATACTTTCGTTTGGTGTACTTGAAATAGCTTACCTGCATCATCACACTGAGATTCTCCATGAGAAAAATGCCGCAGAGGATGGGGATAAGCAGCTCCTTTCTGATGATGATGGCCAATGATGCGATGATGCCGCCAATGGCCAGACTTCCCGTATCGCCCATGAACACCTGTGCCGGGAATGCATTGTACCAGAGAAAGCCCACACAGGCTCCGATCAATGCAGCAGAGAATACCACCAGCTCACCTGAGTTTGGGATGTACATGATATTGAGGTAGTCTGCAAACAGAAAGTTACCGGCTACGTATGAAAATATCAGTAATGTAAAAACTATGATCGACGAGGTGCCCGCTGCAAGACCGTCCAGACCATCGGTCAGGTTGGCCCCATTCGAAACGGCCGTGATTATGGTGATGATGATGAGTATATAAATGACAGGGAAAACCCATCCACGTGCATTCTTCGGCGCCCATGCCACCAGCCATTCATAGTCAAACTCATTGTTCTTGACGAAAGGGATGGTGGTGATACTGGAACGGGTATCGTGCGACAGGTACCTGGTGCCATCGGCATTCAGCATACCGTTACCTTCCAGCAACACCTCGTTGGCATCATACGATTCCACCGGTTTTCCAACAGGCTGGCCGTTCTCCACTTCATACACATAGATGTGCTCATAATCTCTGATCTTGACATCATCACTGAAATACAGCACCAGACCTACAATCAAACCCAGCACTATCTGCCCAAGCAGTTTGAACTTTGCACGAAGACCTTCCTTGTTCTTGCGGAACACCTTGATGTAGTCATCCAGGAAACCGATGATGCCCATCCAAACAGTTACAATGAGCATAAGAATGATGTAGATGTTACCCAGATCAGCGAACAGCAAAGTGGGAATGATGAGGCTGATCAGGATGATGATACCTCCCATAGTAGGTGTACCTTTTTTACTCAGTTGTCCTTCCAGGCCAAGGTCACGGATGCTCTCGCCTATCTGTTGTTTCTGCAGGTAGCGAATGATGCGTTTGCCGAAAATGATCGAGATGATCAGGGAGAACAGTATGGCCATGGCCGCCCGGAATGAAAGGAACTGAAATAGTCCGGCTCCGGGTATGTTGAATTCAGCTTCCAGCCAGTTGAACAGATAGTACAGCATTAGCGGTTCAGGTTTTGAAAGGTTTCCGTGATCACTTGCTTATCGTCGAAAGGGTGTTTCACACCCATTATTTCCTGATAGGTCTCATGCCCTTTACCGGCTACCAGCACCACATCGCCGGGTCTGGACAGTTTGATGGCAGTGCGGATGGCTTCTTTTCTGTCGGCGATAGACAGGGTATGCCTGCGCATCTCTTCATCCAGTCCATTCTCCATGTCGCGGATGATCAGTGCGGGATCTTCCGTGCGGGGATTGTCTGACGTGAGCACTACCTGTGTACTCCACTTTGCTGCTGCTGCAGCCATAAGCGGGCGTTTGGTCTTGTCGCGATCTCCACCACAACCTATTACCGTTATAATGCCCTGTTGTTTGTGCAGCATGCCACGAAGTGTTTCCAGCACTTTCTCTACGGCATCCGGTGTGTGTGCATAGTCAACCACAGCGGTCAGGTTCTGCTCAGCGGCACGCAATACTTCAAAGCGACCATTTACTTTACCCAGTGCGCTGAGTGCAGGTAAAACTTCCTGTTTGCTGAGGCCGAGCAAACGTGCCACGCTATAAACCGCCAGCAGATTCCAGGCATTGAATTCGCCGGTCAGTCTGGAATGAAATTCTTCGCCATCGAGTTTCAGTTGCAGACCTGTGATCTCATTGGCAATGATGCGGCAAGTGAAATCACCATCGCTCTTAACTGAGAAGCGGCGGGTGTCTGCCTTTGTGTTCTGCAGCATCACTGATGCCCTTTTGTCATCTGCATTTACCAGTGCAAAGGCAGATGCAGGTAAAGCATCAAAGAACATTTTCTTTGCGGCGATATAATTATCAAATGTGCCGTGGTAGTCCAGGTGATCATGGGTGATATTGGTGAAAACAGCTCCGCTAAATTCCAGTCCCGCTATACGGTGCTGATGTGCGGCATGAGAACTCACCTCCATGAAGGCATGGCTGCATCCGGCATCAACCATCTGCCGTAGGATGCGATTGAGTTGCACCGGATCAGGTGTGGTATGAGTAGCCGGCAGTACTTCCTTCAGAATGCGGTTCTCAATGGTTGAGAGCAATCCCGTAGGATAACCCAGTGCGGTGAACAGTTGATAGCACAATGTTGCAGTGGTGGTCTTGCCGTTGGTACCGGTAACTCCCACCAGTTTCAGTTCACGTGTAGGATGGTCGAAGAATGTGTGGGCTATCACCCCCAGTGCCTGGCTGCTGTTAGCCACTTCGACCCAGGTTACAGATGTATCTGCTGCTTCGGGTATTCTTTCACATACGATCACTTCGGCGCCTGCTTTCACTACCTGAGGAATGAAAGCATGACCATCATGTGCGGTACCTTTCACTGCGATGAACAGGGTTCCATATGCTACTTGCCGGCTATCGGCCGTAACGGCATGCACTGTTGCATCCACCCTTCCCCGCAGGGAACGCACATCCAGATCTGTTATGAGTTGCTGCAGTGTTTTCATCCCAGTTTCAGAAATACTTTTGCACCACGGTAGATTCCGGTACCAGGTGACAATGACTGATATACCACCTTGCCCGTTCCGCTCACTTCTACCTTCAGACCCATTGTTTCTAGCAGGTACATCGCATCGCGAAGCCCCATACCCTTGACAGATGGCATGACCTTATCCATGATGGCCACATCAGACACTTTAGGTTTATCTGCATCTATTGAAAGCATCCACCATTCACTGCTGTTTCCAGCCGGTTCGCTGATGTCCATCCAATCCAGTATCTCACGGAAATCACCTGCATAACCTTTGGTCCTGGTGGTTAGTCCGGCGTAGGAAGAATCGCTGGCATTGACCGGTCCTACCATGCGCAGATCATGCGAATAAACCTTGTCTGCGATCTCGCGGAATACCGGGCCTGCTACATAACCACCGTAGAATACAAGCTTGGACGGCTCACTTACCACTACAATGCAGGAATACTTTGGGTCATCAGCCGGGAAGTATCCTGCGAAGCTGGCCAGGTAAGAAGTGTTGCTGTAGAAACGGTTCACCAAACGTTGTGCTGTACCGGTTTTTCCGGCTATTTTATAATGATCATTTCGTATATTTTTTGCTGTACCACTGTCAACCACCATTTCCAGACATGCCTGTACTTGCTTTAAGGTTTTGTCGCTACATATTTTCTGATTAAGCACTACAGGCTTATAGGTTTCCTGCATTTGCCCGTAGCGGGATGTGCCTTCCACCAACATGGGCTGCATCATCTTTCCGTCGTTGGCCACTGCATTGTAAAAGGTGAGCATTTGCAGAGGGGTGATCTCCAGTTCATAGCCCACGCTCATCCAAGGGAGAGTAACACCAGACCAGTTCTTTTTATCTGACGGATCCAGCTTGAATTTCGGTGCGGGTTCACCCGGAATACAGACACCGGTTGGTTTATCCAGCCCGATATCTGTGATATGCTTAACATACTTCTCCTTATTGGTGCGGTAGTGTTCAGTGACCAGTCTGCTGATGCCCACATTGGAGGAATTGGCAAAGGCTTTTTCAACCGTCACATTGCGGTATTCATGCTTGCCTTCACTGTCTTTCATGACCCTGTCGCCATACTGATAAGTGCCCAGATTGAGGTCAACACTGTCCTGAATGGTCACGTAACCATCTTCCAGTAAGGCCATCAGAGAAAAAAGCTTAAAGGTGGAACCGGGTTCCACTTTGGTGCCCACTGCATAGTTGAGTACTTCGGCATAATTGCCTTCTTCCAGTCTGGTCAGGTTACTGATGGCCCGGATCTTACCGGTAGCTACTTCCATTACTACAGCGGTTCCCCAGGCAGCATCGTTCTTGATGAGAATACGACGCAAGGCTGTTTCTGTAATATCCTGGATGTTTACATCAATAGTTGTAATGATATCGAGCCCGTCAACCGGATCAACCTGGTTGGCATCGTTGAGCGGCATCCATACATTGCCTGCAACCCTGCGTTGTAACTGCAATCCGGTAACCCCTGCCAGCACAGAGTCATAGGCTCCTTCCAGGCCAACTTTATTATTTTCCCGTTCAATACCAACAGTTCTCGAAGCCAGGCTGCCATAGGGTCTTTCTCTTACCTGGATCTCTTCTTTGTAGAGACCTCCCCTATTTCTGCCCAGGCGAAAAACGGGCAGTTTTTGCAATTCATAGTATTGAGGAACGGTTGCCTTTTTATGCAGTACCAGGTACTTGGATTCCGTGCGTCGTGCCTGCAGGATCTTTTCCTTATAATAAGATGGCGGCTGATCTTTCAACACCCGGCTTAAACCAAGGCACAACGAGTCAAGATCTCTGGCAAATACTTTGGCGTCTATCACTGATGGATCCATGATGACGCGGTAGTATGGAAAGGAGGCCGCCAGCAGGGAGCCGTCTTCTGCGTAGATGCTTCCGCGTTTGGCAGCGATGGATACAGACTTGATCTGTTTTTCACTTGCATCAGCACGGAGATCTTCTCCTTCCACCAGTTGAATGCGGAGAATCTGCACGACGATGGCTACCCCCGCCAGCACAAAGAAGGCGTAGGTGAGGTATAACCTCCAGAGAATATCTTTTTTGACTTCCGTCATTTGTCTATGATGGTATAAGGTGGATCGGTCAGTTCATACATCTGCTGGTCTCTGACCCGCTCTGCAACAGTGCTTTGCCTGCTGTATCTGGTCAGTTCATTCTTGGCATCGTTGAATTCCCATTGCGCTTCGGTCATTTGTTGCTCGGTATTGCGCAGGTCTTTCACCATGGTCACGCCGCGATGATTGTTCCAGATGTAGAAGAATCCCAGCATGAGCAGAAAAATGAAGAATGGAATACTGCTGGCGATGTAGTCTGTCTGGAGAAAGGGCACCTTTTCCAGGTTGCGGAGAAGCGCAGCCAGCGACACGTTCTTTTTTCGTTTGCTGTCTGTCTGCCTGGTCATATTGGTCTTTCGTTTTTTATTGCCTTTCAGCTATTCTCATCCGTGCACTTCCTGCTCGCGGATTGTTTTTGATCTCTTCTGCCTCAGGCACCACCGGCTTTCGGGCGATGATGCGGAAGTGCTCTTCTTTTTGCCCCGTCATATTGGCGGGATTGTCATCTTCATGGGGGCGTAATGCGTCTTTCACAATTCTGTCTTCGAGAGAGTGATAGCTGATGACCACCAACCTTCCGCCGGGCTGAAGGATCTCTGCAGCATCCTGCAGCATGTCCTGCAAACCGTTGAGCTCATCATTGACTGCGATGCGGAGTGCCTGAAACACCTGTGCCAGGTATTTGTGCCTTTCGCCTTTCATCACGGTCTCGGCCAGCCTGACAAGATCACCGGTGGTCAGCAGCGGCGATTGCACCCTGGTCATGGTGATCGCTCTGGCCAGCTGTCTGGCATTTCGCAGTTCTGCGTTCTTGCTGAACATGTCCTGGAGAGCTGCTTCATCCCATTGCGCCAGGATACCTGCGGCAGTTGTTCCTGCTTCTGTGTTCATCCGCATATCGAGCGGAGCATCGAAGCGGTAAGAGAATCCTCTGGAGGCTTCATCGAACTGGTGGGAAGACACTCCCAGATCTGCCAGTATGCCGTTCACCTGATCGATGCCAGCAACCCGCAACATGCGCTTCAGATAACGGTAGTTCCAGGGGATGAGCAGGAAACGATCATCGTTTGGTGCATTCTCAGCTGCTTCCGGATCCTGGTCAAAAGCGATCAGTTTTCCAAGTGGCCCGAGTTCATTCAGGATAGCCCGGCTATGACCGCCACCACCGAAGGTGACATCTACATAGATACCGTCAGGGATGATGTTAAGTGCGCTTACGCTTTCATGTAAAAGAACTGGTATGTGGTAGGCCTCACTCATCGGGAGTATTACCCATCACTTCTTCCGCCAGTCCTGCGAAATCGTCGGAGTTCATGTCGATGGTGCTGTGGTACTGTTTCTTATCCCATACCTCCACCTTTCCCTGGAAGGCCGACAGCACCAGCTCTTTGGTGATGTTGGCGTAGTCCTGAAGGGGTTTAGGCAGGAGAACCCTTTCGCTGGCATCCAGTGTGAGCTCGGTAGCACCGCTCATGAAGTAGCGCACGAAGTCGCGGTTCTTCTTCACGAACATGTTGAGGCTGTTCAGACGGGCACTCACCTTTTGCCATTCAGAGTAGGGATACAGTACCAGGCATTTCTCGAAACCTCGGGTGATGACGAAGCGTGCATTGTCATCGGCGCTCAGCTGCTTGATCAGCGCTGACGGCACCTTGACCCTCCCTTTGGGATCCATGCTTACTTCAAATTCGCCTAATAAACCCGACATAATTCCTGTTCTGGTGGAAATGTATCGTAAAACTGACGCAAATATTCCATTTTCTCCCACTTTCTCCCACTTTAACCCACCTATTTTTATTCACAAACAATGCACACTGGTTACGCACAATTGTGGATGACAGCTAAAAACGGGTCCTAGAGGTGCAGATCACCCTGTCACAGAGTGCCGCAAACAGTGGGGGCAAGCGAGAAGAAACGGAAGCTTAGGTGCAAAAAAAAGCGGTGGTCAGCCATGCTGACCACCGCAGGTGGTATTACTAATGATATGAATTATCAGTTCAGGGCTGCTACCCCGGGAAGCTCTTTTCCTTCAAAGAACTCCAGCATGGCGCCGCCACCTGTGCTTACGTAACTGACCTTATCAGACAGATGGAAGGTATTGATAGCCGCTACAGAATCGCCGCCACCTACCAAAGAGTATGCACCCTGAGCAGACGCACGGGCAATGGCCTGGGCTACTTCTGCAGTACCTTTCTGAAATGCTTCCATTTCGAAAACACCCATCGGGCCATTCCAGAGGATGGTCTTGCTTTGAGCGATCACATAGCTGAATTCCCGCAGGGCGGCTGGTCCGATGTCGAGGCCCATCCATCCGTCAGGGATCTCCTTGCTGGCGGTTACCTGCGTGGCAGCATCTGCAGCGAACCTGTCGGCCAGGATACTGTCTTCCGGCAGGTACACGTTCACCCCTTTTGCTGAAGCCTGTTCCAGAAGCTGAAGAGCAGCATCCAGTCGGTCTTCTTCGCACAGCGAGCTGCCGATGTGGCCACCTTGTGCTTTATAAAAAGTATAGGCCATTCCTCCGCCAATAATGATGTTATCGGCCAGGTCCAGCAGTTTCTCCAGAATGAGGATCTTATCGCTCACCTTGGCACCGCCTATGATCGCGGTGAAGGGTTTTTCAGCATTTCGCAACACTTTCGTTCCGGCTTCCACTTCCGCTGCCAGCAACAGGCCGGCCATTCGATGACCTGCGTCGAAGAACTTTGCTACGATGGTAGTGGAGGCGTGTGCCCGGTGAGCAGTGCCAAAGGCATCATTCACATAAACGTCTCCAAGACGGGAAAGCTGTTCTGCAAAGTCCTCATCTCCTTTGGTCTCTTCCGGATGAAAGCGAAGATTTTCCAGCAGCAGCACCTCACCCGGTTGCAGTTTCGAAGCTGCTGATGCAGCTGACTCACCGATGCAATCAGTGGCGAAAAGAACCGGTCTGCCCAGAAGCGATTCCAGCCTTCCGATCACATGCTTCATACTGTACTTCTCTTCCGGACCGTCTTTCGGTCTGCCCAGATGCGACATCAGAATGACGGATCCGCCATCGCCAAGGATCTTATTGATGGTAGGAAGAGCTGCTCTTAATCTGGTATCATCGGTCACAGCCTGGGTCTCCTTGTCCAGCGGTACGTTGAAATCGACCCGGATCAGGGCTTTATGTCCATTGAAATCAAAATCAGTAATGGTGTTCATAGTAGTAGTTTTCTCAGGCCCTTGTCAGGCGATCAGTTCAGCGAAATAGCGCACCGTGCGCACCAGCTGGCTCACGTAACTCATTTCATTATCATACCATGCCACGGTCTTGACCAGCTGCTTGTCGCCCACGCTGATGACCTTGGTCTGGGTAGCATCAAACAGGGACCCGTACGTCATACCGATGATATCTGAGCTGACAACGGGGTCTTCGTTGTATCCCAAAGTCTCATTGGAAGCCGCCTTCATGGCAGCATGTATCTCTTCTTTAGTCACGGTCATGCCCAGCACACAGGTAAGTTCAGTAAGAGAACCTGTTATGGTGGGAACCCTCTGTGCACCTCCATCCAGTTTACCTTTCAGTTCCGGCAGCACCAAGCCGATGGCCTTGGCTGCTCCTGTCGAGTTGGGTACGATATTGGCTGCTGCAGCTCTTGCACGACGCAGATCACCTTTGCTATGCGGTGCATCGAGGGTGTTCTGGTCGTTGGTATAGGAGTGCACCGTGGTCATGCTGCCGATGGCGATGCCGAAATTCTTATGCAGTACCTGTGCCATGGGAGCCAGGCAGTTGGTGGTACAAGAAGCGCAGGAGATGATGGTCTCTGATCCGTCCAGGATATCATGGTTCACATTGAAAACCACTGTTTTCATGTCGCCGGTTGCTGGAGCCGAAATGACCACTCTTTTGGCGCCAGCGGTAATATGGGCATGTGCTTTCTCTTCACTGGTGAAGAAACCGGTTGATTCAATGACCACATCGACTTCGTGTTTCCCCCATGGGATGTCTGCCGGATTGCGTTCTGCGTATATTCTAATAGCATTACCATTTACAATGATGCTGTCTTCCGTAGCACTTACTTCCTGTTCAAATCTGCCCTGAGCGCTGTCATACTTCAGGAGATGTGCAAGGGTCTGGGGATTGGTCAGGTCGTTGATGGCAACTACCTCCATGCCATCCAGGTCGTGGATCTGGCGGAAGACCAGTCTTCCGATGCGTCCGAATCCATTGATGGCGATCTTAATTGTATTCATGGCCGCAAAAATAGTTTTGTGAAGATTAGGATGATACCCGGCCAACGATTTTTTTTCCCGATTTGTTTAGGAAAAAACGGAAATCGGCCATCGTTGCCTGCTCTTTATGGCTCACAGCCATTTTGGCCCGTTCGTCTAGGGGTTAGGACGCAAGATTTTCATTCTTGAAACACGAGTTCCCTGCCTGCGTGACGCAGTCAGGCAGGGATTCTCAAGCTTACAGTTACAGTAAGCAGCTTTCCTGAAATCAGATCCGTTCAATAAGCGTTTTGCCACTGTTTTATGATCCGGGAAGCGAATAATTTCCATATGTAAGTCTTCTGTTTTTACCTGTGGCCCCCAATATTCTTCCTGTTTTTTTTCCGATTTGTTTAGAAAAAACCGGAAATCGGCTATCGTTGCCTGCTCTTTATGGCTCACAGCCATTTTGGCCCGTTCGTCTAGGGGTTAGGACGCAAGATTTTCATTCTTGAAACACGAGTTCCCTGCCTGCGTGACGCAGTCAGGCAGGGATTCTCAAGCCTTCAGTTACAGTAAGCAGCTTTCCTGAAATCAGATCCGTTCAATAAGCGTTTTGCCACTGTTTTATGATCCGGGAAGCGAATAGTTTCCATATGTAAGTCTTCTGTTTTTACCTGTGGCCCCCAATATCCTTCCTGTTTTTTTTCCGATTTGTTTAAGAAAATTCGGAAATCGGCTATCGTTGCCTGCTCTTTATGGCTCACAGCCATTTTGGCCCGTTCGTCTAGGGGTTAGGACGCAAGATTTTCATTCTTGAAACACGAGTTCCCTGCCTGCGTGACGCAGTCAGGCAGGGATTCTCAAGCCTTCAGTTACAGTAAGCAGCTTTCCTGAAATCAGATCCGTTCAATAAGCGTTTTGCCACTGTTTTATGATCCGGGAAGCGAATAGTTTCCATATGTAAGTCTTCTGTTTTTACCTGTGGCCCCCAATATCCTTCCTGTTTTTTTTCCGATTTGTTTAAGAAAATTCGGAAATCGGCTATCGTTGCCTGCTCTTTATGGCTCACAGCCATTTTGGCCCGTTCGTCTAGGGGTTAGGACGCAAGATTTTCATTCTTGAAACACGAGTTCCCTGCCTGCGTGACGCAGTCAGGCAGGGATTCTCAAGCCTTCAGTTACAGTAAGCAGCTTTCCTGAAATCAGATCCGTTCAATAAGCGTTTTGCCACTGTTTTATGATCCGGGAAGCGAATAATTTCCATATGTAAGTCTTCTGTTTTTACCTGTGGCCCCCAATATCCTTCCTGTTTTTTTTCCTGATTTGTTTAAGAAAATTCGGAAATCATCTATCTTTGCCTGCTCTTTGTGGCTCACAGCCATTTTGGCCCGTTCGTCTAGGGGTTAGGACGCAAGATTTTCATTCTTGAAACACGAGTTCGATTCTCGTACGGGCTACAAAGATTTTTTTAACAATAGGAGAATCCAGGGATTCTCGTACGGGCTACATCCACCGCACATGCACTCCAGAACGGGGTGCTTTTTTTATGCCTGTAGTTTTCGTTTATGCTTTAAAGAATGACTTGAATTCAGAAGTCTATGTTGGTATGACCTCCGAATTAGACCGGCGCCTGCAAGAACATAACAAAGGAAAAAACAGATACACTAAAGCCTTCAGGCCCTGGAAGATCTTCTTTTCAGAATCTCATCCGGATTTCATCAGTGCCAGGGTTCGTGAAAAATATCTGAAAACAGCCTCTGGTAAGAACTGGCTTAAAAAACAACCCGGTTTTCTTTCCTGAAACTCGAGTTCCTTGCCTGACTGAGCCACGCAGGCAGGGCTTCTCTTACGGGCTACTTTAAGAGTTTGAGTGTAGAGGGAGCCTTCTCAGGGCACTTGTCCACTCCCACTCCCACTCCCACTTCCCTCCTATCTTCCGAATACATCATAATACTTCTCCGCATGGGCTTCGTAGCGCTTGAGCAAGTCGATGTTCTTTTTTTCCAGATCGGTCAGTTCACCGGTGATGTTGACAGACACCGGCATGTACCAGTCTACCAGCTGATCGAACAGAAAGCGCATACGCCGGTTACGGAAACTGTATCCATGCCGGGCATAGATGGAATTACGCATCACCTCCAGATCGCCCTGGTACATGTTCTCAATGTCTTCTTTCTTCAGGAGGGTTACCGAAGGATTGAAACGCAGTGCATCTTCAGTGATCGCTTCCACTGATTCATCTTCTTCGTTATAAGAACCATACAGCTTCGTATAAGTAACATCTTCAGGCAAGTCAATATTCGGATCATAGCCAAATACGCGGTGTTCCAGTTGGTACTTTCTTTTGGTCACCGCCAGTTTCTTATCATTGGCTGTCCAGGTTCCGCGAAGTACCAGTGAATCACTGTGGACACTGAAAGTGAATACGCCGTCGTACCGGTCATCACCTGGTTCAGATACGGTGGCCTGCCAGGTCTTGTCGGCTCTGTTGTAGGTGCCCGAAAAAGGGCGGACATTACCCGCAACCACACTGTGTCCGTACAAGGTTGTTTCAGAAAGTGAATCAATAGAAACCGTGATCTTATTGCTCCACATATAGTTCTTGTTGGCATCGAATTCTTCGGCTTCAAAAAATCCGGTGTAATAACCTTCAATGCCATACACCATCACCGGTGCTGCAGGTTTTATATAATTCGTTTCCAGCATCAGCGATGCCGAAAGCTCGTCCGGTTCTGATCCGGTCCGTTCATTGTTGCCGGCACAGGATGCGAGTAGTATGGCCGGGAATAAAAAAAGACATGTTCTCATGGTCTTCGGATTTGATATATGATGAGTTCAGCAATGAGCAGGTTCAGTGTCCATCCTAGCCAGGCCACTATCCGGTAGGCATCCATCGGATGGGGATGGAACGCTGCCACGATCACATACTTCCATGCCCGCAGGGTAATGGCCGACAAGGTCAGAGCGAAACTCCTGATCATGAAGATACGGTGCGCCCTGAATAATCCCTTTTTGGCTTTCACAAAAGCCTGCCAGGTGAACCACCACCACAACATGGCCAACAACACAAAGGCGATCTGTGAAGAGACCCCTCCGTTCGCATATACTCCGATCACCAGGCCAGAGGGGGCGCCAAACAGCAGGATCATGAAGACATAGACGCGTCCGTTGAAACGGTGAACGGCAGGGTGTTTCCGGCGCAACTTCTTCTGAAACTGGGTGAACCCGGCAGGCAAGGCCAGGATGGCAGTAAATACATGGATGTAAAAAGCAGGCAGGTACCAGGGCAGTTCTATATAATCCTGTTTGATACCCAGAAAGGCGGTATCGGGTCCTGCAGGAATGTACTGGAGTACGATTCCAAGCATCAGTATGCAGAAGAAGGTATATACCAGCAACAAGCTCCACCAAAGCATTTTTTTAGCACTTATTGCTATGTTCATGACCCTAAATTAATGATCCAGAGGATGTAACGAATAAATTTAATGTACTGCGAATTAATTGAAAATCCTATTTTTATCGCAAACCACTACTCATGCAACTGAAAGCAAGTCTTCTTCTGGCCACTTTGACCTTTGGCTTTTCCGTTCAAAACCAGGCTCAGGTTCTCAATGAGAACCGAATTGAATTTGACCTGAATGAAGATTATGAAGATTTCGGGCTTAGTGCATATGGTGCAGACGGTTTGATCCTGTATGCCAAACTCGAAAAGAAAGATATCTGGAAACTGGAAAGATACAGTACTGACCTCAAGTCTGATAAGTCTGTCAATGTAACTATCGGGAAAAAGCAGACCCTCAAGAAAAAGGTCGAGGATGAAAATGAGCTTAATATGCTGTTCACCGATGCAAAAGGTAACTACACCTTTATTCACGTGGAGCCGGCCACCCTGGAAGTGACCAAAAAGAGCGGGGTCATGCCTAAAAAGACCCAGGTTGGTGAGATCGCCATTCTCAATAACCTGGTTCTGGTTGCCGGGCAGAATACCAAAGGCCCTGTATTGTTCACGATCGACTATCAAAGCGGCAAACAAACCTTTATTCCCCTTGCCATCTCGGGTTACGGACCAAAGGATCTCACGATCGAGAATATGCAGATAATGGAAGACGAAACTGAAGCCATTATTTATATCAATGCAGCTGATAGCAGACTGGGGAAAAATGTTTATGACCAGTCTGTCTATGCCATGCATATCAATACAAGCAGCAAGAAGACAGACCTGTATATGATCGAAACAGATGGGGAACACCAGCTTACTTCCGTTTCTGCATCCAAGACCGGAGATGATGAATATATTCTGACAGGCACTTACAGTACCAGAGGAACAAACACCTCTCAGGGGATATTCATTGCAGGAGTCTCAAATAAGACAGTCAGCTTTATCAAATACCACAATTTTCTGGACTTCAATGAGTTTCTCTCCTACCTGCCCGACAGGAAGAAGGAAAAGATCGAAAAGAAAAAAGAAAGGAAGGAAGATAACGACAAGGAGTTTTCAATCGATTATCTGATGGCCTCGCATGAGATCGCTGTAATGAATGATCAGTATATCTATCTGGGGGAAGCATATTACCCTACTTATCGCACTGAGACCTATACAACAACCGTAAACGGACAAACAGTAACCCGCACCCGTACTGTTTTTGACGGGAATCAATATACACATGCAACGATCGCTGCATTTGATGATGAAGGAGAACTCATCTGGGACAGAACCTTTGAAATGTGGCCCAGTTACAAACCATTCTTTGCTAAAAGGTTCATTGAATTGAATATCGATGAGGATAACATCAATATGTTATTTGCCAGCAACAACTCTATCAAATCCATGCAAGTTGATGATAATGGAAAGATCCTGCATGACAATAGTGCTGAGTTGATCGATACCGGAAGTGACAGCGATAAAGTAAAGGATTCATATTCTAACTTGTCCTATTGGTACGATAATTATTTTCTGGCACACGGAAATCAGACGATCAAGGATTCTGATGCCTCATTCGGTAAAAAGAAGAGACGTGTCTATTTCATCAACAAGATCAGTTTTGAGTGATACTCAGAACTGGAAGTAGATGAAAGGCTGCATGCCGGCCGATACACTCTGGTAGATGATGAAGACCATCACTACGGTGATGACTCCCTGCAGCCACAGCGGACTGTCAACAAATCTCTGCTGCCATTTCTGCTTGAATGCATCGCTCAGCCAATGGGTCACAAAGCCCAGCAGCATCACCAGCATAACCAGACGGAAACCCCAGATGAAATCGGGCAGTACGGCCCAATTGAAATTGGTGCCCACGGCCTGAAAGAATGCCTGTACTCCTTCCAGGTCTGGAGCCCTGAACCAGATCCTGGTAAAGGTGATAAAGGCAAATGTAAAAGCGATGCGTCCTGCCATGGCCCATGCTTTTTCGATCTTCTTCCAGGGGCGTATCTTTTTCCAGAACTTGTAGATCAACAGACCCAGTCCGTTCAGTCCGCCCCAGATCACAAAGTTCCAGCTGGCACCATGCCACAGACCTCCCAGCAGCATGGTGATCATCAGGTTCACATTCGTGCGGAAAGCTGTACCCCTGTTTCCTCCCAGCGGTATATAGAGATAGTCGCGGAGAAAGGTGGACAAACTGATATGCCATCGCCGCCAGAAATCACCCACATTTTGTGCTTTATAGGGAGAGTTGAAATTCTTTGCCAACTGGAAACCCATCAGCAGTGACAAGCCAATGGCGATATCCGTATATCCTGAAAAATCCACATAGACCTGCAGACTGTAACTGATCAGTGCAAATACATTTTCAAGTCCGGTATAACTGAGCGGATGGGCAAAGACCCTGTCAATAAAATTGACCGCGAGGTAATCGCCAATGAATATCTTTTTGAACAACCCTTTCAGGATCAGGAAAAGTGCAGTTCCGAAAGCCTCTTTTGAAATGCTGCTCTTATTGTACAATTGCGGGATGAAATCTGCAGCCCGCACAATAGGTCCTGCTACCAATTGGGGAAAGAAGGAAATATAGAACGCATAATCAGTGAAGGACCTTACAGGATCCAGTTTCCCTTTGGATACATCCACCACATAGGTGATCACCTGAAAGGTGAAGAAACTGATACCTACCGGCAGCAGGATGGTATCTACATCAAACCAGTTGAACTGCAGGATGTTGTTCGCTATCCATGCAAAATGATTCATGACCGGTACCTCTCTGCCTAAAAAATCGCTTGCAATGCCGGCAAAGAAATAGGCATATTTAAAATACACAAGCAGAAAAAGCTGCAGGGTAATGGTCAGGTAGAGCAATACCTTTTTCTTCGTTTTACTGTCACTTCGGTAAATCCATTCTGACATCCAGTAACTGACAGAAACAGAAAAAAACAAAAGCAGGAGAAAAAGCCCACTGGTCTTATAGTAAAAGAAAAAACTGACTGCCATCAGGTAGGCGTTCCGCCAGCTCAGCCTGTTTCGCAGCAAAGTAATTCCAGCATATACCACCAGAAAGAATATCCAGAAATCTACCCGGGTAAACACCATAGGGTGCTGCACATCAAATGCGAATATCCGGCTCAGCCTTTCCATTACTTTCCGGTCTCTCTTTCTTTACCTGAATCGACCAGCCAATGGTGGTAGTCTTCCATCATGGCTTCCATGAGCAGTGCTCCTTTGAGCTGATAGCCTTCATTGGTGAAGTGGATCAGATCACTCTTCATGATCTGATCGGTACGCCATTTTTTAGCACTGTATGCGCCACCCATGATGGTATAAAAATCCCAGACTGCTGCATGGTATTTTGCGGCCAGTGTATAGATGCTTTCCCGGCAGGAAACCAGGTTGTTGTTGTGATATTTCTTACGCACGTAGCTGTCATTGGGTACAGTCAGGATCAGTGCACAGTGCGGATTGACCAACAGTATCTGTTCAATAAATAATGCGTATGCTGCAGTGTAAGCTTCAGGATCAAAGTCAGGATCGCTGGTATCATTTGTGCCAATAGAGATAATAACAAGATCTGGTTGCAGGTAGGCCAGTTGGGAAGCAAACAGATCACATCTGGCAAAGGCCCGAAAACTGCTCCCATTCCCACCAAGTGAATGGTAAACAATGCCAGGGTCATCACTATTGACGATACATCCATAAAACTTCAGCTGAGCGGTACTGTCCATACGTACGAAAGGAAGAAAGACCGTATCAACCGGACCATCATACACCAGCAACAGATATCCTTCCGATGTAGTGTCAGTAAGCAGGAGATGCGGTATACTATCTGTTTCAAGCCGATAGGAAGAGTCGCTCAGATCTGCCATCACCAGCACAGAAACAGGCCTCACAGCCACAGTTGAATCGCGGAAAGAAAAAGACAATGATGCAACAGAATCGCGGGTGGTAGCGGTCACACCATCCACCCCCCAGGTCATGCTGTGTTTATATACGGCACTTCGGTGCCCTTCCCAGGTTCCGGTATAGCTGGTCTTATAGTTCCAGGGATTATTGGTATGAATTGCCGAATACGGAAACAGAAAACCACGAGCTCCTGTCCTGCCGCTGTCCAGGGTATGAAAGGTGTTGCGCAACACATTCGGATAGATATCTGCCTGGATATGCGATCCACCGAAGTGCACGATGTTGAGTTGTCTGTCGCCATATACCCGCATCGCATCGAACTGCTCCCAGAATCCGGCAAGGGCATAACTGCTGTCAGGATTGTCCAGCCGATTGAGCCGGTACTGTATATAGGTATAGCGGCTGGTATCGATCTGTGCAAAAGTTGCACTTGTCAACCCTAATAAAAACAAGAAGAAAATGGTCCTGCTGCACATAATCGATCAACGACCGTTGTCGCTTTTATATTGGTGGTATTCAGACATCAGGGCCTCATAGAACATTTCGCCCATGAGTCTGGCACCACGTGATGAAAAATGGGTGTAGTCTGGCGCTGCCAGCGGAGGATCGGCATTGACCCAGGCCTGCATGGAATTCTCTCCACCCATGGCCTCGAACAGATCAAAGTATGCTGCACCGGATTGCAAGGCTGCTTTTCGAAGTGCATCCCTTACATTGGGTAACAACGGATAGGTCACATACTCCGTACCGATCTTGGTGGACATATCGCTGGGTCCGATGACGATGAATACCGCATCGGGCCGGATACTTTTCAGATATTTTATCTGTGATGCGAACCAGTTGCCATAGTTGATGCATGCCTGTTCATCTTCTATATAAGGCATCACATTGCCACCGAACTGCAGGATGAACATATCTACCCCCATGGCACGATAGGCATCTGCCAGCATGCGCCTGCTTCCCTGGGTGAAGATGGTACCGGAACTTCCCCGAAGGGGAATATTATCTACCACCACACCTGATTGTGATTCCAGGCTGACTCCCTGAATATGGGTACTCGCATTTCCCTGCACGGTGAATGACAGGGTATTGGCGAAACTTCCCAGTGGCATGGTGAACATGGTATGGCTGGTATCGAGGCTGCGCACCATCTGTTCGCCACCCGCTTCGAGGGTGATGGTGGCATCCGGATCGCTGTTGCTGTAGAATACCCTGACCCGGTTAAAACTTCTGCCATTGCTGTACAGTGCTGAGCCTGCCTGAAATGCAGCAGAAGCGCTCAAAGTAGTATCCAGCATGGCTGAATCTGCAGGTTGTTTACACATGGAGGCGAAAGAGAACAGCGGACCAAAGGTCATGCCCTTACCACTCAGATTCCCGAACAGACCGTATTGTTCCCAGTTGCCCTGGGTGGTCACCTTGATTCCGGCGGGATTGCTGAAGCTGATGACCGGGACAAGTCCGGGTCCCCTGCCACCAAAGTACCTCTGGAATTTATCCCTCAGGTAAGATGTCATACGATCTGCCTCTATCTGGGAATCTCCGTAGTGCATGATGCGCATGCTGCCACCCGTAAGTGTCAGGCTGTCCAGGTGGGCGAAAAAAGTATTCAATGAAGCTCTCCCGTTGCTGCCCCACTCCAGTCGCTGTTTGATGGATCCGGGATCAGGGATGATCTGCTCTTCTACCTGACCTGCATCGGGGAAAGACTCTATGGCTTCGAGCGAATCTGCCAGGTGCTGGGCGTCGGTAATATCCACCACCACTTTTTCCTTTTGCGCCAGGAGTTCCTCTTTCGATACAAAACGCAGTTCCAGTTGTTTGCCCAGATGGATGCCATCCTGCGGAAACAGCAGGGCAATGGCAGTCAGCGACAGGGCGACGATGACCAGGAACAACAAAATTCTACCGGGACTCATGGCGGGCACGGCTGCGAAAATACGAAGAGCAAGGGAAGGTCAGGGCACGACCTCGGTCAGTCCTTCCAGTCGGAGGTCAAATACTTTGATTCCGAGAACCTCTGAAAGCACAGAAGCTTCATGCCAAACCAGATCTTCTTTCTTCGATTGATATACCAGAAGATCCCGACTTCCTTTTGTTATCAGGTGAAGTTGATGTGCAATAAAATCTCCTTTCACATTTCTGGACAGAAGAAGAAAGTCGTGTGTTTCTATTGAATTCCATTTACCTCTTCTAAAGTTTCCAGGCCAATAGATAAAATCCCGGTAACGCCCGGATTTCAGGTCAACAGTAATTCCTTTCAGTTGCATCAGAAAATACAAACTGAAAATCACAAGGGGTACCATCCAAATTCCGATATTTCTCTCAGAGAATACTCCCAGAAAAAAGATAGCAAAAGCATAATACCAGTTGAAATTAGGCTCTATGATGGTTTCATAAACCATATCAACAGGCTTGCTCGTGGTCTCTATCCATTCGCCAAAAAATAAAAATGGCCTGAACATACTTTGTTAAATATACTCAGGCCAGGGAATTTTCTGATCTAGTCTTTCCCGTACCAATTCACCTTTCTGGTGAGGAACATCAGCACACCTACTGCCACGAATAGACCGAAACTTCCAAGCAACAGTGCATAGTCCTGCTGATTGATGATGATGTAGATGAATGTGTAAAATATGACCAGTAAGGCGGCCAGCAGACCGGTCACCCGCCAGCTACTGAAACTCCTGGTGTACAGGGCTATCAGTGCCGTGGTTGCCAGACTGCTGATGAGATAGGCAGTATTGAAACCCAATTGCTCCGATATCGACAACAGCAATGTGTAGTCAATGACCAGTGCCACGCCTATCAGTACATACTGGAATGGATGAACCCGAATCCGGGAAATAAGCTCGGTCAGAAACAACCCTAAGAATGTGAATATGATGATGAGTGCTCCGTACTTGGATGTGCGACTGGTACGCTGGTAATCATTGACCGCCGACATCAGCTCCACACCCACTCCCGTATTCTCTATGTCAGGTATGTTGCTGATCCAGGCTTCAGGAAGTGGTCGGGTGAACTTCAGGATGTTCCATGATGCTGTGAATCCGCTGTCGGTCACATCCCTGTCGTCGGGCAGGAAATAACCGGAAAAGGAAGGATCCGGCCAGTTGCCGGTCATCTCAATGCTGCTGTTCTGTCCACTGGCCAGCATAAAGAACGAACGGCTGCCTTTTAGCCCGATCTGTATATCGCAGTCAAATGCTGCACGAGCCGCACTGTCTTCCAGTCTGATCCGGATGCCATTGGCAAAAGGACTGGAATAACTGTCGCCCATTTCCGGCAGACCGCTGTATGCTTCTGCCGTGTACGTCTCCTTATTCAGGCTGCAAACGGGATCAGCATACATACCCCGCATGTCTGATATGCCAACTGCCAGATAAGCTTTGCGCCAGTCGATCCGCTGCGGATCAATGTCATACCTGGACCAGTCGGGCGGACTGAAGCTGGCATGCATACTGATCTCTGAAGAATACACATTCACATCAAAGATGCCCCGCTTCAGGGTCTGCGGGTCCAGTGCAGCGTTCGCGGTCATTTTTTCCGGCAACAGAATGAGGCGGTCTTCGGCAGTGCGCATGACCTCTTCTCCGGTCTTGGGTTCATTACCTACCGGATAGGTTCTGGTAAATGGAATGATCAGTACGGGTCCGGTCAGCGTCTGTTCATCAGACCATTTGCGGGTGATGTCTTCTGTTGCCTCATATGAATAGGACTGCCGGTCGTCGATCACGCCCTGTATCCATGCGCTCGGAATGAGCAGCAGCAATACCAGGAACACCAGTACTGCCAGTTTCAGTGTAACGGATTCGCGGATCCATCTGCTGATCTGCTGAAAGAGGTTACCATTGTTTTCGTTGTTCTCCATGATGTGTAGTTTTACTTTGTACTACAAAGTGAATGATCAAAAAAAATATCAGTTGTTGTTCTTCAGGAGGTTTTCCAGTGCCTCCAGGTGTTTGGTGAATGCTTTTTTTCCGGCGGGTGTGACCGTGTAGCTGGTATTGGGTTTCCGCCCTACGAACTGTTTATGTGATTCCACATAACCTGTCTTTTCCAGATACCTCATATGCGAGGCCAGGTTGCCGTCGGTCACGTCCAGCAACTCTTTGAACGCATTGAAATCGAACTGCCGGTGCACCATCAGGATAGACATGATCTGCAGGCGCAGTTTACTTTCAAAAGCTTTGTCGTATTGGTCCAGCGAAAATCTCACCGTTCATATTTACGGTACATGAAAAATCCATACAGGATATGCAGCAAACCAAAACCGGCAGCCCAGAAGAACAGGCCGTAACCGGGTAACATCACTCCGGTCAAGCCCAGTATGATCTCCAGCAGACCAAGTGTGCGCACCTCCTTCCAGGTGATGCGGGAAGCGCTGAACAGGGCCAGCCCGTAAAAAACAAGGGTTGATGGAGCGGCTACTGCCCAGTAACCCCGCCATACCAGGGCGATGGTAAGCAACCCACCTGCTACCAGGGGAGTTCCTGCCTGATACAACAGATCGCGGGCAGCCTGATTCCAGTACCTGACACCCTGCTCTCTGGCCTTGCGCACGGTGAGCAGGATGGCAGTAGAAACAGAAAGCACCAATACGATCACGGCTGCAAACAGCAATTCCCATAAGGTGGACATACTGATCAGCTCTGATCTGAGATGGAAGCTGCCAGGAAGATAGAGCCGGTTATAAGCATAAGCTGCACCCGCCAGTGCATAGCTGCCTGCCAGCACACCTGCCCAGCCGCTGAGTGAAATGAAACGCACAGAGCGCTCCATGATCTCGCGAATGGAACGCAGGTCGTCGTTGGCTTGATGTACACCCATAGAAAGTACTTTGTACTACAAAGTTATTTCTGAACTTTCATATCTCCAAATCTTTTTCAGGAATCCCAGCGACGAAGTTGTTTGCAGACCACTTCCATATCTGCCGGTAAGGGTGATTCTATCAGCACCGGCTCTTCTGAGGCCGGGTGTATGAACTCCAGCAGGGTGGCGTGCAGGGTGAGGCGGCTGATGAGCGGTCGTTCTTCTCCAACGGATTTATACCCTTTCTTTACTGCTGATAAATAAAAAGCATCAGCTGAACCGTACACCGTATCAACCAGAAGAGGATTTCCAATGTAAGCCAGGTGGACCCTGATCTGATGCCGCCGGCCGGTCAGGATGCGCACGCGAAGTAAAGTGTGTCTTCTGAATGCTTCTTCTGTTTTGATGAGGGTTGTGCTTGGCTTACCGCTTCCGTCCACCAGCATGATATTCTTAGTGGGATGAGGCTTCAGCGGTACATCAATCTGCGCAGGAGATTCGGCCGGAACGCCATAAACAAGAGCCAGGTATTCCTTGCGAATGCTGTGCATCTCAAATTGCTGCGACAGATGCGCATGTGCTTCCGCAGTTTTGGCTATCACCACGAGTCCACTGGTATCACGGTCGATCCGGTGAACGATCCACAACTTTCCATGTATAGCAGACAGTTGCTCCTGCAAGGATGGAACAGGATGCTTCCCCCGCTCCGGAATGACCGGAATTCCTGCAGGTTTGTTCACCAATATGATATCATCATCAGAGTAGATGACATGTCTGTGTAGCTTCAGCATAGCAGTAGATACAATAACTCAGTACCGGATCAAAACTACCTTGTTTTCATGGTGTGCTGAAATCCATTGCAAGACATATATACCAGTGGGAATATGAGCAGTTTCCAGCCATGTAAGTTGGCCATATGCAGCCTGTTGCAAAACAACCTTTCCAGACAGGTCTGTTATGCTGACATATTCCAACGGCTCTGAAATATTCTCTGAAATAACCTGTACATAAGTTCCGAATGGATTCGGATACACTTGTACAAATTGCGGAATATCGCTTAAGGCAGACGGCAGGTCATCTATGATCCCGTTGCAGTTGTCATCTATTCCATTTGCCACCTCTATCATACCGGGATTGACAAAATTGTTCTGATCATCACAGTCAGTATTGTTGTATGCCAGCCCGTATGACCATTCACAACTGACCATTGGTTGCTCAGGATCTCCATAGCCATCTCCATCCAGGTCCCGATACAGACCGTTATTGCAGCCTAATTTCACCAGATAAAAATCATATCCACCCTGATTGGGAACGGTTTTGTTTCCGGAAATACCGGATGAGGATTGTCCGCCAATAACGGTTCCACCATCTCTGGTCTGGTTAATTCCTCTTGTAACGTCATCACCATCGCCACCAATGGCAAGTTGCCACTCGATCTCACCACTTTCATTCAGCTGAATGGCCCAGAAATCCCAGAATCCAAAACTTGTTGATTCTTTATCACCCGAAATGCCTGAAAGTGAAGCCCCACCCAGAAAATACTTGCTGCTCTGGTTCTGCAGCACATACTCCAGCCTGTCGCCGCTGTCTCCTCCAATTGTATTCTGCCATTCTATCTCACCATCGGCAGATAGTTTGACCGTCCAAAAATCCTGAACGCCAATGGCATCTTCTGTTTTATCGCCGGAAACAGGAGACGTTGAAAAACCTCCAAGAAAGTAACCACCATCCTGTGTCTGAATGATGCTAAACTGTTCATCTTCGCCAACGCCACCTATATTATTCTCCCATTCGATCTGACCGGTTGTATCCAGTTTGATGACCCAATAGTCTTCTTCACCAAATACATCTTCAGATTTATCTCCACCCATGGGAGAGTCACTTGTTCCACCCATGACATAGCCACCGTCTGCAGTCTGCCGGATTCCATGCAGCCGGTCATCACCATAGCCTTCAATGGTATTCTGCCACTCTATATTTCCAATACTGTCAGTCTTAATGACCCAGTAATCATTGTAACCATAGTTGGGTTCTGTTTTATTTCCGCTGATACCGGATGCAGAAAAGCAACCCAGCACATATCCGCCGTCTGCGGTATTGTCAAAAGCGAACAGATAATCATCCTGATCACCTCCGTATGCCTGTTGCCAGACGATCTCGCCGTCTGTATCCAACTTCAGCAACCAACAATCACGTTCACCAAATGATGCCACTGTTTTGTCATAGGAGACGCCGGATCTGGACCATCCGCCACATATGTAACCGAGGTCAGATGTTTGCTGAACAAAGTAGCATTGATCTGCATCATCACCGCCAATGGTTTGCTGCCATTCGATAGCGCCGCTGCTGTTGACCTTGATGATCCAGAAATCAACAGCGCCCATTTTATCTTCTGTCTTATCGCCTGAAATTCCGGAATAAGAAAATCCACCCATAATAACCCCTCCATCTGCCGTTTCTTCCATGCTTCTGAGTTCGTCCCAATCATCACCACCCACATTCAATTGCCATAATATTTCAGGAGTCTGTGCGGTTGTTGCAGTGAAGACAACCAGTAATATGCATAAGGACAAATATTTTCCCATTACAGAAAAGTAAAAAAAATTCTCCAATTGAAGATGTCATATATCTGCCTATTTTAGTTGGATGTACTGGAGGAAAAAGCTCTACATCATCATATTCGGAACCAATACGAAAGCAGGCAAACTGTTCGATCTGGCTCTGCTTTGGGTCATCATCGCCAGTGTTCTCCTGGTGATGATGGAAAGCGTGGCCGGGCTGGAAACCGATCATGGCAGGTTGTTCCACGACCTGGAATGGGGCTTCACGATCCTGTTCTCCATAGAATACCTGCTGCGCATTTACAGCCATCCCAAACCACTCACCTATGTATTTTCTTTCTGGGGTTTGATCGACCTGTTGTCCATATTGCCGGCTTACCTCAGTCTGGTGCTGGCAGGCACCCATTTCCTGACCGTCATCCGAATCCTGCGCCTTGCAAGGGTTTTCAGGATCCTTAAACTAGGGCGATACTTTTCAGAATCACAGACATTGGGAAAGGCATTGTATGCCAGCTCTTATAAGATCACTGTATTTCTGGTGGCTGTATTGCTGGTGGTTATCACACTGGGTTCTGTCATGTATGTGGTGGAAGGCGGCAACAACGGATTCAGCAGCATCCCACAGAGTATTTACTGGGCTATCATCACCATCACCACTGTTGGCTATGGCGACATTGTTCCTGTAACTGCCCTGGGTAAATTCTTTGCTTCTCTCATTATGATCATAGGCTATGCCATCATAGCGGTTCCTACCGGTATCATCACAGCAGAGATCACTAAAGCACAAATGGGTAAACCGGCCTGCCCACATTGCGGGAAGGAGCTTCCGGATGGTGCTATTGCGTTTTGCCCCTGGTGCGGAGAGCCTGTTAAGAAAGCCTAAAAACCTGCATTCCTACCGCCTGAATCAGTTATCTTTAGGCCTTCAAAATCAAGCGCATGTTTGCATACAGGAAGTTGAACAACTGGATGGGATGGCTCATATGGCTGATCGCCACCATGGTATATCTCTTGACCATGGAAGCCGGGGCCAGCTGGTGGGATTGTGGTGAGTTCATCGCAGCCACCTATAAACTGCAAGTAGTTCACCCGCCCGGAGCACCTATTTTCCTGATGGTGGGCCGTATCTTCAGCCTGTTTGCCTCGTCGCCTGAACAGGTGCCGGTCATGACGAATATTTTCTCTGCGCTGAGTACTTCCTTCTCTATTCTGTTCTGCTTCTGGATCATTACCCGCCTGGCTAAAAAGATGATAGCCGGAGAAGAAGAAGAACCGGATAGCCTGCAAAAACTGCTCATCATTGGATCCGGTGTGGTAGGTGCGCTGACCTGTACTTTCCTGGATTCTGTCTGGTTCAGCGCAGTGGAAAGTGAAGTATATGCTTTGGCCACCTTCTTCTTTGCCCTCATTTTCTGGGCGATGATCAAATGGGAAGAAATGGCCGATACTCCTAAAGGAGACCGCTGGATCATTTTCATTTTCCTGACACTTGGTCTGTCCATGGGTGTGCATCTGCTCAGCTTGCTGGCCATTCCGGCTATGGGAATGATCTACTATTTTAAAAATTACACCTACACCCGTCGTGGTCTCTGGCTCGCTATCCTGATCAACCTGGGCATACTGGTATTTGTCCTGTTTGGAGTGCTGGACAAGTTCATTGCCATTGCCGCTGCTTTTGACAGAGCATTGGCAGGCATAGGTATGGGTGTTGGCATAGCTGTTTTCACTTTGATACTGGCAGGACTGGTATTCTATGGTGTGCGGTATGCTATTCAGAAAAATAAAAGAACACTTTACATAGGGCTGATGTCATTCACCATGATGATGATCGGTCTGTCTTCGTATGCCATGGTGTTGGTGCGGGCTCATGCAGAACCGCCTATCAACATGAATGGTATCAATGATGTACACAGTTTCCTCTCCTATCTGAAACGCGAACAGTACGGCAGCAGAGATCTGGTCTATGGTACCTATTGGACCGCTCAGCCACTCAATGTGGAGTATGGTAAGGAAAAATGGGGACGTAAACCCGGCGGAAAGGAATACGTTCCCATTGGCAAGGAATTTAAACTCATTTACGACCTGCCTGATGCACAGCTTGCGGCGTACGGCATGACTCCTCAGCAAATACAGATCCTGCGAGGAAGAAATAAAAAGGTCATCTTCCCGCGAATGGGAAGCCCCGAAGGCAGACATGCCGGCTTGTATTACAACTTTGCCAATGTGCCTGATGATCAGCAAAACACCTACATCCCATCATACGGCACCAACCTGAACTTCTTCTTCACCTACCAGATGGGGTACATGTACTGGCGTTATTTCATGTGGAACTTCAGCGGACGGCAGAATGACTCTCAGGGCTTTTATGCAGAAGCCATGAAAGATGGCAACTGGATAACCGGGATTGAAGGGATCGATAAACTTAAGAACCCCAATATAGACCGCCTGCCACAAAGCCAGCGAGACCTGAAATCCAGGAATGTATTTTATATGCTCCCTTTCATTATCGGTCTGTTAGGAATGGTGTACCAACTGAAAAAAGACTGGAAAGGATTTCTCGTAGTGTTCATGTTCTTCTTCTTTATGGGCATCATGAACCTGGTGAACAGCAACCAGCCTCCTGTAGAACCACGCGAACGTGACTATGCCCTGGTAGGTGCCTTCTTTGCCTTTGCCATTTGGGTAGGCTTTGGTGTTCTGGCTTTGTTTGATATGGCGAAGAGCAATAAGAACAAGCTGACCGAATACCTCCTGTATATGGGCATTCTGATGGTGAGCTTCTTTATTACCGGATTGACCGTATATGATCTGGACAGCTTCATTGCACTACTGTTCTACACTGCCATTGTAACGGGCATCATGTATCTGTTGGTGCTGGGAGCACGCATGGTAACCGGCAACTGGACCGGATCTGCGGTGGTGGCTTTATTGCTTTGCTTATCGGCACCTT
The DNA here is from genome assembly GCA_020636645.1 of Chitinophagales bacterium. Classification (GTDB taxonomy): domain Bacteria; phylum Bacteroidota; class Bacteroidia; order Chitinophagales; family BACL12; genus UBA11426. The sequence continues at coordinate 337,159 of JACJXO010000001.1, forward strand.
TGCTAATGGGTTTTCAGGGATGGGATGACCATGACCGCAGCAACCGCACCATGGCAAGAGACTTCGCCCGGAATTATCTGGAAAGCTGTCCGCCCAATGCCATCCTGTTCACCCAGGGTGATAATGATACCTATCCTTTGTGGTATGCACAGGAGGTGGAAGGTATCCGCACGGATGTACGCATCATCAACATGTCATTGCTGGGTGTTGACTGGTATATCAATCATCTGCGGCACGCCACCAATGATGCGGGTGTGGTTGACCTGTTGCTGGATCAGGATAAGGTATTCGGAGATAAGCGCAACTCCGTCAGATACAATGACAAGAGCAAATTCCGTGACCGTGAACTGGACCTGAAAGACATGGTACTGTTCATGGGATCAGACAAGGCAGAAGCCCTTGATGCCGACGGAGACAACTACCTGCCTTCCCTCCACGCAAGGGTAACGGTTGATTCTGCCGCTGTTGCAGATAAAGATCTGGTTCCGGAACATCTCAAAGGTAATATCACTACCATTCACTTTGATATCAACAACAAGACCCTGCTGAAAAACGATCTCATGGTGCTTGATATCATTGCAGGAAACATCAATAAACGCCCCATATGTTTTGCCATCACTGTAAGTCCGGATGCCTATATGGGTGCAGAGAAATATTTCATGCAAACAGGCATGGTGTACAGACTTACCCCGGTTGAAATTGATGGTCGGGGCATGGGCCGCGAGGTGGGTGAAGAAGTAACATATGATCTTCTGATCAACCATGCTGAACTGTTCACCTATGGTGGTATTGAACGCCACCTGAATATGAATCTGGATCCAAGTTCTCTCGGTTCTGCTATGACCGCCAAGTACGTGATGTACCAGCAGCTGGCTGCCAATCTTGTTCAGGATAAACTGGACAAGGAAGCTCAGGCTGCTCTGATGCGTGCTGACTCCAGCCGAACAGACATGCTGGAAGTAGCTGAGGGCCTGGAAGCGGAAGCTGCCCAAAGTCAGGAAATGGCGGTGACGGTGCTGAACAAGATGATGGAACAGTTTCCGGAAGAAGTGTTGCCGTATGACTATAACATGGTAAACGCTTCCAGTTATTATCAGATCCTTGGCGAGACAGAACAGTCTCTGAAGATAGTTAGGAGCCTGTCTGAAACCGTCCTGGATGACCTGGCTTATTTCTACTACCTGTATAACAAGCCTGCAGATGGCTATGTATGCCGGTCGCAGTATGCCGCAGATCAACGTGATGCTGAACGCTGTGTGGGCAGTCTGATCAATATTGCCAGAAAAGACGGTGATTCTGAGCTTTCTGACAGTATCAAAAAGCGCTGGGAAATGCTGCAGGCAGAATTCAATATCAGAACCAATGCGCCCCAACAGGCAGCCCCACCGGCACGCTAAGCGCAGGGCACACGATAACCTGGTATTCGGCAGGCAGCCGGTAGCAGAATTGTTGCAGGGCGATAAGGAAGTGGACAGCATCCTGATCCAGACAGGAGCCCAGGGTGATGTACTGAAACAGATCCGTCAACTGGCTGTCATGAAAGGCGTACCGGTCAAATCTGTCCCGGTAGAGAAACTCAACAGACTGACAGGTGGCAACCACCAGGGTGTTATAGCGTTTACTGCTGCGATCTCTTATGTTTCCATTGCAGATCTCCTGCCCCTGATCATTGAATCAGGTGAGGTTCCTCTTATTATCGTGCTGGACGGGATAACCGATGTTGGAAACTTTGGAGCCATTGCCAGGACCGCCTGGGCCGCCGGAGCGCATGCGCTGGTCATAGCAGGAACAGGCGCTGCCCCGGTCAATGCAGATGCCATGAAAGCAAGTGCAGGGGCTTTGCAGGAAATTCCGGTATGCAGGGAAGCCATTCTGGCAACTGCACTGGAGACGATACAGTTACACGGACTTGCAATCTACGGAGCTGATGCCCACGCCTCTGCCATTCCGGCAACAACAGACCTTTCCATTCCCTGTGCCATTGTCATGGGAAGTGAAGACAGAGGTATCAGCAGTGAAGCACGTGCTATGCTCACCGAGACCGTAAGCATTCCTATGGCAAGAGACTTTGATAGCTATAATGTATCAGTTGCTGCAGGCATGCTCCTCTATGAGGCGATGAAACAGCGATCCGGTTCATGACAGACCATCCTTCAAGTGCTCAATATCATCCAGGTCTTTAAATCTGCCTGAAGCTTTTTTCGCTACAAGCAGTTTTTCCAATGACAGAACATCTACCTGTACTTCATCGAACTCCATGATCTTTTTATCAGCATATGCATCAGAAAAATTCAATCCCTTGACCAGAACCATTATATCGATCGAAACAGGGGGGCGACCAAAAGTAAAAACATCAAAATCAGGGTGTGTCAGAAAAACCTCTTCAGTCATATCAAACAAAGGCAGACCAAACTGGCCAAAAGCAGTAACAAGTTTCCTGTAATTTTCAGAAGTTCTGTCCACCCATATATCCATATCCTGCGTAAATCTGGGGTAACCATGTAACTGGACCGCATATCCACCAACAAGAAGGTACCTGACCCCGCACTGATTCAGATTTGAAATAAAATCAGTCAGGTCCTTGTAAACTTTCATTCCTGTTTTGATTGTTTACCCATACGAAATGCAGTTCTGTCCAAATACATGATCTGATCTTCGGGCCATCGGTATGCCACACAAACAAGAAACCATCCTGTTTCCCATCTTTCATGAGGGGTCATCGAAGCATAGATCTTATACTGATCATCAGCTTCCTGAACAGCCCTCATCTTAAATGCGGTCTTATCCAGACGGAATTGCATACTACTAAATTATCAAATAGACAGTATCTCCACCAGTTGCAGCAGGTTCTTGTTGATCTCCTGATGGTGTTTGGTCGCTTTGGAGAACGGCGTAAAGGAGATCTTTCCGTTGGTCACGCCGATCATTTCATTCCTTCTGCCTGCCAGCAGGGCATCCACAGCACCCACTCCCAGTCTGCTTCCAAGAATACGGTCGTACACCGAAGGATTACCGCCACGCTGGATATGTCCGAGAATTGCGACGCGGGTATCATATTCTGAAAATTTCTCTTTGACCAGCCGGGCTATGTCATAGGCTCCGCCGGCTTCATCGCCTTCTGCTACCACTACAATGGCAGAACTCTTCTTATGATACCAGCCTTTTTCAAGGATGGTGATCAGGTTATCGATATTGGTTTCTGTTTCCGGAATGACCACTGCTTCTGCTCCACCGGCAATGGCACAGCTCAGGGCAATGAAGCCGGCATCCCTGCCCATCACTTCTACAAAAAACAAACGGTTATGAGAGTCGGCAGTATCTCTGATCTTATCAATAGCATCTATGGCTGTGTTGATGGCTGTATCGAATCCCAGTGTATAGTCGGTTCCGAACAGGTCGTTGTCAATGGTACCCGGCACTCCAATACACTGTATGCCATGTTCCTTTTCAAATACCGTAGCACCACGAAATGTGCCATCACCACCAATAGCCACAAAAGCCTGCACACCAGCAAATTTCATTTGCTCAAATGCCTTCTGCCTGCCTTCTTTGGTACGAAAACGCTCACTTCGTGCAGATTTCAAAATGGTGCCGCCACGCTGGATGATATTACTGACCTTGTGTGATTCCAGGTTCTCAAAATCGCCGTCTATCATTCCTTCATATCCACGATGAATACCCACCACTTCCACACCTTTAAAAATGGCATTCCTGACAACGGCTCTAATGCAGGCATTCATTCCCGGTGCATCACCACCGGAAGTCATTACTGCTATCTTTTTCAATTCAGCCATATTCTGTTTAAAAATAAGCCTGCAATATTGCGAAATTATTTTCCAAATTTGAACCTGTGGTATCCTGTTGCAGACCGGCACGGGCCATATTGCATCAATAAGAAAAGATAATGACCCAATCCAGCACCTCCCGCAACGGCATGGCATTCGTGTCTCTGGTATCCGTATTCTTTTTCTGGGGCTTTGTGGCCGCCAGCAATGATATTCTGATACCGGTGTTCAAATCTGCACTTCAAATGGAGCAGTGGCAATCACAGATGATCAGCTTTGCCTTTTATGTGGCATATACGGTTGGTTCTCTGGCCTATTTTGGCATATCAGCTCTGATGAAGAGAGACATACTCAACCGGATAGGCTATCGCAATGGTCTGGCATTAGGGCTGGTGATCTCTGCACTTGGTACGCTTTTGTTCATTCCTGCATCGAACTCCGCTTCGTTTGGCCTGCTGATCTCCGGACTGTTCATTGTAGGTCTCGGGTTCTCTCTGCAACAGATCGCCGCCAATCCGCTGGCCATCAATATGGGCGATCCTTCCAAGGGCAATATGCGTCTGAGTCTGGCAGGAGGCATCAACAATGTGGGTACCACCATAGGACCGGTCATCGTGGCGTTTGCCATCTTCGGAGGCTTGCCTGATTCTGCTGCTGACATGAACCTCACTGCAGTGCAGATACCTTATCTGGTGCTGGGTGCTGCCTTCATCATTGCTGCTTTGTTCATTCGTTTTTCTTCAGTACCTGATCATATAGGTGATAAACAAATGCCTTCCGGAGGGTTCTCTCAAACGCTTCGATATCCGCAGGTCTGGATGGGTATGATCGCCATATTCGTGTATGTAGGTGTAGAGGTTTCCACCGCCTCCAATCTGCCGGAATTCATGCGGCAGAAACTGCATGTGGAAGAACACCAGATAGCACCGTATGTCAGTTTGTTCTGGGCAAGCCTGATGATCGGTCGCTGGACCTCTGCTGCCGGTGCATTCGACCTGCCGGAGTCCACCAAGAACAGACTGAGTATCCTGTTGCCTTTTGTGGCGTTTGCCATTTTCGCCCTGGTCAACACCATCGCCGGGCACGAGATCAGCCAGTTCTACCCATATCTCTTCCTGGTCATCCTGCTGGCTGTAGCAGATGCCATCAGCCAGGGACATCCGGTTCGGCAGTTATTGTTGTATTCTTTTCTTGGAATTGCCTGTTTGCTGGTAGGTATCTTCTCCAGCGGCATGGTGAGTGTATTTGCCTTTATAGCAGTAGGATTATTCTGCAGCACCCTGTGGCCCTGCATATTCACACTTGGTATTGCCGGTTTGGGGGAAAAGACCAATACCGCATCGAGTCTGCTCATCATGATGATCATGGGTGGCGGATTTGTAAGCCTTTTTCAGGGTTGGCTTGCGGGCGATGGTTTGTTAGGTATCCAATACAGTTACTTTGCAGGTGTGGTTTGTTTCCTGTATCTCGCCTTCTATGCGTGGAAGGTTGGAGCCATTCATAAGAAACACCATGTGCTGGTAGAAACAGCAGAGGGAGATCACTGATCCTGAAGACAGGTCAGAGTTTTTGGTGGTTGGTCTTTGGTTATTAGTTATTGGTAGTTAGCACATGGTTGTTAGAAGTCCGCTACCCGGGACCCTTTCAACCTTCACCCTTCTATCTCACATGCTCCAGCATGTCTTTGGTCATAGCATCCAGATCGAATTCAGGTTTCCAGCCCCAGTCTTTTCTCGCCACACTGTCGTCTATGCTGGCAGGCCATGATTCTGCTATCGCCTGCCTGAAATCAGGTGCATAGGATACGGCGAAATCGGGGATCTCTTTCTGAATACTTGCAGCTACCTCCTCCGGAGCAAAGGTCATGGCGGCCAGGTTATAACTGCTGCGCACAGAAATGGTGTTTGCAGGAGCTTCCATCAGTTCCATGGTGGCACGGATGGCATCAGGCATATACATCATAGGCAATGCAGTGCCTTCCTTCAGAAAACACTCATAGGATCCTTTTCTTTTTGCCTGGAAGTAAATATCAACAGCATAATCTGTGGTACCTCCTCCTGGTTCGGTCTTATAGCTGATGATACCGGGATACCTCAGGCTTCTTACGTCCACACCTTTCTTTTGATGGTACCATTCGCACAGACGCTCTCCTGCCTGCTTGGAAATGCCATAGATGGTATTGGGTTCCATGACCGTTTCCTGTGGTGTCATGACACGAGGGGTAGTGGGGCCGAACACAGCAATGGAGCTTGGCCAGTAAACTTTTTTTACCTCATGAATGATGGATAACTCCAGGGTATTCAGGAGACCGTTCATGTTCAGGTCCCAGGCTTTGAGCGGATACTTCTCGCCGGTGGCACTGAGCATGGCTGCCAGGTTGTAGATCTGTGTAGGACTGTGCCGTTCCAGGATATCGCCAAATGATGCGGCATCCAGTACATTGAGGTGTTCAAAAGGCCCGCTTTCACGGATCTCTGAATTCGGTTCTTTTACGTCGGCGGCTACTACATTTCCATCGCCGTAGGCAGCCCTCAACTGCATGGTCAGTTCGGCACCGATCTGTCCGCAGGCACCAATCAGAAGGATCTTTTCCATGTAATAACTTGTAGGCACAAATGTAGCAGAAAACGGGTTGTTGATCAGACCTGGTTCAGCAGTTCAGCATACTGTTTTGCACAGGACCTTCTTGAGTACATTCCCGATGCTGCCTGTTGTACCTCTAAACTTCCATCCAGCCAGGCTTGCATGCTGTTATCTAGCCACGCAGCCATACCTAATTCATCATCAAGATCAAACATCTTCCCTGCCTTCGATTCATTCAGGATCCGGGCACTATCGCCTGCTGCGGCACCTATACCTAAGACCGGTCGGCCGGCAGCCAGGTACTCAAACAATTTGCCGGGAATACGACCCATGATATCCGGAGCATCATTCAGCAGGAGCAACAATACCGGTGCCTGTCGCATCGCTTCAATGACCTCGCTGTGAGGCAGATAATCATCATATTGCAAAACGTCCTGCAAACCAGCTTCGCGGATGGCCGCCAGGACAGACTGATCGGTCTTACCGGTAAGATGAATCCGTAAATGTTTTTTCCAGGGCTCTGAACTGCGGTACCGTTCACCCAGCAATTTCCATAATACAACGGGATTTCTGTCGGCATACAGTGAACCAACATGATGCAGTTCGAATACATCCTTTGGCAGAGAGACAGCTCCTGAAAAATCTGCCTCATCATATCCGTTCGTGATCACCTCCACTTCTCTGCCGGATATTTGCTTCATATCCTCAGCCCATTGCCAGCTGACAGTGACCACCCCGGTTGCGGTTCGTAAAACTTCTTTCTCCATGCGTAGATGGATGCGTTCTGCCCTTTTTCCCAGAGGCAGACGATGGTACACGTCGTTATTGGTCCATGGATCACGGAAGTCTGCGATCCACGGAATGCCGGTAGCCCGGTGCACCTGCAGTGCTATGCGATGCATGCTGTGCGGCGGACCCGTGGAGATGATGGCATCAACAGGTTCCTTTTTCAGACGACCGATCAGATACCTGGCCGATGGTCTGATCCAGAACATCCTTGCATCAGGGATGAAGGCATTGGCTCTCACCCACATGCCTAACCTGGAAAAGAAACCACCTTTTCCGGTTGTATCCATCAGCCCGTGGTTGACCGCCACTTCCCTCTTCCCTACCAGCTTTCTGTAAAGATCATATGGTTCGCGGATAGGTGTGCGCCATATTTCCTGATCCTGTGAAACGTCCTGCAAGAGGCTCTCATCTGTAATGCTCAGGTCAGGATTTTCTGGTGTATAAATGATCGGTTTCCACCCAAAATCCGGTAGATATCGTGCATGTTTCAGCCAGCGTTGTACACCTGCGCCACCTACAGGAGGCCAGTAATAAGATATGATGAGTACCCGCTTCATGTATCGTGGTAAAGTTGACGTTTTCAGGTGGCTTGTGCAAAGCGTTCATTACATGTCAATGTGTAACTTAGCCGGTTCAAGCAACTACTATGTCCGGTACGAATTTTCGCCAAACCGCTATTGAATGGGGTATCGCCATCCTGATCTTCCTGGCTCTCAGCATCGCATTTTTCACACCTGTTTTTCAGGGCAAGATCCTGATACAGACAGATGCGCTGAATTTCAAAGCCATGAGCAAAGAGACCCTGGACTATAACGCCAGCCATGACGATGCCGCGTTGTGGACCGGAACGATGTTCGGCGGTATGCCCACCTTCCTGATACATCTGGAACACAGTGGCAACCTGTTCGCCTTTCTGAACAAGGCCATCGGGTTATGGCTACCCAGGCCTGCCAATTATCTGTTCATGAGTTGCCTGACGTTTTTCATACTGCTGCGGTCATTCAAAGTGCGAAACTGGCTTGCCATATTCGGTGCCATCAGTTTCGCCATAGGCACCTATATGATTTCATTCATTGAAGCCGGGCACAATACCAAGGTGCATGCCTTTGCCATTATGCCGCTGGTGCTGGCCGGGGTGAATTATTTGTTCAGGGGAAAGACCTGGCTGGGATTTTCAGTAGCACTTCTGGGAATGTGCCTGGAGATCGACGCCAATCACATTCAGATCACTTATTATATGTATTTTCTTTTGTTTTGCTGGTTTGCAGCTGAACTGGTATTTGCATACAGAGAAAAAAAGATGGTCTCTTACTGGAAAGTTTTCGGCTTGTTTGCGCTGATCAGTGTGCTCAGCTTTACCGCCAATTTTTCCCGACTTTATACCACCTATGTGTATAGCGAAGAAAGTATCCGCGGTGGCTCAGAACTGACCAAAGAAGGTGATCTCAATGCCAATTATGCCGGAAACGGATTATCAAAAGACTATGTGTTTGCCTGGAGTTATGGTATGGATGAATCCATGACCCTGTTGTTTCCCAACTTCGCCGGTCAGGCAAGCGGAAAATCATTTCTGGAAGACGAAGACAGTAAATCAATGGCTTATATCCGTCAACTGTATGCACGGCAGCCAGATAAGGCACAACAAATGCAGCAATTTACCGGCAAATACTGGGGGCCCCTGCAATTCACCTCCGGACCTGTTTACCTCGGTGCTGTTGTGGCATTTCTGTTTCTGCTTGGTGCATTTGCAGCTGAGAACAGGATGCGCTGGTGGCTTATAGCCGGGAGTGTCGTTTCTCTCATGCTTGGCTGGGGCGATCACTTCAAAGCCTTCAACTACTTTATGTACGATCATTTTCCAATGTACAACAAATTCAGAACGGTCATGATGGCACTGATCATTTTCTGTCTGACCGCCCCTTTACTAGGCTTTTACATTTTGGAAAAATACATGCGTGAAGGAGACACAGCACAAAAACTCAAAGCCTGGAAATATGCTCTGATCGTGATCGGTGTGTTGACCCTGCTGGTACTCATTCCTGTATTTGACCCAAGCGGACCAAGAGATGAACAACTGATGTCTGCCTACGGGCAGGATCCGGACATTGCCGGACTGGTCAGTGCCGTACATGCAGACCGGGTGTCTATGATCAGAATGGATGGACTGCGCACACTGGTCTTCATCGCCCTGAGTGCAGGTCTTATATGGTTGTATCTGAAAGGCAGAGTGAAAGCTATTGCTGCAGTGCTGGGAATAGGTTTACTGAGTGTGATCGATCTGTGGACTGTCAACAGCATCTACCTGAATGCAGACAACTACGATTCACCTGATTACTATGCAAGATATTTTGCATCACGCCTTCCCGTCATCAACGATGAAGACCCGAATTACCGGGTTCTGAACACCACCGTTCGCTTTGATCAGGATGGGGTAACGCCCTGGTCATACCACAGTATAGGCGGATACCATGCAGCCAAGCTGCGCCGCTATCAGGACGTTATAGACGGATACCTGAACAATGGCGCCATGAATGTCATCAATATGCTGAACGCCAAATATGTCATCGTCAGCAATAACGGACAATTGGCAACTCAACGAAATCCGGGTGCCTGTGGTAATGCCTGGCTGGTAGATTCAGTTGTTTTTGTGAACGGACCTGATGCTGAGTTTGAAGCATTGAAAGAGCTGGAACCCAGGCGCTATGCGGTAGTAGATGAGCAATTCAAAGATCAGCTGCAACAGGTTCCTGAAAGAGATTCGACCGCAGGCATCATCATGCTGAATTATTCGCCCAATGAGATCACCTACAAATTCAAAGGCAACAGTGCACAGATAGCAGTATTCAGTGAGATATTTTATCGTGGTAACGAAGACTGGAAAGCTTACATAGATGGAGAATACCAGGATCATTTCAGGGCCGATTATCTGCTGCGTGGCATGCTGATTCCTGCCGGCGAACATGACATTACTTTCAGGTTCGAGCCGTCTTCATACTATACAGGCAGAAAAATTTCTCTCGGAGCCAGCAGCATCCTGTTATTGCTCATAGCTGCCGGATTCTGGATGTCATGGAGAAAAGATAGAGAAAACGGTTCTGCTACTGAATGATCAGATCTTCAGGCATGACCGAACGAATGGCGTTGTCTCTTGCCCAGGCCAGCACATCTTTATACACCTGCAGCCAGCCGGGTTCTGCAAGGTCAAAGAAATAATTGTTGTGCCACAGAATATTGATGACCGCATCCTGCCGGTGTTTATCCAACAGGTTTATGATCTCCTTTCCTGCTGTGGCAGGGTCTTTCTTCAGATAATGACGATAGGTAGTGTCCATGACAAGAAGAGGAACCTCAGTCAGCGCAATTTCTCTTCTTCCTGAAACATCGAAAGGCCTGTAAGGCAGACCGTATCCTGCCCTGAATCCGGGTTGTTCGGCAAAGCCCAGTGTAGCGTCCAATGCCACCCCTGCCTGCTCCATGACCCGCCAGGTATCAGGCATAAAGAATCTCAGATAGTGGTTCCGGTTGCTGATCAAACCATCCGCATGAAGACGCTCCAGTTCTTCTGTATAGGTGGTTTGTAAAGCACTTTTATGCAGGCCATTTGATCCGCCTGCAGCAGACACCAGTTGCATCTTCTTTCTGATGGCAGGATCATCAATATGGTAATCAGCATTCTCTATTCCATTTCTTCCGCGGCCTCTTTCAGTAAGCCAGAAGAATACAGAACGCACATCATATGCATCTTCTATAGCCAGGATCTTTTCCAGTTCCAGATAGTCATAGCGACCGGTAATATGCCTGAACATCAGTTGCAGCAAGGTGCCTACCCTGCCCTTTTTTAACAAGGCTTTTCGCTGTTCGGTCCAGGCTCCGAACACGGTATCGATATCGTGTGTGCAGAATAATCGGGAAGCATGGTCTTGCTTCAAGATCTTCTGCTGCACCAACGGCAGAGACTTCGTTAATTGGTCAAAGTGAAATGCCACAAGATTCTTATCTGCAGCATCGAACCGGTATTGCCAGCTGTCTGCAAAGGCAAACCTGCCGTACTTGTCACCTTCAAAGGGCGCATATTCCTGCTGGCACGACAGCATATAAAAAGCTGTGCTCAGATGATCTGTCTGCCCCCCGGCATGCAGGTGTACCGGTGCGGTTGCAAAATAGGCCTTCGCATGATGATCGCCATGCAGATAGGTATTCCGAAAAAAATGAGACAAACGGATATCGCTGATGCCCAGCTCAGAGACCGTCAGTTCAGGTTCCGTTTCCACGAACAATGGAGTGAAACCTGAGTACCTGCCCCATGCACGGATGATCCAGGCATATTCAGCCTGCATGTCCGTTTCCAGCTGAAAGCGGATGGTTGGCAGCATGGGTCAAAACTAAATGAAAACAGGCAGGAAAACCGAAGCCTCCTGCCTGTTCAAGTTATTTCATGATCACTCAGAGATCGAATTTGATGCCCTGGGCCAGCGGAAGTTCTGTAGAGTAATTGATGGTATTGGTTTGACGGCGCATATAAGCTTTCCAGCTGTCGCTGCCGCTTTCTCTTCCTCCACCGGTCTCTTTTTCGCCACCAAAAGCACCACCTATCTCAGCTCCGGATGTACCGATATTCACGTTCGCGATACCACAATCACTTCCGGCGTGCGACAGGAAACGCTCTGCTTCCTGCAGGTTGCCGGTCATGATGGCACTGGAAAGCCCTTGCGGCACACCATTCTGAAGCTCAATAGCCTCCTCAATGGTCTTGTATCTGATCAGATACAATATCGGCGCAAAGGTCTCATCCTGCACGATCTGGTAGTGATTTTCCACTTCAGCTATACAGGGCTTCACATAGCATCCGCTCTCATAACCCTCACCTTCCAGCACGCCACCTTCCACAGCAAATCTTCCCCCCTCTTCCTTCACTTTTTCTATCGCTGCCAGGTAGTCTTTCACAGCTCCGGTATCAATGAGCGGACCTACATGATTATGCTGATCCAGCGGATCACCGATCTTCAACTGTGCATAGGCACGGGTCATTTTATCCTTCACTGCATCATAGACCGATTCGTGAACAATAAGCCGGCGGGTAGAAGTACAACGTTGCCCGGCGGTACCCACAGCACCGAAAACAGCACCTCTCACCACCATATCAATATCTGCATGTTCAGAAACAATAATGGCATTGTTGCCCCCAAGTTCCTGAATGACCCGGCCAAGACGTTCGCCAACAATTCCACCTATGCGTTTTCCCACACGGGTAGAACCTGTAATGGATATCAGGGGAACACGTTTGTCTTTGGCCATTTCTTCACCGATGGCTGAATGAGATACCATCAGGCAGGAAACTCCTTCCGGGATATTATTTCTTTCGAACACACGGCTGATGATCTGCTGGCAGGCTATGGCAGAAAGTGGCACTTTGGAACTTGGTTTCCATATACACACATCTCCGCAAACCCAGGCAATGGCAGCATTCCAGCTCCACACTGCCACTGGAAAATTAAAGGCTGAAATGATACCCACCACTCCAAGCGGATGCCATTGTTCGTACATACGGTGAAGCGGACGTTCACTGTGCATGCTCAGACCATACAACTGGCGAGATAAACCCACAGCAAAATCGCAGATATCTATCATCTCCTGTACTTCACCCATACCTTCCTGCAAACTCTTGCCCATTTCATAGCTTACCAGTTTGCCCAATGGCTCCTTGTATTTACGCAACTCATCTCCAACCTGCCTGACGATCTCGCCACGTTTTGGCGCAGGCATCATCCGCCAGATTTTGAAAGCTTCTGTAGCCTGTTGCATGAGCTCTTCATACTCTTCTCTGCTTGCTGAAGTACAAGTGGCTATCAGTTTTCCGTCAACCGGCGAATAAGACTCAACAGTCTTGCCTGATCCGGTCAGCCAGCGGGTACCGGTAGATACTCCGGAGTTTGTTTCTTTGATTCCCAGCGCTTCCAGTTCGGCCGCAATTGGATTATGTGTCATAACAGTTTCCATATCTCTTATTTCAGACTGCAAAGTTAGCTATTCAGCCACGGAGCTTCTGTGTGCATCAGCACATTTCAGGACTGTTTCAATGCGTTTCGTATTTTGCAGCATGAAACAGATCCTGTTCGCCGCTACACTTTTGATTGCCCATTGCGGATTTTCTCAGCATGTACTTGAGCTGCTGGAAGAACAACATCCTGCGGCGGGAAAGGTAGAAGACTTTTCCTGGATGGCGGGAAGCTGGTCTTGTGCTATCTGGGATGGTGTGGCCGAAGAATACTGGATGGTTCCACAATCCAACAGCATGGCCGGAATGTTTCGTTTTTCTGCCGATGACTCCCTGCGTTTTCTGGAGATCTTTACCCTTGAACAATCAGGTCGATCGGTTACGTTAAAGCTGAAACATTTCGATGCCGGCTTGCAGGGATGGGAAGAACAGGACGACTGTGTCAGCTTCGTACTGGTGTATCAGGAGCCCAACAGAGCCTATTTTGATGGCATGACCTATATCCTGAGAGATCCTGATCACCTGGATGTCTTTGTGCTGATGGATCACGGCGATGGAACGCAAGAGGAACTCCATTTTCCATATTTCCGAATCAGCCGATAAAGAACCCCTTTGTTAACAAATTGATAAATTCTGGTGCTGTTAAGATTTTTTTTTGTGAATATTGCATTCCATGTACCATACGTTCTTTCGACACAGGAACGGAACAGTACTCCTCCTCGTGTCGCTGCTATTCCTTGCTTCCTGCCAGAAAGACCGGTCGCTGGGCGAACAGATCACCCTACAGGAGCTCGTTTCTGAAAATCTTCAGATCGAACTAAACCCTAACGGCAATACACCGTTAGCAGCCCGGTTATCCTTTACAGCAGATGTGCCGGTACAGGTTTCCTATACCATAGAAGGCGAAGAACCGATCAGCCATACTTTTCCTGGTTTCTCCGCTACCCAACGGGTTCCGATACTTGGTTTGTATCCTGACACCGACAATGAGGTCAAGGTAACGATCTCTGATCAGGCAGGAAATTTTGCTTCAGCAACCCTGCATGTGGAAACAGGCCCGCTACCCGATTATTTTCCTGCCATCGAAACCAATGTGAACACCTCCCTCCGACAGGAAGGCTGGACTTTAACAGAGATCGGAATAGGTCTGGGTGAGGCATTCATGAGCGTTCCTTCCATCATCGATGCCAGCGGCAACGTGCGATGGTATATCGTGCTGGATGCTTATACAGATCTGTGCTTCCCCATCAAGCAAAAATCCAATGGCAACCTGCTCATTTCCTTTTATGAGCACATATATGAGTACACCATGCTGGGAGGTGTGGTCAATGACATCTACCTTCCCGGATGGTACCAGCACCATGAGACCCGCGAAATGCCCAATGGCAACTTGCTGGTAAGTGTTGATAAGATCGGAGAATCTACCGTAGAAGACCACATCCTGGAAGTAACTCCTTCGGGTAGTATTGTGCAGGTATGGGATATGCGCCCTATTCTTGACATGGACAGATATGATCTGGTGGAAGACGAGGTTGACTGGTTCCATAATAATGCCGTGTATTACAGCGAAGCCGATGATTGTTTACTGGTCTCAGGCAGGAACCAGGGGGTGGTCAAAGTGAACCGCAACAATGAGATCGTCTGGATACTTTCGCCACACCAGGGATGGGGTACTGCCACCAACGGTACCAACACCCAGGATTTCCTGCTTACTGCCATTGATGCCAACGGAGATCCGTATCCGGAGGAAGTACAACAGGGCACAGCACCGGCAGATGATTTTGACTGGTGCTGGGGGCAGCACGCCTGTATGTTGCTGCCAAATGGAAATATTTTCCTGTTTGACAATGGATTCAACAGACAATTCATAGCCGGTGTACCCAGTTACAGCAGGGGAGTAGAGTACAGGATCAACGAAGAGAACATGACGGTTCAGGAGATCTGGCAATATGGTAAGGAACGCGGGCCGGAATGCTGGGCGCCCATCATCAGCGATGTGGACGTGCTGGATAATACCAATCGGCTGATCACGTCAGGTATCGTTTTCGGTGCTGAACCCTACGCCAAGATCATGGAGGTAAGCTATCCGGATAGAACGGTGGTCTATGAGATCACCCTGCATTTTAAAAATCTGCTGGCAGCCGGAGGCCTTGCATGGGGTGGGCTGGATCTGAATTACAGGGCAGAGCGTATCCATATCTTTCCACAATAAAAAAGGCGGCCGGAGCCGCCCTTTTCAAGTATCAGCTATCTCAGAATTCCAGTTTTCGCATCAGCTCAAATGGATTGATCCCATTGAAGTTGACAAGGAAACTCACATGGCTCATGTACGTGCCATAGTCTGCATTGAACGGATCCACCAGGCCATCGGAAGCCAGCAGCGGGAAATACACTTCGATCACATTATTCAGCAGTCTGATCATGACACCTGCATCATACTGAAAACCGGAAATGCTGTCCGGCAGATCGCCGGGCACATAGGCCGCATCAGCAAAGAATGCAAGCGGTAGTTTGGGTACAGGAAATTCCAGATTAAGTGCCAGTAACACATCATCCTGCAAACCAAGAGCAATGGTATCTGCAGGCAATTTCAGGAAACCATCTCTTCTTGTGATCTGGTTGGACCACATGCCGTCTGTAGCATTTCTGCCCGGCAGGATATCATCATACAGATAATCGTTATAGCTGCTTACTCCCGTCAGGGAATAGGCATAGCGGCTGTATGGATCTTCTTTGAAGTAACTCATCCATCCTGCAAACAGACGTGCTTCAATTTCATACTTTCTGATATGAATACCGGTGGTCACATCGGCAAACAGCTTGATCAGATCAGGACCTTGTTGTGCTGTCAGGGTAGCCTGATATGGATGTTGCAGATGCCTGTTCTTTACAGTGTAACTCAGCTCATTGAACCAGAACGCTGTATCCAGTTTGTATTGCTCTCCGTTCTCCAGAATGCCCAGCACATAAGTTTCGCCTATGCGGACGTTTCTGTACCGGATACTTTGCTTTACAGGATCTTTCAGCTGTTTTTTCCGAATATCTATATCTATGGCAGGCTGGAGTCTGGTGTAGTAACTTTCAGCCAGAGAGTCAACATGATAAGAAGCTCCTGATACCGATAATCTGACCCGGCTGAAGGCCCCTCTTTCAGGATATATATTCCACCCCAGGCTTCCCTGTCCGGAGATACCCTGAGCCCGGAAGCTGTATAATGGTGCAGCTACCCATTCCAGTTTCGGAGCAGGAAAAGTGCTGTTCCACAGGCCAAGACCTACCATCCATCCGTCATTGACATTGAAACCCACCAGCGGCAGATAAGAGATGGTTGTACGATCCGGATTATCAGGAGAGAAGAAAGGCTTCAAAGCCAGAGGCTCCACTTTCTTGAAAAGGCCGGAAACCCTCATCGTATTGTTTTCTCTGTTGTTGTCAGGAATAGTATTGTGGGCGTCTATGCGCACTTTGGTGATCTCTTCGGAAGAACTCAGTTTCTTTACATAGATGGTCTGTGTACCGGTAAAACCACGATGCCATTCTGTGCGAAGAATACTATCACCACGCATTACTGAAACCGGAAACGGACCGGCTATATCTGTATTGTTGTGCACCCGAACTGCCATGGTTGTCTGGCCGTCCAGTATCTCAGTGATCTTATAGTCCAGAGAACGATCGTCTTTCAGCAAGCCCTCAAAGAACCAGGCCATATTTTCACCTGTTTCCTCCTCAAATACACGCCTGATATCTTCCGGCTGGGGGTGTTTGTTATTCCATTCTTCGAAATACTTTCCCATGACACGGTCAAACTGGCCCTGCCCCAGAAAATCTGCCATGTAACGCATCAGGTATGCCGTTTTCATATAGACCAGCAAACCATAGTTCAGCTGAGTAAAATTGTTGGAGTGCTGGTCTATTGCCTGAGACTTATTCATCCTTTCCAGACCCAGTATCAGGTACCAGGCCATATCCAGGGTGTTCTTTCCCTCCAGCGCATCTGCATTTATGAACCTGGCAGCATTTCCTAAAAATGGTTCAAGTGGATTGGCATTCGGATAATAAGTTGTCATATACCTGTTCTCGTAATATGAATTGATGCCTTCATCCATCCAGGCATGATCACGCTCATTGCTTCCCAGCATGCCATAGAACCAGTTATGTCCAACTTCATGTGTGATCACATTATCCAGGCCGGCTGCATTGGCAGAACTGCCAATAATGGTGATGGTCGGGTACTCCATCCCGGCTCCGGCACTCAGTGCCCCTTCTACTGCCTGTACCACATCCCATTGGTACTCTCCTGCATAGTTACTGTATGCTATAACCGATCTGTTCAGATAATCGATACTCTTCATCCACAGCCCAGTCTGAAAGTTGGTGAAGTAAGACCAGCTGTCAACGGTACGGCCGCTGTATGGCAACTGTGCCTGGCCATGCAATACATGAAAGCGTTTATCAGCAAACCAGGCGAAGTCATGAGCGTCTTTCAGTTCGTACTCCAGTGTTTTGGTGGTAGCGGCACTTGGCGGAAAACTGTTGTCGCTGCTAAAGTTTTCCATGGCTGCAGTCTCAGCTGCCTTTTGCAACAGGAAATTCCGCTCACTTTCAGTCAGCAGGTTTCCACTTGCCGCCACGATATAATTGGATGGAACCGTGATGGTCACATGGTAGTTACCAAACTCAGAATAAAACTCCCCCTGATTCAGATAAGGAATGGCATGCCAGCCGGATTGGTCAAAAACAGCAGGTTTTGGGTACCACTGGGTGATCTGGTAACTGTTTCCGCTATGCCCCAGGCGGGAGAAATCTGAAGAAGGAATCTTGACCCGGAAGGGAGTGGCTATGGTCACAGATGCCCCGGACTGCAGCGGTTCAGGCAACATCAACCTGGCAATATCGCGGTGCTCCGGATGATATTCCCAGGTGACTGACTTTCCTCCTACCTGAAAATTAAGCTCATCAATGAAGCCCAGTTCTTCTGCAGTGGCCAGCAACATCTCCCGGTTCCTGTCATCAATGAACTGCTGCCCAAGAGCTGTATGGGCATTTTCATATGCGTTTGGCCAGATATGCATCCAGATTTCGGTGAGACTTTCCGGACTGTTGTTGGTATATATCATGCTGATATTCCCGTTCAGCATATGCATGGAATCATTTAATGCTACGCTGATATCGTAATCCACATGTTGCTGCCAATAACTTGGTTTCTGCGCTTCAGTGGTAATCACTACTTTCAGTATCAGGGCAGAAAAAAGAAATAATCTCGTCATGCAGTCATTTTTTTTCAAAAATAGTGATTTGAAGACGCAGAAGCGGGCTTGGGAATTAATCTGTCTTTCTTTCGTTAGTATGGTATGTACAGAACCTATTTTGTTAACCTAACTTTGCAGGCCTATGCTGAGACCGGAGCAGGATGATCATGCTGAAGAAGCCGGATTACAGGAGCTGATCGAACAATTTGAAGCTTTTCTGGAAAAGAAGGAGTATTCCTTCTTTGACGATGATGCTCTGGAAAGACTCTATGAGTACTACGAAAACAGGCTTGATGAAGGCCATATGGAAGCCGTAGCAGACCTGGCTATAGCTCAAAACCCATATTCAGGTGATTTTCTGGTGCGCAAGGCTGAACTGCTGTTTAACCGAAAAGATTATCAGGCAAGCCTGGAACTGCTGGATAAAGCAGTTGTTTTTGACGCCACCAACCTCGATATCTACCTGTTGCGCAGTGAGATCATGGTTGAATCCAACCGGATCGAAGAAGCCCTCGAACTACTCCAGGATGCTCTAAGGCTGGCAGACCGTGATGAAAAGGATGTGATCCTGACAGAGATCAGTGATGTGTTCGAAATACAGGAAGATTTTCATGCGGCCTTTGACTGCCTCCGCGATGCCATAAAACACAATCCTTCAAATGAAGCAGCCTTGATGAAGATCGCTCACCTGGCTGAAATGACAGACAGGTTTGACGATAGTCTGGACATCCACCTGGCCATAACTGAAGAGCATCCTTACAACTGGATGGCCTGGTACAATGCCGGACGGGCGTATGCCGGCCTTGGGCTGTATGAAAAAGCCCTTGATGCCTTTGAATTTACTATGGCCATTCAGGATGATTTTGACCTGGTGTACCGCGATGTAGCTGATATTTATTTCCGTCTGGAAGATCTTGATAAGGCCATCTCCACATTCGAAACCGCCCAGGAAAAGTCAGGTGGCTTTGAAGATTACAGCTTCCGTATCGGTATGTGTTATGAAAGAAAGAATGACCTGAAAAAGGCCCGCTTTCACTATCGAAAATCCACCCGGCAGGATCCTTATCTGGACGAGGCATTTTTCAGGATCGCAGAAACCTACCGTCAGGAAGACCGCTTTGAACCGGCATTGGTCAATTACAAGAAAGCACTGCGCATAGATGAGACCAATGAACTGTACATGACCTGCATCATTGCTGTGTATCGCATGCTGGGCCGCGAGGAAGAAGTATTACAATACCTGCAAAGGCTTACACAGGCCAGGCCGGATATTCTGAACTACTGGCTGGATCTGCTCATCTTCCGATGGGAACATGAACAATTTGAAGCAGGTCTGGAAAATGTGCAGGAAGCCACCGAACGCTGCGGTCACTTTGTTGAGTTTGATTATCTCAGGTCATTGCTTTTATGGTATGCCGGGCAGCAGCAGGAAAGCCTGAGGGTACTGGCACAAGCCCTGGATACAGACAAGGCAAGACACACCATTCTACTGGAAACAGATCCGTCGTTTCTTCTGAAAGAAGCTGTCATGCGGGTCATGAATGCTCAATGAGCATCGTTACGGGCTTCAGCAACAAAGAAAAGTTCTGTATTCATTCTGGGCTGTACTGAGTTTTCGCAGGGTTCCATCAGCAGTATGTGAAACCAGGGTTTCATCAGTTTTTTGTAGTCTGATTCTTCTCCCCCGAAAGGAGGCCCCTCTTTTTCAAACTCTACATTGAACAGTACTCCTGCCAAGTGCCCTCCCGGTTTCAGCAGGCTGTGCATATGCTGCATGTAATCTTGCCTAAGAGCCGGATCCAATGCGCAAAAAAATGTCTGCTCAAGAATCAGTTGATACTGCCCCTGATGATCAAAAAAGTTACTTTGTATCGTCTTCAATCCTGATCGATCACCCACTCTGCTGCGAAGCCGCTCCAGAGGAAGAGCTGCAATATCTACCACGGTTACATCGCTAAATCCCTGCTCCAGCATATATTCTGCTTCATAACCGTGGCCACAGCCCGGAATCAAAACTGGAGCATTCTTATCCTGTAAATGATCTACATAGGCCTTGATTGGCGGCGATACCGCACCGAGATCCCAACCGGTCTGGTCATTGGCATACCGGTGTTCCCAAAAAGTCTTGTTCAACATAGCGGTCTTTTGAGGCCAATATACCCCTGTTTCGTAACTTTGCCGGTGACATTTATCCATTATGAACTTTGAATTGAACCAACTTCCGGAACGCAGCAGCAAGCCACGCACCAATGGCCTTACCATGGTCATGGACAAGGGTCTTAGTATCCGCGAAGCCGAAGATATGCTGAGCGTATCCGGCCCCTATGTTGACATAGTCAAACTGGGTTTCGGAACTTCCTATGTGACCCCTAATCTGGAAGAGAAGATCAAATTATACCAGCATGCCGGACTGGGTGTTTACCTGGGTGGTACCCTGCTGGAAGCATTTATCATCCGCAACAGGTACAACGATTTTTTGCAATTACTTGATCGCTACGGATTGCAGCATGTGGAAGTGAGCGATGGTTCCATTCAGATGGATCATGATGAAAAATGCAGATTGATCAGAGAACTGTCTTCCAGGGCTACGGTACTGAGCGAGGTAGGGAGTAAGGATGCCAAGAAAGAACTGGCTCCTTATCTGTGGATAGAACTCATGCAAAAAGAAATAGATGCCGGTTCCTGGAAGGTTATCGCTGAAGCCAGAGAAAGTGGAACCGTGGGTATTTATCGCGACAAGGGAGAAGTTCGAGAAGGACTGATCGATGAGATCCTTACAAAGATTCCACAAGATAAGATCATGTGGGAAGCGCCTATGAAATCTCAGCAGGTGTGGTTCATCAAACTACTTGGCGCCAACGTCAACCTGGGCAATATCGCACCAAATGAGGTCATCGCACTGGAAACGCTGCGTATCGGTTTGCGTGGAGATACCTTTCATCATTTCCTGAAGTGATGTCGGTGTTCAGGAAGTATTTCCCTGTCACCCTGAAAGGGATGGCCATGGGAGCGGCAGACGTGGTACCAGGTGTATCCGGAGGAACCATCGCATTTATTTCAGGTATCTATGCAGAGTTGCTGAACAGCCTTCGTTCTGTCAACCTGAAGGCATTGCGCATATTGTTCAGGGAAGGAATTCCTGCTTTCTGGAAACATATCAACGGTTGGTTCCTGCTTTTCCTGCTGAC
Source organism: Chitinophagales bacterium (assembly GCA_020636645.1). GTDB lineage: Bacteria > Bacteroidota > Bacteroidia > Chitinophagales > BACL12 > UBA11426. The sequence goes on from JACJXO010000001.1 coordinate 358,748, forward strand.
AGGTATCGGTATCAGTATTGTCAGTCTGTCCAGGATGATCCTGTATCTGTTGGAGAATTATCCGCCTCTGATCTGGTCATTCTTTTTTGGTCTTGTTGTTGCCTCAGCCATCTACGTGGCAGGTACCATCAAAGAACGAAACTGGAAAGTGGTGCTGTCTGGCCTTGCCGGAATAGTCATCGCCGGATGGATCACCATCGCATCGCCGGCTCAGGGTTCAGATTCGCTGCCCTTTGTTTTTGTTACAGGTGCCATTGCTATTTGTGCCATGATCCTCCCCGGCATCTCAGGCAGTTTCATCCTCCTGCTCATGGGGATGTATGAATTTATTTTAGGTGCATTGCATGACCTGAAGATTAGCGTGATCATCACATTTATGGCAGGCGCAGGCATAGGGCTGGTATCATTTTCGCATCTGCTCTCCTGGCTGCTGAAGAAATATCATGACCTGACGGTAGCATTGCTGGCAGGCTTTATGATCGGCTCACTGAATAAAGTCTGGCCCTGGAAGGAAGTGCTGGAATCCAGGTTCATTGACGGAGAAGAAAAGGTCATTCAGGAAGCCAATCGGCTTCCCGCAACATACTCAGAGGTTACAGGCGAGCCAAATCATCTGTTATTTTGCATACTGCTGTTCCTGACCGGATTTGTTTTGATATATTCGTTAGAGAAACTTGCCGGTAAGAAACATCAACTCATCTGATTTTTATGGATAGTGCATCTGACCCTTACCCGAACGATGATCACGCCTCGCTGCAGGATGAACACCTGAAACTCTATGGCCTCATAGGAAAATCTCTGACCCATTCCTTTTCTCAGAAGTATTTCCTCTGCAAGTTCAAAAATGAAGAGCTGGAGGATCACTACTATGCACTTTTTCCGCTGGACGATATAGATGACATTCGCTTGCTGCTGGAGGTGCACAAGAATCTGAAAGGGCTGAATGTGACCATTCCGTATAAGGAATCTGTAATCCCCTATCTTGATGAACTGGATCCGGTAGCGGCTGAGATCGGGGCGGTTAACTGCATCTATATGGATGACTTTGAGAAAAAGGGTTACAATACTGACTGGCTCGGTTTTCGTGACAGTATCTTTCCATTGCTTCGTGCTGCTGATAAAAATGCGCTTGTGTTGGGTGCCGGAGGATCATCTAAAGCGGTGTGCTATGCTTTGAAACAACTTGGTCTATCGTATAAGGTGGTATCACGTGAGGCCGGAAAATCTGATCTGACTTGGGATATGCTGACCACTGAGGTCATAGCTCAGCATACCGTTATCATCAATACTACGCCTGTGGGCATGTGGCCTGATACGGATGCTATGCCACCTGTGCCAATTGATGCCATAAGCCCGCAGCACATCTGCTTTGATCTGATCTACAATCCGGAACAAACCAGATTCTTGCAGGAAGCCGCTTCCAGAGGGGCGGTTACAAGCAACGGTCAACAAATGCTTGAATTGCAGGCGGCACATGCCTGGAAGATCTGGAATACCCCAATAGAGGAAAAAGAAGAGTAAGGTCAGCGCTTTTCCTTAAAAAAACAGCTTCCGGGTTTGGGACGAATCACCTGGTCAAAATGATAGGTAATGGTAAACAGACCTCCCAACACATAAGCATCACGGTTCTTAGGATTACCACGTCCTGTTTCCAAAGAGATCAGATCCGGCCTGGTGTGGTCAGACATGTCAGATAATGCTGCCACCATGGTAGCTGTTGCAGGGTCATAAAATCCAAAGAAATAATCCGGATTGGGATAACTGTTACTTACATCATCCATATAATCTGACAAGGATAGCCGGCTGGCTGTTTCCATGCCAAATACCCAGTTGCTTCTGGTAAGATACTTGATGCCCCCGCCAAAGGGAAACACAAACGTGTATTTGGCATATGGCTGCCTATCAGGATACTGGGGCAGCCCCTGTCCTTCAGTACCTAATGGTTGTAACTCCACCCATTGACCCTCATACAATGCTTGTGGATTAAACCAGCACATACCTGCTCCGGCATACACAAATGGTGTGAAGCGCTCTCTGTTGGGGCCCGTTAAACGCCGGAGTGTATAATCCACATACAGGCAAACTTCTGTTAGCGGCGACTTAAAACTGAGATTCCTGTAGCTTCGAAAATCATTTTCAGAGAGAGAATCAGCACCGCGTATCTGGGTATAATAAGCATTCAGTCTGACACTGATATGCGGCACTACTTCCTGCCTGTAGATCACCCCGATAGCCGGCCTGGTCACTTCGGGGTCAATATCCCACCATAAAGCCCGTCCTTCCATTCTGGAGCCTCCCAGATCACCCAGAAAGTTGGAGAAGCCCAAATTGATACCCACCTCCGCATCGCGGTATTTGGTCTGACCAGAGCATACTCCGGTAGCCAGCAGAATTACTGCCAAAACAGGGAGGTGGCGCTTCATGTTAGAACAAAACTAATGCAATCTGTCAGACTTCTGCACTATGCCAGGAGCAACTTCTACATTAATTGACGGAATGCCTGCATGCCAACACTACCTGATCTATAATAAACTGTTGATCCTGAACACTTAATGTGTGATAAAGTGGTAACCTGACAAGGGTATCTGACCATTTTTCAGCCTGGTTACATGTTTTGTCTGACCTCCATTTTTGTCCCATTTTGGAGCTATGAAGCGGCAAATAATGAAAGACAGCCATGATTCCGGCACGTTGCAGAGCGCTGATCAGATAATTTCGAACCTGTTTGTCGGGGCACTGAACATAGAAGATACTTCCATTGTGATGCACATTTTCAGGAATAACGGGAAGCGCAAACCCATCTGGCAGCACATGCTGAAATGAAAGATAATAGCGATTCCACTGCTCAGCTCTCTTGTTCAGAATGCTTTCGGCTTCTTTCAGTTGAGCCATTAGCCAGGCTGCCTGAATTTCTGATGGAAGAAAAGAAGAGCCTATATCCACCCATTCATAATGATCAGACTGACCTCTCTGGAAAGCTGCTCTGTTGGTACCTTTCTCCCAGATGATCTCAGCACGGCTCATCAGATCACTTCTTTGCAAAGCCAGTGCTCCGCCTTCTCCGCAGCCTAATACTTTAGTTTCATGGAATGAAAATGCTGTGAGTGGCGACAGGCTACCTACAGGTTTATTGTTAAAAGTGCTTCCCAGTGCCATGGCGGCATCTTCTACCACCAGAATGTTGTGCTGCCCGGCCAGCCTGTTGATCGCATCCATATTACAGGGTACCCCGGCATAGTGGGTCACCACGATCACGCTCGTCCTTTCAGTAATCAGATGGGCTATGGTGTCTGCAGATACGTTGGGGTGAAGATCTGTACTATCAGCAAAAACAGGTACAGCCCCCCGCTGCACAAAAGCATTGGCAGTAGATGGAAATGTAAAGGAAGGAACGATCACCTCATCGCCATGACCTACGCCAGACAATATTGCAGCCATGTCAAGTGCAGTGCTGCAGGATGTGGTGAGCAACACATTTGATGCACCTGTGATATTCTGAAGCCTGTTGCAGACCGATCTGGTCATGATGCCATTTCCTGATAACCTGCCTGAACGAACAGCCTGCTCCAGATAGTCCTGCTCAAGTCCTGTTACATATGGCTTATTGAATGGTATCATTCATCAAACTTAGTGTAAATGATGGTCTCGGTCTGGTATGGAAGGGTCTTGTTACCGGAACGGTGAAAGAGTGCATAAGATAAGGCCTGAAGTGCCAGCTTTAGCTGTCTGCTGAAGGTATAGGTACTACTCCCGTGCTTCCGCTCTCCATGCCTGACCACAAGTACCGGCAAATGACCACCATGTATTCTTACAGCCGCGGGAAAGTAAAAATTGCGGACACCATCCTGCAGAATGGATCGGATCAGTGCCTGGTCAAACACACCAAAATTGCCTGTGCGGTAATGGTTGTACCGCCTGGTCAATATGGTCAGTAAGACGTTCAAGAACCAGGAGGAGACCACGTAATACGGGTCATTCTTTTTAGTCTTTCTAAAAGCCAGTACCGAAGATCGATGTATTCCTGATGCTTCCAGCAGCAGTGGAATGCAGGCGGGATCATCCTGCAGGTCACAATCCATGACCATGATCTTCCTGCCCTTTGCCTGCCTGAGACCAGCGTGAATTGCATAGTGCTGGCCGTAGTTTGCCGCCTGTTTAACAGCAGTAATCGGATATCTCTTCTGCAGTTCAGTAATAGTCAACCAGCTGTTGTCTGAACTTCCATCATCAACCAGGATCAGATCATAGATAATGCCTGATTCCTGGCAGTTTTTATCTACTGCCTCTACCAGGTGTGTAAGAGAATGTTCACCCTGATAAACCGGACAAACTATTGATAACTCCGGTACAACACCCATAGAAACATCAGGCCTTGGCTGTCGGTCCAAAGGTCATAGGAATACCCTGGATAGCGGTTTCCTGATCCAAAATCTCTCCATGACTGGCTTCATATTTTGCAATGTTATCAGCCAGGGCACGCAACAAACGCTTGGCATGCTGAGGAGTCATGATAATGCGGCTTTTCACCTTTGCCTTTGGTACACCGGGCATAACCCTGATGTAATCAAAAACAAACTCTGCATTGGAATGTGTGATAATAGCCAGATTGGAATAAACTCCTTCAGCAACTTCTTCACTGAGTTCAATATTCAATTGGCCGGCTTTCTCTTTTTGCTCAGACATAAAATTCTTTTTTCAAAAGTACATATTCCATCCTGTAAAAACGGATCGGGCGGGCGCAAGGCCCGCCCGATAAGCTTTATCATTTACTTGATCAGTGCTGCACTGAGATCTGTTCAGACATAACAGATCCTCCTTCAGCTACATACAACAACGTATAAATTCCTGCGGGCAGTTGCGCTGTACTGATCCTGATGATCTCATTGTTACTGCCAATGACCTGACCGGCCCAGATTGTTCTTCCTGCCAGATCAGTAAGCTGTATGGTACCTGTTGCAGCGGTACCTTTCCATTCAATAACCAACTCGGTATTTGCAGGATTAGGATAAACAGATGCTGCATTTCTCAGCTCGTCGCCAATGGCATTGGCAAGCCCATCAGAAATATTGATGTTATCCAGATACAGGTTGTTGCCATATCCGTTGATGCTTCTGAAAACCACACTTACATAATCCTCACCAATGAAACTGCTCAGATCTATGCTGTCTGTACGCCACTGTGAACTGGAAGGAGTAAAGGCAAATGCTGTTGGTGTTCTGGTATCCAGATCATCCCCTTCTTTATAATAAACAGATGTGGCAATGCCATCACAGGAAGTAACAACCAGTACTTCGAGTGCGTCTGTTCTTTCCACTACTCCCTGCTTGAAAGAGGCATAAGCCACATCAAAAGTTACTAGAGGCCCGGACATTCCTGCCAGATCAACCGGAATACTCAGCAGATCATCTTCTGCACCCGGATCGTTGTAGTCATAGTTGTTGACCCATACGGATGCATCGCCCAGACTGGAAGCTTCCAATGTCCTCTCCCATCCATAAGCGGCACCACTGTTGTTTACAGACCAGCCGGCAGGTGGAAAAGCAGCTGCTTCAAAACCTTCTTCCACAGGAACCGATACACCTGTATTGAATACACTGAATGTTGTTTCACCACTATCGTTCATAGTGTTCATATCAGTTGATCCATTAGGTTCTGATGTATAAATTTCCATTACATGTATTCCATCGCCTGCAGTTACAGCCGGCAGGGTCACATTGGCAGTAGCAAGCGATGCCAGACTTCCTGACCAGTTGTAAGTATTCGGTGAACCCCCATCAATGGAATAATTGATAGTAACACTGTTCAATACATTGGCACCCCAGTTACGAATGGTCACTACGGGGGTTACACTTCCATCACAATCCTGGCCAACCGGTTGGCTAATATCTGTAACTCCGGCATCCAGGGCCAGCAAAATAAAGGGTTCGCAGGCGTCTGATGTGAGCAGTTCAGGATAGAAGCTTTCAATAGCCGACCACATTCTGTCAGCCTGACCTTCTGTGAACATGTTCATGCAGTCATCATCTGTGTAGTCCATATAATTCATGAACATGACTCCATCTCCGGAAGGACTGCAGGCATCATACTTAGGGTAGCCAGGGCAGCCGTAATTTTCAGACCCCTGATTCGGTGTGTCATCAACCAGGTCGCTTCCACCACAGCTGGAACCGTCGTCGCCCCATATGTGTCGCAGGTTGAAGCAGTGACCTAACTCATGTGTTGCGGTACGGCCAAGATCGTATGGAGGTGTTGCCGTTCCCTGGTCGCCGAAGTACTGGTAGTCAATGACAACCCCGTAGGTATCGCTGACAGTACCTGTTGGAAACTCACCATAACCAAGTATGCCACCAGATATATTACATACCCATATATTGAAGTACCTGGTGGGATCCCATTGATCCAGGCCTCCTGAAGCATAGAACTTCATCTGATCATCCAGACCGAAAGTGGTCACAGTGGTCTCTCTTCTTTCAATTCCGTTGGTTGGTTCATCATCCGGATCTCTTTGTGCCAGGCAGAACTGAACCGGCAGAGAGCCGGCCACCGGTTTGAACCCGGCCGGTGTATTCACGGTATCAGCATTCATACGCTGAAAGTCTTCATTGAGAATATCAATTTGCGACATGACCTGAGCATCAGATATATTCTGAGTAGCGGTCTTCCAAATGACGTGAACTACTACCGGAATGGTATAAGTATCTCCACCACTTCGGGTATCAATGTGGTTTGCGTCCAGCCATTCCTGGATGGCATGCTCGGCCTCTGTGAGGCGAACCGCATACTTGGGATCCTGGCTGATCTTGTATTGGGTATAAGCATCAATGCCACAACGCTGTGCCTGAACCTGGGTTACAATAAGGAAAACAGATCCAAGCAGGACCAATAGCATCTTTTTAAACATGATAAGGAGTCATTTAATTATTTATCAAAGTTACGATTTAGTTAACTGTCAAAAAATGCTGTTAGTCATCAAATAGCCATGAATGCTGCTTAAAAAACTGCACAAAAAAAAACCGGAAAGATCACTTTCCGGTTTTATAGATTGCTTTACATGATAACTATCAATTACTCTCGCTTGTTACCTCTTCCTCGTGCACCATCATGGCTTCCAGTTCATCTTTGGATCCGATGATGAGTTGATCGAACTCTCGAAGTCCGGTACCTGCAGGTATCTTATGACCTACAATCACATTCTCTTTCAGACCAGCCAGCGTGTCTATACGGGCTGAAATGGAGGCCTGACTGAGTACCTTGGTCGTTTCCTGGAAGGAAGCTGCAGATATCCAGCTGGTAGTGCCCAGAGAGCTCTTCGTAATACCCTGAAGAGTTGGCGTAGCAGTAGCCGGTGTAGCATCGCGGTATTCAACCGGTGTTTTGTCAGCACGTTTCAGCAAGCTGTTCTCTTCACGAACCTGACGAAGGGTAACGATCTGACCAGCACGCAGGTTGGAACTGTCGCCGGCTTCAGTGATAACCTTTTTGTCAAAGATCCGGTCGTTCTCTTCAAGGAAGTCAGTCTTATCAACCAGCTGCCCTTCCAGGAACCTGGTATCACCCGGATCAGTGATGGTCATCTTACGCATCATCTGGCGAACGATCACCTCAATATGCTTATCGTTGATCTTCACACCCTGGAGACGATATACTTCCTGAATTTCATTCACAATGTATTCCTGCAGTGCATAAGGTCCTTTAATAGACAGAATATCACCCGGAGTGATGGCTCCATCACTTAATGGCATACCGGCATACACATAGTCGTTCTCCTGAATGAGGATCTGCTTGCTCAGCGGCACCAGGTACTTGCGAACTTCTCCATCCTTATTCTCGATAATGACCTCACGGTTACCACGCTTGATCTTACCGTAGCTTGCCACACCATCGATCTCTGCCACAACTGCAGGATTGCTTGGGTTTCGGGCCTCAAAGAGTTCCGTTACCCTGGGCAGACCACCCGTGATGTCTTTCACTTTACCAAGAGCTCTCGGAATCTTGGCAATGATCTGACCCGGACGAATGTCATCTGCTTTTTCAGGCATGATGTGGGCACCCACCGGAAGGTTGTGTGTTCCGATGATATTACCTTTCTTATCAAGCAGGTTGATGGTCGGGATCTTCTTCTTATCGCGTGTATCAATGATCACCTTTTCTCTGTGACCGGTTTGCTCATCGGTTTCTTCGCGGAAGGTGATACCATCAATGATATCTTCATAATCTACTTTACCACCTACTTCAGATACGATGACGGCATTGAACGGATCCCAGCTGCAGAGTACATCTCCTTTGCTGATAACGTCTCCTTCTTTCACCAGCAGGTTAGAACCGTAAGGCACGTTGTTGGTGATGAAGAGTTTACCTGTTTTCGGATCTACGATGCGCAGTTCGCCGGTACGTCCCAGTACCACACGAACTTTCTTGCCTTCCTCGTTTTCAGAATCTACGAAACGCAGACCATCAAACTCAACTTTACCGTCAAACTTGGCCAGCAACTTGGATTCTGTATCAATACTTCCGGCCACACCACCCACGTGGAAGGTACGCAGTGTCAGCTGTGTACCCGGCTCACCGATAGACTGAGCAGCTACAATTCCCACTGCATCACCCATCTGGGCCATCCGGTTGTTGGTCATGTTGGTACCGTAGCACTTCACACAAACTCCACGCTTGGATTCGCAGGCCAGTACCGAGCGGATCTCCACCATTTCAATAGCGGTCTCATCGATACGGGTTGCTTCTTTTGCAGTGATCAGATCACCTGCATTTATGATCAGTTCATCGGTTATAGGATCGTACACGTCATGCAGAGAGGTACGACCAATGATCCGTTCGCTCAGTGGTTCTACGATATCCTCATTGTCTTTCAGCGCATAAACTGCAATACCTCTCAGGGTACCGCAATCCTCTTCCGTAATGACCACGTCCTGGGCTACATCCACCAGACGACGGGTCAGATAACCTGCATCGGCTGTTTTCAGTGCCGTATCGGCCAGACCCTTACGGGCACCGTGTGTAGAGATAAAGTATTCAAGTACCGACAAACCACCTTTTAGGTTAGAGAGGATCGGGTTTTCGATGATCTCTCCACCGCCGGTATTGCCTGATTTCCTTGGCTTGGCCATCAGACCACGCATGGCAGCAAGCTGCCGGATCTGTTCTTTGGAACCCCTGGCGCCACTATCCAGCATCATGAACACAGAGTTGAAGCCCTGTTTGTCATTTGTGAGTTGATTGATCAGCTCGCCGGTCAGACGTGTGTTCAGCCTTGACCAGATATCAATGATCTGGTTATAGCGTTCCTTATCTGTGATGAAACCGTTCATGTAGTTGTAGATCACTTCATCTACTTCTCCCTGAGCACGTTCCACCAGTTTTTGCTTGTCTTCTACTTCTACCAGGTCACCGATATTGAATGACAGACCTCCGCGGAATGCCCAACGGAATCCGAGATCCTTGATATCATCCAGGAACTTGGCAGTGGTAGGCACATCGGTGGTTTTAATGATCTCACCGATCACTTTACCGATAGCCTTCTTGGTTAGCAGCAGGTTGATGAATCCTACCTGAGCAGGAACCACTTCGTTGAAGATGACCCGTCCTACAGTGGTCTCAATGATCTGCCAGTCCATCTGCTCATCTTTGAGCACTTGAACACGACAGCGGATATTCGCATGCAGATCGATCTTCTTTTCGTTGTATGCGATGATGACCTCTTCGGCAGAATAGAACACTTTGCCTTCACCGCGAATGGGTTCTTCCTTGGTGCTCTTCTTTCCTTTAGAGATATAATAAAGACCCAGAACCATATCCTGAGAAGGTACCGTCATCGGGTTACCGCTCTGCGGGTTCAGGATATTGTGGGCAGACAACATCAGCATCTGCGCTTCCAGGATAGCGGCATTGCTCAACGGCACGTGCACAGCCATCTGGTCACCGTCAAAGTCGGCGTTGAATGCAGAACACACCAGTGGGTGCAGCTGAATAGCCTTGCCTTCTATTAGTTTCGGCTGGAAAGCCTGAATAGACAAACGGTGCAGTGTTGGCGCCCTGTTCAGCAGAACGGGGTGACCTTTCAGGATATTTTCGAGAATATCCCATACAACGGCTTCTTTCTTGTCAACCAGTTTCTTGGCAGACTTGACCGTTTTTACGATACCCCTTTCGATCAGTTTACGAATGATGAACGGCTTAAAGAGTTCAGCTGCCATATCTTTCGGCAGTCCGCACTCATGCAGTTTCAATTCGGGACCTACCACGATCACAGAACGACCGGAATAGTCAACCCGCTTACCGAGCAGGTTCTGACGGAAGCGGCCCTGCTTACCTTTCAGTACATCGCTGAGTGATTTCAGTGCACGTCCACCTTCTGCTTTTACAGCGTTTGATTTCCGACTGTTGTCGAACAAGGAGTCAACAGCTTCCTGCAGCATACGCTTTTCGTTACGCAGGATCACTTCAGGAGCCTTGATCTCGATCAGTCGCTTCAGACGGTTGTTGCGGATGATGACACGGCGATACAGGTCGTTCAGATCAGAGCTGGCAAAACGACCGCCATCCAGTGGCACAAGCGGGCGCAGTTCCGGCGGAATGACGGGCAGATACTGTACGATCATCCATTCCGGTTTGTTTTCCAGGTGCTCATTCGCTTCGCGGAAACTTTCTACCACACTCAGGCGCTTCAAGGCTTCTGCCTTACGCTGCTGAGAGGTTTCGGTATTTGCCTGGTGGCGAAGAGCAGCTGCCATTTCGTCCAGGTTGATCCGGCTCAGCATGGTATGCACCGCAGGTGCTCCCATGTCAGCAATGAACTTGTTCGGATCGTGGTCATCCAGCATCTGGTTCTCCTGACCCAGAGCATCCAGGATGTCAAAATATTCTTCTTCCGTGATCAGATCATGGGTGTCATACTTCTTCAGTTCACCATTGATGGTGATACCTTCTGCAGCGGGTCCCGGCTGGATCACACAGAAACGCTCGTAATAAATTACGGAGTCCAGTTTCTTGGAAGACATACCAAGCAGATATCCGATCTTGTTGGGCAGTGATTTGAAGTACCAGATATGTACAACAGGTACAACAAGTTTGATATGGCCCATGCGTTCGCGGCGAACCTTTTTCTCGGTCACTTCCACACCGCAACGATCGCACACAATGCCTTTGTAACGGATACGTTTATACTTACCGCAATAACATTCGTAGTCCTTGATAGGGCCGAAAATGCGTTCGCAGAAAAGTCCGTCACGTTCCGGCTTATAGGTCCGGTAATTAATGGTTTCCGGCTTCAGTACTTCACCATAGGAACGTTCCAGAATGGTATCTGGAGACGAAAGACCAATGATGATCTTCGTGAAGTCAGATTTGATCTTGAGATCCTTTTTAAAAGGCATATGCTGCTCTCCTTTTTATTGCGTTAAAAAAACGGATCACTCAAATTTCAGATCCAGGGTCAGACCCCTGAGTTCGTGGATCAACACGTTGAACGATTCAGGAATGTTCGGCGTGGGCAGGTTTTCTCCTTTCACAATAGACTCGTAGGTCTTAGCTCGACCGATGATATCATCGCTCTTCACGGTAAGAAGTTCCTGCAGGATGTTGGAAGCACCGTAGGCTTCCAGCGCCCATACTTCCATTTCACCGAAACGCTGACCACCGAACTGCGCCTTACCTCCCAGCGGCTGCTGGGTGATGAGGGAGTATGGTCCGATGGAGCGGGCATGCATCTTATCATCCACCATGTGGTTGAGTTTCAGCATGTAGATCACCCCAACTGTTGCCTGCTGGTGGAAGCGTTCACCTGTTTCTCCGTCATAGAGATAGGTCTTACCGAGTTCCGGCAGACCAGCCTCTTTGATCTGGTCAGATATTTCGCCCAGGTTGGCACCGTCGAAGATCGGGGTGGCATATTTGACACCCAGTTTCTCTCCGGCCCATCCGAGAACAGTTTCATAGATCTGCCCGAGGTTCATACGGGAAGGCACACCCAATGGGTTCAGCACGATATCTACCGGTGTACCGTCTTCGAGGAAAGGCATGTCCTCTTCCCGGACGATACGGGCAACGATACCCTTGTTTCCGTGGCGACCGGCCAGCTTATCACCGACCTTCAGCTTGCGCTTCTTCGCCAGAAATACCTTGGCCAGTTTCAATACCCCGTTTGGCAGTTCATCGCCCACGCTGATATTGAATTTTTCCCGCTTGTAGCGACCCAGTTCTTCGTTCACCTTGATGCCGTAGTTATGCAGCACCATTCTCACATCATCATCCACAGGTGCTTCACCGGTCCAGCCATAAGGATTGATATCATTATAGTGGATTCCTTCCAGCATTTTCTGTGTGAACTTGGTCTTGGCTGGTACCACCTCTTCATTCAGTGTGGTGCGGATACCTGCAGACTTCTTGTCTTTCAGCAATACCAGCAGCTTGGCTACCAGGATCTCCTTCAGTTCAGCCAGTACCCTTTCATGATCTTTGTCGAGTTTCTCGAGTGCGATCTTTTCGCGGGTCTTGGCATTCTTATCTTTCTTGGCACGGGCAAACAGTTTTTTGTCTATGACCGTACCTTCCAGTGAAGGAGGTGCTTTCAGAGATGCATCTTTCACATCGCCGGCTTTGTCGCCAAAGATGGCCCGGAGCAGTTTTTCTTCCGGTGTCGGGTCGGTCTCTCCTTTCGGGGTGATCTTACCGATCATGATGTCGCCTTCCTTGATATTGGCACCGATACGAATGATACCGTTGGCATCAAGGTCTTTGGTCATCTCTTCCGATACGTTCGGAATATCTGCTGTCAGTTCTTCTTCACCCAGCTTGGTGTCACGTACTTCCAGTTCATATTCTTCAATATGGATGGAGGTGAAGATATCTTCCTTCACGATCCTTTCAGAGATCACGATGGCATCTTCAAAGTTGTACCCTTTCCATGGCATGAAAGCCACTTTGAGGTTGACACCCAGAGCCAGTTCACCTTTATCAGTGGCATAGCCTTCGCACAGTACCTGTCCGGCCACGACCTTATCGCCTTTGGAAACGATAGGCTTGATATTGATACAGGTGCTCTGGTTGGTCTTTTTGAACTTACGCAGTCTGTAAACTTTCTTGTCTTCCTCAAAGCTCAGCAGCCTGCTCTTCTCATCACGGTCATAGCGGATGTGGATCTCATTGGCATCCACATATTCTACTACACCATTGCCTTCTGCGTTGATGAGCATCTTAGAGTCGGCGGCAACTTTCTGTTCCAGACCGGTACCTACCACAGGCGCCTGCGGGCGCAGCAGCGGAACGGCCTGACGCTGCATGTTCGAGCCCATGAGGGCACGGTTGGCATCGTCGTGTTCGAGGAACGGGATCATGGAAGCAGAAACCCCTACGATCTGGTTGGGGGCTACGTCCATATATTGGATGCGATCGGGTTCGTATTCAGGAAAATCACCCTGTTCACGGCACTTCACGCGGTCGTTGATGAAATTACCTTTGTCATCTACCTTGGCATTGGCCTGGGCAATGACCATATGGTCTTCTTCTTCTGCATTCAGGTACACCACTTCACCCTTGGCTTCCACTTTGCCTTTGACCACTTTGCGATAAGGCGTTTCGATGAAGCCCATCTTGTTGATCTTGGCATGGACGCACAGGGTAGAGATCAGACCGATGTTCGGACCTTCCGGGGTTTCGATGGTACACAGGCGGCCATAGTGGCTGTAGTGTACGTCACGCACCTCGAAACCGGCACGTTCACGGCTCAGACCACCAGGTCCGAGAGCTGAGATACGGCGTTTATGGGTGATCTCTGCCAGCGGGTTGACCTGATCCAGAAACTGGCTCAGCTGGCTGGTACCGAAGAAGGAATTGATAACAGAAGACAGCGTTCTGGCATTGATCAGTTCGATCGGGGTGAACACTTCATTGTCACGTACGTTCATCCGTTCGCGGATGGTACGAGCCATACGTGCCAGACCCACACCGAACTGTGCATAGAGCTGTTCGCCAACAGTACGCACCCGGCGGTTGCTCAGGTGGTCAATGTCGTCGATCTCTGCTTTGTTGTTAGAAAGCTCAACGAGATATTTGACAATAGCAATGATGTCGGCCTTGGTCAGGACCTTGGTATCCAGGGAGGTTTCCATCCCCAGTTTCTCGTTGATCTTATAGCGGCCTACTTCCCCAAGGTCGTAGCGCTTGTCTGAGAAGAACAGTTTGTCGATGATACCGCGGGCGGTTTCATCATCAGGTGGTTCAGCACCACGCAGCTGACGGTATATCTGCTGCACGGCCTCGAGCTCAGAGTTGGACACATCCTTCTGGAGGGTGTTGAGGATGATGGTATAATCACTGACCACTTCGTCGAGGGTCAGGATCACGTGGCTCACACCTGTTTCCAGGATATGGTCTATATTCTCTTCAGTGAGGATGGTATCTCTTTCGAGGATCACTTCGTTCCGCTCGATGGACACTACCTCTCCGGTATCTTCGTCAACGAAATCCTCTCTCCAGGTCTTGAGGACCCGTGCGGCCAGTTTCCTTCCGATGTTCTTCTTCAGGGTCTTGGCATCTGCCTTGAGTTCTTCGGCCAGGCCGAACAATTCGAGGATATCCTTATCGGTGTCATAGCCTATGGCACGCAATAACGTAGTAACCGGGAATTTCTTCTTCCGGTCGATGTAGGCATACATCACGTTATTGATGTCAGTGGCAAATTCCATCCAGGCACCCTTGAACGGGATGACCCTGGCTGAATAGATCTTGGATCCGTTTGGATGAATACTCTGTCCGAAGAATACACCGGGTGAGCGGTGCAACTGAGACACGACGATCCTTTCTGCTCCGTTTATGATAAATGTCCCTTTCGGGGTCATATACGGAATGTTGCCCAGGAAAACATCCTGAACAATGGTCTGGAAATCGATGTGTTCTTCGTCGTTACAGGACAGGCGCAACTTGGCTTTCAATGGAACGCTATAGGTCAGTCCACGCTCCATACACTCGTCCATCGAGTAACGGGGCGGATCGACGAAATAGTCCAGGAATTCCAGCAGGAAGATGTTGCGGGCATCGGTGATCGGGAAGTTTTCCATGAACACCTTGTACAGCCCTTCATTGCTGCGGTTCTCCTGGGTCGTTTCCAGCTGAAAGAAGTCCTTAAAGGACTGGACCTGAATATCTAGCAGATCCGGGTAATCAGTTGCTTTACGTATTTTACCAAAATTGATCCTTTCTGTTGGCTTGGATGATTTCGCTGGCATATCCGGTTGATGAAGTTTAGTAAGATATAAATAACAATAAGGCATACCGCCTCTGGCGGTATAACCTTTGAGTGACGGCCCGGGATCATGAAAGATCCCGGGGTAGATCACTTATTATTTAATCTCGACTTCAGCGCCGGCTTCAACGAGGGCAGCCTTCAGGCTTTCTGCCTCATCTTTGCTAACACCCTCTTTCACCGGCTTCGGAGCGCCGTCAACCAGTTCTTTGGCTTCTTTCAGGCCAAGACCGGTAACGTCTTTCACCACCTTCACCACAGACAGTTTGGCAGCACCTGCGCTGGTCAGGATAACATCGAAAGATGTCTTCTCGGCAGCAGCTTCGCCACCACCAGCAGCACCACCGCCACCGGCTACCATTACAGGAGCAGCTGCAGCAGGCTCGATGCCGTACTCGTCTTTGAGGATCTGGGCTAACTCGTTAACCTCTTTTACAGACAAACTAACCAGCTTTTCTGCAAACTCTTTTAATTCTGACATTGCTATTGGTTTATGGATTTGTGAATATGATTATGGATTAATATTTCAGGCTTCTTCTTTCTCACTCAGGGTCTTCAGGATACCTGCCAGTTTTCCACCGGATGACTGGAGGGCAGAAATGACATTCTTGGCAGGAGACTGCAGCAGACCGATGATATCGCCGATGAGTTCTTCTTTAGACTTCATCTTCGCGATCACTTCCAGCTGGTCATCACCGATAAATACTGCTTCACCAATGTAGGCGCCTTTCAGTTCAGGCTTACCCTTGTCAGCTTCTTTGCGGAATTTGCTGATGACCTTGGCAGGTTCTACAGCTACTTCACAAAACATGACAGAGGTAGGGCCTTCCAGCAGTCCCATCAGTCCTTCATACTTTTCGCCGTGGTTTTCCAGTGCTTTGCGCAGCAGGGTATTCTTGACCACTTCGAAGTGAATATTCTTCTCGAAGCACAGGCGACGCAGTTTGTTCACATCCGCCACGGTCAGGGTGGAGGCATCTGTGATATACAGGCTGTCATACTGAGCGACTGTTTCGGTCAGTTCAGCAATGGCCTGTGTCTTTTGTTCCTTATTCATTGTCTCGTGGTTTCGATGTTATATACCGGATACTGTTTTCGGGTCGATGGCAATACCGGGGCTCATGGTAGAGGCCATGGTGATGCTTTTGAAATAGGTTCCTTTTGCAGACGATGGCTTCATTCGGGCCAGGGTGCGGATCAGTTCTTCGCTGTTCTCAGCAATCTGGGCAGGGTCAAATGACACCCGTCCGATGGAGGAGTGGATGATTCCGAACTTGTCAACCTTGAAGGCCACTTTACCTTTCTTTACTTCGGTAACTGCGTTGCCTACCTCGTTGGTAACGGTTCCAACTTTCGGATTTGGCATCAGGTTACGCGGACCAAGTACGCGACCCAGTTTGGCGATCTTGGGCATGACAGCAGGTGTAGCAATGACCACATCCACATCTGTCCAGCCGCCCATGATCTTCTCCACATAGTCATCCAGACCTACGAAGTCTGCACCGGCCGCTTTTGCTTCATCTTCCTTGTCTGGAGTACAGAGCACCAGTACACTTTTGTCTTTACCGGTTCCATGTGGCAGAGCGGTAGTACCACGGATGGCCTGATCGGCTTTACGCGGGTCGATACCGAGGCGGATATGCAGGTCAACGCTGGCGTTGAACTTGGCAGTATTGGTCTGCTTTACGAGCTGAGCTGCCTCTTCAATAGAGTACAGTTTATTCTGTTCAACCAGGCCTTCCGCCTTTTTTCTGTTCTTGGTCAATCTCACTGTATATGATTTTGAATCTGATCGAATTAGTTATCCCAGGGTGCTGCACCTTCTACAGAAAAGCCCATACTGCGGGCGGTTCCGGCCACCATTTTCATAGCGCTTTCGATGGTAAAGCAATTAAGGTCAGGCATTTTTTCTTCAGCGATCTTGCGCACCTGATCCCAGCTAACGGAACCAGCCTTGATACGGTTGGATTCTGCACTGCCCTTCTTCTTTTTGGCCGCTTCCATCAGCAACACAGCTGCAGGAGGGGTTTTAATGATGAAGTCAAATGACTTGTCTTTGTACACGGTGATCACCACCGGTAGCACCTTACCCTGTGCATCCTGAGTACGGGCATTGAACTGTTTGCAGAAGTCCATGATGTTCACGCCCTTGGCACCGAGTGCCGGGCCCACCGGAGGAGCCGGATTAGCCTGGCCGCCTTTGATCTGCAGTTTGATGTAGGTTTGAATTTCCTTTGCCATCTTAGTTGACTTTTTCTACTTGCATGAAATTGAGCTCCACCGGAGTCTTTCTGCCAAATATTTTAACAATCACTTTGACCTTCTTCTTGTCTTCAAAGACTTCATCCACATTACCGGTGAAATCGTTGAACGGACCATCTATGATCTTCACCGTTTCTCCTATGATGAATGGCTCATTAAGGGTCTCCCCTTCGGCATTCATTTCATCCATTTTACCCAGGATCCTGTTCACCTCATTTCTTCTGAGTGGAATAGGATTGGCTTTCCCGAGGAAATCGATCACATTGGTGATACCGGTGATAGACTGGATCATTTCCGGGGTCAGTTTTCCTTCGGCAGCTTCGATCAGGATATATCCCGGCAGGGAATTTTTTTCCTGGATCACTTTCTTGCCGTTTTTAACTTTATAGACCTTTTCTGTAGGCACCAGTACCTGCGAGACGATCGTATCCCACTCCAGCCTTTTGATATGCTGGTCGAGGTATTCTTTCAGCTTGCGTTCCTTGCCGCTGATGACCCTCAGTACGTACCACTTATTACCGTCGCTCATCTCTTTCCTTTACTGGGTTCAGAACAAACCGTAGAACAGATCAAGGAGTCTGCTGGAGGCGAAATCCATCACAAATACCATCACAGACAGTATGGCAATGGCGATGAACACGACGGAGGTACTGCTTTGCAGTTCCGACCAGGTAGGCCAGCTAACCTTGTAACGCAGTTCCTGGTATGCTTCCAGTATGAATGCCTTGATTCTATTCATAGTTTTTTCTTTTCCGGCACGGGTGGAGAGGCTCGAACTCCCAGCCTGCGGTTTTGGAGACCGCCACTCTACCAATTGAGCTACACCCGTGTATAGGGGGGAACCGAAGTTCCCCCGGATACACAATGATGATTACTTGATGATCTCAGTTACCTGACCGGCACCAACGGTACGGCCACCTTCGCGGATAGCGAAACGCAGACCTTTTTCCATAGCGATCGGGTAGATGAGTTTAACAACGAAACCGATGTTATCGCCGGGCATAACCATTTCCACGCCATCAGGAAGTTGCACTTCACCAGTTACGTCAGTGGTACGGAAATAGAACTGCGGACGGTATTTGTTAAAGAACGGAGTGTGACGACCACCTTCATCCTTCTTCAGAACGTACACTTCACACTTGAACTCAGTGTGCGGGGTAACAGAAGCAGGTTTACAGATAACCATACCACGTTTGATCTGGTCTTTTTCAATACCGCGAAGCAGCAGACCAACGTTGTCGCCGGCTTCACCACGATCCAGGATCTTGCGGAACATTTCCACACCTGTTACGGTAGATTTCTGAGTTTCTGTCTGCAGACCGATGATATCAACAGCCTCACCGGAGTTGATCACACCTCTTTCGATACGACCAGTAGCCACAGTACCACGACCGGTGATAGAGAATACATCTTCTACCGGCATCAGGAACGGCTTTTCAGTTTCACGAGGAGGTACCGGAATATCGGCATCCACTGCAGCCATCAGATCCAGGATCTGCTGACGTCCTTCTGCATCACCTTCCAGTGCTTTCAGAGCAGAACCT
Source organism: Chitinophagales bacterium (assembly GCA_020636645.1). Lineage (GTDB taxonomy): Bacteria > Bacteroidota > Bacteroidia > Chitinophagales > BACL12 > UBA11426. The sequence continues at coordinate 377,804 of JACJXO010000001.1, forward strand.
TTGATAATAGAGATGGTATCGCCGGGGAAGTCATAGAAGCTCAGCAGGTCGCGAACTTCCATTTCCACCAGTTCGAGCAGTTCAGGATCGTCAACCAGATCCACTTTGTTCATAAACACCACTACTGCGGGAACACCTACCTGACGAGCCAGGAGGATGTGCTCACGGGTTTGCGGCATCGGACCATCTGTAGCAGCTACCACCAGAATGGCACCGTCCATCTGAGCAGCACCTGTAACCATGTTCTTCACATAGTCGGCGTGACCCGGACAGTCCACGTGTGCATAGTGACGGTTTTCAGTTTCGTACTCAACGTGTGCTGTGTTGATCGTAATACCCCTTTCTTTTTCTTCAGGAGCATTATCGATCGAGTCATAATCTTTCTTCTGTGCCAGACCCATGTCGGCCAGCACCATGGTAATAGCAGAGGTAAGGGTGGTCTTACCGTGATCCACGTGACCGATAGTTCCGATGTTCACGTGGGGTTTGCTACGTACAAATTGCTCTTTAGCCATTTTGTATAGTGTTTATTTAGGTTTAAAAAACTCAACTCTATTTACAGCCGCTCAACAGAACCCTGCCACTGCAGATGTTCTGTCTGACGACACAGAGCCAATGACCAGGATCGAACTGGTGACCTCATCCTTACCATGGATGTGCTCTACCAACTGAGCTACATTGGCAGTTCACCGTTGCTGACGCTCGGGTGAAAATATGTTCTCCGCCTTCCGGCGGCACTACAAACCGGATCCTGGAAGCTGATCCGTTTGTTTCGGCGAGCGGGAGACGAGACTCGAACCCGCGACCCTCAGCTTGGAAGGCTGATGCTCTACCAACTGAGCTACTCCCGCCTGTATGCGAGGACCAATCTGACAGTGAGGTCGAGTTCGTAACAACTCTTGCTCAATAGGTCACAGTCAGTCAGTCCGTGTGGGGAGAGGAGGATTCGAACCTCCGAAGGCGTACGCCAACAGATTTACAGTCTGCCCCATTTGGCCACTCTGGAATCTCCCCATTAGACGAGCCAATGGAGGGACTCGAACCCCCGACCAGCTGATTACAAATCAGCTGCTCTACCAACTGAGCTACATTGGCCTCTCGACTCGCATTATGTCAAAGACTAAAAAGCATTTTCCCGTCGTTTTCCGGAAAAATGCCCGCAAATATACGAAGTCTTTTATGAGACCAGCAAACTTTTCTTGCTATTTGGTGCTAATTTTTTCTTTTTGCTTTTTAATCTGGCGCCGGAGGTTCTCTGCAACTTCATCTGCAGCCTCTTCAAAACTCATTCTTGTTTCTTTGGCAAACAGATCATTTCCGGGGATATGCAGGCGCACTTCCACCACTTTGTCTTGTATAGGTGCTCCTTCATTTTCCAGTTTCAAATAGACATCTGCCTGGATGATCTGATCGTAGAAGGTTGTCAGCTTATCCAGTTTGGCATTGATATAGTCTTTAAGTTTCTGATCAGCAGAAAAATGGATTGATTGGATGTTTACTTGCATGGTTTGGTTTTTATCATTCAACAATCAGCTCCCTTTCGGGTGCGCTCTTTTATAGATCTCTTTTAATTGATCAATGGAATTATGGGTATAGACCTGGGTGCTAGCCAGGCTTGCATGACCCAGCAATTCTTTCACCGCATTGAGTTCTGCTCCATTGTTAGACAGGTGTGTGGCAAAGGTATGCCGCAGCACATGGGGGCTTTTTCTGGAAAGTGTGGTAGCACCTTCCATGCTTTTTCTCACCAGACGATATATCATGTTGGGATATGCCGGCTTCCCTGTCCTGGTAAGCAGCAATGCCCCTCCGGACCCAAAGAGGCTTATTCGCTGAGCCAGATAATCTTCCAGCAACCGGAGTGTTTCTTCGCCCAGAGGTACGATCCGTTCTTTGTTTCCCTTTCCTACCACACGTATATTTCTGGAAGATCTGTCAAAGGATCTTTCCTGCAAACTCAGCAACTCTGCTCTTCTGATCCCGGTCTTATAGAGGATATCGAGTATCAGCAGGTCTCTGCTTTTCTCAAAAATATCCAGAGGGTCTTGTTCAGGATATTGTCTTACCAGGTTATCAAACATCACTTCCATACCCGCAGTATCTATGAATAAAGGTAGGGGCTTACCCGATCTGGGTACGACGACTTTTGTCATCGGATTTTGTGATATGACCCCTTTCTTCCGCAGATACCGGAAATAGGTTCGAAGAGAGGATATCTTTCTGTGCACTGAGCGTGGCTGCATGCCATCTGCCATCATGTGCATGATCCAGGTTCGTACTTGTCGATACCCTAAGGAAATCAGGTCATCTCCGGCATCCAATCCCTGCCCATGCAGAAAGTCCTGTAGCTGTGCCAGATCATTCCGGTAAGCCTGAATAGTATGGTCACTGTAACGTTTCTCGAATTGCAGGTACGCAAAAAACCCGTTCAGGTGCATCATTCCATTAAATATACACTTGAACGGGCTAAAAGAGAAATAGTTTCTCAGTCTTCCTTAGACTGCATCTGCTGGCGGTATTCTGCCTTCAGGATCTCAGTCCTGCGCTCAATAGAGGGCTTTGTGAACGACTGGCGCCTGCGCAGTTCACGTAGAATACCGGCCTTCTCGAATTTCTTCTTGTAATTCTTGAGGGCCTTGTCAATAGATTCAGCTTCTCTTGCGTCAATGATCAACATACCTTGATATTCAATTTGGGAAGGCAAAGTTAGGGAAGGGAAATCAGATTTCCAATTAGCCAATTAGCCGGTTTGGCAGATACATAAGATTTAGAGCAAAGAGCATGCGATCAGCGCAGCACCTCCCGGGCGATGACCAATTTCTGGATCTCACTGGTGCCTTCGCCAATGGTACAGAGCTTGGAATCCCGGTAGAATTTTTCTGCCGGGTAGTCCTTTGTATAGCCATACCCGCCAAAGATCTGGACGGCATCAGTTGAAACTGCCACTGCAACTTCACTGGCATAGTATTTGGCCATAGCACTTTCGCGGGTCACTTTTTCACCCCGGTTCTTAAGATCGGCAGCCTGACTGGTCAGCAGCTCTGCGGCTTCAATCCGGGTGGCCATGTCTGCCAGTTTGAATGCGATACCCTGAAACTCAGCAATTGGCTTGTCAAATTGTTTTCTCTCTTTTGCGTATTGCAAGGCAGCCTTATATGCTCCTTTGGCAATTCCGAGGCTGAGTGCTGCAATAGATATACGTCCGCCATCCAGTACTTTCATAGCCTGAACGAACCCATCACCTACTTCACCAAGACGTTGGCTGTCAGCTATACGGCAGTTATCAAAGATCATCTCTGCGGTCTCTGAAGCACGCATGCCCAGCTTATTTTCCTTTTTCCCGGCAGAAAATCCGGGTGTTCCTCTTTCCACGATGAAGGCCGTACAGTTTCGGCTGGTGCGGGGTTCACCTGTACGGGCGATGACCACAGCCACATTGCCGGAATTGCCATGGGTGATCCAGCTCTTGGTGCCATTGATGATCCAGTCATTGCCGTCGCGGGTAGCCACACATTGCATATTGCCGGCATCGGATCCTGTATTAGGTTCGGTGAGCCCCCAGGCACCGATCCACTCTGCAGTGGCCAGTTTGGGCAGGTATTTCTTTTTCTGCTCTTCATTTCCGAACTGCAGCATATGACCAGTACAGAGAGAGTTATGGGCCGCCACAGAAAGACCAACGGAGCCACAAACAGCGGCGATCTCCATGATCACGTGCATATACTCATGGTAGCCGAGGCCTGCACCACCATACTCATGGGGAACGAGCACCCCCATCAAGCCCAGTTCGCCGGCTTTATGCAATGCATCAACGGGGAAGATCTGTTCTTCATCCCACATCATCATATCCGGTCGTATATGTTTTTCAGCAAAATCACGTGCGGTTGCCGCAACGAGTTCCACCTGTTCATTCAAGAGGAAATTCATCTCTGAGTTAAGGTTATATTAATTGAAACTTGCTAAAGAAATGATCTTATCAGAATATTGTTCGAGGCGTTGCCTGCCGTGAAGAAAACCAAGCTCAACGATAAAGGTAAAACCAACCACCTGTGCACCCCGCATACGCATGAGTTCAGTGGCTGCTGCAGCAGTACCACCGGTAGCCAGCAGGTCGTCATGTACCATAATATTCCAGCCTTTTTGAATGTCTTCCAGGTGCACTTCCACAGTAGCAGAACCGTACTCCAGATCATAGGTGTACTCCAGTGTTTCGCCGGGAAGCTTTCCTTTCTTTCTGACCGGCAGAAAAGGCACATTAAGCTTGTTGGCCAGCAGCATGCCATAGAGGAAACCACGGCTTTCAATGGCGCAGACTGCATCAATGCGTTCTTCCTTAAATGGCAGGATCATGGCATTCAGAATATCTTCGGTCAGCTCCGGATGAAGCAGCAGCGGAGTAAGGTCGCGGAAGACAATACCTTCCTTAGGAAAATCGGCCACTTCTCTCAAAGTCTGCTTGATCTGCTGTTCCACACTCATAATCGCAGGTAAAATTTCAGTTTTTCCAGATAGGCCGGCGACATCCGGTAGGCCCTGGCCATTTCATCCGTACTTCTGTATCTTCCGGTAGAATCACGGTACTGAATAATAGCCCTCGCCAGGCGGTCGGAAAGATACGGATGATTTGCCAATTCAGCATAGCCTGCCGTATTGATTGACATGGTTCTGATCTGCTTTGCATCAATAAAAACACAAGAAGAAAGGAGCTGCCAGTCAAGGCTGTCAAGTTGCTTTATTTCCAGGAGCTGGGAAGCTGTATAAAAACCTCCCAGACGATCGCGGTAGTTGATAATATCCCAGGCTGTGTTTTTATTGATACCACAATCTATGAGAGTGGCTGCATCTGCAACATTCAGGTCAGTATTTCCATTCAGTGCCACAGCAGACACTTCTGAATGCAGTTTTTCATCTGCTCTTGCAGGTTGAGCTTCTATCTGTATATAGGGTTGTAATTCTGCTGCAAGCTGATCGGGCATTCCGTATATCTTACCGATGTCTTCAGGCTTTCTGAACAGCCCTCCCTTCTCCCGGTACCTGATTACATTTGTGGCTGCTTTCTCCGGCACACCCAGGCGTATCCATCCTTCCCTATCCAGTGTATTCGGATCAAATAAAAACCTTTCTGCCGGTTGCACTGCAGTCATCCTTTCATCAGGTTCTCCAACACCTGACCTGTTATCAGGGGTACGGGGTTTGGCATCAGGAAACACGAACCAGGTAGATGCCTTATCCAGCATTTCTTCTGTCATCCCATAGATCTTTTCCATATCCTTCAGGGACCTGAAGGATCCGCCTTTTTCGCGATAGCGCATGATGTTGGACGCTACTTTTCCGGAAAGTCCGGCCCGGCGTAAGGTATTCAGATTTGCTTTATTAGGGTCAACAGGTGCTGTGAGCGGCTCTGAAATGTCTTCCGGTTGCGGGTCAACTACCGGCAAAACAGGGATTTCCTTTTCATACAGGATCACCACTTCTGAATCTCTGCTGTGCATCCAGATAATACTTGCAAGACTGCAGGTCAGGATACAAATAAGCACCCAGAATGATACCCTTTCACGGGAAGAGAACTCAAAAGCTCTCGTTGGTTTTACACGCATACACGGATGTTCAAAACAGCCCGTCACATGAACGGCTGCCTAAACTCCGGCAGATCAACGGGGCTCGTCGTCGTTCTCGTCGTAAGAATCCGGCTCTGCCCGTGGTGGTGTGCGTAGTACCTTCAGGAAGAAATACAAAGTAATGGCAGTTACAGCAACCTGTACCACCAGCATCAATACCAAAGCTGAAGTATCCATGATCAGGCCCTCCCTTCTTTTATTCGTTTAGCATACGCCCGATATACGGTCAGGCTGATACCGGCAAACAAGAGTACCAGCAGTACCCTGGCTGCATTGGTGTACAACAACTGATTCTCCAGCCTGGAGATCTCTGCCGGATCAGTTGCGGTGGCGATCTGTTCTTTCAGACCGGCATTGGCAATGGTTTTGATGATGGAACCATTATCCAGCACCCAACCATTCTGAAATGCATTCACCCAGTCATTTCCTTCGGGGGTGATAAGTGAGCCGATGAATACGGCAAGCAGCAACAGTGGTGTGATCCACTTGATGATAGGTTTATAGAAATCGGGCACCCGGATATCACCTCCGTCATTGATCTCTTTCCAGCCTTTGGTGAGTCCGAAAACCCACACAAACAGGATGGTCTCTGCCAGGGCAAATACCACCAGTGATACCGTTCCGGCCCAGTAATCATATTCATTAAAGACAAAAGAATTGACCGTACCGTTTGTAGCGAAATTGTAGATAAGCACTGTGGGCAGCCCCATCAGCAGCACGATCAGTCCGAATGACATGGCGCCCTTATTCCGGCTATACCCGAATTCATCACGCATGAATCCCATCCAGGGAGTGCCCATGGCCAAAGACGACGTGATGCCTGCAAAGAACAACAGACCGAACCACATCATACCGGCCAGTGCAGACAATACCCCACCCCATTGTTCAAACATATAAGGCATGGTGCGGAAAGCCATACCAAATCCTGCATTTTCCTTCAGCCAGTCAACACCAAAGAAACCCGCAGCCAATGGGATAACGATCAGTGAGCCCAGCACTACTTCCACAAACTCGTTCATCCAGCCGGCACTCATTGCATTCAATGCAATATCATCTTTAGATTTCACATAGGCAGCATAGCAGTGTATCGTACCCATACCAACAGACAAGGTGAAGAATATCTGTCCGGCAGCATTTAGCCAGACTGTGGGATTGGCAAGAGAATCAAAAGCGGGTTTCCACAGGAAATTCAGACCGGCAATAGAGTTTGCATCCGGAAACTCAGCAGTGGCCATACTGGATCCCATGGTCAGACTCCTGATACCCAGGAATCCGCCAAATACCAGCAGCAGCGGCACCCCGATCTTGGCAGCTTTTTCCACTCCGTGCAAGCCCCTTGACAGAATATAGGTATTCAGGATCAGGCATACCACATAAAACACCACTGCTTCATACGGAATACCGGTAGTAGAACTTCTAACATCCAGATATTTATCATAGAAGCCGGACACTTCACCCTGGGTCATGCCATTGAAAGTGCCTGTCAGTGAATGAAAGACGTAAGAAATGGTCCAGCTTTCAATGTAACAATAGTAAGCTGCCACCGCTACATTGGTAAAAATGCCGAAGACCCCCACGTATTTCCAGAACTTCCGCTTATCCATCTTATCCAGGATGAACGGTGTAGAGTGATGGCCGAATTTTCCGCCATATCTTCCTGATGCCCATTCGATCCAAAGCAATGGAACACCCATGACCAGGAAACATATGATATAGGGTATGATGAAAGCTCCTCCACCATTATTCACAGCCTGTACCGGAAAGCGCAGGAAATTTCCCAGACCCACAGCATTACCTGCCATAGCCAGGATAAGACCTACCCGTGTACCCCAGCTTTCTGTTTTTGCGGACATATTCGGTTTGATTGTTTTGGCGGGTTAAAATACAAAAACTTTAAAATGGTGCGTGTTAACAAGTTGGCTTACAGTAACAAAAAAGGAGAGGCAAGCCTCTCCTTTTATCTGGTAGGTGGTCTGTGTTATCGTTGTATCACGATCTGGCTTCTGTCTGCCCGACCGTCAGATTCCAGTACAATGGTATAGATGCCTTCTGCCAGATCACCAGTATATAAGGTGTATTCCTGGCGGGCTGCCAGATCGATGTCAGTCTGGCGAACCATCTCTCCCAACTGGTTGTACAGAGATATAACTGCACTGATACCAGCCTCATTGGCTGAGAGGGTGATGAACTGATTGGCAGGATTCGGGTACATGTTCACCAGGGCAAACAATTCAGGTATGGCATTACCTGTACCTGTAGTATCTCCTGTGGTATCAACCACTACTTCACCCATATCCCACAACTGGAGGTCATCTACAGCTGCTTCCACCAGTGAGCCACCATCCAGGTCAGCACCCGGCATTACACTGTCTTGTGCAATAAAGATGAGTGATACAGTTTCAGTAGGTTCTACATAATCGCTCACACGGATCGCATTCCTTCTCCAGCTGTTATCGGAAGTATGGGTGCGTTCTACTGTGACCCAGTCAACATTGTTATTGGAGATCCGAACCTGCCATACGTCGTTACCCGGGTTGGCGCTGGTGGGAGCATCATTGGCATACCAGCGGTAGTAGGTGAAAACCGGATCATCATAGGTGGATACATCATAAATGGGTGAACGCAGGGTAGTAGCACCACCATCTACATCGTAAGCTCCCAGACCGTCGCCGGGATCACCGTTCTGAGTAAATGCGCACAGAGCTGAAGGACCGGGAGTATTATCATTTTCGGGTTGATTCTGGTAGGAACCATCAACAGTACCCATTGGATCATCTACCGTCCAGATACCTGTGGTAGCATCATCTGTTCCGAAAGGATCGAATTCCCAGTCGCCGAAAGTATTATCAAAATCCTGTGTCTCATTGAGCACATAACCCACCAGCAGGAAGTACGGCAGGTTGCGTTCTTCGTCAAGCGTAGCTTTCTTGGGATCAACCACTGCAATACCTCCGTAGATATCAGAAACTACAAAGTAGTATTCAACAATGGTTCCTACCGGTTGTGCCGGTATATCAGCTGAGTAAGTAAGTCCGGTTACAGCATCCATTAATACAGAGCTCCATGTTTCGCCAGCATCTGTGCTGTAGAACATAGTAAAATCGCCCAGGTATGCAGGGAAAGAGACTGCCAGGTTAGCTTCGATAGTTATTCCAACATCCTGAGCTGCCGGTTCCAGTGCTTCGGCATGGGTCACTTCTGCATCAGCCAGCAGGGTGATACCATGTTCTGCAAAAGCTTCCAGGATTGCCAGGTCGTTAGGAGTGCCATCACTCAGGTCAGCGTTGTCATCGTCAGCCAAAAGAGCTTCCAGCAATACATCGCGGTAAATATTTCCTTCATCTCCGCTGGCTCCATCCACTGTAGCCAGTATGGTTTCAGCCCAGATCTCTGTCATGGCCACAATATCATCGCCCAGATTCTCTGCCAGATCCCACCATGCACCGGCAATGATCTCGCCATCTGCATGCACTTCACCAACCAGGTCAAAGGGATACACTTTGGGTTCAGCATCGTATCTGCGTACATAGGTGCCGGCTCCACCTGAAAAACCCTGACCGAGAATGGGATCATCGGTAATGGTGTAGCCCCAGATATCAGCATAACCTTCCTGCATGGCTCCATTGTTCATTCCACCCGGATCGCCAAGGAATGCATAGAGATCATAGTTGATGCCATGACCGTATTCGTGATAGACCACATCGCGGAACAGTGCAGTAGCAGGGCATCCGCCACCGGCAGCATAGAAGTTCGTGCTTGTTCCATCATAGAAAGCGTTGCAGGATCCGTCTGTTCTCTCCACCCTGATCAATTGAGCAATATCCAGGTCGTCGAAAGAAGGGAAATAAAACTTCATATGATCATGCACAATATTCTGGTGGTAATAGGCAGATACCTCAGATGGTGTAGCACCTGATTCATCGTCAAATGCGATGAGGTTATCGCCCGGCATCAGGGTAATATCAATGCTTTCGATATTGGTATCGCCGAGTCCCTGAGATACTCTGCTGTAAAGACCACGCAGATCAATGGTGGCGGCGGTGGGAGCATCAATGAAATCGAGGTTCAGGATACCGTTTTCATCGGCGTAGTAGAAGTCGCCGTCTATCTCCACCCTGATATATCCAAGCCCGCGGGTTTCAGTTGCCACCAGGGGGTTATCAGTGATCTCAGCCTGCACTTCTGCATCGGCGGTCATCAGGTAGGAACCACAGGCATGTACCTTGTTGGTCCTGTAATACACGGCACCGGTATGGGCATCTACCAGGGTATAATAGTTGCCCGGCAGGTTCTCGAAATCAGTTGTGTGCACATCCACTTCATAGACCAGTTTATAGGCATAGCCACTGCCTACTGTTTCTGATGAGGTGGCTTCTGTTACCGGCACCGGCAGGATCTTCAGAACCGGCAGTGCGGTGCTGCTTTCCACAGTTACATCCAGGCCGGAAGTGGCGAAATTGGCTGCTGCCTCCGGAGTCAATACAGGCACAGTATTCAGTTCCATGGCCGGAAATACATCCAGCCCGAACATGATGACCTTGCCGGTAGCGGGGTCCATGCGCAGTGTGGCGTTGCTGAACAATACATCCAGGCCTTCGTATTGCTGGCGGAAGGACACATAGTCATACTTGGAAGTATTGACCGCATTCAGTGCCAGTTGTACGCCCTGCATGCCGAATCCGTTCAGTTCAGTCTGCAGAAAATGCATGGCCCGTTCTTCCGGTGTGGTACCGGTGGTGGCAATGCCCTGACCAGTTGCCCGGTGCGGCATAGCAGAACGTTCGTTGAAGGTGACCCACCAGTTGCCGTGGGTGGCTGTGAAATCCTGCCAGTTGTCCAGGTTGCGCAGGGCCTCCTGTACTGCGGGGCGAGGATCGTTGTTACCGTGAATAAAAGTCACGGTATTGCCATCAACCGGGTATTGTGCCGACTGCGCCGACACCATACCTGCCAGGCTGCAGGCCATGATCATCAAGGAAAATCGCTTCATGCTGTAAAGTATGAGATTTGGTTAACGTTAATCGAGATACCTGAGGAGTATTTCTTATTCAAAATTACGTTTTTGGCTTGTCACCCGCAAGTCAGAATCCTGCAGCCTCCAGACGGAGGCCATCGTATGCCAGGTGTACATTTTCCGGTAGTCCGGCCTCCACAGAGGCATGGGTTCCCATCTGGTGAGAAATATGGGTGATATAGGCTGACCCGGGGCGTAATTCACGGATCAGCTCCAGGGCTTCAGGCAGGGAGAAGTGGCTGATATGCGGTGTCATACGCAGGGCGTTAATGACCAGGATGTCAAGATCACGGAGCCGGTTCATGGCTGCTTCATCTATCCTGTTGGCATCGGTGATATAAGCCAGTTTCCCGATCCGGAATCCAAAGACCGGCAGATCCAGATGCATCACCCTGATGGGCTCCAGGTGAATGGCTCCGATGTCAAATGGTTTTCCGGTCAGCCGATGCAGACTCACCTGCGGAATACCGGGATAGGTGTTGGTTCCGAATACATAATGGTATTCCTTGCGCAGTGCTTCTTCAGTCAGTTCATCTACATACAGAGGAATGGCCTTCCGTTCAAAGTAATTAAATGGCCGCACGTCATCCATGCCCGCAGTGTGGTCTTTATGGCCGTGGGTAAACACAATGGCATCCAGGCGGTGTACATCTTCCCGCAGCATCTGTTGTCTGAAATCCGGGCCGCAGTCAATGACCACCCTGGTTTCACCTTCTTCCAGCATGACCGACGAGCGGAGCCTTTTATCCCGGGCATCTTCAGAGCGGCAAACCTGACAACTGCACCCGATCATGGGTACACCGCCGGAAGTGCCTGTTCCGAGAAAGGTGAGTTTCACACCCTCACACTTTGCAAATGGTTGTTGCGAAGGAAATCGCGGGCAGCATCAGAAAGTTGTTCTTCTTCAAGCGGAAGCTGACCCATGATCTCCAGCAGGCTGTTGATGCGGCTTTCCACTTCAAAGTACTTGTTGACCACGATCACCTTTCTGTTTTCCAGGATGCAGTAACCTGAAACAAAACGGCCTTTTTCATAACGGATGATGTAGCCTGCTTCCCCCAGCAATGACTCCAGTTTCTTCAGGTTGTTTGGCGTATATTTGAACATAAATTGCTGTTGACCCAAAAATAGGGGATGGCTTGTGAACAGCAATACAAGTAATCAACATATGGAAAGGGGAATACTTTTTTTTACCGTTCTGGTATTGGGTCACTTTCTGACATTTGGTCAGATCCAGCACGACCCTAAAGATGATGAATTTCATGTTTTCGATGCAGGTATTGTAGGAGGCATCAATTTCACCCAGGTGCACGGTGATAACCTGGCCGGTTTCAATAAAATAGGTATGAATGCCGGTGGTATAGCCCACATCAACTTCCGGCCGGGCTGGTCTGTTTCTTTTGAGGTGCTTTACAGTCAGAAAGGAAGTGCAACCTATCCTGACCCGAATGATCAGAGTGCATTTGAATACAAGCTGCAGCTTGATTATGCAGAAGTGCCTGTACTGATCAACTACCTGGATCATAACAGGCTGATCGCATTTGCCGGATTATCATATGGAAGATTATTCCGGGCAAGGGAGGTCATCAACGGCAATGAGACCCCCAATATAGAAGAGGGGCTTCGCACCTCTGATCTGTCTTATGTTTTCGGGGGAACTTTCCTGATCGGAGAGACCCGGCATTGGGGTGCGCAATTCCGGTATCAGCAATCTTTTCTGGCGATAGGAGATTCTGCCCAACCGAATGTACCCGGGTTGCTGAACGTGGTCATTTCCCTGCGGGGGATCTATTATTTCTGACCTGTTCTTCGGCCGAAGGTTCTGTTTCAGTCAAACAGTGTATTCAATCCTGATGGCGGCACTTTACCTAAATGTCTGTATGATTTCTCTGTAGCCTCCCTTCCCCTTGGAGTTCTTCTCAGATATCCTTCCTGAATGAGGAAAGGCTCATATACTTCTTCTATGGTTCCGGGCTCCTCTCCCACTGCGGTTGCTATGGTAGTGATACCAACCGGGCCACCGCTGAATTTATCAATAATGGCAGAAAGTATCCTGTTGTCCATTTCATCCAGCCCATGTTCATCTACATGCAGTGCCTCCAGGCCTATTCTGGCTATCTCTACATTGATGACACCGCCACCTTTGATCTGGGCAAAGTCACGCACCCGGCGCAACAGGTTGTTGGCAATTCTCGGCGTACCCCGGCTCCTGCGGGCGATCTCCATGGAACCTTCTTCATCTATAGGCATATTCAGGATACCAGATGCCCGTTTGATGATCTTCTGCAAGACAGAAGCAGGATAATATTCGATCCGGTTGGTGATACCAAACCTGGATCGAAGTGGTGCGCTCAGCATGCCACTTCTGGTGGTAGCTCCAACCAGGGTAAAAGGATTCAGTTTGATCTGTACACTTCTGGCATTCGGGCCGGTCTCGATCATGATATCGATCTTGAAATCTTCCATAGCCTGATACAGATACTCTTCGATCACCGTACTAAGCCGATGTATCTCATCAATAAAGAGAACGTCTCTGGGTTCCAGACTGGTAAGCAGACCTGCGAGGTCGCCGGGCTTTTCGAGTACCGGGCCGGAGGTGACCTTGATCTGCACTTCCAGTTCATTGGCAATGATGTGAGACAGGGTGGTCTTTCCAAGACCCGGAGGCCCGTGCAGAAGTACATGATCCAGTGCATCGCCCCGCTGTCTGGCAGCTTCTATGAAGATCTTCAGATTCTCTACCAGTTGCGGCTGACCACTGAACTCTTCAAAGGCCTGGGGGCGCAGCACTCTTTCCACCTCCCGTTCGGTGCGGCTCATATATTCACCGGTATCGTCCAGATTCGGGTTCTTCATGCGCTATAAAGGTACCTCCTTCCGGGCTATAGTAAATAGTGTACAACAGAGTGGGTTTCCACAACATGAGGAATGATTTCCCCAGTCAGGATGCACAATAAACGCCCCACCTTTGCGCTAAATGCCTGTCAGACAAGGGTTTTAAAGAATCAGGCCCATCTGGCAGGATATTTTCAATAATCCTCACCAAAAGAACTGGACATGAAAAGAATGTTGTTTGTGCTGGCCATCGCACCTGTGTTATTCAGTTGCAACCAGAAAAAGATCGACGACCTGGAATCTCAGGTGTCAGAGCTATCAGGTAAGAATGCAGAATACGAGCAGGCCATGGCCCTTCGTGATGAACAGATCAACGACTACTTCAATACCATGAACGAAGTAGAGGCCAATCTGGAAGAGATCAAGAAGCATGAAGGTATCATTACCACCCAGCTGAGCGGCGAAGGTTCCAACCAGAAGGACAACATTGTGAGCAGCATCAATGCACTCAATGACCTGATCCAGAAGAACAAGAAGCTGGTAGCTGATCTGGATAAGAAATACAAGAACGCCAACTTCAAGATCAAGGAGCTGGATAAGCAGATCGCTATGCTCAATGAGCAGATCGCAGCTCAGGAAGCAGAACTGGCTGACCTGAAACAACAGCTCATTGCTTCCAACTATAAGATAGAAACCCTGACGGCAGATCTGGATAATGTTACCGCAGCTAATGATCGTCTGGAAGAAGAAAACAAGAAGCAAAGCAATACCATTGCCAAGCAGACTGAAGACCTCAATACAGCTTACTATGTGGTTGGAACTTACAAGGACCTCAAGGAAAGGAACATCCTGACCAAAGAAGGTGGTTTCATAGGAATTGGCCGCAATACAGAACTGAATGATGACTTTGATGCCAGTGCATTTACCAAAGTGGACATACGCAGTTTCAACGAACTGGATCTTAATGTTAAAGGAGCCAGTGTTGTTACAGATCACCTGGCAAGTTCCTATGAACTGACCGGTGACAAGAAGAGCATTGAAAGCCTCAAGATACTTGACTACAGTCAGTTCTGGAAGACCAGTAAGTATCTGGTTGTAGTAACGGAATAATCACCCTCACCAGCAAGCCAACAGAAAAGGAGCCTTCGGGCTCCTTTTTTTATTCTTTGTTGAAATATGCATAAAGCGGTACACCCAAGGCGATCAAACCCAGGCCGGTAAGACTTTCATGGGGCATACTGATGAGGGTATTGCCAACCAGCAATATGCAGAACAGAACAAAAACAACCGGTAACACCGGATACCCGATCACCCGCGAAACGATGACCCTTCGTCGCTTCATGATCAGCAAACCCAATGCACCGCTTCCATAAAAAATAAAAGATGCGAAAATCAGCATGTCAGTTAACTGATCGAAAGTACCTGAAAATACCAGGATCACAGACCAGACCATTTGCATGAGAAGGGCCTTATGCGGAGTCTGAAACCGCGGATGTGCCTGACCGGCTGCCTTAAAAAACAAACCTGTATTGGCCATCCGGTAATAGATGCGGGCAGTTGACATGAGTGATGCATTCGTAGCCCCCAGTGTGCACAGCATAATGAGTACGGCAATGGCCCATAGCCCGCCGGGACCCATGGCCCGCAGGGCTACTTCCACACCCACCACCCGGTCGCCGGCAGTATGGATGGCAGCCATCTCTTCAGGACCCATAACACGGAAGAAAGCCATATTAACCAGATAATAGAGCAGCATGACCACAGCGGTTCCTGCAATGATGGCGATGGGAATATTTCGTTGCGGACTGCGGATCTCGCCGGTTATAAAGGTCACATTGATCCAGCCATCGAAGGCCCAGAATGCGCTGAGCAAAGCCAGAAAGAAAGGCCCCATCAGGTCATTCCAGTTTCTTGATAGATGTCTGGCAGTCTCCACCCCCGGTGCCTGATCAGCTGTACCCTGTCCATAGTGAAACCCCATCCAGATCAGCATGATGATACCTGTCACTTTGGCCAGGGTGAGTACATTGTTCAGCCATCCACCTTCCTCCACCCCGAAGTAATTGATGAGGGTCAGGATCAGTATGGTAGCTACAGCGAGTAGTTTCACGCCACTGTTGGCAAATGGTGTAAGGCCGAATAACCGGATGGAATCACAGGCTGCAAGCCAGTCTGGCAAAGGCAGCACACTGTTCACAGATTCAGCAAACACATAGGCTATACTGGCAATAGATGCGGTCTGAATAACCGCAAAACTTGCCCATCCGTATAAGAATGCCCAGAAGCGGCCATATACCAGACGGAAGTACTCCATCTGACCGCCGGCCTCCGATGTGAGCGTAGCAAGTCCTGCATAACTGAATACCCCGAACATGGTGAACATACCGGCCACCAGCCATGCCAGCAGGACCAGGCGGTCATCCATCAGCGCAGCGCTCATAGGTGCCGCTTTTTTGAAAATGCCCGAACCGATCATACTTGAAATGACCAGTAAGACAGCAGTAGTAAGCCCCAGAGATCTTCGGAGTGTGGTTGCAGGGCGAGTCATCCCTCAAGGTTAACAATAATTCAAGAATGGATCACCAAAGGTCAGAAAGCCTTGTTTTTCGTACCTTTGCACCTCTTTAATTCACCAAACATTTACTGATATTATACAATGAGCGCTTCAAAGATCACCATTCAGAACGGGGTACTGAACGTACCCGATCAACCAATCATTCCATTTATTGAAGGCGACGGAACCGGTCGCGACATCTGGCGGGCATCGGTTCGTGTATTCGATGCAGCCATCGAAAAAGCATACGGAGGCAAACGCCGTATCGAATGGAAAGAAGTGCTGGCCGGCGAAAAAGCCTTTAACGAAACAGGCAACTGGCTGCCTGATGAAACGCTGGATGCTTTTCGTGAATACCTGGTTGGTATCAAAGGACCGCTTACTACACCTGTAGGTGGCGGCATCCGTTCGCTGAATGTGGCACTGCGCCAGATCCTGGATCTGTATGTATGTCTTCGGCCGGTTCGGTACTTCCAGGGGGTACCTTCTCCGGTTCGTACACCCGAACAGGTGGACATGGTCATCTTCCGGGAAAACACCGAAGACATTTACGCTGGTATCGATTGGAATGCTGACAGTGATCTGGCACATAAATTCCTGAGCTGGCTGAAAGAGAACAGTCCGAAAGATTTTGACAAGATCCGCTTTGGTACTGCCGAAAAAGGCAAGGCGTATCTGAATATGACCCCGACCGAAGAACTCGTTGATGAGACAGTAGCTGTGGGTATCGGTATCAAGCCGGTTTCCCGCATCGGAACTGAAAGACTGGTGCGAAGTGCCATTGACTATGCCATTCAACATGGTCGCAAGAGTGTAACCATTGTGCACAAGGGCAACATCATGAAATATACCGAAGGTGCCTTCCGCGACTGGGGATACCAGCTGGCCAAAGATGTGTATGGTGCCGTAGAACTGGATGGCGGACCCTGGTGTGTCATTCCGGAAGGTAAGCCCGGAGCTGGTATCATTATCAAGGATGCCATTGCCGACATCACCTTACAGCAGGTACTGACACGTCCGGCTGAATTTGATGTCATCGCTACTTTGAATCTGAACGGCGATTACCTCAGTGATGCCCTTGCTGCCCAGGTGGGTGGTATCGGTATCGCACCGGGTGCGAACATCAACTACACTACCGGTCATGCCATCTTTGAAGCCACTCATGGAACTGCTCCCAAGTATGCAGATAAGGATCAGGTGAATCCGGGTTCGGTCATCCTGTCCGGTTGTATGATGCTGGAATATATGGGATGGCAGGAAGCTGCAGACCTCATCATTCATGGCATTGAAAGGTCCATTGCAGCCAAGCGGGTGACCTACGATTTCCACCGACTGATGGAAGGCGCAACCAAATTAAAGTGTTCAGAGTTTGGTGATGAGATCATCGCCAACATGTAACAAATAACTTCTTATTTAAAAGCGGAGGTCAGGCAGGCTTCCGCTTTTTTTATGCCCGTCCTGGCAAACGATCATACAGTTGGGTGATGGTTCCCACCATGCGGTCCCAGCTGAATCGTTGTTTTTGTTCCCGTATTCCGGCCCGCAGTGTTTCCTGTAAACCATCGCCAAAATATTGAGCAATTGCATCAGCGATCTGATCCGGTTCAGGTTCTGTAACCAGGCCACATACCCCATCAGGTACAAGTTCCGGCAGTCCGCCCACATTGGTTACCACCATTGGCACTTCAAAGTGGTAGGCGATCTGGGTCACTCCACTTTGGGTGGCCTGCTTGTAAGGCTGTACTACCAGGTCAGCTACAGAAAAGAAATTGGCCACTTCTTCATCTGCAATGAATCGGTCGAACCAATGGATCCGATCTCCGAGCTGCAACCCCAGTTCCTTGTATGTGGTATCATCTGTATAGAACTCTCCGGCCACTATCAAATGCAGGAAACTCAGTCTTTCATCCTGCAAAGCCTGCAACAACAGATCCAGACCTTTGTAGTCGCGGATAAAACCAAAGAA
Organism: Chitinophagales bacterium; assembly: GCA_020636645.1. Taxonomy (GTDB): domain Bacteria; phylum Bacteroidota; class Bacteroidia; order Chitinophagales; family BACL12; genus UBA11426. The sequence continues at coordinate 395,791 of JACJXO010000001.1, forward strand.
AAGTATATATTTTTTATCCGGAAAAATATTCAGATATCTGCACGCATCTGTTTTTTCAAGCCTGCTTCCGAAATTGTCAAACAGAGGATGTGGATTGGAAGCACGCAGTTTCTTTCTGTCAAAAGCAGCCAGATCATGCAGTACACTATTTGACATGGTGATGAATGCATCGCAGCGTTTCAGAAAATAGCGGGTGAAGAATCTGTCATAGAACTTCGGTTCATGGGGGATGATATTATCTGCAATGCAGATCACTTTGGTATGCTTATTCTTTCGTGCGATAGCAGCCACCGTACCAAAGCATGGTGCCATAAAAGGCAACCAGTACTTGATGATCAGGATGTCAGGACTCTGCTTTTTGAGTTTTCTTCCCAGTTTCCACCAGCTGACCGGATCAATGCTGGAAACTTCCCGCTTAATAGGAATATCGGGGGCCGGCGACTTGCTGAACTGGCTGGTTCCGGGAAAGAGAATGCCGGGATATTGGGTGGTAAAAGTGCTGATGGAAGCTTCGTGGCCCTGCCTGATGAATTCCAGTATCAGCCTTTCATTGAAGGAAGCCAGGCCTCCGCGAAAAGGATGCGCTGTTCCCAGCAGGACCACCTTCATGGACGATCCAATATTTGATCAACCTGGTATTTGTTGCGATCTATAGAAGATCTTGAGATAAGCTCACCCAGAAAGCCTGCAACAAATAATTGCACGCCAACGATCATAGCCACCAGTGCTACATAGAACAGGGGTTGATCTGTTACCTGCCGGAAGGGTACACCATTATGCAATCTGATCAGCTTAACAGCGATGAGCCAGATGGTCAGTACACCACCTGTCAAAAATGAAAGTGTCCCTACTGTACCAAACAGATGCATTGGTCTTTTACCAAAACGGGAAACGAACATAATGGATAACAGATCGAGAAATCCATTCACAAAACGTTCCCAACCGAATTTTGTTACGCCATATTTCCGTGCACGGTGTTCCACTACCTTCTCACCTATCCTGTTAAATCCGGCAGCCTTGGCAATTACCGGAATATAACGGTGCATCTCTCCGTACACTTCGATACTCTTGACCACTTCGCGTCTGTAGGCTTTCAGCCCGCAGTTAAAGTCATGCAGCCTGATACCACTCATCATACGGGTAACACCATTGAAGAATTTAGATGGTATGGTCTTCATGACAGGGTCATAGCGTTTTTTCTTCCATCCACTGACCAGATCAAATCCATCTTTGCTGATCATGTCCATCAGTTCAGGTATTTCATCCGGGCTGTCCTGAAGATCAGCATCCATGGTAATGACCACATCTCCCTGCGCCATTCCGAACCCCTGACTGAGTGCGGCACTCTTGCCGTAATTGCGTCTGAATCTGATGCCTTTGAACCTTGTCTCTTGTCTGTGCAATTGTTCCACCACCCTCCAGGAACCATCTTTGCTGCCATCGTCCACAAAAATGACTTCCCAGTCTTTACCCTCGAGCACATGCCCCAGCCATTCTGCCAATTCAGGCAGTGACTCTTCCTCATTAAAGAGCGGGATGACTACACTGACCTGCATACTATTTATTCCGGCTGGTAACAGCAGCTCCTATCAGTGAGAGGATGAGGCCGAAGAACAGGTTACTGAACAGACCAACCAGTGCAGCACCTACGGGTTTGAACATAAATCCGGTAAATTTCATGGCCTGGTCTATTTGCTCCTGCGACATTTCCTGTTCACGCATCTGGTCTATGGCAAGTTGCTGCTGTTCCTGCAGGGTTTCAGGAAAGATGACCGTATTGAACAACAGGCCGAACACTACAATGATCAGAGTCAGGTATATAGTAAACAGCATACCTGTTCCCAGACCTTTGGAAAAATTCATGGTACCCATAAACGACTTGTCTCTTACCTGCATCTGTGTAATGATGATCCCGGCCAGCATGATCAGTCCGGTCAGGATGGTCACCAGGGTGCTCTGTTCCATCATCTGCTCTCTAAACATATTACTTAATATAATATATATAATAAAGATCAGGCCAAAAATGATGGCGAACTTCCAGACGATCGAATTACGGGGTACGCCTTGTTCTTCAGTCAGTTGATTCTGGTCGAGGTTTTCCATGATCAGTTGTTTATTAGTGTTACGAATTGATTTGCAAAGAAGGTAGCAAGTGGTCGTCCTGTAAGTGGTTGCCCGGCAAAAGCCTGATTGACTCCTTTAGATACGAAATCTGATCTGGTCCAGGCATCGGTTTCATTGAATAAGGTCAAATTGGCTGTCTGACCTTCTGCAATGCTTACAGGCGGCAGACCCAGGATGTTTCTAGGGCCGGAGGTAAACAGTTGTATGACTTTGTCAACAGGTACATAACCGGTCAGTGCAGAACAAACTGCCCCGAAGCAGGTTTCAAGTGTAGCCATTCCAAAACCGGCATATTCAAACTCGCATGCTTTTGCGTCGGTATCCCATGGAATATGGAAACTGGCCACGGCATCAATGGTACCATCAGTCACTCCTTCCTTTAAGGCAGCCACATCTCTGGCGGTGCGCAAAGGCGGATTGACCTTGAAATTGGTATCATAATCACCCAACATCTCTTCATCGAAATAGAGGTGGTATGGTGTGACAGAACATGTAACCTGTATTCCTTTTTGTTTCGCCAGACGGATTCGGTCTAATGCCCTGGCTGTAGAAATACCGGTAATATGAACCTTAGACGCAGCATATTCGGCCAGCAGGATATCTCTTTCCACCATCACCTCTTCCAGTACGTCAGGAATGCCATACATGCCCAACCGGGTGCTCATGACCCCTTCGTTGATGGTGGCATTTCCCACGATCCGATGATCGCTGGGTACATTGATGATGGTACCGTCAAACTGTTTGACGTATTGCAGCGTGCGCAGCATGATGCCTGCATCTGCAACAGGCAGATCAGCATCAGTGAACGCCACGGCACCGGCTGAGCGCATATCATAGATCTCTGTCAGCTCTTTCCCATCTCTGTTTCGGGTAACGGCTCCCAGCGGATAACATTCAACCGCTTTACCTGCGGTCTTATGAATAACATATTCAATATCTGCCTTGGTTTGCAGGGCAGGGTGAGTGGAGGGCATGACAGCGACACCGGTATAACCTCCGGCAACTGCAGCAGCTGCGAGTGAGTGCAGGTCTTCCCGGTATTCCTGTCCGGGATCGCCGGAGGCAGCCAAAAGATCCACCCATCCCGGAGAAACGGATGATCCATCTGCCTGCCATAATGTTTCTCCCTCTTCTGCATGGAGCTTTTCAGATATTGCTGTAATGATCCCGTTGCTGATGCGTATATCACGAACAGAAAAATGATGAGGGGAAGCTGGGTCAACGATGCGGATACGCTGAATTAGCAGTTGCATGCGATGTTTTTTACACTGGCAGAAAACGCAGCAGCAGTATCTCTGATGCCAGGGCTAACAGCGCTAAAATAACGCAAATTTTCCACAACTGTCGGCCGTCCCGCAGTCGCAGTACAGAATCAGCAACGAAACGCTCACTGCCTTCCAGCACCGCAAGCCTGTCATTTCCCAGTTCTTTTAGTTCGTTAACAGACAAGCATTCCAGTTGGCTTTCTCTTCTGTCGGCGTTCAGCGCAATGACCTTGCTGACCGAATCAGCTGACACTTTATAAAATCCGGCTTCGCGGGCATACGGGTATAGACTGATCTCGGTATGATCCTGCAACTGTCTGACTGCAGCGATGAATTCCTCTCCGTTACCTGAAACAGTTGCCACAGTTTCTTCTGCAGCACTTCCATTGGCAGCAAGTGAAACCCATTGCTCTCTTCCGGCAATGAGATAGGGAATCTGATATCCTTTGCTCAGTAATGCCATCCGGTAGATCATCGGAACAAATATGGCGCCCTGACCGGGCAGGTCTGTATGCGCCTGATCCAGCGGTGTTCCGAGCAGGTACAAAGTTCCGGAACCCGCCGGCATGGAATACACCATGGGGGTTCCATCTGCAAATGAAATGACTGACTCACCGTCAGAACGTACTGATGGTTTGATCGCCCAGCCATTTTGCTGAAACGGCAGGGCAAGATTCTTTGGCACACGGTCAAAGACCCCGTCAAATATGGCATGTTGCAGGTTGACGGAAGAGGCCTGTCGTTTTCCTGAAAAGGGCTCCAGGGCTACCGCACCCATTGGCGCCAGAAAACTGTTCACTGCCTGCAGGTTCATCGTTGACCCGGGTATCAGCAACAAGGAAGTTCCGGCACGCAGGGCTTTTTCCAGACTGCTTTGCAAACCCGACGACAGGTCATCCAGTTCATGCAGTATGATCAGATCATTATCAGCCAGTCTGTTATAGTCAATATTTCCTGCAGGTACAGATGCAAAACTGAACAGGGCATTGCTGAAGATTCCAGGCAGTATTCTGTCTGTACTACCAAATCCGATCTCTGTGACACGCACCCTGGTTACAGGGCGAAAGCTGAGATACAACCTGTCATCAAAATTGACAGGATAGTCTTCCACACTCAGTTCCAGTTCCTGCCAGCCTGTTCCCTGAACCAAAAAAGAAATGCTGTCGCGAATGGTTTCACCTCCACGCACGTCAATGGTCTCTACTCCTTTTACCTGCCCATCAATCCGCAGGGTCACCCCCATATTCTTCCTGTCTTCATCGCCGTAATTGGTCACCTGATAGAGGAGGGTACTTTGTTCTCCGTTAACCTGGACCGGCGATTCCCACCATGCGCTGTCAACAGCCAGGTTGGCAACAGATCTGCTGCCAAGATGAATGCAGGTAACTGCATAGGAGGTATCAGAGATTGCATCGGTTGTTGACCGTTGAAAATCGCTGATCAAAAATGCGGCAGGTTCAGCATCTCCGGCCCGTCTCAGCATATTGAATTGCTGCACCGTCACCTCTGAAATGGTCTGTACTTCCGGACCGGTTTCGATCAGCCCTATTACATCCAGGGCCTCTTCTTTAGAAAGCCATTGCTGAGACAGGGCATCTGGTGTATTACTCAAAATCTGAAAACGATCATCAAGACCATATGCATTTACCACGGCCCGGGCCTGCTGCCGGGCTGCTTCCAGTAATGAGAGCCCGTCATGCTCCGCTTCCATACTAAAGGAATTGTCCACATAGACACTCACAGCATGTGAGCTGCCGGTTACCGCCTTTTCTGCTCCGGGCAGAAAAGGCTGGGCAAATGCCATGACAAGAAAGAAAACGGCCAGCATTCTGGCAGCCAGTATCAACCATTGCTTCAGTCTGTTTCTGGTTGCACTTTCTTCTCTGACCTGCTTCAGAAATCTAATGTCAGGAAAGTAAACCGTTTTAAAACGACGAAAGCTGAACAGGTGGATGATTACCGGCACGGCCAGCAACAGCAAACCCCACAACATACCAGGTGCCAGAAAACTCATCATGTAAAGATAGTATCCACCACCTAACACAGCACAGTTCAGAATATTGTTTACTCCGGCCGAACATCAGGTCTTTACATGACATTCATCAATTGCTGACCGGCCATACCATCCTAACTTGGAAACAAAGGCAAAGCCATGAAAAGATATCTTACCTACATAATGCTTCTGTTCTGGTTGATACCGGTACAAAGCCAGATTCCTGATAACCAGATCGGCAGCGATCAGGAGGTATTTTCTCAGGATCCTGTTGATTTTGATATGTTCATGACCGATGAACTTGGAAACGAAGAGGCCCCGTTGATCGTGCAGATGTATCCGGTTCCGGTGCAGGACTATCTGGTGGTGCGACTCAGTTGCAGGTACACTTTGCATAACGTGCGCATCACTGTGCTGGACAGGCAGGGGTATCAGGTATTTGGCATGCGTGGTGAAGAAATGGGCCCCGGCACCAAACGGGTGGTCATACCCTTTGAAGAATTGCCTGCAGGCAACTATTACATCTGGATACAATACGAAGAAGGTATGGTTACCCGCCAGGTGATCAGGCAATGACCTATTGCTCCAGTTCTTTGGTGAGCATCTGCATGATCTCATCGCTTACACCAACGCTGCTGAATCCCCCGTCATTGTAGAGGTTTTGCATTGTGACCATCCGGCTCATATCGCTGAACAGGAAGAGGCAGTAGTCAGCACAGCTTTCTGCACTTGCATTTCCAAGCGGAGAGAGTTTATCTGCATAGGCATAAAAGGCATCAAATCCTTTGACCCCGCTGCCTGCTGTGGTCCAGGTGGGTGATTGAGAGATGGTATTCACCCGCACTTTGCGGTGCTTACCATAGTGGTAACCGAAACTGCGGGCAATACTTTCCAGAGTTGATTTCGCTTCTGCCATATCAGAATAAGAGGGAAAAGTGCGTTGGGCAGCTATATAGGTCAGCCCCACTACACTACCCCATTCATTTATAGCGTCCTTCTGGTAGGCTGTCTGCATGACCTTATGGAAAGAGATGGCAGAAACGTCCAGTGTTTTTTGAAGAAAATCATATGACAGATCTGTATAAGGTCTGTTCTTGCGAACGTTTGGCGACATGCCGATGCTGTGCAGAATGAAATCCAGTTTACCTCCCAGCCTTTCCACACTTTCATCTATGAGTTTTTCCAGGTCTTCCATACTGGTGGCATCAGCCGGAATGATAGTGGTATTGCACTTTTCTGCCAGTTTGTTGATCTCACCCATACGCATGGCGATGGGGGCATTGGTCAGAGTGAAAGTGGCCCCTTCTTCAAAGCACTTCTCAGCCACTTTCCAGGCAATGGAACTTTCATCAAGAGCGCCAAAGATGATCCCTCTTTTTCCTTTCAGCAATTGGTTAGACATAGGTTGGGTTATTGGTTACGTTTTTTTATTTTTTTTCTGTTCTTTTTGACAGCCCTTTTTTCATCCAGGGCACGGGTGTACTGTTCAGAAAAATTCAGGTACATGGCTTCTACTGAAGCCTTATCCTGCGGGGCATCAATAAGGCTGTAGGTGCCGTTCTGCTTGATCAGTGTCAGTTTTCCATTTTCATACACATAGCGTGCGTTGAAGGAGGGGCTGATGCTGTCAACCGGCATGCCCGGGTCATAGGCATTGTACACACGGTGTACTTCTGTAACCGTGATCAGTTCTCCTTTCCAATAGAAAAAAGTACGCTGAATATCTCCATAACTGAAACCAAACCAGGCTTTCATTTCCATGAGGGTATCATGCTCATAGATACCTGAAAGTGTAGCTCCGAATTCCGGCTTGGAATTGGTAAAAGAGGCATCATTGATCTCTACCCTGTAAGGCTTTGCTTTCTTCTGACGGGAAGCTTGCTGCCCGAAAACAGGAAAGGCTATCAGGAGGATCAGCGTACATAGAATAGTATTGCGCATCGTTCCAAAAATAAACATTTGAAGCTATTTGACCGTTATTTTTAGCCGATGAACACCGGCAGAGATACTTCCCGCAGCCGTCTTTTCAGAGAACCGGTCTGGCTCATGATCCACCTGGTGCTGCTGGGTATTATCATATTGTTTGCAGGCCTTACTGCGGCCTACCTGATCGGTCCGGATGCAGGTGAAGAGGCCGGTTTTCGCATACCCCGAATCTTCTGGCTCAGCAGTATCCTGGTTTTACTGGTGTCACTGTCCATGCGTCGGGTGTTGAAAGCCTATGAGCGTGATAACAGTTCTACACTGTCAGGATGGTTACTTGCAGCAACCGTAACTGCATTGCTTTTTGTTGTTTGTCAATGGATTGGCTGGACAGGTTTGCATCAGCAGGGTATTACCCTTCAGGATACGCCGGCTGCAGGCTACCTGTATGTGCTGTCCGGGTTACATGTAGTGCATGTGGGTGTAGGTATCATCATGCTCCTGGTTTCTCTGACAAAAAGCCGAAGGTTGCTGCAACATGCCGCCACAGCACTGGTATATTTCAGTGATCCTGTGCGCAGGCGAAGGCTGGAGCTGCTTGCCAGATACTGGCATACCATTGACTATCTGTGGTTGTTCCTGTTTCTTGTATTTCTATACAAACATGCATGAAAAAACCCGCCTGCGGGCGGGTTTTTTCATGCGCTATTATTGACCGTTCTTCTTTCTTTTCTTTTCCTGCATCTTTTGCTGCATGGCATCCTTTCTTGCAGGGTCTTCATTGGCTCTGGCCCGCATCTGGTCTTTACGGTCTGCCCCCTCACGCTGCTCCATACGATGTTCGCGGGCAGCTTCTTTGGCAGCATCTTTAGAGCCATAGTGATCGATCATGGCCTCTTTCTTTTCCTGGCGGTCATTACCGTCTGCACTTGCTGCATGATGTTGTTTCACTTCTGCTTTGGAGCGACCACTTTCACTGTATTTTTCAGTCATATGGTCTTTCTTTTGTTGCTTGGTCACCTGGCCTGCATTCTGGGCATAAGCAGAAGCACCCAGGAACATCAGTCCGGCAGTTATCAGCATGGTCAGTTTCTTCATGATCTTGTTTTTTAGTATGTTCAGAGTAATGCTAAAAGTGTGCCAAAATAACAAAAGCCAGGCTACAATTTACCCGGATTGCGAAAATGCGGGGGAAATCAGATAATTTTGAGCCCCGTTTCGGGATGTAGCTCAGTCCGGTAGAGTACTCGTCTGGGGGGCGAGTGGTCGCTGGTTCGAATCCAGTCATCCCGACAATCACATCTGACTTTCGAAGAAAGTTGTGGACGGCAAAAAAAAGACGGCCCGGGTTTCACCTGAGGTCGTTTTTTTATTGGCGGACACACGAATGCGAAGCATACGCAGATGGGGTTAGTTCACCCCACTTTTATGGATCGTGTCAACCATCCGGTCATCCCGACAATCACATCTGACTTTCGAAGAAATTTGCGGACGACAGGAAAGATCAACTGTTAAAAAGGCCCGGGAAAACCCGGGCCGTGTCTGTTCATCTAATGGCTGAAGGATCAGTCTTTCTCTTCATTCTGCTCTTCCGGCTTCTCTTCAGATTCTTCTTCCTTCTTTGCCTTTTTCTTGCCTGTTGAAGCGGGAGCAATTTCGAGCCTGCCTTCCTGTTCGTTGAACGTTACCTTAATGGTATCGCCTGTTTTAAAGGTGCCTGCCAGGATCTGTTCTGCGAGCGGGTCTTCCAGATACTTCTGAATGGCACGGTGCAAAGGTCTTGCACCGAACTGAGGATCATATCCTTTTTCAGCCAGGAAGTCTTTGGCAGAATCTTCCAGTTTCAGACCATAACCAAGAGTTTCCAGTCTTCCAACCACTTCACGCAGGGTGATGTCAATGATCCTGAAAATATCTTCCTTACCCAGTGAATTAAAGATGACCACATCATCTATCCTGTTCAGGAATTCAGGAGAGAAAGTGCGCTTCAGGGCACTTTCTATCACACCTTTACTATGGTCTTCAGCGGCTGCCTGTTTGGCGCCGGTACTGAAGCCCACGCCCTGACCGAAATCTTTCAGCTGACGGGCACCAATGTTGGAGGTCATGATGATGAGTGTGTTCTTGAAGTCAACCTTGCGTCCGAGCCCGTCTGTAAGCTGGCCATCATCAAGAACCTGCAACAGAATATTGAAAATGTCAGGGTGAGCTTTTTCAATTTCATCGAGCAGCACTACACTGTATGGTTTGCGTCTGACCTTTTCGGTCAGCTGCCCGCCTTCTTCATACCCAACATAACCCGGAGGCGCACCGATCAGTCTGCTCACACTGAATTTTTCCATGTACTCACTCATATCTATTCGAATGAGAGCGTCTTTGGAATCAAACATGAACTCACTGAGTACCTTGGCCAGTTCTGTTTTGCCCACACCGGTAGGCCCCAGGAATATGAATGAGCCAATGGGTTTTTTAGGATCTTTCAGTCCCACCCGGTTGCGCTGGATAGCCCTGGTGATCTTGACGATGGCTTCGTCCTGCCCGATGACTCCCTGTTTCAATTCATCGGCCATACCTACCAGTTTGTTGCCTTCACTTTGGGCAATACGTCTTGTAGGAATGCCGGTCATCATGGCCACTACTTCTGCAATATCTTCTTCCCCGACAGGGTATTTTTCTGTCTTGACCTGTTCTTCCCATTTATTTTTGGCGGTCTCCAGTTCTTCCAACAGGCGTTTTTCTGTATCGCGAAGTTTGGCAGCCTCTTCATATCGCTGGCTCTTGACCACCTTATTCTTCTCTTCCTTGATCTCTTCGATCTTTCCTTCCAGCTGCACTACCTCATCAGGAACATGGATGTTCTTCAGGTGCACACGAGCGCCTACTTCATCCATTACATCAATGGCCTTATCGGGCAGGAAGCGATCGCTGATGTATCGGTTACTGAGTGTCACACAGGCTTTGATGGCCTCTTCGCTGTATTCAACATTATGAAATTCTTCATATTTAGGCCTGATGTTGCTGAGAATCTCTATGGTTTCATCGGCAGTTGGCGGATCTACCAGAACCTTCTGAAAGCGTCTGTCAAGTGCTCCGTCCTTTTCGATGTATTGTCTGTATTCATCCAGGGTGGAAGCTCCGATGCATTGCAGTTCACCTCTGGCCAGAGCCGGTTTGAAAATATTGGAAGCATCCAGTGAACCGGTAGCCCCGCCAGCTCCAACGATGGTATGTATCTCATCAATGAAGAGGATGACGTCGCGGTTCTTTTCCAGCTCATTCATGATGGCTTTCATGCGCTCTTCAAACTGGCCCCGGTATTTGGTACCTGCCACCAGCGCTGCGAGGTCCAGCATAATGATGCGTTTGTCAAACAGCACCCGGCTAACCTTACGCTGGATGATGCGCAATGCAAGGCCTTCTACGATGGCGGTCTTTCCGACACCGGGTTCACCAATCAGGATCGGGTTATTCTTTTTGCGCCGACTGAGGATCTGGCTGACACGTTCAATTTCCACCTGTCTGCCTACAATGGGATCCAGTCTGCCTTCTTCGGCGGCACGGGTCACATCACGGCCAAAGTTGTCCAGTACGGGTGTTTTGCTTTTGGCGGCACCCGGTTTTCTGGGAACGCTGAACTGACGTTCGCCTTTTTCATCATCATCATAAGGTTCATCTTCTGCTGAGTTGGAAGGCAGGTCAGGAGCAGTACCGTCTTTTACGAAATCCAGTTCCTGGCGGAAGATGTCATAATCCACGTCAAATTGTCCGAGTATCTGAGTGGCGATATTGTCTTTATTCTTCAAAATGGAAAGCATCAGGTGCTCCGTGCCGATGGTTTCGCTCTTCAGCACTTTAGCCTCCAGCACGGTGATCTTGAGAACTTTTTCAGCCTGTTTGGTAAGTGGCAGGCTTCCGGCGCTGAATGACTGACGCGGAGCTTTATCACGAATGGCATCTTCTACTGATTTGCGCAGCAGCAGCACATCTACATCCAGACTACTGAGCACTTTCATTGCCACACCTTCGCCTTCGCGGATCAGGCCTAACAGCAGGTGTTCTGTGCCGATGTGGTCATGCCCCAGCCGCAGGGCTTCTTCCCTGCTGTAGGATATGACCTCTTTTACTTTCGGAGAAAATTTTGCATCCATATATGTGTGTACGTTCAAAAATTGCACCAATAAGGAGAAACATGACAGAATTACAACGGCACCTTCGGGTGGATTGTTCTGTAACGCAGTTTAAGAGCCGTTTTTATGACAGAAAAAAGATTCCCTGCCGGAGGCTGCGCTCTTCTCACAAATTTGTGAAATAATCTCCATTACCTGTTATCCACAAGTGCCTAAAAGTTTTTATCATTGTTCACAAATCAAGTACATGAAATTCACTGTTGATAAAAAGGAAAGATACTGCATTTTCAGGCCCGATGAAGACAAATTGAACAGCCTGCTCAGCCCGGATCTTAAAAGCGAGCTGGTCATTCTGAACCAGGAGGGATACAGAAACATCATCTGCGATCTCAGCCCGGTTACTTTCATTGACAGTTCCGGACTCAGCAGTTTACTGACCGGACATCGTCTTTGTCAGGAGTCAAAAGGCACTTTTGTGCTGATGGGATGCAACGAAGCGGTACAAAAACTCATCAAAATTTCACAGCTGGATTCCATTCTGAATGTAGTACCTACAGAAAGCGAGGCTACTGACTATATCCTGATGGAGGAAGTACAGCGTGAAATTGAAGGTGAGTAGCCTATGACCTTTCAGATCACCATTCTGGGCAGCAATTCAGCCGTTCCTGCACACGGCAGAAACCCTAGCGCCCAGGTCGTGGAGATCAGCAAGAAACCCTATCTGATAGATTGCGGAGAGGGCACCCAGATGCGTTTCTCGCAGTATGGTATAAAGTCCAGCCGCATCGAACAGATCTTCATCAGCCATTTACATGGCGATCATTACTTTGGTCTGATCGGTCTCATTTCTTCCTATCATTTGTTAAGACGTAATAAGCCGCTGGATATTTTTTCGCCGACAGGGCTGGAAGAGATCATTCGTGTGCAACTGGAGGCGGGACAAACGGAACTTTGTTATCCGTTGCATTTCCATATTGTGGATACTGAACGGCATCAGATGATCTTTGAAAACAGGCAAATGGAAGTCTGGTCACTTCCGCTCAATCACCGGATACCCTGCAGCGGATTTCTGTTCAGAGAGAAAAAGAAAGAGCGCCGCATCAACAAGGAACTGTTCGAAGCGATGCAGTTGCCTCATCACCTGGCACCCCGGCTGAAAGCAGGTGAAGATGTTCAGGACCCCAACACAGGCGAGTTCCTGTCAAACAAAAAGCTAACGCTTCCGCCAAATCATGAACGCAGTTACGCCTACTGCAGTGATACCGCCTACTACGAGCCCCTAATTGACCTGATAAAAGATGCAGATATTCTTTACCATGACTGCACATTTGACAAAGCCGGTACTGACCGTGCTGTTCAAACCTATCATGGTACCACTGAGCATGCTGCCACGATTGCACAAAAAGCCGGAGTGAGACGTCTGCTCATTGGACACTTCAGTGCCAAGTACGAAGATCTGTCGCCCTTGCTGGAAGAAGCCAGAGAGATCTTCCCTGAAACCGAGCTTGCTCTGGAAGGGGAGATTTTTCAGGTAGAAGCAGCCCCTGTCTTATTCAACAAAGGTTGAGACATTCAACACGACCATCCAGGTGTCTATCAATTCAAGGTCGTCGGTCAGGTCAAAAGATTTGAATAATCTCACTTCGAACAACATGTTTTCGTATGCTTCTGTATTGTTTGAATCATAGGGAAGATAGAAGGTTGTTTTGGCTCCGCTGTCAGCTGAGTCATCCAGTTCATCATACACCATGTTACAGCATTCAAAGCTGCAGTTATTGATGAGCCAAACCAGGTTACTATAAATAACATCAGCAGTTTCACCATCTATTCCGTCAAAGAAAACGGCTACATACACCGTATTGACGGTACTGAAATCTGCTTCCAGCCGGGTGGTGATATATGCCTCAGATGCTTCAGGTAAAGCAGCGCTGGTACTGAAATTACTCGTAGCTTCTCCGTCATCCATGATGACCGGGCCTTTGATGTTCTTGAAATCATTCGGAAAATCATTGGCAATGAGGTTCATGACCCTGTGAAATTCTTTGATGAACAGTTCTGTATCATCAGCATCAGGCATAGCCTGTACCCTGTTCAGGGCAGGCTCCTGGGCCATCAGAGAGAGTGGGAATAACAGGCAGGCAGCCCACAGTAGATTGCGTGTATGTGTCATTGGTTCAAATTTCTGCATCAAAGTAAACAAAATCAAGGCAATAAGACGTTGTGAATGAAGCTCCTTACCTTTAAATAAATTCCATCTTATGCGCATTCGCAGTTTGCAGACAATACTTCCTGTTATTTTATTGTTGTTTACTTCCGGCACCGGAGATGAAGGCATCAGGATCGGGAAACAGACCTGGATGAACCGGAATCTGGAAGTGGAGCAATTCAGCAACGGCACCCGGATCAAACAGGCAAAGACGGAAGATGAATGGCTGGACGCAGGTGCCAAAGGCGAACCAGTTTGGTGTTATTATGAGTTCGATGATAAACTTGGTAAGCCATACGGCAAGCTGTATAACTGGTATGCGGTGAGTCACCCCTCCGGACTGGCACCTTCAGGATGGCGTATTCCGGAAGTGGACGATTACCTGAAGTTAATGGAAGAATTTGGCGGAAAGGACAGCTGTGCACTGGTGTTAAAGAACACTGATGGCTGGAGCGGAAGGAAGAAAGGCAACGGCAGCAATGCGTCCGGTTTCAGTGCATTGCCTGGTGGCATGGTGGATGATGCAGGCTGGTTCGGACTGGAGGGGTATTTTGGCGGATGGTGGACTGCCAGTACTGACTCAACCGGAAAGCCGGTCATGGTGGGGCTTGACTTTGCCCATACGGGAGCCACCTTCACCTCTGAAGACAAGAGTTTCGGTTATGCGGTCAGGTGCATACAGGGTAAGTAGTGATCATTCTCTTTTCAGATCGTACTTCTCGATCTTATTGTAGAGATGTGATCTTTGGATATCCAGTTCTTCTGCTGTCTTGGAAACATTCCAGCTGTTCTTTTGAAGCCGGTGCAGGATAAATTCCTTTTCAATGTACTCTTTGAAATCCTGGAATTTCTCAAAGCGATCGAACAGATCTTTCGGGTTACCGCCACTTTTAGGGGTTTGGGCATAAGACTGCACTTCTTCTTCAGTGATCTTCTGATCACTCAGGATGACCAGACGTTCTATGACGTTGCGCAGTTCACGGATATTTCCTGTCCAGGTAATAGCCTGCAGTTCCAGCATGGCTTTAGGTGTGATAGCCTTTCTGGGCATACCGTAATCTTCGCAGATCTCTTTGACGAAACGTTCGGCCAGGAGTGGAATATCATCTTCTCTCTCATTCAGAGAAGGCACATGGATGAGGATGACACTCAGGCGGTGGTAGAGGTCCATCCGGAAATTACCGGCGTCGATCTCTTTCAGCAGGTCTTTATTAGTAGCGGCCACCACCCGTACATCAACAGGGATCTCTTTATCGCCGCCAACCCGTGTGATCTTGTTTTCCTGGAGGGCACGAAGCACTTTGGCCTGTGCGCTGAGGCTCATGTCGCCGATCTCATCCAGAAACAATGTACCCCCATTGGCCTGTTCAAACTTACCGATGCGCTGCTTGACGGCAGAAGTAAAGGCACCTTTTTCGTGGCCGAACAATTCGCTTTCGATCAGTTCACTGGGAATGGCCGCACAGTTGACCTCGATCAGCGGGCCTGTGGCACGATTGCTTCGTTCATGGATCCATCGGGCAACCAGTTCTTTACCGGTACCGTTATCGCCGGTAATCAGAACCCGTGCATCGGTTGGAGCCACCCTTTCGATCGTATCCTTGATCTTACTGATACCCGGCGACTCGCCGATGATCTCTCTGGTCTTGGTCACCTTGCGCTTCAGCACCTTGGTCTCTGTGATCAGGTTGCTTTTATCTAAGGCATTACGAATGGTGATGAGCAGCCTGTTCAGATCAGGTGGCTTGGAAACATAATCATAGGCTCCATTCTTGACCGCATCAACAGCGGTTTCAAGGGTACCATGGCCGGATATCATGATGATGGGTACATCAGGATTTGACTTGGTTGCTTTAGCCAGCACTTCCATTCCGTCCATTTTCGGCATTTTGATATCGCATAGCACGATATCATAATCTCCGTCCTGGATCATGCGGAGGCCTTCGGCACCATCCTGGGCTTCATCTACGGCATAACCTTCGTATTCCAAAATCTCCCGCAGGGTCTTGCGGATGCTCTTTTCATCGTCAACCAGTAAGATATTCGCCATGGCTGTAAAAGTACGTAATTGACAAGAGTTTAGTATGTCTCAGAGTTGCTCAGATTCCCTTCTTCATCGTAGTATTTCCAGGTTCCGGTTTTTTCATCGGCCACATAGCTTCCCTCTGATTTTATCTGACCACCGGTGTAGTATTCCTTCCATTCTCCGTCCTTCTGGTTGTGCTTGTAATTCCCGTATTGGGTCACTTTGCCATCCGGTCCCCAGGAGGTTGTGGTTCCATACAGCTCGCCATTGACATAATGTTGTTCCATAGCCGGTTTGCCATTGGTATAATACCATCTGCTGGGGCCTTCTTTGATACCATATGAATAAGTTGCCAGGGCTGACATTTTTCCCATATCAGAATAATCTGCACATGTTCCATGCAGCTTTCCGTCTCGATAGTGATAAATAGCCTGGACGATCCGAACACCTTGTTTGGTAGTATAGGTTCTTACTTCTCCATCTATCACTCCCATTTTATAGTGTTCTTCTTTCAGCACGACGCCATTCTTCTCGCATTCCAGGTACCAACCGTTCGGTATATCTTCATGATATTCTGTGGCAGTTTGCAGTACGCCGTTGGCAAAGAATGTGCGCACGAGGCCTTCTTTTTTTCCATTCAACAGATAGCCCTCTTCGCTGGTGGCATCTTTGTTTTCCAGCTGATAGGCAGTCAGCCCGGTAGTGGGATCCAGGAGTGTAAAAGTGGTATCCTGTGCAGCAGCGATCGTAGTCAGGCAACCTAAGATAAGATTAGTCAGCAGGATCTTTTTGGATGTTCTGATCATGGTCTTTTTGTTTCCTTTCTGTTTGTTCAATTTGTTCACCACGGCAGCATTCATCAATCACCGTGTGGCAAACGGAACACTGGCCGTGTCCGTGCACCCGGATCACCCTGACGGGATTTCCGCAGTACGGACAGATAATATAATCTCTGAGGGAATGCATTCCCATATTCTAAAAAGATCTGCAGGCTCATAAGCCGGATTCTGTTTGAGTCCTGTCATTTATCTGGGCATACATTCACATGCATGCTCTTGCTGCCTACCCGCCGGAGGTTCAGACGAGCAGCCTTCTCTCCGCGAAGGATACTCCGGCTTATTTGGCATTGTAACCCGCAAGGTTTACCCATGCACGCTGTTACCAGCATGCATCGTGGGCTCTTACCCCACGTTTTCACCTTGACCCCGGACAAACCGGGGCAGTTATTTTCTGTGGCACTTTCTCTTGCACGTTGCCGTACAGCCACCCGTTAGGTGGTGCGGTACTCTGTGTTATCCGGACTTTCCTCATCACGCCGTAAACGACGAGACGCGACAGGCCGGCCTGCAGATATGTTGAAGAACGTTATTCCAGAATGACCTCGGTGGCACCATGTCCGAACCGCGGATTGTACTGGTTGGAATACGAAGTTACTGAAGGATATTCATCCAGCAAGCGTTCGATCTCCTTCCTCAGAATGCCCTTTCCCAGGCCATGAATGACATAGACCTTATGGAGTTTGTGCCGGATGGCCCTCTCCACAAAATTCCGGCAATGGTTCAGCTGCATCTGCAGGATCTCCTGCTTGTCCAGCAATTCCCATGCCTGATCCAGCTTTTCAGCATGTAGATCTATGAAGTCAGGCATGGAAGCTTTCTCCAATACTTCATGTACCTGGGGTGTATCCTGTTCTTCCCAGTCGAAGTCATCGGCCGGAGTTTGGAATACCGGTTTTTCCATCTTCCCCGGCAGTGACTTCCAGAATGGCATCAGGAGTGCCCCATCATTGCCAAAGGCATAGACCGGACTGAAGAACTGTTTTGCTTTAAGTCTCACTTCACGCACCGCCTCATGAGCTGTTTGTTCTGAACTTTTCAATGGCCAGCAGGTGATGCGGAAAGCCGGCAGGTCATTCAGCTGGTCTGTGCGAAAATGGTGCAGATCAGTGTCGGCTCCGTCGGCCAGTTCCTTTCTGTAGCTGTAATACACACTGCCCTGCAGGAGAAATTCATAGTGGATGCGAAGGTCTGCATCTGTGCGATTGATCAGCATCAGCAGGTATCTTTCTATCTCTCCGGCTGCATTTCGTTCCGGCTGGAAATACATGGACAGGCCGTCGGGCATACCGTCTCTGCCTGTGATCTTTTTTTTCTTTGTCTGTGACTTTTCATGCTTCCTATCCATATGCATCAACCATACAGGTTGGAGTGCGGTGATGTGCACCTTCCGGTATTCGCCGTTCACATCCACCTGAACAAAAAAGCGATCGAGGTAACGCCGCAGGATCCCCGTCTCGCCGGTGGTGAGAATGCATACTTCTTCGCCTTCCTGTATCTTCGCCATGGTCTGCAAAATTAACCAATGAAGAAAACGCTGAAGTGGAACCTGGCCCAGAAGGCGGAACTTGCCTGGTGGCAGCGCTATCTGAAGAACAAGGAAGTGGGTGCTTACCATGACTGGAAGCGGGGATACTGGCAGGATCTGCTGGCGAAGATCTCTGATGCCTGTGAGGTGGCGGATGGGATGGAAGTGCTGGATGCCGGTTGTGGTCCTGCAGGCATCTTCATGGCGCTGTCCAACTGTTCTGTTGACGCCATGGATCCTTTACTGGATCAGTATGCCGATGAACTGGATCATTTCAACAAGGCAGATCATCCCAATGTGCGGTTCTTTCACAGTCCGCTGGAAATGTATGAGCCCGACAGGCAGTATGATATCGTGTTCTGCATGAATGCCATCAACCATGTGAGTGATATTCGGCTCAGCTACGACAGGCTGGTCAGCTGGGTAAAGCCGGGGGGCAAGCTGATAGTGAGCATTGATGCGCACAACCACTCATTCTTCAAACACCTGTTCAGGCTGATACCCGGAGATATTCTCCATCCACATCAATTCGACCTGAAAGAGTATGGTTATTTTCTGTCGGATCGTGGAATGATCTTAGTGAAATCTCTTCGACTGAAGCATGAGTTCTTCTTTGACCACTTTGTACAGGTAGCAGTTCGTGATCAGAAGTAAAGCGGATAGAAATTCACCCTGCCATCGCCGTTGAACTCAATGGCAGGAGCAGGGATCTTGACGATGCTCAGGATCTCGAACATCATATCCCAGAAGGGGCTGTTGGTCTCTATTGCGGTCAGGTCAACATCCAGTGAGAGGTAGTATTGGCGGTATCGTGGTATCTGCGGATAACTGGTCAAATGAGCAGGATCGCATTCTTCAGGTTTCACGAGGGGATCATCGCACCAGGCATTTTCAAAGCCACCGAACAATCCATCGGCTCCATATCCTGCACTGATCATCAGCCAGTGAGGCCACCAGGTATCTTCAGATAAAAAATGTGTGGGATTGACAGATAGCCAGAGGTTGAGCCCGTTATAATCCTTCAGCACACGCTCGGGTCCGCTGGTTCCGTACAAGGCAACTGCCCGATCCTGCACTGCCTGGTCATAGCCACTGTAGTTGACAAAATGAGAAGAGAACTTGACCCGGATGCGTTGTTCATCCCATAAAAAATATTGCCCGGTAGCCAGCGCCGCTCCAGCAGTATTCGCTGCAAAATCGCCGGGAGAGAAACCCCATTTTTCAGAGAAGCCATCAAACATCTCAATGGTCAGCTGCAACGCAGACGCAGTAGCAAATCCGGCCCAGTATGCTTTCCTGTCTTCCATTCCGGTCCATCTGTAGAGACCGGTTGTGAGGTTGGTCTCAAAGAACGCCGTATAGAAATGACCCGCTTTGTCCTGTTGCAGCCACTCAGCATTGTCATTGAAAAAGTGGAATGGTTCGGTTGGATAATCTTTATACCAGTACTGGTACAATGCAAGAACAGCTCCTGTGTACAACACTCCCTCTGTACCCAGCACGAGACCCAGACGACCTTTATTGAATTCTTCTGAAGTGGTCAGAAAATCACGAAGCGGAGGTGGGTTCTCTGTTTGTGCAGTGATGGTTGAATGAAAAGAGAAAAGTAGAAATAAAAACAGGATTGACCGCACATGCGCAAAGGCCCTGCGAAAAGAAAGACTTCTCTGTTTGTACGTGCAAATCTGCATTGGATCGGGGCCTTCGCAGTAATTAGCCAAGCAGGGTTTTCTTCGCTGCTTCCAGGATGGCATCTGTAGCAGCACGGTCAGGTGCTTCGGCATACACACGAAGCAATGGTTCTGTGCCGGAAGCCCGGATCATTACCCAGCTGTGATCATCCAGGTGGAATTTGTATCCGTCAATATCTTCTACCCGCTGTACCTGGTATTGTCCGAATGACTGGTATGCACCGGCTGCACATTTTTCCATGATGCTGTTCTTGAGCGCATCAGTCAGGTGGAGGTCATTCCTGTCAAAACAGAAGGAACCTGTGATGGCATACACTTCTTCGATCAGCTGGTTGAGGTTCTTTCCTGTTTGTGCCATGAATTCCATGAGAAGGAGGCCGCACCAGATCCCATCCCTTTCAGGCACATGACCTTTCACGGCGATACCACCGCTTTCTTCACCACCCAGCAGTACATCATCTGTAACCATTTTTCCGCAGATGTATTTGAATCCGATCTTCGTCACCTCGTACTCCAGACCGTAGTGTTCGCAGAGGCGTTTCACCTTATCGCTGACACTGAAGGCAATGACCACTTTGCCCGTGTAACCTTTGTAATGATGGAGGTAGTGTATCAGCAGCAGGATGATATGGTGACTGTCCACAAAATTTCCCTGTTCATCATACATGCCGATGCGGTCTGCATCTCCGTCATTGGCAAGACCTGCCTGGATACTGTTGTCACCTTTTATGAGTTCACTGAGTTCGGTCAGGTTGCGGTGGATGGGTTCAGGAGCCTGCCCGTGGAAACCGGGATTATCATCCACATGCAGCGGAACGATATTGCTGAGCAGGCGTAATGCGATGCGCTGACCGGCGCCATACATGGCATCATAGCCCAGGCGTATGCCTGAGTTGTTGATGAGATCCATATCAAAGGAGGCCAGTACATGCTGGTAGTACATTTCTTCCAGGTCAACCCATTCCAGCAATCCCTGAGCTGCCCAGGTATCCAGATCTGTTTCTGGTATTTCTGTTACTTCCGGGATGTGTGATTCCACCCAGGAGATCTCTTCGGGAATGGTTGGTCCGCCGTATCCGCTTTTGAGTTTGAAACCATTGTAGGCAGGCGGGTTGTGGCTGGCAGTAATGACCACTCCGGCAAATGCACCTAGTTTATTAGCGCCGAGGCTGACCATTGGCGTGCTGACATAACCTTTTGCTATATACACTTTTACTCCGGCAGCACACAACACTTTGGCCGTTACTTCTGCGAACATCTCACCGGCAAAACGGCAATCATGACCTATTACCACAGCCGGACCTTCTGACCTTGCTTTTGCCCATTCTGCAGTAGCTGCTGCCACCCGGGCCACATTGTCATTCGTGAATTCGCGGGCGATGATGGCCCTCCAGCCGTCTGTTCCAAATTTGATCTGTACCATCTGCAAGATTTGCCACAATGTTACAAAAAAAGAGGCCTCCTGCACAGCAGTACAGGAGGCCTTCATGTATCATTGAAATGCACTTAACAATATCAGTCGAGACCGTCCAGGAATGACTTGACCTGCTTGTAGTACTCGTCTTTGTTGGATTCGAAATTCATATCGTTGTTCACGCCAGGAACGGTGTACACGGTAGTGACCTTTTTGTGGTAGTTGGCAAGTGCCGCAACATCGGCAGCTTTGATCAGATCGCCGTTTGCACCACATATGAGCATGATACCACGCAGGTGATCGCCTTTCACAGGCAGTGCATTACCCGGTTCGATCATGGCCTTGTCATATGCCAGAGGCATGAAGATCTTCTGACCGGTCATTTCCTTGTAGGTCTTTTCGATAGATTCCAGCGTGATGTATGGTGCATCTGCGATGACACTGTAAGTCTTGATATTGCTGGCTCCTACGCCAAGGGCAAGTCCGCCGCCTATGCCATAACCATAGATGCTGCAGGTCATGACCGTATGGTATTTCTTGACATAGTCAACCATGGCATTCAGGTCAGTAGCAAACTGAGCATAGATATAGAATTTAGGGCTTACATTGAAGGCATCGCTTTGCCCGTAGCCACGGTAATCAAACATGAACACGTGGTATCCCATACCGAGGAAGATACCGGCATTTTCCAGGGCATAAGACATGTTGCCCTGGCCGTTGTGGGCAATGATCATAGCCTTGCGTGAAGTCTTATCATTGGGAATCAGGTGCCAGCCAAAAAGCATGAGGTTGGTATTGTCCTCTTTCTTATCGGGTGTTTCTACATGGATCTCTTCAAATGTGAGGCCATAGTCAGCTGGTGAAATAGGGTAATCGGCTTCAGCATTCAGTCCGATATTCTGCTGTGCAAATACCGAGGTTCCGGTAACAAAGAGGAGAGCCAGTGTGGCCAGAAGCATTTTTTTCATTGGTGGTCAGAAATTTTGAAGGGTGTTTACAATTTGATCTCAGAATCCGGCTGGTAGTTACAATTTTTGTGCCCTAAAGGTAAAATTTTGACCGGACATGAAATTTTCTTCCGGTCAGAGGTTTGTCATACAGATGTCGGCAATAGATACATACAGGCACAAAGGCATGCGCAGTCAGTTGGTGGAATTACTGCGCAGCAAGGGCATTTCTGATGAGCGGGTGCTGCATGCCATTGAGCAGGTTCCACGTCACGTTTTTTTTGATAAAGCCTTTATTGAGCATGCCTATGAAGACAAAGCTTTCCAGATCGGGTCAGGTCAGACCATCAGCCAACCCTATACGGTAGCCTATCAGAGCCAGGCTCTGCAGGCTACTCCGGGCATGAAAGTGCTGGAAATAGGCACTGGTTCGGGGTATCAGGCGGCTGTGCTGGCAGAGATGGGGCTCAAGGTATTCAGTATTGAAAGGCACCGGCCGTTGTATGAGAAATCACGAAAAATGCTGGACAGTCTGGGGTACAGGCAGATCAAGACCACTTTTGGCGACGGCTATGCCGGATGGCCCGTTTTCGCTCCGTTTGACCGGGTCATTGTAACCGCTGCTGCCCCGGAAATTCCACCAGCTCTGGTAGAACAGATGAAACCCGGCGGCCGACTGGTGATACCCCTGGGGCAGGAAGAAGATCAGGTCATGGTCATTCTTACTCGTCAGGCAGACGGATCAGTGGTCAGGGAAGACGGTGAGCTGTTCCGGTTTGTACCTATGCTTCCCGGGAAGGTATTCTGAGCGGCTTGCAACGAAAATCTTTCCTAAACCCTCTAACATTCCGAATAGTGTTAACTTTGCGCATTCAATCAGCGACCAGTATGAAAAAGACCCGCCAGATCCTTGTAAGTACCACGATCATAGGCATGACCCTGCTCTTTAGCAGTTGTTTCAAAAAAGGTGAAGACGACCCTTTCTTTTCGTTTCATTCACGTGATGCCCGCCTGGCTCAGAACTGGATGATGGAAAGTATGCAGGGTACAGTGGTGAACACCATTGACGGACAGACCATAACAACCTACTATGACTTCGATGGCACCAACATCTTTATTAATACTGATGGTGCAACTGAAAGCTATGGTTATGCTTACGCCATCAAGGTGAAGGACAATGGTGAGGTTTCATCAACCGAAACCCGTACAGACCCGGCAAACGCCAACGATGTACTGCAAACCAGCACTAAGAACTCCTACTGGTTCTGGTCAAACGATGCTCAGAACAAGACTACTGTAAACATGGACCTGACAGGGTTACTGGAACCTTATTTGTCATATGATATACCACGCCTCGCATGGAGCGACATGACCTGGACCGTGAATTTTTCTGATAACTACCAGCAGAATGAAGACACAGTGACCATTTCTACTTCTACCTCAGTGAATTTTACCATCAACTGGGTGTATGACAACGGCAGGAATTAAGTAAACTGATCAACGAAATTTGGAGAGGGACCTGTCAAGGTCCCTTTTTTCGTCTTTGGCTTTGATGCTATGCCGTTTGTCGTGGCTCTTCTTACCACGAGCCAGAGCAATTTCCATTTTGGCAAAGCCCCGGTCAGACATGAACACCCTCAGTGGAATGATGGTATAACCTCGTTCTTTCACCTTTGATAAAAGTTTGCGTAATTCTCTTTTTTCCAGCAGCAATTTGCGCATGCGCAGTGGCTCATGCTGCCAGTTGGTGGCCATATCATATTCAGCGATATGCATATTCCTGACCCACAGCTCATCGTCTTTGAACAGACAGTAAGCTTCATTGATACTGGCCTTCCCTTCCCTTACAGATTTGATCTCACTTCCACGTAAAGCCAAACCGGCAGTAAACCGGTCAATGAGTTCAAAATCAAATCCGGCCCGCTTGTTTCTGATATTCAGTTGCTGGGGTTTCATACTTCTGTGCCTAAGGAGCCAAACAATCGCTCCACCTTTTCTTTCTTCAATATTTTCTGCCCAGTGCGGCCTGTGGCAATAAGGCGCTCTTCTACATGGGCCTCAAAAGAGCAGATCACCTCGTGACCAAGCACTGATTCAAGTTTAGCTGTGAAGATCACCTCCATGCCCACCAATGCCGGCGAATGGTGACGCACCTCTACGAAAGTGCCAATTCCTTCTTCATCAACTTCTTTCATCTCCAGCACAAACAATCGGGTGCTCCATTCAGCATCACGGGCCAGACTGAAGGTAGAGTAAACCGGATGCACCGTTCCTGAGGGGAATTCAGCGATCTCCGTGTCTTCCACGATCTTACTGTACTGCCTGATATCTCCTCTTACAAAGGGATTTTTCACAGCGCAAAGGTAAGGAAGCAGCGCAAGCTGCAATTTAGAGCTATCTAATCTTTTATTTTTGGCATTCTAAATACAAAATGTAATTTTGCTTCATGCGTACCTCCATTTTCACTGCGTTAGTGTGTGCCATCCTGTTGCAGGCATGCAAACAACCCGAAACAGAAAATACTGATGGCCCTCTCATTGTAGTGACCACCGGTATGGTGGCCGATGCCACCAGGCATATTGCGGGCCCGGATGCACGGGTAGAGGCTCTGATGGGACCCGGAGTGGATCCTCACTTGTACAAGGCCACCCAGGGCGACCTGGTATTGCTGCGCAAGGCAGATATTATCATATATAATGGTTTGCACCTGGAAGGAAAGATGCAGGAGATCTTCGATCAGCTTGCCGAAACCAAGCCGGTATATGCCATGGGTGCAGGCATTCCGCCGCAGAACCTGCTGGATGCGAATGGCCCTCAGCAAAAAAATTATGACCCGCATATCTGGTTTGATGTAGGCATCTGGGCAGGTGCTGTGCAGAAACTGGGATATTTCCTTTCATCCAATATGCCGGAACACAGCGACTCGCTCATACTTCGAACAGCTGCCTATACTGATACCCTGCTGGCATTGCACCGCGAGATCAGTCAGACACTTCAGGCCGTTCCGGCAAACAAGCGCACCATCATCACCTCTCATGATGCCTTCCGGTATTTTGGAAGAGCCTATCAGTTCAAGGTAGTAGGATTGCAGGGTATTTCTACGGCTGCAGAATTCGGGCTGAAAGATGTGACCGATATGGTTGACCTGATCATTGCCGAAGGCATTCCTGCTGTGTTTGTAGAAAGCAGCGTATCTGAAAAATCCATTCGTTCTGTCATGGACGGGTGTGCTGCAAAGGGGCATCCCATTCAACTGGGTGGCACACTCTACAGTGATGCCATGGGTGCTGCAGATACCCCCGAAGGATCCTATACAGGAATGGTCAGATCCAACGTACAAACCTTAGTGAATGCATTAACCCGTAAACCATGACCACGAAAGTTGCCGATCCTGTGATCGAGGTGCATGACCTCACTGTGAGCTATCAACGCAAGCCTGCCCTTTGGGGTGTGGATTTTTCATTGCCTTCAGGTGTGCTTGCAGGTATCATTGGTCCGAATGGCGCAGGAAAAAGTACTTTGATCAAAGCAATGATGGGACTGGTATCAGGCGACAGCGGATACGTGCGTTTGTTCAACCGTCCGATCGATGAAGTGCGGGGGAAGGTGGCCTATGTGCCACAACGTGGAACCGTTGACTGGGATTTTCCTGCCAGCGTACTGGACGTGGTACTGATGGGACGATTCAAAAAGCGGCGATTGTTCAGTCGTTTATCGAAGGCTGATGAAGCACTGGCCTTACGGTGTCTGGAGCAGGTCGGGATGGAAGGTTTCAAATACCGGCAGATCTCACAATTATCAGGCGGACAGCAGCAAAGAGTATTTCTGGCACGTGCCCTGGCACAGCAGGCAGAGATCTATCTGATGGACGAACCTTTCGCCGGTATTGACGCTACTACAGAGCAGACCATTTTCGAGCTGCTCGGCAAGTTGCGTGATGAAGGAAAGACCATATTAGTGGTGCACCATGATCTGCAGAGTGCCTATCAGTATTTTGACTGGATCATCCTGCTGAACACACAACTGGTAGCCAGCGGCCCGAGGTCAGACATCTTTGTTCCGGATTACCTGCGCAAGACCTACGGTGGCAAACTGAACATGCTTACCAGTGTGGGTGAGATGCTGGCTGAAATGGAAGCCCCAACAAGAGAAAAATAACAGATCCTGAACGCTGAATCATTCATACGCTTCTTCTCCCTTCAGGATCCCAATGTGCGGTTCGTGCTGGCAGGCATGGTGTTGCTGGGTATTGCCTCTTCCACTATCGGCACCTTTGCCTTTCTGCGCAAAAGATCTCTTACCGGAGATGCAGTGGCGCACTCCGTTTTACCAGGAGTATGTCTGGCCTTCCTGATCTTTCAGACAAGAAACCTCTGGGTTCTTCTTGGCGGAGCGTTTGTAACCGGATGGTTGTCTATCCTGTTCGTGGATCTGATCACCAGTAAGAGCCGAATAAAACCAGACGCAGCCATTGGCATTGCGCTGAGTTTTTTCTTTGCCATCGGCATTGTGCTGCTCACCTATATCCAGCAGACAGGATTACCCGGGCAGAGCGGACTCAACAATTTTCTGCTGGGGAAAGCTGCTGCCATGGCACCGGAAGACATTCGCACCATGAGTCTGGTATCCATCGTCATCGTGGGCACAGTTGCTGTGTTCTTTCAACCATTCCGCCTACTCTCATTCGACCCGGATTTTGCCAAAGCAACCGGCATGCCTGTTCGATTCTATGAGACCCTGCTCACCACGCTGACCGTACTTGCAGTAGCGGCAGGCATTCAGGCAGTGGGTGTGGTACTGATGGCAGCCATGCTGATCACCCCACCTGCAGCAGCCCGATTCTGGACCAACAAACTGGGGGTCATGATATTGTTGTCAGTATTGTTTGGTGTAGCAGGTGGAATTCTGGGTGCATATGTTTCATTTGCCAACAACAAAATGCCCACCGGCCCCTGGGTAGTTACCATGACCTCGCTGCTCGTGGTTGCCAGCATCCTGTTCGCACCGGGAAAAGGCGTGTTCTCCAGGTGGTGGAAAAAAAGGCAATACCGCAACAAAGTGCAGCGGGAGAATTTGCTCAAAGCTTTGTATCACCTGGAAGAAGCCACCCCCGGCAAGCAATGGTTCGGCCTGCCTGAGATCATGGAGAAAAGACCAGACCTCTCTGATGCTCTGGCAGGTCAGCTAAGACAGTTGCAGCGCAATGGGATGATAGAACAATCACAGAACAAATATGCTGTTACACCGGAAGGCATGACCGAAGGCAAGCGCATAGTTCGTATCCACAGGTTATGGGAAATGTACCTGACAGAGAAAATGAATATTGCCAGCGATCATGTACATGAAGATGCCGAAGCTATCGAACACATCATTACACCTGAACTGGAAGAAAGACTGGCAGCGTTGCTGGACTATCCGGAAAAGGATCCACACAATAAAGAGATCCCATGGTAATGAGTGATGCCTTCTGGATCATACTGACCGGATCATTGGTAGCTGCCACCAGCGGTTTACTGGGATGCTTTCTGGTGCTGCGCAAAATGGCACTGGTAGGTGATGCCATATCGCATGCCGTGCTGCCTGGAATTGCCATCGCATTTCTGATCAGCGGAAGTCGCAGTAGTGTTCCCATGTTACTGGGGGCGGCTGCGTTCGGTCTGTTCTGCACGGTATTGATAGAAGTGTTCAGCAAGCGGGCAAGAGTACAGGAAGATGCAGCCATTGGCATCTCCTTCACCTGGTTATTTGCCATCGGGGTCATTCTGATCACCTTCTTTGCTGACAAGGTAGATCTGGATCAGGAATGCGTTCTATATGGAGAGATCGCTTTCGTGGGATTTGAGACCTGGCTGGGAATTCCGGTTGCCGTGTGGACCCTGGGCGTTTTACTGATCTTTATTCTGGCGATGATCGGTCTTGGATATAAGGGATTGTTCATCACCACCTTCGATCCGGAGTATGCCACCACCCTTGGTATTTCAGTTGCCGGATGGCACTATTTGCTCATGAGCAGTGTCTCTGTTACGACGGTTTTTACCTTCGAAAGTGTGGGTGCCATTCTGGTGGTAGCCTTCCTGATCATTCCGGCGGCAACAGCTTATCTCCTGACACACAAGCTGAAGACCATGTTGCTGCTGGCCACACTCATCGGGATCACTTCATCCATTCTGGGATACTACCTGGCACTATGGCTCAACGCTTCGATCTCCGGCAGTATGGTCGTTGTACTGGGTGTGCTGTTCATCGTGGCACTGGCAGTGTCACGAGGCAAACGTATGCAGATCAGCGCATTTTCCTGACAAGCAGATTGGCAGCAACCTTGTGTGAGACATTCAATTGTTTTCCCTTGTCCAGTTCAAGACGCTTGGACTGATCATATGCTTCTACCTGCATGACTTTTACGACTGCCCTGATAACCAGGCCATTTTTTTCGAGGTATTGCAGGAAATCGGTGCTGTGGTCGGTTACCCCGACAATGATGCCCTGTTGCCCGGCCTCCAGTTGATCCAGTGACACATCCTCATGGTATTGAATGTTGCCGTCCTTGTCCGGAATGGGATCGCCATGCGGATCGACCGTTGGATTACCCAGAAAAGCATCCAGTCTTTCAGACAGGAGATCGTTGTTGATATGCTCCAGTTCTTCGGCAAGATCATGTACTTCATCCCACTGGAAACCCAGTTTGTCAACCAGGAAAGTTTCCCACAGACGATGTCTTCGGATCAGGGCCACAGCGATCTGTCTGCCAGTTCTGGTCAGTGTGACACCGTGGTATCTTTCATAGTGCACATAACCATTGGCAGAAAGCTTTTTGATCATGTCAGTTACTGAAGCAGCCGTAGTTCCCAGTTTCTCTGCGATGGCATTGGTGGGAATACGCTCATCCTTTCCCTGCCCCAGGGAGAAGATGCATTTGAGGTAGTTCTCTACGGTATGCGATGGTCTGGACAAATCAGTATTGGCCGGTTGCCAGCAAAACTAAGGTACAGGCATCAATAACTTCGATACCGGCTTCGGTAGCCATTGCAGCAAGCTCAGGATTCTCTGCACCCGGATTGAAAATGATCCGATTTGGATGCAACGCTATGATATAGGAATAGTATTCCTTCTGATTTTCCTGCCCCAGGTACATGGTCACGGTGTCAATATCTTTCATATCAGGCATGCCTGTGACTATCTCCACCCCCCAGGCAGTGTCTTTTCTTTTAGCAACAGCCACCACTTCATGCCCGTATTCTCTCAGTTTCCTGATGGCCTTGTTGGCATACCGATGAGGTTTTGGTGACGCCCCCAACACCAGGGTTT
Source organism: Chitinophagales bacterium (assembly GCA_020636645.1). Taxonomy (GTDB): domain Bacteria; phylum Bacteroidota; class Bacteroidia; order Chitinophagales; family BACL12; genus UBA11426. Next base: position 425,176 of record JACJXO010000001.1, read on the forward strand.
TTCCTGCAAATATGTCTGACATATTGCTATTCATTTTGTACTGCTCTAATTTGCAAAACATACCTGAATACATTCTTGTTCCAAACAGACAACCTATGGACCACCACACCCTGCAACATGTAGAAAAAGAAGCTATTCCTGCACTTCACTTTTCACGTTCCGAGGTCTTACCTCCTAACCCTGAGTTTCATGATAAACGCAGGCAATTGCTGTTTCAGGCTATGATACTGGGCAATACTTATCACTCTAAGGTCAGGATCATTTTTGAGACCATAGAAGGACTTTGCCAGGTAGAAACCACCATCTGGGCCACTACTGAACACTACGTGCTGTTAAAAGGCGGGGTTCACCTGCCCATCTGGTGCATACATGATGTGATCCTTCCCTGAGGGGTCAGACCAGCATGCTGACCGGATTCTCCAGGAATCCTTTCAGTGTCTGGAGGAATGCCGCACCGGTGGCACCATCTACCACCCGATGGTCGCAGCTCATGGTCATCTTCATGACATGACCCGGAACGATCTGTCCGTTCTTCACTACCGGTACTTCACTGATACCGCCCACTGCCAGGATACAGGCATCAGGCGGATTGATGATAGCGGTAAATTCTTCTATTCCCATCATGCCCAGGTTGGAGATGGTGAACGTATTTCCTTCCCAGTCTTGCGGCTGCAGCTTACGGTCGCGGGCACGTTTAGCGAGATCACCAGTTTCGGCGCTGATAGCTGACAGTGATTTGCCATCGGCGAAACGAATGACCGGTACTACCAGTCCGTCATTGATGGCCACGGCCACTCCGATATGTACATGGTGGTTGATGCGGATCTTATCGCCCAGCCAACTGCTGTTCACTCCCGGATGCCTGCGTAATGCCAGGGCTGATGCTTTTACAATGATGTCATTGAAGGATATCTTGACCGGACTGTTCTCATTCATCCGTTTGCGTGCATCCATAGCATTGGACATATCAACGCTGATGGTCAGATAGAAGTGCGGAGCAGTGAATTTACTTTGAGATAACCTGCCTGCGATGGTCTTTCGCATCTGAGAAACAGCTACCTCTTCAAAAGATTCTTCACCTATATAGGCAGGAATATTGATGACCGGTGCAACTTCGCTGGTTTCAGTGCCCGGTACAAAATTTTCGATATCACGGCGCACGATGCGGCCACCATCGCCGGAGCCGCTCACCTGGGTCAGGGCGATACCTTTCTCTGCTGCCATCTTCTTGGCCAAAGGAGATGCCTTGACCCGTCCGTCGCCATTTTCTTGAAATGTGATGGTCTCCTGCACAGGCTCCGGCCTGGGTGCCGGAGTTTCTTTTTTTGGTTCTTCCTTTACAGGCTCTTCTGCAGACTTTTCGGCAGCAGGGGCTTCTTTTTGTGCTGCATCCAGCAATTCCTGAAATGCCTCTCCTTCTTTACCAATAATGGCAATGACGCTGTCAACCGGGGCGGCCTTTCCGGCTTCCACTCCAATGTACAGCAGCACACCGTTGTTATAGCTTTCCAGTTCCATGGTGGCTTTATCAGTTTCCACTTCAGCCAGCACATCGCCACTTTTTACCTTATCACCCACCTTCTTATGCCACTCCACAAATACACCTTCGGTCATGGTATCGCTCATACGGGGCATTCTGATCACTTCTGCCATCTGATTTCTTCTCTTTTGAACTGCGAAATTACGGACCTGTGCGGGATTTGCCAACATCGGATATCTCTGTCAGAATCCACACAAGCCCACAATAAACAAGGCTTTTCAACGCTTGTTCATGAAGAATGTGCAGCAATTTGGTAATTTCAACTCACCTGAACCTAAACCGCTGTTATGTATAGATTGCAGCTTATATTGTTCATCCTGTTGCTGCTTAACGGTCTGGCTGCCACTGTTGGCGGTGTCATGATGATCATGGATCCGACCGGAGCATCCGTTCACTTACCTCTGGAATGGCTGAAAGAGGCTCCTTTTCATAATTACACGTGGCCGGGTATAATCCTGTTGCTGTCTAATGGCTTGCTGAGCCTGTTCATTGCCTGGATCACATTCAAGGGTGCTATGCAGTATTCTTACTGGGCATTGCTTCAGGGGTTCATCCTGGTTGGCTTTGTAACCATAGAGTGCATCATGCTTGGGCAGTTTGTTGGATGGCTGCACATTCCGAGTTATGTGATCGGAGCAGGACTGATCGGAATTGGTTTTGTGTTACAGGATTAACAAAAAAGCCCCCCTTCCGGGAGGCTTTAAAATGATCAATTCATTGTTCAGTATCCGAAGATCTCTTCCAGGGTCAGTTCTTTGAATTCACCCAGACTGCGCAGATAGTCCATGTCCAGTTTGTTTTTGTCGCCAATAACCAGATAGGTATAGGTTCTGTCAGCAATATGCTCTTCAAAGAACCTGTTGAGGTCATAGAGGCTCATACCGCTGAGGGCTTCGTAGGCGTCCTGTCTAATGTCGTAATTCAGTCCGCGTTTTGCTGCAGCTTCCCTGCTCCAGTAAATTCCTGTTCGTGTGATCCTTTCACTTTCAATTTTCTTTCTGCTGGCATCCAGGCTCTGGATAAACTGCTCTTCAGCCTGCGGCATCTCATTCATGATCTCATTCATTGCTTCTATGGCCAGTTGCATCTTGTCTGCCTGGGTAGCTACATAGCTGCGCACATAGTGAGATTCATTGGCCTTACCCGGAATGGTATAGTTGGCCCATGCAGAATAGGCTAATGCCCTGGTTTCTCTGATCTCCTGAAAAACTATGGAAGACAAGCCGCTTCCAAAGTATTCGTTGAACGATACTGCGGCAGGATACAACTTACTATTAAAAGGTTCGTCTTTTGAAATGCGGAGTATTTGCGCCTGAACCATATCATACTGAACAAACAGCACACGGTTCTTGTCTGTAGGCTGTTCAGTGAATGCAGTTGCCGGCGGTATGCTTCTCTGTTTTTTAGGCAGCACATGATACTGATCGATCAGTGCTGCAGTTTTGTCACGATCTGCTGAGCCGTAGTAGAAGATCTTGTGCGGATAAGATTCAAGCTGGTGAATCTTATCTGTCAGGTCATTGGGGTTCACGCTGCGCAGTTGTTTCTCAAACAGCTGATTCTTGAAAGGTGAAGATTCACCATACTGTCCATAAGAGAATAATGCCTGAAAGAGAATGGCATTCTTATTGGACTTGGCATCATCCATATCTTTCAGCATGATGTTGACCAATTCTTCATACTTGCCTTTGTCAGCCTTTACACTATTCAGGATCTCTTCAAACAAGGCAATGCCCTGCTCCATGTTCTTTTCCAGACCTGAGAGGCTTACATAAGTTTGATCGCGACTGGTAGAGACATTGAAACTGAGTCCGTAGCGGAAGAACATTTCCTGTATTTCAGCTGCTGAATACTTGTCGGTACCAAGGTAAGGCAGGTAGTTAACCGCCAGTGACAACAGGAGGTCGTTGTCGCTTCCCATATCAAAGATGTAATACAGGTTAAAGAGGTCATTCAGTTTGTTGTTGATATAATCGAACTGTATGCCTGACTCCAGGGTAGAGGTCTGAATGGCCTTGTCATACTGAACGAATTCAGGTTCTGTGGCCAATGACGGAATGTCCATGAACTTCCTGAGAAAGTCAGAAGAACTTTCTCGATTGGCTTCTACCGGAGTGATCTGGGGTTTATCTACCTTGACCACATTATTGTCTTCGCCCTGCCTTTTATACACCACCACGTAATTGTTGTTACGCAGGTTGGACACGGCAAAATCAGTCAGCTGTGAACGTGAAAAAGCATCCATCACATCCAATTCATCAACCAGGCTTTGCCAGTCTTTTCCAAGAATGAAAGACTGAACGTGTGCACCTGCTCTTCCCCTGTTCGATTCAAAATTCCGGGTCTGCTGGAGGCGCATATTGTCAATAACTGCGTCCATCAGCCAGTCAGCATAGTCACCCTGCCGGATCTTCTCCATCTCTTTGAGCAGGAGCTGTTCGCAATCTTCGAGAGACTGTCCTTCTTTGGGATTTGCATACAGAACCAGCACAGCATAATCTCTCATTTCGTCAACAAATGCGCCCGATTCCAACACCAGTTGCTGCTGGTTCAGATCAAGATCCAGCAGGCCGGCACTGCCATTGGAGAGGAGTTCAGCAATGACCTTGGCCTTTTTCAGGTCATCGGTATTGCTGCCTGGGAGACGATAACCGATAAACAGATATTCAGCTTCCTGCCCCCATACTTCACTGCGTTTCACACTGGTGATAGGAGACTCTTTTTTAGGTCTGTAAGCAGGAACCACCCTTGGTTCATAGCCTCCAAAATACTTATTGATCATGGCGATGGTCTTATCGTAGTCCAGATCGCCGGACATACAGATCGCCATATTATTGGGTACATAGTAAGTAGTAAAGTAGTTGATGATATTATACATACTGGGGTTCTTCAAGTGTTCTCCTTCACCAATAGTGGTCTGTGTGCCATAGGTATTGGTGGGGAAAAGCTGCTTATAGAACTCTTTCCACATCTTGCTGCCGTCGCGGTCCTGCCCCATATTATACTCTTCATAAACTGCTTCCAGTTCTGTGTGGAAGAGACGCAGCACCAGCCGATGGAATCTCTCACTTTCCACGATCAGCCATCGCTCCAGTTCAGCTGAAGGAATATCATTTACATACACAGTTTCTTCCAAACTGGTCCAGGCATTGGTACCCTTGGCACCCAGCGAACCGATCATCTTGTCATACTCGTTTGGGATGGCCAGTTTAGCTGCTTCTCCAGACAGGCGATCGATCTCTGCATAGATCTCTTTCTTCTTGTCTTCGTTCTTTTCGTTGCGGTGTTGTTCATAGAGTTGCGCTATACTTTCCAGCATGATCCGTTCACGCTCCCAGTTGGTCGTGCCAATATGATCGGTTCCCTTGAACATCATATGCTCCAGGTAATGCGCTAAACCTGTAGTTTCTGCCGGGTCATTTTTAGAACCTGCTCGTACCGCAATAAAGGTTTGAATGCGGGGCTCCAGCGTATTCTTAGACAGATATACAGTCAGCCCGTTCTGCAGGCGGTACATGCGGGTGCCGGTAGGGTCATTTTTAAAGACCATGACCGGTATGTCATTCTTGGCAGCGTAGTTGACCTTACTTGAAGAAGAAGGAGTGCTGTAAAGCTGCAGGGGATCTGTGTACCCTCCCACTGTTCCCGGAACTATTATTGAGCCGGAAGATACCTGTGGCTGATTCTGGTTGTTGGGCGGATTCTGGGGGTTGACCTGCTGGTTTTGCTGACCATAGGTTGACGAAGATGAGGAAGGCGGTGTTTGCGCCATCAGGCTGATGCATGATACTATGCACAGCATCATAAATATTTGTACTCTTTTCATATGTTAGTATCTATATATCAAGTTCCAGTCCAAGTTGTTCCTTAAGGTCGCGGATGGCAGGATTGATCTCTTCCATCTTCTTGTATTTTTCAGGAATGGTATAAGGCCTTTGTACTACCTTCTCTGCCTCTACCACACTGAATTCCAGGTCGAACTGATGATTGCTCATGGCATCTGCCAGAAACTGGCGGAGGTCTTGTGTGGCATCGCGAAACATATTCACTTCCACCTGAGAATCCAGCTGTATCTGAATCACATTACCGGCATCCAGTTTTACCCTGGCGTGATCCATCATCATGGCCATATTCACCTTATCCTTTCTGATCAGATCAGCATACTGTTTCCAGGCCATGAAGAACAGTTCCGGAGAAATTTCCCTGCGTTCTTCAAGTGGACTTACCTCTGGTTGCTCAGTGGTTTCCTTTTCCTTCTTTTTACCACCCAGGCGGATACTTGGGGTGACCACCGGTCCGGTTGTTTCGGGCTTTTTTTCCTGTTCCTGCCTGGATAGTGGTGGTTTATTTTCAGCCTCTTCTTCCATGGGAGAGGTTTTCAGTTCTTCCTGAACCTCTTTTCTCTGCACAACAGGAGGCTTATTGGTCAGGTCAGCCGTTTTTTTTTCAGGGGAGGATTCCAGGCCGGGTGTTCTGACAGCATGTCTGATGTAGCATAATTTCATCAGAGCAAGCTCCACATGTAAGTGTTTATTCTTCGCTACACGGTATTGAATGTCTGCCTGATTGAGCACATTCAGAGCACTCAGCAGGAAGGAAGCATCTGCAGAAGCTGCCTGTTCTTTATATCTGGCCGCAACAGCTTCGCTGGTTTCCAGCAAAGACACCGTAGAGGGGTCCATACATACCAGCAGATTTCGCAGGTGCTCAGCCAACCCGATCAGGAAAGTATCGCCGTCAAATCCTTTTGCAGTCACCTCATTGAACAACAGCAGAATGCCGGCTGCATTTTCTTCTGCGATCATTTCGACCACTTTGAAGTAGTAATCGTAATCCAGAATATTGAGGTTCTCTATTACATCTGCAGCAGTGATATTCTTTCCGGCAAAGGTGGTGATGCGGTCAAAGATGGACAAGGCATCACGCATGGCGCCATCGGCCTTCTGGGCGATAAAGTGAAAGGCCTCATCATCGGCCACAATGCCTTCATTTCCGCAGATCTTCTTCAGCTGGCGGATCATATCCCTGATCGTGATCCGGTTGAAGTCAAAGATCTGGCAACGGCTTAATATGGTGGGGATGATCTTATACTTCTCTGTGGTAGCCAGGATGAATTTCACATAGGAAGGAGGTTCTTCCAGGGTTTTCAGAAAGGCATTGAAAGCCTGGGCAGAGAGCATGTGCACCTCATCTATGATATAGACCTTGTATTTGCCGCTCTGGGGTGCATACCGAACCTGGTCAACCAGGCTCCTGATATCATCAACCGAGTTATTGGATGCTGCATCTATCTCATGGATATTGAAAGAAGCATTTTGCGTAAATGACAGACAACTTTCGCACTCATTGCAGGCATCTCCTTCCGGACTCAGGTTTTCACAATTGATGGTCTTGGCCAGGATGCGGGCGCAGGTGGTCTTCCCAACACCTCTTGGGCCACAAAACAGAAAGCTTTGCGCCAGATGGTCACTTTTGATGGCATTGCGGAGTGTGGAAACAATGTGATCCTGCCCTACCACCTCATCCCACGAAAGCGGGCGGTATTTACGTGCCGAAACCACAAATTGCTGCATGAGGTAAAGATAGTAAATCCAGCCTCTCTGCTTAGTTCAATTGCAGAACAGAGAGATTCAGATAAGTGGCAAAAGAAACCCAGGCCAGATAAGGCAGAAGCAGCAGGGCACTTTGCCGGCTCACCCTGGCAAAAAAGTACATGTTGGTCAGGATGAACCCGATCAGGCAAACGATGTCTATCAACGCCAGAAGCGGAGAATGCAGTTTAAAAAACAACAGTGACCACAGCAGATTGAGACCCAGTTGAATCAAAAATACCATGAACCCGGTGCGTTTGGAGTTGCCATATTCTGCAGACCAGTAAAGTGCCAGAGAAATGCCCATCAGAATATACAGGGTGGTCCATACCGGGGCGAAGATCCAGTCAGGCGGATTAAGTGGCGGTTTCTCGAGGGCTGCATACCATGTGTCGATCTCGCCGCTTGTAAAAAACCCACCAATGGCTCCAATGGTGATACACAATAATACAGAGAGTACGAGTTTCCAGAGCTGTAGTTTCATGGTATTTGGTTACAAATTGAACAGCAGGGCGGCTGATAAGTTCACGGCTTTCGTATGGCACCTGATGGCGCATAGAAACAGGCGTTTATACCCGGACGTTCAATGATAACAAAACGAAATTAGTCGAATTTCATAAAAGGACAGGCAAAACCCTGTCCGGATATAACATAGTAACCTGCCGGATACAGACTGATCTGCAGGAGCACCTCACTCCCGTCACTGTAAAACTGTTCTACTTCCTGTCCGTCTGCCCGGAAAATACGGTAGATACCGGGGGCAGCCTGAAATACAATTGCTTCAGAAGCGGGATTGGGGTACAAGGAGACCGGCAGGATCATTTCGTTCACATAGCTGATCAGGGAATCGCATGTGTATGCTTCTTCGAATGGTAACACTTCCAGTGTTCCGCTGTTCACCTGCCAGTTCTGAAAAGCAAAAACCGGCCCGGTAATATTCTCCATATCATACAGATCAATAGAAGATGTACCTGAAGGTGTACCGGCCAACACTGTTGCATGCACGGTGAGTTCGTCCAGCTGCCACTGAAGAGGCTGCCCCGGAATGCATTGTTGTGGTGAATTGGGTTCCTGACAGTTGACCTGAAGAAAATACACCAGGTCTTCATAGTCAGGATACTCGCCATATACTGTTGCTATGCCTGCTGTATCTATGCAAACGGCTGTGTATTCTTCGCAGGCAATACCCACCGGCAGGAAACCATAGTCTGTAAATAATCTTGCCATGAAGGTGATCAGTCTTCCTTTCCGGTCAGGAGAATCAAAATGGGTATCCGTTATAGTGCCGGTCATGGCAGGATTTCTGATGAAATCATTCCACCCCAATTGCACCTGTTCATCGTATGGGTTGTTCAGTGCTTCATCGGAGGTTACAGTGCCTGTCTGAGCTGAAAAATAAGCATCGCCCATGATGGCCATTCCGGCGCTGATACCACCTACAGTGATCTTTTTTTCTTCTATGAGGTAATTGATCGCGTCTTCCACGGCATTATCCTTCCAGTAGCTGATATAATCCCACTGATCTCCCCCCGCGATCCACAGTGCTTCAGCCTGTGTAATTCTTGACAGTACATAGGGGTCTTCGGCAGCAGAAGCTTCATTAAAAACAATGGTTTCTACCGAATTCACGGAGACTCCCAGTTCACTGAACAGATAGTCGTTGTAGCCATCGGCACCTGAAGCCCTGATCACCAGGACATCACCCCCGTCTGCCCGGTTCAGAAACCAGGTCATAGCCTGGTCATTTTCGCCACCACCACCCATCAGAACGAGCCCCGGAGCAGGATTGGTAACCACATCTGAGGAATCGCCCGTCAAATATGAAGTATAAGACTGGCCCATTACTGAAGAGGCAATCATGAGACCTGAAATCAACAGCATTTTCATGCCGATAAAGTTGTTTCAATTTGACCACATGTTAAAGACTTTGCACAAACTTTACTTGATTATTTTTGTGCAAATCCAGTTCAGGTGGAACCCAATCAGAAGATCTCCTTTGACGATACATCCATCGCCTTCTCCAGCAAGAATGATGCAGCCCTGAAAAGGGAATACCGTCTTTTCCGACTGATGAACAACGGGAATCTGGTGCGCATTGGCACCCGGCTGGCAACACTGGCATTGCGCATGCATCTGCCGGTAAGAGGTCTGATCAGGAAAACGATCTATCAGCAGTTCTGTGGAGGAGAGACCATACGGCAGACAGGAAAAGTACTGGAAGCCCTGCACCATTCAGGTGTGCATGCCATTCTGGACTATGGGGTAGAGGGAAAGGAAAACGAAGAAGATTTTCAACGCACTACCGATCAGTTGATCCAGACCATCCGGTTTGCAGGCACACAGCCCAATGCGCCGTTCATCAGTTGCAAGGTGACAGGCATTACCCGCTTTGATTTGCTTGAGAAACTGAGTGCGCAACAACCGCTTTCTACTACCGATCAGGCAGACCGGGATAAGTTGTTTGAGCGAATGCACCAGATCGCTTCCACAGCCAAAGATGCCGGCATTGGCCTGTACATTGATGCTGAAGAAACATGGATCCAGGATGCTATTGACCAGCTCACCTTTGAGCTTATGCGCACCTATAATAAAGATCGAGCCGTGGTCTATGCTACTCCACAGATGTACCGGCACGACCGGTTAAACTGGTGTAAAAAAGCATACGAAGATGCCGTGACCAACAACTACATACTGGGTCTGAAACCGGTACGTGGTGCCTACATGGACAAGGAACGCAGGCGGGCAGCTGAGCTTGGATATCCTTCGCCCATTCAGCCTGATAAGGTGAGCACCGACCGCGATTATGATGCAGTGCTGGCGTTCGCACTTGATCACCTCGATAAAGTAGCGGTTTGTGCTGCCACGCATAATGAAAAGAGCTCCATGTTCCTTGCTACGGAAGCGATCAAAAGAGGAATAGAACCGGGTAACTCACATATCCACTTCTCGCAGCTGTATGGCATGAGCGATCACATCACATTCAACCTTGCCAAGGCTGGTTTCAATGCCAGTAAGTACCTTCCCTACGGGCCTGTCAAGGATGTCATTCCCTATCTGATCAGGCGTGCACAGGAGAACACCAGTGTAGCCGGCAGCATGAGCCGCGAGCTGAGTCTGATCAACAAGGAGATCAAGCGCAGGGGGCTGTAGGATCATCTCAGGGGCAAAAAGTCATTGACAAAAATCACCACCACCCTCCCTTCTCATTGGGTTAATTTTACAGGTACAAATTCGTACCCATGCCATTTTATCATACGCTGGGGGCTATCCCTCCCAAACGCCATATTCAATACAGGAAACCGGACGGCAGTCTTTACCATGAAGAACTGTTCAGCACAGAAGGATTCAGCAATGTGTATTCACTTCTGTACCATCTGTACCCGCCCACCAGGATCAGGCAGGTAGGTGAGCCATTCTCTGTCGAGCCGAAAGTGGTGCTGAGCAAACAGCTGAAGCCCAGAAGCCTGAAGGGGTTCAACATTCAGCCGGAAGATGATTACCTGAAAAGCAGAAAAGCCGTACTGGTCAACAACGACCTCCACATATCTCTTGCAGCTCCGAAGAAGAGCATGACAGATTATTTCTACAAGAACACCGATGCCGATGAGATGATCTTCATACATGAAGGCAGCGGTAAACTTCTGAGTGCTTATGGTGAAGTGAGCTTTGAATACGGCGATTATGTCATCATACCCAGAGGAACTGTTTATCAGCTCCATTTCAACGATGAGAACAACCGCCTGCTTATAGTGGAGAGTTTTTCTCCGATCGACTTCCCGAAGAGGTATATGAACAAGGTGGGGCAGTTGCTGGAACATTCGCCATTCTGTGAGCGTGACATCAAGCTGCCTGTCAACCTGCAAACGCATGATGAGACCGGCGACTTCCTCTTCTACATCAAGAAGCAGGGCATCATGTATCCGTATCATTATATGCATCATCCGTTCGATCTGATCGGGTGGGACGGTTATGTATATCCATATGCCTTCAGTATTCACAACTTTGAACCGATCACCGGACGGGTGCATATGCCGCCTCCCATTCACCAGACCTTTGAAGCACATAATTTTGTAGTCTGTTCATTTGTACCGAGGATGTATGACTATCATCCGCTGGCCATACCTGCACCTTACAACCACAGCAATATTGACAGCGACGAGGTGTTATACTATGTGGATGGCGACTTCATGAGCCGCAAGAGTGTGGAACGCGGGCAGATCACATTGCATCCGGGTGGTATTCCGCACGGACCACATCCGGGCACCTATGAAGGAAGTATAGGCAAAGCCGAAACCAAAGAACTGGCGGTCATGATCGATCCGTTCAGACCATTACAACTCACAGAAGCAGCAATGGGAATTGAGGATGAGGGGTATTATCTGAGTTGGCTTGAATAATTAGCTAATTAGAAAATGTGGAAATGCGAGAATGTGAAAATGTGCATTTTATGACGGTAATCGGCTACAATAATTCAACTCAAGTTCAAGGATTTGGTTTTCTGGAAGAAGATCAGGCACCTTACAATACCGGAAATGTAGCTGTTGATCTTAGTTTAAAACTTGCATTGGAAACCATCTCATTTTGTGAACTATTGGATAGATCCGGTAAAACAACAATTTCATACCAATTTCTGAGATCAGGTACATCTGTAGGTGCAAATATTTCTGAAGCTCAGGAAGCTGAAAGCAGGGCAGATTTTATTCATAAAATCAAAATAGCAGCCAAAGAAACCAGAGAGGTGATGTATTGGGCAACTCTTTGCAAACATGCAGAATCATACCCTGAGCCGGTGGCTATCATTGAAATAGCAATAAATCTGAACCGAATTCTAAGCAAGATCATAATTAGCTCAAGATCAAGTAAACGGCAATGAACACATTTCCACATTTTCAAATTTTCACATTACTTACTATGAATAAAGCTAATTGGCTAATTGGCTTATAAATCAAACTAACATGAGCGTAGAAACATTGACCAAAAACTCCACCCAGACCACAGAAGACTTTCTGCCGTTACTGGGAACTGACCACATTGAATTCTATTGCGGAAACGCTAAACAGTCGGCGTACTATTATCAGTCGGCATGGGGATATGAACTGATCGCCTATGCGGGACTGGAGACCGGTGTAAAGGACCGCACTTCTTATGTGCTCCGCCAGGGTAAGATCACTTTGGTGCTGACCACCAGTTTCGATCCGGACAGCGAGATCTCACAGCATGTGCGCAAGCATGGCGATGGTGTCAAATATCTGTCACTATGGGTGGACGATGCCCGAAAGTCATTCGAAGAAACGGTGAAGCGTGGTGCCAAACCAGCCATGGAGCCAACAGTATTCAAGGACGAACATGGTGAGGTGGTCATATCAGCCATCCATACCTATGGCGATACCATCCACAAATTCGTGGAACGGAAGAACTACAACGGAGCTTTCCTGCCAGGATTCGCAGAGAAGCACAGCAATATGGAGATCAAGCCTATCGGTCTGATGTATGTGGACCACTGCGTAGGTAACGTGGAGCTGGGTGGAATGAACAAATGGGTGGAATTCTATGAGAATGTGATGGGCTTCAAGCTGCTGATCACTTTTGATGACAAGGACATCTCCACTGAATACTCTGCGCTGATGAGTAAGGTAGTGAGCAATGGCAACGGCTACATCAAATTCCCGATCAATGAGCCGGCTGAAGGCAAGAAGAAATCTCAGATAGAAGAGTATCTGGAATTCTACAAGAGTGCAGGTGTGCAGCATATCGCGGTAGCAACTGACGATATTATCTTCACAGTAGGAGAATTGCGCAAGCGTGGCGTGGAATTCCTCTATGTACCTGACACTTATTACGAAGACGTCATGGATCGGGTCGGTGCTATTGAAGAGGACCTGGAAGTGCTAAAGAGCCTGAACATCCTGATAGACCGCGACGAAGAAGGATACCTGCTGCAGTTATTCACCAAGCCGGTGGAAGACAGGCCCACGGTATTCTATGAGATCATTGAGCGCAACGGCGCCAAGAGCTTTGGAAAAGGAAACTTCAAGGCTCTGTTCGAATCGATAGAAAGAGAACAGGAGTTGCGGGGAACGCTCTGATACTTTCAGACATAAAAAAAAGGCATCCGGACCGGATGCCTTTTTTTATTTTCATGACCGTTCATTGCCAGCTGATCCAGGCTGCACCGAATGCACCGTCCTGTTCCACCTGTAACAAATATTGTCCGGCAGGTAACTGACCAGGAGTAACTGTTACGTTACCATCGGTTTGCACGGAGGTTTCCCAGACCAGGTTACCAGCAAGATCATTGATCGTAACCTGCACAGTACCCTGCATACCCGGAAGGTCTATCATCACATGATCTGATGCCGGATTCGGATACACTGAGATGTTCAGGGAAGGTATATCACGGATACCTACCACATCAGCATTATAATATCCGACCTCCTGTTCGGTAATGGTACCAAGTGCATCTACATATGCATATACATACTGGAAGACCGGTCCGGTATTTCCATTCAAAAACCAGTAGTACTGTTCAAAGTGATATACAGTAGATAAGCCCAGCAGGATGATCTCATCTGAATAATCTTCCACCACCTTCACCCGTAAAACGTTGTACAGAGTGCCTGCTGGAGTGATCAATGTTCCGTAGGCATCTGCATGCATAGTAGTAGTGCCTGTTCTTGCCACATCAAATCCTCCTGCTGAGAATGCTCCGTCAAAATCATCTTCGTTCGTATCTCCAAAATTCAGTGGTAAGGTCAGGAGTTCCTCCCCATCACTATATGGGATAGAAATAAAACCCAGATCAGCATCATTGACAACACTTCCCCAGTTTTCAAGTACACTGCTGTTTGACTTGAAGAAAGTAAACGTCAGTCCGTCGTTTGTCCACGCAACATTGGCTTCAGGAAAATCCTCGTGGCCACCAATGGTGGAGGCATCATGAGCCACAGTTGTTTCCACCGATCCGCTTGCGTCAAGATCGCTGAAATTCCAGGTAACACCTGCACCAGTATCACCCGGATCAAAACCTGTGGCATCAAAGGGTGTCAGGCTGAAGCTCTCAGCCACCTCCGGTAAGACATCTGCAGTAATAACCGGCTGGGTGTACCCCACAGCGCATACCAATACTGCAACAGACAGTACAATTGCTTTCATAGTTATGACTTTGTTTAAACAAAGATACTCATGATAGGAGGAACCTGACCACCTCATTCAGGAGCATGTCTGGCTGATCAGCATGCACCCAGTGGCCGGCATCGGGAATAGTGACCAGTGCTGCCAGCGGGAACAGCTCCTGAATGGCAGGCCAGTCATTATCAGGGATGTAATCAGATCTGCTGCCGCGTATAAAAAGAGCGGGGTCATGAAATGATTCTCCTGATACCGGTCCGCGAATGGACGAGTACTGTTCTCTGATCACCTCCAGGTTCATGCGCCAACCGTAAGAGCCATCGGTGTGGCGTTGCAGATTCTTCATCAGAAAAAGGATGATACCCGGGTCGTGCAATACCTGTTGCATCATCTCTTCTGCATCTCTTCGTTGTGTGACGGCCGGAAGAACCACCGCATCCAGCGCCTCGAAGATCTGGTCATGGCCAGGAGGGTAACCTTTCGGACCGATATCTGCAACGATAAGTTTCTGTACCCGTAAAGGATGATCGAATGCCAGCTGCATGGCTACTTTGCCACCCATGGAATGTCCGAGAATATTAGCAGCCGGAATGCCTTCTGCATCCATCAGCTGAACTATATCTTCAGCCATTTCAGGATAGGTCATGGACTCCATGTGCGGCGACCTTCCGTGGTTTCGCAGGTCCACCAGATAGACCAGGTATCTGTTGTCCAGGCGGTTGGCTATGGTCTGCCAGTTATCCAGCATACCGAACAAACCGTGCAGAATGATGAGAGGTTCTCCTTTTCCTGAAGATTTGAAATGCAGAACTGCCATGCTTTATTTCATTTTCATCCGCTTGACCAGATAGGGCATTAGCACCTGTTTGAAATCTTTGTTGATGTCTGCCTCCACAAAATCGATCTGATACTGATGGCATCGCAGTTTCAGATTGTTCAGATATTTCTGCATGCGTTCTTTGTAATGCGTTCTGATCTCATTACCCTGGATGCGCACTTTTTCGCCTGTCTCCATGTCCACAAATACATATGGCCTGTTCTCATATTCAAATTCCAGTTCCTTCAGGTGATCAACCACATGAAAAAGCACTACCTCATGCTTATTGTATTTAAGGTGTTGCAATGCAGAAAAGAGGTCATCCTGATCTTCACCGCCTTCCATCATATCTGAGAAGATGACCACCATGCTTCTGCGGTGTATCTGTTCTGCGATGCGATGCAGACAATCTGCTGCCCGGGTCTTGTTATTTCTGCTTTTTTCGCCCAGGAATTTTTCCAGATTACTGAACAACAGCTGGTGGTGAACATGCCCTGATCCGGCTTTGGTATGCAGGTGCACAGCATCGCTGAACAGGGTGAGGCCGGCTGCATCCCGCTGACCGCGGAGCATCTGGATGATGGCTGCGGCACATACAGCAGAAAAGACCACCTTATTCATGGTGAATTTCCCGGAAGGCGCCGGTTGTTCCGGGAAGTACATGGACGAGGAAGTATCTATGACCAGCTGGCAACGCAGGTTGGTCTCTTCTTCAAACTTCTTGGAATACAAACGATCTGTCCGGCCAAAAACCTTCCAGTCAATATAGCGGGTACTTTCACCGGGATTGTATATCCGGTGTTCAGCAAATTCGACAGAGAAACCATGAAAGGGGCTCTTATGCAAACCCAGAATAAAGCCTTCCACTACCTGTTTGGCCAGGAGTTCCAGGTGCTCTACCTGGCGGATATCCTGAAGACGTAATAGTTCCGTTTGCATTGGGTGAAATTAAAAAGCCTTCTTTAAACGAAAGAAGGCTTTAACTGGTATGTTACCGGCACACACTTACATGTGCTGCTTCATCTTGGCTTCCAGCACTGAGCGAGGAACAGCTCCTACCTGCTTGTCAACCACTTCTCCATTTTTTACGAAGAGGATGGTAGGTATATTCCGGATACCGAATTGCTGGCTGACCATAGGATTGCTGTCCACATCTACCTTTCCGATGTTGACCTGTCCATCATAATCTTTGGCCAGCTCTTCGATCACGGGAGCTACCATACGACAGGGGCCGCACCACACAGCCCAAAAATCGATCACGGTCAGTTTGTCGCTATCAAGGACCTGCTCCTTGAAATTAGCGTCTGTAAATTCTGTTGCCATTTGCTATAGTTGTTCTTGATTATTCTTGTATTCTGCAAACCAGCTGACGGGCAGATAAGTTCCCGGCAAAGATACGCAACCTCACCCAACCGCCAGCTGCACTTCGCCAAACCTTCCCAGCGCTTTGATCAGCCCTTTATCTACCTGCACCAGGCCATTGACAGAACGGAGCGGCACCTGCATCTGTTCATGATAGACCTCCATGGCCAGCTGGTCGTTTCCGGGATGCGCATCCAGAATGGCCTTCAGATCAACGATCTGTTTGGTATCTACCCTTGCCAAAGGCATCTTAAGACGCACTTTGATGGAACGTTTGGCCCTTGTCTCACTCAACAGTTCCACTTCCTGCACACGAACCTCTATCTTCTCCTTATCACGATAGCCGGGTTGACAATTCCCTTTTACATGGATGATGTAGCCCGGGTCTTCTACGTAGTGTTTGAACTTCACATACATTTCCTTGAAGAGCATACATTCCAGATTACCGGAATAGTCTTCCAGGGTGAAGATGGAAAACTTATCTCCGGTTTTGGTGGTCCTGGTTTGTGAACTGCCCACCAGACCGATCAGGCTGATGGTTCTTCCCACGAACTGATGCATATCTGCAATGGAACAGGTGCGGAAAGCTTCCACTTCCAGACGGTGTTCATCAAGCGGGTGACCACTCAGGTAGATGCCGCACACATCATATTCCTGCTTGAGCTTATCTACACTGTTCCACTCCGGTACATCAGGAACTGTTGGTTCTGCGATCTCCACCTCCACTGCATCGCCAAACAATGTAGCCTGTTCCTGCTGGCTTCCCTGCTGATAGGTGCCACCATACTTAATGGCATGTTCCAGTACATTCAGCTGATCATTCTTCTGCTGGGTAAAATACTGTGCCCGTTTCAGTCCGAATGTATCAAAAGCTCCTGCCAACACCAGCGATTCCATGGTCTTCTTATTGACCGTGCGGAGGTTGACACGCCTTACCAGATCAAAAAATGTTTGAAACGCTCCGTCCTGTTCACGTTGCTGGATGATCTCCTGCACGGCTGCCTCGCCAACTCCTTTGATCGCGGCCAGCCCAAACCGGATCTCACCTTTTTCATTCACCGTAAACGAAACTCCTGACTCATTGATATCCGGTCCGAGTACCATGATCTCCATGCGCCTGCATTCATCCATGAAGAAAGACACCTTGTCCAGGTTATTCTGGTTATGGGTGAGTACGGCACACATATACTCTGCCGGATAATTGGCTTTGAGATAGGCAGTCTGATAGGCCACCAGCGCATAACAGGTGGAATGTGATTTATTGAATGCATACTGGGCAAATGCCTCCCAGTCTGTCCAGATCTTTTCGCAAACCTTGTCAGGATGCCCGTTGGCCACACAACCTTCCATGAACTTGCTCTTCATCTTGTCGAGCACGGCCTTTTGTTTCTTTCCCATGGCCTTGCGGAGGGTATCAGCATCACCCTTGGTGAAGTTGGCCAGTCTCTGACTGAGCAGCATGACCTGTTCCTGATAGACCGTTACGCCATAGGTCTCTTTCAGGATCTCCTCCATTTCGGGCAGGTCATAGGTGATCTTTTCTCTGCCCTGTTTCCTTGCTATGTAGGTGGGAATGTAATCCATGGGACCCGGTCTGTACAGGGCGTTCATGGCAATGAGGTCTTCGAACTTATCGGGTTTAAGTTCCTTCAGGTATTTCTGCATACCTGCACTCTCGAACTGAAACGTACCATTGGTCTCTCCCCGTTGATACAACCCGAAAGTTGGCTCGTCTTCCAGTGCCAGTATATCCAGATCAATATCTCTGTGGTGGTTGAGTTTGATATGTTTGAGAGCGGTCTTGAGGATACTTAATGTTTTCAGCCCAAGAAAGTCCATCTTGATTACGCCTGCACTTTCAATGATCTCGCCTTCATACTGGGTGACCAGCAGCTCTGAATCTTTGGCCACTGCTACCGGAAGCAGATCTGTCAGATCAGACGGAGCGATGATGATGCCGGCAGCATGAATACCGGTGTTGCGCACAGAGCCTTCCAGCTTGACAGCTTCCTGAATGACCTTCGCCTGCAGGTCATCACCCTGCATGATCTTTCTCAGCTGCTGGATATTGGTCATTTCATCCGGCGACAAATTCTCTTTCTCCGCCAGGCTTCCTTCACCCTTTAACGGTGCGAACATGAGCCTGTTCAGGTTGATACCCGGGCGTTCCGGAACATACTTTGCCAGCATGTTGGCTTCCGCCAGCGGAAGGTCCAGAACCCGGCCCACGTCTTTGATACTCATTTTGGCAGCCATGGTACCGAAGGTGATGAGCTGCGCTACCTGATTCTTGCCGTATTTGTCCACCACATACTCGATAACCTTTTGCCGGCCTTCATCGTCGAAGTCGGTATCAATATCGGGCATGCTCTTTCTGTCGGGATTGAGGAAGCGCTCGAACAGGAGATTATAATGTATCGGGTCGATGTTGGTGATGCCAATGCAATAAGCCACCGCAGAGCCGGCAGCAGAGCCTCGTCCGGGGCCCACGAATACGCCGATGTCCTTGCCATGGTTGATGAAATCTGCCACGATAAGGAAGTAGCCTGCAAATCCCATCGTTCTGATGGTGAACAGTTCAAAGTCCAATCGTTCCTGAATGTCAGGAGTGATGTCCTTATAGCGAGCCTTCGCACCTTCCATGGTGAGGTGGTGCAGATAGGCATCCTGATCGGTGAATCCGGCAGGCAGCTGAAAGTGCGGCAGCAGGATATCCTTCTTCAGGTCCAGCACCTCCACCTTGTCAATGATGGCATTGGTATTGTCCAGCGCTTCCGGAACATCCCGGAAAACCTTGCCCATTTCGGCCTGGGTCTTGAAGAAGAATTCATCATTATAGAAAGCAAAACGGGTACCCCGCATGGAACCCTCTTCATCTGAAAAGTCCTTTGCCTTGGGAGTTGCCTGTTTCTCGGCAGTATTGATACACAATAAAATGTCATGCGCATTCGCATCCTGACGATCCACATAATGTGAGTCGTTGGTTGCGATCATCGGCACGTTGTATTTTGCCGACCATTTCTGCAACACAGCATTCACCTCGTCCTGCTCCGGAATACCGTGACGCTGCAGTTCTATGTAGTAGTCATCGCCAAAAAGATCCAGCCACCACTTGAATACCTCTTCGGCCTCTTCTTCTCCTTTGCGGATGATGGCCCTCGGAACTTCAGCAGCCAGACAACAGGTCGTGGCAATGAGGCCTTCGTGATATTGTTCGATCAGCGACCTGTCTATTCGGGGGTACTTGCTGTACATCCCCTCCATATAACCCAGAGAACACAGCTTGACAAGATTGCGGTAGCCCACATCATTTTTTGCCAGCAGCACCTGATGATAGCGTACGTCTCTTTCCTCACGGGTGAACTGGCGTTTGTGCCGATCTTCCACCACATAAAACTCACAGCCAACTATGGGCTTGACCTTCAGACTGCCATCCTCGTTGGTGTGTTTTGCTGCTTCAGCCACGAAATGAAATACGCCGAACATGTTTCCGTGGTCAGTGATGGCCAGTGCCGGCATACCATCCTCCACTGCCTTGCTATAAAGCTTTTTGATGGGCGAAGCACCGTCCAGCAGGGAGAATTGGGTGTGGTTATGGAGGTGCGAGAACTTCATTATGCAATTCGGGTATCGGAATGGCTAAAATAAAAAAACGGACCCCCCGGGCCCGTCGTATTTTTTCACATGGTGGTGGATATTTTTCTGAACCCCTATCGCAGCAGGAGGAAACTGCCCTGTTTGATGCCGCTTTCGCCGTCTATGATGTCGTATTCAATGACAAAGACGTAAGCTCCCATCTCACATTGTTCACCCCGGAAAGTTCCATCCCATCCGGCACTGTAATCGCTGGTCTCGAACATCAGCTCACCCCAGCGATTGTAGATCTTCATATTGAACCGGTTTAGCTGCGAGCATTCCAGTTGCCTGAATTCATCATTGTAACCATCATTATTGGGTGAAAAGGCATTGGGAACGATCATTTCACAGATGCATGGGTCGTCTATCACATCTATATAAGCACGTGTGATGCATCCGTTGGAATTCACATCCACCCAATACTCGCCGGATTCTGTGATCAGATAGGTGTTTCCTGAACTGCCGTCCTGCCAGGTATAGACAAAGACCGGCGGGCCAGCCAGTAAAAGCACTACACTGTCAGGACAGAGATATATGTCAGGCCCCAGATCAACCGCAGGATAGGAGCTGTAGTTTACAGCCAGTGAATCCTGATCGATACAGGAACCAATGCTTACGGTCACGAAATACAAACCGTCTTCTGTAACCGTATAGGTTGGGCTGGTGCTGCCATCTTGCCACAGGTAGGTGGCGCCTGGATTGGTGGCATCCAGAAATACTACTTCCGAAAGTCCGCAGACAACTGTATCCGGGCCAAAGTTGACAAATGGTGCCGGCGAATAATTGACATTGATGGTATCTGCATCGGTGCAGTTACCCAGGGTAAGTTCTACCCAGTAAGTGCCTGACTCTGTAATGGTGATTGCAGGCAGGGTGCTGCCGTTATTCCACTCATAGGTAGCTCCTGCCAGGAATACGCTGATCAGTTCCTCATCGCCTTCACAGAGGCTCAGATCAGGGCCCAGATCCACCAGCTCCGGGCTGCCTACGGTAACCGTCACTATGTTGGTGATGGTATTGCCGCATTCATCGGTGATGGTAACAGTGTAGGTTGTGGTGACATCCGGCGACAACCACGGATCGGGAGCAGTAGGGTCAGACACACCGGTTGCGGGCGACCAGGAATAGGATACAAAACCTTCCGGCAGGAATAGTTGCACACTATCGCCCGGACAAACTGTAACATCATCCAGTTCATCTACTGCGGTAACATAATCGAGACAAACGATCTGGTCATTGTAGGACCCACCGGTGGCGGCTGTAAAACCCATGAACACAAATGGATCGCCGTCGAATATATCGTCAATGATAGCTCCGGAATAGGTGACCCGAAGATCACAGTCAACAAAACAACTGATGGTTTGCGATCCTGCTTCCCAGGTGATGCGCACCTGGTGATAGTTTCCGTCTTCAGCGTTAGTTGATCCTGAAAGGATCTGGGTGTAGGGAGTCAGTGCAGTTGCCGCGAAGTGGTCGAGGATACCATCCTGCATGATGCTGATATGATCATAAGTAGGATCGCCGTAAATACCGTTCTGCCAGGTATCGAATTCAATATCAAGCGATGGCTCAATGCCTTCATAGCCTAGTCCGCCTCCAGATTCGCCCAGACCGGTACTGACCGGCTGGAGAACGAAGGCAATACCATCGGCACCGGAAGCATCCAGCGTACCCAGATAGATCTCAAAGTTGACCTCAAAATCTTCTTCCAGGTTGATGAGGCTGTCATACCAGACAGATCCGGCCTGGGTGGGCAGTTCTTCTGTCAGCTGAAAACAGTTATCGCCCAGTTCTTCGGCATCACCATTTAATACCCATTGTGCCCGGGCACCTTGAACCAACAACACAGAGATCAGAATGAGACAATATTTCATAGCTGGAATTATCGAACAAAAATAAGTTACACCCGCCTAAGTCTTTGGCTTGACTAACGCAACAGGGTCACATTTCCACTGACCCGCTTTGATACCCCGAAAGTGAGCTGTACCTCTGCGATGAAGGCATAGGTACCACTGTTGACCGGAGTGCCGTTGGAAGTACCATTCCATCCGGTATTCTCCATGCCCGCAGGCAGGTTCTCACCAAACCAGACCTCGTTTCCCCATCGGTCGAAAATGCGCAGGTAGTTGATGCGTTCAATATCAGATCCATACACAAAGAGGTAATCATTGATACCATCAAAATTCGGCGTGAAAGTGTTGGGTACAAAGACCGTCACATCATCGAAAGGAACCACTTCTACCCTTACGGTATCAATGGCCATACACCCGTATGCATCCCAGGAGGTCACCCAATAGGTGGTGGTCTGCGCAGGAGATGCCAGGGGTGAAGCACAACCGGTACAACTCAGTCCATCTGCAGGCTCCCAGCTGAAGATGACACCACCCACAGCCTGCAATGCGGTACTGGTACCCTCTATGATGGTTACATCAGCTCCGACACTGACTGAATTTTCGATCACTTCCAGAAATGCAGATATCTCATTGCTGCAGCCATTTACATCAGTATAGGAATAGGTTAGCTCAAACAGACCTTCTCCTGCTGCACCCGGAACAAAACTACCTCCCGCCACTCCGGTGCCTGCAAAGCTGCCTCCGGTTGGATCAGCAGTGAGAAGAAGCGGTGCGTCTTCAATACACAGAGGTCCGTCAGGCGCAAAGGACAGTTCAGGTTCAGGCCAGATGGTCAGCCATACTGTGTCTTCTTCGGTGCATCCAGGACTCTGATAATACACCGCATACGGGCCACCGGGTGTACAGGATTCCAGATCCACTTCTCCGGTTTCAGCGTCAATGACCAAACCTGCATCAGCCGTGAAATCACCTCCGGGATGCAGGACAAATGGAATGATACTTCCTACCCTGCAGTAGGCCGGGTTATCATATGCAAAAAATGCATCTGTAACGGTATCAATGGTGATGGTCAGATCCATCGAAGAGGTACACAAGCTTACAGGTGTGGTATAAGTTACCGTATAGGTTCCCGGTGTGGCGGTACTGAGATCCAGCAGACCACTGAAGGCATCCACTCCAAGTCCGGCAGGCCAGGCAGTGAAAGAACCTCCGGGAGTTGCGATCAGATCAGGCAGTGCCACACCTTCCGGACAAAATGTATCATCGGTATAACTGAATGTGGAGTCGTCGTTGGCATCAATGGTGATGGATACAGCATCCCAGTTCTGACAGGGACCATCGGCAGTGGTGTAAGTGATGGTATAGGTCGTTCCTACTGCGCCTGTTTCCAGGTCCACCTCCCCGCTTACTGCATCAACCAAAAGTGAGGGAGGATCTGCAGTGAAGCTTCCACCTGAGGTGGTGATATAATCCGGCAGAATGGTACCTGTAGCACAGTAGTGATCATCTGAATAGGCAAAGGATGCATCATCCAGCGGATCTATGAACAGGGTGACAGAAGACGAAGCGCCGCAGTCTGTAGCCGAGGTCAGATAAGTAATGGTGTAGTTGGTGCCGACGGTTCCTGAACTCAGGTCCAGTTCTCCGGTCGATGGATCCACGACCAGTCCGGCAGGTGAAACAGAAAAAGTGCCTCCCGCAGTATTGATGAATGCCGGGAGCACAGTACCTGTCGGGCAATAGTGTGTTTCATCATACGCAAACCCCGCATCTTCAAAATCCTGTATGGTGATGGTAAAACTGTCGGCCGATGAACAGAACACTGTTACGTCATAATATATAGTATATGTTTCGCCGATAGTTGCTGTGGCCAGGTCAATGAGTCCGGTTGAAGTATTGACTGAAAGCCCTGCCGGTGATGCTGAAAAACTTCCACCTCCAACCACGACATCTGCAGGCAATGCAGTGCCTGCTGCACAGTAGATCGTTTCAGGATAAGAGAATGACGCATCGGGGAATGGCTCGATGGTGATGGTCTGAGTACTCGAAACCGGACATATACCTGCAGGTGGCACGTACTCTACCACATACGTTCCGGGAGTGGCTCCATCCAGATTCAGCTGCCCGGTAGTACTGTTGATCAGAAGACCCGGTGGTTCAATACTGAAAAACCCACCGGGACTTTCTATGTAATCTGGCAGCACAGTACCTTCAGCACAATAGGTATCGGCTGGATAACTGAATTCAGAATCGTCTTCTTCCACTTCCACCAGCACCGTGTCATATTCAGATATTCCGCATTCATCTGACATGGTGAGGTAATAGGTAGTGGTGGTTACCGGACTGAACCACGGATCAGCAATACCGGGATCGCTCACGCCGGTGGCGGGTGACCAGGTATAGGTAACGAAGCCTTCTGCTGCTTC
The DNA here is from genome assembly GCA_020636645.1 of Chitinophagales bacterium. Classification (GTDB taxonomy): domain Bacteria; phylum Bacteroidota; class Bacteroidia; order Chitinophagales; family BACL12; genus UBA11426. Next base: position 449,529 of record JACJXO010000001.1, read on the forward strand.
CATCTGCACACTGTCGCCCTCGCAGATGAAAGCATCTGGCAGCGGCTCCGGGTCTTCCGGATAAACTATGTAATTGAAGCAAACGATGTGGGTATTGACCGCACCTCCCGTAGAACCTGTAAAACCAAAATAGACTTCAGGATCACCACCAAAGATGTCGTTGACCAGGTCGCCGGTGTAAGAAAATCTATACGCACAGTCCACCCAAACGGAGTAGGTCTGAATATCGGCCTCCCACAATACGATCACCTCACGGTAGGTATTGTCTTCTATGTTGGTGACCCCCGTTTCTACATAGTAGTAAGGCGTTAGTGCAGTTGACAAACTATGACTTGCTTCGCCCATGCTGTTCAGACCCATGTGGTCATACCAGGGATCGCCTTTGTCGCCATTCTGCCAGGTATCAAACTCCAGGTGCACCGACGGACTGATGCCCTGCACACCCAGACTACCTCCACCAATACCTACTCCTGTATTATTGGTTTGGAAGGTGAATGTCATACCATCAGCACCTCCGTCTGAGGTTCCGGTATAAATGTCAAAACTGATCTTGAAGGTTTCCTCCAGACTGATGGGTGTGGTGTACCATGCGGCTCCTTCCTGACTGGTCAGAGTTGTGGTCAACCGATAGCAGTCACCACCCAGGCTGATGGCATCACCAGCCAGGTTGAACTGTGCATACACAGTAACCGAACTAAAGATGAGAACTAACAGCCAGACAGGTTTACACATGGGTTGGGTCGATAAAGTTATTGTATTTTTTACAACAAGTGCCTTATTCTTTCCGGATCAGCATAAGATGTCTCTTGCCTGACAAATCAGTTAAATATAAGATAACTGCAAAACACCTTGCAAAAGGGCTTCTGAGGAGAAACAGAACCTGATAAATCGGGCAATAAAGAAGATTCCTGCCAGAAAATCTTTCAGAAAATGTGTGTACCGGCATTATGGGCAAACATTCAACTCTATTGTTACTTACATTCATGCCCAAACTATATCCATGGCTGAAATCACATTTGACACTTTCCTGCAAACCGATATGCGTACCGGCACCATCCTGGAAGCAGTAGTATTTGAAAATGCCAGGAAACCCGCTTACCAGCTGACCATAGATTTCGGATCACTGGGTATCAAAAGATCTTCTGCGCAGATCACTGATCACTATACACCTGAATCGCTCATCGGGCAGCAGGTCATTGCTGTAGTGAACTTCCCGCCCAAACAGATCGCTAATTTCTTTTCTGAATGTCTGGTGCTGGGCAGTGTGGATGCAGATGGTAAGGTGGTCTTGCTGCAACCGGAAAGAAAAGTGGAGAATGGCCTGCGAATCGCTTAGCCTCCGGCGAATTTGAATTTGTATCCCTTTGAAGTCAGGTAGTCGCCCACCTTGTTGCGCTGATCGCCCTGTACTAAAATAAGTCCGTCTTTCACACTGCCACCCGTACCGCATTTGTTCTTGAGATCTTTACCCAGTTTCTCCAGGTCTTCGGTACGGCCGATGAATCCCTCAATGATGGTAACCTCTTTTCCGCCCCGTTGTTTCTTGTCGCGATAGACCTTCAGGTTCTGTTGCTGTGGCAATAAAGTATCAGACTCCTGTGCATCTTCTTCCCGGAACTGAAAATCCGGATCGGTGGAATAGACCACACCTTGTTTCCCCTTGTTGCGATTAGACATATTCCAAAATTAAGGCTTCACCAGTACTTGTAATTGTTCATTGCAGATCTGTACGTCAAACTGCTTGTCTTTGTGCATGGTCTCACCGTCCACCTGCATATAGGCATGACGGGAAGTTTGCAGGTGTACTTTGCGGGCTTTGATGAACTCCAGCATACGACTGTTATGGTGTTTGTTCATGAGCACCAGAAATACCAGCCAAACTGCCTTCCATTTGGGAAGATCTCTTACCAACACCACATCCAGCAAACCATCATCGGGCTCAGCGAATGGTGCTATGCGCACATTGTATCCGTACTGGTCGCTGTTGCATATATTGATCAGAAATGCCGCACCATTGTATTCCACTCCATCACAATCCATCACAAAAGAATAAGACTGATAGGCAGATAAACTCCTGATGGCAGCCCAGGCATAGGCCAGGAATCCGCGGGCTTCTTCCCGGTCGAACACCTTCACTGCAAACGCATCAAAGCCAATACCGATCAGACTGAAGAACACATGATCATTCACTTTTGCTGTATCTACTGCCCGAACTTTCCCGGTATTGATGAGCCTTACTGCCTCAGCTATCTTCATCGGATTACCCAATGCACGTGCCAGTCCGTTACCGGAACCATAAGGCAGAATAGCGAGCTTCACACTTGTTCCGCGGAGAGCCATGGCCACCTCATTGACCGAACCATCGCCTCCGGCAACTGCCACCACCTCCACGCCATCTTTTATCGCCCTTTCAGTGATCTCTGTGGCATGACCACGATGTTCCGTATAGACGATGTCATAGGTATATTGCACATGATCCAGAGCAGCATCGATCAGACGAGGCAGCTTGTCCTTGCGCTTCACTCCTGCAATGGGATTGATAATGAACAGGACCTTTTTCTTCACTGGGCTGTCAGCTGGTTGTGTAGCATAGCTTTATGGTGGACCTGAATGATGGCCCGCAGCCGGGTGTCCATGTAATCTAAGGAAGCCGGAGCATGTTGCTGTATGTCGTTGGACAGAGTACTGTCGTTCGGAAAATAGTATAGCTCTCTGTCAAAACCATTATAGATAAGCGCTGTGTCTTCGTGCACCAGCAGGTAATCGCCGGCGTGGTAATCAAATGCGAAGCGGGTTGTAATGGTGTCAAAGACTGAGGTACCAAATGCACAATACGGACCATCATAATCCACATAATCCAGCACCGTTGGCATGATGTCGGTCTGCTGTGCGGTCATGTTGGTGGTACCGCTGAAACTGCCGTCGGGTTTGTACATCAGCATCCAGGTACTGTGGGCGCCCACCTGGTTCTTGTAGAAATCATTTCCCGGTGTAGGCGGACCATTATGATCGGCTGTCAGGATGAAAAGCGTATTCTCGAACCACGGTTGCTTCCGGGCTTCCTCAAAGAATTTTCGCAATGCCATATCGCTGTACCCAACTACTTCGCACATCGGAATCGGACCCTTTGGAAACTTACCGATATACTGCTGCGGCATGGTATAGGGATGGTGGGATGAGATGGTGAAGATCTGTGAATAGAAAGGTTCCGGCAGGGTGCTCATGGTCTTTGCCGTGTATTGGAGGAAGGGTTCGTCAAAGATGCCCCAGTTACCGTCGAAATAGGTGTCATCGCCAAACTCATTGCGACCATAATACGCATTGAAACCCGCCCGCTGGGTGAAGGCATCAAAGCCCATACTGCCGTTGTTGGCACCGTGGAAGAAAGCGCTGTAATATCCTTTGGTCTGCAGAAGACTGCCTATACCCACAAATGCATTGTTCTTATACAGGCTGGAGATGAATGGCTCTTCCATCATGACCGGAATGCCACTTACCGTAGCGATGATGCCCTGGTTGCTCGACTTGCCGTTCGCATAAAAATTGGTGAACGCAAGCCCCTGACCCAACAGCGAATCCAGGAAAGGTGTATAGCCTTTATTGCCGGTGAAGTAGCCTATATATTCCTTACTGAAACTCTCGAGCACGATGACACATACATTGCCCGGTGTATCGGTATGATAGAAATCTACCTGGTCGTGATAAGGCGAATACAGTTGCTGCAATTCTTCCGGCGTATAAAAATTCGGCTCCACCAGCTTTCGGTGCCCGAATGCATAGATGACGGAGAAAGGTGTATTGATGACCAGTTCCCCCAATCGATCATCGGCCATATAGGCATCAGCTTTGGCCGGCGAGATCGGGTCAGGCTGAATGCCACCTCTGGCACCGATCACCGTGAAGATCACGATGACCATCATCAGGATGATCTGGGTAGGATAGTGGATGAGCGGCCAGGTTGCCGCCTCTTTTTTCCTTTTGATGAACTCTGTTTTGCGGTACAACAACTCCACGATGATGATGAGCACCATGACCAGCAGAAACACGAACCAGAAATCGCGGATCACCATCGGCAGTACCGAGGTATCATTGGTCAATCCGAGTTCATGGGTGGAGGTTCTTTTCAGTCCGTAGCGGAAGTAAATGAAATCTCCCGCTTCCAGCATCAGAGCGATGCCGTTGAACAGGTAGAAGATGGTCTTGAGGATGAACTGGTATCTGGCCGTTTCCCGCCAGGGATTGGGAATGATGTGCCCGGCTATGAAGAGCAGGTTGATGTACAGGATGGAGGCGATGTCAAAACGCAGACCATACCACATGACCGACAAAAAATCTTTGGTGGCCAGCTCGGGAAACAGATCTCTGTTGAAGAGGAAAAAAATGATGCGGCAAACCGCATAGAGCAGCACCAGGATCCCCAGTCGCCGGAACAACACACGGATATGAAACCACTGATGGCTTTGCAGCATGCCGTAAAATTACAAGTGTTTTATCAGCACTGTCACCATCTGCCTCTATGGTAACAGGATTTAACGCTAGATCATCGCCTTAAAGCTGAGGTCCAGGCTGTCGATGGTATGGGTCAGTTCTCCTACTGAAATGAAATCGACACCGGTTTCTGCTATGGCCTTCACCGTCTCCATGTTGACCCCACCGCTGGCTTCCACCTCCACCCTGCCACGGATGAACTGCACTGCTTCCCGCATGGCTTCCAGCTCAAAGTTGTCGAGCATGATGCGATCCACCCCGCCGGCGAATAAGGCCTGCTTCACCTCTTCCAGGTTGCGGGTCTCTACTTCTATGGGCAGGTTAAGATCGTTCTGTTCCATATAGGCCTGCACACGCTTCACGGCAGGTTCGATGCCCCCGCAGAAATCGATGTGGTTGTCTTTGATCATGATCATATCATACAGACCCATGCGGTGGTTGTGCCCGCCTCCAAGACGAACGGCCCACTTCTCGAACTGTCGCAATCCGGGACTGGTCTTCCGGGTATCCAGTATGCGGGCTTTGGTATGGCGAACCTGTTGTACGTACTTATTGGTACGGGTGGCGATACCGCTCATTCGCTGCATGAAGTTGAGCATGGTGCGTTCGGCCACAAGCAGAGCCTGCACCCGGCCATAAGCGGTGAAGACCACATCGCCGGGTTCCACCATCGCCCCGTCGGGGATGCTGATGTTCACTTCCGTTTCCGGATTGACATGCTGGAGTATCCATTGCGCCAGATCTACACCGGCTACGATGCCCGGTTCCTTGACCAGGAGTTTCGCCTGGCCGTGGGCATCTGCATCAATGGTTGCGAGGGTGGTATGATCGCCGTCGCGGATATCTTCCCGCAACACCGAGTCAATGAATTCGAGTAGTTCTTCGCCGGGTTTATTCATGTTCAAAGCTGATTTCCTGGATCACCATCTGATCTCCTTTCTTTCGGAGATATACAGAGGTACGGAATTTCTTTGAACCTGAAACATACTTGCCTATGGCATAACTCGCATTCTTGCCGGCCGAGGGACCGTCGTGCACGAAACTAAAGGAGGTCGGGGGGTACTGACTGAAAAAATCCTTGACGATCTGCTCTGCCTGTGCTTTGGAGTAGGTGCCTTCCTTCTTGTCCATTTTCAGCTCCACCATGGAGTCAAAATGGGCCGACAATCCTTTGGCGTTTCCCTTCCGGATGGCGGTCGCGATATCGTCGAGGTCGCCCAGGGGAGTGGCCATGACCAGCAACGGTATCAGCAGAAGGAACAGGTAACGTGCGGTGCGTGTTGTCATCAAACCGTGTTTTCAGGTTCTGTGCTGCCAAAACTATACCAAAGTGCCTGAAATGCGAAGGGCGGAATACGAAGTGCAGAATGAAGTTGGCGATTGGCGGTTAAACGCAGAAACACGGATTAAACAGATTGCACCGATTTCACGGATGGGGAGTCCTTAGGCCTTGGCGTCCGTTGCGTTTCCTTTGTGCCTTTGCGTTAAAATGCTGAAACACGCTTGCCTGCTGCAAGCAGGGATTTAGCAGATTTCACGGATGGGGAGTCCTGTTGCCTTGGCGTCCTTTGCGCCTCCTTTGTGCCTTTGCGTTAAAATGCTGAAACACAGATTTCACGGATAAGAGCTCACCCCTCACATCTCACTACCCAATACTCACTACCCAATACCCAATACTCACTACTCACTACTCACTACCCAATACCCAATACTCACTACCTTTACAACATGCCACAAAGCAGAAAGACCATGCTCATCATCATGGACGGTTGGGGACACGGAAAGAACGCCGCAGCCAGTGCCATCGCCGCCGCCCGCACACCGAACGTAGACTCCTATTATAAGCTCTATCCCAACACCGAACTGCGCACCGACGGGCTCTTCGTAGGTCTTCCCGAAGGACAGATGGGCAACAGCGAAGTAGGTCACCTCAACCTCGGTGCCGGTCGCATCGTCTTTCAGGAACTGCAGCGCATCTTCAACGCCATCGACTCCGGCGAACTGGCACAGAACAAAATTTTACAAGCCGCTTTTGAACAAGCCAAAACAGGAGGAAAACTTCATATCATGGGCCTTGTGAGCGACGGTGGTGTACACTCTCATACCCGTCACCTCAAAGCCCTTTGTCAGCTTGCCGTTGAAGCCGGTGTGGACAACAACAAACTCTTTATACATGCCTTCACCGATGGCCGCGATACCGATCCGAAAAGCGGGGTCAAGTATGTGGGCGATCTGGATGCATTCTTAAAATCCAATGGTGGTCGTATTGCTTCCGTGGTGGGACGATACTATGCCATGGACCGCGACAAGCGCTGGGAGCGCATCAAAAAAGCGTACGACCTGCTCGTGGATGGAACAGGCCAGGCATTCGCAAGTGCCACCGAAGCCATCGAAGCCAGCTATGCTGCCGGGGTGACAGACGAGTTCATCGAACCCGCCGTGCTGACAGATGAAAATGGCCAGGCATTGGCCACTATTGCCGAAGGCGATACCGTCATCTGTTTCAACTTCCGCACCGACCGTTGCCGGCAGATAACCCGGGCACTCACCCAGGAGGATTTCGCCGATCACGACATGCATACCATACCGCTGCATTATGTCACCATGACCCGCTACGACCATAGCTTCAAAGGCGTGGAGGTCATCTTCGAAAATGAGGACATCGTGGATACCATCGGCGAGGTACTGGAACGCAACAACAAGAAACAGATCCGCATCGCAGAGACAGAAAAATATCCGCACGTCACCTTCTTCTTTTCCGGCGGACGAGAAAAGGAATTCACCGGCGAGACCCGCATCATGCGGGATTCTCCCAAGGTAGCCACCTACGATCTGCAGCCCGAGATGAGTGCGTTTGCGTTGCGTGATGCCATCATCCCTGAACTGGAAAAGGGCGAGGTGGACTTTGTATGCCTCAACTTTGCCAATGCCGATATGGTTGGACATACAGGCGTATTCGAAGCAGCGGTGGCTGCCTGCGAAGCAGTGGACACCTGCGTAGGCGATGTAGTGAGCACCGCCATCAGCCACGGCTATGATGTGCTCCTCACAGCCGATCACGGCAACAGCGATCTCATCATTAATGAGGATGGCTCACCCAACACGGCGCATACCACCAACCCCGTGCCGCTGTTCTACATCAGCAGCGATCCTCACAGCACCCACCTGAAACCCGGCAAGCTCGGCGATCTCGCCCCCACCCTGCTCACCCTCATGGGCCTGGACATTCCGGAAGCGATGACCGGAGAAGTGTTGTTGGGATGAGAAAATAATATGGAGCAATCCCCCTCCTGCCAACCAGTCACTTTGGTCCGGCTTTTCGTTGTAGTCCCCGGCTGAATATCTCCTACCTTATTTGACCAAACTCTCAACTGGCCAGGGCGCTGCCACTGCAATCCGGGCTGGGAAGAATCGTGGTGCCTTCGGCTCTGGATACTAGCAAAACATTAGCTTTTGTAGCTACATTAGTGGCATAACGGAAATCATTAAATAAATTGAAATGAAAGCCTTTGTATTAATGCCTTTCTCTGAAGAATTCGATGATGTGTTTCACATTGGAATAAAGGAAACTGCAGAAAAAGAGGACGTTGTTGCTTATAGACTTGATGAAGAACTTTTTGATGATGGAATGCTCGATAAAATATACTCAGAAATTGAATCTACAGACTTCATTATAGCCGATTTATCTAACCGAAATTCTAATGTATTCTACGAACTCGGCTATGCTCATGCGATTGGTAAACTTTGCATTCTAATTACACAATATGCAGAAAATATTCCATTTGACCTAAAGCACAGACGGCACATTGTTTATGGTAGCAAACTCACCTATTTACAGGAACAGTTACGGTCAAATATACAATGGGCCAAAAATGAAATCGAAGCTCAAAAACACAATCCATTTCAAATCGAATTGAAATTTGACGGCAATTTAGAAGCTACTGATGAATATGCACAAGCCAATATAGATTTCCTTATTGACATTGAAAATAAATCCAATCGTGTTTCTCCAGAGATTCAAGGAATCTACATTCACTCCGCAAAACAATGGGTAATAAAACAAAATGGGAAAAAGGTCCCTTCTAGGAAATCTGACCTAAAGCTTTATAGCTTTAAATACAGCCTTTCATTTGAAACACCAAAAATCCCAAGAAAAGGTTTTACCCAAATAGAATTAAATGCCACAAGAGTTTTAGCATATGCTTTTAATGGAGATGAAATAAAAGATAGTTATACAGTACAAGGCAGTCTTTTTATTGAAGTAGTAACCAACAAAGGATCATATTCCAGCAAACTGCCCATTTCGATATACATGGACACATTACCATTCTAAACTATGAAACCAGTTACAACGAAGACTACTCTACAAATTAAATAGTCAAAATGAAAATCATAAAGCAAATTATATATAGAATGAAATCTATCTTGAAAAACCTTGAAGGAACAGGCCTAATTTTTATTTTGTTTTCATTTGGATGGCAAATGTTTGAAACCGACCTTTCTAATCAATCCACATACCTTAACAATTATCACATACACAAAAAATTAGACAAAATTTACATGATAACAGCTGATCTATATTCTCAGAGTAAACTAAACCACAGCGGAACATATACTTCTGCAGACTTCTCCGATATCGTAAATAATTGGGAATACTTTGATGAGCCTGGAAAAGAAATAGAAAGTGTAAATCGGCAACTTGATTGGACATTTTTCTTTAGATCACTTCTATATATCGTTGGCAGCCTCATGTTGATAATATCAAAATTCAAATCTAAATAACGTGCTGAATGATAAATATAGTAGTACAATAATCCTTTGCTTAATAGACAGAGTTGTAGACTACCTAAATAATGGATTCACAATTTTGCTAGAATCTGATTTAGTAGGTCTTCTTATGCACTCATATTTAAGTGACTCCAATTTAGACGCTAAAAAAATTCATATAGACACTCGAATTAAACAGTCAAATGATGCGCAAAAAATTGACTTTGCAATTGGAGAAGTGCAATATTCAGACTTTTCAAGACCTTTCATACAGCCTACAATTGTTATAGAATTGAAAGCCATCCCAGAATTTGGATTTACACAAAGCCAAAAAAGTAAAAGATTTCAATATGTATTAAGCGACATAGAAAAGTTAAAAAAATTAAACCTATCACTAAGCAGGTGGATAGTAATATTTGATGGTGATAATTATTTCAACAATGAAAAAATGAAGAAAATTATACAACATAGAAACGAACAAGACAGAGGTATCGAAATGGTTGTAATAAAGAAAGAAAATCAAAAGTGGACAAAATTTTATTATACATAAAATTTGATAAGCTACATTTAGCATAATTAACATTTTTTCTTTATTATTATTTGCTAACATACTTTTGGAAGCCCTGATGAGGAATAGCTGCGAATTTTAAATCTTATTGATAAACCTATCGGCATTGGCTCAGATCAGCACAAACACCATGAAACCCAACCTGCTTCTTCTTTCCATTTTAACCCTCCTTATTTCCTGCAGCGGACAGACCGCTGATCAGAAAAGTTCAAATGAACAGTCCGTAATGGGTGACACAGTGCAAGCACCCGGCAACAGCATCATGGTCATCTACCAGGACAAAAAAGGTGTATACTGGTTTGGCAGCTGGGAAACCGGGGTGTACAGATACGATGGTAAGTCGCTGGTTCATTATACAACAGAGCACGGTTTGCCAAACAACAGTATCGATGAGATCAAAGAAGACGGATCAGGTAATATGTATTTCACGAGTTGCGCTCCAAAGTCAACGATCGTCAGTTTTGACGGTAATACATTCACAAAATTATCGCCTGTCTTGGATAATGCCTGGAAGCATCAGCCCGGTGATCTGTGGTTCAGACATGCCTATCAGATGGAAAAGGTATATCGTTTTGATGGTGACACCTTGCATGTACTGACACTACCAAAACCACCACAGCTTTCCGTTCCTTTTGAGATCTACAGCATCTATCAGGACCGGAAAAGGAACATCTGGTTCGGCGCTAACCCGGTCGGCGTATGCCGCTATGATGGAAACTCCTTTGACTGGATCACCGAAGAGGACGTGACAGAATTTCGCGATGAAGGAGCCAACGGCGTGCGTTCGGTGCTGGAAGACCCGAACGGCGACTTCTGGTTCAATACCGAATACCGGTATAGTGTGTATGACAGCGCTACATTGGCAAGCAACCGATTCTATACCAGGCATGAAAGTATAGGTGGCCTGGACGGGAAGGAAGACAGTGCTCTGGATGAGTATTTGTCGTCGGTAACCGACAACAATGGCGATCTATGGTTTGTCACCTATCGTGACGGTGTATGGAAATACGACGGCACGGATATCACCCACTACCCCGTTCAGGAAAATGGGAAAGACATCACCCTGTTTTCCATTTACAAAGACAACCAGGGTGATCTCTGGCTTGGAACCCACGAGAACGGTGCATTCAGATTCAATGGGAATACATTTGAAAGGTTCAGTCCAGGGAGCGCACTTCCACAAACCAATTAAGGGACACTTCAGGAATCTGAGTTCGTTAAAAACGCTGACAAAATCAGGAAGTATGAATAGCTGTTATTCACCATACTGATCATCTAAAGCATTCTTTCCTACTACATACGCATAAATGCTGTTTGGCACCACCAGCAGGTCATCAGAGTCATTAAAGGTTCTTTTACTGGTAATTATTCCTTTCTGAATGCTGTTCTTCAGCATGAAATGTTTTAATTTATCAGACTTCAGAGAATCAGACCACTTTACCTCAAGTGCCCGGTATGCTTTCCGGAAATTAGGACTAAGCTGGATCAGATCAACTTCTCCGGCCTTCCCATTCCTATTCCAGCTGGCGTAACGCAGATATTGATGTTCGCGGTGCAAATACTGTGCAAAAACTGCCGTCTCCACCAGGTATGGAAATCGTTCATCTGATTCAGAGATCTTACCAAACAATCCGGTAAATAAGCTTGGGTTGGTCAGGTAAACCTTAAATTGTGTGATGTTTTTAAATCTTTCAGCCGTTACATCTACACGATGCAGTACTTTGATCAGGAAAGCAGATTCCAGATACTCTATATATTTTTTGACGGTCTTATTATCTGTTTTGGTCTCTTCTGATACATTTCTGTAATTCAATATCTCACCGGTTCTGAAAGCAAGAACATTAAAAAACTGCTGGAGTTCTAACGTGTTTTCAATGCCAAACAGACCAGGCAGATCCTTCATGATGACCTTGTCTGTAATGTCTTTTTGTATAACCTGTTCAGGATTTTTTACTTCCTCCTTGTTCAGTGCAATTTCCGGAAAGCCTCCAAAATTGATGTAGTCTGTGAAGTGCCTGTTGAATTGTTCTATATCTTCCGTCTTATAGAATCTTCTGGGGCCACCGAAATCAACCTCGATCTTAACCAGAGATGCGTTATAACCATTCAGATCAATGTACTCGGCAAACGTTAGTGGCGGTAAAAAGAAATCGCTGAACCTTCCGGCACCACTTTCTATGCTCTTCATTCTTAATGCAGCTGCTGCACTACCACTGGCAATGAATTTTGTTCTTCTGTTTCTGTCAACAAGAGATTTAAGATGTATTTCCCAATTCTTCAGATACTGTATCTCATCAAAAAAAATAAAACAATCTTCAATAGACTCATCATTTGGGGTAAGTGCCCTGAATATCAATTCGTCCAAAGAAACATTCGTGAAAATGGGGGTATCTAAACTGAAATACAGAATTTTCTTAGGCTCTATTCCACTATCAAGCAGATCCTGTATGGCCTGATACATCATTACCGTTTTACCGATCCTCCTGGGCCCCATCAATACCACCGCCCGATGTAAGGCTGATTGCTGAATTAACCCGTAAAATGGTGTGAAATATCTCCTTTTGTTAAGCTCCGTATAGAATGGAATTTGCTTTGTTTCCCACCAGGTATGATCTGATTTGATCCGATTTTCCAGAATATTATCACTAAACACCATACTGCAAATTTAAGTATTACAATCCCATTTATTGCATAAAATGCAGATTTAAGCATCTTCATCCCTAAATTGGTGTATCCTGTTGTAACTCATTGTATATCTGTACCTTAATCGATGCTATTTTCACCTGACGGACAGGTTTACACGGACCGGGGTACAAAAAAGTGCCATACTCGTATGCCGTTTATTTTTTATGGACCTGCAGACTGGCAGATACATGCAGCCTGGTTATTGACCGCACATTCCAATACGATGGAAAACGAGCCATCGTCTGCCTGTTGAACCAACAAGATCCTGAAAAGAAATTGAAAGCGGGTATCAGAGCGCCATTAAAGTATCACTTCATAAAAGACCAGCTGACCCTGGCATCTGACCTTAGAAAGATAAATCGCAGGTTCTTATCGTGCTGATTCGTTCTCTAAAATCTGCTATGCCCGCAATATGGTTAAATTGCAAACCCAAATGTGTTGGAATGAGAATAAACGGACACGGACATCTGCTCCCTGAACCTTCACAGATCCCTTCTTTCATGAAGGAAAAAAAGCTGTTCTGGATCGATGAAGACAAACGATTCATGAGACAAGGCGACTGGTCCAGACCCGTGACCCACCCCAGTTTCTTTCTGGAAGAGAAACTAGAGTGGATGCGCCTGAATCAGATCGATCACGAAGTCTTGCTATGTCTGTCACAGCTCTACTGCAATGGCTGGGAGGAAACCGATTGCCATGATGCCATCCGTTTTCAGAATGATTTCAACGCACAGGTGCAGGCTGATCACCCGGACAAGTTCACCTGCGGTTTCGTGGTCCAGCCCCTGTATATTGACCAGGCCCTCCGCGAGATCGAACGCTGTGTCAAAGACCTGCATCTGAAACTGCTCTGTCTGCCCACCCATTTCCTCAACAAACAGGGAGAGTGGCTGTCAACCGCTGAGGCTGATGTGGAACCCATCTACGAAATGGCCAATGAATACAACCTGGCCATCCAGATCCACCCTTACGATGGCGAAAAGATGATCGCCCTGAAAGATGCCTATTGGCGTTTTCACCTGGTCTGGATGATGGCTCAGTGTGCCGATACTTTGCATATCTATACCCTCCGCGGTCTGCCTGATACCTTCCCCCATATTCGCACCAGCTTTGCCCATGGCGGCATGCTGGGAATTGCAAGCTATGGCAGGCGGATACAGGGCTTCGATGGTCGGCCGGATCTGTTCAGGGGTCTGCAGGATCCGCGAAAGACACTGGGCCATCAGAACATCTACTTCGATACCCTGGTGCATGACTCATACACACTTGAACTACTCAAGAAAAGAGTGGGAAGCAGCCAGATCATGATGGGCCTGGATGACCCTTATCCGCTGGGGGAAATGGAAGGCATTGGTACCTCCTACCCCGGAAGGGTGGTGGATTATGCAGTGAAAAAAGGTATCCTCACTGAACAGGAAGGAAAGGACATCTGGCATAAGAATGTGCTGGACTGGCTGGGAATCGAATGGAAAAATCATTGATCTCATACACCTGATAAATCACAATGACCACACACTCCCAACTGAAGAAAACGGCCCGCCTCACCGGCATTTGGTATCTGCTAATGGCCATATCCGGGCTGCTTGGTTTTATGGTATTCCATCCACAGTTATTTGTTGATGACCCCCAACAAACGCTGACCAACCTGCAGGAACAGGAGAGTCTGGCCAGGGTGCGGCTGGTGCTGGAATTTATCATCATCATCTCACAAGCTCTGACAGCTGTATGGTTTTACCGGCTGTTCAAAGGCATCAACGAGTGGGGCGCCTGGACCTTAGGCATCTGGGGGATGGTCAACTCAGTGGCCATCATGATCTCTGCCATCGCCATGGGCACGGCACTCGAGGTCGCCTGGAGAACCACTGATGCAACGGATGGTGTTCTGGCCAGCATCACCACATTGAGCAGTCTGGTAACCAATGCCTGGGGCATAGGCAGTTTGTTCTTCGGCCTGTGGCTCATACCGATGGGATACATCGTGACCAGTTCTACATGTATGCTCCTCTGGCTGGGCAGAACACTTATCATAGGAGGTGCCGGTTATCTGCTCAGCACTTTTCTTCAGTACCTGGGCATGGATGGTACGGCGACAGAACTTCTCGTCATTCCGGCCACCATCGGCGAGTTCTGGATGATCGGGTATTTGTTGATCTTCGGAATAAGGCAAACATCTAATGCTTAAAGAAATCGTATCTTGATATTTACTCCATTCAATGGCCAAATTCTTAAGAACATTCAGGCAAAACTCTATGGCAGAAAGCCGCATAGGCCGCTACCTGTTGTATGCAGTGGGCGAGATCATCCTGCTGGTCATCGGTATCCTGATAGCAGTTCAGATCAATCTCCGAAATGAAGCAGCCAAAAACGAACGGGCCGAGTCCATCTATATCCAAAACATACTTAAAGACATTGATGCACAGCAAAAGTCCATTGAGGTACAGGTAGATTATGAATCATCTTATATTTCGTCGGCCAAATACCTGATAGAAACCCTTGAAAACAAAGAGATACAGGTTGATCAGAAATTTGCCGCTGAACTGGCGAACCTGCTGTCCAGAAGAACCTTTGTAGTGCAGGATGCTACCTATACAGATCTCATATCTTCCGGAAAGATCAACCTTATAAATGATGAAGGGGTCAGAAATGACTTAATAAGTTACTACCAGGAAATGGAACGGATGGAAAAGGTCATTTACCACAACAACTCAGATATCATAGATGGCAATATCAGCCATGTGCTGGAAGAATTCGGATATATCAATTACTCTTTCGAGAAACTGAACCATCAGGGGTATCTTAAGAACAGTAACAGCGCTTACCATCTTGGTCATTTTGATGAGCAGTTTGCAGACATTTCAACCCAAATCATGACAGATCCACGTGTTCGTCTCCATGTCATGAATGCAGTAAAGAAAAGATTGTTGATAGCCACCATCCACCATGAGATGATGGATGGTGCTACCACGCTTTCAAACGAGCTTAAAAACAGATTTTATGAGTGACGATGATCAGTGCTGTACCAAAACGATCATTCTTTCACTGCCTGACTCCAGTATATACATGCCATTGGGCAAACCACTCAGATCGATCACATCAGGGCAAACATTGTAGTGCATGACCGGATTACCCGATACGTCTCTGATCAATACAGGTGTATCCTGCATATCAGACTGCAGGTATAACAAACCGGTTGTTGGATTGGGAAAAACTTCCAGGCCGGATACCATACCATCACGCAACGGATCGGTCATGAAAGCACCGCTGGCGGTATAAGTTGTTGTAGTACCGGTACATTTATTTCTGACCCGAAATACATAGTTGGATCCGGGCAACAAACCAGTCAGGGTGACCGTGGTATCTGTAGTGTTCACGACACCGGGTGAACTTCCCGTAGTTATATACTGCACCTTATAAATGGATGCGCCTGAAGAGTTCCAGCTGATCGTTGCGGTATTCGTAGAGATATCAGAAACGGTCAGACCGGTAACAGCGCCGCACAACTGTGCCACTTCATATATTCCGGTTGCCATACATCCCAAATCATCTGTAACAGTTACCGAATAGGACCCTGCCTCGAGTGCACTCAGATCTTCTGTGAAATCACCGGTGCTCCAGCTGATCATGAAAGGTTCAGTTCCTCCTGTTATGGTCAGATCAATACTGCCATTAGAGAGACCATCAGCCGTTTCATCAGTAATGTTTGCCATCAGAGAAAAACCTGTACAGGCAGAAATATCACCAAACAGATAAGCTGCACCGGCATTATCTCCGCCATCATCATCCTGCTTGGCACCGATCACAGTCAGCCCGTCCTGTGTAGAAACAGAAACACCAAAACGATCAAATGCTTCACCATCACTTGCCAGCAGCTTGCTGATCTGGTCTCCGGATATAGCATCAAAATAGTATGCTGATCCACCATCAAAACCGCTGTCATCATCTTCAAAAGCTCCAATTGTTACCACATCGTTATCAAGAGATACAGAGATCCCGAAATGGTCTCTGTCGTGTCCATCTTCAGGATATATGAAATGCAGCTGTTCTCCTGTGCCGACATTGAAAATATAGATGGCGCCTGAAAAGTCGAAGAACACACTTCGGTTGGGTGTTCCCACTACCAGCAGTCCGTCTTTCATATCCAGGCAGTCAGCAAAATGACCGCCCAGATCACCGTTATAGTTAAGAATATCGGGTTGAACGGTGTTCAGCAGGTCGCCGGAAGATACATCGAACAGAAAAGCCTTGGCAAACGTATATCCATCACCCAATACAAAAAAGGTGCGTGCACCCACAGCTACCACACCGGCATCTATAGCAACGGATACACCGAAGGTCTGAAAGTTATTGCCCTCATCGGGAAGCAATTTCTCCAATTGTGTGCCGGAAGCGACATCAAATAAGTAGGCAGCTCCGGAAGCTTCGCCAAACTCATCTGCACGCCATGCACCAACTGCTACCACACCGCCATCTATATCAATGGCATTGCCGAACTCATCGCCTGCCGACAAATCATCCGGAACAAGTTTATAAAGTTGTGTGCCTGTTGCTGCATCAAACAGATATGCTGCACCGGCACCTGCACCTAACTCAGTATCAGCCCTGGCACCAATGGCAGCTACTCCGTCTTTCATGGCAACAGCATATCCGAATTCAGCTCCGGCCACTCCATCATCAGGAAGCAGCTTGAAAAGTTGTGCGCCTGTTGCAGCATCCACAATATAAGCAGCACCTGAATTAAGGCCATTGTCATCGTCAAAAGGTGCTCCTATCAGGATCATTCCACCGTCTAGCACAACAGACTGTCCGAAAGAATCACCGGTGGCAGCATCGTCCGAAAGAATTTTGAGGTCTTCATTGATCACACCCATCTGGGCAAAGGCACTTGTTGCATAAGCAATGATGATCAATCCTAGTAATTTGATCTTTTTCATGTTATTTGTTTTAAAAATGAAAGGTGTGAGTTGCTTCATTCAACTTCCTTTCATCTTTAACTTCGTTTGTAAGACATGCATCCTATATACATCCGTTGACAACTGGATATAAACTAACAACCTTCAAAAAAAAGGTGTAGTTCCTTTACACCCAATTAAATGCAAATACCTGTTCATTTATATTATTTTTATTCCATGTATATCAGGAACATGACAGCAAACCCTGCCTGTCAGAACAAACATGTCTCTGCACTAAGTACATGTAAGGTATTGTGCTTTAGATCAGAACCTGGTGATAAAGGTCACCCTGTACAAGTGACTAAACCCTAACAGAGACCGACACACACTTTTAATGCTGCAAAATGATCTGTTGCGATCTTCCGTGTATCTCCAGTATATATATGCCATTGGGCAAACCACTCAGATCGATCACTTCAGGGCATACACTGTATTGCATGACCGGATTACCCGATACGTCTCTGATCATAACAGGTGTATCCTGCATATCAGACTGCAGGTATAACAAACCGGTGGTTGGATTGGGAAAAACTTCCAGGCCGGATACCATACCATCACGCAACGGATCGGTCATGAAAGCACCGCTGGCGGTGTAGGTTGCGGTGGTTCCGCTGCACTTATTCCGCACCCGGAACACATATACTGCACCGGCATCAAGTCCGCTCAGCGTTACAGAGGTATCAGGCGTAGTGATCTGTCCCGGTGTTCCACCCATGGTGATGTACTGCACTTTGTACAAACCCGCACCGGAAGGGCTCCAGCTGATGGTGGCCGAACTGGTGGTGATGTCTGACACCTGCACATCAATAGCCGGGCCGCACAATTGTGCCACCTCAAACACGCCGGTCTGCACACAACCCAGATCATCGGTCACGGTTACGGTGTAGGTATCTGCAGACAGACCGCTCAGATCTTCAGAAGAAGCACCCGTACTCCAGCTGATGCTATATGGTGCATTCCCGCCTGTTACGGTCAGATCGATACTGCCATCTGAAACGCCCAATGCCGTCTCATCGGTAATGTCTGACGTCAGAGCAAAACTTCCGCAGAGATCTTTCAGGCGATAAATATTCCCGGCATCTTTTTCGCAGGCATAGATCTCGCCGTTCTGGTCTTCTCCAAATGAAGTGATGTGATCAACCAGAAAACCAAGCGTATCCACCAGCCATCCTCCCATACCATCGCTGTGCAAGGCCCATGCATTGCCGGTAACATAATCTATAGTTGTATAATATCCGTACAGATGCGGATAAGCATTTCCACGATATACAAATCCTCCGGTAATGGCATAGCCACCTGTAAAAGGATTGTGGTTGTATTCAAAAATGGGGAAGGTAAAGTCGATGGATGTATCGCATAGTGCCGACTGATAAGAAGCTTCATAGCATTGCCAGCCGTAGTTCTCTCCGCCCCCGGAAGAAACAGGCCGGAAATTGACCTCTTCTTTGATGGCACCACCCACATCTGCTATCCACAGATCGCCGGTCAGTCGGTCGAAACTGAAACGCCAGGGGTTACGCAATCCCAGTGCCCACATCTCATCTACACCGGGTTCGCCAATAAAGGGATTGTCGGCAGGAATGGCATAGGGAGACCCTCCATCCACATCAATGCGCAACACTTTTCCGAGTATGCTGGTGGTATCCTGTGCATTGCCATTGGCTGGTCCGCCACCATTACCGGTGCATAACCACAGGTAACCATCGGGACCAAAGTTCAGGTCGCCGCTGTTGTGGTTATTGGCAGGTTGATCTGCATATATCAGGAGGAGCTCACTGTCAGGATCTGCCAGGTCAGGATCGCCGGCACTCACGCTGAAACGGGAAATATGTGTATCGCCCAGCGTGTCTGTATAATTGACATAAAAAAAGCCGTTGGAAGCATAGTCGGGATGGAAAACCAATCCCTGAAGTCCCTGTTCGCCGCCACCCGAACCCACACGATCATCTATATCCAGAAAAGTAGAAACCGAAAGGTCGGGATACAGTATCTCAATGGTACCATGTCTGCTTACGATGAATAAACGCTCATCGCCGGCACTGGCTATATCTACAGGCTCGTTAAATCCGGTGGTGATGAGTTCCAGGTCAATGATGGGCTGAGCCATTGAACGAATACCTCCGGTAATGATCAAGGAAAGGATCAGCAGAACAGGTTTTGCAGACATGGCAAAAAATTTTACCTGATATTACAAAAAAACTTTCGGACCGCTGTTCTGTCCTAACAAAAAAGCTCCGGCCATCAGACCGGAGCTTATCATTATTAAAGGATATCTCAATACCCTATACTCTATACTCAATACTAATTCATCTCCGCATAATACTTGAAGAACCACGGAATGGTCTCAATACCCTTGTAGTAATTGAACAATCCGTAGTGCTCATTGGGTGAATGAATGGCATCGCTGTTGAGGCCGAATCCCATCAGGATACTCTTGGCACCCAGCACCTGTTCAAAGAGCGCTACGATGGGGATGCTGCCCCCTTCTCTGGTCGGTATCGGTGTGATGCCGAACGATTGTTCCATGGCTTTCATGGCTGCCTGCATCGGAGCAAAGTCCAATGGTACCACCACCGGCTCACCACCATGATGAGCGATCACTTTCACACTGACATACGGCGGAGCGATCTTTTTGATATGCGCTTCGAACAGCTTCGCAATTTTATCGGGCGACTGATTTGGAACCAGGCGCATGGAGATCTTGGCACTGGCTTTGGACGGCAGTACGGTCTTGGATCCTTCGCCGGTGTAGCCGCCCCAGATACCGTTTACATCCAGTGTTGGACGAATGGATACTCTTTCCAGTGTGGTATATCCGTCTTCCCCTTTCACCTCTCCTATGCCCAGGTCTTTCTTGTATTCTTCCAGATCGAATGGTGTTTTGGCCATTTCAGCACGTTCTTCTGCGCTTACCACCAATACATCATCATAGAATCCATCAATGGTGATATGTCCTTTCTCATCAATGAGCGAAGAGATCATATCGCAGATGGTGTTAAGTGGATTGGCCACACCACCGCCGTACACACCGCTGTGCAGGTCGCGGTTGGGACCTGTCACTTCGATCTCCATATAGCAGAGACCACGAAGACCTGTTGTGATGCTGGGCACATCATTCGCTACGATGGAAGTATCAGAGATGAGAATGACATCGCAGCTCAGTCTTTCAGTATTCTCCTTGATGAAGGTCTCGAGGTGTGCTGAACCTACTTCTTCCTCTCCTTCGATGATGAATTTCACATTTACGGGAAGCGCATTATTGGCCATCATGGCTTCGAATGCTTTGACATGCATGTACACCTGACCTTTATCATCGCAGGAACCGCGGGCATAGATCTTACCGTCTTTCACCACCGGTTCAAAGGGCGGCGAGTTCCACAGCTCAAGCGGATCGGCGGGCTGTACATCGTAGTGACCGTACACCAATACAGTAGGTTTGGAAGGGTCGATGAGCTTATCACCATAGACGATGGGGTGACCTTCTGTTGGGCAAACCTCTACGTTGTCTGCACCCGCGGCTTTGAGTTTTCCGGCCATCCAGTGTGCGGTCTTTTCCACATCGGCCTTGTATTTCGGATCTGCACTGACAGACGGGATGCGGAGTACCTCCAGCAGCTCGTCCAGCATGCGTTCCTTGTTCGTTTCAATATACTTACTGATAAAATCCATAATGATTCTTTTGTGTGCAACAAATATAGGTGATGAGGCCGGAACGGTTGGTGATGAAGGTCAGTGGGGAGGATTCGTATCGGGTAGCAGAGGAGCAGTGGCAGTAAAGCAGTGAGCAAAGAGTGGTGAGCAGTAAGGGTTGAACATCGCTCATGAAGACTCATCCATTGATAAGGCCTCCAAATTAAGTTACAAGTATTCTCTTACTTCAGTAATTGTTCAATAGCTCCAAAGTGAATTGTCATCCCCCTGACGGCAGGCGGGGGTTTTAGGCCGAAGAATGAGGGCAAAATACCGGGATCTGGAATCACATGGAGCGAGGCGCAATTCATTTCCAGACAGACCCCGGTATTGCTCGTTCCTCACAAACCGGGGTGACAACTTCTCAAAAAAACCAGATAACTATCAGCTAATCCTAAACCTGTAATTCCAGCCCGTCCATCCCTGCATGCCACCGGTATGGATGAGCAGCACTTTTTCGTCTTGTCTGATCTCATTTTTTTCCAGCATATCAGCACATGCCCACACCACTTTAGAGGTATATACAGGGTCTGTTTCCAGTTCATTTTCGTCCCGGATATTCCGGATGTACTCCATGAGATCTGCGTTGTATCTGGCATAGCCACCCAGGTGATAGCGGAATGAGATATCCCATGTTGTGTTTATTTCATAGGGTTCGATGAATTTTTGCACCACTTCACTCAGGCCATCCTCTCCTTTCAGCACTGCTATGCCTGTCACTCTGGAAGTCAACTCAGGTGTGGCTACGATACCAGCAACGGTAGCACCTGTACCAACAGCCACCAGTATGTGGTTATAGTCTTGTTTCACTCCTTGCAAGATCTCTCTGCATCCCTGCACGGCGAGGGAATTACTGCCTCCTTCGGGAAGCAGATAAAAAGATCCATATCGTTCTTCAAGTGAACGAATGAATGAAGCATCATTCTTCTGCCGATAGTCTTGTCTGCTGATAAAATGCAGGTGCATGTCATTATTACGCAGATCCTGCAAGGTAGGATTGTCGGGATCATCTTCCCCCCTGACCACACCGATCGTTTGAAAGCCTTCCTGTTTTCCGATGGCCGATAATGCATGCAGGTGATTGGAAAAAGCGCCGCCGAAACTCAGGATAGATTTCAGGCCCTGCTCCTTTGCTGCGAGCAGGTTGTATCTCAGTTTGTAGTATTTGTTGCCGATACCTCCCGGGGTCATCTTGTCCAGACGGAGCACGTCCACTTGTTTTCGGTGCAGCATTATGGTCTGGATGATGGGTGTCATGGGACGAAGGTAGTGGGTATTGAGTAGTGGGTATTGAGTAATGTGGGGTGAATGGTGAGGGGCTTTTAACAATACTCCTATGGAACTGTCTCTCCGGGCTTGACCCGGAGTCTCCCTCATCATGGTCTTGATAGACCTTGTCTGAGGCAGGCAGAGAATCTCCCTCTTTTTGATAGGGATAGAACATCACCACCTGCTCTCCTTCGGCAGGAAGTCTCATTCAATGCAGTCCGTCCATTCCTACGATGAGACTCCGGCTCGGAGGCCGGAGAGGCACTCAAATTTTGTGTTGCCCGGTCTTTGCGGTTGTCAGAGCGCAGCGATGACCTACGCCTTTGCGATAAAATGTAAAACACAATGCATGCACCAAAAGCCGAATGGCCGTTGTAACAAATATCAATATAGAGGGAGACTCCCTGCATGCCATAAGCACCCAGACCAGAATGAAGGAGACTCCGGCTCGGGGGCCGGAGAGACATTATGAAGGTGTGGGTGGCACACAGCGTTTCGCCACATCTGTAAAGCGGGACGAGACGGTCGTTCATCTGATACTTGATGTTCTTGATTTTCTGGGTTCCTTCAAAAAAAAAACAGGAACACCGTAAGGTATTCCCAAGCGGCGCATAGTGGGACTTGAACCCACGACCTTCCCGCAAAACAGCTGCTGGCTCACTGCGTTTCGCCACATCTGTAAGGCGGGACGAGACGGTCGTTCATCTGATACTTGATGTTCTTGATTTTCTGGGTTCCTTCAAAAAAAACAGGAACACCGTAAGGTATTCCTGTTTTCGTGGAGACAGTGGGACTTGAACCCACGACCTCTTGCATGCCATGCAAACGCTCTAGCCAACTGAGCTATGCCCCCGAAGAGGGTGCAAATATACAGGGAATTGGCAAATCGGAAAAGCCTCAATAAGCTACCACAAATGGCAGCACCTGCCTGCTGCCATCTGTAAAGATCAGCTCCAGGTGATAGGTTCCAGGTGCAGAGATCAGGACATGTTGCTCCTGGTCTGAAAGTCCAACATTCACCCGGAACTGTCTCACGACCCTGCCTGCAACATCTGTGATCCTGACCTGATAGCCCTCTCTTGCGTTCATGGTCGTTCTCCAGTGGATCCAGCCATCGGCCGAAGGATTGGGATACAGGGTTATTCCTCCGGCAACTTCCGTCTCCAGAGCAGTGCTGCCTGCAAACGCCTTTGCATCGGCCGAGATAGAAAACTGTCCCAGCCAGCTGTCGCCCGCAGGAGAAAAGGCAAGAGTGCTTCCCGCGGCCTCATCTGCGGTAGCAAACAGATCTCCCCAGGAATCTCCTTCGGAATAGTATGGCCTGTTGTATAACTCCACATATTCAGGATGGGCAGTCATACTGTCGTTGATACCACCTATGGACGTAAAACTGATCGCATTCAGAGATGCGGTGCCAGCGCCGTTGAACTGCCTCACAATAAAATACCGCTCCGGATCGGGTAACAAAGAATCGCCGGGAACCACATCCGGACGGGCATGCAAACGGGATACCACCACATCTGTTCCGGGCACTTCTGCCCATGTGAGTGTAACTCCTGTGTGATCAAATACTACCGGATCTTCCGTATCTGCATACACCCTGTCAAACGTACCGCCGGCCACTGGAGCTGTAGATGCGATCTGTACTGCACTGCCTTCCGGTAAGGCCTGATTACCACCAGCTTTATTATAGAAATAGCCGACACTTTCGTTGAACTGATAGTAGGCTATCAAAGATTCATCATCCTGCGGCAGGTTGTCCGGATGCGGATTGTTCCGCGTCAGGTGCATGAGATCCTGTATCTCTTCTTCACTCATGGAACGATCATATACGGCCACTTCATCCATCTCGCCTTTTATATATCGCCCGCCCCAGTGCTTATAGGAACCCAGTAATACATTATTATTTTCTAAATTTGTTGGCGAGACCGTGATGTTGTGTTTGCTTCCTTCACCGTTCACATACAGTGTGATGCCGTCAGGTTCCACCACCATGGCCAGGTGCGACCAGCGGCCTTCGGGTACAATCAGTCCACTCTCCCACCACCAGGCACCGCCCGGCCAGTGGTACCCCAGTTTGTTATCGCCGGGACGGAAATTGAATCCGGCTGCATCAGATCCTTCCAGCATGAACAAAGAGCTGTAGTCTGTCTGGATGCCATCGGGTTTGAACCACATGGAAATGGTCAGGTGGTTGGTGGTAATACCCAAAGGCGGAACGGACACATCTGCAGGATCGGCATTACCGTTCAGGGCGATAGCCATACCGGCAACAGTATCGACTCCACATTCATTTCCGGAAATGCTGATGGCTCCTGTTTCTGTTTTCGTGTCTGTTCCCCAGGCATTGGAAATGGTCAGGGTGAAGTCATACACCCCTTCTGCGCCAAACACCACTTTCGGATTTCTGGCAGTTGCATTGCTTACAAATTCAGGAGCTGGTGAAAAACTCCAGGACCAGGTGGCACCACTGTGATCCATGACCGAGTAATCTTCGAAATAAAAAGTATCCAGCGCACAGGCAGATACCAGCTTGTCAACTGTGGGCTGCGCAATGGGTGCATAGGTATCTTCCAGGTCACGTTCCCATACCCCCCTGTTTCCTGCTACCCGGATCTTGCTGTCGCGGTAGAAGGCAAAGCTTCTGATGGGTCTGTTACCAGCCGGCAGTCCGTCTGATACATCTGTCCAGTCTGCCATGGTATCATCCCTATAGAAGGCCGCTCCGTTATTACCCAGCACATACACACCACCTTCAGAACCCTTGTGGTGCACCACACAGGCATAGCCTTGTCCGTCTATCAGAGTGGTAGTGAGATTCTCCCAGCTGACACCACCATCGTGCGTCACATATACTCTTTTACCAGCAGGATTGGAAGGAGAGGATATCCATACCGTTTGCGGATCCTGCGCATCGATGGCCAGATCCATTCTATAAGTGGATACACCTGTGGGTAGTGTAAGATTAGTGAATGAGGTGCCGCCATCATCAGATCGGTTGAGTTTGTTGGCAGTGGCCACATATATGGTTTGCGGATCACTTCTGCTGATCTCAAATTTCTTGACCTTATTACCTATACCGGCACCAAAATCATACAGGGTAGTGAAGCTCGCCCCGAGGTTATCAGAACGCCATAGCGCATTCCCGTTTCCCAGGAAAACCACCCCATAGCAGTAAGGAAGAAACTCTACATCGCTGGCATCAAAACCGTATCCATCCTCATTGGGGTACATGCCAAATGCAAAATATTTTCTGGGACCGTCAAAAGAAAGAGGAACCTGAAAGTTTCCTATATCAGAAAAGGCGAAATAACCTTCTCTTCCCGCCATGGCATAACCGGTGCCCGCTTCTCCGCCACCCAGACGAATGGAAGCTCCTTCGGGATATTGATCTGATAAGGATGTGTTGCCATTGTGGTATCGTCCGCCTGCCATATAGTCTGCATTCCATCCCTGGCTGAAGCCCCAGAAATCTGTGCCGAAAATGCCATTGGTGCGGGATTCATAATTAGCTGTGGAAGCAAAAAAGTCTGTAGAGTAGTTCACTCCGCCATCAGTGGTGATCCAGGTATCTCCATCTATGGCGATCATTTCCTGGATATCCGGATGGATGTTGAAGGAACCTCCGTATCCACCCAGGCGCAGGAAACTGCTGCCACCATTGGTAGAGCGATAGGCAGTAGTAGAAGCCACGATGACCTCATCTGCATTCAGGGGATTTGCCACGATATCCAGATCATAAAAACCCTGACCATTGCTCATTCCGAGTGGTGAGGAGTCATCACCGGTAAGGCCACTCTCAATACCGATGCACATGAGTTCCCAGCTTATACCACCATCATCTGAACGATACACATGCGGAGCGGTTACGGAAGGAAGCGTGCCGAGGGCAACCACATACACCCGCTCAGGATCATCGGCAGTCAGAGACATACGGGCACCAGAGGTATTGACCGGAGTAACACCGGCAAACCCGCTTTCAAAGGTGACACCTGCATCGTTGCTGCGCATGCAGTCTATCACACCAGACTGAACCCGGATGGCGATGACCCTTTCCGGATCTGTTGTATGAAAATACACATCGTACATATGTGATGTGATTCCATCTGTTACTGCAAATGAAAGTCCGCCGTCAGTTGATCTGAATAAACCATAGTCTGTTGCCAGCAAAACTTTCTGCGGATCAGAAGGATGAAAAGCAATCGAGTGAATATTTCCGGCAGCGAGAGACATAGTGGTCCAGCTGCTGCCGCCATCGGTGCTTCTTGCAAGGCTTCCGTTAGCTCCGGCCAGCATCAGATCCGGGTCGCCGGGAGAAATGGCCACTGATCCATAGGTTGTTGCATTATCCAGTGCCAGTGTCCATGCCAGACCTTTATTCGAAGAATAGAACAGGCCGCCTGTTTCTGCAGCAGCAAGCATTCTGTCGGGGTTGTTGACATCGGCAGTGATAGCATAGACATTCACCTGCCACGGACATTCCGGTTGAGACGGATCATCGGCCGCATCAAAATGTGTGGTGGCCGGTCCTGCCAGGGTCCAGGAACCTGTGGCCTTAGCATGCACTGTTCCGGTGGCTGATACTTCCACTTGTGCCACACTGCCATCGGCCTGAATGAACGGTTCCACCGACCTTCTCCAGCGCTGGTAGTAGAATTCCCAGATCGTTCTGTGTTCTTCTTCCGGCATCCCGTTCAGATGACTTGCATCAAACAGACTGTCCATGACAAAGACATTTGGAATCTCATCAGCATACAACGGCAGGAACCAGTCAGGGGTTTGCGCATCGGGTTCAGGCAGATATACTCCACCGGTCTTTTGTGCTGAAACAGAAACAGACAGAAGCAGGCAAAAACCTGCAAATAACTTGTACATAAAACAAATTTGTAGTTTAAAGTTACAAAGCCTTGTGCAAGGCATCAGTAATAATGGCGGCTGCTCTGGAAGAGGCCCCTTGTCCGCCAAGCTTCAAGCGCAATTCCATATAGCCCTGTTGCATGATCGCTGCCTTTTCAGGTTGGAGCAAATCATCGAGATCCCGCAGCAATTGCCTTCTGTTAAAACTGCTCTGAATACGTTCAGGTACCAGTTCACTGTTCATGATGAGGTTGACCAGGCTGATGAAACGAACCTTCACCAGTCTTCTGGCGATCCAGTATGACAGGGTGCTACCACGATAACATACCACCTGTGGAACACCAAACAGGGCGGTCTCCAGGGTAGCGGTTCCACTGGTTACAAGGGCGGCCTTCACATGCTGCAGAAGTGCATAAGTCTGACCATGCACCAGGTGCACATTGGCAGGCAGATCGAAAGATGCATATGCTGCCGCATCCAGTGAGGGAGCACCCGCGATCACAAATTGTAAATCAGCTCTTTCATTGGCAACCTCCAGCAAGACCGGCATGGATCGTTTCAGTTCCTGTTTGCGGCTTCCGGGTAACAAGGCTACCAGGGAGCCATCGGGCAAGCAGTTTTTAGGAAGAAAATCCGGTTCTGCATCCATATCGCTGATCTCGTCGAGCAGTGGATGTCCCACATATTCCACCTGATAATCATAGCCTTCATAAAAGGCTTTTTCAAATGGCAGAATGACCAGCATGTGGTCAACATACTGTTTGATGGTCTTTACCCGTCCGGCTTTCCATGCCCACAACTGAGGTGAGATATAATAGACCGTTCTGATGCCAAGTGATTTGATGAATGGCAGCATGCGCAGGTTGAATCCGGGGTAATCAATGCAGATGACAACATCCGGCTGAAAGTTACTGATGCTTTGTTTTGCTGTTTTGAAATTGGCAGAGATCTTGCGCAGGTGCAGCAGCACTTCTGTAAAACCCATGAAGGCCAGCTGGTCAATATGCCGGTCAAGTTGTACGCCTTCGGCTTGCATACGCTTTCCGCCAAAACCACGAAACTGTGCCTGGGTATCCTGTTCCCGGAGGGCCTTCACCAGGTTGGCTGCATGCAGATCGCCGCTGGCCTCTCCAGCCAGGATATAGTACTTCATCAGAGTATATAGTAGAATACCAGCACAAACAAGGCCAGCAAAACGGTCACGATACCCACCCCTTTCATACTCAGGTCTTTCCTGGTTCGCAGATAAATTACAAAGGGAATTATATTAAAGAAAACCGCAAGTGTAGAAACGAAACGTTCGGTAACACCCTGAAAAGAAGCACCGCCAAATGGCCGGCCTATCAACATGGAATTGATGGTGTGCAGGCAATAAAACATGGTGATGGAAAAGAATACAGACACCACTATACCTACCAGAACGGAATCACGTTGAAAGAAATTCATATCAGCCCAGGTCTTTTACGGATCTGCCGGAATGGCTTTCCGGATGTGTTTGATGCAGATCCCAGTTCTTTTGAAAAAATGAAATGGCGTGATGAGCGGTCAGGTCGAACTGCACCGGCACCACAGAAACATAACCATTGTCCAGGGCCCACTCATCTGTATCATCACCCTGATCATAGTTCACAAATTTTCCTGTAAGCCAGAAGTAGCGATGTCCTCTCGGGTCATTTCGTTCATCGTACTCTTCCTCCCATTTGGCTACCGCCTGCCTGCATATGCGCATACCCCTGATCTCCTGAACAGGCAGGGCGGGTATATTGACATTCAGCAGGGTGTTATCAGGCAAACCGTTTTCCAGTACCTGCCGGGCTATTTGGGATGCATAGTGTGCCGATGGTCTGAAATCAGCATCGTGTGCATAATCAAGCAATGAAAACCCAATAGCCGGAATACCTTCTATGGCAGCTTCCATAGCTGCAGACATGGTACCTGAATAAATGATATTGATAGAAGAGTTGGAACCATGGTTGATACCTGACACACAAAGATCCGGTTTGTGATGTAGGATCTTGTCTTTTGCCAGTTTCACACAATCTACCGGTGTGCCGGAGCAGGCATAGGCTTCTACATCGCCAAACACGTCCACCTGCTGCAATCTGATAGGATCATTGATGGTGATGGCATGACCCATTCCCGATTGCGGTTTGTCAGGTGCCAGAACGATGACCTGTCCGATCTCTTTCATGGCTGCCACCAGAGCGTGGATGCCCGGAGCATGAAAACCGTCGTCGTTGGTGACCAGAATGGTAGGTTTCTCTGCCATACTCAGTCTATTCGTTCTTTGTTTCGGTAGGTGATAACTCTGGAGGTCTGAAAGCCTGCAGTAATAGCTGCTTCATGTGCTTTTAATGCTGTTTCATGATCCAGATTGATGATATAGAACTCCAGCACATTACGGCCTGTTTGCCTGACACTAAGCTCTCCGAATCTGGCCAGTGAAGTAATGCGGGTATAATCAGGATCTTCAAAGGAGCCAATGAACAATTCATACGTAAGCATGCCGTCGTGTTGTTCTGAGTCATGTTCATCCCGGCCCTGTTCATTGTCAGCAGTGTCTTGCTCACCACCGGAGTTACCCGGAATATCATACTCCCATTCTGACTCATCTATATAATCATAATACTCCAGCAAACTCACTTCCATACTGCCGGTGGTGCTTCTGTACTGATCCAGAAAATCAACTACAGATTCCATATAGCCATCCTTGCTGATATGCACACTGTACTGATGCCCTTCTTCAACAGGCAGAGTCACATGCCCGCTGAGGTCGGTTTCTGCTTCCATTACCCGATGATCATTTTCATAGAGCACGACCAGGGCATCTGCCACCGGTTGAAGTCTCGCATTGATCACATTCAGATCAGCGACCGGCTTCAGAAAAGCCACCCGGTAGATATCATCATTTCCTGCCCCTCCTGGTCTGTTGCTGCAGAAATAACCAGAACCTTTGGTCAGGATCAATCCGAAGTCATCCTGGCTGCTGTTAAGCGGCAAGCCCATGTTAACTGGTTTGCTCCAGTGCTGGCCATCTCTGGCAGACATGAAAATATCCAGACCACCAAAACCAGGCAGATAGTCTGATGAAAAGTACAGTATCTGCTGATCAGACAGGAAGGGATACATCTCATTTCCGGGAGTATTGACAGGAGCACCCATATTGATGGGTTCTGACCAACCATCGCCGGTGTTGATGCAATAATAGATGTCTGTGCCGCCAAAACCTCCGGGCATATCGCTCACGAACAGCAGCAGGTCACCTCCCGGCAAGACGAAAGGCTGCCCTACAGAGTAGGTCTTGTCGTTCCATTCAAAAGGTCGAAGTTTATAAACACTCAAACCATCTATCAGGCCTTCCATGATGCTGAGCTGCACCATCCGGTCTTTGTCTTTGATCAGCCTGCCATGCAGATAATTATTCCTTGTGATGAAAATACGATCCAGCATCTGGTCATAGGATACTGCTGCATTATTGTATTGCTGGTTGATATCACGCAATGGCTGAACAGATGCCTGGTAATTAGTATTTTCTTCAGATACGTAGTATAGTGAATAGAATGGTGATCCAGAACCCGGATCATTTTCCTGTTTTTTGCCTTCCACACCCAGATCGCCATTGGATGAGAACATGATTCCGCGATTGATGAATGCGGGCGATATGTCAGAACCGGGAGTATTGATGCCCAATCCTTCTATGAAGCAGGTATTCGTTCTGTCCTGGTTATTGATGGCATAATCACAGGTGCCCGCAAAGTAGTATCCCACCGGGTCAGCAGTTGCATAGAGCAGATAAGCCTCTTTAGCCAGATGGTACTTGCCGTTGTACTTCAGCAGGTGAGCATAGGAAAGTAAGGCAGGCATATCTTCCGGGTGAACCGTCAGGTATTTCTCGTACCAGTACTCTGCGGCTTTATGATCGCCCATTTGTTCCAGACAAACAGCCAGGTTGCGGTTGAGATCATCCTGGTAATGTTGTTGCAACAGGATCAGATAAATGGCGGCACTTTCTGCGTAGGCGCCGGCTTCAAACAGCTTGTTGGCAGATTTGATGAAACGCTTCTCAGACTGACTCCATGTAATCAATGGAAGCAGCAGTAGCAGACCTATGGAAAACGATCTACGCATATCAGAAGAAACGCGGGCTGACAAAACGTGTTGCCCGCTTATTCCATTGTAATGTTATAAAAACCTCGTGTGTTGACCCAAATACCGGCTGGGTCTCATCCAGTCGCTGATTATAGGCATACCCAACACCCAGAGCTCTGTCTGAAAGTGTATTGTTCAGGTCCAGAAAGAACTCTCCTTTTATGGTCAGCGCCTCTACAGATTGCCAGGCAGCACCTAATTGCACCTGCTCTCTGAACAGGAGCTCCAGGCCACCTTCATACACGATTGGTGCGTGCAGATCATACCTGACCATACCATGCGGCAACAGGGCAACATTCCTGGAAAGCTGCAACATATAACCACCGGTCCAGTAAGCATGAATAGTTTGAATGTATGGATCCAATTCGTTGAGTACCGGGGCAAGCGGGTCATTCTCGTCTGCCTTGCTGACCACATTAGGAACAGATAATCCGCTGTAAAACCGTTTGCTGTTGAACCACACACCCAGACCTGCATTGTAAGACATCAGTTGCCCGGGTACTCCGGTAAACGCAGGATCTCCATCCTGATACGCATCAAGCTGGGTATAATTCAACCGGTAATTTGCTGCAGATAATTCCAGGCCTACAGCCAGGGTACCTGACCCCATATACATCCGGTAGGCATAGTCCAGTGCGTAGGTGGTTTTTTCGGTAGGGCCAATCTGGTCATGCAATAGCTTTCCGCCCAGCCCGATCTTA
The DNA here is from genome assembly GCA_020636645.1 of Chitinophagales bacterium. GTDB lineage: Bacteria > Bacteroidota > Bacteroidia > Chitinophagales > BACL12 > UBA11426. The sequence continues at coordinate 481,652 of JACJXO010000001.1, forward strand.
CCATTGGCAAGCTGCGCATGCAGAATGACCGACTCTGTTCCGGGTGCATCTTCCAGTCCTACCCATTGCCTTCTGGCCATGGCTGTTCCCTCCAGAGTACCCTGACTTCCGGCATAAGCGGGATTGAGCACCAGTTGATTGAACCTGTACTGGTCAAATACCGGCTCGTTCTGTGTCTGCCCCAGAAGAGGCAGCAGCAGCAGGATCAGATATATGCACCTCCTGTTCATCTTCTCAGTACTATGCTTCCGGTCAACGGTTCAAAACCATTATTTAATTGCAAAAAATAATAATAGGTACCCTGTACCACTTCATCACTGGAGTTGGCTCCGTCTATGCTGATCTCTCCATGCCATTTAAAGTCTGGTTCTGTGGTTCGGTAAACAAGCTGCCCCCAGCGATTGAAAATGCTTAATTCGAATCCGGGATATTGCACCAGGCCGTTGATCTCAAAGATCTCATTAAATCCATCATTATTCGGACTGAAAGAATCCGGAATATCAATATCCAGCATGGTAACAACTACCATGGCTGTATCACAATAGCTGGGCAGGTTGGCATCGCAAACTGAATAGAAAAATGTATCTGTTCCTGTTCCGATGGCCAGATACTTGATCATATTTGATTCTATACTCGCAAAACCAAGACCAGAAACCGGAATGATCTCACTGAGAACAAGGGCATCCCCATCGCCATCAAAATCATTGACAAGGACATCCAGCATGGTTTCGGAACCTGCATCCACCATGAAGGAATCATCCAGTGCTACAGGCGGAAAAAAATTGACCGTATCTACACGGATGAACAACCAGGCACTGTCACAATAGATGGAAGAGCCCGTCTTGCACACACTGTATTGCAGAGAGTCCCATCCGGTATAGAAACCAGCCGGCGTGTACAGGATGCTGTCGGTCAGAATGACCACCGCAGTTCCGTTGGAAGGAGAGGTCACCACGGCAGTAACCAGATTTTCTGCATCCAGATTAATATCATTTGCCTGTACATCAGCTACTACAGAAGTGGCCACGGTGGTAATGACAGTATCATCGGATGCGATCGGATAATCAGGCAACGGAAGCACCGTCACAATGACCAGGGCAAAATCACATTCGGGTACGGGTTCTACTCCATTACAGACCTGGTAGCTGAAAGTATCCACCCCATTATAGTCAGGATCCGGAGTGTACCGGATGCTGTCATTATCCAGCAACTCAAGGCTGCCATTGGGTGGCGTAGTGTACAGGAAAGTAGTGGTAAGCCCACCACCCAGATTGATATCGTTGAACTGCACATCAATGACCACCTCCTCATCTTCATTCACGGTAACTACATCATCAACCGCTATCATCTGGGCATGTACGCCCGAGACAGCAGCAATGAGCAGCAGGAGAAACAGGTGGTGGCGTATCATATTCAGCTATGCAGGAATGGGTATCTGTAATCAGTAGGTGGTACGAACGTTTCCTTGATGGCCCGCGGAGAAACCCAACGAAGCAGGTTCAGAATGGAACCAGCCTTATCGTTGGTACCGGAAGCCCTGGCACCACCAAATGGTTGTTGTCCTACTACAGCACCAGTCGGTTTATCGTTGATATAGAAATTTCCGGCGGCATGACGCAGCAGGTTCACTCCCTCATTGATGGCATAGCGATCGCGGGAGAAGATGGCACCGGTCAGTGCATAAGGTGAAGTACTGTCAACAAGCTTCAGGGTGGCGGTCCACTCTTCTGCCGGATACACAAAGATGGTCAGCACGGGTCCGAATATCTCTTCACACATGGTACGGTATGCAGGATCCTTCGCCAGAATAACGGTGGGTTCAATGAAATATCCTTTGGTCTTGTCATGTCCTCCTCCGGCTATGATCTCCAGTCCGTCGGCTTTGGCCTGGTCAATATATCCGGCTATGCTGTCAAAAGCTTTCTCATCAATGACGGCATTGAAGAAGTTGCCAAAATCTTCCACACCTCCCATTTTGATGCTTGCCAGATCGGTCAGCATCTTTTCTTTGACTGCCGGCCATATATTGTCAGGAATGTATGCACGGGACGCAGCAGAACATTTCTGACCCTGGAATTCAAATGCTCCCCTTACGAGTGCGGTGGCTACTTCCATCGCATCTGCGCTTTTGTGGGCTACTACAAAGTCTTTTCCTCCGGTTTCTCCCACGATACGCGGATAACTTTTGTATCCGGCTATGTTATTTCCAATCGTCTTCCAAATGGTCTGGAAGGTCTGGGTGGATCCTGTAAAGTGAATACCGGCAAAATCCGGGTGACTGAAGATCACTTCGCCGGCTTCTACTCCGCCCACATACACCAGGTTGATCACCCCATCAGGCAATCCTGCTTCGCGAAGGATCTCCATAATGACCCAGGCAGAATAGATCTCTGAGTTGGCAGGTTTCCAAACCACAGTATTGCCCATCAGAGCCGGTGCTGTAGGCAGATTACCCGCTATTGAAGTAAAGTTGAACGGTGTCAGAGCAAACACAAAACCTTCCAGAGGCCGGTGTTCCATCCTGTTCCACATGCCCGGCTGACTTTCAGGTTGCTCGGCATAGAGCTGTGCCATGTACTGCACATTGAAACGCCAGAAATCTATGAGTTCGCAGGCAGCATCGATCTCTGCCTGAAAAGGATTCTTGCTTTGTGCCAGCATGGTGGCCGCATTCATCTTATATCTGTATGGGCCGGCCAGCAGATCAGCTGCTTTCAGGAAAATGGATGCCCGTTGTTCCCATGGGGTATTCTCCCAGTCGTGCTTTGCGGCAAGTGCAGCATCTATGGCCTGCTGAATATGTTCCTTACCTCCCTTGTGGTAGTGACCAAGGGTATGACTCAGTTCATGCGGTGGGTGCATGGTCACCGTTTTCCCGGTGCGTACCTCCTGGCCGTTGATGAACATCGGAATATCTGCTGTTGCTGCCTTTAGCTCGCTCAGAGCCTGTTTCAGCTTTTCTCTTTCGGGGCTGCCCGGAGCATATCCTTTCACCGGCTCATTAATGGCTGCAGGTACCCTGAAAAATGCATTGCTCATGTATCGTGGAATTTGCTGCAAAGATAGTCAATTCGATGCGGGCGAGTCCATCCTGACAGCCATTGTGACCGGAATATTGGGTGATGTCAGCCAGAACAATTACTTTCATTTTCCGCATATGAAAAAAAAGGCACGCAAATCAACTGATTCTGCGCTGTGGGTGAAAGAAAACCTACAACAGTGGAAGAAGGATGTGCGTGCATATAAAAGGTGCGGCAAAGCGGAAGATCTCCACAAACTCAGGCTGGACTGCAAACGGCTCCAGGCATACGTGTACTTCCTGAAACTGGTAGCACCTGATCGTGTCAAAAGAAAGGAATGGAAGGCCTGGCATAATCTCTATGAGCTGTCTGGTAAGATTCGCGATCACCAGCAACACCATGATCTGCTGATCCGAATGCAATTTCCTGAGGTTGCTGACGCCCTGTTTCATCCCCGACTGACCGATTCCATGCATAAACAATGGAAAAAGGCATACAGGAAATCTTCTCCTTCTATCAATAAGGGGTACCGGAAATTGATCCGCATTGCAGGCAACAGGAAAATCACGAAAGGCATGAATAAGGCCATCGTACATGGCTGGAAGGAACTGGAAGACATGCTGACCCATGACAACTCTCAGTTTGAACTGCACGACCTTCGCAAAATGATCAAACGGGCATTATTTGCCCGTCAGTTTCTGACAGATAACAAGTACAAACAGCCCAAAAAGCTCATTACCTACTGCAAACGACTGGAAGAAATATTGGGGAAATGGCATGACCAGGAAAAGCTGGAGAAATGGATGACCGCCAATGGCTCTGGACTCTCCGGAGGAACCGCCCAGCATATCTGTGACCTAAGCCGTGCACAGCGACACACCTATATTGTTGATCTGGAGCGCATATTAGCTGAATTCAGATTGTAACTTTACCATACATGCGATCAAAGAATCTCCTGTCACTGTTTTGTGCCGCCCTGCTGATGCTCAGTGCCGCCGGCTGTACCATATGCTCTACCTGCACCTACTCCTACTATTATTATGGAGTGGAATCTACCTACGAAGAGCAATACTGCGGAAGCAGGTACGAAGTGCGCAACTTCGAAGATGATTTCATAGATGGTGCACAGCAGCAAAACGTCAGTGCAGATTGCAACCGGCACTGATCTTCCACAATCCTGTACACCCTAGAGCGTTTCTGCACAATAGCCGCCTGTTAACACAAATGGCATATTGTATTTTTACCTCCACCTCACATGGCCACCAAAAAGAAGAAGAAGCAACCAGCACGTTCAGTAAACCTCCGTGGTTTTATTCGTGATGAGCGTACCACCAGAACTGCCGGCATCCTGCTGATCCTGCTAAGCTTTTTTTTGCTGGTATCTTTCATCAGCTACCTGTTCACCTGGAGCAAAGATTTCAGCCTGGTACAGGAAAATACGGTAGGTGGTGTGTTCCGCACCGACAGAAAAGCCTCTAATCAGCTTGGAAATCTGGGTGCAGCTACCGGCCACCTGTTCTTCTATAAATGGTATGGCATAGCCAGCTTCCTGTTCGTCTGGTGGCTGCTCATCCTGGGTGTCAATACCTTCTTCAGCAGACGGGTCTTCCCCCTTCGTAAGCATTTTTTCAGAGGAATTCTCTGGTTGGTCTGGTTAAGTACCGCACTGGGTTTTATCCTCTACAACCAACCTTTCCCCTGGGGAGGCGCCTTCGGAAAAGGAATGACAGACAGCCTGGAAGCAGTTACCGGCAAGATAGGAACGGCTGCCATTCTTGTAGTGACAGCTCTTATTTATCTGGTGGTCTTTCATAGAATTGATCTGCAGTGGAAAAAAAGTCCGAAAGAAGAGTTGCCGGCAGATGAACATGACAAACCGGTATCTGATGCCCCTGTGTACACCTCTTCAGGTGATATCATTTCTGCCGAAGATGGTCAGGAAAACGAGACAGAGATTGCGGAGGATGAAGACGACCCTGCTCCTGAGATGGAGCTGCACACCATTACCCGAGATCCGGCAGAGATCATCAAGCCTGCAGTGGATCCTCTTCCCTCCGACGACGATAACATGGAACTGGAGATAGCTGAGGCCGTGGAAGAAAAGATCATTGATGACCCTTCTCTCGGCCACTACGATCCTATCATGGACCTGCCTGATTATAAATATCCGGCCATCGAACTGCTGGAAGATCATCAGTCAGAAGGAGTTGCTATTGATACCAATGAACTGGAACGAAACAAAGACCAGATCATCTCCACCCTCAGCAATTACAATATCCAGATCTCCAAGATCAAGGCAACCATCGGCCCCACCGTAACCCTGTATGAGATCGTTCCGGCTGCCGGTGTGCGCATATCCAAGATCAAGAACCTGGAAGACGATATCGCCCTGAGTCTGGCAGCTCTGGGCATCCGCATCATCGCCCCGATACCGGGCAAGGGAACCATCGGTATCGAAGTGCCTAACGTGAATAAGGAGGTGGTGAGCATGCGTTCACAGATCGCGTCAGAGAAATTCCAGCAGGCCAAGATGGATCTGCCCATCTGCCTGGGTAAGACCATCTCCAGCGAGAACTATATCGCCGACCTGACCCGGATGCCCCACCTGCTCATGGCGGGTGCTACCGGACAGGGTAAATCGGTGGGTATCAACAGCATCCTCATCTCCCTGTTGTATAAAAAGCATCCATCGCAATTGAAGTTCGTGATGGTGGATCCCAAAAAGGTGGAACTGTCATTGTTCTCAGCTATTGAAAAACATTTCCTTGCCAAGCTGCCTGGTGAGGAAGAGGCCATCATCACAGATACCCGCAAGGTGGTCAATACCCTGAACGCCCTATGCATTGAGATGGATACGAGGTATGAACTCCTGAAGAATGCCCAGGTGCGGAACATCAAGGAGTACAATGCCAAGTTCATGCGGAAGAAGCTCAACCCGAAGGAAGGGCATATGTACCTGCCTTATATCGTGCTGGTGATCGATGAATTTGCCGACCTGATCATGACGGCAGGTAAGGAAGTGGAGATGCCCATTGCCAGGATAGCCCAGCTGGCAAGGGCTGTGGGACTGCATTGTATCATCGCCACCCAGCGACCCAGCGTCAACATCATAACCGGTACCATCAAAGCCAACTTCCCCGCCAGGGTTGCTTTTAAAGTTGCCAGCAAGGTTGACAGCCGGACCATCCTGGATGCCAGTGGTGCCGATCAGCTGATAGGCCGCGGCGACATGCTCCTGTCCATCGGCAGCGATATTGTGCGCCTGCAATGTCCTTTTGTAGATACTCCTGAAGTCGATGAGGTGGTGCAGCATATTGCCCACCAGCCCTCCTACCCGGAGGCCTTCCTCCTGCCTGAATATGTGGATGAAAAGGACGTAAAGGAACGCGGTGAAATGGACGATGACCGGGATGAACTGTTCGATGAAGCCGCCCGTATCGTGGTACAGCATCAGCAGGGTTCCACCTCCCTGTTACAGCGAAGGCTCAAACTGGGATACAACCGGGCCGGACGACTGATGGACCAGCTGGAGATGGCCGGAGTGGTGGGTCCCAATGCCGGAAGCAAGGCCCGGGAGGTTTTATTCCGCGACCTGACACAATTGGAACAGTTTTTGTCTGAACTGGACGGATAGTCCATGATGGGCTACCTTTGTACCGTTAAACACCTGTGTCATGAAAAGATCTTTGCTGGCCATTATTATGCTGGCACTTCCGTTCGGTATGTTCGCTCAGTCTGATGCGAATGCCACTAAGCTCCTGAAGACCGTCAACCAGAAATACAGCTCCTTCAAGAGCATGAGTATGGATCTGACCGTAGTGATGGAGAATCTTGAACTCAAGAAAAAAGAAGAATTCAAAAGCAGCGCCAAGATCAAAGGCAATAAGTTTCGTTTTCAGATGAGGGATGAGACCTTCATCTGTGACGGAAAGACCCTCTGGATCCTGAACGCCAAGACCGAAGAAGCGGTCATCAACGATTACGATCCAAAAGTGGACATGAACCCAAAACAGGTCTTCCAGCTTGCCGAAAAGGATCACACCTGCTATATGGGAGAAACCTATTCTGCCGGTGGAAAAAATATCCAGGTGCTCGAACTGGTGCCGGTCAACAAGAACCAGGACTATTCCAAGATCAAACTGCATGTGACCAAAGATGATCAGAGCATCGTCAAGGCAGATATCTATACCAAGCAGGGAATGATCACCACTTATAAAGTGAGCAATTTCAAAGGGAACCCAACGCTGGCCGACAGTGAATTCTCTCCCGGAAAGATCAGTGAAGGATGGCTGGTCACAGACCTGCGCATGTAATTACGACCGAATAAAAAAAAGCGGGATGAAATTCATCCCGCTTTTTCTTTTATTGCAGAACCAGCTGCCTGACGATCGTTTGCTGATCTCCGGTCAACTGGATCATATACACTCCTTTTGCAAGGTCTTGCAGATCAAGCACTGTGGCCATAAGTCCATCGGAAGAAGAAATATTGCTCTGGTACACGATCTCTCCCCGCTGGTTCAGAACCCGCAGAGCTGCCTGCTCCATGCCTGCATCAGGCCAGTACAGGTTGACAATTCCCATAGAAGGATTCGGATAGAGCTGAAGTTCTGAAAATATAGACTCTGGTGCCACTTGCCTGGTAGCATCTGCTGTCTCTGCAAATGCAGTACTGTTATTACATCCTTTTAGATTCGCAACAAACCGACAACCTGCGGCCGCTTCAAAACCCGGATTCAGCTGCACATATTCATCGGCCATATACTGAATGTAATTAGCAGAAGAACCGGATATGGTCTGGGTAGAATTTATAGAAAAGCTCACCATATTCCCCCCGTGCCCGGACCTGGCACCGCTGAGTGTCTGACTGGCAATGCAGTTGTAGGCAAAATAATGGGAATAGGTCTCGCCGTCCATTTCTACAGTGTACCTGTATGTACCTGATTCATCGAAAGGTGAAAACCCAACAGCCTGATCCGGTGCAAAAAAGGTTCTGTTGTCTGTAGGATTGGTTCTTGTATAAAAGGTCTTTACCAGACCGGAAGGATAATAGATCCAGTGGGTGATGGATGAACCGTCCACCCAGTCGCGGAATTTTGACCGGAAATACACAGTGGCAAATCCCGTGAATGAATTGTCGTAGTACAGCCCGATATCCTTATCACAATTATCTTCATAAAGCTCGGGCGAAGAGGAATGTGTCTCCAGGGTCAGTACTGCCGGGTCATCATATGGAGGTTGTTCTTCGAAAGCTGCAAAATAACTTCCATCATTACACGCACCCACCATGGCATCCTGATTATATCCGGTAAAATCGCCGTCCGGATCATCTTCATATAAGTAGTTGATCTGGAAATGCAGGTGAGGACCGGTGGAGTTCCCAGAGCTTGCAACTGTACCCAGATACTCTCCTTTTTGCACATAATCACCTTCCACTTTTGATGTGAGCGAACCGTCTTTCATATGCATATAAAAAGTAGCTGTACTGGTATCATCCAGCAGGATCACAATACTGTTACCCCTGCTGTTGGCGGCTCCGCCCCAAACACAGTACTCATCATAGTACCCTTCACGTTTGTCAACTATGACACCGGAGGCTGCTGCAACCACTTCCACCGCACCATCATCCTGGGCCTTCCAATGATAGGGATGTATCCCTATGTCAATACCCTGATGACCATCATAGGTACGGTGTCCGCATTCATAATCTTCTGTTTCAGAGTCCTCAAAATAGTCTTCGTCTCCGTCAGAATAATAGTCCAGATCTACAAAGTTGCCAATGGCCCAGCCCGGAAAGTCGCTGTAATTGGCATTCCGTAGTGGCCATCCCAGATAATTCAAATCCAAGAATTTTTCAATTGATATAGAATCCGCATCCAAACGTTCAACGGGATAGAAATGAAGTTTGTCTGCCTGTTTCAGGGCATCTGTCTGCATCCTGACCTCATCTGTATAGGCCCGCATCTCATCCGGAGTGATCAGGCAGCCTGGTCTGCTTTCCTGCTGTGGGTATCCTGTTGCTATTGCCATTATGGCAGCAAGCAACAGAGAGATCTTCAAATTATATCTCATGATCAGTTCCTTTTGGGGATCAGTAATCTGTTGCTTTCAGCTCATCTATCTGGCGCTGCAGCTCTATGATATAGAGGGTCAGCTCTTCCACTTTTTCCATCAGCATGGCCTGCATCTCACCGACCTCCAGTCCTTCTGACTCGATCTCGCTTGCGGCAGGAATTCCAGGCAGGTGTTGGTTCGATGCTATGAATGCACTCAGTTCATGTAATGGAAGCAGTTCATATTCATCATGAAACACATAATCGGGCCAGGGTGACATTTCCACACGCAATTCTTCGCACATGATCTTGCCGTCCACACTGAGTTTATAACCGGTTGCGGGGATAACAGAGGTCGATCCAATGACAATACTTCCATTCTCGTTGATATACATCTGGTTTACGCCATTGGTACGGAAAATGAGCTTGCCGAAATCATTTTCTGCGTTGGTGGCAAGTTGCAGATCGGATCCAAGCGCCCGGAGATAACCAATTTTGTTTCCGGCATCTTTCAGCTGGATATAAGGATCATTTCCTTCTACTGTGACCACTTCATTATCGCCATGAACCGTCAATGGAGTGAAAACTGTGGCAGGGCTGACACCTATGGCAAGTTTGTTCGATATATACTGACTTCCGCTTACGTTGAAACTGGCACTGAATGCATCAGGATCCATATTGATACCTACCCTGCCTTCAGTATCTACTACCAGGTTGGTGCTGCCATCGTTGTTGACAATACGGAACGGATCATCAGAGCCATCGTGCCTGATGCCCACTATGGCATTGGGTGTGGTCCAGCCGAAACCGGAACGGCCACCATTCTCCGGAACGGTAATGGCATAGTTGCCAAAAGATCCGCCGGATGCTTCTGCCCAGACAGCACGGTTGGTCATTCCACTACCAGTGACCAATGATTTCAAACCAAAATTGAGACTACCTGTCGCAGTAGAAGTTGCCACCACTGCATAATTGGCAGAACCATTGCCGTTGCTTATACCGTATAACGCTGCCCCGGTTCCTCCACCACTCAACTGGCTGCCATATACCGCAATATGATCTGCTGATACCGGTAACAATCCGGGAATATCCGGCGCATAGCCAAGCATTGCTGTTCCGTAATCTGTAGCAACCCCAGCTCCGCTGACCGTTCTGTCAACTGCCCTTACTGCTGATTGTTCAGCTGAAAAAACAGATTCCCTGTTATAAAAGGTTGCCTTGGAGGAAGTAATAAAGTCGCCACCCACTGCAAGCCGGGCACCATTGTCTCTTATTTTGCCGGTAACCAGCTCGGTTCCGTTCCACCTGGGTGTGTAATCTGTACTGATGACACCCACCTGCGGGTCTGACTCTGAACCACCCCCTGCTGCGGCAACATCAGTTACGGATGTAATTCTCCCTTGAGCATCTACAGTAATCTGAGGTATGAAAGTTGTACTGCCATACACACCTGGAACAACTGATGTGTTGGCCAACTCCAGGGTGGTACCCGTCATCTGGAGACCTGTCCCGGTAATAAATATCAGACTATCATCAGGTGCAGTGGTCATTGTGCTGCCATCAGCAAACTGGATGGTTTCCACAAAGGCTTTTTGCCAATGCCGGGAGGAAGAACCCAGGTCAATGACCTGATCGGCAAAAGGAAGCAGTGAACTGTTTACCGCCGTAGTTGCTGCCAGATTGGAAAGAGATAAATTGGCACCTTTAGCCAGCAAAGAGACCCACATGGATCCATTGAAATAATAAAACCCGGGTTGTGAATTACTTTGATAGATAAGTAGCCCGGTGGCAGGTGAAGCAATGGCATCACGCTGGGCTTTGGTCATCCTTGGAATAAGAATTCCCTGATCAGTTGATTGTATCTCCAGTGCAGATGAACCAGAGGGGCTGAGGGTACCAATACCCACACTTCCAGAACCTGGAAACGTGTTGGTCTGACCGGACATTTCCAGGATCACGCCTGTCAGCAATAACCAAGTAATGATTACTTTTCTCATAGTAGAAATTGAAGGTGATTAGATAGAAGCAAAACTATCCAGGTCACCTCACGGCTGAAATACCACAATCGGGTTAGTGCAGATCAGATGAGTCGTTCTCTGATTGCTTTGGAAACTGCTTCTGTATTGGAATTCACGTGCAGTTTAGAGTAGATGTTCTTCATATGTGTGCGGACTGTCTCATAAGCTATATCCATATCGCCGGCTATCATCTTGAAACTCTTACCTTCCACCATATGGCTCAGGATCTCCCGTTCTCTGGCTGTAAGCTGATAATCTGCAGACTCTGCCGGCTGGTGATTCCGGAATAAGGTCAGCACTTTTCTTGCCACCGTGCTGCTCATGGGAGCTCCTCCCTGATGGACATCAGCAACAGATTCCAGATAGCCGGCAGGTGAAGTGGATTTAAGAATATAGCCATGCGCACCGGAACAAATTGCACGGAAAATATAATCATCATCGTCAAACATGGTCTGCATCAACACCTGAACTGAGGGAAATTCTTCACGAATGACCTTCAGCGCTTCCAGGCCATTCATTCCGGGCATTTCAATGTCCAGCAGGATGACATCAGGAGTTGCTGATCTGAGTCGAGGAATGAGATGCTGGCAATCGGGGTATGCACCTGTGCAGCGATAGCCCGGAGTACCATTGATAAGAATGGACAGACTTTCCCGCAGGTGCTTGTTGTCTTCAAATATGGCTACAGATATGGTATTCAATGGTGGTTCAAATTTGGATGATCGACAGAAGATTATATATACTGCAATAGGGTTAACTGATCTCTGCCACGTCCGGTATTCGAAGTATGATCTTCGTGCCGGCTCCAGGAGAACTGATCACCTGCAACCCAGCGCCAATCCCTTTGGCCCTTGCCTGCATGCTGTCCAGACCGTGGCCCCGTTCAGTCTGCTGCAGGTCAAAACCAATTCCGGTATCCGTTACCTCCACAACAAGATCTTTCCCCCTTGCTGAAAATACCACATGCAAAGAGCCGCCGCCTGCATACTTGATGGCGTTGTGTATGGCCTCCTTGACAATGAGCAACAGTTCCTTTCGCTCCTGCATGCGCATATTGGCAGATAGCCCTTTGGCCACTTCGATACTGGTTCTCATGTCTGCACCTTTCAGGTCAGTCATGAATCTCTCAAGCCTGTGTACAAGACTTTCCAGATCATCATATCGCGGATTGATCATCCAGATGATATCGCTCATTCGCTCAATGGTCTCAGCGGCATTTACAGAAATACGCTGCAACAGATCAGCCGGGGTCTGGTGGGCGGCTGCTATATCTGCGAGCATTCTGATACTGCTCAGAGAGCCACCAACATCGTCATGCAGATCCAGTGCAATACTGTTGCGCAATGATAATTCATGCAGCTCCTGCTTGATCCTTCGTCTGTTAATGGTAAGCAGCAGCACAATTATGACCAGGATGATAAGACCGGAAGCAAAATACAGAATGAGTTGCTGCTGCCGGATCCTGTTCCGCTGAATTTCATCATTGGCATTCAAAAGGTCGATCCTGCGTTCCTTATCAGCCAGATCGAACTCGGTTTGCAGCAATAAGATATCTCTGTTCGTTTCGGAGGTATGGAGACTGTCGCGTAGGTCACTGCTGATGCGCAGATATTTGTGCGCCAGATCATATTTGCCTGTAGCTGCATATGCTTCAGACAAGGATTGTGCAAGTTGTTGCCGCTCCAATGCAAAGTGAGATCTGTTTGTCAATTCAAAACCGGACTGCAGTACTGGAATGGCACGCTCGGGATCCCGCATGTCCATATAAAGCAGACCCAGCCTGTTGCGATTCAGGGCTATATCACTGATATTCTCAGTAGAAACAGCCAGTTCAAGTGCAAGCTTATAATATTTCTCTGCATTGGCATGATCTTTCAGATGCATGTAGATCTCACCGTGATTTCCGTAGAAACTGGTCAGATAATATAACAGCTGCAAGCTATCTGCAAGGACAATCGCTCTTTCACTTTCTTTCAGTGCCTCCTGATATTTACCTTGCGATACAAACACCTCTGCTATATTGGCCATGACCGCTGCTGCAACTCCTGAATATCCTACATCTCCAAAATACTCCAGTGAAGTGTTGTAGTATTCTAATGCCTTTTCATATTGTTCCTGATAAAAATATATGACACCGCTTTGCATATAGACACGGCCAATGCGATCCGGATCATCAGAGGCTCTGGCATACTCCAGGGCATTTCGGCAATCAAGGTGAGCCTTTTCAAACTGTCTGATCTGGGTGTACAGGTCTGCCCGGTTGATATAGGCCAAAGCTATCCTCTTTGGATCTCCGGCTTCTTCAGATACTAGGATGGCAGAATCGCAATAAACTATGGCAGAATCGAACTTCGACAGCTGTACATAGATCATCCCGATGTTGAGGTAACAACCGGCAACTCCTTTCAAATAACCCAACTCTCTTCCAAGTGCAATTCCCTCTCTTCCGTAGGCTATCGCTTTTGCCGGGTCATATTCATCTACCGTTGCTGCCAGTCTTCTGAGCACGATCACCTTATTGGTGTCAGGTCTTGCAGCTGAAAGCTTTTGCAATAATGAATCGATCTCCTGTGTCTGAGAAAAGACCAGTTGCTGACAGGCTATCAGCAGGAGGGCAAGGGTCCACTTGATCATGGTGAAATGCAGGAGGTAAATATACTTTTACCTATGTAACATTAAAAGTGGCCTCAGTTAGCCAACTTCCAGTCTATCTTTTGCATACCATGTTCCTGCAAATAGGTATTCGCCTTCGAAAAATGCCTGCAACCAAAAAATCCTCTGTCGGCACTGAAAGGTGATGGGTGTGCCGCCTGCAGGATCAGGTGTTTGCCTGCATCAATAAGTTCAGCCTTTTTCTGTGCAAATGCACCCCACAACAGGAACACCAGATGCTCCTTGTTTTCTGATAAGGCTTTGATGGTGGCGTCTGTAAAATACTGCCACCCGATCTGCTGATGTGACCCAGGCTTTCCTGATTCAACGGTTAGCATGGCATTGAGCAAAAAAACACCTTGCCTGGCCCAGGTTTCCAGATTTCCGTGTGCCGGCCTTGGTATGCCCAGATCCTTTTCCTGCTCCTTAAAGATATTGACGAGTGAGGGTGGTGGTTTCACACCTTCAGGTACAGAGAAACAAAGACCATGGGCCTGGCCTGGTCCATGATAGGGATCCTGACCCAGTATGACCACCTTTACCTGTTCGAAGGGGGTCAGGTTAAATGCATTGAATATCTGGCTGCCAGGCGGAAAGATGACCTTTCCATCTCGTTTTGCAGCCAGCAGCAAATACCTGATCTGCTGAAAATAGGCTTTATCGAACTCGTCTGCTAAAACTGCCTTCCAGCCTGCTTCCAATTGAATGTCATCCCGGGCCATATTACTGGCAAATCTAACAAGCCGGTGATATTCGTCATTTGGGCTTCCCTTAACACATAGTTAACTTGTGGATCCTATGGGCGACCAGAGTAGCCATATCCATACCTCAGGGCACAACCAGATGGCATTTGTCAATGCCCTGATACATGACCTGGAAGCACTGGAACTAATGATCAGAGACCACGCTCTGGAAAATGATGTTCAACGCATAGGTGCTGAACAGGAAATGTGCCTCGTCAACAATGAGTGGAGGCCCGATAATAACAACTTAGAAGTGCTGGCGGGCCTCCAGGATTCCTGCTTCACTACAGAACTGGCCAAATATAATATTGAACTCAACTGCGACCCGCTGGACCTGCAGGCAGGTTGTTTTCATCGTATGCTGGAAGGATTGCAACTGAAATATATCAAAGCTCAGAAAGCAGCATCTGTGCTGCATTCTCGTGTTATCATGACCGGCATCCTGCCCACCATCTCCAGGCATGAGGTCACATTGGACTATCTCACACCCCTCCCCAGGTATCACCTGCTTAACAAACAGCTGCGCAGAAAAAGGGGCAAGCAGTTTGACCTGTTCATGAAAGGTGTGGATGAGATCCATATTCGCCACGACAACATCATGTTCGAAGCCTGCAACACCAGTTTTCAGTTACACCTGCAGGTAGCTCCTGAAGATTTCGTTCAGGCCTATAACTGGTCACAGGTGATCGCAGCACCGGTACTCGCTGCAGCTACCAATTCACCTTTACTTTTTGGAAAAGAGTTGTGGAGCGAAATCAGGATCGCTCTCTTTCAGCAAAGTATAGAAACCAGAAAAAGTGTAGAAGAACTTCGCGATCAGAGACCGAGGGTCACTTTCGGAAAAGACTGGATAAGAAACAGCATTACTGATATATATAAAGACGATATAACACATTTTGACGTACTGATCACCTTTGATGATCCGCCAGACAGTTTACAGGAATACCGCAACGGCCACATTCCTGAACTGCGGGCTCTCAGACTACACAACGGAACTGTCTATCGCTGGAATCGTCCCTGCTACGGAGTGTACCGGGGCAAACCTCATCTGCGCATTGAAAATCGCTATCTGCCTGCAGGCCCCAGCATCCGCGATGAAGTTGCCAACATGGCGTTCTGGACCGGACTGATGCTGGCAAAGCCTGCTGCTCCGGTGTCTGAAACACATAGCTTTCGCGATATTAAATCCAATTTCTTCAAAGCTGCCCGTGCCGGAATTGAAACCGTATTGATCTGGCAGGGAAAAGAACTGAACACAAGAACACTGATCCTGGAGGAACTGCTTCCGCTGGCTGCCAAAGGATTAATGTCGGCAGGCATCCCGCAGGAAGAGATCAGCTATCACCTGAATACCATTGAACGGCGACTGAAAAAACAAACCGGTTCACAATGGCAGGTTAGAAATTTTCGCACTTTACGCAAGCAACTCAGCCCGTCTGACGCTGCTATTGCCCTGACCGCGGCCATCTATGAAAACCAGGTACAGCAATTGCCGGTTGCCGAATGGAAAGATGTACACCTGGATAAAGCCAATAAATATCTCATCAGACATTTCACCACTGTTAACCAGCTGATGAGTTCAGACCTGATCACCGTATTTCCGGACGACACATTGCTTTTTGTGAAGAAGGTGATGGAATGGCATTCTATCAACCACATGCTGATTGAGAACAGGCGAGGCGAACTGGTAGGGCTCATCACCTCAGGTAAAATTGCTGAGCTGGAAGCCGCCGGCATCAACCCCGAAACCAACAGCGTGCGTACCTATATGAAGCGCACCATACAGACCATCAGACAGGATGCACTGATCGAAGACGCACTGACCATCATGAGAACACAAAAGATCACCAGTCTTCCGGTGGTGCGTGACAACAGGTTGGTGGGCATCATCACCCGCAATGATATGACACGGTGGCTGTCGTTCAGCGAACGTTAAAACATGTCAAAATTCAATTCTTCACCAAATACAAAAGATATCTTTGATCAAATTACCTGCTATGAAACGATTTTGGATAATAGTACCTGTATTGTTGCTGGTTGCCGCTTGCAAGGAATCCGTTCAAACTACAGATATACAAGGGCCAGACAAGGTCTCTTATCCTCAAACAGCCACCATTGATCAAAACGATGACTACTTCGGTACCAACATCAGCGACCCATATCGCTGGCTGGAAAACGAAGGTGATTCTGCTGTTCGCAACTGGATCACAGCAGAAAACGACGTGACCTTCGGCTACCTGGATCAGATTCCCTACCGTAACCAGCTGGAACAACGGCTCACAGAACTGGCCAACTATCCGAAAATGTCCACCCCGTTCCATGTGGGCGAATATTATTTCTATGCCAAAAATGACGGGTTGCAAAACCAGTATGTAACCTTTTACAAGAAAGGTATGGATGGAGAAGAACAGGTATTCTTTGACCCCAACACCCTTTCTGATGATGGCACAGTTACACTCAGCATGGCCGGTTTCAGTGCTGACAGAAAATATGTGACACTTAGCCAGAGCAAGGCAGGCAGTGACTGGACCGAACTCTATGTGCGGGAGATAGCAACCAATACCCAGCTGGATGACAAGATCGAATGGTCGAAGTTTGGCGGAGCCGCCTGGTACGGCGATGGTTTCTTCTACAGCCGCTTTGATGAGCCCGGAAAAAATCAGACCTATACCGGTGCCAGCGACAAGCAAAAAGTGTATTACCACAAACTGGGTACCCAACAATCGGCAGATGAACTGGTGTACAGCGACCCGTCACATCCGAAAAGATATTTCTTCAGCAGTACCACAGATGATGAACATTTCCTGTTCGTATATATGAGCGAAGGCACCAGCGGTACCGGGATCCTCTGGCGTGACCTGACCAGTAATGACAAAAAATTGCGCACCCTGTTTGAAGGATTCGACTGGGAGTACAGTGTGCTTGATAATGAAGGTGATCAACTGCTGGTACTCACCAATTATATGGCCCCCAACTACAAAGTGGTCAAAGTAGATCCGAAAAATCCTGCACCGGAAAACTGGACCGAAGTGATACCCGAAAAAGAAGATCTGCTGGAATGGGTCAATGCCTCTGCCGGGAAACTTTTTGCCGGATACCTGAAAGATGTGGCTACCCGGGTGGTACAATTTGACCGCACCGGTAAACAGGAAAGAGAAGTGCAATTGCCGGGTCTGGGAACCGCCGGTGGATTCAGCGGCGAAAAGACCGACAGCAACGTATTTTACAATTTCACCTCTTTCACTACCCCGTCTGATATCTATTCCTATGACGTGAATACTGGTAAGTCAACCCTGTATAAGAAGAGTGAAGTCCAGTTCGATGCCTCCGCTTATGAGACCAAACAGGTCTTCTATCCGAGCAAGGATGGCACCATGATCCCGATGTTCCTGACCTATAAGAAAGGTCTGAAACTGGATGGCACCAACCCTTGTCTGCTGTATGCGTATGGCGGATTCAATATCGCTATCAAACCCAGCTTCAGCACCAGTCGCATAGCGCTGCTGGAACAGGGATTCGTGTATGCGGTAGCCAATCTGCGTGGAGGTAGTGAATACGGAGAAGAATGGCATAAGGCAGGTATGCTGGAGAAAAAACAGAATGTGTTTGACGACTTCATAGCAGCCGCCGAATACCTCATCGGTGAGAAATATACTTCCAGTGAAAAACTGGCCATCCAGGGCAGGTCTAACGGTGGTCTGCTGGTAGGTGCCGCAATGACCCAGAGACCCGATCTGTTTGGTGTGGCACTTCCGGGTGTAGGTGTACTCGATATGCTGCGTTACCATAAGTTTACCGTAGGATGGGGTTGGGCAGTGGAATACGGAAGCAGCGATGACTCTACCCAGTTCCAGTATCTGATCAAATATTCACCACTGCATAATGTGAAACCCGGTACCAGCTACCCCGCTACCCTGATCACCACCGCAGATCATGATGACCGCGTGGTGCCCGGACACAGTTTCAAATTCGCAGCTACCCTGCAGGCAGCTCAGGCCGGCGATAATCCGGTGCTCATACGAATTGATACAGATGCCGGTCACGGAGCTGGAAAACCACTGGCAAAGATCATAGAAGAAGACGCTGATTGGATGAGTTTCACCATGTGGAATCTGGGGTTGAGAGAATTCCAGCAAAGAGAAAGCAGGAAACCATAACAGGTAATCTGTGCATTGTCTAACTTTGCACCTCCGGTCCGGTAGCTCAGTTGGATAGAGCAACTGCCTTCTAAGCAGTAGGTCATTGGTTCGAATCCAATCCGGATCACTTTTTCCGCCTCCTATTTTCCTACAGAATTTCTGCCCCACGGAAACCGGATGAGTGTTGATCCCTCTAACTTCTACAGGGCAAACTGATATTAAATTGTACCATCAGCTTCCGGTCTGTTTCCTGTTCAATCTCAGCAACTGTGAGGTCTCAAAGCCCAGGAAAGAAAAATAGATCAGGGCGAAAGGTGCTATTAACACAAAAGATTGTTCAGGTGCCCCGGCAACACTTTTATAGATGAGTACCATGGCTCCGGTTACGAACAACTTAATGATGATCCCGCCAAAAAAGATGTTCATGAATTGCTGAAACCTTCCTTCCATATTTCTGGCCGCCATCCAGAAGGTCAGCAGGGTCAATATGAAGAAAACAGCGAAACAGATCCAGGCAAAGGAAGAAGCCGGGTGTAACACAGGAATTTGCAAAATACCCCATAGGGCACAAGCCACCAGAAAGGTGAACACCAGATAGGTGATCAGGAATTTTTTCATTTTTTACCGGGTTGGATGAATTCTTTGAGCACGCTGTATAAACCGGCACTCACACCCAGCAAAGATAAGATAACCGTGAACCACGGATCAGTATGCAGCCAGGCATCCAGCTTCATACCACCCCAAACACCGATGAAAATGGCTGCAAAAAGTTGAAAGGCAATATTGCTGTACCGAAGATACTGATCAACTGACCGCTTCGGTCTGGAGGGTTCTGGCGACGGGCTTTTCGACATGTACTTTCTTTTCCCTTTGACCCATGTTACAGATACCATTGAAACGGGCACCTGACTCTACCACGATCTTGCCTGTTTGAATGTTTCCATCCACACTGGAGGTAGCTTTCAGGATCAGGGTATCGGCTACTTCCACATCTCCTTTTACCCTGCCTTCCACATCAGCAGACTTGCAAAAGATATCTCCTTCTACAAGACCACTTGGCCCGATAGCCACCTTTGCCTTGCATTTGATGGTGCCCCGAATGACCCCCTCCACACGTATATCACCATCACTGACCAACTCTCCGGTCAGCTCGGTACCGTGATTGATACGATTGGAAACCAGCATACCCTTTCCAGGATTGCCGGTAGAATCTGCTGATTGCTTGTTGCCGAACATGATGTTCAAAATTAGTTAAAAATGATCAGCTCCTCTGCGTCAATAGGCACTTTGTTGTGCCATAGTTCAAAGTGCAGATGGGGGCCTGAACTCAGTTCTCCGGTGTTACCAATAATGGCGATCACATCGCCTGCCCGAACCGGACTTCCCGCTTTCCGCAATACCTGAGAATTGTGCTTATACATGGAGATCAGCCCGTAACTGTGCTGTATTACGATCACATTGCCCGATTCTACACTCCAGTAACTGTCAACCACCGTGCCGTCCAGACAGGTCTTGATCGGTGTACCCTCTTTGGCTACAATATCAGTTCCGTAATGTCCTTGTGACGGATCAAAACTACTGGTCACCGTACCCTTTACCGGTGGAAAGAAATACAGGGCTCTGAAGTTCTCTTTTCCTGTTTGCCGGGGGTCTGCACCTGTCAGGTTAAACAGGTCTTCCTGTTCTACCTGCTGCCTCAGGGCCCGGTCTATGTCTGAGATCGTATCAATATTCAGTTGTTCCTGCGGTATGGCAGCACTGTCTGGCTTGTTCACCACCGTGTCCAGCTCACCCTTGAGCGTTCTGGTAATGATATCCAGATAGGCATCTCTGGCCTCCATTTCCCGCATCAGGCTATCGGCTATTTCACTGTTCTCCAGCAACTGGCGGGTAGTGGACACCTCAGAATAACCCGAAACATAGTTCTTAAGTGGCGTCACAGCTATGACCGTGTACACCAACACCCCCATGACCACCAGCAATGTGCTGCCCAGCACAATGAGGTTCAGCATGCTCAATTTGACCGAGGTTTCCACCTCAAAGGTCTTATCGTGCATAATGACCAGCCGGTATTTGTTCTGCAACCGCTGGCGCCAGTTCTGCTTCTCACCGGATGGTGTGCTCATATTGGCTCGGATGGGTTATTTTTTCTGCCTGTTTAATAATATTTTTGTGTGCATCGGGTTATACTAATCCGGCCATTAAACCGTGCTCTTTTGATCAGAAGATCCATCTATATCCTCCTTACAATTTTACCCTTTTTTTTGCTCTCAGCCTGCGCATCGGGCAGCAAATCTAAGAAGGACCCGCTTATATCGCGGATGTACCATGATCTGACCGCCAGAGATAACGGCTATTTCAATGCCAAATTGCTGCTGTCTCAAAGCCGGCAAACCTTGTGGGACGGACAAACAGAAGACTTCTCGGCCTTACTTCCGGTTTATAAGTTCGGAGATAAGGAATCTGCCCAGGGTGAACAGTCTAACCTGGATGAGGTCATCAAGAAATCTTCCATTGTTATTCAGCTTCACAAGAAGAGCAAATGGGTGGATGATTGCTATATGCTGATCGGCCAGGCCAACTTCTACAAAAAAGAATACGACGAAGCGATCACCAGCTTTCAGTATATCATAAGTAAGTACAGCGACCAGGGAAAGCGGAAGAAAAAGAAAAAGAAAAAAAGTGCCGATGAGGAATCCTGGCTGAAAGAACACCTGTCACATCATCCGGTAGCCAACGAGGCTGCTCTGTGGGTGGTGTTGACCCTGACAGAGAAAGGTGCCTATACCGAAGCCAAAACTGCTTTGAGTGTCATCAAAGGCAACCCGAAATTCCCGTCACAGCTGGATGATGAACTGGCTGCAGTAGAAGCCAGTCTCTACCTGAAACAAAGACAGTACGGTGCCGCCATTAAAGCACTGCAAACAGCTGAAGAGCTGACAAAAGACAAAGCTCTGAAAGCCCGCTATGCATTCATCTTATCACAACTGTATGCAGATGCCGGCGAATTCTCCTTGTCGCAGGAAGGATTCCAGCGGGTCATTAAATACAAACCTGACTATGTTACCGATTTCTATGCCCGCCTGTTCACAGCAACACAAGGCATGCAGCAATCAGGCACAGCATCTTCTGCTGCCGTTTCTACCCTTACAGCTATGCTGAAGGAAGATAAATACAAAGAATTCTATCCGCTTATCTACAATACACTGGCCGAAATAGAACTTCGCTCTTCCAATGTGGAAGACGCCGTGAACTACCTGAAAGAAGGTATCAGAACCGGCGATGTGAACCCAGCTGAAAAAGCACTTAGTTATGTCAAACTGGGCGACATCTATTACGAACAGACTGAATACAAACCAGCCTACAATCAGTATGACAGCGCACTGCAAACATTAGACCGTGCATTTGCCCGCTATAAGGAGATCGAGACCCGCCGCGATGGTCTCATAGATCTCGTCAAGGCACTTACTACCATTGAAACAGAAAAGAAATTACAATACCTCGCATCATTGAATGAGTTTGACCTGGATAAGGAACTCGACAAAATGATAGCCGAACAGGAAGCTGCCAACCAACAGGAATTTCTGGATGGTGCCGCAGCAGGCGATGACCGCAATGAAGGCAATACAGGTGAATTCTATTTCTATAATGCCACCCTGCTTTCCAGAGGTTTCGGCGAATTCAAAAAGGTATGGGGTAACCGCTCTCTCGAAGATAACTGGCGTAGATCTGATAAGCGCTCCTTTGATGAAGAAACCATCGGTGAAAATGAAAACCAGGATGCTACCGAAGAATCTGAAATAGATCTGAACAGCGAACAACTAACCAAAGAAGATATCATTAAAAGCCTTCCCCGCACCCCTGAACTGCTGGAGGCTTCCAACCGCAGAATTGCCGGTGCGCTGTATGCGGCAGGGAATATATACAGGCAGAAATTCGAAAATGACAACAAAGCAGTTGAGTACTTCCGCGAAAACATCAATGACTTCCCTGACAATCCTTTTGAACTGCAATCGCTCTATCAGCTCTTTGTGATCTTTGATGGTCAACCTGCACAAGATCAGTATAAGTCTTCTATTCTGAATAAATATCCGGAAAGCCTGTTCGCCAATATCATCCGCGATCCTGACTATCTGGAAAAACAACTGAAGCAAAATGAACAGCTGGAAGACTACTATACCACCACCTATGACTTTTATACGGCAGGAGATCTGTCAACTGTAAGAATGCGTCTGACTGCAGCAGACAGCCTCTTCCCCAATAATCCGCTCCAGCCCAAATTTGATATGCTGGAAGCTCTCTCTCTCTCAGATACTGCCAGTATTGGCACCTTCGCAGCTGCCCTGCAAAGCATCGTAGATAAATACCCGACAGATGAAGTTGGCATTCGTGCCAAAGCTATTCTTGATTACATCAACAAGACCGAGGCCAAAGAAGAGGCAATTGATCCTTCTGAACTCTACAGCTATAACAGCGAAGAAGAACACTATGTGATCCTGGTTATTCCCAGCAAGGGAAAAGAAGCTACCAGCATCAAAAATGCCCTCGCAGATTTTAATACCACCAACTACAATGTGCGGAAACTGCGGGTCAGCTCACTTCTGTTCGGACCGGAGCAAACGCTCATCCTGATCAAGACATTCACTGATGCTTCAGATGCTATGGACTATTTCAGTTTTGTGGAAAATGAATATGAAGAGATCTTTGAAGACATAGATATGAATGATACCTTTTTCTTTGTGGTATCAAAATCAAATTATGTACAACTGTATAAGAGTAAGGAGGCTGAAACCTATATCGGATTCTTTGAAGAAAACTACCTGACAGAAGAATGAGCATTCGCGAAGAATTCAAACAATACCGCACCTACCTGCGATGGTTCTGGTTTACTGTTGCAGGTGGAATACTGGCTTTCACACTCTTCATTGTGCTGCTTTCATTCGGAGTTTTTGGTGCCTTACCCGGCTTTGAACAGCTGGAAAATCCGCAAAACAGCCTCGCTACTCAGGTCATGAGCTCCGACGGAGAACTGCTTGGCAGATACTATAAAGAGAATCGCACCAATATCACCTTTGAGAACCTTCCTCCCTATCTCGTACAGGGTCTTGTTGCCACAGAAGATGTTCGGTTCTATGATCATTCCGGCATTGACGGCCGAAGCCTGGCACGTGTGCTTTTCAAGACTATCATCCTGCGAAATGAAAATGCAGGTGGTGGCTCTACCATCACCCAGCAGCTGGCCAAAAACCTCTATGGCCGCCCCACCAGCAGCAGCATCTTTTCTCTGGGTCTGATCAAATTCAAGGAATGGATCACCAGCGCCAAACTGGAACGCAGATATACCAAAGAAGAGATCATCACCATGTACTTCAACACAGTTGAATACGTGTATGATGCTTATGGAATCCAGACCGCTTCCAAGACCTTCTTCAACAAAGACGTTGATTCGTTGCTGATCGAAGAAGCCGCTACGCTTGTAGGTATGGTCAACAATCCATCTTATTACAATCCGGTTCGTTACCCTGACCGTACCCGCGACCGACGGAATGTGGTGCTCTATCAGATGAAAGAAGCCGGTTACCTGGACGTGGCCGCCTATGATTCTATCAAAGAACTTCCGCTTGACATAACCCGCTTCAAACGCCAGGATCATACGTCAGGTGAGGCAACCTATTTCCGGGAGTATCTCAGACTGTGGCTGGCAGATTGGGCTGAAAACAATCCGAAACCCGACGGAACCAACTGGAATATATACCGTGACGGGCTAAAGGTCTATACCACCATTGACAGCCGTATGCAACTGTATGCAGAAGAAGCCTCTGCCGAATGGCTGACCAAACTGCAGGATGAGTTCAACAAACACTGGGAAGGAAACAAATACGACCCATGGAGTTATCCCTATCGGGGAAGAACACAACCGGGTCTCATCGATCAGGCGATGAAACAATCAGAGCGCTGGCGGGTGGGCAAAAAAGCAGGTAAGTCAGAAAAAGAACTGGAAGAAGAATTCCATACGCCCGTTGAAACAACCCTCTTCAACTGGACTGCCCCAAACAGAGAACTGGACACCCTGATCAGTCCGTATGACTCCATCAGATACGTTAAGAAAACACTCCATCCGGGGTTCATGGCAGTTGATCCGGCATCGGGTCAGATCAAGGCCTGGGTGGGCGGTGTGGACATGCGCTTCTTCCAGCTGGATCATGTGAATTCCAATACCAAAAGACAGGTCGGTTCTACCTTCAAACCTTTTGTTTATACGGCAGCCATTGCTGATAAAGGTTTCAGCCCCTGTCAGGAAGTACCTAACCTGCCGGTCACCTTTGAAAAAGGCAGCCGATGGGGGTTGCAGAAAGACTGGACCCCCAAGAACAGCGATGGTAAGTACGGCGATATGCTGACCCTGTCAATGGGACTCGGTAAATCTGTCAATACCATTACAGCCTACCTCCTTCGTGAAGTGGGCATTCAACCCGTCATTGACCTGGCTCACAATATGGGTATTGAAAGTGAAATGCCTTTTCAGCCCTCTATCTGCCTGGGTGTATCAGATATATCTGTATTCGAAATGACCTCTGCTTATACCGCATTCGTCAATAAAGGTGTGGCGGTCAGGCCGGTATTCATTACCCGCATCGAAGACAAGAACGGAAACATCATTGCTGAATTCCCCACCCAAAGGGTAGAGGTCATGCGGGAGGAGATCGCTTCGGTCATGCTGAACATGCTGGAATATGTGGTCAACTACGGTACAGGTAACCGTCTGCGTCGCGATGCCTACGGAGGAATTCGGGGAGAAGTTGCAGGAAAGACCGGAACTACCCAGGAAAACACTGATGGCTGGTTCATGGGTGTTGTACCTCAGCTGGTTTGTGGTACCTGGGTAGGCGCCGACGATCCGGTGGTGCATTTCCGTTCCACTGCCTTAGGACAAGGAGCCAACATGGCACTGCCCATTTATGGATTATTCATGAAACGGGTGTACAGCGACCCAACCCTTGGGATAGATCCGAATGCCAAGTTCCAGAGATATGAGGGCCCGCAAACCATTGAATTAGACTGCAGCAAATACAAAACCTCTCAGCAGGATGTGTATGAAGATCTGCTGGAAGGTTACAACTGATACTGTTGCCCTTTTCCTGCAGATGGTTTACCTTGCCATTGCAAAGATTTGACACCCGAAGCTTTTAAAGAACTGGAAACGACACTGCCTGCAAAACCAGGCGTGTACCGCTACTATGATGCGGATGGTAACCTGCTGTATGTGGGAAAAGCCAAACATCTGCGCAAACGGGTCAGTTCTTATTTTCAGAAAAGTGATCACGCTGCACGAATCAAACTACTGGTCAGAAAGATAGACCGGATAGAATTTACCATTACCAATTCTGAACAGGATGCATTGCTGCTGGAAAACACCCTCATCAAACAATACCAGCCCAAATACAATGTCAACCTTAAGGACGGAAAGACCTATCCGTATATAGTTGTCAAGAATGAACGTTTCCCACGGATCTTTTTTACCCGGAATCGCAAAGACGATGGCTCCACTTATCTTGGGCCATACCCTTCCCTTGGAAGGGTGCGTACCGTTTTTGAATTCATTCAATCATTGTATCCCATGCGCACCTGCAGCCTTGCACTGAGTGAGGCAAATATTAAAGCAGGCAAATTCAAAGTGTGCCTCGAATACCATCTCGGAAACTGCAAGGGTCCCTGTGAGGGTCTGCAATCTGAAGAAGACTATATGGCCAATGTGAAGGAAGTTATCCGCATCCTTAAAGGACATATGGGTGAACTGAAGACTGAACTGCGCAGCAGGATGCACGAATACACAGAAGCACTGGCATTTGAACAGGCAGAAGACATACGCCGCAAACTGGAAGCGATCGATGCCTTTCAGGGCCGAAGCACAGTGGTCAATGTTCGCATGGATGAGGTAGATGTGTTCGGATACACCGAAAATGAGAAGGAAGCGGTCATTGCCTATCTGCAGGTCAACGAGGGTATGATCATCAGAAGCAAGACCGTGGTGTTGCAAAGAAAGCTGGATGAATCGCGGGAAGAACTGCTGGCCTATGCGGTCAACCATCTTCGTCGTGAAATGCAGAGCTCCTGCAAGGAAGTTATCATACCGTTCGATTGTTCACCTGATGACGATGGCCTGATCAAAACAATTCCGCTTGCCGGCGATAAAAAGAAATTGCTGGACCTGGCATTTAAGAATGCACTCTATCTCAGGGAAGAGCGACAGGCAGGCAAACAAAAACGGGAAGATAAAAATGCCAACCTGCGCATCCTGGATACATTGAAAGAAGACTTCCGTTTGCAGGAAAGACCTCATCATATCGAGTGCTTTGACAACAGCAACATCCAGGGAAGCAGTCCGGTTGCAAGTTGTGTGGTGTTCAGGAATGCAAGGCCCAGCAAGAAGGACTACCGGCATTTCAATATAAAAACGGTAGTAGGTCCTGATGATTTCTCCAGCATGAAGGAGATCGTTTACCGTCGTTATAAACGGCTTACCGAAGAAGGTGAATCGCTGCCACAGCTCATCGTGATAGACGGCGGCAAAGGGCAACTCGGAGCCGCCGTAGAATCTTTAAAAGAGCTGGGCATCTATGGACAGGTGGCCATATGCTCCATTGCAAAAAGACTGGAAGAGATCTATTTTCCGGAAGATCCGTTGCCTCTGTACATCAACAAGAAATCTGAAAGTCTTCGTGTCATTCAGCAGCTCCGTGATGAAGCGCACCGCTTTGCCATTACCTTCCACCGCCAGCAGCGAAGCAAGAAAAGTATCAGGAGCGGACTGGATGGTATTCCGGGCATAGGACCTGCAAGTCAGAAACTACTGCTCAAGACATTCAAGTCGGTAAAAAAGATCCGGGAAGCTGGCGAGGAAACAGTTGCCAAAGAAATTGGCCCGGCCAAAGCCAGAGCACTGTTTGCCTATTGGGAATCAGAACAATAAAAAAAGGCCGTCTTTCAACGGCCCTTTTTCTATTAATGTGCTTCGGTCAGAACTCCCAGAGCTGGTGTTCAAATTCGAAGATCTCATTCTTGATACGATCAGATTCCAGCACGAGGTCGATACCGGCAGCATAAGAGTTGATGAAGCGGTCATACACATTGTCTTCCTTGATGATATAGCTGCTGAAATAACGCATTTCAAAGATATCTTCAAAGGTGATGTAACGTGCACTGTTCTTCTCATTGAACACCTCATGGCGCACCAGGATATTCCTCAGATCGGGATAATACAGCCAGAACATGATCTCATCACCGATGGGTTCGCCGGTAAACGGATCGATACGTTCAATGATAGGAGCCATACCCATGATTCGCACCACCAGGGTGGACGTTTCTTCGTCAAAGATCCAGTCTTCCTTGATCTGCATCTTCTTAATGTTCTGATAGTCGAACTGACGCGGAATCAGGAGGATCTTTTCCTCGTAGGTCTCATCATCATAGGTGTAGGTAGTATCCACACCTTCGTATTTGTTCTTGATATCCTCGATGGTCAGGGCGGTTCCTTCGCCGAAATCATCATACAAAGGGCTGTAGGCAGTCAGCTCGCCGTTCATGATAGCCTTGTAGATGAAATCCATGAAAGGATCTACCGGCCAGGTAAATGGCAGGTTCATCTTTTCGCGAAAGTCCAGCTGGCGCCAAACCCTTTTCTCCCAGAACACATCTGCTTCACGGATATGGTCATAGGGTATCACTTCCCGCTGTGGCAGCAGATCCCTGTCATAGGCTCTGTCACGCTTGGCTTCGGAAGTTGGTTGCGCCATGGCAGCAGTAGCGGTGAAGATCACCACCAATGCAAATACCGACCTGATTACTGTTTTCATACTTGCTGTTTTTTTAACCGATCAGTTTGAATGAAAGGCTCACCTGGCGGGTCGTACCATCCGGCATCTTCACAGAGATACGCGGGAATACGATGGTATCGCCGGGCTTGGCTTTCGTCTTGATATCGTCCATCAGCTTAGAGAATTTGGCATTGTTGGACACATCGGAAACGACGTTACCACCACTCCGGGGAGCGTACACCATTTCAAATCCTGTTACCTGATAGTTGATATCGAATACGAAGTCAGGGTTCTTGGCTACGATGGTACTGACCTGCTTGAATTCGCCGATACGCATGGTACCACCTTTGGAAGTTCCACAGTAGGGATACGGGTCAGGAATACGACGGATACGGAATTCAGCGCTGTGGCTCTTGGTGCCTTCGCCTGTATTCACGGTCACGTTGATGTTCTCCTTACCCACATTGGAAGGACGAGCCACATACTCTTCACCTTTCACCTTGCTGATACCGCAACCTGAGGCGGTCACTTTATCAGAGGTATAACCGGGCACAGAGATCTTAATGGGATTGTCCACCCCAATATAAAGAACGTTCATGGCTGTTGGAGACACAACGGCTTCACCAACCTCGAATGTCTCATAACCAAATTCAAACGGATAGAACTTGAAGTTACCGGGCTTCACAGGATCCGGGATGCTGATCACACCCTGGAAATTCCGCTGGCCGCCGGCAGTTTCCTTGATCTTACCCATACCACCAACCACATCAATTTTCTGAGGGTTGTTGAGTGGTGGTGCAGATCCTTCCAATTCAATGAACTGGTCGAATTCATCTTTCTTTACTGCTGCAGTAAAAGAGCCGGTGTACACTTCGATCTGAGCCTGGTCAGAAGAAGCTGCAATAAAGATATCAGCGGTGTACTCGTTTCCACGCTTCACATAGGAAGTAGGAGCGGTTACCATGGCAGTCATCTTATTGAACTTGATCTTGGCTGCATCGATCTGATTGGCCATGTGTTCCAGCACAGTTGATTCTGCGCTCTTGGCATCATTCTGGATCTTGGTGAGGATGGTCACAGCAGCAACGGCAGGTACTTTATAGAAGTTGGATTCTTCCCAGCTAAGTCCCTGCTCACCACCACCATCTTCCACATTCAGTGTAAGCTGGTTGACCTTACCTTCTCCGTTCCATTTCTGGAGCAGTTTCACGTACTCCTGACGGGTCTCTTCGATCTTGGTCTTCAGCTCAGTAGCGAGTCCTTTATTAATAAGCAGCGTGGTAGGTCTTTCAGTATCGCTTTCACCTTTCAGTTTTTCCTGGCCGGGATGATGCTTGTCTTCGATCATACCTCCGGTGTAACTGATCAATGAATCCTTGACCATTTCCACATAAGCGTAGAAATCTGCGGTTACCTTCTGAATGCCTGCAGCATCCTTGGCGATATCCTTAGCCCGCGGATCGTCACCTTCATCTGCCTTGCCGGCAATACCGGCTACGATCTGGTTGTTCTTATCCTGCAGGATGGTATTGGTATTACCGATACCCTTGTTCACCAGATTGAAAGCATTCAGGATCTCCGCGGAAACGTTCAGCGCAAGCAGCGCTGTAAGCACCAGGTACATGAGGTTGATCATGAGCTGGCGTGGTTCCTTAGGAATAGACATTTTTTAACTCCTTTTTACTTGTGAATAATCGATTCCTGAGGTTTTCAGTTGGCGGTATTTCCGGCGCCCATGTTCATCGCATTCAGCATGTTGCCATAGATGCGGTTCAGAGAGGCGAGGTTACCTGACAGTTTGGAGATCTCTTCGCGGTACTTGTTGGTATCGGTCAGTGACTCATTCAGGTTATCCATAGCAGAGTTGAGGCTGCCATAGAAACGGTTCATAGCCTTCAGATGATTATTGGTATCCTGGAGTTCAAGTTCGTAGATAGCATTGAGCTGGCTCAGGTTCTTTGTTACCATCTGTACCTGCTCGTGGTACTTGGTGGTATCTACAGAAGAAGCTGTTATCTGAGACATGGCTGCTGCAGCACTGTTGTATGCTTCACGCATATCAGTAACTGCTGCAGTGGCTTCCTTCACCTTGCTGCTGTATTCATTGGTGCTTACAGCTGCATCCTGTACATCAGACAGTTTTTCGATGTTCTCACCCAGCTTGCGCAGGTTTTCACCCAGACGTTCTATCATTAATGGTTCCACCTGAGCTTCTTCCAGCATGTTATCCAGCTGTTGGGTTACACTCTTCTTGGGTTCCAGTTTGTTCAGTTTCTTTCCGGTTTTGGCTTCTTCCACTTCAGGAGCGATGTCGAGGTCCGGATAGATCTTCTCCCAGTAGTAGTCTTTGTGCGGAGGAAGTACACCCAGCAGGAGGAAGATAAAGGCCTCGGTAAACATACCGACCATGAGCATGATATCGGCACCTTCCCAGTGCAGGATCTTAAACAGGGCGCCCACCAGTACCACGGAAGCACCGACACCAATGATGAGGTTCTTGATCCTCTTAAAACGATCTGATTCAAAGAAAGCTGACATTGTTGTTTGTTTTGTTTTTAATGATTGTTAAACAATAAGGAAATCTCCCCGATCACGGCCGGGTTGTCAAATACAGGTGGTTTATTTCTTTCATTAGTAGTCACTCATTGAACGGCCAAGGAATGGCATCACACAGCGGAAGCCTACATAAGACTTGGCAGTATCCTGAAACTCCCAGTGACGGGATCCTGTCTGGATATAATAGCTGATATCTTTCCAGGAGCCTCCGCGGATCACCTTGCGCTTCATGGCCGGCGGATCACTGTCTTCCGCATCATAACGGATATCAGGGTTCTCATCATGAATGAAGGCGTAGGCATTTTCACGGAAAGCCGTGCTGGTCCACTCGGCTACGTTTCCTGACATATTGTACAGACCGAAGTCATTCGGTGCATAGGAATATACGTTCACAGTATAATAACCCCCGTCTTCCGGATAGTTACCACGGCCGGGCTTGAAGTTGGCCAGGAAGCAACCCTTGGTATTTCTCACGTAAGGGCCACCCCATGGATAAGGAGCCAGGTCGCGGCCACCACGGGCAGCATATTCCCATTCGTGTTCGGTTGGCAAACGGAAATCATCTACTATGATCTCATCATGCTTGATCCTCCACCAGTTCCAGAATTGTGTTCTCCAGTGTGAAAAAGCATTGGCCTGATGCCAGCTGACACCCACTACCGGATAGTCATCAAAAGCCGGGTGTGAAAAATACTGGCGGGTCATCGGTTCATTATAGGAATAGGTGAAATCATGCACCCAGACAAGGGTATCAGGATACACCTTTACGGTCTTCTCATCCTTGAACTCAGAGATGTACTTCTCACGATCCTTGTTCAGCTCCTTGCTGGCCGCATCCTTCCATTTGATCCACTGATAAGTATATACCAAACGGTTGGGGTCAACAGAGCGATAGTAGGTGTATTCGCCCGGAGGCAGAAGCATTTCCTGCAGTTTTGGACGCTGCTCATCGTCTTCCCAGTCGATCTCCTCGTCCCAGTCAAGCACTGGCACTTCAGTCTGATAGCCTTCTTCCTGTTCGGCGTAGTGACCCAGCAGCACGTGGGCAATGGAGTCTCTCACCCAGAACACGAACTGGCGGTACTCGTTGTTGGTGATCTCTGTGTCGTCCATGTAGAAACCCTGAATAGAGATGGATTTCTGGCGCTGCCACAGAGAGTTGTTCACATCCTGATCGGACGGACCAATGTGCAGGGTACCGGAAGGTACATAGACCATCCCGTAAGGGTTGATCGGCTCCCACACGGGGCGA
The DNA here is from genome assembly GCA_020636645.1 of Chitinophagales bacterium. Lineage (GTDB taxonomy): Bacteria > Bacteroidota > Bacteroidia > Chitinophagales > BACL12 > UBA11426. The sequence goes on from JACJXO010000001.1 coordinate 513,897, forward strand.
TCCTGCATACCCAGCAGCTGCCCGTGATAATCATCCCAGTCGGACGAAACACAACCCGACAGGAAGATCACTGACCCTGCGAATAATGCCGGAATAAATGACAACTTTCTTTTCATACTTGCTAAGTTAGTCAACTTAATGGCGTAAAAATATGCGTTTTATACTATATAAAGCAACACTTTCCCTTGCGACCGACTCTTACCTCAACCGCAAAGTGGGCATGAAATTAGTAACAAATAACCAATTCACCAACAGACTTTAATAATACAGATACCGCAAATTATTGATCTCTTTTCCGGCTCTTGGTGGTGCCAGCGGATACCGGTAGGTCAACACCAATTCGTGAGATCCTGACTGGGCATTATTGAGTGCTGACAAGGTCAGGTCATAACTGTAGCGGATGCCCCAGTATTTGCTGAAATTCCAGCCCCCCATAGCTACCAGTGCATCCCTTCTTCCTGCATCCAGACTGCGTAATGACAGCCCGGCAAGAAGTGTCTCACGCCAGCTGAAAAGCAGATTGGCATCCAGCATCTGTTCGGTAAGGTCTGTCTTGTAAAGAACGCCCGGTTCCAGGCTCCAGTTTTCTTGCTGCAGCACTTTCCAGGACACGAAAACGTAGCCTACCGGGTGATATTGTATGCCGGCACTGCCGCCGGGTGCATCAAATGAGAAAGAAGAACCTGCCAGATGAGTCACTGAGAGGCCTGCCTGCAATCGTTCATTCCTGAAAAAAACCCCTGCTCCGGCATCGGGGATCAGTGAGGAAACAAGGGTAACCGGAAGTTGATCGTCGTTGTGGTCAACACCTGCTTCGTAGCTTCCGTCAGGGGCTATCAGCCGGCTTCCATCCAAACTTCTGCTGGCTATACCGGCATGTACCCCCAAACCCAGCAGGCCTGATCCTGCACGCAGCTGATAGCTGTACCCGATATTGGCAACCGTAGTGTTCTGCTGACCCGCACGGTCATTCATAACCCGAAGCGATATACCACTCCGAATTCTGTAAACCGGCAACTCTGTGGCTATTGCCTGGGTTGTGGGTGCCCCGGGCAAGCCTACCCATTGGTTACGCACCAGCAAGGCACTGTTCCAGGCCTGATCCAAACCGGCGGCAGCCGGGTTGAACAATACAGGCGCTGCCATATACTGCGAAAACTGCGGCTCGTCCTGGGCGGAGGCCCGGAACATACTGCACAGCAGCAATATGGCACTAATCAGTATCCTGCTCTTCATGTTGATCCGGATGCAAGTAAAAACGCCCGGAAGTGGGCGTATATTTTGGTGGAAAGGTATAGATAATCTGCCGCTGCTCAAAACGCTTTCAGGAGTTTCGCATATTCTGACACCGTGCTGACCGGAGCTGCGCATTGATGATCTTTACATAGGAATATCCTCGTCACATTATCATCAAATCTGTCGGTAGAAAATGGCATGTTTTCAAGCGATCTGTCACAAACCGGCAGTGAAATAAGCAATGGATACCATTCTGCATGACATTCGGCCAGCAAAGACCGTGCTTCCGGGCCAGCTGTGACCAGTTCTGCTACCGGATGTTGCAGAGGCTGAGCAGCCTGAAGCCACTGCCCGCAAGCCTGCGGGAAACGTTCCATACCTGTTTGCATGGCAGAGGTCAGTTGATGGTGCAGGTCCAGCCAGCGCTGCTCTCCGCTATAGAGATACAGTGTGAACGCACTTTGTGCGAAAAGTGCGTTACCGGATGGCTGGGCATAGTCGAATACTTCTCTGGTGCGAACCGGCAGCGACTCCATTGGCAGGTGATCATAAAAAAGCGGGCTCTCCGGATCACTGAAATGCCCGACAGCAAACTCGGCCAACGATAGTGCCTGATCATACCAGTATTTATTACCGGTTTCTCCGAACAATGCCAGCAGCAATCTGATCAGGGCAGCATGATCGTCCAGATTTGCAGGAACAGTTACCTGGCCTTTACACCATACATGATACAGGATACCATCTACATGACAGTGTTCCAGAAGTGCTTTGGTATGATCTAGGGTTGCCTGCAACAGGTCTGCACGTCTGGTGGCACGATATGCTACGAGCATGGCGTGGAGGAAAAGCCCATTCCAGGATACGAGGATCTTATCATCCAGAGCAGGCTTTACCCTTTCAGACCGTGCCTGCAGCAATGCAGCCATGGCCGCCTCCTGGCCGGGCGAGGAAGGAGACTTTCCTCCGGGATGATTCCGGTGCAGGATATTCCTTCCTTCCCAGTTACCGTCTTCACTAACCTGAAAACGCTTTTTGAACCAGACCGCATCATCGGCCAGAAGTGATTCTATTTCTTCGTTCGTCCAGACATAATATCGCCCTTCTTCTCCTTCTGCATCTGCATCCAGCGATGCAAAGTAGCCTCCGCCTGGCGCAACCAGCTCTCTGTTGGCGAAGGCCAGGATACCGTTCAGCACTTCCAGGTCTTCAGGATCCTGCCATCGCCCGTAAGCCAGTGCATAAGTCTCCAGCAACAAGGCATTGTCATACAGCATCTTTTCAAAATGAGGTATCAGCCAGGATGCATCTACCGTATATCTGCAGAATCCTCCCCCCAGTTGATCCCAGATACCACCATAATGCATATGACGCAAGGTCTTCTGCACATGCTTCCTGACCTGATCATCCGGACGAAACCACTCTTCCCTGATCAGGAACTGCAACACCATTGCAGCCGGAAATTTTGGGGCACCTCCCCAGCCTCCGTTTACCTCATCTGCCTGCGACATCAGATGTCGGAATATTTTTTCCGTATCAGATCCGTCAGCAACACTTTCAGGCTTCAGGGTTAACAGAGATGCCTGACTCTGGTGCACATGTGCCGAAAGTTTATCTGCCTGTTCCAGCACTTCCTCCCTTCGATTCTTCCAGACATCTGAAACAAATGCCAGCACGTCCATCCAGGAGGGTCTTCCATATCCGGGTTTCGGAGGGTAATAAGTGCCTCCGGTAAATGGTTTACCATCTGCTGTCACGAACATATTCAATGGCCATCCACCCTGACCGCTGATGACCTGACACGCACTCATATAGTAGTGATCTACGTGTGGCAGTTCTTCTCTGTCAACCTTCACACATATGAATTTTTCATTCATAAAATCAGCTACCTTCTGATTCTCAAAACTTTCATGTTCCATGACATGACACCAGTGGCAGGCGGCATAGCCTATGCTGATCAGCAGAGGCTTATCTTCCTGGCGTGCAAGTTCAAATGCATCTGGCCCATACTGTTGCCAGTGCACAGGATTACCGGCATGTTGCAACAGGTATGGGCTGGTGGCATGCACCAGTGTATTGGTGTGGTCAGAACGTAAAGGATGCATGATCAGGTTTTCACAACTCAACAGTGCAGTGCACCAAATGGTTGCTATTTCTTCTTCCTGCGATTGGATTGTTCGAGGTAATTCTCAATGGCCATGAAAATGGAAGGTGATTCCGGAGTTGGTGCCTTGATGTCCACCCGCAGGCCATGATCTTCCATGCTTTTCTGGGTTCCGGCTCCCATGCCACAAATGCGTGTATCACCTTGTTTGAACTCTGGAAAATTCTGAAACAGGCTTTCTACACCTTTGGGGGTGAAGAGGATGATCATGTCATGCATGATAGAGCCCTTCATATCACTCAGGTCAGCAAATCTCGCTTCATACATGATGGCTTCTGAAAAATTGGCCTTCTTTTCTTCCAGGAAAGCCGAGATGGCATCCTGGTGAAGCGTTGCACAAGGAAGGAGAAACTTCTCTTTGGAAATGTGCTTGGCCAGCAGGTCGGTCAGTTCCTTGTCCTTGCCATTTGGCCCGTAGAATACTTTGCGCTTTCTGAACTGAATATACTTCTGCAGATAGACGGCAATGGCCTCACTCTGACAAAAATACTTGGTTGATTCAGGCATTCTGATGCGCAGTTCTTCGCAGATGCGAAAGAAATGATCAATGGCATTTCTGCTTGTGAGAATAATGGCAGTATGTTCATTGATATCAATGCGCTGCTTTCTGAATTCTTTGGCAGGCACACCTTCTACACTGATGAATTTTCGAAAATCGATCTTGACCTTGAACTTGGCCTCAATATCCGCATAGGGATTTTTAGGGTTCTCAGGTTGTGGCTGAGAGACAAGGATAGTCTTTACCGGTTTCAGGTCTGCAGACTGTTGTGCCATTTTCACAGGTTTAGAAATCCAGTCCTGAGCGGCCGCTGACAAGGGCAAAAACAACCAAAACAGGGGCGATTTCGAAGGCGCAAAAATACAGCAAAAAATAGGAAACCCGAAACCCTGCAAGACTTCCGGCTACCCGCAGCAGGGCATACCAGCGCCATATCACAAGAATTGACAGGATTATGGCAGAAGCCGCCAGCCAGATTTCCTGCATGGCTGAAGGAGACAGCATGAGAAGACAAACTACCGGAAACAGGAAGAAACCGGTGGTTTCTATGAGTATATCAGCACGAAAGCGGAAACGGCCGATGGCTGACCGCATCCGGAAGATCAGCCCGAAGACCTGGCTTACCAGAAATCTGAACCAATACAACAAGGGCCAGACAGTGAACAGGATCAGTAACTGCCAGGTATGGCCGGATGGCAGGAGGCTTGCCACGGCTTCAGGAAAAAGATGCCAAAGTAAGACTCCGACAGACACCGAAAACAAGACATGCAGGACCAGGCCTGGCAATCCGCTGGAAAATTCCCTTTCACGCATGATCTGATCTGCCAGCTGCATCCTGCCCGAAACCAGAAGATTGGTGCTCAGATAGGGTCTGAATGCAAATACAAACAGTGAGAAAACAGGCAGCAACAGCAGCAATATCACCACTTCGCCCTGTTCTTCTGAGGGTGTTCTGACAGGCTGTGCATAAACCGTCCCGTCTGAAGGCTGCATACCCCAGGCACTGTCTGCAGGCATAATGACCTGATCATTGGCCTGCAATCCGGCAACCCGGACCAAGAGTAGTATAAGGAAAGCCAGTCTGTACAATCAGAAATAATTTATATAACCGAAATGAATCTTTGCATTTCTTACCAGTACGGGTGCATCCTGCCGGGTTCCCAATGCATAAGTAAGACCAAACACCCCTGCTTTGGTCTCAAAGGTAAAAATTGCCCCAAAGCCAACAGGCAAATCATTCACCACGGGGCTCAACGACCGGTTCGCGATCCAACCTACATCTGTGAATACACCTGCATACGCATTTCTGCTCAGGAGATACCTGGGTTCCAGGGTCAGTATATGGTAATCTGATGCCAGCACACTCTGCTCATCGAACCCCCGGAGCAACTGATTGCCGCCAATACGATACAATTCATTGGCATATACTGCGGGGTTGATCTGAGACGCTCCTCTTGCCCGCATCATCCATACAAATGAGCCGGACAAGGGCCAGACATACTGCAGATCATAGGCATACTGAACAGTCAGTGAGCGCTCATCCAGGCTGTCATACAGGGTAGCAAAATCAAAAGAAGGATCTGCGGGGTCTTCGAGTTGCAGGATAGATGCATTTCTGCGAATGGTTCGTGTTCCTGCCATACCGGTAACGGAGAACATCCAGCCTTTTCGGGGGTTAGGCGAATAGTCCAGTCTGGACAAACCCCATTCCAGGCCATAGGAACGGAGTTGCACATCCAGTTGAGCGGGAAGTGACTTACTGGTCAGAACCTGCAGGGAATCATATGTCAGCACATCAGAATTATACCATCTGACAAGAGCTTTCAGGTAGTGATCTGCGCCAAGGGTGTACAGAACACCTACATCTGCATTGCGTTCCAGAAAGGTGGAATCTTTCAGAAACAGATCAAATGAAGCGTCTATGCCAAGCGGCAAAGCAGGAAGATACGGGTAGCTGAATTGGGTCTGCAAAGATTTGGTTGTGCTTTCCAGCTTACTGAACTGAATGCCGAGCCGTTCGCCCTGCCCGAAAACATTGCGCAGATCCAGGGTTCCCTGACCAGTTACGATCAGCCTTCCCGTAATCTCGTTATTAGGCAGGAAGCCTACAATAAGATCGAATTTGCTGGCATTACGTACATCCAGATACATGACAGCTTTGGCCTGGTTACCGGAGAACCTTAAAACTGAAGGCTGGGTGCGCCTAACAAATGACAGTTCATCCAGGCGGTCATCCAGATCACGAACCAGAGATTCCTGATAAGGCTGACCGGGCTGAATTCCAGTGTAGATCTCCAGGTAGTGGGCTGACAGCAGACTGTTACCCAATACCATCAGTGTATCAAAACGTATGAACCGGTTCAACTGCAAACAAAGCGATGCGCTCAGTACGGTATCTTCCAGATTTAACCTGCAGAGTTCTACTGTGGCAAACGGAAAACCGTGTTCTTCTGCGTAGGTAAGCAACTGACCGGCAGCAGCTGCAATCTCCTGGTAACTTACAGGAGCGCCGTCAGGGTCGAACTTTTTCAATCCGGCAGCAGACAATAGTTGTGTGTCGATACTGTCAGTTGACAAGTGCGCCCAGGTGTATCTTTTTCCGGGTATGATACGTAAGGTAACCGAATCCTGTCCGGCAATGATGGTTTCGCTGCCAGACAGTAAGAACCCATCTTCACGCATGTGTTGCACAACATTTTCCACCCACCTGACATCTCCCTTTCCCTGTTGTTTCATCAGGCTTGGGGGCAGATCAAGCTCATGCAGGTTCTCAATTGTATAGACCTGTGCCATCAGGGTATAGGCCCACCCCAGACCGATGCACAATATGACTAACTTTAGCCGCAAGGTATTCAAAGGTAATCAGAGCGTTCATTGATAACGCCACATGTCAGGTATCTATATACATATTCCCTTTTGCAGACAGGCCTGTCATTATTGCAATTTCCATTTCAGTGTGAACCGGCGCCTGTTGCCGGAAATGGTGGAAGCCATACAGACGGAAATGGACAGGAAGCTGGGCGTTCAAAACCGGCCTGCAACAGAAACGATATACCTGGGCGGAGGCACTCCTTCGTTGTTGTCATACAGGCAGTTGACAGATCTTATTGATAGGATCAGAAAGCATACCCGGGTTGTGCCAGATGCAGAGATCACACTGGAAGCCAATCCGGAAGACATAACACCTGCGCACTTGCAGGAATGGCGCAATGCGGGTATCAATCGTCTGAGTATTGGCATTCAGTCATTCAACGACAACGACCTACTGAGGTTGAACAGAAACCATACAGGGGTTATGGCCGAAGAAGCTGTTCTATCAGCAGCATCTTTCGGTTTTGACAACATCAGTATAGACCTGATCTATGGCATACAGGGGTCCGGACCGGATGACTGGAAGAAAAATATTGACAAGGCCTTGCTGCTTCCTGTGCAACACATCAGTGCCTATGCACTAACAGTTGAACCGAAAACTGCTATGGAAGTGAGAATTCGTCGCGGGCAGGATGAGCATCCATCTGAAACAGCCATGGTAGAGCAATTTTACCTGCTGCTCCAAATGTTGGAAGACGGTGGCTATGAGCAATATGAGACATCCAATTTCTGCAGGCCCGGCCATATCTCACGGCACAACACTTCCTACTGGGAGGGCAAACCATACCTGGGATTCGGACCGTCAGCACATTCCTATGACCCTCCGGTAAGAAGCTGGAATCTGTCTAACAATACCCTTTATATTCAACAGGTCAGGGCGCAGATGCCGGAAGCAGCGTCTGAAGTACTGACTATGGAGCAACAGGCCAACGAATATATAATGCTGCAGCTTCGTATGAGAAAAGGACTGGATCTGTCAGCATTCAGACTCCGGTTCGGATCGCCGTTGTACGATCAGTTGCAGCAGAATGCTGTTCATTCTATACAAACCGGTCAACTGGTTCATTCAGGAAACATCCTCTGTATCAGCAAACCTTCACTGATGCTGGCCGATGGAATAATTGCCGGCTTATTTGTGGAAGATCAGGGCTTATCTGGCGGAGAGGCCGGCATATAAGTTTCCAGAAAACCACACAGTGCCTGATAGAATTCAAGCCGGTTTTCTTCCAGCCTGAATCCATGACCTTCATCCTCCTTGAGCATATAGACCACATCGACACCTTTACTGCGAAGAGCTTCTACCATTTGTTCTGATTCAACCTTCGTAACCCGGACATCGTTAGCTCCCTGCGCAATGAACAATGGTGCAGTTATGGAAGAGACATGAAACACCGGCGACACTTTGCAAAGCAACGAAGAGTCTTGCTTAGGATGGCCAATAGTTTCATACATCATTTCTTTCTCAGGCTCCCAATATGCAGGCAAATTATCCAGAAGGGTAAACAGGTTGGAAGGCCCGACATAGCTTATTCCGCAAGCATACAGATCAGGAGTGAAAGTCAGTCCTGCCAGGGCCGCATAACCACCATAGGAAGCACCATAAATGGCCACTTTATCAGGATCAGCAATACCGTTATCAATAAGCCACTGCACCCCATCTGACACATCATCCTGCATCTTCCTTCCCCACTCTCTGAAGCCCGCTTCGGTAAAACGCTTACCGAAACCCCAGGAGCCACGGAAGTTAACCTGCATGACCGCATATCCACGGCTTGCCAGCAATTGCACTTCCGGACGGTATCCCCATACGTCGCGGCTCATGGGCCCGCCATGCACCATCATGACCACAGGAATGTGTTTGTCTTTTCCTGTTGCCGGCAGGGTCAGATAGGCGCTTACGGTCAGCCCGTCACGGGTAGTATAACTGACCGGTTTCATGGGAGAAAGGTGATAGGCCGCCAGTTCCGGATTTACCGAAGACAGATGATCCAGCTGACCGTTACTTCTCGTGTAGAGGTAGAAATTTCCGGGGCTCACATCAGCATAGGTACGCACAATGAAATGAGACATTGTGTTGTCATAACTGCTGATATATATTTCTTTACCCGGCAGCAGTTTAGTGACTTGCTCAGCAACCTGGTGCAATATAGTATCTGGATATATAGTATATTTTCTGTCTGTTATATAATAGATGGATGCAACCCCTCCTGTTCGAACTGATTGCTCAGCCCACCAGACATCTACCTCCTCATTGCTGTAAAGTATTTCCTGCTGATCAGGTTTGTCAGGATCCAGTCGGATAAGTGCTGTTTTATCGCGATCAAGATTAGACAAGGCTATGATATGTGTATTGTCTGCATCAAAGAACAAGGGGGTGATCATATCTTTCCAATTGGAAGAAATGAGCGATCTGAAGGGCATGTCTTCCTGCTCTCTGTACAACAGGTGTGTGGTGGTACCTTCCTCTACTGAAACAGCAGCCCGAAGGATTCCACGATTATCTGCCACCCAGCTGGTAACCGGGTTCTGAATATCTTTATTCTCAGCAAGTCTGGTTATCTCTCCGCTATTAATATCCAGGCGATATGGTTCAAACAATGCCGGATTACTTTTATTCATGGAGATCAGGATCTCACTGGGATTCTGCTGCAGCTCATCGACCACATTGATACGAACATTTCTGAATTCTGCCAGTACCTTTTCTGTACCAGAAGTATCTACTGAATAGATCCGGTAGTTCTCATCTCCGGCATTATCCTGCAGATAGATCAGGGTACTTTCATTCTTCCAGAAATAGCTGGTAATATCTCTTTCAGTAGCGGCTGTCAGCCGTACTGTGTCTTGCTGTCCGGTATGCTGAATGTAGATATTGAGCCGGGATTGATAGGGGCCCAGATAAGAGATAAAACGCCCGTCGGGAGAGATCTGGTAGGCTGTCTGGTCAGGATTTCTAAAGAAATAGGCTACAGGAATGGCACCATGATCCATTTCCACCAGTCTGGCTATGCGTTCTTCGTCTGTTGTTGGTTCCTTGCTGTTCAGCCACCCACAACCGTTCAACACGGGTAATATGGCTGACAAAACAATGAATCCTCTAAATGCCTTACTGTTCATGACCTGCACTCCTCCTTCAGGACCGTCAAATATATAACAAGAAACGAGGCAACACAGGCAAAGGGTTTCAGCCCGCAACGCTGTTTAACAGCATTTAACAAAGAAGCCCGCCTGTGGCGGGCTTCTGATCAGGTGAGAACGAAGTTTAGTTTCCGCTCAGTTCAATGAGTTTATCTTCCAGAATATATTCATCTCCTTCTACATAGCCACTGTGCTTATCAACCACATTACCCTGCTGATCTACGATCACGGTAAATGGAACAGTCTGTCCGTTCAGCAACCGTTGCAGGTCTTTATTCTGATCAAGCAGGACAGTGTATTCCCAACCCTGGCCATCTGCGTAAGAAACCACATTAGCTCTTGTCTTCGCATCATCAATGGATACCGCAACGATCTCTACATTGTAATCAGCCACCCAGTCTTCATACAGATCTGCAATATTGTTGAGTTCCTTTTTACATGGCGTACACCAGGTTGCCCAGAAATTAAAAACGGTGATCTTGCCGTTCTGCCCGAATTCAGTAACATTCACTTTGTTACCCCGAATATCATAAAGTTCCAGATCAGGCAGAGATTCCTGCGCCATGGCTGAGATGCCTATGGTCAATAAAGCGAAAAATGCGAGTGACTTCATATGGTTGGATCTATACTGGTACAAATGTACCTGTAATCAGCAAGATTCATGCCATGGAACATACTGTCAGGTCTGCCCATATGCAGGTCAGCAGTTCAATATGACATGAAAATGGCATCCTCAGGTTTGCCGAGCCGTTTGGTCCGGGCTGCAAGACGCTGAAAATCCTAAATTTGCGATTGAAACCTATGACCATGCTGAGAAGCTTTATTCTGATCATTCTACTGGCTGTTCTTCCCTTGCTTTCCGTGGCGCAGATCAGCGGTGACCTTCAACTTCAAAACGATTATTTCCAGAGGGATTCTGCCATTGGCGCTTTTAATACCCCACAGTTTGATAACCTGAAGTCATCTGTAGATTCCTGGCTGAATACCTATTATAAAAAAGAAGACTGGGGTTTTGAAGCCGGTTTGCGACTGGACATCTTCAATAATTCCAATATTCTGAACCCTGGTACCCCCTATACGGCCCAGGGCATTGGTCGATGGTACGTCAGTAAAAAATTTGAAGACATGAAGCTGACCGGCGGGTACATCTATACCCAGTTTGGTACGGGTTTGACATTCCGCTCTTATGAAGAACGACCATTGGGCATAGACAATGCACTGGTTGGTCTGGAAGTGGACTATCATCTCACCGAAAACTGGACGGTCAAAGGGGTAGCCGGAAAGATCAAACGACAGTTCGATCTGTATGGGCCTGTGGTAAAAGGCCTGGTCACGGAAGGGGTATGGCAGCTGGGTGATCAGCTGACCATTCTGCCAGGGGCTTCTGCGGTTAATCGCACCCTGGATCAGTCAAACATGGATATCATTGCATCCACGATCAACAGCTATGATCTGGAAGACCGATTTGTACCCATGTACAATGTTTATCTGGGGTCAGCTTTTTCTACCATCAATTACAAGAAGTTCAGTTTGTATGCTGAATATGCCCGCAAAAGCCATGAAGCCATCAGAGATGCCGACGGGCAGTTCGAAGATGCTGATGGAAGTGCGATATACTCTTCTCTTACTTACAGTACAAAAGGCTTCGGAATAACGGGTCAGGTGCGCAAAGTGGATAACTGGGTAGTGCGCACATCGCCCAATGAGATCCTGCTGAACGGGATCATGAACTACCTGCCATCACTGACCAAACAGAATTCGCTACGGCTCACAGCCCGTTATCAGGCTGTTGCACAGGAACTGGGAGAACTGGGCTATCAGGCCAACCTCACCTGGTCGCCGGCAAAAGGTTACACCATCACAGCCAACTTTTCACATATTTCAGACCCTGAAAATGAGCTCCTCTTTCAGGAAGAGTACATTGATGTGGAAATGCGCAAGAAGACCTACAAGCTGCTGGTAGGATTGCAACTGGTAAAATACAATCAGGCAGTGTTTGAATTCAAACCAAATGCTGCACTGGTAGAACCCATCACTCCATTTGTGGAGTTCACCTACAAATTCGACAGGAAAAAATCCATCCGCTCAGAGTTTCAGTTTCAGAAGAACGACCATGATTTTGGCAGCTGGGTGTATGGTCTTGTTGAATTCAACATTGCTCCTAAATGGTCTTTCACAGCCAGTGACATGTGGAATTTCGACCCGTTAAAAACAGATGAAGCTTTGCACTATCCGCTCATTGCTGCCGTTTTCTCTCATAAAGTTCACCGTTTCTCAGTAAGTTATGTGAAGCAGGTTGAAGGAATAGTTTGTACCGGTGGTGTTTGCCGGTATGAGCCTGCTTTCAGCGGACTTAAATTCGGACTAATTACATCATTCTGATATGAACAAAATAAACATAATAATAACCTCCGCCATACTGCTCTTTGCTGCCTGTGAAGAGATCGGGCCGGCTATTGATTTCACTCCTGTCGATGAAACTCTGATAGATACATCCTACATAGAACTACCTGCAGAGGCCCCCCAAACGAAGGTGGTATTGCTGGAAGATTTTACAGGTGTTCAGTGTGTAAACTGCCCTGATGCCCATGAAGCTACAGCAGAACTACTTGCCACCTATCCGGATCAGCTGGTAGTGGTAGCTGAACACAATTATTTTGCCGGCCCATATTCTGACAGCTACCAGGATCTGGGTACCCCTGAAGCAGAAGAGCTTGATGACTATCTGGGTCCTGCCCCTGCCTGGCCTGCCGGCTTTGTTGACCGTAAAGACTTTGGCACAGGCACCCTGTACACCTTGTTTGTATCCAATTATGCAGTGTATGTGGAAGATCAGTTGCCGCTGGTTCCGGCCTGCAATCTGTACCTGGAAGCAACATATGATGATGCCTCAGCAAAGGCACTGGTCAAGGTGACGATCAAATACACCAGTGATGTGACCTCAGTGAATCACCTGAGTGTGATGATCCTGGAAAACGGCATTGTTGATCTTCAGTCAACCAATGATGGTATAGACGCCGGCTATGTGCATGATCATGTGTTGAGAGATATGCTTACCCCTGCAACCGGTGTGCTGCTGAATGACGAACTGACCGCAGGCAGGGTTTTCGTGAAGGAGTTCAGTATCTCCGTTCCTGACACCTGGGATCCGGATAAACTGGATATTGTGGCCTTTGTGCACAATTTCAGTGATACCGATAAAGAGGTGCTCCAGGCAGCCTCTTCACACCTGGAGTAGCGAAATACCTGAATCATTAACTTTGCCGGTAATGAGGATATCCTGGAACTGGCTGAAAGAATTATTGCCTGCATCTGTCTCTGTAGATCAGGCCGCTGAACTGCTGACCGACATCGGTCTCGAAGTGGAAAGTGTGGAGGTGTGGCGGTCAGTAAAAGGAGGATTGGAAGGGCTCGTTACCGGAGAGGTGCTGGCTGTGAGCCCTCACCCCGATGCTGACCGTTTACAGGTTACCCAGGTCAGTATCGGCGAAGAAGCTCCCCTGCAGATCGTTTGCGGTGCTCCTAATGTTGCCAAGGGACAAAAGGTGGTAGTAGCCACTGTAGGTACCACCATCCATCCGGTTTCAGGAGAAGCGTTTACCATCAGAAAAGCCAAGATTCGGGGAGTGAGCAGTGAAGGCATGCTCTGTGCCGAAGATGAGATCGGGCTGGGCGATGGCCATGACGGTATCCTGGTCTTACCCGCTGCAACACAGGTTGGTATTGCTCTTACTGAGATCATTCCGGTATTGGAAGATCACCTGCTGGAAATAGGACTTACTGCCAATCATGCAGATGCCTTCAGCCATTATGGAGTAGCCCGTGAACTAAGCGCTGCACTTGCTGTAAGATCAATGGGAACCATCCATCCTGATTTTCCTGAAAATAGTCCTTTGCCTGACGGAAAGCCCGCTATAGTAGTAGAAGTGCAGAATCATTCTGCCTGCCCGAGATACAGCGGCATCGTTATCCGCAACATTCAGGTTGGCCCATCTCCTGAGCACATTCAGGAAAGACTGAAAGCTATAGGTATGCGTGCTGTCAACAATGTAGTGGACGTGACCAATCTCGTGCTGCACGAACTTGGGCAACCACTGCATGCATTTGATCTGGACAAGATCAGCGGGCAACGTATAGTGGTCAGAAATGTAGCCGATGGGACCACATTTCATGGTCTGGATGACAAGGAATATACCTTATCAGCACAGGATCTGATGATCTGTGATGCCGAGGGTGCCATGTGTATTGGCGGGGTGTTCGGGGGTAAGGACAGCGGTGTATCCGCATCCACTACCAGTATCTTTCTGGAAAGTGCTTTTTTCAGTGGCGCCGGAATTCGTCGTTCAGAATCAAGGCTTGGACTGAAAACAGATGCATCGTCCAGATTCGCTAAAGGAACCGATCCGGAGATGACCGTAGCTGCCCTGGGAAGAGCTTTGTTCCTGCTTCAGCAGACAAGCGAAGCAGAACCCGTTGGAGGCCTGGTTGACATCTATCCGGAAAAGATCTCTCCGTTTAAAGTTGAACTTAGAAAAGCCCGGCTCAGGAATATTGCCGGAACAGATATACCAGACGAGACGGTGGAGCTGATACTCCGGCACCTTGACATCCAAATAGTCAGCTCAGATGAACAAGGTTGGCAAACGGAAGTACCTGTCAGAAAAAACGACGTAACACGTGAGATCGATCTGATAGAAGAGGTCATGCGGTTTTACGGTTATGATCATATTCCTGTTCCCAAGGCTGTTCGTACACCTTTTTCGTTGAGCCCTAAACCTGATCTGGAAAGGATCAGACTGCAGGCCTGCAGATTTCTGGCTGCCCAGGGATTTTATGAAGTATTTACCAACAGCATTTCCCGATCAAAATATGTGGACCGCTGGATGCCTGCTCATCAGGATCAGGTTGTAAGACTGCTGAATTCACTCAATGCAGAACTGGACAGCATGCGGCCTACCACTTTATTCAGTCATCTGGAGGCTGCTCAGTATAATGTCAACCGAAAACAACAGGACCTTCGCTTCTTCGAATTCGGCAAGGTGTTCAACCGGAGCGGCGATAGTTACACCGAAGTATCCACCCTGAGCTTGTTGATCAGCGGGCGCAGGGAACCGGAGAACTGGAATACATCCAAAGAAATAACTACTATTTTCGATATGAAAGCATGTGTTCAATTGCTTTCAAATCAGTGGCATATATCAGCAGAAGAAACAGCATTTGAAGATCATCCGCTACTGGAACATGCCATCGCTTTGCATAAAGGGCAGGAGGTAGTAGGTGTGTACGGAGAGGTAAAACCGGCAATCAGAGATGCTTTTGACATTCGCTATCCGGTTTATTTTGCTGAGATCTTCTGGATCAAATGGCTGGATGGCCGCAGTGAAGACCTGACCATGCATACCTTACCAAAGTATCCTGAAGTTAGAAGAGATCTGGCACTCATCCTGGAACCGGAAGTATCGTTTGACAAGGTCCGGTCCGTGACACGGCAAACAGCAGGCGATCTGTTGCAGGATGTTGTGCTCTTTGACGTATATGAAGGGGAGAAACTGCAGGGCAAAAAGTCATATGCCATTGGCCTGACCTTCCGTGATGATACCAAAACCCTTACAGACAAAGAAGTGGAAGCAAGTGTGAACCGGGTCATCAAAGCACTGGAAAAAGAAACAGGAGCCACCATACGCAGCACATGAAAGAGATCACAGACAGCCTGAAATCCATACGTGCCAATGCAGACCGGCTGCTCAGGCTGCTGCAGGCCAGCCGTCAGGAAACCGCTTTGCTGAAGAACCAACTGGACACCCTTCGTGCACAAGTAGCAGAGAAGAATCAGGCCATTGATCAGCTGCGGAAAGAAATGGATGTGCTCAAGACTGCGCAGTTGATCAGGCTGCAGGACAATGAACCTGCAGAAAGTACTGAAGATCAGGAAGAAGTAAAGCGTCGAATCAACACCTATATCAAGGAGATTGACTCCTGTATAAGGAGACTTGAAGCCTGAACAGGGCATTTGCATATCCGGAATTTCTGTATTTTTGGAAGATTAGGTACTGGTGTATCTGAAGGTAAAACCGGATTGTGCAAGATCAGGATGTCATCCATATAAATGTTACTATCTGCGACCGACCCTACCGGCTGAAGATCAAACCGCAGGAGGAAGAGGCCGTTCGCAGTGCCGCAAGAGAAATATCAGAGCATGTGAAAGACCTGCAGGGACAATTTGCAGGCAAGGATAAACAGGATTATCTGGCCATGTATGCCCTTACACTGGCAGTTGGTTCACAAACCAATGAAAACCGCCTAAGCGGATTACAGGATACCATTCTGGAAGCACTCACAGACCTGGATGATCATTTGCAAAAAAGCCTGCAGCAACACAGCTGACAGGTAACCTGACACACGGTTCGCCTGCCTTTATTACACCAGCCTGTCACTATAAAACCACAGGTATGGACATTATGAGCGTATTGATAGGTGCTGGCGGGGGGCTGCTGATCGGACTCCTTCTGGGCAGGCTGTTCTTCAGCAAAAGCTCTGCTGAACTGGAACAGGCACGGAAAGATGCTGCCGATATGCTGAGCGCTGCACAGAAAGACATCAGTCTGCTGAAAGAAAAAGCTACTACAGAAGCTGAGAATCTGAAAAAAGACCGGCTGCTGGAAGCCAAAGAGAAATTCCTCCAGATGAAAGCCGAGATCGAGACTGAAAGGGTCAGCAAGCTGGGCAAGCTGGAAGAACAGGAACTGCGGATGAAGAACCGCGAAAAACAACTGGCGCAGGAAAGAGAAAACCTCAAGAAAAAAGAGAACGAAGCAAACAGTGTTCGCGAAAATCTGAACAGACAACTCGAACTGGTCAGTGTCAAGAAAACAGAGCTGGAAAAGGCCTACAGTGAGCACGTGGCCAAGCTGGAACAGATCGCAGGACTCACGGCAGAGCAAGCCAAGACCCAACTGGTAGAGACCCTCAAGGATGAGGCCCGTAACCAGGCCATGGCCCATGTCAAAGAGATCATGGAAGAATCAAAACTCAAGGCGAACAAGGAAGCCAAGAAGATCATTCTCCAGACCATACAGCGCACTGCAGCCGAGCAGACCATTGAGAACACCGTTTCTGTGTTCAACCTGGACAGCGACGATCAGAAAGGTCAGATCATCGGGCGGGAAGGCAGGAATATCCGTGCGCTGGAAGCAGCAACCGGTATAGAACTCATTGTGGATGATACACCAGAAACCATCATCATCTCCGGTTTTGATCCGGTGCGCCGAGAAGTGGCCCGCCTGTCATTACAGCGACTGGTGGCCGATGGTCGTATCCACCCGGCCCGAATTGAGGAAGTGGTGGCCAAGACACGCAAGCAGATGGAAGAGCACATCATGGAGATCGGTGAAAGAACGGTTATCGAGCTGGGTATTTCAGGTCTGCATAATGAACTCATCAGAATGGTGGGTCGTATGAGATTCCGTTCTTCCTATGGCCAGAACCTGCTCATGCACTCCAAGGAAACTGCCAATCTGTGTGCCACCATGGCGGCAGAGATGGGGCTCAACCCCAAGCTGGCCAAACGTGCCGGTTTGCTGCATGATATCGGTAAAGTGCCGGAAGAAGAATCAGAATTGTCTCATGCCCTTCTCGGAGCCAAGCTGTGCGAAAAATATGGTGAACATCCTGCCATTGTGAATGCTGTAGGAGCCCACCATGATGAGATCGAGATGACCTATGTGATCTCTCCCATCGTACAGGCCTGCGATGCCATCAGCGGTGCCCGTCCCGGAGCCCGAAGAGAGATACTGGAAAGCTACCTGAAGCGCATCAAGGAAATGGAGAACCTGGCCATGGCCTATGACGGAGTGGAGAAAGCATTTGCCATCCAGGCCGGTCGCGAGCTGCGGGTAATAGTTGAAGCCGAAAAGGTGGACGATAAGAAATCTGAAGACCTGAGCTTCCAGATCGCCCAGAAGATCCAGGACGAAATGCAGTATCCCGGACACATCAAGGTGACCGTGATACGGGAAAAGCGGGCTGTGTCATTTGCCAAGTAATTATAACCTCCACAGAAAAAAACCTGGATGAACGCCAGGTTTTTTTTATTTTAGATATGTTAATTCAATTCATTTTTATTGTTTAATGTTTTGGAGATGAAGCAAGACAAGAGATCAGGTATCTATTCCAGTATGGCGCATGCCTTCCTTGCGCTTCCAGCTGCGGCCAGTGCCCAGGTAATTTCTATACCACTTGATCCTGATATCCATTTGGTTGCAGGAGGAGCTTTTACGGAAGATTCTTATTCCCTGGATCTTGATGCTGATGGGTTATATGATATTCAATTCCAAATAACCAGGCTTTTCAGCAGTTATTCTCAACTGGCTCTTGTGAATGCAAGACTGCAGCCACTCGGAGATGCTTCAGCAGGATACTATTCAGTTATGGGAACAGGATGCTACGGCACCTATTCGAGAAAGATGGCATTGCCAGTTACATCCGGAGCTGCAATTGATGAAACTATTCAATTTGATGATCTTACCGGCCAGCTATACTATTTCAATAACTATTGCGGCACTTCTTTTGCATTTGGTGAAAACCATATAGCTACCGGCATTTTTCCATTTCAGCTAAATAAACCGGAAGGCCTGTATTACGGATGGGTTCGGTTGTCTCTGATACAGGAAGGTACGGGTGCAGGCAATTATAATACCCATATGTATATTCATGAAGCGGGTCTGGCAGAGAACCCCGATGTGCCTGTAACAGTTGAAGTTGTGGATTCTGTGCATCCTATTTTCATCCAATTGCAAGACATTGGAGACAATCTTACTGGTGCCGATCTTCAGTTTTCCATCCAGGCAGCCACTTATGATGAGCAGGTAAGCAAATACCGTGTTTTTATACATCCGGTCTCATCACCTTCTATTCCTACCACTGAAGAACTTCTTCTATTGAATGAAGATCACTATGTTGAAATCAGTCCAGACGGATCGTTGGCCTATACCGGTCAATTTGATGCCGGCCACCTTACATGGGATGGCACTGCAATAACTAACAATGTGTTTTATCATTTGTACTTACTGACCATGCCAATGGAAGAAAGTGGTATTGATACAACCCTGGTGCGCACCTATACACCTATTAGGCTGCAAACCGCTATTCAGGATATTGCATTATCCTACCTTCAAACTGCAAACAATGCCCTTGCTTCAGATCTTACTGTTCAATTCACTGATTCCAACCCCCTTATTACAGATCACTACCGAATATGCATCAGTCCAATAGATGACCTTCCATCCATTGCCTCCATCAAGACCCTTCCGGCTACAAGCTACTATGACCAGATACCGGATGGATCAACCTCTTTTTCAGTCACCTTGCCTGCAGAAATGCTTGACACAAATGGCGATACTTTGGTCTATGACCAGGACTATTATATCCAGGTACTCCTGGTTGGAAACGCTGCCGCACCCGATGATGCCTTGTTTGTTGATAGTGAGTCGTTTCGATTTGATTCAGCTACTCAGGCAAGTGCAGCCCAACCTTCAGACGGGTGGACAGTACAGGCAAATTCAGAACAAATTCTTATCAGCTATCCGAATGCACCTGATCATATCCAGTATCAAATCATCAGCCTGCAGGGAGGATCATTAATGAGAGGAATACTGGATGCCGGACAAACAACAATCAAGCATCTGCTTCCTGCAGGTATCTATTTCGTTCAGGTTGCAGACTCACAATTCAGGTCAGTCAAAATAAGCATTCAATAGGCATGGCTTACGACGAATACCTGGCCGAACGCATCCGTTCTCACTTCAGGAGCAAAAAGGTGAAGGCGGAAGAAAAAAAAATGATGGGCGGTCTCACCTTTATGGTGAATGACAAGATGTGTGTGGGCATCATCGGAGATGATATGATGATACGCATCCATCCGGATGAAATGGAAACTGCCCTGCAGGAGCCTGGAATTGCTCATATGGTGTTCACCGGAAAACCGATGAAAGGGTTTCTGATGGCTACCGGAGAGGCGATCGACAGCGACAGCAGCCTGCACCATTGGATAGACCGGGCACTGGCCTTCAATCCGCTGGCGAAATCATCGAAGAAAAAATAACGGTCACAACGAAGCAGCTGCCGGGCATCATAGCCCTGATGGCAGCGGGTATCCTTGCAGCGCAGCGAAAAGATACGAGCGAACAGCAGGACGGCGGTAACTGGCTGGCAGCAGGCACCGTGCTTCAACCACCTCCCGCGTGATCATATTCCTGCATGTTTTAGCAGGATGCGTGCCTTTTATGCCCTATCTTTGCGGCGCAAAATATACATTCATGAGCGTATTGGTTGGCAGTTATTCGAGGGTCATTGTACAGGGATTCACAGGCAAGGAAGGAACCTTCCACGCCGAACAGATGATCGAATACGGCACTCCGGTTGTGGGTGGAATCACGCCGGGCAAAGGAGGTAGCAAACACCTGAATAAGCCGGTATTCAACACCGTGGCCGATGCCGTTGATAAAGAAGGTGCCAATACATCCATCATTTTCGTTCCACCGGCATTTGCTGCAGATGCCATCATGGAGGCTGCTGAAGCCGGTATCAAGGTCATTGTGGCCATTACTGAAGGCATTCCGGTTCAGGATATGGTAAAGGCCAAGGCCTATATCCAGGACCGCGACTGTACACTGATAGGTCCGAACTGCCCGGGCATCATCACCCCTGGTGAAGCCAAGGTGGGTATCATGCCCGGTTTCATACACAGAAAAGGCCACATCGGTATCGTCTCCCGTTCCGGTACGTTGACCTATGAGGCGGTCGATCAGGTGACGAAAGCCGGTATGGGACAAAGCACCTGCATAGGTATTGGCGGAGATCCTGTAATTGGAACGACTACCCTCGATGCAGTGAAGTTGCTGATGGCCGACGACGATACCGAAGGGATCATCCTGATCGGCGAGATCGGTGGTACCATGGAAGCGCAGGCTGCTCAGTGGATCAAAGAGAACGGCACCAAACCGGTGGTGGGTTTCATTGCCGGACAAACGGCACCGAAAGGAAGAACCATGGGTCACGCCGGCGCCATTGTAGGTGGCAAGGACGATACTGCTGCTGCGAAGATGGAGATCATGCGGGCCTGCGGCATTCATGTGGCCGAAACACCGGCAGTGCTGGGCGAGAAGATGCGGGAAGCGATTGCACGCTGAAGCGTGCGTGATGGGTGAATCCTGCGAATGCAGGAAGTGAGGGGTGAGATCCTGACAAGATGATTTATATTTTTTATTAAATAGATATTTTTTTCATTAACATTGGAGCTCATCAAATGCTTAACCATGTTTTTGAACTTAGCTCATACCAAATTGGATGTATATAGATCCACAAGAAGATTTGTTATGGACTGCTACCGATTGACGGCAGATCTTCCGGAAGAAGAGAAATACAACCTCTCCATGCAGATCAGAAGAGCTGCGCTATCTGTTCACCTTAATCTTGCGGAAGGAGCATCACGAAAATCCATATCCGAACGCAAAAGATACTTCGAGATCTCAAGAGGAAGTGTGGTAGAGGTCGATGCTGCTCTGGACATTGCCGATGATCTGTATTCTCTGAATCATGAATTATTGATAACCCTTGAACAGTCCATGAAAAGTACTTTTCGTGGTTTAAGCGGACTGATCAGAACAATATGAAGAACAAATCCAAAGTGAGCAACCATTCACTCCTGATCCTGATCGGGTTCACTTCCCGCCTTATCCCGATGTTAATCGGAGATAAACGGGATTCACCGCTCACTTATCACATTTCAATCTATAACTAAATTATACTTTACTGATGATTACCTATAGAACCGAAAAAGACACCATGGGAACTGTTCAGGTTCCTGCTGATGCATACTACGGCGCACAGACCCAGCGCAGCATCATGAATTTTCCCATTGCGCAGGACATCAACAGGATGCCGAAGGAGATCATCCGTGCTTTCGCTTATCTGAAAAAAGCAGCTGCCATCACCAACAATGAGCTGGGTGTGCTCGATGATGTCAAGTGTAAACTCATCGGCGAAGTATGCGATGAGATCCTGGCAGGAAAACTGGATGATCAGTTTCCGCTGGTGGTCTGGCAGACCGGCTCCGGCACGCAGAGCAATATGAACGTGAATGAAGTGGTGGCATACCGGGCACATGTGCTCAACGGAGGCTCACTCACAGATGAGAAGAAGTCCGTTCACCCGAACGATGACGTCAACAAATCGCAGAGCAGCAATGACACTTTCCCTACTGCCATGCACATTGCTGCCTATAAGATATTAATGGAGGTGACCATCCCCGGCATCGAGACCCTCAGGGATACACTGAAACAAAAATCAGAAGCCTACATGGATGTGGTGAAGATCGGTCGTACGCACCTGATGGACGCCACTCCCCTTACCCTCGGACAAGAGTTGAGCGGATATGTAGCACAACTGGATCACGGGTTGCGAGCTATCCGCAACAGCCTCACCCATCTGAGCGAACTGGCATTGGGAGGCACAGCTGTAGGAACCGGTATCAATACACCTACAGGGTATGCCGTAAAAGTGGCTGAGAACATCGCCAGGCTGACAGGCCTGCCCTTCGTGACTGCTCCCAACAAGTTTGAAGCACTGGCAGCACACGATGGCATCGTGGAAGCACACGGAGCATTGAAGATGGTGGCTGTGAGTCTGATGAAGATCGCTAATGACATCAGGCTGCTGGCCAGTGGTCCGAGGTGCGGTATCGGCGAGATCCACATACCCGATAACGAACCCGGTTCTTCCATCATGCCCGGCAAGGTCAATCCCACCCAGTGTGAGGCCATGACCATGGTGGCTGCCCAGGTGATGGGCAATGACGTGGCCATCAACATCGGAGGTTCCAACGGTCACTTCGAACTCAATGTGTTCAAGCCAGTGATGATCTACAACTTCCTGCACAGTGCCCGCATCATCGGCGATGTATGTCGCTCCTTCAACGACAAGTGCGCTGTGGGTATCGAACCCATCCAGGACAATATCGACCACAACCTATACAACAGCCTGATGCTGGTGACCGCTCTCAACACGAAGATCGGGTACTACAAGGCAGCTGAGATCGCCCAGACAGCACACAAGAACGGCACTACTCTGAAAGAGACCGCCATTCAACTGGGCTACCTTACCGCCGAAGAGTTTGATGCGTGGGTGAAGCCGGAGGAGATGGTGGGGAGATGAGTCCCGCATAACAACTGCTGGCTTGCTTTGCTGCGCTGCATTTGTATCGCGGGATTGACTGTCGCCAATGGAAGTAGCAGTTTTTTGATGGGGTATGGTTGATGGTGAAGCAATTTATCCGGTGCTGTCCAGTTGCCTTGGTCCGGCTGTCGGCTTTACACCGCCGGTATTTTTTTGTAGAATAAATATTATAGAATATATTATTATTATACTTATTTTGTATGATCATCTTCTATACCGGCGGGGGTATCGCCTCCATACGGGCTAGGAATTTACGTATCTGCCTTCGTTGGGGCAGTTTTTTTTCAACCCTTTTAGGGTTGGGGGGCAAGTTACACATGAGGGTTATACATATTTGACCACCACGGGGTCAACATGATCTCCCATAAACTTAATAATAAATGTTATGTAGCTCCAACGGGCTCCAGTGGAGCGACATTCATCGATCAACCTATTCCACCACCCACTTGATGGTTTGTTGTTGCCCATCTGCCTGTAGTTGCACCAAATACAGCCCCGGGGTGTAGTGTGCTATGCCACATACCTTGCTACCGGTAAAGGTGCCCGATTCTATGAACCTGCCATCGAGGGTGTAAATAGTAAAATGCACCTCTTGCAACAAAGTGCTCGCCAGGGTTACCTGCTCTGTTGCCGGATTGGGGAACAGCGAAAAGATGTCTGCTGTGGCAGTTGCAGCCGCATAGCGCTCATCATAGAAGGGGGGCTGGCAATGCGCTTCGGCAATCTGAGCCATATCATCCACCATCCAGTACGAGATGCCATACAACAGCTTACAACTGCCATCGGGCAGACCATTCGTGTATTCGGCTTCTACGCGGTTTTTTAGCCATTTAAATTTCTGGTAGGCATAATTGTAGTCTTGTGCCATAAAAAGCTGGTAGGCGTCGTTAAACTGCGCTGCTACGCTGATTCTGCCTCCCCCTTGCTGGTTGATTAAATAGGCACAGGAGTTATCGTTCATACGCAATGTTAAAGCGGCTTCATCCATTTCTTCTTCACAATTGGCACCCGCACAAGTACAACTGGTGGGTGCGGTTGTCAGGTAACCGCTTGTTTCTTTTGTTATATCGTTGCAGCCTGCATTAAAACCCAGCGACACGTCAGTGCCAATGGGTGCACCACCACCTGTCCAGTAGTTGTAGCGGGCCATGAGGGTTTCAGATACATACGTCTCATCAAAATAATCATAACAAATGTCAATAGCATAGGTGTTTCCATCAAAACGGTTGGGATACACAGGCCCATCATTGGCAATGGCATGTTCCATAGCATCTATGTGCAGGGCAATGTCTTTGCCGGCAATACCGGTGCCGTTGTTGATGATCCAGCCACATCCTTCATCACCCACTACTATTTTTCTCAAGGAGCTTGGATTGGCTATACCATCTACACTGGAAAATGCATGGATGCCTTTGTTGGTATTGTTTTTAATGGTAGCCAGGTTGCGCAAATAGATAGAACTGCTGTAAGATTCAATGCCCTTGCTGTTGTTGCGAATGGTGGCACCATCTAGTATGAAATAGCGTGTATTATTCAGCATAACGCCATTGGCTGCAGTATGGTTTTTAATCACCCCGGCCTCTATATGACATTCTATCACATCATACAAAAACATACCGGCGGTAGCATTGGCATTGCCCTCAATGCTGTTGGCATAGAGGTACATTCTGTCGACAGTGTTGGCTTCTATGCCCCAGGTATCATAGTTTTTCAAGGTGCTTTGCCGTAATTGCACGTTCACGATGTCTTCGGGGCACAGATCAATGTTTTCGATTAAAATGGGAATATCAAAACCATCGAAGGTGCATTGCATCACCTCGAAGCTATCGGTATCATACACATGTATGCCGTTGTTGGCATGGGTACCGCCATCATTGAACAGCACATTTTCGGCAAAAAACTCTGCAAAAGCGGTTCTGAGTTTGCTGTTGTTGTTATAGACGATTCTACAATCTTCCAGGTACACATCGCGGTCGTAGATGTAGAGGTCTGCGCCATCCTGCAGCCAGGCTTTCATATCGGGGGTGCCGGTACCCTGTAGCACAAAGCGGCTGTTGCTGCCCAGGTTAAATACTCCACCTGAATTATATTTTAAATAACCTGTACCAGTAAAAGTAAAATCAATATTATCTGCAGTTTTAATAGTGCCTCCATCTCTTAGATCAATGATGGCCGTTATATTGTTTAGTTCAATGTCATTACCATTTAGCAATAGAGTTCCACCATCTTCAATGATTATTTTAGTATTTGTGGCATTCGCTATGATGCTTCCTCCACTTTCAAGTACTATAATTCCGCCATTCTTAACTTCAATTGTAGCTCCAGATTCTAGTCTAACATCAGCCCCAGATTGAATGATTATTGAAGAGTTTTCATCAACTACTAAGCTTGAGGAAGATTTTAAAATCAATTCTGAGTTCGATAATAAGTTAAATTCTGTGGGCAAAGTATAATTGTAAGTAGCGTCTTTATATTCAGTATTCGGTGTTCCTGTATTGTTTAATGTAAGTACAGCCCCAGATGATACTTCCAAAGTTTCATTGGCAGGTAAATCAATGAAACCAGCCCACCTTTTGTTTGTAGCTATAGTCCAATCATCAAATGCGACTTCTATCTCAAACTCACCAGTAGTAGAGTTGTAGCTTGCGATACTCACTGATAATCCATTTAGTAATAGATTTCCTGTCTTATCATTTGTATAGTCAAAATCTACAAAATCAAGTATTGGGATTACACCATCTAAACCAAGTACATCGCCAACACTGAATTCCGCCCCCGGTTTCCCAAAGTGGTTATATGTGTTTGATGTAGTTCCACCTGAGTATTCTTTACTTATACCCTTTACTTCATTGCCGGTCCCTAAATTATAATTTGATTCAATATAAATAAGATCGATTCCATCCTCTGTGTCATAATCACCTCTTATTGAGGTGAAATCATTACTACTACTAATTGGGTTGTCTTCTCCAATTTCAAATACAGATTGATTTCCATATCCAGGGATATATTCTTCAAACTTGTATTCATAATCTCTATTACCGTCTCCATGCAATACCTTAAATTGATTTGAATGTCCTGGACTTGCAGAAACATCAATATTTGATCTATTGCTACCACCGTTAGATATGTACATGTATATACCTGCATTCATGGTTGGTAAATATGTGTATGAACTTGTTTCCCACCTTTCATCTAGATAGGCGTTTGTTTTTTGCCTATTTTCAATCCATAGATAAGTATTTGTAGTGTTAGGAATTTCAATTCTTATAGCCTCACCATCCTCATTGAGATCTCCTAAATAGTAGCTGCCATTGTTAGCAACATCATTTTCTATCGTTGTCAGATTAGGTAACCAGCCTGCCCACCACTTTTCCCAGGCATTGGCGTCTTTAAATGGTCCGTGATTATGTGACATCATGCCCCAGCCAAAGTAAGTTTCATACTTTTGATCCACTACTGTATTTGCAGCCATTCTGTGAGGGGCACGCCATATTTCATGAGAAAATTCATGAACAAAAAGAAGGGCGTTTGACCAATAGTTGCCTTGATTGCTATCATGTACATGACCTTCTCGGATATAAAAAGTTTTAAGTGTACCAGTTGAATTTGTTGTTACTGTTCCTGAACCTATAGAGGCATACCCGCCGTCTGAACCATTTGAATTTACATCTCTATAAATTACAACTACATAATCAACGTAATTATCAGGAGATGAGTAGGAGTTGTCACTTTGCCAGTCAGAAAAATTTGGTCTACTATCATAATTTTCCCAAGGAAAACTTCCATCATTGGCTGAAATCCAAGTATAGACCTCAGACAAAATTTTATTTGGAACAATAACTAAATTAGGATATACATCTGCGGTTACCTTGAAGGGATCAGAAGTGTACTTAGTCATTTCGTAGTAATACTTTGAAAGATTGTCGTTATTGCCAATTTCGGCTACATCAGATTCAAACAAATCATAACCCCAAGAAGGTATTTCGCCGGAATCCCAATCATCCATTGTAACGGTCGAACCACTTATTTCTGCAAAAATGATTAGCATATGCAACTCTCCTTGAGGAGTATGCTTATAGCCATAAATTGAGTTGTCTTGAGAAAAAAGATAATGTATCTGCGCATTAATAATGCAAATCGCAAATAGAGTTTTGAATAAATTCATAGATTTAATATTGTTTTAGAAATGGTATTATTTGTGTTAATTGCATGAAAAAGTAATATTCCCTTTGGAAACATTGAACAATCTAAGTAGTATGAACCTTTTGAAAAAGTATTTTGATAGTACAATTCACCTGTTAAACTATAAATACAAAGAGTTATCGGACTTGAGCGGATTGAAAGTTCTACAATATTTCCGACCTGTTGGGTAATATTTAGTGATGTCTGGTCATTATAACTATTTATTGCTGTCAAATCGTTAATTACAGCGTGGATCTGAAAGCTGAATATGTTACGTTCCGTTGCACATTCTCCAGTAATATATTCATCAGGATTTTGAAATTGGTATACTAGTGGAGCTCTATCATAATAAAAACCACCATAGCCATAACAGTAATAGTTTGTTGAGATACATATTGCATTCAAATCAATAGCACAAAAATAGTTTATGTTGGAAGTCGCATAAACATACTCTAGCGATAAACTTCCATCATTGAATGTAAAATCTGAAGTGTCCCAATAAAGTGTTACATACTCTTCTCCAAAATAGTCAAATGAATCTGATATCACATAGACATCCCAAGTTACAATATCTTGAAATGGCAGTATGTTGGTTTTCATGTTTGCTGGGCAGGTTAATGAATCAATTTCCACATCATATGAATTTGTTCTGATGCCAACTGGATATGAAAAGTTGGTATCTATTTGATCATATGAAATGTCAAAACCAGGTGTGGCATCGTATGCCAGACCTATCGTAATAGTGTCGGAAACTATTCCATCAGTACGTTGTACGTAAAAGTTTGCTGACCAATCAGGAGTTTGTCCAAATAAAGCGCATGTCAATAAGTTCAAAACTACAATTATAATGTATTTCATACTTTGCTATTGTAATAGTGAAGATAATATACCCAAATGATTTAATGGTTTAAATTATAATGTACCCCAAATTTAAGACAGGTGATTTAGTGTGAATTTACTAAATTACCGATATGACAAAACGAACACGTCGCGTTTTTAACGCAAGCTTCAAGGCCAAGGTAGCTTTGGAAGCGCTCCGGGAGCGTCAAACCGTTGAGTAGATTGCAAAAAAGTATGAATTACCCCCCAATCAGGTGTCTAACTGGAAGAAAGAATTTATAAATAACGCGGCTGCGGCTTTTGATGGCGGAGCCACTACTGAGGAATCAAGGACCCAGGAAGCGACCATTGAAAAGTTGTATGCGCAGATCGGCCAGTTGAAGGTTGAGAATGACTGGATGAAAAAAAAATTGCAATGAAGCCGTTATCTGAGCGAAGGGAGATGATCAAGCCTGAAAAAGAATTGAGTATCGTGCGCCAGTGCGCATTAGCCGGTATTCACCGCAGCGGTTTATATTATAAGCCGGTAGCTGAGTCAGAAGAAAACCTGCATATTATGCGCTTGATGGATGAACAGTATTTTAAAACGCCATTTTATGGCATCAGACACATGAAGCATTGGTTAGAGGATAAGGGGATCTTCATCAACCACAAACGCGTTAAGCGATTAATGGCACTTATGGGCTGGCAAACGATCTATCATAAGCGAAACACCAGCAAGCCGAATAAGCAAAATCCGGTGTATCCCTATTTATTGAAAGGATTGGAAATTAAACGAAGCAATCAAGTGTGGGCAATAGACATTACATATGTTGCCATGCGCAGGGGGTTTATGTATTTATGCGCTGTAATAGACGTGCATACACGCTTTGTGGTCAACTGGAGTTTATCCAACCTTATGAGCAGCCAGTGGTGTCGTCAAGTGGTTGAGGAGGCCATCTGTAACCATGGACAACCAGAAATTATCAACTCAGACCAAGGGTCTCAATTTACTGCTTATGAATACATCAGTCTCCTTTCTGAGCGAGAAAATCCAATAAAAATCAGCATGGATGGCAAAGGCAGAGCTATCGACAACATCTTCATTGAGCGCCTTTGGAAATCTGTAAAATACGAATGTATCTACCTGCATGGATTTGAGGACGGTGTACAACTCTATAACGGCTTGAATGAGTATTTTTCCTTCTATAACTATGAGAGAAATCACCAGTCCCTTGGCTACAAAAAACCAGCATCATTTTATTTGAAAGCTGCTTAATCTAATGAATCTAATATTCAATTATCTTTATCTAACATCCTGTCCTAATAGCTGGGTACATTATATAAACATTTAAAGCACAATAATAAAATAATGTATATTTTCTTCATAATGTATTTAGTTTAATAATCCTTGAAGAATACAAAATATTGCCTTCATTTGAAATAAGCTCTAGAATATATAATCCCTCATACAGCCCGCTTATTTCTATTTCTGCATTTTTATAACTCAGGTTTGAAGACTGCAATATGGTTCTTCCTGATAGGTCAGACATTCTATAAAGAAATGGCTTCTGAGAGGAGGTTTCAATAAACAGCTTTTCAGTTACCGGGTTAGGATATACTTTACCTTTAAAATCTCTTTCGTTGATATTGACTTTATAATCTGCAAAAAAAACAGTTGCAGTTACCTTAACAATGTAATCCTGAGGACTACATTCATACACAGAATTTTCAGGGACGATATCTATAGGTTGTGTAGGGAAAGAAATATCACTTGTGTCTTCGTTGTTTCTATTCATTATTAGCCAGAAAGTAGCATCTATACCGCCCACATATCCAAATTCTGAAGTCAAATAAGCTTGGTCTATTTTATAATCCTCATACCCGTATTTAAAATCTGTTGTGTCCCAGCCTATCTGAGCTGGGAAACCGGTGCCTGTTATTTCATCATGCAAAACATAAAAAGTAAAAATCACCGGGTTGTCAAAACCTTTCACATCTTTTTTAAGATTCACACAATTGCCAAAAGCTGAATCATTCTCAATTTCTTCACTATATCCTCTTATGGCAAGTGGGTATTGAAAAGAAGTATCCACTATATCCAACCCTTCATCATAACCATTTGTTGCGTTCTCATCGCAGCCAATCCAGAGGGTGTCGGTGTAACCATCAGGGTGATAAACTACAAATTTTGTGTTCCAGGGCGGGAGTTGGGCGTAGGTGTTTGTGAGGGTAAAAAGCAGGAGGGTTATAAGAAATAGGGATTTCATAGAAGTAATTTTAAACTAAGATAATAGATTTATTGAATATTAATTCCCAGCCAAGTCACTGCCCTTAGCAGGACTTGGCGCAGTGAAGTCGTTATTACTTTGCAATGAATGCATCATCATAGTTAACACGCATGATTTAAAATGAAGTATGCTGCACTGCATTACGCAAAGTCCTTTTCAAGGAACTCGGCTGGGACGGAAAGCCATAGCTATCTCCAAATAACCTGGCGTTCATTCTTATCAGTAATTCCAACACATAAACAACCATCAGCAAGCTTTATACAACTGTCACCACAGGAAGGATATCCGCTTGTCTCCAGGATTGAAATTGCTTGTAAAACATCATCTATATTGGGACCCACATATAGTTGAGAGCCTTTCATTACACTTATCTGACCTTTTACGTCACCATTAATACTTGCAATTGTATAGGATGATGTAACGGATTCAAGGTTCTCTTTGATCATCCTGGCATTTAATACATCCAATGCTGAACTTATTTTTGTTTCATCCGTACCTTTTAGGTAGCACCAGCAAAATCCCCCTTTGCTAGTGCACGGACCACCAGTCCATCCATTAGGCGGACATGAGCTAAGCTTTTCCTGATCTCCATTAGTACTGTCATCAGAGCTTTTTAATATCTCATAGATCTCTAAATACGAACCATCATATATATACGTTTCGTTGCCATCATAAAACACATAGGAAGCGTACAAAATATCTTCTGGCTTTTGAATTTTCTTTCGTTTTTCAATAATGAACTTATCAGTAAAGGAGTTCCATGTAAAAGGAATTATCAGATCCTGACCTGAATGGATTTCAGATTCGGTTTCATTTAATCCAACGCATAAACATCCGCCACTAAGTTTGATACATCCTTCGCCACATCCGGACTCGTTTGACATGAGCTGATCAAAGGCAGCCAGCAGTTCATTTGCCATGGAACCAGTATACATGTAACTTCTCCCTTCTGATAATGAAATAGATCCCATAACATCAGTCAGATTCATCTTCTCCGGAATTCTTGTCACCTCATCCAGGGGTATCCATACTCCATTTTCATAGACAATAAGATTCTCAGGCCTTAATTGTTGATCGATAAACTTCTCCAATTCTATCGGAGTCCAGTACTCTCTGATTTCCATTTGAAGCCGATCACCTTTACCTTTATCACCTGATAACATTTTCTGTGAATGTGTGCTGCGTGTTGAATTATGATCTTGTGAAAACAGCTTGACACTTAAGCCTGCATTGATACCTATCAGATTTGAAGTTATCGTTCTGTTCTCATAAGGCAGTCTGGTAAAAAGCGTTTCTGAGAAAACAACGCCATCATATGCTTTCAGTGGGTCTCTTTCTGTATAATGAATGATTGGATCAATAAAACCTGTAAAATATGGTTCTACAAATACTGAAAGCGGCCCCCAGATCGAGTAATTGACATTCAGAGACAGATCATAACCCCAACCACCAGTTTTTCCGCCGAACAAAGCCAGACCTGATTCCAGGTTCTGCTGACCTGAAGCATCCGGCTGGGCAACGATCAATTCAGGCATTTTTGTGGTGAAAAGTTGTATAGCGGGTCTGGCACTGAAGTTCCATTTACCTGCAGGCAGATTGACAATTGGTCCAACTGAAAACGAAAATGTAGAAATTTCCATATCTCCTGTTAAACCAATTGCTATGTCTCTGTATTCATCAGGTAAACCAGACGGTACGCTATAAGTGAAAGGCAGGTTTGAGTAGTTATACTTTACCGCAAAGCCTGTGTAATCACCTCTTTGTAAGGTAAGCCCAAGGTTTACTCCATAACCGTTTTC
This sequence comes from Chitinophagales bacterium, assembly GCA_020636645.1. GTDB lineage: Bacteria > Bacteroidota > Bacteroidia > Chitinophagales > BACL12 > UBA11426. Next base: position 546,120 of record JACJXO010000001.1, read on the forward strand.
TAGATTTTCGCTGCTTGGTTGGACAGGGGCCCCGCCAAATGACCCCCAAATATCCCAAAGCGTTTCATGATATGCGTCAGAGTTCCACTCATCCCATGAATGACCCAAACCTATTGTATCAGACGGATCGCCCCCTGGCTGAAAACCCACATTGACACAAGCTACCCCACAGGTTGTGGGCAGATCAAAACCCGGGTTTGGCGAAAGATTAAATACGTTAACCAATGCTGCTCGATCATAGTCGCTGCAATCAAAGCCTGCCAGCGGTAAGGTGCTGCCATCATAGCTGTTGTCATTCAAAATGGAAACATGATAAGCTGGTCCCGAAATAGGTTGTCCTGATCTGTTACAAAATGGCGAGACTCCTTGCCCATTCCACACTTGTGTAACTGAGCATCCTCCGCAGGTATTATAGTCAGGTGAAACATTTCCAAAATCCTGAATGATCTCACCCAGACCTGCATAGTACTCAATGTTTTTGGTCCACGAACGAATACGTCTCGCACCACCCGGCTCTTCGATCACTTCAATACGATACCCTTCATAGTCACATTCATAACTACACAAAACAGTACCCTGTGAGCCACCTGTAGCAAGGCCGGGGTTCTCTTTCATCGTAATGATTCTCTTATACCAAGGATCAGAAAGCTTCTCAGCAGCAATAACTGCAGGTGGGAGTGAATAGTCAATCAAGGAAAGGAACTCTTTGTACTTTTCATCAGGATCACGACTACTATAAACCTCTTCCGGTATTACATCAGATGAGAATATACTAATTCCTGCCTGTAATTCTTCTTCTTTATACAACTCATTTCCCGCCTGTTCTGTACCTGTTCCATCACCCGGAGGTGGAGAATAGAATGAAACAGCCCAATTCCCGCTACATGGGATAGAATGAAATTCGTGAAAATGATATCCGCTATCATCAAACGTAACTGCTGTGGTCACACCGTAATGACAACCAACTGCGACCAGTATTCCAGCAGGTTCCGGAGTGACGACTATGATCTCCGATAATGATTTCGCCGGGAGGTCACCACTGTGAACACATTGGTCTTTCTGGTATCTAGAATCTGACAAGAACTCAGCTTCTGATACGGATCTTACAGTAGCTTCTTCAAAAGACAACTTGGGATTCTTCTTCTGCAGATCACGTATGAAGTCTGATTCTTTGTTAATATCATATTTCCCATCAGGAACCAACAGTCCACCGCAGTTGATCAAACCCGATGCAATTGGGTTATAAAAATCATCATACAAAGCCACAAAACACTTGTCAGGTATTGCAGAAGGAAATGTAATAATAATTAAGGCCTTTGCTGTACCGATTGCAAGACTGAAAAGTAAAAAGAGCAGAATAGGTCGCATTTCATTTTTTTTTAAAATTAAAAAAAAATTGCATGATAACTTTTCTGAACCTGCCCCATTAATGATTCTGATAAAAAAAGTTCCCTTCAATGAAATACGAAATAAAAAATCTGTCCGTTTACCATGCTGAATATCCAAATTCACATCAAACATCACCATGAAGAACACCATCATTGCCGGCCTGATTCTGCTGTCAGGTAATCTGCTTGCTCAGAACCCGAAATTCTCCTACAGCCTGGAAGCCGATGGAGGTGTATCGCGACTAAAAGGCCAACAGCTGATCCAACAGTTTTGGGGACCTTCTGCTCACGCTGGCATCTCCTTTCAGTATAGGCTGGCAGAGCAGCTCAGTCTGGGCACGGGAGTCCACTATCAATTCATTTCATCCCGCAGCGGACTGATCACTTTTACCAATCAGAATGGCGCCGACCTCGGAACTTCCAGAATGCAGAGTTCGATCCATTATATACAGGTACCGGCACTGGTTGAGTACACCTTTTCCGGTGCCGGAAGAACCACCCTGTATGCAGGTGTTTACGGCGGACTGAATCTGGCAGATGACATGAATGTATTAGATGGAATTGATTTTCCGATCGCAGAACCTGCAGATGGCAGTTATTTTGAAAAGTATGATGCCGGACTTGCAGCTGGTGTTCAGTATGACCTGCACCACGGTGAAAACTGGACCCTGGCCGGACAACTCAGGGGACAATACGGGCTGATGAATATCAGTAAGGAAGCTGAAACATCTGAAAATGAAAGTTCCGGAACCAGGTCATTGGGTATCGGGGTAGTATTGAAGCGCAATGCAGTCAGCGCTGCTGGGTAAACTTACCTCCTTTGCCAACACCCATATCCACACCTTCTCAGGTGGCATTTCATCCTCCAGCCGGCATGACGTATCTTTACGGCCCGGAATGGAGACTATAGAAAAGGTGCCGGCAGTACTCCTCCTCGAGGATGGAACCGCATACCATGGGTTCAGCGCTGCCAAGATCGGTACCACCACCGGCGAGATCTGCTTCAACACCGGCATGACCGGTTACCAGGAAATTTTTACTGACCCCAGCTATGCAGGCCAGATCCTGCTGATGACCAATGCGCATATCGGTAACTACGGTGCCTTCCGTGAGGAGACCGAGAGCAAGGACATCAAGATATCCGGGCTGGTGGTCAAGAACTACACGGTGCAGTACAGCAGACGGATGACCGAACAGTCCATCCAGGATTATCTGCTGGATGAGAACCTGGTGGGTATTTACGGCGTGGATACACGTGCCATTGTCAGGCATATCCGCGACAAAGGCGCCATGAATGCCATCATCTCCAGCGAGACCACAGACCTGGAAGAACTGAAGCGTCAGCTTGATGCAGTACCCTCTATGGCAGGACTGGAACTGGCCAGTACGGTCAGCACCAAAGAGTCCTATTTTGTGGGTGATCCGAATGCAGGCAGAAAGGTCATCGTCTATGACTTCGGTGTCAAGAAAAGTATCCTGTCCAATCTGACAGACCGCGATTGCTACCTAAAAGTACTTCCTGCCAAAACACCCTTCAGTGAAGCCATAGAATGGAACCCGGACGCCTTCTTCATTTCCAACGGTCCCGGCGATCCGGCTTCCATGGACTATGCGGTGCAGACCGTGAAGGAGATCCTGAACAGCGGCAAACCACTCTTCGGCATTTGTCTGGGGCATCAGCTGCTGGCATTGGCCAATGGCATCGGCACTTATAAAATGCATAACGGCCATCGCGGAGCCAACCAACCGGTCAAAAACCTGGTGACCGGCAAAAGTGAGATCACCACCCAGAACCACGGTTTTGGTGTGAACCCTGACGATGTGCGCAATTCGCCCAATACCATCATCACCCACGTCAACCTGAACGACGACACCATAGAAGGCATCCGCCTGAAAGACAAACCTGCCTTCAGCGTACAGTACCATCCGGAGGCAAGCCCCGGTCCGCATGATGCGAGGTATCTGTTTGATGAATTCGTAGGGATGATGAAGTAGTAGTGGGTATTGAGTAGTGAGAGATCCTGGAAAGCAAACTAACACTGAAAAAATAGAGCAGGATAACTATAACGAGGTTTCCGATAAAACCGAACTAAAAACCAATTACTAATAACCAACAACTTATAACCCACCATGAGCAATATCATTGACATCTCCGCACGCCAGATCCTCGACTCCAGAGGTAACCCTACTGTGGAAGTAGATGTATTCACCGAATACGGAGCTGCCGGACGTGCCGCTGTTCCTTCCGGTGCATCTACAGGCACACACGAAGCGGTTGAACTCCGTGACGGCGACGATTCCCGCTGGATGGGAAAAGGTGTGGAACAGGCGGTAGAAAATGTGCTGACCATCCTGGCCCCTGAACTGCTGGGAGTAAGCGTACTGGACCAGAACTATATTGACGACCTGATGCTCGAAGTAGATGGCACACCCAACAAAGCACGTGTGGGTGCCAATGCCATTCTGGCGGTGAGTATGGCCTGCGCCAAAGCAGCTGCCCATGAACTGGGGCTTCCGCTTTATCGCTATATTGGCGGTACGAATGCCAACACCCTGCCTGTGCCGCTGATGAACATCCTCAACGGCGGTGCGCATGCAGATAACAAGATCGACTTCCAGGAATTCATGATCGCACCGGTTTGCGGCGGCTCTTTTTCTGAAGCGCTGCGTGCCGGCGTGGAAGTCTTCCATCACCTGAAAAAGATCCTCAAGAAGAACGGCTATTCCACCAATGTGGGGGATGAAGGCGGATATGCTCCGGATATTCAGAGCAACGAAGAAGCTATTGAGACCGTACTGATGGCGATAGAAGCTGCAGGGTATCGTCCCGGCGAAGACATCTACATAGCCATGGATGCTGCCACCTCTGAATTCTACAATGCGGAGACCGGTTTGTACACCTTCAAGAAATCATCCGGCAAACAGATGAACTCTGAAGAGATGGTACAGTACTGGAGTGAATGGTGTAACCGATATCCGATCGTTTCCATCGAGGATGGTCTGGCAGAGGACGACTGGAGCGGATGGAAGAAACTGACCTCAGCCATCGGCAGTAAGGTACAGCTGGTGGGCGATGACCTCTTCGTTACCAATGTGACCCGCCTGCAAAAAGGTATTGATGAAAACATTGCCAACAGTATTCTGGTGAAGGTGAATCAGATCGGTTCGCTGACGGAGACCATCAATGCCGTGAATCTGGCACATCGCAACCGCTACACCAGTGTAATGAGCCACCGTTCCGGCGAAACAGAAGATACCACCATCGCCGACCTGGCAGTGGCCCTGAATTGCGGACAGATCAAGACAGGTTCTGCCAGTCGCAGTGACCGGATAGCCAAGTACAACCAGCTCATCCGCATCGAAGAAGAACTGGGCAGTTCTGCTGTATGGAATGGCAATATCTTCGGTTGAGTGTCCAGCTGATACGTCAATACACAATTACCATTGCAAAGCCATCGTTCCAAATGGACGATGGCTTTTTATTTTCATACCGTGAAATCATTTCGTCAAAGGGTCCGCTCCTGGAAGATCCCACGCATTCTGCTGAACAGGTATGTCTTTACCCTGTTCGTCTTTGCCATCTGGATGACCTTCTTTGACCAGAATAATCTCTTTGTACAGCTGGATCGCTACAGAAATCTGCAGGATGCCAGACAGAAAATAGACTTCTACAAACAGGAAACTGCAAATACGCAGGCTCAGTTGTATGATCTCATGACCAATGAAACCACGCTTGAGAAATTTGCACGTGAGAAGTACTACATGAAGAAACCGAATGAAGATGTCTTTGTGATCGTGGAAGAGTAGATCAAGTGGCAATTGGCGATCTATAGTTTGCAGTTACTTCTCAGGTGTGCTTCCGGAAAGATATTTAGCGTTCCCACAGAGTCACCCTTCAGGGATTCTTTGAGACCATAAATGAGATTTGGCAATGAAGTGAATCATGGAGACAAGTAGTTGCACATCACCCCTCCCCTTCGGGCACTCCCCGTCCGGGGAGACGATCGCTCCATGAAAATGTATCGCAAATCATTTGGAAAATAAACCGGATGCGATCCTGCAGTTCTTCTATTTTGCTTCCCCAAATTACTCACTCCTCACTCCTCACTCCTCCCTCTCACTCTCACTCTCACTCCTCCCTCTCACTCTCACTCTCACTCCTCCCTCTCACTCCTAAATACCCCCGCTCCACTTTCTTACAAACCACTCTACGGCCAGCAAACCGATGATGAGGAACAGAAGCCAGCGCAGATTGATGACCGAACGTGTCTGTATTTTTTCACGCAATGTCGGTTTCGCCCAGGCACTTTGCAACAGTGAATCTGCCAGTGCATTCAGCTGATCGGGACGGAACATTTGTCCGCCGTGATCACTTGCCAGTTTGTACAGCAACTGATGATCAGCCACCGTATTGGAAGTTTCCAGTTGTACCGCCACTACACTGAAAGCAGCTTCGTCCTGGAGTGGTTTGTCGTTGTATCTGGTAGTTCCCTGCACGGTATATCTGCCGGGAGGCAAATATCCTGCATCCAGGGTATAGCGCTGACCGGAGCGACTGAAGGTGAAAGGATATTCATTACCATCTTCCCCCCTGATCACACAGGCTACATCAGGTTCATTGATAAGTTCATAGGCATCATTATACAATTCTGCATCCAGTCTTACAGGCTCAACTTCTCTGAACACATTTCTGCTTGCACTTACCCGGAACTGCTGTTCTTCTTCTTTGGTTGCCAGGTATTGAATGGTCTTGCCTATAAGTTCATCGAACTGCGCATGATCGCCGTTCTCCAGGTAATCATGCAAACGCCATTTCCATAGGTTCTCTCCGCAAACAACAGAGGTCTTCCGCGTACCTGGCTGGCTGAAAAGCCAGAGGGGGTTATTGGTTCTTGCACCACCCAGCTGCTGCCGGAAAAGGATCTGAGACCCTGTGCCGGTTGAGTAATCTCCATAAGGTGCCAGCAGTGGTGGAAATCCGGAGAAGGATCTCATGACCGGATCCTCGGTAATAAAAAGGTTGAAACCATCGGCTGGAACTGCACTTACTTCATCGCCTTTGCTGCTGCCGCCGCGAATGCGCACCAGTGATTGCAGTGCATTCAGATCATCCCAATCGGGCAGTTGTCCGGTAATGATCCACAAGGGAGTTTTGACCGATTGTATGTCTTTTAGAATACTGTTACTGGCTCCCGTTCCGCTCGGGATCTTGTGCAGAATGATCAGGCTGTATCCGCTCAGGTCGCCGTCGTATTCATTCGATAGTCTGACGGTCAGATCGTAGTTCTTATTCTGATCGATGGCACTTCGTATCGCTGCTATATCAGGATGAGCTGCATCGGCAATCAGCAGGATCTTCTGGCGTGCATTCAGCACCTCTGCATAAAAGTCCATACTGTTGTTGACTGTATTTTGCTCTCCATCCAGTGCTTCCAGTTTTACACGATAGTGATGCAGCCCTGGCTGATCAGCCTGAAGTATAAAATCGAACGCAGGTTCATCCTGATCACTGCTGATGAGTACTGTTTGCCCTGCTTTTCTGACCGAACTGTTCTCAGTGACCTCTTCCACATACGCCTGCATCTGCTTACCTGATGCCAGCAAAGCCATGGTTTCTGCATGCACTACGAAACGATCGCCGGTAAAAACGATGTTGTTGCACAACACCCTGCTGACCCGCAGATCTCGCTGACGGGTAGTATCGCCCAGGGCAACTGTAAAGACAGGAGCTTTGAGATCAATATTCGTATAGAGTGGATTTTCGCCGGTGTTGTAGATGCCATCGCCCGAGAGGATCACTGCACCGACATTCGCATAGCGATAGAGCTGGTTGAGCGAATGGAGTGCGGCCGACATATCCGTAGCCGGAGCAGAAAAATCGGCCTGCCCGTCGGCTGTCAGTTGGGTACCGAAGGTATATCGCTGCACGTCATAGGTTCCCTCCAGTTTATCTCCTAATTCCCGCCAGGCCTGCTGCCATAGGGTGGTATCTTCAAGAGCTGTTCCTATAGAAGCAGAGTTGTCTTCTACCAGCACTGCAACCGGTTTCAGTGTTTCGTTGTAGGTGCTTCTCAGATAGGGTTCCAGCAGCAGGATGGCGATGATGGTGATGGCCAGAAATCTGAATGCTGCCAGTATATATCGCCAGGGTTTCCAGCTGACTGGCAGTTTCCTGTCGCGGGCATACAGCATGGCAGCAAATGCAGCACCGGTTAGTACGCACAGCAACCAGGCCCACCAGGGGAAATCAGATAGCAACTGGAACATAATGACAGACCGCTAAAGTAACGGTAATTCAGCTAGAAGATTTTCCGGGCTGCAGATCAGGTGTACAAAGCGCCGCATACGCTCAATACCTGTCCGTTCACATAGCCAGACATATCGCTGGCCAGGAACACGGCTACGTCGGCCACTTCCTCAGGTTTACCAAAGCGGCCCAGGGGGATCTGCTTGAAATAGGTTTCCTTCAGATTTTCAGGAAGCTCATCGGTCATATCTGTTTGGATAAAACCGGGAGCGATGGCATTGCTCCGTATGTTTCGGGAACCCAGTTCTTTGGCCACACTCTTGGTGAATCCGATGATGCCTGCCTTTGAAGCAGCATAGTTGGCCTGCCCAGCCTGACCGCTCAGCCCTACAATGGATGAGATGTTGATGATGCTGCCTTTCTTTGCCCGCATCATAGGTTTGATGGCATGCTTGGTGATATTGAAACAACTCTTCAGGTTCACAGCCATGATATCATCCCATTCCTGTTCACTCATGCGAAGCATCAGATTATCGCGGGTGATACCGGCATTGTTCACTACCACATCCAGTTGACCGAAGTCGGCCAGAATATCTGCTATCAGCTGCTCAGCTTCTGCATAGGAACCGGCATTCGACTTATATCCTTTGGCTTTTACACCTGCTGCATTCAGTTTATCTTCCAGAATACGTGCTTTCTCTTCTGACGACTGATAAGTGAACGCCACATGTGCACCATTTTCTGCAAACCTCAGGGCGATTGCTTCTCCGATTCCCCGTGAAGCACCGGTCACCAGGCATACATTGTTTTCGAGTAATCTCATTTTCGTTATTCGTTATTCGTTTTGCGTGATTCGTTGATCGTTGATCGTTGATCGTTTTGCGTGGTTCGTTCAGACCGGTAACTTACTTCCCCAAAATTCCACTCCTCACTCCTCACTCCTCACTCCTCACTCCTCACTCCTCACTCCTCACTCCTCACTACCCAATACCCAATACCCAATACTCAATACCCAATACTCAATACTCACTACCAAAATCACACCGTCATGATCTCTTTCTCTTTTCTGTCCAGCACCTTGTCTACCTCAGCTATATACTGATCGGTCATCTTCTGCACCAGGTCTTCCGCATCTTTGGCCATGTCTTCGGGCAAACCGTCCTTCTGGATCTTTTTGATATGATCGTTGGCCTCCTTGCGGGCGTTGCGAACGGTGACTCTTGCGCCTTCACCCAAATGCTTCACATTTTTCACCAGTTCCTTGCGCCTTTCTTCCGTAAGAGGTGGCAGGTTGAGACGGACCATCTCACCATTGTTCTGAGGTGTGAGTCCGATATTGGCTGCCAGGATGGCCTTCTCGATCTCGCCCAGCATATGCTTTTCCCAGGGCTGGATAGCGATGGTCCGGGCATCAGGTGTGCTGATATTGGCTACCTGTTGTACGGGCGTATGGGTACCGTAATAATCTACCTTGACACCTTCCAGCATACTGGCATTGGCACGACCTGCCCGCACCTTGACCAGTTCGGCCTCAAGGTGATGAACAGCTTTCTGCATATGCTCTTCAGCCATGCCTTTGATCAAATCCAGTTCTTCCATTAACTGATCGTTCATACCAGATTATTTAGTCATTACTCACAAGGGTACCTACCTGTTCGCCGCTGAGCAGAGCGCTCAGATTACCCTGTTTATTCATATCAAATACAATGATGGGCAGACGGTTCTCTTCACACAAGGTGAATGCGGTCATATCCATCACATTTAAATTCTTTTGATATACTTCACGGAAAGTGATCTTGTCGTAGCGTGTAGCTGTCGGGTCCTTCTCCGGATCTGCGGTATAGATACCATCCACTCTGGTCCCTTTCAGGATCACATCAGCTTCTACTTCCACTGCCCGGAGAGATGCAGCGGTATCAGTGGTGAAATAGGGATTGCCTGTACCCGCACCGAAAATGACGATACGTCCTTTTTCCAGGTGCCGCATGGCCCTTCTCCTAATATAGGGCTCACAGATCTGTTCCATTTTTATGGCGCTCAACAAGCGGGTATACATGCCGGCATTTTCGAGTGCGCTTTGTAAGGCCATGCCGTTGATCACAGTGGCCAGCATGCCCATGTAGTCACCCTGTGCCCGGTCAATACCACTGCCGGTTCCCCGCATACCCCTGAAAATGTTACCCCCACCGATCACAATGGCGATCTCGACCCCGAGAGCCGCTGCTTGCTTGATCTCAGCTGCATATTGTTGCAGCATGGCCGCATCAATACCATATTGCTGACTACCCATGAGTGACTCACCACTCAGTTTTAATAAGATGCGTTTATATTGGACAGGCATGGTTGCAAATATACCACTTTGCCCGTGAGCTGATGAGGCTTACTCGTACACCTTACGGCCCTGTTTGAGCCAGACTCCCCAGGAGCTGGAATAGGCATGCACTTCTTCAGTTGGAGTATCCAGATCTGTCACCACCGGGTGACCGGTATTGACCCATTCAAATATGCCACCGTACACATTATAAACGTGCAGATAGCCGGCTTCTCTGAGCTTCTCAGTGATGCGTTCACTTCGGTAGCCGACAGAGCAATACACAGCCAGATATTCTTCCTTACTGATACCGGCCACTCTCTTCAGGTCAAAGTCATCGTACCCTACCCACATGGCATTCTCGATATGGCTCACCTCAAATTCGCGTTTCTCTCTTGCGTCCAGCAAAAGATATTTGCCGTGTTCAATACTATCGACCGAAACGGCAGGTACTCCTGGAGATAACAATGTGGACAGCATGATATCGTACTTCTTGTCGCTCACATGCACCTGCGCCTGCAGATTTCTTCCCCACAGGAAAAGTATTCCTACCAGCAGTGCCAGACCTATGATCATTTTATATCGCATCGGTATTCTTCGCCAAAACTTCATGCCTGGAGAAACAGTTCCCGGGCAATGATATAGACTCCCATCAGCAGCACGAACCAGCCAAATGCCTTCTTCAGTTTCCCGGCTTCTACAAAGGTAGTCCATCTGGTTCCTATCAGGATACCCACAATGGTGATACCGGTGAAGAGCAACAGGAAGCTCCAGTCGATCTCCTGACCACTCTGCACATCGCCAAAGAATCCGAATATGGATTTTATGGCGATGATAAGCAAGGAGGTACCGATGGCCAGCTTCATGGGCAATTTGCCAAAAATGACCAGTGCCGGTATGATGAGGAAACCTCCGCCGGCGCCAACCAGTCCGGTCAGGGTGCCTACTACCAATCCTTCCAGCAAAATAGGTGCCGGATTTCTCTTCCCTATGGAATCAGATGACGGATCTTCCAGGTGACTGCGGCGCAGCATACTGATGGCGGCGAAAACCATGATGACAGCAAAAAAACCGAGGATGGCCATCTCTTTGGTCAGGACCCAATCGCCAAGCGTCATTACCGTATCCGGAATAGCGGGCACCAGAAATGCCCGTGTCAGATAGACCGCAATGAGAGATGGGATGGAAAAAAGGATGGCGGTCTGGTAGTGTACAAGTCCTTTCCGCATATTCGGTACTGCCCCTGCCAGTGCGGTAAAACCCACAATGAACAGGGAGTAGGCTGTGCTGAGAACCGCATCCACACCAAATAAGTAATACAGGACGGGCACTGTGAGAATACTACCGCCTGCACCCAGCAATCCGAGGGTGATGCCCATGATGAGGGCTCCTGCATAGCCCGCTATGATCGTCCATTCCATAAAAAAACGCAGGCCCGAAGGTCTGCGTTCCAAGTTACAAGTTATGTGACCAACCGCACACTTAGTGCACGTGACCCATCAGGCGCTTGCGCACGAATGGTGCTACAATGATCAGGATCACACCTGCTATCACCGCATATATGGCCATGTCTTTATAGCCCTGTGTGTAGATCATCAGCTTGTCATAGTTGCTGGCTGTGGTCACATCGCCGGCAATGCTGGCACCGAACAGACCTGCCACATATTGCCCGTAAGCGGATGCCAGGAACCACATACCCATCATCAGACCCTGAAGTCTTGCCGGACTGAGTTTGGTCATGGCAGACAGACCGATGGGAGATAAGCAAAGCTCACCCAGCGTGACCACGAAATATGCCAGTGTGAATACATCCAATGATGCGATGCCTTCCATGGTAGCAAAGAACCTGGTACCGAAAAATATATAGAATGCCAGTCCGAGGAATAGAAACCCAAGACCGAATTTCACAATGGTGTTCGGTTCTTTTTTCTTTTTGGCCAGTGCGATCCAGATGAGACCTATGACCGGTGCGAAGAAGATCACGAACAGCGAGTTGGCTGCATTATTCACCCCGTTGGGATCCAGTTTAATGAAGCCCAGCAATTCGTTGTCCAGGTTGTTGGCTGCAAAGATGGTGAGTGACCCTCCGGCCTGTTCGAAGATGGCCCAGAAGATGACCGAGAACACGATGAACAACAAGGCGGCAAACAATCTGCGCACTTCTGCACCTGAGTGTTTGGTCATCTCATAGAACAACCATAGCAAAGCGGCAGGACCGACGATATACATGAACCAATCCACATAAACCGGATTGGCCACCATTTTCATGATGATGGGAATGGAGATCAGACCACCTGCATAGACAGCATATTCATACCAGCGCTTGGAAGCCTGAATGGAATTACCCGGCTTACTGGCGTCACGCAGCGGCGATAAACCAATAGTGGCCATAGTATTTCTTGTATAGACAAAGGTGAGGAGGCTGATGGTCATGACCACGGCCACCAGACCAAAGGCCACGTTCCAGGTGGCTCCTTCGGGAACCATGGATGTCAGCATCGTACCCTTGCCAATGGAGATACAGAAATAACCGCCCAGCAGGGCGCCGATGTTGATACCGGAGTAGAACAGGGAGAAACCTGCATCACGACGGGCATCACCGTCTTTGTACAGCGCACCTACCATGGTAGAAATATTCGGTTTGAAGAAACCGGTGCCGATGATGTTGAAGCTGATACCGAGGAAGAAGAACTGATGCGGATCAACGGCCAGGATGATGGAACCGGTGATCATCAAAAGCCCGCCCCAGAACAGCGACTTCCGGAATCCGAGGATCTTATCGGCAAACAAACCGCCGATAAAGGTGAATGCATAGACAAATGCCTGTGTGGCTCCATACTGCAGGTTGGCCGTCTTGTCTTCCATCAACAGCTGGTTGATCATGAAGTAGGTCAGCATGCCCCGCATACCGTAGAAGCTGAACCGCTCCCACATTTCACTAAAGAACAAATACCAGATCTGTCTGGGGTATTTGCCTTTAAAGTCCTGGATCTCTTCGAGAGTTTGGTGATGACTCATAGATAGTTGTTTTGTTGGCTCCCTGCCTGAGGGAGGGATTTGGTGCCGCTAAAGTTAAAAGATTTCCCGGGAGGCAAGACCTCCTGATCTTCCGGCATTCCAAAACCATGCCCGGACCACAAAAAAGGGCGCAGTTTTAACACTGCGCCCGATTTTTCTTGCTTCCGTATGACCTTATACCAGGCCTTTCTCCCGCATGACACGGTTCAGCCAGCGCAGCAGCAGGAACATCATGACTGCTGCCACCATGACCAGAGCAAAGTTGGTCAGGAAGAATCCGTCTTTGTTTTCAGTTGCTTCAAAATTGCTGGAGAGGATGCCTGCCAGCTTGTTTCCAACCGAGGTGGACAGGAAGAAACCTCCCATCATCAGAGCTGTGAGACGTGGTGGTGATAATTTAGACACCAGGGAAAGACCCATCGGACTCAGACAGAGTTCGCCGATGGTGATCACTCCATAGGTAGCAATGAGCCACATACTGCTTGCCTTTTCATCGTCCAGGTTGGTGCTCTTCACCGCCATGACCATCACCAGTGCAGACAAGGCCGTGATGACCAGACCAATAGCGATCTTACCCGGCGTGGTCGGCTCTTTCTTCCTTCGGCGCAACCAGCTGAAAACACCTACCACCAGCGGAGTGAGAACGATCACCCAAAACGGGTTTACACTTTGGTAGATCTCGGTTGATACCAGCTTGAGATCCTTACCTTCTGCTGGTCGTTCATCTGCCGGCAGATTCTCAAAATATCTCTTACTTGTTTCCAGGCTTCCGATATGTGCATTGAGTTCTTTGGAAGCATCGCTGCCAGCTTCCAGTTTGGAAGCTTCCACTTTCAGGCTGTCCAGGTGATGTGTGAAGGCCTCTTCAGACATGCCGAGTTCAGGAAAATAGGTTACGTTCTGGGTCATGCCGATGGCATTGGCAGGTTTGGCGATGGCTGCAGGCATCTCCCGGTCTGTATATTCTTCGGCCCACACGGTCAGGGCATCTCCATTCTGGTGAAAGACCGCCCAGAACACTACGATACATCCATATACTGATAACAAGGCAGCGATCGGTCCGCGGTCTTCCTTATCTGCAGAAAACATCAGATACAGAAAGAACCCGATGACAGGGATACAGCCGAAGATGAACGCATCATTGGTATCTGTTCCGAAAATGTTACCATCGCCACCTACACCTTTCAGGAAGTAACCGATGATACCGAACACGAACATCGGAAGGATGGTTGCTGCCAGGATCACACCGGTTCCCATATCGCCGGGTTTGACCGGTTTCAGTGTATCAGCTTCCTTCACGTGTCTGGTACCACTGGCAAACACGATCAGACCGATGATCATACCGATACCGGCAGCAATGAAGGCGAAGCCCCAGCCGTAGTTGTTGCGCAGAAAAGCAGCCACGAAGTTGCAAATGAAGGCACCGATATTGATGCCCATGTAAAAGATGTTGTACCCGGAATCTTTATTGGCTATGTAGCGTGGATCATTGTATAGATTACCTACCAGGGTAGAAATGTTTGGTTTGAAGAAACCGTTGCCCAGGATGATGAGCAGCAACGATACATAGAATGCTGTCTCGTTGTGAATGGATAATCCCAGGTATCCGGCAGCCATGAGAGAGCCTCCCAGAAAGATGGACCTCCTGTACCCGAGGATCCTGTCGGCCAGCAGACCACCTATAAAAGGGGTGAGATAAACCAGTCCTATATAGGTACCGTAGATGTCAGATTTTTTAGCACCTGAAAATCCCATACCTCCGTTCTCCAGGCTGTCCAGCATGTACAGGGAGAAGATACCCAGCATGAGGTAGTAGCCGAAGCGCTCCCACATTTCCGTAAAGAACAGCACATACAATCCTTTCGGGTGTGCTGCCAGTTTGCGTTCTGCAGTCATGTAATGTTTTTTATTGGTTGACTAAAAATATCATTTCTCCGGAAATCAGGCCGTTGCCATCGGGTCATCAGATGGGATCTTAGCGATCCGTATGCCCAGATAGCCATATAATATGGTCATAAGCGGACTGATGATACAAAAGAAACAGAATGGCAGATAGGTCAGGGTGGCCACACCCAATACACCGGCCTGCGTAGCACCACAGGTATTCCAGGGTACCAGAACCGAGGTGACGGTGCCGCTGTCTTCCAGGGTACGGCTGAGGTTTTGCGGGGCCAGTCCACGCTGGCGGAAGGTCTTGGCAAACATCCTGCCGGGAACGACAATGGCCAGGTACTGATCTGAAGCAGTTACGTTCAGGAATACACAGGAGGTTGCGGTCGTGGCGATGAGGGACCCTGTGGTCTTTGCACGTTCCACGAGTGGTCGTGTGATACGAGCCAGCAAACCCACACTTTCCATGACCCCTCCGAAACACATAGCACATACGATCAGCCAGATGGTATTCAGCATTCCTGCCATACCGCGGGCACTCAGCAGACCGGCAGCGATCTCATTATCGCTTGATACGGAAATGGACCCCGACATGGCATTTACCACTGCCATATAGGATTGTTTGGCATAGGAACCGGTGATGCCGGAAACCTCCGCCACGACCTCCGGCTGGAAAATGATGGCCACCACTCCTCCCAACAGTGATCCTATGAGCAAAGCGGTGATAGGGTCTGCTTTCTTAATGATCATCCATATGACAACGGCCGGTACGATGAAGAGAAAAATATTGATGTGAAAGGATTGGTGGATGGCATTGCCCAGGGCATTCATGTTCTCTGGCGACACTTCAGGCATATGAAAGAAACCTATAAAAAGAAATAACAACAATGTAATGACCATACTTGGCACTGTGGTCAGTACCATGTAGCGGATATGTGTGAACAGGTCGGTACCCGCCATAGCCGGGGCCAGGTTGGTGGTATCACTCATGGGCGACATCTTATCACCGAAGTAAGCACCACTGATGATGGCTCCTGCTATCCATCCCTCGTTCACTCCCATAGCCTGTCCGATACCGAGCAGGGCGATGCCTACCGTGGCTACCGTACTCCAGGAAGAACCTGTTGCCAATGAAACCACTGCGCAGATAATACAGGCTGCGAAGAGAAAGATTGTGGGATTCAGAATCTGTAATCCATAGTAGATCATGGCAGGTACCACACCGCTGATAAGCCAGGTTCCTGCCAGTGCGCCGATGAGCAGCAGGATCAGGATGGCATTCATGGCAGACATGATGCTGTGTACCACCCCTTCGATCATGTGGGAAAGCGGAACCTTCAGCATCAGACCCATTACAGCGGCTACCGCAGCTGCAATGATCAGTGCTATCTGATTGGCACCTGATGTGGCCATGTCTCCAAAGAAGAGCACGTTCAACACCAGTAATCCTACCAGCACCAGTACCGGCAGCAAGGCATGTAATATTCCCGGTTCCTGTCCGTCAGGGTGTAAACGATCGTCCATAAACGCTGTCTGATTGGTTGCACCAAAATACAGGTTTCCGTCCATACAGACCCTGTGTTCTGTTATACCGGAATAGCCGGACAGTTTCTGATGCTACTTACAACGGTAATAAAAGGCCACAAAGCTGCGGCCTTTTATTATCTTGATTCACCTGCCGGTCGTTGTACCGGCGAACCTATTGTGCTCTCCGTGGCGGGGATAGCCTGAGGATAGCTGAGGGCTCTTCCTTTGTCAGGGAGACAATGTCCTGCCAGACACCTCCCTGCGCTCTTTGGTGATCTCATCATACCTCTCCATATCCAGGAGCAGGTGGGCATAGTGGTTGTTGTACGATGCCAGTTTGAACTCGGTTGTTCCGTACATCACATATCCATAAATTCCATTTTTATCGTAAGCCATCACGGTATAGCGACCACCGGCACCGGGGTTCGGACCGAACCTGAGGTATTCACCGTTGGCATCGAAACTCACGTGCAGGATGTTGCCTGAAAGTCCAGTTACCACACCGGGAGTTCCGGCCGGGATGACGATCTCCTGCACTTCGCGACCACCCACGATCTTCAGCTCACCTTCGGTGATGGTGGTCTCCGTAGCGCTCAGCTGCCTTTGCATCACGATGTCATCGCTCAGATAGAACTGTATCTGTTTCACCTGCTCTTCTCCGATGTTGGCGCTTCTCTGCACCGAAGTGGTGTAAGGACTCAGCGCCTCAGAACAGGAAGCCAGGAAAAGTCCGGCGGCGATCAGTGTCAGGTAGAATACTCGCATACCTTGTATTTTACAGATGGAATGCAAGGACTGTGCCAAGAGAGCATCGTTGGCAATTGGCGGCAGGCAGTTGGCAACTTGATTAAACGGGTTTTACAATTCTTTTTCGGCTTACAGACTGAGAACTGCCAACTATCTTACTTTTGCTCTCGCATGAACCGCAACGAACGCATCCTGATGGTGATCCTGGCCGGGATCAACTTCACCCATATTCTCGACTTCATGATCATGATGCCGCTGGGGCCTCAGCTCATGCGCATCTTTGAGATCAGCCCGGCGCAATTCTCCACCCTGGTGGCCAGCTATACCTTCAGTGCCTTTGCTTCCGGACTCATCGCAGCCTTTTTTGTTGACAGGTTCGACAGAAAGCGGGTTCTGCTGTTCGGCTATACCGGATTCATCATCGGTACCCTGGGTTGTGCCATCGCTCCCACTTATCTGCTGCTGATGCTCGCCCGCATCGTTGCAGGTCTCTTCGGCGGACTCATTGGCGCACAGGTGCTGAGCATCATCGGTGATACCTTTCCCTATGAAAAAAGAGCCACTGCCATGGGTGCACTGACCGCTGCCTTCTCGCTGGCTTCGGTGTTCGGTGTACCACTGGGCATCTACCTGGCAACCCTGTTCAGCTGGCATGCACCGTTCGTATTAGCCGGGGGACTCGCTATCGTCATCAACGGGCTGGCGATGAAGTTCGTGCCGAGCATCAGCGGACACATCCAGGAAAAAGGTGCAAACAAAGCCTGGGTTTCTTACCAGCATATCCTGGCAGACCGCAACCAGCAATGGGCTATTCTGCTGGGCGTGGTCATGATGCTGGGACATTTCAGTATCATCCCTTTCATCGCTACTTATTTGGTGCAGAATGTAGGTTTCACCGAACATGAGATCACCTATGTTTATTTGCTGGGAGGTGCATTGACCATTTTCACTTCACCGATGATAGGCCGCATCGCCGACAGAAAAGGAAAATTTCCTGTCTTCGCTTTGTTCTGCACCCTGACCCTGATCCCGATCTTTCTCATCACCAATATGCCACCCATTGCCATAGGACTTGCCCTCGTAGTGACCAGCTTCTTCTTCATCGTGGTGGGCGGACGGATGATCCCGATGCAGGCCATGGTCACCTCAGTGGTACCGGCCCGTCAGCGGGGAGGATTCATGAGTATCAATTCATCGATCGTGCAGCTCGGCAGTGGTACCGCTTCCATGCTGGCAGGACTCATCATCTCAGAAACACCCGATGGCAAACTGCAGAACTATAATGTAGTGGGCTACGTAGCCATCGCCTTCAGTATCCTGGCGATCTTCATTGCAAGAAAGCTGAAACCAGCGGAGGAAAATTCGGAGGTTGGAATGCGGAAACCGGAATGATCACATTCTGAAATTGGAATTGGATATTCTATTCAATAAAGCGGAGTCATTCCTGAAGCTGACGAAGGAAGCTATCAGGAATCTCTTATCTCAGTTTTCGATATCATTTTTTTTGATCACATTTCCTTCGCAAGGGACAGTAATTTGAAAACTGATAAGGTATAGAAAACTGCCTAACGCAAAGGCACAGGTTCCGGCTTCGCCGAAACAAGCGCAAAGGACGCAACGATCTTTCTAACTTGCTTCGCCTTTTAATTCACTACTCACTACTCACTACTCACTACTCACTACTCACTACTCACTACTCACTACTCACTACTCACTACTCACTACCAACTGCTTCCCGCACCACCACCACCGGAGCTGCCGCCGCCGAAGCTGCCGCCACCGCCTCCGCCACCACCACTTCCTCCGCTACCACTGCCAGAACTGGCTGTCTTCATAGCGATGGTAAATGTGGAATAGGTAATATCCCCGCAATGTTTACAGGTATAGGTCTTTTGTCCTTTTCCGGTGCTGGTATAAGTGGCTGCCACCAGGGTCTCTGTCTTGGTATGCTTCCTGGTCTTGCCGCCACAATTCTTGCAGGTGGTATAAGCCGACTTGCCCAGATCGTATCGATAGACGGTGGTCTCTCCGGAGGAGCGGTCCAGCCAGACATCATAGTCGATGGACTTGATCTTTTCTTCGGTGATCTGCACATCCTTCAGATAAGCATCATCACTTTTCTCATCCAGTTTTTCCATGGGTATGCCACTGCTGCTGAGGGGCGGCGTGTTGCGCAGTTTATGTTGATTGCGCTTATACCAGAACCAGTAACCCAGCATAGGCACAGGCATGAAAATAGCCGCAGCGCCCCAGCCATTGCTGTGCGATTGTTGCATCTGCTGGTGTACCGTGTAGGCCTCTTTCCCTTCGGTGTACTGGGTGATCCAGTGATTGAGACGATAGCGTTTGATGATGGTCAGCAGGATAAGAATGCCGTATAGAATAAGCAGGAACTCCCCAACCCTCAGCATGCCGGTCATCAGCTGTGAGCTGACCAGTGCAGCGGGCAGTCCCACTCCCAGAAATGTGCGCCGGGAAGCAGAGGTCATGCTGCTGAAATTTGATTTCACATAAGCAGGAGCTTTTTTGATGCCTTTCTTCTCGCTGTTCCATCCCAGCCACTGAAAGAGTATCCAGGGAAGTCCCAGACCGATAAGCCATCCCGGCGACACCGGTTTGCGCAAGAAACTTCTGGTATCATTGCCATAAGCATCGGTGGTGGACAGGATCTCTTCGCGGTATCGTGGATCCATCAGGATGCGGTTCACTTCTTCAATGCCATCTATCAGAGCCTGACCGTATCGTCCTTCTTTAGCCCGGGGTACCATGCGTTCCACCTGTATGCGCTTGCATACGCCATCGGTCAAAACGGGTTCGAGTCCGTATCCCGTCTCAAATTCCATGCGTCGCTGATCGATGACCATGAGGATAAGCAGGCCGTTGTTGACATCCGCCTGGCCGATGCCCCACTTCCGGAATAGCTCGGTAGCAAATTCTTTGGGCACCAGGTAGTCAATGGACTCCAGCACGACCACAGCCACCTGTGCCGTGGTACTATCCTCCAGGCGAAGCAGCATACTGTTGATCGTAGAGATCTCATCACCGGTCAGGTAATGGTCCGGGTCACTCACATAGTTGCTGAGCGACTGGCGTTTGGGATTGGGTACATCATCCACCGTGTAGGTGCCGGCCAGCGACACCAGGGGCAGGAATACAAACAGGAAGATGGCAGCTCGCATAGGTAAACAAATATACGATTCACCTTAACCAAAAGCTACCGACCTGAGAATGCTCAGTCCTCCTGCTGCACATCCACCACAATACGCTCATCCATATTGGCCAGGGTCCAGAGGTCCTGGAAGACAAGACGGGCACGTTGTTCCAGCAGGTTGAAGCTGATCTTGTCCACCTCATCGCCGGCGCCGTGATAATCAGCATGGGTGCCGTTGAAGAAGAAGATGACCGGCACACCGAATTTCGCAAAGTTGTAGTGATCACTGCGGTAGTAGAATCGGTTCGGATCGTCGGTGGAGTTATAGGTGTAGTCGAGGTTCAGTTTGGTATAATGTTCGGCATTGTACTCATTGATCTCATGCAGCTGGGTGCTCAGAAAATTGGAACCGATGATATAGACATAGTTGCTGTCTTTGGCATGGGCATCGTCGATGCGACCTACCATATCAATGTTCAGGTCAGCCACGGTCTGCTCCATCGGAAAGATGGGATGTTCGGCATAGTATTCAGAACCCAGCAGGCCTTTTTCTTCACCTGCAAAGTGCAGGAACAGGATGCTTCTTCTGGGGCCATTTCCGGCCTCTTTGGCCAGCTGCATGGCCTGGGCAATTTCCATGACCGCCACCGTACCCGAGCCATCGTCATCGGCACCATTATAGACCTCACCATCAATGATACCAATATGATCATAATGTGCAGACACCACTACGATCTCATCTTTCAGATCGCTGCCTTCCACGAAACCTGCCACATTCTCAGAGAACACATCTTCGGTTAGCTTGGTGATCTTCACCCGTATCTTTTTCTCTATTACAAATGAACGTGGCTTCCCCTTTTTATTGATCTGCTTTTCTGCAGCAGCCAGTTTGCTTCCCAGCAAATCATCTGCCATTGCCCTGCTGATGAACAGGGGATTGAGCAGGGCCTTTTCCTGATAGCTCTCCTTGAGTTCCATGCTGCCATGATCGATCCATCCCCTCCATCTTTCATTGTCCATGCGCAACTGAAACTTACTGTCAATGATCAGCACTGCCGAAACTCCATGCTCTACTGCAACCTGGATCTTATCTGCATTTCCTGCTGACCACTCACTTCGGGTTTCTGTTCCGGTAATTACAGAAATGCCATTACGCATAGGTTCACCATCCAGTATCACGATGACCTTATTTGCCACATTCTTGCCTTCATAATCACTGTACTCTTTGTCATGGATGCCATATCCAAGAAACACGATCTCATCGGTATTGATATCAGCATCCCGGTTCTGGTTCAGAAAACCATAGAAGTCATCAAAAAAGCGATAGGTGTACTCTCCTGCCTGGATGAAACGGTCGCCCCATGTCACTTCTGTCAAGCCGAATGTCTGGAAGTATCCATTTATTTTTCCTGTCGTATTTACTCCATTTATTTTATATGTTTCACTGATATATTCTGCAGCCATTTTCTGGCCCTTCTCTCCTGTTTCCCGGCCCTCAAAAGCATCCGAGGCAAGCACCTCCAGGTGCTCCTTTAATTCAGTGGCGGTAATAGTGGATGCATACGTCACTCTTGGATCTGCCAGACGCTCCTGGGCGAAGGCGCCGGCAATAAGCAGGGACAGTGCCCCTGTAAGCAATACTTTTCTCATTGGTTTGGTCTTAACAGAAACTGGTCATTTTATCTACACGGCGCTGGTGACGGCCGCCTTCAAATTCGCTTTGAAGGAATGTATCTACACAAGCGACAGCGAGATCCTGTGAAATGAAACGTGCCGGCAAACAGATCACATTGGCGTTGTTGTGTTGTCTTGCCAGCGATGCCAGTTCTTCCTCCCATGCGATGGCTGCCCGGATCTGCTGGTGTTTGTTGGCGGTGATGGCCACACCGTTTGCAGAACCACAGATGAGCACACCCAGGTTGGCTTTTCCCTGCTCGATGGCTTCCGCTACAGGGTGCACGAAATCGGGATAATCTACTGATTCAGAAGAATGGGTACCCATGTCCAGCACCAGGTATCCGGCTTCACTCAGATGGGCTGCAATGGCTTCTTTATAGTCGTAACCGGCGTGATCACAACCGATGGCGATGGTCTGTTGCTCCATGTGTTAAAGATACACATCAGGCAGGAGATGCGTCACTCCCTTCTTCCTTTGCCATGCGCTTCTCTACCCGGCGCACCACAATGATGCTGACCTCATACAGAGCCCAAAGCGGAGTAGCTACAAGGAACAGGCTGAATGCATCGCCGGAGGGTGTGATGACAGCAGCCAGCACCAGCGATGCCACAAAGGCGAACTTGCGCTGCTGCATCATGAACTTGTTGGTAAGCAGGCCCATTCTCGCCAGGAAATAAGCGATCATCGGAATCTCAAAAATGACGCCGGTCCACAACACCATGCCTGTCAGAATTCCCAGATAGGAATCAAAGGTGAACTGGTTCTTCACCTGATCGCTCAGTTCAAAATTCGCCAGGAAGTTGATGCTGAAGGGTGCCAGTAAAAAGTAACCGAAAAAACAGCCGATATAAAACAGCAGTGTCGCCACGAATACCAGTCCGCCCAAATTCCGTTTCTCGTGCAGGTGCAATCCCGGCCTTACAAAACGCCAGATCTCCCAGAGTATGTATGGAAAGGCAAAGATGGCTCCGCCCATGATAGCGATCTTCAGGTATAAAAAGAAGGGTGAACTGATGTTGAGATAGAAGAGATCGTAGTTCAGTTCGTCAATGCAGAGACCATTCAGACTGAGTCTTTCTCCAAGTGCACACATGACCTGATAAGTGGGGAAGTTCAGGTCTTTCGGACCCAGTATGACCTTGTCAAAAATGATATCGGGCCGGATCAGGAAAAATACGGAGCATGCCACGATCACCACGAGGGTGCGGATGATATGCCACCGCAGATCCTCGAGATGCTCGATAAAAGACATCTCATTTCTGTTCTTTCTGGCCATGCCTGTTTTACTCGCCGCTCAGCTGATTGAGTATGTCGTTGATCTCCTGGATATCAGGTATGATGATGATCTCTGTTCTGCGATTGAGTGCCCTTCCGGCTGCATCAGAATTGCTTGCCTTGGGCGAGAACTCACCACGGCCTGCTGCTTCTACCATCACAGGATCGAGCCCATAATCAGCTGTCAGCAATTTGACGATGGTGGTAGCACGCAGCACAGACAGGTCCCAGTTGTCTTTCGGAAAGTTAGCACTCTTAAGTGGCACGTTATCCGTATGACCTTCTACCATGATGGAAACCTTATCCTGGGTCTTCAGTGCTGAAGCAACCTGTTTCAGTGCTTCTTTTCCTTTCGGATCGACGGTTGTACTGCCGCTGGCAAAGAGCAGTTTCTCCGAAATGTTGATATAGATACGTCCTTCTCTTTGTTCGATGCTGAGGTCGGAGGAACTGAAGCCACTCAGTGCATTTTCCAGACTGGTGCGCACCTCCGTCAGTTTGTCGTTCAGATTCTTAATGGCAGACTCCAGTTCAGCGATTCGTTTTTCCTTATCAGCTATGGAGGCCAGCAATGCATTGATATCAGCCCGCTGTTTTTCCAGAGCTGATTCCTTTTCTTTCAGGGCCAGTTCTTTTTGCACTACTTCCTGTTCACGGGCATTCAGTTTCTCATTCAGTTCCTGGTTCTCGGTAGTACTGATGGCCAGGATCTCCTTGATGCGACTGTTCAGCAGACTCTCGATCTCCCGCAACTCCTGATTGGCTCTCTCCAGCCTGTCATATGCTCCCTGCAGGTCGTTGAAATCGCGAACGGCACGGCGCAGACTGTCGGACGTTTCTTCCAGCTGATCTTCCAGCATACTTATCTGCTTATCCTTTTGCGTCAGAGATGCATTCAGCAGCTCCACTTCGCTTTTGTAGTTATCGCGGGCAGTTACCGCATCCTGGTATTGACGCGAGGGCACACAGCCAACAGCCATCAGTGCCATCGCCGGAATGATCAGGTACAGTCTGTTCAGTTTCATATGGTTCATTTTAAACTTTTAGTGAGGATGCCCAGGAGGCCGCGGCTCAGCTCTCTTACAGCTGTGTTGAATGCCTTGCTGCTGGTAACCTGTTCCATAGTAGATTTTGGTTTTCGACGAGACCTCGAAGACGTGGTGGTGGTCCTGGTTCTGCCGCTGTTTCGCTCTTCTCTATCTGCTTCTTTTGCTGCCTGCTCAGCTGCCTTTTCCAGCTTTTTGGTCAGCATCTCATAGGCACTCTCGCGGTCCACTTCTTCATTGTACTTTTTCACCATCGAAGACATGGTGATGACCCCGCGGATCTCATCTTCATTCAATACGTCCATCCTGCTTTGTGGTGCCACCAGTAAGGTATGTGCCAGCGGAGTGGGAATACCTTTTTCATTCAGGGCGGTGATGAGTGCCTCACCAATTCCCATTTTGGTCAGTACCTCATCCGTATCATAGAACTCGGTGAGGGGATAATTCTCTGCCGTCATCTTGATGGCCTTGCGATCGTTCGCCGTGAATGCCCGCAGTGCATGCTGGACTTTCAGACCGAGTTGGCTCAGCACTTCCGGTGGTACATCGGTAGGCAGTTGTGTGCAGAAGTAAATGCCAACACCTTTGGAACGTATGAGCTTGATGATGGTCTCGATCTGTTCCAGCAATGCCTTTGAAGCTTCCTTGAAGATCAGGTGCGCTTCATCCACCACAATGACCAGTTTCGGTGCAGCCTTGTCACCCAGTTCAGGGAAAGTGCCATATACCTCAGCGAGCAAAGACAACATGAAAGTGCTGAACAGTTTCGGACGGTCCTGCAGGTCGGTCAGTCGCAGGATATTGATGTAACCCTGTCCGCGGTCATTCATGCGGATCAGGTCATTCACTTCATAGGAGCGTTCGCCAAAAAAGACATCGGCACCCTGCTCTTCGATCTCGACGATCTTACGCAGAATGGTCGATGCACTGGCGCTGTTGATGGCACCGTATTCGGCAGAGATCTCATCCTTCCCTTCGTTGGTCAGGTAGTGCAGTGCTTTTCTGAAATCCTTGAGGTCCAGCAATGGCATTTGCATGTCATCGCAGTATTTGAATACCAGAGCAACCACCCCCTGTTGGGTATCGTTGAGGTCGAGGATCTTGCTGAACAGCACCGGCCCGAATTCTGAAACCGTTGCCCGCATGCGCACACCCGGTTCATCAGAGATGCTCATCAGCTCCACCGGATAGCTTTTGGCATTCCATTCGCTTCCGATCTTCTGCATCCGTTCATCGATCTTCGGGTTGGCGGTGCCCGGCATGGCCATCCCGCTCACATCGCCCTTGATATCCATGATGAGCACACTGATACCCTTATCGCTGATCTGCTCGCACAGCACCTGCAACGTCTTGGTCTT
This sequence comes from Chitinophagales bacterium, assembly GCA_020636645.1. GTDB lineage: Bacteria > Bacteroidota > Bacteroidia > Chitinophagales > BACL12 > UBA11426. Next base: position 571,756 of record JACJXO010000001.1, read on the forward strand.
GCCGGTACCTGTTGCACCTGCCACCAGTCCATGGCGGTTGAGGGTAGCCAGCGGAATTTTTACCTGCGCATCTGCTACTGCCTGTCCGTCCAGCATGGCAGCTCCCAGTACGATGTGGTCGCCTTTGAATGTATGGCCTTCGTTGATGGTCTGACGGAATTGTTCGGTCCTGTCCATGGGCGAATGGCAGCGCAATGCTGCTTTTTTGGTTTATTTGCTGCAAAGATAACCCCTGCCGACGAGTGAAGACGAACAAGGCCAAAACAGCATTTTTCTGCCAGGAGTGTGGATTTGAATCGCCCAAGTGGTTGGGTCGATGCCCGTCCTGCCAGAGCTGGAACACCTTTACAGAAGAAGTGATCTCCAGACCCGATGAACAGGAGGCACTGTGGAAGGACGAAGACAAACGCAAACCGAATACCCCTGTTCGTTTGCAGGACATTCAGGCAACCGAAGGCAAACGCATCGTGACCGGCGATCTCGAACTGGACCGTGTACTGGGAGGCGGCATCGTGCCGGGAAGCATCGTGCTGATAGGCGGTGAACCCGGAATAGGCAAGTCCACACTGCTGCTGCAGATCGCCATGAACCTGATCGGACAAAAGGTGCTGTATGTAAGCGGGGAAGAAAGTGAGCAGCAGATCCGCATGCGTGCCGAGCGCATTCCGGGTGGGAATGATCAGTTGTATGTCAGCACCGAGTCGAATGTGGCGAAAGTATTCAAACAGGTAAAGCAGCTGAAGCCGGAAGTACTGGTCATCGATTCGATACAGACCTTAGTAAGTGATTTCATCGATGCCACCGCAGGGAGCATCTCGCAGATCAAAGAATGTGCAGGCCAGTTGCAACGCTATGCGAAAGAGAGTGGGGTGCCTGTTTTTCTGATAGGACATATCAATAAGGAAGGCACCATCGCCGGACCCAAGGTCCTGGAACATATGGTGGATACGGTATTGCAGTTCGAGGGCGACAGGCACTATACCCATCGCATCCTGCGTGCACAGAAGAATCGCTTCGGCTCTGCTTCTGAGATCGGCATCTACAGGATGGAAACGGACGGACTCAGGCAGGTGAACAACCCCAGCGAACTGCTCATCACCCAAAAAGATGAACCGATCAGTGGTGTGGCAGTGGCTGCTACCATGGAGGGCATGCGCCCCATGCTCATAGAAGTACAGGCGCTGGTAAGTCCTGCGGTGTATGGCAATGCTCAACGCACTGCTACTGGTTTCGATCTCAGAAGACTGAACATGTTACTGGCGGTACTGGAAAAACGCGGGGGGCTGGCCATGGGAAACAAGGATGTGTTCCTGAACATGGCCGGCGGACTGAAAGTAGATGATCCTGCCATTGACCTGGCGGTGGTGGCTGCGCTGATCTCGTCGTTTGAAGACGTGCCCATTCCATTGCATTACTGCTTTGCAGCGGAGGTGGGATTGTCGGGCGAATTGCGTGCAGTGAACCGCATCGAACAACGCATCATGGAAGCCGATAAACTGGGCTTTGAAAGCATCTTCATCGCCAAACACCATGCCGGTGGATTGCAGAAGAATAAATTCAGAATAGAAGTACAGGCCTTCGGCAAGCTGGAGGATATCTACCAAAAACTGTTCTGATGGTCAGCGTGCTGAAAGACATCTGGACAGGTCTGACAGACATCATTTACCCCAGGGTCTGTCCGGCTTGCGATGAAGTGCTGGGGCTGGAAGACCGCGACATCTGTTTCACCTGTCGGCACACCTTACCGGAGACCGATTATCATACTTTTCCCGGCAATCCGGTAGCGGTGCATTTTTGGGGGAAGGTACCATTGACCGCTGCTACTGCGCTCTATCATTTTTCGAAGGACGGGAAGGTGCAGCATATGTTGCATCATCTGAAATACAAACACCGGAAAGACATCGGATTATTGCTGGGAAATTTCCTGGCGAAAACGCTGAAGGATCATCCGGTTTTCAGTACCTGCGACCTGATCGTTCCTGTTCCCCTGCATCCGAAAAAACAATTGCAGCGGGGATATAATCAGAGTGCAGTCATTGCGGAGGGCATTGCAGAAAAGACCGGTATCCCGGTGGGGAAAGATATACTGATACGCAATACTTACACAGCTACCCAGACCAGAAAAGGCAGGCTGGAAAGATGGCAGAATGTGGATGGTAAGTTCATCCTCACCAAACCGAAAGCAATTGCGGAAAAACATATCCTGCTGATCGATGATGTGGTTACTACCGGAGCTACATTGGAAGCCTGTGCGAAGGTGCTGCTGTCACAGCCGGGTACGAAGGTGGCTGTGGCTGCAGTGGCACACGCTGAGATGTAGATCAGTTGGCAGTTGACAGTTGGCAGTTGGCAGTATTATATAACACGTTGTGTCTTATTCACAATACTAATATTTTAATTATTATTGTCAGGTTGCTTAACCCAATAAACTGACATGCTATGGGCGGACTATCTGACCTGCAAGTATTTGAAAAAGCCTTTGATCTGTCCATGAAAATTTTTGAGGTCAGCAAGGCATTTCCTATTGAAGAGAAGTATTCACTCACCGACCAGATAAGAAGATCCAGCAGAAGTGTTTGTGCAAACCTGGCAGAAGCCTACAGGAAGAGGCTTTACAAGGGACACTTCATTTTGAAGGTATCCGATTCTGATGCTGAAAATTCTGAAACACAGATATGGTTAAAATTTGCCAACTCTTGCGGATATATATCAGATGAAACACATCATTCATTACACGATACCAGTGAGGAGATCGGGCGTATGCTGAACAATATGATACGCCACCCGGAAAAATTTGGTGTGCGATAGTTGCGCTAAATTGTTGTCCCCAATTTTAACTGCCAACTGCCAACTGCCAACTGCCAACTGCCAACTGCCAACTGCCAACTGCCAACTGCCAACTGCCAACTACCCCTCACTCTCCGCCACCACCTCAGTCACTTCCGGAACCATACGCTTGAGCAGACCTTCGATGCCTGACTTCAACGTAACCGTACTGGAAGGACAACCGCTGCAGGAGCCCTGCATCATCAGGGTGACCACACCGTCGTCAAAAGACTTGAATTCGATGGCGCCGCCGTCCATTTCGACAGCTGGCTTGACATACTTTTCGAGCATGTCGCGGATCTTCTGTACCACAGAGTCAGGATCGGCATTCGGATCAGCTTCAGGAGCAGGAATTTCACCTACCACCTCTTTTTCATCGCTCACCCATTTTTTGATGAAATCGCCCACAGCGCTTTTCACTTCGAACCATTCGGTTTCGGCATCCTTGCGCACGGTCACGAAGTTGTTCATGATGAACACACCCTTTGACCAGGCGAATTCATTGAAGATGGCTTCTGCCAGCGGTGCATAGCTCACGTCGTCGCCCCGTTCAAAGTCAACATTGCGGCCGGTCAGCAGCATCTTGTTCAGCACGAATTTGAGGCTGTCAGGATTCGGAGTGGCCTCGGTATAGAGAGAGATGATGAAATTGCTCATAGACAGATCTTGATTTACAAAGATACCACCTTAACAAGAATGATTCTAAATAAGTTTAGAAAGGTGGGATGACCGTATATTCTCTCCCATAGGTGCGGGTTTAAACCCGCACCTATGGGTACCCGATACCTGATACCATCCCAATACCCACTACTCAATACTCACTACCGGATCATTTATTCGCCAACTGCCCGCAAGCCGCATCAATATCCTTCCCCCGACTTCTGCGCACCTTGGCCACCACCTTCTGTGCTTCCAGGAACTGGATGAACCGCTCCCGCTGCTCCTCCCTGGAACGGGTGTAATCGGCCTCCCGGATGGGATTGTACTCAATGATGTTGACCCGGGCACCCGGTACCTGCCGGCAGAGTCTGGTCAGGTTCTTCGCATCCTGTTCGGTCTCATTGATGCCATCGAAGAGGATATACTCAAACGTGATGCGCCCTTTCGTTTTGTCGTAGAAATAGTTGAGTGCCTGCACCAGCGTCTGCAGGTCATTGCTGTCATTGATGGGCATTAAAGCACTGCGCTTGGCATCGTCGGGCGCATGGAGCGAGAGTGCCAGGTTGAATTTCACCCCATCATCTCCCAGCTTCCTGATCATTTTCGCAATACCGGCAGTGCTGACGGTTATGCGTTTCGGCGACATCCCCATGCCGTCAGGACTGGTTATCATCTCCACAGACCGTAGCACATTTGAATAATTGAGCAGCGGTTCGCCCATACCCATATACACGATGTTACTGAGAGGTTTGCCAAAATCTTCCAGGCTGATCTTGTTGATGGCAGCTACCTGATCGTAGATCTCATAAGGCTGAAGGTTGCGCTTGTTCTTCATGAATCCGGTGGCACAGAACTTACAACCCAGGTTACAACCCACCTGGCTGGAGATGCACGCAGTCAGTCTGGTGTCTGTTGGAATGAGCACTCCTTCCACCAGGTTGCCATCGTACAGTCTGAACCTGACCTTGACCGTTCCGTCGCTGCTTTTTTGATGCAGATCAACGGACAAATGATTGAGACTGAATGCAGATTCCAGCATGTCTCTGGTAGCCGAAGGCAGGTCGCTCATTTCCGCAAAGCTGTGTGCATGTTTCTTCCACAACCAGGCATGGACCTGTCGCCCGCGAAAAGCGGGGGCGCCCTGCTCTACAAAGAACTGCTCGAGTTCTTCCCTGCTAAGGTCGCGGATGGCGGGTTTTTCAGCAGAATTCACCTCACAAAGATAGCCTATCGTTCCGGCTGACCTTTTTGTTACCATTTTATTAATTTTGGTAACTGATTTAAACGCCATGCGACGTACCTCACTACTGCTTGTTATGTTCTTCCTTGCCGTAACCGGTTATGGACAGGACATTCATTTCTCGCAGTTTTATGCCGCACCACTGAACCTGAATCCCAGTCAGACCGGCATGATGAACGGAAACCTTCGTGCTATTCTCAATTACAGGAATCAGTGGAACTCCTTTGCACCTTTTACAACATACAATGGTTCGCTGGATGTGAACATCGGCCATAATTTTCTGGATCATGATCTGATCGGGATCGGGGTCAATTTTTACAATGATGTGGCCGGTGATGCAGAATTCAGCACCACCCATGCCTCACTGAGTGTTTCCTATATCAAGACCATGGGCAACAAGTTTGCAAGGAACTACCTGTCTGTTGGATTTTCCGGTGGAATGGTGCAACGCAGCGTTGACTATAACCAAATGACATTTGGCAGTCAGTTCAACGGTTACGAATATGACCCAGGTCTGTTCAGTGGTGAGTACATCGGATTTGAGAATCTGTCTTACTTTGATCTTGCGGGGGGCATCACCTGGATGCTGGTGCCAAAAGACCAGCTGAACTTTTATATGGGCCTTGCCTTCCATCACCTCAACTCACCGGATCAAAGTTTTACCGGTCTTACCAGCGACAATCTGTATATGAAGACCACCGGAAACATGGGTGCACAGATACCGGTTGGCGCTGCCAGGAATGCATTTCTGGTGCCCGCTGTCATGGCCATGATCCAGGGCCCGCACTACCAGTTGAACGGTGGGATGAGTGTGCGCTACATCATCAACGACCTGGACTACAAATCAACTGCCGTTCAGCTGGGTGTTTTCCAGCGGGTAGGCTTGAATGAACAGACCGATTACCGTTCTGACGCTACAATAGTAGCTGCCAGATTTGACTATCTCAACCTGAGTGTAGGTATGAGTTATGACGTCAATGTAAGTACCCTGCAGGACGCCTCTAACGCCATGGGCGGACCGGAAGTGTCACTCACTTTCACCAGCGACCTGCCCCACCGTGACAGAAAAGTGGACTGTCCGAAGTTCTGAGCATGACTCGTTTTTCGTCTTGTTTATTCCTGTTCATTTCAGGCCTTTCAGGTGTCGTTCATGCTCAATACACCCATTCATTCAAGCTGGAGTATGGCGAAGTGACCAAAACAGATTACCGAGTGCAGCAAGGACAACAGGTATTGGTGGAGTATGAAAGGGCGTGGACTACAGTAGAGGATGAAGACACCATAGTGTTCAGAGAAACATACAAGTACCCTAAGTTCTGGCGATTGAATCGCTATCTGTTGTCTGATGGTGATCCGAAACTGAGCGGATGGCAGCAGAACTTTGATGAAGATGGCAGGCTTTTTCTTGAACAGCTTTGTCAGGGCAGCAAAAAATGTACGGTATCCAGGAGGTACACCTATTACCCCGGCGATCAGCTGATGACCGTGGCCAATTACTACAAGGAAGCATTGCACGGATCGCATCTGGTCTATTACAACAACGGACAATTGCGACAACATATCTGGTATGAGAACGGACGCATGCAGGAAGTGCTTGCCTACTATGATGACAGCGGTAACCCACTGGATCCCGGAGAACTGTGCGATGGCAACGGCGATGTCAATGTCTACTCCATGAACGGATCGCTGTATAAGATCAAGACCTACCGGAAGGGTAAGGCGAGGAAGGTGAAGGAACTTTAGTCAGTTGGCAGTTCTCAGGCTGAAGTCCGGAGTCCATTTCATTTGGAAATGCCAATGTAAAATGAAATTACACAAGAAGATAGAACCGGTTGTATTCTGGGTGATGACGATCGCATTCATCTGCAACATCTTTCATCTGCCATACAACACGTATATCAGTGCGGTCTGTTTGTTCATGATGACCATGTACATCATTCTGCTTGTCGCATCTTTCGCCAGCAAGCTGTTTCGCCGGAAGTGATTGCTTCTACCTTCCACTTTTCCCTCTCTTCAACCGCAAAGGCGCCAGGATGCAAAGGCGCAAAGGATTCCAGTACTTATGGCTTCAGACCAAAGACTAACCTTTTCTCTCTCAGAATTGACACAAATGATTGTTCTTATCCAGCCAGATCTCGTGTTTGCGATAGTCGGGCATGGCCCGTTCCACCTGTTTCCAGAAGCGATCTGAATGGTTGTGTTCCACCAGGTGCGCCAGCTCATGAATGAGTACATAATCGATGGCGGGCCAGGGGGCGAAGAGCAATCTCGTGCTGATGCTGATATTACCATCATAGGAACAACTGCCCCAGTTGGAGGTGTTGTTGCGCAGCCTCACCTTGCCGATGGCTTTCTGGAAATGCTGCACGTTTAGTTCTTCCAGTCGGCGGCGGATCTCTGGCAAGAATGCATTACCCACCATCCGTGCCACCAGGTAACTGCGGTGTTCCTGTTCTTCAGCGGGCGACATACCCTCCGCCAGGTGGAGGGTCATGACCCCGTTCTTCAGTTTGCCCGTGCTTTTTTGTCCGCTGTGGTATCTACGCAGAATGGTGAAGGCCTTCCCTGCAATTTCGAAGGTGCTGCCGTCTTCATAGGTGCGAAATCCTTTATACAGCGATAAGGACTTGTGTTTGTTCAGGTGCTGGATGGCCCATTGCTTCAGGCTCTTATACTGCTCCTGCTGATCAGCCTTGCTCATCCAGCTGGCGAGGCGGATGTGTACACCTTTGCTGCCGATGGCTGCCCGGCTGTAGGCACGCTTTTCCAGATAGGTGAATACCTTGATATTCCTCCCGTCGATGGTGATGGTCTCGCGGCCAATGAGGACGGACTTGTTGTTGATGACTTCGTGCAGCGGCATTACAGGTGCGACCTGTCAAAGTTGGCGATCCAGTCGCTTACTTTACCTATCACGTTTTCCACGACTCCCTGTTCAAACGGCGACTGCAACCCGGCGTAATCCACCAGCTCCAGGAAGGAACGGCTGCCTCCGGCCTTGCAGAGTCTGATGTAGCGGTCAAAGGCTGCATTGCGGTCTTCCTTTGCCAGCATCCAGAACTGGAAGGCACACATCTGCGCCAGCGTATAATCGATGTAGTAGAACGGACTCTGGTAAATATGCGATTGTGTCTGCCACCAGGTGCCTGCACTAAGGTGACTAAAACCATCAAAGTCGCGGTCTGGCAAATACTTTGCTTCTATCTCTTTCCATGCCTGGTTGCGCTCTTCCACGCTCATATCAGGATGGCCGTACACGACGTGCTGGAATTCATCCACTGCCACACCATAGGGTAAGAACAACACAGACTCCAGTGTATGCGAAAACCGGTAGCGTTCTGCCTTGCCATTGAAAAACAGATCCATGAAGGGATAGGTGAAGAACTCCATCGACATGGAATGGATCTCGGCCGCATCACTCGTGGGCCAGTAGTATTCCACCGTAGGCTGGTCCTTGCTCAGGTACACCTGAAACGCATGACCTACTTCATGGGTGAGCACGTCAATATCGCCAGATGTACCATTGAAATTGGAGAAGATGAACGGAGCGTTGTGTCCGGTGATGTAAGTGCAATACCCACCACCTGCTTTTCCTTTCTTCGCCACCAGGTCCATCAGTCCGTTGTCCAGCATATAGTGGATGAAGCCGGTGGTCTCTGCTGACAGGTCCTCATACATCTTTCTTCCCTGTGCGATGATCCAGTCGGGATCGCCATTGGGAGTGGCGTTACCATCGGGGAACTGCAGGGCTTCATCGTAGTACTTCAGATGATCCAGGCCCAGTCTTCCGGCTTGTTCCTGCCTGATCTGTCCGGCGATGGGTACCACATATTTTCTGATCTGCTCCCGGTAGAAAGCAGACCGTTCTTCATCGTAATCGCTGCGCAGCATGCGGTCGTAGCCCATGCGGATGAAGTTGTCATACCCCAGCTTGCTGGCCATGGCATGACGCACCTGCACCAGCTCGTGGAAGATCTGTTCCAGGTCACTGCGCTTCTCTGCCAGGAAACCCCAGCGTGCTTCTGCTGCCCGCTTACGAAGATCGCGGTCGGGACTGCGCATGAAGGGACCGAACTCACTCAGGTTGCGTTCTTCACCTTCAAAGGGGATGCTTGCAGAAGCCAGTATCTCTGTGTATTTGGTACCGAGTTTATTCTCCTGCACAAGGAGGTCCATGATCTCCGGCGAAAAGGTTTTCAAAGACATATCTGCCAGACGGAACAGTTGCGGACCAAAATGCGCTTCCAGTTCCTTTCTGAAAGGCGAGCCGACCAGTGCTTTATAATACTGGCTGACCAGGTTCTCCACGATGGGCGAATGTTCATCGTAGAATGCCTGTTCACCGGCATAGAATGCATCGCGGGTGTCGATGGTATGGCGGATCATGGCGATCTGCATCTGCGTATCAAAACCGGAGCGCACCTCGTTGATCGCTTCCATGGCGGCTATCTGCGAGGCAGCAGAATCAGCTTTTTGAAATACTTCTAATGCTTCAGTGAACGTCTGCTCAAAAGTTTCGAGATCGGGACGTGTGTAGGGAAATTCGGAGAAAGTCACGGGGCAAAGATAATGGATGGGGGAGCAGTGGAGGAGTGGAGCAGTGAGCAGTGGAGGAGTTGGCAATGGATCTACGAATTCCCTTCCAGCGTACCCACAGAGTCAACCGCCCTCCTGCGGCGGGCAAACCCGTAACTCTGTTGGGACAGGAAACCCTATGTGGACGGAAGAATCAACAACAAAATTTTAAACTTCAGCTTCTACCTGCTTCAAATGACAGTAAATGTAATTTTTACTGCCATTTGGTGAAAGTGCCATATTTTCCCTCAAATTGGCGAACACAAGACTAGTCTAACAGGATGAACGGCTTAGAGAATGGCCTTCCTGCTCCACAAACAAAGATTGACCACATCTGGGACATCACTAGATTGTAAAAAATCTAATTGATGTGTTTCCTTTCGAGGAAAGTCACCATTTTGTTAAGCTAAATAATTAACTTTTGCATTAGTTATGAATATAAGGGCCATAGTTTTTTTTGCATTTGCTACATCAATTTCTTCTCTATTAGGTCAAGTGCCTACTGGTCCTGAAATTAGTTGGCAGGAGTGTTATGGGGGGAGTGCAGAAGAGTTTTATGCAGATGCTACAATAGATATTGACGAGAATATCTTATCTGTAATAGTTTCTTATTCGTTTGATTATGAATACTTTGGTAGCTGGTTAATTCTATCTGATGCAGATTTCAATGAAATATGGAGAAAAGAAATTGCTGCAGACTGCATTGGTTCAACAGTAAGAGAAATTGCTCTCTTATCAAACAATACAATACTTGTATTCGGAAATACTGGAGGGTGTAGTGATAGTATAGGTGAGGCCGATTTTGGGGTATTCTGCTATAATCTAGAAGGAGAACTGGTATGGGAGCGTTCATATGGAAGCAGTCAATGGGATGTTAGCCACACCCTCCTCCCCACCTCCGACGGAGGATTTCTGGTTGGAGGTTCCACACGTGGTTTCGATGGCGATTTATACATGCCTGCCTGGAACGACTTATTTTACGATGATGCCCTTATTATGAAAATGGACAGCATGGGTGAAGTAGAATGGGTGGATATAGTGGGAGGGACTTTTCCTGATTTGATTTTATCGAATTTCCTTGAAATCGCACCAGATCAATACATGGTCATGATCGTATCAAGTTCCTCAGATTACGATTTATCAGGAAGTGGTATGGATGATTTGAAGAAGTATTTGATACGCATATATGACAAAGACGGCGATGTTTTAAAGGAAAATATCATTTCTGCAGAAGATAACCTGATTGACAAACAATGCTCCCTACAACTATTATCAGATGGAAATGTTTTGTTAGCAGGATCTGGTACCTCAGAAGCTGAAATCAACCCCACCTATCCGGAACACGATGGGTATGAAGGCGCCTTAGCCATCATTAATGAAGACCTGGAACTGATTGACTTGCACCTATATGGTGGAACCGGTAATGATTATTTCTGGGACATTATTCCCAGCAGTCTTGGAGGATATTATTGCTTAGGTAGCAGTAGTAGTAATGATGGAGACCTTCCAGGTAATTATGGAGGTTTAGATAATTGGATACTTCATTTTGATGAAGCATATAACCTGATATGGAGCAAAAACTTAGGAAGTGCGGGCACTGATGTATTTACCAACAAAGCAGGTCAGCTTATTGAAAAAGACAATATGCTATATGTATTCAACCAGGTCAGCGCACAGGCCGGCATACCTACCGGAAATCTAACCTGTGGTGACCCATCTACCAACAAAGTAGATGCCTGGCTGGTGGCACTCGATTTGACAACGGTGGGTGTTGAAAATGAACCTCAACATACTCCCATCCAACTATATCCCAATCCGGTTACCAATACGCTCACCATTCAGCTAATACACCAAATACCCTTACCTGTAACATATACCATTGCCAATACTACCGGAAAAACCATTGAAACAGGAGAATTGATCAACCCCATTACCCAACTTAATATGGGTAATAATGCACCCGGAGTTTACTTATTCAGCGTGCTAATAAATGATAGAACGTATTCCGAATTGTTCATTAAAGAATAACCAATCTTTGACTCTCCACCTACACATCTTTTACAAAAACACCTTAACTTACGCTACTCAATCTTCACCACTATGCGCCAACTTAACCTCATTTTACTACTAAGCTTCTTCAATACCAACCTACTCCATGCCCAGGTAAACCCCGGCCCTGATATTGCGTGGCAGGAATGTTACGGGGGGAGTGCTGAGGACTTTTTTGCGGATGCCATTCTTCTGGAAGATGGAAAGATTTTGTCCGTAATAGTCTACTACTCTAACGAAAGTGAGTACTATGGCAGTTGGTTAGTTAAATATAATGAGAGCTTTAATGAATTATGGAGGGTTTACATAGGCGATGAGTATTGTGGTTCAACTGGAAGGCAAGTAAAGGTTTCAACACTTAATAATTATTTGGTTCTTGGAAATACTGGAGGTTGTTTAGATAGTATAGGTGGTAATGACTTAATTGTAGTTTGCATAGACGAGGACGGTTCAAAACTATGGTCTAGATCCTATGGCAGTGCGCAAGGTGATGACTCGCACACCCTCCTCCCCACTTCCGACGGTGGTTTTCTTGTTGGAGGTTCCACACGTGGTTTCGATGGTGATTTATACATGCCGGCCTGGAACGACCTGTTCTACGATGATGCCCTCATCATGAAAATGGACAGCCTGGGTGAAGTAGAATGGGTGGATATTATTGGAGGTACAAATCCTGATTTGGTTTCTTCCAATTTCCTGGAGGTATCTCCAGTACAATATTTAGTCATGATAGCATCAAGTTCTTATGATTATGATTTGGCAGGGAGCAGCGAAGACGACCTGAAGAAACACCTATTAAGGGTTTATGATTTAGATGGTAATGTATTAAAAGAGATCATTTTATCAGCTGATGACAATTTGATAGACCAATGGAATACATTGCAATTATTGCCTGATGGGAATGTACTTATTGCAGGAACAGGAATTGCAGAATCTGATATTAATCCCACTTTCCCGGAACACGATGGTTTCGAGGGAGCATTAGCTATTATTAACGAAGAGTTAGAACTAATAGACCTGAACCTATTTGGTGGTCTAGGCAATGAGTATTTTTTGGACATCATACCGGCTACAATTGGTGGTTACTATTGTTTGGGATACAGCAGCAGTTCTGAAGGTGATCTTCCTGGCAATCATGGTGAAGGAGATATGTGGGTATTACATGTTGATGGGTCATTTAATCTTATATGGAGTAAAAACATTGGAAGTGCTGGAACTGACCTGTTTACAAGTCAAGCTGGAGCTCTCATTGAGAAAGACAATATGTTATACATGTTCAGTCAAGTAAGTGCACAAGCAGGCATGCCCACCGGAGATTTAACTTGTGGCGACCCATCAACTAATAAAGTAGATGCCTGGGTAGTGGCACTGGATTTAACAACCCTTGGTGTTGAAAATGAACCACAGCAAACTTCAATCAAACTATTTCCAAATCCGGTTAACCATACACTCACCATTCAGCTAATACACCAAATACCCTTACCTGTAACATATACCATTGCCAATACTACCGGAAAAACCATTGAAACAGGAGAATTGATCAACCCCATTACCCAACTTAATATGGGTAATAATGCACCCGGAGTTTACTTATTCAGCGTGCTAATAAATGATAGAACGTATTCCGAATTGTTCATTAAAGAATAACCAATCTTTGACTCTCCACCTACACATCTTTTACAAAAACACCTTAACTTACGCTACTCAATCTTCACCACCATGCGCCAACCATACCTCATTCTACTTCTAAGCTGCTTTAACACCCACCAACTCCAGGCACAGGTAAACCCCGGCCCTAATATTGCGTGGCAGGAGTGTTATGGGGGGAGTGCTGAGGATTATTTTGCAGATGCTGTTCTTTTAGAAGATGGGCGAATTTTGTCGGCGATAGCTTCAGGTTCATTCGATAGCGAATACTATGGCAGTACTATAATCTTATCAGATGTATCTCTTGGTGAGATATGGCGGGAGAAAATTGGTGATGACTGTAATGGATCTGGTATAAGGGAAATATCAGTTCTCGAAGACAATAATGTTCTATTGTTTGGAATTGTAAGTGGATGTGAAGATAGCATTGGTAGTTTCGACTACTACGTAGTTAAAATTAATCTTGATGGTGAAATAATCTGGTCAAGACTATACGGCAGCTCACAGTATGACGACCCATACACCCTCCTCCCCACCTCCGACGGAGGATTTCTGGTTGGAGGTTCTACACGTGGTTTCGATGGCGATTTATATATGCCGGCCTGGAACGACCTGTTCTACGATGATGCCCTCATCATGAAAATGGACAGCCTGGGTGAAGTAGAATGGGTGGATATTATTGGAGGTACAAATCCTGATTTGGTTTCTTCCAATTTCCTGGAGGTATCTCCAGTACAATATTTAGTCATGATAGCATCAAGTTCTTATGATTATGATTTGGCAGGGAGCAGCGAAGACGACCTGAAGAAACACCTATTAAGGGTTTATGATTTAGATGGTAATGTATTAAAAGAGATCATTTTATCAGCTGATGACAATTTGATAGACCAATGGAATACATTGCAATTATTGCCTGATGGGAATGTACTTATTGCAGGAACAGGAATTGCAGAATCTGATATTAATCCCACTTTCCCGGAACACGATGGTTTCGAGGGAGCATTAGCTATTATTAACGAAGAGTTAGAACTAATAGACCTGAACCTATTTGGTGGTCTAGGCAATGAGTATTTTTTGGACATCATACCGGCTACAATTGGTGGTTACTATTGTTTGGGATACAGCAGCAGTTCTGAAGGTGATCTTCCTGGCAATCATGGTGAAGGAGATATGTGGGTATTACATGTTGATGGGTCATTTAATCTTATATGGAGTAAAAACATTGGAAGTGCTGGAACTGACCTGTTTACAAGTCAAGCTGGAGCTCTCATTGAGAAAGACAATATGTTATACATGTTCAGTCAAGTAAGTGCACAAGCAGGCATGCCCACCGGAGATTTAACTTGTGGCGACCCATCAACTAATAAAGTAGATGCCTGGGTAGTGGCACTGGATTTAACAACCGTTGGTGTTGAAAATGAACCTCAACAAACTCCCATCCAACTATATCCCAATCCGGTAACAAATACACTCACCATTCAGCTAACACAGCAATTACCCTTACCTGTAACATACACGATTGCCAATACTACCGGAAAGACCATTGAAACAGGAGCATTGATCAACCCCATTACCCAACTTAATATGGGTAATAATGCACCCGGAGTTTACTTATTCTGTTTAATTATATATGATATAGCTTATTTCGAATTATTCATTAAAGAGTAAAAGATCTGCTTATGAAAACCCATAGCCCCATTCTATACATTATGTTGCTTGTTCTGCTAAGCACACAAGTAATTTCTCAAACGGTTTCCTGCTCAGACCCGTTCCTGCCTTCAGACTGGACAGGAATTGGTCCTTTTGTCCCCACAGAGTCAACCGTAGGGGACTCTGTGATTGAATGAATCGGAATAACTCATAAACAGAAAATCCACAGAGTTCCTTGGCAGGTAACTCTGTGGGGACGGAAACATTTAAGTTAACTGTCTCTCCGGCCTCCGAGCCGGAGTCTCCTTCAAAATGGTTAGATATATTATCAATAAAGGGCCATTAGTTCTCCACAGAGTCAACCACCCTACTACGGTGGGCAAGCAGGGGACTATGTGGAGACGAATAAGACTAGGGAGTCATATTATTATCACCGATCTTGGATAAAGATTTACCATAGGGGTACTAATTTATACGGCTCTGATGGTGGTAGCGGTATTAGATTTTATGATCGTAAAACAACAACTAATCAGACTTATATTTGGATTGATTATCATTCAAGAGTAAGATGAAACATTTTAGAATAAGTATCGGAGTCTTGCTTGCTTTATCAAGTTTACAATTTTCATGCAAACTTAGGAATGAGGATGTAGTTGGGTCGTATGTATATTTTTCTAAATTTAATAAAAGTGACAGCCTTTATATAAATACTGATGGCACTTATATGCAATTGGTGTACTCAGTTTCAGAGGGAAACTATTGCATGAATTCAAGTAGCTGGTATTTACAAGAACACAAGATCATCTTTAATGACTTTTTTCTTTATAATAAATATAATGAGAAATTGGACTGTGCTAACGAGGGTATGGTTAATAAGAATTCATTAATTACAGGAATATTTCAATATAAGCGTGGAAGTATTTTTATAAACTATGATAAGAGTATTAAGTATAAAAAGCAGTAGTTGAAGAGAAGTAAATATTCCCTGTTACATTACTGAAAAATTACTATATTTTGTCCCCACAGAGTCACCTACGGTTAACTTTGTGGTTGAATGAATGGCAAAGGCGAAGGCAAAAGTTAGCCACAGAGTTCCTTTCCCTCCTACGGCGGGCAAGCACGTGCCTCTGTGGGGACAGAAAAGATAGTTTGACTTTCACGAAAGAAGGTTCAACTTTGCTCCCCGGGGGCGTTAAAGAAGGGTTTGAGAAAATGGAATCGCCTAATGAAGATTAGTAAACTAGGATACATATTCTCTGTTGTTGTAATTGTTTTGGGTAATAGTTGCAAGAAACCGGTGGGTATAAAATCAGAATATGAATATGTTGTCAATGGTAAAGTCCGCATATTTCACACATACATAGATGATACAATTCTTCATGGTCCGACGATGTATTATTACCCCAATGGCAACCTTAAAGACTCAATTATATTTTTTGTCCCCACAGAGTCAACCGTAGGGGACTCTGTGATTGAATGAATCGGAATAACTCATAAACAGAAAATCCACAGAGTTCCTTGGCAGGTAACTCTGTGGGGACGGAATAGACAAACATTCAAGTTATCTGTCTCTCCGGCCTCCGAGCCGCCTGCCTGTCCGGTAGGCAGGGAGTCTCCCTTATCAAGTTTGGATGCAGCATCAATTAGTGGCCACACCGAAGCAACCCCACCTCCTTCCCAGCCCGGATGGAAGTGGCAGCCCGGACCCCTCCCGATAGCTATCGGGAGCGATCGGGGGAGGACTATAACGGACAGCCGGACCGCAGTGCATGGCAAGCACCCGGCAACTTGCTCCTGAACATCCTCACCCACAGTTTGTTATCCTGATACCACCGCAAAAAGGGGTAATTTTGAACCAACCAGAACAGGCCACATTGACACAGGATCCGCAATCTGCATCCCGCAAGCAAGACCATATCCAGCTGGCTTTTGACAGCGTGGTGGAAGCAGCACGGAATGACCGTCGTTTCTATTATGAGCCGATGCTGTCTGCGCATCCCGCTGCCTCCGAATGGCCCATTGAATTTCTCGGCAAGACCATGCGCCTGCCGGTGTGGATCAGCAGCATGACAGGTGGTACGGAAAAGGCCGGTGTCATCAACCGAAACCTGGCCAGGCTGGCTAATGAATTCGGCCTCGGCATGGGACTGGGTTCCTGCCGCAACCTGCTGTACAGCGATGAGTACCTGGCAGATTTCGCCCTGCGCTCTCTGATCGGCCCGGACCTGCCTTTCTATGCCAATCTGGGTGTGGCTCAGGTGGAAGAGCTGCTGGCGAATAAGGAAGCTGGTCGCATAACTGAACTGGTACAGAAACTGGAAGCTGATGGCCTGATCGTGCACGTCAATCCACTGCAGGAATGGCTGCAACCCGAAGGCGATCGTTTCAGACTTGCTCCCATTGATACCATCTCAGCTTTGCTGGAAGTGGTCGATCTTCCGGTCATCGTCAAAGAAGTGGGACAAGGCATGGGGCCAGAAAGTATCCGCCGCCTCCTGGAATTACCCATTGCAGCGCTGGACTTCGGCGCCATGGGTGGCACCAACTTTTCGAAACTGGAGCTGCACCGGGCGAACAAAACCGACCAGGAGCTGTTTGAACCTCTGGCTTTTACGGGACATACCGCCGAGGAGATGTTGTGGTTTGTGAACGATATACTGGACGACGAACATGCCCGTATAGCTTGTAAGCATGTGATCATGAGCGGAGGCATCCGCCATTTTCTGGATGGCTATGCCGGGATAGAGCAACTGCGTTGTCCAGCAGTATATGCACAGGGTTCTGCCTTTCTGAAGCATGCCATGGGCGATTATGATGCCCTGCGTGCCTACATGGAAGGACAGTCTCGCGGTTTATTGCTGGCGAAGGCTTACTTAAAAGTGCGTTAACTTTGCGTTCAGACACGAAATAACAAGCATGTCTACAATCAAGGGATTTTCCAAACTGTCGCGAACCGACAAGATCGCCTGGCTGGCCAAGCACTTCCTGACCAGCAATCCGCTCGATATTGCCCGTGAATTCGCCAGCTTCATGCATACCAACTCAGAGACCCAGCGCCTCTTTGACGGTATCTCTGAAAATACCCTGACCAATTTCTATATGCCCTACGGGGTGGCCCCCAACTTCGTGATCAACGGTCGCACCTATGTGGTGCCCATGGTCATTGAAGAAAGTTCTGTGGTGGCAGCTGCTGCCAGCGGTGCGAAATTCTGGAGTGAAAGAGGTGGTTTCCATGCGGAAGTGGTGAGCACCACCAAAGTGGGACACGTGCACTTTCAGTGGCGGGGCGACAGCGACAAGCTCTTCACATTCTTTTCTGATATCAAAGACATCCTGATCCTCGAGGTCAGCCACCTGACCCAGAACATGGAAGCTCGCGGCGGCGGACTGAAGAACATCGAACTCATAGACTGCACCCATCTGGAACCGGAGTACTACCAGCTCAAGGCCACCTTTGAGACCTGCGATGCCATGGGTGCCAACTTCATCAACAGTGTGCTGGAAGAATTTGCCCGCACCCTGGAAGAAGAGGCGAAGGTGTATCCTGAATTCAGTGGTGCCGAGAAGAAGATCGAAGTGGTCATGAGCATCCTGAGCAACTACACCCCGGAATCGGTGGTGAAGGCCTGGGTGGAATGTCCGGTAGAAGAGCTGGGCAGTTTCCCTGAAGCCGATCTCGATGCACAGGCGTTCGCTAAAAAATTCCGCACGGCGGTCAACATCGCCAATGTAGATGTATCACGTGCCACAACGCACAACAAAGGCATCTTTAACGGTGTGGACGCAGTGGTGCTGGCAACAGGAAACGACTTCCGGGCCATTGAAGCATGCGGTCATGCCTATGCTGCCCGCGACGGACAATACCGAAGTCTGAGTAAAGTGAGTATCATTGACGGCATCTTCCGTTTTGAGATTGAACTGCCGCTTGCAGTGGGTACCGTTGGCGGTCTTACACGTCTGCACCCGCTCAGCAAGCGTTCCCTGGAAATGCTGGGTAACCCCGGCGCCAAGGAACTGATGAAGATCATGGCGAGTGTGGGACTGGCACAGAACTTCGCAGCTGTCAAGGCGCTGGTGACCAGTGGTATCCAGAAAGGCCACATGAAGATGCACCTGACCAATATTTTGCGTCACTTCAACGCTACCGATCTGGAGATCGAGAATGCTCTGCAGTACTTCGCCGACAAGACCGTGAGTTTTAGCGGTGTAAGGGAGTATCTGGTGAAGGTAAGAGGATAGGATCAGTTCATCCCGATCACTATCGGGATTGGCAATTGGCAGTAGGCGGTTAGCAGTTATTCCGAATTCCGGTTTATTTCCCTTCCGGTTTTTCCATCAGGACCATATCTGTGTAAGGCAATACCGTTTCGTAGCCTTGCTTTTTGAACCATTGGTGCATCTCAGCGGGTGGCATGTCCGATCCGGCCAGGACGAAATCGCCACCCCAGGCACCGAGTGATTTAACCACGCCGTTGAACTTTTGGAACCTGGCTGTTTGCACCCGTTCTTCCTGCAACACGAACTGCATCACTTCTTCGTGTTCATCGAGCAGGGTGAGGAAGTCGGCGAAATCATCGCAGAACAACAGTGCTTCACTGATCTCAGAGATGATGTGGCTTTCCTTTTCGAATTTATTTTTTCCGGAACGGAATGCAGCGATCGCATCACGGCTGTTCTGTTTCTGATTGAGGTGGACGAAACAGAAATGTTCGGGTTGCGGAGGAAGGAAGTGAACACTGTCCCACACGGGACCTTCTTCATCAATGCGAAAGAGGATGGGCATCCAACTCTGGGCACAGGCGATGTCGTATCCGGAACTGCCGAACACTTTTTTGTTGATGCGCAGAGCATCAGCACCACTCCACTGGGCGATGAGGCTGACCAGGGTGGATGAAGAACCAAGTCCCCAGTTGTCTGGAAAACCCAGCGTGGCGATGGCCTGTTTGCCGACGATCTCATCTGCAAATCCCGGCTGCAGTTTGACCGCTTTCTTCAGCACTTTGATCAGGTGGGTGTCGGCATCGTCGATGGACTTGCGGAGGTCATCCGGTTGAATATGTTCTTCCAGCCAGACGTTCCCGTCGCGGTCGGTGCTGCGCCAGTGCAGGCTTCCTCCGTCCTTCCCTTCCGTTACCTGCAGATTTTGTCCGAAACGGGTGGGCACGGCCAGTGCCAATGCACCATCCAGTACTAAGTACTCGCCGGAGATCAGGAGTTTACCGTTGGCGTGGAAATGCATGAAACGAAGGTAAGGGAAATCGAAATGCGATCCTGATGATCATCTGCAGTTACCGGAGTAAAAAGGATAAGCTCTAACCTGTTTATCCAAATTTTACTGCTGACGGCCTACCATCCTCCACTCGCTCCGCCGCCGCCAAAGCTGCCACCGCCGAAGCCACCGAAACCTCCTCCGCCAAAGCCGCCGCCACCGCCGCCAAAACCACCACCGCCCCAGTAGGTCGGGCCACGACCGCTGTAGGTCACGCCACCACCCTTGTTCATTCGACCAAAAAAGTAGAGGATGATCAGGACAATGATAATAAGTATCAGCACCTGCATGAAGCTCAGTCCATCAGGTGCTTCCTCTTCCGGAGCGAAAGCTCCCGTAACATACTCCATCACCCGGGTGCTTGCTGCATCCAGTCCGCCGTAGTAATCATTGTTCCTGAAAGCAGGTAATACATCATTTTCAATGATGCGTTTGGCACGACCGTCTGTCACATACGGCTCAATGCCATAGCCCACCTGAATGGTGACCCGCCTGTCGTCTATCGCTGCCAGAATGACCACACCGTTATTCATACCGGCCTGGCCAACACCCCAGGCACGACCCAGGTAGAGCGCATAATCTTCTATTACGTATTGTCCGGTACTTCGCAGAGTGATGACCGCGATCTGTGTGGAGGTGGAATCATCAAAGGCCACCAGTTTTTGTTCCAGCATCTGCTCCTGCGACGGGCTCAGTACATCGGCCAGGTCGTTGACCAGTCGTGGAGGAGTGGGTCTGGGCGGAAGATCCTTTTCATTGACCTGTGCAAAGACAGGATGCAATAAGAACATTATCAACACCAGAACCAAACTGCGTCTCATCCGAAAGAGATTTCGTCCGGTAATTCGTTCTCATCATCCCGCTGATAAGGAAAATGCAGTTGCAATTGCTGACCTGCCCGTTCTATACCCAGCGCCAGCCCCAGCATGAATTCGCCCTGCTGAAATTTCGCCTGCATGGTGTCTTTGATCTCATTCCAAAAGCCTTCGGATACCATGTTGTTGATGCCTTCATCGGCAACAATGGAGAATTTCCTGTCGGCCGTAGCCAGGTAGAACAGCACCCCGTTTCGTGCTGCTGTTCTGTGCATCTTCAGCTGGGCAAATACCTGTAAACCCCGTTGGAAGGCATCGCCTTTACAGCGTTCCTCCACGTGCAGACGGATCTCTCCGGAGGTCAGCTTTTCAGCCGTCCGGATGGTTCTTACCAGTTCCTGTTTCTCCGTGTCGGTAAAGAAAGTTGCCGGGTCGGGCATGGATCAGAATTCTACCTTGGGCGCATTTTCTGAGCCTTCTGCAGCCTTGAACATGGTACGCTTTTCAAAGCCATACATGCCAGCCAGGAAGCTCTGCGGGAATCTTCTTATGTAGGTATTGTACTCCTTGACCGCTGTATTATAATCGTTGCGGGCTACATTGATCCTGTTCTCCGTGCCTGCCAGTTCAGCCTGCAATTCCAGGAAATTCTGGTTTGCTTTCAGGTCAGGGTATCTTTCAACAGTGACCAATAACCTGCTCAGTGCAGAACTCAGTCCGTCTTGTGCCTGCTGGAACTGGGCGAATTGTTCCGGGGTGGTATTACTGGGATCGATGGTGATGCTGGTAGCTTTGGAACGGGCTTCTATCACTTTGGTCAGGGTCTCCTGTTCAAAATCGGCATAGCCTTTAACAGTAGCTACAAGGTTTCCGATCAGATCGGCACGGCGCTGGTAAGAGCTTTCTACTGCAGCCCATTTTTCATTGGCCACCTCATCCTTCTCTACCATGCGGCGCTGTGCACCCACGAAGAAGTTATACAGTATGATACCCAGTACCAGAATGACGGCGGCCGGCACCAGCCAGCGTGGAAATGCGTTTCTGCGGGGGGAAGCAGGAGTTGTATCGGTCATGGTTTTTGGTGTTTTTTCAAAGATAGCGAATTCACTTTTCACGAATGTATCGGGTAAGACGAATGAAAGGGCTTATTCTTTTATTTTTACCCTCCCACCCAAACCAACACTATGAGCCAGCTCATCGAAGAATTCAATGATTACCGTGCCCGCATGAATGAGGTCATTCTGGGAAAGAACAATAAGGTCATCAACCGCCTGTTCAACCTGGACACCAATACCTATGCAGACGGTGCCCTGCCTGTCAGCACCAAAGAAATGCTGGGCCTGGTGGCCAGTATGGTGCTTCGCTGCGATGATTGCATCAAATACCACCTCGGCAAGTGCCATGAGGAAGGAGTAACCACCGAACAGGTCTATGAAGTATTCGCCATCGCCAATATCGTGGGTGGTACCATTGTCATACCGCACACGAGACGGGCTGCAGAATACTGGGAAGAACTCATGGAAAACAACTGATCATGGCAGATAACAACGACAAGAAATTATACCTCCTCGACGCATTTGCCCTGATCTTCCGGGCCTACTTCGCATTCTCCCGTAACCCGCTCATCAACAGTAAAGGACAGAATGTCTCTGCAGTTACCGGGTTTGTCAATACGCTGTATGATCTGCTGAAGAATACAGACAGTACGCATATTGCAGTGTGCTTTGACAGTGACCAGGCGCCGGTGGGCAGAGAAGAGGTCTATGCAGATTACAAAGCCAACCGCGAAGCTGCTCCGGAAGACATCAAATGGAGTGTACCCATCATCAAACAGATCGTGGAAGCGTTTCATATTCCTATTCTGGAAGTACCCGGATTTGAAGCAGATGATGTGGTGGGAACCCTCGCAAAAAAAGCAGAACAGGCCGGCTACCAGGTATATATGGTCACCATGGACAAAGACTACGGGCAGCTCATGAGTGAGAACATCTTCATGTATCGCCCGTCCTACACCGGAAAAGGATTTGATACGGTCAGTGTAACGGAGATGATGGAAAAATGGGGCATAGAAGATCCATTACAACTCATTGATATCCTGGGTCTGATGGGCGACAGTGTGGACAACATTCCCGGTGTGCCCGGTATTGGTGAGAAGACCGCTCAGAAGCTCATTGCTGAATACGGATCCGTAGAAAATGTACTTGCCAATACCGACAAGATGAAAGGCAAGCTGCAGGAGAACCTGCGCACCTACGCAGACCAGGCTTTGATGTCTAAGCAACTGGCCACCATTATCCTGGATGTGCCGGTAGAATTCAATGAAGAGGAGCTGGTCATAGAAGAACCCGACAAGGAAAAGCTGGCAGAGATCTTCGCAGAACTGGAATTCAGGCAGCTGGGTAAACGTATCCTGGGCGACAGTTACCAGGTGAACGTTGCCCGCACCGGCGAACAGATAGATATTTTCGGGGGCAGTTCTGGAGGCACAGAGATCAAACAAGCCAGTGAACAGGTTGCGGGGGGAAAGGATATCACCAACACAGAGCACCGGTACACCCTTTGTAATGACGACAAGTCCATCGACCAGTTGATCAAAGATCTGCAAAAGCAAAAGCTGATCTGTTTTGATACAGAGACCACCGGTGTAGATGCCAACGAAGCAGAGCTGGTGGGGATGAGTTTCAGTTGGGAAGCAGGCAGCGGATATTATGTTCCCGTTCCGGCCGACAGATCATCGGCAGATGCATTGCTGAACAAATTTCGCCCTGTGCTGGAATCAGAAAAGATCGGCAAGGTAGCCCAGAACCTGAAGTACGATTACCTCATCATGAAGTGGTATGGCGTAGAACTGAAAGGTGATCTGCACGACAGCATGCTGGCCCACTATCTGCTGGAACCGGAGTTGCGACACAACATGGATTACCTGTCTGAAAATTACCTGGGATATACGCCGGTCTCCATCGAAACACTCATTGGAAAAAAAGGCAAGAACCAGCTGAGCATGCGTGATGCCCCGCTGGACAAGGTTGCGGAATATGCAGCCGAAGATGCCGACATCACCCTGCAGCTGCATACCATCTTCCAGCCTATGCTGGACAAGGAAGAACTCAGGAAATTATATGAGGATGTAGAGATGCCGCTGGTGCCGGTGCTGGCCGCCATGGAATATGAAGGAGTGAATCTGGATGTGGATTTCCTGAACAAGTATTCGGAAGAGCTGGCGGTCGATATTGAGATAGCTGCCAAAGAGATCTATGAACTGGCGGAGGTGAAGTTCAACATTGACTCACCAAAGCAGCTGGGAGAAGTACTCTTCACCAAAATGAAGATCCCTTATGAGGGCAAGAAGACCAAGACCGGACAGCTCAGCACGAGTGAAGACATCCTGGCCAGGCTTGCGCCCAATCATCCCATCGCCAACCATATTCTGGAGTACCGCGAGCTCAACAAGCTGAAGTCCACCTATGTGGATGCATTGCCACAGCTGATCAACCCGAAAACAGGCAGGGTACATACCAATTTCGGACAGGCCATCGCCGCCAGTGGCAGGCTGAGTTCCAACAATCCCAACCTGCAGAACATCCCCATTCGCACCGAACGCGGGCAAAGGGTAAGAAAAGCATTCATCCCCAGAGATGAGCACCACATCATTCTCAGCGCCGACTATTCGCAGATCGAATTGCGCATCATTGCAGCGCTGAGTAACGATGAAGGCATGATCGAGGCTTTCAGACAAGGAATGGACATTCACTCAGCTACAGCAGCACGTGTGTTTGGAGTGGCACTGGCAGAAGTGAACCGCGACATGCGTTCCAAAGCAAAGGCCGTGAATTTTGGTATCGCCTATGGGCAAACCGCATTCGGTCTGTCTCAGAACCTGGGTATCAGTCGCACCGAAGCCAAAGAGATCATTGACAACTACAATGAAAAATTTCCGGGCGTGGCCAGGTTGATGGAAGAGAACATCGAGTTTGCACGCAAGCACGGATACGTGAAGACCGTGCTGGGAAGGAAACGATATCTGCGTGATATCAACTCTGCCAACAACACTGTGCGTTCAGCCGCCGAAAGAGTAGCGGTCAACTCTCCTATACAGGGAAGTGCGGCAGACCTCATAAAAGTTGCTATGCTGCACCTGCACGATGCGATGAACAAAAGGCACATGCGCAGCAGAATGACCCTGCAGGTGCATGATGAACTGGTGTTCGACGCACACCGCGATGAGGTGGAAGAACTGGAAGTACTGGTCAGAGAGAAAATGGTGAACGCATTGTCACTCAACGTGCCCATTGAAGCAGAGGTAGGAAAAGGCAGCAACTGGCTGGAAGCCCACTGACCTTACTTATCTATATGCATGGGTCGGGTGAAGGTCTGCTCCAGAGAGATAAAGGTTTCCGTGCGGTCAATGCCCGCTATGCGCTGTACCTTATCGTGTAAGACATCTTTCAGATGGGTGGCGTCACGGCAATAGATCTTGACGAAGATGCTGTAGTTACCGGTCAGGTAATAACATTCCACTACTTCCGGAATGCCCTGCAGTTCTTTTACCACTGCATCATACATAGAACTCTTCTCCAGATATACTCCCAGAAAAGCAGTGATGTCAAATCCGAGTTTTTCCGGATTGACATGCAGATTGACCGAGCGGATGATGCCCAGCTGGGTCAATTTCTTCATCCGCACATGAACGGTTCCGCTGGACACTTTCAACTGTTTAGCGATATCCGTATAGGGGATCGTGGCATCACGCATCAGGATCTCCAGGATCTCCTTATCAAGGGTATCAATTTGTGAATTGGGCAGCATAGTGGTGTTTCAGGTTTAGCAATATGCAAGGATCGGGCAAATTTATTAGAGGTTTCTTATAATTTTTCAAATTTTTGTAAAAATATTTGGACAATTCAATTCCTGTGTTATTTTTGCTGTAACGCATTAAATCTCCCCTTTTTTATAATGCTGTCTGATGAGGAGCAGGCAGCATTTTTTTTTGCCCTGACGGCACCATTCTGTTGCTTACCTTGTTTTATCTGCATCAAAATGGCTGATAAACCCTACTTACCAATTGCCTGCAACTTGTATGACCGGCTTACAGATCTGGCAACACACGGGCACAAAGTCAGCCTGGTTGTCAGAACCGGTACTGATGAGGTCTCCTGGAATGATGTCATCATAACTGATATCGTGACCCGGAATAAAGAAGAGTTTTTGGTAACAGCCTGCGGCAGAGAGTGCCGTCTGGACCATATCATTCAGCTGGCTGATACCGGGCAATAGTCAGCCTTACGCCATAATTTTCTGATTACCTGACCATTTGGCTATATTTCCCGTACACCTACTGGAGTATGGCAGAAATGTTCAGGCGTATCAGGTTTTCGTTCTCCGTGCAGCTGCTGCTGTTGCATCTGAAGCGCAACCACTTTCTGGTACTTGGCTGGTTCATCCTGTTCTGCTTTGTGTACTTCCTAATTGGCGAACGATATGGCATTCCGCTTCTGTTCCTGGATCCCGAGTATCTGGGTCATGTCAGCTTCCTGTCTTATTTCATTCTGGGTGTAGCTTTCGGAGCCTATTTTATGGTGTGGAACGTAACCAGTTACATCCTGCATGCACGGCACTTTCCATTCCTGGCCACCCTGCAACGGCCCTTTGGTGTGTACAGCCTGAACAACAGCCTGATACCCTTGGCTTTCCTGATCGCCTACCTGGTTCAGCTACTGATCTTCCAGCGGCAGGATGGTCTTCAGGATTGGGGCATTATTGCCCTGCGTACTATCGGATTGCTATGTGGTATCATCCTGTTCATCAGCATCAGCATGGCCTATTTCTTCAGCACCAACAAGAATGTATTTCAGCTCTTCCGGCTGGATCCAACTCAACATGATCTGCAGGATCTTCCATTTGAAGGAAAAACCTGGCAAATGGCCGGCCAGCCGCACAGTATTCACATAGATTCATATATCAATCACCAGCTCAGCGTCAAGCTGGCCCGTAAAGCAGGGCATTATCCGGCCTATATCATCGAAAAGGTGTACCGGCAGCATCATGTGAATGCTTTGTTCATTGAACTAACTTCCTTGCTATTGCTGCTGGTGCTTGGACATCTGATCGATTATCCTGTCTTCAGAATACCGGCAGCTTCTTCTATCCTCCTGTTATTTGCCATCGGGCTTATGCTGATCGGTGCGGTCAGTTACTGGCTGAAGGGCTGGAAGGTACTGATCAGTGTACTGGCCATCATCCTGCTCGATATTCTAATTGGACACGGACTGCTGCAATACCGAAACCAGGCCTTTGGTATTGACCCGAAACAAACGGGAGCCGTCTATGACCTGAAAAGTTTACAGCAGCTGCATGACCCTGCCAGACTGGAAGCAGACAAGCAACACATGCTGCAGGTGCTGAACAACTGGCGTGCGAAGTTTCCGGAAGATGCTCCGCCTAAAATGATCTTCGTGAATTGTAGTGGCGGAGGATTGCGGGCAACCATGTTCGTGATGGATGCTTTGCAGAAAGCCGATAGCATCACCAACGGACAACTCATGCAACACAGCATGATGATGACAGGCGCATCGGGCGGAATGATAGCCGCAGCCTACTATCGTGAATTGTACAGAATGCAAATTGCAGGCTACTCCGTCAACCGGTATGATGACCTGTATCTGCAAAAGATCTCTTCAGACCTGCTCAATGCCATTGCCTACACCATGGTGGTCAATGACCTGTTCTTTCCCTGGCAGTCATACACCCATGAAGGTATCAGCTACCGGAAGGATCGCGGATACATGTTCGAAAAAGTGCTGCATGAGAATACAGATTCTCTCTTGTTTCATCCTGTTTCGTCCAGCTACCAGGATGAGTATGAGGCCCGCATTCCGTTGCTGCTCATGTACCCTACCATTGTGAATGATGAACGAAAACTGTTCATCGGTGCACAACCCTTCAGCTACCTGGGCATTCCGGCTGAAAGACTGAAAGATGACCGAACACCGGAATACGACGGCATTGACATCAGACAACTTCTGGGCAATGAACAGGCAGACCGTTTATTGTTATCAAGCGCCTTGCGCATGAGCTGCACCTTCCCCTATATCCTGCCCAACGTTTATTTGCCAACCGATCCGCAGATCGAAGTGATGGACGCCGGTATCAGAGATAATTACGGCATTGAATCATCTGTTCGTTTTGCCACAACCTTCCGGCACTGGATAGACAGCAATACAAGTGGTATTGTAGTATTAAATATACGTGGTTTGGAAAATTCCATGCCTATTCGTGAGAATGTAAGCAGCGGTATTCTGGAAAAGGTCATCAGTCCTATTGGCAACCTGTATCTGAACTGGGTGGAAGTACAGGATTACCAGCATGATCTTTTACTGCACTATCTGGAAGAGATCATGCAGACACCTGTTGATGTACTGACCATTGCATATGAGCCAGCACCGGGCAGCAGGCGGGCTTCACTCAGTTTTCACCTGACAGAAAAAGAAAAGCAGGATGTTCGGGCTTCTGTAACCGGACAGGAGAACATGCAGGTGTACAGGCAGCTTGGCAACCTGTTATCGCCGTTCTAGTTTCACCACATTCTCGATGTGAAATGTTTGCGGGAACATGTCAACCGGTTGTATCTGCGTAACCCGGTAACCCTCACTCAGCCATTGTACATCACGGGCCTGGGTAACTGGATTACAGCTCACATAGATGATGCTGCGTGGGTTTAGTCGCAGTAAGGTCCTGCACACATCTTCATGCATACCCGCCCTGGGTGGATCAGTGATGACCACATCAGCCTTGCCGTGTTTTTCAATAAAGGCATCATTGAACACCTTCATCATATCGCCGGCTACGAAAGTGCAGTTGTCAATATGGTTGGCGATCGCATTTTTTCTGGCATCTTCCACCGCTGCATCGATGGTTTCCACTCCCACCACTTTCTTACAGGACCCGGCAGCCAGCAGTGCGATACTTCCCAGTCCGGTATAGAGGTCATAAACCACATCATTCGCCTGCAGGTCTGCCATGCCCAGAGCCGTCCGGTACAGGATAGCTGCCTGATGTGTGTTGGTCTGAAAAAATGATTTGGGGCCGAGATGATAGCTGATTCCGTCTATTTCTTCGCGAATGGTTTTTTCACCACCGGCATGCACCATCTCCAGATCGTACATAGCGTCATTCAGCTTGGTGTTGATGGCATAATAGAGCGAAGTGATCTCCGGGAAGGCCTGCTGCAGATGCCTGATGATGGCCATGGTTTCCGGCCGGTCTTCGGCTACCACCAGAATGATCATAAGTCCTCCTGTGGAGGTGTTTCTGATGACCAGGTTGCGCAGGTATCCTTCATGGGTTCGCAGATCATAGAAAGTGAGGTTACGCAGCATGGCATAAGCCCGCACTGCCAGGCGTATCTCGTTGGAAGGAGCTGGCTGCAGATAGCAATATCTGATATCCAGGATCTTGTCAAATCGTCCCGGAATATGAAAACCAAGGGCGTTCCTGTTCAGCTCTTCCTTATTGTCGATCTCCTCGGCCGTAAGCCAACGATTGTTGGAAAAAGTATATTCAAGTTTATTGCGATAATACCGGTCATGCAGCGAGCCGGTAACCGGTGGAATAGCAGGCAGCTCCATGACCTTACCGGTTCTGCGAAAGGCATCGGCCACCAGGTCATGTTTGAACTGCAGCTGCTGTTCATAGGCCACATCCTGCCAGGTACAACCGCCACAAACACCAAAGTGCTCGCAGAAAGCTTCTGAGCGAAGCGCACTGCGCTTCTCAAAGCGCACCGGATAGGCCATGGCATAGTCTTTCTTGTTTTTGGTAAGACGTACATCCACTACATCGCCGGGGATGGCCTTCTCTATAAAAATGACCTTCCCTTCATGCCGGGCAAGACCCATACCATGGGCTGCCACGGATTCTACGGTCAGGCCGTTCAATTCGCGGTTGCGGGGTTTTCTCATCTTATTGCTTCACGATCCTTTCAGTGCGCCAGAGTGATCCGTTTGCAGTGATCTGCAGGAAATAGATACCAGCGGGCAAAGATGCAGTAGAAAAGCGAAACGTGTTGTTTCCTGTCTTGCCTTCGCCATACAGAAGTTCATCCACCAGTTTACCATTCACGTCAAGAACGGAAAATCCCAGCACGGCATTCTGTGTCAGCTCAAGATCCAGCTGGAACCAGGTTTGGACCGGGTTGGGATAGACATTCGTGAATACCGGTTCACGATCACTTTCCAATGCGAGGGGCAAGCTGTCATTGGTTCTCAGGCTGGCAACCCAGGTGGCATTTTCACGGTTGGTGAAAGGGCCCAGATCTACTTCTCGTCCAAAATTGCCTGACACCCAGATCACACCCGGCTCATTGTATTTGCGCTGGCTTCCGGTATAATCGCCCCAGCGTTCATAATAACCGCTCAGGATGTTCACATATGAATCGCCGGTATGAATATTCACCAGTTCTGAATAGTTGCCATCATTATAAAAGATGCCAGACATGCCAGCGAACACTTCGGGTGCAGTATGATCAAAGGTGATGATGCTCTGGTTGTCGTTGTCATAGCGGCCGGTATAGGATACATTCGGATAGCCCAGATCCATGGTGTCATCGCCAATGATGTATCCGTGTATAGAATAGTCTCCATCCAGATCTGTGATGATGCCGTGGTAGATACCGCAGAAGCCGGTTGCCGGATCCAGTGTATTGGACACGAACTGTATTTGTCCGTTCTCCATGAAGCTGCCCAGGATGCGCCCGTCGTTGGTATCAAACTCATGGTTGTTATACTGACGGGCCACAGGGGGTACCCCATATGGCAGGTCGGTAAGGCCGAGTTCTACCGTGACCGTTGTACCGGGATCGTCCAGTGTTCCGCTTACATGTACGATGAAAATAGAATCATTGCTTTCAGAGAAATTCCTGTTAGACAACATGTAGATATCCGGGCCATAAGGCGTGCTGCCCCCTTGTACAGGGTGGATGTTTCGAATGGGAGCACCACCGTAGAATACATCATCCCAAAAAATGGCATTCAGATCGGCGCCACTGTATCCTTCGTCCAGACTCATCTGCCAGATGAGTGTTTCGCTGAAACCGGTTTGCCAGGGTTCACCGGGAATGATGAGGTTTCCGGTCAGGAACAGTTCACCTTCGGTCAGTGCGATCATGGGGTAGTCTGTCCACCGGTCGTTGTCTTTCGGGTTGCCGGGTAAGGCATACATGTTCCAGAGTCCGGTGGGATCGTTTGTCTGTGAAAAGGCCACGATGATATAACTCGTGAGCGGATCGAAGCCATTCAGAAACACCAGTACGAAACGATCATGAATGGGGTCATACTTCACCCTTGGGTCAAAGTCTGACTCGAGTATATCCAGCGTATCACTGAATGCGCTGAGCGATACGGCATACAGTTCTTCACCGGTTTCTGTGAATATATTTATGGTGCTGTTGATGACCGATACGATCATGCCATCGTTCGAAATGGCTACGTCGTTGTCGTTCGGAACAGAAAAATTGTAGGGGTTACCCTGAAACCCTGTCAGCACTTCCGGAGCAGCTGCATCGCCTGTTGCTATACGTTGTCCTGTTGGCTGATAGTGATCATACAACTCTTTCTTGCGTTCCATGAGAAATTCTCTGTAGGAGCCGGAGCCGGGAGCCGGAGCTTCTGTACTGAAGAGTACAGGGAAATAATCATGTTGTACCATTGATGGCGAGACCACAACAGGTTGTGCGGCAGGCAATGTATTCCGGGTGGCCTGTGCTTGAACGGTTACAGGAATGGTGGCGCAAATAGCCAGTGTGGTAAACAGAAACGCTCTCATCAGGTAAAAATACGACAATCACTCAAGTGCCTGATACCGGTATAAAGTCCGGCAGTATTTTATGTATGGCCTCCTCCAGACCATCTGCAGAACGATCCCAGTTGAAACGGGTCCTTACGGTCAGCGTATCACTGAATGCTTCCGCATAAGTATCCTGATCTTCCAGAAAGGTCATCATGGCATCGGTCAGACCGGCCACATCTTCCGGATCGAAATATAATGCGTCAGGACCTGCCACCTCGGGCAAACTGGAACTGTTGGAACAGATGACAGGAATACCGCTGTATCTCGCTTCCACCACCGGAATTCCAAAACCTTCGAAGAGCGAAGGAAACACCAGTGCCGCCGCAGATGCAGTGATGCGGGCCAGTTCTTCTTGCTGCAGATGCCCGGTGAAGACCACATCATTTCTGCAGGAAAGCTGCTCCATGACCTTTTTGGTCTTATCGGTCTTCCATGCCATTCGCCCGGCCAGTACCAGTTTGACATGTGGCTGATACTGTGTTTTCAAAGCTTCGAATGCACGCAACAACACCTCCACATTTTTTCTCGGATGGATGGAACCCACATACAGAAAATAGGGTGCCCCAGTTGTGTATTGTTGTCTGACCTGATCCTGTTCCATTGCAGGAATTGGCTGGTATAATTCATTCGCACCAT
Source organism: Chitinophagales bacterium (assembly GCA_020636645.1). Classification (GTDB taxonomy): domain Bacteria; phylum Bacteroidota; class Bacteroidia; order Chitinophagales; family BACL12; genus UBA11426. The sequence continues at coordinate 603,965 of JACJXO010000001.1, forward strand.
TGTACACTGTATCTACTTTCTCCGGATCGATGTGGTACCTTTTAATGATATCCTGCCTGGAAAACTCTGACACTGTTACTATGCGTGAAGCAGCTTTCGCATATTTAGGTGTATTGCGCCGATAGAACCGGTTGACCATGGGCGGCGTGTGTTCGGGGTAATGCTCAAAACCCAGATCATGAATGACAAGAACCGTAGGTATATCCACCTTCAAAGGCAGGAATCCGTCGGGCGAGAGGAGCACATCGGGCTTATATTTCTTCAGTACCGCAGGAAGGGAACGCTGGAACCACCATTGCCACAACCAGGGGTGCCTTGCCGGAGGACCAACCTGCAGCGGCTCCACATTGTCAGCGAATAAAAATGATGCGTCCGGCTCCCGGTCGAACAACAACAAAAACCGATGCTCCGGGTGCCGCTGCACCAGGCGCTTGATGGTCTCATAGGTGTACCAACCAATACCTTCCAGTTTATCCCTGATAAGGAAACGTGCATTGACAGCAATCAGCATGAGATCAAATAGGTGGTTTTCCGGTAAACAGAACAGGTAGAGTTGGTTCGCTAAGCAGAGAGATTGGTAAGCGTTACCTTATAAAAAGTGGTTTGATGCAATAATACTATTTTTATCGCATAATCTGTTGCATGAAGCGGAGCTTCCTGTCTAACCTTGCATTCCTCTTATTTCTGAATTTTCTGGTCAAGCCTTTCTGGATACTGGGCATAGACAGGACTGTGCAGAACGTGACCGGACCTGATCAATACGGGTTGTATTTCTCTCTGTTCAACTTCAGTTTATTATTCCAGGTATTACTTGATTTTGGCATCAACAACTTCAACAACCGGGAGATCGCAAAATATCCGGAAAAGCTGGGGCAGACCTGGAGTACCATGTTGCAGTCAAAAGCAATATTCGCTTTGTTGTATGCTGCGCTGGTTTTGATAGTTGCCGTGTTGATCGGATTTGACCAGACACACTGGCGTATTCTGGGATGGATGATCCTCATGCAGGTCATGCTGTCTTTCTTTACTTACCTGCGCAGCAATGTGTCAGCATTGCATTTGTTCCGGCATGACGCTGTGTTATCCGTCAGCGACAAACTGTTTGCGGGCACGTTGTGTGCTTTGTTGTTTTGGACGAAGGTCCTGCCCTGGGAAATAACGGTGAAAAACTTCATCATCTGTCAGATACTGGGTTATTCACTGGCCTCTGTGCTGGCCATCCTGATGCTGCTGGGCAGGAGGATCCATTGGAAATGGACCACAGACCTTCAGCTGATCAGGCAGGTTATCAGAAAGAGTGCGCCGTTTGCCTTGCTCACTTTTCTCATGGCGGCCTACTACCGCATAGACGGGGTCATGATAGAACGTATGCTTGGCGCAGAAGGCGCCCACCAGGCAGGTGTGTATGCCTCTGCATTTCGGTTACTGGATGCGCTGAGCATCATCGGCTATATGTTCGCCGCTATCTTACTTCCCATGTTCAGCAGGATGCAGGAAGAAGGCAGCAACGTGCAGCCGCTCCTGGAAACAGGCCTGCGGCTTATGGCCTGCATCAGTGTTCCTGCCGGTACCACGTTCATCTTCTTCAGGCAGGAGATCATGCAGGCATTGTATGCGGATGCTACGAACCAGTACGGGCAGATATTTGGCTGGCTGATGGCCGGTTTCGTCCTGATCAGTCTGGTGTATATTCTTGGCACCATGCTTACAGCGCTCGGATCGCTGCGCATACTGAACCGCATCGCAGCGGCTGGCCTGGTGGTGAACGTGGCACTCAATCTCCTGCTCATACCCACACAGCAGGCAGTTGGTGCTGCCATTGCCACGGTTTGCACACAAACGATCGTACTGATTCTGCATCTGGCAGCAGTTTATAGCAGGACAGATATAACTTTCCATCAGGGTATGTGGTTGCGTCTGGCCGGGTTAACGGCAGCCTGTGTGGTGATCTGTCCCGGTGTTTTATGGCTGAACCTGCCCTGGGCCATAGCGATGGGGCTTTGTCTGTTGCTGGGTGCCTGCCTGGCGCTGCTGCTTGGCCTGGTAAAGCGTCACGACTGGAAACCTTTGCTGCACGAAGCTGCAGAGCCCGCCACTTAGGTAGTTTTTCTACCTTTGCACGACTAAAAAAAATCATACGGATGACTCGTAAACACAATGATCTGGTAGAACTGGTTCGCATTCTGCTGAAATGGCGTAAGCCTATCATCATCGTGACCGTGATAGCTGCTATCGGTACCGCAGCTTTCAGTTGGTTCTTCATGCCTGATTACTTCAAGAGTTCCGTCAACTTCTACCCTTCCAACCCGATCATGACCGACCGTCAGGTGTTGTACAGCACCACCGTGGGCGAGATCGAGATCGACTATTTCGGTGGTACTGCAGATGTGGACCGCATCCTGACCCTTGCGCATACCAGCAGGATGAAAGATTATATCATCAATAAGTATCACCTGACTGAACACTACGGATATGACTCTACCAAGACCCTGGCCAGGTATAAGACCAAAAAGAAGTTTGAAAAGAACTACAAAGCTGTGGAGACCGAATTCGGTGCGGTAGAGATCACTGTTTGGGATAAGGACAAGCAGCTGGCCAGCGATATGGCCAACCACATTGCGCTGACCATTGACAATCAGAACAAGGACATGATCACCCGCGACAAGAATGTGGTGATCCAGACTTTCAAGCAGGATATTGCCAAAAAAGAAGCAGCCAATGATTCTCTGGCCAATGTGATCGAACAGGCCAAAGCCTCCGGACAGCGGGCGGAGCGCATCATGCAGCTGGAAACCCAGTTTGAGACCTCTCTGACAGATCTGAATAATTCACGCAAGCTGCTGGAACAATACCAGACATCAGCCAGTAATAACTTCAGCACCATACACGTAACGGAAGAAGCTTTTCCTGCCATTCGCAAAGACAAACCGGTGCGTTCGCTGATCGTTATCGGCGCTACCATCGGAGCCTTCCTGTTCATGCTGATCCTGGCTGTGGTCACAGAAAATTATCGCAAGATCCGCGAAGAACTCTGAGATGGATCTGCTCAGGCGCATCAGTGAAAAACAGTTGTTGTTCACAGGAGCCGGTATCCTGCTGATCAGCATCTTTGCTGCCATACTGGCCAATGAGCCTTTGATATGTCTGGCACCTGTTGCCTTTCTGATAACCTGCCAGATCATCATAGATTTCAGACCGCTTTTCTTTCTGTTACTGCTCTCTACACCTTTGGCCATTGAATACCGTTTTGACGGTGGTTTTGGCACAGACCTGCCAACAGAACCACTGGAGGTGCTGCTCATGTTCACCTTTATCTTTTATGCCCTGTTGCGAAAGGAACAGATCAGCAGGCGCTTCCTGTTGCACCCTGTTTCCATCCTGTTGTATATACACCTGGCATGGATCATCATCGCGGTGATCTTCTCTCAGGATGTAGCCATCTCTTTCAAATGGCTGCTGGCCAAGATCTGGTATGTGGTGGTGTTTTATGTGATAGGCGGGCATATCATGCAGGATAAAAATGCCTGGCGAACATTTTTCTGGTGCCTGTTCGTACCTACAGTAGGTGTGGTCATTCATACATTGATGCGACATGCCGCCTACAATTTTGCCTTCAGCGAAGTAAACAAAAGCATGTGGCCTATTTTCAGGAACCATGTGAACTATGCCGTTTATCTCGCCCTCTTCCTTCCTTTCACTTTCGTGGCAGCAGGTTGGTATGAAAGGGGAAGCTGGAAAAAGTTCTTTATCCGGCTGGGAGGTATTCTGATAGCAGTGGCCATCTATTTTTCCTATACCCGTTCAGCCTGGCTATCGCTTGCAGTAGCTCTGGTATGCTATTTTCTCATACGATGGAACACCCTCATGCCAGCGGTGTTTCTGGGCATCGCCGGTGCAATCATCTTTGTGGTGTATATGCTGCATGACAATACCTATCTGCAGTATGCACCTGACTACAAGAAGACCATCTACCATACGGACTTCAACCAGCACATGGAGGCCACCACCTCGCTGGAAGATGTGTCAAGTGCAGAACGTATCTATCGATGGATAGCCGGTGTCAAGATGATAGAAGACAAGCCCTTCATCGGGTTTGGGCCTGCCCAGTTCGAATCCAATTACCAGGAGTATGCGGTCAATAAGTTCACTACCTATATCAGCCGGAACGAAGAAAAAAGCACCATCCACAATTACTACCTGATGGTAACCGTAGAGCAGGGCTTTCCCGGTCTGCTGTTCTGGATGATCCTGCTGGTGGCCATTCTGTATTACGGACAAAGAAGCTACACCCGGTCAGGTCCAGCACATAAACCCATCATGATGGCCACGCTACTGGCTTTCATCACTATTCTGATCAATATTGCACTCAGCGATCTGATAGAGGCTGATAAGATCGGCACAATGTTCTTCCTATTTGCAGCCATGATCGTGGTTGCCGATCTGAAAGAACGCAAAGGCGAACTGGATTAATTCCTGCCGAAGATCCTGACGGTCATGATCGTGATGTCATCTGTAAATGACTGACCATTTCTGTATTGCATGATGCGGTTGCCCAGCACATGGTTGATGGCACTTACATCTTCCCCTAAATTCTCTTCCAGCAGAGAGGTGATGTCTTCGGTAGAGAAAGGCTTCCCGTTCATGTCAACCTGATCGGTCAGGCCATCTGTGTAACACATGATCGTAGTGTCTTCTACAATGGGGATCTGTCCCATGCGCACCTGAGGCAGCTCATCAAAAATACCGAGGATGGTACAACCCAGATCCAGTAAACGGTTGCCTTTTGAGTTGATGAGTACCGGAGGATTATGACCTGCGTTGACGTACTTCAGCACCCTCGTTCTGGTATTGTATTTACCCAGGAACATCGTGATGAATTTCTCCCCTCTTGTATTATGCAACACTCCGCTGTTCAGTTCCTGCAAAAATTCATCAATGGTGGGATGGTTCTTCTTCACCAGTTCCCGAAGCTGCCCCTGGAAATTGGCCATCAGCAGGGCCGCACTCATCCCCTTCCCGCTGATGTCTGCTATACAGAAAAAGAATTCCTCATCGTTCAGATAGAGAAAGTCGTAGTAATCGCCGCCCACATTGGTGTGTGGCATATAGATCGCATCCACATCTACAAAATCATTGGAGGGAAGCCTGTCCGGAATGAGCATGCTCTGGACCTGTGCGGCCAGTTCGAGTTCCCTTTGCAATACTTCCTGTTCTTTCTCGCGGTTGAACAGTCTTTTATTCTCGATCGCTACGAGTATGATGTTGGTTACCGTCTGGGCGAATTTGATCTTGTCTTCTACTTTCTCCAGATTAGCCACCTGTGGGTTGCTGATCAGCAGATACGCCAGCGGACGATCCTTATGATAAACCGGAATGACAATATCAAAAGCAGACAAGATCGCAGGCTTGGGATCTGCCAGTTCTTCTGTAAAAGTTAGTTGTCTGATGGGCAGCAGGTCGGTTTCCACATCGGGTTTCAGGCCATTGGAATAACCCGCTTTTGCCTGAATGGCCCATTCATTCTCATACCTGACCAGCAACATACGTTCTACACCCAGCTGATTGACCAGTGTATGACTGAACAATTCGAACAACTCTGATGCAGATGCATTGTTGTTGATCGCATTGGTGATGTTCAGCAAGGTGTCCAGCTCAAGCTGTTTCAGTTTGAGTTGTTCACTCAGGGTATCGATCATATAGGTACCTGCCTTTGCCATCAGCCTGCAAGATACGGAGAAGCGGATTAGCTCTCCTGCATGCGAATGTCCATCGCATCACGCAGGCCATTGCCTACCAGAAAAAAAGCAAGCACCAGTAAGGTGATGGCTGCTCCCGGAAGTAGTGCGAGATACGGATCTGTGATAAGATTATCCTTGTATTTACTGATCATCAGCCCCCAGGATGGGGCAGGTGGCTGTACACCTATACCAAGGAAACTCAGACCGGATTCGGTCAGGATGGCATAGGCAAAATTAGCTGCAGTAATGACGATGACCGGTCCGGTAATGTTTGGCAGAATATGCAGCAGAATGGTGCGCATTTTACCATAACCAAAACTGCGGGTCGCTTCAATGAATTCAAGCTCTCTTACCTGCATGACCTGTCCCCTCACCACACGGGCTATGTCCACCCACATGGTGATGCCTACTGCAATAAAAATCGTATAGAACTGCTGGCCGAAGGCATAGACTACAGGAAATACCAGCAGCAATGTCGGAATGGCCCAGACCACACTCATCGTCCACATGATAAAACCATCGGCTGGCAGTTTCCATCTTCTTTTTCCCAGATGTATGACCGGTGGATGCTGCTGATAATATCCTGCTACAGCCCCTACCGGAATTCCTATCAGCAGCGCAATGAAGACCGCAACAAATCCTACAGCAAATGATACCCGCACACCTACTATCAACCGGCTGAGATAATCACGACCCAGATCATCTGTACCCAGATGATAGGTCCTGTGGATCAGAAGTTCTTTCAGTTTTGATTCAGCTGCCGCATCATCTTCCGGCTCCAATAACCCTAACTCCTCCCAGCGATAAGACATTTCCGGTCCGATGATGCCATCGCCCATGAATCTGGTAACATACACCCCACTGGTATCTGCCCTGGCATCGGTCACAGCAATCAGTCTTTCCTGCAAGTCTCTTCCACGTAAAAGGACCTTCAGAAAGGATTCCCGGTGTGTGTGTTTGACATGCGGAAGACTGAACAAGACAGCCTCTGTTCCAGGTGGACAAAATGCCAGTTCATTGACCTGTTGCGCCGCATGCGAACTACCATCCGGAGCAAGCAAATGTGCCCCTGTGAAAATGATGGATGTATATAGGAGCACAAGTGCACCAAAAAGTGCATTCCGGTTCATCAGAAATCTTGTGGCAACCCTGGATACCTCACGAACTGCTGAGCGCTTTTTCCACCACCTGCGAAGTAAGACTGCAGGCACACGAAACAAGATCCACCAGCAACAACATGCCCGGAGAACAAAGGAAATGCCGGCAGAAACAGAGAATTGCTGCCCGGATACAAATACCACTAATACATATATTATGCACGCAACTGCGATGGCCACCAGGATCTCCCTGAGCAGTTGTATCAGAACTTTCTGCCTTTCCATTCAAAACTGCCAAACAAGGAGGCAGGACCTATCACGATGATATAGAAAATATGCAGCACCTGTACCGGCAGCATGCTCCACAATAAATTCTCTCTTCGAAAGAAGTGTGCTATGGCGTAGGTGAACAAGGTATCGAACCCGATCTTGACAATGAACTGCCACATGGCCAGACGAAGGAAGACCGGATAAAATGCGCCGGCTATGATATGCACCACCAACAGCAGATTGAACAGGTAAGCGAAGAGCAGGATGATGGTGATGCGTTTGTCCTCATAGTTGGTGGATTTACTGGACCAGCGTAAGCGCTGTTGCCAGAAGGTCCTGAAATCAGGTGCAGGATAGGTGGACACAACCGCCTGCTGATTGCGAATGAAACCGACCTGTCCCGGAAATTTTTTGCCCATCTTATGCATGAGCATCATGTCATCTCCACTGGGAGTATGATCAGCCTGGTCATAGCCATCAACAGCAAGAAACGCTTCACGGGTATAGCCCAGGTTGGCGCCGTTACAGAGATTGTAAAACCCATTCCGGATGGACGCTGCGGCAATTCCCACAAGGGTCATGAAATCCATGGTCTGAAACTTACCCAGCAATGTGGTATCCGGAAAATAAGTGACCGGACCGGCTATAAAGACCTTTCCTGTTTCCCGATGATAAGATTCCATCGCTGCCACCCAACCCGGACCAATGCGACAATCAGCATCGGTGGTCAGGATCAGTGTGCCTGTGGCTTGTTCTACCGCAAGTTCTATTGCCCGCTTTTTATGAGCAGGCTTTGGCGCCTCTGGCTCAAGGTGTTTTGCCAGTGAAATGACCCTGACCGGAAGGCCATTGAACTGCGCTGCGATCTGTGCCGTATGATCTGTAGAGAAATCATCTACCACTATGACCTCCAGCAGTTGATTAGGATACTGTTGGTCTGCAAGATCCTGCAACAGATCGGGCAGGTGTCTGGCTTCGTTGCGTGCGGGGATGATGATCGTAACCTTATGCTCCGGAATTGTATTCACCGGCTGGAATGTCTTAAGTCTTCTCCATCCCCACAGATAATAGATAATGAACAGGGCGTATAATATGGTCATGCCATATACCAGCAAACTATACCATATCATATCTCAGTTAGTTCTTCCAGTGTGTGATTGAGCTTGTCGTCTATGAAGTAGTGTCCGCGGCGGATGATACGAACAGTAGCAGTTGGTAAACCCGCAGCCATCTCATGCGCCACAGCAGGTGGAATGACCTCATCCCGTTCGCCGAAGACCAGCTTCAGCGGGATGGCGTGTTGCCGGATCGTCTGTTTCAAACTTTTAATATCGATCTCAAAATTGGCCATGGACACCCAGGTATCATACAATCGCTGTCTTTTTTCCTCTGTGTCCATGTGGTTCATGGTGAACCGGTACAACCAGGGCGATAATATCTTCATACGATGCATGATCCGGATAAAGGTAAAGAACCAGCCCGGCCGACTTATTATACTTTTAAACAGCGAACGCCCCCAGGCCGGATAGACTGCCACATTATAGACCGTTCTGGTCTTGATGCCATCGCTGGCCAGCAGATACAACTCCCTGACCTGCCCCGGAAACCGATGGCAGATCTCCATAGCACATTTTCCTCCCATACTGAAGCCAAAAAGAGAAATGGTGTGCAGGCCATTTTCCTCCATCAGCTGCTGTACAATGGCTTCCAGATCGGCCTTTGCAAAATGCGTTGATTCCCGCCACCTGGTGCCGCCATGGTAGGGCAGGTCAATGGCCCAGACCGTATAGCGCTGACCCAGAGACGGTTCCAGACAAACGAAACTGCTGCCTGTTTCACTGAATCCATGAAAAGCCAGCATGGCTTCCGGTCCGTGTCCGAAACGATGGAACAGGATTGTTGATTTCTTGTATGTAAGCTGGAGTTGATCTGCCATGCACGTTGGACTTGCGTGATTTTTGGCGTACTTTTGTGCTCCGGAATGCAGTTCAAGGCAAAGGTAGAAATCTTCTTCACTCCGGCTCTCCTGCCTTTCATTTCCCCCATTTTTTCCGATCGTAAAAGAACTTTTATATGCCCAGAGATACGTCTATCCAGCACATTCTGATCATTGGCAGCGGACCGATCATCATCGGCCAGGCCTGTGAATTTGATTACTCCGGTTCCCAGGCTTCCAGAAGTCTGCGGGAAGAAGGCATCCGCGTCTCTCTTATCAATTCCAATCCGGCCACCATCATGACAGATCCGGTCACGGCAGATCATATTTATCTGCTGCCCCTGGAACCGGCTTCCATTGAAAAGATCCTGAAAGAAAATATAGAAAGCGGCGATCGTATTGATGCCGTGCTGCCTACCATGGGCGGACAAACCGCACTCAACCTGGCCAAAGAGGTCAATGAGATGGGCATCTGGGAAAAATACGGCGTGCGACTGATCGGTGTCGATATCGAAGCCATAGACCGGGCCGAGAATCGTGAACTCTTCCGGCAACTGATGGTGGAACTCGGCATCTCTGTGGCACCTTCCCATATCGCCAACTCCTTCCTGGAAGGAAAGGAATACGCCCAGCAGATCGGTTTTCCGCTGGTCATCAGACCATCCTTCACCCTGGGTGGAACCGGCGGAAGCTTCGTACATTCCAAAGATGATCTGGATGCAGCTTTGCAACGCGGACTGACCGCTTCGCCCACACATGAGGTGCTGGTGGAAAAAGCGGTGCTGGGATGGAAAGAATACGAACTGGAATTGCTTCGCGATGGTGCCGATAACGTCTGTATCATCTGCGTGGTGGAGAACCTCGACCCGATGGGTGTCCATACGGGCGATAGCATCACTGTGGCACCTGCCATGACCCTCAGCGATACCTGCTACCAGGAGATGCGTAACATGGCCATCCAGATGATGCGTGCCATGGGCAACTTCGCTGGTGGTTGCAATGTACAATTCGCAGTGGACCCGCACACCGAAGACATCATCTCCATCGAGATCAACCCCAGGGTGTCCCGTTCGTCTGCACTCGCTTCCAAAGCCACCGGATACCCCATCGCAAAAGTGGCTGCGAAACTGGCAATCGGATACAACCTCGATGAGATCAAGAACATGGTGACCAAGAGCACCTCCGCCTATTTCGAACCTGCGCTGGACTATGTCATTGTAAAAATGCCCCGATGGAATTTTGATAAGTTCCAGGGTGCAGATGATACCCTTGGCCTGCAGATGAAAAGTGTGGGGGAAGTGATGGCCATCGGAAGAAGCTTCAACGAAGCCCTTCAGAAGGCCTGCCAGAGCCTGGAGAACAATAAGATCGGACTGGACGGAGAGGTAGGATTCTACAAGAGTTCACAAGAGGTCATCGAAGGCCTCGGAAGACCACAGTGGGACCGCATCTTCAACATCAAAAAGGCCATGGACCTGGGTGTACCACTCAAGACCATCCAGAAGCAGACCCTCATTGACCGATGGTTCCTGATGCAGATCCAGAACCTTTCAAAACTGGAAAAGGAACTGCGCCGCTATACCCTGCAGAACATTCCTGCAGATATGATGATCAACCTGAAACAGAACGGTTATTCAGATCTGCAGATCGCCAACATACTGGGCAACACCACCGAAGAAGAGGTGTATGAATACCGCAGGGCACTGGGCATCCGTCGCACCTATAAACTGGTGGACACCTGCTCGGCAGAGTTCGAATCGAAGACACCCTATTACTACAGCACCTTTGATCAGGAGAACGAAAGTGTGAAGAGCGATAAGAAAAAGATCTTCGTGCTGGGCTCCGGCCCCAACCGCATCGGGCAGGGTATAGAATTCGACTACTGCTGCGTGCATGGCATCCTGGCCATCAAGGAATATGGTTACGAGGCCATCATGGTGAACTGTAACCCTGAAACCGTTTCCACTGACTTCGACATTGCAGACAAACTCTACTTTGAGCCGGTATTCTGGGAACACCTGAATGAACTGCTCGACTTCGAACAACCCGATGGAGTGATCGTACAGTTAGGCGGACAAACCGCTTTGAAACTGTCTGAGAAGATCCGCAACAAAGGCATCCCCATCATCGGCACCAGTTTCGACGACATGGATATGGCGGAAGACCGGGGACGTTTCTCCGACCTGCTGAAAGAACTGGAAATACCCTATCCGGAATATGGCAGTGCCACCACCGCCGAAGAAGCACTGGAAGTGGCCAACCGCATAGGCTACCCGGTGCTGGTAAGACCCAGTTATGTACTGGGTGGTCAGCGGATGCGCATCGTGATCAACGACGATGAACTGGAACGCAGCGTGATCGGAATCCTCAAGCACTTCCCCGACAACCGCATTCTCATTGACCACTTCCTGGACCGTGCGGAAGAGTGTGAGATAGACGCCATCTGTGACGGAGAAGACGTGCACATCATGGGCATCATGGAACATATCGAACCGGCGGGCATCCACTCTGGTGATTCCAGTGCAGTATTGCCTCCGTTCAGTCTGAGTCAGAATGTGCTGGACCAGATGTCGGAATTTACAAAGAAACTCGCCCACGCACTGAACATCCGCGGACTCATCAACATCCAGTTCGCAGTGAAGAATGAGAAGGTGTATGTGATCGAAGCGAATCCGCGTGCCAGTCGTACCACGCCGTTCATCGCCAAGGCTTATCAGATTCCCTATCTGAACATTGCCACCAAAGTGATGCTGGGTACGCACAAGCTGAAAGACTTCAGCTTCGACAAGAAGCTGAACGGATACGCCATCAAGGAACCGGTGTTCTCCTTTGAAAAATTCCCGAACGTGAACAAGGAGCTCGGTCCTGAAATGAAATCGACCGGTGAGGCCATCCGCTTCATTGAAGACCTGCAGGATCCGTTCTTCCGTCACCTGTACAAGGAGAAATCCATGTACCTGAGCCGCTAAGCATGAGTGATGTTACCATCATCATACTGGTCATTGTATTCTGGCGATTGGTGATCGGTCCGGCCATCAAAGGATTCCGGTATCCTGGCAATTCCAGGAAGAAACAGGACGAAATACCGTATTCTGATTACGAAGAAGTGGACCGGAAATAACTCCTACTCCACTGTTTCCAGTATGAGCTCTTCAGTGGGAGTGCGGGTGGTAAACAGCGTAGGTGTGAATCTGATCGTGAAATAACTCCAGGTATTCAACAGATCAGGTGAGCCGCCTTTGACCAACGGCAGGTCTTCGCCCGGCAAATAAAAACACTGTCCCAATTCCAGTTGAATATCATGTCTGGCCTGGAAAGAATACCAGAGATCCAGTTCCTGACCGAGATCCTTACCTGCATATTCAAAGGAATCCGGATCGAATGCCGGCTTATCCAGCTGAAAATAGTGGAGTCCGCCATGCAGTTGATGCCTGTAAGAAACTTTGTAATCTACCAGTAGCCAGGCATCATGCAATCCGGCTTCTTTCATATCGCCAGGGAAACTGTAGTAATAATCCATCCGTCCGTAGAAAGCATTCCGGGTAGCATACAGGTTATCGAAGGCACGATAATCCGGACTGCCGATAGAATCATTTCCACTCAGTATATCATACCCTAAGGTGAAACTCCAGTTGTTGTGCCGATACCCGACAGAACCATTCAGCATGTAGGCAAAGAGGCTGCGTCCATCCACAAAGCGCACACCGTTCTGGCTGTAACCACCGGCCTGAAAAGTGAACAAACCAATAGGGTATGACCAGGAACCTCCGGAAGTGAAGCGCCAGTCCATTTCATCTGTGCCGGCATACAGATTCTGGGTGCCGTCTGCAATAACCAGAAAGAATCCTTTCAAAGGTCCGCTGTAACGCTTTGCCTGAAAGACACCCAGCGCTTTATACTGGCTGATGCCGTAAGAAGTTGAGCTCAGTCTTTCTGCATTCTGGTTGAATGCTCCTGCCAATTGAAACAGCCATACTTTTTTTTGATAGAGCAATAGCAGTGCATCGTGACTGCGGGCCTGTTGTCTCCACTCGGCGGGACCGATCAGTCGTTTATCACCAAAGGATAACTCCTGTCTGCCGGTGCGCAGATACCAGTCACGGGCAAAATGCCACTGGACCCAGGCCGCCGCAATGCTCAGACCTGCATCATCAGAAAAGACAGGCTGATCTCCCCACACACGCACGTCCTGTATGCTGAGTTTGGCAGTGATGATCGTATCTGCATAATCCAGATTCAACCGGGTGCGCTGCGAAATGAAAAAGGCGTCTTTGCTGCTGGTGTCAGATGGAAAACGATATCCGTTGCGAAACTCCATTCGGGGCCGTAATTCCAGACCGAGGTCAAACTGGCTGCGAGCCGCTGTGGAGAATAGGGTGCCGATAAACAGACACAGGAATAAACGCATCATTCACCTTTAGGATGGTGAATATCGGAAGAAATGTCTGCACTTTTTTTTGTGGGTTCCTTCGGCACGTCTTGTCGCATATACAGGGTCTGAGACGGGAACGCGAAACTTCCGCCATGTTTTTCTACAATATCCATGATACCCAGCATGATCTCCTGTCGTTTGCGCAGGAAATCATCCCACTCCAGGTATTCAAAATAGATCTCCACCCAGATATCAAGTGAGCTGGCACCGAATCCGTAAAAGTGTACGACCGATGGTTCATTGGTAACAGGGTGCTGGGTGGTGTATGCATCTATCTCACTTACGATCGCGGTGATGGCCTCTGCTTTTGTGCCATATTCCAGCCCCAGCAAAAACTGCACCCTTCTGCTGGTGCGTCTGCTAAGATTGATGATGCGGTTGGATACGATATTCCGGTTGGGAATGGTTTGAAAAGACTTGTCCAATGCACGCAATCGGGTAGAACGAAAGCCTACCTTATCAACTGTTCCGGTAATGCCATCCAGCTCCACCAGATCTCCTACCAGGAATGGTTTCTCTGCAAACAGACTGATGGAACCGAAAATGTTCTGCAGGGTTTCCTGTGCGGCGAAGGCAATGGCAATACCTGCGATACCTGCACCCGCTACCAGACTGGTAACATTGACATGGAATACAAAAGCCAGCACACACAACACCACTGTTGTCCAGATGACCACTTTGAAAACATCCTTCAGAAAAGACACCACCTGATCGTCACTGGGATCAGGAGTAAGCTGCGCTTTTTCGTTCATCACCGTGATGATGAAATCAGCAAAGCGGCTGAACAACCAGCCGGTACTTACAATGAACAGAAGTGTATAAAGACCGTAAGCATACTGGTGTAACGTGGCACCGATAAACTTAAACTGGAAGAATTCAGGAGCATCGAGCATCTGAAACCCGATATAAATGGTATGCAATACCAGAATGAACTCCAGAGGTTGCAGCAAAAGCTTGAGAAAAAGCTGACCGCTGTGCCTGAACCTGGAACGCTTGAGCAACTGGAACAGCAGTTTGCTGATGAAATTGGATATATATTTATTGAAAATGACCACCACCAGGATCACACCCAGCAGCCAGGCATATTGCCGGAGGGTGTTTCCCCATATCTCGGTATCCATGAATGTCAGGATGGTCGCCATGCGGCAAAGGTACAAACCATGCCCTCTTTTTTAGACAAGCTGCCGGGCTTCCTGTGTACTGATGGCCTGTATTTTCAGGCATTTACAGGCATCTTCGGAGCACATGATCAACAAGCTGCTTACCCCTGTGCGTACTAAAGGTCTGCTGGACATCACCGGCAGCCCGCTGCAGATGGGTCGCTGTATGGACATCCACACCGGCGAGGCCCCCGATACCTACGAGAAAGACATTGCCATCATCACGGTCAATGAACAACGCGGCGGCGATCCTGCAAGAAGCAGCAACAAGCTGGACGCTATCCGGAAACATTTTTACAGCCTGATCAATCCGCATGACAACCTCCGTCTTATCGACGCCGGTGAAGTGCTGCTGGGTGAGACACCGGAAGAAACCACACAGAACCTGAAGATGGTGGTGGAGTTCTTCCTGGCACAGCGCATCATCCCGGTCATCATCGGGGGAAGTCAGGACCTGAGCATCGGTCAGTATAAAGCCTACGAATTTCTGGGACAGGCCATCAACCTGGCGGTGATAGACGAACGCATTGACATTGATCATGCCGACGATGCACCACCCAGACAAACCTGGCTGCTTGACATCTTCAGCCATGAGCCGAATTATCTCTTCAACTATTCTGCCCTGGCCTGCCAGGGTCATTTTGTCAACAACGAGATCTTCCACACCATCGATCACCTTTACTTTGATACCTGTCGGCTTGGCAGACTGCGGGACAATTTTCAGCTCGCCGAACCCGAGCTCCGCGATGCCGATATGGTCAGCTTCGATCTCTCTGCCATCAAGGCTTCTGATGCGATGGGTGTGCTGGACCTGAGCCCGAACGGTGTCAACTCTGAAGAGGCCTGCCAGCTCATGCGCTATGCGGGTATGAGCGACAAGGTCAGCTCCATGGGTATCTATAATTATTTGCACGAGGGCGACAACCAGGAACTGACCGCACAGCTGGTAGCCCAGATGATCTGGTATTTTGTGGATGGATTCTACAACCGCAAGCACGACTATCCCATCACCGACGAGTCTGATTTCATGAAGTACATCGTCAACCTCAGCGAGAACGAATACGACCTCACTTTCTGGAAGAGCAAGAAGTCCGGACGCTGGTGGCTGGAGGTTCCCTTTACGGTGGATACCCGCTACGAACGCCAGCAACTCGTGCCCTGTGCTTACGCCGACTATGAAGAAGCCATGAAAGGCATCCTGCCCGACAAATGGCTGCGCATGTTCGAGAAGTTATCGGCCTGATTCCTCCACAACATAAGCCCCAGCCGGGTCACCGGAACGGCACCCTGCGTCTATTGACTTATTTTCCACAAAGCCGATTCTCCTGTTTCGGTGGACAGGCAGATAACTATGCAGGACATTCCTGAATTGGCAGTAGTACCACTATTCCAGGCATAGCTAATATTACTGCCAGACGATCTTTTGCTGACCCAGCACCATACCCGTATCATCCAGCAGATTGATCAGGTAGATACCGGATGCGGCATTGTTTCTTTCCAACTGCAGCAAACCGTCTTCAGGCCAGTTGCCGTAAGCAATTACCTGGCCGGACATAGTGTATATTGAATATGCAGCTGGCTGAGATCCAGGTATTTTAAACTGAACAAATACCATGTTAGAAGCTGGTGCAGGCCATACTTGTATAGAGGTATTTTCAACAAGACCTTCTCTGTTTGGTTCAGGCGTGATCTCCCAGTATATATAACCCAAAGAGTAACCCCTAAGCACAATGGAATCACCATCGCAGAGGTCAAACACTTCGCTGCTCAGTCCGGTAATATCGGGCTCGACCAATGTTCCCTGAAAGAACGGATTGTGCTGCACATACCGATTCATGCCTGCATGCCAATAAAGCTCATCAACTTCTACATATTTCGCAAAAGCCGCATTGCCACTGGAGGGTATAAAGGTTTCTAATGTTTCACTATTCGTACCCTCCATTTCTTCATGCTTAAAAGTGATATCATCCGGATAAGGATTGTAGTAATACATATAGAATACCGGGTTGGTAGTGCCTCCGGGGATCTCATCACAAAAAGAGGTTGGCAAAACAATGCTTGCTGGATTGTCGTAATAGAAACATTTGATAAAAGGCTCCCTGGTTTCGCCATCTAATGGTACCATGGTGGTGTTGATCCTTTCATATCCTTTATTGAATATCTCACGTATCATATAGAATGGCCAGTAATTGGCCCGACGAATAAACAGATTGGTAGTGTCGTCCAAACCGAATGGTTGATTAATAGCGCCACCGGGTGTCTTACTGACATAGTTATGTTTGAACATGTATTCGACATCAGCTAAATGAACCCCACCAAGTGCGGCCTGATAATCGGTCATTTCCAGCAGGAACTGAAAAGCGTAAGCAGCATCCACAAAGGTGTTCCCAAAATCCAGATCGAGTTCAACTTCATCACTAACAAAAATTTCTTTCCAGTCATCGCCGAAGAAACCCCATTCGGTCATCCAGTAAGGCTTACTGTTTCCCAAACATGAATCACAGCTTCCTGCCCATTGATTCATAATGTTGCGCAGGGTTTCATTAGTGTACACACCAAAACTATCCCGGGCACATTCCCAGGATGGAATAATTGCAGTGTCCAGCGGAGGTAATTCTACATTAAAGCCATCATTCATCTAAGGCAACACAGAATCACCACCCAAAATATAGTCTTCAATATACAGATCGTAGCATGCAGGCATATCGGCAGGCCGCTGATACACATGCACCACAAAAGCATCAAATGCTGTGTCATAAGGAGAAGTGGTAGCCCGCATCTTCAGGTTGTAATTCCAACCTTTGTAGTAGCCTACTTTAAGTTCTTCTATACCGGTTGCTTCACCATGTATGGGTTCAGGAGCGGCTACCAGTGCAACAGGCACGTTCCAGAATACGCTGTCTTCGCTCAGTCTGGTCAGCATGGGCATGCAGGTATTCCAGTAATTGTTGAAGGATGGTTTCATGAGATCTGTTCCCTGCCTGAATATGGCATGATCAGCCGTATCCCGGTCATCATAGTGTTCGTTGCCCAGTTCAATGCCCACAATATTGATACCGGCATCGTGCAGGTAGTGCAGCACGGCCATGTTCTCATCATAGATGTCTTCGTTATACTTGGCAGCAATGATATTAGCCACAAAGATCACATCAGGCTTGTACCCGTTTTCGTCCTCGCAATATTCCGCAAAATCGATCAGCCTGTCCAGGAACCGAATACCGGCATATAAGGAATCTTGCCTATAGACTTCCTGGTCAAAAGATGCCATTTGGCCGGCTTTCATCCACCCCTGAGCGAAAAAACTGTCCACATCAGCATAGCGCCGTCCATATCCGTTGCTGTCTAACAAATGGTAGTACTTATGATCGCCGCCTGCCGGGAACCGCAATACCCTTGGTTTCAGGTTTGCTGCCATTTGCATGCACAGGTCTATGGTATCATTGCCTCCTCCCGGGCCATCCGGATCATAACAAAGGCAGGATTCAAAGAAATTGCTCATATGGAAACCGTACAGACCATTTTCCACTTCACGGTTGTCATGATACAGGATATCTACCGTGACCTGGGCTGTCAACTGACCAAGACACAGTAAGATGACAATAAGCACTTGTATTTTAGTTTTCATAGTGGTAACTTTGTGTACAAACGTATAAAAAAAAAAAAAATACCGTGCAAAATATTTATGTTAAATATTTCTCAGCACGTAGTGTTTGGTTTTGTGTCCTTGTCTGTATTTTTTCACCAAAAATATCAGCGCAAAGAATCGTTGCTATTCATCAATATGAGGGTACAACCTGTGATGAAACAGCTATCCATCCTGATGAAGATATCACTTTGTTCAGGCAGGTATTTGGTCATGAATTTTTAGGGGGCTGGGAGCGGTTTACCTACGATGAGATCGAAACTTCCACAGAATTCTTAGACGGCACCTGTTTGTTGTACTTAGATGGTTTTTGCGATAAGGATGCCTTTTCTGCGTTCTATGAATTATACTATGACAGCATCCAGCAGTTTGTTTTCAATGGGGGGAATCTGTACATCAACACACAAGGAGAATTCTACTATGGATTTGATTCGGTAGAGTGTATTTGGAATGGAAGTGCTTCTGCTTTTATATACGATACACTCAATCCGCTTGTTCGAGGGCCGTTTGTTGTCCCGTTTGGATATTTTTCTTCTGATGGCGGTTATTTTTTTAATGGTTCATTTAGCTCTCCGGGAGAAATAGATTTACTTCTGCGAGACACGGTACCATATGGAGATGACTACCCAATGGTTCGATTTGACTGGGGGCAGGGTGAAGTTGTTTTGTCTAGTTTTTTTCAACATAAATGGGAAGAGGTAACCGAAGAATACAAGAACCTTCGCCGCAACATTCTCTATTATTTATCAGGATGTGTCCGAGGCACCCAGAATGCCGGCATCTATCATGTGTTGTCGCCCATGCCTGAATGCAACCTGACCAACGCAGAGGAGCTGCAGGTGATGGTGTATAATTTCGGGTATGATACCATTTACAATATAGATGCCTGTTATAGAATAGAGGGAGGTACCACCACCTGTGAGCTGTTTCCCATTATCCTGCCTCCGCAGGATTTTGATACCCTGGTATTTACAACCCCGGCAGACCTCAGTCAATGTGGCTACAACACCATTGAAGCATGGACACAAGTACCGGGTGACAGTGATCTATACAACGATACCCTCACCCATGAATTACTCAATATCTGTGCCTTATTGTCAGATTCAGGTATTCCGGATACGGTTTGTATTTCTGCACCAATCATTCAGGCTAAACCACAAGCCGGACATGGCACCTGGAGCGGTGTGGGCATCATAGATGAAGAACTGGGCTTATTTGACCCTGCGTTGGTGGGTGAAGACAACTATTCGGTCATTACCTACAGCTATGATATGCCCATTGATTATACCTGGTACACTATTCCATATGATATGCCGGATTTAATCGATCCCATAAACGTAGATGTAGAAGACTATGATGCAGACAGCGTTGCTTTCGGATTTGACTTTTCCTATTTCAATCAAACATTTGATCATGGTTATATCTGTTCCAACGGATTTCTGAAACTGGGTTATTCCTGGTGCGTGATATGGCCTGCCATGGCTACCATCCCCAATATCATTTCACTGGTGGGCAGTAACCTGATACCGGCATGGGCAGGAGATGTATGGGCAGAAACACAAGGTGCAGCACCCAACAGAAAATTCATTTTCTATTTTGAAGATGTGTTTTCATGGGAAGACTGGACCACCACCGTCAACGCAGCAGCTATCCTGTATGAAAAGGACGGAGCTATTGAATTTCATACCCACCGTATTCCTGAAGTGGAAGCTGGCGGTTACTGGCAATATATCTGCAATGAAGATTCTACAATCTATTATAAGACTCTGAACCTGCGTGATGGCGCCAACGACACTGCCTTTCGCTTTGAGCCCATCCTGTGCAGCCGCACCATTACTGATACCATCTTTGTAACGGGCAATGTGAGTGTTCCTGTATTAGGCAATGACACCACCTTTTGCCCGGGCGGTGAACTGACCATTGGCACCAACTATCCCGGCACCGGCCACCTGTGGAATACCGGTGATACCACATCTCATATCACCATCACAGAAGGAGGTACCTATACCCTTCAACTGCACTATGGTCCGGGAGACTGTTGGTTGTACGATACCATTACGGTTACAGCAGAGGAGCAGGATCTGTATGAGGATGTATTGGGCACAGATACCACCCTGTGTTCTGGCGACAGCCTCACCATTGAATTACCGGAAGGCTATCTGTCCTACTCATGGGGTAGCGGTACCACAGACAGCAGTCTTGTCATCACAGAAACTGAGGTCATCGTCCTGGAACTGGAATACCAGAGCGGGTGCTCTCTGTTCGATACCCTGTCAGTAAACATTCGTGAACCCATTGAAGTGACTTTTGAGGTCACCCCTTCTCCTGACAGCGGGCCAGGTGGCAACATCATTGTATTACCCTCCAACGGCACACCGCCTTACACCATCACGTGGAATGATGCTTTCTTGAGTGGAGACACTATCATCGGCACCTGGCCTGGCACCTACATCCTGACCGTTACAGATGCCAACGGGTGCAGTGTGGTGGATACGGTAGTTGTGCCAATTGGTACAGAGATCTCAGCTGATCAATCAGACATTCTGGTTTTCCCTATCCCGTTTTCTAACTTGCTGCAGGTAAGCAGTACGGATCTGGTGTGGAAGATCCGGGTCTATACAGCTGATGGGAAACTCCTGTATCAGCAACTGCCCGATCAGAATTTCATTTCCATCAAAACCGGAAGCTGGCCACCGGGGTTTTATGTCATGGAGATCCATACCATCAGTACGACCCTGGTGACGTATGTGACTAAGTGGTGAATTGGGTTTCACTGAGCACTAGTTCTTCCAATTGAGTGAAACTTATTTCTATGGTGTATTTATTTACAACCCTCCCATTGGTATTGGTTTAAACCCGCACCGATGAGAGAGCCAGTCAACCCAACAACCTTTCCAGCCCCATCTTTCTGCTGCCCTTGAGCAGGATGTATTGTTGTTGCAAGGGATGCTCCTGTATGTGTTCCAACAAGGCTTCTGTGGTATCAAAATGATCCGGGCTGGCACCTCGTGCAGCACCGAAGAATGTTCCCACAGTAATGATCCGTTGAAAATCTGATCGCAAAGCCTGTTGCAGGATCGCTGCATGTTCTGCTTCAGCATCCTCACCCAGTTCCATCATGTCGCCGATGATGAGCACCTTGGGTTGTACCGGCATGGAGGCAAAATGCGCAATGGCTGCCGACATGCTGCTGGGATTCGCATTATAGGCATCACTGATATAATGATTTCCATTGTGTTCCAGCCACTGGCTTCGGTTGTTGTCAGGCAAGTATGCGGCAATAGCCGAAGCCATAGCTTCCAGTGAACAACCGAAGTGATCACCAATGCATAATGCCGCCAGTATGTTCTGTCCGTTGAAACTGCCCACCAGACTGGAGGCGATCTCAGTGTCCCCAACTTTTATCCGGGCGAAATCGCCGGGTAATATCTCGCCCGAAAAACCATCGGCCGTACCGATGCCGAAACGGATCACTTTATCATAACCTGCTACTACATCTTCCAGCACCTCATTGGCATTGTTGAAAAAGATGGTTCCGCTGTTGGCCATCAGAAAACGATACAGTTCACTTTTACCTTTTTTCACACCAGCCAGTCCGCCGAAACCTTCCAGGTGTGCCTTACCGATGTTGGTGATGAAACCATATTCCGGTCTGGCGATCTCACTCAGCATGGCGATCTCTCCCTGGTGGTTGGCCCCCATTTCTATGATGGCGAACTCCGCATCCTTCGGAACTGACAGCAAGGTCAATGGCACCCCGATGTGGTTGTTGTAATTGCCCTTCGTGGCATATGTGCGATACTTTGTAGAAAGTGCCGCATATAAAAGCTCCTTCGTAGTGGTCTTGCCGTTAGAACCGGTCAGAGCCAGCACCGGAAAAGAGAATGTCTTTCTGTAAGCGGTGGCCAGTTGCTGCAGGGCTGCCAGGGCATCTTCCGCCCAGACCATGCCCGGTTGGTCTTTCAGAGCCGGATCATCTACCAGGGCAGCTATTGCTCCGGCATCCAGGGCTTTTTGCGCAAACTTGTTGCCATCTGCCTGTTCGCCTTTCAGCGCTACGAACAGATTACCGGGTTTCACTTTCCGGCTGTCTATTTCGACACCGGAACACCGGCTGTGGATCTCCAGTAGTTGTGTTACAGACATGGCCTCAAAAATAAAAAAGCCCGCCATTGAAAGGGCGGGCTTTTATGTTCATTTCAAGTCGTTTTACCGACGTGTATTCTTTCTGTATTTCTCGTTGATCTTCTTCTGGCGGTCGGTGCTCTTGAAGATGTTACCACTTCTGGTGTAGTTGTCCACGTCGCCACCCAGGCGGATCATAGCACAACGGAAACCGATGGTAGCAGTTGACTGGTCTTCTTCGAGGTAACGACGGCTACCGGGGCTCAGCCAAAATGCTTCATCGGCCCAGGAACCACCTTTGTACACACGAGCACGGTCGCTCACCAGGGTGCTGTGACCATAATCGTAGTATGCCAGAGATGCGGTATCACCATCTTCATAGTTCTTCACGTCACCCTTTTTGTAGTTCCGGCGGTTAACCACTTCTTCGTCGGTTTGCGGACGATAGCGCACACGACCCATGCTGTCAAGTTCGGCGATGTTGCCATCCTCATCCAGTTCTTTGGTCATGTACTTGTTACCACGGAAGGGGTTGAGGTCTTCCATATCATAATAGGTAAGCGGACGATAGACGTCGAACACCCATTCGTTCACGTTACCGGCCATATTGTACAGACCGTAATCGTTCGGCTGATAGGAGTAGATATTAGCAGTAACGATGGCGTTGTCGTTCAGCTTACCGGCCAGACCGGCATAGTCACCGCGACCACGCTTGTAGTTGGCCAGCATCTTACCCTGCGACCAGCGTTCTTTGGAAGAGGGCTCCCGCATGGTATTGCCATCCCAGGGATAGAGACGACGGTCGGTGAGCATTTCATTACCTTCTACCTGATTACCGATCAGACCGAGGGAAGCGTATTCCCATTCAGCTTCTGTGGGAAGGCGATAGTCAGGCAGCAGGATACCGTCTTCCATTTTGATGGTACGGCCCAGCTTGGAATCGCCGGCTTCGGGGCTATAGTCTTTCACCCCTTTCTTCACACCGGTGGTATAAACACCGGCATAATAAGATTGGGTAGTGAAGTTGTCTTCGTTGTAAGAGTTGATGTTGATGTCCATATAGCCTTTGTCGGCCATGATGGCTTCGTTCACGCGGTCACTTCTCCAGCGGCAGAACTCGTTGGCCTGCAGCCAGGAGATACCCACCACAGGATACTCATCATAGGAAGGATAGCGGAAGTAGTATTCCACATAAGGCTCGTTGTAAGCAAGTTCTTCCCGCCATACCAGTGTATCGGGTAAGGCGTTGTCGATGATCTCGGGGAAGTCGATACCGAAGGTGCGTGTGGTCCAGTAGAGGTACTCGCGGTAGTGGAGGTTGGACACCTCGGTCTCATCCATATAGAAGGAAGAGACGGTCACCCTGCGGGGCACGTTGTGGAACTCATAGGTAACATCCTGTTCGGTCATACCCATGGTAAATGTTCCACCCTGGATAAGCACCAGGTTCGGACCTGTGGCCTGACCGCGGTAGTCAATGTTTTCGAAACCTCCCCACTTGGTATCGTTGTACTTGAAGCCGGTTACCGCCGACCGGTCAGCGCAGGAGGTAAACACAGTACCCGCCAGGAAAACACCCAGTACCGGGACAATGATTCTTTTCATACCGTGCATAATTTGGCAATAAACGCAAATCTAACTATAAAATTACCGAAATTAAAAAACCGAAGGACGGGGCAAAACACTGTAGTATTTGCCTTTGGAATGCTTTCCGGCCTGATCTAACCGGAATATCAGGCCCACTTCATGTGACCCGCCCGTTTCGCCGGAAAGTCCGCCCACCGTGACATCATAGCTATACGTGAACAGGATCCAGTCCTTTTTCAAGCCGGCAAGGATACTAACGTCGCTCATGCCGGAGAAATTGTTTTTCAGAAAGAAGCCTCCCATGACAAAGCTTTTAGCAAAATAGGACCCCAGCTGCAACTGACTGAAACCGCCCTGTGAGATCAGCTGAACTGTAGGTTCAGCCATAAAAGGATCCCGTTTCCGGTGTTTCTGCTTCAGGAAAAGCCCGCCCTGCCAGCTGATGGCCATGGGCAGGCGGTCTTCTTCATAATCATAGAAGGTATTGGGAGGCTGGTTCACATGCAGAAAAGAAATGCCTGTGTAGGCCTTTTCTGTGACAAATGCAGCGCCTAATCCAAGGTCCAGTACCGTGGTGCTGAGGTCGGCGGGCTGAGGTTCGTTGGTGGGGTTTGGAATACCCTGGGCATTATTGAATCCGTACACCGGATTGATCTGATCATAAAACTGCAGTTGGTTCCAGTTCAGTTTGCGCTGTACCATACCGATCTGTGCACCGAAATTGAATGCAGCAGAAGAGCTTACCTTAGCCTGGTACATATACTGAAAACCCAGGTTCAGATTCTTCAAAACCTGATCTCCCAGGTCATCCTGCAGCATATAAATACCAAAACCGCTGTTCACATCACTGATAGGCTGATCATAGCAGATCCTGTAACTCAGATAGGTTTGTGGCATATCAGGCCACTGGCTTCTGAAATTGGCTGTAAAGCGGCCTCCGGCACCGGCACCGGCAAATGCAGGATTGAGCACCATATCGCTGGCATGCCATTGGGTAAAGCGCAGATCCTGCGCCTGTACAAAGGTGGCAGAAAAATGACCGAGCGCCAGAAACCAAAGCAGGCTTAGTACCTTTGGTTCAAAGGAGCTGACAGCCTTCCTGCAACAGGCAATAAGCATATGCAGATGCCGTTTTGGGGTGGCCTTTATTATTTGAACCTTGACTGTAGTATGAGTTGGATGCATCGGACCTCCGTTTCCCGGATCCTGGGTTTCGCAATGTTAACGCTTTTTCAATGGTCGGCTGTATATGCCGCCGGCGAAGAATACCGCATTAGCCTGTCACTCAACTGGCATACATCACCTCTCTCTGTAACAGCTGAAGACGGCTTCTCCGCCCGTTACTATGCAGGTTTTGAAGGAGCTTCCTACGAGGCTCTGGGAGCGTCCATTGTACCGGTTTACAGTGCCAACCTGCCGGTATCTGTTAAAGGAACTGTGACAGTAACTTTACAGGAAGCCGTATGGGAAAGCATCCGCTGGCCGGGCAGAGCCATCCCTGAACTGGCGGAAGCTCCGGCATTCCGCACCTTCATCGGCCTGGAAAAAGGCCGCCCGATGCTGCACTGCAGTTTCGTTCCGCTGCGGAAAAATCCATCCACCGGACAACTGGAAAAACTGGTAAGCGGGAGGCTGGAATTGTCCATCCTGCCATCGGCCACTAGAATGGATGAAACCGAACACGACTATGCAGATCATTCCAGGCTGCAAACCGGCACCTGGGTGCGCATCAGTGTCACTTCCAATGGTATCTATAAAATAGACCGTGCCCTGCTGGAGAGTGCAGGCATCTCTACTGCTACGCTGAATCCTGCTACTCTGGGAGTGTTCGGTTATGGGGGTGGGATGCTGCCCGAAGCAAACGATGACCATAATCCGGACGATGTGGTGGAGCTTCCATTATATAAGGTAGGTCTGGATGACGGTTCGTTCGACGACGGTGACTATGTACTCTTTTATGGTGAGTCGCCCAACCAGTGGACCTACAACGAAACCACCGATGCATACAGACAATACAACCACCTGTATGCCAACCGCACCAGCTATTTCATCAGCCCGGACAGAGGTACGAATCTGACCCTGAGCACCCGAAACAATTCGGCTGCATCGCCCACCTACACTACCAGTTCTTATGACTACCTGCAGGCATGGAACAATGATGTGGTCAACCTCATCAGTTCAGGCCGGCAGTTCTTTGACGAGAATTTCACCAATTTCAGCAACAGCAGGAATTATTCGGCTACCATCCCCAATATCATCGCAGGCGAAACAGGCCGCATACGCTACTTCGTGGCAGCCAAAAGCGCCTCCGGTTCATCTCAGTTCACCCTGAGCGGAAATGGCATCAACAGTACCACTACCCTCCCGGCACAACCGGAAAGCACGGAGAACGATTATGCTTCGCATTTGCAGTTTGAATCGGTGTTCACACAAACATCATCATCTGCTGTAAACATCAATGTGAATTACAGCGGACCATCTGGCGGAAACGGATGGCTGGACAATATTGAACTGGTGTTCAGGTGCAACCTTAATGCGGGCAGCGGACAGTTCCGTTTCCGCGACAGCCGGGCAGTGGGCGAAACAGCGCAGTACACCATCACAGGTGCCGGCAGTAATCTGCTGTGGGATGTGACCGATCCGAGACATCCCCTCATCCAGGAATACAGCGGCAGCGGAACCATCAGCTTTACAGTAGAAGCAGACAGCCTGCTTGATTTTATCCTGTTCAATACAGCAGATGCCTTCCCCTCTGATCAGATCCAGGTGGATGGTACTATTGCCAATCAGGACATTCACAATGTTTCGCTGCATCCCGACTTTGTGATCGTATCAGATGCAGCCTATATGGCCGAAGCCCGCAGACTGGCAGGCTGGCACCACGATGTCAATGACCTCGATACACTGGTAGTGAGCGTCAGCCAGGTGTATAATGAATTCAGTTCCGGCACACCTGATATCACCGCTATCAGAAATATGATGCGCATGTTCTATGACCGGGCTGCCGGAGTAGAAGATCTGCAACCAAAATATCTGCTGTTCATGGGCGATGCCAGTTTCGATTACAAGAGCATCCAGACCTCATCAGAAGATAATACCAACCGCGTTCCCACCTATCAGAGTTATGAAAGTATTCACCAGGTACAGACCTTCCCTACTGACGATTATTATGTTTGTCTGGATCCGGGCGAAGGTGCAGATATGAGCGAATCTGTCAACCTGCTGGATCTTGCCTGCGGCAGGTTTCCGGTCAACAGCGTAACCGAAGCCAATGAGATGGTGGATAAGATGATCCATTACAAATCGACCACCACATTCGGCAACTGGCGCAACACCGTCTGTTTTGTGGCCGATGATGAAGATGGCAACACCCATATTGACGACGCCAATGACATAGCCGACTGGGTAACAACCAATCATCCGCTCTACAACCTCAACAAGATCTATCTGGATGCTTACCAGCAGATTCCGGGTGCAGGGGGTGAACGCTATCCGGATGTGAACCGCGACCTCAACAACCAGATCTTTTCCGGTGCACTGATATTGAACTGGACCGGTCATGGAAACGAACAGAACTGGGCCCAGGAAAGGATACTGGGTGTGGATGATATCAACTCCTGGACCAACTACGACAAGCTGCCCCTGTTCATCACAGCAACCTGCTCTTTCAGTAGGTTTGATAATCCTGAACGCACCTCTGCAGGCGAACTTATTCTGCTCAACGCAGGTGGCGGAGGTATAGGGCTGGTCACCACGGTGCGCATCGTGTATTCTTACCAGAATTACGTGCTCAACAGCAACTTCTTCTATAAGATCTTCGAACCGGTAGGTGGCGTCATGCCTACTATTGGCGAAGCACTGATGGCAGGAAAGAACACCGCCAGCGATGGGTTCAGCGCTGTGAACAACCGGAAATTCCTGTTACTGGGCGATCCTGCGCTGACCCTCAATTATGCCAAATATGATGTGGTGACCACCAAGGTCAACGATACCCCCATTTCAGATGGAACAGACACCCTCAAGGCACTTGCCAGGGTAACCATTGAAGGTGAGATACGCAGCGGCGGCAGCTTACTCAGTGGATTCAACGGAGTGGTCTATCCTACGGTCTATGACAAGCCTGTTTCAGTCACTACGCTGGAAAATGATCCGGAAGGCAGCAACCCCTATACCTTCTCTCAGCAGAAAAGTCTGATCTATAAAGGAAAGGCCAGTGTGGTGAACGGTGCCTTCAGTTTTGAGTTCATAGTACCGAAAGACATCAGTTACACCTTTGGAAATGGTAAGCTCAGCTACTATGCAGACAATGGCCTGGAAGATGCCGCAGGATACGAATTCAATGTGGTAGTGGGCGGGGCCGCCGATGGTGCCCTGGAAGATGCCGAAGGACCCGATGTGGAAGTGTATATGAACGACGAAAGCTTTGTATTTGGCGGGATGACCGATGAGAATCCGGTGCTCTACCTGAAACTGCTGGATGAGAGTGGCATCAATACCGTGGGTAATGGTATCGGGCATGACATAACGGCAACGGTGAATGAATCTTCAGAAGAATATCGTTTGAACGATTATTATGAGGCCGATCTCGATTCCTATCAGAGCGGCACGGTTCGCTATCCGTTATATGATCTTCCGGCAGGACGCCATGCGGTGAATGTGAAGGCCTGGGATGTATATAACAATTCCGGCGATGGCTATACGGAATTTGTGGTAGCAGAATCTGCTGAACTGGCGTTGGACCATGTGCTCAATTACCCGAATCCTTTCACCACTTATACAGAGTTCTGGTTTGAACACAATCGTCCCGGCGACCTCCTGGATGTAAAAGTGGAGATCTTCACCGTGAGCGGAAAACTGGTCAAGACCATCATGACCCAGATGGCCACTGATGGCTACCGGGTGGACGGAATAGGCTGGGACGGGCTGGACAATTTCGGCGATCCTATCGGAAAAGGAGTTTATGTGTATAAGCTCACGGTGCAGGCTGCCAGCGACCGTTCGCGGGTGTCAGCCTTTGAAAAACTGGTCATTTTAAGGTAAAACCATTAAATATTAACTTTGCAATCCAATTATCTTTCATGAAGAATGCTCTGAAATGCTTGCCCGTTGTGGCTTTACTGATCCTGGCCGGCAACCTGCAGGCTCAAGTGACCGTACCAACAAGTGCTGACGGTGAGGATTATCTCAACACCGTGACCACTGCCGTACCTTTTCTGCGCATCGCCCCTGACGCCAGAGGTGGCAGTATGGGCGACGTTGGTATTGCCACTTCACCCGATGGTGCATCCATTTTCTGGAACAATGCCAAGTTCGCTTTTCACGAAGAGAACTCGGGGCTGGCCATTACCTATACACCCTGGCTGAGCAACCTGGTGAACGATATTTTCCTGGCCTATCTGAACGGATTCTGGCGCACTGATGAATTATCGGTAGTAAGTGGCTCCCTGCGATATTTTTCTCTGGGTAATATCACCTTCACCGACCAGAACGGACAAGTGCTGCAGGATTTTCGTCCGAATGAATTTGCCCTTGACTTCGGCTATGCCAGAAAGCTGAGCGATAATTTCTCTACCGGACTGGTACTGAAATACATTTATTCCAATCTGGCATCCGGACAGTTCGTGAACGGTATTCCTATCAAACCGGCAAACGGTGTAGCTGCAGATATCTCTGTGTTTTATACAGGAGAAGTGGAAATGGGCAGTAAAGACGCTTTCATCAATGCCGGAGCCAACATTGCCAACCTGGGCAACAAGGTCACCTATACTTCCAGCACAGAGCGTGATTTCATTCCAACCAATCTGGGTGTTGGTGCAAGCATCGGTGTGAACTTTGATGAGTACAACAAACTGGCATGGAGCATAGACTTCAATAAGCTTCTGGTACCTACACCAGACACCACAGATATTGACCCTGCCAACGGAATACCTGATTACAAGGAACTCAGCCCTGTAAGTGGTGTATTCAGCTCCTTCAGCGATGCACCTAATGGTTTCAGTGAAGAACTCAATGAGATCACCATCGGCACCGGACTGGAATACTGGTACAACAACCAGTTCGCTGTTCGTGGCGGTTTCTTCTTTGAAGACCCCACCAAAGGTGGCCGCCAGTTCTTTACCCTGGGACTTGGTTTGAAATACAACGTGTTCGGACTGGACTTCAGCTACCTGATTCCCAGCAGCAACCAGCAGAACCCGCTTGACAACACCCTGAGATTTACCCTGAGCTTCGACTTTGAAGCACTGGCCAGCGATGCAGAGCCGGCAGAATAAAAAAGATCATACTATTCTTTTGGAAAGGCAGCCTGTTGGCTGCCTTTTTTTTGCTTGTACTCATAAGTCTTTTCTGCTCCATTCATAAAGCAGCCATCCAAAAGAAAGAACAAAAAGCGATCGTTGCCAGATACCTGCCAGTTGCGGAAAACGAAATATCAGTATAGAGAATAAACAAGCCAGAATGGCAATGGACAACGCAAGGATCATATGCATTCTTCCTGTCTGAAGAAAAGCAGTTGATACTGCCAGTAAAATGAAACTGATACCTGTGGTTGTGGCGAACAGACTGTGCAGGTCATCCTGATGTTTATTGAACGGTGTCAAAGCATCTATAGGTGCATGATGAAAGTATGCCACCAGGATCAATGAAATACCAAACACCAGCAAACAAATTCGATGAAACCAATAACCCTGAAAATAATCCCAGCCTGCCAGGATCGAAGAGAAGCCCATAAGTATAAATGTCAGATTCATGATCCATGCATTGGGTGTGTGCTGAGCCCCGAGCTGACTGGTAGTATGTTTCACTACAGAGTAACCTGATGCAGAATAAAAAGGCAGCAGGAACATGACCAACACCAACATTATGTATGCCGCTGTGTAAAGTATCAATCGCAGTGTCATAAATGCAAATTACAAATACCATCTGCCCGTTATGGTTGCACAAATGCCCGGTTAATATGACTTATCTCATGACATTCTCAACAACTGTTTATGAGCACCTTCATACCAAAACTGCAGTTAACAGCGGCTCTTCGTAACTTTACATACCAATCTTTGTTCTAATATTCAGGTATGCAGGAAGTTACCCCTTACAACCCGACCCATAAGGTACGCATCGTGACCGCGGCCAGCCTGTTCGACGGGCATGACGCTGCCATCAATATCATGCGGCGCATCATCCAGGCCACCGGGGTGGAAGTGATCCACCTGGGTCACGACCGCAGTGTGGAAGAGGTGGTGAATTGTGCCATCCAGGAAGACGCCAACGCTATTGCCATGACCTCCTACCAGGGCGGGCATGTGGAGTACTTCAAATACATGCACGACCTGCTCAAGGAAAAAGGGGCCGGTCACATCAAGATTTTTGGTGGTGGTGGCGGTACCATTCTGCCAGAAGAGATCAGCGAGCTGCACGATTACGGCATCACCCGTATCTACAGTCCTGACGACGGCAGATCGCTCGGCCTGCAGGGTATGATCAACGACCTGGTACAGCAAAGTGACTATGCTGTGGGGGTACACCTCAACGGAGAGGTAGATCACCTGGATACACAACATCCCGGTGCTCTGGCCCGCATCATCAGTGCAGCAGAGAATTATCCGGAAGCCTCTGCACCGGCCCTGGAACAGGTGCGCAAACTGGCTGCTAAAAGCACCGCTCCCATCCTGGGTATCACCGGAACAGGGGGAGCAGGTAAATCAAGTCTGGTGGATGAGATGGTTCGCCGTTATCTGATGCAGTTTCCCGACAAGACCATCGGCATCATTTCGGTGGATCCCTCCAAAAGAAAAACCGGAGGAGCATTGCTGGGCGACCGTATCCGCATGAACAGCATCAACAACCCAAGGGTCTATATGCGTTCGCTGGCTACCCGTCAGGCCAACCTGGCAC
The DNA here is from genome assembly GCA_020636645.1 of Chitinophagales bacterium. Classification (GTDB taxonomy): domain Bacteria; phylum Bacteroidota; class Bacteroidia; order Chitinophagales; family BACL12; genus UBA11426. The sequence goes on from JACJXO010000001.1 coordinate 635,843, forward strand.
TGAGTCAGTATGTGGGTGATGCAGTTTCTGTGCTGAAAGCCGCCGGTTACGATCTCATCATCCTGGAAACATCCGGCATCGGACAGAGCGATACAGAGATCATTGACCACAGCGATGTGAGCCTGTATGTGATGACCCCGGAATACGGAGCAGCATCGCAGCTGGAGAAGATCGATATGCTGGACTTCGCAGACATCATCGCCCTGAATAAATTCGACAAGCGGGGTGCTATGGATGCCCTGCGTGATGTGCGCAAGCAATACCAGCGCAACCATAAATTATTTGACAAGCAGGTGGACAGCATGCCGGTGTTCGGCACCATCGCCAGTCAGTTCAACGACCCCGGTGCCAACAGACTGTTCCAGGAACTGATGGATACCATCGTTCGCAAGACCGGCAACGAGGCCTTTAAGATCCACTACGAAGCGGATGAGGAAATGAGCGAGAAGGTCTATATCATCCCGCCCAACCGCACCCGCTATCTCAGTGAGATATCAGAGAACAACCGGAATTACGATGTCTGGGTACAGGCACAAAGTGACACAGCCGATCAGTTGTATGCCATTCAAACAGCCATCGACAGCCTGGAGAAAGCCGGCGTGAGCAAAGACGACGTTAGTCTGCAGGGTCTTCGCACGCACTATGATGCGGTAGCTCTCTCCTTCGACAACAACAATAAGAAGATCCTGGACGAATGGGCAGACAAACGAGCCTCCTATAAAAAGGACATTTTTGAATTCACCGTCCGCGACAAAACCCTGAAGGTCAAGACGCATACACAGTCGCTCAGTCACCTTCACATTCCCAAGGTGGTAACACCACGTTACCGCAGCTGGGGCGATATTCTCACCTGGAGTCTGCAGGAAAACGTGCCGGGCGAGTTCCCCTTCACCGCAGGCATCTATCCCTTCAAACGGGAAGAGGAAGATCCTACCCGGATGTTTGCAGGAGAAGGCGGACCGGAAAGAACGAATCGTCGTTTTCACTATGTGAGTCAGGGTATGCCCGCCAAGCGACTGAGTACCGCGTTCGATAGTGTGACATTATATGGCAATGACCCGGGCCATCGTCCGGATATTTACGGCAAGATCGGCAACAGCGGGGTGAGCATTTGCTGCCTCGACGATGCCAAGAAATTATACAGCGGTTTCAACCTCGCCGATCCGAAGACGTCGGTATCCATGACCATCAACGGTCCGGCACCGATGCTGCTGTCGTTCTTCATGAATGCCGCCATCGATCAGCAGTGTGAGTTGTATATCAGGAAGAACGGACTTGAAGCAGAGGTAGAGAAAAAGATCGCAGCGATCTATACCGGAAAGGAAAGGCCGAAATACCACGGTGAACTGCCTGAGGGCAACGACGGACTCGGTCTGATGTTGCTGGGTGTGACCGGCGACCAGGTGCTGCCGAAGGAGACCTATGAAGAGATCAAGGCCTGGACCCTGACACAGGTGCGTGGAACGGTGCAGGCCGATATCCTGAAAGAAGACCAGGCACAGAACACCTGCATCTTCAGTACCGAGTTTGCGCTCAGGCTCATGGGCGATGTACAGGCTTATTTCATTGACCACAAGGTGCGGAATTTCTATTCCGTATCTATCAGCGGTTACCATATTGCCGAAGCGGGTGCCAATCCCATCACCCAGCTGGCCTTCACCCTGGCGAATGGTTTCACGTATGTGGAATATTATCTGAGCCGCGGGATGGACATCAACAAGTTCGGTCCGAATTTGTCCTTCTTCTTCAGCAATGGCATCGACCCGGAATATGCGGTCATCGGACGGGTTGCCAGACGCATCTGGGCCAAGGCCATGAAGCAGAAGTACGGTGCCGACGAACGCACGCAGAAACTGAAATACCATATTCAGACATCGGGCAGAAGTCTGCATGCACAGGAGATCGACTTCAACGACATCCGCACCACGTTGCAGGCACTGTATGCCATCTATGACAACTGCAATAGTTTGCACACGAATGCTTACGACGAGGCCATCACCACGCCGACAGAAGAAAGTGTGCGTCGTGCCATGGCTATACAGCTCATCATCAACAAGGAGCTCGGTCTGGCGAAGAATGAGAATCCGCTGCAGGGCAGTTTCATCATCGAAGAGCTGACCGATCTGGTGGAAGAGGCCGTGCTGTCAGAGTTCGACCGCATCACCGAACGGGGTGGTGTGCTGGGAGCCATGGAGACCATGTACCAGCGCAGCAAGATCCAGGAAGAAAGTCTGTATTACGAGACCCTGAAACATACGGGTGAGTATCCCATCATCGGGGTGAACACCTTCCTGAGTTCCAAGGGTTCTCCCACCATCCTGCCGAAGGAAGTGATCCGTTCTACCGAAGAAGAGAAGATGGCACAGATCCACACGGTGGAACAGCTGCAGCAGCGTCACGCAGAGAAAGGCGAAAAACTGCTTCGGGAAGTGCAATTGTCGGCCATCCACAATGAGAACATCTTTGCACAGCTGATGGAAGCGGGCAAGTATTGTTCGCTGGGACAGATCACCACCGCCCTGTTCGAGGTAGGCGGACAGTACAGGAGGAATATGTGATGGAGGAGCCAATGAGGAAATGTGGCAATGTGAAAATGGGGAAATGTGGAAATGTGAGAATGAGTAAATGGGGAAATGGGTGGTCATGCGACTCAGCGTAAATATCATACGGAGTGCCTCACCATTCACACCTGACCGCTCAATGCTTCACTCATACACTGCTGCCGTAGGCGACTGCTTGATATACATACTGATTACATTGCAATGATGAAATGTGGCAATGTGAAAATGGGGAAATGTGGAAATGTGAGAATGAGTAAATGGGGAAATGGGGGGTCATATGACTCTGTGTAAATATCATACGGAGTGCCTCGCTACCCGATACTCCATACCCAATACCTAAAACCTAAATCCGGCTTCTCAGGATATTGATCATGCTATAGTTACTTATTTCTGTTATTTTCATTATAGCTATGAAAAACCTGCAACTGCTCTACCAGCTGGTTCACAGGATGACACCTGACGAGCATTTGTATCTGGAAAAACTGCTGCTCAAAGACGAGGGTGGCATGTGCAGAAAGCTGACGAACATTTTACTTGACATGTCGGCCTACGAGGAGAACACTGTTATTTATAAATGGAGCAGGTACGGGAAAAAATTTTCCAGAAAAGCCCTTTACAATACTAGTCACCGAACCAAGGACAAGATACTACAGGCCATACATTTGTCCATGGCCGGAGCTTATCCTGACAGTTCTGATACCATAGCCAAGACTGCGGATGCCTACATACAAAAACAATTGTTTGAAGAAGCATACAATATATTGCGCAGTTTTCTGGAAAGACAAGCAGGATTCATATCTCCGGTGGAAGAACTACAGTTCCTGCATAAAATGCTCAGTCTTGCGCCACTTGTTGTCAGGACCAATCTGGATACTGTACATGATGATCTGCTTCAGCAATGCGATAGAACACTGCAGCATATTCAGTTATACCACCGCATACACAGGCTGAACCACCAGGTTGGGTTATTGTATATCAAGGAGGCGAATAAAAAAGCTCAACCAGAAGAAATACATACCGTGCTATCAGCCTGGGAAGAACTCAGCAAAATTCCTTCTGAGCACCATGCTACGCACAGTTATTTTCTCAAGACCACGGTGATGTTCATGCAACTGAGGTATGCATTTGAAAAACAGGCAGAAGCTCAGCTGGAGTTAGCAGGTACCATGCGATCATATTATCTGCTTTATAAAACCTCTCCACACTACCTGAAGTTTCTGGCAGAACAGATCAATGCCGGAATCATATTAGCCAGATCAGGAGAAAGGGAAGCATTTGAAGAACTGACAGAATTTCTGCAACTGGTACTACAGGAAGAACATGTATTACATGATCTGCTGCGCATGCAACTGTGGTTCATTCAGTCATTATTTCACTATTACCGCAGAGACATACAGCAGATGTTACAATACCTGGCACCTGCACACCATGCATTCATGGAGCAAAGAGACAAGCTACCCGTTACCGTTCAGCCAGCACTCCGATTGGGACTCATGAAGTGCTGGTTGCTGGCCGACCAGCACCGCTTCATCGCAAAGCTTTTTGAAGAGCGTCCTGCAGGTAAACCGTTGGTCAAGCTGGACCTGTATCTGGTCATGCACCTGATCTATCTCTGTTCGCTCTATTTGCGGTTCACTTATAATGTTCTATCGGGTGTGGTGACACCACCACAGGGTTTCATGAAGCAGGTAAACAGATTTACCAGTGAGTATCAGCTTAGCAAAGATTTCCTTCCAGTAGAATACAGCATACATGGCACTTTTACACAGTTAGCAAAAGCTGGCATATCTCAAAACCACATTCGCATCCTGCAGAGGCTGAGAAAAAAGCTCAGCAAACCGGAAGTAGCAGAGGCCAGGCAGACGGAAGCATTTCTGCGCACCTTTTCGTTAGATGACTGGATAACTGACACCATTTACAAACTCGAACAGTTGAAATAAAAAACCCCGCTTACGCGGGGTTGCTGTTAAGTACAGCGGCGGGCTCATGGATTGAGCATATCCCAGATCCACTCCAGGACCTCGATCCAAACAGTTGGTTCATTCATAAAACCTCCTCGCTATGCCCGGGTGGTCTTCCTCCGACTGATCGCCACCCGGCCGTTACTAAGACCGGAGCTGCTCAGGCAGCTTAGCGCCTTGCAGGACTGCAGTTCACGATTGCAGCTTTTTGCAAGGTATCGGGAGGCTAAGGGGCTGAGAATTGGTTTACAACCAAACCGTCAGATAATACAACCAAACCAAAAAACAGATGTCAACTATATACCTAAAAATTCCTTCAGCTGTTTCATTAAATCTTTACCTAGCTTCAAACTGGTTTTTTCATCAAAGATCACATATGTATCATCTTTGGTAATAGCAAGGATATTTTCCGTATTAATAATGCATTTCTTTTCAAAGAAAATAAAACATTCTGGTAAACCATGATACGATTCCAATTGACCAAATGGTTTGCTGAATAGCAGTTCCTTCTTGGAAACACCATTCTTGTCCAATACAGCTATGCTATAGCGGTTGCCTTTACCACCGCCCTGAAAATACAGGACATCTCTTATTGGCACACGAGTTATTTCACCCTCGCCATCCATCAGGTTGATACGGATATTCTGTTCATCTTCTTCATACATGGTTTCCCGCAATCTGGTGGGCCACTCTTTCGGCTTGAACTTCATTTCCTGCGCTTTCTCTATGCAGGATCTTAACTCTTTTAAACCGATGGGCTTGTCCACATACTGCACAGTATTGTATTCTAAAGCCTGCTTAATATGGGCTTCAGATTCCGTAATAAAAATAATACGATAGTCATCTGGCGGCATAGCATCCAGGATCTCAAAACAGGTTTTCTTTCCTTCAAGAAATACATCCATGAAGATCAGATCCGGCAAATATTTTTTAAGACCATTTAATGCAGTTCTGCTTGTATGATACATGCCTACACATTCAATATCCTTGAAATATCTGTTCATGAGAGCTTTTAGCTTGAAAGCTGCCTCTTTATTCGTTTCTACAATTGCATAGCTGTAAATAGGATTGCTCATAGGTGCGGTTTTTAGGTGAAAAAATGTAGAAAGTACCGGAGTTTTTAAGGTTATATGCATGTTGCACAATAGCATTTAGTCGCATAATCATCTAACAATTCTGTTCAACAGCCCCGATCACGACAGGGTCAGTACGAATCATTCGTAAGTGGGTTCTAAGAGTAGTGTGTCGGGCTACGACTACGACGAATATTTGTTTCAGTACGAATCATTCGTAAGTGTTTCTAAGAGCCAAGAGGATATCGTCTCACAAAAAGGGTACATGTTTCAGTACGTATCATTCGTAAGGAAAAGTGAAAGTGTGAAAGAGTCAGCTTCGACTAAGAATAAAAACATCTTCTTTATCTGATCAGTCCAATAAAAAAGCTGCGCAGCAGTCCCGCCCGTGCGGGATTTCAGTACGACTAATTCGTAAGTGTATTTAAGAGTTCTCTGGTGGGTCACGTAGAAAGCTTTGAAAGTTTCAGTACGACTAATTCGTAAGTGTATTTAAGAGGCATTTTCTTAATCCTCCAACAGAGGTAAAAGGTTTCAGTACGACTAATTCGTAAGTGTATTTAAGAGCCGCCAACAACGGCGATGTGTATGTAGGAAACGAGTTTCAGTACGACTAATTCGTAAGTGTATTTAAGAGGTCTTAAAGAATATGGAAGGTGATTGAACCTTATGTTTCAGTACGACTAATTCGTAAGTGTATTTAAGAGGTTATGCCTTATCAAAGGGTGGCAATGAGAAGTTTCAGTACGACTAATTCGTAAGTGTATTTAAGAGTATTGAGGACTTGCGGGATGGGATAGCCCTTTAGTTTCAGTACGACTAATTCGTAAGTGTATTTAAGAGGATATAAACAAAGAACATCTTGCTCGCATAAAGTTTCAGTACGACTAATTCGTAAGTGTATTTAAGAGACAACTGCCAAAGTGCAGGTCAGTGGCAAAATGATGTTTCAGTACGACTAATTCGTAAGTGTATTTAAGAGCTTCATAGTCAATACAATAAATAACAAATCCAGTTTCAGTACGACTAATTCGTAAGTGTATTTAAGAGTTGCAGATCAGGTAAGAACGAAAGCATAGAAAAAGTTTCAGTACGACTAATTCGTAAGTGTATTTAAGAGAAGAAATCCTGAGGAGAGCATTTCAGATCATGAGTTTCAGTACGACTAATTCGTAAGTGTTTTAAGGGTTTTGGTGTTGATGATCCAGGATCACGACGCCAGTTTCAGTACGACTAATTCGTAAGTGTATTTAAGAGAGTATTATGAAATCAGCAATAGCAATTCTGTTGTTTCAGTACGACTATTTCGTAAGTGTTTCTAAGAGTATACTAGGCGTGAGGACGTCGGAGGGACAGTATGGTTTCAGTACGAATCATTCGTAAGGAAAAGTGAAAGTTTGAAAGAGTCAGCTTCGACTAAGAATAGAAACAAATTCTTTATCTGATCAGGCCTTTAAGAAAGCTGCGCAGCAGTCCCGCCCATGCGGGATTTCAGTACGACTAATTCGTAAGTGGTTCTAAGAGCATTCACAGAGACGATCTGATGAAAACACAAATCTGTTTCAGTACGACTAATTCGTAAGTGGTTCTAAGAGCATTGACTTTTCAATCTCCCGATTCACCCCGCTGTTTCAGTACGACTAATTCGTAAGTGGTTCTAAGAGAGGCGAGATGCAAGGCGAAGGAAGTCGAAGAGTGGTTTCAGTACGACTAATTCGTAAGTGTATTTAAGAGGTCTTAAAGAATATGGAAGGTGATTGAACCTTATGTTTCAGTACGACTAATTCGTAAGTGTATTTAAGAGTACTGGACAGGATAGGTGAGGCCATCGCTGGCGTTTCAGTACGACTAATTCGTAAGTGTATTTAAGAGGGAGTTACTGACCAGTAGTACCAAAAACCTCACAAGTTTCAGTACGACTAATTCGTAAGTGTATTTAAGAGGTAAACGCCAGTGTTGCCAACAACAGCGGCACAAAAGTTTCAGTACGACTAATTCGTAAGTGTATTTAAGAGTGTCTGGCCCTCTCCACAAGAGATCCCACAGCATGTTTCAGTACGACTAATTCGTAAGTGTATTTAAGAGCCCAGAGATGAGATATCTCTCAAAATCGAGTCTGTTGTTTCAGTACGACTAATTCGTAAGTGTATTTAAGAGTAACCGCGAAAAACTGGGTGAAATCTGCAGTAAAGGTTTCAGTACGACTAATTCGTAAGTGTATTTAAGAGGGCTCAAAGAGACCGCGACCTGCCCTCAACTATCCGGTTTCAGTACGACTAATTCGTAAGTGGTTCTAAGAGAACGAGCAGATCGTCGCCATCCTGAAACAACATGAGTTTCAGTACGACTAATTCGTAAGCTGTAAAAGAAATGATCCTAGTAAGTATTTAAATTTCAGACCGAAACATATTTATCACATGGTCCCCGCACATGGAAAGAGAATGAACCAAAAAGGCATTCGCAAGCCATATGCGGGGGCAACACAATATGTCAAAGAACACCGGTTCTGGCGTTGGCATCCGGGAAGGCCGGTACGGCCTTGATCAGGGAGGCAGGTGCCAGCAGTTTGCCATAACCTATGCTGCAGCCTTTACCCAGACCCAACTCTGCGGGCAGGAGAAGGTTGCTGTAAAATTCCAGGGTGAAACAACGCCATTGGCGCTTTTTATACGTGGTATGATCCGCCTGGAAAATATCATGCAGGTAACATTCAGCTGCAGGATCCAAAGACTGGTTCAAACCTTCAGTCAGCATGCGCTTGACAGAACCTAAGAGTGCTTCATTCAGGAGTTGCACGCGGTCTTCCATCCTGGGTGTCTGTTTCCATATTGCGTGTCTGTGCTCCTGTAATCCTATCCATTGTCTCAACTGGTACTTTGCCGGTTTTTCCAGTATTTCTGCTGTGTAATGCTGAAACCTGGCATAAGACAGTACCGGCAGCATGGCCACAATGCGGTTACGAAACTGCAGGCGGCCGGGCATGTGCTTCAGGTAGAACAACAAGGCATCTACCGCAGGCCCAACGGCCAGCAGACAGAGGTAATCATTCTTCTCTGTATATTGTATGAGCGGGTAGCGGTTTACGGTTCGTCCGTCGCGGTCATCAGCCTCATCGTGGTTATGGAAATAGTCAGTGGCCAGACCTGCAGCTTCAAATAAGGGCTTCTTACTCAGTACATCATTGGCCACTGCAGCACGGATAAACTGCAGCTCCCAGTGCTGCACTTTGATATCAAAGGGAATGGATAATATGTGGGTGGGGCTGGCCATGTACATCAACATTACAATTCTAAAATATCTCCTTCAGAAAATCCACTTACATGCGATGAGGTAACCACAGCTTTGTTCAAATGGGTATCAAAGGTGGCTATGAAAGCCGCAGGATGATAAAAGTGCGTCAGGAAACTATACAGCCAAACAGGGCCTCTGCCCGACAGAACTACACCTTTATGACTGAGCTTTAACTTCACCAGATCCGGTGGCGAAATGGTTCTAAGTTCTTCAGGCAATATGATTCCTTCCCCTTCAAAATGTATAACCACCCATTTTTCATCTTCTTTCAGTTCAAAATGCATAAAATTATTTTTCAGCTTTATCGATCAGTTCCTGCCAGAGGTCTTTTACAGTAAAAACATTGATCTCTTCATCAAGTACCGGTTTCTTCTCCCTTAATGAAGCATCCTGACTTGTATAGGTGATACCTCTGGATCCTTTTACTGCAAGCATGGAGAGTGCGCTGGAGGTGGGTGCAGTACCTCCCGTAATACCAAAAAGCAGCTCAACATCCTTTCTTTTCCTGCATCGAACGCTTAACTCGGCTCTGACATGCTCTACAATTGGTTCCACCATATAGGGGTCTTCTAATGTTAGTTTATAATACTTTATATCGGGAAACCAGGTTTGCATGATGTTATCAAAACGACAAATGTTCCAATCAGCATTATCTGCCAACTGACGATCTTCAAAATCGGTATCCTTAGACACCAGTAGGATCATCTCTTCAATTGATTCATGCGTTTTAAATGTTTTGAAAATAGGTTGCCAGGTAGTTTCAAAGTCAGCTATATCTTGCTTATCTTCTATTACTTTTTTCAATGCCTGAATCTTACTAATCCCCCTTTCGCTAAAATTCATTTTTTGGGATGTATTATTGGCATCCAACAAACTCAAACCAGTAATCAGCACCTTTCTTTTGCTTTTGTTATCAGGATCCGCCTTTTCTTTTCTAATAAAAGCCACATGGATCAATACAGGTAAAATGAGATAGGCTGTATGCCAGGCCACCTCTCCGAAACTGGCATCATTCCAGATAAATTCCCGCAATGCATCTGCTATCCAGGACATATGAAGGATAAAATAAAACAGATATGACAGGGTGACCAGACTGCCACCAACCCCCAGAAATGCAATGGACGTTACCAGCCTGAATTCGTCCATTTTCTTTCTACATGCGATCCACACTGACAGCAGAAACAATGCTACTGCATGTATATAGGTCAGCCATTCCCACACTACGGCATTGTTCAACAAATGGAGTATGGCCAGCTCGGCTATCAGCAAAGTCGACAACAGGAGCAACAGGTATCGATTCTTGTTCATACTTCTTTACTTTTCAGTTTAATCCAACCCAGCTGTTCCAAACCCGGATCCGTTACGACCATGGAAGCCGGAAACTCATTGTTAAATCTGTGCCCTATTCTAAACAGGCTTCGGAACTGATGAAACTGCTCAGGGTGTTTTTCCTGCAACACAGCAAACACCGTATTCCAGATCACATTCTTTCCGGAACCTAGCCTGATCAGAATCTGGTAGTCGTTAGTTTTTTCGAGGAAATTGTTATCGTATATATCGAGCAAGCGGTCATAGAGTCCGGGATTGAGATCTGGAAGTTTAGTATCATTGATGAGAGCATTTTCCACTATAAGGGTGTCATTCGTGAATTGCAGGAGCATGCCCCAAATGGCATGCATTCCTTTTCTCAATTCCGGCATATTGGTGTGCGCAAATTGCTTGTCCAGACTTACCTGCATGGTAGTGGTATAGCCGGGTCTGATGGCTTCTGTAGCTATTGGAATAGCAGCTGATTCCCTGAACAGATTGAACCTGGAGGTTTTAATAACCTGTGTATCCTCATCCTGCATGGTAGCGGGACTGTCTGCAAAACGGAGCATATTGAATATTCTGAAATACTCAGTTCCAAAAGTTTTTTCTTCAATTTTAACTTTGAACCAACGCTTCAGTTTATCAATTTCAGGCTTCATTCTTTCTTCCAGCTTTTTCAAGACATCTCTGTCCGGACTTTCCAATTCTTTTTCCTTGCACCAGGCTGCAAGCAGATCGCTGATTGTGCTAAAACATGTACCAATCTGATCTGCCCAATTACCAACTATTGTAGCAGGTTGATTGGCCATCCAGTCGTACAGGATCGCTGTTTTAACAGCACCCTTCATAGAAGAACCCGGTATATAGAGTCTGCCGGCAGTTTTTTCTATCTGCCTGACCGGCAGCCTGTCGTGTTCATCCAGTCCTTTGGCCGGTACGGACTTATAAACCAGCGTTGAAGGATCGATCTGCATCTGATGCCGGATAAAGTCTTTCAGATCCAGTACGGGCAGGTTGTCTTCATTGGTGGTTTTGACACGCTCAATGAATGTATCCATTAATGCAGGGTCTTTCGCCAGTAATTCAGTCAGCCGCTTCTCATCTATATAATGGCATTGACCATTCTGAATGAAGTAATCAGAATAAGGAGAAAGCGGTGCATCACCTGAGCCGATCACCAGGGGTGTCAGCACCTCAATTTCCCATTCGAAATTGTTATAGAAGCGTGCCATTCGGAAAATGAAAGTTTTGGTGAATAGGGATACAATAAGCCTTGCCGTATCTATAGGTCAGTTCCTGTTTCTCATTTGACAACCGGACAATATTCCCTTCAGGTGGAACGGAAAATAAGGCCCCTTCTTCCAGCATTTTTACTGTCTTCAGCTTACCCTCCGAAGCCATCCTGCGTCCACCACGGGTGATGATCCTGCCCATACCTTTAAACTCATCCTCACCTTTCGGGATGGTAAGACCAAGAGCCATGCAAGGGGAAGTAGCAATCTCATGCTGATTGATCTGCACGCAAAAACATTCTTCAAAGGTGGAATTCAGTGTGGATCTTTCGCCACCAATGCCCGAAGCCGCAATGATCTGCATGATCAGCTGAAGGGGTGGAAACAGAGAAGCATCTATGCACGCTTCAAACCAAAAAAATACCTGTAAACCGATAGCAGAATGATCAGCCAGGACCAGGTTGGTCTGGGCATAGGGACCGGCATCGTTTTGTGCTTGTGCATCACGTTGCACCTGCACCTTCATGACCGTTTCTTTTCGGAATATCTCCAGATCCTTCCATATCTGCTCCTTTAAACCAAGATCTTCCAGTTCCTTCTTCAAGGCTACAAAGCATCGTTGGATTATCACACAATCAGTTCCTGACCATTGGTCAGGTGTGATGCCCTGATTTAAAATTCCATCAGATACGTATCGGATCCGTTTGATCTTCTTGCCATCGGGCACCTTGAAAAAGTCGGCGGTAACCGGTTTAGGGTAGAAACGCAACAGCTTTTCTTCTTTCTTTAAGCCATAACAAGCTGAGCTGAGGGATGATTTGCCGCCTGTGAAACCCGTTAATAATCTGTCAAACTGATCCTTTTCCAACTGCTCAGCAGCCGTGCTGATGATAGCAGAAAATAAGGTATCAGCATGAATGATCTCGCCCGTATCTTCCAGGGCAGTGTCCTTTTCCCGGCAATAATTGCCAAAATGAAGTTGCTGCAGTGGCTGACAGATCAACTGAAACTGAACATGCTCGTATGAAGGCTCACTCCCCATGGTTCGGATTTGGATTTCCGGTATAGGTATGGTTCGTATCTTCTTCGGCACCAAGCATGTTATTAACAATTGTACTCCTTTTGATCTCCACATCATCAAAACTGATGCGGCCATAGCCACGGGAACCCTGGCCACCCAGATAGTCTTCTTCCAGCAACCGCATGGCTAACAAGATCTGCTTGATGTGTGCATCAGTCTTATTATCATCATACACATCATAGACCAGCTTCATCTGAAAGCACACATCTTCCGGAACCCGTTCCAACTGGCGAGGTATGGCACCCCCATTTCGTCTGTCAATCGTATTTTCGAACTTAACCTCCGTATAGCCTAGCTCCAGATCGTAGTCAGCAAATGAACCTGAAGTATATTTGCCGTTCATTATAATAGGGTACAAATCAGGAATCAAAAGTCTTGTTTTCACAAAAGGTTTGCCTGGCTTTGGTGCATTCCCAAATATTTGTTTAACCTGATCGCTATCAAATTCAGGCGTATTGCTGCCCTCTATACGAACTAGCTGATTACGCAATTTCCCTTTCAGGGTGGACCCGGGTATATAGGGTATTCCCTTATAGGTCTTGATCACATTGAGATCAACACCACCAATATCAAGTGCTGCCTTGGAACCGCCGATATGAAGACCTGTCAATGTTCGAATGATCCCTTTGATGTAGATTTTTGCTATAAGTTTCATGATCTGTTAATTAGTTTTTTGCGTACATCTTATGGTAAGCCAACAGACTCTCCATAAACAATTTGAAATTTTTCAATTTATCAACGGTATCAATTGATGCAATAATTGTTTCAAGATCTGTCAACAGACCTTTTAATGCATCACTGTCAGATTCAACTATTCCGGCTCTGCCTATTCCATAGGCCAACAGCGGCCTGATCATTACGACACTATTCAGGTCAGCGTTTTTTATTTCCCGATAGTAGCGCCGGAGCTGAGCTTGTCTCACTTTTCGGATACTTTTAGTATATTCCTTGAGTCCATCTAGGGTGGTTGAAGTTGATATCCTGTCCGTACCAAAGGCCAAAGCCTGGGTGACAAAATCTTTCCCAAGAGAAATCTCCATTGATATTGCCATATTCATTTGTTTTAATTTCCAGATTTTAATTCCAACTCAGCCCACCTAGCCGCCAGCGGCAAGATCTTTGCCAGCTCGTCATTGTTTTTCTCATAGCTTTCCAGTAAGTTTTCCTCATACAGATCAACGATCTGGTTAATCATTTGGGTACCAGGCATCTCCTCAATATTCGGCTGCCTCTTTATATTCTGTTCCCGGAAATAGTACCTAAGCCTCCATACCTTCGGGAAATTATAGGTGCCATCCAGCCGTTTCAGATTTTCAAACTCCTGTAAGCTCTGTCTGATATTATTAAGTAGTGCTTTAGGTTGTTTATACTTTCCATCTGATCTGACCAGCTCCACCAGTTTTTCCTTCTGCTTCCTGACCTCCTCAAAATCTTTCCAACTGACTGCCCGGTCGAACAAACAGATGGCATTTTTCTGAGGCAGTCTTCTGCTATCCATGTTTTCTGAAAATGCGCTCTTTGCCTTAGCCAATAAATCTTCGGCCATATCTGCAAACCGGCTTACCGGAAACTTTTCATCAATGACCATAATGGCAGCAGACAAGGTGAGTGGGGTATCCAGCACAGAGCAAAAATTTTCGAACTCATCTCGCAACAACACAGCAAAGGAAAACACCGCATCCCAGGCACCTACTATGAAGCCATCATCTCCACCGGAGAAAATGACGTAGAGATTGTTTTTGTAGGTCTGTTTAGCGGCCATGATCGATTGAAGTTTATCTTCAGCATAGCTTCTATCTCTTTCAAATTGCCTTATGGCCTTTTCATACTTTCTTCTGTTTCTTCGATCTTGATTTATCTTATTCTGGTTTTCTTGAATTTTCTGATTGCAATGTCTGATCTGTTCCTGGTAATACTTTACCTCATCGATATAATATTGTACATCCTTCTCCAGCAGATGGTTGATATATCCCTCAAAAAAGAAAGAGAAGGCCGCAGATAACTCTTTTGACCTTTGGGTATCTGCCAGGCTTTCGAATATCTTTCCCAGATTGTCCACATCGAATTTCAGGACACCCAGCTTTTCTGTATTGGTTCTGTGTTTGGCCAGTTCTGCAAGTTTCTTGAATGATGTAATGCCAGTTGCTTCTTTGGGTAGAGCATTTACCATAAACCGATCTTCACCATTGTTGAATGGAATAACCCCATCGCCTATTTGCTGCTTTAACTCCAGCTTGGTTCTCAGAAAACTCAATGAGTTATTACCCACCTGTAGCTTGGCTTCATGCTCCTTTTGGGCCAGGATATAACCAGCGCTTTTTGCAAAATTTCCGGTAAACTCTTTGAGATCGCCAATCCGGCTCTCTGTACCGACAGGTTCGAAAAAGTTGGTCGCTCTGTTGCCTATGCTTAGCTTACGTGCAAGCACCTGCTTCTCCAGATCGTCCATCATCAGGGTACCCAGGGAAGAACCGGGAACGGCAGAAACCCAGGCAAGTGTGATGGAGATACCCTCTTGTGATAATGCATCCCAGATGCGGGACTGAAACTCCCTTAATTTTGCCTCCTCAAAATCTGAAACAAAGAAATAGAGGTTACCACCTGCATTATACAACAATTCAAAACCTGAGATGCTACTAAGCTCATGCTGTAATATGATGGCCATCGCCTGGATGGCAAAGGACCGTCCTTTCAGTTGCCTGGCAGCACCATCGCTTTTAATGCTGAATATGAACTCCTGGATACCGGTAAAATCTGCCTTAACTAAAAGCTTGCCTGTACTGGGTTCAGTTTGTGGTGCTGCATCCTTCTCAAATGCACTTTTGAGCTTTTGCTGATAGTTTTTAAAGAGCAGTTCGTAATTCATATCTTGTGTTCACAGGATGCTTGTTCAACAAATATATTCAAATAATTCTCTTGAAAAAACCACAGGACAGCATTCTTTATACTCAAAAGTGTCCTTATAAAGCATTGTAATACAGCTTTTTATAGCTGTTATTTCACAATTGCTGTAAGAAATAATGCTCCCAAAATCAGATTTTGAAGCAGACAAATATGAGATCATAGTAAAAACTTTGTCATACTAAATCAAATGATGCTGTATGACAACTACTACCCACACAGAAGACCGTATTGTCTGTCCGAAATGCGGCTCCACACAGATCCATATTGACAAAAAAGGCTACAGTGCAGCCAAAGGCTGTTGCGGGTTTATCGCTTGTGGTCCGCTAGGGTTTCTGTTCGGTCAATCAGGTGCCAACAAGATCGAAAAGACCTGTTTGAACTGCAATAATAAATGGACCTGACAGGCCTATGAAGATCACTGCTTATCATCTTGGATGCCATGGCATACCTGAAAGATGCCTGGTCATCAATGGCAGGCGCATGCACATATGTGCAAGATGTGCAGGTTCCAACATCGGTCATATCATAGCATTGGTGATGGTCATTGCCCGGATCATTCCTGCCTGGTGGGTTTCATTGCTAATGCTGGGAGTCATGATGACCGACTGGAGCCTGCAAACATTTGCCAATATACCTTCCAACAATACCAGAAGGCTGATCACGGGAATTCTGGGCGGCATCGGGGTTGGCCTTCTGATCTGGACAGGGCTTATGCTTCTGATCAGCTATCTGACAAGACTTTTTTACTAATTAAAATATATCACTATGATAAACTTCCACACCATGAAACGCTTGTTACCATCCACAATCATTCTAAGCTTGCTTTTGCTTTTAGGATCCTGCACCGTACAGCAATTGAGTTACACGCAAAAAACCTACCAGAACACACAAAAATCTGACGAAACGGTTCAGGTACAATACACATTGCCCGTCGTCAAACCCGCTGCCAAAACCACCCAGGAACAAACAAAAGGCGGAGTTACCATTTCTGTGGAAGTACTCTCTTTCTCTGCACACCTGATGGAAGAAGAGGAAGAAAATGTTGCTTACAAGATACCGGCACAGGACGACTATGATGTATTTGAGATTCGTAAAACACCCTACTACCGGGTGAGTCCGGAAAACATTCGTTTTAAGATCAGGATCAGAAACCGGGAGGACGTACCGCTCAAATTAAGTGAGGTGGGTTTTGCCCTGATCATTGACGGCACACAATGGTCATTTCCTTCCACCCATTTGGAAGAATGGAATAAAGGTTTGATCCTCAGCGGATTTGAAAAAGAGTATTTCGTTGATGGTCCACAACTGGATGGCCTGGTCAATGCACAGGTTGTTTACCTGTTCTTAAACGGTGTTCCTGTATCTTATGATAAAGCCGGAAACGTAACGGAGAAGAAAAACTTTGAATGGTTCTTTGAATGTTCATCTACAGAAGTGACCAAAGAAGAGGAGGTCCATTACGAATATGTATCTCGACCAATTCACAAAGAAAGATGCCACAAATGTACTGGTACCGGCAAAGACCCCCAGCTGTATAAGTGTGATAAATGTGCGGGAAACGGCGCTTATATCAGTAAGATAGATGGCAAGACCTATAAGTGTTCCAAATGTGATGGAACAGGAAAGATACAAGTTACCTGTGATCATTGTAAGGGTACCGGTGTGCTGGAATATCCTAAATCGACACTACCGCCTGTTGATCAATCCATCACCTGGAATGGCTGGAAAGTCACGGTGAGTACCATACCCAAAGGAGCTTCTATAAAAATTGTGGATCCGGAAACAGGTGTTTATACTGCTGCACCTTATAATACTCCGGTTATAACACCCTGGTATTATACAGGAACAGACAAACGGCCAATTATCATTGAATACAATGGTCAGACCGCAAAGATCCTTCCTTACCATGAAGGAGCACCGTCTGCCAGAGTGGTCGTTGATTTTTCTTCAGGCACACCGGTGGTGACCAGAGGAGAACTCGTTGCCGAATGAAAGAAAAGGACAGATGGACAGCCATAGCCCTGGCCTTCCTCTTGGGTGGGCTTGGAGTGCACAGGTTCTACTTGGGGCAAACGGGGTACGGACTGTTATATCTGTTATTCTGCTGGACATTCGTTCCAACGGCCATTTCAGTAATTGATGCCATTATCTGGGCTGTGCAGGATGACAATACGTTTAACAGAAAGTACAATGGTTTTGTCTCCGGGAGGGGTGACTAGTTCATCCCTCCTTTTTTAAATCACCACCGCCCTGTTCGAAGTAGGCGGACAGTACAGGAGGAATATGTGATGGATGAGCCAATGAGAAAATGTGAAAATGTGAGAATGTGAGAATGTGAGAATGAGTAAATGGGGAAATGGGTGGTCATATGACTCTGTGTAAATATCATACGGAGTGCCTCACCATTCACACCTGACCGCTCAATGCTTCACTCATACACTGCTGCCGTAGGCGACTGCTTGATATACATACTGATTACATTGCAATGAGGAAATGTGGCAATGGGGAAATGGGGGGGCATGCGACTCTGCGTAAATATCATACGGAGTGCCTCACCATTCACACCTGACCGCTCACTGCTTCACTCATATGCTTCTGCCATAGGCGACTGCTTATTTGCTAACTGATTAAAACCGGCTATTGCCCTGCCATGACTACGTTTTCACAGTATATGGGAAGGTGTCTTATTCTTCATACGAGAGTCACTATATCCTATTTTTTTGAACTAACTTTGTACTACTAGCCACCATTTTAGCCATATTAGCTGTTATTAAAGCTATTTTTTTAATGTCACATATCAGCCAAATGACATTCGTCTTCGTCTGCAAAAACATCATAAGCTATTCACTTTTTTGCTTAATTTTTCCTATTATTACTGCTTAATTGATCACCAGAGACAAATTTTTTCATTTATTATTGTCACTTTTTATTTAATAGTGTAATAAATATCTCTGAATAGCTGGTTAATCTTGTGTACAACTTTTCAGCCATGAAAAGGACTATCACACATGCGGGTCTCATTTTGATGCTGCTTTTTACTGCAGCAACCAATGTGCTTGTGGCTCAGGAACTGGAAAACCTGATGGCCATGAATACAGATAAGCCTGCTGCTAATAACCACTCTGCTATCCTGCACACGGATGGAAATGACGGTCTTACCAGATCTGACGAAGTCATCGTTTCCAGTTATTTCACCCTGGCCGGACAATTTATTCGTCCATACATGGTGGTCACCAACGACGGTGTTTCCTTTGACCCTGTATTACTTAATGGTCAGCAGCAAGCCAGTTTCAGGTTTGAAAATGACCACGTAGAATACGTGACCGGTGGCAAGACCTATCGCCTCGACATCTCATCCATCAACCAGTTACAGAACCGGAATGGTAACTGCCTCGTGACAGGCAAGATCGAGATCAAGGTGGATGCTACCAAAATTGATGGTGAAAAAGTGAATGAAGTGGGCGTTTTCATCGACCACGAGAACCATATCTCTTTTATTAAGATCGGCAAGGCAGAGTACTATCTCGAGCCCTGATACGATTTATCTGATCATGACGAAAAAGTCCCGCTCCTCCGGGACTTTTTTATGTTATGTAGCGGAAGACCCCGACAGCCACTCACTCTCACTCTCAATTACTCCCACTCCCTCTCACACTCACACTCAATCGCTCCCACTCCCACTCCCACTCCCACTCTCACTCACTCTCACTCCCACTCCCTCTCTCCCTCCCACTCAATCTCTCCTGCTCCAAACCAGTCCCTGTACGATCAGATATTGCGCTAGTGCATAGGTACTCATGATGGCAATGGAAGCATATCTGATGGTCTCATGAAAGGTATTCCATGCGATCAGCGAATCACTGATAATGAACAGTATGGCTCCTGCAGCAACTGTACTGAATGAGATCGCTGTCGTTCCCCTATATCTGTGCAGTGCAAACACCAGCATCAAAGTGATGACCACTGCGTATGCCAGCACAGGTATGCGCATCTCTCCCAGCCCGGGCCAGACCGTATAGAGCAAAAAGAATACATATGCAGCAACCGGAACCAGCCACCACCACACCAGCTTTCCCCCCTGCTGCAGCTTGCTGAAAGTGAACATATAGAACAGATGCCCGAGCAGGAAGGACGCCAGTCCGAACAGAAAGAAATTATCCTGTCCGCCACTGAACTGCAATAGAACATCTCCCATCCAGCACCAGAATAAGGCGATCAGTAGCAAGGGAGTCCTGACCAGACCTCTGTTCAGCCATACCAGCAATGCCAGCTCCGGCATGAGCAGTACCTTGCTGATGAAAATGCCATTTTCTTTCCCGGCCGCCAGCAGTACCAGGTGAACTGCCGCCGTCATCAGATAGACATTGATGAGCCAGGATGCTTTTGTTTTCATGTGGTTTATCGTTTAAGAAGTGCTTTAGAGGTTTCCTGATCTGAAATTCAGATCAACCTGGCAGTCAAAATATATTATTCATCAAGTAATAACCAAATTAAAATTCAATGCTTTCTCCAATAATTAACTTCGATACCTTTTGAAGCGCAAAAGGTATCACCAAAACGCTTTCCCCCGACGAAGGTGCTCATGCGACCCCGCAACGCATCCTGTGGCGCCTGGCATTCCTCATCGCAACAGCTGCCCGTAAAATCGTGCTTCAGAAATGACAACGCTTCGATTACCCGTCAGACTGGCGATTCAGAACGCTAAGCAAGACCATGCCCTCTGGATGCTCCTGCCCTCGCACTGCCGTCGGGGGAAGCCGTTCCTTTGCGATCTCAGCCAATTTGTTTCTTTTTCCACCTGCGTTACATACCTGAAACCTTCCAAACAAAAAACGGTTGGCCACCATTTCATATCAAATGCTATAGTTCGTCGATTTTTTGTTCTTATTTAATTAGACCTGGAATCCCTAAATAACACGGGCCAGCATAGTAGCGACAACAACATGATGCCGGTGGTTATTCCTGCAGCTAACATCTGTCCGCTGCACCACCAGATCACAACAGGCGTGGCCAACAGACGTATGCCTTCTGCCAGGAATGCGAGGCGCTGTTTCTCCAGTATCAATCCCATAGCTGTGATGGACCATAATACCATGGCAGCTGCCAGCAACTGCTGCCGGATATTCAATTCCTCCAGCGAAAACAAAAAGAAGCTGGCACCGCCCAGGATCAGCAGGAAGGAGACCAGCACATAGGCATGCCAGGATGGAGGGATCCTTACATCGAATTTTTTATTGGTGAGCGGATCTACCGCTTTGGGGAGGATAGGACCTCCCAGTTCCTCCGGCATCCAACCGGGTGCCTGGAACAGGATACCGAGTTTGTGTCTGATGCCTTTGGCCCGTCCGATGGTGATGGCCATATCTTTCCATATATCCAGTTGCGCCCGCAGAGGATTCCAGGTCTGCAGCGGTGTGGTGATGCCATAGACCACCTCTTCCTGTTCTTCCTGAAAGGTTCCGAACAGCCTGTCCCAGATGATCAGTGTACCACCATGATTGCGATCTATATAAATGGGATTTCTGCCATGATGTACCCGATGGTGACTGGGTGTGTTGAACACATACTCGATGGCCGGATGCAACTTACCGATCATCCTGGTGTGGATCCAGAACTGGTAGATGGTCTGCCACTGCCCGATGACCACGAACATGAGCGGGTCAAATCCGATCAAAGCCAGCGGCAGATAAAACGCAAAGCTGCCGAACTTCTGAAAAGCACCTTGTCGCAAAGCCACACTGAGGTTGTACTCTTCACTCTGGTGATGCACCACATGTCCGCCCCACAATACATTCACCTCATGCGCCAGTCGGTGAAACCAGTAATAGAAGAGATCAATGCCCAGAAAGAGACCTACCCAGGTGAAGATATTATTGGGGATGGTGTTGATGCGCAATGACTCATACACCCAGATATAGATGCCCACCACTATGAGTTTGGCAAAGACACCTGTCACCTGTTCCGTGATCCCCGCATTCAGGTTGCTGATGGCATCGTTCAAACGATAATATCCGGTATGCCGCATCCTGTCCACCAGTATCTCCACTCCTATGAGGAGAAAGAAAACCGGAATGGCCAGGATGATGTAGTCTGTCATAGTTGAAAGTGGAAAGTTAAAAGTAATAAGCCTTACAGCATAGCAAATAAGAACGGGCGGGCAACTTCGTTGCCCGCCCGTCATGTATATCCAATGCAGATCTTACTGCACGGTCACCGTGAGAGACACCTGCTCATTCAGTCCATCGCGGTTGGTGATGGTAAAGGTCAGGTCGTGGGTATTCCCTGAGGTGGCATCATCGAGGGTGTAGCTCAGATCATACTCATACTCGGTGTCTTCCAGATCTTCTGTATAGATGGTGGATCCCAGCGCACCATTCACAGACTCGGTGATATTGAACTTGATGATAGGATCCTTGGCCTTCTCGGTCTCTCCTTCCACCCCGATCAGAATGGTGGTACCATCAGCGATCGTAGTATCTGCGCTCACATAGCTGCCTCCGGTCTTGAAGCTGAGCCTGAGTTCTTCCCCTTCATCTTCTTTGCTGCAAGATGCCAGGAACATGGCGGAAAGAGATAAGGTGCAAAAAAATAATATTGCTTTTTTCATATTAATTGTTTTTATTTGTTTTATACAAGTGATAAATGAACTGTAGAGAAACATCTCTGCCCATATTGTAGATGTCGTAGTATTTCAACCGCGACATATGATCATAGTACAACACATCGAGCAGGTTATTGGCCACCAGTTGCAGCTCCCAGCCGGTCTCCCCTTTGACACGACTTAGCCCCGCGGAGGCCTGTACCAGATGATAACCCGGTGTGTTTGTCTCTGCCGGGTTGATGAGCTCCTGTGCAAATACATATCGGTCTTTGACAGATCCGAAAAAACGAAACGCACCTGCACTCCGGCTTTCGTACCGAATGGATGGTTCCACTGCATTGGCCGGCATATAAGGAAGGTAGGTGCCGTCGTCCAAGCGGCCAACCAGCATCTGTCCGCTGAGACCGAAGGTCCATTGTTGCCAGGCCTTGCTGATACCAGCTTCCCCTCCGTACAGCAGCGCCGGTGCCTGTACAAATTCTGCCACCGGAAAACCGAACCATTCATAGTCAGCCGGTTGCAGGTAGATGTAGCCGGAGAAATGGTTGACAAATGCTGCTAGCTCCAGGTCCAGTACGTCGGTATGAAGATGATAGCCTGCATCGGCCTGTATATTCCTTTCATTCAGCAGTTCAGGATCGCCCAGCTCGTAGGTGTAGGTGCCTTCGTGCAGACCATTGGACGATAATTCAGCCAGGTTCGGTGCACGCACACCAGTGGCCACGTCCAGTTTCAGTTCCTGCATGGCATCAGGCATCCAGGAAAATCCCAGCATCATATTGCCGAACAAGCGCAGCTGACTGAAGGGGTCAATATCCTTCTCGTCAGAATTTACCGTAGGTGTCAGCAAGGTGGTGATCTGTCTGGATCCACCGCCGATACCGGCTTCCACCAACCAGTGCTGCTCCATATACCGTATGTAACCGGATGAGCTTGCCTCTGCCATCAACGCATCGGGTACGATCTTCCGCCTTCCCAGATTGGTATTGACCTCCCAGGAACTGTTATTCGCCAGGATGAACAACCACTTTTCTGTGATGGGTTTATTCCATTTGAGTGCATACTGAAAGGTGGCCAGGTGCATTTGTAAACTGAGCTCTCCGCCACCTTCATCTTCGGCACGATAGTTCGACTGCACACCAGCGTTAATACGCAGGGTAGATGCATGCAGGTCGAACTTATTGACAGAAGATAAACTATGCAGCATGACCATGTGATGCGGACCGGAATACCCACGACTCCACCGCTCATCGGTTTCCATCCTGTAAGGCAGATCAGCGAAGATGAAACCAAATCGGTTGTAGGAACCGTAATAGTGGTTATCGGAACTGAAATGCTTTTTACGGATACCATATGACAGTTTTGCCTGTACACCATCGGCACGACTGTTGAGTACCCGGTTGCCATCGCCGTCAGTATAATCGGCATGACTTTGCACTCCCATCCGCACCCGGCACCAGGTGGAATCGGTCAGCCAGGATTTCCATCCACCTTCCACACCTCCACCCAGCGTATTGCTGTGCAGGTTGCCTTTCCAATCAGCTGCACCTGCTCCCTGATCAGGCGCTTCTTCTTCCACGATGTTCAGCACACCGCCCACTGCTTCCGTACCATAGAGCAGTGACAACGGACCCTTGATCACTTCCACCCGGTCAATGCCCATATCCTGCAGACCGAGCCCGTGTTCATCCTGCCATTGCTGGTTGTCAAATCGCAGGCCTGAGAACAGCACCAGCACCCGGTTGCCGTACAGACCCCGGATGACCGGTTTGGAGATGGCAGGTCCGGTACTCAGCTGAGAGATACCCGGAACAGAAGCCAGTCCGTCGGCAAGGTTGAACGCACCTGTCTGCGACAATTGCCGCAGGGTGACCGGCGTGATCTGCAGGCTGGTGGAACGGTTGGGGTGCTCATCATACGCCGTGACCAGCACCATGCCCAGTTCAATGGAAGCGGGTTCCATCAGGATGATGAAATGCAGTCTGGCTGCCAGCTCCTGATCCAGCACCAGGGGTTTGAAACCCGGATGCTCCAGTCTTACCTGTTGGCCGGGAGGAACTGTCCACGGAATGTGACCTGTTGCATCGCTGATCAGTGTATCACCTGCTTCAGTGATCAGGTGAACCCCTTCAAGAGGAGCTTCCGTATCTCTGTGCAGCACGGTGAGTGATTGCGCCTGCAGGTTTCCTGTGATCAGCATCCATCCCAGCAGTAGCATAGTACGCATACTGATAAAATGAAAGTGAAAAAGAAAAAAACCTGAAACTGCAGATCAGCAAACAGGAGGCGGAGGATCAGGCGGGGATGGTTGGATACATGGAATGACAGAATCCCATACGATGGCATATTCATTGCCCGCTGCAGGTTCTGTAAGTTGCAATAGCTTGTCTGGATGATCCCATACCTTCCAGTTCTGGTGAGACACTTTTGTCTGGCTGAAGGATGATGATGCAGTATGGAAAAAACCAGCGATCTGTTCGTTCAGTGATTCCTCTTTCTCATCCTTGTAACATCTGATATGGATGGAATCGCCGATGGTTTGCAGGTCGATGACATCATAGCGATCGCCCTGCCAGCTGAATTCTCCTCGTTCTTCCATTTCAGGTACCCGGTTCACGTGGAATACCAGGGTGGTAGCATCCTGTTCCTCACTGCGCACGATGCGGCGCATTTCTCTGCGGTGGGCAGATTTCTGCAGGTGCAGCCACGCATACCCCCCGTAGAAAGGCAGACTTACGCCGGCCAGGATGATCCAGGACAACGCTACGGTAAGCAGCCTGTTTCGGGAATGATATGCAGTGCGTTCTTTCGTATGGACAGATTGAAAGTTGCCTTTCAGCGTTACAAATGTAGTGGACGAGCGCTAAATGCCTGACACAGGATTGTAAGCGATCAGAATGATACAGGCATGTTTCTTTAATCAGGGAGTACTTACTTAATTTCGTTGCAGTGAAATACCTCCACTTTCTTCTTTCATTTTTGCTCCTGATCCCGGCTTATTCCCAGCAGGGGCTGGTGACCGATCATGCCATGGTGGTGTCCGCCCATCCGGAAGCATCTGCGGTGGGCAGGCAGATCCTGGAGCAGGGAGGCAATGCGGTGGATGCAGCCATCGCCACGCAGTTTGCACTGGCAGTGGTCTTTCCCGTGGCGGGGAATATCGGAGGCGGAGGTTTCATGGTGGTGCGATTGCAAAACGGCGAAACCGCCACACTCGACTTCCGCGAAAAAGCACCATCCGCAGCCACACGCAATATGTACCTGGACAGCACCGGACAGGTGGACAGAAATGCCATCACGGCCACTCAGCTGGCCTCTGGTGTACCCGGTTCTGTAGCCGGCATGTGGGAAGCCCATCAGCGCTATGGTTCCCTTCCCTGGGCCATGCTGCTGCAACCTGCTGTTGACCTGGCGGCGAAAGGATTTCCCGTTACTGAAGCACAGGCGGGTATGCTCAATCGTGCAGGCGAAGATTTCCGCGAAAGAAATACACGCAACACTTATCTGCGCCGGTACGGCGACTGGCATGCAGGAGATACATTAAAACAAACAGACCTGGCAGCTACGCTGAAACGCATTCAGCTGGAAGGCAGAGACGGATTCTACAAAGGCGAAACAGCCCGGCTCATCGTGGAAGAAATGCAGGCAGGTAACGGCATCATTTCTTATGATGACCTGGCAAACTACGATGCTGTGTGGCGGCATCCGCTGCAGTTCCGCTACCATGAATACACCATCATCTCCATGCCGCCTCCATCCAGTGGTGGCGTGGCGCTTGCACAACTGCTGGGGATGCTGGAACCTTTCGATCTCACTGCTCTGGGACATAATACACCAGACTACATCCACCTGGTAGCACATGCTGAACAACTGGTCTATGCCGACAGGGCCAAATGGCTGGGTGATCCTGATTTTTATCCGGTGCCACAGAACCGGCTGACAGATACCGCATATCTGCATGCCAGGATGGAAGGATTCGATCACACACACGCCACACCATCATCAGACATTGCTGCCGGTGTACCGGCAGGTTATGAAAGCGAACAGACCACCCACTTCAGCATCGTGGATGCACAGGGCAATGCAGTCAGTCTGACCACAACTTTGAATGATGGATATGGCTCGAAGGTCTTCGTGACCGGTGCAGGTTTTCTTCTCAACAATGAGATGGACGATTTCAGTGCCAAGCCCGGAGAGCCTAATCTGTACGGACTGATAGGCGGCGAAGCCAATGCCATTGAAGGCAACAAACGCATGTTGAGCAGCATGACCCCCAGCATCGTATTACAAGGCGACAACCTGTTCATGGTGACCGGCACGCCTGGAGGCAGCCGCATCATCACCTCTACCATGCAGAGCATCCTCAACGTTACCGCTTTTGGCATGACCATGCAGGAAAGTGTCAGTGCGCCGAGGTTCCACCACCAGTGGTTGCCTGATGAGATCCAGTACGAACGGGAAGGACTGTCCACCGCCATCCAGGCATCCTTGAGAAGGCTTGGTTACACCCTGGCTCCCAAGGCACCCTTCTGTCGTGTAGATGCCATCCTGGTCATACCTGATGGCAGACTGGAAGGCGGTGCAGACCCGCGAGGGGATGATACGGCAGATGGATGGTGAAATTGTTTATTCAGATCTCTGGAATACAGGCCTATTTACTGTTATAAAATTTCATGCAGACCTTCTGTCAGGCAGTAATTCTTTGTACTTTCTACTTGACATTTCATTTTATTTTCATTAATATTGAAATAAATTCCATCTCTTGAAAACAAGATCCTTCCGCATTACCCCCCCCCATTTTTGTTATTAACTTGTTGATAATCAGTATGTTATTAGCAGGCACTATCCAGGCCAAGGCACAGTGTGACTGTGATCCGATCCTGACCGGAGGAGAAACAGTCATTACCGCATCTGATATTGTAACTGCTTTTTCCGGAGCCTCTTCTGTTTCGGGAGGCATTTACCAGGTAACTACAGATCTGACCATCAACACCAATTTTACTATTACAGGCAGTGCCAGATTCAGTGTTGACCCGGGAGTTTCTATTATAGTAGCTCCCGGCTACACCTTAACAATTACCGGCAGCAGCATTCTTACTGCCGCTGATGATGAAATGTGGTCAGGTATTGAAGTACAGACTTCTATATTAGTGCCCGGAAAGGTGGTCATCCAAGGTGGATCAACTATTGCCAATGCTGTGACAGGAGTTTTTCTGAATAATAATTTGGCCTATTATGCAGATTGTTCCATTTCTGGTGATGCATTTTTTTGTAATAATCATATTGGTATTTACTCCAATAACTATTTCTATGATCATCCGGCTTCAATAGAGCAAACCGTTTTTTGTGGTTCTGATCTCATAGAGCCTTATTCCGGTGAGTTTGGAACAGGAGTAATGGTGGAAAATGTATTAGCTCCTACAGGAAATTTCAGCATAGGTAATGGCGCAGCGTTTAACCTCGTTACATGCAATGAGTTTTATGGTTTACTTACTGGTATCCATATCGAAAAAAGTACTGTAACAGTTCAAAACAATTATATACATGATCTGAATGTACCTGGTGCAGAAAGGGGAACCGGAGTACTTGCCAGAGGAGACCTGAATTACCTGATTTTGGTGGCCAGAGTTGGAGAAGCAGGTGTAACAAGTAATAAGTTCAAGGATTGCGAGCGGGGCATTGATATAGGAGACTATATGAACTCAGAGATACATGGCAACAGACTGGTCAATACAGGTATTGGCGGAACATCCAGCATCATGCGGGAAGGAATCTATGTGGACAATTGTGGTCTGGGGCTGAACTATCATAACATTACAGAGAACTACCTGGCCAATGTGAATCAGGTGGCTATTGATCTCAGAAATATGGGTGTTGCAACCACCATAGTGAGTGGAAACAAAGTTTTGAACGCTATTACTACTACTGCCGGCACCATAAGACGTGGCATATCTGTGCGGAATATTGTACCTGCCACAACACCTATTACCATATTTGATAACGAGATCTATAATGTAAATAATGGAATTGGAGCATTAAATGTTACAGATCATCTGATGATTTTAGGAAATCAGATCGAAGTGGTATTTGCAGGAGCAACGGAACCAGCAACCGGCATATTGGCAGAGAATTGCAGCAATGTTTTGATAGATGTATATGATCCTGCTGCCTCAGCCATACCCAACACCATAACCGGCACCTGCAGCAGTGACTGTGAAGACCAGATCATTGGTATAGATATTCAGTCCAGCACCGACTTCCGCTGCTACCGCAATATTGTGAATGATTGCTACCCGGGCATCCGGGCAGAGGGTTATTGCCTGGGGGGCAACTTTGTTTGCAATGACCTCAACGACTGTACCTGGGGATTTGGATTGAAGAATTTTGGGGGTATTACCGGGACTGGAGTTGATATAGAACTTGGCATAGGTGCAGACCGCGAAATTTTTGGTGGCTATTTTTTTGGTGGTAGTACTGAAATACCCAGCGACAATGCCTGGACACCCAGCACCGGCAGTACCTCTACCTGGGCGAACAGAACTTATGCATATGATAATGGGGGTGGAGCTGGTGAAACAATTGGACCGGATTTGCTTTGGTACTATCGCGACCCACTCGCTATTCTTGACATGGAACCTGCTTCTACGTTGAATACGGATGATGGGAGTTCAACAGCCATTCCTACAGGGTCACTTATCAATACCTCAGGAGTTGATATTGATGTAGTACCCCGATGCAGTTTCCCTATGCCACGCCTAGAGGAAGAGGAAGAAGGTGGTGAATCATTCATGCCTTCAGAAAGTCTGTTTGCCAATACCGACAGCATTTATTACTCAAAGATGATCACCGACTATGCAGAAAAGCTGACAAGTGGCAGCTTAGAAAACCCCAGGCAACATCTTTATGAAATGGGCGCTTACAGACTACTACAGATATATCCGGATGTGTACTGGGAACCGGAAGCTACCTCAATGGTACAGGTGTTTTTAGAAGGAAACACTACTTCAGGTTTTTTCCAGGTAATAGACTCAATACATACCGGTGCTTATGAAACGGCAAGTACCTTATTATCTGCCATTACACCCGGTTCAATTGCAGAGGAAAACTACTTATTTGTGTTAGACACTTACCTGATCGGAATAGACAGCACCGGTCACTTCACCCTTTCTGAAGAATTAGAACCGGAAGTCAGATCCCTTGCTGAACAACATACCCTGATAGCGGGAGAAGCCGTGCATATTGCCAGAGCCATGTTAGATACGGTGGTAGAGTTTGATGGGGAGGGTATTGAAGAATTGCGTTTAGTAAAAGAAGAAGATGAGGCATTGACAGTCTATCCTGTGCCGGCCAATGATCTATTGTATGTATCAAATCTTTCTGTTGATCAGGGAACCATGCTGGTCTATGATTTAAGTGGTAGAATAGTTTTAAGCTATCATTTTTCAACCGATAACCCTGTACACCATTTAGCATTAAGATCCATTGAATCCGGAGTGTATCTACTTGTTGTACTGGATCAGACAGGTAAACAGGTCGGGGAAACCTCATTCAGCAAGAAATAATAGTTAGGTATGAAGAAGGGATTGCTTGCAGGCGCATTACTGCTTTGCTGCACTATTGGTGCAAAGGCTCAACTGGAAGGGGCTAATTGGTTTTTTGGAGACTCTGTGTTGCTGAAATTTACAGAAGACAGCATCATAGTATCACAGGCACAATTATCTACTGAAGAAGGGTCGAGTACTATTTCTGATAAGGAAGGGAATCTTTTGTTTTACACAAATACAGGTTTTATTTATAACACTATGAATGAACCTATTCACGAAGATCCTATTGTTGGCTATTCTTATGACCCTGGAAATCCCAGTCAGGGAAATCAAGTCATGGAATGGGCATTACTATTGCCTGATCCCATTAATCAAGATACATTGCTTTATTTGTTAACTAATGCTTCAACTCTAAGCTATACAAAGATTAATATAGAGCTCAATGATGGTAAAGGAGGTTTGGTCGATTCGGCAATAAATGTTCTCATTGGTGATTCTGCGGTACCAATGGATACAAAACTTACTTCTGTGAGGCATGCAAATGGGAGAGACTGGTGGATATTTATGAGGTCTTATTGCACAGCAGAGGTTCAATTTTTTCAAAAGTGGCTGTTGACCCCCTCAGGTTTTCAAGGACCCGACTATATTGAACTTTCTGATTGGGTTGAAGAGGAGGGATATCAATTTGGCAATATGTTCTTTAGTCAGAATGGTGACAGGTTGATAGTCATTGAAGAGACTGGATTTGAAGTGTATAATTTTGACAGATGTAGCGGAGAGCTTGAACAAATTGGAATAATCGAGGATATACCCGTAACTCGCTTGTGGTATGGGGCTTTAAGTGCAAGTGGTCAAAAACTTTACATTATATATCACAATTTTATCGAGGGGTCAACTGAAAACAACTCAGGCATCCTTCAGTATGATCTTGGCTTTTTACCTGATAGTTATGCTGTAAAAGAGAGCGAATCACTTGTTTTTGAGGAAGACTATAATAACTATGGTATTTGGTCTATAAAGTATGAGCCTATTACGGATAATATGTATTTTACATTATTAAATACTACGGATACTTTGTACTCACACAATATGTATTTACATGCCATCACTGAACCGGAATTACCAGGTCTTTTATGCAATGTACAGGAGAACTATCTGCAATTGGCTTTCGAA
>JACJXO010000010.1 GCA_020636645.1 Chitinophagales bacterium
GGCAATTGAATTATATAAAGTACCATTAACTACACAACAAAAATCTGAAGTTGAGAAATTAGCCGCCAGCAGATAACACAGGTTTTGCATCAAGCGGGCTGAGGTGTAAACTTGAAGCATTGTGCGTCTAATAAACTTTGGTAGTAGAATGAAACTTTGTGCTGGGAAAACCGACCGAACGCAATGCCCGAGACCGTCAGACTGTCTCAAAACCCCATTTACCTGTTGATAAGAAATATACTATTGCTTTAGGTGTGTATGTATCTTTATACATGCGCTTTATTGAAGGTACTCCACGCAACCAGAGCATGCTACTACCCGCTTCGTTAGACGAGTATGAGGATACAGATAAAGAGGTACGCTCTATAGACCTGTTTGTAACTGTCTGGATCTGGAGCAAATGGGTTTTGCATTGAAGAAAATGGACAACGGCAGACCGTAATGATGTAAAGAGCATCTGGAGATGTAGGATTGATGTTTACAGCCAATAACCTGAAACGCATGCTCAACATGCTAGGACCGGATACCCTCAGGGAGTACCTGACAAGCCTGTCAGGCCTCTTTTACCTGCTTTGGAGGCCTTTAGCAGGCACTCACCGGAAACATGAACCTTTCCCATTTTTTCTTTGGCAAATAAAATAGGGCACTATAAGTCAGCCACAGGGTCTCCATTTCCACTATATAAAGTAATTTAGGAAGGAAATCGAGGTCTTGAGAAGAACTGCCGTTGTCAAGCATATGTATTAATACGGAAATATACTATGGAAACTGAGTTATTAAAAAAATCCACTGGACTTGTGCTATCATTATTTATAGAATTGCTTACATGCAGTGGCCAAAACTATCAATGGGCAAAAAGCATTGGCGGGATTTTATACGAAAACAGCATGGACATTGCCTTAGACAATGAAGGAAATATTTATGCTTGTGGTCAATTTGAGGGTACAATAGATTTTGATCCCGGACCAGGAGTTTCCAATCTGACTAGTAAAGGGTTCACTGATATTTTTGTCTTAAAATTGGATTCAGCAGGAAATTTTCTATGGGCAAAAAGTATGGGTGGAAGTAGTAATGATATAGGTTCATCTATTGCTTTGGATGACTCTGCTAATATTTGTATCACGGGCTACTTTTCTGATACAGTTGACTTTGATCCTGGACCAGGAATTTCCAATCTGACAAGTATAGGTTTCAGTGATATTTTCGTCTTAAAGCTTGATTCCTCTGGCAATTTCTTATGGGCAAGGGGGATGGGTGGAAGTAGTTATGAAGTTGGCATATCCATCGGCCTTGAAAGTACAGGTAATATTTACGTGGCGGGCCATTTCTTTGGTACAGCTGACTTTGATCCCGGTCCGGAAACTAATAATTTGATCAGTCTTGGTTCAGCAGATATATTCATATTGAAGTTAAACTCATCGGGTAATTTTATCTGGGCAAAAAGTATGGGAGGTGGGGCTTACGTAAGTGTTAGTGATATGTCAGTAGATGGCTTTGGGAATGTTCACACAATTGGCAGTTTTTCCAACGAGATTGACTTGGATCCAGGGGTTGGAACAAGTATTTTGACCGCTTTGGATGCTGACGATATTTATATATCAAAACTGGATTCATCAGGAAACTACCTTTGGGCAGTGGGTATAGGTGGATTTTATCCTGACTATGGTACTTCCATTGCAGTAGACAACTCTGGAAATGTTTTTGCTACAGGTCTATACGAAAATTCCGTTGACTTTGACCCGGGATTAGAAACTTTTTATTTAGTAAGCTATGGGAGAACAAGGGATATTTTTATACTTAAACTGGATGTTGACGGTAATTTTGTTTGGGCAAAAAGCATAGGTGGGAATGATTCTGATAGCGGTGCTTCAATTGCAGTGGATGGCTCCAATAACCTTTACGTCAACGGGAGTTTCAGTTGGACCGTTGACTTTGACCCAGGAGACGAAATAAGTAATTTAATCAGCAATGGCTTGTCAGATATTTTTATTTTAAAGCTGGATTCACTAGGTAATTTCGTTTGGGCGAAAGGTGTGGGCGGAACTTCCTCCGATGGTAGTAATAATATTGCCTTAGATGGTAATGGCAATGTTTACACAACGGGTACCTATAGAGAAATTGTTGACTTCGACCCGGGAGAGGGAGTAAGCGATTTTACAAGTGAGGGGTCAACTGATATGTATATCCTGAAACTTGGACCAACCATTATGGCTGTCTTGGAAAATAGTTTTGAGAATGGCTTGACTATTTACCCTAACCCTACTAGTAGCATTATAAATTTGGATATGGGTACAAGCTATGATGAATTGTATATAGTAATTAGAAATCAGTTAGGACAAGAGGTTTTAGAGAAATCGTTTAGCGGTGCAAACCCATTGCAATTCAATATAGAAGGAACGGCTGGAATATATTTCATAGAAATAAGCTCCGGAAACAAAAGAGCAACACTAAAAATAGTTAAAGAATGACAGTAGTCAGCAAAAGATAAAGTTGATAGCTTCTTTCAAAGTGCTGAGATTTATAAACAAATCTTTAAATAGTATCCACTCCATAATAAGAGCCTGATTTATCTTGATACTGCTAAACAGCAAAATTGAAAGACGGTCTTGTAACCTGGCTGAAACAGCAGCCCTAAGAATTCCCTATATTAGTTAACTCAAAACCCGCCTGATGAAGAACCTCCTCCTTGTATTATGCCTGGGTATCGTATCTCCGCTGCTGGCGCAGCAGGTGGATGGCCCGCAGCTGACCGGTATCTCTGAAACTTCTGCCTGGACCGTCATTCGCATTGAATCAGATCAGCCATTCATCATAGGCGGCAACCGCTATGTGCTGCATGTGGGTGATGTGGTGTTCGAACACAGTCGCCACCCTGACGGGAATGAACGCATCATCGAATTCCTGGTGGATCCCGATGCCTGGTCGGCGGCGCCGAAAGGAGAGGATGCCGTGCTGGTGTATGGGCTATACGAAGGCAACATGACCGCACAGGGGCGCTCTGAGCATATGGAAGGACGCTACACTGCTCTCGGACCTTTAACGAAGTGATATGCGCAGGATCCTGTTTTTCGTCTTGTTTTGGCCTGTTGCATTGCTCGCTCAGACACCCGATCCGGGAGAACCCGGTCCCTATGCGGTAACATCTGCAGAATATGATTTCGGCGATGAAGCCTTTGATCCGCCTTCCTTCCCCGAACCGGTGGAGGTGACAGGCTCTGTGCACTATCCGGATGACCTGAGCGACGGTCCCTTCCCGGTCATTCTCATTTTGCACGGTCGGCATTCTTCCTGTTACAATCCAGGTACGGGATGGACCAGCATCGCCTGGCCCTGTACTGCCGGCTATGAACCCATCCCGAGTTACACCGGATACGACTACCTCGCCGAGCAGATGGCCAGTCACGGGTATATCGTCATCTCTGTCTCGGCCAACAGCATCTCTTCTACCGATAACTCCGTCGGCGACTATGGCATGCAGGCAAGAGGCGAACTGCTGCAGCACCACCTGGATCTCTGGAACGACTGGAACACGGTAGGAGGCGATCCCTTCGGCACCATGTTCGTCGGCAAACTCGATATGGACCACATCGGTACGCTCGGACATTCCCGCGGAGGCGAAGGCGTCATCTTCCATGCACTCTATAATCGTTCGCTGGGAAGTCCCTACGGCATCGATGCCGTGCTGACCCTGGCTCCGGTCGATTTCAATCGCCAGACCCTGACCGGTATTCCGCTGCTCAATGTGGCACCCTATTGCGATGGCGATGTATCTGATCTGCAGGGTGTGCACTTCTATGATGATGTGCGATATGAAGACCCCACCGACGAAGCGCCCAAGCACAGCCTGATGCTGCCGGGTGGCAACCACAACTTTTTCAATACGGTCTGGACTCCGGGACTGTTCCCGGCAGGAACGGCCGACGACTGGGGCTATGTGGACTGGACCCAGAGCGACGACCAGTGCGGCACCTCCGATCCCGGCAATGGCCGATACGAGCCCGAAACGCAGCGCAATATTCTGCTGGCATACGCCTCTGCATTTTTCAGATTCTATGTAGGCGGCGAAGAGGATTTTTCACCCATCCTCGAAACGAACGATATCATCCCTCCGGCATCTGCTACCATTGCACCCGACGATGCTTTCATGTCTTACCATCCCTCCAACCGAAAGAAGATCGATCTGAACCGACTGGATAATGAAGGCACAGAATCGACCAACAGCCTCGGTGGCGCTGCCTCTCAAACCGGACTGACCGACTACGACATCTGCGGAGATGATTTTGGCGAACAGTACTGCCTCAACCTCGGCGCTTCTCAGGAACCCCACTGCAAGAACGGCGGCATCAGCATGCTGGGTCTGTCGCAACTGGGCATCAGCTGGAACAGTGCCGATGATGTCTATGACAACGAATTGCCTGTAGAATGGCAGAACCTGTCGGAATTTGAGTATGTGCAGTTCCGTGCTTCGGTCGATTTTACCGGAACGGCCAGCGCACTGGATTTTTCGGTAGAACTGGAAGATGCATCCGGTGCCACAGCGAGTGTCAATACGGATGACTACACGAATGCTCTGTTCTATCCTCCCGGAGATATCGGCACCACCCTGCCACGCATCATGCACCACACCATCAAACTGCCGTTGTCAGCTTTTGAAGGGATAGACCTGAGTGCAGTGACCCATATTCGTATGCAGTTCAACGGCTCTGCATCTGGTAGCATTTTTGTGAGCGATCTGCTGATCAGTTCTGATGAAAATGTCTATCTGCCTCCGGTGGCAGATTTCAGTGTCAATGTCACCACCACCTGTACAGGCATGGTGCAATTCACTGACAATACCATGCTGTTTCCGGAAGAATGGTTGTGGGATTTTGGAGACGGAACTACTTCAGATGAACAGAATCCGTCGCATACCTACTACACTAGCGGCGATTATACCGTCACCCTGACCGCGACCAATCCTGCAGGTTCAGATGAGGTCACTTATGAAGCACTGATACACGTAGAACACCCGATCGCTCCAACTGCTGTTGGCGATGTGATCTGTGCAGGAGAAGAAGCCACGCTCTCAGCTATGCCGGCAGGAGGAGGAACCCTCAACTGGTATGATGCACCCGGCGGAAGTCTTGTGTTTTCCGGCGATGCCTACACTTTTGAACCACTTGTGAGTACTACTTACTACATACAGGAAACGATAGAATCACCGATAGAAGAAGTGGGTCCGCCTGACAATACTTTCGGAAGCGGCGGATACTTCAACAGCAATGACCTGCGTGGTATCTTCTTCAATGTGGAGGTGCCGCTCACCATCGAAACGGTTAAGGTCTATTCAAACATGGCCGGCAACAGGACCATCCAGGTGCTGGCAGGAGAGGGCGGACCGGTGGTACATTCACTCACCATGAACATTCCTTCCGGCGAACAGGTCATCGACCTGAACTTTGCTATGGAACCGGGCGATCAGTATTACATCAAAGTGACCGGTGCACGGGTGGATCTTTTCCGCATCAACGATGGTTCTCCGGATTATCCGTATGAGATACCGGGTGTCATTTCGCTCACCGGATCGAATGTGGTTGGGGCGGAACTGGATTACTATTATTACTTCTTTGACTGGAAGATCAGACAGGCAGAATGCCTCAGCGAACTGGCACCTGTTACAGCCAGTGTATCCCCTTTACCAGATATCGCCACCATCGGTGATGTGACCATTCCTGCTGGGGGTTCAGCTACTTTGTTTGCGTCCGGCGGAGTGAGTTGCTACTGGGAACCAGCCACCGGACTGGATGATCCGTCTTCCTGTACACCCATGGCATCACCTGAGGAAACTACTACCTATACCGTAACCGTTACCACCATCAATGGTTGTGTGGATACAGCATCTGTAGTGGTCACGGTAACAGATGATAATGGCTGGGAAGAATTGCAGCTTGCAGGGATCGTGTTGTATCCGCAGCCTGCAACGGGTCAGGTACAGATAGACGGACTGGGTGCTGTTCCGGTGACATATCTGCTGACAGACATGCAGGGAAAACTGATCGCTCAGGGGATGGTAGATGCACTGCACAACAGCATCGAACTGCAGGGTATCCCGGCAGGATCCTACATGCTTAAGCTTACCGGCAACATGTCATCTGTCAGTCTGCCGATGATCATTCAATAGGTCTCTGTCTTATCGTGCTGTCGCTGCAGCATGGCTTTGGCAATAGGTTCTTCTGAATAGGAATACAGGTAATAGGTGACCCGCAGTTTGTTGCGGCTCACTTTTTTGATGAAGACATCTCCGCCCTGATCGCAATTCAGCAGGCCTGTTTCGATCACTTCCTTATAATGCCTTTTGCGTTTGCCATTCTGCACCAGCTCCCAGTGGCCACTGCAGCCAAGTGATGGATAACTGATCAGTACTTCTGCATCTGAAATGATGCGCAGATCGATATCCCACTGTTGTTTGTCTATTTGTAATCCCACACCCGTCCAGTGTCCTTCCATACCATCCGTATCCGGAACTCCGGTCAGCTGCGCAAATGAAAGTACAGGAACAGCCAGGAGCAGAAAGAACAGTGTGTGTCGCATAGGAATGAGTTTACTGAACGTCGTCAGGATTCACTGTGAACGTGCAAAAGCGTTCGGTATTTCTTCCGTCCTGTGCATCCAGTTCCCAGTTGCTGTCGTCGAACGGATCCTTGATCAGGGTCTTGCCGCCACTCACGTCAATGATCATGGTATCTATATCTGACACACAGGTGTAACCATCGCCGGGAAAAGAACCCTGCCAGTCACGCCAGTAGATATCGCTGGAAGTGCCGGGAGGAAAGGAATAATTCTGGTCCACACCGTCTTTCATCAGCAGTTCCACTGTAATGGTGTCATTGCTCTGGTTGCTGAAGGTTTTGATATAGGTGGTGCCACCTTCGCAGGCAGCGAACAGGAGTGTGGTGATCAGGGCGAGGGATAAGACAGTTTTCTTCATGATGCGAAAATAACGCCTTTGGCCGGAAGTTATTTTTGCCCCTTGCTACGAGTGTTGGCGGCCTGATGTTTGGGAAGAATTAAGAAGTATAATTTCATTTGAAAGGATCTTCCAAGATCCTGCCACAGATACAGATCTGTTGGCAGTTAAATGCCCGTTGCTATAAGATACAGACCTTCAGCAACGGGCAATCTGTCACATGCTCCTTATGTTCTGAGTATCATTTGCTCATACTCATCACCATCCTGTCAAACATACCGTCACTCAGCCATCTTCTCAGGAAGATCATGGGTTTTGCCAATGCTCCTGTAGCATAGCGTGTTTTGGGTTTACTGGATCTTACAGCTTTTGAAATGGTCTTTGCTATGACCTCAGGCGGAGAGAAGGTGCGCTGATAAACACGGTCTCCTGCGGCGATCACACTCTTTACCATAGCAGCATAGGGGCCCTTGCCTGAACGGTCTATCATGGGTTGATTCATGACATCAGAGAATTCTGTTTTAATGATACCGGGTTCTACAATGACCACCTTGATACCGAATTGCTTCAGTTCCAGTCGGAGGCAGTCACTCCATCCTTCCAGGGCATGTTTGGTGGCATGGTACCAGGCTCCCATGGGTGTATAGATCTTGCCGCCAACACTGGTGATGTTGATGATGGTGCCTGACTGTTGCCTGCGCATGAGTGGAATGAACAGCTGGGTTAGCCTTGCCAGGCCAAAGATGTTTACTTCAAACTGCCTGCGGGCATCTTCAATGGTGGTTTCTTCTACTGAACCATAAATGGCATAGCCGGCATTGTTGACCAGCACATCCAGGCCACCATGGTCCTGCTCTATCCTGGCTACCACTTTCAGGATGTCTTCTTCTTGGGTGATGTCCATAGACAATGGTATGGCCCCTTTGGCTTTGAGGTCGTCCATCTGACCAAGTCTTCTGGCTGCCACATAGACCGTATGGCCATCCCGGAGCAATTGAAAGGCGGTGGCCTTTCCTATTCCGGAAGAAGCACCTGTTACAAGAATGATCTGCTTTTTCATTTTATTATTTATAAGTGATTAATTACTTACTATTTAGGGTAATTTTTTTTACAGTCCGTATTTAGCCAGCCAGTAGTTTCTGACCGACCTCGGGTGTTCCAGCGTTCCCGTTACAAGGGCAGCCACCACCGCATCAAAATGCAGGAGAAAAAAGGATGCTTCTTTTTGCGGATGCGCATATCCGAGTTTTCGGAAGGATGATGCCAATGCTTTTTCAAGTTGGTCTCTGCCATATTCGCCGGTGCGACCTAACTCGTACTTCAGCTTGTAGATCAGCTTCCAGAATTCCAGCTGGCCCGCATCTTCCGCAACCTGAAACGGACGGTGGATAGCCATTCTCAGCAAAGACTCCGGATCCTTTTCTGCCAGCAGCAGGCCTATCTCTTTCCTGCCTGCTTCTTCGCCCGCATCCAGAATGCCCTGAAGCAGTCCCTCCTTACTGCCAAAATGACGAAATATCAGACCTTCAGAAACACCAGCTGCCTTCGCTACCTTACTGGTAGGGGTGGCATGGTACCCTTCTGCAGCAAATAACTGCAAGGCGGCACGGAGTATGTTTTCCTGTTTTTCTGTCACCGGAGTGAGTAATTACTTACAAAGGTAAGACGAATTTCCATTCTGCCAAATTTTATTGGAAGGGTGTGATCGGTCGGCTTACAATTTCCTGAACTGCTGCCTGACCTTCTCCATCATTTTTTCATTCTTCAGATCTTCGGGACGGATATACTCTTCAAAGAATCCGCAATGAAGGCAGATGTACAGATCAACAAACACTTTCGTCCAGGAGGTTACGGGTAAAGAGCATCGGTCGCCGCGTTTGGGCTGCCGTGCATCCGTGTAGATCTCAGTACTCTGGCATTTAGGACAGACTCCGTTCTTCATAACAGGGTTGGGTTTGGATGATCCCTGAAATTACACAGCCAATTGTTATTGGACCACTTCCTTGTTTCCACGCAGGTACACGAACCAATATACCAACCCCACCAGTCCGGCCCCACCCACTATATTGCCTAAAGTTACCGGAAGCAGATTGTACAACAATGCACGTTGCACGGTCAGCTGTGAAAGTTGGAGGCCTGCATCTGCCAGCATCGCATCCAGGGTGCCGCTGCCCGCTACTGCCATGCCTGCAGGTATGAAGTACATATTGGCCACGCAGTGCTCAAAGCCGGCTGCCACAAAGGCGCTGATGGGAAAAATGACCGACAGGATCTTGCCGGTGGTGGTGGCAGCACTGAAACTCAGCCAGACTGCCAGGCATACCAGAATGTTGCACAGGATGCCCAGCACAAAGGCCTGAACAGGTTCATGTGAACACTTCTGAACAGCAATGGAAACCATGTTGACCCCCGTTTGTCCATGACCTCCCAGATGGTATCCGGAAAGCAGGATCATCGCCACCATACACATACTTCCTGCCAGATTTCCGGCATATACGATCATCCAGTTCCGCAATAACAACCGGGTGCTCACCTTTTTACTGGCCCAGGCCATAACGATCAGATTATTTCCGGTAAAGAGTTCGGCTCCGCCTACAATAACGAGTATCAGCCCGAGGCTGAATACCACTCCTCCAACAAGTTTGGTGATGCCGAATGGCAGGGTGCTGCCTGCTGTGACCGTCGTGGCAAATATGGCTCCAAAGGCAATGAAAGATCCGGCAAGCACACTCAGAACGAACATGCGCATGGCTGTCATATGTGCCTTTTTTTCACCTATGCGCTCCGCCATTCGTGCCATTTCATCAGGAAGCAGATTGTCGATCATGTTCTGCTGTTTGGTGTAAAATTATCTGCCATAGATATGGAAAATGGTGGCTCTTGTCATGGATAAACTTTGATTTTTGTTAGCAGTTAGGCGGTTATTGGATCACATGTTTGACATGATCCTGATTTTTTATCGCATATTTTTACCAGAATGAAATGGCCTGGATGCCTCTGTATTTTCTGCTTGCTGATGACCGGTGCTCAGGCACAGGTGTCAGAACAGCCACACAATCTGTTTCTGCTCGTATTGGATGTGCAGCCGGCTTACTATACTGATCAGGAAGCTGCAGATATAATGGTCAGGACCATCAACAGTTTGGCCGAGTCAACTCCTGCTTCCAATATGGCTGTTACACAGGCTGCCGGACAGTCACTGAATATTTCTCTCAAGGGTTTTTCTAAAACGACCCTTCCGCCTGCAGAACTTGATCCCAAACTACAGATTGCACAGGCACCCGTGTACACGAAGATCACCCCGAATGCACTGGAACAGGAAGAACTGAACAGCCAACTCAGGGAACTGAAAGTGAATATGCTTCTTCTTTCCGGACTCATGGCTGAACAGTGCGTGTACCACACAGCCATCGGTGCCCTGAAGGAAGGCTATTCCGTATATCTGATCGCAGATGCAGTAATGGGCAGCACCCCGAAGAAAAAAGAAAAGGCGCTCAAAAAACTTGCTAAGAAGGGTGTGATCATATATTGATCTGAGTACTATCGGGCAGTCCGCAATGCATCGGCAAATGCCTGTGGTAAAACGGATGCTTCCACTGCTGCGGCAGAGCCTTCCACATCATACGCTACTCTTCTGAACTGCACCTCACCCAAACCGTCTTCATCGATTTCCAGCAACACGTAGCAGGCTCTCGGATCACCATCCTTAGGCTTCCCCACCGATCCGATGTTGATGGCATGGAGTGTCTGACCATCTCTGCCGGTCAGTGTCCGGTGCCAGGGTTTATGGGTATGACCGAAACACAGGATGTCGGCTTCGGCTTCTTCCATGATGTGTACCAGGCTTTTGTCTGTGCGGTCTTCAAAGAGGTATTCGTTGATGCGTCGCGGACTCCCATGCACGAGCAACAGATCGAACCGGGCATGATCTTCACCGAAAGGCAGCCTGATCTCACGGGGTAATTCGTCCAGGAATTTCCTGTTTTTTTCGGTGATGATCTGGTTGGTATAGGCGATGGACCTTGCACCATTTGCCTTCTCTTCATCGGTCTTGTAGGCACAGCCACAATCGTCGCTGTTGCGGCCCACACCATCATCGTAGTTGCCGGCAATGGTGGGAATATTTCTTTCACGAATGAGCTCGCACACTTCATTCGGCCAGACATGATAGCCCACCAGATCGCCCAGGCAAAAGATGGCATCGGGTTGCTGTGCATCGATATCGGCCAGCATCGCTTCCAGTGCAGGCAGGTTGGCGTGGATGTCGGAGAACAGGGCGATCTTCATGTGTGTAGATTTAATATCTCCATTTATTCGCCATCGCCACGAGCGACAGCATCACAGGTACTTCTATCAGTACACCCACCACCGTAGCCAGCGAAGCACCGGAGTTCAGTCCGAACAGTGATATCGCCACTGCCACCGCCAGCTCAAAGAAATTGCTGGCGCCGATCATAGCTGCAGGTGCGCATACTGCGTGCCGCAATTTCAGAAAGCGACCGGCGAACCAGGTGAGAAAAAAAATGAAATAGGTCTGGAGAGTGAGTGGTATGGCGATCAGCAGAATGACCACCGGTTTGTTCAGAATGGTATCGCCCTGA
Source organism: Chitinophagales bacterium (assembly GCA_020636645.1). Lineage (GTDB taxonomy): Bacteria > Bacteroidota > Bacteroidia > Chitinophagales > BACL12 > UBA11426. Next base: position 11,548 of record JACJXO010000010.1, read on the forward strand.
AAAGCGAACAGCAATACAAGTGTCGTGAGCAGGGCGATGATGGACACCGGTTTCAATCTGTGCAGGAACACCTCTTTGAACCACTCCTTTCCTTTGAAACGCAGTAGCAGACGGTTACTCAGATAACCGAAGATCAATGGTATCACCACAAAGGTCACCACCGATGCTGCCAGTACATCCCAGGGAATAGGAATATCGGTGATGCCCAGCAACAAGCGTACGATGGGGATGAAGGCTATCAGCAATATGAGATCGTTCACCGACACCTGCACCAGGGTGTAGTTGGCATCACCTTTGGTCAGGTAAGACCAGACAAAGACCATGGCCGTGCAGGGAGCAGCACCCAACAGGATCGCACCGGCGATGTACTGATCGGCTTCTTCCGGTGTGATCCAGGCTTTATACAAATGATCGAAAAAAAAACAGGCGAAGAAGGCCATGGTAAAAGGCTTGATCAGCCAGTTCACCACCACCGTTAGTCCGAGTCCCTTCCAGTTCTTTCCCACCTGTGCAATGGACGAAAAATCGATCTGCACCATCATCGGATAGATCATCAGCCAGACCAGGATGGCCACCGGCAGATTGACACCGGCCCAGACCATATCGCTCAGCACGGTGATGGAATCACCCGCCAGTCTGCCAAGCAGGATACCTGCGGCGATGCAAAGCGCCACCCACAGGCTCAGGTATCTTTCAAACCGTCCCATCTTAATTGCAGCAACCGGGTTCGCAGCAGGGCTTCTTCGCCTGCATATCACTCAGGTCGATGGCCGGAGTCTTGTCCGTTCCACCGGGTTTTTCTGCATAGACCGTGATGCTGAAGATGCCATATGCACCACTTTTGAATGAGGCTATTCCCTCGGTATCCAGGTAGTTGGAAAGAATATCATCCGGAATGTCAATGACCTTTTCTTTCTGGATGGTGATGCCTGCAAATCCGGCTTCTTCTATGAAGCGCAGGTAGTCTTTTTTCTGGATGGCACCGGATACACAACCGGCGTACATCTCGGCGTCCTGTCTTAGTGCTTCCGGTAATTCACCCAGCAGCACAATGTCAGATATACTGAAATGTCCGCCGGGCTTCAGCACCCGATAGATCTCTTGCACCACCTGTTGTTTATCGGGCACCAGGTTGAGCACACAGTTGCTCACCACCACATCAGCCACGTTGTCGGATACCGGCATGGCTTCGATATCGCCTTCGCGGAATTCCACATTGTGGAAGCCCAGTTTTTCGGCATTCTCCCTGGCCTTTCTGATCATGGCCGGGGTGAAGTCAATGCCGATCACCTTGCCCTCTGCACCGGTTTCATGACGGGCCACAAAGCAGTCGTTGCCGGCACCTGAACCCAGGTCTATGACCACATCGCCTGTCTTTATTTTAGCAAAGGCGGTGGGCAGTCCGCAGCCAAGACCGAGGTCTGCCTCCGGGTTGTAGCCTTTCAGTTCTGTATAGTCTTCGCTCATGATGTTATAGACCTCATCAGAGCAGCAGGTGGAGCCGCAGCAGGAGCTGCTGTTCATTTCCTTATCCTGCGTGGCGATCTCGCTGTATTTTTCGCGAACGATGCGCTTCAGTTCTTCTGCGTTTTGCATAGCATGTGTTTTTTAGCAACAGAAATTGCCGGGCTGGTACCGGTCGAACAAACCTCCGAACAGTTCTTTCACTTCCGCCCAGCGATCGGGATTGATGCAGTAGCAGACCGACACGCCTTCTACGGTACCCTGTATGAGTCCCAGTTCTTTCAGTTCCCGCAGGTGCTGGCTGATCGTGGCCTGTGCCAGTCCGAGTTCTTCCACCAGGTCGCCGTTGATACAGGCATTCGCCTCCAGCAGGTATTCCAGGATGGCGATGCGGGCCGGGTGCCCCAGCGCCTTGGCATAGCGGGACAGTTCGTTCTGTTGTTCGGTAAAGAGGTCTGTTTTGGTAACGCCCATTGTATTTAATTACATTGCAATATTACGATGAATAAGAACAATTCAAAAATTCCGGCAATTTTTTTTGAGCAAGCGGCCTGCTGCCTCTCAACATCATGGGTCCGGCTTTCGGCTGGATCTGCCCTCGCTGCGCTGCGGTCAGGATGCCGCCTCTATCCGGGCTAAGAAGAATGTGCGGCTGCTTCGTTGTAGCCTTTTTCGTTTTGCTTCCTGAAAATGCTGTTTCAGGTCTTTATACCTGATCAGCAGTGGGGTGTTTTCACCCTTTTTTTGCATTCCTGTACACCCGAAATTCGCATTAAGAGTATGTCATTTTTGTATCATCTGTTTGGATATATGAAAATTGTTTCTTACATTAGTAACCATTAACCCGATTACCATGAAAAATTCAACTTCCCCCCACTGTTCACTGTTCACTGCTCACTGCTCCACTGCTCCACTGCTTACTGCTCACTACCTCATTGCTGATCCTATCCCCCTCCGTGCACGCCCAGGAGCTGATCACTAAGGTATGGGAGCATACCACAGGTGCCCCTGACACGGTCTACAGCCGTATAGACACCAGTACCACCACAGATGATACGCTGGCCAGGATAGACATGGGATTTATAGGCAGCAGCACCACCAAGGAGATCATGAAGACCACCAGCCAGGGCGGCGAGTACAGGAATTTCTTCCTGGCACACACCGGTGCAGATGGCGTGACCAACGTACAGAAAACCGACGGGCTATACACCAAAGACCTCTACCCCAAGGTGGACCTGATGCACTATTTTGACCAGGCAGGGGTGAAATTCTACCTCATCATCCAGCCCGGCTACAGCCAGCAGAACGACCCTATAGAAATGGTGTTCAACGGAGCAAGCATCACATTCAATGCCGACACCACCCTGACCCTGGAAACCGAGATAGGCGGTATCACCCTCAGAAAACCCGAAGCCTACGAGATAGAGACAGACGGCAGCCGCACCGACCTGACCTGGCACCCGGAGTACACCGATGAAGGAAGTGGGGTAGTGGGGATGTCACTGGGTAGCTACACGACCAGCAAGGTGTTGGTGCTGGAATTTGGGGTGGAGAAGGAATTACTTGAAGAAGGTGGCGGAGACGATAATGTAGTTTGGTCAACAATTGTTGGAGGAAGTGGGTATGAAAGACTGTATGATCTGGTTAGCACAAATAATGTTGACTATGCTGTAACTGACTTTTTGTACACTGTTGGGGTTGCCTACGATACGGAATTTCCGGAATCTCTGCTTTTCATAAATACCAGTGTGGGCGATTTTGACATCTTTGTTCAGCAGTTTCAAATTGACGATGAACCATTGGGCAAACCCATGTGGGGCCTTTATCTAGGAGGTAGTAATGAGGATGGACATGAACTTTACTACGCTCTTTCCAAAACCACCTACCCAAAAATTGCCAGATCTCCATGGGTGCACGGAGAAGAGAGTTTATTGGGCGCCTATATAGTTGGTACTACGTGGTCTGAAGATTTTCCAACTGTTGATTTTAACTCGGCCAGCACAGAAGACTATTTTGTTGATGAGTTTCCGGAGGGCATTCTGATGGCAGGTTTTATTACCAGGGTAGATGCGGCTGGGTTACCTATTTGGTCCACCTATATTGCCGGGGAAGGTACTTATACATGGACTACGAATGTTGAAACAAGCAGCGACCTGGTCTATATTTGTGGGGCAAGCGACGGGGAAGGCGATTTTGTATTGTACGATCCGGATGGAGCCGGCCCTGCCTATAGTGAGTCTGACGGAACAGCCTACATTGCGGCATTTTCGCACAATGCCATTTTGCAATGGGGTACCATGATAGGGGGAAATACCTATGCACCGATTGGAGAATACGGAACGGCTATTGCTGTTTCAAATGAAGGAGAAATTTATCTTAGTGGCAATACTGTATCAGGCAGTTTTCCTACAACAACCGGAGCATTTCAGGAGACATTTGGTGGCGGCGGCACCTCCGTGTACGACGCATTTCTGGTAAAGTTTGAAGATGATTTTTCATTGGAATGGGCCACCTATCTTGGCGGTGAGAATCAGGATTATTCCACAGGTATTGCTACAGATGATGACGGAGATGTCTTTCTTGTAGGATACACCAATGACGTATCAGAAGACTTGCCGGTGCAGACGACATACCCATCCGGCAGCGATTATTACTTTGATGATTCGTACAATGATACTGACGAAATGGATGGGTTAATTGCCGAATTTGATACTGATGGTGATATTAAACTATTGACTTATTTCGGAGGTGATAATCGAGATTTGATCTATGACATATCATTTAGCCACCAATACAAACTTATGGCATTTACCGGTCTTTCTCTTAGTTCCTATAGCAGTTTCCCCACCAGAGACCTGGATGGCACCTATTTTCTCGCGAGTAAACCGGGTGATATTTCCATATTCATGGGAATCATTGACCAGGATAATATCTGGCATTACAGCAGCTTTGTGGGAGGCACCGCTGATGGCTGGGGTATGGGTGTGTATTGCGGCTGGGATTACTACTTTAATACCGGGTATTTGGCGTTTTTTGATGAGTCTGAGACGTTTGATCCACTAGTTGATACAGATGTGGGGGATGAGTGTTGGTATCAAACGGAGCCATTAAGCTTTGCGGATCCAAGCACTGAAGGTTATCCAAATTATGAATCTTATATTTCAGTCTATAACTACGAACCATTCCCTGAAATAGTCCCGACTGGTCTAAGCACAATAAACAGTGCAGGCATCAATATTTTTCCAAACCCAACTACTGAATGGGTAAATATAAGTACCTGTACTGCATTCATCCTGGATGTTTTCAATTCAAACGGATCAATGGTATTTTCCTGTGTTTCATGTAAACAGGTTGATGTAAGTAATTGGCCTAAAGGAGTCTATTTGGCTAATATTGTTTCGGACAATGAAGTTTCCCACTTTAAAATCATAGTGCAATGAAAGCTTTGTTGTTCGCATTATTTATATATAGAAGTATATGTTGTCTGGGCCAATGGACGGAGATATCAAATTTGCCTTTGATCAGTACACCTGGTGAGGGCTTTTCGGATATAATTTTTATGAATGATAGTGTAGGGATTATTCCATACAGCAATGTCATTCTTCGTTCCACAGACAAAGGCTATACCTGGGATACGGTGTACCAGGAAGCCACTGGAGCCTGTAAGTATAGCAAAGTATTATTACAGCGGTGGGTCGCCGGACTGGTTATGAAGAGTTTACAACTTAAATAGGGGTTCATGATTATGGTTTGACTTCTGACCGAAATGTGATATTGTGGGGGAGACCATTGGAAAAACTGACAGCTTGGGGTACAATAGAAGGTCCACGGTTCCGCTTATACATGAAAGAGCAGGAAGGCCTTTTGCTGAATACGCTGGAAATGATGATTTGTCATTACTGGAAGATTTTCCAGAGGATTGGCTTTTATGTATTACCAACAATGACTGCAGGGGATCATTCATTTACAACACAATGAGAAATTAGCACTGGATATATTTTATCGGTAGAAGAATTTCAATATAGATGGAGAACCTAACAGGAAGATTTTGATCTGTTTCCATAAATAGTGGACAATGGAAATATTGCTAGTTCTTGTAATAGAGTTGGTAACTACACATTATTCTATTTGGAGGTGGAGATGAATACATACTTGCCAAGTATTTTCAATCCGACTTTTCCTACAAAGTGCAGTGGTGTATGAATACATACAGTGCTTCAGAACCATATTATAATGAAGGATTTTTAATTAAAATGGATGAAGATGGCGATTTGTTATGGTCAACATATTATGGGGGTGATGGGCAAGATTGGATTTTTGATATTGCTACTGATGGAAGACTAATTGCTATTACTGGTGCCGTCAGAGATGAAAATGATGTGTATCCATTGGTTGATTATTCAGGAACCTATTTTGATGATGTAATAGATGTTAACAATGAGGAAAATGAAGTTTCTTCCTATATCGCTGTCTTTGACCGCAATACGGAATTGATCTGGTCCACTTTTTTAGGTGATAAAGCTTCTTCTGCCGGCCATGGTGTCAGTTTTGATCCGGCAACTGATGTGCAAAGACGATTGTTTGTGGCAGGAGCCATATCTTATGAGCATGACGATTATCTGACCTTTGAACCTTTATGCGATCCGGGCTTTGGGGGATACTACCACGATGAACCACTTGAGTACATTCCAGATCATCCATATGCTAATGCTGATGGATTTATTTTAGGGTTTGATATTGATGGTTTCCCGGAAGATCCACCAGTCGGTTTAGAATTTCTAAACAATGAAGATTTACATATATACCCTAATCCGACTGAAGGACAAATAGTGATAAGTACAACGAAAGAAGTTGAACGAATTCAAGTGTTTTCAATTACTGGTCAGTTGATCTATAGGACTCATGGAAATAATAAAATCCTGGATCTTGGAAATATTTCAAATGGAATGTACCTTATTGAAGTTATGGTGGAGGGTGTTGCCTATGCCGAAGAAATAATATTGAACAGATGAGAAACATCCTTTTATTTCTGATGTGCTGTTGCAGTCAGGCCTATTCCCAATGGAACCTATCAGTTACTACTGATATTGGTTCATTTTCTGATATTGAAGTTGCGCCGGATGGTACTGTTTACGCACTTACTGTAGGCAAGATTTATCGTTCAACCGATTTTGGCGAAACCTGGACAATAGAATCTAGTTGGGGAAATGGCGCAACCAAGATCCAGTTTGTGTCTGCAGATACAGGTTACGTATGCTGTGGGTTGGAGGACTATGAAGAAAATCACCTGATGACGATTGATGGGGGGCTTACCTGGGCTCCTTGTGGCAATGATATCAGTCTGGGAATAAATGATATTGAATATCTGCCAGATGAGGTTGTTGTGGCAGCGACCAGGTTCTTTCCTACCTGGGTCACTGTTGGGGCCTACTGTCAATCAACTATTTGGCAGGACTCTCTGGCCACCATGGGTGAAGTGTATGATCTGGATGTACTCAATGACTCGGTAATGTTTATGTGTGGTGCAATAGATCCCCCAGATCCTTTTGCCTTTAGCACAACCATTAAATCAATCGATGGCGGTAATCACTGGCAGGTAAGTGGTGATGGTATTGAAGTGCCCTATTTTGGTATGGACTGGCCTACAGATTCTGTAGGCTATGGAAATGGCTTGACCGATATGTATAAGACCACAGACCAGGGAGAGACCTGGTTCAAACTGCCCAATCCTTTTGGAGAGGATATTTATACATATTACTACCAAACACCATTTTTTATTGACAGAAATATCGGTTATGCAGGGGCTTACAGATACGATCCTGAAACTATTGAACCACATGAATCACTCGGCATTTTAAGGTCTGATAATGGAGGAGAAAGTTGGATATTAACTGATATGCCAGAAGAAGCAGATACTGGTGCGGAGGTCGATTGTTGGAATGCTGATACTTGTTTTTTTAGATATTCTAAGTATGTGTATCGCACAACTAATGGTGGTGGCATAGGAGAACCACTAGAAATACCAGGTCAGCAGCATTTATCCCTCACCCTCCACCCCAACCCCGCCACTGATCAGCTATTCCTAGAAGGACTGGCCAGCTACCCGGATGCCGTGTGGAGCACCTGCTCCATTAGCGGGCAGACCATCCCCCTTGATCTCCGGAACGGTCAGGCAGATATCAGCCACCTGCCCCCCGGCATTTATCTCACCACCGTACAAACCCGGCAAGGCATATGGAGAGAGAAATGGGTGAAGTTGTGAAAAGACCACAGAGTCCCCTGCGGTTGACTCTGTGGGGACGGAATCCTGCAAGTAATCAAATAAATGTAATTTCTACTATTGCCAACTATGACAGGGTAGAAATATATAATTTGAATGGCCAAAAGATACTTGAATTCACAAATGTTTCTGGTACCCAATCGCTGAATATTGCAATTCTTCCTTCAGGCCTATATGTACTTGCCATCGTTCATAGTGAAACAATGGATTATACTAAATTCATTAAGCAATGAAAGTTGTTTTCATTTTACCACTAATGATTGCTCAAACACTATTCGGTCAATGGGAAGTTGTATATGATTTCCCTTCAGTGAGCAGTATAGATGATATTAGCTATGACCTTGAGTATAATGGACTAGATAAATTATTTCTGACAAAAATTGGGAAATTGTTAGTCAGTGAAGATTGGGGTACTACCTGGGATACTTCGTATGTATCTGGTGAACAGGGTCAGTTTCGTGAAATAGTATTCAGTCACCCCGATACAGGTTACATAGTTAAATCAGGAGGCCCGGGTCTGTTTCTGAGAACTGTTGATGCCGGAGAGACCTGGGAAACGATTACACCTGTTTCCGGTGCATATTCGGAAGAAGCCACATCTGTGTTTGTACTGGATAAAGACCACCTCTTTTTTTCAATCTGGGACGGCGCTTCCGGAAAAATAGTCTGGACTAATGATGGTGGCTTGACCACACAATTAGCCTACCCTGAAATTTGGCAACCCTCCGGCATATCCGGAATGGCATGTAAGGATACAGATACCTGTGTAGCCCTTTCTGGATACCCTTACTTGTTTGGTGGTGGCGATGGTAATGATGGAATTTGCCCGGTGTATAGAACCGACTCATGTTGTAACGAATGGGCGTATACTAGCTGGACTTACTTTGGGACGCAAAAACTGATATACAGAAGCTGGAATTTGATGTACACTTATACCTCTCTTTATGTGTTCAGGTCTTTTGATCAGTTCCAAACCTGGGATACCATCATGGCTTATGAAGACATAAATGATCATTTCTGGGAGCTTCACTTTGTAAATGATTCGGTTGGATACCTGTCAACTTCAAGAATTTATCCTGGTAGCGATGTACCTGGCCGTGTGCTGAGAACAACAGATTATGGAGACACCTGGGAGGAGACAACCTTTGATTGGTCAGCATTAAACCCCGATACACTTGTTATAGGAACTAGTACTGCAATTGAATGTATTGATGAAAACAATTGTTTTTTAATGTTGGGCCGTACCTTGTTCAGAACCACCAATGGCGGTCTGGCAAGCACATATGATATCGCATCACTTTCCCTCACCCTCCACCCCAACCCCGCCACTGATCAGTTACTCCTGGAAGGGCTGGCCAGCTACCCGGATGCCGTGTGGAGCACTTACTCCATTAGCGGGCAGACCATCTCCCTTGACCTCCGGAACGGGCAGGCAGATATCAGCCACCTGCCCCCCGGCATTTATCTCACCACCGTACATACCCGGCAAGGCATATGGAGAGAGAAATGGGTGAAGTTGTAAGAAGACCACAGAGTCCCCTGCGGTTGACTCTGTGGGGACGGAATGTTATAACACATGCAGAGGTTAAACAATTTAAATTTATCAAACAATGAGAAGTCTTGTAATTGCTTTAATTCTAGGCTTCTTCTCTATAGGGAAAGGTCAATGGTATGAGATATCAAATTTGACTGAGGTGTATAGTTTGGGAGGCACTTTTAGAGATATGGTGTTTCTTAATGACAGTGTTGGCATTGTACCATATGAAAGTATTATTCTTCGTTCTGTAGACAAAGGCTATACCTGGGACACTGTATATCAAGAAGCTACGGGTGCTTGTAAATTCAGTAAGGTAGAATTTTATAATGAGCAGGTTGGCCTCGCCCGGACTTTTTTTGGACTTATGGAAGGAGTTCGTACCGAAGACGGAGGATTAACTTGGGAGGCGGTACCGGGGTCTCATGATTATGAAAGCTTTGATTTTCTGACCGAAGATGTGATTTTGTGGGGGGAGACCAATCTTTGGAAAAAAAGCCTGTCGGAGCCTTGGGAGTACACCTTAGATGGTCCACCGGTTACCAGTTTATACATGTTTAATATAGATGTTGTGGACCAGGACACGGCCTATATTGCTACGGGAATATCGCTGTGGAAATATATGGGGGATGATTCGATTGTGCTTTCTGATAATAAGAGCTGTGGAGACGTATTTTTCCCCTCAGCAAGGATTGGCTACTATACAGATGTAGAGACAATTTACCGAACAATAGACTATGGGCACAGCTGGGATACATTGCCATTTACTTATATTATAAATGCAAAAAATACAGAAATACCATATATTAATAGCATGCAATTCGTGTCAGATAGTATAGGTTTTTTGCGAACTTATGAAGATAATCTAGGAGAGTTAAATGATGTTGGGGTACTGTGGAGAACGATTGATGCTGGCTGGACATGGGATACCATATTTAGTTCAATCTTTATACCCGAAGAGGAATATGGCGGCGTTGTTAGTTTTTACTTTATTAGCCCTGAAACAGGATGGGCACTAACGAATAAGGGACATTTATTCTATACTACTACAGGAGGTGGAGATGAATATATACTTCTACCTCCAACAGTGTCTGTTCAACATGCCGGCAGCCTTCCCCTCACCCTCCACCCCAACCCCGCCACTGATCAGCTATTCCTGGAAGGGCTGGCCGGCTACCCGGATGCCGTGTGGAACACTTACTCCATTAGCGGGCAGACCATCCCCCTTGATCTCCGGAACGGTCAGGCAGATATCAGCCACCTGCCCCCCGGCATTTATCTCACCACCGTACATACCCGGCAAGGCATATGGAGAGAGAAATGGGTGAAGCTGTAAGAAGACCACAGAGTCCCCGGTGGTTGACTTTGTAGGGACGGAAGCTCCTCATCCCGATAGCCAGGTTTCACCACTCACTCGCAGTAAAGTGAGGGGTGAAAGGTGAATGGGCGGGCTCTTCAAATTAGTATTGGCCGGCTCATTGTAGCATTTCTCCATTCCTGATCGTCATCACACGTTGTTTTCGCAACCACCCAATACCTCATTCTCTGATGATCTCATTATGCCTCTTATTTTCCTGCCGGCCCCTTCTCTTCCATGAAACTTTCATAGACCACATCCATCATGCGGTTGCGGATGTCTTCGCGGCTGAGCATGTTTGGATCTGCGGTTGGCTGCACCCGGTTGGAAAGGAAGACGAACAACACATCATTGACCGGATCGGCCCAGACGCAGATGCCCGTGAAACCCTGATGTCCGTAAGTGGCAGCACTGGCGTACTTGCCTGCCGGACTGCTTTTGGACGGATCGGTCTCGGGTTTGTCCCAACCTAATCCGCGGCGGGAAACACGGCTCTGTTTTTTAGTGAAGAGCTCCACTGTTTCCGGTTGGATATACTGCACACCTCCGTAGCTGCCACCGTTGAGCAGCATGGTGAACAGGACCGAGAGGTCATCGGCCGTGCTGAATAATCCTGCATGTCCTTCCACACCTCCCATCATGGCTGCACCCATGTCGTGCACGTAGCCATGCACGGTCTGGTAGCGGAAGTAGTTATCATTCTCAGTAGGAACGATCTCCTTCTTCTGAAAACGTTCCAGCGGATTGTAACAGGTGCGTTCCATACCCAGTGGAGTATAGAAATTCCGGTACACATATTCATCCAGGGTCATTCCACTTAGCTGTTCCACAATGCGTTTACCGATGTACATGGTGAGGTCGCTGTATTTATATGACCCTTTTGTTTTCAGCGGTGTCTGCGTGATCTGCGCCCAGATACTGTCGCGGTAGTCATCCCGCATGTAAATGTTATCGGCCACTTTGATGGTGAACCCCGGGATCTTTGCCTGGTTGTAATATCTCGGATCCAGCGAACCATCGGCCAGCAGTGTCTGCTTATAGAATGGTATCCACGGCGTGAGTCCTGCCTGGTGGGTGAGTACATCCTGCATCAGCAGCGGACCTACAACCGTCCCCTTTGTATCCGGCAGATAATCCTGCACGTATTTGTCGGGACGAAATTTCCCCTCATCATACAGCTTCATCATCGCCAGAGTGGTAGCGGCTACTTTAGATACGGAAGCAAGATCATACAGCGCATTGGCTGGTATCGGTGTTTTCTTGTCATACAGGTAGGTGCCGTAGGTCTTGTCCCAAACAACCCGCCCGTCCTTCATCACCAGCAGGGTCACACCTGGTGCCGCTTTCACATCGATGCAGAACTTCGCCAGTGAGTCCAGTCGCTGGAGCACATCCAGGCGCATGCCTACATCTTCCGGAATTCCGTATTGTACACGACCGAGAGAGGCTGTCTGTAGTCCATCTCCCGGACGATAGTTTCCGCTTCCCACAGGCAGGCCGCCGGAAAATGGTTTTGCACCGAACAATGCTTCTGCCACGCACTGCTGCGTATAGTTTTCATCGTCATATGCCACCACGATATTGGCAGCATCCGGGAATAATCCGGCAGCATAGGGACTGCCATATAACACGACGGTGACCGGCACAAAACCGGCCAGGTCTGCAACGAGATTCCTGGTAGAACTGCCCACGCCGAAATTGGAAGCAGCACTGCGTTTCATATCATCCACACCAACAATGACCCGGTCATAGCCCTTCAGTTTGTTGGCCATGTCAGTGAAAGAAGAGCTGCCCGCTTCGCTGCTCAGTACAAAATGGGTGGCATGCGAATAGTGATCCAGGTGCTTCTGCCAGTTGGCCACGCTGCCGTTTCCGATGTGAAGTGTGGCGATGGATATTGTAGCATCCTGTAAAGGCCAGATGCTGTCCTGTCCAAGCAGCGTGATACTTTGCTCGGTGAGTTCTCTTTTCAGTTTTTTAGCCTCATCCGTATTCAGGTCCTGTACAATGTTCTGTACCCTGACCGGTTCGTAATGATCGAGGCCGGTGAAAGCCTTGGCTTTGAGAATACGCACCACGCTTTCATCGAGACGCTGCATGGAGATGCGACCATCATCCACCGCTTTTTTGATGGCATTGAAAGCGGTAGGTACGTCCTGGCTGAACAACAAGACATCATTACCTGCCAGGAATGCTTTCACCTCCAGTTCACCCGGATCGAAGTGAGCTGCCACACCCTGCATGTTGAGGGCATCGCTGAATACCAGTCCCCGGAAATTCAGACTGTCGCGAAGCAGGTCTCTTCCCACTTTAGTAGAAAGTGAAGATGCCTGTCCGGGTGTATCATCGAGTGCAGGAATGAAGAGGTGAGCCAGCATGATACTGCCCAGTCCCTGGTTCATCAGGATGCTGAAGGGGAAGAGCTCGAGCGTGTCCAGTCGCTCTCTTGAATGGTTGATTACCGGTAAGGTCTTGTGGCTGTCGGCATCGGTATCGCCGTGCCCGGGAAAGTGCTTGCCACAGGCGATGATACCATTCTCCTGCAGGCCGTTCATATAGGCCATACCCTTGAGAGCCACGTTGAATTTGTCTTCTCCGAAGGAACGGTCGCCGATGACCGGATTCTTTGGGTTGCTGTTCACATCGATGACCGGTGCAAAGTCCACCTGCACGCCCAGCCGTTTCAGCATACGGGCGATCTCGGCTCCGGTGCGGTAGATGAGGCTGTCGTCCTGCACAGCACCCCAGGTGAGCTGACGCTGGAAGCTGGCAACAGAATCGAGCCGCATGGCGGGACCCCACTCGGCATCCATGGCGGTGAGCAGCGGAATGGATGCTATGCTCTGGTAAGTGTTGGTGAGGCGTGCCTGTCTGACCGGACCACCCTGCATGAAGATGAGTCCGCCGATCTTATAGTCACGGATGAGTTTGCTGATTGCTTGTTGGTGTGCGGCATCTTTGTTGGAATAAGCCGCCACCATGAAGAGCTGCCCGATCTTTTCCTCGACGGTCATGGTCTCCATGAGTGAATCCACCCACTGGTAGTTGCGCTCATAGAAAGGCACGAAGGGCGGACTGTCATTACCCGGCATGACGGTGTGCGACGAGGGATTGGCCATGCCAACGGTCAGAATAAGTATGCCCAGGTATCGGATCATGTGAGTAGGTGCAGACAAAACGCTGTGAATGTGAAATAGTATGTGCTGCTGGGTGCAAATGTAGGGAGGGGAACGGGGAAGGTGGAAGGGTGGAAGGTGGAAAAGAGGAAAAACGGAGGTCGGAACTCGAAATTCGGAATGTGAGGGGATCCTGACCACATCTTTGAAATTGCCTGGTGTCCTTTGTGCCTCCTTTGCGTCTTCGCGTTAGCATGCAGAACACGATGACACGATTAAGGCACGAAGCGCACGAAGGACTTCATTGAAGGATGCGCCAAATAATTGAATGTCTTTCCGGGCAGGGAGTCTCCCTTTCAGAGATGGAATCTACCTCAAATTACTTCGCAGAAATCTACTGTCTTAAAAAACCACAGAGTTCCTTTCAGGTAACTCTGTGGGGACAAAAAGAGAAAAGCGGAATACGAAATGCGGAGTTCGGAATGGGAGGGGAAGGGTTTAAGGTGGAAAACCGGGAAAAGTTCGTAATCGGCTCAAGGTAGCAATCGGGATTGATGTTACCGGTCCGATCGGAGGTCAATTCAACTCAGCTACCTGTCTCTCCGGGCTTGACCCGGAGTCTCCTTCATTGGTGAAAGAAACAGCAAGCCCAATCAGCTGAACCTAAAAAGAATCTTGTTCATTGGTATATCTTAGATGCCTCGTAATGAACTGCAAAAGACCACCACAGTGACATTCTTTTGGCCAAGTCTGATATACTCCTTTTCTTTTTTGTTTAGCTATTGTGATGATCAGCAAGACAGCCTTGAACTATTTATTTTTCCTCCCAGTAACTGCTATTTTGTGCTAAGCCTGACAGAAGGTACTGTGTACGCTTCAAGCATCACCTATATATATGGTGAGGATGAGCCGTATGACCTTGTGGATTCCAGCATTGTATCTATCCAGGGTAAGATTTCTGCCCTGAAAACCGATAGTATTAACCTCTTGCTCGATTCTAATATTAATGGGTTCTCGACCGAAGATCCACAGTTAAGGAAGTACGATGGGTTTCAGTCTAAAATTATTATTGGACAGAGAGCCTTCTTTCCTGTTGGCAATGATGTTGTTTGCATGCAGGATATCGCCAGGATCTTGTCTGATTGCATCCATTATGAAGAATTAGGTTGTCATGAGTATTTTGATCTTTTGCGTCTTTCTGATTAGGCAATGCCCAGATCGATAGACCATGATCGGGCGGATTTTAAGGCATATTCAAACCCAACTGGAGACTCCGGCTCGGGGGCCGGAGAGACAGATGATTTTGGTGAATGGACACCCTTCTGAGTTATTCCAGCCGTTTTTCGACACATGGTCACCCGCCGGTCAGAAATCGGGCTTTGAAGGGTGCTTTCCGTATCTTTGGAAGCACGCAGCAAACGAATCCACCACCGGCTGCGTTATACCGATATGCTGGGCAAAAATTCCATGTTCCGAACGCAGAAGCCACGTAAGTTCACTTATGTGCCCATCTACTGGGATCCGGAGAAGGAAGAAAAAGAGCAGAAGCAGCGCTGGCGTGAAACAGGCGGGGAAGAGTCGTCCATCCGGTTCAATGAGGAATTTCAATCCAAAATGAACCGCAAAACGAACAATACCCGCATCCTGATCATCGTCATTCTGTTGCTGATACTCTTTATTTTCTTTTGGTGAACTTTGCGGCCATGTCCGACATCATCCGGCTACTTCCTGATAACATAGCCAACCAGATCGCCGCCGGCGAGGTCATTCAACGACCGGCCAGCGTGGTCAAGGAGTTGCTGGAGAACGCCATTGATGCCGGGGCAGACCGGGTGCAGGTCATCATCAAGGATGCCGGACGCACCCTCATCCAGGTGATCGACAACGGCTGCGGCATGAGTGTGACCGACGCCCGCACCTGCTTTGAAAAACACGCTACCAGCAAGATCCGCAATGCCGACGATCTCTTTGCCATCCGCACCATGGGATTCCGTGGCGAAGCGCTGGCCAGTATAGCTGCCATAGCCCAGGTGGAGATGAAGACCAGGTTACACGATGAAGACCTTGGAACCTTCATCATCATTGAAGGGTTCGAGGTCAAGAGCCAGGAACCCTGTCAGACCGCCGAAGGCACCAGCATCGCCGTGCGCAATCTCTTCTTCAATGTACCCGCCCGTCGCAATTTCCTAAAAAGCAACACAGTAGAGCTCCGCCATATCGTCGATGAATTTGAACGGGTGGCGCTGGCACATTCGCAGGTGTTCTTCAGTCTGCAGCACAATGGTGTGGAGTTGTTCCACCTCAATAAGGCCAACCTTCGGCAGCGCATCATCCACCTGTTCGGCAACAACTACAATGAGAAGCTGGTGCCTATCGAGGAACAAACCTCAGTGACCAGGCTGTCGGGCTTCATCGGCAAACCCGACAGTGCCCGCAAAACAAGGGGAGAACAGTTCTTCTTCGTCAACAATCGCTTCATCCGCAGTCCCTATCTGCAGCATGCCGTCATCAATGCCTACGACCAGATGCTGCCCGACGGTCATTATCCATTATACGTCATTTTCATCGAGATCGATCCTGCCCGCATAGATGTGAACGTGCATCCCACCAAGCAGGAGATCAAGTTCGAAGACGAACGCATCATTTATACTTTCATCCAGGCAGCGGCCAGACATGCGCTGGCACAGTACAGTATTGCCCCGACGCTGGATTTCGATCAGGACCCGACCTTCGCTAATCTGCCGGCATTCATCCATCCCCACAAGGAAGAAACAACGGTAACCACCGGTTTCAAGGTGATGCCTAGCAAGATGAATGAGGTGGAAAAACAGGCATTCCCCGACTGGAAAAAAGAAAGATCATCCTGGCCGAAACAAGACGAAATTTCTTCCAAAACCTTTCCCGAACTGGATGATGCCGACGAAGGCCTGACTGTGAGTACCGCCTTTCAGGTACACCAGCGGTATATCATTTCACAGATCAGATCAGGGTATATCGTTATCGACCAGCAGGCCGCTCATGAGCGCATTTTGTTCGAACGTTACCTGAAGCACCTCCACGATAAAAAACACCACAGCCAGCAGTCGCTGTTTCCCAGTACCCTGCAGGTATCACCCGGAGATGCAGCCCTGATGCAGGACCTCCTTCCGGAGATCAACCAGCTGGGTTTTGACATTCAGCCCTTTGGCAAAGACACCTTTGTGATCCATGGTGTGCCGCCTGAACTGGAGAACCAGGACGAACGAAAAGTGCTGGAAGAACTGATCGAACAATGCAAGGCAGACCAGGCCGATCTGAAGCTCAACAAACATGAGATCCTGGCCAAAAGTCTGGCAAAGAGCAATGCCATTCAGGCGGGCAGGAAACTCAGCAACCAGGAAATGCGTTCATTGATAGATGAACTTTTTGCCTGCCAGACGCCTTATTTATCACCGGCCGGTCACCACACCTTTGTTACATTTGAATTGGAAGAACTGGCCCGGCAGTTTCAAAGACCACAGTAAAAGAAAGACATGACACAATTCGGCATGCAGCGATTCAATTATCTGCCGCCGGTGATCAAGAATTTGTTGATCATCAACGGACTGGTATTTCTCGCTACATGGGCTATTCCGGGGCTGACAGAAAAGCTGGCCCTGTATTATCCCGCATCTCCTTATTTCAGGCCCTACCAGATCGTGACCCACATGTTCACGCACGGGTCTTTGTCGCACATTTTTTTCAACATGTTCGCTTTGTGGATGCTGGGTGCTGTGCTGGAGAATGTCTGGGGACCCAAACGCTTCCTGACCTATTACCTGATCACAGGTCTGGGAGCTGCGGCACTGCATACGGGCATCCATGCGTGGCAGGTATATGATATCACCGGTTCACTCATGCCGCATGTAACCGAGAATGCGATACAGGGAAATTTCACCCAGGCACAGATGCAGAAACTGAGCGCCATATTCGCCCCCACCGTAGGGGCATCCGGAGCTGTTTACGGAATACTGCTGGCCTTCGGCATGCTGTTTCCCAATACATTATTATATATATATTTCCTTGTTCCGATCAAGGCCAAGTACCTGGTCATCATTTTCACTGCGCTGGAATTGTACCTTGCATTCATCAACAACCCGGCAGATAACATCGCTCACTTTGCGCATCTGGGAGGTATGCTGTTCGGCTTCGTGCTGATCAAGATCTGGCAAAGAGATAACAGAAGATTTTACTGATGCTGGAAGAGGTCAGACGGTATTTCAGAAATGGTTCTCCCATTACCAGGCTCATACTGGCGAATGTCATCATCTTCGTGATGCAGAGCATCATCCTGCTCGGATTCACCATCGCAGGCTCAGGAACTGCATTCAGCAACTTCCTGACCAACTTGTATTTTCCGGCTGAGCTTTCTGAGCTTTTTCGGCAGCCCTGGACGCTGATCACCTATCAGTTTCTGCATGATCCTGTAAGTATCTTTCACATCCTGTTTAATATGCTCTATCTCTATTGGTTCGGGCGTATTCTCACCGATTTTCTGCACAAGCGTTATATCGTTCCGCTCTACCTGACCGGTGGCATCATAGGTGCTTTCAGCTTCATGCTGATCTTTAATATCTCTCCGTCATTTCAGACGCATGCGTATATACTTGGCGCTTCCGGCTCAGTGCTGGCCATTGTAGCTGCCGCAGCCACGCTGGTGCCTGACTATACGGTGAACCTGGTTTTCATCGGACCTGTCAGGCTCAAATGGATCGCTCTTATTGCTGTACTCATTGATGTGATCGGTGTGTCAGCAGGTGGCAATGCCGGGGGGCATCTGGCGCATCTGGGTGGGGCACTGACAGGCTTTCTGTTCATCCGCTCCTACCGGATGGGACTGCACTGGTTTGATGGGATCATTGCCCTCTATGATAATCTGGTGGCGAGATTCCGCAGGCAGCCCAGGGTGGTCTATGTACGTCGCGACGAAAAACCCAAACAGAAACAACAACCCGGAAGGCCTGACGCACAACAGGCGAAAATGGATGCCATACTGGACAAGATCAACCAGTCCGGGTATGACAGCCTCAGTAAAGAGGAAAAGGATTTCTTATTTCGCATGAGCAAAGACTGATGAAACTGGGCAGGATCTTACTGGCAATTGTTACTGTGGCTGCGTCTGCAGCACTGGTGTTGTCATATAGTTCCAGGTTCATTTCGCCGTCTGCACTTTGGTACACTGCCCTGTTCGGCCTGGCATATTTTCCTATACTTTTGGTCTTCCTCCTGCTCACAGTGCTCTGGTTCTTTGTGCACAAAAGGGTATTCTGGATCCTGCTGGTGTTGCTGCTCATAGGTTGGCCGGCGCACCGTACCAGCTTTGCCATGGGGAAAAAAAATACGGAGCCGGCAGATTCCCTGCAGACATTTTCAGTGGCTACTTTTAATACCAAAGGCTTCGATCTCAATGCAAAGGAGCCGGACCGCGAATCGGTCATGAAGACCATACTGGAGGCCGATGCGGACATCATCTGCCTCCAGGAGTTCAATTCCTGGAAGAAGGAAGGTATGCCCAATAACAGGCAGGAAATTGCCGATGGTACCGGACTTCCTTACCAGTACTACCACAAGTCATACGAGAACAGAAAGAAGACCAGAAGTTACGGCCTGATCATCTACAGCCGTTTCCCGATACTGAAGTATGGTGAACTGGATTACCCTGCAATCAGCAAACTCAATACCACCATCTGGGCTGACATACTGATCTATGGCGATACCATCCGCCTCTTCTCCACCCACCTGCAATCGAACCAGCTGACCCACAGCGATTTTGAGTTCATAGACCAGACAGGAAGCAGCGATACGCTCAGTTTTGAACCGGCCAGGGTGGCAAATAAGCTTCGTGACAGCTATAAATTGCGTGCAGAACAGGTGGAGGTGATCAGACAGGCCCTGGATGCCAGTCCGCACCCGGTGCTGTTCTGCGGCGATTTCAATGATACGCCCGTTTCTTACGCATACCGTAAGATCAGCGAAGGTCTGGATGATGCTTTTCTGCATTGTGGCCGAGGACTGGGAGCTACGTATTCGCCTGCTCCGCTCATACGGATCGACTATATGCTCTATACGCCGGCAGTGCTCAAAGCACTGGATTATGAACGAAGAAGGTCAGCCGGATCAGATCATTACCTCGTGAGATCGGTATTCAGTCTGCAGCCTTAAAGCCTTCTTGGTATTTTTGTGCCATGCCCAATGAATTGTTCCACCAGAATGAACTGCTGGTCTATAATACCACGACCAGAAGCAAAGAGGTCTTCCGGCCACTGCATGCCCCGTTTGTAGGTATGTATGTGTGCGGCCCTACCGTGTACAGCGAACCGCACCTGGGCAACTGCCGCACCTTCGTGTCTTTTGATATGATCTACCGCTACCTGCGTCACCTGGGTTATAAGGTCAGGTATGTGCGGAATATCACGGATGCCGGACATATAGAAAGCACAGCAGGTACTACCGGCGACCGCATCTCTGAACAGGCCCGGCTGGAACAGGTGGAGCCTATGGAGATCGTGCAGAAATACAGCACAGCCTTCCGGAACATCATGGCGAAGTTCAACGCCTTACCTCCGGATATTGAACCTACTGCTACCGGACATATCATCGAGCAGATCGAGATGACCAAAGCCATTCTGGAAAGTGGCTATGCGTATGAGGTGGATGGCAATGTGTTCTTTGACGTAGAGAAATTTGCTAAAGATCATCCCTATACCCAGCTGAGTGGCCGGAATCTGGAAGAGATGCTGAATAATACCAGAGACCTGGGCGGACAGGAACTCAAGAAAGGCCGCCTGGATTTTGCGTTGTGGATCAAGGCAAAACCCGAACACCTGCAGCGCTGGCCAAGTCCCTGGGGTGAAGGGTACCCCGGCTGGCATATCGAGTGTTCAGCCATGAGCACGAAGTATCTGGGTAAGCAATTCGATATTCACGGCGGTGGCATGGATCTTATTCCTACCCATCATACCAATGAGGTAGCGCAGAGTGTGGCCTGCAACCACACCACACCGGTGCGCTATTGGCTGCATACCAATATGCTCACGGTGAACGGACAGAAAATGAGCAAGAGCCTGGGTAACAGCTTTCTTCCCGAAGAATTATTCTCCGGTTCACATCCGTTGCTGGACAGGGGCTATAGCCCTATGACCGTACGCTTCTTCATGTTGCAGGCGCATTACAGCAGTACGCTGGACTTCACCAATGAAGCGCTCCAGGCGGCGGAAAAAGGGTATCGCAGGCTGATGTCCATGCTGGAGAACCTGGAAGCACTGAAACCATCAGGTGCGGTAGACGATACCACAGAGAAAGCATTGAATGCTTCTATGTTGGCCATGTATGCGGGCATGAACAATGACTTCAATACTCCGCAGGCTATAGCGGCCATGAATGAAGCAAGTGCGCTGATCAATACGGCAGCGCATACCGGCAGCGGAGAGATATCAGCTCGGCCAGACACCCTGGAACGGATGCAGAATACCTGTAGAACATTTGTATATGATGTTTTCGGATTGAAATCGGAAGACGATGCAGGTGGCGATGTACTGGACGGCGTCATGAACCTGGTCATTGATATCCGTAAAGAAGCCAGAAGCAACAAGGACTTTGCTACATCAGACAAGATCAGAGATGTACTCTCTGCGGTTGGTATCGTGCTAAAGGACAGTAAGGAAGGCACCACCTGGGAACAATCCTGATATGCAGGCATTCGACCACGAAGTCCCTTATTATGACAGGCAATTCACCGATGCGCCTATAGGCCGTTTGCAGCGAAAGCTGGTCTGGCAGGTGCTGAAGCATTATTTGCCCGACCCTACGATGCAGGTGCTGGAGACCAACGCAGGTACAGGTCCCGACGCTCTTTGGTTGCAACAGGCAGGACACCGGGTGATACCTACGGATGCTTCTTCTGCCATGGTAGAACGCATGCGGAAGAAAGGACTGGATGCACACATCTGGGACATCAACGATACGGTTCCTGTAGAACTCAGGCAACAGCGATATGATCTGGTGTTCTCGAATTTCAGTGGATGGAACTGTGTAGATGAGCAAGCACTTTCAGCGCTCTCAGATGAACTGGCGGAATGTACCACAGACAAAGCTGTTGTGGTGACCGTATTGTTCGGCCGATGGGTGGTTTGGGAATACCTGTATTTTTTCTTTCGTCTGCAGTGGAAACAGATCTTTCGAAGACTGCGCAAACAGACCGATGCCTTTGTGGGAGGTACCACCATCCCGGTATGGTATCACCGGAAGAGAGATATGCAGACAGCATTCGATGCACATTTCGACCTGATCGCCCGTTATCCGGTGGGCAGTTTTCTTCCCCCCACTTACCTGCAGCCACTGAATCGCTTCCGGGGGTTGCTGAAATTCCTGTTTCTGTTTGATACCCTGATGACCCGCTGGCGTATCTGCCCCGATACAGCTGATCATACGGTCTATGTCTTCCGTCGTAAGCCATAGCAGGACAAACGATTGACCATCGCCCGCACCGAACTGCTATCTTTAGGCTGTGCCGGGCATACTCTTTACACACGGCTATTTTCTGCAGGACGACGCAAAGGAGCAGCAGATCATGCGGCCCTATCCGCCGTTAGGCATGCTGTATGTATCGGCATGGCTAACGAAACATGACCTGGAAAACCGGGTTTTTGATACCACCTTTTCCACTATGGAAAAACTGCAGGAAGAAATACTGTCTTCCCGGCCTGAATTCCTTTGCCTGTATGTCAATCTGATGACCAGGGTGAACATCGTACGCATCCTGCATTGGATGCAGGAACAGATGCCGGAAACAGTGCTGATCGTTGGCGGACCGGAAGTGCGTTACCACGCAGAGCAGCTGCTGGATCATGGAGCCGGTTATGTGGTGGTTGGGGAAGGCGAACAGACCTGTCTGGAACTGATACAGGAATTGCAGCAAGGAAAAGAGCCCTTGCAGGTGAGCGGATTGATCTTTCGCACAGCCGATGGCACCATTCATCGCAGTGGTGAAAGACATAAGATCAAAGACCTGGATGAGCTGCCATTACCTGCCCGGGATAAGATAGATCTGCGCCTGTATCTGGATGCTTGGAAACAAAGGCATGGCATGAATGCCGTATCGGTCAACACCATGCGGGGCTGTCCGTACAGCTGTAAATGGTGCAGTCGTGCGGTGTATGGTATGAGTTATCGCCGGCGCAGTGTGACTCATGTGGTGGATGAATTGCTGCATATCAAAAAGACCTGGGCACCTGATACGTTGTGGTTCGTGGATGATGTGTTCACCGTCAGCCATAAGTGGCTGGCTGCCTTCTGTGAAGAAGTGACCGGTCGTGAAGCGGTCATCCCTTATGAATGCATCACCCGTGCCGACAGGATGAATGAAGAAGTGATACGCATGCTGAAGGCCAGCGGATGTTTCCGGGTATGGATCGGTGCAGAGAGTGGCAGCCAGAAGGTCATAGACCTGATGGACAGAAGGGTGGAAGTGGAGCAGGTTCGAAACATGATACAGCTTGCGAGGCAACACGGACTGGAAGCCGGCACCTTCATCATGCTGGGCTATCCGGGCGAAACGGAAGCAGATATTGAAGAGACCATCCGGCATCTGCAGCTGTCGCATCCTGATCATTACACCATCACAGTTGCCTATCCGATCAAGGGTACCGAACTGTATGCCGAAGTGGAGCCGCATTTCCTCAATGCGCCTGACTGGTCAACCACCAGCGACAGGCAGCAGGATTTTGCCAGAACCTATTCCAGGAAATTCTATGACCATGCAGTGCGCTATGTGGTCAACAAGGTGGAGACCAGCAGAACAAAAGGTTTCCGCTCTGTCAAACATCGGTTCAAGGCCGCGGCTGCAAAAAGCATGATGGCCATCAGCAAATAAGACCGGAAACGGTTCGTTTAGTACAAGACCTCATGCAAATACTGATACTGACACCCGGATTTCCGCAGGATGAACAGGATACCACCTGCATTCCTTTTCTGCAGGATTTTGTGTTGGGTATGTCTGAGCACCTGGGGGCGCCCCATATCAAGGTGATCAGCTTTCAGTATCCGTTCAGCGAGGCAAACTATACCTGGCATGAAGTGGAAGTTTTTTCTGCAGGAGGGCGAAACAAAAAGGGTATGCGCCGCATGTTCACCTGGCGCAGGGTGATGAAGCAGGCAGGCTTATGGATGACAGAAAATACGGTCATCCATTCCTTCTGGCTGACCGAAGCCACACTTATAGGTCAGCAGCTTCAGGAAAAGTACGGGTGCCGGCACATTGCTACCATCATGGGTCAGGATGTGTTGCCATCTAACCGTTACCTGAAAAAACTATCGGCAGAAAAGATGTACATCGTTGCTCCGAATGAACGAACCGCTTCCTTATTGCATTCTCAGAAATTGCAGGAGTCGGCCATCATCCCCCATGCCATCATGCCGCTGATTTTTGCCAGGCAACAACGAACCACTGACCTGATCTGGGTGGGTTCTTTCATTGCGTTAAAGCAACCGGAACAGTTTCTCCTGCTGGTGAAAGAATTGCTGTCAACAAATCCGGGCATCAGCTGCTGTATGATCGGTGAAGGCCCGCTGCTGAACAAGACAAAACAGAGAGCTGAGAGAGAAGAGCTGCCGGTTGAAATTTGTGGAAAGCTGGAACGGCCTGAAGTATTGCAACGTATGGAAAGAAGCCGGATCCTGGTGCATACCAGTAACTATGAAGGACATAGTACGGTTATCAGTGAAGCACTGTCTAAGGGCTGCAGGGTTGTTTGCTATGATGTGGGACATACCCATTCAGACCTGATCCATACAGCCGGCAACCTGGAACATATGACAAGGATCGTGGGTGCACTGCTGGATACAGATATGGAATACCTCCCTGTATATCCGGATCAGATGTCTGAGATGCTGCAGCAGTACCTTGATCTCTATTCTGGTAGAACATACTGAACTGCCTGATCCTGTTTGGATTTTCCATTTTTTTTTTGCATCTTTCTGATACACTCAAAACCCAACCAACCATGAAAAAAGTCCTTAAATGGATCGGTATCATCATACTGGTCCTGGTAGTCATTATTGTGGCGGCCATGTTCATGTTCAGAAGCAAGTACAAAAGTTTGGCCAATGAACGGTTCGAGGTCAATGTACCGGATATTGCTTTGCAGACAGATTCAGCCGGAATGGCTCGCGGTGAAATGCTGGCTACAGCATTATGCACAGGATGCCATGGCGGAGATCTGGCCGGGAAAGATTTTTTCAATGACAAGACCATAGGTGTGGTCTATTCTGCCAATCTCACTCCCGGTGGTCCTACAGCAGCATGGAGCACAGAAGATTTTGTCAGGGCCATCAGATATGGTGTTCGACCGGATGGCAGCGGATTGTTCATCATGCCATCGCTGGAGTACAACCACATGAGTGATTATGATCTGGGTTGCCTCATAGCTTATTTGAGGTCATTGCCGGCATCTGATAATCCATCGCCGCCGGCAGAGTTCACTTTCATGGCTCAGGTCATGGCAGGAGCAGGACTGTTCGGCGACCTGTACAGTGCTTCCGTGCTGGACCTGCAGGATGGATCAGCCAGAGAGCGACCCGAGGTGGGCGAAACACTTGCATACGGAGAATACGTCATGCTTATAAGTGGTTGCCAGTCTTGCCATGGTGAAGCATTCAACGGAGCAAAATCACCTGATCCTGTGTCTCCTCCAGGTGGGAATATCACACCTGCAGGAAATATCGGCAACTGGAACTATGACCAGTTTGCAGAAACCATGTGGACAGGAAAAACCCCGGAAGGGAAAGAGATGGATCCCAAGTTCATGCCATGGGATGGCATCAGGTTGCTGGGTGATACAGAAAAGAAGGCACTCTTTCTGTATCTGCAGAACCTGCCACCTAAGGAAGACTCGGAAGATCTGGCGAGGTGGAAAGCGAAGAATTCATGAGTTGACAGTTGGCAGCTTGACCTGATGAAATCAGGACGGGCGGTTGGCAGTTACATTGATACATATTTGTAAAATGAGATGGTAAACACCATCTCATTTTCATTTGATGCGCCACTCAGTCAATCTGTCGTTATATTTGTTTGTCGGTTACAAATGCATTTTCAAGGGGCCTTTGCCAACTGCCAACCACCAACTAACAATGCTTCCTCGTATCATTCTTTTCAATCCCCGTGCCGCCAACCACAAGCCACGCATACCCAATTCCATTTTGTCATTGGCGGCAACCCTGGAAGGAAGATATGACTACGTGATGGTAGATGGAAATCTGGAGGCAGAGCCGTATGAAAAAATGGAGGCGTATGTCAGGCAGGGTTATGATACCCTTGCGGTCACAGTGATGCCCGGGCCACAGCTGAAGCAGGCCATCCCTTATACGAAGAAACTCAAAGAACGATTTCCTAAACTGGTCACCATCTGGGGAGGATACTTTGCTTCCAACCAGTGGCAGGTTTGCATGGCTTCGGGATTTGTGGACTACCTGATCTATGGGCCCGGTGATGAAGCCTTCCCTTCTCTTATCAGATTATTACATACCGGTGGCGATCTGGGTGCCATCCCCAACCTGATATGGAAACTGTATGGCATGGTGCAGAAGAACCACAAGGATGAACTGTATGACCAGGACACCCTTCTGCGTTTGCCCTATGACACACTGAACAGGTTCTATCCGCTCGAAAAATACCTGGGCAGGACCTGGCTGGGTGAAAAGACCATTGCCTATCACAGCAGCGTAGGCTGTCCCTTCAAATGTGCTTTCTGCGGCATCGTACCGATCTACAATGCACGCTGGAAGGGAAAGAGTGCGGCAGGCATCTACCAGGATATCAAATACCTGAAAGACCAGTTTGGAGGTTCTGCCATAGAGTTTCATGACAACAACTTTTTTGTTTCAGAGAAACGCACGGTAGAATTTTCCCGACTGATCAAAAGTGAGCAGATGATCTGGTGGGGGGAAGGACGTATTGACACCATTGATAAATACAGCGACCAGAGCCTGGCTCTTATGCGGGATGCAGGTTGCAGGATGATCTTCTTTGGGGCAGAGACAGGTAACGACGAGATACTGGCCATGATGGACAAAGGAGGCACGCAGACGGGTGACCAGATCAAACGCTTTGCAGCCAGGATGAAACGATTTGATATCATACCTGAGTATTCTTTTGTATTGGGTACTCCGGCAGCAACAGAAGCACAGGTGAACAGTCAGATCGATCAGGATATCGCCTTCATCCGGGAGATCAAAGAGATCAATCCCGATACCGAGATCATCATCTATGTGTATAGTC
The DNA here is from genome assembly GCA_020636645.1 of Chitinophagales bacterium. GTDB lineage: Bacteria > Bacteroidota > Bacteroidia > Chitinophagales > BACL12 > UBA11426. The sequence continues at coordinate 38,590 of JACJXO010000010.1, forward strand.
CGGTGCCTACTGAAGGGTCTGAATTGTTCGAAGCCTGTAAGGCGAACGGATTCCAGTTTCCTGAACAACTCGAAGACTGGATCAGTCCTGCATGGGAATCTTTCGACCTGCGTAAGAACCCGCTCACACCCTGGCTGAAGCCGTATATGATAGAACGCATCAGGAATTTTGAAACAGTGCTTAACGGGTATTCACCTACGGTATCAGACATCAAACTGATGCCGGCCAGAAAAAGGCTGATGCGTTCTTTGAGCAGCTGGCGTTACCGGTCAGGGTTCTACCGGGCACCGCTGGAGATCAAAGCCCTGCAGAAGATCAGCCGTTACCGGCAGCCGGAAATTGAAGGATTCTGATGCGACGGATATACAAGTGGTACGCACATCATATACTGAGACCGCTGCTTGAAAGGAGGTTGCATAAAACAGTCCGGTATCAAAAATATGGCCTGGACATGCTGATCGAACCAGGCGTTTTTCATCCCGGTTTTTTCTACAGTACCGAATTTCTTTTACAAACGGTAAGGCAACGGATAGCGCAACAGGAAACCGTGCTGGAACTTGGTTGCGGAAGCGGACTCATCAGCCTGGTACTCGCGGCCGATGGTGCGCAGGTGACCGCTGCAGACATCAATCCAGTTGCTGTGGATGCATTGCATCGCAATGCCGACCGAAATCAGATCATTCTCGAGATCATACAAAGCGATCTGTTCAGTGCACTGTCAGGCAGACGCTTTCATCATATACTCATCAATCCGCCATTCTATCCAAAGGATCCTGCAAACGATGCAGAAAGAGCATGGTTTTGCGGACAGGATTTTTCCTATTTCAAAAGACTGTTCACTGACCTGCCTTCCTATCTGCAGCAGGATGCTCAGGTGTGGATGGTATTGTCTGACGGATGTGATGTGAAAGAGATCAGTGCACTTGCGGCACAGGCGCATGCCCGTCTGGAAGAGGTAGCTACCACCGTGATCAGATGGGAACGATTGTGGGTGTTCCACATCATTTACCCGAATCTGACACAGGGAAATGTGTAACAGTTAACTTCGTACGTATGCATATCAGTCACCGGCATGAACATCTGCCCCGGCAATTGTCTGACATCCAGTCTGGGGTCATGTCGGCACTGGTGTATTTTGATCTGTTCAGGTATCCGCTTACTGTGCCGGAGATCATCCGTTTTTCGCCGGTAAGGATCGATCGTCTGGAGCAGGTGGAAGAGGCGTTAAGGGAGCTGGGATCTGCTCTGATCGTTTTTCGTTTCGGCGATCATTATTCGTTGGTAAATGATATTGCCCGGGTGGAGAGGCGTAAGCTGGGTAATGCCTGTGCTGAAAAGTTCTGGATGAAGGCAAGGCGTATGTCTGTTTTAATGCAGCGTTTTCCTTATGTGCGAAGTGTGAATATTTCCGGTTCCCTGTCAAAGGAGTATGCCGATGATACAACCGATATAGACTATTTCATCATCACCGCACCCGGGCGTATCTGGTTGTGCCGCACGCTGCTTGCGTTGTATAAGAAGGTCTTTCTGCTCAACAGCAGAAAATACTTCTGCATCAACTATTTCATCAGTGAAGATGATCTGTCCATTCCTGACAAGAATCTGTTCTCTGCCACAGAGATCGTTACACTGCGCAACATGAGTGGTCAGTCAATATATGCCCGCTTTCTGGAGGAGAACAGATGGGCTTTCAGCCATTTTCCCAATGCATCTGCTGCAGATGGTATGCCTGTTCACACCCGTGGCAGACGCATGCAGAAGGCTGCAGAGAGGATCCTGGCTGGAAGATTTGGAAACCTGCTCGATGACCTGTGTTTTCGCATAACGTTTTATTACTGGAAACGAAAATTTTCCTGGATGAGGGAGGAAGAGTTTGCAGTTAATATTCGTTCGAAGCGCACGGTTAGCAAACACCATCCGCAGGGGTTTCAGTTTCAGGTGATGGATCGTTTTGCACAAAGGTGTGCTGCACTGGAAGCACAACATGGTATAGTATTCATACATGGCTGATATCCTGCTCTCCAATACCTACTTTTTGCGATTCGATCCGAAACAGGAGTCGAACATGACACCTTATCCGCCGCTGGCTACCTTATATGCAGCATCTGTATTGCGTGATGAGGGAATGGATGTTGCCTTGTTTGATACACAGTTTGCTGAAGGTGCAGAAGATGCCTTTCCTCAGATCAAAGCACATGCAGGAAAGCTTTTTATGATCGTGGACGACGGCTTCAACTATCTGACGAAGATGTGTCTGGTCAATATGAGGGAAGCCTGTTTCACCATGATCAGATATGCCAAAGAGCAGGGCTGTACAGTGGCTGTTTCCAGCTCAGATGCAACCGATCATATGGATGCTTACCTGCAAGAAGGTGCTGATTACATCATAGTAGGAGAAGCAGAGCAAACCATTCGTGAACTGGTTGTTTGTCTGGATGCAAAACAACCGACTGACGGTGTGAGCGGTCTGGCTTGTTCTGCCAATGGGGGAATGCACAAAACATTGCCTCGTCAGGTACTGACCCATCTGGACAGTCTTCCTCAACCTGCCTGGGATCTGATAGATATTCAAGCCTATCGCAGCAGATGGATGCAGAAGCACGGATACTTTTCACTCAATGTGGCCACCACACGCGGCTGCCCGTTTAAGTGTAACTGGTGCGCCAAACCGATCTATGGTAACAGGTATAATGCTCATAGTGCGCATTATATCATGGATCAGATCGAGCTGCATGTGAAACAGCATGGTGCTACACATATCTGGTTCTGCGATGATATTTTCGGATTAAAACCCGGCTGGATACATGCATTCCGAGAAGAAGCTGAAAGGAGGCAGCTTGTATTCCGTTTCAAGATACAATGCCGTGCAGATCTGCTGCTCAATGAAAACAACATTGCCGATCTGGCTGCTGCAGGTTGTGATGAGATCTGGATAGGTGCAGAGAGCGGCTCTCAGATGATACTCGATGCCATGGATAAAGGCACAACCATAGAGCAGATCAGAGAAAGCACCATGTTGATGAAAAAGCATGGTATTAAACCTTGTTTCTTTTTACAGTTTGGTTATCCGGGCGAAACCAGGAAGGAGATCAGAGAAACCATTGACCTGGTAACAGGGCTTCTGCCTTTTGATATTGGAATTTCTGTAAGCTATCCCTTGCCAGGTACGGTCTTTTATGATCGTGTTCAGGCAGGCCTGAAACAAAAGACCAACTGGACAGACAGTGATGAGCTGGCTATGATGTTTGCCGGCACATATTCTCCTGAATACTATAAGAAACTGCATCGGTATGTACACCGCCGGTTCAGAAAAGCACAGGGAGCCTGGTATCTGAAGCAGGTGTTCAAGGGTGAGCCGACCGATCTGCGCCGGATCATGTTATGGCCATACTATGCTGTCCGGGTGATGGTTGATGATCAGCTGGTAAGTGATTAGCGCACCAGGGTGATATTACCTGCTACAGTTTTCTTGTCGCCTTCAATGAACTTCAGTTCCATGATGTAACTATACACTCCTGCATTGACCATATTGCCATTGGTGGTAGTGCCGTTCCAGCCAATACCCGGATCGTTGGCCGGAAAATCTTCAATAAGGAATATCAGTTCACCCCATCGATCAAAGATGCGCAGATTCTGCACCAGTATCAGATTAGGACCATAGGCTGTGAAATGGTCATTGATGTGGTCGCCGTTCGGGGTGAAGGTATTTGGCACGAAAGAATAATCTTCCGGATCGGGCAGTACGGTAATATAAATATCATCGGTAGCTACGCATCCGTTGTTGTTGTATGAGGTAAGAATGATGGGTCCTGACTGGATTGGGTTGGCAATGGTACTGTCGCAGGTAGAACACGCCACTGATTCTGCCGGGCTCCAGTTATAATCGCCGCCGGTAATGCCATAGATAGGCGTTCCAAAACCTATGATCATTTCTGCTGACCCGAAGGCAGATGCTTCATTAGCATCCACATCTATGAACATGGTGGTGTCACTGGTGCAGCCATTTGCATCTGTGTAGGTATAGGTGATGGCATAAGGCCCGCCAACACCTGCGGTCAGCACATCAAATGTGCTGCCGCTTACAAATGAACCGGTAAAGCTTCCTCCTGCCGGTGTGGCAATGAGTGGTTGTATTTGTTGTTCATAGCAGACCACTTCAGGAAGATCAAAGACAAGTGAGGGGTTTGGGTTCACTGTAAGGTTGGTAGTGATCACAGAGTCGCAGCCAAAAATGGTGGTGTATTCATTCACATAAGAGCCTGAAACGGTAGTAACGGAACCATCAGGCAGGATATATTCTTCGCCATCACAGATCTCTTCATCGATCGTGGTATAGATCACGTCCAGTTCTTCCACAGTGGTATAAATGATAGAATCACAACCATCTACAGTGGTCAGGGTCGTACTGTAAAATCCGCCGGAAACCACAGTACCATCAGGCAGGGTATAGGTGGTGCCGGTGCATATTCCTGCGGTCACATCAACGGCATAGACCGGATACAGATTCAGTGTGGTATGAACCAGAGAGTCGCAGCCTGTCCAGGCTGTAAGAACAGAAGTATAATCGCCGGCTGACCCTGTGATCACGCCATCAGGAAGCACGTACAGGTCTCCGTCGCAGATGTACACCACTTCGCTTGTTTCAGGAATAGGCAGCACAGACAGGGTCGTATTTACAACAGAATCGCAGCCGTATATGCTGCTCAGCGTGCTGCTGTAGGTACCTGCAGCGGTAACTGATACGCCGTCAGGTAAGACATAGGTATCGCCATCACAGATCTCTGCATCTACATCTACATCAAATACCGGATGCACGGTCAAAAAGGTGGTAATGACTGAATCACAACCCGCGTCTGTGGTCAGGGAAGATACATATTCGCCGGCGGCAGAAACGGTCAGACCGCTGGGCAGGGTATAGGTCTCGCCGCTGCATATCTCAGCCAGAGTGACCAGATCATACACCGGGAATATTTCTATAGTGGTGGTAAAATAGTCTTCATCACATCCGCCACCAGCAGGAATGGTATTGGTTACGGTATAGGTGCCGGGACTTGAAGCAGCCACATTGACAGTACCCGTTGCAGCATTGATGCTCAGGCCTGCCGGGGTAGCACTGAATGTTCCGGTTTCTGATCCGGGATCAAGTGAAATGGGTGCACTGCCTGCATCGTTGCAGAAAGGTGTACCCGGGTAGCTGAAATTGCCAACGGGTGCCGGATTGATAATAATGGTTACACTGGATGAAAGTGTATCCAGACCACAGCTTTCAGTAATGACGGTGTTCGTAATTGTATAGGTACCCGGAGTAGAAGCACTGAGGTCAACTACACCTGTAGTATCAGAAACAAACACAAGGCCGGCAGGACTTGCGGTAAAAATGCCAATTTCAGCTCCGGGAACAAGTTCCGGCCCCGGATCAAGGCCGGAGGAGCAGTATTCAGGGAAAAATCCTATACCTGTTTCCGGAAAAGAAAACAAAGAGGTGACGCTGGTTCCCAGGCTATTGGCTTTCAGAAAAACACCCGAATCGAAAGAGTGGTCAAACTCGTCGGCTATGGCCAGTTTCAGGTGATAGGTCTCACCGGGAGTGACGGCTGATACAGCAGTGAGCGGAACAGTAAAGCCATCATACTGGATGTAGTAAGGGTCGCCGGCAGGTACACCGGTGTTGTTGTGGTAATATGCCGGGTAACTGCCCAGATTCACATTATCAATGGTAACCGGCAGAGCTGTTCCGGGAATGAGGGCGATGTTGACCATGCCAACGATGCCGGGCCCGCTGATCCAGAACGCAAAGGCATCATTGATAGAACCTACATATTCATTGTACTCCTCACTTCCAAAGACATAATCAAAGGAGATGGTATCACATTCCGGTATGATATCCAATTCAAATACACAGCGATCGTAAGTAGTTCCTACACCCGGAAGTGCATTCAGGTCAGGATCGCCGGTCAGACCTGAGTTATACCCCAGGCTGCCGGAGTTGTTGGGACCTTCTGCATTGATCACTTTGCCGGTGGTCAGAATGAACCCGGAATCAATGCCCAGGTTACAATCAATGCATTCAAAAAGTCCAAAACCCTGCGAATAGCAATCAATGGTCGCATCCACGATCTCAATACCCGAACCCACCAGGGTCTCAGCCAGATCCATTGCAGTGTAGCCGTAAGTACAGTCCAGCTGTGACTTACCCGGAAGCCAGACCCCCAGTAACAATATGACAGGTATAAATCGTTTCATTGGCAGGTTTCATGAACCTATAAAAATAATAAATCAGCAGATTTTTTAACAAAACCGCCCTGGCTGACAGCAAACTGTGTTTTTTTACCATTTTTACTGTATGAACAAAAAACAGGTAGTGCTCACCGCTGCTGCGCCCGCTCCTATCGGGCCTTACTCTCAGGCCATCGCAGCCAACGGCATGTTGTACGTGTCAGGGCAGATCGCCATCATACCGGAAACCGGCCAGTTGATCCAAACCGATAACGTGGCTGAAGAAACCAGACAGGTCATGCAGAATCTTGGCGCCGTACTGGAAGCAGGGGGGAGCAACTTTGCTCAGGTGGTGAAGTGCGGAATTTTTCTGGCTGACATGAACGACTTTGCGGCGGTCAACGAAGTATATGGTGCGTATTTCACGAGCGATCCTCCTGCAAGGGAGACTGTAGAAGTGTCCAGGCTTCCGAAAGGTGTCCGGGTAGAGATCAGTGCGATCGCCTTACTCTGACCAGTGCGAATGGTTGTCTGGCATTGATCATATAGATGCCGGCCAGAATGAAAAGCATTCCCAGTACATGAGTCATGGAAATGCGTTCACCATCCCATACACCCAGCAGCAATGCCACCACAGGAATGATATAAGCTACCAGTGAGCCGAATAACGAATCGGTCATCTGGATGAGTTTGAAGTAAATGATGCTGGCCATTACCGTGCCGAACAATGACAGGGCAACAATGCTCCAAAGGCTTATGGAGAAATGAGATATGGCAGACATTTCCGGATAGGTTGTTTCGGCAGCCAGTTCCCAGAAGCGGGTGCTGAGCAAATAGAGGAGTGATGGTATTCCTATGCTTGCAAAACCCACGGCACCCAGCCCGATCGGGTGTGCATCCTGCAGGTAGGTCTTGACCAGGTTGGCACTTGTGGCATAAGATAAGGTAGCCAGAAAAACTGGCAGTGCATACCACAACTGACTATGACCTCCGTCCGGATCTGATGACACCAGTATCAATGCACCTGTCAGTGCGGTCAGCAATCCGGCCAGTTTCCAGCGATGGAACGGCATGGCAAAGAACAATACCCCGAGTGCAAAAGTAAAAGCAGGAGTCAGGCTGTTCAGTACCCCTGCAATGCCACTCTCAATATGTGTTTGTGCAAAGGTGAAACAGAAAGCAGGAATACCGCTACCGGTCAGGCCGGTCAGGGCAGAATACTTCAGTTGTTTTCCTTTGATGTGCCGTCCAAAAAGAAATAAAAATGGCAGGGTGCCGATGAAGGAAACCGAGATGCGCAGCGCAGCTACCTGGTCCCAGCTGAAGGTTTCCAGCCCGTTCTTCATAAGGATGAAGGAGGTACCCCACACCACCGACAGGAATATCAGAATGAACCAGTGTCTGGCTTGGTATTGCATGGATCAGGTTATACTGCTGTGTGTTGCGCCGGTCAAAAAATACTGCAGGTCATGAACAGGATGCATCAGTCGTTCACCAGAATGTTCCACAACATATCTTTCAGCTTATCCATGTTCTTGCCTGTATGACTGCTGATGAACACCACCGGAACATCAGGCAGGTCTTTGCTCAGCATCATTTCCAGTTCATCATCAATCAGGTCTGATTTGGTAATGGCAAGCATGCGTGATTTGGTCATCAACTCCGGATTGTGCTGCTTCAGTTCGTGCAGCAGAATGCGATATTCCTGGTGTATATCCTTTGCTTCTGCAGGTACCATGAAAAGCAGGGCGCTGTTGCGTTCAATGTGTCTGAGAAACCTGGTGCCAAGTCCTCTTCCTTCACTGGCACCTTCTATGATACCCGGTATGTCTGCCATGACAAAGCTCCTGTTGTCACGGTAAGAAACGATGCCAAGTTTAGGGGTCAGCGTAGTGAAAGGGTAATCTGCAATTTCCGGTTTCGCTGCGCTGAGTACCGACAGCAAAGTGGATTTTCCCGCATTCGGAAAGCCAACCAGTCCAACATCTGCCAGTACCTTTAGTTCCAGCACGATCCAGGCTTCAGTGCCCTCTTCGCCGGGTTGCGAGTAGCGTGGCGCCTGATTAACAGCTGTCTTGAAATGGTTGTTGCCCAACCCCCCGCGGCCGCCCTGAAGCAATACGAGTTCTTCGCCATCTGCCATGACCTCACCAAACACCTCACCCGTTTCCGGATCTCTGGCAATGGTTCCAATGGGCACTTCAATGATGCGGTCTTCTCCTTGTTTGCCCGTCTTGAGTGCTGCTGCTCCAGACTGACCATCGCCGGCAAAGACATGCTTCTGGTATTTCATGTGGAGGAGGGTCCACATATGGCTGTTGCCTTTCAGGATGATGTGGCCGCCACGTCCGCCATCACCGCCATCAGGCCCGCCCTTGGCAGTCAGTTTGCTTCGGTGAAAATGCATGCTTCCTGCTCCGCCTTTTCCACTGCGAAACAAGATCTTGACATAATCAACGAAGTTCTGATTGTCCATTGCCCGGCAGTTTACAGGTCCTCAAAGGCCTTACACAACGCCTGGAATATGTCATCAATGCTACCTACTCCTTCAATTTCTCTGACCTTGTCATTGGCAGCATAATAAGACGCTACCGGTTCCGTCTTGGTGCGATATTCCTGCACGCGGTTGCGGATGGTAGCTTCGTCTGAATCGTCGCTGCGGCCACTGGTGAGTCCGCGGTTCAGAATACGTTTGGTCAGTTCTTCTTCATCTACTACGAGCGACAGCACGCCTGCAATGGAAGTGTCTTTGTCTTCCATCAGTCTGTCTAATGCTTCTGCCTGTGCCACTGTTCTGGGGAAACCGTCAAAAATGATTCCTTCTTTGCCTTCTTCGCGGGCCGTATCAAAGCTTCCGCCAATCATACCGATGACCACAGCATCGGGTACAAGCTCGCCTCTATCCATGTATTGTTTGGCTTCCGTGCCCAGTACTGAGCCTTTCCGGATCTCTTCACGAAGAAGATCGCCGGTAGAGATGTGCAGCAGGTTAAAATGATCTTTCAGCATTGCGGCTTGGGTACCTTTTCCGCTACCCGGAGGACCAAAGAGAATGATGTTCTTCATCGTCAGCTTCTTAGGAGTGCAAAGGTACGCAATCAGAAGCCTTAAAATATTTTTGCTTTTCAATCGTCTTTAGGGTTATGCAAACCATCATAGGTGCAGGTGGTACCATCGGAAAACCGCTTGCCAGAGAGCTGAAGCAATATACTCAGGCCATCAGACTGGTCAACCGGCATCCGCAGCATGTGAACGGCGATGATGAACTTTTTTCTGCCGATGTGACCGATCCTGATATGCTGGATAAAGCAATAGCCGGCAGTGAGGTGGTCTATTGTACCATAGGTTTCAAGTATGAGCTGAAGACCTGGCAGCAAACCTGGCCTTCTTTCATGAAACATCTCACAGCATCCTGTTTGAAACACGGCAGCAAACTGGTCTTCTTTGATAATGTGTACATGTATGCAGCTTCTTCCATTCCGGATATGAACGAAACCTCAGCTGTTGATCCTCCCAGCAAAAAAGGTCAGGTAAGGGCGGAAGTAGTAAGTATTCTGGAAGAAGCCGGAAGAAAGGGGCTGACATGGATCATTGCCAGAAGTGCAGATTTTTACGGCCCTGAGAACAGGCAGAGTGTGCTGGTGGAGACCGTGCTGAAAAATCAATTGAAGGGTAAAAAGGCCCAATGGCTGGGAAAGATTGACAAGGTGCATCAGTACACCTATACTCCTGACGCAGCGAAGGCAGTGGCCATGCTGGGTAATGCACCCGACACCTGGAATCAGGTCTGGCATCTGCCAACCGACCAGGTTTCGATGACCGCCAGAGAATGGGTCTCCTTATTTGCAGGATATACCGGAAGCAAAGACGGCATTCAGGTGGCTCCGCCCTGGATGGTCAGTGTCATGGGATGGTTCATGCCCATCATGAAAGAGATCCGGGAGATGATGTTTCAGAATATGCAGCACTACCGCTTTCATGATGAAAAGTTCATGCAACGTTTTCCTGATTTTAGAGTTACGCCGGCTGCCGAAGGTGTAGAGGAAACGGTAAAGTGGTTCAGAAATCATCCTCTGGAAGTGGGTGGCTGATCATCTGGCTGGCAGTAGATAGATATGATCATCTTCCTGTAATGGCAGAGCTTCTCTTCCATCTTTGTTGGAAGAGCAAAATACCAGGCTCCCGTCAGGTATCTGAATGATGTTACGCAATCTTTTGAAGGTACCGTCAAACAGCACCTGTTGCTCGTGTCCGTCAGTATCGAACACCAGTAGTTTCCTTCCCCGCAGGCAGGCGAACACCAGTTTTCCGCGAAGCGTTTCCGGTCCGTTTTCATTTACCCACACCAAACCACCGGGTGCCCAGGTATCTTCTCCGCTATGTGCCAGTGGCGCAATACAGCCTTTCCGTTCATCATCTCCAGTTACCATCGGCCAACCGTAATTACCGCCTGCAATTATTTTATTGAGTTCATCGTGACAACACCAGCCGTTCAGTTCGCCGGAAGGACCGTGTTCTGTGGCATACAGTTGTCCTTGTTCACTCCATGCCAGTCCCTGCACATTGCGATGACCATAGCTGAACACGGCATTTCCAAAAGGATTACCATCCGCCGGAGTACCATTTCTGTCTATGCGCAGGATCTTTCCTGCCAGGCTGTTCCTGTCTTGTGCTAGGTCCGGTTGACGGGCATCGCCGGTGCCAACATAGAGAAAGCTGTCAGGGCCGAAGCGCAGGATGCCGCCATCGTGAAATTTTGCATGTGGAATGCCGCTCAGAATGATGCTGTCCTGCCGGAGTGTATGGCCTTGCAACTGCAACCTGACCACCTGGTTACCGGCAGCAACAGTTTCATAAATATAAATATATGAATTGGATAAAAAATCAGGATCAGCGGCCAGTCCGAGCAGCCCGCCTTCTGCCTGGTCATTTACCTGTCGTTCCATGAGAACTGTAACCATTCCTGATGTCCTGTTCAGGAGGCATATGGCACCGTCACGCTGGTTGAAGAGAAGGTTGCCATCTGGTAACAGATCCATGCCCCATGGAACATGCAGACCTGATGCCAGTACAGATAAGGTGTCTGCCGTTGATGGAATTACGTTCCGGGTGTTGGCAGCAGGCCGGCAGGCAAAACTGCCCCACGCCAGCAGCAGAAGTGTTGCATTGCGCAATAGCATATTCCAAGGTACGTTTTTTCAGGCAGGGGTATTCCTGTTTGAACCGTATCTTTAGTCCATGTACAAATACATATTAGGAGCATTTTTTACATTCATGGCGGTCATGTTTGTGCGTTGCGGAGAAGTGACCGAGATAGATGAACTCGTCAAACAAACGGAGCGGGTGCAGATCGTTTACAATACCAACCTTGGTGCTTACCAGGACATCACAGACAAAAAAGAGATCAGGGCATTTTCAGATTACATACTGGATGAACCTACTCCTTTGTACAAGTGCGGATATGACGGTTACATGATCTTCTTTACCGAGCATGGCAGTGTACGGATGGATTTCAACTTGCAGGATGATTGCATACATGTGTTGTATCCGTACGGAGAGACATTGCAAACCAGGCTGATATCTAAAGAAGGTGTAGCATACCTGCGTTCACAAGCTCCCTGATCCATGGCCGGCAAAGCACAGTTTCCCAGAGTTCCTACTCTCTTGCTGATGAACCTGTTTCCGCTGGCTGGAGTCTTGTTCTTCAACTGGAGTTTTTTTGCCATCATATATATCTACTGGTGGGAAACGGTCATTCTGAGTTTCTTTAATGTGCTTAAGATGGCCAAGGCAGCTAAGCGGGCAGAGGCAAGGCCAAACGTGACCATCAACGGGGCACCGGAAACAGAGTCTATACGCAACAATAAGCCCCTGATCATGGTAACCTACATGGGAACCCGGGCATTCATCCTTTTCATTTACCTGGTTTTTATTCTCGTTTTTATTGGTATGTACCAGGGAAACCGTCCGGGACAACCCAGTATGGGCGAGATCATTTTGTTCATGGATCCATTCATGAAAGCAGGTATTGTGGCTGTGCTTATTTATTATCTGACAGATTACCTGGTATGGCGGTTTACCGGCGACTGGCAGGAAACCACTGCAGCATCACTGGCCATGCCTTTTGACGGGCGTTCCATTGTCATGCATGTGGTCATTGTGCTGGGGGCAGTTAGCACGGCCTTTCTGGGTGAAACCCTCTTTGGTTCTGAGCAGAAAGCAGCACCAATTTTATTTGCCAGTTTTTTTGTGATCATGAAGACTGCTGTGGATCTCTGGGCAGAATCAGGTAAGAAAGACAGAGAAACCGTAGTATTGGAGACCCTCGGAAAGAAACGCGGGAACGATGATGCCCGCCCTACCACACAGGGTTAATCCTGTAATAGTTCGAAGATCTGAGGAAGGTTGCGATAGCGACCGTCCAGATCCAGTCCGTACCCTACAACGAACAGGTCTTCCACATCCAGTCCATACAGATCTGCATCTGCTTCATGTGGCACAAGCTTGTTGAGCAGCGCTGCTGAAGTAACTGATGCAGCACCGCACCCGGCAGTTTCTTTTTTAAGCCATGCCATGGTAGTACCGCTGTCAACAATATCTTCCAGTATGACCACATGTCTGTTGGTCAGATCCGGTATTCTGCTGCTGTCTGCATCAAGCACAAAACGTGTAGTGCCACTGTAGCTTTTCACGTCAATAAATGCCAGGGTGCAGGGGTGTATGAATTGTTTGAGCAGGTCTGTGGCGAACATGTATGCACCGTTCATGACCACAAGGAACAGCGGATCCTTTTCTGCAAATCTTTGGTTAAGCTGATCGGCCAGCATGCCAACGGCTGCTTCGATCTGATCCTTGCTGAACAGCAGCCGGAGCCTGTGAGGTTGCATGCCCAAAGATAGGCCTTACTCCCTGTAACCTATGATAAGCTGCTGGCCTGCTTTAATGGTGTTATCACCCAGCTGATTCCAGGACTTCAGGTTATCTACCGTTGTATTGAACACACGTGCCAGTCCGTATAGAGTTTCCTGTGGTTCCACATAATGATAGAGCGGAACCGGCAGTTCTTCAGCAACAAGGAATGGTTTAACGCTCATGACATCAGGAATGACCGGATCGGTATCCAGTCTGGCGCCAGGCGATTCACTTTTTCTGGGTGCACCGGACTCTTCAAATTCCATCAGGATCTCATTTTTCTTTCGCTGTTCTTCTTCCTGCTGTTCCAGTGCTTTTTTATCGTCTGCTTCTTTCTGACGGCGCATTTCTTCCCGCTTTTCCTTATCGTTCAGTTCTTTCACTTTGTCCAGTAACATAGGGGCGGTCTCCCTTTCCTTGCGCAGATAGATGAGCTGACCGGCAGCAGGTTCCTGACCCGGAGTGAGCAGGTTGTATTTATACAGGCGATCCAGTCTGACACCTTCATCACGGCTGATGGTCCACATGGTCTCTCCTGATTCTACCTTATGGTATTTGGTGAGGCCTTTTTTGCGTTTGGGTTGCAGGTAAACGTACGTACCCGGTTCCAGTTTTTCTGTTCCGGTCATGTTGTTGTATTCCAACAGACGTTTCATGCGGATGTTATGTCTTTCAGACAGGAGCTCAAGTGTTTCACCGGGGTTGACCACTACCGTTGGAATGCGGTTGTAGTAGAAAACAGCGGTAGTTTGATTGGTGGCATCTTTTTTATCTGCATCACTCTTCTTCTCTTCCTTGCTCTTGTCAACTTTCTTATGCTCTTCCATGGCCAGCAGCTGGTCTGGGCTGAGCTCGTCATATTCATATAGTTTATAGTCTTCTATCAGGGCAATGAGCCTGTCAGCATACTGCGGATTGGTGGCATACCCGGCTGCCTTCAGCCCTTTGGCCCAGCCTTTGTAATCATTGGGATCCAGTTCGAACAAACCTGCATAACGCTGCCGGGTAAGCAGGAACATGGAATGGTCACGATAGGACTCTTCCGGATTGGAATATTTTCTGAAACATTCTCCTTTGGCATCATCATCATGATAGACTCTTTCACCATCCCACCCATCATGGCATTTGATGCCGAAGTGATTATTGGATTCAGAGGCAAGCTGACTGCGTCCGGCTCCTGATTCCAGTATGCCCTGCGCCAGGGTAATGCTGGCAGGTATGCCATGGTTGATCATTTCTTCTACCGCGATATACCGGTAGCGTTCAATGTAGGCCAGTACCGCCTCATTCGGATCGCCGGGAAACAGTGAGAACTGCCCCGTCAGCAGGGTAAATGCCAACAGTGTATTCTTCATAGTATTGCAGGCATAGAAGCCCATTCAAAACTACTTGTAGAAACGCCTGGGGCATTTGGCTATTATCCATAAAAAAATGTGCTTTATCCATTTTTCCGAACAATCATGATGCCATCACGAACAGAAAGCAGCACATTTTCTACCCGTTCATCGGCCTGCACGAGTTCATTGAATGCTCTGATGGCCGTAGTGTCCTTGTCTGTGGCTTCTTCCACCACTTTTCCGCTCCATAGTACATTATCTGCCAGGATCCATCCGCCCGCAGGCACCTTATCTATGACCAGTTCATAGTATCTGGAATAGTTGCGTTTGTCTGCATCAATGAAAACGAGGTCAAATGGTCCGGAAAGTTCCGGGATGATCCGGGTGGCATCTCCGGTCCGGATATCGAATTTTTCTGTGAGTCCTGCTGCATCCACATAGCGACGCACCATGGAGCTGAGTTCTTCGTTGATGTCTATGGTGGTGATCGTCCCTCCTTCCACCAGTCCTTTCGCCATACAGATGCCGCTGTAACCCGTGTAGGTGCCGATCTCCAGGATGCGTTTCGGCCTGATCATCGTGCTGATGAATTCCAGGAATTTTCCCTGCACTGCTCCGCTCAGCATGCGTGGCTGGAGTACTTTCAGGTGGGTTTCGCGGTCCAGCTGCTGCAGGTGTTCGTCCGGTTTGCTGCTGTGCTGTTCTATATATGCATCGAGTGATGGGGGCAGGATATAGGTCATGATCTGACAATACTATAACATAAAGCAGATAAACTATGCATACTTTTATTCTTAAACAGATCATATGCGTTTCGTTTTACTTTTAACCATTTCTTTGCTGTCATTCACGGTATCAGCACAACTGAACATTACATGGGTGTCATCATTGCCTTATTCTCAGCTCAGCAGCTTATGGGGATACACTGCTCCTGACAATACGGAGTATGCATTGGTAGGGGCATACAACGGCCTTTCTATTGTGAGTC
Source organism: Chitinophagales bacterium (assembly GCA_020636645.1). GTDB lineage: Bacteria > Bacteroidota > Bacteroidia > Chitinophagales > BACL12 > UBA11426. The sequence goes on from JACJXO010000010.1 coordinate 54,043, forward strand.
TGGCTGACCCTGCTGCCCCTGAAGAACTATTCTTTGTAGAAGGTGCAGAAAGTGCCTGGCGAGAAGTCAAAACATTCGGCCATTATGCCTATGTGACCAATGAGACCGGTGGCGGCCTGCTGATCGTAGATCTGCAGGATCTGCCCGGCGCCATTGATACGGTCTCATATGCAGGTACAGCAGATCATCCCTTTACTACGGCTCATACACTTTTTGTTGATGAGAACGGCATACTTTATCTGTTCGGATACAATGTGGTCTTTGGACTCACAGGAGCCTATATGCTGGACCTGAACACTGATCCAATGAACCCGGACTTTGTGGCTGTGTATGAAGACCACTATATACATGATGCGTTTGTTCGCAATGATACCATGTGGGCCGCTGAGATCTATGACGGTCGGTTCGAGGTATTGGATATCAGTGATAAAACATCTTTCCTGTCGCTGGGATATGCTGAGACCTATGGAGTGGCCACGCACAATTGTGAGCCGGATGCCAGTGGCAATATCCTTTTCACTACTGATGAGATATTCAACGGATATATCACTTCTTTTGATATCAGTGATCTGACTGACATCCAGGAACTGGACCGGTATAAGCATGGTGATACGGCTCTGGCCATACCACACAATGTACGGGTACTGGGTGATTTTCTGGTAGCTTCTCATTACAGTGAGGGGGTTGTCATTCTCGATGCTTCCCGCCCCGGCCTGCTGGTAGAAACCGGTCACTATGATACCAATCCTGCTGGTCCTGATGCATTCTTTGAAGGTGCCTGGGAGGTTTACCCTTATTTGCCATCCGGTTTGCTGATCGTTTCTGATATTCAGGAGGGGTTGCAGGTTCTGCAACCGGAGTATGTTTATGCTGCCTTTCTGGAAGGTGTTGTGACCGATGAAGTTACCGGGGCATCCATCCCATTGGCTACAATTGAATTGACCGGTACCACTGCAACGGCACAGGCTGACCTGTTGGGTCAGTTTGAATTGGGCTATCATTCTGCCGGCATCTATGATGTGAGTGTTTCTGCTCCCGGATGCAGCACCAGGGTCTTTGCTGATGTAGAACTGGAAAACGGTGTCACTGCTATACTGGATGCTGCTCTGGACTGCGGTACAGTTGCACTGCCAGCGGTACCCGATTGTAGCGGATGGCTGGCCGGGACTGACCACAGCACCGGATCAGTATGGATCCAGAACTACTGTACAGAGAGTAATACCACCTGCACCATGACCGACCTGAATGGCAGAATGATCTGGTCTGGAAGCGTATCAGGTACAGATCGTTATCAGATTCCTGTTACCACACCACCCGGCATTTACTTTCTTGCTGATCAGTTGGGCCAGACACGTTCCGTTACGGTCATGCATTAAGATTGCATAAAAGTTGCTGCCTGCATCTGTATTCGGGGCAATTTCTCTTTTCTTTGCACTATGAAAATGAGATGGCTTCTTCTGCTTTGCCTCTACGCCGGAATGGTTCAGGCGCAGCTGCTGCCATCTTATGGAGATTCACGCACCGCTACCACCGGCTGGCAGTTTCTGAAAGTGGTGCCCGATGCCCGATCTGCAGGAATGGGTGAGGCCTTCCTCGCTGTGGCAGATGATATGGGATCCGTGTACTGGAATGCAGCAGGTCTGAGTAAGCTGGATACCAGTCGCTGGCACACCATGCTGGCACATACTGCATATCCTGCTTCCATCAATCAGTATTACGGAGCACTGGCCTGGCGACTGAACTCCAACACATTATTTGCAGGAAGCCTGCAGTATTTTGACGCCGGTTCCATGCCGGTCACCACAGAATTTCAGCCCGCCGGAAACGGCATGACCTTTCACCCGGTCAATATGGCTCTGGGCGCCAGCTGGTCGCAGGTACTGACCGATGCATTCAGTTTCGGTGTGACCCTGAAATATGTAAGGGAAGATATTGCTGACGTGCACAACCAGAACATGCTGTTCGATCTGGGCTTCCGGTATGATATCGGTATTGCCCGGACCCGTTTTGCCGTGGCACTCACCAACTTCGGGTTCAATACAACGCCCGATGGTTCCATACCTGTACTGTCCATTACCGATACCACCGTCATCGTGCAGGCCGAAGATGTTGGGGTTCCCACCATTTTTCGTCTTGGATTTGCCTGGGATGCACTGGCTTCAGAGACCCATCAACTCACCGCTGCAGCCCAGCTCAACCATCCCACAGATAACAATGAGACCTATTCTATCGGACTGGAATACGGCTGGAAGAAACTGCTTTTTGTGCGAAGCGGGTATCAGTTCGCCACTGACCTCGCAGCCTGGCCCTCGTTCGGATTCGGTGTCAGGGTGCCGCGTTATTTTGGTACGGTACAACTGGATTACGGATTTCAATATATGAACAGGCTGGGAACGGTCAACCGCATCGGTCTGCAATTATCTCTATGAAGAAACTGGCTTACATCCTCATCTGTTTTCCGCTGCTGAGCAGTTGCGATTTTTTGTTTGGTACAACAAAAGATGATGTAGCCGCAGAGATCTTTGAAGAAGGCGCCATCGATCCGGAACTCATTCCTTCAGAAGTGGGCTATGTTCCAGTGCTGCCATTCTGGACAGGCTTTGATCATCCGGTAGATATATACTGCGGTTATGATGAGATGATCTATGTGATAGATGACAACGGGCTGAACGTGCTGGATCAGGCGGGAAATCTGCATGACATCATTTACATTCAGGGTGCCTCAGATGTATGTCAGGACCGTAGGCTGCATACCTATGTGACCGGGCGGGTGGATGTGGATGTGGATGACGACGGAATGCCCGAAAACCTGGCTGCGGTATATCACCTGACGGGTACGGCTACCGGAAATGTACAGTTCATTGATACCCTTATTCATCCGTTCTGCGATGAAAGCCGCAACATCACTTCTTTCCGTGGTACAGATGATATCGCAGTTGAATTCACCGGTGTGACCACTCTGGCCGATAATACCCTGCACGTGTCACGCACCGGTCCACGCAATGACCTGACAGGTATCGCTAGAGTGGATAATACTATTCTGTTCTTTGATGAGGATGGCAACAACACCGGCTATTCCAACGGACTGAGTCCGGTATCATCCAACCTCCGATCATCCTGGAATATCTCTTCTATCGCCGGATTTGCTGCTCCACCCCAATCGCTCGCAGGAATCAGCACCTCGGCTGATTTTCTTATCACCCTGGAGGCGGAAGATGCAGCGTACAAAGTGTTGTGGATCCAGCAGAATGTGGATCCGGAAGCGGGAGTCACCTATGGAGAGAATGCAGCACTGGCAGCATTTGACCTGACCAAAGCCGATCGTTTCCTCTACGAACCCGGCAGATTTGAAGCTCCTGCAGATGTGTATGTGGCACCTGATTTTACCGGTTACATATTTGTGGTGGACAGTGAGCTGGACTCTCTGTATCAGTTCACCCGCAGGGGCTATGAAGGTGTGAACCCACCACCGGGAAGCACCACAACAAAACAGATCATCGCCAGCTTTGGCGGTGCCGGCGATGGCCCCTTCAACTTCAACGAACCCAGTGGTGTGGCTTATCTGCGCAGGGTGGTCTATGTGGCAGATAAGGGCAACGGGCGCATTTGCCGTTATACGCTGAGTACCGACCTCGAATGATCTTTCTCCTACCTTTGTGCGTATGAGCAAACAGATAGTTGTACTGGGTGCCGGCATGGTAGGACGTGCCATGGCCATTGACCTGGCAAAGGATTTTCAGGTGACCAGTGCCGATATAAGCCGGGAGAATCTGGACCTGCTTCTGCCCTTTGGTATCCATACCATTCAGGCTGATCTGTCTGATGCTGCTGCCATTCAGGAATTGATCGCTGCTGCAGACCTTGTGATAGGAGCGGTACCCGGATTCATGGCATTCAGAACCCTGCAGACCGTTATTGAAGCAGGGAAGAACATATGTGATATTTCCTTTTTTGATGAGGACCCTTTTCTGCTGGATCAGCTTGCAAAAGACAAAGGTGTAACTGCCATCATGGATGTGGGTGTGGCACCCGGAATGGACAATATCCTGCTGGGATATCACCATCGGCGGATGCAGGTGAACCGGTTCGTTTGTCTGGTGGGCGGACTTCCCAAACACCGACAGTGGCCATATGAGTATAAGGCTCCCTTTTCCCCCATCGATGTACTGGAAGAATATACCCGCCCGGCCCGATATGTGCAGGATGGAAAGGAAGTGGTCATGCCTGCGCTCAGCGAACCGGAGCTCATGGAGTTTGCAGAAGTGGGTACCCTCGAAGCTTTCAACAGCGACGGACTGCGCAGCCTGATACGCACCATGCCCGATATTCCGAACATGATTGAAAGAACTTTGCGCTATCCGGGTCATATCGAACTGATGCGGGTATTGCGGGAGACAGGGTTCTTCAGTAAAGAAGCCATACTGGTGAAAGGGCAGGCAATCCGACCGATAGACCTGACCTCGCAACTGCTGTTCCCGATGTGGAAACTAGAGCAGGAAGAAGAAGAATTCACTGTGATGCGGGTCATCATAGAGGGAACAGAAAACGGTTCACATCGCACCTATACCTATGACCTGCTGGATCGTTATGATGCCGCAACGAAGACTTCCAGCATGGCACGCACCACTGGCTATACCTGCACAGGGGCTGCCCGCCTGGTGTTGAATGGCATGTATGATAAGAAAGGGGTCTTTCCGCCGGAATTCCTGGGTGAAGAGGAGGCACACTTGTCTTTCATGCTGGAACATTTGGCTCAACGAAACATACATTACCGGCAACAGATCAGCTGATCAGGTTTTCACAGATATGACCGAAAGCGAGTATATTCGGTTTACCATGAAGCGCCTGTTGTCAGTACTTTGTTTCTTACTTTTTTATTGCGCCGCCCTTCGGGCACAACTTCCTGATCTTTATTTTGAACAGATCACTACCCGGAATGGACTGTCCAACAACAGCATAACCTGCTTGTTTGAAGACAGCCGGGGCTTCATCTGGATAGGTACCCGCTTTGGCCTGAACCGGTATGATGGCCAGACTTATGAGCATTTTTTGAAATCAAATCAGAACAGGAATTCCATTTCCGGCAACTATATAGTTCGTGTACTGGAAGATCAGGATGGGATCATTTGGGTGGCTACAAAAGATGGCGGCCTTAACCGCTTTGATGAGCAGGCAAAGGAAGGTTTCAGGTGGACCGCACTCATGGAAAGCACTGATAACAAGACCGGGTTGCCTTCAAACCGGCTTACAGATATTGTCATGCTAAACGACTCCGTTTTGTTGCTGACAGCAGAGGTCAATCCCTTGATCCTGTTGCACACAAGGAACATGGAGTTTAGATACATCGCTCCTGCTAAGAATGTGACTGATGCTGTACTGTCCGTTCGATGGGATGATGCAGGATCTGAAATCAAGGATCCTTTTTGGATACATAGGTTCAAAACTTTCAGAGGGCAGATTTTCCTGTCTCCCTTAAAACCTGGTCCGGTAGCCGCAATAGATGCTACTGGCAAGCTGGTGTTGAGGTTCCGTGATCTGCCATGTACCACCATCGCAGAATTTTTACCGGAAGGAGATAGTCTCTGGGTCAGTGGATGGAAAGGCGGTTTGTTTCTGCAAAGAAACTCCGGCACTGGAGATGATCCGGTGATCACAGAAGTTTTTGATGCGGAAGATCAGATCAATTGTATCGAATCATTGGATGATCATACGCTGTTGTTGGGAATGAACAGTACCGGAGTGGCACTGCTTGATAAGCGGACGATGAAGTCCAGATTTTTCATGTCAGAAGTGAACAATGCATATTCCATTCCCGGTAACAGGGTACTGGCAATGATGATAGATCGCAATGGCATCGTCTGGATCGGAACAACAAAGGGGCTGGCCAGATACAATCCGGCCCAGTGGAAGATTCATGCTGAGTTACTTCCGTATGACGAAGCCAGAGACATCAGTTATTATTCAGTCTTCACAGAGTCATCAGGCACTCTGCGTATCTGCTCAAGCGCAGGGATATTCAAAAAAGAACCGGCAGATGCTTTCTTCAGAAGGGTAGAATTAGACTTTAAAGGCCAGGCCATCCAGGTAACAGGTATTGTACAGTTGTCTGATGGCAGATTCATGCTATCATCAGAGCAGGGTTTGTTCTGGTATGACCCTGTGAAAGAGCAGTTGTCTGACTGGATACCGTCTTTAGTGTACCTGAGAGACACTGTGATCATCAACAGATCACATTATAGCAGGATTGCCTTTCAGGTGAGAAGCCCGGTCGTTTATAAGGATCAGGACAAGGAGTTCGTACTGGCAGCAGTTATCGGATATGGTTTACTTGTATATGATGTCAGTGATAATGTTAATTATTTTCTGGTAAGGGATGAAAAGAATCCTTTATCATTTGGAGACGGCCTGCTGCTAAATGTAGCTATTGATAAAGATCGTCAGGTATGGTTGGGCAGTACTCAGGGTTTATACAGGTGGCGTAGTGAAGAAGGGCTTGTGAACAACTTCGACCGCTTTCTGCACGATCCGGATGACCCGGCAAGCATACCTTCAAATTATATCACATCCATCATCTCTGATCCTGAAAAAGGTGTCTGGATCACCACACCTGATGGATTGGGTAGGTTGGTAGATGGAAGCTGCCAGACCTGGCTGCCAGGCAATGACCTGCACCGTGTCATGCTGGGAGGTCTGTACGATCAGGGAAAGGTGTGGGCTGCTGTATTGGAAGGGTTCGAGATATTTGATGTAAAACGGAAAACATTCAGATACCAGGGTATTCCCCATGAATCCTGGTACCCAAGTGCACCACTGGGGATCATCAAGTTACCAGACGGCCAGTTTGCCTACGCAAGCGGAAAGCATTTTCTGACCTTTCATCAGGATGATCTGATTGCAGATCGCAGTTTCCCTGATGTGTTTATTAAAACATTGCTGGTTCAGGACTCTCTGATCTATCTGAAGGAATATCCTGATCGTATTGTCCTTAAGCACAACCAGAATTTCGTTCAGTTCAATTTGGCTGGTATTCAGGTTCGATATCCGGGTTCACTGAAGATCAGGTACAGGCTAACTGGACTTGAGGAGAATTGGACAGAATCATCTGTCACATCATTTATCAGATTTACAAATCTGACTCCGGGCAGCTACGCCCTCGAAGTACAGGTGACCAATCCGGTAGGTGAATGGAGTGAGACGAATACATTATACCTGTTGGACATTTCAAAACCCTGGTATGGAACCTGGTGGTTTTACGGCTTGTGTCTGGTCATGTCACTATCTGTTTTCAGGCTGATCATCTTCCTGAGAGAGAGAAGCAGATATCAGATCGAGATGATCAGAAACAGGATAGCAAACGATCTGCATGATGATGTGGGAAGTGCATTGAGTTCTATTCATCTGTACAGCGAAGTGGCACATAATCACTCACAGAAGAACCAACAGGAACTGCGGAGCTTGTTACAGAAGATCTCTCATGCCAGCCTTGAAATGCAGGAGAATATGGGACATATTATTTGGAGTCTGCAGCCCAGAAATGCCCCTGCCGGGCAGATGGGAGCCAGATTAAGGCAACTGGCAGGCGAGATGCTTGGCGCCGCCAATATCAGATTCACTTACGAATGGGATGATAACCTGGGCAGCTTGCATTTATCACCAGTGCAGCGCAAAGAATGCTATCTTATCTGTAAAGAGGCGCTTCATAACATCATCAAGTATGCAGCCTGCACCAAAGTGACCATCCGTCTTTACCGTAAATCAGAATCGATGTGTGTTGATATCAGTGATAATGGCAAAGGATTTGACAAGGAATCGGTTCAGTATGGAAATGGATTGTATTCGATGCAACAACGGGCAGAATCACTCAAAGGATCACTGAAAATAACAAGCCAGCCAGGCGACGGTGTGTTGGTCAGCTTATGTTTTCCGGCCGGAACCCGCAAGATCTGGTAGAAGATCAGAAATATGAATGAATTAATTTAGGATCATGAAGGAGATCAGGGTAGCTCTGTTTGACGATAATGACATCCGGCGGGATGGAGTGGAGTTATTGCTGAAAACTACCGAGGGATATGTCTGCTGCGGATCCTATGAACATGCCGGCAACCTCGTGGCAGAGCTCCATGATGCACAGCCCGATGTGGTCATCATGGATATTGATATGCCGGGAATTGACGGAATTGAAGCGGTCAGGATACTGAAGGGGGCTTTCCCCAACCTCCCGGTTATGATGCAGACTGTCTTTGATCATGATGAGAAAGTTTTTGAAAGCATCCTGGCAGGAGCCACAGGTTATTTGTTAAAGAAAACACCACCGGTCAAGTTACTGGAGGCCATCAGTGAGATGCATGACGGAGGTGCGCCAATGACACCAGAGATAGCCGCCAAGGTCCTGGCCTTTTTTGCAAAACAGAACACCCCGGAACCTGCTAACAGCATCGACCTTACAGAAAAAGAGAGTGCTGTATTACGCGATCTGGTAGAAGGATTCAGTTACAAGATGATTGCTGAAAACCAGGGCATCAGTTACCATACCGTCAATTTCCATGTGCGCAACATCTACAGGAAACTCCATGTGCACAGCCTAGGTGAGGCAGTGTCCAAAGCCATACGGGAAAAGTTGATTTAACACGTTTTTAACCGGTACCTGCAAGAATTAGTAGTATGGCAGGAGCATGGATACCGATAGATTTGGGATTCTGTTTATGAAACCCAAAATGAAAAACATGCGCCTACCAATCCTGCTGTCTGCGATACTGATCGCAGCACCGATATTATCTTATGCCACTACTATTGCTGAGACCGAATCCAATAACACTTCAGGTACTGCTAATGCAGTGGCTGTGAATGACAGCGTGACCGGCTCTGTGCTTGGGGCAGATCTGGACTTTGACTGGTTCTCATTCACAACCGCTGAAGATGGTATCATCCGCATTAATTACGCTATTACTGGATCGGGTCATGCTAATATATACCTGCTGGACAATGACGGTACAACAATACTGTCCAGTGCAACTGTAGTTCCGGCTGGAACTACGGCATCATTTCAGTACAATAAGGCGGCGGCTGGCGACTACTTCATGCGAATTCAGTACTACAGTGCCGCAACAGATTGCAGCTATGAACTGGTGCCCGAGGTCATAACGAATGGTTATGGTCAGGATGCTGAACCAAATGATGTATATACAGATGCTTTGGTGTTGGCAGAAAATAGTTCAGCAGACGGCCATTTAGGTTACCGCTATAATGGTGGCGCACTGGATCAGATAGACTGGTACCAGGTCACCACGACAGAAGATGGTAATCTGAATGTGACGCTGGATATTGAACCCAGTTCCTATTTTAATCTATCCATTTATGATTCAAATGGAGTGACTTCGCTGGGCTCAGCTTCAGCTTCTGATCTGGTTAGCGTTACCAGAAATGGTGTAGCTGCCGGTGTGTATTATATCCGTGTACACTATTATTCAACTACTTACTACGGAGGATATACACTCACAAATTCACTTACATCCACAGGTATCCCTAACGATGCAGAACCAAATGATGTCTCTACTCAAGCACTTGTTCTGCCTGAGAATGGAAGCACACAGGGGCATATTGGTTATCGGTATAATGGAGGAAGCTATGACGAAGATGACTGGTATGAACTTACAACCACCAGCGATGGTGATGTGACAGTTTCATTAGCTTATTCTGTTGGCATGTACCACCGGCTATACCTGTATGCTGCAGACGGAGTGACCAATCTGGCTTCAACTGGGGGTTATGATTCGATCTCTGTGACAAAGGCCGGACTTGCTGCCGGTACATTCCTTGTACGGGTAGAGCACTACTCAACCACTTATTACAGCCCTTATACATTATACAATGCAGTGGCTATGACAGAATATGACAATGACGCTGAGCCTAATGATGTATATACAGATGCCATGGTTATGGATGAAAACAGTACCATGTATGGACATATCGGTCACCGGTATGATGTGGGTGGATTTGATGAGGATGACTGGTATCAGGTAGTAACGACCCAGGACGGTACACTTACCATTACTGCTGAAAATAATACAGGGCAGTACCATACCCTTACACTTTACGATTCCAACGGAACAACGAGCCTGGGTTCCAATAGTGCTTATACAACCCAAACGGTTGTTCGGAAAGGACTGGCTGCAGGTACATACTATATTCGCATGTCACACTATTCAACTACCTATTTCAGTGGTTACAGCTTGACCAACCTGGTCACCCCACCGGCTGAAGCAAATGACATGGAAGACAATGATTCAATACCGGTAGCACAGCCTATGCTTACCAATTCATCTGCGGAAGGTCATATAGGATTCCGCTATAACGGAGCTACCTATGATGAATACGATTACTATGAGTTAGTGCTAAATCAACCAGGAGACTTGTCTGCTACCCTGACCTTTGATCCTGTCATGTATCACAGGCTATATCTCAAGAGTAGCTCCGGAACCAACCTTGACAGTGATGAAGCCTATGGCGAGTGTCAGGTTTCAGAAACCGGGTTGGATGCCGGAACATATTATATATTGGTTGAACATTATTCAACTACCTATCACAGCGGATATACCCTTACCAACAATTACTGTCCGGATACCGTGGTCATTATGGCTGAAGGAATCACTACCTTCTGTGAAGGAGAATCTGTGTTATTGTTTACGGAAGATCATCACCTGTCATACTTATGGAGTGATGGCTCTACTACAGAAACCAACGCTGCAGATATTACAGGTGGTTATTCACTTACTATTGATAATGGCGATGGCTGTGTGCGTACCTCCAATATCGTTGACATAGAAGTAGAGCCTAACCCCTTGGCTGTGATCGATCTGGATGGTCCTGCAGAATTCTGCGAAGGTGGTAGTGTGACACTGAGTATCAGTTCTGATGCCCCGGATGCATATCTCTGGAGTACTGGTGAGTCCACTCCTACCATTGAAGTAACCACTTCCGGCGATTATAGTGTGGAGCTGTTCAAAGGAACTTGCTCTGCCATTTCAGACCCGGTTGCGATCACTGTGTGGGAGAATCCAGTTGCTTCAGTAACTCCGCTTAGTGCTACTACGCTTTGTGAGGGAGAAGCGGTAACACTGGATGCAGGAGCTGCTTCTGAATATCTGTGGAGTACCGGCGAAACAACCTCTTCCATTGATGTGGATGCAACAGGCAGTTACTCAGTAACCATAACAGACGTAAACGGATGTACAGATATATCTAATGCAGTGGATGTGACCGTGAACCCCATACCTGTGGCTACTATCACACCTGATGGCCCGACCGAATTTTGTGAAGATGGAAGTGTACTACTTACCGCTTCAGCCGGCGATTCATATCTCTGGAGCACCGGTGAAACAACTGCATCTATCTCTGCATCAGCTGCTGGTTCTTATAATGTAGAAGTGACCACACTGGGTTGCAGTGCAACATCTTCAGATGTAAATGTCACGGTCTATGCAGCCCCCGTGGCAAGTATTTCTGCTGACGGGCCCACAACATTCTGCGATGGAGAATCGGTAACGTTAACTGCTTCTGCCGGCGATAGCTATCTGTGGAGCACAGGTGAGACCACTTCTTCGATCGTGGTGTCTGAAACAGGCAGCTATACAGTTACCGTATATACTGCAGAAGGCTGTGATAACACCTCTGCTGCTGCCGATGTAATGGTCAATATCTGTACAGAAGAACTCGTCATCTCTGCTGATGGCCCGGTGGAATTCTGTGAAGGTGGAAGCGTGACCCTGACCGCCAATCTTGCTGAGGGTAATTTATGGAGTACCGGAGAAACAACTGTTTCGATAGTGGTGTCCACTTCCGGCGATTACTATTGTGAGAATGGAGAACAGACCTCCAATACAATCACGGTAACAGTGAACCCACTACCCGTGGCAGAGATCACAGCCGATGGTCCTACTGAACTATGTGAAGGAGAAACGGTCAATCTGACTGCTTCAGGCGGTGATTTTTATCTGTGGAGTACATTGGAATCAACAGCCGGAATTGAAGTGGGTGCCGGAAGCTATTCAGTAACAGTTACAAGTACAGAAGGATGCGAATCAAATGCCGGGCCTGTCGTAGTGACTGAATCTGTATCACCAGTTGTAGAAGTATTGTCGCCATTGATGGAAAAACTGTGCTATGAAGGTGCAACTACTCTTGAAGTAAGTGCCAGTGGAGGAGATATTCAGTGGTATAGAAATGGAGTGGAGTTAGCAGGCGCCACCAGCACGGCTTATATAGCAGATATGCCGGGATTATACACGTGCGTTGCAGACAATGGTATTTGTCCGGCGGTGGTTTCAGAAGACATCTTGGTCGGAGTTGTACTCCCATTCAACCTGATCACAACAGGAGTTATTTATATTTGTGATGGAGATCTGACCACACTTGAAGCACCGTATTCACCTACAGCATCCTATCAGTGGTACCAGAATAATGTGGCGATTCCGGGAGCTAACTCCAGCACTTATGATGCAGGTACGACTGGTAAATATCATGTCGTACTGACCCAGGATGGTTGTGCGAGAAGATCGAGTTTCGTGTATGTGAAGGTCAACTGCAGGCTTGCTGCCAATGCAGTATGGGAAATGGATTTGTATCCAAATCCTGCATCTGAGAATGCTTATATTCAGATCGGCTCATCTGACAATACCACTGCTGAATTATTGATTGCTAATATTCAAGGCGAGCTGGTATACAGAGAGGTCATTCAGATATCAGAAGGTAATCAGATCGTATCGCTACCTGTCAGCAATATGGCTGCCGGAGTATATATGGTAAGCCTGGTAAGTGAAAATGGCTTGATGCAGAATGAACAACTGATCATTCAGCATTGATATTGCCCTGAAATAAGAACGGGGAAGATTTTCTTCCCCGTTCATTATTTAATCTTTTCTTCCCGCATCCGGTTCTCCCAGGCCCAGGCAGAACGCATGATGTCTTCTGTGGTGCGAACGGGCGTCCATCCCAGTAATGATCTTGCCTTGCTGTTATCTGCGTAGATGGCGATCACATCTCCCGGTCTTTTGTCGCCCAGAAGATAGTTGAGTTCAGTAGCACTTACTTTTTCAAAGGCGTGGATCATCTCCAGTACGGTGATGCCTTCTCCGCTGCCCAGGTTGAAGATCTCCACCTTTTCTTTCTGCTTGTTTTCCAGCAGGTATTGCAATGCTTTGGTATGGGCTGAAGCAATGTCCATCACATGGATGTAGTCACGCAGACAGGAGCCATCGCGGGTGGGGTAATCATCGCCGTAAACGGTCAGCGCCGGTCGTTTTCCAATGGCAGTTTCAGTGATGACCGGAACCAGATTGTCGGGCTTCCCGAAGGGGATCTCACCCAGCCTGCCGCTGTCATGGGCACCCGCCGGATTGAAATAGCGCAGTACGGTGAAACGCATCCTGCTGTGCAGACTGTAGTCATGAATGATCTGTTCACTCATGAGCTTGGTTCTGCCATAGGGCGATTCAGGTTCTGCCAGCGGTGTGGATTCAGTTACCGGAAGGGAAGCCGCATTACCATAGACCGAGCAGCTTGAGGAAAATACAAAGTGCTGTACATGGAAAGACTCTGCCACCCTCAACACGGTGATCAGCGAGTTCAGGTTATTGTCGAAATAACGCAACGGGTGTTCTACTGATTCGCCGACAGACTTATAGGCTGCAAAATGAATGACACCGCTGATATCAGGGTGCTGTTCAAAAACTTTCCGCACTGCAGCTTCATCGCGGCAATCGAAAGAGTATTGATGAAACGGTTTTCCGCTGATCTCTTCTACCCGTCCGGCCACAAAGGCCTGTGAACGTTCCAGACTGTCTATGGACACTACTTCAAAGCCCTGTTTCAGCAGATCGATGGCAGTGTGGCTGCCTATATATCCGCATCCTCCGGTTACCAGTACCTTACAGGTTTTCATCGTTTCAGTTGACGCATAAGGTATTGACCGTAACCACTCTTCATAAGTGGCTGGGCGATGGCTTCCAGTTGGGCTGCATCAATGAATTTCTTTCTGTAGGCGATCTCTTCTATACAGCCGATGTTCAGACCCTGTCGCTGTTCGATCACCTGGATGAACTGGCTGGCCTGCATCAGGCTGTCGAAGGTACCTGTATCAAACCAGGCTGTACCTCTTGGTAGCACCGTAACACGCAGTTTATCTCTGCGAAGGTATTCCTTGTTCACATCGGTGATCTCATATTCACCGCGGGCTGAAGGCTTCAGGTTGCGGGCAATGTCCACTACTTCATTGTCGTAGAAATAGAGGCCGGGAACCGCAAAGTTGGATTTAGGAGCTGCAGGTTTTTCCTCAATAGAAATGACCTTTTTATCGGCATCGAATTCCACCACACCATAGCGTTCCGGATCACTCACATGATAGGCATAGATGATACCTCCATCCGGATCGTTGTTGTTGGCCAGGAGATCTCCAAGCCCGACCCCGTAAAAGATATTATCCCCCAGCACAAGAGCTACCTTGTCTTTACCTATGAAATCGGCACCCAAAGTGAAAGCCTGTGCCAGCCCGTCCGGACTGGGTTGTTCCACATAACTGAAGCTGCAACCCAGTCTGGAACCATCACCCAGCAGCTTCTGAAAACCAGGCAGGTCATAAGGAGTGGAAATGATCAGGATCTCGTTGATGCCCGCCATCATCAGGGTACTGAGCGGGTAGTAGATCATGGGCTTATCATAGATGGGCATCAGCTGCTTGCTGATGGCCAGGGTGATCGGGTGGAGACGGGTGCCGGATCCACCGGCCAGTATGATTCCTTTCACAGCAGGTATTTGCTGCAAATATACGGAAGGCTGCCGGAGGGCTTAACCGATAAGAGGTTTTCTTGGTCTGGCATAGTAAAGAATGGCCGTGGCGATCCCTGCCAGGATGAACGCACCCAGCTGATGTACCACACCCCAGAATACCGGAATATGGGTGGATGCCAGCAGCAGGGTGGTGACCCCAAGCAGGAATTGAAGGAACACCATCAGTAGCAGTGCATGCTCCAGCCTGCGCATGGATGGGGCACTGAAACGACGGTTCTGCAACCAGAATATCCCGACCGCGAGGAACACCAGGATGCCCAGGGTACGGTGGACGAAGTTGATGGTGGTGGGGTTATCAAAGATCGCTGCCATGGCGTTGGCTCCATGAAATGCATTGGGGGGGATGACCGTGCCGTTCATTAATGGCCAGGTCTGGAACAGCAGGCCGGCTTTGGTGCCTGCCATGAAACCACCGAATGCGATCTGCACGACGATGATACCCAGCACCCAGCGAATGTGTTTTGCTGCAACCGGGTGATCGGTAGGAACAGGTTTCTTTCGCATGGAAAGAGCCAGCCAGATCAGGTACAGAAACACCAGCAAGGCCAGCAGGAGATGCAGCGTCAGGTTATAGGGGCTCACCCAGGGTTTGTCTATCAGTCCGCTGGCTACCATGATCCAGCCCATGAACCCCTGCAGACCACCTAAAAGAAAGACCACGAGGAACCGGTTCCGCATGGCTTTGTTCAGCCTGCCGGAGAACCAGAAATACAGGAAAGGGATCAGGAAAACGAGGCCGATGAGTCGGGCCCAGTTGCGGTGGATATATTCCCACCAGAAGATGCTTTTGAAACCAGGCAGGTCCATGTCGCTGTTCACCAGCTCATATTGCGGAAACTGTTTGTACTGGTCGAAAGCCTCGTTCCATTGTTCTGCATTCAGGGGTGGCAGTGCGCCCATGAGCACATCCCATTCGGTGATGGACAGTCCGGAACCCGTCAGCCGGGTGATACCTCCCAGCATGACCTGTACCAGCACCATGAAGGCACCGGTCCACAACCACAGGCGTATCGCTTTCATAGGACAAAGGTATATGGAGAGAAACAAGAAGGAAATGAAAAGTTCATTTTCTGCGATAGGTACCGTCGAAGGCTGTTTGCCAGGTTACCCCGCCATCAGTTGATCGCTCCCAAAACAGTCCGGAATGATCTCTATTCACTCTGATATCGCCGGGGTAAAAGTGCTGGGTTTGTACTTATCTCATTCGCCCGGTCAGGAGTCAAAATCACAGTGATGACCACTATGACCCTTCACCAGTCAGGCAAGGACTATAAATTAAGCAATAATTTATGCGAAATAAACGCTATTATTTGGCTGCCGGAGGAACATATTTCGTGACCACCAATTCTATTCTGTCATTCTTCTTTTTGGAAGCATCATCCTTTTCCTCTACAAGCGGTTCGGTCGCTCCAAGTCCGACAGGTTTCAAACGGGTACCGGCAAGTCCACCTTTCTTGACCAGAAATCCGCACAGCTCACGTGCCCGGTTCTTGGAAAGTTCTTTTTTCTTGCTGATGATGTCCATGCCATCGGGGGTATTGATCTCTGGACAGCACATATGGCTTCTGACCTCTACTGCCAGGGTGGTATCAGCTGCCAGGACCCGTGCCAGGTTGAGGGCATAGGGCAGTGACTCACGGCTGAAACTGCGTTTTCCCTGTTCATAGGTCAGCTTTTCCATGATGTAGATCTTGCCCGGCTGGAGGTCGCCGGCCTGCAGGGAATCTTTGACATATACGTATCTGGCTTGTCTGGCAAGTTCCTGTTCATAGGCGGCTATCTGCTCCTTTTTCATGGTTCTGGGGAAAAGGTCAGCCAAACCTTGTCTTCGTTGATATCCGGTCCGCCCTTACCATCGCAGTAGATGATCTGGTAATCGAAGAAGCCATTGTCAATGAGTGTTGCCTTGACGGCGTCAGCTCTTTCCTGTGCAAAGGCCGATGCTTTTTTCAGTTTGTTATCGCGGCTGCAGTATCCCTGGATCTTGACCACATAATCATTCTTATCTCCAATGCTGTCTGTAACAAAGTACAGCAGGCTGATGCGGTCATTGAAATCGATCTGATCCGTATTGGATTTCAGCTGCAGGGTGTACTGAAAGATGGAGTCGGTCGGATTGGCCAGCAAGGCCAGAGAGATCAGGGAGAACAGGAGGGTGGGTACTAGTTTTTTCATCGGCATTCAGGTATGGCAATAAAGGTAAGTTTCCTGGGTAAAAGATGAGAATTTGGGGCAGGAGGTTGGCAGGGATTTAACAGATAAATCATTTAAAACGGATGGGGGTATATGTGACATGATTTATTCTTGCCTTTCTGGATATCAGAAACCAACTGTCAGTCCTGATGTACATTCTGCATTCTGATGGCTGCCCTGGAATTCAGTTATCTTGTTAAATAAAGGGAACCTGTTGTTTGGTTAAACGGAGTGTATATTTCTATCTGATATATTCCGGTTGGTAGTGGATTATCAGTTTTAAACACCGCGTATCCAAAGTGTAAATACATTGTTTCTGTATAAACAACCTTGCCTGACAAATCATAAAAGATGATCCTTGCCGGCAGGCTTTCCATATTTGTTTTGATTTGGATGGCAAAATGTCCGTCGGACGGATTTGGATATATCGTCAATTGGGTATGAGAAATCAACGGTTCAGTTTGACGAAGGGGAATAGTAAAATAAGCCAGCACAGATTCTGCATAACTATCTTCTGTGAAAGGACAAACAGAGCGTACTTTCCATTCATAACTGGCGCCGGAAGTAAGGTCGTTCAGCATGATCATTTTATCTGAGCTGGTTTCTATTGTCCATAGCGGCGATCCCGTTATTCTGTAATAGATTTCATACCCTGAAAGAGGGTCCCCATAGTTAGATCTCCAACTCAATTGTGCAGTAGCATCAGGCTTTGGAGTTGAATACAAATGATGGGGTTTATAACTCCTGCAATCATTTTGGCCAGCTTTCACCAGCCAGAAGTCATAGCCTCCCCATCCGGATTCAGTTTTATCACCGGAAGCCGGAGACACTGAATAGCCTCCAATTATTATTTCTCCATATCTGTTTCGGCAGATTGATTCTGTATTGTCAGCACCGGATCCACCGATATCCATTTGCCAGGAAATGTTGCCGTATTCATCCATACCAACCAGCCAGTAGTCGAAGTCTCCCTGATTGAGAGTTGACTTATTGCCACTTATTCCTGAACGGGAATGACCGCTGAATACATAAGAGCTGTCACGCAACTGAGCGATGTCATAAAGCATATCAAGGCCATCACCGCCGATCGTTTTTTCCCAGATAAGATTTCCTGTTGAATCAAGCATGACCGGCCAGTAGTCAAAATCGCCAAAGCTATCTTCCGACTTGTCAAATGAAGCATTGGAGTATGACCGGCCGGCTACAAGAATTCGCCCGTTATGATCCTGGTAGATACTCTCCAGCAGATCAGCCCCACTACCTCCTGCTACTGACTCCCAAAGAACGTCACCTGCTTCATTGAGTTCCAGGATCCAATAGTCCTCATCGCCTTTGTTTGCTTCGCTTTTGTAAGGGCCAGCCGGAGATGCAGAGTATCCTGCAATCAGGGAATGTCCATTTTCTTTAACAATGATATCACGCAGATAATCATAGCTGCTGCCTCCAAGTGTCTTCTGCCATTCAATGTTTCCAACGCTGTCTGTTTTAACCACCCAAAAGTCACAGAAGCCCAGTGTTGCGTCTGTTTTCAGTCCTCCGATACCAGAAAATGACCAGCCACCCAACAAGCAGCCACCGTCTGGGGTGGGTACGGCTATATGGAGCCAGTCATCTTGAGTGCTTCCAATGGTAACATCCCATAATACATTTCCACCAGCGTCCAGTTTAACCAGCCAGTAATCCATGTCGCCGAAAGATGGTTGGCTTTTATCACCACTAACTCCTGAACCGGAGATGATGGCTGCTATATATCCGCCGTCCTGTGTTTGCCGAACGTTTTGCAGGTGATCATAACCACTGCCACCAATGGTATTTTCCCATTGTATCTCGCCCCGGCCATTCATTTTGACGATCCAGGCGTCCCTGCTGCCAATGGCGTCTTCTGATTTATTGCCTCCGGCATTGGAAACAGTATTTCCTGCCAGAATGAATCCCTCATCTTTCGTTGGTATGATACAGTGCAGCCAATCATTATCTGTACTACCGAGGTTTTTTTGAAATAATATATCCGGACTTTGCGATTTGGCAGGAATTGCCAATATGCAGGCAAATACAAGTTTTAATGTCAACGTCTTATTAATGCTTATACGAGGACTGCCCCGTACAAGTTAAACATTGAAGTATGAACTGCGAAAGGTAGCCATCATGAGATACAGGTCAGATGGCCCGGGGTCCCTGACTGCGTCACGCAGGCAGGGAACCGCCGACACATGGATTTTCAGTCCATTGCTCTACCAACTGAGCTACCGCACCATAATTTCAAATACCAATCCCGAATCGTTCCTCTCGGGATCTTGTTTTTCTATGGTTCGTTCCCTCACCTTGAAAAGCCAAGACTAAGCTACCAAAACATTTTTTCGTCAGATTGCAGGGTATATTAAACCCCTTCGGCAGTAAATATTATAAAAAGGTCATATTTGGATGGCCAATAAACCTTGCATGCAGTATTTCTCCCTGAATTCAAGAAATACATTGATGTTGTTGTACAGCCTGCTACTGGCGGTCCACATCTTTTTCTATCCTAAATGGAGGGAAACAGGTACAGAAACCACCATCTCCTGGGATGTATCGGGCTACTATATGTACCTGCCGGCAATTTTTATCTACCATGATCTGGAACAGGTAGCCTTTCTGGATTCGATATCGAAAACCTATCAGCCCGCAGGTGATGATTATCAGGCATTCCAAATCGGGAACGGCAACCGGGTTATGAAATATACGATGGGGCAAGCTATCATGTACAGCCCTTTTTTCTTTCTGGGACATGCCTGGGCTCTGGCAGACAACAGGTTTCCGGCTGATGGCTTTTCTAAGCCCTATCAGGTGGCCATCTCATTGAGTAGTCTGGTATTTGCTCTGATCGGCCTCTGGTATCTGCGAAAACTCCTCCTGCTTTTTTTTGCTGATAAAGCTGTTGCCTGGTCGCTGCTTGTTATAGTGACGGGATCTAATTACCTGAACTATTCAGCCATTGATGGCGCCCTGACCCATAACTACCTGTTCACCCTTTATGTGGCGGTTCTGTGGACCACCCATCAGTTCTGGCGATCACCAAACATGCACTCTGCCATGCTGATAGGTTTTTGGTGCGGATTGGCGGCCCTGACCAGACCCACTGAATTGATACTGATCTTCTGGCCGGTTTTTTGGGGATTGTCTGCCTGGGATAGATCGGGAATCCGTCAGCGTTTCCGCGAGATCATCCGTCAAAAAAAATATTGGTCAGGTATGGTGCTCACCGCACTTGTCATTGGATCAATGCAATTGATCTATTGGCGTTCGGTTACGGGTCAATGGCTGTTCTATTCTTATGAGGATCAGGGTTTCAGCTGGCTTGAGCCGCATATCATCAAAGGGTTGTTCAGCTACAGAAGCGGTTGGCTGGTCTATTCACCGGCAATGTTGCTGTGCCTGATCGGATTCTTATTCCTCTTGAAGAAAAACAGATCCTTTGGTATCTCTGCCGTGATCTATACTGTGTTGTTTGTTTACATTGCTTTTTCCTGGGATATCTGGTGGTATGGTAATTCACTTGGGCAGCGGGCCATGATTCAGTTGTATCCGGTACTGGCGTTTCCGCTGGCCGCATTTTTTGAAAGTTGTGTCTGGCATCGAACGTGGTCAGCTGTGTTGCTTTCGTTATTTCTGTTCATTACTGTTTATCTCAATGGCTGGTTCACCTATCAGGCGCATAAGGGAGGTCTTCTGCCAACCGGCATCAATAACAGGCAGTATTTTTGGCGTACTGTGGGAAGATTTCATCAGGATCCGGACGATATTAAACTTCTGGATTACTCAGAAGTTTACAGAGGCTCCATGGAGCAGGCAGATCTTATACTGGATACAAGTGAAACGAGTCAATGGAATTCCGGCCCAATTGTTCTATTGCAGGATGACACGGTGACCAATGAATGGATGCTGGCAGTACCATCAGATAATCCGGATTGGATGCGCATTTACTTTCGGGCCACTGTACCTTACCGGGAGCCAGACATTTGGAAGCAGGACCAATTACTTATAAGATATCATGTTCAAGGTAGAATGGATCACCAGGAATCCATCCGTATCCAGCGACTGATGCAGGAAAATACCTGGCCGCTGTACATGGATGTGCAGTTCAACAGGTATCAGGCCGATTCTATCGGTGTTATGTTTAAGCATAATTTGTCTGTATATCCACTCACCATCGATTCCATCCTGATATATTCCATTCATGAATGAGCGTTTATACAAATGGATCTATGTGTTGATGGCAACAGCCATTTTTGTTCTGATCCTGATCAAGGTCTTTCAGGTTCCCATTACGCACGATGAAACAGCAACCACTGTTCACTACGTGCATTACAATGCGTGGGAGATCATGATGTTTCCCGACAACTGGCCTAATAACCATATCCTCAATACACTTCTCGTCAAGTACAGCATTGCATTGTTCGGAGCGCATTCGTGGTCGGTCAGATTACCCAATCTACTTTCCTTTCTGTTGTTTGCCTGGGCTGTTTACAGAATAGCATGTCTGTTAAACCCCAGATCTTTCTGGCTTCCTGTCACTGCTGTATTGTTCTTTGCCAATCCATATCTGCTGGATTTTTTCGGATTGTCCAGAGGCTATGGCTTGTCAGTAGCTCTGGAAATGACAGCGATCAGTTTTCTGTTGTCTGGAATTTGTCATCAAAAGATCCTTCACCTGTTTCTGGCTGCAGTGATCTCCTGTTTTTCTGCATATGCAAGTTTTACTTTGCTCCCCTGGTGGGCTTCTATGTTCCTGTTGTTGCTTCTAGCTATCTGGAAATTGGATACAAAGAGGAAATGGCAGAATAGTTTGTGGTTGGCTGCTTTGGGTCTGGGATTTCTCGCACTGATAGCTACGCCATTGTATAAGATGCAATCAACTGATCAATATGTGTACTGGACATCAAACGGTTTCTTTTCTGATACCTTGATGTCTTTGGTCATCAACTGGAGATACAGCGCTGTGTTGTTCGTTAATCCCAACAATAACTTAATAACTATAATCTGGCTGATCGTTTTGAGTGCTGCATCTGTTTTGCTGATCATCAGGCAACGGAGATCTACCGGAACAACAGACACACTTTATGGATGGATAATGGCGGTAGTCTGGCTTCCGGTGCTCATCAATCTGATCCAGATGATGTTGCTCCATACTCCGAACCTGAATGGCAGAACGGCTCTGTTCCTGTATCCGCTGGCATCACTGCTGCTGGCTACTGCACTTCCATTGATATGGCGAGCAAAGCAGGTACAGTTGCAGTATGTTACAGCAGGAATGGTTGTTTTGTTGGGAATATTTCACTTGTCTGATACCATGAAGCTGAATCAGGTTCGAGAATGGTGGTACGATGCAGATAATCTGAAGGTATTAAACTTGATCAACCCGGAAAACAATCTGAAAGAGCAGGTCAGTCTGAAGACCAACTGGCTTTTTCATCCATCCATAGACTTTTATGTAAAGACCAGTTATGCTGATTGGCTGATTCTTTATCCCTATACAAAGGAGACGGACACAGCCTGTACAGCCAGCTATTACTATGCCTTGGAATCAGAGTATCCGAACCTGCAGGATAATTATGAAGTCGTTCAGAAAATGTCTTGGGATCGGTGGCTGCTGAAACACCGCTAGGTCACATGCTGCCAACACTGTCTTCCGACACATACAACCGGAAGTCCTCCCCTTTTTTCACCATAGGTTTTCTGTCACGCAGGCAGGGAACCGCCGGTCGGCTTATTAGTTCTAAAAACAAAAATCCCGGCTAAAAGTAACCGGGATCTTGTTGTGGTGTGGGGCGCACTACTAAAGCCTTTATTTTGCTTCCTTGACATTTTTTCTATTTCCTTCGGAAAGCCAGTTATTGCTGCATTTATAGGCAAGATTGAGAAATTCCGGAAAAGTGTGATAAAAAAATAGTGTCCCCCTGAGTGTCCCCCTGAGTGCTTTTTCTTACATTTGAATAAAATCGATCAACCATGGAAGTGAACTTCTATTTGAAGCGTCCGGGAGAAGCGGAGACTGCCATATATGCCAGCGTTTACTGGGACAGAAAGCGTAT
>JACJXO010000011.1 GCA_020636645.1 Chitinophagales bacterium
TCAACTGAATAGAGCACTTGACTACGGATCAAGAGGTTTCAGGTTTGAATCCTGACGGGGTCACTAAGAAGACAAAACCCACCGCGATAGCGGTGGGTTTTTCTTTTAGAATCAGTTGCCAAGCCTGAGCTTGAGCAACTGAATCTAAAAGAAAAACAGCGACAGCGCAGCTGTCGCCGGTTTTGGATTCGGAATTCGGACCCACACAGGATGGCCGCAGGCAATCCTGACTGATTAATGCCAAGCCTTAGCTTGAGCATTTTTCTGTAATGAGAAAGCACCGAAGGCGCCAACCTGCGGCAGGCTTAATAATTCGGAATTCGGACCCACACAGGATGGCCGCAGGCAATCCTGACTGATTAATGCCAAGCCTTAGCTTGAGCAACTGACTCTAAAGAAAAACAGCGACAGCGCAGCTGCCGCCGGTTTTGCATTCGGAATTCGGACGGGCACAGGATGGCCGCAGGCAATCCTGACATTGAATGCCAAGCTTCAGCTTTAGGACTTTCACCTCAATTTCCTATTTTGACCTCCAAATTGTACGATGCAACGAAGAGACTTTGTAAGAAACTCAGCGATCCTGAGTATGGCCGGACTGATCAGTCCGTCTTCACTCTTTGCCCAATACAGTGTAAAAGAAAAGGTACGTCTTGGTTTTATAGCTGTGGGTTTCCGTGGTCAGAACCACATAGAGGAAATGCTGAAAAGAAATGATGTGGAGATCGTAGCCTTTGCTGATCCCGATCCTGGTATGATGATACATGCTCAGGCAATGCTGGAAGCTGCAGGAAAACCCGCTGCGGCTGAGTATGGCAACGGCGACTACGACTATCGGAACCTGCTGGCCCGCGACGACATCGATGCGGTGTTTGTGTCGTCTCCATGGGAATGGCACCTTCCACATGGAGTAGATGCCATGCGTGCAGGAAAGATCGTCGGAATGGAAGTTTGCGGGGCCATGACAGTGGAAGACTGCTGGACCTATGTGCGTGTACATGAAGAAACAGGCGTTCCCATTATGATGTTGGAGAACGTTTGCTATCGCAGGGATGTCATGGCTGTACTGAATATGGTCAGACAAGATATGTTCGGCGAATTGATCCACGGTCAGGGTGGATATGAACATGACCTGCGGGGTGTGCTGTTCAACGACGGGGAAACGGCCTATAACTCAGGTGTTGAATTCGGCGAGAAAGGCTACAGCGAAGCAAAGTGGCGAACCAGTCATTATGTAAAACGCAATGGCGAACTCTACCCGACACATGGCCTGGGTCCCCTGGCCACCATGTTCGATATCAACCGCGGCAACCGCATGGTGCGACTGACCAGTATGGCGAGCAAGTCGCGGGGCCTGCACAAATACATTGTGGAACATGAAAAGGGTGGGCCCGATCATCCCAATGCTCAGGTGGAGTTCAAACAGGGGGATGTGGTTGTCACGCAGATCCAGTGTGCCAACGGCGAAACGCTGATGCTGACACACGATACTTCGCTTCAGCGGCCCTATAACCTGGGTTTCCGTGTGCAGGGAACAGAGGGTCTCTGGCAGGATTTCGGCTGGGGAAGAGCTGATCAGGGTTTCCTGTATATGGAAAAACGGATGAATCACTCGCACCAATGGGAAAATACGGAAGAGTGGTTCCAGAAGTATGATCATCCACTCTGGGCAAGGTACTCTGCAGAAGCCGGTGGATCAGGGCATGGCGGTATGGACTTCTTTGTAGATAATGCCTTTATCGAGTGCATCAAGAGCAATAAGGAATTTCCTTTGGACGTATATGATCTCGCCGCCTGGTATGTTATTACACCAATCAGTGAAGCTTCTGTTGCAAATGACAATGCCCCTCAGGATATACCTGATTTCACCAGGGGAAAATGGCAGGAAAGAAAACCTGTGTTCGGATTGACCGATGCCTGGTAAAGACATCACATTATTAGTTCTGGCAGGTGGGTTATCCAGCCGGTATGGCAGCAGCAAACAAGAGGAGGCTGTTGGCCCGGCCGGTGAATTGCTATTGGAGTACAACCTGTTTGATGCCTTGCAGGCCGGTATAAGAAGGGTGATCATAGTAGTAAGGGATCAGGTTCCGGTTCTGTTGACAGAAAGACTTTCATTCTTTAAAAATAGGATGGAGATTTTATATGTATCTCAGTCGGCATGCTATCCATCTGATAGAAACAGACCCTGGGGAACCGGACATGCCGTCTTGAGTGCAGCAGCGCTTGTTTCAGGTTCCTTTCTGGTAGTAAATGCGGATGATCTGTATGGAGCTGATATGTATGGGAAAGCAGTACAGCATGCAAATCAGGTCACGAATGAGCAGGGCTTTCTGCTGGCGTATCGATTGCGTGATACATTGTCGGAGAACGGAGAAGTATCCCGCGGGCTGTGTACCGTTGATGAAGAAGGTAACCTGTTAAAGATTGCCGAGTACAAAGGGATCGCAAGGAAGAACGGACAGATCATGTCCGGAACCAGGATACTTAATGGATCAGCGTTGGTATCTATGAATGCCTGGTTGTTGCCTGCTTCTGTATTGACGGGTTTTGATGTGTCCTTTCAGACATTCAGCAAACAGCACGGTGCTGATCCCGATGTGGAGTTCTTTCTGCCTGATGCGGTGAGTGTAGAAATGAATAAAGGGCTCTTTGTACAAGTCAGAAAATGTGATGGGCCCTGGTGCGGGCTTACACATCCTGCAGATCTGATGCAGGTAAGAGAAACTATCCTGCAGGCAGTGTTGAATGGTAAATATCCAACAAAATGGATGTAGGAGATAGCAACGAACTGATGACGATCGCTAACTGCTTTCTGCAGGTATCTGGTCAATCCTGCAGGGAGGTGCTAAGAATCGAAGAGGGTCTGATCAATCACAGTTATCGCGTCACAGATGATGCGGGCGAATTCTTTTTAATGCAACGGGTCAATACGACCGTATTCAGCCATCCTCAAGTGATCCAGCAACACATGCAAACAGTTTGTGATGCATTGAAGGACCACCAATATCCCTATCAGACACTGAGATCAGTACAGAATTCTGAAGGGAATACCATTTATACTGATGCTGCCGGCAACTGCTGGCGCATGATGAACTGGATACCCGAGGCGCTTACGTATCAAAGTGTGCATGATGCATCGGCAGCACGGAATGCCGCAACTGTTCTGGCGCATTTTCATAAAGCAACAGCTAAAATTGACCCTGACGCATTATCCGAAACAATCCCAGGATTTACTGCACTTCGAAGGCGCAGGGATACCCTTGAAGCATGTGCGACGCAAATAGCTGATGCTCGAGCTGAGGATCTGCTGGGAGAGATCCGAAAGCTGTATCCGGTCATGGATACTTTTCTGGCTGTCTATGAAGCTGCACCAAAGCAGGTCATACATGGCGACCCGAAGATCAGCAACTTTCTGTTTGACAAAACAGGTAACCCACTGGCCCTGATCGACTGGGATACCATCATGCCCGGACCTGTCTGGTATGACCTGGGTGATATGGTCCGGTCCTTTACCAATGCCGGTCGGGAAGATGATGCGGTGCACAATGATCTTTTTAATACCAGAATTTTCGATGCTATCCATACAGGCTACAGCAGTGTATTACCGGCATTAGACAAAAACATTTTGCTCCGGGCGGGAATGGTCGTAACGCTGGTGCAGGGTATGCGATTCCTGACCGATCACCTGCAGGGCAACATATATTACCGTGTGGATCATCCTGTCCATAATCTGATCAGAGCTGAAAATCAGGTGATGCTGGCCAGAGCTATGTCTATGAGAACGGGTGACTGATCAATTCTGCTGCACATGCACATCCATCTGCGGGAAAGGTATGCTGATACTGTTCGCATCAAAGGCTTTTTTGACCTGCTCATGCATATAGAAGAACACATCCCAGTAGTGTTCTGACTTGCACCAGGGCCTTACGGTAAAATTCACGGAACTGCTTCCAAGGCTTTCGATGAATATATCTACCGGCTGGTCATGCAGAATATGCTCACAACCGTCTGCTACCTGTTGTATCACTGAACGTGCCTTGTCTATATCTCCCCGATAGCTGATGCCAAAGGTCATAGGCACCTTACGTTCCGGATTGGCTGTCAGATTCTCCAATGGTCCGCTGGTGATGGCTCCGTTGGGAATGATGATGACCCGGTTGTCCAGTGTGGTCAGGATGGTGTTGAAGATCTGGATCTCCTTCACGGTACCGGAGTAACCCTGGGTCACAATGAAATCGCCCACCCGGAACGGGCGAAAGAACAATATCATGATGCCTGCTGCCATATGGCTCAGGTTACCCTGAAGGGCCATCCCTATGGCAAATGCAAGGGCACCCAGAATGGCTACGAAAGAGGTGACCTCAAAGCCGAACATGGAGGCAGCACTTAACAGGACCAGGATCTTGATGGTGATGTTGATCAGCGAAGTGATGAAAGGGGTGAGGCTGGCGTCAAAATCTCTTTTCTCCATGGCCTTTCTTGCCATCCTGGAGATGATGCCCGCCAGTATGAAACCGATAACGAGTGTCAGTATCGCTCCGGCTACCAGTGGAGCATAGCTGATGAGCATTTCCTTTGCCTGTTCTATCCAATCCATGATATTATTATTTTGTTAATGAATGAGTACTTCCAAATCTACCTTATTATCGGCAGATCAGAAAATAATTATTAATTAAAAATATGTAAACAGGAGCCTCTACTGATCCAATGCCCGAAAGTCTTCCCGCACAGGATCAAAACAGTCTATTACTCGACATGCTGTAAGTGCCCTGGCTGAATGTTCGGCATTGGACGGAATGAATGCTGCCATGCCCGGTTTAAGTACTGTTGTTTCTCCGTCAATAGTGAATTCAAGTTCGCCTTCAACCACATGTGTCCACTGTTCGTGCGGGTGGGAATGTGCTGGCAGAATTGCACCTGCATCGATCCTGAAATGCCCGAACGTTAATTGTTCACTGTGATGCATACGTCCGTGAATACCATCCCAGATGGTGTGCTCATGCCCGGTTTGGAAGTCAATGAATGGCATGCTCAAAGATGCCAAACGTTTTTTATTCTACAATACACTTGCTTCCAGTTTGAAATATACCGTTGCATCGAATGTAGTGACCTCGGTTGTTGTGCCGCTGTTGGCTCCTTTGAGCCTGAAAGTGATCTCTGATTCACGGAAATATCCGGCCAGCTCTACATCGGTTTCAGCCTTGAATGCGATATACTGCTGCCCACCATCAGGAACCGGATCCAAAGTAGCAAGAAGCTGCTCATTATGTCCTTCTGCTTCTACATACACAAAAAGGTTGTCAAACGGGTCTGCAGTAGCTCCGTCAGGTGCAGTGATCCAGATCTCAAATCCCTTCAGTTTCAGACTTTCCAGGTGATCCAAAGAAGCTTTATGGTCATTCAGCACTTGCTCCAGGTCATTGGTGTACAGCACTTCGGCATAGGTATAGCTGCCAGGATTTACCGGGTTGATGTTGAAACTCACCTGAATGCTGTGGTCAAATTCTACCCTGTTGAAGCCGGCGCATCCGCTTACAAACAGTAAGGTTATCCAAGCCAGAAAAATTAGTGATACCTTTTTCATAACAGTACATTTGTATGCAAAGTATCGTAAACCTATCCGGTTCAAAATCTGAAATGTCAATAAAAAAGATGAGATAGATCAGAATTGGCCTACAGGTATCTGATCAACACAGCTGAAAGTTTTTCGGCATCCTGCTGATCGTTATACACATGTGGCGAAACCCGGATAAAATTACCGCGAACTGAAACTGAAATGCGTTCCTTAGCAAGCCTGGCGGCCAGTTGTTCAGCATCTGTACCGATGGGTAGTGTGAGCCCAAACAGGTGACCGGAGTACCCTTTGTCTGTCAGCAATGCAGGACGTGTCTCTGACAACAGTAACCGCAGATGATTCCTGATCTCCAGCGTATGTGACTGTATAGCTACAGGTGTCCACGTATGTATCTGTTCCAGAGCAGCCTGCAGCATGGCCACATGAATGAAACTGCTGGTCTCTCCCATATTGTATCGCCCGGCTCCGGGTGTGTAATCCAGAGAGTAATTGGTTAACCGGGCAAAATCTCTGGAGTTGCTTCTGTTGATCCAGTTGAATTCTAAAGGCAGGCCGTCATTGAAGGACGGATCCAGCCACATCATCCCGATTCCGTAGGGTCCTAACAGCCATTTATATCCGGCACAGACAAGGGCATCCACCGGAGTTTTTCCCAGATCGAAAGGCAGGGCTCCCACACTCTGGGTGCCATCTACGACAAGCCTGCATCCTGTTTCTCTGCATCGTGCGCTGATCGCTTCCACATCATACTGTATGCCGTGCATCCAGTGTACCGCACTCATCAGCAGTACAGAAGTGTTCTGATCAATGGCATCGAGCAGTCGTTCATTCCAGTCGCGGGAGGCAGCACCAGGTCCGGGATCCACTATGGTCAGTTCCACCTTGTGTGTGTTGCACCAATGTGCAAGGGTCAGGTAGCCGCTGGGGAATTCATCGGCGATGGTCAGAGCTTTTTTTCTGCCATTCGATTTCAGGTTCTGAAAGACGGTCGCAAATCCATAGGATGAGGAGGGGATGATCACGCACTGTGCGGCATCTCCCTGTATCAGTTTGCCGAAGGATGTTTTCAACGCATCCGTACCTGTAAAGAAGTCATCCCGGCCGATGGTTACAGGATTGCGTTTTTGCTGCATACTAACAATACCTGCCTCTTCCACACTTTTCAGCAACGGCGACATATACGCTGCATTCAGGTACACACTGTCGGCAGGAAGCTGAAACAAATGCTTTTGGCTGTCCATCTCAGATACCGAATTGTCTGAAATGATGATCGATGTGCTTATACATACCCTTTCCCCATTCTTCGGGTGTTAGCGGACCAAAGAAGGGGTGAGGAGAAGTGGTGCAACCTGCAGGACCTCCATCGTGAAAGCTGTTGATCAGTTCTGCCAGATGCTGTTTTTCGTCCAGGAATTTCCTGTCTTCAACCATGATCAATTCACGTGCTGTAGGACTATTCTTTCCCATTGGTTTATCGCTGGAATACAGAGGCCGCATCCTCCTGCCGATCAGTTTTCCCAGAAAGGTGCCCTTCGGGTGTATCCTTCCCGCAGCCATATCCAGACCTGCACTGCAATGTGCCAGCATCTGTGCCACATCCATCTTTCCCCAACCGGGACGGGCATCCTGTTCCAGTTCGCTCAATCTGTGTTGCAGTTCAGCCGCTGCTTCCTGTTCAAAAAGACTTTTCATATCATTCGTTTATTCCATTCCAGATGTCCAGATACATCAGCCAGTTTCCGTCCACTTTTTTCCAGACGATCACATATTTGCCTTTCCAGCTGACAGGATCCTGGTCGCCGTTTTGCGAAATGCCACTGTAATGACCATGATCATATGCAGTATCACCATCCACCGTGATGGAAACCGGTTCTATGTTATGTTCCAGTACCCTGCGACCTTCGGGCAGGATCCAGCGCTCACGGATGGCCTCTCTGCCAGAGATGATTTCTGCACCGGGTGGAAAGATGCTGGCATCTGTAGTGTAACTGTTCATGATCAGATCATAATCTGCCCCTACATATGCTGCTGAAAATGCTTTCATGTTATCAAGCAATGCATCTATGTCTTCTTCAGGTCCTGTGAAGGTCTGCGCCCTTACAAGTATGCTTAGAACCAACAACCAAATACTAACTACCCCTTTTTTCATTGAATGAAACCTTCTTTATCTGAGGCATTTAATTTGAACAGCATTAATGTTTCCATGCTGAATACCCGCTGTTTGGCATCGTTTGTTACCGGGCCGGAAAAAAGTTCATCCAGCGTGGCAAAGAACAAGTTTCGCCAGCGGTCAAAATGTTTTTCGCTGAGCGGATGATCACGGTGTAATGCAATATGCTTTTGCATCGGATTGCCTGCATAACTGCTTGCACCTAATAAAACGGTTTCCCAGAAAGAGACCATGACAGGAATGTGGGTGTCCCACCGGAAATGGGTGAGGTCCCGGAATATCGGGGCCAGCATTTCATCTTCCCTGACCCGTTTGTAGAAGCTCTCCACCAACAGCTGAATGTCTTCCCGCGATGTGATATCAGCAGCCATCATTCCTGATGCGGAACACTGGATCCGCCGCCACATGGTGCCATCATTTGTCCCAGCAGATTCTCTCCCCAGTTGGGATGAATATCTGATTCCGGTTCAAACGTTTCAAACTTCATCCTGGATTGTTCCAGCATGGCACAGCCCTTGTCTTTGCCACCGCCGAATTGCTCAGGTGTGTAGAATAAACCCTGACCTATCATCAGGTAAGCCCTGGGGTTTTCGGGGTTGAGCTGCATTGCCTGGTTCATCAGCATGCCGCTCTGCATGCCGAATTGTTGCCCGCGACTCATAGGATCGACAGAAATGCGGCCAGCCAGCACCATGCCCTTCAGCAATACCACCTCGCTGTTGCCGGGTGAGAGACTGTCTGCTATATCTGCGAATTTTTGTGCGCCATCCAGCACTTCATCCACCTTTGATTTGTCTGTGGTGATGAAACCTGCAATGCTTCTGGCATAGGCAGCATAGTAATACGGAAGCCACTGATCCTTTTCTGCCAGGGCGATGCGCTCGAAGCGGTTGGATACAGCCATCAGCTGCTCTACGGTGGTGTCTTTTTCCAGTTCGGTGATGGCCTGACTCATGGCGTCATGGAACTTAGGGCTTTGTGCATACAGGGTTGCTGAACCGATCAGCAGAAATAAGAGGATACTCTGTTTCATATGGTTTGATTTGACGGGTTGATACTGCAATTATGGTGCCTGTGTGTAAGAGATGTTGATGAACATGCCCAGAAAAATGCTGGTCACCAGTGGTGGTTTCTGATCCACATACACACCGGGGTCTTCTGTGGAATAGGTTCTGCCAAAAACCTGGTTCAGGCCGAGTACGTTGTTGACCGAAGCAAACACAACTGTGAACTGATCGGCTATGCGGGTCAGGTAACTGGCGTTGATGCTGAGATCCTGATACACAGGGGATGTTTCGCCCAGAAAGGTATCTGACCAGGGGTCATACACCGGCCATCCGCTGATGTAGCGATATGTAGCACCGAACTGGGTCCTGATCTTGCTGACATACTGCTTGTACACTACGCTAAGCACATTATCTGCCGCAAAAGTGGGCTGTGTTTCAATGGGATAATCCAGGAATCTTCTTTTCGTATCCAGGAAGGAATAGGAGATCCAGAAATCGGCATTCTTGATGCTCTTTCTGTCCCGGTAAAAGAGGTCCACACCACGAGCATACCCATAGCCATCGTTCGACAATTCTTCATACACTCCCTGAAAGGCGCCGGGTGTGAAAGAGATGAGGTGGTCATAATCTTTCTGATAGACCTCTACCCGGAAGGTGCGGTCGTCTTTGATGGTCTGGAAGTTCAGGATATAATGGGTGGCCTTTTCATAGATGAGTGAGGTTACCTGATCCGGAACATAGAGGAATTGTCGCTGAGGTACCTGGTAGAAATCGCCGTAGGCAGCACCAAGCTGGCTGTTCTCGCCGATCTTGTAAGCGAGGCTTAAACGCGGTGCCACATTGTGCTCCTGCAGAATATCGGTGTATTCATGCCGCACACCCACGCGACCAGCAAGATCGTTGGTGATGAAGATATCAGCTTCCACAAAGCTCCCGGTCAGGTTGTAGCCTGATTCAAATCGCTGGGAGCCGGCCAGCTGGTAATTGTCTATGGTCCAGTTCTCTGCACCGCCTTTGACACGCACTTTATCAGAGGCCTGGTAGCTGATGGTGGACTTCACCTGAAACGCATCATCACCTCTGCCAACGGAGAATCCATCGAAGGTGATGCTGTCTGCATTGTTACTCCATCCTGCCGCCAGAAAAAGGGTGGTCTTTTCACCCAACAGTTCACGATAGGATGCGTTGAGGTAGTTGTATCGGTTGTTGATGAAGATATCGTCCGTTACGCCCTCGTCCAGACTGTCCACATCGGGGAAGCGCACACCGAGTCCGCTGCCTTCAAACTGTCCGTAGAATTTGATAATACCGGTCTGCGAGGTTTTTTGACGCAGATACACTGTGCCTGACAACGCCTGCACGTTCTTGATGTTCTCATAGGTCTGCGGTTTGAAAATGGCGTTGAACAGGGCGAGGTTGGTGTAGTTGAGCCCGCCACCCAAAGCAGTGTTCTTCCATTTCTGGGTATGAAAGGCCCCGGCAAAAATGGGAGAAAGGCTTACCCCTGAAGATGTCTGTTCCGGCATATCGGCCGTGTTGAGGATGATGGCGGAAGACAATGCCTGACCGTATTCAGCAGAATACCCTCCGGTACTGAAGACAGTGCCTTTGAACAAAAAGGGCGCAAACCTACCGCGGGATGGTACGTCAGGTACGGTGCTGAAGAAAGGATTCTGCACCGGAATGCCATCTATGATGGTCATGGTTTCGTAGTCACTGCCTCCCCGCACATAGAAGCCGTCGTCGTTTCCTACCTGCGTAGCTCCGGGAAGGGTAGTGAGCGCACCGTATATATCGCCGGAAGCGCCGGCGGTGGTAACGATATCAAGTGGCTTGAGGATGGTACCTCTCTTTTCATCGCTGGCCTCGAAGGCGCCGGCCGAGATGACCACTGCCTTGAGTTCATTGAAGGATTCTTTAATGGCAATGTCGATGGTCAATTCTCCACCATTTATCTCAATGGTATCTGTGTAGGTTTCAAACCCCAGGAAGCTCACCTGAAGGGCATAGGTGCCGGACTCATATGTGGTGAAGCTATAGGTGCCGTCTGCATTGCTCGTGGTGCCATCGTATGTATCCACCAGGATGATATTGGCACCCGGAATGGGTTCTTTTTTGGTGGAGGTGACAGTGCCCGAAATGGTGGTCTGCGCCCCGGCAAAAATGGGAGTGAACAGGACGAAAAAGAGTAGGAAACGCGGCATAGAGGGTTGGTTTCGATATAAAGTTAGGTTTTATCGGGAGAAATGAAATGACGTATACCTATGTTGAGGTATGCAGGTTATTGAGCAGACTTTTTCCGGAGGACGGGTCATTCCCGCGAAAGCTGCTTGCCTGTGAGGTAGGCAGGGGATCTATCATTGAACTATTGACCAACTTGTCAAGATGAATGAACGGAAACTGAGACAGGAGATTCCTGATATGAGCGACGCGGGATTTCATCCCGTGCTACAAATGCCGTGAAGTGAAACGAACATGCATTTGTTATACGGGAGGCTCCTTCGTCGCCTTCAGGAATGACGTATCTCTTTGGAGGGGTTTTGAATAATGGACGATGCTCTTTTCGAAGGATTGGTCATTCCTGCGAAAGCAGGGATCTCTTACCGATCCATCGGCCAGCTTTTTTTATAGGAATGAACGGAAACTGAGATAATAGATTCCTGATATGAGCGACGCAGGATTTCATCCCGTGCTACAAATGCCGTGAAGTGAAACGAACATGCATTTGTTATACGGGAGGCTCCTTCGTCGCCTTCAGGAAAGACGTTATCCTTTGATGTCGTTGTTCGGTTACCAGAGATTCATGAACTACCAACCTGCGTCCCACTTCTCAATACCCAATACCCACTACCCAATACCCAATACCCAATACTCTATACCCACTACCCAATACCATTTTATTCCAATCTTTACACAGCAAAATAAGAACGGATGAAAACAATACTGATCACCGGAGCCACTTCAGGCATAGGAAGGGCCTGTGCAGAGATCTTTGCAAGAAACGGATACCGCCTCATCATCACCGGAAGGAGAAAGGAGAAACTCGATTTGGTTGCCACCGAACTAAAAGAGCATTATCAGGCTGAAGTACTGGCGTTGGCTTTTGATGTGCGCAATCAAAAAGAAGTGGAGGAGAACTTATCTGAACTGCCTGCTCCCTTTAAGGATATAGATATCCTGCTCAATAACGCCGGGCTTGCCGTAGGTCGTGATCCGGTGGATACGGGTGTAATCGACGACTGGGAGCGCATGATCGATACGAATGTGAAAGGCTTACTGTATGTGACCCGTGTCATCGTACCGGGCATGGTAGAGCGACAAGGAGGTCATATCATCAATATCAGTTCGCTGGCAGGCCAGGAGGTCTATCCGCAGGGCAATGTCTATTGTGCCACCAAGCATGCGGTCACTGCGCTGAGCAAAGGTATGCGCCAGGACCTGGTGGATCATGGCATCCGGGTTACGAACATCTCGCCGGGACTGGCCGAAACAGAATTCAGTATCGTGCGCTTTAAAGGCGATGAACAAAAAGCTGAAGCGGTGTATCGTGGATTTGAACCGCTGCATCCGGAAGATATCGCAGAGACCATATTCTTCGCTGCTACCCGTCCGCCGCACATGAACCTCGAAGAGATCACCATACTTCCCACAGCGCAGTCAGATAGCAGAACGGTGGTGAGGAAGGGGAAGTAGGACAGTTGGCAGTTGGTCCCGATAGCTATCGGGATTGGCAGTTGGCAGTTGGCAGTTGGCAGTTGGCAGTTGGCAGTTGGCAGTTGGCAGTTGGCAGTTGGCAGTTGGCAGTTAAAATTGGGGACAACAATTTAGCGCAACTACCGCACTCCAAATTTTTCCGGGTGACGTATCATATTGTTCAGCATACGCCCAATCTCCTCACTGGTATCGTGTAATGAATGATGTGTTTCATCTGATATATATCCGCAGGAGTTGGCAAATTTTAACCATATCTGGGTTTCAGAATTTTCAGCATCTGAATCAGATACCTTTAAAATGAAGTGTCCTTTGTAAAGTCGCTTTCTGTAAGCTTCTGCCAGATTTGCACAAACACTTCTGCTGGATCTTCTTATCTGGTCGGTGAGTGAATACTTTTCTTCAACTGGAAATGCTTTACTCACCTCGAAAATTTTCATTGACAGGTCAAAAGCTTTTTCAAATACTAGCAAGTCAGTCAGTCCGCCCATAGCATGTCAGATTATTGGGGATAAGCAACCTGGCAATACTAATAAAAATTAATGTATTACAAATAAGACTAAACGTGTTGTGATAATTTGCGAACTGCCCACCGCCAATTGCAAACTGATCTCAATGCTCTTCCTGCATCCACTTCCTGAAGTTCATCTTTTGTTGTTCAGTAGGAGATGCTACAGGTTGCAAAGTAAAGCGTGGTCTGGGGTTGATGGTTGGCACCACCGTAAAGGTCTTGGGTAGTCCGCGGCGCACCACAGTGATCTGAACGGGTTCTCCCGGTTGTAAGGTCTGCCGGATGGTTTCAAATCCTTCGGTCAGCGCCACATTGTTCACGGCAACGATGATGTCTTCGGCGTTCAGACCGTACATAGCTGCAGGACCATCTGGCTGTACCGAATAGATCGTATTGTTGCCTGTGACCCGCATGCCGAACCAGGCAGTCTTATCTGCTTCGCCGGGGATCCATTCCAGACCCACATTCGATACGAAAGAGTTCACATTCAGCGGTAGTGTGCCGTGTACATGATCTCTGTAAAAATTATCCAGTGATGAGCCTGCAAATTCTTCCAGCACCGCTTTGAATTCGGCTTCCGTGTATCCTTTGTCCCGCTGCAGATAAAAGCGATCGTAAGCTGCACGCATCACATCATCCAGGCAATATTTCCCGTTTGACTGCCCGATGATATACATATCAAGGAACATAGCCAGCACGCCACCTTTGGAATAATAACTGACCTCCACATTCCCGCTGTTCTCATTCGGCCGGTAGGCTTTGATCCATGCGTCAAAGGAAGCATCTGCCACACTTTGATACACGTCACCGGTGTTGTTCACCACATTATGGATGTTCCTTCCTGCTATACTCAGGTATTCGTCTTTGCTGTAAATGCCGGTTCTTTGCAGGATCAGGTCATCATAATAGGAAGTGAATCCTTCTACTATCCAGAGTGAAGTAGTGTAATTCTCCTGAGAATAATCGAAGGGTCCGAGGGCTTCCGGCCGCAGACGCTTGACATTCCAGATATGGAAGTATTCATGCGCCATCAGGGCCAGAAAACTTTTGTAACTGTCGCCGCCATATCCGTCGCGGGAATACTGAATGGCGGAAGAGAATTTGTGCTCCAGTCCGCCGCCTCGCTGCTGGGTATTGTTGACCAGAAAATAATAAGGCTGGGCAGGATTGCTGCCAAACACGGCCGTCTCTTCATCTATGATCTTCTGCAGATAGTCCACCAATGTATCGGCGTGGTAGTTGCCTTCACCGGTCATGACTAGGTAATTGTCGTTGCCACCTGCCTTGAATGGAAACACCGCGTGGTTGCCCATCTCTACCGGACTGTCGAACAATTCATCGCGGCTGTGGCAAATTCTGGTCCACGGATCTGAACCCTGTTCCATCGGCGTACTGATATCCTTCCAGTGAACAGCCACCTGTGACAGATTGAACTCGGAAGACACGGATGGCGGAATGAATTTCAGGGTGACAGGCACATCAAGCTCTGTCGGATACAAACAAGTGGAACTGGGCATGAACAAGGCACGGTCTGCATCCAGAAAAGAAGTTCTGACCGACTCTTCAAAAGCATAGACAGAGTAGCTGATCACAAAGTCCTTTTTATTGTGGGCTATGGTCCAGGTGTTCTTGTCTTTTTTGTGCACCGGAATGGTCACATAGTCCAGGTCCCAGGCCCTGACCTCGGTGACGTTCTTCGGAAATTCACGCACCAGATAAGAGCCGGGTGTCCA
Source organism: Chitinophagales bacterium (assembly GCA_020636645.1). GTDB lineage: Bacteria > Bacteroidota > Bacteroidia > Chitinophagales > BACL12 > UBA11426. The sequence continues at coordinate 14,708 of JACJXO010000011.1, forward strand.
TACAGGCATGAACCAGTCGTGTTCCTTTCCCTTGAGTCCTTTGACCGTGATCTCTATATGGAAATAATGATTTTCAGGCTGAGGCATGCTGACCACATAGGTGATCTGCGGAGAGTTTGCAACAGAAGACATAAGCAGTGCTAATGATAACAACATATTCATGGGATCAGCCGCAAATATAATTGCTGGGTGCTTAGCGACCCTCTACCTTGATGATCTTGAGTTCCACCCGCTGGTTCTTCGTCCTGCCCGCAAGGGTGCTGTTGTCGGCAATGGGCTGGGTCTTGCCATATCCTTTCCAGGTGATGCGATCGGCATCTGCACCCTGACCGATCAGGTACTGACGCACACTTTCTGCCCGGTCATTGGAGAGTTTGTTGCAGAAATCATCCTCCGGAAGGCCGTTCGTATGTCCGCCTATCTCCACCCAGATGTTTGGGTTCTCTTTCAGGAAGACAGCTATTTCATTCAGTTCGCTAAAAGACTCTTCCTTGATCTTAGACTTGTTGGCATCGAAGAATACATTGTTAAGAGTTAGCACCTGTCCTTCGCGGATGGGTACCATGTATATGCTGTCTTCCACTTCGCGGTACACCGGGTCTTCCTTATCCAGATCGCGGGTGATATTGGTGATGATACTGTCCTTGTCTTCCTCTGATATCTGGGTGATATCTTCCATGCTGCGCTTCAGTTCTTCGATGATCTCTTCCGTGTTATATTGCTGCTTCTTCAGTTCAGGAACCACCTCAAATCGCAGTTCATGTTCCATGGTCTGTATGGGATCTGTAGCATCAAAATCCAGATCTGGAGTGGTCTCTTCTACATCGATCGTGGTGCTGATAGGAATGTACCCGGGTTTCTTGATGGTGATCTCATAATCGTTCCGGGGTACGATGAGCTGTACGTCTCCATTTGTACTGGTGGTGATGGCCCGCGGTTCTTCTGAGATGAGTCCGCCAAATTCAATATCTGCAATGACAGGTTCGCCGGTTTCCCGGTCAATGAGTTTTGCCTTGAGCATGGCGATGGGATCGGGTTGCAGTTCTTTCGGAAGTTTCATCCGGAACAGATCGGCACGCCCATAGCTGTTGCTGCTGGAAGAGAAATAGAGGTAATCGCCGGTTGCGGGAACGGTATAATAGAACTCATCGCCCTTGGTGTTGATACGGCTGCCCATATTGATCGGCTCTGTCCAGTTGGTCCAGGTATCATCCAGCCGCTTGCTCACAAACATATCGAATCCGCCATAGCCGCTGTGCCCGTTGGAAGCGAAGTAGATCGTGCGGTTATCAGCTGCCAGAAAGACCGAACCTTCGGTGGCAGCAGTGTTCACCACCGGTCCGATGTTCATGGGCCGCGTCCAGGCATTGTTGCTGCGCTTGAAGCTGACATAGATGTCCATATCACCTTCTGTATCGCCTCGTTCTATAGCAAGCAACAACACATTGCCTTCAGTATTCATGTGGTAACAGGAAAATTCATTCTTGTTATACATGTCGTTGACCGGCAGGGTAGAGGGGAAGGCCCATTGGCCGTTCCTGTTGACCGACATGGACACCCTTTGTCCGATGGTGGGATTCTTATAATCATTGGCTAATGCCAGGCTGTTACCGTCCGGACTCACCCAGGCCACATAATTATGGTGTTCGTTGTTAAGTGGGTCTTCCATGTGAATGGCAGGGCCCCAGCTGCCGTCGGCCTGCAGTTTGGAATACCAGATGTCGTCACGTTTCTCATCTCCTACATTTTCCGGATGTCGTTTGCGGGCGAAATACAGGGTCTTGCCATCGGGCGATACGATGGGCAGCATATCATCAGCAAATGAATTCACCTGGGGTCCGAGATTCTCCGGCGGACCGATCTCTTCCGTCGTCTCCATCTCGAATACTTTCACCTGTACCGGTTCTTCCGCAGCACTGATACCGATGCAGTCGATCTGATTCATTCCCGCTACTGCCTTGGTATTGAGTTCCACTTTGACCTCTGCCACCCGGTAATCGGTCAGAGGAAATGTGATGTGGGTGAGTCCGCCTTCATAACCGAAAGAGGGTTTTATATCCGGATCCTCATAGACCACATGTTTCTTCTTGTTGTCGTCTATCAGGGTGACCTTGCTGACAGCCCCGCTGATATTGCTTTCACCGATCGCCACCTGTCTGATGGCCATAGGCTGCGCAAAGCGCACATGAATGAACTCACCAGCCGGATTCTCCGGAGTGGAGGGTGCCCAGGCTACTGCACTTTCGCCGGTGGCAGGTAGTTTGTCCGGAGCTCCCAGAACCTGTTTGGCGCTGTACATGGTCCGGCTGTATTCTGTGCTGAAGCGCACCAGTTCGCTGGCCCACTGCACTTCCTGGCTGAATAAAATGGAATAAAACAAGACGAAAAAGAGGAGGGAGACAGGCTTTTTCATGTGCATTACAAACGCCGGCTTCCTGCAGGTAGTATGCCATTTATTGGTCATCATCTACGATCTCTTCATAATCAGTATAGCCATCGGCATCCGTTCTTGACTGATCACCTGCGGTAGGCTGTCTGCGAATGAACAGGGTTTGCAGCACTTCTTCTGTGGCCCTGACACCCCGGACGATCATGTTGATCATATAAAAGAAGGCGAAGATGGCGATGAAGAACTGCAATACCGGAGTTGTATAGATGTTGCGGATGGTTTGCAGGATCCAGTTGTGCAAAGGGGTATCTGCTATCTGCGGTTTGAACAGAGTCAGAATGAACAGAACGATGCAGGCCATTAGCAGGTAGCCGTCATACCGCATTACCCTGATCCTTTTGCGTTCAAAATTCATGACTGCCCGCCAGCGGTTCTTTTCCAGGTTGGCTGCGATGGTAGTATAGATGATGAACGTGCCGCTGATGGCATAGATGACCGCTATGACCGGATGGGTCAGTTCCATCTGCTGGCTGGTCTTTAGTGCCGTGATACTTACCAGCAGATAGTAACTCACTGCCTTAAAGAACAGGAAAGAATAGTCTTTGGATACACCCAGGTCTTTCAGGAAAGAAGTAATGATACTGGCCAGCAACTTCCAGATGGTGGTGAACACAATGATGATGACACCCAGGTAAAATATGTATTCAAATAGTGGCAAGAGGGGGATTCGTTGTTCGTTGATCGTTAATCGTTGTTCGTTATTCGTTATGCGTTATTCGTTTTTGGTTGTTGGTGGGAGGGGAGTGTTCAATTAACTGTTATCTCATTACTCAATACCCACTACCCACTACTCACTACTCACTACTTCCAATGAACACCCCATCTTTCATCACCATCTTCCTGTCGGCCATGTTACCCAGCTCCTCATTGTGCGTGGCTATGATGAAGGTCTGATGGAATTCATCTCTCAGCCGGAAGAACAGTTCATGCAACTCACGGCTGTTATGCGTATCCAGGTTGCCGGAAGGTTCATCTGCCAGTACGATATCCGGTTTGTTGATGAGTGCTCTGGCTACGGCCACTCTTTGTTGTTCACCGCCCGACAGGGCTGCAGGCTTATGATCCTGCCTGTCTGACAGTCCCAGAAAGTCCAGTAGTTCTATGGCAGCTTTCTGGATTTCATCCTCTTTTCTGCCGGCGATCATTCCGGGAATGCAAACATTCTCCAAAGCTGTGAACTCCGGGAGCAAATGGTGAAACTGGAATACAAATCCGATGCGCTTGTTTCGAAACCGGGCAAGTTCCTTAGCTGAAAGCTTCAGCGGATCCTGACCTGCGATCTGCAGGGTGCCTGAATCGGGCTGATCCAGGGTGCCTAAGATGTGTAGCAAGGTGCTTTTTCCCGCTCCGCTGGATCCCATGATGCTGATGACCTCTCCGGCCTGTACCGTCAGTTGGAGACCTTTAAGTACATGCAATGAACCGTAAGATTTGTGGATGTTTTCAGCCTGTATCATGTGCTTGTAAAGGTAGTCCATCAGGGGCATATCAGATCAGACGAACGGGCATGCCTTATATTTGCTGTTCTATATCTCACATATGAAGCGTATTATTTTTCTGTTAACCTCATTCCTGATCGTTCAGACAAGCTTTGCCGGACCGGGAGATACCATCAAAGTGCAGACCTTCACCTTCGGCTCTCCGCAGGATGCCTGGTTCGTTTTACCAGACCTTGATGTGGATGTGGAGAAGATCCTGATGAAATACACGCTTAAGTGTAATCCGGATCAGAGTCCTGCCTGCGGCGAATGGGATTACCTGACCTATTCCTACCTCTATGATCATACCGGGCAACTTGACAGCACCCTGCTTACCCATGCCAACTATGAGGTGAACGGACAGACATTCGATAGCTATGCCTATTCCACAGAACCGGTTTATCAGTATGTGCCATCCTGGATGTACAACATGGTCTATGATGATACCATCTCTCTGAATGAATACCAGATCGGCGACGGAGCAGCATCTGTCAGCAATCCGCTCTCCACCTCCTAGCCGCTTGGTCGCACCCAGTATATCTGGACCGCCGATGAACTGCTGGCAGCAGGTATGAATGCTGGTGATATCACCGGTATGCAGGTGTATATCAATGAAGCAGGAAGCCTGGCACAGGATCTGATCATACGCATGGCGGTAGCTCCGGCAGATACCTTCAACAGTCATTTTTATACTGCCGACTGGACCACGGTATATCATAACGATGTCCTGCCATTTTTTACCGGCTGGGCCAATGTGGCTTTTACTGCTGCTTACAGCTGGGATGGCACTTCTGATATATTGGTGGAGGTTACCTACGCCAATGAAGCCGGAGCAGATGATACCTGGCTGAGGGCCAGTGATGCGGGTGCCAACAGAAGTATATATGCATCTTCCAGCGATCGCTACCTCGATCTATGGAATCCTGTATATGCTGCGGTGGATGGTACTCCTTATAACAGTCTGGATCAGCAGATCACCGTATCCTTTTGGACCTACGGCGATCCGGTTTACCAGCCACAAAGCGGAACCACTTTTGAGATCCGCGACGATAATGCCTACAGGGTTGTGAATGTGCACGGACCCTGGGGCGACGGTGTGTTTTACTGGGATGCCGGCAATGACGGAGGCGGAAGCTATGACCGCATTAACAAGGCCGCTGCCGTAGCTGATTACGAAGGCAACTGGACGCATTGGGCTTTTACCAAAGATGCCTCCACCGGCGATATGAAGATCTACAAGAACGGAGTGTTGTGGCACAGTGGTACAGACAAGACCCGCAGCATGGCAGGTGGAACAGAAATGCGCATCGGGAAAGGCCTCTGGGCAGGATCTCAGTCATATTACGGATGGATGGATGAATTTGCCATGTGGGATGCCGTACTGGACGAAGCCACCATTCAGGAATACCTGTATAAGGACCTGGATGAAGCCCACCCGAATGCCGATGATCTCATCCTGTATTACTCCTTCAACGATGGCGATGGCATTTATGAGTCTGACGCTTCTTCCAGCAACGCTGACCTCGCACTGATCGGAGCGGTGTCCAGACCATATGATCCGGCAACACTCTTTCGCTATACCACCATGAGCAACCTGCGTCCGGATGTCATCTGGGAACAGGGGGTATTCACCAGTCATCTGGACTCGGTTCTGGTGATCGATACCGTGCTGATGGATCCGGTCACGCTGGTCACCTTCGATCCGGCCGATCCCACCAGTGGCCTCGATACCATTCTGGTATGGCCGGGTGATGTCTATACCTACCTCTATGACGAATATGGAGTGGTTGCAGATTCTGTCCTGGTTCCTGCAACCGATAATATCGCAGTAGAATACTATGAATATTATTCTGCCCCGTTTGAAGTAGTGAACCGCTATGAACTAGGCCGCTATATCACGCCGTATGGCATTGGACTCGATCTGGGCGACGGATTCACATGGACTTTTGATGTGAGTGACTATCGGCCGTTGCTGCATGACAGCGTTCGTCTGGCAGCTGGTAACTGGCAGGAATTGCTCGACATGCAGCTCTGGTTTATTGAGGGTACACCTCCCCGCGATCCGATCTCCGTGACCAACCTGTGGACCGGATACAAGGGATACAATACCGATGAAGCATTTGATGACAATACTCCTGCCATCACCATGAACCTTCCTGCAGATGCCAGTGAATTCCGCATCAAGTCCAGGGTAAGCGGACACGGTTTTGGAGGTACCGCCAACTGTGCAGAATTCTGTGCCAAGGAACACTATTTCAAAGTGAACGACGATGTGGTCTGGACCAGAGAGGTATGGCGTGACAATTGTGATCTCAATCCGGTTTATCCGCAAGGTGGTACCTGGGTATATGACCGTGCCAACTGGTGCCCTGGAGCAGAAGTGTGGACCTATGATTTTGAACTGACGCCTTTTGTAACACCAGGAAGTACCTACACCTTTGATTACGCAGCAGAAGATTACAACTGGAACGGATCAGGATCTTTTCCATATTATCAGACAGAAGTACAGCTGGTAGCTTACGGCCCTTACAATTTTGATCTGGATGCTGCGGTGACAGATATTCTTGCACCATCCGGTGATGACATGTGGGGACGCATGAATCCCATTTGTAACAATCCCATTATTCGTATTCAGAATACAGGCGCTTCAACGCTCACCTCTCTGAAGGTCGAATTCGGACTGAAGGATGCACCTTACAGCACCTATAATTGGAGTGGAGAACTGCAGCCGATGGAGTGGGAGGAGGTGACCCTGCCGGATTATGTGTATCAGCCTGCAGATCAGTTCGTGGTGACCATCTCCGAACCCAATGGCGGCGCCGATGAGTATGAACTGAACAATACCATGACATCAGAAGTGGCATTCCCGGTTTCCTATCCTGCTGACCTGATCATTGAATTCAAGGCCAACAACAAACCGAATGAAAATGACTGGTTTGTATATGATGCCAATGGCAACGAACTATACAGCCGAACTACTTTCACTGCCGGTACCATCCATAAGGATACTATTCACCTGGAAGACGGATGCTATGAATTCTATCTGTGGGATTGGGATGAAGATGGTATCTCCTGGTGGGCCAACAGCGATGGAACCGGCTATCTCCGAATCAAGGATGCTAATACGGGCACTATCCTGAAGAGCTTTGAACCAGATTTTGGTGGTCTGATCTACCAGCAGTTCACGGTAGGTACCTATGTGGATATAGACGAACCTCTTGATGCTGAGGATGCATTCGAAGTATATCCGAACCCCGCTGCCGATCACCTGTATCTGAAGATCAGACTGAGCGGAAGAAGAGAAGCCGAGGTATTCATCTATGATTATGCAGGAAACCTGATCCACACTGAAAAACCCGGACGCATCCAGGACGAAACCCTTCACATGGATGTCAGCCAGTATGCTTCAGGCATGTATGTGGCGGTGCTGAAAGCGGGAAACACCTGGAAGAAGGTTCCGTTTATGGTTGAATGAGAAAATGTGTGAATGTGAAAATACGCAAGTAGAAATGGGGTCTTCAGGTAACAAAAAAATCCTGTTTTCCCATTTCCACATTCTCTCATTTTCACATTTCCCAATCCCCCCTATTTCTTATACCGGAAGAACACCGGCAGGATGTTGGCTACCGAATCAGATACGTACACCCTTCCGCCGGGGTGCGACATCAGCAGTTCTATCGGATGATCCTGTCGGTTCTCATATTCCAGCAAAGCCTGGCGGCAGATGCCACAGGGTGCCACAGGGTCCGCGGCAGGGAACAGGGTGGTCACCGCTACCCGGACAATAGCAACACCCGGATATCTGGAGCCGGCATAGAACAGGGCAGACCTTTCAGCACAGGTGCCGGCCGGGAAAGAAGCATTCTCCTGGTTACTGCCACAGATGATCTCTCCGTTGGCCAGTTCAATGGCGCAGCCCACCTGGTAGCTGGAGTAGGGGGCATAGGCCTGACCTGCCACCCGCACAGCCTCGGCCAGGAGCGCAGCCAGCGGCTTGCTTAATTCATTTACAGAACTGTAATGGCGGAGTTCGGTAGTATGCCTGATCACTTCCATATTTCCACAGGGCTTTTGAATTGCCCACGCCCTAAAGTACTAACTTCGCCCCCGAAACCACAATCATGCAACGGATTTTCGTCATCGGTGCCGGCAAGTCCAGTACCGTTCTCATCCGATACCTCCTTGATCACGCTGCCGCCAACGACTGGTTCGTTACTGTGGGCGATATGTCGGCCGAACTTGCCAACCAGAAAGTGGCAGGACATCCATGTGGAGAAGGGGTCACCTTCAATGTACTGGATGATGAACAGCGGGTTAGCAGTATCAGGCAGTCTGATCTGGTCATATCATTGTTACCTGCAAACATGCATGGGCCGGTTGCAGCTGATTGCGTGCACTATGGCAGAAATTTCATTTCAGCCAGCTACGTCAGCCCGGAGATGTCGGCCTTGCATGAAGCAGCGGTAGATCGAGGTGTGCTGCTTTTGAATGAATGTGGTCTGGATCCCGGCATCGATCATATGAGTGCCATGCGCATGATTCACGATGCGCAGGCACGTGGAGGGGTCATCCATTCATTTGAATCTTATGCCGGCGGACTCATCGCTCCGGAAAGCGACAACAATCCCTGGAAATACAAGTTCACCTGGAACCCCAGGAATATCGTGCTGTCCGGACAGGGTGTGGCCAGGTTCTACTGGAAGGACCAGCTGAAACTCATCCCTTACAACAAACTATTTCAGCGTTATGATCTGCTGGAAGTGCCGGGATACGGTACATTTGAAGGCTACCCCAATCGTGATTCTACCAAATACAAAAGCCTGTACGGGCTGGACGGCACACACACTCTGGTTCGGGGTACCCTCCGGAAGAAGGGATATTGTGATGCCTGGAACGCACTGGTGGCACTGGGTATCACCGATGAAAGCTATGAAGTGGATCTTCCTCAAGGAACCACCTGGGCGCAGTTCATTGACAACTATCTGCCTTTTGATCCGGAATTGTCATTAAAGGAAAAATATATCCGATATTTCCAACTGGAACAACTGCCTGAAGTGGTAGAGAAACTGGAGTGGCTGGGCTTGTTTTCCGACAGAAAGCTGGATCGTTTTCAGGGAAGTCCTGCCAGGATATTCCAGGATCTGTTGGAAGATAAATGGAAACTGGATACTGGTGATAAGGATATGATCGTCATGCTGCATAAGATGGAGGTGGAGATGGATCAGAAGATGTGGGAGGTCCAGATGAGTCTTGCTGTTTGTGGTGACGATGAAATGATCACTGCCATGGCCAAGACCGTGGGCCTGCCTCTGGCCATCACAGCGAAGAATGTGCTTGCAGGAAAGATCCAAAGAACAGGAGTGGTCATACCGGTTACACCCGATATATATATGCCCATTCTGCATGAACTGGAACAGGATTTTGGCATCAGCTTCATACACGAAGGAAAAGAGATATGAAACTGCAGGAAGTGATCGTACAGCACGGCTCACCGGAATACGACCTGGTAGTTGGTCTGCGTTACAACATTCTGCGCAAGCCACTAGGCATGCAGTTCACAACAGAACAACTTGCAGCAGAAAGTAAGAATCATCACCTGGCATTATTCCATGGAGAAACTCCGGTAGCCTGTTTGATGCTGCTGCCTGTAACCGAAAACAGAAGCATGCAGATGAAACAGGTGGCTGTAGATGACACACTGCAAGGTCAGGGAATAGGGGCCAGGCTGATCGCTTTCGCTGAGCGATTTGCCCGTGCACATGGTGCGCACACCATGTTCTGTCATGCCCGCCAAAATGCTGTTCCGTTCTATCTCAGACAAGGGTATGTGATCGACAAGGAACCCTTTGAAGAGATCGGTATTCCCCATCGCTACATGGAGAAGAAGATCTGATCAGTCTTTCTTCCTGAGTGCTTCCAGTTTTTCTTTGTCGCCGCTGGCCTGAATAGCATCATCAATAGCCTTGTCAATGATGCTCGTGTATAGTTTGTTCTCATAAAAACCCTTCAGTACCCGGGTGGTGGGCCCGGCCAGCCTTCGATTGAACGACTGGGTGGCTTCCACCAGACTGGCCGCAATAGCTGCATCGCAGATGTTCAGTCTGTTGATGGCCTGGATGGCATTGCCTCTTGTTCTGAACTCATACAGGTTGCTGGCATATTTGGCCAGTTCTGCAGGTGCTGCAATGATATTTCCGTTGGCATAAGAATATTCCAGCCAGGCAATGCGGATGTTTTTGGCAGCTCCGTATTTATCTGCACAATGCTCCAGGTATTTTTCTGCATGTTCCTTGTCCTGCTCACAAAGGAATCGCAATGCCAGTTCCACATTGGTGTAGTCACTGTCGTCGAGCATGGGAGCGATATCCTTTTCCATTTTTTTTGGCAGTGTTTTCAAATTGGTCACGACCGCACGACGAACATTGATATCAGTATCTTTCAGAGCCCTCTTCAACAGTGCGATGCTCTTCTTGTGATCGTCATTGGCAAGCTGTGCAATGATCTCCTCCCGGATGGCGTGGTAGTTCTGCTTGTCATACAGATCGATGAGGATGTCTCGTTTATCATCGATCGCAACCTTCTGCATAGCCACTACGGCGTCATACCGGTCTATCATGAGCGGCGCATTGTATGCCTGCATTTTGTAAGCATCGAATGACTTCTCAAACTCCACCTGGCTGATGATCTGGGTGCCCGGATCGAAGAGAACGAATGCCACTTCCCGCTTCAGGATGTTCGGGATCTGCACCACCGTGGTGCTGTCTTCCACCCAGCGTGTTTCCTGATCAAATCCACCATCCTTGTAGTGCACCTGAAATACCACCGGCATTCTGAACAGATGCTGTGTGGCTGTGCTGTCTTGTTTCTGCACGACCGTAATGGTGGTGGTATCTGAAGTAAATGTGGTGTTCACCTGATAGACGGGGTAACCGCTTCGATAGACCCACTGGTCAAAGAACCACCACATGTTGATGCCCAGGCTTTTCATGCACTGTATCTCCAGATCTTCAGAGCGCACGTTTTCGTATGGATGCGCCAGTAAATAGTCGTTGATCACTTTTCTGTATTGTTCATTACCCAGCACATAACGCATCATGTCCAGCACAAAACTTCCTTTGGGATAATGTCTGGAAGAGCCTGCCAGTGAATGGGCCAGCGGATAGGTATCTCTGTTGTCAGCTGCTATGGCTGCCCGCATTTCTCCTCTGCGTATCCATTGAAATTCATCCTCACCGTAAACGGATTGTCTGAACTTCTTGCTGTAGTGTGTAGCAAAACTTTCCTGCAACCAATGGTCACGGTTTCCCCACTCCGTCACATAATCTCCAAACCACTGATGGGCCAGCTCATGTGCGTTTACTGCCACATAGCTGCGGTCGTTCTGCCCGCCTGCATCCTGGAACAGGGCATCTGTGAAGATCGTAGCGGTAGTGTTTTCCATGGCACCATAGAGAAATTCCTGCACCGGTACATTGGCATAGGTTGGCCACGGAAAGTTCAGTCCGGTCTCTTCAGAGATCCAGTCCATCATCTCTGCTGAATAGGCATAAGTGGGTTCCACCCGGTCTTCCAGATCGGGATAATAATACTGACGGGAAACGATGCCGTTCTTAGAGGTGTAATCGCGGTATGCATAGTCGCCTATAGCCAGCATGATCAGATAATTGGCATGTGGATGCGCCATTTCATACACCCAGGTCTTGGTCTTTCCGTCGCTGTTGTTGCGTTCGTCGGTCAGGTTGCCGTTGCTGATTACCCGGTAGTTCTTATCAAAGGTGATGCGCAGCGAGGTCAGAAGCTTATCATTCACATCATCAAAAGAGGGTATCCAGAATCTGTTATCCGTTCCCTGTCCCTGGGTCCATACCTGGTTGCGTATGCGATCCGGATCTGTTGCAATGTCTTTGGTGTCTTCATTCCAACCCACAAAATAGATGCCCTTCTTCGGATGTGCCGTGTATTCAATATTCAGTTCGTGGGTGCTGCCCCAAGACAGCGAAGGAGAGAAGAAGATGGTCACACCTGCAGAGTCCACACGGAAACGTGCGCTGTTGCCATCCACTTTTACTGCATTGACAGCGATGCCGGGTCCATCCAGAAAAAGTGTATCTACCTGCTGCTGTATCGGATGGAATACATAGTTGGCCACCCCGGCTACCATACCCTGGTAAGGATCTATGGCGATATCCAGAAAGAGGTGTTCCATGTCCACATTATGGTCACGCGGTTGTCCGAAACGATCAACCACATAGGTCTGTTCGGTATGTACCTGTGCCACAGAAATAAGTGGTGTGATCAGGACAGTAAGCAGAAGTTTTTGCAAGCGCATGGTTTGAATTTTGGTGCTCATAATTAATAAAATCTGGCGACATCCACTTTCGGGTCGATGGGTTTTTCGTTCAGAATATGATCGGCCAGCATGAGTGCATGATAAGGTGCCAGTGAGTATCCTTTGGTGCCCAGTCCGTTCAGCAGATAGTATCGTTGTAGATGCGGATGTCTGCCCACTACCGGTGCTCTGTCGCGGATAGCCGGTCTGAAAGCTGCCTGGTGATCCAGGATCTTATAGGAAGATGACAGCAGTTTGTTCAATGCGTTTTCGAGCGATTCTTTTCCGGCAGTTGTGGGGAAGGGTGAATGATCAGTCCATGAGTTGTGCGCCCCGGCCCACCATGTTCCGTCCTGCAAAGGAACAAGAATGCAATCTTTGATATATACACCGGCCGACGGTGGATCTGTGATCTTCACGCGAAGCACCTCGCCCTTGTTCTGTCTGAACGGAATGAATTGCCAGCTTTGATCAAAGGCGGTCTGATACCCTCTGCAATCAATGATGGTGTGAAATGATCCGAGGGCTGTATGATAGCGTTCCTGCGAAAATGAAATGGGAAAATCCAGGACGAAATGTTGCACAGTTCCATGTTGAAAATGCAGCATGGCCAGGTTGCCGGATAAGGCGCTCACATCCACACGAAACCCGTTCAGTACCTGCATGCCGCCGTATTCAGTATGCACCTGCCCTGCATGTAAAGGAGCATTGGTATTCAGGTATGCATTCGGAATATCGGTAAGCGCATCAAATGCTTCCCTGGCTTCTGCAGATCTGTGCAAACGTGTGATGTTGATCGCCTCCAGAATACTTTTACCACTGACACCAGCAAGATGCGCATACACTTCTTTTGCTGATGCCATAAGCTGCTCATATCGTGTTTGCAAAGTATATCTTCTGCCGGTAACCGGATTGATCAGACCGGCAGCTACAGCAGAAGCGGGCTCTGTGGAAGGTGATGCGCATAAAACAAAGGGCATACCTTTCATATCCAGTGCAGCAGCCATGGAAAGCCCTGCAATGCCTCCACCAATGATGAGTATATCAGCTGTTTTTTCGGGCACGAAGCATCTCTCTTTTATAAGGCGGACCCGGAAGTCTCTCCACCTGAAATCCTGCCTGTTGCATGGCACGTCTTACATCGCCTTTGGCACAGTAGGTCACCAGTATGCTGTTATCTGACATCAGGTCATACAGCAAACGGAACACCTCCGTCGTCCACAGTTCCGGCTGCACCCTGGGTGCGAAAGCATCGAAATACACGAGATCGACCGGATCATGCAAGGCCAGAGTTTCCAGTTTTTGCATGGAGCGATGAAGCAGAAATCCCGGTGTGATCTGTGCATCACCATCGGCCGGGGTATGGTGTATCTGCCAGAATCTTCCCCGCTCCGGTTCATTTTCAGGAGCAATGGAATCCAGTATTTCTTTTTCCAGCGGGAATGGTTCCAGTGCTGTGTATCTGATGGTAGTTTCCGGTTGCTGATGTGCTGCGGTGAGCAGGCAGTTTAATCCTGTACCCAGACCCACTTCCAGTAAATGTATGGATGGCTTGTTCTTCAATGCCTTCAATCCGGCATCGATGAACACATGCATGGACTCGGCCCGTGCACCATGGATGGAGTGGTAGTGTTCGTCCAGTTCAGGAACCCGTAAGGTATAGGAATCATCGCCCGTCCGGATGCGCTCGGTCTTCATCTTCTTTGTAAAGGTACCGGATAGGGCTGTCATCGTCGTCGTCAAAGAACGCATCATCGTCCTCTTCCTCGTCTTCCAGCTCTACCGGCTCCGGCAGGTCAACCTTTCTGTAATACCAGGCCATTACCGCTCCGGAAATGCCACCCATGAGGTGACCTTCCCAGCTGATCTCCCAGCGAAACGGGAAGATGCCCCAGACCATGCTGCCATAGATAAAGGTGACGAGCAGGGCCATGGCAATGCTTTGTATATCGCGACGAAAGATGCCGCTGAAGAAGAGGAAGAAAGCGAAGCCATACACCAGGTTACTGGCACCAATATGATAGGAAGGTCTCCCGGTCAGCCAGACCATGAAACCAGATGCGAACCAGATGAACACAAAACTTTTGAATGCCACCTTGCGATAACTGTAGAGCATCAGAAAACCCAGGATGAGGAAGGGCAGGGAATTGGATACCAGATGCTGCCAGTCGCCGTGTAAAAACGGACTGAACAACACACCCTGAAGTCCTTTGAGTGTTCGGGGAAAGATGCCATGCACAGCCAGGTCATATCCGCTAACATGTTCAAAAGCTTTGACGAGCCACATCAGAGCAATGGCCACAAGAGGCATGAAGAAACTGGTAAAGAGCAGGCTGTTCTCTTCTTCTCTGCTTGCGGAAAAACGCTTGTTGGGATTGACGTTGCGGTAGGATATCATGCTGTACGACGGAATTGCATGAGCAGTTCCACCAACTCAGTCTGCAAGGTAAGATTTTTGTCGCGGCCGTACCATGTATGCAGATCCCGGAGATAGTCGTCGTGCGGAATGCCTGCCTGCTTAGCTGAAAGCACCATAGTTTGCGCAGGTTCCGGTCGCGGACCCCACACGGCCAGTTCTTCTCCGGTCTCCCGGTCGAACATCACGAGTTTCGGGATGGCATGTGCGCCGTTGGTATGGTATCGTTCTATGAGTTCGGGATGTTCATCGCGAAGCACCAGGTGCATGGGAATATGCAGAAACTTAGCGGTAATATGCATGAGTGGCAGGGTCTGGGCGGCATCACCACACCAGGATTCAGTAATGACCACCCATTCCATGGGGCGAAGTCTTCCTTCCAGCACTTCCTGCTCAGGCAACAGCTGAATAGTTTTCAACTGTCGTTCCATTCTGGCCAGGTTAAGTTTGGTGTACTGGATAAGAGACTCACTCTGCACCGGTCCGCTTGTAGCGCCTTGAGCTACCCACTCCTGCATTTTTTGGAGGTAGGTATCAAAATCAACGGCACGGCTAAGGTCGAGGTCACTAAACTGAATAGGTGTCATAAAACCGGTCATGTACAGGATGCTTATTACATGATGAAACAACAGAAGGGCGCTGTAGGTTCCTGACATAGGCTTTCCATTATTTAGATTTGCATCATGCGCATGCGGTTTCTGAAATACCTGGCAGGCTATACCATTCCAGTGGTGGTCTGGGTCAGTATTTCGCAGGACGGACTGTGGTCTTTCACGGCATTTGCCTACGCTTTCGTTCTGATCAGCATTCTGGAGTTGTTCCTGCCAGACGATCCGTCTAACCTGGAGGCGACGGAGGAAGAGCTGGCAAAAAAAGACCGGATCTATGACTGGATGCTGTATCTCAATGTACCCATACAGTTCGGACTGCTTTGGTTCTTTCTTGATACTGTTTCCACGGGAACGTTCACCTGGTGGGAGCTGGTGGGGAAGGTTCATGCCATGGGACTAAGCTGCGGCGTTACCGGTATCAATGTGGCCCATGAATTGGGGCACCGGGTGAAACCTTATGAAAGGGTAATGGCCAAACTGCTGCTGATGAGTTCCTTGTATATGCACTTCATCATTGAACACAACAGAGGTCACCATAAGCGGGTCAGTACTGCCGAAGATCCTGCTTCTGCCAGAAAAGGAGAGGGGTTGTACAGCTTTTACGGACGCACCCTGATCATGAGTATCGGATCGGCATGGCAGCTGGAGAAAAAACGGTTGCTACATAAAGGGGGTAAGATCTGGTCTCTGCAGAATGAAATGCTTCGTTTTTTCCTGTTTCAGTGCTTGTTTCTGGTGGCCATTGGCTGGTTTTTCGGCTTGTTTGCGTTGGGCGCATATATGCTTTCGGCAGCCATAGGAATGCTCTTGCTGGAAACCATCAATTATGTGGAGCACTACGGACTTCGCAGAAGGAAGCTGGACAATGGCAGGTATGAAAGGGTCATGCCCTGGCATTCCTGGAACAGTAATCAATATCTGGGGCGCATTATCCTGTACGAGCTTACCAGACATTCTGATCATCACTACCTGGCCAGCAGGGAGTATCAGATACTGCGTCATATGGACGAGGCACCACAACTACCGGCAGGCTATCCGGCCATGATGCTGCTGGCACTGCTGCCACCTGCCTGGTTCCGGGTGATGGACCCCCGTGTGGAAGCGGTCATGGCGGCGCATCCTGTTGAACCTGAGAATGAAGGACTATGATCGTAATAGGTGTATGCGGCGGATCCGGTTCCGGTAAGACCACTTTTGTGAACAAACTAAGGGAAGCACTGGAGGTACCACACTTGCCCGTGTTGCCGCAGGATGCCTATTACCGCGACAGCAGCCATTTGCCATTAGAGGTACGCAAAAAGCAGAATTATGACCATCCTGACAGTATTGAGTGGGAGTTGATGTCTGCTCATCTCGGTGAGCTGCTTTCCGGACAGACCGTACCGGTGCCTACCTACAGCATGCTCACCTGCACCAGAACAGAAGAGATCACCCATATGCACCCCACAGATATTCTCGTGGTGGAGGGCATTCTGATATATACACACGCTGCATTGCGAGAGCAGATACATCTGCGGGTCTTCCTCGATGTGGATGAGGCACACCGTTATGAAAGGCTGGAAAGACGTGATATGAAACAACGTGGCCGCACGGCTGAAGAGGTCAGAGAGCGCTATCTGGCAACCGTTGCCCCTATGTACGATGAACATATATGGCCCTCCAGGCTGCATGCCAATCTGATCGTTCCTAAAGGCGGGAAGAATGAGAGGGCTGCCGGGCTGATAGCCGGGATGGTGAAGGGGATGAGGGGAGCTTGAGGGGGAGTGGGAGTGAGAGTGGGAGTGAGAGTGGGAGTGGGAGTGAGAGTGGGAGTGAGAGTGGGAGTGAGAGTGGGAGTGATAACTAGCGGGGTTCGTATATTTAATTGTCAATAGCCACTTATGAAACACACTGCATTGCTCCTGGCAGGGGTATGCCTGCTGCTTTCCGTTTCCGCCTCAGCCCAGAAATATCCGCTTGGGAAGGGTAACCTTCGGAGCGGGGGAGGGTTCAATTTCACCCAGCTGGACAATCCCGATGCCAAGACCTACCGTTTTAATGTAAACCCCAATCTGGGCTATTTCGTCCTCGATGAGCTGTTGCTTGGGTTCAACATGAATTACTCCGGAACATTCGGGCCGGAGCAATATACCGGCACCCTGCGGTTCAGTCCTCAGGTCAGGTACTATTATGCTATTAACAAGTCTTGGTTTCTGGTTGGCGACTTCTACTACAACATGGACAGGCAACGAAAGATGCTTGGTGGTGCTACAGAGCTGGATGATAATTCCAGCATATCATATGGCCCCGGTTTTGATTATTTTCTAACCCGGAGAATTAGCTGCGAAGGGGTGCTGCTCTATACCAATTACCTGTATCCGGATGCCCAGCACGTGAACAAACTGGCCTTCAATTTCGGCTTCAATATACGTCTGCCCATCAAGCGAAAGGACAAACTTGAGAACCTGGAGATCTATAAGGATACAGGCAATCCGTATGACAGGCAGGGGGATGAAGACCTGCCGGACTATGTTCCGACCGACCGGTGATCTAAAGGAGATTTATTTTAATTTTTACTTTCAATAAATCTTATAAAGTACTCAAATACAGTATTTTATTTATTAGTGAGTAAAAAAATTGAACACCCCTTTTTACCCAGGTATTTTGCCATGATCACCTTCATCTGGTCAAGAGTGTTCTGACTCCAATTGTAAAAGTCCGGGGCATTCCGGGTCTCCATCCCGCCGGGCGGATCGAAGCTATATAGGTGTTGTTGGTAAGGTTGTTGACACCCGCCCAGGCGGAGGCGCCGGGGGCAAATGTATAGTGCACGCTGAGGTCGCTGACCACATGGGCGGGAACCAGTTCTTCGGTCGGGATGGCACCCTGTCCGGCAACAGCCCGCATATCGGCCGTGTACCTTGTTCCGGAATGCACAGACCATCTGTCTCTGATAGCCGACAGTTGCAGATAAAGTTGCTGAGGGGCAAGGTAGGGCAGTTCATCTCCGGCTTCCACTTCTTCCCATTCTTCCAGATCTGATTCAAAGCTGGAATCAAAATAACCTTTGGTAAAGGTATAGGCTATCTGGACCGGCAATTGCCAGTTGCTGGTAGCCGGAAGCAGATCAGCACCGAGTGAACATTCCAGTCCATATACAGTGGCGGCACCTCCATTAAAGGTCTGGCCTGTACCCAGTCCGCCGGTGCTGGTCATATCAACGCCTAACAGGTTGCTGTAATCATTATAGAATATCACGGCGGTTGCCTGTGCATGCCTTGACCAGTAACGGGCACCGAGTTCTGTATTGACGGACGATTCCGGCAGGGAACCGGTATCCACTCCTGCAGGGGCGAACCCTCTGTGTACCCCGGTATAGAGATACCATTGATCTGACATGCGGTATTCTGCCAGCAGTCCGGGGATCAGGGTACTGGTATTGTTGGAAGATACCTCCAGATCAGCCCCTGTGCGTTCCGGATCAAGGGTTCCGTAATTCTTTTCGGTCTTGGTGATGTCTTCCAGTCTCAGGCCCGGGGTCAGGGTCCACTGACCTCTTCTTAGGGTATATTGCAGGTATGCTGCCAAAGCATCTGCTGTGACCAGTCTGTTGCTTTCAGAGCCCGCTGTACCGGTCATCTGCAGTTCCATGATACCCTGGTCCATGCCGTACAGATCTACCCACTGATACCTGTCAATCTGGTCTTCATGCACCCGGATACCCGCCTGGATGTGCTGATTCCAGTTTACACCATTATGACTATAGTGCAGCACGGCTTCTGCTCCCTGGCTGTAATAGGTCCGGTTGTTGGCTTTAACCTGGAGGGCGCCGATGCCGGTGGTATTTCCCCCGGTAATGATCTCGTACTGACCGGTATAACTGTCAGGGTCAGCCAGCAGGCTGGAAATGGAAACGGCAGTACCCAGGCTATCGGTCACCTTGTCCAGTTTGTACCAGTTGCGGTGGAAGTCATTTCTGTATGCGGTCACTTCCCACTGCAGAGAGGGAGACAGGACCATGCTGTACCGAAGTGACAGCTGTTCATGTCTGGTGGTCATTTTGTCCAGCTGAGAACCGGCATAGCGTCTGAACGGAGCTGTCAGATAATCCTGGTAGGTCAGACCCGTATAGGTTTCATCAGAAACTTCTTCCGTCAGGCCGGCTTTCAGCGTCAGGCTCTGGAGGTAGCGGGCATCGGCGGCAGATTGCAGGCGGAGCTTGATCAGGTAGTCCTGTTTCTCAAATCCGGTCGGTCCACCATTGTCCAGTTCCTTGAATCCATCGCTTGAGATGCGGAAGGTTTCAGCCAGGAATGCGAATCTTTCATAGGTATCTCCCATCCAGGCATGCAACTGCTTGCCGCCATATCCGGATCCGCTCATCAGAAGGTTGGTGGTCAGGTGGTCCGGTATCTGAGTACTGATGAGATTCAGTGCCCCACCGGTGGTATAGGGACCATACTGGATCTGGCTGCTTCCTTTCAGCACCTCCACTGCCTGCATTCTTCCGAATGTTGGAAAGTAATATGCCTCTGGCGCAGCATAAGGTGCCGGTGCCATGAGGATGCCATCTTCCATCAGGGTGATCTTTCCGCTTCTGTCCACTCCGGTGCCACGCATACCGATATTCGGCCGCATGCCGAATCCGTCTTCTTCCTGAATATTGATACCCGGCAGCGACCTCAGGGTCCGGGTGATATCTGAGTACTGAAACATCTGCAATTGCTTGGGAGAGATGTATGCCGCACTGCCCGGCAGGTTGCGCAGATTGCGCTGGCCACCGGTCATACTGACAGAGCTAATGACCACTTCGGGGAGGTCGGTCACTGTTTCCCGAAGTCGCAGATCAACCTTTTTTTCTTCATTGTTAACTATCTCAAATTCAATAGATAAGGATTCATATCCTAAATAAGAGATAGAGATAGTATGCGCACCGTTCTCCACCTCTTTCAACTGATAAAGTCCGTCTTTCCCGGTGATCGTGAAACGGTCGTCCAGCCTGACGGTCACCTCACTAAGAGGTGTTCCTTCTTCATTCGTGATCTGACCGGAAACACTTCCGGATTGGGCCTGAAGGAGGCTGGTAAGGCAGGTCGCCAGGAGCAGTAGTAAGGTCTTTTTCATCTATTTAGAATTTGTCTAAACAGATGCAAAGATGTACCAGGCAGGGTCTGAATTGCAATACCCTGAGATGGGTATTATCGCAGGCTGATATTGCGGAAGAAGTGGAACAGGAGTCGTACCCCGAATCCCACAGCTCCTTTTTGCTTGTAGTCCTGGTCTTCTTTCAGGAAGGCAGGACCGGCGATATCCAGGTGCAACCAGGGGTAGTCGGTGAAATGTTCCAGGAATTTTCCGGCGGTGGCAGAACCTCCAACAGGTCCGCCGATATTTTTCAGGTCGGCGATATCTCCTTTCAGCATATCGGCAAACTCCTTCCAGTACGGAATTTCCCAAAGTCGTTCATAGGTAGCATTGCCGCTGTTGATGAGGATCTCCCGGTATTTGGTGTCGGTACCCATGAGGGCAGCTCCCAGATTTCCGGTTATGGCTGCGGCGGCACCGGTCAGGGTAGCCAGGTCAATGACCAGTTCAGGGTCGTATTGTTTGGCATAATGCAGGGCATCAGCCAGGATGAGACGGCCTTCTGCGTCGGTATTCAGTACCTCTACGGTGGTACCATCGCTCATGGTGATGATATCGTCGGGCACAAGGGCATCACTGTTCACCCGGTTATCGGTAGATGGCACCAGTCCGATCAGGTGAATGGGCAATTCATTGGAGGCTACGGCGATCATCGTCCCGATCACGGCCGCAGCTCCGCTCATATCGCACTTCATGGTGGCCATGAAATTGCCGGGTTTCAGGCTGTAGCCACCGGTATCATAGGTGACACCTTTTCCCACCAGGATGAAAGGTTTATCATGTACCGCTTTTTCAGGCTTGTATTCCAGAACGCTGAAGGTGGGTGGTACCGAGCTGCCCTTATTGACCCCAAGCAATCCCCCCATTCCCAGTTTTTCTATCTCCTGTTTGTTGAGCACGGTTACCTGGAATCCATGCTTTTTGCCTGATTCTGCTGCGAATGCCGCCAGTTGCACAGAGTCCATCTGCAGAACCGGCTCATTGATGAGATCGCGGGCGGCAAAGTTGGCATCTGTGACAGCTGCGATCATATCGAGAGCCCCCTGATCGAGACCACTATTCTCTACCCCAACGGTCTTTACGGTATTTTCCTTCTTCTCCGTTCTGTAACGAAGGAACTGGTAACCAGCCAGGCACATTCCCTCTATGAAGGCTTCCATTTCTTCGGTAGAAACGCTGTCGGAAACCCGCACCACCGTGGCTGTTGCCGCTTTTTCGTAGTTCGCTTTTTTCAATGCCTGAGCACCTTTGACTCTGGCTTCTTCGGTCAATTCATGATCTCTTTTGCCATTGCTGTCTTTCAGTATGGCGATGATGCGCACTTCATCCTTCCCGTACCAGGTGATCCAGCCATTGTCCTTATCGCGGATCTTTCGCTCGAGGGTAGCACTCATGCCTTCCAGCAGAGGGTGGTTGATATCAGATTCGTCGCGGATGACCAGGATGTTACAAAAGGAAGATTCGGCAGCACCTGCCTGCAGGCGGAAATTCATAGATAAATAATTGAAACTCAAAGATAGGGCATTTTAGACGCCCCGAAATGCATCAGGCAGACGCCTCCCGTGACGAAGCGGGAATGATGATGCGGCTTCCGGGATGCTTTTCCAGATGACGGAGTATCAGGTACTGCACATCGGGATGATCTGGCCGCCACTGGATATATTCTTTGATGCTTTCGGTGGTGAGTGCGCCTGTATCATCCGGCACAAAGCCGAACCCCAGGTAATGCCCCTGTTCTACGAGCACCACAGAGGTTTCTCCGTCCTGCCTTCCTTTTCCGGTAATGATGAATGTGCCGAGGTCATCGTGGAAACTGCTGATGGCTTCATCCACTCTGTCGTTGTATGCATCTGGGGCTTCCAGGCCTTCGCATGCTCCCTGACAATGGCCGGTCTGTCGGTCATAACAGGCGCCTGCCACCTGCTGGAGGTGACAAAACCTGGCACATAAACGAAAGGCTTCAGACTTTTCTTTCAGAAATGCTCTTGCCATCAGAAAGTGCGGAAAGACCCTCAGTGGTTGCAGGCTGCTTTTATACCGTTCGATGGCCAGGTGTTTGTAGCCATCCTGTGCGGTATAGGAGAAGATGCAGTAATTTCTGCTCCAGAACTTTTGTGCCTTATTATAAGGTGGTTTCTTTCTTTTGATCTCGTCGAGTTCCAATAGCAATGCTGTGAACTCATTTCCGGTCTCGGTGCAGGTCACATCGTGGATCTCTTCACGCAGTTTGTTCTCATGACCATCGTGATCGGCGAAGTTGAAGTGGTTCTTTACCCGGTGCCTGATATTTCGGGCTTTGCCTACATAGAGCAGCCGGCCCTTGTTGTCGTGGAAGTAATAGACACCAGGTTTTTTAGGAAGCTCCTGGATCACAGATTTGTCCAGGTGTGGAGGCAGCGCCTGTTGACCATGATGTCGTTTCAGGGTGTCAGCGATGATGGTTCCGCTATCCGACCGCATGATGATCTCGAACAGGGTGGTAGTGGCTTTGGCATCGCCCATGGCCCTGTGGCGATCGGTAATGGTGATGCCCAGATCGCGACAGATGTTTCCCAGTGAATAGCTGCTGTGTCCGGGCAGGATCTTACGACCCAGTCTTACGGTACAGAGTTTTTTGTTCTGAAAGAGATAGCCTTCTTCTTCAAACATGGCCTTGAGGAATGCGTAATCAAAGCCTGCATTATGGGCAACGAAGATCCGGTCTTTCAGGATCTGATAGAGTTCTTCGGCAATATCGGAGAATACCGGGGCTGTTTCCACCATATCATTGCTAATGCCGGTCAGCTGGGTGATGAAGGGCGGAATGTCCTGTTCGGGATTGATGAGTGACGACCAGGTATCGGTGGTCTTTTCTCCATCGTGCAACACTACGGCCACTTCGGTGATGCGGTGTCTGCCCGCAAGTCCTCCGGTGGTCTCGATGTCAACGATGGCGTACATGGTTATAAAGGTAAAAAGGGGAGTGAGAAGTGAGGAGTGAGTAGTGAGGAGTGGGAGTGGGAGTGGGAGTGGGAGTCAGGAGGGGGAGTGGAGAGTGGGAGTGGGAGGAGTGACGGGGAGGTAAGATACCACATTGAAGCAGATAGGTGTTCCGGTATTGAATTGTTATTATTGCTTTCGATGCATCCCATCGCCAAACCATTCAGATTCCTGTTCACCGTTTGGGCGGCAGTGGTGTTTGTGGCATTGCTGCTGATCACTGCTCCGTTCTTCTTTTTGTTTTCGATCCTGCTGGGAAAGCGTTCTATCGGTCCGCTGCTGTTTCTGTGCAGATTCATCGCCTGGGGTCTGAGCATCCTGCTGGTCATTCCTTTCAGGTTTCACCGGAATCCGAACGTTGACAGAAAACAGGCTTATGTAGTGGTGGCCAACCATCGCTCCAACTTTGATGCGCCCATAGCAGCTGCATCCACCTGGGGGATCATCCGGTTTCTGGCAAAGAAGGAATTGCTGAAAATACCGGTACTGGGTGCGATCTTTCGTCGGACAGCCGTGAATGTGGACCGGTCCAGCCCCGAAAGCAGAAAGAAAAGTATGGAGATCCTGGCAGCCTCGCTTGCAAGGGGAGAATCCATCTTTCTCTTCCCCGAAGGAACCAGGAACAAGACCACCGACCAGACACTGATATCCTTTAAAGATGGAGCCTTTCGGCTGGCGATAGACCTGCAGGTGCCAGTGTTGCCTCAGGTGTACACCGGAACTGACAGGGTCATGCCGAACAGTCCTATGTTGTTACGCCCCGGTATGGTGCATGTTTATTACCTTGACCCGGTATCTACGGTTGGTATGACGGATGAAGATGTTCCCCGGTTACGGGAAATGGTGAAGGAGAAGATGCGGGAGAAGTATGAATCAGCAGTGAGGAGTGGGAGTGAGAGTGGGAGTGGGAGTGGGAGTGAGAGTGAGAGTGGGGAGTGGGAGTGAGGAGCGGGGAGCGGGGAGGAACGAATAACGAACAACGAATAACGAAAAACGCATAACGAAAAACGCATAACGAACAACGATCATCAAATGAACATCAAATTTTGTGGAGCGGCTGGTACGGTGACAGGTAGTTCTCATTTGCTGACCCTGGATGATGGGTTTCGCATTCTGCTGGATTGCGGATTATATCAGGGCAGGGAAGAAGCATATGAAAATTTCAATCGGCATTTCTTCTTTAAACCAGGCGATATCGATCTGGTCATTTTATCACATGCGCATATCGATCATTCGGGTAAGCTTCCCAGGCTGGTCAAAGAGGGATTTCAGGGAAAGATCTATGCCACTCCGGCAACCCGCGACCTCACCGCAATACTTCTGCTGGATAGTGCGCATATTCAGGAAAGGGAATCAGATTTTACCAACCGGAAAATGGAGGAGGAGCATAAGGAAGAACCCCTCTATAATGTAGAAGACGTAACCAAAACCATGGAGTTGTTCAGAATGGTGGGCTATGATCACTGGTTCCATGTACATCCTGATGTGGAAGTGCTGTTCAAAGACAGCGGTCATATTCTTGGCAGTGCTTCCGTAACACTGCGAATTCACCGCGAAGGCCTCAAGACCACCTACCTGGGGTTTACGGCTGATATTGGCAGACCCGAGCGGCCCATACTCCGCGACCCCGATCCCATGCCTCCCTGTGATTACCTGATCTGTGAAAGCACTTATGGCAACCGGCTGCATGATGAAGCGCCTAAGGAAAGAGAGCACCTGCTGGAGATCATTCAACAGACCTGCGTGGTACAGAAAGGCAAACTGATCATACCAGCATTCAGTGTAGGTAGAACCCAGGAGATCGTCTATATGCTGGACCAGCTTCAAACGGAAGGCAGGCTGCCTGATATTCCGGTGTACGTGGATTCGCCCCTGGCGGTCAATGCCACTGCCATCTTTGAGCAGCATCCGGAGTGCTTTGACAAGGAGTTGCTGCGATATATGATCAGGGATCCGAATCCATTTGGATTTGAAAAACTCAGATATGTTCGTTCTGTGGATGAAAGTAAATCGCTCAACAATAAAAAAGCCTGTATCATCATTTCCGCTTCCGGTATGATGAACGCCGGACGGATCAGGCATCACCTGTTCAACAATATAGAACATCCTGAAAACACCATACTTATTGTTGGTTATGCAGGCCCCGGAACTACCGGCGGTGCACTTCGCAGCAGAGTGAAGACCATTCGCCTGTTCGGGCAGGAATTACAGGTCAACGCACGTATTGAGATCATGGATAGTTTCAGTGCGCATGGTGACTACCAGGAGATGATCCATTATCTGCGTTCTCAGCAGAAGGACAAACTTCGCAAACTGTTTCTGGTACACGGCGATGATGATGCCCTGGAGTCATTCAGAGGGAAGCTGCTTTCGGAAGGCTATAACGACGTCCATATTGCCATGCTGGGCGAGAGTATCAGCCTCTGAGCCTTAACAACCTTTAACCGGCATCCCGCTGCCAGAGCCGTATTTTTGTGGGATAATTTGAAACCAATGACCATCAGAATCCTATCATCGGTGGTGATCCTGGCTGCGCTGGCTTCCTGTACATCCAACAAGGAAGTATCCTATCGCGAGGCCTTTGATCCGTCCACCCTCGACTCGAGCTACAGCCCGACGAATGACTTCTTTCGTTTTGTGAACGCCAAGTGGATCGCAGAGAATCCGATCCCTGGCGACAGAAGCCGCTATGCTACTTTCGACAAACTGAATGAGCAGGCGTTGAATACACTCAAAGATGTCATGGAAAAAGCATCCACTTCCAATGCGGCCAAAGGCAGCAATGAACAGAAGGTGGGTGATTTCTATTTCAGCGGAATGGACTCAGCCTCTATCAATGCGCAGGGGGCAAGTGCCTTGCAACCGTATTTTGATATGATCAACGGCATGAGCGGTCCGGAAGATTTTGCGGCCACTTCTGCCTGGATGAACCGGATATTTACCGGAGTACCCTTCGTGACCTGGGTAGGTCAGGATGACAAGAACAGTGCTGAGCAGGTGCTGAATTTCTGGCAGGGCGGACTGGGACTTCCCGACCGTGATGATTATTTCAGAGATGATGCGCAGAGTGCTGAGAATCGTGCGGCCTACAAACAGCATATCGTCAATACGCTGGTGCTGATGGGCAGGGATGAAGCCATGGCAGAAAAAGAAGCCAGGTCCATCTATGCGATGGAAGAAAAGCTTGCAGGTGCTTCCATGGACCGTGTGACCATGCGTGATCCACACGCCACCTATCATAAAATGAGCCTGGCAGATCTGTCTGCGATGTGCCCGAACATGGACTGGAACACTTTCTTCAGCAAACTGGGTACCCCTTCCATGGATAGTGTGCTGGTATCTCAGCCTGATTTCATGACCGCTCTGAACGGTATGATCAAGTCTGTTCCGATGGATGACTGGAAAACATTCATGAGCTATCACCTTGTAAATAATGTGTCAGAATACCTGAGCGACGATTTCGTTCAGGAAAATTTTGATTTCTACCAGGCAAAAATGCGGGGTGTACAGGAAATGAAACCAAGATGGAAGCGAGTGGTGGAAACTGCCAACTTCACGCTGGGTGAAGCGCTGGGCCAGGAGTATGTGAAACTTGCATTTTCTCCGGAAAGCAAAGAGCGTATGATCAAAATGGTGGACGATCTCCGTGCCAGTATGAAGGTTCGTATTGACGGACTCGACTGGATGAGTGCCGATACCAAGGCTAAGGCACAGGAGAAACTGAACAGCTTCACAGTGAAGATCGGTTATCCTGATAAATGGCGTGATTATGCCAAGCTGGACATTGATCGCGGTGCCTATGTGTTGAATGTGATGCGCAGTATGGAGTTTGAAGCACAGCGCAACTATGATAAGATCGGTCAGCCGGTTGATAAGACAGAGTGGGGAATGACCCCGCAAACGGTGAACGCCTACTACAATCCAAGTAACAACGAGATCGTATTCCCGGCAGCCATCCTGCAGCCGCCGTTCTTCGATCCGAATGCAGATGATGCCCTGAACTACGGAGGTATCGGTGCGGTGATCGGACATGAGATCACCCATGGCTTCGACGATCAGGGTCGCCAGTACGATGCCAACGGAAACCTAGTGCAGTGGTGGACCGATGGTGACGACAGCCTCTTCCGCAACAAAGCAGATGTGGTGGTCAGCCAGTTCGGCAATTTCTGTCCGACCGATGGTCAGTGTATCAACGGCAACCTGACACTGGGTGAGAACATCGCCGACTTTGGTGGCCTGACCATCGCCTACTATGCATTCAAGATGACCGAAGAAGGTAAGTCAACTGAACCGATAGATGGTTTTACACCAGACCAGCGATTCTTCCTGGGTTTTGGTCGCATATGGGCCAGCTCCTATACTGATCAGGCTATGCGTCAGCAGCTGCTGACCAACCCGCACAGCCCGGGTGAATATCGTGTGAATGGTACCCTGGCCAATATGCCGGAATTCTATCAGGCGTTTGGTGTGAAGCCGGGCGATGACCTGTATAAGGATACGCCGGAGATGGCGAAGATCTGGTGATATACTTTGAAAATAGATACATAGAGAAAGCCGCCGGATGTCCGGCGGCTTTCCTTTTTATATGCTGTATGGTCAATTCAAAATAAACTAATTCAGAAGGCCTATTTGACGATCTGATATGGCATGCAGGTCCGGATAGCTGAAAAAGCATATCGCATTATGCTTAATGTAAATATTGTAGTACAAAAAGATTCAGGGTCATGCAGGCTGCATCCATTTTGCATTTTATACTTCTTAGTTAATATCTTTAGAATCTAAACAAAAAACACAAATGGGCAAATTAAGTATGGCTGCAAATGCAGCCAGCACTGAACTCGAGGCAGCCGGGATCAGTCTTGATGTTTATGGCATTATAGATGAAGTGCTATTAGACGCCAATGCAAGCGATCCATATGATGAGATATATTCCAAACTGGATCAGCTGAATCGGGGCCAGGAACTGTTACAGTCAAAGCTTGATGATCTTATTAGTGAGGTCAGGTGGATGGATCTCTCCAACGATCTAAGACCCATTCTTGCATATATAGACTATAACTGGTCAGTTTTTCACCAGTTGATCGATAAGACCTATGTATGGAGCAGTTCTGCAGCAAAGGCATCAAAGATTCAGAATTTCATCAGATCTGTTACAGGAACCGGGTCGAATTCTATGGATTACAACCTGTTCCTTTTAAACAGGATAATCGTTGACGGCTCAGGAACTTACGGTAAATCTCTGTTAGAAGAGTTTAAGACCAATAACGCCCAATGGCATCTGCCTGGCAGGTCATTGCTCCAAAGTCTTGAATTGATCCTATTGGACCTTCAGTATGTTCAGTTCAAGGGCTATGCTGTTTTGCAGGCTGCCCAGAATTATGTAGAAAGACAGAGCAATCCGGTATTGAGTAGCCTCACACGGTCACAGTTAAGCAGGCTGAAGGATATGATCGAGAACAACGACTGGCCCGCTGATATCAATGAAAATCAGAAACAAAATATTCTGAATGCCATCAACAATTCCGTCAGCATCAACAATTTTAAAAAAGAGTATGAATCAAGGTGGGCAGGACAGGTTAAAACGGCAAACCTGTTATTCCCAACTATTAGAAACAATGTTTCCCAGAAGTCTATAAAGACATTTGAGTGGGGGGATAAATGGCCGGAAGATGCATGGTTGTTCGCTGATATTTCCGATGGCGGATTCATCCATTGCGAAAAGATCGAAGTGCAGGAAGGATGTGTGTTGATAGGAGCACAGTTTATAAAGTTTGGAAACCGGCTTGCTGTTCAGGCCTCACAGGCGGAGATCGCAACAAACCTGGCAGTACCTGTTGAGGCAGGCTCAATTGTCAATGGCCTCCCATCTGTGGCAGGTCCCCATAACTGGGACATACCAGGTAAAAATGACCCCGATGGATTTTTTGAAGCCCCAAAAGGGATTCGCTGGAATACCGACTACATCGATTTGCCGGATGATTATGTGGCAACAGGGATCAAAATTTATTGTATCAACAATGTGGTTGGAATCAAGCTGAAGGCGACAAAACTCTTGGGCGATGTAAATACGGAAGATATTAAGCTCAGTACACGAGCGGCTGATACGGCATGGTTTCCGGATGATGCAGGTGCAGGATCACCCTCATCCAGTCTGACCATAGACAACACTCCGCCAAACCACACCGGTGCCTGGGCTGATATGCATCCGGTGGTGGCTGATCCACCTGCATATATTGTAGGAGGTGGTGTGTATCAATATGGCAACCGGGTAGCTATTCTTCTGACACCTGCGTCGATTGAAATACTGAATCCATAACAGCAAAAGACATCACTACAGCAACGGCATGTGATGCCATTTATTTAGATATGATAATTTCAATATATCAGATAAACAGGTTAATCCTGTTGCTCAGGTTTGAAATACCGTAACCTGTATACCGGTCTGATTTCTTCTATCTTTTCAATGACCTGTCGGTATACCAGTTTACCTGGTTGACCGCAGCAGCCAGCGCAGGTACTGGTCTTTACTACTACCCACCCGGGGGGAATGTCCTGATCGGGGCATATCTCCACCCTGGTGCCTAACGGATACAGGTCGATGCGGGTGATCTCGGGCTGATAGACAAGTTGCCCTGGCTGTGCGCAACAGCCGGCACAACTCGTCATATCAGTAATGACCCAACCCCAGGGAAGCGTTTGCGGGCAAACAGTCAATTCTGTACCGGCAGGCAGGTGATCGGTTTTTTTGATGACCGGCTGATACACCAGTTGCCCCGGCTGACCGCAGCAACCGGCACAGGTTTTATAGTCTGTGATGACCCAACCATCCGGCATCGGCTGCGGACAAACGGTCAGTTCCGTTTCCGGTGCCAGCGTATCCACTTTTCGGATGACAGGTCTGTAATCAAGTTGTCCGGGGGTACAGCAACCTGCGCAGGTTTCCACGTCTATCACCACCCATCCCGGAGGGATCGGCTGATCGGGACAAATGATCACTTCCTGTGAAAAAAGCTGGCTTGTCCATGCAGCTGACAACAGGATAAGGATACTGACAGGAATTGCCTTCATATCGACCTTGGTTTACAGGATCATTTTGTCTGCAGGATCTCATCGATCACCCACCTAGCGCCACCCAGGTATTCTGTGATGAACATGGTATAACGAATGTCCACGCTGATGTTCCTGCAACGGTCGAAGTCATACATGATATCACTCATAGTGCCTTCCCACACCCGGTCAAAGTTGGTGCCTATCAGTTCGCCATTGGCATTCAGTACCGGACTTCCGGAGTTACCTCCGGTAGTGTGGTTGCTGGCCAGGAAAGCTACAGGCAGATCGCCGTTGGCATCCGCATAGCGACCGAAGTCATTGCCCTGTAGTAATGCAAGCAACTGGTCAGGCACATCGAATTCTTCATCGCCGTCCTTATACTTTTCCAGGATGCCTTCATGTGTTGTATAAGGCTTATAGTACACACCATTTCGGGGAGTATAACCATTCACTTGTCCGTAGGCCACCCGCAGGGTCGAGTTGGCATCTGGATAGAGCCTGTCTTTAAGTCCGCTGGCCATGATGCCGGCCATATACAACTGCATTTTTCTGTCGATGGCCTCCTGCAGAGGTTGAACAGAGTGATTGTTTGTCAACAGGTACTGCTGCAGGAAAGCATCATATAACATGTACACAGGATCGTTGGCCAATGCATCTTTTTCACCTTTAGCGATCCGGTCTAAAAGATTATTTGTTCCCTCCAGACTTACCAGGGCACTGCTGTTCCACAAAGATTCAGCCCAGGTAACAAAATCTCCTTTATACCTGACTATCTGTTCCAGGAAATAGTCTGGCAGCAATGCGGTATCCACCTGTTCATACACCCTCTTCATCAACAGTGGAAAAACAGCCTCATCGATAGGATGGTAATAATTGGAGAAGTGCGATGCTGCAGTATTCCGCATGTCGTCAATAGCCTGAGCTATGCGATCCTTATCAGGTTCTTCTTCATTCAGTCTCGTGGCAAGTCCGCGAAAACTTCTCGCAAAACGAATAGCTTCCACACCGAGCGCTCCTTCAATGGTATGATCCAGAAAACCGGTGTAAGCATTGAGGGCACGATACAAACTGTCCAATTCATCAGTTACACCTGCATACGGTTTTCCGGCAGGCGTGGAGCACCAGTCGTCGAAGCGGTATTCAAATTCCAGCTTTTTATCAATAGCGTTATTGGCAGTGAGGCCGAGTGTTTCGCCCTGCCATTTCTTGTAGGCATTGGCCAGGCTTTTGACCTTACTGGCATACATGAGGGTGATGGTATCGTTGCCGTGCATAAAGGATTCAGCGGTACGGATACGCAGTTCGCGAAGTGCTACCCTGTTGGGATTCTGTTCGTTCATAATGAGTTCTACAGCTGCAGCGGGCAGGTACTCCTGGGTGCGGCCGGGAAAGCCGAAGACCATGGTGAAATCGCCTTCTTTGGCACCTGCCAGGCTGACAGGAAAGTGGTACCTCGGAACGAAGGGTTTGTTATCGGGCGAATAGGCTGCTGGTTTATTATCAGGACCGGCATAGATGCGCCAGATACTGAAATCGCCCGTATGTCTGGGCCATATCCAGTTGTCAGTTTCCCCACCGAACTCTCCAACTGAACGAGGGGGAACGCCCACCAACCGGATGTCTGTGAACTCCTCGGTAACAAATAAGAAGTACTGATTACCATAGTAGAACGGACGAACATATCCGCCATAATGGGAGTCTTTGGTGGCAGCCACGAGAATGGAATCTGAACGTTGCTGGATGATCACAGCGTTGTTGGCGGATGGATCCAGTCCTTTCAGAATACTGCTGGTCACATCTTCCATCCTGACGATGAAGGTGACCTTCAGGCCGGGGCCGGGAAGTTCTCCGGCCATGTTTTCGGCCCAGTAACCGTCCCGCAGATAATTATGATCTACGGAGCTCAGCTGATTGACGGCATCAAATCCGCAATGGTGATTGGTGAGCACCAGACCTTTATCAGAAATGACCTCTCCGGTGCAACCTCCTCCAAAGATCAGAACTGCATCCTTCATACTTCCCTCATTGATCGAATACACATCTTCGGCATCCAGTTGAAATCCCATGGCATGCATCTCGTCTTCATTGGTTTCGAGCAGAGAGGGAATCCACATACCTTCCTGTGCTGATGCAGAGGAAGTAAGGGAGCCGATAATTATAAGAGTAAAGAGCTTATTCATTTTCATAGCAGATAAAAATAAGGAACTACACATTGATGTTCGGAATTACCGACCGATGATTTCATCCACATTTTCCCGGATGGTCTCATAGATGGCATCGGTAGGCAGGTCATTTTCATCTTTACCGAAGGGGTCTTCAATTTCTTCTGCGATCATTTCTATGCTGATAAAAATATAGAAGAGCAGAGGAACTATAAGGGCGGTCCAGTAGCTGAATTGTTGGGCAAATCCTATGGGCATGGTGAAAATGTACAGGAAGATGACCTTCTTCAGAAAGATGTTGTAAGAGTAAGGAATGGGCGTTTTTTTAATACGTTCACAGGCGCCGATGTTGTCTGTGAATGACTGCAGTTCATTATTCAGATACAGAAGTCGCTCCGGTTCAGGGTTCTCACTTTGTTTCCATACCTCGATCTCTGAATACATGGCCTTCATGACCTGGCTTGGCACGTGGCCCTGTCTGTTGTAATATGTTACGGGGTATTTGTCGCATGGTTCCAGCTCGCGAATATCTACCGGCCCCCGGAGGTGCTCCTTTGCAGCGTAGATGTAGTTCGGAATGAGAATACGAAAGCGCTCCCGCAACTCTTTACTTTGCATAAGCACGGAAACCTTGAGTGCGAGGTTGCGACTGTTGTTGACAAAGCTGCCCCAGATCTTTCGGCCTTCCCACCAGCGGTCGTAGGCAGAATTGGTGCGAAATACAAGCAGCAGAGACAAAACAAACCCTACCAGAGAATGTATGACTGTTGTATTGACGAATTCCAGATGTAAGATCTCCTTTTCCACCCAAACGGTGGCCGTGGCATATGCAGCAACACCCAGTATGCCGGGCAAACTTCTTCTGAATGTGTCACTCTTTCTGAATGCAAAGATCAGTTTCCACCAGTCTTTCGGGTTGTAGAGTACCATGGCGATAAAGATACAGGTGAAAGAGATAAAGAATGCAGGAGGGTGCAGTTTCTCTCATCAGGTAACGGTCTGTCTTGCAGCAACACTGCATGGTGATGAATAGCTTTATGTTTCTTATCAGCGGAAAGTAAAATCAGTTCAGACTTGTGTGAGATATAAGTTCAGATCTCACTGGGAAGTACGCCAAATTCTGCCTTGAAGCTTTTAGTAAAATAAGAAAGGCTTCCATAGCCTACTTTAATGGCTACCTCACTGACATTGCCATCGCCTTTTTCCAATAGCTCTTTTGCTCTGGTTAGTCTGAAGCTTCGGATGATCTCAGACGGACTTTTGTCCACCAGTGCCTTGAGTTTTCTGTGGAGCTGGCTTCTGCTGAATGCCACCGCGTCAGCAAGATCTTCTACAGAAAAGAACTCATTGTCCATTTGTTTTTCAATGATATCACTTACTTTTTGCAGGAATCTCTCATCTGCTGAGGTAACTGCCAGTTCTTTCGGTTTCCAGACATGGTTGCTGCTGAAACGTTCCCGTAACTTTTTTCTTTGTGCTACCAGGTTGCCTGCCCTCACACGCAATTCATCCTGGTCAAAAGGTTTTGTAAGGTAGTCATCAGCACCTGTTTCCAGACCGGTAAGCCTGTTTTCTTTTCCTGCTTTTGCTGTGAGCAGTATGACCGGAATGTGGCTTGTATGTTCATCTTCTTTCAATTTTTTGCAAAGGGTCATACCATCCATCTCAGGCATCATAACATCACTTATGATTATATCAGGGGTATATTCCAGGGCAGCAGTTAAACCCAGTGCACCATTTTCAGCCTTGATGATGCGATAATGTTCTTCAAGACCTTCTGCAATGAAGGACCGGAGGTCAGTATTATCTTCTACTATCAGCAAAAGGGGGAGCGGGTTATCTGTTATTTCAGCTATGCTATCAACAGGTTCTTCTGCATCAGGCAAAAAATGCAGCGTATGCCGGTTGACCGGAGTCTTCGCAGCTGCAACGATCTCCGTGTTATGGAAGTTTTCCTGATCAACCGGCAGGCTTACTTTGAAGGTGGTGCCTTGCCTGCTGCTTTCTACGGTGATCTGTCCGTGGTGTAATTCAACCAGTTCTTTCACCAGGCTGAGGCCAATGCCGGTTCCGGTGTCTTCAGTTCCTTCAACCTGGTAGAACCGTTCAAAGATCCTATCCACTTCATCCTGGCTGATGCCTGGTCCGCTATCAGATACACGTATCTTCAGGCGTCCTTTTTCGATGGTTGAATCTACAGATACCCGTCCTCTTTCAGGTGTGAATTTGAATGCATTGGACAATAAATTGACAATGATCTTTTCCAGTTTATCTGCATCAAAAAATACCTTCATATCAGCCTGTGGATAGGAGGTCTGGAAATGTATCTGCTTGATCTCTGCCAGGCTATCGAACGAGCCGACGATAGCACGTAGAAATGCAGACAGATCTGCCCGGGCCACTTGTAGCTGCATGCTTCCGTTTTCCAGTTTTGACAGATCCAGCAGCTGGTCAATCAATTGATTAAGTCGTTCAGCATTTCTGCGCATCATTTGGAGGTGTCTGGAAGAAACCGGGATATCGACATCTGTTGTGGCGGAATCATTTTCGCTGACCGGTGCCTGTTCCTGAGCTTTTCTTAAAGGACCAAGAATGAGTGCAAGCGGCGTTCTGAATTCATGGGAGATGTTGGCAAAGAACCTGCTTTTGACTGCATCCAGTTCCAGGATCCGCTCTGCATCTGACCTTGTCCTTTCGGTCAGTTGCAGCTTATAAGCAAGGCCGTAAGAATAGATGATCATCAGCCCCATTTGTCCAACAGGCCAGGGATTGAAGAGCTGAAAGTATTCTGCGCTGTAGAGGATCCCAAGGCAGTTGAAAAAAAGGAGCCACACGGCACCCACAGCAAAGATCTTGGGCAGCCTTCCTGGCAGAAATGCCATGCGGATGCATAATGCCAATATAGCAACGAGCAATATACCGGAAGCCAGAGTCAGGTCTGTTCCTGAATGACGAACGGCCAGGGTTGTATCAAGCAAGAATTGCAGTACGATCAACCAGGATGCCCAGCGCACATATTTATCAATTCGGGGAGCTACCTTAGGCAGGTTAACAAAATGCCTTCCAAATTGGAGAAAGAATAGTTCACCGAAGGTGGTGAAGAAGATCCATACATATTCTGCCAGCCAGGGCCTGTTTGGAATGAACCAGCGTACAAACCACAGATCGTTGTGAATGATGCTGTAGTGCAGCATCAGTGTAACGCACAGCAGGCTGAAGAACAGATTGGCTTTATCACGGTCCACCAGAAAAAACATGAATACCAGGATGGCCAGAATGCCTGTAACGCCCATACTGATTCCCATGAGCACAGATAACCCTTCCATTTCCGCAGGCAACGCGATGGCATCCGGGCGCACCTCTGCTGATAAACCTGTAGTAAAGTCTGACTGATTGAACAGTCTTACATAAACAGTCAGGGTATCACCTGCAGAAAGTGTGAAAGGCATCCTGTTCATCAAAGGATGGCTATACAAGGGTCTGTCTTTTGCAGGCACAAGAAATCCATCACTAACCCTTGTCATCTTGCCGGATCCATCCAGGAAGTATGCATCTGCGAACTCGTTTCCTCCCGTAAAAACAGAACGATTCACAGAATTCTGATAGTCGGGATTCTTAATGATCACTGCCTGGTGGTTGATATCTTCGGCAGATGTTAACCGGAACGTAAGCCAGTACGCAACCGGCGTATCGCTTTTTCCAACTGAGTCGGTCAACGGTTGAAATCCGGTAGGAGTATGCCCCGCCAGAATGTCTTCAATGGTCAGTGTACAACCTGAATCTACCAGTACCAGCATCTTCTCATCAAGATTGTGGATCTCCAGGTTATCATGTATCTCCACTATCTGTTGCTGTGAAAACAGATAAACAGACCAAAATAGCAATATGGACAGGACCGGAATTCTCATTTTGTGTTTTGAAAATAAAAAAAATATGAACAGTGATGCAAGGACATCACTGTTCAATTAATAGCAACTTATTGATACCACTGTCTGAACTGGTTTCGGGCAAACCCCTCTATAGCTTCAGCTGATGGTTCGTTCGTTTTCAGGATCTCGTTGTACTCGATGTCCTGGTTTCCAAAAGAGATGACCTCCCAGCCGTTCGCAGTTCTTTGCACAACCATGGAGCCTACCATTTCAGGCCAGTTTTTTTCCTTTGTTCCGGTCTCATAGGTATTGGCCAGATAGTTGGCTATAGCAATATCATCGCTCAGAAACCTGATCCTGGTCATATGCATGTGAAGATTGGTGTGTTGAAACTGGGTGTCAAACAGACCCTGGTGGGTATTTGCGTTGGTTTCTCTGTCCATGTCCGGCAGAAACATACCGAACCAGATGGTCCAGTCGTGCTGTTCTGCCATATGGCTGGCCCAGAGTTGCCCGTTCTTCGTGTTCCAGGCTTTTTCCATGTCAGACAGGATTTGGTTGATGTTCTTTTCATCCTGCGATCTGTTTTGTGCAATGCTCACATGGTGGAAGAATAGCACAGCGATGCCAAGCATCATGATACGAATGGTCTTCATTTGAATGGATTTATTGGTGATAAAAAAGTTTTCAAGCTGTTTGAAGCTGGCCGACATTTTCTGTGCCGGCTTTCAGATCTGTGTATATAAGCAGGTGTGCAATCAGCAGGATCAGATTGTCAATATGTGCCAGCATATCAATACGTGGAATACGGCTCAGGGGAAAGCAGAGGGCACCAATGAAAAACAACACACCGGTTAGCAGGCGGATCTTTTTCTTCCTGGTCAGCTGCACACTCAGGATCATCATGCTCAGAGGGAACAGGCCTCCGGGAATAAACAGAAAAGCCAGTGTCGAGCTACCTATACTTCCGGTAAATTCAGCAGCTGCTTCCAGATCGGTGAAACCCATGGCCTCAGTATATATACCATCCACTCCGAAGTTATTTCCTCCAATACAGGCATATGCTGCCAGAATAAATCCTATTACTGAATAGGTTGGCAGATCTTTTCTGACGACCTGGAATAAACCCTGGAATGAAAATATCCATACGGTGAATGCCAGTACCTGCAAGACACCTGCAGTTGTGGTAACCCGGCCATCATCCCAGAAGAACTGGGCTGCAGCCAGCAGGATCGGGGCGAGCAAGAGACTGGTATTCCAGACTTGTTTCTGAAGTGTTTGTTTTTCCATTTTTTTTGCTTTTAAGTGTGAATTATTTGGAGTAGTAATTGCTGATCTCTGTGAAGAAGGCGCTGTAATGCTTTTGAAAAGTGCCTGATAGATCCTGGTAGATCGTTCTGCTCATGATACCGACGGTATAACCGGCAACCAGCAGCAGAGCTATCGGTAACATCCGGGACAAACGATGGATAATGGATACTGGTTTGTGCGACATCTTGTGTTCGTTTTGGGCGTTAAGAATGATGACGCAAAGATGAAATCACCTGCCAGGCTGGTGTTAGCAGGTTGGTCGCAAGAAGTATAACATTCGTCGCACAAGCCGTCAGATGCTACCAGATTGCCAGTTTTGCGACGTGAACAACCTCAGGTCAGTTGGTAGAACTGAGCAGATCACAGAAAATCATGTCTCCGTTCTGGGTACTCAGCCAGATATGTGCAATGCTGACCATGACGGGGCATTCATATCACTATTCTGGAGCATGTTTTTCAGGAATAGCAGACTTATTTTCCCGTCATCCCCCAAAAAAAAAGGCCGCCTGACGGCGGCCTTATAACCCAAAACTGCAAAATCAAACGTCCACACCCTTCAGCATCTTGTTCCAATACAGATAGGGCAGGCCGTACTTTTTCAGCATCCAGAGACGCCAGTGTTCTTTATCGCTGTTGAATACCAGCATTTGCTTCAGTTTGGGGTCAGGTGTGAAGTTGTTCTGGTAATCGAATTCTGCCAGCACCATCTTGCCATAACCGGTTACCAGCGGGCAGGAAGAATATCCGTTGTATTCCTTGCTTCCCAGTTTGTTCTCCTGCATCAGGTGTACCAGGTTGTTGACCACTACCGGCACCTGCTTGCGGATGGCAGCTCCGGTTTTGGCAGTGGGCAGAGCAGCCACATCACCGAGCCCGAACACATTAGGATACCTGTTGTGCTGCAAGGTGTTGATGTTCACGTCCAGCCATCCCTGTGCATTGGCAAGGCGTGATTCACGTACGAATCTCGGAGCAGCCTGCGGAGGTGCCAGGTGCAGCATGTCATAGGGGATGGAAATATCGGTATCACCTACCATGGTCTCGCCCAGGCTGTTGTCTTCATTGATCACGCAACGGTTCTCTTCCGGAGCACTATGCTTGAAATGGATGATCTTGTTCTCGCTGTCAATGCGATGAGGTGCATAGAAGGGCTTGAAATGAATGTCGTAGCGGTTGATGACCTCCATCAGGGTATGGGCAATAGGCTTCACACCAAAAATGACCGTTCCCGGAGTGGCAAAGATGACATTGGACTTATCTGCAATTCCTTTCTTACGGAAATAATCTGCTGCCAGATAGGCGATCTTCTGCGGTGCACCGCCGCACTTGATAGGTGTGGTGGGCTGCGTAAAGACCGCATTGCCGCCTTTGAAATTCCTGATCACCTCCCAGGTGTATTCCGGGTTGGTGTAATTGCTGACCACAGTGCCTTTGTCCAGGGCTTCTGCCAGTCCTTCTATCATGGTAGGTTCCATGACCAGACCAGTGGCAACTACCAGGTAATCGTAAGGTATATCACCGTTCTTTTCGGTGTGCACCAGATTGTTCTCCGGATCAAAACCGGTTGCCTTGTCCTTTACCCAGTTGACGCCTTTTGGCATGACACTGCTCATGGAGCGTGCGGTCTTCTTGAAGTCGAAAGTGCCGGCTCCCACCAGGGTCCAGGCTGGCTGGTAGTAATGGGTATCACCCGGTTCCAGCAGGGTAACATCCACATTTTTGTGTTCCTTTCGAAACTTTGCAGCGACCATAATGCCGGCTGTACCACCGCCAATGATCAGAAGTTTTGTTGAAGCCATTGATTTGATTTTGTGGTTAGGGTTTTCAGGATATACGAATTCCGTATGCCTGAATGGAAGTCAAATCTGGGGAAATACGTGATGGTTGTATGTAACTGATATCACATTGAGTGGAAGGGCATGAAATCAGATCTGAAATTGTCTTTCAGTTCTCCTTCAGTTCCTGGTCCAGCAGATCGATGTTCTCTTCAGAAACCTACAGTATCTGGCGGAAGAGATCAGAATATTCCAAAGAGGTAAGCGAAGCAATGGCACAGCCGTTCCTGTACACAGGGTCGTGGAGTAAGCCCTCAAAGTTGGCGACGGTCAGGCCAAGTTCGCCGGCGGTATGCTCCTTCAGAAATATCTGTGCCATCTTATCTACATCTGCATGTGTGAAGATGGGTTTGGAGAGGTACTGCTGGTACTCGTAGGTCTCGTGCTCCAGGTTGGAAGTATTGGACTGATACAACAATTCCAGGTCGAAGAGTTTTTCCTTGATGGAGGCATTCCTGATCAGATTCATGTTACCCGAACCGAGCAGATCTTTTACGGTCACATTACTGGGATTGAACCAGTATTCATACAATGACATGATCACATCCAGGGCCAGGCTGTCGGGATCCTGTGGTTGTATGCCATCACAATAGGTAATGAGTCTGTCCAGGCTTTGAATGCGATCTGCCCGGAAGTCGATGAGGAATGTCAGATTCTCCACGTCCTTGTCCAGGTCAAGACGAATGTTCTGCAGGTATTTGGTCTCCCGCTCGTGCTCTACCCGTGCGATGTTGTTGTTGTTCACTCTCAGAGCCAATAATATACCGATCATGACCAGCACGATCTCGCCAATGGCATACAGCAGGTATTTTCGAAATGCACCACCACCGATGAGCCTGCTTCGGAGATTTCTGAATATGCGGATCATGATAGGAAGGTAGTTATTTGTTCCATTTCAGGATTCCCGCAGGATCTTCTCCATCTTCTTCCCCTTGGCCAGCTCATCCACCAGTTTATCCATATACCGGATCTTTTGCATGAGCGGGTCTTCAATATCTTCCACCCGGTAGCCGCAGATAACACCGGTAATGAGTGAGGCATTGGGATGGATCTGTGGTGCTTGTCCAAAGAACTGTTCCAGACTTGTTTTCTGATCGATCTGTTCCTGCAGACCTTTTTGGTCATAGCCTGTCAGCCAGCAGATGACGGCATCTACCTCTTCTTTGGTACGGCCCTTCTTTTCTGCCTTGGTGATGTAGTGCGGGTACACACCGGCGAAGGACATCTGGAAGACACGGTTGTTTGACATACTGGTCTATTCGTTTGGTTCGGGTTGGATGCTGATAAGACTCAAATATAGTTGTTGTATCCGTTCCTGTTCAGTGGCCAGATGATCATCAGCAAAAGGCGCACCGCAATCGAAGTTAATTGCCTGATGCAATAGTTTGCCGTTTCTGAAGTAAGACCTGACATCTGATATTCCTTCTTCAGGCACGAGTGTTCTTTCGCGGCACAGGATCATGTCATTTTCCCGGAAGAAGAATTCGGTCATTCGGTCTGCAGGGTATGAACCCCATTTCATGATGATCCACTGGAGATCCCAACTGTTATACAAATAGTAGATCGTTGCATTCAGGCTATCTATCTGAGCTGTTGCACTGATGACCGGCATCAATTCCTGGCAAGTCAGATAATATACATAGTCTCTAACAGGGCGTAGTTCTTCTCTCAAATGGTCATTGACGGGCTCATCATAATAACACACGGAGGGCAACAGCGTGGTATCTGCAGGTTGCTGCGAAAACACAAGACCACCATTAAACACCATCAAATAAAACAGGGAACGCATGTCGCTCAGGGATTTAAATCAGCAAGATACCGATATTAGTAATAGACCAGTCTGATCCTGACATTCCTGTCGCCGGTCAGGTTGATCCTGCAATCATCGAACGATGGCTTCGTCAACCCCCCGAGCTTGTTCTGTGAAACACCCACACCCTCGGTGGGTATGCCCAGGAAGTTCTGGTTCACTTTGCCGTCACCATTGACATCATGCCCGACAAAAACACCATAGTCTCCCGCGGGTAGCGAAATGGAAGTGGTGGTGACGGGTGCTTTGGCACTAACGGTAAAGGTCTTGTAGGCATCATCACTCAAGAAGACGTCAGACCTGTTGTAGATCATGATGATGAGATCTCCGTTGGCTTTCTTCAGGTTTTCTACCTGAATGTTCATGCTGTGAGAAGTGGGAGGGAGTAACAGGGAAATTAGGAGGACGATGGTATTCATGTGGTACAGACTGCTTCGTTTCTTTAATCAGGAACGCAAAGATCAGCCTTCTGTTTTGAAGCCTCCTGACATTTGACATTAATTTGAAGTAAACACCAGAATTGAATGAGATAGTCAGCAGATATCCTATAAATAATCGGATAGATATGCTCAGAATCAGGATGATAGATATACCAATGATCAGAGTTGTGAACTCGTTTACGGGTGGAAATTCTTCAATAAAAACATAGGTCGTAAGACAATTTTAAATTTTATCCCAATGCTTTGAGTCATACCATTCACTGGAAACGACTGCAGGTAAACTTGCTATTTTACCTATGTTCATAATCATTAAGTCTGATACATCCTTCTTTCTGTAGTCAAAAATGTTTTGAGAATTATAAGCAGGGGCACAAAAGTAAATCAGTAATTTTTCTATTTCCATTAATGTGAA
The DNA here is from genome assembly GCA_020636645.1 of Chitinophagales bacterium. Classification (GTDB taxonomy): domain Bacteria; phylum Bacteroidota; class Bacteroidia; order Chitinophagales; family BACL12; genus UBA11426. The sequence goes on from JACJXO010000011.1 coordinate 56,983, forward strand.
CGTTGTTAGCTCTAAGTTTGCTTCATCGATTACATTACCTAAATAGACTTGTACCTCATCGTAATCATACTTTATCCAGCTATTGTAATGTTCTGCAAACCTTGATTTGTAAGATTTATCTGTCATCCCAATATAAAGCAATACGTTTCTGCCATAAATGGAGTGTGTTCCATATATCTGGTACAATCCAATGTTTTCTTCAGATAATACTTTATTAACATTGAAGGGGCCATCCCATTTAATTGTATGTTTCTTTGTCATTTGAAAGACTTTTTACTTGGTCAATTAACGGTGAAATGAATTAGATAATACTATTATTTTGTCTTCCCCTTGAACGTGGCATAGATCGCCATGGCATGCCCGTGCCCCAGCCCGAATTCTTCCTTCAGCCAGTTGGTGATCTGTGTGGCTTTGACATCCGGGTTGAGCTTACCGTCTATGATAAACTTCTTTTGTTCTGCCAGCTTTTTGAAATCTGCCGGTGTCTTACCCGTTTTGGCTTTGATGTTGTCTATGTATGCCTGGAATGACATGGGATCTTTTTTTAAGTTTCAGCCATGTTACTGGCAACAGGACATGGCGCTGAAGATACAATTTTGCCATTAGCTTGCTCAACGTTTATTGAAAAATAAGAGTGATGAGACTTTCACTAAATTAAGACGTCATGTATTAATCATTAAGGATTCGTAATGTAAAATCAATATCATAAAAATTTTCAACAATAATCATTTGATTAAAAAGCTTTTCCTTTAGTTTTTTTGTTTGAATTACGTATAGCCCAAACATGTTTTCCCAATCTTTATTAACAGGAATTGAAAACACATGTCCGAGGAATTCAAATTCAAAAAAATTATCGTCATTAATTAAATACTTCATCTGCTGATCTTCCTTTAGGATTAATGTGGGATATTCTGCCCATTCTGGCGCCATAACAATCATAGGGTATTTTCGCAAAAAATAAAATACTGGATAATCTCCAATATCATTTCTCGCAAAATCTCGTATAAAATTGAATTTTTCTAAATGCCCAGCACTAAATTGTCTTTCTTGCTCTTCAAGAAACATTTTATAAAGCCCTCTTTTAAGTAGTCGAGCTAACGATTTCTGAAATCCACTTTGTAATTGGTACCGACCTTTAGGTTTTATTAGGTTTTTCTTAAAGTCAATTTGAAATAAATTTGATTTATATCTAGCTAATGCCTTGTTTTTTCCAATTTGATCTAGTGACGAAAGGTATCTAAATCTAGAAATGTTGAATGTTTCTTTAATTACAGTTTCAATGGGTAATTGTTGGTTTTGGTAGCTACCAAAATAACTATTGCAATTGTCGCATACATTTGTGCAGATAGATTTCCCGCCAAGTGATTGAGGGATTGTATGAGCAATTGAATTGAAGCTTGTTGATTGATCGTCTTTTTTACACCAAATGCAAATCTTCATATCGCAAGCTGTTACTGATAAAAGTGACTTAAAATAAAATGAAATAATAAGACATTTGTGAATGGTTGGTGTCCTCACCAACCGCTGTTAATAGTATTTGCAGGCATTACATCCTCTCCACCGCCTCGATCCCCAGCACCCACAATCCATGCTTCAGCACATCTGCTGTTACAGCGGCCAGTGAGGCCCTCAGTTGCTGCTGGGCTGGCGTATCTGCATGCAGTACACTATGGTCAGCATAGAATTTGTTGAACTGCCTGGCGAGGTTGTAGGTGTAGTTGGCTATCTCTGCCGGCGACCAGCTGGCTGCTGCCTCTTTGAGGGCAGCAGGGTAGAGTGAGAGTGTGCGTATGAGTGCCTTTTCTTCCTGATCCGGAGCAGCAATGGCTCCTTCCGGAAGATCTCCCAATTTTCTCAGCATGGATTG
>JACJXO010000012.1 GCA_020636645.1 Chitinophagales bacterium
ACGGATCAGCTTGTTGCCTATGAAATCATAATCCGGGTGACCGTAGGTGTGTAAGGACAGGCTGTCGCCCGTGGGGGAAAGCTTATACAAAAATGTATAATATTCGGATGTCTCATAACTCACTCGAAACCCAGTCATGAACAAGGTGTCACTATGAACCAAAGTACTTGTTGCCGCCTCTCCATACATAGAATCCTCCAGCAACTTGCTCCACAACAACTCTCCATCCTCAGAAAAACCAAACAACACAATATCACTGTTATGCGTCATATAGGTGGTTAGACCAGTATCAACCCGCTGATACTCAAGAATAAGTCCACCCTGGTGATCACTTATTATACTTCCATCATTATAGTCATACACAGAATCACCATACATCAATCCTGTTATCTGCTCTCCACTGTAGTCATAATGATAGAACACCAATCTGTTGGATGCTAAATCCCATGATGATATTGATCCTGCTAAATAGAAATTATCCTCCAGAGACAACAAAGCTGATGTAGCATTTGGCATTGAACTCTGATCAATATTTACATTGAAAGTCTGTGCACTTACAAGGCAGCTGCTTAATATCCATATGACAAGTACTCCCGCCCTCATTGCTTTACAAAGGAACTTATATACGTTGTGCCTGCTGCTTGTGTATGGCATAGCATATAGATACCTGCAGGTAGAGTTGAGACATCCAATATAGCGTAGTGTCCTCCCTGATTGCTGTTATCTGACAGCACACACCTTCCATCCAAACCGTATATCTCCATCTGTTCTATCTGCCCTGAACGGCTCTGAATATATAACATATTCGTTGCCGGATTGGGATACACCATCCACTCCATGCTGTTTGCTGATGTATCCGGCTTTCGAAGCACGGTTGTATCACTTTCCAGCGCAAACACAGGGTGCATACTAAAGTTATGGGCATCTGTCATTGCCTGTGCACGGGGCGTTACCCAGTTAGTGAATGACAATATCTGTTGCAGCTTCTGCATCTGCTGGCTGTTGATGTCCGTTGCACTTTGTTGCAGGGTGTCTCTTTCCAACAGCAACTTAGCCATTTTCTTCCAGCTTTTTTCTGCATCTGTCTGGTTGGGTAACATCGTGATCAAATTATTACAATCTGTTAGCTCCTCTTGCTCCAACTGGTAATTGAACAATAGGGGGAGATCATAGTCGCTGTTCAGTTGTTCCAGCAGGTACACCACAGAGTCCATTTGTCCTTTTCCCATCAGCGAACGTATGGCCTGGTGGGTCAGCAGTGCACTGCTTCTCAGATCTGACAGATCACCTATATCATCCACCAGCTCCGCTACCGGGCGAACGTCCAAATCTGCAAGTAAATCATACAATTCCAGACAATATTCTTCGATACTTCCTTCATAGCCACAATAATCAACACTGGCTACATCATTGACTACTGGCCCGGTGGGTGTCCCCTCTGCCCCAAACGCAAAATAGTCAAACGCCACACTTGAATAGATGTCGGCCGCATTGCCGCTAAAGGTGTTGATGATGGTACTCGTTACAGGAATACAAGCCTCCCCCTGATTAGCCAGGCTGGGGGCCGCTGGCCTGGACCGTGATCTTCGGTCTCACCTTTGCCACCTTCCTTACCCTGGTCATCGTACCGGTCACTTACCTGCTCATTGATCGTGTGAAAATGCGTGTATTGCGTGCCACCGGCAGTATGCCCAAAGAGCAAAAGCCACCTGTTACTGCGCTGGATGCTGACAGTTTATAATGGTTCTTATCTGATAGAAAGGCCCGCGAAAGCGGGTCTTTTTTTTGGTTCCTGTCGGGTGTCTTCCCTACCTTTATTCCATGCGTTTCGTCCTGTTCATGTTCATTTTGAACCTGCTGTTTCCTGCGTCAGCTCAGGTCTTCACCCAATACACTCCTGATAACTCTGATGTGCCCGATCTGCTGGTGCATGCGCTGCATAAAGGACCTGATGGCAGCATCTGGATCTGCACGGAAAGCGGGCTGGTGAAGCATGATACAGGCGGCATCTGGACCCTGTTCAACACTTCCAACTCAGGGCTGCCAGACAATAGTGTGCGCAGTGTGTATGCAGAAAGCGATGGTGTGGTCTGGGTGGGTACCTTTCTGGGCGGACTGGCACGCTATGATGGTGCCGACTGGACGGTCTATAATTCCTCGAATTCAGGGCTGCCTGAGAACTTCATCCGTTGCATCAACCGTGACCTTTCTGATACTATGTGGATCGGCACGAATGCAGGTCTGGCCCGTTGGGATGGCGCCGACGAATGGACCACCTTTACCATCGACAATTCCGGATTGCTGTCTAATAATATCGTAGATATTTATGTGGATGAGAACAACGACCTCTATCTGGGCACCCTCAACGGCGGACTCAGTACCTACATTGACGGAGTGATCGATTATTACCGTACAGAGAATTCTTTTATTGCCGATAATACCGTGATGGCCGTTGCGGAAGATGCGTTTGCCAATAAATGGATGGCAACAGCTTTCGGGGGACTGAGCATCTTCACCGAAGCCGGCGACTTTCTCAACTTCAACCCTTTCAACTCAGACATTCCCGATCTCGAGGTCAATGATGTGGCCCTCGACAATGAAGGCCTTGGCATCCTGACTATGGCAGCTACCGGATTGGTCCAGTTTGACGGCAGCAACTGGGTCATCTGGGATACAGAAAACAGCGCTATTCCCACCAACTACCTCAACAGTGTGGTGGTGGATGATGCCAACCGCATCTGGATCGCCACAGAAGATGCCGGATTATTGGTGCTGGAAAGGAATGCAGTAGGGGTGGATGTTTTATCGTCTGCAGAAAACACTGAAATATATCCCAATCCAGCCCATGATATCGTGTTCCTGCATACGGCCGATGGTGCATCGCTTAACTGGCAACTATATAACAACGCGGGCATGTTGTGCAGAAGCGGAATGACCCGTCAGAACACCACACAAATTTTGCTGAACGATCTCCCAGCCGGCTTATACCACATCCGTGTATTCCATCAGGGGCAACCTGCAGGCACCAGCTATCTGATCATCGAGTAACAAGTACAATCAGACCAAACGAATAACGATCAACGAACCACGAAAAACGTTTTTCGTCAATACACCCGTGTCATCGTAGCGATGCAATCCACATCGTCATAGATCAGGCCGTTCTGTATGGTCAGCACCTGGTAGTCAACGGTCAGGATGTCGCCGTCCAGCGCACCACTTCCGCTGAATTCATAGATGACCTCTGCAGGCCAGGTGGCCACCACAAACTGTTGAATAGGTATGGTGATCTTCATACCCGTTACCAGGGCCACTACTTCGTAACCGGTTTCATATAAGCCGGGAAAACCGAAGATGATCTCGTTGTCATTGCCTTCCTTGAAGACCGTCAGCGCATAGTCAGAGCTGAAAGCATCGCAATCATCCGCTACATCATAATCGCCGATGTATTCATCCCGCACATCATAATAAGGGGTATCATCCTGGCAGGACATCAGTCCGAGGCCGGCTATCATCACGATCAAAAAAGGGTAATAACGTCTCATGGTTGTCCATTTTACAATAGAAAGCCAAACACTGTGCCAGTCTTTCTGAGTTGTACAAAGTTAACACTTGGTAACGGTGGATGGTATTTGTCTTTCGTTCATAGGTGTGGGTTAAAATCTGTGATATGTTTTTCATCTTTCATAGGTGCGGGTTTAAACCCACACCTATGAAAATACCCGATACCTGATACCAATAGAGACTCACTACCTTTGCTCTATGTCTGATCTGCAAGCCTTTCAAAAGGCCATTCTGGCCGGTATTCCTAAAGAACTTCCCCCTCCTGCTGCCTACGATCCTTCAGTCAACCACGCACCGAGACGAAAGGACCTGCTGGGTCCGGCTGAAAAAGAACTGGCAGTTCGCAATGCCCTGCGCTACTTCGCACCGGAACACCATGCTGCACTGGCACCTGAATTTGCTGATGAACTACGCACTTACGGACGAATCTATATGTACCGGTTTCGTCCGGCCTATGCTATGTATGCCCGTCACCTGGACCATTATCCCCATCAAAGCAGGCAGGCTGCGGCCATCATGATGATGATACAGAACAACCTGGATCCGGTGGTAGCACAGCATCCGCATGAACTCATCACCTATGGCGGCAACGGAGCGGTCTTCCAGAACTGGGCGCAGTACCTGCTCACCATGCAGTACCTGGCCACCATGACAGAAGAACAAACACTTGTGATGTACAGTGGTCACCCGATGGGACTGTTCCCTTCGCATGTCGATGCCCCGCGGGTGGTGGTGACCAACGGCATGATGATACCCAACTATTCCAAACCCGACGACTGGGAAAAATTCAATGCACTTGGCGTGACGCAATACGGTCAGATGACCGCCGGGTCTTACATGTATATCGGCCCGCAGGGCATCGTGCACGGCACCAACATCACTGTGCTCAACGCAGCACGTATGATGGACAAGAATGCCTCCGATTGTCGCGGAAAGATCTTCGTGACCGCGGGGCTGGGTGGCATGAGTGGCGCACAGCCAAAAGCCACGGTGATAGCAGGCGGCGTGTGTGTGGTGGCCGAGGTCAACCCGAAGGCAACCCATACAAGACATTCGCAAGGCTGGGTGGATGAGGTCTTCGACGATCTGGATGCACTCATTCCCCGGATGCTGCAAGCCAGAGAAAACAAGGAGGCCGTGTCCATCGCCTATCAGGGCAATGTGGTGGACCTCTGGGAAAGACTTGCAAAGGATGACATCCACATAGAACTGGGCAGCGACCAGACCTCTCTGCACAATCCGTTTGCGGGTGGTTACTATCCCGCGGGACTGAGCTTCGAAGAAGCCAACCGCATGATGGCCGACGATCCCGAAGCATATAAAGAAAAGGTATATGCCAGTTTACGGCGCCATGTGGCAGCAGTCAATCAGCTGGTAGAAAAAGGCATGTACTTCTTCGATTACGGCAACGCTTTTCTGCTGGAGTCATCCCGTGCCGGAGCCGATATTCTGAAAGAAGACGGCTTGTTCAGATATCCGAGTTATGTGCAGGACATCATGGGGCCCATGTGTTTCGATTATGGTTTCGGTCCCTTCCGCTGGGTGTGCGCTTCCAATGATCCGAAAGACCTCGAAACCACAGACCGCATAGCAGCTGAGGTGCTGGAAGCCTACCGGAATGAAGCCACAGATGACATCAGCCTGCAGCTGAGCGATAACATCAACTGGATACGTTCTGCACAGGAAAATAAACTGGTGGTCGGTTCGCAGGCCCGCATCCTGTATGCAGATGCGCTGGGTCGCATACGCATAGCGCAGGCATTCAATGAAGCGATCAGAAAAGGTGAGATCTCAGCACCTGTTGTGCTGGGAAGAGACCACCATGATGTGAGCGGAACAGACTCTCCGTATAGAGAAACTTCGAATATTTACGACGGCTCTGCGTTTACTGCAGACATGGCCATACATAATGTCATTGGCGATGGTTTCCGCGGTGCCACCTGGGTAAGCATTCACAACGGCGGTGGTGTAGGTTGGGGTGAGGTCATCAATGGTGGATTCGGCATGGTGCTGGATGGCAGCGATGCTGCAAGCAGAAGGCTGGAAAGCATGTTGTTCTGGGATGTCAACAACGGCATCGCCCGAAGAAGCTGGGCACGCAATGCGCCGGCCATGACCGCTATTGAAAGAGAGATGCAGCGAAGCGGCAACCTGAAGGTCACCCTGCCTAATCTGGTGGATGATGCTGTTTTGTCTGATCTGTTCAGGGATTGATCCCTCACACCTTGAACTCTTCTTTATCCCTTACTCCACTACGCAACTCAACAGCGTGATAGCGGGTTGCGGCAGATAGCTGTGGGCATCACTACCAGCATAAAATCCAAGACGAAACTGGAAGAATTCGCCCGGTTGCTGGCCGTAGTTCTGAAGTATTTCCATCAGCTCGAATTCCGTATGCTGTTCGCCGGGCTGACCATTTCCATTCAGTTTTTCGGGCAGGATGATCCAGGTGTCATCGGCATCTCCACGAACCCAGCATGCTACTTCCGGTAATTCATCGCCGGTTCCATGCAGCAGATAATCCAGGCTGAACCGAAGGGTAGATTCTGAATAGCCTGTGAGGTCCATCGTCAGTTCCAGAAATCCGGAGGCATGTCCGTTGCCGGGAAACACATCGAGGGTAAGCCCGCCGCCCGATGGTGCCAGAGACCATCGTCCGCTTCGCCAGCGCAAACCATCCTCACTCCGCACTAGTTTCCATTCCACTCCCGGACTGGCTTCGAGTAAAGCATCACCCTGACCAATGCTGTTCAATTTATCAAAGACCATGGTATAAGGCACAGGAGCGGCCTGGGAGGTGGAACCGGATCTGAACTTCAGCACCTTTGACCATGGGCCCTCCACCCCTTCATGCAGGTAGTCATTCAGTGCTCTTACCCTCAGAAAGACAGTAGTGTTAGCAGGCAGATCATAGAGGTAGATCGATGGGATGGAGGTGATCTGTTTGAGACCCCTTTCCATCTCCAGTTGCCTGGTCCAGTTGGTCGGGTCGGTCATAGTGACCTCTCCAAATTCATTCCTGGTATTCCATTGTACCTCGTAGTGGTTGGCCTGTTCAATAGGATCCCAATGAAGCGTGACGCCGGTACCCGCCACCTCAGGTTCTCCTTTCCATACCGGTTGTGTCAGCTGATCAGAAAAAGGATCCAGGCAGAGCGTATCGCGGGTGGACTTTCTGGTGATGTCCCACAATCCTTCAGCCAGAGACTTAAGGTCTGTTCCATAGGTATTGCTGAGTATCAGGATGCCGTCTCTGGATTCCGGCGCCAGATACATGATGGATCTTGCACCTGCCTGATGACCGAACTGTGAGACGATAGGTTCTCCATGCCGGCTACCGAGGAATACACCCATGCCATACCAGGAATTCTTACCGTTCACCTTCCGGTTGGTGAACATCATGTTGCGGGTATTTTTTTTCAGCAGGCTGCCATTTAGCAGAGCTCTTGCAAAACCCGACAGATCTACGATGGTACCGGTATAACCACCGCCACCCAGTTTCCAGGAAACGTCTTCGTAGTCGTATCCATAGATCTTGTCGGCAATGGCAGAATCACCTTCCACCCGGTACCAGGATGACTGGTTCGGATACGGACGCAGGGCACGGAATTCGGGTTGCAGATAGGGCAACTGCATCGGTTGGATCAGCAGGCTGTCCACATAGGTCTCATAGGGCATGCCGACAGCTCTTTCTATGACAGCTGCCAGCAGGTTGAAACTGAAAGTAGAATAGTTGAACTGGGTGCCTGGTCTGGCCAGCAGCGCCTGGTCTTTGAAGATATCAATAGCTGCTACAGGATCATAATCCTGCGGATGATCGAGAATATATTGTACCAGGGCATCCGTATTGAAGTCAGAGACCTGGTTGTACTGCTGGATACCTCCTTCGCAGGCCAGCAGTTGTTCCACGGTGATGATCCCCTCCGGTTTTGCAGGATATTCCGGCACATATTCACGCACATCTGCCTGGAGATTCAGGAGCCCGTTTTCCCAGGCATGCAAGGCTGCCACGCTGGTGATGACCTTGGATAAAGAAGCAAAGCGGTAGATGGTAGATACCTCGGCTGGAATGCTGTATTCTCTGTCGGCAAACCCATAGCCTTTCATATACACTACTTCGCCGTTGCGGATAATACCCAGTGTAAGGCCCACCACATGCTGCTTCAGCATTTCTTCCCGCACCAGGGCATCGGTTTGGGCTGACAGATCAGCGCCCAGCAGATCACATGTTTGTCCGCTGGCGATCTGCCAGAGCCAGCAGAAGGGTTGGGCCAGCATAAGCCATTTGGTTGACAGGGGCATGGGGCTACAAACTTATCTGATTCCTTTTACGTTCCAGTAAGTACGGGAAGATGTTATACATGTTGCAAATATCGTACCTTTGCACCCTGATTGGGGGGTGTTCCGGGGGGCCGAAAAGCGGTGACAGCATCAACATCTACTCGCTTCAGACAGACCGCTTAATACATTAGTATCAAAACGAATAACTTGACAGCAGGTTCCGGCAGGATCGTTTTCCTGGACGTGGTGCGGGCTTTTGCCATCCTCATGATGCTGCAGGGTCATTTCGTGGATACCATGCTGGATCCTGCATACCGCGATCATTCCAACTGGATCTATTACAGCTGGTCATTCATGCGTGGTATCACAGCACCGGTATTCTTTTTCAGTTCCGGTCTGGTGTTCACCTATCTGCTGACAAGAAAAGCAAAGCCCTGGCGGGAGAATGAAAGATTATACAAAGGTATCGGACGCGGCCTGCAGCTGATTGCCATTGGTTACCTGCTGCGGATCAATTTCCTGGCCCTGCTATTCAAATTTGACATCTACCGCTGGGTTGCGGGTGTGGATGTGCTGCATGTGATCGGTATCGCTCTGCTTTCGCTGATCGGATTGTATATCCTGCATCAGGAATTCCGTATCAGTTTACCCTGGTTACTGGGTATCACCGGACTGCTGGTATTCTATCTCGATCCGATGGTGGAGCGGGGTAACTACAGCCTGGTACCCGATTTTCTGTCGAACTATTTTGTCAACCAGGGTTACAGCACCTTCACCATCTTCCCCTGGATAGGATACACCTTATTGGGGGGAGTGGTCGGTAATCTGCTGGCACGATACCCCAAAGTGGCGCATACCTGGTGGCTGCCTGTACTCCTGCTGGGTACCGGACTTTTGTTTCACTATCAGTCCATTGAAGCGCTCGTTTTCCTGTATCGCAATACCGGTGTCAGTGGTTTCATCGAGTGGCGCATCAACAACAGCCACCTGCTGATCAGACTGGGAGATGTCTGGGTGGTCATGGCCCTGATCATCTGGATCACCCGCATCTGGAAGAACATGCCAGCGCTCATTCCCAAGATCGGATCAGAAACGCTGACGATCTACAGCGTACATTATATCGTGTTATGGGGCACATGGTTCGGCCTGGGTATCAATCGCCTCGGTAGTAAGACCTGGGATCCCTGGATGAGTGCTATGGGTGCCCTGCTGTTTGTGATCAGTTTCATCATCCTGATCCGGTATATCGACGTCATCCGCAACCGCTGGGCTGCCTGGGTTCGCGAGCCGGTCTCTCTGTACTACCGTTTCGTGCGGAAGAAAGTGCGCTTACTATTCCTTTACGAAAAGAGCGCCTGAGGTTTTTCCATCTGCATCAATGAGCAGCACATATTGTCCGGAGGCAAGACCCGTCACCGGCACTTCGTCAATGGCTTGCTGAAAGGATTGTACATACATCTGTTCTCCGGACATATTAAATATCCGGACCATACCATTACCGGTTACCGTATTAAAGTGCAGTTTTTCTGAAGCGGGGTTGGGCCACAATCCTTTTAGTGGTATAACCATATCTGATACAGCATTCTTTGGGGAAGAGACCCCGAAAATATATTCCTGCCTGCCATTTCCGGTGTTGCTTAGCTGGTTCAGTGTCGTATCCAGTTCTGGACCTTCTGTCACCCAGCTTTCATCAGCGCCATCATCATGTACAGACCAGTCTGAAGATGATTCGTTCAAGGCACTGACCACGCCGTTATCAAATGAGTAGTTGTATCGCACCCCGAACTCCGGCGTTGAGGTAGTGAGTGGAAACACACCGAAGTAATATGCAGGATGTGGCAACAAACCAGCATCTGCATATGGCTCACCGTCAACCCGGTAGATGAATATGCCATACACATCTGACCCTACTTCGGTTACCTCGAATAAATCACCTCCAGAAGATCCGATGCTGAGTGAGACACCTCCCCATACATCTGAAAAAAGATAATAACTTTCGTTGCCTAATGGTGCTGCAGAAAGGATGCGATCCACACTTCCAACGATGGTTCCATCAGCAGAACCCGCCATGTCCAATACCTCGGTTGCAGTGAAAGATTCATCGGCGATCCAATAACCCAGCAATCCTGCTTCCCCTCCTGTTAATTTGCTGCACATGTGGCTTCGGATCTCTTCTGCAGTTCTTTCCGTATCCCACAACCGTATCTCATCCATCTGACCAAAGGTCTGATCATTCTGGTGTACGTTGATGTTCCGGCCAATGAAAGCATGGTTTCCATTGTGCAGGATAGATGTGGTGCCTGCTGTTCCACCAGTAGAAACACTTGATTGTTCCACTCCATTGAAATAAAAGGTCATATCTGTTGCTGAAGTGGCTACGATGGCCACATGGGTCCAGGTTTCAAATGGTATGGTATTGATCGTTCGCAGTCCGCGACGGTGTGAGGTACCCGCACCTGCACCACTGCCGATCTCCAGTTCTACATGATCATCTTCATTGATGCGGATCCACAATCCATAATAATTTCCTGTTCCGCTGGCATCACTGGAAAACAACCCGTAAAAGTTGCCGCTTGCCTTGGTATGCGGGTACACCCAGGCCTCGAAGGTCAGCGGAAAATCAAGGTCGTTATAGACATCACCCAGATCAACATAGTTGTCAGGTTCTTCCGGAAAGTCCAGGCAGATGCCCGATCCGATGTAGTTGGACTGAGCATAGGCAACTGCTGACAGGAAGAAAAATCCAATCAGACCAGACATTTTAATTATTAGCTGCATCACTTAAAGTTACCAAGTTGCAGCTCAAGCTCAGGTATGCCGGTATGCTATTTTCTGCTGCACACCACAAAATAATAACTGGGCCAGATGAAGCGCAGTAACGGACGTATGCCAGGTCGCCACCTGTCGGGCGAGGTCCAGGTTTCGCTGTGATCTATCTTCCAGCCGGTCTTATCCAACAACCAGTCCATTTGATAGGGATAAAACTCATGGTAGTGATTGTCTCTCGGGTCTTTGGGGTTTCTGTGCGGACCTGAAAACCACACATTCAGGGGTACTGAGATGATGAGTTTCGGAGCTTCTATCGACTTTAGTAAGGTATAGGGTGACAGCAGATGTTCCAGGATCTCGAATGCCGTAACAGCATCATAGCCTGTTGCCTTTGCCAGACTGACCTCTTCATCCAGGTCTTCGCCACCCGTATTGTCAACGGTGTATCCTTCTTTCCGCATGATCTCACTGAATGGATTGTCCACCCCCAGGTCCATGATCCTGGCCGGTGCCGGCAGGTGGGTCTTCATCAACGACAGGGTCTTGCGGTAGCGCCTGTCCGGCATATTGTTCTCGTACATCACAGAATTTGGCACTAAGATAAATCTTTGTGCAAACGACGGTCTTTTTGCATCCTTTCAAAACCTGTAGCGTTAAATTTCGTTACACAAACAAAACAGGAACAGGCTTTGCGTTAAGTTTGTCAAGGATAGTATGTCCGGAAACTACACTTATCTCATCAACAGGCTGGATGCCTTCATCCGCAAGTTTTACCTGAATCAGGTGATCAGAGGTGTATTGTGGCTGGTGGCTGTAGCGGGATCCATGTACCTCGTTTTCAGTTTACTGGAATACTATCTCTATCTGTCGCCCGCGATAAGAAAGTTATTCTTCTATGGTTTCCTGGTGATCAGCACCGCACTTTTAGCGGGTGGGATCATTCTGCCGCTGATCCGGTATTTCAGGCTAGGCAAGGTCATGAACTACCAGACCGCTTCTTCCATCATCGGCAGTCATTTTCCTGAAGTGGAAGACCGGCTTCTCAATATCCTGCAGTTGGAACATCAGTCGCCGGGAGTTGCAGACAGAAGTCTGATCGAAGCCAGCGTGGAACAAAAGATCAGACAGATCAAACCCGTTCCTTTCCTGCGGGCCATCGACCTGCGAAAGAATAAAAAATACCTGCCTTATGCCCTTCCGCCGCTGGCAGTGTTGTTCTTCCTGTTGTTTGCCGCACCCAATATCCTTCGCGACAGCAACTATCGCCTGATCAACAACAACGAAGTATTTGAGCGGGCAGCGCCATTTCATTTCATGATCAGCAATGATCCACTGGAGGTGATCCAGTACCAGGACTTTGAGCTGGTTGTTCATCTGGAGGGCAGTGTCTTGCCGGAGGCTGTGGCAGTAGAGACCGCAGCGGGAAGCTTTCCCATGACCAGGACCGCACCCGATACTTATACCTATGTGTTCAGAAAGGTACCTGATGCCACAGATTTTCATTTGCTGGCCAATGGGTATCCATCTTCCACCTATACCCTGCGTGTCATTCCGAGACCGGTAGTAAAGACGTTTCGGGTAGAACTGGACTACCCTGATTATACTGGCAGGCGTAATGAAGTGCTGGACAATACGGGCGACATGAGTATCCCTGAAGGTACATCTGTAAGGTGGGTGTTCAGCACGGAAGCCGCTGATAGTGTGGAACTCTTCTTTGGCGAAAACAAACAGACCGCACAAAGAGATACCCGCGATCGCTTTGTACTGGAAAAGACCATTCACGACGGCGGATCTTATGCCATCGGTTTGGCAAATACCTACATGTACAGCAACGACACACTTCGCTACTGGATGCAGGTCATCCCCGATGCCTATCCTAAGATCTCTGTAGAAGCAGCCACAGATAGCAGTGATCATAAATATGTTTTTTTTCTTGGAAATGCCAGCGATGATTATGGTATCAGTCGCACGGCATTTCACTATACCCTGGAAAAACAGGACGAACAAGGACACTACCGGGAATCGGATACAGGCACAGACAAAGTGCCATTCACCCGTGCCGGCAACCAGGCGGCCTTTACCTATGCCTTTGACATGAATCGTTTTGCCCTTCAGCCCGGCGATCGCATTACCTATTACTTTGAAACCTGGGACAATGATGGCGTACACGGTCCGAAGGCAACGAGGACAGGCGTCATGCAGTTCGCCGTGCCCACCCTGGATGAGCTGAAAGACACCCGTGATGCCAACAATGATGCTGTAGAAGAAGGTCTGGAAAAGGTGCTGGACGAGTTACAGGATATCAGAAAAGACACCCGTGATCTGCAGGAAAAATTCATTCAGAAGAAAGACCTGAACTGGGAAGATAAAAAGAACGTAGAGGACCTGCTGAAACGTCAGAATCAGTTGCAGGAACAACTCAACCAGTTGCAGGAAAATTTTCAGAAGAACCTGGACATGCAACAGGAGTATATGCAGCCCGAACAACAGATCCTGGAAAAACAGCAACAACTTCAGGAGTTGTTCGAAGAGGTCATGGATGAGGAGATGAAGCAATTGTATGAAGAATTGCAAAAGCTTTTGGAAGAACTGAGCCGGGAAGAATCTCTGCAGGAAATGGAGCAGATGGATCTGAATAACAAAGAGCTGGAGAACGAACTGGACCGGATGCTGGAATTGTTCAAGCAACTGCAGTTGGAGCAGCAGATGCAGGAAACCATAGATGAGTTGAATGAACTGGCTGAAGAGCAGCTGGAGCTGAGTGAAGAATCTAAAGACAAGCAGTCTGATGTCATGGATAACATAGACAAGCAGGAAGACATCAACAAGCAGTTCGAAGAGATCAGCAAAGACCTGGAGAAGCTGCAGGAAATGAATGAAGATCTGGAAAATCCCAAAGAAATGGGCGATTCCGAACAACAACAACAGGAGATCAGCGAACACCTGGAGCAGAGCATGGAGCAGCTTCAGAACAACAAACAAAAACAGGCCAGCGAGCAGCAGCAACAGGCAGGAGAAAAGATGCAG
This sequence comes from Chitinophagales bacterium, assembly GCA_020636645.1. Taxonomy (GTDB): domain Bacteria; phylum Bacteroidota; class Bacteroidia; order Chitinophagales; family BACL12; genus UBA11426. Next base: position 13,639 of record JACJXO010000012.1, read on the forward strand.
CAGATGGCCCAGCAGATGCAGGACCAGATGCAGCAGCAGCAACAGGAACAGCAGCAGGAAGACATGCGGGCACTATCGCAGTTACTGGACAACCTGCTGAAGCTTTCATTGGATCAGGAAGATCTCATATATGAATTACAGCAAACCAAAGCAGCCAATCCGCGGTATGTGGAATTGATGAATGAGCAGCAGCGCATCAAGGAAGATACCCGGATGGTGGAAGACAGCCTGCTGGCACTAAGCAAACGAGTACCGGATATTAGCAGTTTCGTACTGCGTGAAATGGCTGCTGTCAACAAGAATCTGGGCGGCAGTCTGGATGCCCTGCACGAACGGGGCACCAACCAGGCGAATGTCTATCAGCAGTACACCATGACCGGCTACAATAACCTGGCCCTGATGCTGGATGAGGTATTACAGCAATTGCAGCAGCAGATGGCCCAGAGTATGCCCGGCTCACAGATGTGCCAGAAACCAGGCGGGTCATCAGAGCTTCCCAGTATGAGCGAGATGCAAAAACAGCTCAATGAGCAGTTGCAGCAGATGAAAGGTCAGATGAGCCAGGGTCCGAAACCCGGTGAGCGCCAGGGTATGAGTCAGCAGTTGGCACAAATGGCCCAGCAACAAGCTGCCTTAAGGGAAGCCCTGCAACAACTGGCCGACGAGTTGGGTGGTGGCAATACCGAAGACGGCAAACTGGCCAAAGAACTTCGGGAGATCGCTGATCAGATGGACAAGACCGAAGAAGACATCGTCAACAAACGCCTCACAGAAGAGACCCTGAAACGGCAGGAAGAGATCCTGACCCGATTGCTGGAAGCACAGGACGCTGATCGGCAGCGCAAGACAGACAATGAGCGCCAGAGCAATACTGCAGACGCACAACAGAGAGAAATGCCGCCGGCTTTGGAAGAGTATCTGCGCAAACGCCAGGCCGAACTGGACCAGTACAAGACCGTCGCCCCGGAACTCAAGCCTTATTACAAGCAGTTGGTAGAAGAATATTTCCGGAACGGCGGGTGGTGATGTGTATTAACTAACCAGCCCGTTATGAAAGGCAAAAAGCACGATCCCGGTTCTTGATCTCAGATCCAGTTTGGAAAAAACAGATTCCCGGTATCCATCAACGGTACGTTGGCTTACCTCCATTTTGTCAGCAATCTCTTTATATGTTAATTCACTGCAGCAGAGTGTTATAAAGGTTCGCTCTCTTTCGCTTAGATGGTCTATCGGACGACGCGAGGTTTTCTGCTGGATTGCGTGTTCCTTTGCCTGCATGATGCTGTTGATCACGCGGTCTGAATAACTATATCCCTTTCGTTCCACCTCATCTAGAGTTTCCTTTACTTCATTGGTTGATGCATCTTTAAGCAGATAAGCGTGTGCTCCACTTTCCATCATCCTGCTGATCGTTGCATCGTCGTCATAGACCGATAAAGCGATCACTTTTATGGCAGGAAATTCTGCAGTAAGGATCGCTGTTGTCTCAAATCCGTCCATGACGGGCATGCCTATATCCATCAAAACAACATCCGGGTAACTTTCTGATCTGCGCAGATAATGCAATGCTTCTGAACCGTTTTCAGCCTCAAACAGGATGGTATAATTTTCAAAGCCTTCTATAAGCAATCGCAGGCCCGACCTGATCAGCTGGTGGTCATCTACTATGGCGACAGATCGTTGTGTCATGTTGATTCTTTTTTGTTGAGCCCGGTGGGGAAAAGGAACTTCAGATGAAAACCCCTGTGTGCTTCCTGCAGCGGGATGATTTGTCCGCCCATATACTTCACACGCTGCTCGATATTCAGCAAACCTGCACCCGGGGCTGCTGGCCGACCCGGATCATCAGGCAACCCTTTTCCGTTGTCAGTATAGTACATGCTGATCTTATCTTCCATCATATTCAATTGAATATTGATTTCTGTTGCTTCTGCATGTTTGATGGTGTTGGACACAAGCTCCTGGATGATCCTGAATGCGTGTAACTCCAACGAAGGGTCTGACCATACAAGGTCATCATCCAGATCATACCGCAGGTGCAGCTTACCACCTTTCTCCAGGCGTTCTTTCAAGCGTTGCAGCGCTGTTTTTAATCCGAATGACCTCAGGTAATCACTGTTCAGTATCCTGCTGATGTTCCGCACACTGTCCAGGCCAGACCGTACCGCATGCAGTGCTTGTTCTACCGTTTCATCAGGTGCGTTCTTTGAAAGCCTGTTCAGTTGCATAATGGCCACGGTGAGCAGTTGCCCTGTATCATCATGAAGATCTGCTGCCACTTCCCGTAAAGTAGTTTCTGTCACTTCCAGTCTGACATTCGCTAATTCTTTCTCCTGCAGAACCTGAAGCCGGTGCATCTCATTGATATGTCGCAGCTTCCTGTTTCTCGAAACAAGCAACAAATTGATGACCAGCACCGAAAAAAATACCAGCAGGGATGTGGTGATGATCAGGAAGTAGAGTATGTCTGTTTGATTTTTGTCCATATAAGCCCTGCAATGATCAATAGAAAATAAAAAACATTTAAAACGTCATTAATAATATACAATTTATCTGCAAGTTCTATATTCTCAGCACTCCAGTAATTCAATACGGCAATGATCGGAACGGTGCCGGTAAAATACACGAATGTGGAGATCGAAAACCAGGTGCTGAACTGATAGAGCGGATGTTCTGTCAATCTCTGTACCTGTTCTCTCAGGTGCAGGAAGGCCAATATGGCCAGCACGATATTTGCCGGAACAAGCGTATTGGTACAAAGCATTTTCATCTGCTGTCCAAACTGCATATTCATGATATGCGCCACTATGAAAAGCAGTGCCAGCACCCGGGACGTTTGGGCAAGCTTCTTTTCGATGAATAGCACTGAATACCGGGAAATGTAGGCAGCATACACCCCCGTCAAAACAAGGTTGTAGTACCATATGTTGGATGGCCTGTGTGGATTGAAATAGACTATCCCTGCAGCCGGTATTTCCATCAGGTACAGGCTGGCGATCATCCACATAAGACGCCGGTCTGCAGACGCAGAAGTCTTCCACAACAGACAAATGACCAGGCAGGCCAGCAGTCCGGACATATACACGACCTGATGTGCGTGTACTATCCATAAAAACTCCAATAGTTTGCCCGAATGTTCCAATGGCTGTCAGTATGAGGCATACAAGGTACTATTAAAGATCGTTTTTTGTAATGCCGTTCAGATCATCACATCTGGGCGGACAAGGCTTGGCGATCTCCTCTATTAGTCCTTTTCTTGTATTTAGTGATGTTGCCGATTCTGTAACACTTCTATTTGAACGAAACAACTCCCACAGTCCGGTATATCCAACAAGCGAATCTGCACTGCCAATGTAGTTGCGTGTATCCCCTGTGTTGAACAGATCATTAAGAAGGGTCGTATCGTTCTCCACCCAACCGTGGTATAATAAGATATGATAATCAACCTGGTTCGTAGTATTTCCACCGTTATCTGTAAAATAGGTATTCAGGTTGCTCCACGGATAGTAGCGGGATATTTTATCTATGTCATCGTGTTTATTAAGAACCCTGCCATTTATCCTAACCCCGTTGAAATAATTTTCAATAAGACTGATCGCTGAATCTCTGGAGATGGGATGCTGAAGCACATTAAACTTATTGCCTCCGGGATGAAGCAGCCTTAGTGATGCATTCTTCAGGGTATCTGCCACTGAAACACCGATAATAGAGACTATCGTATCATGCAATAAACCAGGAAATACCTGTATGCCGCCAGTGCGGGAAGGGTCAAAGCTGGCATAGTACTGCTGTAAACTACTGAAGTCTATTGCTGACTCTGTAATGGCGGGGGCTATACCTGAACTACCCAGCTTATAATTTTCCATTGCGTACCGGGTGATCCTGTTTGCCAAAGTCTTATTAATTCCGTTGGATTTGTCCTGATTGATACTATTTTGAGAGATTAGGTCACCTCCGTTTTCCTTTGAGTCTTGTTCTGTACATGCCAGTAAACCCAAGGCCACCAGCAACCCAAGGCAGAACACTTGTGTAATTATTTTCATGTGTCAAAGTTTTATGTATTAGATTCTGTACAAAAGTAGAAATAAGCTCTGCTATTATTCAGGTGACTATAGCGGGGGTGTAAATACCCTGCCTGTAGTCGGTTTCCGGAAATATGTTTGCATCATCAATGTGGTCTTAAACGATTTATAATATCAAAAAATCATCATGAAAAAGCACTACCTGATTGCGTGTATTCTATTTGTTGTACCATCGGTTCAGGCACAATTACCCAATTACTTTATACAGCCAGACCTACACGAAGAGAAGGTGATGGAAACGTTTGTGTTGAAGGGTGGAGAAAAGTCAAATCAGTCAGATTCTCTTGTTTGGTTCAAGGTGGAGACCGACACACTCAAAAGCTCCAATGATACCCTCCGGTTCTTCTTGTACGGGTCTGCTGCCATCAATACTACAGAAGACCTTCAGACTTCACTGTCTGCTTCTCAGCAGTTTGCAGCACTATTCAGGGTCTTGCCTTTTCAGCCAAAAGAAAACAAGAACAGTGGAAACGGTCTGGACGTGATCATTTCCATGAATGCCCTGCATCTCAGGCCAACAGGTGTAGCTGCAGATTCCATAGATCTGGAATCCATGTTGTTCCCACAAACAGGGAATGCCGGGTTCATAGTGGGGCCGAGATATCAGTACTTTGGTAAGAACAATGGAGCTGTGTATCATTCACTGTCAGGCAGTGCCGCCTTTGCACTCAGACAGGCACGGGTAACCGGGGTGGAAGTAACAGATACATCCGGGGTATTAACATCCAGAGACATCAAAGTAGATGTCATTAACCTGAACATCATGCCGGTTGAATGGACCTTTGCCTACTCACGCGAAGACCTTAAGTGTTCTTTCAGTGCCGGTCTTTATTACCACTGGTTCAATATTCCCAATGAAGACGCAGCCTCTTTTAATCTGCTGATGGATGAAGATGTGTTCCGCGAAAGTGGCAGGAACAGTTTCATCAACGCCCTTGGAATGCGTTTTCGTGGCGAGATCAATAGCTTTGAATTCTTTACTGATATTCGCTATAACAGCACAGGAAGGACTTTTTCTAACGACAATCCCTACAAAGGCTTTGTATATAATGCCGGGTTCTCCACCAATCTGATCATATTCAGCAAGTAGGCCAATGCCTTCAACCAGGAACCGGATACATCAGGTGTATCCGGTTTTTGTTATACACCATAATAAACCCTGTCACCAATTGAAACTTTTTTGTCCGGAATCAGTAAAAGAGTATGCTAACGCATAGCTTTTTTCATGGCAACAACAGAAGCAGTGGTGGATAAAGAACTTTCGCTTCCATCTCATCCCGCCAGCGTAGTTCAGGTGGAATCGTTCATAGAAGACTTCAGAAGTCTTCACCAGATCTGTGATGAGGTGTATGGTAATATGCTGGTAGCCATTACCGAGGCGGTCAACAATGCCATCATTCACGGTAACCAGACAGATCAGCAAAAACAGGTTACCATACATTTGCAATGCCGCAGAAACCTGGTTACCTGTACCGTACAGGATCAGGGTGGTGGTTTTGATTTCAATCACGTACCAGACCCCACCGCACCCGAGAATCTGGAAAAGGAAGGTGGTCGGGGAATTTTCCTGATGAAACACCTGAGTGACCTGGTGGTATTTTCCAACGATGGCAGCCAGGTAGAGATACAGTTTCGATTATGAGCCAACCCATCAGTTTCCACTCACTTGTGGATGGCTTCTCGATCAAGGGGAAAAAGAGCCTGCGCAGCTGGCTGGAACGTGTAATTTCTGCTCATCACTTCGTTCCGGGAGAGATTTCCATTATTTATTGCTCTGACAACTATCTGGCTGAAATGAACCAGGACTACCTGCAGCATGACACCTTTACAGACATCATTACCTTTAATTACAATGTAGGCAGTCAGGTATCCGGCGATATATTTATCAGCATCGACCGGGTGGCTGAAAATGCTGCATCATTTGGCGCCACTCTGGAAAATGAGCTGTGCAGGGTCATGGTACACGGGGTTTTACATCTGCTGGGTTACGGAGACAAAACACCTGACGAAGAGCACGCCATGCGCAGCGCAGAAGATCATTTTCTTTCCTGGCTGGAAGAGAAGCCTCGTGTTTCACGTGAAACATCTGCCTGATCTTCGCCTATATGTTCCACGTGGAACAAATCACAGTTTGCCTTGATGTAATTTTGTCACCGCATGTTTCCAGAATATGATGTCATAGTAGTGGGTGCCGGCCATGCCGGTTGTGAGGCGGCCGCTGCTGCTGCCAATATGGGCTCTAAAGTCATGCTCGTTACCATGAACATGCAAACCATAGCCCAGATGTCATGCAACCCCGCCATGGGTGGGGTAGCAAAAGGACAGATCGTCAGAGAGATAGACGCCCTTGGTGGATATTCAGGCATCGTTACAGACGAGACCGCTATACAGTTCAGGATGCTCAATAGATCAAAAGGCCCTGCCATGTGGAGTCCGCGGGCACAAAGTGATCGCCTCCTGTTTGCCAAACTCTGGCGGGAAAAACTGGAACAGACACCTGGTGTCGACTTCTGGCAGGATACCGTTGTTGGTCTTCTGGTGAAGGATGGGCAGGTTGAAGGTGTGCGCACCGGTATGGGCATGGAGATCCGTGGTAAAGCAGTGGTGCTGACCAACGGAACCTTCCTGAACGGCCTGATCCATGTGGGCATGAAACAATTCGGGGGCGGCAGGATGGCTGAAAAACCAGCCTCTGGTATTACCGAGCAGCTGGTGGAACTAGGTTTTGAAAGCGGAAGAATGAAAACGGGCACTCCTCCCCGGGTAGATGGCCGCAGTCTGGACTACAGCAAAATGGAAGAACAGCCTGGTGATGTAAACCCGGGCAAGTTCTCGTACACTGATACGAAGCCGCTCCAGCTCCAGAGAAGCTGTCATGTGACCTATACCTCTCAGGAGGTGCATGACGCTCTCCGCAAGGGTTTTGATGAATCTCCTATGTTCAGCGGCAGGATCAAGGGTCCGGGACCACGATACTGCCCTTCCATAGAAGATAAGATAGACCGCTTCGCCTCCAAAGACCGCCACCAGATATTCGTAGAGCCGGAAGGCTGGAATACCGTAGAAGTATATGTAAACGGTTTTTCTACTTCACTGCCGGAACAAGTACAATTTGAAGCCCTCAGAAAGATAGCCGGGTTCGAAAACGTACGCATGTTCCGCCCTGGCTATGCCATAGAATATGATTACTTCCCTCCTGTTCAATTAACCCATAGCCTGGAAACAAGGTTGGTCAGGAATCTCTTTTTCGCAGGTCAGATCAATGGTACTACCGGATATGAAGAAGCTGCGTGTCAGGGACTGATGGCCGGTATCAATGCCCACCAGTCAGTACATGACCTTCCTCCTTTTGAAATATCCAGATCTGAAGGCTATATCGGCGTACTCATAGATGACCTTATTAATAAAGGTACAGAAGAGCCCTACCGCATGTTTACCTCCCGGGCAGAATTTCGGGTACTGTTGCGTCAGGATAACGCAGACCTTCGGCTAACAGAAAAAAGCCATACACTAGGACTGGCAGACATCGGCCGACTCCATCAGGTCATAGAAAAACGGGCACAGACCAGTGCCATCACAGACCTGCTTCAAAAACTATCTGTTGCCCCCGATCAGGTAAACGGGTTGCTGGAAGAGTTGGGCAGTGCTCCACTTAAACAAAAAATGAAGGCCACCTCCATCATTTCCAGACCCCACGTAGGTATAAAAGACCTTGCCACTGTAATCCCTGATCTGAAAACAGCACTGGCAGCCTTTTCTGAAGAATACCTGGAACAGGCTGAGATCGAGATCAAATACGAAGGCTATGTGGCCAAAGAGCAGGAAATAGCCGAAAAGATGCAGCGTTTGGAAGATGTATCGCTGTCAGAAAGCCTGGATTATCATAAACTACAGTCACTTTCAAGCGAAGCCAGAGAAAAACTAAGCCGGGTCAGACCCAGAACACTTGGTCAGGCCAGCCGCATCAGCGGAGTGTCGCCTGCTGATATTTCTGTGCTGATGGTTTATATGGGAAGATGAAAAGACTACTGATCCCCCTGATGGGCCTCCTCTGGGGCTGCGCCAATGTGGTTGCTCCCACGGGTGGCGACAAGGACAATACTCCTCCGGTATTGCTGGAAGCTAGCCCCGCTATGGAAAGTGTTCAGATGAAAGAGCGCACCATAATCCTAAAGTTTGATGAGTATGTACAATTGAAGGACGCCTTCAACCAGGTTCTGATCAGTCCTCCTCTTGAAGAATTTCCCGATATAAAAATCAAGGGTAAGAACATTGTGATCAGGCTACCTGACAGCCTCCTGGATAACACTACTTATACCATTCAATTTGGCGAAAGTATTGCTGACATAACAGAAGGAAACCCGTACAGCCAGTTTGTTTATGCCTTTAGCACCGGAGAGGTCATCGACTCTTTGTACATCAACGGAACGGTAACCGATATATGGACAGGCAAACCAGCAGCAAACAGCCTGGTACTCCTGTACCGCAATACCGAAGACAGCGCCTTCACCACACAAAAACCAACCTATTTTGCCAAAACCAATGAACGGGGAAACTTCCGGATCAGTTATGTAAGGGAGGGTAGATACAATCTCTATGCACTTCAGGATCAGAACTTCAACTACTTCTATGACCTCCCCAATGAATCCATAGCATTTCTGGACAGCTCTCTGCTGGTCAGTCAACCGGTAGTACAGGCAGACCTGAACTTATTCACAGAAGCGAGGCAAAAGCCTTTTGTATCAGATGCCCGTGCAGTAGAGCCCGGCTTGGTGCGCATCATATTCAACCAGGCACCCGACAGCCTCCGGTATCAAACAGAACAGGATCACGGAGGCATATTTATTCACTCCGGCAGCGATACCTTGTATCATTGGTCGCAGGTGGCGGATGCAGATAGTCAAAGGATCCGGATATCAGCAATAGAGATGGATACCTTCCTGGTCATCCCCCAAAAGAAACTTCCGGATAACTTTTTTGATAATAAGCTGGAAACCGCCGTACCTGAGCCCTCCGGAGGCAGCAGGAACCGATTCACCGCCCAGGAGCTCCATCAACCATATCAGCTGCTTATGCAACGTCCAATAGCCGCCATTGACAGTTCCAGAATGATCCTGAAGGCAGATAGTCTTGATGAAAAAATAGAATGGTCTGTTCAGACAGATACAAATGATCTGCGCAGACTCATCATCTCGACTCAGTGGAAGGCAGACAGTATCTATACATTGACCTTACTACCCGGAGCATTAACAGATCTGTATGGCATAGAAAATGATACCATCACCAGATCATTCAGGATCAGATCTCCTAAAGAATACGGAAAGCTGGAAGTTAATGTAACTGATTCCATCAACAGACCGATAATACTTCAGTGGCTCGATAAGTCTGGAGAAGTGCTGGCCGAGAAAATACCAGAGTGGAACGACCACAACTACCTGTGGCAACTTCAAGATCTCTTGCCAGGCACCTATATCATTCGGGCCATCATAGATGAAAATGGGGATGGTAAATGGACAACCGGATCACTTGCCGAAAAAAGACAACCAGAGCCGCTGCTATATTACCAGGCTGAGGTCCAGATCCGACCCGACTGGGAATACACGCTAAATTTTAAACTAAGTCTATGATTTTCAATTCTTTATAGCTATCTATTTGTCTTTTTCTACATGTTTTCATAAATGCCCCTTCAATCAAAAAAAACACATAAAGAGATATCAGACATCCAAATAAGCCCTGGATCCCTCCAGCGGGCTTAAAACAGCAAAATCAATCGCATGTCAGCCCCTGTCAAATTCTGGAACGGCCTCCCTGCAATAATGCAGGCCAAAAACCTGAAGGCACCAGATCCTGAGCTCACTCATTTCTTCTTCCGGTAATTTTCCGGCTGCTTTCAGAAATTCTTTTGCAAATAGTGTCAGGTCGAAGCTGACCTTTTGAAGTATCATTTTAAAATATTCCAGCATTGTCATAATAGAAGCCTTCTACTTAAAAAACGACCGCAATCTGTTTGAAGTTGCCTTTGTTAACAACTTCCGGGTCATCAGAACAACGATCTCTCCTATACTTCAGGCTCGCCCAAAAGGACATATAAAATGCCTAATTTTATTCCGCCCTTTGCAAACCGGCAGAATATATATGAAAAAACAGCTACTATTTACTGCACTATTTATAAGTTCATATGTTGTGTTGCAGGCTCAGATCACAGCTTACCCTGACACCACCATCTGCAGTGGTGAAACAGTAACCCTGTTCTCAGATGCTTCTGTCTATTGCGGCGACTGTTACACATATGAAGAACTGGAATATGCTCCGGAAGAAACCGCAGGTGAAGACGTAACCATGGTTGATGACACCTATGTGGGTCCATATGACATAGGCTTTGAATTCTGTTTCTTCGGAGAGCTCTATTCAGAATTTTATATCTGCTCGAATGGCTGGATCAGTTTTATAGAACCCGGTGCAGGATGGGCCTCCAACTGGACTCCTGATGGTCCTATTCCTGATGCCGCTTCCAATGTTCCCAAGGCTGCCATATTCGGCCCCTGGACAGACTGGCATACCGGCCTGTGCACAGGATGCGTATCTTATGAAACCGTAGGAGTTGCACCCAACCGCAGGCTGATCGTACAGTGGGAAGATGTGCCCTTGTTCTCCTGCACCTCTGATGAAGGTACCTTCCAGATCGTTTTACATGAAACCACCAACTTCATAGACAATCACCTGGTGAACGTACTGGTTTGTCCTACCTGGGATCTTGGCATCTCCACACAAGGGTTGCAAAATGAAGATGGTACAATAGCGTTTGCGGTAGAAGACAGGAACGCCACTGATTGGGAAGCCACTGAAGAAACCTGGCGCTGGTACACCTCTTACATTTCCTGGTATGACGATGAAGGAACACTGGTAGGTAATGGTCCTTCTATAGATGTAGCTCCTGAAGAAACCACCGTTTATACAGTAGTACAAACCCTGTGCGACGGCACAGAATATTCAGACGAGGTAACAGTAACAGTAGCTGAAAACTTCTCCGGCACCCTGGATATTACCGATGTGAGTTGTGGCGGTCTTACTGATGGCGCAGCTACCATCACACTGGATGGCGCAGGACCATACACCTATGATTGGTCCACCGGATTTTCGGGAAGTAACTCCATTTCAGGGTTGTCAGCTGGCTCCTATTCCGTTACAGTTACTGCTCCGGATGGATGCCAAAAGACCTTTGACTTTGACATCATTGAACTGGAACCTCTGGAATTGGTTTTTGACGACGTAGAAAATGTTCAATGTTTTGGATACAGCAACGGTTCTGCTACCATAGAAGTGAGCGGAGGTGCTGTACCCTATGACATAACCGTTAACGGAGAATCCACCGGAAGTTTTCTGACAGAACTGAGCGCAGGAGATTATCTGGTAGAGGTAACCGATGACAATGGTTGTACCACCTCTTCCACCCTGACCATTACTGAACCGGACGAGATCTTTATAACAGGTAGCGCAGATGTAGCGATCACGTATGGCCTCAGCACAACCTTAACTGCTGAAACCAATACGCTGGATCTTACAGGAGTGACCTGGGCCCCCGACGGCGGCGTATTGGGCTGCGAAGATGACCCTTGCTTTATCTATACCGTCACACCCGTAGTTACAACTGAATACTATGTTAGTATTACTGATGAAAACGGTTGCTTTGCTATTGACACCATACTGGTAACTGTGATCTACAGCAACGAGGTATTGGTACCCAATGCATTTACTCCTAACGGCGATAATGTCAATGACCTGTTTCAAGGCATTGCATACAACCTGAATAGCTACCACATGGTCATTTACAATCGCTGGGGACAGCTTGTTTATGAAACCAACACCGCCGACTATTACGCCGGCTGGGATGGAAAATACCAGGGAGAAGAACAAGAAATGGGCACTTATGTATATTTTGTGGAGGCACTGTTCAACACAGGGGTCAGCTACTCAGGTCAAGGCAGCTTCCAGCTCATCAGATAAAATAAATGATCCTTTAAAAGCACGGTATTGTACCGTGCTTTTTTTATGCCAACACCTGCCGATAGGCCTTTTCGTAATGCTCCACCAGGTTTTCCCAACTGAAATTTTCTGCATTACTTTCTACTGTATTTCGCAATATGATCCTATCACGACGATTTAACTGAATGAAGCTGTACATGATCTCTGCCAGATCCTGAGCGCTTTCTTCAAAGGTTTTATTTCGTCTTTTGACAATATATATTCCCTTGTCTTCCAGGTTACGGAAACGGCGATGGCAATAGTCGCCAAAACCACTCAGATCACTTGTAACAGCAGGTACACCACGTGCCACACATTCGAGAGGTGTGTATCCCCAGGGTTCATAATAAGAAGGGAAAATTCCCAGATGACACCCGCGTACGAACTGCGGATAGTCCATTCCGAATAAAGGGTTAGTAGGTGTAATGAAATCCGGGTGGTAGATGACCTTCACCTTATCATCCGGCTTATTGATCATATCTGTTTTTCTCAGAGATTGTATGATCTCATCAGCGGCATCATTCACCAGGTTGTGTGTAACAACAATAGGCCAGTAATCACTTTTCCAGGACTGGATCATTTTCCTGTACCGGTACTTCCAGTAATCATCCACGAAATCATTCAATGCAGGCAGGTGATGGTCTGCATTAGCTGCTGCTGCATAGAACAATTTCTCTCTGATCTGTTTCAGGATCTCCTCACAGGTGTTCTGGATCTCATCCATTACAGCTCGTGACTGAAGTACTTTCGGATTGATGGACTCAAACGGCTGTTTGGTAATGAAGAACATCACCACGGTGATGTCTGTTTTTTCCTTTCGCAGTCTTTCATTCAGGAGTCGAAGCGCCTCCAGCGTAAGGTCGTAGCCTTTGTTATGAAATTCATATCTGCCGGAGGTGAAGAAATACAATGTATTATCGAGATCAAAAGTATAGCTGTGGAAGAAGTGACTCATGGTGAATTCATGGATCTTCTCCTTGAACTGTCCATGCAGGTTTTGCAGTTCGTGTGTAGCCATGTAGCGATACAGGTTGATCCCGTTAGGAAGAATAGCGTCAGGCTTTCTTCCCAGCAGAAACTCACATTCCTTACCAGTAACATCACTCACCGTTGTGAAAACGGTACAGTCGTTTGCAGCTAACCGCTCCAGCCTGACCTGTGGCTCTATGTAAAACTTCTGAGCTGCCGGTAACCATTCAATGGAAGGCAGATTGCGATAAAAGTTGGTATCGTTCATCGCCACATAACGACCCAATAATGTAGCATGAGTAGTAAATACTGTCTTTATTTTTCTCTTTTCACGAGCGATCTCACCGATGGCCATTCCTGTCATCCATTCGTGAAAATGCCCAATGATGTCTCTACCGCCTGACTCTTCTTCAAGGGCAGCAAAAAAGCTGTACACCAGATGTCCGAAAGTGATGACCTGCTGCAACAGATCATCCGGATTAAAAATATTAATATGATGGTGTTTCAGCAGATACTGCCTGATGTCTTTCATTTGATCGTTGGCCTGTTCCGGACGCATGAGTACAACTTTCGGAGTACCCTGAGTAAGCCATCGGCCGAAGAAAACTTCCACCCCGTCTGCACGCAGCTTATCCACGGCCTTTGTATAAGGATCATTGGGATCGGAATCAGTTGCTTCTTCAAATTCTGCCGGAAGCCTGTCATCCAGCAATGGACCAATGAGGCAGTATTGTTCACCCCATTTTTCGGAGATGTAGGGCGCTTTGCTTCGCACTACCGTGTAAATTCCTCCTATCTGGTTACACACCTCCCAGGCCACTTCAGCCAGCAAAGGCTCATATAAACTTTTCTTCGCCATGATGCCACTTGATTTGGAAAGTTAGCAAGTAATCAACCTACCTGCATAACACTTTGTCAAAATCATTCGTATTTAAGCAGATTACAATATTCACAATCGGGTTCATTACACCCTTCTGTGAAATCTAAACTGCGGATCTTTCCATAGACCTCTTCAATCTGTCTGCCCACTATGGCGGTATCGTCTGAAGTGATAACCAGGCGTTCCTTTTCATATTTTCCGCTGTCGGGATTCTTCTCCAGAAAATCAAACTCGCCACTCACCATGCGCCATGGTTTTTGTCTCTGCTGGTCCATTAATATCTGGTAAAAGACCATTTGTCTCCAGTATTCTCCACCCAGAGGATCTTTATCTGTTGGCCCTTTCATTTTTTGTTTGGCCAGCCTGTAACTACCTGTCTTATAGTCCACCACATGGACCTCATTTCCATTGAATTCTATCTTGTCCAGCTTACCATTAATGGGGATGTTCTTCCATGTGACATCTCTGACAGGATATTCGGTAACTACCACTTTATTCCAGGAAGACACGTGCTGGGCATAATATTCAGGTAAGATCATCTCGCCAAGCTCCATTCTGTTTCTGAATTGTTTATCAGTGAACGCTTCCCTGTGTTGTTGCATGTACAGTCTGAACGGTTGGACCAGTTTTTCAGGGGGCGGAAAATTTCCTGTTTCCCTGACTTCATTGAAGTAGCGCTGAAGGGCCTGGTGAATGGCGTTGCCAAATTCCATACTGTCGTTTCTGGCCTGGGGAATGCGGAGCAGATACTGAAAATAAAATCGCACCGGGCATTTCAGGAAAGCATTAAGCATGGACGCACTTAAGGACAGGTGTTCGGTTTTTCGGGTCAACCAGTCCGGGTCGAACAGTTCTGCCGTAGGGGTCTTGTCTGTTCCAAGAGAAAGCAATTCTATTGCAGCCAGTTTTTCATCATCCAGGCTTCCCGATCGGCGGATAGTAAGGTCCTGAACAGCCATCTCTTCCACAAACCTGGAAGGTTCCAGTGTTTTGGCGTTGTTATCGGTTTCAGCATAAGATACCTGCAGTCCTTTTCTGGCCCTGGTCAGCGCTACATAGAAGAGCCTGCGCTGGGCTTCCAGTTCATTGGAGCCACCACTGAATGTAAGGGTATCTGGAAGCGAGAAATTATTGCTGTTTCTTCTGGATGATTCCCATTGATTACTGTTGCAACCTATCAGAAAAACATGGTCAAACTCCAGGCCCTTAGCAGAATGGCAGGTAACGAACTGCACCCCGTTGCGATTGCCAAATGTTCGCCAGACAGGCAGTGTAATATGATATCTGCGCATCAGGTTCAGTTGCTCGAGGAGATCTTCAACCCGCATCTCCGGATCGGCAGCAGATTCTGCCTGCACATAGTCAAAGAAGGCATGCATGGCTTCCAGCAAAAAGAAGCGGTCATGGTGCGCAATGATATAGGCCAGCACACCTCCTTCTTCAAAGATCTTTTCAAGCAGCATAGGCAGGGTAAGGCTGCCGGCTTCACTGATCCACAAGGTCAGCCTGCTTTCAAGTTTCTGCAATGCCTCGGGGTCACGGAGTTTTACCTGGGCCATTAGATCCGGATCAGCTATTACCTGACGCCAGTTGTTATTGGTCCTTTTACCCTGCATATAAGCAGCCAGAGACAAAATGTCGTGTCTGTGGATACCAAAGAATGGGAAATACAGCATTTCAAAAAGCAGGTGTTCTGCACTGTTCGGCTGCCGGTGTTCCTTGCCGGCATACTCCATGACCGACAGGATCTGTCTGACCAGCGGTACATCAAGACTGTTCAATTGCTTTCTGAGTGCATAGGGCAATTGTTTTCTTCCCATCAGCCGGATCAGCTGATCTGCCTGAGCATGCCGGTAATAAATGACAGCGATCTCGGCAGGATCTGTTCCTGATTCCAGCAGCTTTTCAATTTCCATCAAAACCCCTGCCTCCTCCTGTACCTTACTGTCATAGGCTCTGATTACCGGAAGTTGTGTCAGGTCACGCACCTCTTCACCCCGGCTGATCAGCACCTTACTCAGGCCTTCCAGGTGGCTGACAAGTCGTTCTTCATTCCGATCGATCAGTATGCGTGAAACATCCAGTACCGGCTGAACGCTCCTGTAGTTTTCTGTCAGCAATACTGTTCGCATATCATTTTCATACTGCCTGTACAGGTCCAGTATATTCTGCACCCTGGCACCCTGAAACTCATAGATACTCTGGTCATCATCACCCACTACAAACACATTGGGCACATCCCAATACCCGATCAGGCTGCGCAGTATTTCATTCTGTGCACCATTGGTATCCTGGTATTCATCAACAAGTACATACAGAAATCTTTCCTGGTAGGTACGCAACAGGTCTGGATGCCGGGCAAAAGCCCGCACTACCCAGAGGATCATATCACTATAATCGAACCGACCCGCTTCTGCCATCTTTTCCTGAAAAACGGGAAAGAGGTTGGCGGCGGCCTGCAGTTTTTCCATGGCAGCGGTTTCCTGGTCTATCTTATCCTGTTTGACATCGCCGGCTTTAACTCCTTTTTTGGTCACCGCTACCTTATAGATGAATTCCGGTCTGTCAGGCAAACTGTCCAGGTACGCCTGAATGGCATTTGCGATCCATTCAGGAGACCAGTCTTCTTCTTTCATGATACGGAACAGATTGCCCAGACGCCTGATATCTGAAGACAGGTCATCACGAAAGCGGCGAAGCACATGATCTGAAGGTAATTCACGCAGTATGTTTTCCAGAATCATGACCTGTTCCAGTTCAGATACAGGTTCCAGTTCTCTTCGGCCGAAGAGGTCAGGATGGCTCTGGATGATCTCATTGCAAAATGCGTGAAAGGTCTGGATCTGCACCCGGTAGGCATCCGGTCCTATAAAGGAAAGCAGACGGTTACGCATGGCGATGGCTCCGGCTTCAGTATAGGTGAGGCAGAGAATATTCTCAGGAAGCGCATCTGTTTGAAGTAATATATTTCCTATACGTACCGCCAGTATTTGTGTTTTTCCTGTGCCGGGGCCGGCAATGACCATGACCGGACCTTCAATGGCATCAACCGCTGTGCGCTGTGCATCATTAAGACTGTTGTATGCTTTTTTAAATTGTTCGGTGAGGGCGGTTCTCGATTCCATGGGCGTCGAATGTAACAAATTTCAGGTAACTTTGCGGCACCAAAAAGCTATGCATAAACTCTTATCAGGAAGCCTTTTGCTGGCTTCTGTTTTACTGTTCAGCCAGTGCAAGAACAACAACCCCGGCACCACCAGTGACCTCTCAATTATTGACACCACCGGTCTGGCCGATGGAGAGCCTATCACTTTTCTGATCGACTCTTCCGGCGAGAAGATCGAAGCCGGTAAGGATCAGGTCATCATACAATTCAACCCGCCCGCAGGTAAGGTCTATAACACCTCCATGCAGACGATTACCAACATCACCCAAACGATGTTCGGTCAGACCTTCAGCAATCTGATGGACATCAGCACCAGCAATTCCATCCGGGTAATGGAGAATAAGCCCGACAGTAACATCGTATTACAGTCGCAGGTAAAATCATTTAAAGCACATTTCAAGCAGGATTCTCTGGAGGCTTCTTTCCAGAATGGAGTTTCATCAGATGATCCGGACATTGATATGATCAGAAAGATCATGGATTGTTATGTGGACATGCCGGTCAAGCTGACCATCAGCCGGGAAACAGACGTAGTGGACATAGGAGGCATTGAAGAGATTCAATCCAAGATCAATACCCAGCTTGGCCAGGAAGCGCTGATGGCATCACTGCAGATGAGTGACATGAACCAGGATATCATCAACAGCTTTGTAGCCTTTCCGCACCGTCCTATTGCCATAGGTGATACCTGGAAATCAACAGACTCTGTGGACCTGGGCGGAGTTCCTGCCATTGTGACCAATACTTTCACCCTGAACAGCTTTGATGACAAGTTTGCCCTGGTCAGTGTGCAGTCAGAATTCAAAGTAGATCGCGAAATGGTGCGTATGATGGGCGGAACCGGCGATGAGGTACAGATGAGTGGCTACCAAAAGGGCGAGATCACGGTGGCTGTAGCCAGTGGCTGGTCCATTGAATCCAAGCTGGAGCAGAACCTGAATCTGTCTATGGAAATGCAGGGAGAATCCATGAAAGTATCCATCAAGGGAAACTCTACCCTGAAAACGAAATAGGGTGTCTGGCCGGCACAGGATCTATCTGGCCGCAGCGGTTACGCTCTTCGGCATGGGCGGTCTGGGGTTGCTGCTCATGATCGTTTTCCACGAACAAACCTTCAGCAACTTCTTTCCCGGCGAGAAACAACCTGTTTTTTTGCAACTGCTGTATGGGGCATTGTATGGTATAATGGCGGTCCTCTTGCTGTTGCGGTTACTCAGATTGCGCTTCTTAAAACACACAGGACAGTTCTTCAGGAAACTTTTACTGCGTTACCGGGTAGGATGGTTGGAGATCATAATGATCTCCGTAAGTGCTGGTGTTGGCGAAGAGCTACTTTTTCGGGGTGGCATACAACCATGGTTGGGCATCTGGCCAACAGCACTGATATTCGTTGCGCTGCACGGATATCTGAACCCCCGGGATCATGCAGTATTCATTTACGGTGTGGTAATGATTCCCATTGCCGCCGGCCTGGGTTGGCTATACAAGGATTGTGGCATATGGGCTGCAGCCCTTGCACATACCGTCATCGATGTAGTACTCATGGCACGTATTCTTACCCGGAACCAGGACCCATATGCTACCGGTAAACAGGCTGACCCTGTTGGCTAAAATGGACATCCAGCATGATCCTTTTTACAATTACGTGAAAAACAGGCTGTCTCAGGCTCCGGGTCTCGTACTTTTGCGAAAACTATTTCGTTAATTTTGCAATCTGACAAAGCCTGCGCTATGAAAAGATCCTTGTTTATTCTGTTTGCATCACTCGTGACGCTGTTCGTTGCCTGTTCTCCGGAAATCAAATTGCAGAACCACCTCACCCGTGACGGAGGTCGCTGGAACATTGATGAGTTCAAAGTTACCAGTGTTACCAAAACAGACCCGCCTACGGAACCAACCATTATTCAGGAATTCAATGTAGGTGAAGTTCTGTTCTATGAATCAGGTACCGGCATCTGGATACAGTATGATACCCTGACCATGCAAAACGTTGCCACTTATTTTGAGTGGGAAAACACCAATAACTCCATAACCATGGATCTGGAAGGTTTTACTGAAGAAGTCGAGTTCAGCATAAATGAAGTGAGTAAGGATGAACAATGGTGGGTGCGGGAAGAATCCTTTTTTGTGGGCGACCTGGAAACGGTCGTAACAACTGAGATCCATATTGTTCGGGAAGAAGAGATCGGTAACAAATAAAAGATAAGGTAATGAAAAGAATATTTGCTCCACTGGTATTTACCCTGACCCTGTTGTTGCTGTTGCCTTCCTGTTCCAAGCAAAGGCAGTTGGCAGATAACCTGACCCGCCAGAGCGGCAGGTGGAACATAGACAACTATAAGGTGACCATCACTACAACTGATCTGCCTCCTGATGTAACAGAGTATGGCGATTCCGGATATATGTACTTCTTCAGCAATGGAGATGGCCAGTGGATCGATCTGAAAGATCCGGATGAATTCATCTTCATTGAATTCGAATGGGATATCACAGATGACAATGCCCTGCAGATACGTTACAACAATGAAGAGTTTAACTTTCTGTTCGAAGTGAACGAGAAAGACAGACAGGTCATTGTATATGAAGAAACGGTTGCACTGACAGAAGAGATCGATGTGACCACAAGAATTGAATACGAATTGCTCCGTATAGAGTAACGTACCGTTAAGCTTATAACAGGCCGGAATAATTCCGGCCTTTTTTATTGCTTTCTGGCAAGGGTTACCGGAAACTTAAAATGATCTGTTCTGCCCGTCAGATCAAATTCTTCCACGTACAATATATAGATGCCGGTTGGCAGCTGCTTACCACTGTCATCCAGACCATCCCAGACCAGTAATCCTTCCACACCTAAATAAAGATTTCTGGCAGGAATAGCTACCAGTTGTCCGGCAAGATTGAAGACAGACAAAGAAGCAGAAGTACCCTCTGCCGGTTGGGTATAAGTAAGTACCATCAGATCCTGGTAGCCATCGCCATCAGGGCTAAAGACTTCGCTTTCCAGTGTCCAGGTTCCAGCATTGCCTTCAAAGGAGCTGACCACAGAGTTCAACCTGCCGGGCGTTGCATAACCTGCAGCTTCTGCTGCTGAGTGCCAGTTCTCAGCCTGTTGGGTGGGCGCATCGAACCTAAGTCTCTCCAGTGACACGCCATTATCATCCTCCAGAAGGGGGTAATGCCAGTCATCATAATAGTGCAGCTGATCCAGGACCACACCGGTTGATGATAACTCCAGGCTTACAATTCCTTCATCATCAGGGAAATTGGGGCACTGACTGTTTTCACTAAACTGTGCATTGGGTGCTATATCATAAAACGGAGCCAGCCAGCTAACCTTTTCTGTTATAAAGAAATACGCACCAGGAGCCAGCAATCTTCCATATTCACCCATATAGCAATACTCCAGCACCTCGGCAGCATTCTCCACATTCCGTTCGGTAAGCCGCAACTGATTCAACTGGATAAAATGATTGCTGTTGTTGTAGATCTCTACGAAGTCATCGCTGCCTGTAGCCGGATTGAAAAGCACCTCGTTGATGATCACATCTCCGGGACCGGGGGTTTCCGGCAAACCAAACTCCAGGCTATTGTGTACGCCAATTGCATTACCGCTGCAGTCTGCAAGCCCGGTACAGGTCAGGGTGTAGGTAATACCTGGTTCCAGGGCTTCCGGCAATGGTAATTCTATAACGGTAGCCACATACGGATCGGCCGACACAGACAAAGGACTGCCAATGTCTGGTGAGATGGCGAACATGGTAGTGGTAAGCGCTTCGGTTAGAATATATTCATCAAATGTGATATATAATGAAGTAGCAGAACTGGGAAATACGCTAACCAAAGACGGGGATACGACATCCGGATTATCGGCCGCCACACTGTTCTCCTGTCCGGGTGTTCCTCCGCTCAGCTCAATAGATGCGATCCAGTTGGCTTCCTCCTGACAAGGATTACCTGTGTCTATCATTTCAAGCGAATAACCCCCGTTCTCCTTGATAGGATCTGCATACCAGCTATCAGTATAATAGACGCTGTGTATCAGTTCTTCATCTGCATCAAAGAGATACAGAGAATCGCCGGTATTATTCAGTGCAGGAAAAGAGCCAACACCTAACACATCTCCATACTCTTCAAACTCTGCCGTATTTCCTGCGCTGCAAACGATGAGATAAGCACCGGCCTCCAGAACAACAGCTGGAAATGGCTGGCTGGTAGTACCCGGATCGCGGATGGTCCAACCTTCCAGGTTTACAGGAAAGGGAGTGGCATTCCAAATCTCGATATATTCTGCAGCAGGCAGCTCCTGGACAGGTTCTGGATCTGCCATGATCTCTGTGATAAGCAGATCAAATAATCCTGGCGAGAAATTAGTGAAAGGCTGGCTCTGCAGCCCACAAACATTGCCGGCCAGATCAGCTATGCCATTTACTTCCAGGTGCAGCAGCACTGCTGCAGGAAGGTCATCTGCAAAGGTAAGTACCACAGACGATCCACCCGCTTGCAGTGCGGCATCTATAGGGTTACCCACCCCGCCATCAACAGTATAGTTTGAACCATTCTCTGCATCAGAAGCCTGGAGAGGTTCATTAAAAATGGCTTTCACCTGCAGATCAGAAATAGCTGCTGCCGATAAGAGCACGGGTGGTTCATCATCTTCATAGAGTGGTGAAATATATATATCATCAAAATAAAATGCATCACAACGTGTACTGGTGTACTGGCAATATACCCCTGTATAATAACCGGTGTTATATGTATTGTCTGTAACAGAGCCTTCGTCAGTAAATGATGTTCCGCCTGTATAATCCACCAGCATGTGCCACACGGCTTCTGCATTGCGGATCACACGAACCCTGACTGCGGGTGCTGCAGCTACTGCTCCTGTTTCTCCGCTCAGCAACAAGGTATTGCCGGTACCATCCTGACGATACAGCTTAACAGCATCGTTGGTACCATCTTCACCTATTCTGATATAATACCCATGCAGGGCGGCACTCAGATCTGCTGCATCAGATTGCAGATAAAACCGCATGTGATTGGAAGAGCTCGGGTCAAAGTCGAGTTCTGTATAAAACTCCCACACTACTGAATCTGATGTGGCGGCAGCCAGCGTCAGGTAGTTGATTCCACCTGCATCACAATCACCCTGAAGCTGGAGCTGCTGTGATGCATTCACCAGGAACTGGTCGGTATCGCCGGTCCAGGATGGATCAGAAGTGATTTCTCCGTCGCTGAAATCATCTGTCAGAGATTGAGTAAATACCCGGCCTGTCAGCAGGATCAGTAATATCCCAACAACTGCTTTGCGCATATCGCTGAAAATTACAAAGACTCTGTGACGGTTGATGCATAGCCCTCTATTAACTTATAGTTATATGCATACATGTCAACCCTGACGGACTTACCTTTGCAACCTATGCAGGTAGCAATAGTAGGGGCCACAGGAGTGGTCGGTCAGATGATGCGCCGGGTACTGGAAGAACGCAATTTTCCGGTAACCCGTCTGATACCGGTGGCGTCTGAACGTTCGGCAGGAAAAAGTGTGCGATTTAATGATGACATGATACCGGTGGTAACTGTTGAAGAAGCCCTGACCCTGAAACCTGATCTGGCATTGTTCTCTGCCGGTGCCACCACCTCACTGGCCTGGGCTCCGGCATTCGAAGAACAGGGTGCCTGGGTGATAGACAATTCTTCAGCCTTCAGAATGGAAACTGACTGTGCCCTGGTGGTTCCGGAGATCAATCCTGATTCCATTTCCGGCAAGCGACAGATCATAGCCAATCCTAATTGTTCTACTATTCAAATGGTCATGGCACTGGCACCACTGCACCAAGCCTATGGCATCAGACGTATAGTGGTCAGCACCTATCAGTCTGTTTCCGGATCAGGTGCAAAAGGACTGATGCAACTGCATACAGAAAGAAGCTCCAACTGCAGGCTGACAGAGAACCCCGCTTACCCGCATCGGATAGACATGAATGTCATTCCTCATTGCGATGTTTTCCTGGATAACGACTATACCAGAGAGGAAATGAAACTGCATCATGAAACCAGAAAGATCCTGAGATCTGACAGCATACAGGTAAGTGCTACAGCGGTCAGGGTACCGGTTTCAGGAGGACACAGTGAAAGTGTCAATGTGACCTTCGGTCAGGATTTTGATCTGGATGAAGTGCGTCGGCTGATGGCATCCATGCCGGGTGTCGTGGTGTTGGATAACCCTGCACAAGCGGCCTATCCGATGCCCCTTGAGGCAGAAGGAAAAGATGAGGTCTTCGTTGGCCGGGTGCGTCGTGATTTTACTGCAGAGAACACCCTCAACCTGTGGGTGGTATCAGATAATCTGCGCAAAGGTGCTGCCACCAATGCAGTACAGATCGCCCAATGGCTTGCAGAAAACGGCCTGCTGCATTAATATTGATCCAAATCCATGTTATGCGCAGTGCATTCACAGTTTGTTTTTTCTTATTGATGGCTGTCACGTCCAAAGCCCAGTACCAGGATGCTATTGTAGGTAAGTGGCTGAGTGCTGATGGAGACGGCAAAGTGGAGATCTACAAGAAGGGTGATAAGTACTACGGTAAACTAGTCTGGCTGAAAGAACCCAACGAAGATAATGGTACACCAAAGGTGGATGATGAGAACCCTGATGCATCCAAACGCAGCACGCCCCTGATGGGTCTGGTCATTTTAAAGAACTTCACATTTGAGGATGGGTTCTGGCAGAACGGCACCATCTATGATCCGAAGAATGGCAAGACCTATAAGTGCGAAATGTGGATGGACGGCAAGAACACCTTACGCATACGAGGATACGTAGCCTTTCTGCACCGAACCGAATCCTGGACCAGATCGAACTGATCTGCTTAGTCAATCATGTCAAAACCACAATAAGGTCTGAGCACTTCAGGTATTCTGATGCCTTCGGGTGTCTGGTTGTTTTCCAGAATGGCTGCCAGGATCCTGGGCAAGGCAAGTGCACTGCCGTTAAGTGTGTGTACCAGCTGATTCTTTCCGCTTTCTGCCTGTTTGAAGCGACACTTCATCCTGTTGGCCTGAAAGCTTTCGAAGTTGGAGACCGAGCTCACTTCCAGCCACTTTTTCTGTGCCGCCGCATAGACCTCGAAATCAAAGGTGCAGGAAGAGGCAAATCCGGTATCACCGGCGCAAAGATGCAGGATGCGATAGGGTAGTTCCAGTGATTCTACGAGAGAAGCCACATAACTGACCATTTCATCGAGGGTCTCATCAGATCTGTCGGGGTGTTCAATGTGTACGATCTCTACCTTATCGAACTGATGTAAGCGGTTAAGTCCACGAACATCTTTACCGTAAGATCCAGCCTCTCTTCTGAAACAGGGTGTATAGGCGGTCATGCGTACAGGCAGCTGCTCCTCTTTCAGGATGACATCGCGGTAGATATTTGTGAGCGGTACTTCTGCAGTGGGCACCATATAGAAATTATCGACCGTCATGTGGTACATCTGGCCCTCTTTGTCCGGCAGCTGCCCGGTGCCATACCCGCTGTCTTCATTCACCATCAGGGGTGGCATATACTCTGTGTATCCCCGCTCCTGCGCCTTGTCCAGAAAATAGGCGATCAGTGCCCGCTGAATGCGTGCGCCTTTTCCCCTGTACACAGGAAATCCGGAGCCGGTGATCTTGTTTCCCAGCTCGAAATCAATGATCTGATATTTGGCTGCCAGATCCCAGTGGGGTTGTGCATCGTCTGTCAGCTCCGGCATGTTGCCTCCTTCCTTCACCACCACATTATCTTCGGCGCTTCTTCCATCCGGCACCCGTGACTGGGGCAGGTTGGGCAGCATCAGCAGCATAGTGCGTATGGCATCGGCTGTATCATCATGTTGTTTCTGAAGGTCGCCGCTCTGCTCCTTCAGGCCGGAAACCTGTTCTTTCAGCCGTTCAGCTTCTTCTCTTTTTCCCTGGCCAAAAAGTGCCCCTATCTCTTTGGCAAGGCGATTTTGTTCTCCCAGTACCTGGTCCAGATCTGCCTGCAGCCTGCGTCTTTCATCATCTGCCGCCAATAATTCATCAAGCACACCGGTATCATAACCCGGGCGTTTGGCCAACCGCTTTTTTGCTTCCGAGAGATTGTTTCGCAGGAAGGATATTTCCAGCATAGGTGGATTTTTGTTTCAAAGATAGAACGGACAGCCCAATGCCGCCGGGCATTTTTATTTTCCAAAAAGGAACATTATTTTTGCGAAGTGTTCCCGCCCCCGTGGAGCACAGCTCTCTTACTCAACCTTATTTCCCTTTAGTACCATTTACTGATCCAACCTTTACGTTGTAACCGTATTTCCATTTCATATGTACGATATTCTTCAATTGAATGAAATGCTCGTTCCTGAGCTGAAAGAGATCGCTGAAAAACTGCAGGTCAAAGACATTCGAAAGCTCAATAAGCAGGACCTTATTTACAAGATACTGGATGCCCAGGCTGTTGCTCCGCAGGAAACAGCGGAAAACGGACAGGAAGAGACGACCCAAAAGGCTGAAAAAAAGGATAAGAAGCGCAATATGCGTCCGCGTAAGAAAAAGGAAGATGGGGCGGAAGAGCCTGAGAAGGCCGAAATTCCGGTGGTTGCAGAGGAAACTCCTGTAAAGCAGGAAGCATCCCGAAAAGAAGAAACGGTAAGAGAAACAGATACGGTAAGACCGGTGGAAGAAAACCGCCAGGAGAATCGTCATCAATACCCGCAGAAACGCCGCGAAAGGTTCAATATCGACCTGGAGGGAGCCATTCCGGGCGAAGGTGTACTGGAAATGATGCCCGACGGTTATGGTTTTCTTCGCAGTGCCGATTACAGCTACCTGTCATCTCCCGATGATGTATATGTATCTCCGTCTCAGATCAAATTATTCGGCCTGAAGACGGGAGATTGGGTGAAGGGTACCATCCGGCCCCCAAAAGAAGGTGAGAAGTATTTCGCCCTGCTCAAGGTGGAGACCATTAATGGCCGCGATCCTAAAGAAGTGCGAGACAGGGTACCATTCGACTACCTGACACCGCTCTTCCCCAATGAAAAACTGAACCTGGTTTACAGCCCGACCGACTACAGCACCCGGGTCATGGACCTGTTCACCCCGATCGGAAAGGGACAACGTGGTATGATCGTGGCACAACCCAAGACCGGTAAGACCATGCTGCTCAAGAGTGTGGCCAATGCCATTGCCCACAACCACCCGGAGGTCTATCTGATCATTCTGCTGGTAGATGAGCGCCCGGAAGAGGTCACAGACATGGAAAGAAGCGTGAATGCAGAAGTGATCGCCTCGACATTCGATGAACCTGCCGACAGGCACGTAAAAGTGTCCAGCATCGTATTGCAAAAAGCCAAGCGCCTGGTGGAATGCGGTCAGGATGTGGTCATTCTGCTAGACTCCATCACCCGACTTGCCAGGGCACATAACACGGTTGCCCCCGCTTCCGGAAAAGTGCTTTCCGGTGGTGTGGAAGCCAATGCCCTGCACAAACCCAAGCAGTTCTTCGGTGCGGCCAGGAATATCGAGAATGGTGGTTCTCTTACCATTATAGCCACTGCCCTGATCGATACCGGAAGCAAGATGGATGAAGTGATCTTTGAAGAATTCAAGGGTACCGGTAACATGGAACTCCAGCTGGACCGGAAACTGTCCAACAAGCGCATCTACCCGGCCATTGATGTTACGGCATCCAGTACCCGCCGCGATGATCTGCTGCATGACCGTGATGTGCTCCAGCGCATGTGGATCCTGCGTAATCACCTGGCAGACATGAACACGGAAGAATCCATGAATTTCCTCCTCCAGAACATGAAAGGCACCAAGAGCAACGAAGAATTCCTGATTTCCATGAACTCCTGATCAATATTTTGATACCGGCTGTTGATATGTTGTGCATTTCAATGCCAGCGCTTATCTTTGCAGTCCCAAATTTTTAAACAGATGAAGCCTACTTTTCAGCCATCCAAGCGCAAAAGAGTGAACAAGCACGGATTCCGCAGTCGCATGAAGACCAAGGATGGCCGGGCTGTCATCGCCCGTCGCCGCCGGAAAGGACGTAAGAAACTGACCGTTTCTGACGAGCGTACCATGATGCGTTTCCGCGTGTAACCGAAGCGGGAGGCCCACTTGCCTGATCCTGCATACGATCTTCCTCTTACTCATCGCCTGAAAAGCAGGGCTGCCATTTCTTTGCTGTTTACTGAGGGCAAAAGCCTGGTTCAGGAACCCCTGCGCCTGGTGTACCGACAACAACCCGCTAAGGGCGATGTGGCTTACCGGATCGCCTTTTCTGTATCTAAGAGAAATCATCCCAAAGCCACCGACCGAAACCGGATCAAGCGGCTCATGCGGGAGGGCTTTCGCCTGGAACAACATCAGCTGCAGATTCCGGAAGGTATTCATGCAGACATCATCTGTCTGTATCAAAGTAAAAAGCCAACAACATTTAACGAGCTGAAAGGAAAATTCCATTTAGCTTTAGAACGTTTATCAAAGGAACTGGAACGTGGTCTCTAAGTGGGTGAGCGGTCTGCTGGTGCTATTGGTTCGGTTTTATCAGGTCAGCCTGTCGCCTTTGTTCCCCAACAGCTGCCGGTATTCCCCTACCTGTTCGCAGTATATGATCGAGGCCCTGCGTAAATACGGTCCGCTCAAGGGCGGCTGGCTCGGATTGAAAAGACTGAGCAGATGCCACCCGTGGGGTGGTCACGGCCATGACCCGGTTCCGTGAATCTTAAGTATATGAAAAAAACTTTGGCTATTGCCGGTGTACTAAGCTCCGGTCTGGCACTTACCCTCCTCTTCAACAGCAACGCTCCGGGAAGCGATCTGTTCGAGATATCCAAGAACATAGACATTTTCACCTCTGTCTATAAGGAACTGAACACTTACTATGTAGATGATCTGGACCCGAACAGGATCATGCGCACAGGCATTGATGCCATGCTGGAATCGCTTGACCCATACACCAACTATATATCAGAAGCAGAACTGGAAGGATATAAATTCCAGATAACCGGTAACTACGGAGGCATCGGTGCTACCATCAGACCGGTTGACGGCAAGGTTACCGTGGTTGATGTGTTTGAAGGTTTTCCCGCCTTCAAAGCAGGCCTTCAGCCCGGCGATGAATTAAAAAAGATCGATGATCACACCGTTCTGGAAAATGATGAGTCATCCATCAGCGAATTGTTGCGAGGATCTCCCGGTACCCCGGTCGCACTTACTGTTTTCAGGGCAGGCACCGGAGAAACATTACAACTGGAACTTACCCGTGAAGAGATCAACCAGGGCAATGTGCCTTATTTCGGGATGGTGGATGACCATACGGGTTATATCATGCTGACCCAGTTCACGGAAGATGCAGGAAGGAATGTAGCTGATGCGCTGAAGAAACTTCAGGAAGATCATCCTGATCTGTCTGGTGTCATCCTGGACCTGCGGGGAAATCCAGGAGGTTTGCTGCGGGAAGCCGTGAATGTTTCCAATGTATTTATTCCAAAAGGACTGGAAGTGGTCAGTACCCGTGGTCGTGTGGAAGAATGGGACAAATCTTTTGTTTCCATCAACAACCCGGTAGATACCGAGATACCGCTGGTGGTGCTTACCAGCAGAAGTTCTGCATCTGCTTCAGAGATCGTTGCAGGTGTGATACAAGACTATGATCGTGGTGTCATTCTGGGTCAAAAAACCTTCGGCAAAGGACTGGTTCAGACCACAAGAGATGTATCTTATAAGACAAAACTTAAACTGACCACAGCCAAATACTACATACCCAGTGGCCGCTGTATTCAGGCCATCGATTACGCCAACAGAAATGAAGACGGTTCTGTAGGAAAGATCCCGGACTCTCTGAAGGTGGCCTTTTCCACCCGGGCAGGAAGAACTGTATATGATGGCGGGGGAATTGACCCTGATGTAGCTGTAGGTGAAGAGAATTACCGCGATATCACCATCAGCCTCCTGCAGGGCAATCACATCTTCCATTACGCCACGCAGTATTTCTACAGCCACCCGAACATCAGTCCAGCCAACAGCTTTAGTCTTACAGACGAAGAATACGATGGGTTTGTGCGCTTCATGTCGGGCAGAACCTATGAATACACAACTGAAACAGAAGAACTCCTGGCTGCCTTTGAAGAGAGTGCCCGGGAAGATGCCTATTATGATGCCGTCAAAAATGAGATAGACGGCCTGCATGCCAAGGTGACACATGACAAGCAGAATGATCTGTATAAATTCAAGGATGAGATCCTGTTCGAACTCAACAGAGAGATAGCAGGAAGATATTATAATTACAATGGAAGGGTGGAAGTGTCTTTCCGCTATGACCCTGACATTCAGGAAGCCATCAGAACGCTGAAAAATCCGGAAGCTTACACCAAACTACTCAGCAAATAGGCCATTTCGCTCTGAATGGTGAACTTTACAGTATGAGAAGTTTCATTCTTTCCGGTCTTCTGTTCCTGACCGGCTTCGTACAAGGGCAGAATGCTGCCGATCAGATCAAAGAAACTGTTGAATTTCTTTCTGATGACCGTCTGGAAGGGCGTGCCACCGGCAGCCGTGGAGAAGAGATCGCAGCCAACTACATAGCCGGTAAATTCTCTGCACTCGGTTTGCAACCGGCCGGCGAAAACAGCGGGTTCTTTCAGGTGTTTTCTTTCAGCACCGGTAAAGAAGCCGGCGAACAGAATTTTGTGGTAGCCAATAGCAAAAGAGCCGATGCACAGCCGGTCTTCTTTTCCGGCAGTGGCCAGGTTCAGGCACAGGTAGCGTATGCCGGTTATGGCATCACAGCACCTGAACTGCAACACGATGATTACCAGGGCCTGGAAGCAAAGGGAAAGATCCTGCTCATACAACTGAGCACACCGGAAGGCACCCACCCGCATACCGATTTTTATCCTTATGCCGATGAGCGAAGTAAGGTAGAGCTGGCCATGGAACATGGCGCTGTGGCCGTCTTGTTTTATAATATGGACCAGGATTATGACCCTTCATTGCTACTGGATTACAGCAGCAGAGCAGAAGCAGCAGGTATTCCTGTTCTTTTTATAGAACCTGAAACCGCCAACACTCTGACCCAGGGTTTGGAGATCCTGGTTGGAGCAGATATACATCCGGTCAGAAAAGAAGGAAAGAACATAGCTGCCAGAATTGACAATGGAGCGCCCTGTACCATCATATTAGGAGCTCATTATGATCATCTAGGCTATGGTGAATCGGGCGGATCCCTGTACCGTGGTCAGCCTGCCATCCACAACGGCGCTGATGATAATGCAAGTGGTGTGGCTCTCATCCTGCAGCTGGCTGAAAACCTGGCCAAAGACCCCGACGATCACTACAACTATCTGTTCATTGCCTTCAGCGGCGAAGAATTAGGTCTGTACGGTTCCAAGAGTATCGCTGATTTTCTGACCGCTCAAGACGACTGCTATAATTATATGCTGAATTTTGATATGGTAGGAAGACTGGACAGTATAAAGACCCTGATAGTGAACGGCTACGGCACCTCACCGGCCTGGACCAGAATAGATGACCTTGGCAAGATGCAGGGCTTTACAATTAAGACCTACAGCAGCGGCATCGGACCATCTGACCATACCTCGTTCTACCTGAAGGACATTCCTGTCCTGCATTTTTTTACCGGCACTCATGAAGATTATCACAAACCTTCAGATGATGCAGACAAGATCAACTATAAAGGCATTGTGGAATTGCATGATCTGGTAAGGGCCCTGATGGCAGATCTGGACGATGAAGATCAGGTTGAATTTACCAGAACCAAAGAAGAAGAAAGCGAAGAAACACCCAGATTCACAGTTGGTCTTGGTGTTATTCCTGACTATACTTTCGAAGGCAAAGGCATGCGCATAGACGGTGTATCAGATGGAAAAACTGCTGCAAATGCCGGCCTGCAAACAGGCGATATAGTTATCAGACTGGGCGATTACAACGTTGCAGATATGATGTCTTACATGAAGGCATTAAGTATGTTTGAAAAAGGAGATGCAACCACTGCTACCGTGATACGGGCAGAAGAAGAAATGACCTTTCCTATTCAGTTCTGAGTGGCCACTATTCTGCAGATAGAAAGCAGTCACCCGCTTTCCAGTGTTTCTCTGGCAGCCGACGGAAACACCCTACTGGAGATCAGGGGTGAGGAAGCACAAAACCATGCTTCGCAGCTTGGCCCTATGGTACAGAGCCTGTTAGACCGGGCGGGGTTTTCTATCCAATCGCTGGATGCAGTAGCCATATCTATCGGGCCTGGATCTTACACCGGATTACGCATCGGACTTAGTCTTGCAAAAGGTATCTGCTATGGCAGTACCATACCGTTGATTCCTGTTTCAACGCTGGCTTGTATGACTGCCTGCGCCATAAATCAATATCCTATGCAGGAAACCCTGTACTGCCCCATGATAGACGCCAGGCGGATGGAAGTGTACACCGCCCTGTTTGATCATACAGGCACTCTGCTATGTGAACCGGAAGCATACATACTGGATAACAAACCCTTCAGAGAACAAACAGAACAAAGACAAACCTGTTTTTTTGGCAGCGGTTCAAATAAGGCAGTACACCTCCTGGAAGACAAGAACTCCAAAATATTAACAAATTTTATCATTTTATCGTCCGGCATGAACAAAATTGCCCTGGATGCATATAATAAAGGTATTCATGAGGATCCGGCCTATCTGGAACCTGTATATCTGAAGGAGTTTTACCATACAAACGGAAAATAACCTGCAGGTAAACAGGTATTAATTTTGTAATATTTCTGATATATTCTATTTTTGGACTACCCTCTGAATGCCACGTGTTAATTGATTCACAAAAGTTCTGATTATGGCATCTACACCAAGTATTAAACTTGCGAACGCTCCGAAGGGTAACATCAAGCTTGAGTACAAAAACCTCCGGAAGACCGTTCTGATTCTTCGTGCAGTAAATCACAAACTGCGTTTGAAGATCATCAAAATGTTAACTGACAAAGAAAAGATGAGTGTGACGGAGATCTACGTCAAGCTTCGTCTGGAACAGTCGGTCGCATCCCAGCACCTGGCTATTATGCGCAGGGCAGGAGTTGTTACTACCACCAGAAGTGGTAAGAACATTTTCTATCAGCTGGACAACGACAGGTTGAAGAGCATTGGCAACTTCATTCGCGACATTTCCTAACACCCATCACAATCAAATTCTATTATGGCAAAGACTACCGATCAGAAAGCATTTCTGAGTGTCGATATATCCAAACTGGAAAAGTCTGCTGAGATCATGCGTGCCCTGGCACATCCGCTGCGCATGAAGATCATGGGCTTTATTGACAAGAATAAGAACGTCCATGTAAACAAGATCTACAATACCCTGGGTCTTGAGCAATCCATCACCTCACAGCATCTGCGCATTTTGCGTAACGCTGATCTGGTCAAAACCAAGCGGGAAGGTAAGTTCATCTTCTATTCGCTGAATTATGACAAGATCGCTAAGGTGCTGAGTATGATGGAGAAGTACGACGTATAATACTATCTACAGTCCCAGGCTGGCAGAGATATCCAGCATCCTTTGAATAGGCTTCCGGGCCTGTTCCAGTATTGTTTTGTCCATCAGAATCTCAGGCTGCTCATAACGCATGCAGGTATATACCTTTTCGAGGGTATTTCTCTTCATGTGCGGGCAATCATTACATGCGCATAAGTTATCTGGCGGTGCCGGAATGAATTGCTTGTGTGGTGATGCTTTCTGCATCTGGTGCAGAATACCTGTTTCTGTGGCTACAATATAAACCGGGCTATTGTCTTCCCGGGTAAACTTCAATAACCCGGTGGTGGATCCTATGAAATCTGCCATTTCCAGGATGGCTTCTTCACATTCCGGATGCGCAATGAGCTTTGCATCCGGATGCCGGTGTCTCAGTTTTGTGATCTTTTCCTGGCTGAATATCTCATGTACCAT
This sequence comes from Chitinophagales bacterium, assembly GCA_020636645.1. GTDB lineage: Bacteria > Bacteroidota > Bacteroidia > Chitinophagales > BACL12 > UBA11426. Next base: position 46,730 of record JACJXO010000012.1, read on the forward strand.
ACAGGTGCCATTCCACAGCACCATATCTCTGCCTGTCTTTTCCATTACATACCTTCCCAGATTGCGGTCGGGAGCAAATATGACGGGCGTATCAGGGGGCAGGGTCTCTACGATCTTCACAGCATTACTGCTGGTACAAATTATATCACTCAATGCCTTGATACCTGCAGTGCAGTTGATATAAGAGATCACAGTATGATCAGGATACTGCTCTTTAAACTTCCTGAAAAGTGGTGGCGGGCAAGAATCTGCCAGGCTGCAACCTGCATGTGCATCAGGCATGAGTACTTTTTTCTGCGGATTCAGGATCTTGGCTGTTTCGGCCATGAAATGTACCCCTGCAAACACAATGATATCAGCTTTAGTGCGGGCAGCCTGCTGAGCCAGACCAAGACTGTCGCCTATATAATCGGCCACATCCTGTATATCACTGTCCTGATAATAGTGTGCCAATAGCACTGCATTCTTTTCCCGTTTCAGCTTGTCAATTTCACGCACCAGATCCAGGGTAGGATCTACCGGAATATCCAGATATCCTTTTGTCTCCCAACCGGTTTCCACAATTTCCATGGTGTCCTTAATTTCTATGATTTTAAAAAGTAAAAGAAAACATCATCATCAGTACTGTGGATTCGTTGATTGTTTTGTCGGTAAGTATTTGGAAAAAGCAATATCCTCCTTTTACAACAGGTAATCCACTTCTAGTGAACAGGTAAAGATGGCGTATTTGCTGCATTTTTCTGAGCTATACACATCCGGTGGATAACGGTTCAACAGCATAACTTTTCTCCCGACATACATACCCAGGCGTGGAATCACTGTGTATTTCCGGGTGTTCATCCACATAAGTAACCGTTTTTTAAAGGGTATGGTTTAGTTGTGTGGATTTCCTGAGTCATATCTACATGTTCTTCGCCAAGCTGTCCACCATCCTGCCGCAGTAATCCACAATTGTGCTCATTGATAGAAATGCATGGATCGTATGTACTCATACACCTTTTCAGGTACCAGATACCGGATGTCACGGCCTTCATGAACGGCCTGTCTGATGAAGGTGGCACTGATATTGAGCAGCGGCGCTTCTGTAAAAGTAATATCAGCCTCCGGATAGGGATTCGTATTGCTCTGTCCCGGCCGCAGATAGACCCGAATGGGATACCGCTGCAGCAACAGACCGGCATTTTTCCACTTGTGCAGAGTGGGAAGATTATCGCTACCCATCAGCAGTACAAAACGATGATCCGGATATTTTTCTTCCAGATAGGTCAGTGTATCAATGGTATAGCTGGGTTGGGGAAGATGAAACTCCACATTGGATGCCCTGATCCTGTCATTGTCTTCTACCGCAATATTGGCCATATACAGGCGATGCTTCTCATCCAGTAATCCGGACTTTTCCTTAAAAGGATTCTGTGGTGACACGATCAGCCAGACCTGGTCCAGATCTGTCCAATCTGCAAAATGCTGGGCAATGATCAGATGCCCAATATGAATGGGATTAAATGAACCGAAGAACAGGCCTATTTTCATACCTGACGTTTTGGTGGCCTCGGAATGAAGGCACTGGTTCTTCGTTTGTAATCTGCATATTTGTCATTGCCCTCGTAGCGCTGTTCCAGCAAGGTGACCCCGGATACACGCAGCAACAGAAAAGTAATAAGTACCGGACCTATCACACTAAGATAAGCGGTACCGGCACCGAAAGCTACCAGGAATATTCCCCACCAGATGAGTGACTCTCCAAAATAATTCGGATGCCGGCTGTATTTCCATAAACCTTTGTCCATGACCATTCCTTTATTGGCAGGATCCTTTTTGAAGCGGTACAACTGCCAGTCAGCGATGGATTCAAACAAGAATCCGCCCAGCCACAACAGGGTGCCGGCAAAGTCTGTCCAGCTTCCCATGCTTTTGCCTGCAGCGGTAGTTACATGCAAAGGCATACTAATGATCAGCATGAGTGCACCTTGCAGCAGGAATACTTTGAAATAAGAGATCCACCACGTATTCTTTCCCCAGTCATGGCGCCAGGCGGCATATCTTGGATCCTCTCCCTTTCTCAGGTTTCTGATGGCCAGGAATACAGCCAGCCGGAGCCCCCAGATCAGAATCAGGTAGCCAACCAGAAAACTGCGTGGCGATGCGGGTGCCCATCTGACCCACTGAAAGATCACCAGGGCTGCAAAACCGAGGCCCCAGGCAATATCTACAATGCTCATGTCTTTTGCCAGGACTGATAGGATCCAGACAACGGAAACAAAAACAAGTACCAGTAATGCTGAACCAAGCAGAATAGAGCTCATGGAAATCTTATTGGAGGCTTTTCAAATGTAGGAAACTTCACAGAACTGTCATTTGTTCTGAAGATCGTTAAAAAGCAAAAAAATGCCTGAACCTTTTTGCCCGGTCAGGGTTTTTATACATACAACAGGTCAGACAGACCGAAACAAAAAAGACTTCTAAGTAGTGGTTGTTTTCATAGGTGCCGGAGGCGGTCAATCTGCCTCCGGTTTTTTATTCTGCTATCAGAAACGGCCTGGAAACAAGGTGTTCACCTTGTTTTACCATACACCAGTACCAGCCTGCATGTAAGCCACCCACCGGTAAGGCACTGACAGACTGTCCGGGTGCTACATGAATATTTTCCAATACCTGTTTGCCTTGCAGGTCAGTAATGATGACATCTGCACCAACAGGATCTCCGAGTTGCAACTGACACAAACCCTGCTGCACGAGGGTGGGAGTCACCAAAATTTCCGGAACAGCCGTTGGCAACTGAATACCAACAGGAGCGCCATCGAGAGAATCGATGTATTGAATATTGGTAACGGTTTCAAATCCGAGGATCTCCTGACTGCTGATGAACAGCACAGGAATTTTCATGCCGGGAGCCATCCAGCGGTATTCGCGGGTGGTATAGGAAATAGGAAACTCTATACCGCTGTATTCCACCACATCTGTAACCAGCAGTTCGCAGTTCACACGCAGCGCATCAAAAGTTCCATAAGGTGTGGTCACTTCGCCATATCCGTCAACGAGACAAGACCTGTCGCGGGATTCAGACCAGGATCCGATGCCAGGAAGAGAAAAAGCGAAACCGGAAGCAGAGCTGTAAGAATCATTATAGTTAAGAGGCAATTCATATAAAACATCTGCATCATCAAATGAAGCAGGTAATGGAATGCCGGTCACGGTACCAGCTATACCGGTAATAGACAATTCGCCTTCGTTGCGATCGTAAAAGTTGTAGATATCTTCCAGGCTGAAAAAATCAGAAGAAAAAGTCTGTCCGGTTTCTTCGGCTACAGATGAACCAAACCACAGTAAAAAGTATGCCGGATTGGTCTCAAACGGATCTACCCATACAGAACTGTCCTGACCGGTCTGATCCAGCCAGCTGTAATCCCATACCTGATCAGGCCCATCGGCGGTCAGATCAAATTCTCCCAAAGGGGTGGCGTTGCTGAAATAGATCACGTCTCCCTCTGTTGCCAGGTCATCAACAGTAATAGTTATCTGTGCGTGGGCTGCAGAAAAAAGGAAGAAAGCGGAAAGAAGGATGTAAATGCGTTTCATGCTGTTTGAATGAAGCATAAAATTCAGGTATTTTAGGATATGAAGCATACTGTCGGAGTCTTTATTTTCTGTCTCTTTCTGGCCTGTACCCTTTCGGAAGACCCGGAACTGCCGGTTCCGGCTCACTGTTCGCAGGTTTTGCTGGTGGAAACAGAGACCGAACTTGACAG
>JACJXO010000013.1 GCA_020636645.1 Chitinophagales bacterium
GACTGATAGGTCATGTCTTTCCAGGTCAGATCAGGCAACACAAAATGTGCCTGATCCACATCGCCTTCATCAAGTGACACCAGTTTCTCTATGATGGAGAAACCCATCATGTTAGCAGAGGTCTTCACCGGAATATTGTTCCATATCCAGACCTTACCCTGGACACCCTGATTATCCATTGCCCATACATCACATTTACGTCCATCAATGGTTTCATCGCCTTCTTTGGTGAGTCCGTACTTTGCCATAGCTTCTTCAGTAAGCCTGGAGAAATCTGCCGCTGCAGGATCAAATGTATCATCAACAGCTACTTTCATTCCTGACGTTTCGCCTGGCGACCAGGTGTAGGAAAAACCATCCTGAGTGATCAGATGTGTCTCCTTATCGATATTCTGGCCCATCATGGAGATGCTGGTAATGGTTACCATTTTTTCTTTCTGGCCATAGTCATCAAAGTACACTACACGCTTATTCGTACCCATGTCTTGCGGCAAATTCGCTTCATAGGTCAGTGTACCTGATTTGATATGGTAGCGCCCTGCATGTTCGCCACCAACGGCAGAACGGGCTGCATCTTCGCCACCGGATCCGGAAGAACACCCGGATGCAAGTGCTGTGATGGACACAGCAAGAATGAAAGTTTTCATGTTCATAATTTAAAATGAAAGTAATAAAGATCCTGAAGAATCAGATCTTCATGATAAGCCGGAAGTTGATACGGCGGTCTGTCAGATAGTTCGGAAAGGCATATTGTTCGTTATTCAGGTCTTCCACCCAGAGGTAGGAGATGGTATTCTGAATACCCAGCAGATTGAACACTTCTATACCTGCCCAGAGTGATTCCACATCTGACCATATTTTATCTCCACGTTCACGTTTCTTATCCAGGAGCAGGGCTGAAAACCCGATGTCAACCCTTCTGTAGGGCGGCATGGTCTTACTGCTTCTCAGATACGGATTGCCGGGAGGGCCGGTCACGAAACCGGTACCGAACAGAAAGTTGAGGTGTACCTTGAAATTCTTGTTTCCCGGCATGTAATCCTGAAAGAACATGCCAAAGGTCAGGAACTGGTCTGTAGGCCTGCGTATATTCCCCTGTTCCACCAGCATGAGGCTCACTTCTTCGCCCGGGTCGGTATCAATATAGGTACTGTCGCCCTCCAGGTTTTCCATGGTGCGCAACAGACTAAGCGAAACCCATGAGTCAGCATCTTCCACGATCTCTCCGTGCAGCCTCAGGTCCAGTCCGGTGGCAAAACCGTTGGCCATGTTCTGACCAAAGTACCGGATGCGAAGATTATCGACATCGTACGGCACCAGGTCATAGAGGTATTTATAATATGCTTCTGCTATGAATTTGAAATCGCGGTTCCAGGCACGGAAATTATAATCGGCGGAAACGAGTGCATGAATACTTTTTTGCGATACCACGTCATAGTTGATCAGACCTTCCTGGTTGCGCAGTTCGCGGTAAAACGGAGGCTGGTTGTACATACCCAGTGCTGCTTTCCAGACTATATCCACTTTTGAAGAATCTTCCCTGTACCAGTTGGGTTTCCAGGCAGCCTGCACCCTTGGGGTGATGGTCACTTCATCATTGATGGTCCAGTAGGATGAACGCACACCGTAGGTAAAATAGAAATCAGATTCTTTACCCGGGTTCCAGGTATCCTGAACATAGGCATTGGCCCGAAGGCTTTCGAGCGTGAGTAAGGAGCGGTAATAGGAGTTGATGCTCACCAGTTCATTGGTATAAGGCAACGAATACCCGGCCGAGTCCAGCATCTCCCATTCCTTAAGATCATCCTGTATCTGTTCGCCCTGCAGCCTTCCACCCCATCGTATATAATGTGCACCTCTTTCATGGTATCCTTCATGCCCCAGATTGAGTACCAGCACATCCAGATAATTCCGGCCGAAATTCTGGATGGTACCGCTTCCGCGGCTGGCCACCACTTCATTGAAATTCTCATCACCGAGATTGGTCTCCACATCTCCCAGCCAGTAATCGCCGATGATATCAAAGGTCTCATCCTCCAGAGAACGGTAGGCAGAAGCCAGGATTTTATACCCTGTGCTGTTGTTGGGTCTGTACTGGTAAGAAACGCCGGTAAAGCCTGTGAGAAAGCGGGTGATCTCCTGCCCTTCGAAGAATACATCCAGTCTGATCACATTGTTGACCACTCCGGTGGTGGTGCTTCGAGACAGCGGCACAAAACTATACTGACTGCTGGAGAGATTGGCCAGCACTTCCAGGGTGGCATGATCGCTGAAGTCATGGCCCCACAAACCTTGCACATCAAAAAATACCGGTCTGTATTCTCCGGTAGTTTGCAGTGATCCGAGAAGATACTGATTGGTCTTATATCGTGTACCGAACAGAAAATAAGATCTGGAACCGTTGGCAGTATCATCTTTGTAACGGTTGTTCATAAAAAAACTTCCCCCCAACAGAGAGGCACTCACGCCGGCTTCCAGTGAATCCGGTCTCTTATACTGAATATCAAGTACACTCGAAAGTTTATCGCCGTAGCGGGCTTCAAAGCCACCAGCAGAAAAGGTGATGTTGCCTACCAGATCATAGTTGGGGAAAGGCAAGCCTTCCTGTTGCCCGCTTCTTACCAGCAGGGGCCGGTAGATCTCAAAGTCGTTCACATAGACCAGGTTCTCATCGTAGTTTCCGCCACGCACGGAATACTGCGCACTGAGTTCATTGTTGGAGGTGACGTATTTTTTTAGAATGGCAATGATGGGATCGCCGGAAGGGTCAGGAATGTATTCGATCTCTTCGATGGGGATGGACATGATGAGTTCGTTTCGTCTTGATTCTGTGATCACCACAGGGCCAAGTTCATTTTCGCCTGTAACGAGACTCACGTTCATGCGATAGCTTCCACCGGAAACAGGGAAAACTGATTTGATCTGATTGCCGTATCCTACTGCGCTGAAGCCCAGCAGCAGGGTGTCGCCGGCAGGCACTTCGAGACCGTAATAACCTTCGGCGGTGGTAGTGGTACCCACGCCTGCTTCGCCCACGATGACCACCGTGACATCACTGACCGGCTTGCCTTTCTCATTGGTGATGGTGCCGTAAATGAATGCTTTATCCTGGGCAAATGCCAGCGAAGGAATTAATACAAGGAACAGCGTTAGGCTTTTCAGGAACATGCGCATCATTAACGGCCGCAGGCGGGCTTCATTATGCCTTCTTCAGGTTTTTCAGGGTCTGGATGGCAGCAGCAGGATCCGGCTGACCAAATACTCCGCTTCCTGACACCAGTACATCAGCTCCGGCGTTCAGGATCTCCTGGGCGTTGTCCAGCTTCACCCCTCCGTCCACTTCTATCAAAGCCTTGCTATTGGTTTTACCGATAAGCGCCTTTAGCCTGCTTATCCTGGACAGGGAACCCGGTATGAAGGACTGCCCGCCCCAGCCCGGATTCACAGACATGAGGCAAACCACTTCAATATCAGGCAGGATCTCTACCAACTGGAAGATCGGTGTGGATGGGTTGATGGCTACCCCGGCTTTCGCTCCCAGCTTGTGGATCTGTTGCACAGCGGCATGCAGGTGTATGCAGGCTTCCAGGTGAATGGTGATCACATCTGCCCCGGCTTCCTTGAAATGCGACAGGTAGCGCTCCGGCTGGGCCACCATGAGGTGCACGTCAAGCGGAATGGAGCTGTGGCGTTTCATGGCTTCCACCACCGGCAGTCCAAAGCTCATATTGGGTACGAACATGCCGTCCATCACATCCACATGGATCCAGTCTGCACCGGATGAAGAGACCATTTCCACGTCACGGCCCACATGGGCAAAATCGCAGGATAAGATAGAAGGCGCTACGAGATGACTCATGCTCCAAAGATAGGGGTTCTGCAGCTCAGCACAGGCCTATTGTTTGACGATCTGAATGGCTCCCTGCCAGCCATCGGCACGGAGGTAGTAAATACCTGCAGGCCACTGGCTGGTGTCGAGTTCCATGTGTTCTTCCATCATTCCGAATGCGATGACTTGCCGACCTACATGATCTGTAATGAAGTATCTGGCGGGTTGTGCAGGTCCTGTCCATTTAATGGATAAGACATCTGCAACAGGGTTTGGCTCAATGGACACCTCGCTGAGAATGTCTTTGATATCATGTGGCCAGTCGATGAATTGAAGTGTTGATGCTGTACATCCTGCAGCATTCTCAGCGATCAAAATGACAGGGCTTCCATAATCGGCACATACTGTTACTCCGGTGCCGATCTGTTCACCAACCAACCACCAAGTATAGGTCAGAGCAAGGTCAGGGTCTATTACTTCCAGGCATCCGTAATCATCTATTTCGAACTCGTACAAATAAACTTCAGGTATCTCCGGAATAGCAAGCAGGGTAATGTTGAATGTGATGGTATCAGATAATCCATAGTCATTGGTACCGATCACCTCGATGGTGGCATCGGTAGTGGCGATGATCTCTGCTGTTTCACAGGTTCCTGCACAAATGATCTCTGCTTCATCGCTGGTCCAGAAGTAGGTGGAAGCTCCGGTAGCGGTCAACGTCAGGATATCGCCGGCACAGACCAAAGTATCAGCCAGGCCACTGATAACAGGTGGTATGATGCTGGCCACATCAAAGGTCCAGAGGCCCCGGGCATAAGAGCCTGCCAGCACTTTATTATTCTCAGCATCATACTCTATATCATAGATGGCGATGACCGGCATATTATTCCCCAGCCTGTTCCAGCTGCTGCCACCGTTGAGAGTATAGTACACGCCACCGTCTGTAGCAACGAACAGCATGTCATCGTTTTCCGGATGCACTGCAACCGCATTGATGGCCAGCGGAGGCAGATCGCCACTCACATTGGTCCAGGTGGTACCATTGTCATCGGAACGATGTATATGTGGTAAAAAATCATATTCTTTGTACCCACTATGTGTTACCCATACACGATCAGGAGTGGAAGGTGATGCAACCAGATCGGTCACGTACTGTTCCGGAAGAGTTCCTGTCACGTTATTCCAGGTAGCACCTCCATTGAGGGTACGATAGACGTTGGCATCAACAGAACCTGTGTATAATACCAGGGGGTCAAAGCGGTCTTCTTCTATAACGGTGAGTGTATGAAATGCAGAGCCGAAAATATTGCCATCTGTCAGATCTCCGCTGATGGGTGCATAGTCTGGCAAATACCCGACTGTACTTTTGTACACCCTGTAAGTGCCGGCATACAGCACATCATTATCAAAGCGGCTGATCATGTAGGGCATGTTCCAGTTCCTTCTGTCGCTGCTGCTGATACCTTCGGTAGCATCCCAGAAATCAAACCCATTAAAAGCTTCAATGCCGCCATTCTGCCATTCCACATAAAATTTGTCTTCATCATCTGTTCTGAATTCAGAGTGAAAACCATCGGCGCCGTAGATATCTTCCCAGAGCCCACCGGTCAGGTCGCTTCCTCTGCTGGTGCCATTGTCCTGCATTCCGCCCCAGTACACTCCCGGTTCATGCGGATTCTGATCGATATGATAGAACTGAGCAGAGTTGATGTCTTCTCCATCGTTCCAGACAGACGCATCACTGCTGGTCTGGTAGAGTCCGCCATCAGTTGCCAGCCAGTAATCGGATGCTCCGGCAAATGCCATAGCATGTTTATCAGCATGGGTACTTCCCCCTTTATCATTCCAGGTAGTACCATCATTGGTGGTTCGGTACAGTCCAACGCCCAGTACAAAGAGTTCATTTGTTTCAAACGGGTTGAGCTGAATGCCGTCAAAGTACCAGCCGAATCCACTCATCACACCACTGACACCTGATACCAGAGGCAGATCATTCCAGGTAGCGCCATTATTTTCTGACTTGTAGATTCCTTCCAGAGAGTAGCTGTCGTCCACCACAGAGGCATAGATCGTTTCAGGGTTATCGGGATCCATTTCCACACTGATGCGGCTCAGGTTACCACCGGGCAGTCCGCCGGTCAGTTTTGTCCAGGTATCTCCCCCATCCAGGCTCCGGTAAACACCGGCATCAGGGCCGGCCACCAGGCTTTCATGGTTATTTCTGATTCGGTTCCAGACGGCTACGAAGATGCGGTCAGGGTCTGCAGGGTGCAGGGCGATATCGATGACTCCGCAATCGTCGTCCACAAACAACACTTTGGTCCATGTGGTTCCACCGTCCACCGATTTATAGAGCCCTCTGTCTTCATTCCGCTCAAAAGGAATACCCATAGAACCCACATAAATGGTATTGTGGTCGCTTGCTGCAATAGCCACTTTAGATAATATACCGGCTTCAGAAAGTCCGCTGTAGGTCCAGGTTTCACCCCCATCCAGGCTTTTGTAAACTCCATCTCCTATGAAAGGAAATCCTGAAATATTCGGATCGCCGGTGGCAGCCCATACGATGTCAGGATCAACCGGATCATAGAGAATGTGGGCAATGGCCAGGTAGGCGAAATCGTCGAACACCGGATACCAGGTATCACCGCCATCGGTCGTTTTGAAGATGCCCCCGCTGGCCAGTCCTGCCAGGATGATCTCACTGTTATCAGGATGAATGGCGATGGTATTGAACCTGCCGCTGATATTATAGGGGCCTTCTTCCATCCAGTCTGCACCACCACCTCTGGTTCCGGACAGATGTTCATCTCTGTCTTGTGCGGCCAGCTGCATGGCCATTCTGTATGCCTCAAGGGGGAACAGGGTATCCGGCCAGGTGCGGGCCAGAAAAAACTGATCTGCCGGCTCAAAAGACGGACCTGAGTACAGTTCCTGCACGGTTGTGCGGTTACAGGAGGTTGAAAATACGATCAACAAGATGCAGCAGACATAAAGAAGGCGGTACATAGCTTAATTTTAAAAAGCTTAAAAATAATTAACATCTGCCCTATCGCCATACTGTGTAGTTTTGGGCGTTTCCTTGTGACGGAGTTATGACCAGACTATCAACTATCGGTGCCTTCAGCTTATTATCCTGGCTGCTGCTGCCTGTATCTGCGCAGGCTCAGCAGCAGAACAGTCTGTTGTGGAAGGTGGAAGGCAAAAGCCTTACTTCACCATCGTATATATATGGCACCATTCATTACATCGGGAAAGACGATTTCTTTTTACGTGATGAGGTGACCGATGCACTGAGTACAACTGCCTCTTCGGTATTCGAGATCGCCCTGGATGACCAGGAAGAAATGTCCACCCTGACCGGTCTGCTCATGCTGCCACCGGGCACCTACATCTCAGATTTTGTTACGCCGGAAGAGTACGAGCGAATAGACCGGTATCTCATGGACAGCCTGGGGCAGAGCATCATGCTGTACCGTAGCATGAAACCCTTTGTGCTTGGCCAAAGCATCACTGCCGGAAGATCATTCGGAACAGAAACAGAATCTTACGAGATGGTACTGATGGAAATGGCGCAAACGAACAACAAAAAAATATACGGTCTGGAGTCTGTAGCAGATCAGGTTGGCTTCATGGATTCCATACCCTATGATGTACAGTTGGACTGGACCCTGGAAGCACTGGATCATCCGGGAGAAGCGGACACGGTCTTTCCGGCTCTTGTCAGGTATTACAAGGCCGAAGATCTGGAGGGCATGCTGCAGTGCATGTTGCATGCCAGTCCGGAAATACAGGACTACGGCGACCTTCTTCTGTATAACAGAAATGCCACCTGGATACCGGTCATGGAAGATATGATGGAGGAAGAAAGCAGGTTCTTTGCGGTGGGAGCAGGCCATCTTCCCGGACCCAAAGGCGTATTAACATTACTGCGTGAAGCGGGTTATACCGTGACACCTGTCAATAACAAAACACATGATTGAAGTACAGAATCTGAGCAAGACCTTCCGGCTCACGAAGAAGCAGATGAAGGAAAGCGGCCATTCCGGCGATCCGGAAGTGTTGGCAGTGCAAGACGTGAGTTTCCGGTGTTTGCCGGGACGAATCTTCACCCTACTGGGGCCAAATGGTGCAGGAAAGACCACGACTCTGCGCATGATCGCAACCATTCTGAAACCTACTGAAGGGCACATCACTGTGGCAGGATTTGACACAGTGCATCAAGGTGCTGAAGTACGTGCCAGGCTTGGTTTCCTGACCGGCAGCACAGGATTGTATGATAAACTGTCGCCCAATGAGCTGATCGATTATTTCGGCAGGCTCAACAATATGGACGAGCAGACCATCGCCCGAAGAAAGGATGAGTTGTTCACCCTGCTCGGAATTCATGAGTTTGCCAACAGGCGCATCGGGCGATTCAGCACCGGAATGAAGCAGAAGGTGTCCATCGCACGGACCATGATACACGACCCCGAGGTCATCGTTTTCGATGAACCCACGTCAGGTCTGGATGTGATTGCTGCGAAGGGTATCATCGACCTTATCCGCAACAGTAAACTGCAACAAAAAACGGTCATTCTGAGTACCCACATCATGAGTGAAGTGAACATGCTGAGCGATGACCTGGCCATCATCCACAAAGGCCGGATGATCTATAACAATACATACGAACAGTTCCAGGCAGGCATGCAGGCAGCTACACTGGAAGATGAATTCATTCGCCTGGCCACCGCCTCAGAAACCGCTACCCTATAAGCCATGAACAACATCATTACCATTTTCAGAAAAGAACTGAAAGAGATACTGCGAGACAAGCGTACACTGATCATCATGCTGGTGTTACCTCTGGTTGTATATCCACTGCTATTTACGGGTGTTTCCAGCTTCATGCAGGGACAGGCAGAAAAGGCCGGAGAAGAAACACTGCGCATCGGATTAGGCGCAGGCGGCGATGCTGCCTTGTTCAGAGAATATCTCTCAGCCTGGCCGGGGAAGACCGATGTGCGCAGCATCAGTTCAGATACAGCCGAAGCAAAAGTGCAGATCCAGGCAGACAGTCTGGACGTAGTGTTCTTTTTCCCGGATGGCTTCACAGCGTCGGTTGACAGTCTTGATCCTGTCAGTTATACATACTACTATACCTCCACCAATAAGGAATTTCAGGTGGACATGATCAGAGGTATCAGTCAGGGGTTTCAGCAGTCGCTCACTGCCCGCAAGCTGGCCCAGCTTTCAGTCAACGAACGGGTACTGGAGCCGGCACAGGCAGAAGCGCATAACATAGCGAGTAACCGGGAGCAGTTTGGTAGTATCATCGGGGGCATCATTCCGTATTTCTTCATCATCTTCTGCCTGATAGGCTGTATGTATCCGGCCATGGATATTGCGGCAGGTGAAAAAGAGAGAGGCACGCTGGAAACGCTGCTGGTTTCGCCTGCTTCCAGACTGGACATTTATCTGGGTAAATTCATGGCAGTTGGATTGTCTGGTTTCATCTCAGCCATGGCTGCCATTGCGGGCATTCTTATATCGAGTAAAATGATATCAGCTGAAGCAGGTGCAGAGGCCAGCGGTATCATGGAGATGATGGAAGGTATCATCCAGCCCGGCAGTGTCTTGTTGCTGCTGGGTATCCTGCTGCCATTGAATGCATTCTTTGCTGCCATTACGCTGATGCTGTCTATTTATGCCAGAACCTACAAAGAAGCCCAGGGCATGATCAGCCCGATGATGATCGTAACCGTTTTTCCTTCGGTAGCCGGTATGCTGCCAGGCGTCACACTCAATTACGTAACAGCACTGGTTCCTATCCTGAATGTATCATTGGGTGCCAAAGAGATCATTTCCGGCACGGCAGAGACCGGTCCGCTGGTGGTTACCTATATCAGCCTGATAGCATTCGCTTTGCTGGCCCTGATGGCCAGTGTGCGCTTCTTCAACCAGGAGAAGAATATCATGCGGGGATGAGTTCAGTTGGCAGTAGGCGGTGGAGGAGTGAGGAGCGAGGAGTGAGGAGTGAGCAGTGAGCAGTGAGCAGTGAGCAGTGATGAATAGCAATACCCAATACCCACTACCCACTACCCAATACCCAATACCCAATACCCACTACCCACTACCCAATACCCAATACCCACAACCCAATACCCACTACCCACAACCCAATACCCACTACCATTTATTCACAGAACCAGCCATTTTATCAACAAAACTTTCGGGCAAAAATGTCGTTATATAATTTGGAATCAGAAATATGACCACAAGTCTGCTTTGGAAGGTTCGCAGTTTTCATCAGCTCAATGTATTTGAGTTGCAGGCGATCTATCGGCTTCGCCAGGAAGTGTTCGTGGTGGAACAGCAATGTGCCTATTTGGACGCTGATGGCAAAGACCAGTTTGCCGATCATATTTTCGGAGTGGATGATGACGGACGTGTAATGGCTTACTGCCGCGTAGTACAGCCTGGCATCAGCTGCTCTGAGGTTTCCATCGGGCGAGTGGTAACACATCCGGAACTGCGCCATACCGGTCTGGGTAAATCAGTCATGGAACGGGCATTCAAATGTGTAGATGATCGCTATGGCAAAGTGCCGGTGCGCATTGAAGCACAGTTATACCTCAAGGCTTTTTACGAGCAGCAGGGCTTTGAGCCTGTGGGCGATGTATTTCTGCTGGATGGGATAGACCATATTGAAATGCTGCGTCCTGCAGAAGGTCAGTTCTCCCGTGTCTGACCTGTTGCGTTTTCCACCTGACATTTTCTTGACAATATCCAATTTTCCGCCATATTTGTGGTGAATCTGTTTTTTCACCGAAAAACCAACAACTATGGGAATGATGAAGGAATTCAAGGAGTTTGCCATGAAAGGCAATCTCGTGGACATCGCCGTGGGCTTTGTCATGGGTGCCGCTTTTGCCAAAGTGACCTCCAGTTTTATCAATGGTATTGTCATGCCATTCATTGGCCTGATCCAGGGCAAGGACATGTCTGAATGGAAATACGTGATCAAAGAAGGAACCGCAGGCGCAGATGGTGCTGTAACCGGCGAGGTGGCTGTACTCTATGGTACATTTATCTCAGTAGTGATAGAATTCATTGTGGTGGCCTTTGTGATGTTCCTTGTTATTAAAGGCATCAATGCCATGAAGAAGAAAGAAGAAGCTGCTCCTGCCGCACCTCCCGCTCCAAGCAAAGAAGAGGTTCTGTTAGGTGAGATCAGAGATCTGCTGAAAAAATAACAACACTCCCCTGCCGGCAGCCACCTGTGCTGCCGGCATTTTTCCTGATCACACACACAGGAATTTTAAAACACTGACTATGAAAAAAATGATGCTGACCCTGGTGGCGGGTCTGATGACCACCTGTATGTTCGCACAGACCGATACTTCCTGGACCAGAGGCGGATCGGCAACCCTCAACTTCAACCAGATCGGCCTGACCAACTGGGCAGCGGGTGGTGAAAATGCTTTCAGCAGCCAGTTGCTTACAGGTTTCTTTGCCAATTATAAAAAGGACAAGGTGACCTGGGATAATTACCTCATTGCCAACTATGGTCTGATAACCGCCAATAATTATGCAGACATCCGCAAGAACGACGACCGCCTGGAACTCAACTCCAAGTATGGACAATATGCCTTCGGCGATTTTTACTATGCTGCGCAGCTGAACTTTCTGACACAGTTCACCGATGGTTATGACTACCTGACAAGCGATGTCATTCCCATTTCCACCATCATGGCCCCCGGCTACCTGACAGGTGCATTGGGTATGGACTGGAAACCCAACGATAAGTTCAGCTTGTTCCTCTCTCCTGCCACCGGTAAGTTCACTTTTGTGCTGGATGACAGTATAGCTAATGCCGGTACGTATGGAAACAATGCAGCTGTATATGATGAACTGGGAGCACTCATCACACCGGGAGAAAAGATGCGGGCAGAATTTGGAGCGTCACTGATAGCAACCCTGGCTACTACCCTCTCTGATAATATCTCCACCCAGGGAAGACTGACCCTGTTCAACAACTTTACCGATCCGGTAAAAGAGAACAGAGGCAATATTGATGTCAACTTCGTCAACACCTTCAGTATGAAGGCCGGCAAGTTCATTACCCTGAGCCTGTATCTGGAAAGCATCTACGACCACGACATCAAGATCCCGACCTACGATGAGAATGACAACGTGATAGGAGAAGGACCCAAGACCCAGTGGAAAGAGGTGTTCGGTGTGGGACTGACCTATCGTCTGGGTGATCCGAAACCGGAATAGGGATAGGGCGGAACACTGATCAAACCGATTGAACTGATATAACAGATCAAAAAAAGGCCGGAATCTCCGGCCTTTTCTCATTAAGATATGTCAAATCAGTTATATCCCTGCTTGCAGCAGGCAAGTGTGTTCCATGCCTAACGGACAGGAAGGGGCCCAGACATCACCAACCCAGCAGGTAGGCGAAGATGAGCGGAGCAACGATCGTAGCATCGCTTTCAATGATGTATTTCGGCGTGTGGATGTCCAGCTTGCCCCAAGTGATCTTCTCATTGGGTACTGCCCCGGAATAGGAACCATAAGAGGTAGTACTGTCGCTGATCTGGCAGAAGTAACCCCAGAAAGGCACATCATGCCATTCCAGGTCCTGGTACATCATAGGCACCACGCAGATGGGGAAATCGCCGGCAATGCCCCCTCCTATCTGGAAGAAACCTACGCCTTTTCCGCCTGAGTTGTTTCTGTACCAGTCGGCCAGCCAAACCATATACTCGATACCGCTCTTCATGGTGCGGGCATTCAGTTCACCTTTGATGCAGTAGGAAGCAAAGATGTTTCCCATGGTACTGTCTTCCCATCCGGGTACAACGATGGGAATATTGCGTTCTGCCGCGGCGATCATCCAGGAGTTTTTGGGGTCGATCTCATAATCGTCCTTCATGACTTCGCTCAGCAGCAGTTTGTACATGTATTCGTGGGGGAAGTAACGTTCGCCGGCAGCTTCTGCATCCTTCCAGATCTTCTCAATGTGATGCTGGATCTTGCGGAATGCCTCCTCTTCCGGGATGCAGGTATCGGTTACCCGGTTCAGTCCTTTTTCCAGCAGAGCCCATTCGTCCTGCGGGGTCAGATCGCGGTAGTGGGGAATACGCTCATAATGCGTATGCGCTACCAGGTTCATGATGTCCTCTTCCAGGTTGGCGCCGGTACAGGAGATGATGTCCACCTTCCCCTGACGGATCATTTCGGCCAGCGATACGCCCAACTCAGCCGTGCTCATGGCACCGGCCAGGGTAACCATCATTTTGCCTCCTTCAGCCAGGTGGGCTTCATAGCCTTTGGCGGCATCCACCAGCGAAGCAGCATTGAAATGACGGTAGTGATGGGTAATGAACTGCGATATGGGTCCTTTGGACATGGCGATGGGTTTTGGGCAAAGATAGTTCGTTGTGTGTAATGCGTTGTGCGTTAATCGTTATTCGTTGTTCGTTGTTCGTCCCGTTACACTATACCTGATACTTGCTGCCATTT
>JACJXO010000002.1 GCA_020636645.1 Chitinophagales bacterium
CATTGATCACAGCCATTTCCGGCTCTTGAAGAAGAGGATCATCACAATGGCAATGACAGCTTCTGCGCCCAGGAAAACAGGCCAGGCATGTTCTCTGTGGATCTCCGGAATGAATTCAAAGTTGGTACCATACAGACCGGTCAGGAAAGACAGCGGAATGAATACCACAGAAAAGATGGTCAGGATCTTGAGTATGTCATTCAGCCGGTTGGCACTCTGTGTGTGATAGAAATTGAGCAGGTCATTGATGGTTTCACGAAAGGTCTCGACAGATTCTGCTGCATATTCTGCATGATCTACGAGGTCTTTCAGAAATGGTCCGGTGGCATCTTCTACAAATTCAGCCTCAGATTTTTCCAGCTGGAGAGCGATCTCCCTCACCGGTCGGATGATCTTTCGCAGGAAATTGATATCACTTTTATACATATAAATGTCATCCAGCAGTGATTTTCTGAACACCTGCATCATGCTGTCTTCCAGATCTTCCACCCGTACCCCCAGTTCATCTATCACCACCAGATACTGGTCAACAACGGCATCCAGCAGGGCATAGGCCAGGTAGTCTGCCTTTCTGCTGCGAATGCGTGTGGTTGGCCTCAGTAATCGTTCCCTGACAGATCCAAAAACATCGCCCGGATATTCCTGAAAGGTGAGCACAAAACCGCTGCCCGCCAGAATGGCCACTTGTTCTGTTTGCGAGAAAGGATCGCCGGGGTCAGGGGTAAGCATTTTGACAAATGCACCAACCACCTGTTCATCTTCATGATAACCCGGCCGGTGGTTGACGTTCAGGATGTCTTCCAGCAACAAGGTGTGGAGGCCGAAGATCTCTCCAACCTTGCCTATCAGTTCTGTATCGTGAAGTCCTGTTATGTTGATCCAGGATATCTTGTCAGAGTTCCTGCACGCCTCAAGATCTTCCAGGCTTACATGGTCACGCTGCACAAGATCGACCTCGTTGTATTCAATGTATTCTATGTGCACCTTGTCCAGATGCTGCACTCCGGTATAGATCAGAGAACCCGGAGACTGACCGGTCTTTTTCTTGACATTCTTGGCAGACTTATTGCGTTTGCGTAGGGCCATAGTTAAAGGTAGCAGTAAATGCCCTCACTGTGCCGACAGTTTTTTTCTGATCTTGCTCAGAAACTCAGGTGAAACGCCCAGGTAGGATGCAATGTGATGTTGTGGAATACGCTGTGGTATGTCAGGATACCTCTCAATAAAAGCGAGGTATCTTTCTTCTGCAGAATGTGAGATGGTTGCAATGAGCCGGTGTTGCAGCACAGCCAGGTTGCGCAGGATCAGCACCCGAAACATCCTTTCGAAAGCAGGTATCTTTTCATACAATGATTCTTTATTCTCCTTATTGATCATGAGCAGCTGACTGTCTTCCAGCGCTTCCACATAAAGGGCACTCGGTGTCTGTTCTGTAAAACTGATGAGGTCTCCCAGCCACCAGTCTTCTACCGGAAACATGAGGTTGACCTCAGACCCATGATCGTCCAGAAAATAGACTCGCAGGCAACCCCGCACCACATAGTATTCATATCTGCATATCTGACCGGCACGAAAAAGATGGTCTTTTTTCCGAACCTCCCGTTGTTCCAGCAATCCATGGATGTATTGTCTCTGCGCATCATCCAGGTTGATGAATCTCGCAATATGTGCGTCCAGTTGTTCGAAACCGGTCATGGATGCAGTTTAAGAATGGTGGTACTCATAGCAGGCAGTTGCAACACCTCCAGAGATTTGAGTAGGGCACCGGACTCAATGTTGACGGCAGAGGTATATCCATGAAGCCGCTCACGGAAACGAGCGGTATCCAGCTCTTGTTCTTCCGTGTTTCCATTGACGATCACCATGACGGATGCATCATCCGTAAACCTGAAATATACATATATACCATTATCTGGAACGAACTGCATGAGTTTTCCATTCTTCAAAGCGGGTTCCTGTGCATGCCAGCGTGCAAGGGTACGCAGGTATTGAAAGAACGTGTTCTCTTCCGGGCTTCTGTCTGCAGCAGTGAACTTATTCAGAGTATCACCCGGCCAACCACCCGGAAAATCTTCCCGTACCCGGTCCATAGGGTCTGCCGGTTCATCCATCAGTATCTCACTTCCATAGAACCACTGAGGTATCCCTCTTGTGGTGAGCAGAATGCCGGTGGCCATTTTCATTTTATCCAGATCTTTTCCGGTCACTTCATAGAACCGGCTCATGTCATGGTTATCCAGAAAGATGACATTATCTGCTCCACCGTTTTCGCCGAACAGGTAATCCTGACACAGATACAGGTATAATGCGCCGTTGCCCGAGTTCCAGCCGGGATCTTCATTGACCAGTTTGCCCAAGGTCCAGTTCATTTCAAAATCCAGCACACCACTCAGGTGGGTATTGACATTGCGGTTCAGGTTGTTGTTACCGTTGTAATATCCCTGCACTCCCAGACCATTCACCCAGACTTCAGCGAATAGGGTGAAGCCGGGATATTCCTGCAGTACATCCAGGGCCCATTGGCTCAGAAAGGTCTGATCTGCATAGGAATAGGTATCCAGTCTGATGGCATCCACCTGCATCTCTTCGATCCACCAGATGGTCCATTGGGTCAGATACTTCGCAACGAGGGGGTTGCGCTGGTTCAGGTCAGGCATATGGGTGTCGAACCAACCATCGGTCATCAGCCTTCTGTCTTCTTCCGAAGCATACATATCCATCAGGGAGGATGTGCGGTAGTTGGTACGGGTGAAGCTGTCCCATTGGTTATACCAGTTGGCCGAAGGTGCGTCTGTATAGAGCCAGTGTTCATTGCCTATATGGTTATGCACCACATCGAACACCACCTGCATACCTCTGGCATGACTTTCCTGCACATACTGACGATACAGAGACAGATCGCCGATGCGGGGATCGATCGTATAGTGATCTGTCATGGCATAACCATGGTAAGAGTATTTAGGCTGATCATTTTCCTGAGGTGGGGTCAGCCAGGTGGCGGTAACACCCAGATCCTGCAGGTAATCCAGTTTGCCGATGATGCCCTGCAGATCGCCTCCATGACGAGCGTTTATCACACTCCTGTCGATGGTTGTTTCCTGTGTACCCGGCACGATATCATTGGAAGGATCACCATTCACAAAACGATCGGGCATGATCAGGTAGATGAAGTCATTGCCATCCAGTCCGTATGCAAGACTTCTTTCGGCTCTTTGTTTCAGCTCATAGTAGGCCACTTCCGGTCTGCCCCGGAGGGCAAAACGAAGGGTCATTATTCCTGGCCGGGCATTTTCGGAGATGGTCAGGTTCAGAAACAGGTAGTTTGGATTTTCTGTGCGGATCACAGAGTCCAGACGCACACCCGGATGGTCAACAGTTGGGGTGGTTGCAGCCACATTTTCGCGATGAACCATCAGCTGCACCGTGCTGTCCTGCATACCTGTCCACCAATGAGGTGGATAGATCTGCATTTGTGCATCTGCAACGGAATAAAAAATAAATATAAGAAGTGTAATGAATATCTTTTTCATCTGCCGGTTTGTCTGTTGGGTGAAATTACTGAACTGAATGCAAAGGTGAATGGTGGTCTGTTTTTCATCTTATCCAAAAAAAACGCCGGGCAACAGCCCGGCGTTTCAGTATGTTCAGGTACTGCCTGGATCAGTATCCTGTATTCTGAGTAAGGTTCTGATTGGCAACGATATCTGCGAAAGGAAGCGGATACAGATCAGAGAATTCCGGAATGCTTCCACCGGCAGGGTCGTTGTTCTTCCACTGCCATACGTAGGTACCTCCTGAGAATTTACCGAAGCGTACCAGGTCAGTTCTGCGCTGGCCTTCCCAGTAGAGTTCGCGGGCTCTTTCGTTCAGGATGTCATCGAGGTCAATGGAACCGGCGTTGTGAGAAGCATCGCCATAGGCACGCTCCCGCAGCTGGTTGAAGTAACCCAGACCGGTACCCACATCACCACCGCCGCGAAGAGCAGCTTCGGCATACATGAGGTACACATCACCAAGCCGGAACATAGGGAAGTCGATGTCAACAAACTGACCTACCGGATCAGAGCCGGCTTCACCACCCTGGGTGATGTTCTTCCATTTGCTCACCGCATATCCGTTGGTGAACTCCTGTACCTCCGTTACATCCAGGGTCTGCCCGTCGGTATAGAACAGGTAGCGACCATCATCAGTATCCGGGAATGCATTCACCAGAGTGGGGAGGCTTCTCAGTCCGGCCCAGCCGTTGGCCACACCATAGTCAGCAGCAGGCATGCTGCCACCAATGGAAGCGTGCACCAGGAAGGTGGTACCACCATAGGTCTGGGTATTGAGTCCATCGAAAGTAACAGGGAAAATGATCTCATTGCTGAGGTTGTTGTCTGCATAGAACAGATGCTCATAGGTAGGTTCCAGTGTATAACCGGCATTGATGACCTTTTCACAATAGGTGATGCAGTCGGCATACCGATCGGTACCGCGATAGACTTCTGCATTCAGGTACATCCTGGCCAGCAGGGTCCAGGCAGCAGCTTTGTCAGCACGGGCATATTCATTTGCACGGGCATCTATCAGCTCTCCTTCAATGGCCAGCAGTTCGTCTTCGATGTAATCAAAGAGGTCAGCCCGCTGGATCTGTTCCGGAAAACCGGCACCCGGCAGGTCATCTTCGGTCACGAAGGGCACATTGCCGAACAGGTCCATCGCATGGTAGTAGCTGAGTGCACGCAGGAAACGTGCTTCTGCCTTGTAGGTGCGTATGGTGGCCTTGTCAGCGTCGCTGAAACCTTTTTCATTCATCCAGTCATCTGAACAGAAGCGGATGAATTCATTACACAATGGTATCTGGTAGAATATCCTGTAGTACATGGCCTGTACAAAGGAGCTGGTGGAGTTCCAGGTACCGGAGTTGAGTTCGGGAATACCCGGGTCGTTCCAGCCACAGATGGCTTCATCTGTGGGCAGTTCCTGCAGGTTCCATAATACCCGTACATAGGCGGAGAATCCTTCATCAATACCACTGATATCTGGGCTGCCCGCAGGCCCCTGGTTACCGGTGATGGACAGGCCTGCATAGAGCTTGGCCAGTACGTGGATATAATTGGCGGGGTCTTCATAGACAGACTCCGTGTTCAGTCCGTATTTCGGACTCAGGTCCAGATCCTTGAAACAGGAGCTGAAGAACAGGGATACGGAGGCCAGAATGGTGAATCCCCAGATGGTACTTTTTCTCATCGTATCTCGATTTTAGAATTGAAGATTGAGGTTCAGACCGTAGGTGCGTGGACGCGGATAGAAGTTGTTGTCTATACCGCCGGCCACTTCCGGATCCAGTCCGGAGTAGCTGCTCACCACCAGTGCATTCTGCACGATGGCGGTCAGGGCAAGACCTACCTTGTCAGCTATCACCCGGCCGAAATTGTAACCTACATAGATATTATCCAGACGGATGTAGGAAGCTTTCTCTACATAATAGTCAGACAGATATTGTGGTGTCTGGAATACGGTGTTCAGGTAGTCTGTGGTCATGTTGGCCAGGTATCCTTTAGTGGATCCTACGTTGAAGTAGTTGCCCAGCGAAGAATTGACGTTGTTATAGACATAGCCGCCGAACTCACCACGTACTGACATACCTGCGGTCCATTTGTTATGCGTATAGTTGGCAAAGAAACCCAGGAACATATCGGGAGCAGGGTTGCCGTCAAAACGAATCAGGTCATCAGGGTTGATGACACCATCGCCGTTCTGGTCAACGTATTCTCCTTCAATAGGTGAACCATCTTCCGCATACACCTGCTCATAGGTGAAGTAGGTGAAAGTGGGGAAGCCCACACTCTGGATCTGAATAGTGTTACCTACACCACCGGCAATACCGCCTACCAGGATACCCGGGTCGTCGTCATTGGCCAGCACATTCAGTTTGGTGATCTCGTTCTTGTTGACCGTTACGTTACCTCCAAACTCCAGGGTAGTGCTCTCATTGTCAATAGCTACGTAGTTCAGTGTCAGTTCTGCACCGGTGTTCTCCATGCTACCTACGTTGGTGAGCAGCTGGTTGGTGAAGTTGGTACCGGCAGGTATTGGGATGACACTCAGCAGATCTGTTGTGATCTTCTTATAGAAGTCCAGGCTACCGTTCCAACGGTTGTTATGGAAACCAAAATCAAGACCCACATTATAGCTCATGGTCTCTTCCCATTTGATGTTCGGATCGTAGCCATCAGGCCTGAGCACATAGTAGTAGGTATCTCCGAAAAGGTACTGAGCAGTGCTGGTTCCTTCTGAGTAGTTGGCTATATACGGATAGTCACTGTAGATATCCTGCTGGCCTGTAATACCCCAGCCAAGACGCAGCTTCAGGAAGCTGAGTGCCTGAATGTCCTTGAAGAAACCTTCTTCGCTCATTCTCCAGGCAAATGCCACAGATGGGAACAGGCCCCAGCGGGTATCCGGACTGAAGCGGCTGGAACCATCTTCCCGCAGGGTAGCGGTGATCAGGTATTTCTCAGCCAGGTTGTAGTTCAGCCTTCCGTAGAATGACATCAGCGCATTATCAGTAAAGAACGGAATACCGGGAGGCGTAATGGTATCGCCCGCCACGTTCAGATCCGGTTGTGCAGGGCTCTCTGTACTCCAGTACTGGAATGAATAACCACCGGTCACATCAAAACTGCTCTTGATGGATTTCAGATCGTGCTTATAGTTGAAATATGTTTCCAGTACGCGGTTGCGCTTGGATTGTTCATACACATTGTTCACACCACCACGCAGGAAATCTGATGCTGCGGTGGCAGGAACAAAAACGGAACCGGATGCATCTGCCATATCGATACCGGCATTTACGAACAGGTGAAGATCAGGCAGGAAGTGGGTGCCGTAATCCAGCAGGATGTTACCGATAAAGCGGTTCACACTGCTCTCGTCGTTTCGCTGGTCAAGCAAACCCACGGGATTACGGGGTGCCAGTGCATTCGGATTGCCATTGCCGCTGATCCACTCAAAGTAGCCACCGTAAACAGTGTCGCCAGACATTACGGTCTGGCTGGGATCGAAGGTGACGGCAGAACCGATGGCACCCTGGTTGGCAAATACGTTCTGTACATTATAGTATTTCGCATTGGCATCTACCTTCAGGTGCTTGTTCAGCAACTCCGGACTGAGGTTCAGCGTAGTACCCACACGATCCAGCTGCGAGGTCTTCAGAATACCTTCCGTATGGTTGTATTCCAGCCCCAGGCGATAGGGCAGATTCTTGACTCCACCAGACAACGACAGGTTATTATCTGTGCTGATGCCGGTCTGGTAGATCTCTTTCTGCCAGTCTGTGGAAGACTCACCCAGCAAACCGATCTGGGTGGCATTGCCGTGTGCGGTAACAGTATCTCTGAACTGATCAGCACTCAGCACATCCACAAAGCCGGTAACCTGGCTGATGGAGTTGTTGGTGCTGAAGTTGACATTGAGTTTGTTGGAGGCCGCACCTTTTTTAGTAGTGATGATGATGACACCGTTTGCGGCACGACTACCGTAGATGGCCGCTGCTGAAGCATCTTTCAGTACGGTGAAGGTCTCGATATCATCCGGGTTCAACAGTGACAAAGGGTTACCTGCGCCACTAATGCCTCCGTTATCAACCGGCACGCCATCGATCACAATGAGCGGATCATTGCTGGCATTCAGAGAAGTACCTCCGCGAACACGGATACGACTACCTGCACCGGGCATACCACTGTTGGAAGTGATCTGTACCCCCGCGATCTTGCCTGTCACCAGTTGTTCGGGTGTGGCGAAGTTGCCCTTTTGAAAATCCTTGGTGTCGATGGCAACCACTGAACCCGTCAGGTCTTTCGTCTGTGTGGTACCATAACCGATCACCACAGCTTCTTCCAGGATGTTGGCATCATCTTCCAAAACGATGTTGCGACTGACACGCTGTCCGACGGTCAGGGTCACACTCTCCGTTACTTTCTTGTATCCCACAAAACTATAGGCCACATTGTATGTGCCCACCGGAATATTGGTGACCTCATACTTGCCATCAAAGTCTGTGATACCTCCAATGGTGGTGCCTTCCAGGAGAACGGTTGCACCGATCAGCGGCTCGCCATTGCTGTCTGTGACGGTCCCTTCCAGGGTGGCGGTTTGTGCCATCACCCAGGCGGGCAACATCATCAAAGCAAGCATGGTGTGCTTTTTGATGCGTGAGTAAATAATGTTCATACGATAAAGTGGTTTTAATGATTGAAATATGCCTTTCCGACAGCTTCAGAAAAAGCACCGAAAATTAAAAATTTTTTCACACAGCTACCGGTATGTCAAAATGTTCCAATTTTGATTAACTATTCCTTAATCATTTAGCTGGTTGATTCAAAATATCTTTGCAAGTATGTTGCGCATAAGACCATTCTATAAGCTATTCTTTTTCCTGTTGGTCTTGATTCCTGCCATTCTTTCCCGGGCCCAGTATCAACCACCGCAATTCAACCTGACAGACGCCGGTCTGACAGGGATCTCTTTCAGCAATGACCTGCAAGAAGATGAAGAGCGCAATGTGTTGCAATACCAGTACTTCTATAACGGTGGAGGTGTCTGTGCAGGCGATGTCAACAACGATGGTCTCTGCGATCTGTTCTTCACCGGCAACGATGTCAGCAACCGCTTGTATATCAATCAGGGAAACTGGTATTTTCAGGATGTTACTGCCAAAGCAGGACTGACCTCTGCCGGATGGAGCACCGGAGCTGTGATGGCCGACGTGAACGACGATGGCTGGCTCGATATCTATGTGTGCCGTTCCGGAAAATATGATGCAGAGAACAGAAAGAACCTGCTGTTTATCAACCAAAGAAACAACACCTTTAAAGAAGAGGCCGCCAGATATGGCCTGGATGATCCCGCACAATCTACCATGGCGGCCTTCTTTGACTACGACCGGGATGGCGACCTCGATATGTTCCTGCTCAACCACTCGGTTACCCAGTACAGTAATTTCAATGTGGCTGAATTGCGCAGTAAGCGTGACCCCATGGCAGGAAACAAATTGTACCGGAACGATAAGGGGCATTTTACCGATGTCAGCGATGCCGCAGGTATTTACGGCAACCCGATCAATTTTGGATTAGGGGTGGCCATCAGTGATTTCAACAACGATGGCTGGCCTGATATCTATTGCACCAGCGACTACCAGGAGCAGGACTACCTCTATTATAATAATGGTGACGGCACCTTTACCCAGGTCATGCAGTATGCCATGGCACATACTTCTCTGTTCAGTATGGGAACCGATTGGGGCGATATCAACAACGATGGCTTGTCAGATCTGATCGTGGCTGATATGTTGCCGGCTTCCAACAAGCGCCAGAAGATGCTCAAAGGCCCTCTCAAATTTGATGCTTATCAGCTGGCCGTTGACTATGGTTTCCACCACCAGCTCATGCGAAATACCCTCCAGCTGAACCGGGCCAACGGTACTTTCAGTGATATCGGTATGATGGCCGGGGTGGCAGCAACCGACTGGAGCTGGGCGCCACTGCTGGCAGATCTGGACAACGATGGCTGGCAGGATCTCTTTGTGACGAACGGATATCTCCGCGACTTCACGAACATGGACTTTCTGAAGTACACCTATAATGAAGAGCTGGATAAAGCGTCTTCCCGTGGCGAAGAAGTGGACATGCTGCACCTGGTGCACCAGATGCCCTCGGTGAAACTGCCGAATGCGGTGTATCACAACAACCATGACCTTACGTTCAGCAACAAGACAAGATCATGGGATATGAACCAGCCCGGATTTTCCAATGGTGCGGTCTATGCAGATCTGGATAACGACGGCGACCTCGACCTCGTGGTGAACAACCTGAACGACACAGCATTTGTGTACCGAAACAACGGAGGCGGAGGATATCTCACCTTCACTTTTGACGGACCGGCCGGCAACCGTTTTGGTGTGGGCACCAAGGTGACCATCACCGGAAAAGACCTCTATATTGTCAGAGAGAACTTTCCCACCAGAGGGTATCAGTCGGCAGTGGAAAGTAAACTTTACGCAGGATTAGGAAGCAGTTACCTGGTGGATGTGCAGATAGACTGGCCTGATGGAAAAAGGCAGGTTTTGAAGCAGGTCAAAGCCAACAGCACACTGACCTGTAAGTGGAAGGATGCCGACGATAACGTCCCCTCTATTGCCAGAACTTTCGGCCAACCCCTGATGGAAGAATCGGCTACTCCGGTGCTACCCGCCACGTATATCAACAACGAGTTCATCGACCTGAAAAGAGAGCCACTACTCACCTTTGGTTTGAGTGA
Organism: Chitinophagales bacterium; assembly: GCA_020636645.1. GTDB lineage: Bacteria > Bacteroidota > Bacteroidia > Chitinophagales > BACL12 > UBA11426. The sequence goes on from JACJXO010000002.1 coordinate 10,303, forward strand.
TACCGGTCCGCGAATGGCTATTGCCGATGTGAATGGCGACGGAAAGGAAGACGTCTTCTTCTGTGCGGCGAAGGGACAGCAAAGCCAGCTGTATATACAACAGAACGGACAGCTGGTGTTGTCATCTGACCAGCCTTTCAACACTGCAAATCCGCAGGACATGAGTGATGCCGCACTCTTTGATGCAGATGGCGATGGCGACAATGACCTGTTCGTCACCTTTGGCGGCAACGAAGCAGAATTAAGCACCGGATATGTCCCGCAACTTCTGCTCAACGACGGACAAGGAAACTTTATTCCTGCAAAGAATGCATTTCCTGAAATTCATATAAGTGCTTCCTGTGTGCGTCCGACTGATATCGACCTGGACGGCGATCAGGATGTCTTCATAGGTGCCGCATGCCTGCCGGGAAGGTATCCGCAAAGCGGAAGCAGCTATATTCTGCGAAATGAGGGCGGCAGGTTTACAGACGTGACCGATCAGTACAGTCCGCTGCTGCGTCAGGCAGGCATGGTGACCGATGCCCGCTGGGCAGATCTGAATGGTGACAAACTTCCTGACCTGTTGTTTACCGGATACTGGATGCCCGTGCGCATTTTCCTGCAGGGCGAAGAAGGCATGGAAGAGCAGGTGGACTTTGAAGGCATGAGCGGAGCATCCGGATGGTTCAGCTGCCTGATACCGGGCGATGTGGATGGCGATGGCGATCTTGATTTCCTGGCAGGAAACAATGGACTCAACTCGCCATTCAAAGCCAGTTCCACAAAGCCACTGTATCTCTATGCGAAGGATTTCGATAACAACGGAACTATAGACCCCATCATCGCCGGATATAAAGGTGATACCTGTTATCCGCTGGTATCGAGAGATGACCTGCTGGATCAGGTGAACGGATTGAAAAAGCGCTTCGTCCGCTATGCGCAATATGCCAATGCCACCGTACAGGACATCTTCCCGAACGAAGACTGGTCGTCTGTATGGCGACTGGAGGCCACTAACCTGTCCACCTGCCTGTTCATCAATGACGGCGACGGACAGTTTCACACAGACAGCCTTCCTTATGAAGCACAGATGTTTCCGGTTCGTTGCGCCACATTTGCTGATGTGAACGGAGATGGAAAAACAGATTTGATCCTGGCAGGAAACCGCTTCAATGTGCGACCCGACGTGGGCCGGATGGATGCCGGGCAGGGGCTGCTGCTGTTGCAAACACCCGGTGGCTGGAGCGCAGCAGAAAACACAGAAAGCGGGCTGTACCTGCCGGAAGAAATGACCGATATGAAATGGTTAACTTTGAATCTGGAACGATATCTGCTGGTTTCGGGCATACACCAGCAGGTGCGGTCTTATCACATCAGAAAAAATGTCAAGTAATCATGAATCGAATCTGGTATGTCCTGCTTTGCAGCAGCCTGCTTCTGGCAGGTATTTCTGCAAAGGCACAAAACAATGAAGTATGCCCCGATCAGGCTAGTCTGGTCAATGAAACCATGAACCGCATTACGGAGGTCATCGTCCACGATGTGTTCACACCTCCTGTAGCCAGCCGCATTTATGCCTATACGGCCATTGCGGGTTATTCAGCATATCACTTCATCCAGGGCGAAACGCCATTTACCGTGAAACTGAATGAGTTTCCTGAACTGCCGCTGTCATCTCCCAACCAACCCTATTGTGCATCACTGGCCATGTCCAGCGCCATGTTTGAAACAGCAAAGGCGCTGTTGTTCTCTGAGGCCATGGTAGATTCTTCTTTTACTGATTTCACGGCCATATATTTTGAAGATAAGCTGGACGAAAAGACCAGACAGACATCCATCAACTATGGCCGCTTTGTAGCCAGCCAGGTCATTGAATGGGCCGGCCAGGACAACTACCGGGAAACCCGCAGCCTGGAGCGCTATACACCGGAAAAACTGGACGACAGCTGGGAGCCCACCCCTCCTGATAATGCAGATGCCGTAGAACCTTACTGGGGACGGATGCGGCCTTTTGTACTGGACAGCGCCAGCCAGTGCCAACCAATTGACCCACCGGCATACAGTGAAGATCCATCCTCCCGGTTTTATCTGGATGCGATGGAGGTCTTTGATACCAAAACTACATTGACAGCTGATCAGGAGGCCACCGTTTTCTTCTGGGATGATAATCCGTTTGTAACCGTACATACCGGCCATCTTGTATATGCCAAGAAAAAAGTATCGCCGGCAGGTCACTGGATGGGTATCACAGAGATCGCCATCAACCAGAGTGGCGCAGACCTGGACAAAGCCATAGAAGCCTACACGATGGTCTCCATTGGTCTGGCAGATGCCTTCATCTCCTGTTGGGAAGAGAAATACCGCAGCAACCTCATCAGGCCGGTCACCTATATCAACCGGGTGATCGACCCAAACTGGGAGCCATTTCTGCAAACCCCGCCGTTTCCGGAATACACCAGCGGGCACAGCGTCATCTCTGCCAGCGCCAGCATGATCCTGACCGAATTATTCGGCGATGGTTTTGCCTATACCGATGATGTGCTGGAAAAATACGGCCAGCCGCCCCGCAGTTATAAGTCTTTTCTCGATGCCGCCAATGAAGCTGCTTACAGCAGACTGTACGGTGGCATTCACTACAGACCGGCTATTGAAGTAGGAGTGCAACAGGGCAGAAAGGTGGCTTCCATTATAATTGCCGAATTGTTATAGTGTGCAGCATATTGTTCAACATGCCGCAATCAGGTTAATTTTTCCTGTAAGAATTGTTACGTATTTGCGGAATTCCTTTAATTTTAGTCCGATTTTTTAGATCTAAAAAAAACAATTGAACGTATCATGAAAAAATTTGTACTCTTTTCTTTCGCCCTCGTGGCGGTGGGTGCCCTGAGTGCTCAGAATTTCAAAGTAACTTACAACGCCAACCTCGGTGAAGGTACCATGGGTGCCGGTGCTGCAGCGAAGGCATACTGGCACGCTGGTGCCGGTGAGCTCGGTCCCTGGGAAAACACTGTTGGTAACTGGGGTATGGATGACGGTGTAGGTGAAATGACCGAGTCTGCAGACGACATCTGGGAACTGACCTATGATGCATCTACTTACTGGGCTGATGCTGGATACGGCGGAACAGTTCCTCCTCCCCACATCGGTATGGTCTTCCGAAACGAAGACGGAACCCTGGAAGGTAAGAACTATGGTCTTTCCGACATCTTTGCCGTATGGAACGATGGTACTATGTCCTATGATCTCGATTGTGACTGTGTGACTATTGAAGAAGTGGTTCCGCAGAACATCAACAACACCACTTCTACCGTAGGTAGCCTGAACGTGGCTCCGATGCCTTTCGGCAACACTGCCAACTTCAACTTCACCCTGGAGACCGCTAACAACGTAGTGATCTCTGTCTATAACATGATGGGTGCTGAAGTAGCTCAGGTATTCAACGGTAACCTGGCAGCCGGTGTGCACACAGTAGCATTCGACGCCAGCGACCTGATCAGCGGTAACTATATCTTCCGCATGCAGGTTGGTAGCGAAGTTGCCGGTGGCAGCATCGTTAAGTTCTGATCGAACGAAACATTATAGATATGAGGCCGTCTCTGCAGGGACGGCCTCTTTCTTTTTGCCACAGTCTGACAAACGAAGTACAGCCCAAAACCCTCCCGTCGTATATTTGTTATACAGAATAAAGCGGTTGTTTCCTTCAGAACAACCTATAGCAAAGGCATACACATGAAAAAGATATTCTTCGCGATCGTTGTTATAACAACCACTTTGACCCGGGCCCAGGTGGTCAGTACCGACCCCGCCTTTCCGGTGCAGGATGGTACGGTCACCATCATTTTTGATGCCACCCAGGGCAACGGGGCACTGGCTGGTGTGGCACCCCCCATATTCGCACACACGGGTGTGGTGACCAATGAAAGTGCCACAGAAACTTCCTGGCTGCTGGTGCAGGGAAACTGGGGTACCTACGATGAGAATGTACTGATGACCGAGATCGGAGACGACCTGTACAGCATCACCTATAACATCAACGATTATTACAGTGTGCCCGCCGGCGATACGGTCTTCAGAATGGGTTTTGTTTTCCGCAATACCGACGGTTCCATCGTAGGGCGGAATGCAGACGGCTCTGATATTTTTGTCGAAGTATATCAGCCCGGCCTGAATGTGGCCATCCTTACACCCGATATCGAACCCTATATCATCGACGCAGATGAAGAAGTGAACATCAGCATTGCATCACTGGATGCTACCGTCACCGAACTGTATATCGATGATGTGCTGACTGCCAGCACAGCAACCGATCTGCTTGAATATACCTGGTCAACCAGCGATGCCGGACTCCATACCATCATCGCTGTTGCCGGTGATGGCAGCGACGAAGTGAGCGACACCACCCATATCTATGTGAAAGGGCCTGTGACCATTGCCGATCTGCCAGCCGGTGCCGAACCGGGTATCAACTACGTGGATGATACCACAGTGACCCTGGTATTGTATGCACCTTTCAAAGACTATGTGTTTGCCATCGGCGATCACAGCGACTGGCAAGTGAATGATGCGGTATATATGAACCGCACACCGGACGGGAATACTTACTGGGTCACACTTACCGGACTGACCCCGGGCGAAGAATATGCCTATCAATACCTGGTGGACGGTACACTCCGGGTGGGTGATCCGTTGTCGGAAAAAGTACTCGATCCCTGGAACGATTCTTTTATCAGCAGCAGCAATTATCCCGATCTGAAACCTTATCCCACCGGAAAGACCATGGGTATCGTGTCTGTTTTCCAAACCGCACAAGCACCTTATGTCTGGGCTTATCCGGATTTCACCCCACCGGCAAAAGAGAATTTGTTCGTATATGAATTGCTGGTGCGTGATTTCCTGGCCGACCGGTCCTATAACTCACTCATTGATTCACTGGAATACCTGGATCGCATGGGCGTGACCGCTATTGAACTGATGCCCATCATGGAATACGAAGGCAACGACAGCTGGGGTTATAACCCAAGTTATTTTACGGCACTGGATAAATACTACGGTACCCGTGAAACCTTCAAGGCCTTTGTGGACAGTTGCCACGCACGAGGTATTGCCGTCATCCTGGACATTGCCATGAACCACGCTTTTGGCCAGAGTCCGCTGGTACAGATGTGGTGGGATGGATCAGCCCCTTCGGCAGAATCGCCCTATTTCAACCAGATACCCACACACGATTATAATGTGGGTTATGATTTCAACCATGAAGCCCCGGCCACGATAGACTACCGTACGAGGGTGTTCTCTTACTGGCTGAATGAATACAACATTGACGGATACCGCTTTGATCTGTCGAAAGGATTTACTCAAAACAATACACTGGGAGATGTAGGCGCCTGGGGTGCCTATGATGCAGGGCGGATCGCTACATGGAAATCCATTGCAGATACGCTGTGGGCTCAGCACCCTGATGCTATTCTCATCCTGGAACATTTTGCAGACAATACTGAAGAAAAAGAACTGGCCAACTACGGCTTCATGCTGTGGGGCAACATGAACTACAATTACAACGAAGCCACCATGGGCTGGGGTAACGGCAGCGGCAATTCAAGCCTGTACTGGGCTTCGTGGAAGAATAGAGGGTTCGATGATCCGCACAATGTGGTCTATGCAGAGAGCCATGACGAAGAACGGCTCATGTACCGGAACATCAGCTTTGGCAATGCCAGCAACCCCGATCACAATTGCAAAGACCTTTATACAGCACTTGCCAGAATGGAACAGGTACCGGTGTTCCTGTTCGGCATACCCGGACCAAAAATGATCTGGCAGTTCGGCGAACTGGGGTATGACTACAGTATTGATTACGGTTGCCGGGTCTGTGCCAAACCGGTCAAATGGAATTACCTGAATGAATCTGCACGATACAGACTATATCAGGTGTATGGTGCTATGGGTAATCTGAAGAAGGACTACCCAACGTTCGCCACAGAAGATTTCAATCTGTCAGCAACCGGTCCGCTGAAGCGCATCAACCTGGACAACGATGAGATGAACGCCACTATTCTGGGCAATTTCGAAGTGAACACCAACAGCATTCAACCCGCCTTCCAGCACACCGGCTGGTGGTATGAATACTTCAGCGGCGACAGCATCAATGTGACCGATGTGTTCGCAGAGATCAGCATGGCACCGGGCGCTTACAGATTATACACTGACGTACGACTGACCACACCGGAGATCATCATTTCAGTGGATGATGCTGAGGTAGTGGCAGATAACCTGGCGGTGTATCCCAATCCCTCCGACGGACTGTTTCAGTTCAGCTGGACCACCTATTCTGCAACCGATGTACAGATAGAGATCTTCGACATCAACGGCAGGATGATCTGGCAGCAAACCGGTTCCTATGCAGCGGGCTATCAGCAGCAAACCATAGACCTGAGCGCACAGGCATCGGGCATCTACTTTGCCCGTGTGAGCGGAGAGGGTTTCGGTGAGGTGATGAGGTTGGTGAGAAAGTGAATCCCGCCAGTGGCGGGAAGTGAATGGTGAGAGTCCTTATCAAAAGGATACACTACTGACTGATCACAGCTCACCACTCACTCATGATCATCTGGACAATGTACAACCGGGCTGTGTCTAACTTCATGACACAGCTCCTTATCTTGCGGGCATAAGCACCGCGATTGTCGCACCCACTTAAAAAACTATTGTCGCAGACAGCCATCTATGGCCTAAGCACCATCGTGGTGCGCATGCTCAATTTCCTGCTGGCCCCTCTGCACACCCGTGTGTTCCTGGACCAGGCTGATTATGGTATCATCTCTGAGATGTATGCCTATGTCACCTTCCTCAACGTCATCTTCATGTATGGCATGGAGACGGCATTTTTTCGTTTTGCTTCCGGTAAGGATCCGCATGATCACAGAAAAGTGTTCGGCACAGCGCAGGGTTCACTGATAGTGACAACAGTATTATTCACTGGTGTGCTGTTGCTGTTATCTTCCCGCATTGCCACCTTCCTGCAGTATCCGGGACACGGAGAGTACGTGGTGTATTTTGCACTCATCATCGGCTTTGATTCACTGGTGAATATTCCCTTTGCCCGACTCAGACTGGAACAAAGACCCTGGCGGTATTTTGTCATCAAGCTGGGAAGCATCGGCATCAATGTATTCTTCAATTTCTTCTTTCTGCTACCGGCCATTTTGCAGAAGCCTGACATGTTCGGGTTCATCGGATTTCATTTCAAACAGGAACAGGCAGTGGGCTATGTCTTCATCGCCAACCTCATCGCCAGTGCTGCTACTTTTGCCATCTTCCTGCCCGGTATGCGCAGGTTGTCTGTGGACAAGCTGCTGTGGAAGAAACTCATGCTGTACGGTATGCCGCTGGTGCTGATAGGGCTGGCGGGCATGATCAATGAGACCTTCGACCGGGTGCTGCTGAAATACCTGTTGCCCGGAACGCTGGAAGAGAACCTGGCGCAGATCGGTATCTACAGTGCGGTCTATAAGATCTCCATCTTCATGACCCTGGCGGTGCAGGGATTCAGAATGGGAGCAGAACCATTCTTCTTCCATCAGAGCAGTTCAGACAATGCACCAAAGGTCTATGCGCTGGTCATGAAGTATTTCGTGATCGTATGCTGCATCATTTTCCTGGGTGTGGGCATGTTTCCGGATGTGTTCAGGATCATCATCGGCGAGAATTACCACGAAGGTCTGGGCATCGTTCCCGTCCTGTTATTCGCCAACCTGCTACTGGGGGTGTATTACAACCAGAGTGTGTGGTACAAGCTGACCGATAAGACCCTGTATGCCACCATCATTCCGGTGGCAGGCGCCGTGCTGAGTATCGTGGCCAATATCATACTCATTCCCATTGCCGGCTATGAAGGAGCAGCATGGTCCAGATTGCTGTGCTATGCCAGCATGGTCATACTCAGTCATATGATCGGACAGAAGTACTACCATGTACCTTACAATGTGCGCAAGATCCTGGCGTATTTTGCCATAAGTATCGTCCTCTGTCTGGCAGGTTTATGGCTGCACGACGGATTGGGCGAAGGAAGTACTTCCTTTGCACTGCGCCTTGGTCTCATTGCTTTGTTTACCGGCTTTGCCTGGTGGCTGGACGGGAGGTCGCTGTTGCGGAGGTCCTGATCAGATCACCTGTCTTCCATGATTCACCAGCTTGATGTCGCTCCCGAAGTCAGGCTGATAAAATAGCAGGTTCTCTCTGATGCTGCCGTTGGCGCATACCGTATTGATGACCACCGTATAATAATTGCCCGGCACCTCTGCTTCCTGACCATAGATGTTCACCGTGCTCTGGTTCTGGTCGATACTGAATTCCTGTATGCCACCCGCAGCTGCAGAAGTAGATGACAACATCTGGGTCCATTTGGTCTGATCTGTGGCTGCAGCCCCCTGGTATCCCACCATACCATAAGCCATATCATAATGACCATCACGCACCATTTCCATGTAGTGTGTGGCCATCTCTTCACTGGCATGGATGTTATCCAGATAATCTGCCTGGGTGAATTTCCAGTTATAACCGATCAGCCGCATCTGACCATCTTCTCCTTCATGAAAGGTAAGACTGTCGGCAGATGTACCGTGTGCATATTCTACCTTGAACAGCACATATACGGTCGTACCTGATTCCGTACTGGTGTTGATGTTCCAGCCACTGCTTTTTTCATAGGACTGCAGGTTACCCAGCAGAGCCAGGTTGTTGTTCAATGCTTTTTTGACCGGTTCCATATCATCAAATACACCCGGTTCTATTTCCAGCACAGCAGCATCCACATTGCCTGCTTTCAGGGCTTCGTAGAAACGGGTGGCAGACTCCTGTGCACCGGCATTCTTCTCAGAAGAACCACAGGATATAAGGGCGATAGAAACGGCTAGAATGAAGAGTATTCTTTTCATGGCGTTGGGTTGTGAAATAAAGTTATTGGTTTTTAGGAACTGTGCCAGTAAGTGAATAGTGAACCAGGCTAACGCCCGGAGTGAGTAGTGAGAAGCATAGTCTTTTGATCAGTGCAGATCTTCCAACATGTTTGTGGTTCTAGCTTGTTCGGTGGCTGAACCGTTCACCATTCACTCCAGACCCTGGTCTGGTTCACTGCTCACCGATGCCCCTTCGGGCATCTCCTTCACTGCTTATCCAGCAACCAACCCAATGTGCCCGGCCACTGCTTTCTCCACCAGGACTCATTGTGCTGGCCAACAGATTCCACCACAAAACGCAGACGCACCCCAGGGTCTTTTTCCTGGTTCATCAGGTCATACACCACCATCATGAAGGGCACCATATCATCATCGTCTTCCATGCCGCCCCCATATATTTCAAATCGCATGGGTGCCATCGGTGTATGTTCTGCTGCATAATCGAAGAGCTGATCGCTGAACCAGTAGGAAGGAGAATAGGCCGCACCACCACCGAACACATCGCCGTGTGCCAATACAAGATAAGTGGAGATGAGTCCGCCCAGACTGCTGCCCGCCACGTAGCGTTCTGTTCTGTCAGGAATGGTGCGGTAATGCGCATCTACATAAGCCACCACAGAATCCATCAGCCATTGTGAAAAGGCTTCACCTAATCCGCCGCCATAGGTTTCATTTGCCCAGGGCGTGTATTCCATCATGCGCAAGGGACCACTGTGATCCACCCCCACGATGATGGCTCCGCTTCTACCTGCCGCCATGCGGGCCTGCAGTGCTTCGTCCACACCCCATTCTCCGGCATAGGAAGTAGCATCGTCAAACAGGTTTTGTCCGTCCATCATATAGATGACCGGGTAATGCGTAGTATCATCGGCATAGCCTTCCGGTAAACAGATGCGAATGTTCTTGTAGGTGGCCAGAAAGGGCGCTTTCATTTCATGCACGATGATCGCCTCGTTCAACACCGGAGGTTTTTTGGCAAAACCATCGGCCCAGCCGGCAATGCTGCACTCCAGGGTTCCGCCATCGCCTGATAAGTTGCGGTTGCCGACGTCTTTTCCGCTAGCATCGGTCTCCACCTTATCCCATCCACCACGTGTGAACTTGAATTCATGCGTTCCGCGAACAGGAATATCCAGGACGAAACCATCGGCCGTTCGCTGCATTCTGAACAACTCATCACCCGGCTGCCAGCTGTTGAAAGACCCCGCCACATAGATCTCCGGACTCTCCGGTTCATCCGGCCAGCTGGTCACCACCAGGTGCACCTGAGCGCTTGTTTCAACAACCATCCCCGACAGGGAAACCAGCATCAGTAAACGAATGTATCTCAGCATGTTACTGTATCAATTTCGTTTAAAGTTAAGGTTAGATGATTGAATGAAAGGCCGGAAATTGAGCTCTGCTGTGTACATTTGCTAACTCTTTTCAGGCATGATAAGAAAAATGATAATGGCATGCATCCTGCTGCCGATGACTGTTCACGCCCATGCACAGGAGTTCATGATGCAGGGATGGAAATGGAACTACCTGCAGTTTCTGGAAGGCGGTGGATACCTGGAATACCTGGAGAACCATGCAGAGGAGCTGGCGGAAGCCGGATTCACCTACCTGTGGCTTCCCCCCCTGGCCGAAGGCAGCAGCGGTGTGGCCAGCATGGGGTATGACGTGAAAGACTATTACAACCTGGGCGAATACACCAGCTGCCGCTGGGGTACCCGCGATGAACTCGATGCCCTGATCGCCACCCTGAACAGCCATGACATCAAGGCTGTGGCCGATATGGTCTATAACCACCGCGATGGCGGAAGCTGGGAAGACAACCCCTCGGTGGAAGGATGGATAGAGAACATGAATGCCACCAAGATCGCTGCGGGTGATCAGCCTTTTCCGTCAGATCGCTACCGTTGTTACCTGCCGCTTGGCGGAGCTTCCGGAAATGGCGCAGGTACCTATTATTTCAAGATCCATTCTGCTTCCGGTTCAGGCGGATTTGTGGGGAAGCCCTATACCGTCATGATGTGGACGAATACAGTAGATGCCAACTATGGTCTGGCAGCTACGGCCGAAAGTGAACCGAACGGCGGGGCTGATTGCGGGGAAGCTAATGACGTCATCACCTTAGGCAAACGTTTTGACGCTGCGGTGGATGGCGGTTGCGGTACCGATGAACTGGCGCTGACACTGGAGGCATCTGACTTTAATGCCGATGGCGATACCCTGTGGATACGCATGTACAACACGGGCTCCGGCGGACTGGGCGATATGACCGACCACTTCATATACGGCCTGTGGAGTGGCGCAGCAGCCGAAGATATCCAGGACGAAATAGGCTACCAGACGGCAACGAACTACGGCAATGTCCAGAGCGGACAGGGTTATATGGACCATACCAATTTCAAACCCAACGGCGCACCTACCCAGCTGGCCGGCGATCTGGACGGCATGTTCTTTTTCTATGATGTGGATCAGAACGTAGCGTCTTCCAGAGACGTGCTGTTTGACAACACGGTATGGAACTGGAATGAAGTGGGTATCCGTGGTTTCCGGGTGGATGCGGTCAAGCATTTTCCGGCCGACTTCATGGGCGACCTCCTCGATCACCTGCACGACAACGGCATCGATCCGGGCATGGTGGTGGGTGAAGCGTATGATTTCAGCGCAGGCTATCTGAATGGCTGGCTGAATGATGTGGAGTCCTACATGGATGACGATACCAAAAGTGCCATTAATGTCCGCGTATTTGATTTCGCCCTGCGCAATGCCCTGGAGCAGGCCTCAGATGCTTTCGGCTATGATGTACGCAATGTATTCAACAGCGGTATCGTGGACGGTGCCGGAGGGTCCGGTTTTCATACCGTCACCTTTGTGAACAACCACGACTTCCGCGATCCGGGTCAGCCGGTTGACAATGATCCGATGCTGGGATACGCTTATATTTTGACCAATAACAAGCTCGGCATTCCCTGTGTCTATCATCCGGATTATTACGAACCGCTCAACCTGCGCTATCAGATCAACGGACTGATGGAAGCACATCAGCGCTATATCTATGGTGCTACCCAGACAGATTATCTGAACCGCTTCAGTACACCTTATGCGTCCAACTACATCAGCGGTTTTCCGAATACCACCTTACTGTATCAGCTCAGCTATGCAGAAAGCGGCAGAGAGGTCATCGTGGTGATCAACTACGCAGGCGAAACGCTGAAGCTGGACCATACCATCAACACCGCCAACATTTTTCCCGGCGATACCCTGACCGACATCTTTGCTGTGACGCCATACGAGTATCAGATCGTGAGCGGCGATAACCAGGTGTATTTTGAAGTGCCCGCCAGAAGTTTTGCAGTCTTTGTAGAGGGCGACCTGCGGGATGAACTTATTGATATCAGCACCCCGGAAGAACCGGAAAACGTCCTGGATATTCCCGTAGCATTACAGGTATTTCCCAATCCGGCCGATGGATATGTCCACATAGAACATACCTTCACTTCGCAGCCTGACATCCGCATATCTGATCTGCAAGGAAAGAACCTTGAACTTCCTGTTACCTTTCAGTCAGGTCAGCTAATACTGAACACACAAACATTGTCACCAGGCCGTTATTTCATCCATCTGCAGGATGGAGAGAGATCCTACTCGGCCTCTTTCACACAACTATGATATATGAGTAAAACAGATACCAAAATACGACCTGCTGAGACCATTGTTTTTCCACACAAGGAGGATATACCAGAGAACGCTCGCCTGAAACTTCCGATTCATCAAACCGTATGGTTGGTCAACGGAGAGTTACGGGAATGGAAGGGTCCGTTCAATACTGTCCTATCGCCCGTGTGTATGAAGTCCGCTAAAGGACTGGAAAGAGTGGAAGTAGGCAGTCACCCCATGCTGACAAAAGAAGCAGCGGTAGAAGCAGTGGAATCTGCCTTCAACGCCTATGCCGGTGGCCGCGGGTTATGGCCCACACTGACCGTGAAAAAGCGGGTGGAAAGCATGTTGTTGTTCGTGCAGGGCATGGAACAGAAACGGGAAGAAGTGGTGCGACTGCTTATGTGGGAGATCGGCAAGACCCGCAAGGATGCCGAAAAAGAATTCGACCGCACCGTGCAGTACATCTACGACACCATGGAAGAGCTCAAGGATGTGAACCGCGAGAATGCCCAGCTGCAGAAGGAAGAAGGCATCTATGCACAGATCCGAAGGAGTCCGCTGGGAGTTGCCCTGTGTATGGGTCCCTACAACTATCCCCTCAATGAGACCTTCGCCACGCTGATACCGGCAATTATCATGGGCAACACGGTGGTGTTCAAGCCCGCCCGTTTCGGTGTGTTGCTCATTCAGCCGTTGCTGGAATTATTCCGCGAGCATTTCCCAAAGGGCGTGGTCAACGTGATCTACGGCGAAGGAAAAGAGATCATCGGTCCCATCATGGAGACCGGCAAGATAGACGTGTTCGCTTTCATCGGAACGAGCCGGGTAGCCAATATCATCAAGCGCCAGCATCCCAAACCCAACAGGCTGAAATCGGTGCTGGGGCTGGAAGCCAAGAATCCCGCCATCGTATTGCCCGATGCTGATATCGACAATGCCGTAGCCGAATGTCTGAGCGGCAGCATGTCGTTCAACGGACAGCGGTGCACCGCACTCAAGATCCTGTTCGTGCATGAGAGCATCGTAGCGAAGTTCAATGAACAGTTCATCGCGGCACTCAACAAACTGCAACCAGGCATGCCCTGGGAAGACAAAGTAGGCATCACACCACTTCCGGAAAAAGACAAGCCGGCCTACCTGAAAGAACTGGTGGATGACGCTGTGCAAAAAGGCGCCACTATACTAAATGAAGGAGGCGGCGCCATGCAGGAATCGTATTTCCATCCGGCCGTGTTGTATCCGGTTTCAAGCGATATGCGGGTATGGGAGGAAGAGCAATTCGGACCGGTCATTCCTATTGTGCCTTTCCGTTCTGTAAGTGAACCGCTGGAGTATATTGACGAGTCCAACTACGGGCAGCAAGTCAGCATCTTCGGCAAAGACCCGAACAGGCTGGTGGAACTCATCGATCCGCTGGTCAACCTCGTGTGTCGTGTCAATCTCAACAGCCAGTGTCAGCGGGGACCGGATGTCTATCCCTTCAACGGAAGAAAAGATTCTGCCGTGGCCACCCTGAGTGTGCACGATGCGCTGCGGGTGTTCAGTATCCGTACCACCGTAGCCTTCAAAGACCTGCCCATGAACAAGCAGATCGTGACCAATGTGCTGGAAGGAAGGAAGTCGAACTTTTTGAGCACGGATTATATATTGTGAGAGGTGAATCCCGCCGAAGCGGGAAGTGAGGGGTGAGAAGAACTCTCTGTACAACAGAGAATGCTCTTTTGGCCCCACAGAGTTACCTGACAAGGAACTCTGTGGTTCATGTATCCGAGCGCCTCATATTTTAAAAACGCCGGCGTTCCTCTGTGATGTGATTCAAACACTGAATTGTTCATCCACACCCGGTAACACCGGCGGGACGGCTAATGGGGAGCGGGTGCGGGGGTTGGAGTGAGTGTGGGAGTGGGTGTGGGAGTGGATGGAGAGTACTCTGTCCGGAAAAGAAATACTATCCCCTGTTCCGAATTCCGTTTTTCGAATTTCGATTTCCGTCCTCCGCATTCCGCCTTTATCTCCCCTATCTTTACACCAGATTTATCCTGAATTAATCTTGTGTTATGATCTCTGAAAGGGCCAGCGGCATCTTATTACATCCCACCTCTCTGCCGGGCAAACACGGCATCGGTTCTCTGGGAAAAGCAGCATTCGGTTTTGTGGATTTTCTGGTACAGGCGAAGCAGCGGTACTGGCAGATACTGCCCCTGGGGCCCACGGGTTACGGCGACAGTCCCTACCAGTGCTTCAGCTCCAAAGCGGGCAATCCCTATCTCATAGATCTGGACCTGCTGGCGGAACAAGGGTTGCTGGAAGCCGATGAACTGCCAGTGAGCGGTGCCTTCGGTATGACGAAGGTGGACTACGGAAAGGTGATCGACATGAAACTGAACCTGCTGGCGAAGGCAGAAAAGCGTTTCCGCGAACAGGACGATCAGGTGAGAAAAGAACGCTACCACCAGTTCGTAGAGATCAACCGCTACTGGCTGGATCCGTATGCGCTGTTCATGGCATTGAAGGAAAAGTTTGGCAAAAAGCCCTGGTACGAATGGCCGCATGACTACATGATGCACCAGGAGTCGGTATTAGGTCCCGCCCGTGAAGAGCTGGCCGCTGCCATCGATTTCCACCGCTACCTGCAGTATGAGTTTTTCAACCAGTGGATGGCGGTGAAGGAGTATGCCAACAACAAAGGTGTTTTAATTATAGGAGATATTCCTATCTATGTAGCGATGGACAGTGCCGATACCTGGTCCAACACCGGACTGTTCCAGTTCGACGAACAGAAAAAACCCATCGCAGTAGGTGGTGTACCGCCCGATTATTTCAGCAAGACCGGTCAGCTTTGGGGCAATCCGCTCTTCAACTGGGAGCCGATGATCCACGATGATTTCGGCTGGTGGCGTGACAGGATCCGCACGAGCCTGGTCCTGTTCGACCTGGTGCGCATCGACCACTTCCGGGGCTTTGCCGGCTACTGGGCAGTTCCCTACGGCGAAGAGACCGCCATCAACGGCAGCTGGAAGGATGCACCGGGTATGGCTTTGTTCGACAGCATCCGCAGGCATTTGGGCGACCTCCCCATCATCGCCGAAGACCTGGGTGTCATCACACCCGATGTGGCTGCTCTCCGCGATAATTTCCAGCTACCGGGTATGAAGATCCTGCAGTTCGCATTTGACTCGGCAGAAGAGAACGATTTCATTCCGCATACCTACCACAAGAACTGCCTGGTCTATACCGGTTCGCACGACAATGACACGTCGAAGGGCTGGTTCAAAACAGCGAAGGCAGCAGACAAACAATACTGCCTGGATTATTGTAAAGGAACGCAGCGCACTATCCACTGGGACCTGATGCGAACCGCCTGGGCCTCTGTGGCCAATACAGCCATCGCACCGATGCAGGATGTGTTAGGCTTAGGCACCAACGCCCGCATGAACCTGCCAGGAAAAGCAGATGGCAACTGGCAGTGGCGTATGAAGGAAGAAGATCTGACAGGTGCGCTGGCAGCAAAGCTGGCGGCGATGACGAAAACGTATGGGAGGATAGTTGGCGGTTGAGGGTAAGGCGGAGTTCGGAAGGCGAAAAGCGGAATGAAGCTTAGCCACTACCTATTGGATCACGTGATCCTCTGAGCCTTTGTCTTGTCGCTTCGTTTTAATTGTCACGGGCAACATTCATGGAATGTTTTTCTGATCATGTATAGTCAAAACAAAACGCAGCGGGTGTTACGAAGCGGCCGTGCACGCTGCGTTAAAATTGATACAGGTCCGGGTATATTATTATGAATTTGAGACGCTACCACTTGCCAACTGCCAATCGCCCACTGCCAACTGAATCAATGTCCGCTCTTCGTCATATCCATCGCCACTTCATCGGGTTTCTGTTCCTTCACCATGCTCCAGGCAAGGGCGCTGATGCCCAGACATACCGCACAGATGAGGAAGGTGATGCGCTTGTCTTCGGCACCGCTTAAATACTCACCCACACCCAGACTTGCTACGAGTTGTGGTAATACCACGCTAAGGTTGAAGAGTCCCATGAACAGCCCCATCTTTTTCTTATCCACCTTGTGCGACATGATGGCGAACGGCAGGCTCACTGTGGCTGCCCAACCAATACCCAGTACCGCCATGCAGATGTAGATGATGGTAGGTGTGGAACCCAGGAAAAACAAGCCGAGGTAGCCCACCGCCATGATGGCAATGCACATCAAATGGGTGCGCACCCGGCCGATGTTTCTGGTAATGGGTTCAAGAATAAAGGCGGGTAACACCGCGGCTACGCCATTCAGAATGAGAAAGGAAATATCGATCACGCTGCCCACCTGGTCGTTGTTCAGATCGGGCAGACGATACTGCAGAAAGGCGAACATGTAGATGAACATGGTCTGCACGCCGATCCAGGTAAAGCTGTGTGCCGCCAGTACTTTTTTGAATCCGATGAGTCCGGCTTCTGCATGTGACTTACCCGTTTCTTTCAGGCGAAGAGAATCGATGATAAAATAGATGGTCAGGATGCCGCAGATGATCTCCATATAGTGATGACTCACCTCGATCTCCATGATGCGCACCGGAATGCGGTAGATGGCATAGATCAGAAATCCCCACAGCGGTTTGATGGCCATGAATCCTTCCATGAAACCATTGCCGTCCTTTTTGGTCTCTTCAAAATCTCGCGGTTCTTTGATGAAGAAAGGCGGAATGACCGTGAAGAGTAATACAAGACCGGCGCCGAAGTAGATCAGAAAGTATTTTCCCATGACCGCACCGATCACATAAGCCAGCATACCAAAAGTGCCGCTGATGGTCTGCATCCAGGTATAGCCCTTGGTACGTTCCACACCCTCCGGGGTCACATCGGCAATGATGGAACGGGTGGGATTGAAGCCCACGTTCACGCTCAGGTCCAGGGCCAGAGCCACCGCAATGGCCACCCCTAATATTCCTTCAATACCCAGGTCTCTGGAGATGATGTCGAGGTTGGGCAATGCCAGCAAACTCAGTGCAGCCAATATGCCGCCCAAAACAATGAACGGCCTGCGTCTGCCACCCCAGAACCAGGTATTGTCGCTCCACACCCCGAAGATGACCTGGCCGAAGATCCCCGCAATGGGACCAGCCGCCCATACCAGTCCGATCTCATCGATGGCCAGTCCGTATTTCGTGCTCAACAGCCAACTCAGGGCGGAGATCTGAATACTGAGTGCGAAGCCCATGGCCGTTGCCGGCAGGGACAACAGTGCATAAAAGGAGTTGGAGAGTTTTTGCTGGATGGATAGCATGTGCGATCGTTTTGGTGTGACCCCTTGAGGTATCAGGTCAATTCTATCGGATTTGCAATGTAATAGTTTTTCTAATTTTCACACCTCAAATAAGCAGCATGCGGGAAAAACCAAGACTGAGTTTCTGGCAGATATGGAACATGAGCTTCGGCTTTCTGGGCATTCAGTTCGGCTTTGCCCTGCAGAACGGAAATGCTTCTGCCATCCTGCAGAATTTTGGTGCAGACGTGCATCACCTGAGCTGGTTCTGGCTGGTGGCACCGCTTACAGGGATGGTGGTACAACCCATCATCGGGCATTACAGTGACCACACCTGGAACCGACTCGGCAGAAGAAAACCGTATTTCCTGATCGGTACCATTTTGTGTTGCATCGCTCTGGTATTGCTGCCCAATTCATCGGCATTTATGACCGGTAAAGCAGCCCTGCTGATCGGGGCCGGATTTCTCATGATCATGGATGCCAGCATCAATGTGGCCATGGAACCTTTCCGGGCGCTGGTGGCCGACAACCTGCCTGATAATCAGCGAACACTGGGCTTTTCCATTCAGACCTTTCTTATTGGTATCGGTGCGGTTGCCGGAAGCTGGTTACCCTATGTGCTGGCCAACTATTTTGGTGTATCTGATTCCGCTCCGGCCGGACAGGTGGCAGACAATGTGATCTTCAGTTTCTATACAGGTGCCATTGTATTCTTTGGCGCCATCATGGTGACCATCCTATTTGCCAAAGAGTATCCGCCTGCCGAGTATGAAGAGTACCACGGCAAGCCGAAGAACGAACACAGCGGTCTGCGACAGATCTTCACGGATTTCGGTCGGATGCCTGTCACCATGCGCCAACTCGGACTGGTGCAGTTCTTCAGCTGGTTCGCCTTGTTCGGCATGTGGGTGTTCACCACACCCGCCATCGCCCATCATATTTATGGCCTTCCGATCGATGATACATCGAGTGATACCTTCCGCAAAGCCGGCACCTGGGTAGGTGTCATCTTTGGTGTGTACAACGGGGTGAGTGCTATATACGCTTTGTTCCTGCCGGCCATCGCCAGGAAGCTGGGCAGAAAACTGACGCATGCATTATCCCTCTCTGCAGGTGGTGTCGGATTGTTGTCCATGTACTTTGTGCATGATCCCAATATGCTCATCGTATCCATGATCGGTGTTGGTCTGGCATGGGCATCAATCCTCGCCATGCCGTACGCCATTCTTGCCGGGTCCATCCCCGCAGGGAAAATGGGCATCTATATGGGGCTGTTCAATTTCTTCATCACCTTCCCGCAGATCATCAACGGGGTGTTTGGCGGACCGATCGTGCACGCCCTCTATAATGACAATGCCATTTATGCCATTGTGATGTCGGGCATCTTCATGTTCTGTGCAGCCATCTCTGTGCTGTATGTGCAGGATAAGACTGATATCAGGCTGAGCAGGAAAAGCTGATCAGGGTTTGAAGCGCTTTGGTCCGGGACTGTACATCAGCCCGGCGTGCAGAAACAAACCTGACCAGGAGGTCACTTCACCATAGGATGCATAGGCAGGACTGTAGTTCAGCCGATAGGATGGAGACAGAATGAATAGCACTTTCTTGCTAATGGGACGGCCAATTACTACGGCAGGTTCAATACCCCACTGATAGACCCAGGAGTCATCTACCGGGATGGCTGCGTGAACAGAGTTGATGTCCACACTCAGGTACCATTTGTTGGTGATGTAGGTGACATCTTCGGCTGTCTGCGCCTTGATAAAACCCGAGGGTTTCATGAAGACACCGGAGATGCCGGCCGTGACAGAAGGGTGTCCAGCCCATACATCCTGCACAAAGGATGCCCCGATATTATAGCGGAAACGGAGGATACCCAGGTTGTTGGAATAGATGAAGCGACCTTCATAGGCAGCAGGCAGTTTCAGCTCTGCATAGTTGTTCTCCGTTACGCCGGCTGCAGCACCACCGGTCAGGAAGTAAGTGGCCTGCCCCAGGGTCATACCGGCCATTCCGATCAGGAATATCATCAGATACAAACGCATGCCGAAAGGTAACGTCATTTTGCGTGGTTGTGGTATGAATATTCCAGAACATGATTTGCGGTACCTCGTGCTCTTTGGTTTTGTTTCGAAGTAGGAAGAACCAATTACGATAGTTATCCGGATTGATCTTAAGTGTAGAGGTAGTTTGCAAAATGCTGGATAATCTGCCAATTAGATGGAGACTCCGGCTCGGGGGCCGGAGAGACATGAGGGGATTGAGTGTTTCCATTTTAGATACCCACATTACCAGATAGGAACTCTGTGAGGATAAAAGAAAAATGGGAAGCCCACAGGCCTCCCATTTTATGATTGGTTATTATAGAATTATGCCTGCTTCATCAGTTGCACTTCACAGTTGATGCGCACATCTTCTGCTACCAGTACGCCACCGGCTTCGAGGGCTGCATTCCAGTTGAGTCCCCACTCCTTGCGGTTGATCTTTCCGCTGATGGTGAAACCACCCTTGGTGTTGCCCCACGGGTCTTTACCAAAACCACCTACCTCTACATTCAGGGTCACCGGCTTCTCGATCCCGCGGATGTTCAGGTTACCGGTCATCCGGTAGCTCTCGTCATCTACTTTTTCGAAAGAGGTACTGGTAAAGGTCATTTCCGGGTGATTCTCACTGTCGAAGAAGTCTGCACTGCGCAGGTGGTTGTCGCGGTCTGCCACGCCGGTGTTGACACTTGAGGTCTTCGCAGTAAAGCTTACCTGTGAGTTTTCGAAGTTTTCTTCATCGATGTCGGCCGTAACACTGTAATCTTCAAACTTACCGGTTACGTTGGTCACCATCATGTGTTTTACCTTGAAGGTGATCTCAGAATGGGTCACATCAAGTGCCCATACTGCTTTCTGCATTGTTGATTGTTCGCTCATATTTTATTGATTTGGTTTTAATATGTAAAGGTCATGGGTACTTCCATCAGCAGGATCTCAGAGCCGTCTTCCAGCGATTCCAGTTCGATGTTGGTCACGTCGCTGATACCTGCGGCATCTCTGCGTCCGAGTTCCTTTCCATGAACACGGAAGCTACCTTCCAGCACAAAAGCATAGATTCCGTTGCCCGGCTTATTCAATGTATGGCCAAAGGCCTGATCCTTGTCGAAATGTCCAAGATGGAACCAGGCGTCCTGGTGGATCCAGACACCTTCATCGTTTGCGTTGGGCGACAGGATCTGTTGCAGCTTGTTGTGTCTTGCTGCCGGATCCAGGGTGATCTGGTCATACCGAGGTGCTACATTCCTTTTATTAGGAAACACCCAGATCTGCAGGAACTTCACTTCCTTGTCTGCATTCTTATTGTATTCGCTGTGCTGCACCCCGGTGCCGGCACTCATGACCTGAATATCGCCATGGCGTATCACCGTGGTATTACCCATGCTGTCGCGGTGTTCCAGATCGCCCGACAAGGGGATGCTGATGATCTCCATATTATCATGCGGGTGCGTACCGAATCCCATACCGGCAGCTACGGTATCATCATTCAGTACCCGCAGGGCACCAAAGTGTACCTTGTCAGGATCATAGTAACCTGCAAAACTGAAACTATGATAAGAATCCAGCCAGCCGTGTTGGGCATGTCCTCTCTCTCTGGCGGGATGCAGAATAATATGTCCGCTTGCTGTTTCCATAAAGTCAGTTTTCATGAAACGTTAGCACAATTACATAGTTCATGCATGAATACGATGTAAAGGTAGAATGGTGATGCAGCGGCTGCATTGAACTAGATTAAGAAAGGTGGATGGTATGAAGATGGAAGTTGAAAGTGGGGGTGCCGAAGCCTGTTTTTAAGAATAATCTCATATTCCTTAACTTGGTATTCTGAGGCCTATGAACCCAAAGTACCTATGGACCCTGATCCTGCTGCTGGCTACTGCATCTGTCAGTTCGCAAACATTCCAGTTGTTCGCCGAAGATTTCGACGATGACTATGCAGGCTCGTTTCTGCTTAACAGTGCCGGCCCGGGCGATTCCATCGGCAATAACCAGTGGATCATCAATGACAGTTACACCGGAGGATTTGGTTATCCCAATACTCCATCGCAGTTGATGGTGGAAAGCGGCACCATCGGCGGAGCCCCCTATTCCACCTATCTTCATGTGCATGATGTGGAAGCAGCACCTGCGGTGATCAATGCGAGCTATGACCCTGGAAGTGCATCCGACCATTTTGCAGAGATGGCCTATGGGTTCTGTACCCTTGGGTTGGTGGACATTGAGTTCACGTTCTTCTGGATCGGGGAAGGAAGTGCCACAGCTTATGGTCAGGTATATTATAGTGCTGATGGCGGCCCGTGGACAGAAGTGGGAGAGCCATTATACAACGAACAGTCACTCTGGAAATATGAGGTCATTACCTCAACTGATTTTGAAGATGTAGCCGATCTGCGTTTCGGATTCCGCTGGTTGAACAATGTATCCGGCGACGATCCCTCCGTTTCTTTTGCCATAGACGATATCATAGCAGTAGGTACCTATGATGCCCTGGCCAGTCCGGTGGATATCAATATCACTTTCCTGTTTCCTGATCCTGTTTGTGCCCTGAGTACCCTGGTATTCGGCTGGGAATTGTCTGCCCCCTTATGCGATGGCACCTATCAGGTACAGCTCAGCAATGCCAGCGGAAGTTTTGCTTCGCCCACAGATCTTGGAGTTTTTGATATTGCCTCGGCAGATACCAGTGGTGCAGTAGCTGTTGTCATACCCGGCACCACACCCGAAGGCGATTGTTACAAGGTACGCGTGGTGCGGCTGAGTCCATTACCCTATATTGTAGGAGAGGCATCGGTTTGCTTTGAAGTGCAGGACTGCCCCAATACCGTCACCACCTTGCCACCCGTGGTCACTTATGATACCAATGCAGTCTGCGTAAATTCTGTAATTGATGTTCCGTTCTTCAGCACAGGAGTGTATTTGCCGGGCAATGTGTATACCGCTCAGCTAAGTGATTCTACAGGCAGCTTTGACAGCCCTTATACCATAGGCACTTTTACCAGCAGCGCCACCTATGACCCGGCACTGGGTTCTATGCCGGGAATGGTTTCAGGAATAGTACCGGTAGTTCCACCAGGATGCAGCTATTTCATCAGGGTGGTGAGCAGCGCACCGGAAGTGACAGGATCGGTCTATGGGCCGTTGTGTATTCAGGAATGCGACATAGAAACAAATGATATCACAGATATTTATGTGTGTATATCAGAAGAGATCGGCGATACGCTCACCATCACTTATGATACCAATGTATTTGACAGCATAGCCACTTATTGCCCTGACAATACTTTCTGTGTGGAGATCCTGGACGCCATGTTCTTCAACCAGGCCAGTCTTTGTGATCTGGGTATCACTGTTGATACCGAATCAGGCACCATAGAACTGATGATACCCGGTTATACAGATCTGCTGGCCCTGGGGCTGGATGCGGGTGTCTGGTATATGCGGGTCATTGCCAGCTGTGCAGATCCTTCAGAGAACAGCCTGGGTACCCTGATCCATCTCACCATCGGGGCACCGGCAGATGACCCTCCGGTGCTGATACCTGAAGACACCCTCTTCTGCGAAGGTGCGGTCATTGCAGCCACGGTGGTGCCATACAATCCCAATTCTGTATATCAGTTTCAGTTTGGAGCAGGTACACCATTTACCTGGCCGTTCAACCCAATACTCATCAACTTTGCAGGGGTAACCGGCGATGTTTCGTTAAAAGTCCGCGAGATCAACTACGGCTGTCCGGGGCCCTGGAGCGACAGCATTGTATTTCATGTCATTGATGTGCCGGTGGTAGCCATCAGCGGGCCAGCCAAAGCCTGTACCGGCGACACCGTCACCTACAGTGTGCCGTATTTCTTAAGCACTTACTATGACTGGTCCATTACAGGAGGAACAGTTGTAGATACAGCAAACAATGAGATCTCTGTGGTCTGGGATGCGGAAGGTTATTATACCCTGACCATCTTTGCACTGAATGAATGCGGCAGTGGCACAGGCAACAAGACCATTCATATCATACCCACTATTCCGATAGGAGATGTACCTGATCAGCTGATCTGCGAAGGGCAGACCGTGAATCTCAATGCCAACGCTGCAGGCATTGAGGGCTATGCCTGGTATGAATACGGCGATACCACCCTGGTGTACGACGATTTCTATTTCAGTGTAACGCCTGATTCAACCATCACTTATTTACTGGTAGGTACAGACGAAGAAGGTTGCAACAGCTCTGATACCGTGATGATAGCAGTAGAGTATCCAACCAACGAATTTGATACGGCCATCTTCTGTATCGGTACACAGGCATTGCTTGATGCGGGTCACCCCGGTTCAAACTACAGCTGGAGCACCGGTGCTACTACCCAGCAGATCACAGCTGGCATGACCGGCATCTACAATGTGACCATAGATCCTGCAGATCAGGTCTGTAATATCTTCAAGGAGTTTCGGGTGGAAATGGTAACTGATACCTGCGATCCGATCGTGGAGATACCTAATGCATTCTCTCCCAATAATGACGGGGTCAATGATTTCTTCAGTTTATACGGAGCAGCGGTTACTGATCTTGACCTGCTTATCTACAACAGGTGGGGTGAATTGGTATATGAAACGCATGATATAGGTATAGTCAACAATATGCAGGCCGGATGGGACGGCACTTTCCGCGGCGAACCCCAGGAGATGGGAGCCTATGCCTATTTTCTGAAGGCAACGGGTGGCAGTGGTAACAGCGTAGTTCTGAAGGGCAGTGTAACTTTGATCAGATAGTTTGCTTTTATCATATTTGTGTTTATGTTTGTGGCATAACCCTCATTGCTATGAAAAAAAGTATCTTTTTTTATCTGCTGTTCATTTGCCCTCTTTTCGTTTTTGCACAGGATGATGATGCCGGTCAGGTCATCTATCTGGGAACTGGTACGGTGCTTTCCGGATTTGGTTACAGCTACTACACCCCATCCGTATTCTATGAAAGATCATTAGCCGGCAGGCAATCACTTTTTGCTGGAAGCCACCTGGCTCTCGGTTCCGGTAGCGGTATGCGCCTGCAGCTTGCTGTTCGGGGTTATTCAAATGAGAACACCTGGAGTTCGTTTTATGTATCGCCGGGATTTTCAGCTGGTGTACATATGATGGATATACGCTATCAGGCACCCTCTCAGGATGATGTACAGTGGGTGGATGTGTATGAACCATCTACTTTTGTGTTCCTGCCGTTTGCGTTTGCTTCCATGCTTATTGAAGATAATGAGATCTATGATCAGCAGCTGCGATATATGGCCGGTGTGCAACTGGCGGTTGGCTACAGGAAAGCCCTGGGAGCCAGACAACGCTGGATAGCTGATGCCCAGATACAGGCGGGATACTATGCACCTCTTAATGACCCGGAGCCAACGGTTACCTATATGGATCAGGTGCTTACCTTGTCGCCCAACGGAACTTCCAACCCATCATCATGGAGCAAAAGTTTTCTGGGTAAGCCATTGCGTGGGCAAGTGCTGGTTGGTTATCGCTTCTGATGAAACAATGACGGGCAAGTGGTGTAAATCACCTATTTTAGTAGGGGTAAATGTGCTTGCCAAAACCAACATTTTCGTCTTGTTTATTCCGGGCTCCACTTCTTGTTTTCCTGTGGTGGTCTGTGCCACTTGCTGCCCAGCAGATGCAGGTGAAAGAAAACGATTATGATCATTTTTTAACCCACAGATCTTACGGAATACCCGATCCGGAGCCTGTGCAGCACCCGGAAGCCGGCATGTTGCCCTGGAATGCGCCATGTACTGATTGCTATGAAGACCTGGATCGGCGCACACCTAATACCCGGACCTTCATCAGGCAGAACGGCAGCTGGATCAGAGAGCAGAGTTACGGTGCCATGCACTATACTGATGATGCCGGTTTTTTGCGAACAACAGACCCGCATCTGTATCCCTCGGAAATATCCGGTATCTACGAGGCACCTGCTCAGCTGTTGCCAACCTTTCTGAATACCATTGAAGGATATGCAGCCCTGCAACTGGCCAACGGTTACATCTGGCAGCATGACCACAACCTGCGTTACAACGGAAATCTCCTGCAGTATGCAGATGTGCATGCAGGTATGGACGGAGCCTGGCTGCATGATGCCTGGCTCCTTACAGATTTGGAAATGGTGTTCGGCAAAGGAAGCATCAAAACGAATTATATCCTGAACAGTATAGACGCTGTGCAGGCAGATCTTCCTGTTCAGGAATTTTCAGAGACCTTTCAGCTGCCGGAAGGCATGCGCATTGTTCCTGAAACAGAAAACGGTTATTACACAAACGCCGGCTGGTGGATGGGCTCTGTGGCAGTGGAGCAATATGGCGTGAAGCTGGCAACCATCGGCGCACCCTGGGTCATTGATCAGCAGCGCAGCAAGTTTCACGATGAGGCGCAGTTGCAGGCCTCCGGATATCTGATCGAACAGGACGGAAATTCCTGGACCATACGGCTGCTGGTAAAGACCGACTGGTTGCTGGCACCTGAACGGCAGTACCCGGTCATCATTGATCCCTTGCTCACCGGTGAAGCTACCTACACAGCCAGTGATATAGGCTTTGAATTCAATGGGGTGTGCTGGGATGATGCCGATTATTGCGGGTACAGCATGGACATTACCGTACCCGGAACCACCACCTTGACCGCAGCGTATTTTGACGGTACATATTATTCGCAAAACTTCGGCTGCTTTTTCACCACAGATTGTCTGATGTCTGAAGCAGCATTCCGCATTCTCGGCCCCTGCGATGATTCGCCGTCACCCACGAGTTTCTGGACCTGCATTCCCCCGGTGGGCGATAGTTCAGGAACCTGCTGGGGTATTGATCTGGACATGTTCAATACCATCGCCTGCATCCCTCCGCAATGCGAAGACTACGTCTTTAATTTTGAGATGCGCACCTATCATTGTTCCTGTACCAAGCCCCCCTGCGACATCACCTGTCACTACATGCCATCAGACAGCTGGATCATCACCATCGAAGGACAGACGGTAGTGGAAACACCGGTGATCAGCAATACCCATCCGGATTTCATCATTTGTGCCGGCGATAGTATAGACCTGTTCACCGGCGGATACTGGGGCGTACCTCCCTATTACTACGAATGGTTGCCGGATGGTACCATATCAGATACCATCTGGGTAGCTCCTGATACCGATACCTGGTACACAGCCATCATTCATGACCTGTGTGAGGTACAGGATACCTTACAGCAGCTGGTCACGGTGCTGCCGGCTCCATCCCTTTCGCCCGGTCCGTTTGAAGGTTGTTATGAAGTAGAAGCCAATGCCGGAAGCGGTTATGCATCTTATGTGTGGAGTGACGGACAGACCGGACAGTTCGCCACCTTTGACAGCAGTGGCACCTATTATGTAACCGTGACCGATGGCAATGGTTGTGTGGGTATTTCCGATCCTGTAGAGGTGATCGTGCACACCTATCCAAACATCAATGCGATACCTGATACGGTTTTTGTCAGCGATGGTGAACTGGCAGAGATGAGTGTGACCACCACCAGCACCGGTGATGTCACATTCAACTGGATCCCTGCAGAAAATGTGACCTGCACAGATTGTGCTGATACCTACGGCATTGTCTATACTGCCCTGGGATATTTTTATGTGACCGGAGAAGAATTCGGCTGTGTGTCGCCACCAGACACAGTGGTGGTCATCAATACCCAGACCGACCTCATCGTACCTAATGCCTTCACCCCAAATGCTGACGGGCTGAATGATGTGTTCAAACCCTATAGCGAACTCATCTATCCGAAATATGAACTATACATATATAACCGCTGGGGGGAAGAGATCTTTTTTTCAGATGATATGCTGTTTGGCTGGGACGGTACCAGAAATGCCATGGAACAGGAAGTGGGCACTTATATCTGGGTCATTACCTACCAGCGCTTCAATGACCAGGGGAAGGTCTATACCCTGAAAGGCACGGTCACCCTGCTGCGCTGAAGCCACTTTGTAACATTTTACTGTAAAAGCAAGGATGACAAAAGGTTATTTTAGTTGTCTAATCAGGTAAAACCTTATTTTTATAGACTCAATTACGAACAACCGTATGAAGAAACTGTACCTGCTTCTCGCCCTGGGCGCACCTCTAGCTGTCTGGGCTCAATGTAACACAGGCAATGCCACAGACTGTGATTGTCTGGATGGCAGCACTGACTGTGACCTGCTGCCTGATATGCGGGCATCCTACATACTTCTGGCCGATCCTGATTATCAACCGGAATATGTAGGTGAACTAGGAGTGTCTGTGTCCACCCCGAACACGGGCCACGGTCCGCTCAGGGTGTTTGCCACAGACTACTACATCTGCGATGGCGATACGGTGTATGAACCCGGCGGTCTGGATGTTTGCTCTGATGGAACAGCACCCAGACAGATCATCAAACAACGCATCTACCACAAGAACGGTACAGAAATGAGTTACTGGGAACGCAACGCCGGCACCATGACCTACCACCCCGGCCACGGTCATTTTCATGTGGACGACTGGGGAATCTATACCCTGCGGGAAGAAGTGCCCGGAGAAGATCCGCTTGACTGGCCCATCATCGGTTCCGGATCCAAACTGGGTTTCTGCCTGATGGATTACGGCAGCTGCGGCAGCGGATACTACTATGCCTACTGCGAGAATGACCTTGGCGAAGTACTCACCAGCGACGCACCCAACTATGGACTTGGCGGTGGCGGTTATTCCTGCGGTCTCACCAACCAGGGCATCAGCGCCGGCTACCTCGATATCTATCACTACTGGCTGGAAGGTATGAGCATCTTTCTGCCAGACAATATCTGTAACGGAGATTACAAGATCGTGGTGCAGGTGGATCCGTATAACTACTTTCTGGAAGAGAACGATGACAACAACGTTATGGTGGCTGACGTGACCCTGACCATGCAACCGGAAAGTGATGAAGGCATCGTGACCATTAATGGCAGCACTTTCATTTGCGAAGGTGAAACAGTAGAACTCAGTGCTCCCAATGTAGGTACCTCCTATATGTGGTCCAATGGTGCTACCACCAGTACCATCGAAGTGGCTGAGCCGGGCGAATATTATTGTACTGTAGAACGCAGCTGCGGAATGCTGTACACAGATACCATCTCAGTGACCATTGCAGATATTGCAGAACCGGTAGTAGATGATCCTGGTGTGACCTGCGAAGGAGCATCAGCAACCCTGAATGCATCCGGCGATGACGTGACCTGGTATGATGCCGATGGTTTTGTGCTTGGTTCCGGAAACACCTATAACACGCTGCCACTCTATGAAGACACGTACCTCTATGCAGCCAATACCGCCTACTATCCGGTTGACGGTTACGCAGAGCCGCATGAACATACCGGAGGGTCAGATTACAATGGCGATACCTACAACGGATATCTGATCTTTGATGCCAGCCAGGAATTCACCCTGAAAAGTGTAAAGGTTTATACTGATACTCCGGGCGAAAGAACACTTGAACTGCGCAGCGCTGCCGGAGCCATTCTGGAAACAGCAACGGTAGATGTTCCTGCTGGCGAAAGCCGGGTGGATCTGAACTGGGTCATCGAAACCGGCAACAACTACCAGCTGGGTACCAATGAAGCACAAAATCTGGATGCGCTGGGTTATCAGAGTCCACGGTTCAAGCGAAACTCAGGTGATGTATATTTCCCCTATAACGTTGGAGGTGTGGCCAGCATTCATACCAGCAGTGCAGCAGGATATTATTATTATTTCTATGACTGGGAATATGATGCAGGTAAAGTATGCACCAGCCTGCAAACAGAGGTATTTCTCAAAGTGGAAGTTTGTGATGGCATCTCAGAGATCGCAGGTATCAAAGACCTGGACATCTATCCCAACCCAAACAGTGGCAGCTTCAGCGTGAGTGCAGACTTTGCCAACACCACTGATCTCAGCATCCGTGTCAGCAACCTGACCGGACAGGTAGTGTATGAAAACCATCCTGGTCAGGTGGTGGGTGCGGTCACCATTCCGGTAACTCTTACCAACCAGCCTGCGGGCGTGTACACCGTGTCGCTCATCAGCGAAGGCAAAGCGGTGAACCGACAGGTGGTAGTGGAATAACATATCAATAAAAACAAAAAGCCCGGTGTAAAGACTTACAACCGGGCTTTTTATTTGGTATTACGAATGCTTACAGGTTAGTCATTGTGGTACGGTGAAATTTCTGTGGCATGCCCGCCGGAAGCCTGCTCATACAGTTTCACATCTTCCTGTATGGCCAGCGATCGGGCAAGTTCATATGCTGCCTCCTGATCCATGGTATTGAGTATGATGACATCGCGATCGCCGGTGGTGATGATGTCCACCATATACCTTGCGCTCTTGCTTTTCACATTAAAGGTCAATGCTCCGAAAACAGCCCAGGATCTTTCTCCTGTTCTCGATACCAGAATAGCTTCTATAGGAGCCAGCTGTTTCCATTTTCCAATTCTCATGAACAGCACATCGACATAATCGCGGTAACGTCGTTGACTTAATTGTGTTTCTACACCAGACTTTAATGTCATCATCAACAGATCCAGAGAGACCAACACGATGGTCAGATAAGACAAGCCGGTATTCCAGGCAGCCCCGCCTGCAAACAACGCTACAACGACCTTTACATTATCCGGAATCAGCCTGGTCTTGCCTGCAACAAATCGCTCATAAGATGGTTGGTCCAGGATCATTTTTTCAAACCGATCTCTCTCAGTCTTTCATCCAGATAGCCTCCTGCAGAAATAGGCTCGTATTGCAGTGGATTCTCTTCATTGACGCAACTGTCCAGGCAGGTCAGATCCATCTCTGATCTCGGGTGCAGGAAGAAAGGAATGCTGAACCGGCTGGTATGCCACATCTCTCTGGGTGGATTCACCACACGATGGGTGGTACTGCGCAGCACGTTATTGGTGAGCCGCTGAAGCATATCGCCCACGTTCACCACGATCTCATCGGGCGCTGTTTTAACTGCCACCCAGTTGCCTTCTGTGCTCATGACCTCCAGACCATCTGCGCTGGCTCCTACCAGCAGGGTGATGAGGTTGATGTCTTCGTGTTGTTCTGCACGAACAGAGCTCTTTGGCTCGCTGGTGATAGGTGGATAATGTATAGCCCGCAGAATGCTGTTGCCGTTGTGGATGTGTTCTGCGAAATAGTCATTCGGCAGTTCCAGAAAATCAGCAATGGCCCTCAATAAGTGTCCGCCAGAACTTTCAAAACTGCGATACAGATCTGTACCCAGTTTATTGAAGTCAGGCATCTCTTCCACCTCCACATTATCCGGATATTCCTCTTTCACCGCGTCACCATCTGTCACTGTTTGCCCGAACTGCCAGAACTCCTTCAGATCAGGTGCATCACTGCCCTTGGCATGCTCCCTTCCGAAAGAGGTATATCCTCTCTGTCCGGCCAGACCGGGTACTTCATATTTGCATTTCACCTCTTCCGGCATCGCAAAGAATCGCTGTACGGCATCATAGAACTGTTGTACCAGTCCGGCATCTACTCCATGGTTTCGCACAGCCACAAAGCCCACTTCCTGGTAGGCTTTTCCAAGGTCCTGCGCAAACTGTTGCATGCGTGCCGGTTCTCCTGACAGGTATTCAGCAAGATCAACGGTTGGGATGGTGTTCATCATTATGCGTTTACTCAAAGTTACAATGTCTTCAAAATGTATGTACTATTGCAGACAGAAAGTTGTCTTACAGACTTTGATCTATCAGATGTTTGTTGTGCACATGTCAGTTTTATTTCATGTTTGATACCACATATCGTTAGTGCTTGCAAGAATTTTATTTTTGCTCTAAATAAGCAGTTATGCGATTTACGCCGGCACTCGTTGCTTTCACCTTGTTTGCAACACATACACACGCTCAGTGGACCACGCTCTGCAGCGGTACTTCAGATAACAACGGATTTATTGTGGACTTTGAGTATTTCCAGGACACCCTGTATGCCACCGGTCTGTTCACAAAGATATGTGGCGAAACAGTCGGTCATGCAGCAAAGTGGGATGGCAGCAACTGGTATTCAGTAGATATTCCTCACGACGGACATGCGATGGAAGAAATTGACGGGGTGCTCCATTTTGCTACCTATCAGTTTGCGAACGACAGCAATTTTGTATGGCGTTACTATGGAGATTTTGTATCAGCCCTTGGTGAGGGCGTATTCAATGAAGGTGGAGGAACGTCTTATACACCTAACCTGTATGATGTTATTGAATACGACGGACAGATTGTAGCCAGTGGAGATTTTAACCGGGTGGGTGATAAAGACATTAGTGGCATCATGCGTTGGAACGGAACAGAATGGGATTCTCTGGGCGGCGGACTCAGCGGATACCTTCCGGGTGCACCACCTATCCTCTATCCGCATAAAATGCTGGTGGATGGCCCTGACCTCTGGGTGTGCGGAAACTTCTCTCATGCCGGAGGAGTGGAAGTAAACGGCATTGCAGGATGGAACGGTACCAACTGGTACAGTGCAGGTCCGGGCTTTGATCAGGCGGTATATGGCATTGCTGTGTATGATGGCAGTATGTGGGCAGGCGGACAGTTCACTACATCGGGTGCCAATGAGGTCGCCTCTATTGCCAGATGGAATGTAAGCCAGTGGCAAAGCCCCGGCTTCGGATTCGCCTCTGCAGATCCCTTTGATTTTACCTACGTGCACACCCTGAAAGTCATTGATGATATGCTGTTCATGGCAGGGGGTTTTGATCAGGTCATTCTGGATGATGGCACCATCATCCCGTGTGGATCAGTGGTTGCCTGGGATGGCGACAGCCTCTACACATTTGATGGCGGAGTAACAGACAAGGATCTGGAGGCCATAGAAAAGATACCCGGTGGCTATCTGTTCGGAGGTGGACTCTACGGACAGGGCTATGTAGCAGAATGGTTGCCGGTTGATACCTCAGTGGCCATTCATGAGATTCAGCAAGACATCAGGGTGTTTCCCAATCCTGCCACAGATGTTTTGTATATCCGGGCAAGTGCAGGAACTCAGGCAAGTTACCGGATCACTGACCTGACAGGAAAGACCGTACTCTGCGGTTACTGGAACGGTCAGCCTGTAGATGTGCACAATCTGACCTCCGGATACTATATGCTGGAACTGGCTGCCGACAGCGGAGAACTGCTGCACAGCAGACTCGTCGTGCAGTAATCTACAATCCACGTATCTTTGCCGAACCATTCTCTTTCAAAAGAGATTGTATCGGGTCCAGACGTGAGTGATTTCATCCAACATGAGTGCGGCATAGCCATGATCAGGCTGCTGAAGCCGCTTGACTACTACCGCGAAAAGTACGGTACCACCCTCTACGGCCTCAACAAGCTATATCTCCTGATGGAGAAACAGCATAACCGCGGACAAGACGGTGCCGGTATCGCTACCATCAAACTGGACATGCCCATCGGGCAGAAGTACATCGATATCCGTAAGAGCACGAATACGAACGCCATCAAAGAGATCTTTGAAAAGGTGTACAAACCGTTGCAGGGGCTCGCAGATAACCCGGATATTTCTACCGACAAGATCAAGGAGAAAGGCCATTTCATGGGCGAAGTGATGATGGGTCACCTGCGCTATGGTACACATGGTAAGAACAATGTGTTCAGTGTGCACCCCTTCATCCGCGAGAACAACTGGATGACCCGCAACCTGGTCATCGCAGGTAACTTCAACATGGTGAATAACCGCGATCTGTTCCAGCAGCTGGTAGCATTGGGTCAGCACCCTAAGGAATTCACCGATACCATCACCGTGCTGGAAAAACTCGGGCATTTCCTGGACCGTGAAGTACAGCAACTGTTCGATCAGTACAAACCCTATCACGAGAACCAGAAGATCAGTGAGCTGATCGCTTCTGAACTGAACGTGCAGAACGTACTTGCACGTGCTGCAAGAGATTTTGAAGGCGGATATGCCATCATGGGTATGCTGGGTCACGGCGATGCTTTTTTACTGCGTGATCCGAATGGCATTCGTCCGGCTTATTATTATCATGACGATGAAGTAGTGGTAGCCGCCAGCGAACGTCCGGCCATCATGACGGCTTTCGATGTACCCTTCAGCCAGGTGAAAGAACTGACACCCGGACATGCACTGATCATCAAGAAGAAAGGCACGGTAAAGGAGCAGCTTTGTCGCCAGCCACTGGATAAAAAGTCCTGCAGTTTTGAGCGCATCTACTTTAGTCGTGGCGGCGATCAGGAGATCTACGAAGAGCGGAAGATGCTGGGAAGACTCATCGCTCCCAAGGTGCTGGAAGCCGTTCATTATGACTACGACCATACCATCTTTTCATTCATTCCCAATACGGCAGAAGTAGCGTTTTACGGTATGATGAAAGGACTGGAAGACCACCTGAAGGAGATCAAGAAAAAGAAACTGCTGGAGCTGGAAGACAAGACGGATGCAACAGCCGTGGAAAGCATCCTGAGCATGCGCCCCAGGGTGGAGAAACTCGCCATCAAGGATGTGAAACTGCGCACCTTCATTACCAACGACGATGACCGAAGCAACATGGTGAGCCACGTGTATGACGTGACCTACGGACAGGTGGAAAGCCATGTGGATACCATCGTACTCATTGACGATTCCATCGTTCGGGGTACCACACTGAAGCGCAGCATCATCGCCATACTCGATCGCCTCGAACCGAAAAAGATCGTCATCGTATCCTCCGCACCGCAGATCCGCTATCCCGATTGCTATGGCATAGACATGAGCAAGATGGGTGATTTTGTCGCCTTCAAGGCGGCCATCGAACTGACACAGGAAAGAGGTAATGCCGCTCTGCTGGATGAGGTTTATAAAGAGTGCAGGGAGATGGAGCACTGGCCGTCAGAGAAAGTGCACAACGCCGTGCAGAAGGTCTATGCGCAGTTCACCGATGAAGAGATCTCTGCCCAGGTAAGTAAGATCGTCAAGGCCCCGCATATCCGTGCTGAGGTACAGGTCATGTACCAGAGCGTGGATGATCTGCATACCGCCTGTCCGCACAACCTCGGCGACTGGTACTTCACCGGCAACTATCCCACCCCCGGCGGCAACAAGGTGGCCAACAAAGCATTTGTCAACTACATGGAAGGCAGAGACGAACGGGCTTATACCTGATCAGAACTTCCCCAACAGTTTTCAAGCCATTATGGAATAGTGTACTTGCCTGCTGCAGGTGGGAAAGGAACTTTGCAAATGATCAACGGTGCATTAGGAAAGCCACAGAGTCCCCTTCGGGTGACACTGTGGGGACTGAATGACAGGTAAGACAGAGACGAGCGGGCTTTTGTCTGATCTTGTGTTTATTATAGATGGCGACTTCCGTCATCTTTCTCCTCCTTTCCTTTCCCCTACCTTTGCTGATACTGACCTGCTTTGTAATTTGCAGGACTGTAGAAAGATTCTGTGCATGGAACTCAAGACGCTTGACCGTGTGGTCATCAAATTTGCCGGCGACAGTGGCGACGGTATGCAGCTGACCGGTGGACAATTCACCAACAATACCGCCCTCCTGGGTGCAGACCTCCAGACCTTCCCGGATTTTCCGGCTGAGATCCGGGCGCCCGCAGGTACCCTGGCCGGTGTATCGGGCTTTCAGCTTCACTTTGGCAGCAACAAGATCTATACCCCGGGCGATCAGTGCGATGTGCTTGTGGCCATGAACGCTGCTGCCCTCAAGGTGAACATCAAAAACCTGAAGCCCGGTGCCATCGTCATCGTCAACACCGATGGCTTTGACAGCAAGAACCTGCGCCTGGCACACTATGACGAGAGTCCGCTGGACGATCATTCGCTGGACGGTTATCAGCTCATCCGCATAGACGTGACCCGCATGACACGGGAGGCACTGGCGGATATAGAACTCAGCACCAAGGAAAAGGACCGCTGCAAGAACATGTTCGTACTCGGTTTCCTGTTCTACATGTACAACCGGAAACCGGATTCTACGGTACGCTTCCTGGAATCGAAATTCAAGAACAAGCCGGAGGTATTAGAGGCCAATATCAAGGCCCTGCAAACAGGCATCAACTTCGCTGATACCACAGAGATATTCACAAGCCGTTATTCGGTCAATGCCGCCGATCTGGAACCCGGCACCTACCGCAGCATCATGGGTAATGAAGCGGCTGCGATGGGCTTCATCGCTGCCAGTCAGCAATCCGGCCTGCCTTTGTTCCTGGGATCCTATCCAATCACTCCGGCATCTGACATCCTCCACTACCTGAGCAAGCATAAGAACTTCGGCGTACGCACCTTCCAGGCGGAAGATGAGATCGCTGCTATATGTGCTTCTATTGGCGCATCCTTTGGCGGACAACTGGCACTCACCACAACCTCCGGTCCGGGGGTAGCGCTGAAAGCAGAGGCTATGGGTCTGGCGGTCATGCTGGAGATGCCACTGGTCATCTGTAACATTCAGCGTGCCGGCCCCAGTACCGGTCTGCCAACCAAAACAGAACAGGCCGATCTGCTCCAGGCATTATACGGCCGCAACGGCGAATGCCCCATGCCGGTCATTGCAGCCCGTACCCCGAGTGATGCCTTCATGGCAGCATTTGAAGCCTGCCGCATCGCCATTCAGCATATGACCCCGGTCATGTTCCTGAGCGACGGCTACATTGCCAACGGTGCGGAGCCCTGGAAATTCCCGCAGGCAGAAGACCTGCCGGAGATACCTGTAACATTCGCACCGGCCATTGAAGAAGGAGAGACCTTCCTGCCATACGAACGCAATGAAGACCTGGTAAGACCCTGGGCGATACCCGGAACAAAGGGACTGGAGCACCGCATCGGCGGACTGGAAAAACAGGACGTAACAGGCAACATCAGCTACGACCCCGACAACCATGAACACATGGTGAAAACACGGGAAGAAAAAGTGGAACGCATCGCAGATCATATTCCACTCCAACAGATACATGCCGGACCTTCCAAAGGAAAGGTGCTGGTGATTGGCTGGGGTTCTACCTACGGTGCAATACAGGGTGCGGTTACCAGACTTGTGAACGATGGTCATGCCGTGGCCCATGCCCACCTTCGCTACATCAAACCCTTCCCGAAGAACCTGGAAGAACTGATGCGCAGCTTCGATCATGTGCTGGTGCCTGAGATCAACAATGGTCAGCTGGTCAAAGTGATCCGCGACCGTTTCCTCATTCCGGCCATTCCTTTCAACAAGATCAAAGGAGTGCCTATTACCAGTGCAGAACTGCAGGCAGCCATCATGGATATTATTAATGGTAATTGATATACTACGAATCAGGATATTATGAGTGATACAGGCACACTTACAGCCAAGGATTTTCAGACCGATCAGGAGGTACGCTGGTGCCCCGGGTGCGGCGATTATTCCATCCTCAAGCAGGTACATACCGTGTTGCCTCAGCTGGGTATTCCGCGGGAAGACATCGTGGTCATCTCCGGCATTGGCTGCAGCTCCAGGTTTCCCTACTATACGAACACCTTTGGTATGCACAGCATCCACGGCAGGGCCACGGCCATCGCCAGCGGACTGAAGGCATCCCGTCCGGAGCTCAGCGTCTGGATCGTGACAGGTGATGGGGATGGTTTATCCATCGGCGGCAACCACATGATCCACATCCTGCGCAGGAACTTTGACGTGAACATCCTGCTGTTCAACAATGAGATCTATGGCTTGACGAAGGGACAGTATTCACCAACATCCCCAGTGGGAAAAGTGGCCAAGTCCACACCCATGGGTTCGATCGATCACCCCTTCAATCCCGCAGCACTGGCTTTAGGAGCCGATGCTACTTTCGTGGCCAGAAGTATGGACCGGGATCCGCAGCACCTGCAGAGCATGTTGTTGCGTGCCAACCAGCACCACGGTGCTTCCTTCCTCGAGATCTACCAGAACTGCAACATCTTCAATGATGGAGCCTTTGAGGTCTTCACTGAAAAGGCAAGCAAGAAAAGCAACGGTCTGTTCGTGGAACACGGCAAGCCGCTGCTGTTTGGCGATAATGAAGAATACGGTATCAAGCTGGATGGCTTTACGCCGGTCATCGTCAACCTGAACGAAGGACACAGCAAAGACGATTGCTGGATCCACGACGAAAGTGATATCTACAAGGCACAGATACTCGTACGCATCTTTGATGACCCCAGGGTGGAAGGGCACCTGCCCAGGCCATTCGGTGTGTTCTACAATACGGAGCGTCCTACCTATGAAGCCATGATGGCTGATCAGTTGCAGGCAGCAATAGACAAGAAGGGCAAAGGCGATCTGAATGCATTGCTAAGGGGCGCAGAAACCTGGGAGATCATTTAGAAGCTGGCGGAACACACTCGCCTGCGGCCTGTGGCAGGATAGAACTGATTTGACTGATCAGGTAGCAGTAAGCTGATAGCCGGCAGTAGAACAGGACAAAGCGCATTGAATCCGCTGCGTTCAATGATTCGTCCTGCATACAGGAATGAACCCATCCCTTTCCTGAGATCATATCCAATAACCAGCTACCAACAACTAATAACTTATCTCTTTATCAGCTTGCGGTAGTCTGCCACCATCTGTAAGAAGTCAGCACGATAGCCGGCTTTGTCCTGACCAACAGCATTTCCAGCCAATGTTTGTACCTGATCAAGGTTCGCATTGGAACGATACGGAGATTCCCGCAACAACAAACCGAATTCAGCCACAGCAGCACTGAAACGGAAGGTCTCTGATGCCTGTTCAAAGTTGCCGGATGCAAATGGTAAGGGACTGATGATCTCTCTGGGTTTGCTGTTAGTGCCATCGGCGGGAGTACGATAACGTATGGTGAATTTTCCCATGTTTCCGTCGTTGTTCAGGAGTTCATCGGCAGGAATGAGTTCATATAATGCAGTAACGGTTTGGCCCATGCCCATCTCACCGGCATCGGTTTTCCGTTTATCAAATTCCTTATCGGTCAGCGCACGATTCTCATATCCGATGAGTCGCCAGGCTTTCACATAGCGCTCATCAAAGGTGGCCTCCAGTTTCACATCACGTGCAACAGTTACCAGCGTGCCGCCCATTTCTTCCACCAGCAGTTTGCGTGCTTCTTCTATCTGGTCTATGTAGCCATAATTACCGTTGCCATTATCGGCCAGCAATTCCAGTCTGCCATCCTGCAGGTTGTCCATCCCGAAACCGAGCACGGTCAGGTAAACTCCGTTCTTCCGTTGAGAACGCACTAGTTGAAGCAGTGCATCATCGCTGGTGGGTCCTACATTGAAGTCGCCATCGGAACAAAGAATGATCCTGTTATTTCCGTTGCGAATGAAATGCTTTCCGGCAATATCATAGGCTTTTTCCAGCCCCGGAGCACCGGCGGTAGAACCATCGGCATACATGCCTGCCAATGCCCGCAGAATGGCTTCCTTGTCGCTTCCGGGAAGGTCTTCCGCCACCACCTCCACCGTTTCCCGATAGGTCACGATGCTCACTCTGTCTTGCGGACGAAGCTGTCTGACCAGGGTACGCATGCTTGATTTAGCAAGGGGCAGTTTATCGCTGGTAGCCATGCTGCCACTTACATCCATCAGAAACACGAGATGTGAAGGAGGCAGGTCATCCTGGAAGACTTCTCTGGTTTGCAGACCGATATGCAGCAGCAGATGATCCTGGTTCCAGGGGCAAGCTGCAGATTCCGTATAAACAGAGATATCAGATCCATCCGGTTTCGGGTATTCATAGTCGAAATAATTGAGCATTTCTTCTATACGAACTGCTCCCTGTGGCGGAATGACCCGGTGCATGATCATCCGCCTGACAATGGTATAGAAAGCATTGTCCACATCAGCCGAGAAAGTGGAGTTGGCTTTTTCTTTTGTGAGTACAAAATCCTGTTCGGGTATGAAGGGATAGTACTGTCCTTTGAATTCTTCTTTGACTTCATCGCTTTTCTTCTCCACCGGCAACACAATGGCCAGGGCAATGGGATTGGTAACAGGATCGGGTCTGATGCTGAGATCCTGTGCAATGATGTCTTTATCTCCGATGGTCACGTTCAAAGTAGTGATCATGCCGGCCTGTATCTCTACCCCGGTAACGGTCCTGTTCTCCAGTTGTCTTCCTTTTACCGCGAAGGCTACATCGAAGGTGTTCGGATACAGCTTTTCATACATATAATTGCCGTTGGCGCTGGTACCCTGGGCAGACAACAGCTGGCCGTCCTGCATGATGATGACATTGACATTGGGTAGCGGTAAGCCGGTAGTGGCATCGGTCACTTTACCCTGTAAGGTGCCTACATTGGTCTGAGCGAAGGAAACGGCACTCAGAAAAAGAGCACCGGCAAGTAATTGTGTGCGCATGGTGTGGTTGTTGGGAAAGTTTATAACAGATGCATACGGGGAGATATTGTATAAGTGGCAGTGCTTCTGCTCCCATAGGTGCGGGTTTTAACCCGCACCTATGGAAGAAAAAATAATCACGAGGTGCAGGCATACAGATGTTTGAGAGTGTGGGGTGAACCCTGCAACAGGCGGGAGAGAATGGTGAGCAGTTAGTAATTCAATAATGCGCATTTCTCACTACTCACTCGTTGCCGCAGGAAAGGTGGACTTCTCTCTTGTACGTCATCAAAGCGCTTGTGTAAAAAGTTACCATTCGTTAATGTTTATGGATTTCCGATTGGGAATTTATCCATTATAAAAAAACACACATGAAACGAAAACATCTATTATGGGCGATGCTTCCGCTTATGGCACTGATCACCGGTTGTCCGGTAGGAGTAGATTTTCCGCTGGGTGAACCGGGAAAGGAAAAACTGGATGAACAGCTCATAGGTACCTGGGTGCAGCCGGATACGGCGATGGAAGCCACGAGGATCGCGATCGAAAAGATCGACAAGCACTCCTTTAAGCTGACGGTGCTGGAAGAGGGCGGCATGTTCATGGAAGAAACTGACTTCTTCCGGGGCTGGTGCACAAAAGTGGATGGCTACACCTTCGTCTATC
The DNA here is from genome assembly GCA_020636645.1 of Chitinophagales bacterium. Classification (GTDB taxonomy): domain Bacteria; phylum Bacteroidota; class Bacteroidia; order Chitinophagales; family BACL12; genus UBA11426. The sequence goes on from JACJXO010000002.1 coordinate 51,167, forward strand.
TACAGGATCTGAACAATCCTGCAGGACAATACCTGACCTACTGTTACAGAATGGACGGCGACGATCTTTATACCTATGATATGACTCTTGCAGTGGGTGGCATAGATGCGGTAACCAGTACAGAGGCATTCAGGAAGGAAGTTAGTGCCTCCCTGAAGCTGGAGGGCAGCCTGACAAGTGAAGTAAAGTGGTCCAGACAATGAGCGGGCATGCAGTAAGTTTGCAGCATGCAAAATGAAGCAACGGTCTTTGATGACATTGTTCAGCGCAGACGATCCATGCGCATCTTTTCAGCAGATGCACCCATGGATGAAGGTGCTGTACAACGCAGCCTGCAACGGGCCTTGCTGGCACCCAACAGCAGCAATATGCAGGTGTGGGAATTCTACCGGGTCAGTGATCCGGAGAAATTACAGGTGCTGGCGAAGTACTGTATGGGTCAACGTGCTGCCACCACCGCACGTGAACTGGTACTGGTGGTGGTGCGTCGTGATCTGTGGAAAAAACGGGCTGACTATATGGTGGAGTTCAATGAACAGTACTATGCAGACAAGCCGGAGTTGCAGCATCGACTGAAACGCATTAAAAAATATTACAGGCGTTTGATGCCCATGTATTACTTCCAGGACTGGTTCGGCATCTGGGGGCGGATGCGACAACTGATCGTGTTCTTTGCATCCTTCCGCCGCCCGGTGGTCTGGCAGGTGCGCAAGCAAGACCTGCGTGTTGTTTGCCACAAGAGCGCCGCACTGGCAGCACAGACCTTCATGCTGAGTATGAGCGCCGAAGGCTATGACACCTGTCCGATGGAAGGTTTTGATTCTCGGCTGGTCAAGCGATATATGCATCTTCCCCGTACTGCAGAGATCAACATGATCATCGCCTGCGGTCCGGGCACACCGGAAGGTCTCTACAATGAACGGATACGCGTTCCGGAAGAGGATGTATTGTTCACCCGTTAGTGAGCAACCACCAGTCTTACCGGCAATACATCAGCACGTCCTTCCAGGCGTATGGTGTACACACCGGCAGGCAGCTGAGCAGTTTGCATGCGCAGGGGTGTATCTGCTGTGATTTGAGCTTCATACATCGGAGTACCCAGACCGGAATAGACCCTGATCAAACCGCTGTAGTTCACATCAGCAAGATAGATCAGACAAGAGTTGCCGGCCGGGTTAGGATACACCTGAAGCAAAGGCAGTTCAGCTGAGATACGTTCAGGGGTTTCTAACAGAGTGATGACCCTGTTGGCCTGGACCACACAGGAGGGTTTATTGCCGTAAGACACACTTAATTTATAATTATAAGTTCCGGATGAACTTGCAGTGAATGGAGAGGGCATTTCGGCTCCCTGATATTGTCCGATAATGCGCCAGCTGGTGCTGTTGCGTTGTCCTTCTATGACCAGGTCATCAATGAATATCTCTGAACCATTGGTGCTGAGGCTGTAGTCAACCACGGGTGTAAGATCCGGATTGATATACACGTGTGCCAGATTGAATGCCACCAGCTGACCGGATGTATTATCAGTTACATGCAGATAAAAAAGGATCTCTTCACTGGCCTCAAAGATCGTTTCAGGTACCAGGCTTAAAGGAAAGTTGAGGTTCTTTGAACTGAAGGTATGACCGGTCAGGTTATTGGTCCAGGTAAATGTAAGGTTGGACAGAGCCGGACCGGTAACAGGTACTCCATTGGAATTCAGCAACTGTGGAATGATCTTGACCGTTTCCATGCGGGATGGTAAACAGCCCGGAGATTTGACCTGCATCAAAGCTTTATACAGATCTTTTTGATAGTTCAAACTGTCAGGCAGTAGTGAACGCATGTATTGAAGCACAGGATCATAATCAGGATCGTCTATCAGGTTATCCCACTCATTGGGGTCATGCTCTCTGAAACGACCTATCTCGTAGAGTTCTTCTTCATGGAATCCTTCACCTTCCTGACATCCCGGTGTGGCAATATTTTCATTATTGGAAGTATAGTAGATGTAGTGGAACTGGTCTGTGCGCACACTCCACTGCGGAAAGCAATTACAGTCAACGGTCTTGGAACGAAGTCCGGTTACTACTGCCCGCTCTGACGTGAGGTTGGGATTGGCGATATACGGCAACAGACTTTCACCATCCAGATAGGGTGTTTCACCATCTATCATCGGGTAGGGTGAACCGGCATAATCAAGCAGGGTCGGGAAAATATCCAGCAGTGAGGTCACATTACTGACCACTCTTTTGGTTGGCAGAGGTGAACGGGCGTCGAAGATGACCAGCGGAACCCGAATATCGGTTTCCCACAAAGTGCCTTTCTGCCAGCTGCGTTTTTCACCAAGGGTATAGCCGTGGTCACTGGAGAAAATGAACACCGTATTATTGTAGAAATCCGGATAATTGATCTTCATACTGTCCAGCATTCTGCCAATCTGTGCGTCTATGAATTTTGCAGAGGCCAGATAAGCCATGGTGGCATTTGCCTGATAGGAAAATGCCATGACAGACTTGCGTTCTTCAGGGCTTAGTCCGGTGTCTATGGCTGGCAGTGGTAACTGAAACAGATAAGCGCTGTCAACGGCAGGTTGTACATGCTCTTCTTCTGCCATGATCTGAGCCAGCCCGTCGGCCGGCAGGGCAAAATAGTCAGACCAGATCGGATCCGGTTGGGGCGTCAGCTTGATGCCGTTGTAAGGAAAGGCGGTTTCAGGGTTATTGTAAGGATACGGAAATGGTATCTCATAGACATCATCCAGATAAAAGTCAGAGAAATAATGCTCCGGAATATACCAGGGCAGATGGGGTTTACGGAAGCCCATCATCATGAAAACGGGCTTATTACAGGCCACCGATGGATCGGCGTCATAGTTATCAATAAAATCGAGGGCTGAATCAACCAACTTGTAATCCAGCATCTTTGTTTCCATAGAATCTGCCACTTTAGCCCAGTTCAGGCCGGGGGTAAGTCCAACATTTTCAGCTACCCAAAGGGTCACTTCTGCTCCTTCACCACCATCCAGGTAAAAGTATTTGTTCCATGACAGGCCACGGCTGCAATCATCGGGTGCCGTAGCATCGTAGTCGGGATGTGTGGCAAAGCAGTGATTGATCTTGTTAATGCCATAAGTGAAATAACCTGCACTGTCTTTCAGCACTTCAGCAAAAGTGAACACATCAGGATTTCCGTGTGCTTCATTGAAAAAGTCGCGGAAGGGTTCGCACATCACATTCTTTTCCACCTGGGTATAGGCTACCTCTTTACCGCTGAACATGCTGATGCGGGAAGGCATGCATTTGGTGCTGTTGGCAAATGTGTTCAGAAAAACGGCACCGTGTTCAGACAGGGCTGCTATGTTGGGGGTTTCCACCTGAGGATGACCCTCGTAGCCTTCTACAAAATCATTCAGATCATCTAAAAAGAAGAATACGATATTTGGTTTAGGTGTTTGTGCAGGTAGCCCTAACGGACACAGCAATGCGATCATGAGGAGGAGCCTGTTCATACAACAAAACTAATAAGGTTACCTTTAATCGTGCCTTTAGCATGTCATAAAAGGGTTTTGCGATACGCAGAGATGGGAGAAAAGACCGGATGGTATTACCTGTCTTTCAGCCCGGATGATATAGCTCTGTTGTGTCCGGGAAGAAGGCAGGCTTTTCGTGTCAGGGGACGTTTGAATCAACTGACGATCAGGCAACAGGCTCTGATTCCGGTGGGCGATGGTCACTTCATTATGGCACTGAACGCTGACCTCCGCAAACAGCTTGGCGTGAGATTGGGATATGAGGTTGACATTCATCTGGAACACGATGAATCAGAGCAGCAGATCGCTGAAGATCTGCGGGTCTGTCTTGATGATGAACCAGCAGCAGCGATATTTTTCAATTCGCTTTCCAGATCTCATCAGATGTATTTTTCACGTTGGATAGACAGTGCCAAAACGGAAGCTACCCGTACCAAACGGATCGCCATGACGGTCCAAGCCGCTGCACGGAAGCTGGGATACCCGGAGATGATCAGAGAGAACAAAAAAAACCGGGAATGATCACATAAAGCGAGGACACTCAATGGTGTACTTGCGCTCTTTGGTCAGACAGCCAACATAGATAAGAGATAATTCAATACCTCCTTTATAGGCACTAACCGCACTCAGGTCTGAGATGTTGATGTCATAACTCAGGCCAAACTGAATGTTGTTGTAATCAAATCCAATGCTGGGAATGACCGCATCATCCAGGCGATAATGACCACCCAGATAGAGGAAGGAGGCGCCCTTGTCAAGCGAAAAACCAACGGTAGCACCGGTGGTGATCTCTTCGTTGCTGCTTTGGGTTTGCAACATATAGATGGCCGAAGGAATGATCACGATCTTGTCAAAGCCCAGTTTGACACTACCATATCCGGAATAACGGGCATTGAGTCTGTTGTCAACCTGGCTGTAGAAGCTTTCGGTAGGCTCACCCAAATGGTGGTAAGCAGCCCCGAACTGAAAGGCAAAATTGTTACCTATGCGTGAACGCCAGTTGACACCGGCATTGAGGTCGAAATAAGAGAAAGCATCAGAGCCGTATTCGCCGCTGGGGAGGTTGGGATCCACACCATTCTGGCCGATCATACTTTCGAAAACGAGGTTGGTATAATCCACGCTTTTCTGCACCAGTCCGCCCTGAATACCTACAGAGAGATAATGCGCACCTCTTCCGCCCATGTTCTGGTGGTAGGCCAGACTTCCCATCATGGTGAGGTTGGTCAGGGCTCCATCGCCGCTTACATCATTGAATACCATCAGCCCCAGGCCCAGCATGGAATAATTGAATGCCTGGCGGAACAATCCGATATCAAATGAACCGGCATAGGTCTGGTAAGAAGAGGGACCCACGATACTGGCCCACTGGTTTCTGTAGTTGAGTGCCGCCCGGTAGGTACAACTGGACAGGCCTGACAATGCAGGATTCAGCAACATTGGAGCTGCCCCAAACTGCGAAAAATGCACATCCTGTGCTTTAGCAGAGCCCAGGGTGCAAACCAGGATGATGACCGTAGCGATCCTTTTCATACGCTTGAATAACCGTGTAACTATCAAAATTAGTATAAATCCGAGAAATCAACACAAAATAAACACCCATGAAACGTCAGACCAATGTCAAACGCTTATCTTCCTGAAACAAACCAGCTGATTGTTTGTATGCCGTCCTGGCGGGTGATGATCACCAGGTACACACCTGCGGCCAACCCCTCTGCCCTGATCTGATACAGACCATCGCCGGCCGGAGCCCATGTCATTGCCTGTTCTCTTCCGGCCATGTCCACCAACCGTATGTCGCTTGCTTCGGCATCTGTTGCCACCCAGCAGGTGTTTTTTCCCGGGTTAGGATATAAAATCGCCCCCTCTTGGGGTTCGCCCATCCGAAGTTCCGAAACAGCAAAATTCCTGTTGACCGTTCGGGTACAACCATTTCCGTATCCGGCATGCAGGGTAATATGATGCATACCCACAGTGGTGGCGGTGTAGGGAGCCGGAACAGGGGTAGCCGTGGTGTACACACCATCTATATCCCAAAGCCGTGAGGTAACAGAAGCGCCCAGCTCCAGATCGGTCACATAGGCCGTATTGTCTGTTGTGGTCAGGTGAAAATCTGCAATAGCTTCCGGTTCGAAAGCATCGTCTGTGAACACCCGGAACTGATCAAAGGCCAGCATTGCTCCTGTTTCCGGGTCGAGTATCTCCAGGTAGAAGATGATGTGGTCAAGGGTATCGAAGACAGCTGCCGGTATTGTATTCAGGTTGAAGTTCAGTTGTGGTGTCGTGATGGTGTCATTGCCCAGCGAATGGGTCCACCGGTAAGCTACAGAAGGATCAGAGGGTGTTATCAGATCTCCTTCCGGCGAATACAGCCTGGAGCGAAGTCTGACCTTGGTAGTATGGTTTGCTGCGCATGGCAGGTTCTTGGAAAGGATACTTACACCATGAACGGGTTTATTGTACAGAGAGCTGTCAGGAAAAAACTGCGACAAATAATTCACCAGCCCGGAATATTCAGGATCTCCTGCCAGGTTGTTCCATTCTTCCGGATCGACTTCGCGATTGGCACCAATGTCATACAATTCATTTTCGTATATATATTTAGTGTCATCACAAACACCGGTACCCAATGATCCGTCATTGTTCCACCGGTAGCTGATCAGATGATAGCGGTCTGTTCTGACTGAGTAGTGCGGATAGCAGCTTCCTACGCCAGATCCTCTCTTGTGGATGGAAAGTGCCGGCCGGGTCAGTATTGCATCAGGTTTCTCCAGAACAGGCATGATGGAATGACCGTCCAGGTAGGGCGATCCATCCGGATTGAGCGGAGGGTTGGTTCCTGTCATCTCCAGCAGGGTCGGGAAAATATCCAGCAGGGTGATGGTGTTACCGGTGCGGTCTGCCGGTATTCCCCGACCTGAAAAGATAACCGGAACACGGTTGATGCATTCCCATAGGCCCCACTTGCCATAGTGGTTTTTTTCTCCCAGGGCATAGCCATGGTCACTGATCAGTATGATGATGGTGTTCTCTGACAACACCGGATCAGAGGCTACCGTACTGATCACCCGGCCTATCTGTTGATCGATGTATTGCACGGCCGATATATACCCCATCACATAGCCGGCGTTCAGCGAGTGTATGGTGATGTCTTCTTTCTCTTCTTCTGACAATGTAGAATCTTCCACAGGGTAATCGGCAAGACCGGCCAGATACAGCTCTCTGGGCGTCCGGTAATCACCGCTCAGTGCCAGGGTATTGGCCACACCATCTTCGGGAAAGGAATAAAAATCAGCATATTCTCCTTCGGGCGGTTGTGGTGGCATGACCACTCCTGAATAGGGATAACCGTTATAGGGGAGGTTATACATATAGGGGGTGGTGAATGATTCAGGTTGGTTCTGGTAGTATGGAGGAAAATAATGCGCAGGAATATACCTGTCGCTGTGCGGGCGTTTGAAACCAACTGCCAGAAAGAAAGGTCGGTCGCAGGTTTCAGCAATTCCGTCTGCTACCTCGTTCAGAAAGGCGATGGCAGTATTAGCTGCCAGGTAGTCCACGAGTTGCGTTTCCAGGTCATCAGGGATGGCTCCAAAGTCGAAATGGTTCATGAACGAATAGGTCTCCATTTCATCCTTCAGCTCGTCAGGATCGTCGAAATTGATCATCCTGTTCCAGCTGAGGCTTTTAGAGCACGCATCTGCAGTAGTTTTATCAAAGTCGTTCTGAGTAGGTGAATGAAAGACCTTGTTGATGGCAAATGTGTAGTATCCGCCGCTGTCTTTGAGAATTTCAGGCAGGGTAAACACCACCTCATTATTCTTTTCAGCCGTGAAGTTGTCGCGAAATTTATTGTCGTAGTCACCATTTACAAATACCTGTGTGTACAGAGCACTCTTGCCGCTCAGCATGCTGGTTCGTGAAGGGGCACAACCCGGATTGCTGGCATAGCCGTTCAGAAAGGTCAGTCCGGTGGCAGCCAGGCTGTCAATGGTTGGGGTAGAGATCTGCGGATGAGATTCATACAAGCCGGAATAATCATTGAGGTCATCAACTATTATGAACAGAATGTTCGGCTTTTCAGGTATCTGCGCATGTATGTTTCCCGCCACACAGAAGACCAGAACTGTTACTGCAAGCAAGGTTATTTTCATGGATCAATGGGTTACGGCAATTCTTCGCAGATCAGTATGCTGCTCTGTTTGCCATATGATAAAATAGAGTCCGGCAGGCAATTGCTCCAGGTGCCAGATAGTGCTTTCAGGCATGCCTTCCGGATAGCTTCGTTTGCTGATCAAAACACCACTGCTGTTGCCTATCATGAAGGTGCCTGGTCCTGAAGGCTGTGGCCAGCTTACCTGAATACTGGAAGAGGCAGGATTTGGATTAACCTCAAACTGATTTTCCATCAGATCCAGGATTAGTAGTGTGGTATCTGTGATGAGGGTATCTTCCGGTATCGTATCACCAATAATGACCGTGTCAGTTTGTATGAGCATACAGTCGTTTCCGTAACGAAGTGTATGGGTGAGCTGATAGTAACCATCTTCAGAATAGGTGTGTGCTCCCGGCAAGGCGATGTGCAGCACTGTACCATCTCCAAAGTTCCAGACCGGATCGATGGCTGATCCTGAAAGGCTGTAACCGGAAATGGAAACCGTATGGTCATCTACCGCGTGCGAAAAAGACATGGTGGGTGCATCTTCGCTGTGCAGGTGTATGGTGTACAGCTGAAATCCTGTAATGTTCTGATTGGTAGTATCTCTGAGCTGTGCATAGAGATAAACTGCATTCTCATCCAACATCACAGCGTCGGGTATGGATCCTGCATTCAACATATAGCTGCTGCCATACTGCACCGTTTCATCATAGTTGTTGGTCCACTCAAGCACATGATGGGCCAGCGTTCCAGGGTCTGTCAGGGTGCCCAGAGAATCATAGACCTGACAACTGAAACTGATATTGGTGTCATTGTCATACAGACAAACAGCGCTGTCATCTGGAGTAAGCTCCAGATAGTATGCCTCCTGCAGGTACATGGGATGCCCGGGAATCCATTGTTTCAGAAATGTTATGACAGGCGCATAGTTGGGGTCATATGCCAGATTATTCCATTCATTTGGGTCCGTTTCTTTTTCATAACCGATGTCATACAGTTCTTCTTCCAGTGCTCCCGGAACACTGTCGCAGTCCATTACATTGGTGCCTGACTGAACCATGTAGTGAATGAAATGGAAACGGTTGTTGCGCACGCTGTGGTGAGGATAACAGCTTGCAGGTTTGCCGTTTGCATTGGCGATGGTTGACAATACCGGACGGTCTGTTTTTTTAAAACCATCGTGCATGAAAGGTGTCAGGCTGCGGCCATCCGGATACAGGTTGCCATCGGGAAAGTAGGGCAGGTCAACTCCAGCCAGGTCCAGCAGGGTAGGCATGAGATCAACAAAACCGGCCATCCGGTAACTCACTGCGGGTTCCGGATCACGAAGGTCTGCAATGAGCAGGGAAGTTCTGACATCGGTTTCCCAGAGGGTCGATTTTTGCCAATGCCGTTTTTCACTGAGAGAGAAACCATGATCGCCAAAGACCACCACGATGGTGTTGTTATACATTTCGGGATAGGCTTCCAGGGCTTCCATCACACGGCCCAGCATGGCATCAGCAAAATGGATCCCGGCCAGATAGGCATTCAGAAAATTGGCCCGTTTAGACTGTTCCAGGAATAGCCTGTTGAGCGAATCGGTAAGGGTATCTGAAACCACAGGAAGGGGTGAGAGATACAAGGTGTATTCTTCAAAATTCTTTTCCTGCTTGTCACAGATGGTCCGTGCCATGCCATCTTCGGGCAGGGCGAAATAGTCCAGATAGCGGGATGGTGAAGTTTGATCAGGAAGCACAATGCCATTGTAGGGCGTGGTGCCTTCCGGAAAATTAAAGGCGATGTGGAAGGGTTCTTCATAGACATCATCCATATAGAACTCATTCATAAAATACTGCTGTGGTATATACAGCGGAAAGTGTGGCTTTTTGATACCCAGTGCCAGAAAGAACGGGCGATCGCAGGTACCACTGCCGCTGCCTACCCGGTTGATGAACGAAATGGCTGAGTCTGCCTGGATGTAATCGGCCGTAAGGGGTTCATATATGGAATCCACACGACCCCAGTCAAACGGCCCCAGCCCGTCAAAGAACAGATCAATGAACAGAGAATCTGCAGCACCATCATCATCATAGAAATAGTAATCATTCCAGCTCAGCGCCCGGGCACACGGATCAGGTGTGTCACTGTCAAAATCTATGTAGTCTTTCCAGCAATGAAATACCTTGCCGATATTGTAGGTGTAGTAGCCACCACTGTCTTTCAATATGCCGGGAAGGGTATAATAAGTTTCATTGCCTTCTTCTTCTGTATAGTTAGAACTGAGAGAGGCGCATTTGAGCTTCGTATTATCATACACTCCCGAATAGTGCGGATCCTTCCCGGTCATAAAACTGGTACGTGATGGCCCGCATTGTGGTGCGCTTGCATAGGCGTTGTAAAATAAAGTGCCCATATCTGCCAGGCCAGACATGACCGGAGTGCGGGTTTGCGGGTGCCCGTCAAAACCCTCTACCCAGTCATTCATGTCATCGACCACAACAAATAGTATGTTGGGCTTGTCGCCGGTTTGAGCTATGACAACAGGAACTACCGATAAGTAAGTAAAAAAGAGAATCAATGTTTTCATGACTATCGGGAATTTAATATTAGTCAATTTCTGTCACATGAACGTACTTTGCATCATGCAGATCGCTACATATAATCTTAATGGAATTCGTTCAGCACTAAACAAAGGTTGGATGAACTGGATGCAGGAAACCTCTTTTGACGTGGTATGTATTCAGGAGTTAAAGGCACAGAATGAGCAGATAGATCTGGAAGCATTTGCACAGGCCGGATACCATGTGTACACAGAAACGGCAGAGAAAAAGGGATATAGTGGCGTGGCCATTTTCAGCAAGCAGAAGCCGGATCATGTGGAATATGGCTGTGGCAATCAGGAGTTTGATAAGGAAGGACGGGTCATACGTGCAGACTATGGCGATCTGAGTGTGTTCAGCATATATTTCCCTTCGGGTACCACAGGTGATGTAAGGCAGTCGGTCAAATATGTATTTCTTGATTATATATATGAATATTTAATGACACTGCAGAAAACCAGGAAGAAACTGGTGGTTTGCGGCGATTATAATATCGCTCATCGCGAGATCGATATCCATGATCCCCGGGGAAACAAAAACTCCAGTGGGTTTCTGCCCGAAGAAAGAGCCTGGATGGATAAGTGGTTCGGTTCGGGCTATACAGATTCGTTGCGGGTATTTTCTGATGCCCCGCATCAATATACCTGGTGGAGCTTCCGGGCAAATGCCAGGGCGAACAACAAAGGATGGCGCATTGATTACATCTCGGTAACAGACAACCTAAAAGACAAACTAAGATCGGCAACCATTCTGCCCGATGCGCTGCACAGTGATCATTGCCCGATGGTCATAGAACTGGATACCTGATCATTCCAGCATTAATGGAAGGGAATATTCCTCTTTTTCAGTATTGATCTGCAGGAGATACACTCCGGCAGGCAGATCGCCGGCATCGAGCTGCCACAGGCTGCCCTTGTCTGCCGTCCAGTTTCGCAACTGCCTTCCCTGCATATCGAAGAGCAGGATCTGCTGTACCTCCACAATCTCATCTGAGGTCAGGGTGAACATGCCTTTAGAGGGGTTGGGGTACACCAGGAACAGATCACTGAAACCTATATCTGTGAGTGACCAGTCAAATGTTTTTACCACCTCGCAACTGCTGTCATTTCCATACAACAGGTGTACCTCTGCAGTATAGTCTCCGTCACTGGAGTAGGTATAAGAAGACGGGAACATGCTGAACAGGGTATCGCCGTTGCCCATAACCCAGTAAGCGTCTGAAGGAGAACCGGAATAATGGATATCTTCCAGAAATACCTGCAGACCAGAAGGGTACACAGACAGCTCTACATCCGGTAATCCATGACCGGTGGTAAACACATACTGCATATCAAGGCCGCGAACAATGCCATTGGTATCTGTCAGTTCCAGGAACAGTAATAGCGGCTCACCAGTGAGCAGGGCATCAATATTCCATGCAGCAGGAAAAATCACCTCTGCACCTGTCAGGGTATCTGCAGACATGTTTGTGAACCACCTGGCCGTCAGGGTGTCAGGTAACAAGGTTTCAAGTCCGTTGGTATCTGTCAATACCATATCGGCAACCAAAATGGTGGTATCAGCTACCAGACAATCTGTTTCAAACTGAATGCGTGGCTTCCATGTTTTTTGCAGATAGAGCGGATGACCGGGCAGCCATTGCAGCAGGTAATCCATGACCGGCCTGAAATCAGGGTCAGCTGCCAGATCGTTCCATTCATTGGGATCTGTTTGTCTGTCAACGCCTATATCATATAGCAAATATTCATAATAGTTTTCCTCTTCATTGCAATCAGTGTCCAGAAATACCGGACCATTGGAAGCAAAGCGGTGCAGGTGAAAACGGTCGTTGCGCACAGAATACATCGGGAAACAAGAACACTCCAGGTTGCTGTGTTCTTCATAGGCAGCCAGGGCAGGACGCTCTGCATACAGGTTCGGTTCAGCCATAAAGGGGCCGAGATCCATACCATCCAGGTATCTGCTGCCATCGGGGAACTTCGGTTCCGGTACACCGGTCATGCCACACAGGGTTGGAAAGAGATCCAGGAGACTGGCGTTTATACCAGACACACCGTTGCGTTCTTCGCGATAATCTGCTACAATGAACGGCGCCCGAAGATCTGTTTCCCACAGGGTGCTTTTTTTCCAGTGGCTTTTTTCTCCAAGACTGAAACCGTGGTCACTGGCTATCACAATGATAGTATTGGACAGGAATGCAGGTTGCTCTTCTTCCAGGTAGGTCATGATCCTGCCTATCTGTGCATCAACAAATGACGTTGCTGCCAGATAGGCGATCACCGCATTGGCCATATAAGAATTGACCAGGATCTGGAATCGTTCATCTTCGCTCAATCCAGCTCCTACGGGAGGCAATGGATCCAGCTGATATATCCTGTTAGTAAAATCTGCATAGTTGTTCTCCTGATCGATCACATAACGGGCCAGGCTGGTGTCAGGTAGCGAATAATAGTCGCCGAAGAGCGTTTCCGGCTGTGGAGGCATGACCACACCGTTATAGGGAAACTGATCCTGCGGATGGTTATAGGAAGGGATGAGGGGATTTTCGTAATAATCGTCCAGATAATATGGTGCGTAATACTTTTCAGGAATGTACCAGGGTGAATGCGGTCTGCGCAAACCGATCATGACGAACAGGGGTTTGTTGCATACGGTCGATGGATCGGTCAGTGCTTCATGGAGAAATTGCTGCAAGGTATCCACAGCCTGGTAGTCATACATGTAAGATTCCAGACTGTCAGGAATGATGCTCCAGGCCAGGCCACCAAATCCCAGCTGGTGGTCATTGCCCCAGTCCTTGACCACTTCGCTTTCACCTTCCACGAACAGACTGTACCTGTTCCACGACCATTCGCGGTTGCAGGGGGCAGCAGCAGTGGTATCCAGGTCGGGCCAGGTATCAAAGCAATGGTTGATCTTGTTGATGCCAAATGTGAAGTATCCGCCGCTGTCTTTCATGATCTCCGGCAAGGTATATACCACACCATTGCCATCTGCCTCATTGAAGTAGGAGCGGAAAGGATGGCATGCCATGTTGTTGTAAACCTGTGTATAGGCACAGTCTTTACCGGTCAGAAAGGAAGTTCTGGACGGATTGCATTTGGGTGCGCTGGCATGGGCGTTGAGAAAGGTGATGCCTCTGTCTTCAATAGCTGCAATAGCGGGTGTGGGCGACTGTGGATGACCTTCGTACAAAGAAGCATAGTCGTTCAGGTCATCCAGCAGAATAACGATAACGTTGGGCTGTTCCTGTGCCGGCAGCAAAACCGGATAACAATGCAAAGCAGTCAACAGGAGTCCGGTTCGGAACAGTGCGCCTGACATACCTTATAATCTTTCTATCCGGATGCCAACATCCAGTAACCCCGGCAGAGGTTCTTCACGCATATCCTGTACCAGGCGCAGGGTATAACTGCCGGATTGAGGAAATGTTACACGGCTTCTGATCAGTACTGAATGGTAGCAGATACCATCAATACAGGTACCGGTCCAGGAACCTTCAGGCAATGCCAGTGCTATCTGAATCTTATCGCTGAGTGCAGAACCATCAGGCATGGTGGTTTGCAGGATCACCCATAGGTTATTGTACCGATAGGTATCTGCATGTCTTACATTCACAAACACATTATAAAGGATCGAGGTATCCTGAATGACGATGGTGTATTCTTTGGGGTCTGTATAAGACCAGCCATTTACATCTACCGGCAGATTCTGCTCAAAGATGCGGTTCTGTTCACAGGCGGCCAGCCCCAGCATCAGCCCAGCAATCCATATGAACCTGACCCTGCTCATGAATTCTGATCGCCTCCTGTATTCCTGTTGTTGCCTTTGTTTCTGTTTCGGTTCCTGTTGCGGGATGAACGCCTGTTCTCCTGCTTGTTGCCACCTTCGTTTCTGGGTCCGGTCTGTTTTTTACTTTCCTTATTGTCCGTTTTCTGTCGTTCGTTGTTGCCGCGATTTTTATTGCGGTTCTTCTGGCGCTTTTTATTACCGGCTTTTTCCAGCGTTTTCAAAGTAACCTCTCCGGTCACATCTGCAAACTTTTCTACCACCTGCACCACTTCCACTTCTTTGAACTCATCCAGCCCTTCCAGTTCTTCACCGTTTTGTAAACGTGTTCTGATCTGTGCAATTTTATCAAGGGTGATGGTAACCGGGCTGGCGCTGCCTTCCATATCGTACACCATGGTACGGCGGAAAATATCTGTCTTGCTGAGTCTTGCCTTTCCGTTCTTGGTCTGAATGACATTCATGTCTTTCGGGAAGGCCTCCAGGGCATCCAGGTAGGTGTCCAGCTCATAATTGAGACAACATTTGAGCCGCCCGCACTGACCACTGAGTTTTGCCTGGTTGATGCTGAGGTTCTGGTAACGTGCTGCGCCGGTACTGACCGATTTGAAGTCAGTCAACCAGGTGGAGCAACACAGCTCTCTTCCACAGGAACCTATGCCTCCTATCTTACCTGCTTCCTGTCTGGCACCGATCTGCCGCATTTCAATTTTCACCTTGAATTCTCTTGCGTAGATCTTGATCAGTTCGCGGAAATCAACTCGACCATCGGCTATATAGTAAAAGGTGGCTTTTCTGCCGTCTCCCTGAAACTCCACCTCACCAACTTTCATATCCAGTTTCAGTTCACGTGCAATGGTGCGGGCCTTGATCATGGTAGCCCCTTCCTTTGCACGGCTCTCGGTAAGTCGTTCCTTATCGCCTTCTCCGGCCAGTCGCTGAATGGCAGGAAGCTTGCTGTTTTCAGAAACCTTTCTGCGTTTCATTTGCAACCGCACCAGTTCTCCGGATAATGATATTCGTCCAACGTCGAAACCAGGGTCGGCATCAACCACCACCAGGTCGCCGGTCATCAGGTCAAGTCCTTTCGGGTTGGCAAAGAAGCTCTTATGAAGTCCGTTCTTAAATGATACTTCATAGATCTGGAAACGCAGCTCGGGGGGGGCAGGCAAATGTGCAAGCCAGTTGTGGGTGTTGAGTTTATTGCACCCGCCGGTCAGACAATGTCCGTTACTGCCGCAACCCGCCGGCACACCACTGGTTCCTACACTACATCCTGCACAACTCATATGTTTACAAAGTTACAATTCCCATTCCGCATAGAAAGGATGCCGTATATCTGCCGGATGGCGATGGAAGAAATGAGCAAAGGAAACGGTCATCTGGGTGATGAGAATGCGGGCGCTGGCATTCCGTTCAATGAAGTAGATATAGGTGTCAAACAGCTCCATGATGCGTTCCACACTGGCGGCAGAAAGCTTGCCTCCAAGCTTTTGGGCGAAGTTCATTTCATCTTCTGTAAGCCGGTTAAGAACCGCAGCTCCGTGTTGCATCAGATATACCTCCCGAAAGAAATGGATGCAGTAAAAAAAGAATTGTTTTTGTTGTTCACGCCCCCACTTAATGAACTGCTCATTCCAGGCAAACATATCTGTTATATCATACGCATGGCAAGCCAGCATCCATTGCCGCAGGGTGGAGGTGTATGATTCCTGGCTTACCTGAACCAGCTCTGCAGCTCGTGCAATATTGCCATTGCTGAGAACAGCTACCTGGCGGGCACTTTGGGCAGGCACACCCTGTTCTTCCTGCAGGTACCACGCCACCTCGTCTTCCTGCAACCGACCGAAGGGCACGATCTGCAAACGGCTTAAGATGGTGTTGATGATGCGATCAGGATTGTGCCCCACAAACAGAAATATCGTTTGCTCAGGAGGTTCTTCAATCAGCTTGAGCAGGCGGTTGCCTTCCTTCTCCAGAAATTCAGGCAACCAGAGTACCAGCACCTTCCAGGACGATTCAAAGGTTTTGAATGACAGGCGGTGAATGATATCACCGCATTCTTTGGCATTGATATTTCCCTGCTTGTTCTCCTTCTGGATAAAGTTGATCCAGTTATTGTAATTGCCATAGGGTTGCTGTTGCAGAAATGTACGCCACTCAGGGAGCCAGTCTGCGCACTTCTCTTTGATCTCTTCTTTCTTACCTGTAGATATGGCAATGAAAGGGAATGTGAAGTGTATATCCGGATGGATATTTTTCAATGCTTTCTGACAGGACGGACATTGCCCGCAGGAATCGGTATTGCCCGGAGACTCACAGTTCAGATACTGGGCGAAGGCAAGTGCCATGGGCAGGTTGCCACATCCTTCCGGACCCAGAAACAGCTGGGCATGCGGTACCCTGTTTTGCTGCACACTGCTGATAAGGCGGTGTTTGAGAGCCTCATGACCTATCACTTCCCGGAATAACATGGGCGACTAAGTTACACCAACAGCCTTTCCTGATGTAATTTTGAACGAAGCATCCAGCTTGGATGTTCTTGTTTCTATGAGAACAGCAGTTATCAGACGGGTCACTTTTAATGCGGCACACCGCCTGTTCCGGGCAGACTGGAGCGAAGAGCGCAACCGCGAGGTTTTCGGTTTGTGCAGCAATCCCAACTACCACGGGCACAATTACACCCTGTTTGTCAGGGTTACCGGCGATATTGATCCGGAAACAGGCTATGTATTAGACCTTAAGGTGCTGAAAGACATTATCAGCGAAGAAGTGACCGGCCCGTTTGATCACAGCAACCTCAACCTGGACAGGCCGGAATTTGCAAACCTGAATCCAACGGCTGAGAATATTGCCCGGGTGGCCTGGCAAAAGATCCGCAAAAGACTGCCAGACCACATGGATCTGCAGATACGCCTGTCAGAAACTGATAATAACTTCGTGGAGTACCCGGCTTAGACGTATCTGAATTCATTGTTGCCGTGCAATAACTTATGCACCGGGCATTTTCCGGCTATGAGTTGTAAGCGCTGCAGCTGGTCTTCCGGCAGGGTGTTCGCAAAGCGTAAACCGATGCTGAATACTGGTTTATCGCCACTTCTGTCCAGTTCTACATCTACGGTGATGGCACCGGTCTTCCATTCTTTTCTGTCGGCATACATACGCAGGGTGATCCCGATACAGGATGCCAGGGCGCTGCACAGGTAACGGGTTGGCGTTGCGCCCAGATCCTGCCCGCCGCTTTCTTCCGGCTCATCTGCAAGAATAATATGGGTGCCGGCCTGGATCTCTGTGCGATAGGGCGTTTCGCCTGTCACCGACCGTACTTGTATGATATGTTCCACAGTGTGGTTTTGATTAATTATGCCAAAAGTAGGAGGTCTGTTAACAACAATTAACCCACAAGAATCATCTTTTCACTTGACATGCCCGTTTTCAAAGCTATAAATTTGTCACCCATTTTGGTTCTTACACATAAAACAGGGAAGTTGCGATATGGAACAACTCGCATCTGATATTCAGGAGCTGCATGAGCGCATACATGAAGAGAGTGCCTTTATTGATCTGCTCCGCTTAGAGACCTCCAAGGCCATTGTTGGCCAGAAATACATGATTGACCGATTGCTGCTGGGACTGCTGGCCCAGGGACATATCCTCCTCGAGGGGGTTCCCGGACTGGCCAAGACCCTGGCCATCAAAACCCTTGCAGCCAGTGTGGATGCACGCTTCTCGCGATTGCAGTTCACGCCTGACCTGCTGCCCGCCGATCTTGTAGGTACCCTGATCTACAACCAGAAGGAAGCAGCTTTTGAGGTTCGCAAGGGCCCCATCTTTGCCAATTTCATTCTGGCTGATGAGATCAACCGGGCACCCGCCAAAGTACAAAGCGCTCTGCTGGAAGCTATGCAGGAAAGACAGGTGACCATTGGCGATAAGACCTATCCGCTCAAGGAACCCTTTCTGGTACTGGCAACCCAAAACCCCATTGAACAGGAGGGAACCTACCCGCTGCCTGAAGCACAGGTTGACCGCTTCATGCTGAAAGTGGTCATTTCCTATCCAAGCAAAGAGGATGAACAACAGATCATCCGGCAGGAAGTTGGTGGCAAAAGACCGGTGGTGGCCCAGGTTGTAAAACCAGACGCCATACTGAAGGCAAGAGATAGTGTGCGTCAGGTGTATATGGACGAAAAGATCGAACGCTATATCCTGGACATCGTATTTGCATCACGCACTCCGGCCGATTATCAGCTGGATAAACTCAAACACCTCATCGCCTATGGCGGTTCTCCACGTGCATCTATCAACCTGGCACTGGCAAGCAAGGCATATGCTTTTATCAAACGAAGGGGCTTTGTAATTCCGGAAGATGTACGTGCAGTTTGTCACGATGTGATGAGACACCGCATCGGACTGACCTACGAAGCGGAAGCCGAGAACATCACATCTGAAGAGATCATTGACGAGATACTGAATGTGGTTGAAGTACCTTGAGATCGTGGTACCGAAATAGCGTGAAAAGCCCGGCATGACACCTGTTGGTTTATTCGCAATGAAAACCTGCTGCATGACCAATGGATAAAGCTACACTACTTAAAAAAGTCCGCCTGATCGAGATCAAGACCCGAGGTCTCTCGACCCAGCTGTTTTCCGGAGAGTACCACAGTGCTTTCAAAGGCAGGGGAATGTCGTTCAGTGAGGTGCGTGAATATACCTATGGTGATGACGTGCGCAACATCGACTGGAATGTGAGTGCCCGAATGCACCATCCCTATATCAAAGTATTCGAAGAAGAAAGAGAGCTGACCGTCATGTTGCTCATTGACATCAGCCGTTCAGCATATTATGGTACCCACCAGCAGACCAAGAATGAACTGATCACGGAAATTTCTGCCGTGTTGTCTTTCTCAGCCATCAACAACAATGATAAAGTGGGGGTCATCCTCTTTTCTGACAGAATTGAAAAATTCATTCCGCCCAAGAAAGGCAAGTCGCATATTCTGAGAATCATCAGCGATCTGCTGGAAACCAAACCGGATGGAACAGGAACAGATATTGCCCTACTGCTGGAATATTTCAGCAACGTGGTACGCAAACGAAGCATCGCTTTTCTGTTCTCTGATTTCATGGACAATGATTATCTGAGGCCCCTGCGCATTGCAGCAAAAAAACACGATCTGATAGGAGTAAGGTTATTTGATCCTACCGAAGCGCAACTGCCTGATACCGGACTGGTGCAGATGCAGGATAGTGAAACAGGCGAACTCATCTGGGTGGATACATCATCGGCCGAAGTGAGAAAACAATACCACCGCAATTACCTGCAAAGGGTAGCAGGATTCGAGGCCAACTTTGCACGTTGCGGGGCAGATACCATCGCCATCGCCACCAATCAGCCCTATATGCCCGCCCTGCATGGTTTCTTCCGGAAAAGAATGCAACGCAGATGAAAAGACTGCTGGTCATATCACTTCTGTTTACTGCTATGGTTTCCTTCGCACAGCAGGTTACGGTTAGCACAGATACGACCACCTATCTTATTGGCGATTACATACGGGTGCAGTTGCAGGCCGATGCACCGGCAGGTACCACCATCACCTTCCCGCAGGCCGATCTGATGGACCCTGAACTCGAGGTGATCAGTGTCAATCCGCCTGACAGTATCCCGGGAAGCACCGGCATTCGGCAGGAAATGGTATTCAGTGTGTACGATAGTGGCACCTACCGCGTCCCGCAGCTTCCCTTCGTTTTTACTTCGAAGAACAGCACAGACACCATCTATTCAGACAGCCTGTTGTTCCGTGTCAACACATTGGAAGTGGATACTACAGCGGCCATCAAACCGATCAAGGATAATCTGGAAGTTTCTTACCGCGATCTTCGGTGGTTGTATTATGCAGGTGGCGGACTGTTATTGCTTGTTATTGCAGCGGCCACCATCTGGTATCTGCGCAAACGCAAACAGCAAAAAGCAGCAGCTCCGGTCATTCTGCGTACTAAACTGTCAACCTATACACTGGAACAATTGCAGCAACTGGATGCAGAACAACTCTGGCAACAAGGACAGATCAAGAGCTATTATTCCGGATTGACAGATATTCTGCGACGTTACATAGAACAACGATTTGGTTTCCCTGCCATGGAGCGAACCAGCGATGAGATCCTGGAATTGCTTCGGGGTGCTCAGACCGCAGCACCGGATGAGATCTTCCGCCTGGCTGATATGGCTAAGTTTGCCAAATCCAGACCACTGCCTGACCAGAACAAACGGGCCATGGAACTGGCAGTACAATGGGTCACCGAGACCACGCCTGATAATGAACCTGAAATGGACCTGCCCGGATGAGAGAGTGGATCAGTGATATCGCCTTCGCCGACCCCTGGTACTTCCTGCTGCTGCTGGTCATTCCGCTCTATCTGTTCCTGCGGAAAAAATGGCTCAGACGCACCAGGGTTCCTTTCATGATCTCCACCGGAGCGGGGGTACATACAGGCACATGGAGAACACGCTTCATCTGGATACCCGAAGCCCTGCGCATGCTGGCCATTGCATCTGCGGTCATCGCACTGGCCAGACCGCAAACAGGTTTCTCCAACAGAAATGTCACTACAGAAGGAATAGACATCGTGATGGCACTGGATATTTCCAGCAGTATGTATGCCATAGACTTTCAACCCAACCGCATCACTGCAGCAAAAGAGGCCGCCAAAGAATTCATAGATAATCGTCCGAACGATCGCATCGGGCTCGTGGTGTTTGCCGGAGAGACCTTTACACAATGTCCCATCACCCTGGATCATCTGTTGCTGAAGACGCTGGTAGATGATGCAGACAACTGGCAACTGGAAGACGGAACGGCTATGGGCGACGGACTCTTCATGGCAGTGAACCGTCTGGCCGATACCACCCAGCTCAATACCAAGGTGGTCATCCTGCTTACTGATGGGGTGCGCACCGCCGGCGAGTTCTCTCCGCTGGATGCTGCCAATGCGGCGGCACAGCTGAACATCCGGGTCTATACCATTGGCGTGGGAAGCAAAAGCAATGCACCTATTCCGGTGGTTGACAAGAACGGACGGAACATCTATGATCTCGATCCGCGGATCTCATTTGATGAAGAATCACTGCAGCAGATAGCAGACATTACCGGCGGACAGTATTTCCGTGCTACTTCCAAAGAGAAACTAAAGGAAGTGTACCGCGAGATAGACAGCATAGAAAAACAAAAAGTAGAAGTGAGCGTGACCAGACGGTACGATGAACGCTTCCATATTTTCGCTTTGATAGCCATCATTGCACTCATGTTTGAATTACTGTTACGTTTCACCATTTTCAAAAGCTTGAACTGATGCAGTGGGAACATGTAACATATCTCTATGGTTTGCTGGTGATACCGGTGCTATTCATGCTCTTTCTGCTGGCACTTCGCATTCGTTCCAGACAAATGCGAAGATGGGGAGATCAACTACTTGTTCAACGAATGATGGAGCACTTCTCACTCTCGAGGCGTTGGTGGAAGACCATTCTTTCTTTGCTGGCGCTGGCCTGTTTCATCCTGGCACTCGCAAACCTCAGGATGGGCAGCAAGCGGGAAAAAGTGCAGGCGCAAAGCAGTGAGGTCATCATTTGTTTTGATGTGTCACGCAGTATGCAGGCAGAAGATGTAAAACCTGATCGCTTGTCAAGAGCCCGCATCCTGGCTTCGCAGATCATAGAATCACTGTCGGGCAACAAGGTTGGCCTCATTGTATTTGCCGGCAAAGCTTATGTGCAGATGCCGCTCACGGTTGACAGCCGGGCAGCTCTGATGTATCTCAATACCGTCAACACCGATATGGTTCAGACCCAGGGTACGGCCATTGGTGAAGCACTGACTGCTGCTAAGCTGGTGTTCGATAATGGTGGTGAAAGCAGTGGCAACAACCGGGCGGTCATCCTGATAACCGATGGCGAAAGTCACGATGAAGATGCGCCGAATGCAGCTTCAGAACTGGCAGATATGGGCGTGCACATCATCACTATCGGAGTGGGCACAGAGAAAGGAGCACCTATTCCTATGGAGCGAAACGGAGGCAGCGATTTTAAAAAAGATAATCAGGGCAACATCGTGCTCAGCAAACTGAATGAGTCCATGCTGGAAGAACTAAGCAATACCGGCAACGGATTCTATATGAACCTCAGCCAGGGTCGTGCCGTTGTACAACAGGTGGAGAAGGAAGTGTCGGGACTGGATAAGGACAGCGGACAGGAATATACTTTTGTGGAATACCGCAACCACTTTCAGGTATTTCTTCTGGCTGGGATCCTGTTGCTGTTGCTGGAGATGCTCATCAGCGAAAAAGGAAATAAGATCATACGCAGGTTACTGAGAACAGAAACCACAGGCCAATGAAAGGGAATTTTCTGATCATTTTAATGCTGTTGTCGCCGGGTGTATTTGCCCAGCAGGAGAACAAGTATATCCAGGAAGGTAACAAGCAATACGACCGGAAGCAGTATGATGCAGCAGAACAATATTATCGTCAGGCACTGGAAAAACAACCCGCCCGTCAGGAGGCTACCTACAACCTGGGCAATGCGCTGTATAACCAGCAGAAACTGGACGAGAGTATTGCCAGCTATGATGCCATCGCTTCCACCACCAGCGACCCATCCATCCGCTCCAAAGCCTACCACAACATGGGTAATGCTTACCTGGAGAAGAAGGATTATGAGAAAAGCATTGAAGCGTACAAACAGGCGCTGAAAGCCGATCCCACAGACATGGACACCAAGTATAATCTGGCCTACGCCCGGTCCATGCTCAAACAACAACAGGATCAGCAGCAACAAAACAAGCAGGACCAGCAGGATAAGCAAGACCAGCAGCAAAATCAAGATCAACAGAATCAGGACCAGAACAAACAGGATCAGCAGAACCAAAATCAGAATAAGCAGGATCAGCAGCAGCAAAACCAGCAGCAGGAGAATCGTCAGCCACAGGACAAGAAATTCACTCCTGAAGAACTGGAACGTATCATGCAAACCCTGAACAAAGACGACAAGGACGTGCAGAACAAAGTGAGCAAGCAACGAACCGAAGGGTCCAGAACAAAATCAGATAAAGACTGGTAATTGAACAGGATACAACATATATTATTCTTTTTATTATTTATTGGTAGCGTGGCAACTGCCCAGACCACGTTTGACGCTCAGGTGTCACGTACGCAGGCCAGCACCGCAGACCGTATAGAACTCAGCTTCACCCTTACCAACGGCAACAAGCCGAAGAACTTCAAGGCTCCTGTCATGAATGGATTGCGGGTGCTGGGTGGTCCTTACCAAAGCAGCAGTTTTCAATCCATTAATGGTCGCACCTCCAGCAGCATCTCCTATAAATATGTGGTGCAGGGAAGCAAGTCAGGAACCGTGACCATTGGTAGTGCCACAGTGGAGGCAGGTGGAAAGACTTATAGTACCAAACCCATTACGCTGACTTTCACTGATGCACCCGTTCAGGCAGACCAGAGCGACAGCAACGGAGACCTGCAGGCTTTTTTACGAAATAACTTTTACCTCCGGGCAGTAGTGAGTGACAATGATGTGTATGCCGGTGAAGAACTGACGGTCACTTATTATATATATATCAATGCCAGGTCATCTATTACCGACTACCGCCTGAATGGAGCTACTCAGGTTCCGGCTTTCGACGGTTTTTATGCAGAAGATATTGACGTCAGTCATGTGCAGGGTGAATACCAGACCATCAACGGGCAGCAGTTCCTGGTGCAACCGGTCAAGAAGGTCAGACTAACACCCCAGCGGGCCGGAGATCTTCTTGCCGATCCGATGACCGTAGATGCCACACTGAGCATCCGCAAACAACGCAGCAACGATTCTTTTATGGATGACTTCTTTGGCAGAGGATACGACCGTATCAATGCTTCAGCTACGTCGCCATCCGTACGTATTCGGGTGAGAGATCTGCCCCAACCTGCACCGGCATCATTCAACGGAGCTGTTGGCAGTTTTGACATGCATACCACCATCAACACCACGAAGACCACAACAGACGAACCCATCACCTATAAAGTAGAAGTAAAAGGCAAGGGGAATCTGGAACTGTTTCAGGTTCCTGAACTCGATCTGCCTCCCGGATGGGAAACGTACGAACCGGAGGTCACTTCCACTGCCAGCAGCAAGACCTACGAATACCTGCTCATTCCGCGAAGCGCCGGCAACTTTGAACTGCCGCCGCATGAGTGGTCGTATTTTGATCCGAAAGAAAGGCAGTATTTCACCCTGGAATCTGAAGGATACAGTATTGAAGTGGAACAAGGCAAACAGTACAGTGGAGCAGGTACCACCAAGGAGGATGTGGAGGAACTCAACCGCGATATCCGCTTCATCGGCCGGAGTGAGCCTCATTTCAGTAAAGGCAGTGGCATACGTGTTGGAAGCCCGGTGTTTGCCACAGCCGTTGGATTTCCCTTCGCCGCAGGCCTCTTCACCTGGTTGTTTCTGTTCTGGAGAAACCGCCACGATGATCCTGTTGCCAGGGCACACAAGCGGGCAGGCAGCAAAGCGTTGAAGCAACTGCGTGCAGCGAAGGAATTATCGGAAGGCGATGACACCAAAGCGTTCTGCAATGAAGCCATCCGTGTCATCTGGCAATACCTGGGAAGCAAATGGCAGCTGCCTGTGAGCCGGCAGAACAAGGAACAGATCACGCAGATCTTTGCTGAGAAAGATGCACCTGATGATCTGCGTGATGAGACCATTGAACTGCTGCGCAAACTGGAAAGAAGCATTTATGCTCCGGCTATATCAGGCAGCAGCAGCCGCGAATTGTTTGAGGAACTCGAATCCTGGATCACTCATATGGAAAAATGGCAGGCATGAGAAAGTGGATACTCTCCATAGTAGTGCTGACCACCCTGCAGGCAACTGCACAGGACAGTTTGTGGCAGGCCGCCAACATTGCTTATGAGCAGGGCTTCTATAAGAATGCAGACAGCCTTTATACCATATTGTTGAATGATCACGGTCCATCAGCCGAGGTCTATTACAATCTGGGCAATACCTGCTACAAACAGGAAGACTGGCCGCGGGCGATATTGAATTATGAACGTTGTCTGCAGATAGACCGCAGGCATAAAGATGCCATCTTTAACCTGGAATTATCCAACACCCATTTGCGTGATCGCATCGATCCGATAGAACCATCCTTGTTGCATCTCTTCTGGCGTGACCTCTGCCACCTGTTGCCCTCCGGCACCTGGGGATGGATCACCCTGTTTTTCGCCTGGTCTTCACTGGGATTTTTACTGCTGTTATTATTCAGTAAAAACCTGTCGCTCCGCAAGACCGGATTGTATGGCATGTTCTCTGCAGCAGCCCTCACCATCCTGCTGCTGGCCATCACCTATGCAGCGCACTATCAGGAAGAAAGGGAACAGTATGCCATCATCATGCAGCCGAGTCTTATCCTGAAAAGTGAACCCAGCGAAAGCAGCACCAACCTCTTTGTGTTGCACAGCGGACTCAAACTTCGCATCCTCGACAGCGACGACAGCTGGTCGCTGGTATCCATGCCCGACGGCAATACCGGCTGGGTGCAGACGGAAGCGCTGGAGCAGATCTAGTTCAGGTTGGCAGTTGCCAGTAGGCGGTTGGCGGTTACTTTTATCCGTGTATTGTCTCAAGTTATAGGGAGCTGTCGGGAGGGTATGGTCAGCACATCCGAACTACTAGTACTCACTCCCGATAGCGATCACTCACAACTGATAGAGGCGTTCACCCTCCGCATTCCGCATTGTCCTGACTGCCAACTGCCCAGGGTCAACTTAAAAAGTCATCCCACTGCCACAATACTGTCACCACATACTGTCGGCCCCGGTTTGACAGTTACTAGGTAAAAGCGCTTATGGAAATTGGTTACGCACCGCATCTATTCATTAACCATTTAACTAAGCGCCATGACAACAAAAACCGCATTCAATCCCTTCGAGCACAGCCGCCTGTTCTTTATGGCAGGAGTGGCCATCAGCCTCGGCATCATCCAGCTGGCATTCGGCTGGAACGGTATGCACCGGATCCCTCAATTGCCTGATCTGCCAAAGATCTCTGACGGCACCTGGGTGGAGGTCGAATACTTTACTGAAAAAGTGGAAGAGCAACTGCCTGAAAAGCAGGTGCAAAAAGAAGAAGTGATCATTCCTGAACCGGATGCACCCATCAAGGTGGTGGACGATGTAAAGAAGATCACCACTCCCATTAAACTCAATAATCCCGAAAAGGATCCTGTGGGTTTGAAAGGCCCTTCCAGAACCGCGACCACTACAACAGGTGGCGGAACAGAGAAGAAAGAGATCGGTACCATCGCTGAAGTGATGCCGGCTTTCCCCGGTGGATATGAAGCTTTGTACAAGTGGCTTGCTAAAAACACCAGTTATCCGAAGTGGGCAAAAGACGCCGGCATAGAAGGAACTGTATATGTAGAATTCATTCTGGGTACCGATGGCAAAGTGCAAAGTGCAAAAGTGCTGCGTGGTATCGGTGGCGGATGTGATGAAGAAGTACTGAATGCCGTGCTCCGTATGCCCGCCTGGAATCCCGCCAAACAAGGGAATGTGGAAGTGCCACTGCGCATGACCATCCCCTTCACCTTCAAGATTTCATAGTTGAATTGGGTTTTCTTATGGTTGTCATCAGACCCCGGCCTTCGTGCCGGGGTTTTTTGTATCAGAATACAAACAACACTATGCTGCACAGGATACGCAGGAAACAATAAATGAAGATGGGTTCTTTAAAAGAAACCCACCTCTGACACCCCACCTTACACCCAACTCTGTCACTATTCTGCCACAAAGAATTTGCTGAAATACTTTCTGACTGAAGCTGAAGTTCTAACCTCATTAGCTTATGGCAGAGGTCTACCTGGTTTTCTTCATTCTTCACCTTACAACCAAGCGCTATGACATCTCCAACAGCATTCGATCCCTTCAGCCACACCCGCTTGTTCTTCATGACCGGTCTGGCAGTAGCACTCCTCTTTATCCTGGCGGCATTCAGGTGGGATGTTTCCCTGCCACAAAGACCAACACCTGATCAAGAAACCGCTCCGGACTTCGGTGATCCGATCACCCTGATCGCTCCTGTGGTTGTTCCATTACCGGAACATCCGTTGGTAATGGAAGCACCGAAAACTCCACCCATGATAGACCTGTCTGCTGACATCCTGGAAGTACCGGATGAGATACCTCTAACCGCTCGGTTGAACTTTACTGAACCGGATGACACGCCGGTTCCTCTAAAAGGATTCACCGGCAATACTGTCCTGCCTGAAATGCCATCTGAAACAGACGATGCAAGGTTAGCAGCGGAAGTCATGCCTGAGTTTCCCGGAGGTAAAGAAGCATTGTATAAATGGTTGTCCACCAATATCAAGATGCCTTCTGTTGCCATTGATCTCAACATGAGCGGAGTGGTCTATGTAGACTTCGTGATTGATACGAATGGGAAGGTGACCCGGGTGAAGATCAGGAAAGGAACTGGTACAGTTCTGGACGAGGCAGCACTGGAAGCCATACAAAGGATGCCGGACTGGACACCGGGCATGCAGGGCGGACGTCCGGTTCCGGTCTTTCAGACCTTGCCGGTGCGGTTTGAACTACGATAATGAAAAATAGGTATGTGAGTGGTGAACCCTGCCTTTGGCAAGGAGTGAATGGTTAGTTTCTTTGAAAGAAGTAATACTAACCATTCACCTCTCACTGCTCACTTTGCTACAGCGCTCCATCAAAAATGAAAAATATTCATCGCGATCATGAAGCTCATGAAGCCCACCAGGTAACCCAGGTAGATCTCTTTCTTGCTGTGCGCACTCAGGATGAGCCGGGAAGTGCCCACCAGACCGGCAATGAGGATGATCGTGAGAAATGGCCAGAGCGCATTGTACTGGCTGAAGGGAATGAGCAGCAGGAAGAATGCCACCATACCTCCGGCAGCAGTGGTATGCATACTCACTTTCAGAAACAGGATGTTGATCAGAAATGCCAGCACGATGGAGATGCAGCTGGCCAGCAGTAAAAAGGTGACCATGCCATTAAAGCTTTCACTGTAGAACACATAAAATGCCCAGATGTAAAAAGCCATGGTGGCGATGTAAGGCACTACACGATCCTGCCTGTCTCGGAGTGAAATGGAGCCGATGAATTTCAGCGCCGACATCAGCCCGACAAAAACCGCCGGAAAGAAAAAGGTGAGCAGTGCTACCCGCAACAACAACATGAAATTCTCACCCGGATCGGGATAAGAAAAGGGATTGCTGTACAACAGGTAGAAGGTGCCCAGCAAGGGCATCAGCAATGGCTGAAAAACAATGGAGATGATATGGGCGAAAAATTCCTTGACCTTCATCAGAGTTCCTTGCGCAAACGGGCCACAGGAATGTCCAGTTGCTCGCGGTATTTGGCCACCGTACGGCGGGCGATGTTGTATCCTTTTTCCTTCAGCATATCGGTCAGGTCCTGATCGCTGTAAGGTTTCTTCTTGTCCTCACCGCCGATGATCTCGTCCAGCAGCTTCTTCACCTCGCGGGTACTGACCTCTTCACCACTCTCTGTGGTCAGTGATTCGCTGAAGAAATACTTGAGCGGATAAGTACCGAACTCCGTGCTCACGAATTTGCTGTTGGCTACCCTTGAAACAGTTGAAATGTCCAGCCCCGTCACGTCGGCGATGTCTTTCAGGATCATGGGCTTCATGTTCATCTCATCTCCGGTCAGGAAGAAATCATACTGGTGGGCCATGATATGGTACATGGTGTTCCACAAGGTTTGCTGTCGCTGACGGATGGCATCGATGAACCACTTGGCAGAATCGATCTTCTGCTTGATGAACATGATGGCCTCTTTCTGTTTCTTGTCTTTCTTGCCGCCGGCCTTATAGTCCTGCATCATCTCGCGGAACTCCTGGCTAACCCGCAATTCAGGTGCATTCCTGGAGTTGAGTTTCAGCTCGAGTTCGCCGTTGTTGTTGACGATGGTGAAGTCGGGGATGATGTACTGGTTGAACAGCGCTGCATCACCCTTCGAGGTATTACCCGGTTTGGGATTGCACTTCAGGATCTCATCGATCACTTCCTTCAGCTTCTCATCATCCATCTTGAGCGCCTTGCCCAGTTTCTCGTAGTGCTTCTTGGTGAACTCTTCGAAGTATTCATCCACTACCGTGATGGCTTCATTCACCGTTTTGGTATGCAACCGTCGTTCCAGTTGCAGCAACAGGCACTCACGCAGATCGCGGGCACCCACACCCGGCGGATCGAATCCCTGTACCACGTCCAGCAGTTCGAGTATCTCTTCTTCGGTGGCCATCACATTCTGCGAGAAGGCCAGGTCATCGACAATGGCAGCGATCTCTCTTCTCAGATATCCATCATCGTCTATACTGCCAATGAGTTGTCTGGCGATGGCCCGTTCACGGTCGTCCATCTGCACCATACCCAGTTGCTTGATGAGGTTCTCATGAAAGGACTCGGCTACCGGTATCGGTATGGTACGGCTCTCTTCTTCGTCGTCGGGATTGTAACTGTCGCCCTGGGTCTTGTAGTCGGCGTAATCATCGTCGTCCAGGTACTCGCTCAGGTCCAGTTCATCGCTGGTATCGCTGTCTTCCCCCTCTTCCTTCTCTTCTTTGTCCTGGAAAATGTCGTCGGTCTCCTGCTCGAATTCAGCCGATTCTTCCAGGGCCGGATTGGCCTCCAGTTCCTCTTTGATGCGCTGTTCGAGCTGATCGGTCGGTATCTGCAGCAGCTTCATAAGCTGTATCTGCTGCGGCGACAGCTTTTGCAGGAGTTTCTGGCTGAGTTTCTGGTTGAGCATTACAGTGGTAAAGGTACGATGGGAATGTGAGATGCGAAACGGCAGAAGCCCCGCAATGTTGCTGTTTCTGCCTGTTTTCCCTGCGCTGAAATCCCTAATTTTGCAGACCGAAATCATAGGTATGAACAGAATAGAACCATTTCAATATATCAGTGAGCTGAAAGATCATGCGGGCGCACAGGTGGAGTTGCGTGGCTGGGTGAGCAACCGCCGCGACAGCAAAGGCCTGGTGTTCATCGTGCTGCGTGACGGCACCGGATTCGCACAGTGCGTGGTCAATGAGGAGTCGGTTGGGGCTGAGCAGTTCGAAGCGGCCAAACGTTTGGGACTGGAGAGCTCTGTCATTTTATGGGGAGAAGTGCGGGAAGACGAACGACAGATCGGTGGCTATGAGGTGCAGGTGAGCAAGCTGCAGGTCATTCAGGATGCGGCCGATTATCCCATCGCCAAGAAGGAACACGGCGTGGATTTTCTCATTGAGAACCGTCATCTCTGGCTGCGTTCCACCAGGCAGTGGGCCATCATGCGGGTGCGCAACCGCGTCATCTATGCCATCCACAATTTCTTTCAGGCAAATGGTTTCCTGCAGATGGATGCGCCCATCTTCACCGGTAACGCCGTAGAAGGAACCACTACTTTATTTGAAACAGATTTCTTCGGACAGCCGGCTTACCTGTCGCAGTCCGGTCAGTTATATGGTGAAGCGCTCGCCATGGCACATGGCAAGATCTACACCTTCGGCCCGACTTTTCGTGCAGAAAAATCCAAGACGAGAAGACACCTCAGCGAGTTCTGGATGATAGAACCGGAGATGGCTTTCTATGACCTCGATATGGACATGGACCTCATCGAGCAGTTCATCAAAGCGGTGGTGGCAGACATCCTCGAACACTGTAAGCAGGAACTGGAAACACTTGGTCGCAACACCACCTTCCTGGAGAATGCGGTGCAGCTGCCTTTTCCCCGTGTACACTACGACGATGCCGTGCGCATCATCCGTGGCGAGCAGGACGTGAACGGAAAGAACAGCATTCAGACCCTGGAAGCAGATCTCGAAGCACTTCGTGCGAAAAAGGCTGAGTGTGAAAAAGAGATCGCAGAGCGGGAAGCGAAGATCGCTGCAGGTGGCATGAAGAAGGGCGAAGTGAATTTCAACCAGAACAAGATCGATACGCTGAAGAACGAGGTGAAAGACCTCGACGAACAGCTTACCAATATTCCGCAGTGGCTGGAGAGCGCCCGCAACTTCGAGTGGGGCGGCGACCTGGGTGGAAGCGATGAGACCGTACTCACACGTCTGTTCGATTGCCCGGTCATGGTGTACAACTGGCCGGCAGAAGTGAAGGCTTTCTATATGAAGCGTGACCCGAACGATGAGAAATATGTAAAGGGTGTGGACGTACTCGCACCGGAAGGTTATGGCGAGATCGTGGGTGGTGCCGAAAGAGAAGACAACATCGACTTCCTCATCGAGCGTATCAACAACGAAGGATTGCCGATGGAGGCATTCCAGTGGTACCTCGACCTGCGCAGATTCGGTACTGTTCCGCACGCAGGTTTCGGTCTGGGACTCGAACGCTTCGTCATGTGGTTCACAGGCATCCAGCACATTCGTGAATCCATTCCGTTCCCGAGATTTTACGGCAGGCTGAAGCCGTAACTGGAATTAGCCAATGAGAGAATTAGCTAATTAGTCAATTGGAGAAAGGGCTGATAAAGGACTGATTCGCGATAGCAACGAGACAAAACCCATTGACTAATTTTCTCATTAGCTAATCAGCTATTTGGAAAATAGGCTGGTCAAAGATTAGTCCCCGATAGTTATCATTCAAAATCCATTAGCTAATTACCACATTAGCTCATTCTCACATTACCTAATTTTCACATTAGCAAATTACCTAATTCTCTCATTCATCACATCAGCTTCCTGATGATCTCTTCCACGCTGATGCCTTCGGCTTCTGCCTTGTAGTTCTTGAGCACGCGGTGTCGGAGCACGGGGAAGGCAACTGCACGCACATCTTCCATATCAGGAGAGTACTTGCCATTGATGGCGGCGTGGCATTTGGCACCAAGTACGAGATACTGACTGGCACGTGGTCCTGCTCCCCAGGCGAGGAATTCATTGGCCACGGCGTGTGCACCTGAAGTTCCGGGACGGGTCTTGCCTGCCAACTGCACGGCATATTCCAATACGTTGTCTGCTATGGGTATGCGGCGGATGAGATGCTGGTAGAAGCGGATCTCCTCATCGCCGATGATCTTGTGCAACTCCGGCTTGCTGTCTATGGTGGTGGTCTTTACCACATTGACCTCTTCTTCAAAGCTGGGGTAGTCCAGGCTGATGTTGAACATGAAACGGTCCAGCTGCGCTTCGGGCAGCGGATAGGTTCCTTCCTGTTCAATAGGGTTCTGGGTAGCCAGTACGAAGAAGGGCAAAGGCAATTTGTGTACTTCACCACCCACGGTCACGTTGCGTTCCTGCATGGCTTCCAGCAGAGCGGCCTGGGTCTTGGGCGGGGTACGGTTGATCTCATCGGCCAGGATGATGTGGGCGAAGAGCGGACCTTTCAGGAATTTGAAGTTGCGGTGTTCGTCCAGGATCTCCGTACCGGTGATGTCACTCGGCATGAGGTCAGGCGTGAACTGTATGCGTTTGAAGCTGAGTTCGAGTACATCGGCGATGGTTTTGATGAGCAGGGTCTTCGCCAGACCGGGCACACCCACCAGCAGACTGTGTCCATTGCTGAGGATGGACATCAGTACCAGCTTCACCACTTCTTCCTGACCTACAATGACCTTGTGGATCTCGTCGCCCAGTTTCTTATAATCTGCTGCCATCGCATCAATGGCTTCCACATCGCTGTTGAACTGCTTCATGTTTTCTTATTTCCTGCCGAGGTCATAGGATGCCCGGATAAGTTCCTGCATATTCTCACAACCGTCGTATATAGGGTCCACCCGAAGGTAAACAGATTTGATCTTCTGGTCCACCCACTCGTTCAACGCTTCCTGCTGTTTGTTGTTGAGCGCTGCTGCCTGCAGTCTGTAGTAGTCGTCTTCCAGGTTGGCTACGTGTGGCGCACTCTGGCTCTTGAGCTGTACGATGCGCAGTCCGCGGGAGCCATCGTAATCGGTGAACTGTACGATGGCAGACACTTCACCCGGCTTGAGTTTCTCAATGGCGTAATACAGTTCCGGGTCCATCTCGTCGATGGCAAAAAGGGAAGAACCGGTTTGCGGATTGGTCATATCGCCACCCACCAGTTTGGAATATTCGTCGTCGCTGAATTTCGCTGCTGCATCACGGAAACTGATATTGCCTGCCATGATCTGGGTGCGTATGCTATCCAGTTTTTTGGTGGCAATGGTCACGTTGGTATTGGTGACCGGCGGGGTGATGAGGATATGTCTGAGACAGACCTTATCGCCCTGGCGGCTGTCCATCTTGATGATGTGGTATCCGAACTGGGTGGCTACCACATTGCTGATCTCATCCGGCTGCAGTTTGAAAGCTGCAGCTTCGAATTCGGGTACGAAAGTACCACGGGTCTGACAGCCTAATGAACCACCATCCTCCTTGGAACCGGGGTCTTCTGAGTACAGACTGGCCAGCAGATCAAAACTATCGCCGTCCACCAGGCGCTGATGGATCTCTTCAGCTTTCTGTTTGGCATATGCTTTTTGTTCTGCGGTTGGTTTCGGTTTAATGGTCAGTTGTGCCACTTCCACTTCTGCATCGAAGTAGGGCAGGCTGTCTTTCGGAATGTTGTTGAAGAAATCTTTCACTTCGCTGGGCGAAACGGTCATATCGCCGGCAATGTTGCTCTTCATTTGATCAGACAGGAGTATGTTGCGTATGTCTTCACGGAATTCTTCTTTCATTTCCTGAAAGGTCTTGCCGTAGAATTCTTCCATCTTGTCTCTGGAACCGAACAGCGATTCATAGTAGCGCAAACGCCTTTCCAGTTCGTACTCCACCTGTTCGTCGGTCACCACTACACTGTCTTTTTCAGCCTGGATGAGCAGCAGTTTCTGGGTCACCAGTTCCTGGAGGATGTAACAGCGCAGATCGTCTGCCACTTCACCATTGGAAGCCTCCTGGTAATAGATGCTTTCCACCTCACTCTGGAGGATGATCTTGTCGCCCACCTGGCCAACAATGCGGTCTATGGTCTTCTGTGCAGACAGGGCAGTGCCCGCCAAAAGGCTAAGGGTAAGAAGGATGAGTTTGTTCATATCAGTAGATCTCGGCGTTGTTGCGCTGCATGGCGTCTTCATACATGCGTGCGTAATTGCTTTTCAGCACGTCCAGTTTCTGTTTATTAATGAGTATGCGCCTGATGTCTTCCCGCACATAATCGAAAGGAGCAGGGTTTCCGCCCACCACATATTCGTGTACTTTAACGAGGTATCGGTTGTTTTCGTCTGCCATCTCTACCACCTGGTTTGAGCGCAGCCTGCCATTCTCATACAAGCTGAGTGGCAGTAACCTGAATAGACTTGCTTCATCCAGCCAGGTCTGACTTTCATATACGTAATTAGTGCAATGGGTCAGGCTGAAAGATTCCAGTTCATTGCGGTACTTGCTGATGTCTTTGACAAACCAGTTGCGAAGGGTATCATAACCGCTCACGGCCACCGGCATTACCGCATAGGAAAGCCGGTAGATGTCGCTCTTCAGCGTAAAATCCTTCCGGTTCCTGTCAAAGTACGACTTCAGGGTATCTTCGGCGATCAGGGTATCCAGGTTCTCAGCCAGCCATCGCCGTTCATATGCATAAATGAGCAGAGATTCTTTATAGTCTTCCGCCTGTTTCTCTATGTCTTCGAGCTGCTGCGGAAGGTTGCTTTCGGCCACCCGCAATACCAGCTGGTGCCGTACCCAGTTGTCTATATATTCACGAACGATGGCGGCACTGTCTTCCGGTGAAGTGTCTTCGCCGGTCAATCCCTTGATATCCTCTGCATAGAGGTATTGATCATATACCCGTGCCAGAGGTTCACCGGCGGGCGACTGGTTCCTGTTCCCGCAGCCGAAAGCCGTGAGGAGCAGGAGCCAGCCTGTAATTGCCGATGCATGGAAGTTCTTCAAATTATTGAACCATTGAATTGAATACCTTCTCGTTGACTACCACCGGATACTTTTCGCGGAGAGAAGTGATCCACTCCTGTTCCAGCTGATCCTGATAATCAGAAATTACATAGCCGCGTGCTTCTTTCAGCGTCTTGGGCATAGGTGGTATCACACTGTGCAGCTTGATGAAAGTGATGTTGCCGTTGGAGCCCAGAATATCTTCGCTCATTCCGGGCTTCTTGTTCATCGCATCCACATTGCTGTTCTGACCGTTCAGGAATTTGTTGTGTTCAATGTTGACCACAACTACGCTGTCAGTATTCATCTTCTGCAAAATGAGACTATCGGCAGTATTCTTCTTCACCATTTTTCTGACAGCCTTGGCAGTAGCAGCGTCAGCGCACTTATAAATGCTGGCGTCCACCCTTTCTTCCCACATGTAGTCGCTCTTGTGCATGTCATAGAAAGCTTCCAGACCAGCGGTATCCTGCGCAGCTGCGGTCCATACTTTCTGTTCCAGCAGGGCGAACAGCGGAATACCGTCGCGGTACTCCTGCATCAGGCGGCGGAAGTCTTCGTTGCGGGCTGACATGTCGTATTCTATCAGCATGTTGTCTCTGGAAGCTTCGTAGATGCTGCGGAATTTACCCTGGATATCACGGTCTCTGCTGGTGCGTTGTTTCACCTGCAGGGTGATGGCGAGATCGTCCTGGGTATAGGTCTTGCTGCCGATGGTGAATACCGGTTTATCCATGCCTTTAGCCTTATCTGCACTCCACTCATTATTGAGGAAGGTGCTGTCAAGGGTAGCCACAACAGCTGCAATGTTGTCCGGATACTCCATGAACTTATAGGTTTGTTTCACCTTGCTCACATAGTCATTGCGCAGTTCAGAATATTGGCTGGTGCGTTCTATACGGCTCTTGATGTCCACGCGGGCATCTTCGAACGGAGCAATACCCCGCTTTTCCTGGAGGCGGATGATATGCCAGCCGTAAGCGGTTTTCACAGGTTTGGAAATATCACCGGGGTTCTTCAGGGAGAAGGCAGCTTCTTCAAAAGGCTGTACCATCTTGCCTACGCCAAACCAGTCGAGCTGTCCGCCCCGTTTGGCTGTGCCCTGGTCATCAGAATAGCGGTCACACAGTTCATTGAAATCTGCCCCGTTCATCAGCATGAAATAGATGCTGTCTGCCAGAGCTTCCTGACGTGTGTTTGCGGCATTGTCGTCTTTTGGGTTGGTCTTGATGAGGATGTGCTGCACATGCACCTGACCACTGGCCGGGCGCTCTTCTTTTACCAGCAGGAAGTGATAGCCATATTTGGTCAGGAACACGGGAGACACGCCACCAACCTTCGTCTCGAAAGCCATGTCTTCAAAACGCATGTCCGGAATGCTGAAGCCGGTCACCCAGCCTACCCTGCCACCACTGGCACTGATGTTCGGATCGCTGGAGTATTCGCGGGCGGTATTTTCAAAGTCAGCACCCTTTTGCACTTTTTCCCAGGCTTCGTTGATCTTCGCCAGGGCAGCAGCAGAATCTGCCGGTGTACTTTCCTTTCCCAATCCCTGCATCACATGATACACCAGACGTTCTGTGCCCATGCGGTCATAATGCTTAACGATGGCAGCTTCCAGTACTTCCTTGTCGAAGTTGGACTTGATGAGCTGGTCGCCGTATTTGTCCAGTTCTTCCCGCACCTTGCGGGTGGTGTCAATGCGCAGGGCGTGCGCTTCAGCAACCTTCAGTTTGAAATTGATGTAGAGATCCAGGTATTCCTGCAGACTGGCTTCAGAAAAATCACCCTGTTTGGTGGGGTTGTTCTTCTGATACACATAGAGGAATTCACTGCGGGTGACGGGCTCTCCGGCTACTGTGAACAGAACCGGATCTTCCGTGCCATTCTGGGCCATAGCCGGGAGGGCTGTGCCCAGCCAGATCAACACAGGTACTAGGTACTTTTTCATGATGGCGGTATGATTCGTTTTAAGAGGAGGCAAAATTACCATTTTTTGGCCGTTGGATGGCAGCATACCGACCCCAAAAACGCCCGTCCTTGCTGATTATTTACCTACCTTTGGCTCTTAACATTTCATTATGATCATCGAAAAGAACAGGGTGGTCTCCCTGGCCTACCGCTTGCGTCGTGATAATGCGGAAGGCGAAATGATCGAAACCGTTGATTCTTCTCAGCCTTTTGTCTTTCTGTTTGGTGCCGGTGGCCTGCTGCCGGAGTTTGAGTCTAACCTGTCTGGAAAGGACGTGGGCGACTCTGTAGATTTCGGTATTGAAGCGGCCAACGCTTATGGCCTGCCCGACGACAATGCCCTGGAATTTGTACCTAAAGACATCTTCATGATAGACGGCCAGCTGGCCGAAGACCTGCTCACCATTGACGGGTTCGTGAACCTCCGCGACCAGGAAGGACGCCTCATGCGGGCCAGGGTGGCAGAAGTGAACGAGGCCGAAGTGCTGCTGGATTTCAACCATCCGCTGGCAGGACAAGACCTGTTCTTCAGCGTAGATGTACTGGAAGTTCGTGAGGCTACTGAAGAAGAGATCGAGCACGGTCATGTGCACGGTCCGGGCGGACACCACCACTGATCATAGATTGGGGGTCCTTCCCCCGTCCACCGGCAGATTGATGCCAGTGATATAGCCGGACGAAGGGCTGGCCAGGAAAGCAGCGGCCTGTGCCACCTCTTCAGGCCTGCCGAAGCGTTTCATCGGTATCTCTTTCAGCATGGAAGCCGCGGCCTCTTCTTCTGAGGTGCCGCTCTTGCCGGCTTTGTTTTTTACAATGGTACTGAGGCGTTCCGTTTCGGTAGCGCCGGGCAGTATATTGTTGACCGTGATACCATATGGTGCTACCTCATTGGCCCAGGTCTTGGCCCAGTTGGCTACTGCTCCGCGAATGGTATTGCTCACTCCCAGGTTCTGCAACGGAGCTTTTACACTGGTGGAGATGATATTGATGATGCGACCATAGCCGCTTTCACGCATGCCCGGCAACAAGGTGGTGGCCAGGATATGATTGTTCACCAGGTGGGCGTGGAATGCTGCTTCAAAGGATGCTATCGGCGC
Organism: Chitinophagales bacterium; assembly: GCA_020636645.1. Classification (GTDB taxonomy): domain Bacteria; phylum Bacteroidota; class Bacteroidia; order Chitinophagales; family BACL12; genus UBA11426. The sequence continues at coordinate 89,241 of JACJXO010000002.1, forward strand.
TTCTGTGATCGGTCCGGAAGGTGGTCCACCGGTGTTGTTGATGAGGATGTGCACAGGGCGGCCGAAGACAGAGAGAAATTCTTCTACCGCAACTTTGACCGTTTCGGGTAGTGAAAAATCGGCTGTGATGTACCGGTGTTCCTGTCCGTGCGGCGATGGTAAAGCTGCTGCCACCTGTAGCAGTTTCTCTGCATTGCGTGCCATCAGAATGACCGTGGCACCCATGACCGCCAGCTCTTCTGCGATGGCTTTTCCGATGCCCTGAGTGCTGCCGCAAACCAGTGCGTGCTTACCTTTCAATGAGAGATCCATCTTTACGCTTTCTGTACTGAATGGGTTACATTTATACCCCGTAAACATCCAAAGATATGGCAATAGCAGCACCTTTCAACCTGAAGCAATGGATCAATGACAACCGCGACAAGCTGAAACCACCCGTGGGTAATCAGCAGGTCTATCGGCTGAATGAAGACTTTATTGTGATGGTAGTGGGCGGGCCGAACGCCAGGAAAGACTACCACTGGGAAGAAGGTGAAGAACTGTTCTACCAGGTGGAAGGTGATGTGACCGTTCGTATTCAGGAGGACGGCAAACCCAGAGACATCGTCATCAAAGAGGGCGATATGTTCCTGCTGCCTCCACGGGTTCCGCATTCACCACGACGTCCCGCCAACACCGTAGGTCTGGTGATCGAACGCTACCGCAAACCGGATGAAAAAGACGGCTTCCACTGGTACTGTGAGAACTGCAACAACCTGCTGTACGAACACTATTTCGAGCTGACCGATATCGTGACCCAGCTGCCCAAAGTAATGCAGACCTTTTATGACAGTGAAGACCTGCGCACCTGCAAGAACTGTGGTACGGTCATGTCAAAACCGCAATAAGGCGGAACACAGATTGGACGCCTGACTGCGTCAGGCAGGGATTGGACTGATTGGAACTGATTTTATTTCGTCGGACATTCTCAAGCTCCACCTGTCTTAAATTTGTTTTCGAATATTTTGCGTCTGATCTGTGCCTTCTTTCCAAAATTCAGCAATAGTCCTACCTCCAGATCTGTAGCCTTCAGATAGTTCAGAAGTTGGTATTCATGTTCTTCCATTAGTGTCTCTGCGGCTTTCAGTTCCAGAATAACCTGATCTTCAACGATCAGATCTGGTAGGTACGTTCCAACTTCTTTATTATCATAGAATACCTTGACCATACGCTCCTTCTAAGTCCGCAAACCAACTGTCTTGAGCTCTATCATTAAAGCATTCAGGTACACACGCTCAAGAAAGCCATAGCCCAGCGTATTATAAACTTTATAAAAACAGTGAATTACCAGCTCTGTGATATCTTGATCCAAATATTTGACCGCTTTCATAGATGGCATAAATATATTCTAATAAATACTCATTAATATTAACCTGCAAGGTCTGATCATCTGCTTAATCTGTCTCATCAGTTAAATCTGTGTTCCCTTCTTACATTGATGCCTTCGCTATTCCTCTGACAGACGCATATGTGCCTGCACCGCCTTGATCTCGCCGAACGAGATATCATCACTCAGCTTCTTTTTCAGATCGGTGAGCGATGCATTCGGCTCTCGTAAACAGGCTGCTTTGATCTGATCGATCTTGTCATCTGATACGATCTGGGTGATGAGCACTTCCCCCAGTCCTACCAGTTGTGCCAGGTGCGATTCAATGGTGTTGGGCGACAGGTTCCTTTCCATAGCGATGACCTCCGCACTCTTTCCCTGTTTGAATAATTCGAGGGTGATGCGTACCGTTTCGCCTTTGGGTGCTCTTTTTTCTTTTGGTTTTTTGACCAGCACCTGCTCAGCAGGAACAGGCAGATATGTATCCAATGCTCCTTTCTGTATGACCGAACCATCGTACTCCAGGCCATACAGATGCATGATGTTTTGCTGCACGGATGCATAGACCTCTTGTACAGATTTGGTGTATTGTCTTACCCGTTTCGCCTTCTTCAGGTCGTCGAGATGATCGGCCAGTGGTTGCAGCATTTTCTTGCCGATCTGTGATGCCAGCCAGTGTGCAGCTTTATCCAGCCGCTCGCGGATCTGTGCCGCATCCGTATCCTTCGCCAGCATGTCACGCAGCTGGTCGCGGAACTTCCCCACGATACCATCCGTCTCTATGGCAGCAGCGATCAGCTGTTGCGACAGTTCGTAAGCAGCGCCCTTGTCGGGCAGGTCTTTGCTCAACACCAGCTCCGGAAAATCTTTCAGCCGATGAATGAGTTTCTGCAGATCGAATGCCTGCAACAGTCTGCCCGCCTGGAAGATCTTTTTCTCCTTTTCAAGAGTTTGCTGTAGTGAACTTTCTGCTGTCTGCCGGGAAGAGAACTCTGTGATGCGGGGTTCAGTCAGGATGCTGTTCTGCCCGATACGTGACAGCAGTACCAGTCCGTCCAGGGTGGTGCATCGGCTGAGCGCCACATAGACCTGTCCGGCAGCAAAACTCTGTCCGGCATCTATCATGACCTTGTCGAACGTGAGGCCCTGACTTTTGTGGATGGTGATGGCCCAGGCCAGCCTGACCGGATACTGTTTGAAGGAACCGAGTTCCTCTTCTTCCATGCGGTCGTTCTCCTTGTTCAGCTTGTAGCGGATGTTCTTCCACTCTTCTTTTTCCAGCAGCAGTTCGGTGCCGCTGTCTTTCATGGCCACGGTGATCTCGTTTCCGTTGATCCGCTGCACAGTGGCCAGCTTGCCGTTGTAGTAACGGCGGTGTTCACCCACATCATTGCGCACGAACATGACCTGTGCGCCGGGTTTGAGCTGGAGGTCCAGTTCAGTGGGCAGGCTTTTATCGCCGAACTCTCCCGTGATCTCTCCTTTGAACGTGTGCATCTCGCCGGGCAGCTGTGCCAGCTCCCGCATGTTGATGGTGTCTGCCTTGTAGTTGTGGGAAGTGATGGTGATGAAACCATCAGATGCATCGGGGCGGAATTGAGGGGCGAAGCGTTCCTGCAGCAAGGCTTCTTCATCCGGACCGATGTCGTTGTGGCGAACCTTATTGAGCAGGTCCACGAAGGTCTGTTCCTGCTGGCGATAGACCTTCGTCAGTTCGATGTGCAGCAGTTCTGTCTGTTGCAGCACTTTGGCGTCGAAGAAGAAAGGGCTGTCATAGTATTCGTCCAGGATCTGCTTGTCATTGTCCGTCACCACCGGCGGCAGCTGATACAGATCGCCGATGAAGATGACCTGCACGCCACCAAAGGGCTGGTCGTTCCTGCGGATACCCCGAAGGATGGCATCCATGCAATCCAGCTGATCGCTGCGCAGCATGCTCACTTCATCGATGATGAGCATCTCCAGTTCTTCCAGCACTTCCCGCTTCACGGCACTCAGCCTGATCTTCTTGAACAGGTTGTTGCGGTTGGCCACCTGCACGGAATCGGGCATGAAGCCCCTGACCGGTATGAAGGGTTCAAAGGGAAGTTGAAAGAAGGAGTGCATGGTGACCCCGCCGGCATTGATGGCCGCCACACCGGTGGGTGCTACCACGGCCGTTTTCTTGCTGGTTTCGTCCTGGATATGCCGGAGGAAAGTGGTCTTTCCGGTACCGGCCTTACCGGTCAGAAACAAGTGTCTGTAGGTGTACAGTGCCAGCTGCGCTGCAAGGTCGAATGTCGGGTTGTGTTCGGTCATCCTGAAGGGGTGGGCAAGTTAATAAATTGCCTCGGGCAGGATGTGTGGTGTAGTGCGTTAAAGTTGCACAATAAATTTCTTTTGCACCAACTGGTCATTACGGATAATGTGCAGCAGGTACATACCCGGATCAAGAGGCAGGTCTATGGTGGTTTGAAGGCCTGCATCATGTAGCTGATATACCTGTTGTCCCCGACCGGAGTAGAGCCTGATCGCATCCATCCAGGTGTCGCTCTGCAGCAGGAAGGTGCCGTTGTTCGGGTTGGGGCTGATGGTTAACTTGTTGCTTTGATTGTCATCTATTAAATCTGTTGCCAGACACCTTGCTGGATCACCCCAAAGCACTTCTCCGCCACTGATGTAGCCGTTATATTCAACTCCTCCACCGAATACGATCTCTCTATATGCGCTGAATGGTCCATAAGTGTAATCACCCAGGCCTGTTAGCCATTCCTTTGAATCGAAATAAACGAAAATTCCTGATGACGAAACAGCATAGTGATCAAAAAAGTAATCTTCATATATAGTTCCTTCAATTTCTACCTCGAAAATCGTATCAAGAACGAAAGCAAGGTTATAGTCTTCCACATTTTTTTGAAAGAAGATCGTATCACCAATGGACATGTTCAGGTCAACTAATGTAATGACCTCATTTGTTGGTATGTTTTCGACAGGCCATTCACAATTCTCACAGGACCAATAATCTCTTTCATATTTGTAGAACTCCAGTCTGCCATCTTCTATACGAATTCCTCCGACAGGACCACACTGAGACCCTGGGCCGGAACCTTCGCCCCAAGAGCTCTCCCAACCAAATACAGCACAGTGAACCTGATAGAAAGTTTTAGATTCCAGAATGGTATCGCCGCTGACATAATAACTATAAAACACTCGATCCCAGCCTATATCTCCTGTACTGTAGTTTTCAAGGCACCAAATGGTTTTGTCATCCAGGTATATAGGCCACCCTGTCTGTCCCAGGGTCTTTATTATCGGACCGCATAACAGCAGCATTATGATAGCAGATCTGCACATCAAACGAGCAGTTGTTCATTACATGGCTGGCAACGGCTGCTGATCTCTGCATCCAGTTCAGCCAGTGCTTCGGATAAGCCGGCTTCATAGGCCATTTCAAAATCATCCATCACTTCCTGTCTGTCCAGGTCTATTTCGATGTCGGCGCTGAAGCTGCTGCCGTTGCGACAGGTCACCGTGAATTTGTACACCACCGGAAAAGTGGGATCGTTGTTGTCCCAGGCATGCTCGCCGGCACCGGCTCCTTCCCAGGAGATCTCCTCTTCGGCCAGACGGCAGTTGTTGTCAGTATTCTCCCGGTCGCTGTTGCGCACGAAGCTGATCTCACAGTCGCAGTAGTAATGCGGTCGGGCGGGTTCTGTGGCATAGGTACCTTCCATGGTCTGGCAGATCTGGCATCCGCCGTTGGACACCCATACATATTGTCCGTCCTGTTCGTTGTAGTCGCTCATGATCGCTTGTTGTTGAAGTGTTGGCCAATGGTTTCGCTGTATTCCCGCATGTAGGCTTCCAGTTCCATCGGCGTGGTGGGTTTCGCCCGGTTGGCAAATGCCTCACGGGTCTGTTGCAGGGCGCTGTTGAGTTTGCGGTGACTGCTGCTGAAACGGGCAGGCACCAGTTCGCCGCTGGCCAGGATACGCACGATGGTACCCTTGGGGGTATCGGCCGGAAAGTGGGGTGCTTCCACCTTCCACTGATGGATGAAAACGGTCTGATCATCCCATGCTTTGTACCTGCTGACCAGGGTGACCATCCCCTCCTTCACTTCAAAGACACTGAGATAATCAAACACCCGCAACGCATCTGTTCTTGTGATGATCTTGTAGGATGGTTTGAACAGAGATGGCATGGTGTCGCCATCATATTCATCGCCCTTACTGACCTTCAGTTTCAAAGGTGTGTAGGTGATGGTCTGCAGATCAGGTATCTGCTTCTGGGCATAGACCTGTAAGTGATCCACCACCATCGGTTCCTTGCCTTCCATAGCCAGTTGTACAGGATAGGTATTCGCTGCCGGCAGTTTGTAGAACCGGAAACGGCCGTATGTATCTGTTTTAGTAGAGTACGGTCCGCAGGAAACAGTTACTTCCTTCATGCTGCGCCCTCGCTTGTCCACCACCCTACCTGTAAGGGTACCTGTGTAGTGCAGTAGCCTGGCATCGGCGATCATATCAGCTACGAGGTTCTCTTTTATGCGCACTTTGCCCTTCTTCAGCAGTTCCATCACTTCCGTGGTGTTCTTGGTCTGCAGTTCAGCGGAAGAGAAAATGTCAGCGGCAGCCAGAACCTCTGCAGAAGTCAGTGTCATGTTGCGCACTTCCAGCAACAGGGCTGTACTTCTGTACCGGTAGAGGTCTTTGAGGGGGATGGCGGAGAGCCGGTGCAGCACAGAAGGTGCATACCAGATCATATCTCTGATCAGGTCCACTTTCAGTGCCCTCAGTTTTTGTCCGTACACCCGGCCGATACCGTCCAGGTCTTCGATGGGTTTATATTGATCGCTCATAGTATATATAGTTGCCGCCTGTCAGTTGAACTGACCGTTTCCTGCGGAAGCAAAAAGGTAGAAAGAAAGCATCAATTGCTGCTATCCTTACATGAAAATCTTCAAGTACCTGCCTATAAGACAAAGGCAACTGTGATCAGTCAGCAAATCATTTCAGTGCTGTACCACAAAGGAAGACCTGATCATGCGTTCTCCGTAACTGACGGTAAGCAGGTATCTGCCTTCAGCCAGATGACTTACAGGTAATTCATACTGACCCTGAGAAAGTGTTTCCCGCCACAGGACCCGGCCCTGCATATCCTGAATACAGAGTTTTCCTGACTGAAAAGGGGTTTGCACGAACAGCCATTCAGAAGCCGGATTGGGGTACACCAGCAGCTGCAGATCCTTGTGATTGGCAGACAAACTGGTGGTGATCACTTCAGAGGCCGGTTGCTGTTGGGTAACGCAATGCACCATACCACCCCAATAGAACATATTTCTGCAATCGATCCCGATCACTTCCTTATCGGGGTAGAGGTCTTGCATGATGGATAATGCCAGGCTGTCGTTGTCATCGGCATACACAGGAACCAGAACAACCTGATTCCCTTCATAGTAGTTGACATAACTGCCTTTTGACCCGGTATTCATACCTTCTGTGGTCTTGACGTTCTTGTCGGTAAGCGGAAGATAGACATAGTTATACGCTTCGCCGTCTGTATTCAGGGCATTGAATATGAGATCACGATCGGCAGCATTGACAAACCAGTAATTAAGGTCAGCAGTGTTCATGGTGACGATGGTGTGCTCATCGCGAAAGCGAAGAAATCCATCTATATGAGAATCAGTGATATCAAAACCTCCGCCATATGCACCTTCCAGCCAGATGAATTGTTCAAAACCAAGATATTCCTGCATCACCTCTTCCATATCATCTGTGGTGAGACCGGGGTTTCTACCATCACCCAGTATAGAAGATATGGTTCCGATAAAGGTGCCGTTGCCGTCGTGTTCAACCGCCCCTCCTTCCAGGGTATAGGCCGAGAGGTCAATGACCGGTATGCCGATGGCTCCCCCAATTGATGCAGGAATGACATCACACAAAGTATAAGGGGCATCGTCTCCCCAGCCATCAAAATTCCAGTCGGTAATGGCGGTTTGACCAAGCGAATCCAGGACGAAAATGGGGCCGTTATCACGCACCCAGTAGTCGTTATTCGGAAAAACGAAGAACTGCAGGCTGTCCATATCTGCACCGGCATCTGCCAGTATGGAGGTGATGTGTTCCAGTTCCAGGCTGTCATAGGCTATGATAAAGACCTGTTCGCTGCCATCCAGTGCCAGGGTCATATCTATCCAGGCGGGTTCAAAGAAATCTCTGTAACCGATATAGTAGGTGGAGTCATGAGGCCACTGCAACCAGGTAGCGCTGTGTGTATGCCACTCAGGGGGTATTCTGTACTGCGAGAAAGCAGGAGTAAAAAAGGCCGTGATCAACAGCGTAAATAAGATTCTTTTCAGCATCCCATATCCACTTGCATTAGAAAAATGATGGTTTGTTGTTGTCCGTTCTTCAGGGTACCGGACAGTTTAAAGATATACCTGCTTGGGCTTACCCCAAAGGGGTAGGTATGAGGTGTCTTGCTTTTTTCAATTCCTGGCGGCCAGAAATCATCGCAGTATTGTCTGACAGCGTCCTGCATCTCTTTTTGTGAGACAGCAGGAAACACATCCAACGCAGCTTTTGGCAGGTCAGGCATTTCCAGGCTACCGTTGGGTTGTACCATATATGTGATATCAAACAACTGAGAGTACCCGTGTTTCCAGTTGCGCAGATCACAGTGCGGACCTTCGGCCATGACCGTCATGCTGGTTTCGGTCTGCACTTCCAGCCTGAATGTGTCATATTGGAGGCAGTACATACCCACTTCGCCCGGATCGGGAATGTGGATGATGGTATCTGCAGGTGGGCACAACAGACGGGCCGTAAGATAAGCTGCAATCAGATGCATGCAACATCAAGGTAACAAGAAAAATAAATTCAGGCAATGGCAGGTGCAATGAACACATCTATGCAACTGATCTTACCTGATCTGCCAAAGATCTCCAGACTCCACTCCTGATCAAGTGTTGAGCCGGTTATCTCGTGTATATGCTGATGCACATCTGTGATCATGATTCGGGGTGATTGTTCTGTCAGATGATAACAGATGCGGGTTCCGCAGAAAGTGAAAAGCAGTGTGGCGTCATCTGCTGTTGCAATGAATTCATTTTTTCTCAGCAGGCCGGGGTGGAACCGGATACAACCGTCTTGTACCACCAGGCCGAGTTCTCCGAAGCGACAGATGATATCTTCCTTCACCTGTCCGGTCATACCGGGCTGCTGGGCACCTTTGTTGCCGGGAGTGTGTGAATAGGGATCGGTGGGGAAGGCACCATATACAGCAGGGGTCTTATTGAGCCCGATGCCTGCACGAATCTCATAGTAGTGTTCAATCAGCTTGCCTGTGGTAACGGCATCTGCAGCGATATCATAGGCTTTCAGAATGTTTTCCTGCACGGCCAGTAGCAACTTGGACACCATATGCCAGTAGATGCAATTCAATCCTTCATATCCATAGAAGGTGCCTGACCTGCCGGTGAAACGATGGTGTTGAAATACAGATTCATACAGGTTCAGAAGGTCAGATCTCTGGGCTTCATCCGGTTGCCACCCTGAGATCTTCAGGCAGTCTTCCAGTTTTTGTTCCAGGTGGTCAGCATTGGCTATGTCTTTATGGAAGTGCCAGTTGCCTGCAGCGTCTTTTGATACTATGGGTTGCCCGGGCAGAGCATCAAGCTGATGCAGCAAAGTTTCATGACCTTGTCCGGAAAAGGTATTCTTATGTATAAATGTTGGCAACTGCCTGTCAGGGTACAGTAAATAGCTGTACTGGTCTTCCCGGTACAGCGGGCTGTCTTTGAGTGCATCCAGCAAAAGGTGTGCTTCTTCGGGCAACAATCTGCCCGAACTGAGTGCTGCCACCTGACCTTCCAGCATCAGATACATGTGTTCAATGGTAACGGTGCCTGCATTTGTATCAACCTTCATCAGGTTGTATGCATGATACAGGTGATCACTGCGTTTGTTGGCGTGCAGTGTAACATCTATATAGGACAGTACGAGCTGGAGAAACTCATTCAGCTTTTTGTTATGCAGATTTGCGGTATAGCCTGACAGTCCGTTATATACCTGGCGATTGTAATGCTGTGCCGCATGACCCAGACGAGACATCATCTGCATGCGTTTCGCATCAGTGAAAGGCTTTTTGAGATCTGTTTCATGCTGCTGGAAGATGGCATGTAATTCTTCCAGCCATCCCTTCATTTCTGCTCCAACGGTCAATGTACCTGTTGCCGGATAGATGCCAAGTAAAAACTGTACATAGCGGCGCATATACTGCAGCGTGACCACAGACAGTCCGTTCCCCACCAGGGCGTTGTTGGCATCATTCCATTCCGGACGCTGGGTGTTCAGCCAGATGCCACCTTCGTGTACATAATTGCTGAGTTTCGCCAGGAGCGGAAGCAGCAGTTTTTCTGCCAGGGTGGTATGAATGATACGCCCGTCACTGTCCCACAGCAGCTTGCCATCTGAACCGATCAGTTCAAAACGATTGTCAATACGGTCGGCTTCCTGCTGATCATAGTGAATGGTATCATGCGGATCCTGCAGCATGTTGTCAAATGGCAGGATGCGATACGGCACATTGGCAAAAGCATAGATCCTGTCATCAAGGCCGAGCTGCAGTTTTCCCGGGTAGAACTGTTCAGAAGTTTCCAGCAGCTTGAGCAGATAGATGATCTGATGATCACTCCAATAGCCGATGTGCGACCAGGGATCGTTCGGGTCTGCGATCTCCCAGTCCATACCGTCGCGGTTGATCCGGTAAGGGTTATAGCCATCTGCCGTGGTCGCATTGAGGAAACGGGCAATCATGGCCGATGTGTACTCCGGAAAAGACCGGGCAAGGGCTTCCCAGTTCTGAAAGATGTCACGCCAGTTTCCTTCGTAGTCAAAAAGCTGCTCTCCGGTTTCTGTCTGGGTATGGATGTTGAATTCATTCCACGGGCGGCTCGGATCTCCATGTCTTCTGCTGAAGTACAGAGGCAGGTATTCCATGGCCAGCCGGTAAAGAGAAGGATGGATACGGCAGGCATCCAGCAGATATCGGCGGGGGATGGTTCGTTTTCCGTTGTGCAACCGGGTACGGTACACATGAGCTGCTTCTTTATTATGCTGTTCGAGATACTGCAGAAAATCTGCCGACCGCACCTCATATTGCTCTGTGAACACTCCACCCCTAAGGATATTGAACAGCACGTTTGACTGATGTCTTGCTGTGCTCAGATGATCAGCAGAGTATTGAATACCATCTGCAGCTTGCAGCAGGGTGCGCAGCTGTTCCTGTCCGTTTGCTGTATCATTCAGCACGGTTTGCCAAATATTCTGGTCGTTTCTGATGAGCTGTTGCAGGTTGATGACCTCGCCGGCACCCAGGCCAATGTCCAGCAGGATCAGCCATTCTTTCGTTTCACCGGGCTGTAATGTGACTCTGGTCTGCTTGATGAATGCACCGCGTTCTGCACGTATATCCTGCTCAGCATGAACCCGGCCTCCGGTAAGAAAACTGCGAATCTGACGACCGCATAACAGGGTGGTTGCATTTTCCAGCCCAAGGCTCCAGGCCACCGTAGCCCTCAGTGATTCACTGGGCTCAGGCTTATCAACGATCTGGGCACTCAGAGAAAACACAGCCATTTCCGGATCAGATAACAGCTCATTTTTCCGGTATGCATCCACCAGATTACTGCGCCAGGTCTGAAGTCTTTCGCCCACATTCGCAGGCAGAATATTCTGTACGCCATCCAGTATATCCAGAGAGATCTCCTGATCACCCCGGTTGACCAAAGTGGCTGTTCTGACAATGCCAAAGCGATTGGAAAAAGACCATCCGTATTGAAAGCTGAGTTGGATGTCGTGATTCGTTTCTTCGAACAGGATCCTGTTTCCCAGTACACTTTTACTGATGCTGCGTTCTGAGTTGTAGCCTGGAAGGATATATCCTGCAAACGGCGACCATACATGCGTGTTGAAAGAAGAGTCGGTGTACCTGATATGGGTAACACTTCCGGTTACGGGTGCCAGATCTGTGATCTTGTCATCAGTATAGTAGGGAAAGATAGCTTGCTGTGAATTGATGCGTCCTGCAGTGATGCCGCCATTACTGGACAGGAACATCCAGAGGTTGTTGTCGCTTACCAGGTTCATGAAGAAGGGGCGCATCTCATCATAGTGCCTGATGCAATAGAATTCTTCACCCTGCACCAGGATCTTTTCCAGATGAGGTTCCGGTGTCCTGCGTGTTTCCTGCAATGTCATGGTTTCATTTCCTGCACTCTGCTCCTTCATGGATAGGGTCATTTAATATAGAAAGGAATATTGGCATGCGCAGCATGGTCGTGTCCATCAAAAGCATACAGAAACAAACGGTATGCTCCGGGCTGGTTCGGAACCACCAGTTGTGTGGTTGCCTGATCAGGTGTTGATATCCAGCTGGTAATGACAGGCGGAGTGGTTTCAAAATCACCGCCATCCCCCAGGTCTGTACTTTCCGGCATAATGATCCATTGGAATTGAAGCTGATCACCATCGGCATCTCTGATGGCAGAAAATGCTTCTGCCGTATCGCCCGGATGCAGAAAAATATCACTGCCGGGGGCCATGCCGTTCAGTCTTACAGAATCTATTGCAGGACTGGTGTTTTCAGGCCAGGTGTTGTTCCATATGAAATGCATGGCATCTATCGCTGCCGTTTCTTTTCCGTCTTCCATGTAGAGTCCGTACCAGGTGGGTGTGCGTTCCTGTTTTTGTCCCCACAAAAAAATGAATGCACCCAGACAACGGTCCAGTTCCGGAACGATACCGGTTTGGTAACGTTCCAGTATGTAGTTGGCTTTTACGGTACTGTTGTTCTCTACCGGTGCACCCCAGGAGGTTTCCTGCACCTCCCAGTGACCGGTAGCTCCCCATTCAGTTACCAGATATGGTCCGGTCCAGCCGGATTCTCTGATGCGCTGCGGCAGGTTGATGATATCTGCATACATCTGGATGCTGAGCAGATCCAGATCAGGCGCACGCTCGCGAATATCTTTGACCAGATCTGCGCTGATACCGGCCAGTGAGGTAGTGGTCAGGTGATTCGGATCCACTTCATGTATCATGCGGCTGATATCGTTGACCGCATTCCAGACATTCGGATTGGTAGCACGCAGATTCAGTTCATTGCCTATGCCCCATATCAACAGAGCGGGATGATCTTTGAGGGCGATGACCTGCTGCCTGACATCATTCAGCTGTTGCTGCACCACAACGGGGTCATTGTAATCAAACCCATGTCTCTCACGGGCGATATCAATACCCATCACCACTTTGATGCCATATGAATGTGCTTCATCCAGGATGTCAATGGCTGACCGCACTCCGTTATCTGTACGCCAGGTGCGGAAAGTATTTCCTCCGTGTTCTGCCAGTTCAGCAATACTGCCAAATTCCAGACCTGCTCCTTTGATGGTATAGGGTGCCCCGTCCACCAAAAGTTCATAGCTGTTACCTTCCTGCCTGATGGATACCTGTTCAGGTAAACTCTGGGCATCTGTTTGCCGGCATGACATTAATACAGACAATGAAATAATATATAATGATCTTGATATCATGATCTCACCAGCTCTTTCTCCAGTGCTTCCAGGCTTTTGCCTTTGGTTTCAGGAACATAACGCCAGATGAACAGGAAACCCAGCAAAGCGAATACACCGTAAATGAAGAAGGTGGTTGCACTGCCCAGCTTTTCCAGCTCCCAGGGAAACACCAGTTGTACAATAAAACTCACAGCACTGTTGATCAGTCCTACAAAGGAAATAGCCAGCCCGCGAATTCGGTTGGGAAACAATTCAGAGAACAATACCCACATGACCGGTCCAATGGAAATAGCAAAGGATGCCACGAAGCCCAGAATACCTATCAGGATCAGAACCGGATTGATATGCAGGGCTGCATTGGAAAGTGTACTGCCATGTTCAGAGTAAAATGCAGTACCAAGCTGTTGTTCTGCTGCTTCCCGAAAAGCCTGTTCATCAGGGTAGGAATGATCATATAAAGCAGAGATGGATGCCTGATCTGCGGTAATGCCTGTTTTGGCAAACGCAGCTTCTGACAGGGAATATTCTGCAGCACGAAATCCGTAAGACAACAGGAACATGGACACCACAATTCCGGCCACACCCACGATGAGCAGCGGCTTGCGGCCAAACCTGTCTATGAACAGAATGGCCAGAACAGTGAATACCAGATTGGTTATACCTACCAGAATGGCCTGGACGAAAGAAGCATCTGTGCCGATGCCTGATTGTTCAAATATCATGGGTGCATAAAAGAATACGGAATTGATACCTGTGATCTGTTGCAGTACAGCTACTACTATGCCGATGGTGATGACCAGGCGCAATGCCGGTTTGAACAGGTCAGCTACGCCTGCCTGTTTGCTGTGTTCTTTTTTACTTTCTTCTTCGATGCTCTGACGGATCTCTGCCATTTCGCGATCTGCTGTTTCGGCATTGGAGAATCGGGTCATGATCTTTTTGGCTTCTTCGAATCGACCCTTCAGGATAAGCCACCGCGGACTTTTCGGTACAAGAAATAGTCCGAAGAAGTACAGCACAGCAGGCAATGTTTCCAACCCGAGCATCCAGCGCCAGGGCTCGGTATCAATATGTGCCTTTTTTACCCATGCAGCATCAGACTGGCTGTAACGCAGAATCAGGTAATTGGTGAAGAATGCCAGGGAAATTCCGATCACGATATTGAGCTGGTTGAATGAGACCATGCGGCCACGCATTTCGGGCGGACTGATCTCTGCAATGTACATAGGTGCAATAATGAGCGAAGCACCCACACCAAAACCACCAATCATGCGGAAGATGACCAGCGACACAAAGTCAGGAGCCAGGGCAGAGCCGATGGCCGATATCGCATATAAAATAGCAGCATAGGTAAGCACCTTCTTCCTGCCGATGCGGTTACTCAAAGGTCCGCTTACCATCATGGCCAGCGTTGAGGTAAGGGTAAGTGAACTGACAGACCATCCTAGCTGGATCTTGGTCAGTTCAAATTTCGTTTCGATGAAACCCACCACACCGGAAATGACCGATGCGTCGAATCCCATGAGCAGTCCGCCAAGGGCTACGATGAGGGCTATCAGCATCAGGCGATAGTTGCCTGTGCTGATGGGTTGTTCGTTCACAGGTGCTGCCATAAGTAGCTTTTTGTAAAAATAACTATAAGTAGGAATTTTCCTACTTATTGCACAAAAAACTACCGGAGTATGCAGGTTTGAATGGCATGGGCGGGAATGGCCATTTTAGCAGATTCCTGACCGGTTTGAAGCTGGTAGGAGATCGGCAGATCGCTTTTGTTCATGACCACTACGGTAAGGCTGCCATCCGGATGCAGGTAAGCGGTGGTAAGCAGATCACTGTGATTGGTACCGGCTGCAACCCGTACTGCACCGGGTCTTATAAAACGGGAAAAATGCCCCAGGTAGTAATAGGCCGGGGTCAGCAGCAAGGTGTCTGATGCTACATCTGCGTGGATCGGAGCAAAGCAGTAATTGCCCACATGGTTAGGGCCGCCATACATATTGAGCATCAGGTTCCAGTCGGTCCAGGCAGTGGTACCATGGTTGAAGTCTTCTATGACAGCTTCGCCATATCGTTCGGCATGTGCCCAGCTACCCAGATATTCGCGTCTGAACAGCTCATTACATCCTTCAGTAAAGACCAATGCTTTATCGGAGAATGAGCTGTTCACCAGGCCCACATTCTCAAACATGGGCTCACCACCGGCCCAGGTCTCATACCAGTGAAAACCAACCCCCCACACATATGCAGAAGCTTCCGGATCGTTCAGGATGGTAGCAGCTCTTTGGAACAGCAGGTCACGGTTGTGATCCCACACGATCAGCTTCTTATCATCCATACCTGCTGCATGTAATGCCGGCCCCAGATGATCACGAACAAAATCACGTTCTTCTTCGGCGATATAGATACAGGATTCCCAGCGTTGCACAGCCATGGGTTCATTTTGTACCGTCAGACCCCATACCGGAAAGCCGGCTGCTTCATATTCCTGAATGAAACGTATATAATAATTGGCCCAGGCAGTACGGTATTCAGGCAACAAACTTCCGCCGTGCAGCATATCCTTGTTCGTCTTCATGAAGGCCGGCGGACTCCAGGGGCTTGCGTACAGCAACAGGTCCTTACCTGCAACAGACTGTATATGCTGCAGCAGGGGAAAACGATAGGTCCGGTCATGATCAATGGAAAAGGTCTGCAGAGTACTGTCGCCTTCGGTAATGTAAGTATAACTTTCGGGCGAGAAATCACAGCTGTGTACAGGCACTCTGATCAGGTTGTATCCAAGCCCGTTTTTTTGATCAAAGCAGGCTTGTATGAATGCAGCACGTGTACTTTCACTGAGTGAATCATAGACCACAGCAACAGCGTCTGTTACAGCACCGCCCATACCGGTATGTACCTGAAAACGATGAGTAGTATCTGCAAAGACCACTCTTTCTGATTCGAGTGGCTGGACAGATCCTGCAGTGGGTATATCATCCAGCTGCTGCAACAGATGTTCGTTGCCCCTGGCGGTTTCATAGACCTGCCAGGTGTTCTTGTGCTGGGCGTGTACCTGAAGCACACACAGCCATACTACTGCAAGCAGGAAAAATTTTCTCATTCTGCCTGATAGCTGAAGGAACGTATCACGACCTCATGCTCCAGGCCATCAGACGGACCGGCACTTATCCAGGTCATGATCCAGAAATTGATACGTGCATTGGTGGTTTCGCCGGGTGCAGGAATGATGATGGGGTCTGAAGAGATACCGTTCTCATTCTTGACGCGAGGGGGATTGTCCAGATCAAAAAACCAGGAAGCAATGAGGTTATCAGGGTTGATACCTTCGCCGGAATAACTGTTCCAGACGATGATGCTATCGGTCCAAAGAAAAGAATGCGTACTCACACCTACCAGACTTCCGTCAGGTGTGTCAGCGTCGTAGGTACGTTCCGGATAATACGGTCCAAAGTTGAGGGGTTGAACAGAATAATGCAGTGTCTCTTCGGCCTCTGCATTTCCCCATTTGGCAAATTCAATATCGATCTCGCTGTTGCCATCGGTTTGAAAGGTATTGTTATCCCAGGTGAATAATCCCAATACAATGTTCTCCGGAATATTCTGAAGATCTCCCTGCACCACCCAGGTATAAGTTCCGTAACCCATGGTATCACGGCTCACTACTTCAGAAGAATACCAGCGGCCGTCGTGCTCAGAAATGTGCATATGCAGATAACCATTTTCATCTACCCAGACATCTTCGTAACGACCGGAGAAATAGTTCGGGCCAGGACCCATGACACTGTTTTCAAAGATCTTGACATCCCAGAGGTAGCCTGAGAAATTCACTTCGTCGCCCTGACGTCCCAGCACATCTTCCGGATCAGATTGCGAACAGGACAGACTTAAGGAGATCAGGAACAGACCTGCTATATGTGTTGCTTTCATTTTGCTGATAGTTCTGAAGTCACATGAATGCTTCCCCAGGTAGAGGGGTTGCGTTCAAATGCCGGTTTGTCATCGCCGTTCCAACGATACCTGACCACCAGTTCTGATGACTGACGGTCCACTACGGCCACATCCAGCAGATAGTTTTCATCTTGTTCCCATTTGCTGATACCCAGCTCACGGAATGACAGTTCTGCCGTTAAACGGTAACCGCTGGCGGTTTTTTCAAAAAGCACCGGACGTGCAAGGGTTTGCCGGTTCACGTCATCCCACACCAATCCGTTCTTCATGGCAGGCAGGAACAGCAACCGGTCGCTCAGAAACAGTTGTTTTCTGCTGTTATCCAGGTCCGGATTGGAAGAAAACGCCAGGATGAGTCCATCGTTTTCCATTTTGGGCCATTCTTCAGAAGAGGTGCCAACATGTATGGCATCTTCTACTACCGCTGTCAGCACGATACTGCTGTCTGTCAAAGCCATCTGAACACCGGCACCGGGTTGGTCGAGCAGGGTCCGGCTACTACCGTTGTAACTGATATCAACTGAGCGATTGTTGTGCTCACCCAGGTCCACTACACGTACATCATCAATGTACACAACTCCATCTGCTTCCAGCTGGATGATGAGTTGTTTGACCATGCTGAGGTCTGCATGGAACATTTTCGTATCAAATGCTTTGAGGGGTACCTGTACCCTTGTCCATTGGCCGGTTATTTCCTGGTTGTCTATGAATTCAGGGAACACACCCGCCCATGCCTGTGCCCCGTTATAGTCTTCCAGTGCCATGGCCCAGGGCAGTCCTTTCAGGTTTCCGGAAGAGCTGCGTGCCATGAATTGTATAGCACCCCGGTCAACGATCTGACTCAGATTCTTGGAGGCCCAGCCATCCCATCCAAAACCGATTCCAAGCCAGCTGCAACCGGCCTGCTTATTCCATTGAAGCAACAGTGAACCGTTGCCATTGTCATTCAGATCAAATGCATTGGTTACCTGCAGACAAGCTGCGGTATCAGGAGAGAACCAGAACTCATTGGTGATGTAATCGTTCCAGATATCAACGCTGTAGAAATTGCCAACATGAGACAGTGTGTCTGCGGAAGCGGGCTGTTCATATACAGACATGGTCCGGAAGGAACAGGCGTGCAGGCTGCATACAAGCGGCAAAGTCAGCAACCAGATTCGTTCGTGATGGCTCATGGTTTCAGCGGACCGTTTTCGGTGAAGATGATGAGATCCATGAGTGCCTGCGCATAACCGGAAACCGGATTGGCCAGCATCAGTATGCTCACCTGTATCAGTTTATCCGGTTCGTTCAGACCATTTCCAATTGGATCGGCGGGAGCGCCATTCACCAGCGTGACGAGATCAGCATAGCGTGCAGAGATCAGTTGCCAACCATCCTGATCATTCAATGCTACTTCCAGTGAGAACATATCTTCTTCTCCATCAGTATATACACCATCGCCATTATCATCTTCCCGGAACTGGAACAGCACCAGTGCATTGCTCAGGTCGGGCTGTTTGGACAGCAACACATTGAAATAGATATTATCCGGATTGGTTGCCAGGTCAAAGGTTGGAGCACCATAAGCACTTCCCGGAATATCGATCAGACCAATGAGCCAGTCCCAGCCCACTTCTCCTCCCATATCGTAGTAGGATCCGCCCTGTGCGGCATTTTCATCGGTACGGATCACAAAGCTCATGTCAGCACCTGACTGAACGAAGCTTCCCCATCCAGGGTTCCAGCCGGCCTCAAAATCTTCCAGCAGAAGGCCTTCCACAGGTCGGGCGGTCTCTACAGAAACGGAAGTTTCATATACTTCTTCTTCTGTTTCAAAAGTGAGTGATACGTCACATGCTTCTGGCCTGAACATGGGCAACTGGGTGGTGGTGCCATCCCAGGTAGCGTTTGATGCATCCAGGGTCCTGGAAAATCCGGTTATTGTCTTCACAGCACCGGATTCCTGTCCGGTGATGGTCAGGGTCCAGTTTATGTTCTTCGAGAACTCTGCGGTGAAAACGGCTTTTTCACCAGCGGCGAAATCGATCTCTGAATCATTTACGGCAAGTGCCTGCAACAGGTTGAATTCGCCATAGAGATCATTAAGATCCGGACCGTCAAACAGATCAGTTTCACGGGTACATCCTGCCAGAAGGAGGGTGCTTATTGCGGTTATAAGTGCTATTCTTTTCATATTCAGAATTCCATTGAGAATAAGAGTGCTAACTGAGAAACGCCATAAGCAGGTAATGTGCCAATGACATTGCTAGTGCCAAAGTTGTTGTACTGCCCCATGACATACACCTGATCGCTGAAACGGTAACGGATACCTGCGCCACCCATCCACTGAGATCCATCTGCATTGAATTCATTAAAGTTGACAATATCTCCGTAGGCATCTGTCTGGTTCATGAATTCAAAACCACTGTATGAATGATATAACAATCCGGCTACCAGATCTGTTTTCTCCAGGATCTCTATTTCCAGTCCGGTGCCAGCTATCATCGTGCTGAGATCAACAGATGGAACGCCTTCCTGATCTGCCGGCCTGGAGGTGTTATCCATCCGTAAAGAAACGGAAGCCTTCAATGCTCTCGTTTTGTTTTTACTATAGCTTTCCTGCTCCCAGTTCAGACGTGCTTCAAGCCTGTTGAATTGCCTGTAACTGGTGGTTCCCTGACCCCTTACCTCAGTAAGCATAAGTCCATTCAGGTTGGCACTCAGCCGGTCATCCAGCAGTTTGCAGGTAGCGTTTGCCTGCAGCCCCTGTCTGTTGGGTGTGGCTGCACCGTAAGGAGTGATGTTATCATATCGTGGATCATAGACCATCAGACCTTCGCTGAGTTGCAGGTTGTACAATGATGATTCACGGATCAGGTCCAGCATGGTCAGAGAACGCACCAGCTGGTTATTGGTAAGACGATCAAAGGCTGCAGGATAGGCGTCAAACAACACACGCTTGGTCTGTGCACCCGGACTTCTGAAATCCGGTCCTACCCATTTGTACCCTGCAGAGATGCTCAGTTTACCCCCGGCATCCTGCAGTTGAAACATCAGGTCAGAAAAGACATCAGACCGTTCAGGTGCCAGCGGATCTTCCAGGTAGCGGGTTTGCGACATACCTGCTTCCAGATCGCCGGAAAGGGTCCAGTTGCCAAAGCTTTTTTCGCTGCTCAATGATGCGGTGTACACAGGGTTCTGCAACAGAATATCATTGCGTGAAGTACCCTTCAGGTCATACAGACTGGCGTAGGTAAATGCACCTGACAGATACGCTCCCTGCACCCATTCTATACTGGCTGAGCTGAACAGGCGGTCGCTTACCGTGGCAAAATTGGACGGCATGACCCTGCTGGTGAAGAGGTGCATATCTGCCGATTCGATGACAGACCGGAAGTTGAATCCGAAGTCAACCGCGGCGCCCTGCTGCCTCCAGCTGTGATCCAGATTTTGGAAATTATCGTACATGACCTGATCGCTCAGATGTGCAAGCAGAACAGGCGACAGGTCATATAGTTCCTGATCGTTGTTGTAGAGGGTGTATTTGGTCAACTGATAATTGATATCGCCCAGCTGGTAGCGCACAACTTTGTTCAGCACACCTTTAAGGTAAAGCTGGCGTATATCGAATGTGACACCCGCACCCCAGAATCCACCAAAATCATTGCGGATGCGCACCATTCCCTGGATCTCAAGATCTTCAGACGGACGGATATTCACACCGATATCAGCCAGCGCATGTCCGCTGTTCTGCCGGGGTGGAGTAACCGTGTCGGGCTCTGCCAGTTCCTGTTCCAGCACATCAGCAAAGTATATGGAACGGGCGGCACCATTCACGGTGAACTTGGGAGTTGTCTGTTGTGCCTGCACTGCGGTTGAAAGGCAGAGCAGCGTACAGAAGATTCCTGTGGTCAATTGTTTATGCACTAGAAAAATATTTTAATTTCTACCATAGTTTCCTGGCCCTGAAATGCATCATCGGCAAAACTGGCATCTTCAAATGCGAACCATCGGTGACGCAGATACAGGCGGGCATTAAATCCCAGATCGATATCCAGGCCGGCGCCATATCCTGTACCGGTCTGATTTCGGGGTCTTCTGCTTTCTTCATCAATATCTGTCAGATAGTTGCCCAGGGTTCTTTCATAGCCTGCATAGCCAGAAATCAGTATCCGGTCGCCCAGTTCCAGATAGGCTTCCAGTTCATTGGCATATTGCCTGATGTAAGCTTCTTCGCTGGTAACCGTAAAGGCTGAGAACGATCGTTGTACTGAAGAATAGTATCCCAGATAGAACAGGTAAATATTCTTGCCGAATACTTTGGAATGGTATTTTACCTGCGGTTCAAATACGCTGAAGAACTTCTTGTTGATGACCACTCCGGAACTGTCGTCAAAGAGGTTTACGGTCTCATAGACATCGCGGTATATGACCGAATAACGCTGGTAAGGCCCCACTTCTGCAGGAAACAGCCAGCGCCACATGCGGCTTCTGGTCAGTTGATTGACAGGATGTCCATAAGTGATGACCGAAGAAATGGGTTCCAGTTCTGCCTGTGCAGCCAGACCGATATTGAATTTAAAATCACCCAGGGTGTATTCCATATTCAGATCTGCTCCCTGTCGGTTATTAGACATCTGACCGATGCGCAGCATAGAACTGCCGAATGGCTGCAATACCGCAGTGCTGCCTATTGTTCCGGCAGGTAATGCTGCAGGATTGTACTCTCGGATAGCAGTATTGAGAAAAATGGAATTGTCATTGATGACCTTCGGACTGATATAGAAATAGTGCAGGCTCCATCGGGGCAATGTCTTCTTCGCAGGTGTGGTCAGGGTAGCGGATATCAGCCCTCCGTTGCCGGCATCTTGCACCGGACTGAAGTAATTTCCCAGTCCACCTTCGGCCAGCAATGAAAATCCTTTCATATGCACCATCCACTCCAGGGTGGTGAGGTGAAATCCTACCTTTTCTTCCGACAGACTATCGGCCCAGGTGGTAGCATGCAAACTGTTGATGCTGATGTACTGTCCGGGTCCTGTTTTCTTTTGCAGTTTTCCCCCATAAGTATAACTTGGCCAGGGACTGAAGCCTCCGTTGAATTCAGATTTACCCACCAGGGCAGTAAAGGAAAGGTCTTTGGGAAGGCCGTTTCCATCCAGTATCAAACCCTTGAATGCCCGGTTTCCCCAACGGGTATCCTGGTTGATACCACCTTCGTTGAAATAGGTCTCGTAGCGGGCCGGCAAAGAAGCTCCTGCCGGATCCCATGGATTGCGTTCAAACAGTGTAAAGCGATTATATCCCCTGAAAGAAGCCATGGTCAGGTCAGACAAACGCACCCAGTGAATGCCGCCTGCCCGCAAGGTAAATGTGCCGGAGCGGGTTTCCTGGATACCGGTAAAGTTCAGCCCGAGATTCAGGTTCATCTGTCCGCCAAGGCGTGTTCCGCTTAATGGATCCTGAAAAGAGGGACGAAGTGAATCCGGCACTTGTGCCCCATAGGTGGTGCCGATGGCACCATTGAGAAACTGAAAGGCAAACACATCAAATGAAAATGAAGTATGCGGAGCAGGTTTCCCGGAGATGGTGAGTTGCAGATTTGGAAGCTGGCTGTCATCACCAATGAAGAGACTGGCTGGCAATACAGTATCATTAATAACAGGATTCAGCACATAGGGAAGGTCATGTGTGGTATAGGTGGCAAAGAAGCGGTAAAATCCTGACACAGAGATCTTTCTGAGCGGCGATGGTTCTTCTGCAGGACGGATGCCCAATGCAGTTTCCGTACTGTCTTCTACCTGTGCTACAGCTGTGTTGGCAGCCATCATACAGATCAGTATCAGCCACATGATAAAGCTGCCTGATACAAACATTTTCAGATTAGACGTACGGGTTCCTGACATACCGATCAGTTCTGTTGGAATGATAAATGTACTACTTTTTGTACTTTTTACAATTAGTACCTGAATTTTTTTTAGAGCGACTGTTCCCGCAGCTGGATTGCCTTCTGGTATTGCTCACCTGAAGGATCGGGCAGGACATAAAAAGGTATGTTCAGGTATGCGTAATGATTGGCTGCATCATAGACATACAGGAACAGGCGGTAGGCACCTTCACTTTGCGGAGCTCGGAAACTTACCTGCTGGCTGTCTTTTCGCATGCCCAGACCTTTCACGGAGGGCGGACGGGATTCTGCATCGCCACCGGCTTTTATATCCTGGCTTTCACTCACCACTTCCCAGATGAATTTCATCTGATCGCCGTCTGCATCTGTCACAGTTGCCAGTGCCTGGCAGGGTTGCCCTGGTTGCAGAATGATGTCTGCACCTTTTGACTGTCCGTTTAGCGAAGCGGAAGCAATGGCAGGTGCCCTGTTGGCAGGTTCCTTTCCTGTCCAGGCTCTGATCAGCTCATCTATGGCTTCAGACTGGCGGCCGTCTTCAGAGAGCAGGCCATACCAGGTAGAGGTGGTTTCCTGTTTTTGTCCCCACAGGAAGACATAAGACCCCACGCATTTAACCCTGTCGCCGGCTATATAATTATTATATCTTGCTTTGTAGGAAGCGGCTTTTTCACTGCTGCTCTGCTCTACAGGAGCATTCCATTTTGTCTTGCTGACCTCCCAGTGTCCGTTGGGCCCCCATTCACTGATGATGTATGGCCCTTGCCAGCCGGCAGACCGGATGGTATCAGGCACAATTCCAATGTCTCCGTATGTGTTTATACCGTATATATCAATAGAAGGAGCGTTGGCCATGATGAGTCTCACTTCAGCAGGATCCAGTCCTGCCGTAACGGTAGAAGTAGGATGGTTGGGATCAATCTGATGGATCATGGCAGCTATATCTTCAATGGCGTTCCAGACCTTTGTATTGCTGTAGAACAGATCCACTTCATTACCAACACCCCACAGCAAGAGGGCGGGGTGGTCTTTATAGGTCTTTACCACTTCTGTGAAATAGTCCAGCTGAGCCTTCACTTTGGATTCATTGTCATAGTCAAACCCATGTCTTTCATGCTGAACCCATAGGCCAAGCATGACCGTCATACCCAGGCGTTGTGCTTCATCAAGTAATTCACCGGCATCATCCGGACTCCAGGTCCGGAAACTGTTGGCACCGCATGCTGCTGCCAGATCCAGGTGGTCTGTACCTCCAACACCGTTTATATAGTATGGCTCACCATTGCGGTATAACTGCCACTGACCTTCGCTGTTCATGCCTACCGTAACAGGTATTGCCTGACCAGAAACAAGCACTGGGAGGAACAATAGTGAAGCCAGCAACCAGGACAAACGGCTATGATGCGATATGCGTTTCATGAATGGTATGATCATACGTGAATAATCGGGCAGGTCGATGCGATACGTCTTCCTGGAACAGCTCTGTTTCTACCAGGTAAGGCATCTCATGAAGCTTTTTTCTGAAATTCCCTTTGTCATAAGAACGGTTCAGTACTACCTCAAAGAACTGCTGCAATTCTGAAAGCGTGAAGAACTGAGGCAGCACAGCTTCCCACAGCGGCCTGCGCCGGGTGCTGTGCTGCGTGCGGTGTCTTAGTTTATCCAGGGCGTAGCGAATGATGTCTGCATGGTCAAAGGTCAGTTCCGGAATGTCATCAAGCGAAAACCATTGAGCTTTATTGGCCCAGTGTGACGGCTGCGGCTGCACATCCAGTTTGTTGACAATTGCGTAATATCCAATGGTTACCACCCGTCTTCCCGGCACCCTGTCAGCTTCTCCGAAGGCGTGTGCCTGCTGCAGAGGAATATGAGCAAGTCCGGTCAGGTCTCGCAGTACACGATGGGCTGCTTCATCAATGTCTTCCTGAGGATAGACAAGATCTCCCGGAAGTGCCCAGGACCCCTGAAGCTCTTCAGCACCTATTTCTATGAGCATGACCTCCAGTGACTGTACCCCGTAGCCAAACACTACACAGTCAATGGAAACCTCCATCATGCGGTCATTGTCCTGAGGCTTCTTCCTCCTGTTGGCATTATCGAAGTTGTTTTTCATCTGTTGTTGAATGAATCTTTCTACAAATGTGCTGCAGAAAGTCCTGTTTAGCTAAAATAGGTAGCTTTTTGTAAAAATTACAAATTCTTTTTCCAACTTTTTGTATTTTATACTAAAAGGGATATTTTTACTGAGTAAATAGCAGCTATAACCTTTTAAAATTCCTACCAATGAGATCCATTTTTACCTTCTTTGCAGCTGTTCTGCTCTCCACAGCCGCAATGGCTCAGACCTACAATGTCACCTTCCGGGTTGACATGAATGAAGTAGGTGACCCTTACACAACTCCTGAAGTAAACGGCAGCTGGGATGGCTGGTGTGGCGGTTGTACTCCGCTGGAAGATCCTGATGGTGATGGTGTGTGGACCATTACCAAAACACTGGATGCAGGCTTTTATGAGTATAAGTTTGCCTTTGACAGCTGGGCCGGATCTGAGACCCTGGCTCCGGGCTCATCCTGTACCATTACCACCGGTGGCTTTACCAACCGCTTTGTTGATGTGACCGGCGATGTTGCCCTCGATACCGTATGTTATGGTGCCTGTACTACCTGTTCAGAAGCCGTCACATATGACATCACTTTTTATGTGAACATGAATGAAGTAGGCGATCCTTATACCACTCCTGAAGTGAATGGTAACTGGGACGGCTGGTGCGGTGGTTGTACTCCGCTGGAAGATCCTGACGGAGATGGTATCTGGAGTATAACCAAGTCTCTCTCTCCCGGTACCTATGAATACAAGTTTGCCTATGACAGCTGGACAGGTTCAGAGAACCTCGCCCCCGGTACAGACTGTACCATCACCACCGGAGGCTTTACCAACCGGATTATAACTGTAGATGCAGATGCTGCCCTCCCGGTAGTATGCTGGGGAAGTTGCAGCAACTGCGGAGAGGCTGTACTGTATGATGTAACCTTCCAGGTCAACATGAATGAAGTGGCTGATCCGTTCACCACACCAGAAGTGAATGGTACTTTCAATGGTTGGTGCGGCGGTTGTGCGCCTATGTCAGATGGCGATGGCGACGGTATCTGGGAGATCACCATTCCTCTGGAAGCCGGCACGTATGAATATAAATTTGCATATGATAGCTGGGCAGGACAGGAAACCCTGACTCCCGGCGATCCTTGTACTATGACCACTGATGTATTCACCAACAGGGTGATCACCATCAGCGAAGAAACTGTGATAGGTGCAGTATGCTGGGGCAGCTGCGACAATTGTGTTGTGGCTACCTGCGAGCTTCCGTCTGATGTGACCATTGACTATGTAGGAGGTACCGGCACGGAAGCAACCGTTACCTGGACCGCTGTACCTGGTGCTACCCAGTACGGACTCCGTTATCGTGAACTTGGTACTCCTGAATGGCTTAAAAAAGCTACCACAGGTACCGGTGTTTTCCTGATCGGCCTGACCCCTGGTGCAACATATCAGTATCAGATGGTAAGCCGCTGCGGTGAAGACCGTGCAGGCCCCGGTTCCATTGCTACCTTCACTACTCCTACCAGAATGGGACAGTTTGGTTCTGATGACTGGATGGTATATCCTAATCCAAGCAATGGTACCTTCCAGCTGGTTTCTTCAGGTCTGTCAGAACAAGCCATGCTGATGGTCATGAATGTGGCAGGTCAGCAGGTGTATGAGACCATGATCACCAACGACAGCCAGACCATAACCCTGAATGGCCTTGCCGATGGCTTGTACACCCTGGTAATCGTTGCAGGTGAAAGTATGTCTGCAACTACCATTTCCATTCTGCAATAAATTTCATCCGGGGAGCTGACAATCAGCTCCCCTTTAAACACTACCCAAATGAAACGTATTATTCAACTCGTGGTTATCGCACTGCTGATGTCTTCGGCAGCGATGGCCCAAACCTACAATATCACCTTCCGGGTGGATATGAATGAAGTAGGTGATGCTTTCACCACACCGGAGGTGAACGGCACCTTCAATGGCTGGTGCGGTGGCTGTGCGCCAATGTCTGACGGCGATGGCGACGGTATCTGGGAACTCACCATTCCACTCGCAGCCGGATTTTATGAATACAAATTTGCTTATGATTCCTGGGCAGGCTCTGAGTCTCTGATCCCGGGTAGTTCCTGTACCATCACCACAGGTGAATTCACCAACCGTGCACTGGACGTAACCGGCGATGCTACCCTCGATGCGGTTTGCTGGGGAAGCTGCCTGAGCTGTTCAGATATCATCACTTATGCGGTAACTTTTTCAGTAGATATGAACGAAGTGGCCGGCCCTTTCACTACACCTGAAGTGAACGGTAGCTGGGACGGATGGTGCGGTGGTTGTACCCCGCTGTCTGATCCTGATGGCGACGGTATCTGGTCCACTACCAAAATGCTGGAACCCGGTTACTATGAATATAAGTTTGCATACGACAGCTGGTCTGGTGATGAGTCTCTGACCCCCGGCGATCCTTGTACAGTTACTACAGACATTTTCACCAACAGATTCATCAACGTGTCTGATGATGCAGATCTGGGCGTGGTATGCTGGGCCAGCTGTGAGGCTTGTGAAACCATTGGCCTCGAACAAATGGACCTTCCTGTAACATTCGAAGATGCTGGTGTAGATTACGGTGTCATCGGATTTGAAGGCGCTGAAGCTTCTTCCATTGTAACCGATCCTACCGATGCTTCCAACACAGTCGTGCAGGTCATCAAATCTGCTTCCGCTATGCCCTGGGCAGGTACTACCGTAACCAATGCCGCTGAAGAAGGATTCGCTACACCGATTCCTTTTACCGCAGAAAATACACAGATGACCGTTCGGGTCTGGAGTCCCGATGCAGGTATTCAGGTACGTCTGAAAGTGGAAGATCACCTGGATCCTACCCACTCTGTAGAGACCGAAGCAACCAGCACCGTTGCCGGCGACTGGGAAACGCTGACCTTTAACTTCAGCAATGAAGCTCCCGGTACAGCAGAACTCAACCTGGCTTATACTTTTGACAAGGCTTCCATCTTCTTCAACTTTGGCGTAGATGGAGCTACTGCAGGTGAAAAGACCTACTATTTTGATGACATCTATTTTGCAG
The DNA here is from genome assembly GCA_020636645.1 of Chitinophagales bacterium. Classification (GTDB taxonomy): domain Bacteria; phylum Bacteroidota; class Bacteroidia; order Chitinophagales; family BACL12; genus UBA11426. Next base: position 117,175 of record JACJXO010000002.1, read on the forward strand.
AAGGCGGTGGCGCTTCTTCCTATACTGTTACTTTCTGGGTGGATATGAATGAGGTGCTGGCACCTTTTACCACTCCTGAAGTGAACGGCAGCTGGGATGGCTGGTGTGGTGGTTGTACCCCGATGGAAGATCCTGACGGCGACAATATCTGGACCGCTACCAAGGTGCTGGATGCAGGTTATTATGAGTACAAGTTTGCCTATGACAGCTGGACAGGAAGTGAAACCCTGACTCCCGGCGATCCCTGTACCGTGACCACCGATATCTTTACCAACCGGTTTATCAATGTGTCAGAAGATACCGAACTGGGCGTGGTTTGCTGGGAAAGCTGCGAAGCCTGTACCGGAGAAGAACCGGTCATGATCACCTTCTCTGTGAACATGAATACAGTGGCAGATCCTTTCACTACACCTGAAGTGAACGGCAGCTGGGATGGCTGGTGCGGCGGTTGTACCCCGATGGAAGATCCTGATGGCGACGGTATCTGGACCGCAACCAAAATGCTTTCTCCCGGTTACTACGAATACAAGTTTGCTTATGACAGCTGGACAGGACAGGAAAACCTGACCCCCGGCGATCCCTGTACTGTGACCACAGATATCTTCACCAACCGCTTCATTGATGCAGTTGCTGATGAAGTGCTGCCAGTGGTTTGCTGGGAAAGCTGTGAGAACTGTGCAGAAGATTGTAACGCACCGGTTGATGTAGTGGTAACAGATATCACCTCTTCAGGGGCTACCATTTCCTGGACCGGAACATCCGGTGCTGATCAGTACCTGATCACCCTGGCTGATTTTGCAGCTGGTACCAGCGGTAAACAACGCACAGGTCCTGCAACTACCTTTGTAATAGAGGATATGCTGGCTCCTTCCACTGAATATTCTATTCGTATCAAATCTATCTGCTACGACCTCGGTTTGCGTTCAGAACCTTCAGAAACCGTGTATTTCACCACCGCACCTATGCGTTCAGGTGGCGAATTTCACTCTGCAGTGTATCCGAACCCTACTGCTGGAAATCTGCAGGTACAAACCAACCTCAGCGGCACTGTCATGCTGACCGTAACAGGAATGACCGGTCAGTTGCTGATGAGCACCATTATCGAAGCCGGTAGCACTTCTCTTGATCTGAGCATGTTTGCAGATGGTCTGTATATGATCCGTCTGGATAACGGACAGTCTTCAGAGATCTTTACCGTTTCACTGAACAGATAAGTAAATTCGGGGGTGCCTGACACCCCCGAATTTTTAAACACATATATATGAGAAAACTTAAAACATTATTTCTGGCAGGTCTGTGTTCTGTTGGCATATTGTCAGCACAGACCTATGATGTGCTCTTCATTGTTGATATGAATGAAGTAGCAGATCCGTTCACCACACCTGAAGTGAATGGCACTTTCAACGTCTGGTGTGGAGGTTGTGCTCCTATGAGTGATGATAACGGAGACAATATCTGGGAACTGACCATCCCCCTGGATGCAGGTACATATGAATATAAATTCGCCTATGACACCTGGACCGGACAGGAATCACTTACACCCGGTGATGAGTGCACCCTGACCACAGATATCTTCACCAACCGATTGCTGGTTGTGTCTGAAGACATGGAACTGGATACTGTTTGCTGGGGAAGCTGCGATGCTTGTGAAGATGTACTGCCCTCCTATACGGTTACCTTCAGAGTAGATATGAGTCAGGTAACTGATACCTATACGACACCTGAGGTAAACGGAACATTCAATGACTGGTGCGGTGGTTGTGCTCCTATGGCAGACGATGATGCTGATGATATATGGGTGCTGGATATCGTGCTGGAGCAAGGCTCCTATGAGTACAAGTTTGCCTATGATGCATGGACAGGTCAGGAAGAACTGACTGAAGGCGATGCCTGTACCATCACTACCGATGCATTCACGAACAGGGCGCTTGACGTCAGTTCTGATACGGTACTCACAGCGGTTTGCTGGGGATCATGCGATGAATGTGTGACAATACCTGAGGCCATTGAAAATGTTACGTCAAACTTGTCTGTATTTCCTAACCCGGCCAGTGAACAGATATTCATTAGTGGTTTGCCTGCTTCCGGAATTGTTCAGCTGTTTAACAGTCTGGGTCAGCCGGTCCGTTCAGAGCAAATTACATCAGTATCTGGCAGTATTTCTGTTGTAGGACTTTCCGCCGGGGTCTACACCATACAGGTGCAGGATCAGGACGGTCAAATACAGAGCAGCATTATATTGATACGGTAATAACGTTCAGTTTGTTTGAAAGACGGCCGGAAGGCCGTCTTTGTTTGGCGACTATATACCTAATGGGAACAGCTTTGTAAGGCGTTAATATACAGCAATTTACACAGGTAATTAGCTGACCTGATTAGGTTTGTCTAAGAAATTTTTGAGAATAGCCTAAGTAATTTGTTCGGCTAAGACTGAATTTGAGGCGATTTCAGTTAATGGGGGTTAACTGATTGCGAGCTGTGAAACAATAGTTAACAAGTTCTAAATACAATTATTCTTGCATTATTGAAACAATCTAGTTTATTTGCAGTTAACTTTGTAAAACTAAGTGGACTTGGGGTCACTCTAAAACTGCCTTAAGTGGACCGCATGGAATTAATGGAAGAATTTATTGAGGGGCGAAGACCGCATGGTGAGAATCGAACCCACATCTCCAGATTAGCAGTCTGGTGTTCTATCCGTTGAACTACATGCAGAATAGAAAGTAGGGGGGTCTAAATGATCCCCTTTTTTTCACCCCTTGCTTGTTGGGTGATCCATCTATTCAAATCTTCGCCTCATCTTAAGGCACACAAATTTATCGAATTTTTTGTACCTAATCTCTTAAGATGTTTGTTGGAGGGCCCAATTTAAGTCGTGTTAATTCTTCACCAAATTCAACTTATTTATGATATTCTGGGGCTTCATACTGCTCCCTCCTGCCTACGGCTGCGCTGACTATGATGTAGTCTTTGCCCACTTCTAAGGCCTTGACGGTGCGCTCTCCCTTTTCCGGATGGTGTAGGCGTACTTCTGTGAGTTCTGGGTGCGGGGTGTTAAAGGCAGCGTCTATGACCTGCTCAAAGTCTCCGTGGATCTTCAGCTTCTTTTTCGTATTTCTTTGGTCGTTCTGCCATTATCTCCAACACTTGATTTATTCAATGTATACCCATGATGGAGGGATTTCATAGCTAATTTCATCATTTCCAATAATATTATCCATAATGGAACTGCGAAACTTACCCTCGTTATTCTCCAAACGTTTAGCTTTTTTCCGAACAAATCGATTCAGATCAAAACTGTTTCTTCTAGGTGGGAAAAAAATTTTTATTCTTTTATTAGGATAGTTTCTCCTTATAAACTCTAACGGTGGTACTAGGTCACTATCTGCAGAAATTAGTACAATTAAATCAACATTGTCGAAAACACAGTCTTCAATTAGATTAACTGAAATATTAACATCAGTTCTTTTTTCCTCTCTTAAATCAAACTCCTGGTGGCAACCTCCAATAGCATTACATTTAACCGTCTTAGTATAATACTTACCGTAAATCACCCTCAATAAATCGTTATTGACAAATCTGTTCGCATTAAAGAATGTTGTTTGCCTACTTGCTTTATTTGGATCAAGGGGCATGGCTGTGAAGTATTTCACACATACTAATTCATGAATATTTGGATCTAGAAATGATCTACAAAACCCCACTAAATCAATCCAATAGTACTGCTGCCAACGGGCATGTATTTTCGCCTTGGCTGTCCTTAAGCCATAGTAAAAATTGAATCCGTCAATATAGAATATAGTTCTTAGTTGCATAAAAAAACCGCCTGTATGTCGGCGGCAAACTAACCGAGTTACCAGTTAGCGAGGTTATACTGCAAATCTAACGTCCAACTAGACAAAAACGCAAAAATTTAACACTTATTTTCATACTATTTGCATTTAACTTGCTAATTATCAAGTAATTAAATCAATATTTCTGAGCCGGGCATTGCCTACTCTCTCCAATACCTTGTCGAAGCGTTCGGTATCTGTGGCATTGCGGGTGTTGTACCTATATTCAAATTCATGGCAGTACTTCTGCAGGTGCTTCGGGCTGACATAATGGTAGATGCCAATAATACCCCTCTTCAACAGGCTGAACGCCCCCTCTATGGTGTTGATATGGACATTACCCCTGACATACTCTCCCCGACCATGTGCTACGCTGTCCACAAGATAGAGCCTGTGCGATGGCCGATAACCACTGTATTCGTCAGTATGTAGAATAGCCCCTGGCTTGACGTTGGCGAGGACAAACTCTCTCATATTCTTGGCCAATGCACGTTCTACCTGTAAATACCTGATCTCTCCCTTTCTCTCCAATGCACCCAATACATGCGTTTTCTTGTTCACCCATTTAGGGCCGTCAGTGTTCGGGTATTCTTTCGGAACTTGCCGTGCTTGTTGCTTTCTTTTCCTCCTATATAGGTTTCATCTAATTCCACGTCTTCGGTCAGGAGTTCGGCTGCATTTGTTCCTAACATAGTCCTGATGCGGTGCAGAATGAACCAAGCTGTTTTCTGAGTTACTCCCAGGTCACAGCTTAGCTGCAAACTGCTGATACCCGTCTAAGCCCCTGTCCTTAAACCTTGTCTTGGTCCGGTAATAGTGTTCACTCCCGCAATGCGGACACTCTGGCTTGCCATTCCATCGCTTCAGCTCCAAATACTCAAAACAAACCCGCTCATTGTGGAAGTGCTTTTGTAGCTGTAATAATGTCTTAAATTTAGTCATGGCTCAGGCTTTTAGTCACAAATAAATCTATTCCCAATAAATACCTAAATTACAATGAATGATTTTTACCACTTCATGAGTAGTGGCCATCCAAATGCAGTGCAAATCAATAGAATAATTGACTCTATCAGGGGTCGCTACATTAGTATTTTCACAATACTTGAAGGATCAATTGATAGAGTAATTGCAGGGTATTATGCTCCAACAAAAACAAAAAGAGATCATCTTTTGACAAACCTTCTCGGACACCGATTCTGTTCCTTTGAATTAAAGTCATCTGTTCTAACAGAAATCCTTAAAGACTCAGGAATTGAAGGATATAAAGCCAAGCTGTCTGGTTTAGCTCAATTAAGAAATGCCCTTGCACATAGACCTATATATGCAATAGGGGAATTTACAGAAGACCCGAACGAACTATTTTACTATATACCATCATATCAAATGAATTACGAACACAATTTAAGGTTAGAGTCAATCAAGTATGAGCTAACTGAAGAAAACTTTAATGAGTATAGCGAGAAAACATTAGAAATAGCAAAAATGCTAGACCAGTTTGTTTCCAAATAAAAAACGGTATCACCTTGCCGCCTTTGGATTTGGTAATACCGTCTCGCTGAAAGCTGAATATGCCTATTCCCTTTCAACTCCCCCACAGAGAAAACCTTCTGATAGCCCCCCTGTTCAGAACGAGGACAACAAATGTACCCATTATGTATATAGTTAATAAATTATTAGGTGTTCTTCAAATATTTCTTAGATAGACTTAATCTGTTACGGTTGCAACCTCCGAGCATGCTGTATATAAATATCTTGTAAGGCTATTCCCAATAATGATATAGGTTCGTAAAAGAGAAGAATAAAATTAATATAGTATATTCGCAAAATCTAAATACAGTATATATGAAAACCAATTGGCTCTTGATATTATTGACAATTTGCCATTCTGTTTATGGACAAACAAATTCAATATCAATTAGTGGAACAAACTATGATATTCAAGAGGATCTCTACGGAATCCATATTCAAAAATATTTTACCAATACATATACTAGCACAAGCTCAACAACATATGTTGGAATGGATCCAGAATTGGCAGAGGAGGGACTAATTGGACTTCAACCAGAAATTGTTAGATTTCCTGGAGGCGGAAGTAGCAGATTTATGCATCCGCACCCGTCTTATGGTTCCAGCTACTCTTACGGTTGGAATCTAGTTGAGATATGTAATTATTATGCGTATGTAATGGATGATTATTGTAGCTGTAATTGTGAGGAATTAGCTGCTACAGCTAGTGTTGACGGAACTTTTGACGATTTTGATGAGCTTGACGATTTTTTTTCAGAGATGGGAAGTGTAACTGATTGTTCAGATGCAGCAACTGATATGGAAAACAATGAAGGCGGTAGGTTAAGGGAAGTGATTAGCAATCAAAATGATGCCGCAAGTCCATATATTGATCAATTTATTACTCTAATTTTGAATATGGAGGATGAGCTTGAGAGAGATGTAGATGTTGTATACTGTGCAAACATACTTACGTCATCTGCCACGGAAATAGTTGAAACTTTAAATTATCTTATTACTTCGGGGGTTAATGTAGTAGCCGTTGAGCTTGGAAATGAAACCTATTCTAACTTTAATGCTCCAGTTTTTAATGATGATATGAATTATAAAGGATTCGAAAATTATTGGGACTATATTAACGGAATTGGCTTGTCAGCGAGTTGCACTAAGTATGATGAATTAATTGCAAAGCCAAGAAATGGTAACACAGATCATGATTTTATTGATGCCATTAGAAGTACATATTCTTGGGGTATAAATATAAAAATTGGAGTGCCAAGTATTGGACATGATGATTTTACCAATGTATTCAGATTTAGTGAGGAAGAGGAGGAGGAAGAGTTTACCCCCGGAACAATGCCAATGGGTTGCCCTGGAAGACATGGAGATTGGAATGCGGGTATACAGTCAAAAATGAGTGAAACAGTTGAAGTTTCAGGCATTGATTATCCTTCCTTTGATGGCGTCGTAATTCACCCTTATTATGCTGACTATGACCTTTTTGATCGAATGGAGGCTATTGTATGTGCAGCTGGGGGTATTGAAGATGATGTACCAGACTGTGAGGATAATGAAATTCAGCAATTAACTGAGGAATATGATTTTTCGATGGTTGTAGAGGAACTTGATCCTGCATTCGACGGAAACTTGTTATTTACAACTTACTTATTTTTAAAGAGAAATATGGAGTTGGCTGGTGTATCCAGTAACGATGGTTATTTTGAGCAGTTTATAAAAGCTATTCAAGATGATTATGGTTTTTTTGGAGGTGAATATGGAAAGGAACTTTGGACTACAGAATGGAATTATGCAAATCTTTCGGATGTGGTTCCATATGCTGGAGGTCCAAAAGATCTATTTAGCATATATGGTAATACTCTTTGGCAAGGTTATGTAGTATTTGAATATTTGATTAGGCAGATACAAGCAAATCTATTGTCTATTACAGATGATGATGGTCTAGGTTTTGATGCAGATTTTTATACTATTTCGACTATACATCATTTTTTGGGAGAATCAAATGTGCACCTTATATCCAATCGTAAGGATAATATTGGTGATTATAATGCACCTGTCCTCGAAGATGATGAGTATGTTAGGAGGATTTCATTTTTGTCAATGGCAATGTTGGCACCTATTTTCAATCTTGATTTGAAATACACTGCATGTTCATATGGAGGCGTTAACAAAAAGCTTTACTTAACTACATTTAATAAGTCTGGGGAATATTTTGTGTATTATGTTAACTTGAATAATACTGATCAAGAAGTAACAATTTCAGGCTTAGATTCATATTATACTCCACCACCTATACCCATGGAATGTCCAACATGTTGGCGTCAACATTACCAGTTAAATTATGTAGGTGGGGATGAATGTTATTTAGATAATTGCTATTTGTATAATACAATGGGATCATCATATTTGTTTGATACAGACTTCAACACATTTTATTCAGATCCTGCGGATATACCATTTACTATACAGCCTGACATAAATAAGGAGAATGTAATCTTGCCTTTGCCGGAGGAGGAAATGTCTGAGGATTTAAGTGTTATTCTACCAAAAATGAGTTTCGGATATGTTTATATACCTGTTCATACCTGGGGCACTTTACGAGAAAGTGGTTATACCCAAAAGCTTATAGCATATCCAAATCCAACAAGTTCCAATGTGCAAATTGAGTTATCAGATAGTATTTTTGGGGATATTGAAGTGTTTGATAATTTAGGCGCAATAGTTCTTCAATATAGCCCAAATACATATGAAACACTCATTAACTTAGACTTGTCTAATTTGGCAAATGGCTTATATCATATTAAAATAGTTTTTAATGATATGGACGTTGAAATGATACCTATAATAAAAAATTGATCGTGCTTGTGATATGGTTCTCAGAGCGAATAAGATTATTTTTGTTAAATTGTAAATTACTCTTTTAATATCGTTATTTTCCTGCTGCTTACCTTTGCGGGATGAATGTAATTGCGGGATACATGAGTCTGGATGAGGTGCGTGCCATGGATGCCACAGATCCGATGGCCTCCTTCAGATCACACTACCATATACCTCAGCACGACGGAAAAGATGCCGTGTATCTGTGTGGCAACTCGCTTGGATTGCAACCTAAAAAGACACGACAGTATATAGAAGAAGAATTGAAAGACTGGGAGACACTTGGTGTGGAAGGTCATATGCACGGGCGTCATCCATGGTTCTATTACCACCATTTTCTGGAGGAATCCGTCGCCCGATTGGCGGGAGCATCTCCTCTGGAGGTAGTGATCATGAATACCCTCACGGTCAACCTCAATCTGCTGATGGTAAGCTTCTATCGTCCTACCAAATCACGCTATAAGATCCTGATGGAATACATGGCTTTTCCGTCTGATCAGTATGCCATGGAAATGCAGGTGCGATACCACGGGTTCGATACGGCAGATGCCATCGTGGAAGTGAAACCCAGAGAGGGTGAACACGCCCTGCGCACCGAAGACATCCTGCAGCTGATCGATGAACACCGGAATGAACTGGCCCTGGTTATGATGGGAGGGGTCAACTATTATACCGGTCAGTTATATGACATGGCAACCATCACAAAAGCGGCGCATGATGCAGGTGCTCTTGCCGGTTTCGATCTGGCACATGCTGCCGGAAATGTACCGCTGCACCTGCATGACTGGGGTGTTGATTTTGCCTGTTGGTGCACCTATAAGTATCTCAACAGCGGACCCGGTGGAGCAAGCGGCGTATTCATTCATGAGCGGCATGCGCATGACGCCACGCTACCCAGATTTGCAGGCTGGTGGGGTAATGCAGAAGATACCCGCTTTCAGATGAAAAAAGGATTCCATCCGCAACCCGGCGCTGCAGGCTGGCAGCAGAGCAATGCCCAGATCCTGCCCATGGCCGCCCATCGTGCCGCAATGGAATTGTTCGATCAGGCAGGTATGGATGCGCTGCGTACCAAAAGCCTGGCACTGACCGGACTGCTGGAGGAACTGTTGCAGATCCAGCCGGGAAAGTTCCACATCATTACCCCTGCAGATCCGGCACAACGCGGGTGCCAGCTGAGCATCCTTACAGGTGCGGGTGGCCGACAGTTGTTTGACAGACTGACGGCATCAGGTGTCATAGCAGACTGGCGTGAACCCAATGTGATCCGGGTTGCCCCCGTACCAATGTATAACTCTTTTGAAGATGTATATCGGTTCGCAGAGCTGATGTATCAGGACTGAGACTGTACTTCCTGCCAGGTTTCTTTTGCCTGGATCAGATGTCGCAGCTCATGTTGTGTCATGATGTCAATGGCCCCTCCAACGGTATAGGTAATGAATTTTCCTGCCGGAGAATGAATGATGACATTCTGTTCCACCAGATCCTGAGCTTCGGTAATCCACCTTTTAAAGTCTTCCTGTTGCTGCAGAAACCGGTTTACGATACCAGGTTCTATTGAACTGGCAGATGGTTCCCAGATCGGGCGGGTCTTGTTCTTCTTCCGGTTATCAGGATGAATGGAACTATAAATGGTGCGATACCAGAAACGGGTCATGAAGGGACGGCTTCCCAACCAACCGGGTTTCCACTGACCGTTGCGAACAGTTCTGATCACTGGAATGTAGCTTTCGTTGATCAGGATCAGATGCTCCAACACCTGGGCCACACTCCAGCGGTCTGGTGCAGGTTTTATGTTCAGTGAAAGGTCATCGGCAGTACCAAACAGTTCTTCCACCTGTTCAGAAACCTGGCTGATAACCTGCATCCATTTCTCGTGGTTGTTCATGGGTTAAAGGTAGTGGTTAGTCATCACCGGATGCTGCGTCCAACCAAAGTCACCTGTAAGTGATAACGCATTCCCTACTTTTGTCTCATGCAGGTTAAAAAGATCGCCATCATGGGAGCAGGTCTGGTAGGCTCCTTGCTCAGCATTTATCTGAAACGCCGTGGGTATGAAGTACAGGTGTATGAACGGCGTCCTGATCTTCGTTCTACCGGTGCTGCCGGCGGACGTTCCATCAACCTGGCCATCAGTGACCGGGGCTGGAAGGCACTGGCCGGTGCAGGGCTGGAAGAACAGATCAGAAAACTGGCCATACCCATGCATGGCAGGATGATGCACAGTGTGGAAGGTGGGCTCACCTTTCAGCCTTATGGTCAACCCGGGCAGTTCATCAATTCGGTATCACGCGGGCAACTGAACATAGATCTCATGAATGCCGCAGAATCTGCCGGAGTGCCCTTTCATTTTGAGCAACGGGTTTTGCGGATGGATGTGGAAGCAGGGAAAGCAACCCTGGAAAATCTTACAAACCAGGATCGCTATGAATTGGAGGCCGATCTCATCATTGGCGCAGATGGTGCCTATTCCATGGTGCGCAACAGCCTGATGAAGACCGATCAGTTCAACTACAGCCAGCTCTATGAATCTCATTGCTATAAAGAACTGAGTATTCCTCCTGCTCCGGATGGTGGATTCCTTATAGATAAGAATGCTTTACATATCTGGCCCAGGAAGAGCTTCATGCTCATAGCCCTGCCCAATCTGGATGGCAGTTTTACGGTAACCCTGTTTGCACCCACCAAAGGACCGGAATCATTTGAAACGATCACTACACCGGAATCACTGCAGGTATATTTTCAAAAATACTTTCCGGATGTGTTGCCCCTTATGCCAGACCTGGAAGCAGATTTCTTTGGCAATCCGACAGGCTCACTTATGACCGTGAAATGTTTCCCCTGGACTGTGGGAAATGGCATGCTCATTGGCGATGCAGCCCATGCAGTAGTGCCATTCTATGGCCAGGGGATGAATTGCGGGTTTGAAGACTGTACCGTGCTGGATGAGTTGCTGAATACCCTGGATGACAACTGGTCAAAGGTCTTACCTGCCTATCAGGAAAGCCGCAAGCCCAATGCCGATGGTATAGCAGATCTGGCCAGGTTGAATTTTATTGAAATGCGTGACCTGGTGGCTGACCCTGACTTTCTGTTCAAACGAAAGATAGCCGGAAAAGTAGCAGCCACACATCCTGACCGCTTCATACCAGTGTACAGTATGGTAAGCTTCAGTCATCTGCCCTATGCTGACGCATTAAAGGAGTACACCAGGCAGGATGAAGTGCTGTCTGATGTGATCACCTGGCCCCATATCGGGGAAAAATGGGACAATGAGTACCTGCCCAGGATAACCGAATTGTTGCAGAATCAATAAAAAAAGCCCGGCCTCAGGCCGGGCTTTTTGCTATATGAATAGGGTTATCAGTTTCCGCCTCGCTTGTTGATATCCTTCTTGACGGTCTTTTCTGCATCTGAACCACCGCGGTCAGTTACCTTTTTCTCTACCTGGGTAGAACCACCACGATCATTTACAGATTTGTCGTCGCTCTTGGTATCTGTTGTGGTTGTAGTGGTAGAAGTAGATGACTTGGTGCTGCCGCTGCTGGTCTTGTTGGCAGGAGCTGACATTTCTTCCCACATCATGTGCAGGTTGGCAATAGAGTCCATCAACATGGCCTTGTCAGCCTGGCAGAGGCTGTCGGCGGCTGCCATGTCCATTTTCAGTTTTTCGATCTCTTCAGCTGCCTTTTTGTCGGTACATGAGGCAACAAGCAGGCCCAGAGAGAAAATGATAGCGAGATTCCTGATTTTCATTGTTAAGATTTTAAAATTTGGAATAATATTTGACAACAAAAGTAAGAATAACCAAAATCCTAAGGTTAATTTTGCACCTAAATTTAAACGTTAACGTCATGAAAAGAATGAAAATTTTAGTTCCAGCCCTGTTTTTGGGTGCCGGAGTACTGTTTATGACCGGTTGTGGTACCGATGATCTGGATGCCCCGGTGGTCACACTCAACGGCGATAACCCACAGATCATCGATCTGGGCGATGCTTACACAGAAGCTGGCGCCATTGCTACCGATAACGAAGACGGAGATATCTCTGCTTCTATCGTTACTGATGCTACAGGAGTAAATACCGCCATGGTTGGCAAGTACACTGTAACCTACACCGTAGTGGATGAAGCCGGCAACACCGGTACCGCAGAACGTGATGTATGGGTTCGTGCAACTGCAGATGACTATGTAGGTTTCTTCACCGTTACCGAAAACTGTATCGGCAGCATCGATCCTTATGAGATCAACATCGTTAAGATCAACGCCACTACTGTACGGGTATCTAACCTGGGCGATTTTGATGCCGGTGAGACCCTGTTTGACATGGAACTGAGCGGCGACCTGAACGACGTGGTTACCATCAATGATTCTGATGATAATGATGCCACACTGTTCTGTACAGCTTCAGGTTCACTGGTTGACGGTATGAGCGGTGCTATGCACTTCAACGTCTCCTATACCTTTGACGATGGTACTGACTCCTTCACCTGTTCTGATGTAGATATCGAACAGAACTGATTCAGATCAAATCTTAGAGATGACCCCGGCCTTGTGCCGGGGTTTTCTTTTACCTTTAAGCCATGCGCTGGTTTGTCCTTTCAGTCCTCCCTTTGATCTGGTCCTGTGAAAGACCTGATACCATCGCTCCGCGTATTACCCTCCTGCCGGACCCGCAGCCTGTTCATTATCTGGATGAACCGTATGTGGATCCGGGTGCTTCGGTGCTGGACAACCTCACCTGCAATACCGAAGGCATGCTGTACACAGATTCGCAGGTGGACGTATCGCACTACGGATCTTACCAGGTCATCTATACAGCCACCGATGAGGCAGCTAACAGCCAGACCGCTGTTCGCGATGTAGATATCGTGCTGGCCACCACGAACTACCACCACCTCTACTACCAGGCTACTGACACCTGTACCTCAGGCATCTATACTTATGTGGGTCTGATTCAGGATTGCGATTGCGAAGGGCAGGAAGTGACCGTAGCCAATATCAGCAACTTCGGTTTGTCAGCCACTTTTGATCTGCCTGTTACCGGCACTTATAATGAGATACTGGAACTGGATACACTCAAGACAGGCGTGTACTTCCTGGGTAATGCCACCATGTCATCAGGTGCAGATACCCTTTTCTGGACCTACACCATCACCGCCGATGGCGATGAAGATGTGTGTCATAGCCAGTGGGTGAAGGAGTGATCTTTATTCCGTATCCTGAATTCCTGAATCAGCATCTCTTTTTTCATTCCCATCCCCCTTCAGATAACTGGGCAGATTCAGTCCGGCCATATCGAAGAGATCATTGAGTGGTGGCACCGTACGCATCAGCCCGGAAACAAAATTGGCAGTGGAACCCTGACCACTTTCTTTATCATTACCAGAATCCCAGACAGTGATCTTGTCGATCTTGATATTCTTGATGGCTTCCACCTGTGTCTTAACCAGCTCGGGCAATTTCTCTATCAGCAATAAATGGAATGCTTTTGTAGGATCACCGCCAGCAGCAGCCACTACTTCACGGTAACCTTCGGCCTGTTTGGTCAGGATCTCATAAAGACCTTTTGCCTCGGCCTCCATTTTCGCATAGATGGCATCAGCTTCGCCCTTGGCATTTTCACGCACAGCTTCGGCAATGGCCTGAGCCTCAATGATCGCTTTTTGCTTGGAGATCTCAGCAGGTATCACCACGTTAGCCACCTGAGTAGAACGTTCCCGCTCACTTCGGGCTGTCTCCGCTTTTTGCTCTGCCTGGTAGGCAAGTTCCAGGGCTTTGGCCTGCTGAACTTTCTCAGCTGTGATGGCCACCCGTAAGGCCTCAGCCTCCTTTTCCCGCCTGTTTGCATCTGAATTGGCAATGGAGATCTTGGCGGTATTCTCTCCTTCAATTGCAAATGCATTCGCTTCAGATGTTTTGATACGGGTATCTCTGTCTGCTTCCGCTTTTCCGATAGCCTCATCTTTGTGCGCAGAGGCAATACTCACCTCCCGGTCTTTCTGTGTTATGGCGATCTTCACATCACGGTCTCGATGAGTTTCTGCTATCTGTACATCTTTCTCCCTGTCTGCAAGAGCCTTCCCGGTCTCCCCGATCTTTTCCTGTTCGGCCACACTGATCTTGGCATCGTTGATGGCTTTTGCGGCTGCTTCCTTTCCAAGTGCTTCAATGTAACCCGATTCATCTTTGATATCTGTTACGTTCACGTTGATGAGTTTCAGGCCGATCTTCTTCAGCTCTGAATCCACATTCTTCGAAATATTCTCCAGGAATTTATCGCGGTCTGAGTTGATCTCTTCGATCGTCATGGTAGCAATGACCAGACGCAGCTGACCGAACAGGATGTCTTTAGCCAGTTCCTGGATCTGTTCTGAAGAAAGTCCCAGAAGACGTTCTGCAGCAGTGTTCATATTGTCAGCCTCAGTAGAGATGGCGATCGTGAACCGACAGGGCACATCGACCCGTATATTCTGCCGGCTCAGGGCGTTGGTGAGGTTGGCTTCAATAGACAAGGGCTTCAGGTCCAGGAATGCATAATCCTGTACTACAGGCCAGATAAATGCACCACCACCATGTATACATTTGGCGGATGTACCACCCGTCCGGCCATAAATGACCAGGATCTTGTCTGAAGGGCAGCGCTTGTACCTTGATACCAGCACGGAAACGGTCACAAAGAATACGATCGCCGCTACAACAACGATGATAACAGGAGAAACCATAGATATTTATTTTATATTTTTTCTACAATGAGAATTCTGTCGCTTTCCAGTCGCAGTACACGAACCGGGGTGCCTGATTCTATCCGGTCGCCGTCGGTCAGCGCTTCTAGTTCATGGGTGGAACCCTTGATGCTGATGAGAACTTTTCCGATCCCCGCTTTCTGTCCCGGAATAGGTGTATAGGCTTCTCCAACTTTATCCAGTGTGTCCTGGTAGGTAAAGGAATTATTCTCCGCCAGTTTGATAAGTTGCTGCATCAGCCAGAGGAAGACCAGTACGAACAAGCCGCCGATCAGGGCAGACACCACGATCAGGAGCAAGGAATTGTGGATGGTACCAAACAGAGAAATACCTGACCAGCTGAATCCAAGGAGGAAATGGATGAGGCTTCGGAAAGACAGGAGCTGAAATGGTGCATCGGCACCGTCCAGATCGCTGTCAAAATCTGCTGACATGCCGTCACCGCCGTCAGTCCCCATAAAGGTCATGATGGTCTGAATCAGAAAAATAATACTTACCGGAAGGGCAGTGTACCAGAAGATCTTCAGTACCGGGTCCAGGTTTTCAAAGAAATGTATCATGGGTGTTTGTCCGGTAAATATATTCTGTAGGGAAGTAAAATGAAAGCCATGAATGATATTATGTGCAAACTGGTCTTACAATTCTCTGCCGGAAATATGGCCTTGCAACAAGTATGACCAGGGATGAACGTTATAGCTCAACCTGTATTCTTCTTACCTTTAAGCGTGTTAATGAAGAAGTGGATCTGGATAATATGGTTTCTCCTGCCGGTGGTTACATCTGCCCAGGATAGCAACCGGGTGCCGGGACAACTGATCGTGGAGCTTTTCAGCGATGCCCGGCCGGAACAGCTGATCGCCGACCTGCAACAGGCAGGTTTTGATTGTCAATTGGCCTATGTCTGTGTGCAGGCACTGCACCTGTATGTCATTTCCATACCGGAAGAAGCTCATGAACAGGTATTCGCATATTGTCAGCAGCATCCTGATGTAAAGCAGCTGCAGTACAACCACTACCTCGAGATCAGGGGTTTTCCGGACGACAGCTCTTTTGACCTGCAGTGGGCTTTGTACAACGACGGTTCTACAGGTGGTACCGATGATGCAGACATCGATGCAGATCTGGCCTGGGATCTCAGCACCGGTGGCTGGACCGCAGAAGGAGATACCATTGTGATAGCCATTGTGGACGATGGTTTCTACCTGCCCCACAATGACCTAGTGTTTCGCAAGAATTATTCTGAGATTCCCGGAAACGGATTAGATGACGACGACAACGGCTTTATTGATGATTTTGATGGCTGGAACAGCCTGGATAATTCTGATAACTTGCCTGAATTCAGTCACGGCACCCATGTGTCAGGCATTGCAGGTGCCCGCGGTGACAATGCACTCGGTGTGACCGGTGTCAACTGGAATGTACAGATCCTGCCACTATCCATCGGTGCAGGTGCAGTGATAGAGAGTAATGTGCTGGAGTGTTACGGTTATGTCTATACAGAACGCAAACGCTATGATGACAGCAACGGAACAGAGGGGAGTTTCATTGTTGCCACCAATGCATCATTCGGTATCGACTTTGCAGACCCGAATGACTTTCCTTTGTGGTGCAGCATGTATGACAGCCTGGGTACCCTGGGCATTCTCAGTGCAGGAGCAACGGCTAATTCCAATGTGAACATAGACCTGGTTGGTGATATGCCCACCGCATGCAGCAGTGATTTTCTCATTACAGTGAACAGCACCAACAAGACCGATAATAAATCAACCTCCGGATATGGTTCAGTTTCTATTGATCTGGGCGCACCGGGTTCGCTGATATACTCTACCGTGGTAGGCAACTCCTGGAATTACCAGACAGGTACCTCCATGGCTGCTCCGCATGTGGCGGGTGCTGTGGCGCTGATGCTGAGTTATGGTTGTGAGAATTTTCTATATCAATATAAGCATGATCCGGAAACGGCTGCGCTGGCATTGAAGCAATTTATTCTGGATGGTGTGGATCCGCTGGAAGACCTGGATACCATTACCGTAAGTGGTGGCCGGCTGAACGTATATAATGCCATGCTGATGCTGGATGAATATTGTGATACCCTGACAGCCATCGCACAGGTGGACGAGGTGCAGTTCGGGCTGTATCCCAATCCCGCAACAGACTACCTGACCATACAAACCAATGGCGGGTATTTTCTTTATACTTTAGCAGACGTTTGGGGCAGGACCTGCCGGTCGGGCGAAATATCCGGTCGTACAACTGCCCTGGTAGATATCCGGAACCTCCCCGCCGGCATCTATGTTTGTACACTACGCACTTCGGCAGGAAAGCCTGCCGGCTCTGCCAGGGTGGTAGTGGAGTAAGTTGACAACAATGGATAAACGCTGGGTGATCAGAGAGTCGGATGCCGGTGCCGTGCATATTTTGCAGGAGGCCCTGGGTATCCATCCCGTACTGTGCAAGCTGCTGGTGGACAGGGGTATCGACACATACGATAAAGCCAAACAATTCTTTCGTCCGCAACTGAGCGATCTGCACAATCCCTTTGAGATGAAGGGCATGCGGGAAGCCGTCAACCGTATCCTTCGGGCATCGGAACAGGGTGAACGCATTCTGGTGTACGGCGACTATGATGTGGACGGCACCACTTCAGTGGCGCTGATGTTCTCCTTCCTCAACCGCTTCTATCCTAATATAGATTACTACATACCCGACCGCTACAAAGAAGGGTATGGCATTTCCTTTCAGGGGATAGATTATGCAGAAGACAACAACTGTGCACTCATCATTGCACTGGATTGTGGTATCAAGGCAGTGGAACAGGTAGCCTATGCCAATAGCAAGGGCATTGACATGATCATCTGCGACCACCACCTTCCCGGCGATGAACTGCCTGCTGCGGTGGCCATCCTCGATCCGCATCAGCCGGATTGCAACTATCCCTATAAATACCTGAGCGGTTGTGGCATCGGTTTCAAACTGGCACAGGCCATCACCCTGGAGGCAGGACTGGACGAAGACCGTGCCCTTGACCTCCTGGATCTTGTGGCAGTGAGTATTGCAAGTGACATTGTTCCCATCACAGGAGAGAACAGAGTGCTTGCGTTTTATGGACTGCGGAAGATGGATACCAACCCTACCAAAGGTCTGAAAGCCCTGATGGAGATCAGCGATGTGCGCCCACCCCTGAGCATCAGCAAGATCGTGTTCGGTCTCGGTCCACGCATCAATGCTGCCGGCCGGCTGGATGATGCCCGGAAGGCTGTGCGCATGCTCATCAGCAGTACTGATCAGTTTGCCCGCAACCATGCCGGCGATCTGCAGGGGCACAACATGGACAGAAAAGAAATTGACCGCAGCATCACTGCAGAAGCCCTGGAGATGCTGGACAATGATCCGCTTACTCCCGAACGGGTCACGAACGTGCTGTTCAATCCTGCCTGGCATAAAGGGGTCATTGGTATTGTGGCCAGTCGCATCATGGACCACTATTACAAACCCACCATCATGCTGACCGAGAGCAACGGTGTGGTTGCCGGATCGGCACGGTCAGTAAAAGGCTATGATGTGTATGAGGCCATCAGTGCATGTGGCGATCTCCTGGAGCAGTTCGGCGGACATATGTACGCAGCCGGACTCACCATGAAGCCGGAAAATGTAGAGGCATTCAAAGACAGATTTGAGAAGGTGGTCAAGTCAACCATCAGACCTGAACAGCTGATACCAGAGATCGAGATAGACGCGGTACTGAACCTGAAAGACATCACACCCGGTTTTTACAAGATACTTCGTCAGTTCGCCCCGTTCGGTCCGGAAAACCTGCCGCCCGTTTTCATCACGGAAGAGCTGACCTGCAACGGCAGGAGCAAGGTGGTGGGCAACGGTCATCTCAAACTCGATGTGCGAGACAGAAACCGCTTCCGGGCAAGCGGCATCGCCTTCCAGCAGGGAGATCATTATCCCTATGTATCTTCGGGCTATCCGTTCGACCTGGCCTATTACCTCGAAGAGAATGAGTTCAACGGCCAGACGAATCTGCAACTAAACGTCAAAGACATCCGCGTACACGCATGATACTCCGCTCAGAAGGACTGGTCAAGAAATACAAACGCCGCACCGTGGTGAACGAGGTCAGTGTGCAGGTGGAACAGGGTGAGATCGTCGGGCTGCTGGGCCCCAACGGCGCCGGCAAGACCACCAGTTTCTATATGATCGTAGGGCTCATCAAGGCTGATGCAGGAGAAGTCTATCTGGACAACAAGCCCATCACCAAACTGCCCATGTACAAACGGGCTCAGCTGGGAGTGGGCTATCTGCCGCAGGAAGCCAGTGTATTCCGGAAGATGAGCGTGGAAGATAATATTGCCGCTGTATTGCAGATGACGAAACTGAGCAGGAAGGAACAGGCACACAAACTGGAAGAACTCATAGATGAATTCGGTCTTGGACACGTGCGAAAAAGCAACGGCGATGTACTGTCAGGCGGTGAAAGAAGACGCACGGAAATAGCCAGGGCTCTGGCCGTGAATCCCAAATTCATCCTGCTCGACGAACCCTTTGCCGGCATCGACCCCATTGCGGTAGAAGACATACAGGGCATCGTGGAAACACTGAAGTTCAAAAAGATCGGTGTGCTCATCACTGACCACAACGTGCAGGAGACCCTGAGTATCACAGACCGTGCTTATCTGTTGTTTGAAGGGAAGATCCTGAAACAGGGCAGTGCAGAAGAACTGGCAGAGGATCCGCAGGTGCGAAAGGTCTATCTGGGCCAGAGCTTTGAGCTGCGCCGCAAGGTGCGGAACGGAAGTAGTAATTAGCTGATCAGAGAATGAGCTGACCGGTCAATCAGATCTCTACCTGTATTCTCTTTCCTCACACATTCTCCAGCGCCTGTCTGATATCATCGATCAGATCTTCGTGGTGTTCCACACCGATCGATATACGCACCAGACTTTCAGATATATGATGTTTCAGTTTATCTGCAGGTGATACATCGGCATGTGTCATCGTAGCAGGATGTTCTGCCAGCGATTCGGTACTTCCCAGGGAAACCGCCAGGCGTATCAGCTTCAGTCCGTTCAGGAATCGGAAAGCTTCAGCCTCTCCACCCTTTACATCGAAGCTCAGCATGGCACCGGATGAGCTGTATTGTTTTTCGCGTATGCGGTACTGTTCACTGCCTTCTTCCAGATGCCCCAGGTAATACAGTTTCTCCACTTTAGGATGATCCTTCAGAAAATCTGCCACCTGCCTGGCATTGGCTGCCTGGGTCTCCATGCGTGGTTTCAGGGTTTCCAGACTGCGCATCATGAGCCAGCCGGTAAAGGGACTGCACATGTTTCCCAGAAAAGTGCGCAATCCACGAACCCGGGTCATCAGCTCTCTGTTGCCCAGCACGGCACCTGCTATGAGGTCACTGTGACCTCCAATGTATTTGGTAGCGCTGTACACCACCAGATCGGCACCGAGCTGGAGCGGGTGGCTCCACAATGGTCCCATGTAGGTATTATCGACCACAACAAGCACCTTTCGTTCATCAGTGGAAAAATGATCGGCGATCTCGCGGCACATTTCCAGATCGATCAGGGCATTGGTGGGGTTGGCCGGTGTTTCCACATAGATCATCGCCAGTTTGCCACCTTGTTCCTGTTCCACTTTTTGGATGATCTCTTCCTTGCGCATGGAGGCATTGAATTCCACATGACCTACACTCCACTTGGGCAGCACATGGTTGATGCTGTGATCGGTTCCGCCATAAACCGGAGAGGAATACAACAGCACATCTCCGGGCTGCAGGAATTCCAGCATGACCGTGGTGATAGCACCCATACCGGAAGCGAACACAGCGCAGTCTTCAGCCTTATCCCATAAACAAAGACGGTTCTCCAGGATCTCCAGGTCGGGGTTGTTCAGGCGGCTGTAGATCAGTCCGGGCACTTCATTCACTTCTGCCTGCTGCAATCCATAGGCCAGCTCAAAGAAACGTTTGCCTTCTTCTGCAGTTTTGAAAACAAAGGTGGAGGTCTGAAAGATCGGGCATTTCACGGCCCCTTCACTGAGTTCCGGCTTATAGCCAAAGCCCATCATCAGGCTTTCCGGGTGGAGATTCTTGTTGTCCATGATGCAAAGGTAGAATTACCCCTGACCGGAGACAGGGTGATTTTTATCAGCATAGATAAATGAACCGGATGTTTAGTTGTTATATACCCGTTTCATCCATCTGGGAAGAAAGAAAATTCCCATTAGCAGATAAGGGTAAAAGGAGATCATGCGCCAGAGCAAAGCCATGATTGGTACCAGTGCCGGACTGGTGATATCGCACATCAAAGCACTGAAACTGATCTCAGCTACTCCGGCACCTCCGGGTGTGGCAGGTATCAGGGTGATCATCCAGACCACTGTTTGCCGGGCCATGACCACCAGGTATTCCAGTGTTGCAGGATCAAAAAATGCCATGAAAATAAATACGCTGATGAGAAAGAGAGATAACCAGGCCAACAGGGTGCTGCCAACGGCTTTCAACCAGAAGCGCAGGTTCTTTCCTTTCAGCATGTGAGAGGTGGCTACAATATCATCGCCGGTGCGAAGGGCCTCTGCTTTCCAGCGTTTCAGGAACGGGAGAGAAAACAATCTGCCCAGAAAGGATTTGAATGCGCCGGCATTGACAAAAAGTCCCCAGGCCAGTCCGATCACCACCAGCAGGTAAAAGATGTAGGCCACATAATACAGGGTCTCTACATTGTGGAAGAGACGCATCATGGGCAGTTCACTCTGGGTGCGACAGCCCATGTCTTTGGCGAACATCTCTTCACTGCCTACAAGCAGGGTGAACAGAGGTGCGATGACCGCGAATACTGCCTGATCCAGAAAGACAGTGAGCATACTGGTGGTGGCACTTTGTCCTACACTCAGCTTTTCTTTTTTAAGAAGATAAACCGCCACAGCAGCACCACCTACAGTAGAAGGGGTCACGGCAGAGCTGAATAACCAAAGTGTGATGACCTCGAAACTTTGTCGCCAGCTCAGGTGCTTGTTGGTCAGATGGCGGATGCGGTACATGTATGCCAGGTGTCTGATACCCAGCAGGATATAGCCCAGAAAGAGGAGAAGCAGGCTGTTGGCAGTCCAGGAGATGAGCCGGAAGGCATCTACGTCAAAAGAGACAAATATGAGGTAGCCTGACAGGACCAGACTGAGTGCAATGACCCAGAGGACCTTACGATAACTGAACTGTTTATTCAGTTGTTCGGCCTGATCTGAAACCGGTATGTCCGGTTCAGGCTGCGTCATCTTCGCGGAACTGGTTGTAGCTTACCCAGAACTGATTGAAACCTTCGCCAATGAGCAGATCGATTCGCTGCAGCTGGATCAGGTCGAGCACAGAGAGGAAACGGAATATGGCCTGGTGACGATCTGCGCAGGTGGAGAATAATTCCTCGAAGTCCACCCGGTCTTTCGACTTGCAGAAACTGATCACATTGTCTGCTTCTTCTTCGATGGTGTAGTTGTACTGAAACACTACGTGTTCTACCTCTTCCGGCTGATGCCGATAGCGTTCCATCACCTTTTCAAAAACCTTCAGCAGGGTGAACAGATTGACAGCGCTCAGCTCCATCTCATTGCTGAACTGTTTGGCCAGCACAGAATGTTCGGCCTGGATATTGCCACGCTGCATCTTGAAGCGGCGCTGGTCTTCCAGGTTGCCCAGTTCTTCCAGTACGTCTTTGTAGCGTTTGTATTCCACCAGACGATCCACGAGTTCTTTCCGCGGATCGATCTCATTGCCAAATTCATCCAGTTCTTTTCTGGGCAGCAGCATTTTGGCTTTGATGCGCATCAGGGTGGCTGCCACCAGGATGAACTCACTGGCCACCTCGATGTTGAGCTGGTTCATCTGGTGGATATAATCCAGAAAATCGTTGGTGATGCGGGAGATGGGAATATCATAGATATCCAGCTCATCCCGCTCAATGAAGAAGAGCAGCAGGTCGAACGGCCCCTCGAACTGGGGCAGTTTGATCTCAAAGGTCTCGTTAGACGCCATCGGGTTCGAAGTTAAGGAGTCTGCTGATTAGTTGGCCACCTCACTCATGAACTTGATGTGGAGTAACTGGACCTCTTCGTAGCTCAATCCTTCATCCTTGAGTTCATTGAACGCTTCTTTCAGATCGCCGCTTTCCATCTCGCGGAAGAAATCCATGACCTCATCCTGCAGATCCTCTTCTATGATGTCATTGAGGTAATAGTCGAGGTTGAGTTTGGTGCCACTGGTTACGATGCTGCTGATCTCATCGATCAGCTCGATCATCTTCATCCCACGGTTGCGGGCGATCTCATCCAGCGGCAGCTTCTTGTCGATGTTCTGGATGATGTGGATCTTGTGCACGCTCTTGTTGGCCACCTGCTTCATGGTGTTGAAGTCGCCCGGGCGCTCGATCTCATTTTCCTCTACATACTTCTTGATAGCAGCTGCGAATTTGACGCCGTATTTGTTCGCCTTACCGGCACTCACCCCGCCTATCTTGCTCAGCTCTTCCAGATTGCAGGGATAGGTAGTAGCCATCTCTTCCAAAGAGCTTTCGCTGAAGATGACATAAGGTGGCAGCTTTTGTTCTTTCGCCACACTTTCGCGGATCTTCACCAGCATACTGAACAGGGTTTGGTCGAGCACACTCTTTCCACCACTTCCTTCCACCTGCACATCGGCAGCTTCTGCCTCGTAATCATGGTTGATGGAGAGCTTGATGTTCTTCGGCTTGTCGTTGAATTTTCGTCCTGCATCGGTAAGCCTGATGAGACCGTACTGTTCAATGTCTTTATACACCAGTGATTCCAGCAAACACTGACGCAATACCGAATGCCAGAAATGGTCGTCCTTCTCTTTGCCGCTGCCGAATATTTCCAGCTGGTCGTGCCGGTAATTCCCGATCTCCGTGGTACGCTTGCCCATGAGCAGGTCCACCAGATAAGGAATGCCATAATTCTCGTTGACAGCCTGCACCACTTTCAGGGCGGTTTGCACGAAGGTCTTGCCTTCTATCTTTTCTTTCGGGTTGAGACAATTGTCGCAGTGCCCGCAGTTATCCTGGTCATATCCTTCGCCGAAATAGTGCAGCAGGAAGCGGCGGCGGCAGACAGAAGTCTCTGCGTAAGCAGCAGTTTCGGCGAGCAGCTGAGCGCCCATCTCCCGTTCAGCCAAAGGTTTATCACGCATGAACTTCTCCAGCTTCTCGATATCCTTATAGCTGTAGAAGGCGATGCATTTTCCCTCCAGTCCGTCACGACCTGCACGACCCGTTTCCTGGTAGTAGTTCTCGATGGATTTGGGAATATCGAAGTGGATGACAAAACGCACGTCCGGCTTGTCGATACCCATTCCGAAGGCGATGGTGGCCACGATCACATGCATCTCTTCCATCAGGAACTGGTCCTGCACCTGGGTTCTGGTAGCAGCTTCCATACCGGCGTGGTAGGGCACCGCCTTGATGCCATTCACGTTCAGCAGTTCTGCGATCTCTTCCGTGCTCTTGCGGTTCAGACAATATACAATACCCGATTTATTGGGATGCTCCTGTATGTACTTGACGATCTGCTTGATGGCCTGCTCGCGGCTGCGTTTGGGGCGGATCTCATAGTAGAGGTTAGGGCGGTTGAACGACGACAGGAAGACGTTGGGGTCTTCGAGGTCGAGGTTCTTTTTGATATCGCTCTGCACCTTAGGGGTGGCAGTTGCGGTAAGGGCGATGATCGGGATCTTCGCATCGATCTGCCCGATCATGGTCTTGATCTGGCGGTACTCCGGGCGGAAGTCATGGCCCCATTCTGAGATACAATGGGCCTCGTCCACAGCGATGAAAGAAACCTTGATGCCCCGGAAGAATTCCAGGTTCTCTTCCTTCTTCAGGGTTTCGGGAGCTACATACAGCATCTTGGTCTTGCCTGAGGTAATGTCGGCCTTCACCTTTTTGATGGTGGTGCGACTGAGGGTCGAGTTCAGGAAATGGGCAATGTTGTCATTACTGCTGTAGCTGCGCACCAGGTCCACCTGGTTCTTCATCAGGGCGATCAGCGGAGAGATGATGATGGCAGTGCCCTCCAGCATGACAGCGGGCAGCTGATAGCACAGCGATTTGCCGCCACCGGTGGGCATGATGACAAAGGTGTCACGTCCATCCAGCATACTTTGGATGATGGCCTCCTGATTTCCCTTAAATGTGTTAAAGCCGAAGTACTCCTGCAGGGCTTCTTTCAATGATAATTCACTGGTTAGCATACGTCACTAATTCTAAAACGGTCAATTTCACTCTTGCAGAACGGATATTTATGCAACTTTGCATTGCAATTCCGCTCTCACAGGGCTACCGGTGTGCGTGTTTAAATATACTGAATAACAAACAGAACCGGAGTACAAAAATTACATAGGCAGGGATGGATAACGTTTATGTGGCGATCATGGCCGGGGGTATCGGCAGCAGGTTCTGGCCAGAAAGCAGGGCGAGCAAACCAAAGCAATTCCTCGACATCCTGAACACGGGGGAGACCCTGATACAGACCACCTTCCGGCGGTTTTTGAAAATAGTTGCCAAAGATAACATTTTCATTGTTACCAATGAAGACTATGTAGGACTGATATTAGAGCAGATACCGGATGTGAATCCGGCCAATATCCTGGCCGAGCCGGCACGCCGTAACACTGCTCCCTGTGTTGCCTACGTGAGCCATAAGATCGCTGCCATCAACCCGGATGCCAGGGTTGTCGTGGCACCTTCTGATCATCTGATACTCAATGAGCCTAAGTTCCTGGAATTCATAGGCAAAGCACTCCAGCATACGGAGACCCACGACCACCTGGTCACCCTGGGTATTCACCCTACCAGGCCCGATACCGGTTATGGTTATATCCAGTTCACCGACCGCGAAGCAGCACCGGGCATCTTCAAGGTGAAGACCTTCACGGAAAAGCCCAACCTCGAACTGGCGGTCACCTTCCTGCGCTCCGGCGATTTCCTTTGGAATGCCGGTATCTTCATATGGAAGGTAGAGGCCATTCTTGATGCATTTGACCACCATCTGCAGGATATGCACCAGGCTTTCTGGCAGGCGAGGAAGATGTTCGGTCACCCGGAAGAAAAGGCTGCAATAGAAAAAGCTTATTCCCTTTGTACCAATATATCCATTGACTACGGCATCATGGAAAAGGCCGATAATGTCTTCGTCATTCCCGCCAGTTTCGGCTGGAGCGACCTGGGTACCTGGGCATCGCTGTGGAACAACTACAACCGCGACTACTGGGGCAATGCCGTGAAAGGCAAGAAAGTCATGATCTACGACAGCAAGGATTGTATGGTTATGGCACCCGACGATAAACTGGTCATCCTCCAGGGTCTGGATGAATACATCATCATAGATCAGGGCGATGTGCTGCTGATCTGTAAAAAGGAGCACGAACAGGAGATCAAGAACATCACCGCTGATGTGAAGCGCAGACTGGGCGACAGATTCCTGTAAGGAGGGAAAGGAATTTAGGAAAATTATCTCCCTACCCGATTCAAAACATAGCAACCTGTCTCAGCCATGTCACAGGCCACAGGACATGGCGAGATACCAGAATATATCAGATGCCTGGTCTAGTTCTGCTGACCCGGCCGGGACGGTAGGGTCTAGAGGAGAAAAGAGCTGAACCCCAATACAAACCCTACTGTATCACCATCAGTTTCGTATCCACCACTTTTCCATCCACCAGCAATGTATAGCTATAAGTACCTGCTGCCAATTGTGTAGCATCTACTTCTAAAACACCATTGCCCAGTTTTACATCAGCCATGAACAGGCTTACCCCGGCAGCATCGGCTATTTTTATAATTGCCTGTTCGGCAGTTTCGGGTACAAAATAGCGTATGGAGGTACTACCGGTAAAAGGGTTGGGTCTGTTCTGAGAAAGGGTGGCCTGCGTTTGGTTTGAGGCTACAAAGATCCGTTGTACCTCATCCGTTGTTGACTCATTCATCTGAATACCTTGTTGACCAAGCAGGGCTTCCAGTCTGGAAATGCGATCTTCCAGATTTGTATTCTCTGCATCCAGTTCCTGCACTGCTTTTACCAGCGGTACCACAAAGGTGGCATAGCGCAGGCCCAGGAGGCGACCGCTGGCATCTACGCCGCTGAACTCATACCCCAGGTCTTCTGCCGCAGCAGCCACTTCCTGGGCTATGAATCCGGAAAAGGCCTGTTCTTCAATGTCGTATTTGCCGGTCCACGTAGCGGTATCTACTCTGCCCATCAGCTGGTTCTGGGTAGTGATGTTGTAGTGGTAGGTAACCGGCCGCAGCTGATTGATGAAATCCAGCCCCGGCACATTCTCTTCCACCTGCTCTTTGATGCGGGCATCGCTGTACACGGTCCAGTCCACCTCACCACCGATGCTGGAGACGCTGGAGTTGCCGATTAGAACTTTATTGGAAGCATCTACTACAGCTATATATCCAACAGCTATTGAGTTCTCAAAATCATTACCAGTTGTAGTAGCATTGTAGCCAATTCCAATATTATAATTACCTGTTTTATTGACATTTAGAGCCAATGCTCCTATTGCTGTATTACTATTCCCCAGTGTATTATTTGATAAACTTGCACGACCTATCGCAGTATTTTCATTCCCCTTTGTATTATCACTCATTGCACTGGAACCTATCGCAGTATTCTCGTTTCCTATCTTATTGCTCAGCATAGCATTAGAACCGATGGAAACGTTATTATCACCACTCTTATTAGAAAAAAGCGAATAATTTCCAATAGCTACATTGCTTTCTCCAAAGTAGTTGTATTTAAGAGACAAGTATCCAACGGCAACATTTTGTGATCCGGACTTGTTGTACCGCATAGCCTCTGCTCCAATGGCTGTGTTATATGATCCAATTAAGTTGTCAGTCAAAACAAGCCATCCAATAGCAGTATTGTAATCACCATCAAGATTGCTGGTAAGTACTCCTTCCCCAAACCCGATCCCGGCAGGTCCATTGTAAATAGTTGAGGTTCCTAACCCAATACTGGCATGCCCATCAGGAGAATTGATGTCCAGCAGAAGTTCCGGTGTTGTGGTACCAATACCCACAAATCCGGAGTCGGGAAAGATATTCTGTGCGCTGGCCGGGTTAATGACAGCTGCCAGAAACGCCATGCAGATCAGTTGAATAAGGTTTTTCATTTTGCTTGATTTATAAGAATATTTAAAAATAAGTTATCACGATGACGACCCCGTTGGCGCCATCACCCCCGGCACCACTGGTATGTCCTGAGCCGGCAGCACCACCACCGCCACCTCCTGCGCCGTAGCTGGCTCCGTTGCCCCCGCTTCCGGCTGTTGCGGAAGCACTGGCAGCGCCCCCACCACCACCGGAGCCCAGGTAATTACCGCTCTCTGCTGTTCCATTACCACCACTGCCCCCGGAAGTACCTCCGCTGCCTGCTGCCGGAGAACTATTCATGAACTGGATATTGCCCCCGCCGTCACCACCCGAATAGGCGGTTCCGCCACTGCTGATACCACCTCCGGCTCCTCCACCCAGGCTAGCGTAGTTGCTGTTGCCCGCATCATCGCCCTGGTCTGCCGGGTCAGCACTGGCACCAGAGCCTCCCTGAGACTTCAGCCCCGGACCACCTGACCCTCCGGCTGCCCCTGTCGAGGAGCCCCCGTTCCCACCGTTGCCTCCGCTTGCCTTCAGGTAATCGCCAAAAAAGGATTTGGTGCCATTGCCACCGTCCTTTCCGTCGCCGGAACTTACGGCAGCTCCTCCTGTTCCACCGGCACCCGCATAGGCCAGTACATTGGCATCCAGGTTGGCAGCGTTGAAGGTCATTTCACTCATGCCTCCGGCGCCTCCTCCCGATCCTCCGGACATGTCACCGGTAACCCCACCACTGCCTCCGCCACCACCACCGCCAATACAGATGACTGTCACCGAAACAGCCCCGGTAGGTTTAGCCCACAGAGTAGTTGTTCCTGTAAACACCTGTACGTCGGTTACCACAGTCTCCCAGTCTAAGTTGCCTGACCCATCGGTCTGCAATACCTGGTTGGCATCGCCATCATCATCCGGCCAGGTGTAGCCAACGTCATTGATACGTACCAGGTCGCCGGTGGAACTGACCTGAAATTCATCTCCGGATCCTACATTGAATGTATTTGACAATGTTGAACCGCTATTGCCGACACTGAATTTACCAGAACTCAAATCGCCATATAATAGATTTCCAATATTTAGCCTGTTGCTTAAATCCAAACCGGTTGATGGATTTACTGAAATATTGTTACCGATTACAATATTATTATTACCTGATTGGCTTGGAAAGCTACCTTTCCCAGATTCCGAGCCAACAAAAATGTTATTGCTCCCGTCGCTAATAGATGAGCCAGCTGAATATCCAATTACTGTATTTTCAACACCTTCTGTTAGGCCTATAACTGAATTATAACCTATTGCAACATTATAATCACCTGAAGTTACATTACCCAACACACCAGTAGTAGTTGAAGTACCGCCGATAGCAATGTTGCCATCACCGGTCACCTGCGGGCTATCTGAATTATTATAGTAGGTATTTTGGCCAATTCCAATATTTGATGATCCGGTTGTAATCAACTCACCAGCTCTGCTACCGATCATTGTATTCTTGCCGCCGCTGGTAATATTGCTGGATGAGTACCATCCAACCGAAGTATTGTGCCCTGCAGAACCAGTGACTGTTTCTAAGGCTTTATATCCGATACCCACCGTTCCATGATTGGAGCTCGAAGCTGCATCCCCTGCATATTCACCAAGAAATAAACCATCATACGAACCTCCTGTAACGTGCAGAAATTTATTGCTGTTTAGTTTCAGCATATCTACATTGCTGTATCCTTCTGCTTCATCAAAGTGAATGACCTTTTCCAGATAAATTTCTGACCAGCTGGAATCTTCAGACCCTAAATTCCGATCTGCATCAGGCAAAAGATGTGAATTGATATTAGTTGTTACGTCCAGATTGCTCAGGTCTTCACAGGCGGGATCACATGTCTGTGCAAACATGCGGTTACCACACATGGATGTGAGCAACAAACAAACGATCAGTTTGTAAAATGGGGGGGGGGGGCTTAACAGGAAATTAACCTTCATGGTCTGATTTTTTGATGTGGAACAATGAAGGCAGAATGGGGCATGTAGGGAAGTTACAAGTTGTTTTTGGAAAGTACAAATTACTTAGATACAGCACTTGGACTATGTCAAGTATGAGAGCTCTTCTTATGGCGGGGTTATTTTGTTTCAGCGTTGTTACTGGCCACAGGACGTGGCGTGATGCAGGAGATTCCTGTTATCAGTCTGCAGTCATTAATCCTGAGTCGGCTTCAGGAATAACGTGTTCTTTAGAAGGTGTTGTTCGACTATCGGGAAGTCATGCCAACCGCCAGGAAACTAAGTCTCATTACCCAATACTCCCTACTCAATACCCGATACTAACCATCGTCCTTCCTCCTTTCACAATTTCCTCCTTACTTTACCCATATGCAATCGCCGATCATCATTCGTTCCAAATTACCCAACACAGGCATCAGCATTTTCGCCAGAATGACCGCTCTGGCCAATCAGCACGGAGCCATCAACCTGGCCCAGGGGTTTCCAGATTTTCCCCCGCCAAAAAGACTCGTTTCACTCGTGGCTGATGCCATGCGAAAAGGCCACAACCAGTATGCACCCATGCCGGGTGTGCCCGATCTGCGGGAAGCCATTGCAGACAAGACTAAAGACACTTATAAGTGCAAAGTGGATGCAGAAAAGGAAGTGACCGTAACAGCAGGGGCCACTTACGGACTGTTCGCTGCATTCCAGGCCTTGCTGCATGAAGGCGATGAGGTACTGGTGTTCGAACCGGCCTACGATTCATATGTGCCCGGTATCCAGCTGGCAGGCGCAGAACCTGTTTTTGTGGAACTGCATGCACCGGATTATAGCATCGACTGGGAAGGCGTCAAGAAAAAGATCAATGCCAGAACAAGGGCCATTCTGATCAACACCCCCCACAATCCGTCCGGAACCTGCTGGACGAAAAATGATCTCCTTCAGCTTGAAAAGATCGTGGTGGGAACCGACATCATCGTCATCAGCGATGAAGTGTATGAACACATCACCTTCGATGATGGCCGGCATGAAAGCGTGCTGCGCTATCCGAAGCTGGCACAGCAGAGCATCGTCATATCCTCCTTCGGCAAAACCTATCACAACACAGGTTGGAAGATGGGTTATGTGATCGCCAATGAATCCATCACCAAAGAGTTCAGGGCAGTGCATCAGTTCCTGGTCTTCAGTGTGAACACACCTATGCAGTATGCGGTGGCGCAGTTCATCCGCGAAGCGCCGGAACATTTTCAGGATCTGCCACAATTCTATCAGCGCAAACGGGATTTTTTCCTGGAAGCCGTAAAAGATTCCCGGTTCTCCTTCACGCCCGCATCAGGCACCTATTTTCAACTGCTCGACTACAGTGCCATCTCAGATGAACAGGATACGGTCTTTGCAGAACGGATCACCGCAGAGTTTGGCGTAGCTGCCATACCTTTGAGTCCGTTCTACCGCGGCCCGGTAGGCGACAGGGTGCTGCGTTTCTGTTTTGCCAAAAGCGAAAAGACCCTGGAAAAAGCGGCCGCTATCTTATGCAGGATCTGAGAATTACACTGATACAATCTGACCTGGCCTGGGAAGACCCTGCCCGCAACCTCTCTTTGTTCGGCAAGCTGGTACAGTCAGCCGGCGAGACCGATATCATCGTCCTTCCCGAAATGTTCTCTACCGGATTCAGCATGAATGCAGCTGACCTGGCCGAAGCACCAGACGGATCCACCGTGCAGTGGATGCACGAGATGGCAGAGAAGAAACAATGTTGTGTGGTGGGCTCGGTCATCATGGAGGAAGGCGATCAGTATTTCAACAGACTGGTCTGGATGTTCCCCGACGGGCATTATGAAAAGTATGACAAACGCCACCTGTTTTCACTTGCCGGCGAAGAGAATACCTATACTCCCGGTCACGAACGACTGCTGGTGGAAGTGAACGGCTGGACCATTTGTCCGCTCATCTGCTATGACCTGCGTTTTCCGGTCTGGTCACGTTTTAAAAACGATTACGATGTGCTGCTCTACGTGGCCAACTGGCCGGAAAAAAGAGTACACGCCTGGCGACAATTACTTATGGCCCGTGCCATCGAGAACCAGTGCTATGTGCTGGGAGTGAACCGCATCGGTGTGGATGGGAACACCGTTTATCACAGTGGCAACAGTGCGGTCATCGACCCCATGGGCGAACGTATCTGGGAGCTGGAACATGAAAGAGCGGTCTTTACCACTACTCTGAAATACGGGTATCTGGAAGAGATCCGCACCCGCCTGCCATTCCAGAACGACCGCGACATGTTCAGCGTGAACGACTGAGTGCCGGTTCTAATTCCTGGAAGGAAAGATCCCGGATGTGCATATGATATAGTGCATTCCCAATCCCTTGACACCATTGGCGTCTCTGCCCAGCTTCACGGATTCACCCACATCAAGGGTGTTGGCTCCATTGGATAGACCTACACCTACCGGAACCGCACCACGCAGGTCAGGTAGCGCAAACGTGGTTCGTCCATCGCCGCCATAATAGGTACCGATGATGGAGAATAAAGCGGAGTATTCTGAGATGTTCAGTATCTGACCATCGCAGAATGCCCAGCCGCGTGGGGCAAAACTTCCTGCAAATAAACGAACCTCGCCCAGCATGGCGTCCTGGGCCTTTGCACCACCTACGAAAAGTGTGGTGACCAGTGCCATGAGTAACAGATGTTTTTTCATCATTAGGTTTTATAGGTGGAAATAAAGATAAGATAAACCAGATTTCAGGTAAATGATCGGTAGTAGGGTGCATCTGCTTTACAGAGTCCTGCCTATATTCGTATTCAAACAAGCAATATGCGCATCACCATTCTCGGAGCAGGAAACATTGGCATGGCTGCTGCCATGAAGTGGCGTGAAGCCGGGCATACCATCACTTTTGGTGTGCGTGATGTGCAAAGCCAGAAAGCCTACGATGCTGTGGGGGAAGGATTCACAGTGTTGCCTTTCCAGGAGGCGATGGTTGATCCGGAAGTGGTGTTGTTCGCAGTACCGTTCGCCATTGCCGATGAAGTGGTCAAAGCCATCCGTTCTGACTGGGAAAATATGATCATCATTGACGCCACCAATCCTGTCAATACGCCCACAGAACCATTTGATTCTGCAGCTGAAGCAATCAGCGCCTGGACCGGCGGAGAAGTGGTGAAGGCCTTCAATACCACCGGGGTAGCCAACATGCGCAACCCCAATTATGGTGATAAGACCATAGAGACCTTTATCTGTGGCGATGATGAAGCCGCTAAAAAAGTGGTGACCCAACTGGCAGAAGAACTGGGTTTTATTCCAGTTGATGCCGGCAGCCTGGAACATGCAGCCATGCTGGAGAACCTGGCCAAACTATGGATCACCCTGGCTTACAAGCAAGGGAAAGGCCCGCATTTTGCCTTCACCCTGCTGCACAGACAGAAGAGCTGAGCACATCCATACCATAATATTGGAATGTAGATCACGACCTTTCGGGGTTGCAGGTGCTGCTATGTGTTAAAAATCTTTAAGCCTCTTGTTTGTAAATCCAAAATGATATAATTTTGATATCAAATTGAATTACCATGATGACTGACAAGATCGTTAAACCAGGATCAGGATATCTCTGGCTTATTTTATTTTTTTTGACCCTGGCAGGCTCCATATACGGCATGGCGGCCGTACATCCTGCCTTTGCCATAGGCCTGCTTGTGCCGGTACTCATCATTTCAGGACTGTTTGTGGTCAATCCGAACGACAGTAAGGTACTGGTGCTTTTTGGAGCATATGTGGGTACTGTAAAGACCAATGGATTTTATTTTGCAAACCCTTTCTATTCAAAAAAGAAGGTCACCCTGCGTGTTCGCAACATTGAGGGTGACAAGATCAAAGTGAACGACAAGGAAGGAAACCCCATCATTATAGGTACGGTCATCGTTTGGCAGGTTACAGATTCAGCCAAAGCCTCATTTGAAGTAGATAATTATGAGCATTATGTGAAGCTGCAGAGCGATGCTGCGGTTCGTCACCTGGCTGGCACTTATTCCTATGACCATTTTGACGATGAACAGAAAGACATCACCCTGCGTGCCGGCGGCGATCAGATCAATGCAGAACTTGTCAAAGAGCTGGAAGAGCGCCTCGGTCTGGCCGGTGTGCGGGTACTGGAAGCCCGTATAACCCACCTGGCCTATGCAGAAGAGATAGCCGGTGCCATGTTGCAACGCCAGCAGGCAACGGCAGTGGTTGCTGCACGTACCAAGATCGTGGAGGGTGCTGTTGGTATGGTAGAAATGGCTCTCCAGATGCTGAGCAAACAGCAGATAGTAGAACTGGATGAAGAAAAGAAGGCAGCCATGGTCAGCAATCTGCTCGTGGTCTTGTGTTCTGATAAGGCAGCCAACCCGGTGGTCAATACCGGCACCTTACATCATTAACAGGTAGTATTGCAACTGATGGCATACAGTGAATACAATGAACGATCAACCATTACAGACCTTGGCCTGAAGGTACTACTGGCATCTTCTGCCATCATGTCAACGGGAATCATGCTGGCTGTTTACATACAGGCCGACAGAAATGGTGAAGATACCACTGAGCTGCTATGGGCTCTTGCACTGGTGCTGGTCATGGAAGTGGTATTATTCTTCCTGATTTTTCGCTCTCCAATGATCATAGACGGCAGCCATGAGGGCATACAGGTTCGGTACAGGCCTTTTATGATCAGGAACCGTGTGTTTTTATGGAAGGAAGTGTCTGCCTGGCAGATCAGAAAAGTAAGCCCCTTTGGCGAGTTTGGAGGCTGGGGTCTTCGAAGATCATTCAGAAAGAAAAAAACCGGATTGATAACCGGAGGCGGCAAGGCACTGGAATTGCAACTTCAAAGCGGGCATACCTGGGTAGTCAGTACCGGTAATCCGGAAATGCTTGCTATGTTCTGCAGAAAATATGCCGCAGATAAGGAGGTACAGGTATGAGTGCTCCTAAGAAGCCATTTGCCCTGCGCCTGGGCTCAGATATAATGGAGGCTCTTGAAAAATGGGCTTCCGATGAATTCCGTTCTACCAATGGCCAGATCGAGTACCTGCTCCATGATGCCCTGAAAAGGGCAGGCAGGCTGCCGGGAAAGTCACAGGATAACAAAGATAGGAGCAGCTCTAAAAGCAGCTAGTACAGGAATTTGGTTTATACCAAAGACTCCGTATCTTTGTGACAACTTCGAAAGAGGGGGCATTTTGTCCCCTCTTTTCTTTCTGTGGCATGGAAAACCTGACAGCACGAATCGAACAATGGCTGGCTCCTAAACTGGAGGAGCTGGATTGCTTTCTGGTGGATATCAAAGTGAAACCATCGGGCAGCAAGATCGAGGTCTATATTGACCGCGACAAAGGCCTGCAGATCGAGACCTGTGAACAGGTGAGTCGTTTTCTGGAATTCCATCTCGACAATGAAGCCGATGTGCCTTCCAACTATAACCTCGAAGTGTCATCGCCGGGCATGGACAATCCTTTCCGCGTAGAACGGCAGTACAGAAAGAACATCGGTAAAACGGTGGAAGTACTGCTTCACAGCGGAGTGAAATACGAAGGCGTGCTGGATGCTTATGACGGAGAACAGCTTACACTGGGTATCCACCTGCCACCGAAGAAAAAGGGACAACAACCCGAAGTGCGATCGGAAATGTTTTTGTTGAAGGATATTAAATATACAAAAAAGAAAATTTCATTCTAAAACCATCAGCCATGAACAGTTTAGAACTGGTTGAAAGCTTCAGTGAATTTAAGGACGTCAAGAATATAGACCGTCCCACACTGATGAAAGTGCTGGAAGACATCTTCCGCAGTGTCATTCGTAAGAAGTACGAAACGGATGAGAATTTTGATGTGATCGTCAACACCGAAAAGGGTGACCTGGAGATCTGGCACAGACGGGAGATCGTTCCCGATGGTGAAGTGGAGAATCCCGCCACCCAGATCGCCCTCAGCGAAGCCCTCCTGCAGGAGCCGGACTTTCAGGTGGGTGAAGAGACCTATGAGGCGGTCAGCATTGAAAGCTTTGGACGACGTGCCATTCTTACCATCCGTCAGACCCTGGTTCAGAAGATCCTCGAACTGGAAAAAGATGAGATCTTTAAGAAATACAATGACCGTGTTGGAGACATCGTGACCGGCGAGGTGTATCAGGTTTGGAAAAAAGAAGTTCTCCTGCTTGATGATGATGGAAATGAACTGATCCTGCCCAAAGGAGAAATGATCCCTTCAGATATTTATAAAAAGGGAGATACCCTGCGTGCTGTGGTCAAGTCTGTAGAATTCAGAAATAACAGTCCGCTGGTCATCATGAGCCGTACCTCACCGCTTTTCCTGGCCAAGCTGCTGGAACAGGAAGTGCCGGAAGTGTTTGATGGTATCATCGTGATACGCAAGATCGTTCGTGCACCCGGCGAACGTGCCAAAGTGGCTGTAGAAAGCTATGATGACCGGATCGATCCGGTAGGCGCCTGCGTAGGTATGAAAGGAAGCCGCATACATGGTATTGTGCGTGAACTGCGTAACGAGAATATCGATATCATCAATTTTACCAATAACAATTCACTCCTGATACAACGTGCCCTGAGTCCTGCCAGGATCAACAGCATTGAATTGTACAATGATGTCATGAAGGCAGCCGTTTTTCTGGCCCCTGATCAGGTGTCGCTGGCAATTGGTAAGGGCGGTCTTAACATCAAACTGGCTTGTCAGCTGACCGGGTATGATATTGATGTGTTCCGCGATACAGATGAGGAAGAATACGATGTGGATCTGGATGAATTTGCAGATGAAATTGAAGGATGGATCATTGATGAACTTAAGAGCATAGGCTGCGACACCGCCAAAAGCGTGCTGGAGCTGAGTGTAGATGACCTGGTGAGAAGGGCAGACCTGGAAGAGGAGACCATCCGTGAGGTGATCAAGATCCTGAAAGAGGAGTTTGAAGAAGACTGATGATGATCCGCCCGGCACATCATGCTCCACATGATTGCTGAACGGATAATCTTAACTTTGTAACCAATGACCGGGCGATGGTTTCGTGTAATCCATCTCCCAAAGTGAATATGCCGGAAGAAAAGACCATAAGAATTGCCGCCGCCTCCCGTGAGTTTAACGTGGGTGTTCAGCACATTGTCGAGTTCCTTCAGGAGAAGGGATTCGAGGTGGATGCCAAACCCAATACCAAACTCACCCAGGAGATGTACACCCTGCTCATCAAGGAATACTCCAAAGACAAGGTGCTCAAGGAGAAAGCAGACCAGGTGAACATTGGTGTGGCCAGGCAGTTGGATAAGGAGGAAGCTGAAAAAGTGGAAACGGTAACTGAAGTGCCTCAGGTGGAAGTACCGGTTGAAGTAATAGCTGAAAAGAAAACGGAAGAAGAGGCACCTAAGCAAACCGAAAAGAAAGAAGAAGAACCTCCGGTTCAGGAAGAACAGCCGGCAGAAGAAGAGGTCATCAAGGCCCG
Organism: Chitinophagales bacterium; assembly: GCA_020636645.1. Classification (GTDB taxonomy): domain Bacteria; phylum Bacteroidota; class Bacteroidia; order Chitinophagales; family BACL12; genus UBA11426. The sequence goes on from JACJXO010000002.1 coordinate 154,793, forward strand.
AAAAGAGAAAGTAGAGATGAAGGTGCTGGGTAAGATTGACCTGGAAAGCACCAGGAAGAAACCAGCCAAAAAGACCACCACCAAGAAAGAAGAGCCTCCTGTAGTGGAAGAGAAACCGGTAGAAGAACCGGTTGTGAAGAAAGAAGAGCCTGTTGTTGCTAAAAAAGAGACTCCCCCCGAACCGGAGATGATCGAGACCAAACGGGTCAAACTGGAAGGTCCGAAGGTGATGGGCAAGATCATCATCAAGGAAGAAAAGAAACCGGAGAAAAAGGCAGACGGCGACGATAAGAAAAAACGCAAGCGCATACGGAAACCGGAGCGGATCAATGTAGATCGCCACCGCGATACGAATGATCGCCGCGATAACCGCAACAAACCACCACTCGATCCGGAAGAGCACCAGCGCCAGATTCAGGAACAGATCCGCAGTACACTGGCCAAACTGGGCACCGGTAAAGGCAAGTCGCAGAAGAGCAAAATAAGAAAGCACAAACGGGAAGTTGCCAGAGAAGAACAGGACGGAATGCAGCCTGATTCCAGCATCCTGCAGGTGGCTGAATTCACCTCGCTGTCAGAACTGGCCAGCCTGATGAACATTGCTCCTACAGAACTTGTACAGAAATGTTTCGACTTGGGTACCATGGTGTCCATCAACCAGCGTCTGGATGCTGAGATCATAGAGCTGCTGGCTGAAGAATTCGGCTTCCAGGTCAAGTTCATCAACGTACTGGAAGACGACGAAGAAGCGGAAGAAATAGCAGATGCCCCTGAAAGCCTGTTAACCAGACCGCCCATCGTGACCATCATGGGTCATGTGGACCACGGTAAAACATCTTTGCTGGATTACATTCGTGAGTCTAACGTGGTGGCAGGCGAAAAAGGTGGTATCACCCAGCACATCGGTGCTTATGAAGTACAGACAGAAGCCGGTCGCCGCATTGCATTCCTGGATACTCCGGGTCACGAAGCCTTCACCGCCATGCGGGCAAGGGGTGCCAAACTGACCGATATTGCCATCATTGTGGTAGCAGCTGATGACCAGGTGATGCCGCAAACCAGGGAAGCCATCAGCCACGCACAGGCTGCCGGTGTGCCGATGGTCTTTGCCATCAATAAGATAGATAAGCCTACTGCCAATCCTGATAAGATCAAGGAGCAACTGTCGCAATTGAATATTCTGGTAGAAGACTGGGGCGGAAAGTTCCAGAGTCAGGAGATCTCTGCCAAGAGCGGACTCAACGTAGATGTACTGCTGGAAAAAGTATTGCTGGAAGCAGACCTGCTTGACCTGAAGGCCAATCCAGACAAGGAAGCCATAGGTACCATCATTGAAGCATCTCTGGATAAAGGCCGTGGTTACGTGAGCAATATCATGGTGCAGGAAGGCACACTCAAAGTGGGCGATATGGTTGTGGCAGGTCCATACTTCGGACGTGTCAAAGCCATGTTCAATGAAAGAAACCAAAAGATCGATAAGGCCGGACCTTCTACACCTTTATTGTTACTCGGTCTGAACGGCGCACCACAGGCGGGCGAACGTTTCAAGATCTATGAAGATGAAGACGAAGCGAAGACTGTTGCCAACAGAAGGATGCAGATCGTTCGTGAACAGGGTATCCGAACCAAGAAACATATCACTCTGGAAGAGATCGGCCGACGCAAGGCACTGGGTACCTTCCGTGAACTGAATATCATCATCAAAGCCGATGTGGACGGTTCTGCAGAAGCACTGACAGACAGCCTGATGAAGCTGAGTACACCTGAAGTCCAGGTGAACGTCATCTTCAAGGGTGTGGGTCAGATCACCGAAAGTGATATCATGCTGGCTTCTGCCTCAGATGCGGTGATCGTGGGCTTCCAGGTGAGACCCTCCAGTGCAGTGCGTACCCTGGCCGATAAGGAAGGTGTAGAGATCAGGTTGTACTCCATCATCTACAAAGCCATCGAAGAAGTGAAGGATGCCATGGAAGGTCTCCTGGCACCGAAGGTGGAAGAAAAAGTGACCTGTACAGTGGAGATCCGAGAGACCTTCAAGATCAGCAAGGTGGGTACCATCGCCGGTTGTTATGTGCAGGATGGCAAGATCACCCGGAATACCCAGGTGCGCATCATCCGCGATGGCATCGTAGTGCATACCGGTACCCTGGCATCCCTCAAACGCTACAAAGACGACGCGAAAGAAGTCACTGCAGGTATGGAGTGCGGGCTGAACATCAACAACTTCAACGACATCCAGGTAGGTGATATCATCGAAGGATTCGAAGAAGTGGAAGTGAAGCGGAAGCTCTGATAATCAGCGTACCAGCTGATGCAAAACGCCGCACAAGTTGGGCTGGTCATATTGCTGTCTGCCAGAATCTGCCGGACGTAATGAGGTGAGCGGAATAGTAAGTGGATTTCTGAATGTTCCTGGTATAAGTGTCTGCTGTTCGCTAATTACCGAATTTTCTCATTCTCTCATTTTCACATTTCCCCATTCTCACATTTCCCCATTTCCCCATTTTCACATTTCTCACATTCTCACATTTTCTCATTTCAAGTCCCGTCTTTCTGCCAGCACCAGTATGTCTGCCGGTGTGATGATCGGTTTGTCATAGCCGTTCGCCGTTACTTCTGCCATGGCCTTACCGATCTGATCCGTATCTACCACTGATTTCGGCGACAGCCACTTGATCAGGTGTATGAGCCAGGTGAAGTATCTGACAAAAAAGCGATACAGTTTGCTGCTGGGTAGTATGCCACGACGGGGAATGATAGCTCCGGGCCGGAACATGAAAGCCTGGCGGAATCCCATTTTCAACAGGTCATTTTCGGTCTTCCCTTTTACCCTGGCCCACATGATACGGCCCTGTTCCGTGCTGTCTGTTCCCTGCCCCGACACATAGGTGAAAGTGGCCTGCGGGTTGTGGCGGTGTACTTCTTTTGCCAGCGCCATACTCATATCATAAGTGAACTTTTTGAAATCGGCTTCCTGCATACCTGCTGAACTTACACCCATGCAGTGGAAGCAGGCATCATAACCGGCAAGCTGTGCTGATACCGGTGCAAAGTCCAGGAAATTGTCGTGCAGCAGCTCCTTGAGTTTGGGGTGTTGAATGCCGGCAGATCTTCTGGATACAGAAAGAACTTCTGTGACCATCGGGTCATCAAGACATTCCAGCAATACACCTTTTCCTACCATGCCGGTAGCTCCAGTTACAATGATTTTCATAGTTCTTATTTATGTACAATGACGAGTAGCTCTTCCAGGTATTTCCTGTCGTTGCTAAGTCGGGGCACCTTGTGTTGTCCGCCCAGTTTTCCGCGGCTGCGCATCCATTCATAAAAAGTGCCTGTGGGTGCTATATGTACCAGCGGCATGACCAGTGCCATGTCTTTGTGCCGCTTGGCTTCATAGTCGCTGTTGAGGCTCTTCAGGGTACTGTCCAGTACTTCAGTGAACCTGCTCAGATCGTCCGGTTCCTGTTCGAATTCGATGATCCATTCATGACCGCCCTTACCATCGCCGCCTGCCATATAAACTGGTCCGGCAGTGTATTCCTTCATGACAGCATGTGTGGCACTGCAGGCTTCGTCGATGGCCTTGTCTGAATTGTCAACTATGACCTCTTCGCCAAAGGCATTGATGAAATGTTTGACTCGTCCGGATATCTGGATGCGGTGCGGGAAGAGCGTAGTGAAACGAACGGTATCGCCCAGTTTGTATCGCCATAAACCGCAGTTGGTTGAAATGACCACTGCATAATTTTTTCCGGCTTCCACGTCCTGCCATCCTACGGTTTGCGGGTCTTCCTGCTCAAATTCTTCTGCGGGAATGAACTCATAATAAATGCCATAGTCAGGCATGAGGAGCATGTCATCAGCATCAGCCCGGTCCTGGAAGGCAAAGAAACCTTCGCTGGCATTATAGGTCTCCATGTAGTGCATGCCTTCGCCGCGAATGAGCTGGTGGAACTGTTCGCGATAGGGGCGGAAGCTCACGCCGCCGTGTATATATAACTCCAGATTAGGCCAGATATCACGCAGGTTGTCTGTGCCTTTCATCTCGAACAGGCGACGGATAAGTACGATGGTCCAGGTGGGTACACCGGCAATATGGGTGACGTTCTGGTTGACCGTATGTTCGGCCATCTTCTCGATCTTTTCTTCCCATTCGCTCATCAGGGCGATAGAGAGTTTCGGGGTCTTTACCAGTTGGCCGAAGATGGGCATGTTCTGCATCATGACCGCACTCACATCGCCGTATTTGGAATGCTCATTGAGTTGATTCACCTGGTGGCTGCCACCCATGATGAGTCCTTTTCCGGAAAACAGTTTGGATTCCGGATGCAGGTTCAGGTAGGTGGCCAGCAGATCGCGACCACCCTGGTAATGGCAACTGTCCAGAGCTTCCTTGCTTACAGGAATGAATTTGCTCTTATCACTGGTGGTACCACTTGATTTCGCGAACCAGGAAATGGTGGATGGCCAGAGCAGATTCTGTTCGCCGTTCATGACCCGTTCTATCCACGGTTTCAGCGTGTCATAGTCCTGCACCGGCAGTCGTTTTTTCAGGTCTTCCGGTTGCTGGACACCTGCAAAGTCATGGGTCTTGCCGAACTCAGTATCACGGGCTTCCTGCATCAGATAGCGGAACACGGCCTCCTGGGTTTCCACCGGCCGGGTGGTTACCTGTTCTATGCGGCTGATCTCTCGTTTGAAATACCAGCTGGCAACGGAATGTAGCAGGTTCATAGAGTGGCTGCAATAGGTTGAGGCAATGTGCTTATTTGTTGAACCGGGTCAGCACGGTTGATCCCTGCAGCTTACCCTTATCATCGTAGCTTTCGGTTTTTACAACCCCTACTCCGGGTGCATACCAGCTTACACTCCTGGCACGTATCCTGAAGATCATCTTAACTTCGGTTGACTCAGAATACCGCATACATTCAAAAGTACCTGCCGGAGTGGTAACGGATTCAAATCCTTCTATCAGTCTGTCTGTTACCAGTAATGTGATCGTCATCATAGGAGTGCCGTTCACCAGTGCAGCGATCTGCATATTACCATCGGGCAATTGCTGGCCGGCTTTCGGATTCCGGGGGAACTCCATGAATTCGCCGGTTATTTCTGCTTCCATTTCGCTGATGGATTCGACGACATCAGGAGGTATCATATTAGACATATCCACATAAAAACCTTCCTCTTTGCATTGCAGCAAGTAATCTCCGGTCATGGCTTCCTTGTCTTTATCGTCAAAAAGCTTTGTAGCGAAGATCGCTTCCAGACCGCCGTCTATATCGTGTATCTCTGTAATGGTTTGTTCCTGTCTGCCTGTCAGCTTTCCTTTTTTGTCATAATTGGTGTATTCCATGCTGGTACCTTCCCTGAAAGGGAAATACCCGTCGCAGTCCATTTGTGCAAACAGCGTTGCGGCAGACAATAGTATGGTAGCAAACAAAATGAATCTTCTCATGATACGGATTTTCAGGGTTTGTTATAGCTGGTCATCATGCCGGTAAAGGCAAGTTTTCCTTTCTTATCGTAGATCTCTCTTTTTACAGTTCGCAGATCAGCATCTATCCAGTCTTTGTAGGTAAATTCCTGCAGGTCCAGGCTGACCGTATAGTTCAGCACAATGCAATCAAGTTCTCCCAGTGGTGTAGTGATGGTTTCCCGGTTACCGTATTTGCCATCGGTAATATTGATCTTGTTGGATATATAGCTTTTCTGCCCGAGGTTTTCCACGGTATAGGTGCTTACCTTGCGCACATCACCTACTGCATCGCCGGGATTGGGGCTGCACGGAAGGCTTATGTTAGTGGGTTTGTCACTCTTATAATCAGGGATCATTGTTTCTGCATTCACAAGATACAGATCGCCGGCAGTGATGATGTTTCTGTTTCCCTTGTCTTCTTCTTTGCCTTTTTTATTAAGGGTCACATACCTGATGGCATACACCATACGCTCTTCTTCATCGTATATTTCATCTACTTTATACTGATAGGTCTTGTACATGGCACCTTTGTCATCGTTCACCACGAACTCCCAGGTCACTCCTTCTGCATAGGTAGAAGCAATGATATCACAAGCCTGAGGTTGCGGGTTACAAAGCAATCCCATCATAAGTAAGAATGTTTGCAGCATACTGGTTGTTTGTTGTTAAAGGTAATCAATTTCGGAGGTCCAGCCTGATCTTTTCCAGCAGTTTGCGGGCGTGTTCCATGCCATGAACCTGGTCCATGGCCAGGAGCAGGTGCCTGCTTGTCTGTTTCATATGCAGGGTAGCTTTCTGGCTGGCAATGTATTGCAGGAAGCGCTGAAAGAAAGCTGTTTCATAGTAAGCAGCATCCTGATTTTCGGGGAAATAGCAACGCAGTTTGCGCAGCTTGAAGATGATGCGTTCAAAACCAAGGTCTTTTGCCACCCAACGCAGCCTGATGGCCTGAAACAGTTCATCTACCTGCGGTGGTATCCTGCCAAAACGATCCTGCAGCTCCTGCCTGAATGCCTCCAGTTCCTGTTCGTTGCGCACATTGTCAAGACGGGTGTACATGGCCATGCGTTCGGCAATATTGTTGATATAATCATCAGGTATCAGCATCTCCAGATCAGAATCGATCTGTACATCCTGAACAAAATCCATCTGTTCTTCTATTTCTTCCCTGAAGACCTCACGGAATTCATTTTGCTTGAGTTCGCGGATGGCTTCGTCCAGGATCTTGTGGTAAGTATCATACCCGATGTCTGTAATGAAGCCACTCTGTTCTGCGCCCAGCAGGTTGCCGGCACCACGGATATCGAGATCACGCATGGCAATATGAAAACCGCTGCCCAGTTCTGCGAATTGTTCGATGGTGCGCAAACGCTTTTTGGAATCATCCGGCAGGGTGTATAAGGCCGGTGCTATCAGATAACAGTATGCTTTCCTGTTTGATCTGCCCACTCTGCCACGTAGCTGGTGCAGGTCGCTCAGACCGAAAAAATGGGCGTTGTTGATGATGATGGTATTGGCATTGGGAATGTCCAGTCCGCTTTCTACAATATTGGTACATACCAGCACATCATATTCTTTATCAATGAAGCGCAGCATGTGTTCTTCCAGTTCTTCGCCTTCCATTTGCCCATGTGCTACACCTACACTAACATCCGGACATACCTGACGTATCAGCCTGGCTATCTCTTCAATATCACGCACACGATTGTGTATAAAATACACCTGTCCGTTGCGATAGATCTCAAAGTAGATGGCATCGCGGATGAACTCTGCATCGAAGGTCTTGAGTTCTGTGGTGACCGGTTGTCTGTTAGGTGGTGGTGTATTGATGATGCTGAGGTCGCGGGCACCCATCAGCGAGAACTGCAGGGTGCGGGGGATGGGAGTGGCGGTCAGCGTCAGCGTATCTACCTGAGCCTTCAGGTTGCGCAGTTTTTCTTTGGCAGCCACTCCGAATTTCTGTTCTTCATCCAGAATGAGCAGACCCAGTTCCTTGTACTGCACCGACTTCCCGATGATGGAATGGGTGCCGATGATGATATCAGTTCTTCCATCTTTCAATGCCTCCAGTGTGGCCTTTTTTTCTTTGGCAGATTTGAAGCGATTGAGGTAATCAATGTTGCAGGGAAAATCTTTCAGTCGTTCAGAGAATGTGCGGTAGTGTTGTGAAGCAAGGATAGTGGTAGGTACAAGCACTGCTACCTGTTTGCCATCGGTCACTGCCTTGAATGCAGCACGTATGGCTATTTCCGTTTTGCCGAAGCCTACATCGCCGCACACGAGTCTGTCCATCGGATAAGATTTTTCCATATCCTTCTTTACATCAGCAGTGGCCTTTTCCTGATCGGGTGTGTCTTCATAAATGAAAGACGCTTCCAGTTCATTCTGGAGATAACTATCGGCAGAAAATGCAAAACCTTTTGAGGCCCGGCGCTTGGCATACAGTGCTATCAGATCTTTGGCAATGTCTTTGACCTGCTTGCGTGTTTTCCGCTTCAGATTTTCCCACGCATCACTTCCCAGCTTGTTGAGTTTGGGTGGCGTGCCATCCTTCCCGCTGAACTTGCTGATCTTATGCAGGCTGTTGATGTTTACATACAACAGATCTCCGTCTTTGTATTTTAACCTCACCGCTTCCTGTATCTTGCCACCCACATCCAGTTTTTCCAGGCCTGCATAAACGCCCACACCATGATCGATGTGTGTAACATAATCTCCCGGCTGTAGCTGCAGCAGCTCTTTGATGCTGATGGCTTCTTTGCGGGCAAAGCCGCTGCGCACCTGCGATTTATGGAAACGTTCAAAGATCTGATGGTCTGTGTAGCAAAGCAGTTTGTTTTGCCTGTCAATAAAACCGCCGCTCAGGCTTCCCAGCAGAACCACATACGGAAAGGTGGCTTTCAGGTCGCCGAAGATCTGATAGAACCGTTCTGCCTGCCGGGCATGTGATACAAAGATGACGATATCGAGACCCTGCCGGTGATGGTCTTCCAGGTCTTTCAGCAACAGGTTGAAATTCTTGTTGAATACCGGTTGGGGTGTGGCATCGCTGTCTATAGAGATGGCATGCTGCAGATGACTGTGCAGACCAAATTCCAGCAGAGGGAAGCGTTCTATGCCTTGCTGCCATTCATTGGCCGAAGCGATCAGGGCTTCCGGCGGATGGTGGGCAAACGGATGGTGATCTGCCAGATGTTTCTGTTGCGCCATCAGGTCATACCAGGCAATGGCATCTTCGTGGTAACGGGCGAAGACCTCTCCGCAATAGGATGCATCGCGAAACCAGATGCAGGTATTTTCCGGCAGGCAATCGAATAAGGGCAACTTGACCGACTCTCCAAACTGGGTCTGGATGTTCGGTACAATGCTTACCTGTGCCACATTCTTCTGCGATAATTGGCTGACCGGTTCAAAGGTTCGGATGGATTCTACTTCATCATCGAACAACTCCACCCGATATGGCAATTCATTTCCAAAGGAGAAAATATCAATGATGCCGCCGCGAACGCTGTACTGCCCCGGTTCAAAGACAAAATCTGAACGTACAAAGCCGTTCTCCATCAGCACATCTACTATGAAATGTCCATCCAGTTTTTCACCTTTTTTGATCAGCAGGGTACTTCGTTCCAGCACTTCGGCACGAACTACTTTTTCCGGAATGGCTTCCGGATAGGTTACGATGATCTCACCCCGGGTATCTGAATGCAGAATGCGGTTGATCGTTTCCGTGCGCAACAACACATTGTTGGTGTCTGCTTCGTCAAAGGTGCCCGGCTTGCGAAATGAGTCAGGCAGAAACAGGATGTCTTTTCCCGGAAGCAGGGTGCGCAGGTCATCCAGTATATAACCGGCCTCTTCCTGATCATTCATGATGAGCAGGTGATGCCCACCCTTTTCCAGGTACACGGCTGTTGTCAGAAAGGAAAGTAATGAGCCGGGAATGCCCTTCAGATGCAGGTGTACCCTGGGGTCTTTCCTGATCTGTTCTACTATACCGGCTGTGCGCACATCATCCTGCCGGTAACGGTTAATGATCTCCTGCAGGTCCATGAAAGGACGGCAAAGGTACTTGGAATCCGGTTGTTTTTGGTGACCTGTGTTTTATTTCAGTACAAGATTTTTGTCAACCCTTTGTTCTCACAATATTTCCTAAACTTGTAGAACACTAAAACCTGTGTAATGGCCCTACTTCCCTGGCAGACTGCGGTGATCACCAGGGTCACCCAGGAGACTGCCAATACCCGGCGGTTCTTTTTTGAGATCAAGGACAGCGGCCCTTTTGTGTTCAGGCCAGGCCAGTTCGTTACCCTGGACCTTCCTATCCATGATAAGCAAAGCAAACGCATGCGCAGTTATTCTGTTGCATCCTGGCCTGATGGCAGCAATACGTTTGAACTGGTGATCGTGCTGATGGAAGGCGGTGCCGGAACCACCTATCTGTTCAAAGAAGGAAAACCCGGAATGGAAATTCCTTTTCGCGGGCCATTAGGGCATTTCTGCCTGCCTGATACCCTTGAGCGTGATATCTGCATGATCTGCACCGGAACCGGTATTGCTCCGTTCCGCAGTCAGGTTCAGTACATCCGGCACGCTCAGGTACCCTGTAGAGACATCCATATCATATTTGGTACAAGAAAGATTGGCGACATACTCTACCGTTCAGAACTGGAACAGTTGTCAAGAGATATGCCTTGTTTGCACTACCATGTAGCCCTGAGCCGTGAAACTCCGGAATCATGGAACGGTCATATTGGATATGTACATGATATATATGAAAAAGTGTGTGAAAATGGACAAAAGGATATGGATTTCTATCTGTGTGGCTGGAAGAATATGGTAGATGAAGCCAGAAACCGGCTGAAAGATATGGGGTATGATAAGGAACGCATCCACCTGGAACTCTACGGTTGATGTTTTTACCGGTTCTGCTGATACCATTGGCGGCCTGGGTCTGGAGCCGCCTTTTGATCTCCCGTGCTGATGGCATGGCAGGCACCTGGTCTCGTACTTTGATCCTGCTTTCGGGTTGGATGGTCTGTATCACAGAAGGACTTTCTGCCGGTTATGCTTTAGAACAGCAATGGCTGATGGTGGCCTGGGTGGCCTTTCTGTTGACCGGCATCCTGCTGCTGAAAGACCGGACCCTGCTGTGGACCTTCACACTGCCGGCAATAGGGAAACAGGAACGTTGGTTTGCCGGCTGGATCCTGCTTGTATTAATGCTTACTGGTGTGCTGGCCTGTGTGGCTTATCCTAATAACTGGGATAGCATGACCTATCACCTGACAAGGGTCGAGCACTGGATGCAAAGACAAACGGTCATCCACTATGCCACCAATAATGTACGCCAGGTGTCACAGCCTCCGCTGGCTGAGTACTGGATACTTCATATCCTGTCGCTTGGTGGTATAGACCGTTTGGCTAACCTGGTGCAATGGACTGCCTGGTTGATCAGTATGATCAGCATTTGGGGGATTCTTGGAGTGTGGGGCATGAGCAGAAAGGTGCAATGGAGCGGAGTATTGCTGGCAGCCGCCCTGCCCATGGCCATCCTGCAAAGCACCAGTACACAGAATGACCTGCTGGCAGCAGCCATGATGCTGCAAAGTGTTTACTGGGCCTTTCGTGTACGAAACGGAAACAGACAGGCGGTCTGGTGGATGCTGACGGCATTCAGCCTGGCTGTGTTCACCAAAGGCAGCAACTATATCTACCTGTTACCGGTATTGCCTTTTGCGGCCATCTGGGTGCTCCGGCAATTTGGCTGGTCCTGCTGGAAACCGGCCTTGTTCGGTCTTGCGGTGTTGTTGGTTTTTAATGGCCCGCACTGGGTGCGTAACCACGATACATTTGGCCGATGGACAGGCAGTGACAAGACCCTGGTAAATGACAGCCATGATCCTAATCAGATGCTGGCAGTTTTTCTTCAGAACCTCGCCATGGAATGTCAGACCCCGATATCCGGATGGAACAGGGCACTTACCAATGCTGTAATGGAAATAGAAAAAGGAACGGGTGTGCTGCCGGGTGAACCCACCATCAACTGGGCCCCAAGCCCTTCCTTTTCAGTAGGCATGTCTTCTCTGCATGAAGACTATACCGGAAACCTGCTGATGGTCATATTGTCTATTGTCTCCCTATTCATATTAGCGGGAAGATACCGGAAACACCCTGCTGTCATACTGGCTTTGATGGTAGTATCTATGGCAGTTCTTTTTAGCTTATTGCTGAAGTGGCAGGTCTGGCACAACCGCCTGCACCTGCCCATGCTGTTATTGTTCATACCGGCAGTGGCAGTGGCTTTGCAATACCTTTATCAACATGTACGAACCGGAATTCTGATCGTGGTGGCAGCAGCTTCCATACCGTGGCTTGTTTTTAACCAGAGCAGACCCATGGTAGGTAAGGAAAGTGTTTTCCGCCATTACGACTATTATCAGTATTTCTTTAACCAGCCGGAATTACTACGCACCTTTTTGCAGCTGGCAGCGGTAGCAGACCGCAACCAGGTGGAGAAATTGGGATGGGCCACTTCCGGCGATGCATGGGAATATCCGATGTGGCGTATCCTGCAAGACCAGGAGCCGGAAATGCGACATGTTCTGGTAGGCAATGAGACCAGGGTCTTTGAAAGAAGTGCCTGGCAACCGGAAGGTATCGTTTCCAACCGTGCCGGGCTGGTGGCACTGCCCAGATTACAATGCCATGGAAGAAATTATTACCGGACCTATACAGACGGGCAATGGGCCTTTTTTCTGCCGGAACCTAATCTCTGAGTACTTCTTCCAGGATGTCAGGCGAATGCATCTTACCGAATCCGCTCAGGTGCAATTGGTAATAGATGATCAGATAGTGCAACAGTGACCGACGGGTGTTGACAGTTGGCCGGAATTGAATATCATCTGACAATAGTGAACGAAAAGCCGATGACAATTCAGCTTCCATATAGTGAGTATGCCGTGGTATGGAATCACTGAAATGACCCTCCAGCATATCAAAAAAATGTCCGGGTCCCGAATGGGGCTCAAAGCCCAGATAGCGGCTCATGATCAGCATATACCTGTGCGGATACAACGACAACTGACCTCCGGGCCGGTCCAGCTGCAGAAAAGCCTGCCAGCAGAATCTGAATAGCTCTTCATTAGCTTCTGTTTCAGAAATGGCCCTGGTCATCAGTTCCACCAGAAACAACATGATGGAGCTGCGAACGATGTCAAATGGTGCAAGCGTATAGGCGTGTGCAATGGATGCTTCACTGACCCGGAATATATCGCCGGTCTCTTTGTGATATACCACCATATCCAGCAGATTACCATGCTGGTATAAGGCACTCTTACCTTTGGAACGGGCTGATCTGACTCCGTTGATGATATATGTTTGCCGCCCGAATTTTTCTGTATAAACAAGAACAACCACGCTGCTTTCACTGTAGGGTGTGGTTCGCAGTACAATGCCTTTGGTATGGTGCAGCATGATACAAACTTACTGGAAATCAGTTCGGAATGCGCTGACTAAAAGAGGTGAAAAACAGGAACAGGTTCTGTACTTAGCGCAACAGTACGATCCTGGTCACAACGGTTTCTTTCCCGGTATCATCGGCACTGTAAACCATATAGACACCGGTAGCGGCATCCTGACCATTATATCCCTTTCCGTTCCAGATGGCCTGCCCTCCTAATGCAATAGTTTCATATATGAGTCTTCCGCCTGTATCAGTAATCTTGACCTGGGCGTTATTGACCAGTCCGCTGATGGCAATTGGCCCGTTGTGTTCGGGCCTGACAGGATTGGGAAAAACCTTGACATTACCCTGTTCAGCAAGTCCCTGCGTAGCAGTACCCCTGTAGGATACGATGCCTTTGTCGGTGCCGAAATATACTTCGCCGGTCACTCCATCTATGGCGATACTCAGTACTACATTGCTTAACAGCGGGCTGTTATCCTGATTAAAAAACAACAGCTGTTCTGTGCCGTCTGCTGAAATGAGAAACACACCGCTGTTGGTGCCTATCCATTTTCTGTTGGCGCCATCCACCGTGATGCAGTTGACGATCTCTTTACTGAGCAGATATTCGTTGTAACCACCCAGATTGACCAGAGGTTGTGCAGCATCTGCAATGGTACCGCCATCCATCACAGAAGCAGGATTATAAAAAATGGATACTCCTTCATTGGTACCTGCCCAGATCTCTCCGTCCAGATCTTTGACCAGACAGTTCACATAGGCAACAGGCAGGTTTCCGTTACCTGCGCCAACACCGAGCACACGTGACATATCATCTGCGGTATTATCTATGTCAGCACCGTGGTCAAACACCAGAATACCATTACCTCTTGGCAACTGTACCCATTTCTGGTTGAAGTCATCCAGTATGATCTGTCCTACCTGTTCACCAGTTTCCAGGGGCAGGTTACAATCAAAGTGCATCCAGGATCCATCGGCTTTACGCACTACCAGCGGGTTGCTGGCAGCATAGTTGGAAACCCATAGGTTGCCTTCTGTGTCAAAGATCATTCCACCAATACGGCAGCTGCCGGGATCTGCTGCTCCCAGGTCCTGCAAACCCATATCGCCGGTATTGGTCTGATCATACCGGGTCAGCATACCTGTAGCTTTATCAAAGGAGAACACACCACTGCCAAATGAACCCAGCCAGGCAATACCAGTGGCTGCATCCAAGGTCATGGTGATAAAATCAAACACATCCGTCAGTGCCGGCAGGTCATACTGATTATAATTATTCCAGAATCCATAGTCCAGCACAAAGAAGCCGTCGCGGTTGTATGTATAGTTCCAGGAAGCATTGATGGAGCCCGGAGCCACCCATAGCCGGCCGTCGTAATATTCCATTTCAGCCACACTGGAAGATCCGGGTCCGTTTGGCAGGTAGCTCCGGTATTCATCGTTGCTGATCTCTGTAAGCAGCCCGAAACCATCGGCTACCCAGTAAGCTCCATCGGCATCTCTAATAAAATCATTGGGAGCTGTGAACCGACCCTCAGTGTTAAGCTCAGAAACGGATCCGTCGTCAGCAATATCTACCATGCGGTAATCTTCCGGAATCTCCTCATCGCCCTGAATCAGCAGGACCTGTAATCCGTTTCCGGCAGATCTGCATGTGCGCACCTGCCAGTCTGCTTCTGCATAGTACAAAGACCAGTCGGTGCCGTCAAACAGATAAATGTCTTCGTCATTGATGGTTACCGTTACCTGATCATTCCAGGGGGTCAGCCAGCCGGCAGAACCGGTAGGAAGAGTCGTGCCACTCAGGAGGGTCCACCTGGAAAAGTCTTCCAGCAGCGGTTCATCTTTGCCCGCCACGTATAACCCCACATCGGTTGCTGCAAATATCTGATCATCCTGTGTAAGTACTGACCGCACGTTGATATAAGCACCATCGGCGTCTGTAAAGAACCATGTTGCAGGGCTTTCTTTTTCTGAGATCTGGTACACCACGATGCCGAAACCAGTAGCGATGAAAGCAGTATCGCCGGAAAACTGCACCTGATTGATGGATTTGTTGCCGCTGATGCCTGCTGTTCTGATGTAGGGGAAATTGACCAGTTCGCCATCAATGATGAAGTCCATGTTGCTGTTCAGATAGCTGATGGCTACTGTACCTGTCTCCTTTCCGTAGTAAACCCCGATGGCGTTGATATCATCCAGTCCGTTGGCCTTGTGCAGTCGTTCCAGACTGTTGTCCTGGAGGTTGAGGTTAAAGACACTGAGACCGGTTGCAGCATAGACCTTTTGACCGGCCAGTGCGATCACATCAGGGCCCCCGTAAGGCAGATAGGCTTTCCAGGATCCGATGGCTACCGGAGGCTCCTGTGTCTGTGCTTTCAGCAATGTGGCAGCTACCAGGAAAAAGAGAAAGAAGAACGTACGCTTCAGCAACATGTGGTACAAAGTTCAGAAATCGGCAGGATAACGGGTTTTTTCAGGGCATATTTTGCAGTTTTTTGTCAGCTTTCCTGTCTTTGAACGAAGGCTCAGGCCCTTACTTTTCGTATCTTTGCACCTATTTTTCAGCCATGTGGCAGTCTATCTCCAGGATCATTTTGCGCAACCGGGTCATTTTTCTGGCCGGATGGATCCTGCTTACCATTTTCATGGGGCTGGAAACCACCCATGTCAAGCTGAGTTATGACCTGAACAAGTCTATACCAGCCAATGCTCAGGTAAATCTGGATTACGAGGCATTCAAAAATGAATTTGGCGATGAAGGCAACCTGGTGGTGATTGCCATCCGGTCTGATGATTTTTTTCAGCTTGATTTTTTCAGGCAATGGGATAGTCTCAGCCAGGAACTGACCACTATACCTGATGTGCAGAATGTTTTATCTGTTCCGCAAACCATGCGCATGGTGCGCAATGCTCCGGAGCGGAAGTTTGATATTGCTCCGGTGTTCAACCACCTGCCTGACACACAGGCTGAACTGGATTCGCTCAAGGAAGAATTTTATAAGCTTCCGTTTTATGATCGCCGGCTGTACAATGAAGACCGCGATGTTTTTCTCATGCTGGTCAGCCTGAACAAGGATATTCTCAGTACGGTGCGGCGCATCACGGTCATGGATGATATCTACACTTTCACCAGACCATATGAAGAGCGAACCGGAAACCATCTGTATTACACGGGCTTGCCGGTTATCAGGCACTACCAGCTGACCACCATTTCAGGTGAGATCCTGTTGTTTTTGCTGCTGGCAGTCATTGTTACGATCGTGGTGTTGTTCATTTTGTTCCGGTCATGGATAGCGGTCGTGTTCCCTTTACTCTTCATAGGAAGCGGTGTAGTGTTCAGCATGGGGCTTATGTCACTTATAGGATTCAAGGTGACCTTGCTTACAGGCCTCATACCCAGTCTGCTGATTGTGATCGGGGTGCCTAATTCAGTGTATCTGCTCAACAAGTACCACATTGAATTCAGGAAACATGGCAACAAGGTCAAAGCCCTGACGGTCATTATTGAGAAAGTGGGCTATGCCATGTTTTTCACCAACCTGACCACCGCAGTGGGCTTTGGTGTGTTCTACTTTACCAGGGTGCAAATGCTTACTGAGTTCGGGCTCATCACTTTTATCAGCATCGTGATGACCTTCCTGATCTCCATCATTATCATGCCGGTCATTTTCAGCTTTCTCCCTAAACCCAGAAAAAGTGATACCAATCACCTGAACAACAAACTGTTTCATGGTATCATCAATAAGCTGGTAAGCTGGACCTTTGGTCACGGCCGCAGTGTTATTGCAGCCAGCATCATACTGGTACTGGTGGCACTGCCCGGTGTGCTGATGCTGCGTTCTGCCGGATATATACTGGACGATGTAAGTCACCGCACAAGACTCTATCAGGACCAGCAATTCTTTGAATCTGAATTCAATGGTATTCTTCCTTTTGAGATCGTCATCGAAAAAAAACAGGCACTTACCCGAATCCGCGATACCATCGTGAATCCGGTCTATCATCATGAAACAGAAGATAGTGTCATTGCATTGGATACGGTCTATGTGGTGCGCACAGACACATCTGACAACCAGGTGACCAGCTATGCCACCCTGAGCAAGATCGCAGAACTGCAAACACTGCTCAGTCAGTATTCCTGTTTCAGTACCAGTTTGTCTATTCTGGATGGTTTAAAGTTTGCCCGGCAAGCATATTACAACGGAAACCCAAGGTATTATGATCTGCCGGATTTTGAACGGCTGAGTCCGAATGATGCCAGGGTAGGTGATTTTCTGAAGAATACAAAACAATCTGCACTGACCAGAAGTGTCTTTACAGATAAGACCGGCAGCAAGACCCGCGTAAGTGTGCAAATAGCAGACGTGGGCTCTGATTCTATGCCGCATATCATGGAAGCCCTGCGACCCAGAGTAGATTCCATTTTTGATCAGGAGCACTACCATGTCTATTTTACCGGCACCAGTGTGGTGGCTCTGGAAGGATATAATTACCTGATCAAGAGCCTGCTGGGCTCTGTTTCTCTGGCATTGATCATCATTGCCATTATCATGACCACCCAATTTCGGTCATTGCGCATGCTGTTGCTGGCCTTGCTGCCTAACCTGCTGCCTTTGTTCGTGACAGCTGCCATCATGGGATATTTTCATATTCCGCTGAAACCATCCACAGTACTCATTTTCAGTGTGGCATTCGGAATAGCGGTCGATTATTCCATCCATTTCCTGGCCAAATACCGACAGGAACTGATCAGACATAGTTTCAACGTAAGAGATACCGTTAGGGTGGCCCTGCAGGAAACAGGTATGAGCATGATCTATACCTCCATCATCCTGTTCTTCGGCTTCATCATATTCACCTTCTCTGAATTTGAAGGCACCAAGAACCTGGGTATTCTGACCAGCCTCACACTGATAGTCGCCCTGTTCACCAATATGTTGCTGCTGCCCAGCCTGCTCATTTTCTTTGATAAGAAACTGGAGGCCATGCATAAACGCAGACATGCCAGAACGACCTCCTATGTAGATCTGATCTCAGAAGATCAGACAGATAATGATGTGAAATGACCATGGAAGCAAAACTGACCTTCACTGAACTGAAACAGCTGAACCTGCCGAATATCGACAAGGAGATCCTGGCTTTCTGGGATGCAGAAAACATATTTCAGAAAACCATACTTGAAAGGCAGGATGCAACACCTTTTATTTTCTATGAAGGTCCGCCTTCTGCCAACGGCACTCCCGGTATTCACCACGTGCTGTCCCGAACTCTCAAAGACATCTTTTGTCGCTTCCGCACCATGGATGGTTACCTGGTAGAAAGAAAAGGCGGATGGGATACCCACGGCCTGCCTGTGGAACTGGGTGTAGAGAAACTGCTTGGCATTACCAAAGAAGATATAGGCAAGACCATCACGGTAGAAGAATACAACAGTATCTGCCGCCGTGAGGTCATGAAGTACAAAGACCAGTGGGAAGAGGTAACCCGGATCATGGGTTACTGGGTGGATATGGAAAAACCCTATGTCACCTTTGAGAACGATTACATAGAGACCCTCTGGCAGTTGTTGCAAAAACTCCATACCAAAGGTCTCCTGTACAAAGGCTATACTATCCAGCCATTCTCGCCCGCTGCAGGAACCGGTCTGAGCAGCCACGAACTCAACATGCCCGGAGCTTACCGGGAGGTGAAAGACACCACCATCGTGGCGCAGTTCAAAGCCACAGGCGCTGAAGCTGAAAAGCTTTTAGGTGTTACTGCCGAAAGGGAAGTTTTCTTCCTGGCCTGGACCACCACTCCGTGGACCCTTCCTTCCAATACTGCTCTGGCAGTTGGCAGGAAGATCGTGTACGTGCAGGTGCGCACGCTGAATCCATATACCGGGAAACCGGTGGAAGTTGTACTGGCCAAAGACAGGTTGTATGCGTACTTCAAGGAAGAGCAGAAGGGTCAGCCATTGGAACAGCACGAAGGCTGGAACAAGCACCTGCCCTGGGAACCGGTAGCTGAGTTCAGCGGTGAAGCATTGAGTGGTCTTCGCTATGAACAGTTATTGCCCTATGCCCAACCGGAAAGCGGCGATGCCTTCCGGGTAGTAACGGCAGACTTCGTCAGCACGGAAGATGGTACAGGTATCGTGCATATTGCACCGAGCTTTGGTGCCGACGATTTTCGCACAGCACAGCAAAATGGTATCGGAAGCCTGACCCTGGTGGACAGGCAGGGTAGATTTTCTGAAGATGCCGGCGAGCTGGCCGGACGTTACGTAAAAAATTACACGGACGATCCTGAATGGGAAAATCCGGATGTGTTCATTGCCGTAAAACTCAAGGAAGAGAACCGGGCTTTCCGGGTTGAGAAATACGAACACAATTACCCGCATTGCTGGAGAACAGACAAGCCGGTCATATATTATCCGCTCGATTCCTGGTTCATCAGAACCACTGCGGTCAAAGACCGGTTGCTCGAGCTGAACCGCACCATCAACTGGAAGCCCAGAAGCACCGGTGAAGGACGTTTTGCACAATGGCTGGAGAATCTGGTTGACTGGAATCTGAGTCGCTCCCGCTACTGGGGAACACCCCTGCCCATCTGGCGCACTGCTGATGGTACTGAAGAGATCTGTATTGGTTCTGTGAAGCAACTTACAGAAGAATTCAGTAAGGCAAAGGAAGCAGGATTGAATACAGACAGTGATCTGAAACTGGTCAACGGATTGCTGGATATAGATCTCCATAAGCCATACGTTGACCGCATTGTATTGGTGTCAGCAACAGGACAGCCCATGTATCGCGAGGCAGACCTGATCGATGTCTGGTTTGACAGCGGTGCCATGCCCTACGCACAGTGGCACTGGCCCTTTGAAAATGAAGAGACCTTCAGACGGTCTTTTCCTGCAGACTTCATTGCCGAAGGCGTAGATCAGACCCGTGGTTGGTTCTTTACATTGCATGTGCTGGGTACTATGCTGTTTGATTCAGTAGCCTATCGTAATGTGGTTTCCAACGGGCTGGTACTCGATAAAGCAGGCAATAAAATGTCCAAGCGTCTTGGAAACGGTGTTGATCCATTCGATACCATTTACAAGTATGGTGCTGATGCGGTGCGCTGGTATATGATCACCAATGCGCAACCCTGGGATAACCTGAAATTTGATTTTGATGGCATCACGGAGGTACAGCGGAAATTCTTCGGCACCCTGTTCAATACCTGTTCCTTCTTTGGCTTGTATGCCAATGTAGATGCCTGGCGTCCGGGTAAGGATAACATAAGCATCTCAGATAGGCCGGAACTGGACAGGTGGATCCTGTCACTCTTGCATTCACTGACCAGAGATGTGCGGCAGGCCTATGAATCTTATGAACCTACCAGGGCCGGCAGGCTGATAGAACTATTTGTAACCGAGCACCTCAGTAACTGGTATGTGCGCCTCAGCCGCAGGCGGTTCTGGAAGGGAGAATTATCGGCCGATAAAAACGCAGCCTACCATACTTTATACACCTGTCTGCATACCATTGCCAGACTGATGGCACCGGTTTCTCCTTTCTTTGCAGAATTCCTGTACAGGCAATTGCGTGTGCAGGAGTTTCTGGGTGATGCAGCATCCGTACACCTGTCTGCATTCCCGGTTGCTGACCAGGCTGTCATAGACTCAGACCTGGAAGAGACCATGCAGCTTGCCCAGGATCTTTCTTCTACCATCCTGGCATTGCGCAAGAAGGTCAATATCAAAGTTCGTCAGCCATTACGCAAGGCGATGATCCCGGTACTGCAGGAAGACGTGAGAGATAAGATCAGGCATATTTCTGATCTGGTTCTGGCAGAAACCAACATCAAGGAACTGAGTCTGATGGAAGATACTGCTGGTGTAGTGACCCGCAAGGTAAAACCCGACTTTAAAAAACTGGGCCCCCTTCTCGGTGCTCATATGAAGGAGGCAGCTACAATGCTCGGTTCACTTAGTCAGGAACGAATTGCTGAACTGGAGCGTTGGAGTCAGATAACACTGGAAATAGCTGGTAAAGAGTTTGTCATTCCGGCCGATCATGTGGAGATCGTATCAGAGGATATTCCAGGCTGGCTGGTGGCAAATGCAGGTAACCTGACTGTAGCGTTGGATATTCAGTTGACCCCTGAACTGGTGGCTGAAGGAAATGCCCGGGAGTTTGTGAGCCGTATGCAAAAACTGCGTAAAGACAGCCAGCTGGAAATTACAGACAGAATAGTGGTGGAGGTCGTTGCAGACAAGGATCTGTGGGATTCTTTACTGGATTTTAAAAACTATATTTGCACCGAAATTCTGGCAGATGAACTGGTTTCTGCCGTTGATAATCAAGACTTTGTGAAACTGGAGATCAATGAAAGAGAAATCCGGGCCAGGGTCATCAAAACGGAAGCTTATGGCAAAAAGTAAGAGCACTAAGAAAGCCGCCCCTAAAAAATCGGCACCCAAAAAGGCTGCTGTAAAAAAGACCGCACCGAAGAAATCGGCTGCCAAAAAATCTGCTCCGGCCAAATCAGCGGTAAAGAAAAAAGCTGCTCCTAAAAAAGCAGTAAAGAAAATTGTTGCCGGTAAAACAACCTCAAAGAAAGCTGCTCCCAAAACTGCAGCTAAGAAAGTGGTCAAAAAAGCGGCAGCCAAGAAGACCGTTGCAAAAAAGGTTGCTAAGAAAGCAGTAGTTACCAAAGCCGCTCCGAAAAAAGCAGCAGCCGGTAAAACAGTTGCAAAAAAGGTAACAAAGAAGGCTGCCGGAAAGACCACTGCCCCCAAGGCTGCAATTAAAAAAGCAGCCCCCAAAACGATTGCAAAAAAGTCGGCCCCTAAGACCGCAGCAAAAAAGGCAGCACCAGTTAAAACAAATGTGAAAAAAGCTGATGCCGGGAAAGCAGTGAAGAAAGCAGTGACTAAAAAGTCAACAACTGAAAAAGTTGTCAGTAAGGCTGTTCCTGAAAAGAAGAAACCGGTTACAGTGGTTACCAGTAAGGCAACCCCCAAAGCAGTCAAAGAGAAGCCTGTTCAGAAAGAAAAGCCGGTTGTAAAGCAGCCGGTCAGCCGAAAGAAAGGAGCCGCAAAAAAGACCTCAAAACCGGTAGCTGAGCCTACAGATCCGAACCAGGAAGTGATCACTACGTCCGTTACAAAATCTGAACTGGCCAGGATCAAATCGCAGGCAAGCGAGGTCAGTGTGAAACAACAGGGAAGACTGGTCACCTTTAAAAAGGATGAAGATACAGTAGTGCAGAAGCCTTTGGAGAAAACCAGGTATTCAGACAAAGAGCTGACCGAGTTCAGAGACCTGATCAACCGCAAGCTGGAAGATGCCAAAAGTGAGCTGAAGTATCTGCAGGAACAGATCAGCAGGACATCTGAACTGGGCGATGACAGTGATTCCAGATTCAAAGGTCTGGAAGACGGTACCAGCACTGCAGAAAGAGAATACCTCAGCCAGATGGCATCACGCCAGATCCAGTATATTTCTCACCTTGAGAAGGCGCTCATTCGCATTCAGAACAAGACCTATGGTATTTGCAGGGAAACAGGTAAGCTGATATCCAAGGAAAGGCTGCGGGCTGTTCCTCACGCCACCCTGAGCATAGAAGCCAAGAAAAACCAGGGTTGAGCTTGAAGCGTTCGGTCATTGCAGTAGCTACCATTATGCTGGTCCTTTTCCTGGATCAGTTGCTCAAGATCTATATAAAGACCAACCTGCAGCTGGGTGAAGAGTTTGGCATCTTCGGCCTGTCATGGGCACGGATCCATTTCACTGAAAATGAAGGTATGGCCTTTGGTATGACCTTCGGCGGCAATTATGGCAAACTCCTTCTCACAGTGTTCCGCCTGATAGCTGTTGGCTTTCTGGGTTATTATCTTACGGTTCTGATCAAACACAAGGCTCCCCGCAGCCTGATCTTCAGCCTGTCACTCATTTGTGCAGGCGCCATGGGTAATATCATTGACAGCGTATTTTACGGAGTGATCTTTTCTGATTCCATTTATCAGGTAGCATCCATTTTGCCCGAAGGAGGTGGCTATGCACCGCTACTGCACGGGCATGTGGTTGACATGCTTTATTTCCCTATGTTTCACGGCCATTATCCTGAATGGATGCCCTTTTTAGGAGGAAAATATTATATGTTTTTTCGTCCTGTTTTTAACCTGGCAGATTCATCCATTACACTGGGAGTCTTGTCTATCCTGCTCTTTCAACGCAGTATTTTTGGTCATGCCGAAAAGTCATCGTCAGCGGGATCCGGACAGGAAAGCGAACCCACAGACATTACCTCCTGATGCCTGGCCATAAACAGACCGGATGCCAAACGAAGACTTTCAACAGCATTTACATCCTATCCTTCAGGAACTGGAACTCGTAAGGAGAGACCAGTTGAACAGAATGGCTTTCATTCTGATCGCATTGCTGGTTGCAGTGGCTGTGGGTATGCTGCTGCTCATTCCTACCTTCATCATCGTGATACTGTTTCTGAGCCTGCCGGTGTATCTGCTCATGTTCGGTACCAGAAGAAAACGCCTGGATGTGCGGTCAGAATTCCGCCCAAGGGTCATGCGTGTCATTGCCGATAGCCTGCCTGAATGGGATTATGACCAGCACCGTTTCATGCCCAGAGCCGTATATGATGCCGCATCACTGAATCTGCCTGTGCCTGATGTATATGAAGGCCAGGACCTGTTTTATGCCACCGTTCATGGTGCACCCTCAAGCTTGAGTGAGTTGTTGACCAGACAGCAGGAGCGTTCGCCGGATGGCAGCATTCAGTACACCACTTTATTCAACGGCCTGTTGTTGTCTGTTCAGTTACCCAAAGCCTTCAGCGGTATTCACTATCTGGCAGGTACAGGTGATGAACAACAGGTGCAGGACTACCTGAAGCGTTTCGGAGATATCAATACTTTCCTGCCTGAGCCTGTGCAGGATGATACCTGCCGTATCGGTGAGCAGGTTTGGCTGAGTACCATCCCGCAGGAAGCTGTCAGCCTGATGCGTGGTCCGCTGGGCCCGGTGCTTCGTGAGTTGTCAGATAAGGCCGCTTCCCCCTTGTTGCTAAGCTGTAAAGGTCAGCACTTTTGTCTGGCGGTACCTCTGCCTGAAAAGATCATGGAACCTTCAGTATTCCGCTCTTTATTGACTACCCGCCACATCGTTCAGTATAAAGAGCTGCTCGAGACGTTACTTGGTATTCCCGCATTATTGACCACCCCGGCAAACAATTCCTGATCAGTGCGGTAATTGTGGAACAAGTGCATGCGATAATTGCGGTACATTTGCGTTAATGAGTATGCTTCCCTCCAGATATTTTTTCTGGCTTGCCCTGTTGCTGCTGTCTCTTCCATCCCGTGCGCAGGAGTCGGTTCTGGTGCGCTGGGTACCTGAAAACTCAGGAACACCATCCTACATCCTGGCCATACTGCATAATACAGAAGCTGCCAGATACCCGTTGTCCAATGTGCCTTATGAGGTGTTTCCGCTGGTCAATACAGTTGCTTTTGAGTGGCTGGAAGAATCTTATGAGACTGAGCAGGCCAAAGAGATCATGCAGTTGCGTGAAGAGCTCAATCTGAAACGCTATCTTGAACGGGATGACAATATCAGATATGAGCTTTTCATCATCAACAACCTGCAGGAAAATGTAGAGCAGTATGCAGGGCTCATGCCCTTCTACACCATGCAGTTGTTTCGTGATTTTTTGCGTGGCGAAGGCCGTACCTATCAGGAAGAACTGCTGTATCAGTATGCACTGGAAGAGACCAAACCGGTGCTGTCTATGCTCAGCATGAGAAACATTGCCGAGTATATGGCAACAGTACCTTCAGAGCAGCAGGCAGATGTGCTCAGCAGGTTTGTTAATGATCAGGACCTTTTTGCTACCTATGAACATGATAAAGCCGGATTATACCGCAATCAGTCACTGACAGAGCTTGGCCTCCTGGTAACCGGCACGGAACAACCAGCCTGGCTGCAGGCCATGCGTACCAGGGTTAACCGCGACCTGGTGGCACAGATGATGGAACTTTCTGCCGGTCAGTCAGTGCTGTATATCCTGGATGCTGAGCGCATCGGAGGGCCAGGCGGAATTGTACCCTTGCTGCTGGAAGAAGGCGCTGAAGTGAGCGATATGCCTTTCACGCTGAGTTCTGATGCCGAGATCGAAGAGTATTATACAGGAACCAATGAACTGCAGGCAGATCAGTTTCCTGAATACCTGTTGGATAACCTGAGCGACCGAAGCGGATATGCAGTGCGCAACAGGATCATTAAGGTGGATGAGTTGCAGGCCGGCGAATTGCCCCCGGCAGCTATTACAGATCCTTTCGGCGATGGTTATGACTACCTGGGAACTGATACCTCTTTCATCAGTGAATGGTTTGAGCTGCGTTCCAACGATGCATACTTTTCCATCCGCATGCCTGAAAAAACCAAATGGGAAGAAACACTGACAGAAAGCATTAACGGAAACATCAAGTCGGTGCAGGCACAGGTAAACCATGCCCGCTCAGATCTTTTCTATTCGATCGGATACACCATTTATCCCCCTAATTTCGATCCCGGTATCCGGGCAGATTTTTTTGATGATTTTGTGTACAGAAGTATCCGAAAGATCAACGGACAACTCGTAACGCAACGCATCATTTCTGATCCTGAGTACGTTGGCAGAGAATTCGTGGTCTCAGTTGATGATTCATTTTATGTGCGCTCGCAGATCATCCTGCGGGGTAATATCCTGTATCAGATACTCTGCGGAGGGCCTGACAATAAACCCTATGCGCCATATGCCGAAGAATTCATCAGAAGCTTCCGCCTGGACAGAGGTAAGGCAACCAACTGGTACACTTACCTGGATCAGCAGATAAGCTGTCAGTTTCCGAGGCAGCCTCTTATACAGAACCAGAATTATCCCACCCAATACGGGCAGGTGCAGGTAAAGACCTTCAACACGGAAGACTTTGATACCCAATTATCCTATTTCCTGAGCATCAACCAATATCCGGACGGATATCCTGTTAAAGGCAGTAAGTCTTTTTACAATGGTCTCATCAGCGACGCAGAACGCCAGTACTTTGGGCGGGCTGTCTCGGTTACCAAGGTCAGGAAAGGCCGGAACAAAGGCGTGGAAGCAGTTCTGCAGCTGAACAACGGAAAAGTGTACCGCATGCACTTCTTTGTAGTTGACAAGGTGCTGTACCAATACCTGGTTGGTGGTACGGCTTCTGCCATGGAATCTGCTGGTGTGGATTATTTCCTGGATCATTTCCTTATCAGTGATCAATGATCATTCGGCATAATTTGTGCTGTTATATACCTGAAAAACATTGGCTATGAAAAGAATTTTGACCCTGATGATCGCCTTTATGATCGGTACCGCACTTTTTGCCCAGCAGGAATTTACCTTCACGCCTGCCGGCAAAAAAAGCAAGACCATTGCTACTGTCATGCAGAAAGGCGACACCTGGATACTGCGTGAAGGACAAGGCAGTGTGGTCATTGATTACCTGCCGGTCAACCTGCCGGAAGAATTTAAAACAGATGGCCAGGAAGTGGTCTTTGAAGGAGTGTTGGGAGAGATCCCTGCCAATGTCAGGCTCCAGGGGAAACCGGTTGAGATCACCCTGATCAAAAGATTATACAGAGCAGTTCCCAAAGACAAGACCGATGATATCGGCCATACAGATGGTGGCGATAAAAAACAGCCCGAAGCCATTGAAGATCTCCGTGGCGTGGTCATGCTGGTAGCTAACACCTGGTTGATAGAAGGCGAAAGAAACGGGCATACAGAGCGGTTCGTGCCTGACAATATGCCGGAAGAATTCCGGGAGGAAGGACTGGAAGTATTTGTGAGCGGAAGCGCCGGTTATCTGGATCCGAATGTCCGGGCCATGGGAAGACCCTTTCGCATCACAGAGCTGACAGCAGTTGTAGAACAAAAAATGGATACTACCGCCATTCAGGAACCTATGAAAGATTTATTTCCATTTCAGGAAGCAGGTCGCATCACCGCTGTAGAAGGGGTGGTTAAATTATTCAGTTCAGACCCTGATATCTATATCATCGAGACCAACAATGGTACCCGCCGCTATTTGCCTGCCATCATCCCTGATGACTTCAAAGTGCACAACCTTCGTGTACTGGTAACAGGAGTATATGGTGAAATACCAGCCAATGTCAGGCTGATGGGTACACCATTCGAGATTGAGGTGATAGAAGAGATCAAATGATCATGACCTGATCACTCTTCTTCCAGGGTGATGGTCATTTTGATGTCTTCACGCGGGCGGTCATTGGCATCAGTTTGAACGGCAGCGATCTTATCTATGACCTCCATGCCTGAGATCACCTCTCCGAATACGGTATAGTTCTGATCCAGAAACGGTGTACCACCTAATGTGCGGTAAACCTCCATCTGATCTTCTGTAAAAGTGATTCCCATTCGCTGGCCCATCATGGCCAGCTCATCATCACTGGTAGGCTTACCCTGAACTATGTAAAACTGTGAGCCGGAAGACGCTTTCTGCGGATTCACCTGATCGGGCTGGCGGGCCGCCGCAAGAGCTCCTTTTTTGTGAAACAGGTCTTTTCTGAATTCAGCTGGTATGGTATAGCCCGGACTTCCACTTCCAAGTCTTGCTCCTGCTGCCGCATTCCTGCTGTCAGGATCACCACCCTGTACCATGAACTCCTGCATGACCCGGTGAAAGAGCAGGCCGTTATAATAACCTTCCTTAACCAGTTTGATGAAATTATCTCTGTGTTTGGGTGTCTCGTTGTAAAGCTTGATCAGCATATCACCATAAGAGGTGCTGATCTTTACGATCTGTTCCGGTTGATTATCCATAGGTTCTGTTTGTTCAGTTTCAGGTTGCAGCATAGACGTGTCTGTTACCGGTGCCTGTTCACCGGTTTTGTTGCTGGTGCATGCCGCCAGCAATAAGAAAGGCGCCCATAGTAAGTGCTTCATGGCTCTTTTTTAAGTCGCTCAAAATAACGGATAATATTCTGCTTCAACAATGTTTCCTGTTCTTCCAGACTAAGCACATCAAAGCGTTTGATGAGGGCAAAGTGCGGCCAACCATCCTCATCCGGCCCTAGTGATTCATAGTATCCCTCCGGTTCCAGCAAAGTACAGACCGCTATGTGCATGAGGTCTTGTTTCTGCTCCTTGCTGAAAGAGGTATTGAGGGTTCCCAGTTCATTGATCCCGATCAGGAACAACAGACTTTCCATATTGGGTTTCTTTCCAAACTGGTCTTTCACCTGTTGCAACACAGCCAGCCACCTGGGGTCGAAATCAATAGGTACATGTTCATCTATCGGCATCAGGCAAAGTTATTCTGCAAACGGATTCTGCCAGGCCGGATTGTTGGCAAAAGAAGTATCAGTGAGGGTCATCAGGAAAGCTTTTAGTGCTTCCTTTTCCTCATCAGACAGCTGCACGCCACCCTGATAAGCTTTCTGCATGAAAGGATCTGTAAATGGTGTGTCATGCACTCCTGTGCTGTAAAATTCCAGTACTTCATCGAGTGTGGCAAAACGACCGTCGTGCATATAGGGAGCAGTGAGTGCGATATTGCGAAGAGAGGGTGTTTTGAATTTGCCGTAATCAAGGGTATCTCCTGTTACGCTACCTCTGCCCGGATCAGGAAAATCGGTGTAGGTGGAAGCATCATTCAGCCCATTATTGCGAAACAGAAAATCAGTGAACAGACCCCCATTGATGCCATGACAATGAAAGCAATCTGCCCCTTCGTTGTCATTGAACAACATCCATCCTTCAAGTTCCTGTTCGGTCAGGAATACACCCGGAACGGCATTGAATGCCTGATCGAATTTAGAGTTTCCAGATACCACTGTGCGCATGAACTGGGCCAGGGCTCTTGCTATCAGATCAGAAGTTACGGTAGTAGTGCAGAATGCCTCGTAAAAATCTTTCTGATACCTTTCCTGTGCTTGTACGGCCGCTACCGCTGCCTCCAGGGTATTGTGCATTTCTACCGGATCCTGAATGGGCAGCAATGCCTGATCTTCGAGATGCAGGGCACGACCGTCCCAGAAAAAACCTCCAAAAGCCGGGTCCAGTCCGGTATAGATCAGATTAAAAATGGGCATGGAATTTCTTACACCCAATATGCCATCAATGCCCAGGCTGAATACCTTATCACTGTCAGTAAAGGCAAATTCGATGTGATGACATCCGGCACAGGATAGGGTACTGTCTGCAGACAGGATAGGGTCATAAAAAAGTTTCCTGCCCAGATCTACTCCTTCGTTGGTAAGTGGATTGCCAAAATCACTGGTGGGGAAGGCGGGAAGTCCAACCGGCTTGGTGAGCGTGTACGGTGTTGGATCATAGGTGTAGGGCGATGGTTCCACCATCGGCATATCCTTTTCACATCCGGATAGCACCCAGATCAAAACGGGCAGCGTCCACCAGAATTTATTCCGCATTAATACAAAGGTATGCATACTCGCTAATCGCTTTGTTGAAGAAAGTCATCATCGGTCAGTGTATTCAAAAAAAGGATCAGATCCTGTTTTTGTTCATCATTCAGATGCAGGGGATGGACACGTGGGTCCTGGTTGCGATGACCCGAACCTCCGTTCTGATAATGATCTATGACAGTTGCAAGATCAGGCAGACTGCCATCATGCATATAGGGCCAGGTCCAGGCAATATTCCTTAGTGTTGGTACTTTGAACTTGCCGGCATCATCCGGATCGACCGTAATGCGAGCCCTTCCGCTGTCAGGATAATAGGTTTCATATAATCCGTTGTTCAGAAATTCAAAATTGGTGAAGAACGGCGGCGAATGACAGCTGCTGCATGCCAGTGAATCACTGAAGAACAGGTCATACCCGATCTGTTCAGACGGGGTGAAGTTTGCAATGCCCCGCATTACCTGGTCATATTTGCTGTTTCCGCTGATGATGGTACGTTCATAGGCTGCGATGGCCCGGGTGATGGTAAAGGGAGATGGCAGATCTTCAAAGACTTGGTAAAAACGATCGGTGTAGTAAGGGTCTGCCTGCAGGCGGTCGGTTAGCAGCACCATGTTAAAAGCCATCTCATGAAAGTCTTCCAGCGGAATGTAGAATTGCTGTTCTAGTGTAGGGCTTCCGCCGTCCATGGTCATAATGGGTTGCCAGGCTACATTGGCCAGGGTAGGAGCATTGCGAAAACCTAATCGTCCCTCTACCCCTGCACTGATCGGTGCATGGTCAGCAAAGGCCCATTGCGTCAGGTGGCAGTTGTTGCAGGATACGGTAGAATCAACTGATAATACCGGGTCAAAGAACAACTCTTTTCCAAGTGCGATCCTGCCGGCATCCGGAAAGTTGTCATCCGGATAGGGAATGGCAGGAAATCCTTCCGGAATGGGCACAGAATAGGAAGGTTCCGGTATATCCGGATCTATAGCACAACCGGCGCTCATCCAGAGGAGGAGCGCCGGCAGCCAACAGTTTAATTGCTTCTTTGTCAGATAAGCAGCGGTCATTCTTCCAGGCTGAACATGCCGTTGATATTGGTTACCAGTATCGACGTGAGGTCCAGATTATCAGATGTGTGGGTGGTGATATCGCCGGTCATATCCACTCCATCAAAGAAATTGTTCCAGTTCACATTCAGGTGGAAAGTGAACGCATCGCCTGCTTCGGCAGAGAACGCATAGGGTATTTCTACAGCAACCCGATTCGCATCTTTACCCACATGCATTTCAAAAGCAGTTTCAGGGGTGCCATTCAGATCCTGATCGGCCATACCATCAATGCGTATGAAAATATAACCGGCATCCCAACTCCAGTGCATAGGTGGAAACTGTGGCCCCAGCGGGTCATTGGCAGGATAGACAGAGGGGTCTGCATGGTTGGTCAGCGAGTCAATACCAATATCAAACCGAAGTGCGGTATATGATCCTGCTTCCACAGCTCCTGCATCGTATCCATTCACTTCCGGATTCACCAGCAGGTAATTTTCTGCCGGAAACTCAGTACCGCTGGCATCTACAACCCGGATATTACTGACATAGAACTGCACCAGATCCAGGCGGGTATCCACTCCGTTGATGGTATAGGTATTTCCTTCAAGGAGGGCGTTGGCACCTACGTAGCCATGCAAATGAAGCTCCAGGTCGAATGTGGTGGCGTATTCACAACAGCAATCCTTTTCTGCCGAAGCATCATAGTTGAGTGCATTCGGATCAGTACATCCTTCCTTTTTAGTGCAGGAAGACAAACCAGCCAGCGCAAACAATGGAATGGCCAGCCATAATAGAGACTTGTGAGGGAACATCTTTTGTTTTTTATCGTTCTTAAAGGTACAACACCTGATTCCGGAATAACGTGCAGTAAGTCACCAAATGACAGATATCAGGGTCAGTTTTTTGTAAAACTGGTAACTTTGAAGTTCATGAAGCGTCTGTCACAACGCATAGCGTCTGTTTTACTCCTGTTGCTCGTGATTGGAACCACCACGGGTGTGCAGTTGTATTCGCATATCTGCATGACAAGTGGCACCGCTGAGGTCTCTATGCAGCAGATCCATTCTTGTTGCAGTGAAACAGGGGCTTCTTCAGCTTCTGCCACCATAGAAAATGATTGCTGCTCATCCGGAGTATCCTATCTGAAACTGGATCTGCCTGCCTGGCAGCCTGATCATGATTTCCAGGTACTGGTGCAACACATCGTACTCGATCTGCCTGCCGCCAATACCATTACAGGACAGGATGCTGTTCTCTGTTCCCGGTATTTTGACCCACCGCCTGCCACCGCTCTGGATGGCAGAGACCACCAGCGTCTCTACCAGGTATTTCTGATCTGATATGAAGTGAGGTCATCCTCCTGAACGGAGGATATTATTCACGTTAATATGTAGATCATGAAATATATAATAATTATCTTGAGTACTTTGTGTTTTTCTGCAGCTGCTGCGCAGACCCTGAATGGCAGGGTGCAAGGTATGGATGCAGATCAGCAAATGACTCCTCTTCCGGGTGCCACTTTGGTCTGGCTGGCTGATGGCTCCGGCACGATCACTGATCCCGACGGCTTTTTCTTCCTGGATTTTCCTGGGGGTGAAGACCTGAGGTTGCAGATCAGTTTTGTTGGCTACCGGACAGATACCATAAAAGTGGATACCTGGGCTGACGTGGACATCATGTTGCTGAGTGACCTGATACTGGACGATGTAGTGATAGCAGAAGAGAGATCTGCACTGGCCATCAATACCAGCGATGGAGTCAACAAGATCACGATGAATGAACGTGAATTGCTGAAAGCTGCCTGCTGCAATCTGAGCGAAAGTTTTGAAACCAATGTGACGGTGGATGCTGAATATACAGATGCAGTTACCGGCACACGAACCATCCGCATGCTGGGTCTTGACGGGGTCTATGCCCTGATCACAGCCGATGGCATACCGGTAGTCAGGGGGCTGGCATCCGGCTATGGTTTGTCCTATATTCCTGGTACCTGGATCAGAGAGATCGATCTCACCAAGGGACCGGGCTCTGTAGAGAATGGCTATGAAGGCATCAGCGGATGGATCAATGCCAGAATGAAATCGCCCGGACCTCAGCCTGCTGAAAAACTCTTTGTCAATGTCTATGGTAATTCATTGGGGCGATGGGAAGCGAATGCCAATGCTGCAGCCGGCATTGGTAAGTCTCTGCATACAGGCTTATTGGTGCATACTATGCAAAGCCAACTGGATGTCGATCATAATGCCGATGGTTTTCTGGACATGCCGCTGGGTGAGACCTATACCATCATGAACAACTGGGTCTGGAACAACAGTAAACACACAGAGATCAGAGCTGGTGCAAAGTGGACCGCACAGGATATACAGGGAGGGCAGCTTTCATTTGATCCGCAGCAGGCAAGAGACACCCTGAATGGTTATGGCGTGGGTCTGGATGCCCGCCGCATGGAGAGTTATCTGAATGCAGGTTACAGTGCTTCGAGGCCGGAAACGGTCTTCACCTGGCACAGTACCGGGATCTGGCACGATCAGTCTGCCTTTTATGGTCTGAGTGACTATTCCGGACAGGAAACCTATTACAGATCTGACCTTTCGGGCGGCACCTATATCGGTAATACCGATCACCTGGTAAGGGCAGGTGTTTCCTTTTTATACAACCGGTTTGATGAGCAGTTCCGCGATCTGTTCATGGACAGGACCGAGATCGTGCCCGGTTGGTTTGCACAATACCAGTTCAAACTGAAGGATAAGGTCAGTGTGATGGCGGGTTATCGTATGGATATGCATAACCTCTACGGAACCTTTCAGACACCCAGGTTGCACCTGAGATACAGCCCTACCACCAAGACCACCTGGCGGGCTTCTGTAGCCAAAGGTTACCGCGTTGCCAATGTGCTGGTGGAGAATGCTGCCCTGCTGGTGAGCAGCCGTGATCTCATTATAGCTGATGACCTGCTGCCTGAGGAAGCATGGAATACCGGAATAACGTATATCAGGAGATTTCCGCTTTTCAACCGCACCTCTTCCATCACGGCAGATTACTACCATACCTGGTTCGTTAATCAGGTGGTTACTGATCGCGATGCAAGTGCACAAACCATTCTGATAGATAATCTGGATGGCAGGTCAGGCAGCGATGTAGCACAACTGGAATGGATTGTGGAACCTGTAAGACACCTGGATATTCGCATGGCATACAGATATACCTGGTCATACAGCACATTCGGAGGTGAGCTGATGGAACTGCCTCTGGTAAACAGACACAGGGCCATGCTGAATGCTTCGTGGAACTGGCAGGAGAAAGGCTGGCAGGCAGATGCCACCCTGCATTACTTCGGTTCTGCCAGACTGCCTGATCTGTCGGATAATCTGCTTGCAGCAGATGTTTCCGGACGTTCGCCTGCTTATGTTCAGCTTATGGGACAGCTTACCAGGTCATGGGATACATTCAGCTGGTATGCAGGGGTGGAGAATGCCACCGGTTATACCCAGCAGGACCCGATCATTGGTGCCGGTGACCCGTTCGGACCGAATTTTGATGCTTCGGTATTGTATGCACCATTGATGGCTGCAAGAATCTATTCAGGTATCCGATTGGTCATACAGGAAAAACAAGAACAATAATTAATAAATTCAAAAATTGAAATATGAAAAATGTAGCGTTTGTTTTATTGCTTGGCATCTTTGGCTTTTCACAGGCAAATGCACAAAGCACCAAAGAGAAGGTAGTCATCAAGACCTCAGCGGTATGTGAGTCATGCAAGAACACCATTGAAAAGGCGGTTTATCAGGTGGATGGTGTCAGGTCTGTGTATCTGGATGTTGAAACCCAAATGGCTACTGTCAGGTTTGACGGAACAGTCACCCATGTGGATGCCATCAGGAAAGCGATCAGTCAGGCAGGTTATGATGCAGATGAGTTACCGGCAGATAAAAATGCCTATGATAATCTGACCACCTGCTGTAAAAAGGATGCAGTGCATTAGTGCAGGATGCTCAGTCCGGAAACCCAGTAACCCTGTGCATTGCTGAGGTGTAACTGGTAGTATCCTGACGGGATGGACTCCAGTTCCAGGCTGTGGGTGGAACCTCCCGTTAATACATATTCACCAGACACTGGTTTGCCCTGCAGATCAGTGATATAACACCTGGTTTCGCCACCGGAAGCCGGCAGCGTAACCTGTAACAAATCATGTGCAGGAACGGGAAAGATCTGATAGCCTGCCGGCAGTACATCTGATATCTCTGTATATTGGGTATAGAAATCCAGATTTTCTGATTTCTGTGTCAGGATGCCTCCACAGTAGCCGGCCACATACAGACGATAAGAAGTACCGGGCAACAGGTCTGTCAGATACAGGATGGTATCTGGGTAATGATCGTATTCGGTGGTATCTCCCACCCGGATCAGGTACACATAGTAGTCATCTACCCAGTCAACAGCATTCCAGGTTATAGTTGCGGTGGTTGGAGTAATATCAGACGCAACCGGTTTATCGGGCTTGGTGCATTCAGGTATCAGGTGAATGATGATGGAATAGCTGCCGTTGCAATAGTCGCCGGCTACACTGTTGGTTACCGTATAGACCCCGGGTTCAGACAGGTCAAGATTGATCTGGCCGGTATAGATGCTCACGAAAATGAGGCCTTCAGGTACAGCGCTGAAAACTCCGGGTGATGAACCGGGAAAAAAATTCGGTGAAGGAAACGGCCCGCTCAGGAACAGGGTATCATTCGGGTAGGCAAAACCTGCTTCTACTTCAGGCCCGATGAACACTGATCGGGTACTGGTAGCCACACAGTAACCGTTGTCATAACTATAGGTCAGTTCATGCACTCCCACTGAAGATGCTGAAAGATCTATGACGCCGGTTTCTGTATCAGCCAGGATCAGACCATCGGAGGCTGAAAAAGTACCACCCGGCCAGCCATCAATAACAGGAGCGGGGTCAGTGCCATTGATACAAAAGGTGTCAGCTTCCAGGTGGAAATCTGTTTCCCGTGGGCCGCCATACATGCAATAAGTGATGCCATCATTCGGCAGGATATTGGAATACCGGTAGGCGCTTGTCAGGAAGTCAGAGTAACCATCGCCATTAAAATCAGCATCGCCGTCAACATGTCTGCCAAGGTATGCTGAGTCTTGTCCGCCTTCGGCAAACCAGCAATAATCATCTTCTGGCCCGGTTGGTCCGCCCCAGAAAACGTATGAAGAGCCTTCCTTGTATTCAGGATCAGTATAGTATTTGGCACCCACAATGATATCTGCATAACCATCTGCATTGATATCGCCTGCACCGGAGATACAATATCCAAAGTTGGCTTCCAGCTGATTGCCGGTAGCTTTCCAGACATAACTGGTCTGTAAACCGGAAGGTGTACCACGGAAAAAATACACTGCACCTTCATTGACATCTGTTGAATCATCTTCATACAGGATAGCAGAGACAATGGCATCGTCATAACCATCGCCATTGACATCGCCTGCGCCATCTACCCAGTGGCCGTAATAATCTTTTTTGCTTTCTCCGTAGGTAACCCAGTCAGGAGTATCAGCCAGGCCATCGGCACTTCCGTAGAATGCCACAGCCATTCCTTGTTTGGTCCAGGTTTCAGCATAACCGTTCACACCGATAATGACATCATCAAAACCATCTGCATTGACATCGCCCAGATAATTGGTAGGGAAACCGCAGATCGCACCATCCTGATCGGGTTCATAACTCCATACCGGCCCGACAGGACCATCGGCACTGCCCCAGAACATCCATACTTTGCCTTCATCTTCTTCGCCGCTGTCATACATTTTGGCTGCCACGAAGAGGTCGGCAAAACCATCGTTGTTGATGTCTCCGTTCAGGGCCACTGCGCTTCCCATGAGGCAGTAATCCTGGTCGCCTTCAAAGATCCAGTCAGGTTCAGCCCCCGGGCCATCCGGTCCGCCATACCAAAGTGTGATCTTTCCTTCATCGATCTGATCGCCGGCCCACTGAAGATTTCCTGCGGCAATATCGCTGTAGCCATCGCCGTTCAGATCGCCTCCACTTACATCGAAACCGCAAATGGTAAAATCATCGTTGGGCTGATAGGTCCAGTCAGGTGTAGCTGACAGACCATCAGGACCTCCGTAGAAGAGATAAAGTTTACCTTCTTCTTCTTCTGTTTCAATGGGTTCTGAATGGTCTATGGCGGCAACCAGGAGGTCATCATACCCATCGCCGTTCACATCGCCGGCGTTGCACAATGACCAGCCGAATGCTTCTATTTCAATATCGCCCGAGTATTGCCAGTCAGTGGTATAAATGGATTGAGCATCTGCCTGTGTGGCAGTCCATGACAGAACAACAGACAGCAGAAATGGTATGTGTGTAGTATGTAGTTTCAAAGACGAATTAATATTTTATAACATATAAAGACAATTAAACATGTATGACCGGATCCTAACGTCCTCTAAAATTATCCAATTATTCAACGGTTGTCAATAAAAACGGTTCAGATCTTTGTGAGAATTCGCTGCCACATTTTGCCCTGATCACCACCCTGTAGGTGGTACCCGGATACAGGCCGCTCAACAACATGGTGGTGCTGGTGCTGGCCAGCAGGATGGCAGGGTGTCCGGGTCTTTTCAGAATGATCCTGTAGCCAGAGGCACCCGCAGGTCCGTTCCAGCTGAGCTGGGCTGAAGTAGTGGTGATAGCAGCAGCGACCAGGTCTGCAGGAGCGGTACAGCCCGGGTTTGGAGTTCCATAGTACAGAAAGGCTGCACCTTCGTCTTCCAGTGTTTCGTCGTAGTATTTGGCACCGATGATCACATCATCTGCTCCATCGCCGTTCACATCGCCGGCAGAAGCCACGCTGTACCCGAAGAATGCCTGTTCCTGATCACTTTCTGCATACCAGTAATCTTCAGGGTGCAGGCCAGTGCTGCTGCCGTAGAACACAAAAGCTCTTCCTTCGCTGGTCTCACCGTTGCTGTATTCACGGCTGCCGAAGATGATATCTCCATAGCCATCGTCGTTCACATCACCTGCATCAGCCACCTGGTTTCCACTGAGGGCATTTTCCAGGTTGGATTCAAAAGTAAAATCAGGGGTACTTCCCGGTCCTGTGGGCGAGCCGTAAAAGACATAGACCTTTCCTTCGTCTGTTTCGGGTCCGCTGTAGTTATGCGCACCGGCTATGATATCAGCATACCCATCGCCATTGACATCTCCGGCACCTGAAACATTCTGACCAAGTTTGGCCTGCATGGCACCTGAAAAGTAGGTCCAGGAAGCTGTGGCTGAGGGTCCGGAAGGGCCGCCGTAATACAGGAACAGACCTCCTTCGCTGTTTACTGTACTGGTATATTTTCTGGCACCCACCAGCAGGTCATCATACCCATCGCTGTTCACATCACCTGCGCCTGACACATCGCCACCGAACTGTGCACCGGCAAGTTGACCTTCCTGCACCCAGTCAGGGGTCAGTGAGAGGCCGGAGGCACTGCCAAGAAACACATAGGCACGTCCTTCGCCTGTTTCGCCATTGGAATAAAATACAGCTCCAATGGTCACATCACCATACCCATCGTTATTCAGGTCGCCGGCATCTGCTACAGATCCGCCAAAATCTCCGCCAGACTGGTCGCCTATGAAGGTCCAGTCGGGGCTGCTACCCGGACCTGTCGGGCTACCATAGAAGAGAAAGGCGGCTCCTTCATTACCCAGGGGGCCGCTGTAGGTATGGGCACCGAGGATGATATCAGCATACCCGTCGTTGTTGACATCACCGGCGGTTGACACAGATATGCCAAGGGTGGCGTTTTCCTGGTTGGCTTCAAAGGTCCAGTCAGGACTGTCTGCAGGTCCTGTGGGCCCGCCAAAATAAAGGGCTACCCTTCCTTCACGGTATTCAGGGCCGGAAAAATAGTGCTGACCAACCAGGAAATCGTCATAGCCATCGCCGTTCACATCGCCGGCGGTGCAAACACTTTTGCCGAATTCGCTCAGGGCTTGTTCACCCACAGCCATCCAGCCAATGGTGTCAGACGGAGGTAATACCAGCCCGAAGCCCAGAAAAACAGGTAACAACATGGAACAAAGTTATAAGGTAAGACGTATGATAAACAGCAGGGGTTGATTCAGCTGACCAAAGATGTTACTTTTGCACTCCCCCGGCTGTAATTCGGCAAAAAAAGGGCTAAAAAACAGGGTTTTTACTGAAACTTTTATGATTCTGCTTCGTATAACTCTTACTTGCCTCGTGCCATAACAAAATAAACTACACTATGCGTCAGTTAAAGATTACCAAATCCATTACCAACCGTGAAAGTGAATCGCTGGAGAAATATCTGCAGGAGATCGGGAAAGTGGACCTGGTGACCGCCGAAGAGGAGGTTCTCCTGGCCCAACGGATCAAGCAGGGGGACCAGGAAGCACTGGAAAAGCTGGTAAAGGCCAACCTCCGTTTCGTGGTATCGGTGGCCAAGCAGTACCAGCACAACGGACTGACCCTGAACGACCTGATCAATGAAGGCAATGTGGGCCTGGTGAAGGCCGCTCAAAAATTCGATGAGACCAAAGGTTTCAAATTCATTTCTTACGCCGTATGGTGGATCCGTCAGAGCATCATGCAGGCACTGGCAGAGCAAAGCCGTCTGGTTCGTCTGCCTCTGAACAAGGTAGGAAGCCTCAGCAAGATCAACAAGGCATTCAGTGAACTGGAACAGCAGTATGAGCGTGAGCCTACGGCAGAAGAACTGGCTGAATGTCTGGAACTGGGGGTAGAAGAGATCAAGAACACCATGAGTGTGAGCACCCGTCATGTCAGTGTGGATGCGCCATTCGATGATGGTGAGAACTCTTCCCTGCTCGACGTGCTGGAGAACCGCGAAGTAGAGAAGACGGATGAGAAACTGGATTATACCTTTTCACTGAAAGTGGAGACCGAGCGTACTCTGGCCACCCTGACCGAAAGAGAACGCGACGTGATCAAACTCTTCTTTGGTATAGGAGTTCCTTATGCCATGACACTGGAAGACATAGGCGAAGAGTTCGGTCTGACCCGTGAACGCGTTCGTCAGATCAAGGATAACGCCATCAACAAGCTGCGTTCGTCAGCACGCAACAAGGCGCTGAAAGCCTATCTGGCACAGTGATCTGCAGCAACAATTAAAATTCAGCCCGCCCACTTTGGCGGGCTGTTTTATTTTTACAAAAAACAATTTGCATGAAACGTATCCAGCTGTTCGAATTTGAAGACTTTGGCTGGTTGCCTGATTCTTTGCGTTCGTCAATGACCAGGTTACTGCTGATCTTTCACCGGATGGCAGGCACTGAAAAAGTAGTGACTGATCTGACAGCAGATGTATTAACTAAGGTCAAAGCTGACCATATAACCGATCTGGGTTCAGGTGCCGGTGGTGTCATGCCCGCAGTGGTGAAGGCCCTGAATGCTGACAGGGAGATGCCGGTCAGACTGCTGCTTACAGACCTGCATCCGAACCAGAGGTCAGTGAGATTGATCGAAGCACAAAAGCTTTCCTGGATGAACTATCATCCTGAACCCGTAGATGCTACCAGAATGGAAACAGTGCCAGGAGGTCTGAAAACCATGATCGCAAGTTTCCATCACCTTCCACCTGGAATGGCAAAGCAGGTTCTTCAAAGTGCAAGTGAGCAAAAACAACCGTTGCTGATCTATGAGGTGGCCGAAAACAAGATACCCTTGATAGCCTGGTGGTTATTTCTTCCAATAAGTCTGGCACTGCTTATTATCATGTCTTTATTCATGACTCCGTTCTGCAGGCCTTTGACATGGCAGCAGCTGGTATTTACTTATCTGATACCGGTCATACCTGTCATGTATGCCTGGGACGGACAAGCCTCACTGGTTCGCACCTATACCCTGGATGATATTCGTGAACTGATCGGTGAGCCGTCTCAGGACTATGTCTGGGAGATCGCTCCTGCCATGAATGCAAAGGGCAGGCGCACCGGGTATTATATATTTGGATGTCCTGTTGTATGAAAATATTAATAAGGTATATAATCATACTGTTACCCGTATCTGCAAAGGCACAGTTTTTATTGGAAGAATGGAGTACTGAACCACTTGCAAAGGATCCGGTGACATATGAGCAGCTCGAACAGATCTATGACACCCTTTATCCGGTGGCGGATGGCTATTTCATCACCCACAACAACAACTATTGGGGTGTGGTTGACAGCAGCGGAGCCGTTTTCCTTCCCTTTCGGTTTGATGGTATACTGTGGATGGGCAACCTTGAGTTCCTGTGCACTTCGTACCGCAGCAGCCATTCGCTGAATACGGGCATCCCTCGCTACGTTTATGAAGGTGTTGCTGCTACCTACACCGAAACCGGATGGAGCAGAAAGAAGTACACCTTCCACATCACGGTCGAGTTCATTGCAGATTATTTTTTTCAGGAACATGTGATCAGCCAGGGTCCGTATTTCTTTCTGCCTGACAAGCACAGGCAGAAACCATACTGACCTCATCTCCAACCTTTGATCCTGCAAAGGCCTTCATAGGCTTCTTTGATCTCTCTGAATCGTACCACGCTCTGCGGGCTGTGCTGGTTGCGGTCAGGATGGTGGATCTTGGCTAACCGGTAGTACGCTTTTTTGACCGTGGCATGGTCGTCGCCGGGCTGGCACTCCAGTTTCCTGTATAAGCTGTCTGTTCTGCTGTATGCAGGTTTCCTGGGTGGCGGCGGAGCCTTTTTGGTCTCTTCCTCCGGTATAGGGATACCACGTCCCAGCCGGTCTGCCACTTGTTTCAGGACTGCTTTCCGATAGTTTTGCTGAACACCCGGATGGTCGCTCAGGCCGGCCAGTTGCTGCAACAGCCAGTCTCGTGTGGTTGGCAGGGCGTTGGCTTCGATCTGTTTGCAGGCAGCTTCCACCTGGATGCGCTGCCTCGACATATCTTCCAGCATCCGGATGCGTGGTGCGACAAAATCGGCACCCAGAAACATATTGAACCGGCGCAGTATCTCTGAGATAGGTATGACCCGGAAACCATTACAACGTTGCAGTACATAGACACCCAGCATCATATAATGCAGCTGGAGATTGACCTCTTTTTCAGCAGCAGGCTTGGGTATGAATTTCGCATCGAGAACGGAACCGATAAGCAGGCCGATGAGCATTCCTGTCCAGTCGTATAAACCCAGACCCACCAGACCCGATATGAATTTATTCATACCCAGGGGGCGCCAAACCAGCTTGCCCATGTCTGTGCGCAACAGTACTATGGTGGTTTGTTGGTTCATACGCATCAGGCAAAAGTAATGGCAGAATAATTTATGCTCATAAACGCCGTCCGTTCTGAAACATTGGCTGGAATGACATCCACATCACCCGGTGGGAAACAGAACAGTTGTCAACTCCTGCATACAAAAAAAACAGAATTGATATTCACTTAACGTCTTTGCAGGATTGTGCTAACAAAGGCTTCCTGTTTCTTATTGAAATCACAGTATTGCTCTGAAACCCAGGTAATACTGCACGGATACTTTTGGGCTGTTCAAGTATCAAAGGGATGCCAACAGTTGTCCGTGAACTGCCTGTTATCTTCCGCCGGCTACGTCTGTACGTAGCGGTGTTCTACCTCCTGTCTCTTGGAACCAACATGATGGGTTGCAGTTTTTTCTACCTGCAGCCTGCCCCTCATGCGCATATACCGCTGCCTGATGCAGCTGCTACCATCACTTTTCTTTCCTGCAATAACCAGCAAAAACAAACAGGCATATTTGATCGTGTGCGGGAAAGGGATCCGGATCTGGTGGTATGGACCGGCGACATCATCTATCCTGACTGGCCTGTACCGTGGCCCGGAAACAACCTGGACAAGATCGCACACAAGTATGCGCTGCTCCAGCAGTCAGAGGGCTATCAAAGACTATGTGCGGAGGTACCGGTAACCGGCATATACGATGACCATGATTTCGGTCAGAACAACGGAAATGCTACCTATCACTGGAAAAAGAAAGTGCTGCTCTGCTTCGCAGATTTCTGGGAGAGGACAGCAGTTCTGAAAGAAGCCACCGCGAGGCGGCCTTTACCGTTGAATGGATACATCATGGTGAAATAACAGCAGGTCTGATACTGCTGGATACCCGTTATTTTCGCGAGCAGCCTTCAGCCGAAGCAGATATGCTTGGTGAAGAACAGTGGCATTGGTTTGATTCTTTGTTGTCCATCCGGGCTGATGTGTGGCTGATCGTATCAGGCACTTCCGTATTGTCTGAAGATCATTGTTACGAAGGATGGCAGAACTATCCGGCCTCCAGGAAAAGGTTGTTTGACAGGCTGGCTCTGATTGATGTACCGGTTGTCTTTGTGTCAGGTGATAAACATTTCGGCGAGATCAACACGCAAGAGTATCACGGCAGGTTGTACACCGAACTGGTGTCCAGCGGAGTAACCCATTCCGAACGACCACCGACAAGGTACAGGAATGACATAGAGTCTTCAAGGATATTTTTAGGTAAGAATTTTGGTGAGGTGCATCTGCCGGATGATCTGTCAGGATCGATCACCTTGCAGGTGCTGGATGAAGATGGTCAGGTGCAGCTCAGGCAACAGATACCGTTGTTACCTGTGTTACAGGCCTCAGCGGGCAGGACTCGTAAATTGCGAACCGGAGATACGGAATCGCCAGGGCACCGTCTTATAGAATCCTTCGAAGTTCATTCCTACACGAGGGCTCTTTATTACAGTACCAGTTTCAAAGCCGGGTTCCCGGGTCAGCCAGATATCATTTCCGGTCAGTGAAAGTCCATTCATCCTGGTATCCAGTTGAAATGCCTGACCTACAAGACCCGGTCCGCGGGCAAGCCGGTGCAGCTCTTTCGTTTGCCTTCGCTGCTGCATGAGTGCAATACCTGAAACAGGTTCCACAGCCCTGATGAGCACAGCATGTGGTTCATCTTTCACATGGGTCACGATGTTGAACATCTGGTGAATGCCGTAGCAGATGTAGATATAGGTCACTCCCCCCGGCAGATACATCACTTCCGTTCGGGGGGTACGTCGGCCACCGAATGCGTGACATCCCCGATCTTCCCGACCGCAATATGCTTCGGTCTCCACGATGCGTCCGGTGCAGATGCCTTCAGGTGTACGCACATGAAGCAAACATCCCAGCAACTCTTCTGCAACTGCTGTCGTGTCTGTTCGCCTGTAGAATTGTTTGGTTAATTTCAACGCACCTAAATTGAAAAATTTCCGGAAGGTGTCGAAGCTTTTTCTCATTCCCACAGAACTGGATGCAGCCGCACCTGATATGATTCCTGCAGAGGTGCATCGCATCACGGCTTCTCTTGATCTCTTCTTCACCGAAAAAGAAAGGACAGCCCGCCGTTATCTGCGCAAGACCGGATACGAACGCTCTTTTGAGGAGGTGGCCATACACCGGTTGGACAAGGATACCACACAGGAAGAAATGGAGTTGTTCATCCGGGAATTGTCTTCCCGCAACGGCGGATTGCTCAGTGAAGCAGGCTTACCCTGCGTGGCAGATCCAGGTGCAGGACTGGTGGCGTTGGCACATCAAAATGGAATCAGGGTGGTACCATTGAGTGGTCCTTCTTCGCTTATGCTGGCGCTGATGGCTTCCGGATTCAACGGTCAGCAGTTTGCGTTCAACGGGTATCTGCCGGTACAGTCGGCAGAACGGAAAGAGGTGTTGCGTAAACTGGAACACCGGATCTATTCAGAAGGACAGACCCAGCTGTTCATTGAAACACCCTACCGCAACGGATCACTTTTTCAGGACATCATGCAATGCTGCCGGCCAGATACCTGGCTGTGTGTAGCTTCCGGACTTACCGGAGAAGGAGAGTCAGTGCGCAGCATGCCGGTTTCTTCCTGGAAGAAGAAGCATATGAATTGGGAGAAAGTGCCCGCTGTTTTTGTCTTGGGAAGACCCTACCTTTGAACATGATCATCATTGAAGAGAAACTGGTCAGCGAAGACATTCTTGATGTCGAATTTGCCTGTAACCTGACCGCCTGTAAGGGAGCCTGCTGCGTGGAAGGAGATGAAGGGGCCATACTGGAAGAGCAGGAAACAGATATACTAAAGAAGATCTATCCCGTTGTACAAGAATATCTCACGGAAGAGGGCAGAAAAGCCATTGAAAAACAGGGATACCACATTGTAAACAATGAAGGGGAGCTTAAAACACCACTCATAAACAATGGTCCCTGTGCCTATGTGACCTATCAGGATGGTGTGGCGTTATGCGGAATAGAAAAAGCCTACCGTGCGGGAAAACTCAACTGGCCCAAGCCTGTCAGTTGCCACTTGTATCCCATCAGAATAAACAAGGTAGGTGAATATGATGCACTCAATTATGAAAAGTGGGACATCTGTAAACCCGCCTGCAAACATGGCAAAAAACTACATGTACCTGTGTATCGGTTTGTGAAAGACGCCCTGATCA
The DNA here is from genome assembly GCA_020636645.1 of Chitinophagales bacterium. GTDB lineage: Bacteria > Bacteroidota > Bacteroidia > Chitinophagales > BACL12 > UBA11426. The sequence goes on from JACJXO010000002.1 coordinate 199,678, forward strand.
GAAAGTATGGCCCGTCTTTTTATGAAGCCCTGGACGCAACTTTTGTGTACAGACAGGAACAGGAAGAATGATATCTGACAAAGCCGTGTTTGCCGCATACAGCCTTCGTTTTGAATAATGGTCTAATTTTAACCCGTATGCGAAATACAGATTTTCTGGTAATAGGCAGTGGCATTGCCGGACTCACCTGCGCTCTGAAAATGGCCCGCAGGTTTCCGCACATGCAGGTCACGGTGATCACCAAGGCTGAAAAAGATGAGACCAATACCAAATATGCACAGGGTGGAATAGCGGCTGTTTGGGATTTTGAGACCGACAGTTACCAGTCGCATATTGAAGATACCCTGACCGCCGGCGATGGACTTTGCAACAGGAAGATCGTGGAGATCGTAGTAAAGGAAGGCCCCGAACGGGTAAAAGAGATCATTCACTGGGGGGCAGATTTTGATAAAGAAGCAGACGGAGATTATGCACTGGGCAGGGAAGGCGGACACAGTGTGAACCGTGTACTGCACCATAAGGACATCACCGGCAAAGAGATCGAGAAGACCCTGCTGGAAGAAGTACATGAGCTGGAGAATGTGACCCTGCTGCAGCATCATTTTGTGCTGGACCTCATTACCCAGCACCACCAGGGTCGAATCGTGACCAGGCATACGCCAGACATCACCTGCTATGGCGCCTATCTTCTCAACAAGGAGAACGGCGACATTGAAAAGATCCTGGCTCGTATCACCCTGATGGCCAGTGGCGGTGCAGGACAGGTCTATAAGAGCACCACCAATCCGGTCATTGCTACGGGCGATGGTATCGCCATGGTGTACCGGGCCAAGGGACGCATAGCGAACATGGAATTCGTCCAGTTTCATCCCACTGCATTGTATGACCCCGGAGTGTCTCCATCCTTCCTTATCACAGAAGCCATCCGAGGTTCAGGAGCTGTGTTAAAAACGGCCTCCGGTGAACCTTTCATGCAGAAATATCACAAACTGGAATCGCTGGCACCACGTGATATCGTAGCCCGTGCCATCGACCAGGAGATGAAACAGTCGGGCGATGATTTCGTCTATCTGGATGCTACCGGTATTGCCGAGGAGGAGATCATGCACCACTTCCCCAACATTTTTGAGACCTGTTTGTCCAAAGGCATAGATATCAGAAAAGACATGATCCCTGTGGTTCCTGCCGCACATTATATGTGTGGGGGCATCATGACCGATGAACACGGTGCCACCAGCATCAGGAATCTGTATGCCTGCGGAGAATGTACCTGCACCGGTTTGCATGGTGCCAACAGGTTGGCCAGCAACTCTTTGCTGGAAGCCATGGTGTTTGCCCATCGCATCTACCTGCAGGCAGCCACCCATCTGGACCAGGAAGAATTACAGGCAGATATTCCTGACTGGAATGCCGATGGCACCACTGATCCGAGAGAGATGGTATTGATCACCCAAAGCATGCGTGAGCTCAAGGAGATCATGACCAACTATGTGGGTATCGTGCGAAGCAATGAACGTCTGGACAGGGCTTTGAAAAGACTTCACCTGTTGTATGAAGAAACAGAAAGATTATATGATACGGCTACACTGTCGCCACAGTTGTGTGAACTGCGCAACCTGATCACCATCGGTTTTCTGATAGCACGTGGAGCTGTACTGCGAAAGGAAAGCCGGGGGCTGCATTACACAACAGATTATCCGGAAAAAGGAAGCTGGGCAGAAGATACGCTTTTATAGTATGCGATACATTTCTATTTTATTGCTGATCATACCGGCTTCTCTGATGGCTCAGGATCAGTGTGTGGATGGCAGGTATATGCAGGATCCATTGTTCAGTGCAGCTGATATCTGGATCAGTCCGAATGTACTGTATGCCAGTGCATATGATCAGAACGGTGTATTGCGTGATCTGATGCTGGATGTGTACCAGCCGGCCACAACGGTCGATCCGCTGGAAGCCAGACCACTGGTGATCATGGTACATGGAGGTGGCTTGCTTGGTGGCGACAAGGGGAGTCAGCTTTCTGTATTTCTCTGTACAGAGCTGGCAAAAAGAGGATATGTGGCTGCTTCCGTGAACTACCGTCTTGGCTGGCAGCAATTGGGTACCTGCAATGGCGACACAGCCAGTTTGTCCAGGGCCAGGTACCGGGCACAACAGGACGTGCATGCAGCCATTCGCTTTCTGGAGGAGAAGTCAGGTGAGTACCTCATTGATACCAACTATATTTTTATGGCCGGCAGCAGCGTAGGAGCCACCTTGTCACTGCTGGCAGCATTTTCATCGGAAGAAGACTATGACCCGATGCTGGTAGAAGAGTTGGGAGCTCTGGACAGCAATGGTAATCCATATGCAGATCATGACAGAGCCATAGCCGGCGTATTCGGTACCGGAATTGGAATGGATAAGCCCTGGCTGCTGGACAGGAATGATACACCGGTCATGTGTTTTCATGGCACCTGTGATTTTACGGTTCCATATGTAGAGGGTCCGCTGTTCTATTGTTATGAGCCGGTACAATACATCAACTTTTACGGTTCCAGGTATCTGGCTGATCATATGCGGGAAACCGGCCACCCGTACAGGATATACACGAATGAAAGAGGCGGGCATGATGCGGTTGACTCACTGACCCTGCTGGAGCAGGCCATACCATTTCTGCGTTCTGTTCTGTGTGAAGAACCTGAGTCAAAAGAAATATATGAATTTCATGTAGATGGATGTATAGTGAACAGAATGGATTCTGTTGAACTGGACATCCATCCGAATCCGGTACAGGAAGTGCTGTCTGTCACCATTGGAAGCGGGTCCACCGGAACTGCTGTTATAGAGATATTCAATTCCATTGGTCAGCAGGTGCTCTACTACGAAGAGGCCTTTTATGCACCGGTCAGAGAAATGGAAATCATCCTGCCACCCGCTATGGAGGAGCGTGGCATTTATTTTTTGCGGGTACGCATTCAGGAGTCAGTGGGTATGGAGACCTTTATGAAGTGGTAGCGTTTCTGTTAGCCAGCATATACCTGTAACGAAGTGCCACACCCCGGGCATTTGTAGTAGCAATGACCCAACCGGCATAGCCATCCAGTACACCACCCTGGAGAATGAAATGTTTCACAAACCGGAAGGCAGGTTTCAGTAAGGTGTGAAACCAGGTAATGCGGCCTGTACTTGATTCCTTGTCCAGTGCAGACCATCGGGCGTAGCGGTCAATTTTCTGCAGGTAATGTTCCCGGTCTTTAAAAGTGAAGTGCAGTAGTTTTCCTTTCAGGGTACCGACAGGGCCATCGGCAACCAGTTCTTCATGCACCATCTGGTCAGGATACCTGCCGTGGTCCCGGTGAAAGAAACGCACTACGGCATCATGTTGCCATCCGCTGAAGCGGATGCGTTTTCCCATGAAGTAATTGATACGAAAGATCCGGTAAGCCACATATGGAATGGTATTGGCATGTAACAGGTCTCTGATCTCCTGCTCTAAGGCCGGGGTTACCCTTTCATCGGCATCCAGAATGAGCACCCATTCATGTGAAGCCTGTGGAATAGCCCAGTTCTTCTGATCAGCCGGACTGACATAGGCCCGTTGCCAGACCTTGTCTGTAAACCTGGAAGCTATTTCAGGTGTACCATCTTCAGAATAGCTGTCCACCACGATACATTCATCGCACCAGGAAAGCGATTCCAGCACACCTTGAATGTGAGCAGCTTCATTTCCGCAGGTAACAATTGCTGAGATCTTCTTCACCAGATTATCTCCTTTTTTCGAAATGCTTCCGGCAGAAGGTGGTTGAAGAGCATGATGAACGCCATCCCGATCTGGATCTCCAGCACATGCTCGGTCATAAAACTGATCAGCACGATGAACAGATAGGCAGGCATCAGCCAGGCCTTCATGGATGTCTTATCAGAAAGCGGATAAAAGAAAGCCAGCAACAACAGGACAAAACCGGCAAGACCAATAGCTGCCAGTGTATATACGAACTGGTTGTGTGGTCTTTCAGGTTTGATCGATGCTGTGTCAGGGTGCTGCAGGTATTCAGCATCCATCACATCACGCAGATCGCCGGTACCTACTCCAAGCGGAAAGTTCTGCCTGGCCACCTCCCAACCGTAAAGTATGCTTTGTACCCGCTGGGCATCGCTGTGTCCGGCCTTGAGTTCGCCTTGTTCAATAAGAGACCATTCGTAATTAAAGTACAGTACTTTGTTATGCAGCGATGGTATGAAACGAAGTGCCATTACTCCAATGACAATACCTGCAAGGAGCGTGATGGTTCCAAGTTTTCTGTTCCTGCCTGAAAACAACTGATAGAGACCCATGAGGAGAAGTCCGCCGTAGAATGCAAGCAGCCCGCTTCTTACCGCCAGGAAATGTAAAGTGGTTCCAAGCAGCAGAAAGAGCAGGACCAGCAGCCACCGAAACTGCTTTCCGGTTAGCAGGAGATGCAGGCACAAAAGTGCAGCCAGTGCTGTTTCCAGGCTGAATCGTATATGGTCCATCATGGGTGTGGGAATGGCACTGCCCAGTTTGATAGAGGCATTGAGCGTTTCGTAGTGCAAAAAGTAATTGATCAAAACTGCAGCAGCGGCAACAGATATGATCATGACAAAAGCATACAGCAAGGCACGGCTGTATGCCTGCAGGTCTTTGTGAATGACGGTCCATCCGAACGGAATAGCCAGCAGTGGCAGTTTATTCTGGGTACTGGACCACCAGGCATGCAGGTTTTCTGAATAAAAACCACTCAGGGCACATATCAGGAAGTAACCCAGAAAGAGCATAGCATTCCGGTTCTTCAGCCAAAGGCGAAAATGAGCACGCACATGTTCATGCAGCAGTGCATTACAGGCCAGGGTGATGGTGGCCACACTCAGTACTACTCTTGTAGTGACCAGTCCAGCCATCAGACCTGCCACCGCGGCCAGAGCAATGAGTTTGTGGGGCAGCCAGGAAACCAGTTTCTGTGCGCTGAGCATGTGCTCCAAATGTAAAAATTTCCCTCCATCTGCCTGTTGTATGATGGCTGACCACAGAATGTCTATTTTTACCCCCGTGAGTGATCATCGGTTAAACAAGCAGCAAAAAGATGTCATTTTTGAACGGGAGTTTTATCCGCTCATGGATGCCCTCTACAACTTTGCTTTTCATCTGGTATATGATGAAGAAGCTGCCAATGACCTTGTACAGGAAACTTTTTTAAAGGCGTATCGCTTTATAGAATCATACCAGGAAGGCACCAATGCAAAAGCCTGGCTGTTCAAGATACTTAAGAATGCCTTCATCAATGATTACCGGAAGAAATCCCGCCAGCCCTCGCGGGTAGATTTTGATGACATTTCCGGTTATCATGATACGGAAGAAAGCGGACCTACTGAATATGTAGATCTGCGTCAGGAGGTGTTCAGCGGGCTGATGGGTGATGAAGTGACCAGGGCTTTGAATGAACTGCCGGTTGATTTCAGAACGGTCATCCTGTTATGCGATATTGAAGACTTCTCTTATGAAGAGATCGCGAAGATCATTGATATACCTATTGGAACAGTGCGCTCCAGATTGCACCGGGCCAGGAATATCCTGAAAGAGAAACTTAGAAACTATGCAGCCAACGAGGGCTATCAAGAAAAGCGCTGAGCATGGAACAGTCTTTACCTAAACACGATTGCAGCAAGTTTGTGGAGCAGGTATTCCTGGTGCTGGACGGAGAGATGTCAGAAGAAGAGACCAATCTCTTCATTCAGGACATAGAACGTTGTTCACATTGCCTGCAACACTACAATATTGAGAAGGAGCTGAAAGCTTTTCTGGCCAACCGGGTGGAAAGAAAATGTTGCTCAGAAACCTTGCGGGTCAGCATCATGCAGCAGATCAGTGATCTGAGCGATCAGGAGTCATTGTAATTTGAACTGCACAGGAATGGTCATGGATACAGGCACATTCTTACCATTCTGACGACCGGGCTTCCACTTTGGCATTTTGCTGACCATCTTCATTGCTTCTTCATCACAACCTCCGCCAATACCTCTTATCAGTTTGATGTTTCCTACTTCTCCGGTGGCATCCACTACAAAGTTCACATACACGGTTCCCTGAATGGAAGCATCTTTGGCAGCAGCAGGGTACCTCAGTTCTTTCCTTATGAATTCCTGCATGGCCTTGTCGCCACCGGGATACTGAGGCATCACTTCTACCGTAATAAAGATGGCATCACTTTCAGATGCCGGGGTGCCACTCAGATAGGCATCAGTGACCATGAACTCTTCATCAGCTGAGTCATCTTCCATTTTCACTGACCTTTTTTCTGCAGAAGCCGGCACACTGGTTACCTGTGTATCAGAGAAATCATAGGTCTCTTTTCTGTTATCCTTTCCGGTGGCAAGATCTTCCTGTACTTCATAGTTGCTTACTGATTCCACGGGTTCAGGCAGGGTCACTTCCTGCTTTTTCATTTCTTTCTGAATGGCCGGATACTTTTCACCTTCATCCTGTTTTGACTGTGAGACCTCATTCAGGGTGTTGTCAGCCTGTTGACTCATAGCATCCGGATCATTTGTCTGGGTTTCGGCAGACATTTCCGGCAGGTACTCCTGTGCAGTCTGAGAACCGGTGTTGAAATCAAGTTGGGTAGCGATATACCATCCCGCGGTCAGAAATACCAGGAGCATGGCAGCCATGGCCAGATTGCGGGCACGGAGTGATATGGTTACCGGTTTGCGTTCGCCGGTCAGGATATCGGTCTTTTTATGCAACCGGTGTACCACCTTCTCTGTGTTGGCCAGGCCACTCATTTTTATCCCCTCCAGGGCATCCCGCAGGAATGGGTCATCATCAATGAGTTTTTCCATGGCCCTTCGTTCATAGTCTTCCAGTTCTCCCTTTAGGAAGGCCACCATTTTATCATGGCTGTAGTAAGCGTCTTTTGTATGATAGTACTTATCCAGCATTTCGTTTTTCCATATAAATGCGCAGATTTCTCTTGCCGTTCTGAATGTAACTTTTCACCTTATTCAGGTCATACCCTGTCAGATCAGCTATTTCCTGGTAACTCCGTTTATGCAGGAAGAACAACTCTATACAAGTTCGTTGGTCTTCATTCAGCTCACGGATGCCGGCTTCCAGCATCACCAGTTGCTCTTCTTTCAGGTGTACATCATCCAGATGCTCTTCGCTGGCAAATTCCACAACATCTGCATCATCATCTTCAGTTCTGCCCGGTTCCAGCTCCACAACACGCATTTTTTTATCGCGGCGCAGGTGCATCAGACATTCATTGCGTGTTACCATGTGCAGCCAGGGCCTGAAATTGTTGACCTCGTGGTTCTTGAGGTCTGTGATCAGCTTTTCAAAGACCTGCATAGACAGATCTTCGGCCAATGCCTCATTCTTCAGATATTTCATGCAAACACCGAAAACCAGGTGGGAGTATCGCTTGTAGAGCTCTCCCACAATAGACAGATCACCACTGATCCTGTATTGGGTCAGCAGCACCTCATCCTGAACCGTGACTTGTTCTTTCCGGCTGAATAGATTCAAAACCTGCCGCTTGTTTTGCTAACGGTCAGTAAATCTACGCAGAATGGATGGCAGCTGGGTAAATTCTGCGTTAAATTGTGACTTAGTGAACAGTGGCTTCAGCTTCAGCAGCAGCCTTGTGTTCATCCCTGTGCGGAGGGTGCGGATGCCATCCCACCAGCGCATACAGGATAAAGAACCCTGCCACATAAGCCAGGATCACATGCCATCCGTTCTTCACCCAGTTGACCACTGATTTGGCCTGAGGGTACAGGTTGGACATGGCCACCCCTGCAGAGCTTCCGAACCATACCATAGAGCCTCCATAGCCTACAGAATAGGCCAGCACCCCCCAGTCATAGCCACCCTGATCGAGTGCGAGCTTGGTAAGCGGTATGTTATCGAACACAGAAGAAATGAATCCCAGTGCAAAGGCGGTTTGCCAGGAGGCTGCAGGCAGCTGATCTACAGGCATCATAGATGCACTGAGTACCAGACTGAGCAGGAATACTGAACCCGGAAGTGCGTGAGGAACTTCCTTCCAGGGTGTTTTTGTGAACGTTGCTCCGATCAGGATAGCTGCCCAGACACCTGCTGCCGGAAAGTCCAGTAATACGTTGGTAGTGACTGCACCGATCAGGATCATGACACAAACCAGTAACCTTTTTCCGTCAATGGCTTTGGGCTCTGCTGAGAGATCCTTGATAATAGGCTGGTGTTTATGCTGTTGTTTGGCAGCTATATATCCGAAAATGAGCAGGGCTGGAATGGCTGCAACGAATGCATGAAGCACATCTCCAATGGCCACTCCGTCTATCCACATCATGGTAGTGGTGGTATCGCCCACGACAGAACCGGCACCACCGGCATTCGATGCAGCTACCATGGCCGCCAGAAACCCGATGTGTACATTACCTCTGAAAATGACCAGGCCGATGGAACCACCAATGAGTGCCGCTGCGATATTGTCCAGAAAGGCAGACATCACGAAAATAAGTACCAGCAACAGAAATGCTCCGGTCCAGTTGCCGGGAAGGATCTTCGGCAGGTTATCAGGTACGCCCGACTCTTCAAAGTGTTTGGCCAGAATAGCAAAACCAAGCAACAGCCCAAGCAGGTTGACCAGGATCTCCCACTCATGTTCTATATGGTGCACCAGGTTGAAGTCTGTGGTCAGGAACCGCAGTATCAGGATGGATGCCAGTCCGGTTAACGCAACATACAGGGTCTGGTTGTGGAACAAGGCTACACCCATGAGGGTAAGCGCAAATAATATGAATTCCAGGCGTATGCCGGCAACTGCCAGGCCTTCACTGCCTGCAGAACCGGATGAAGCAAATACCAGGAGTGGGAGGAGAATGGCGAAAAGTCCCGCCAGCACTTTTTTCATGCGTAATGTGGTTCAGTTTAGCGGGCGCTAAGATACACCAACTTGACCGAAGATGCGGGCGATGATTCAACCTTTGAGGTGATCGAACGGATTCCAGCCGAATAGTAGTAGCATGGCGAAGAATCCTGCCACATAGGCAATGATGATATGCCAGCCACCTCTCACCCATTTTCCCAGATGGCGCCCTTCGGGGAAGAGGTTCGTGATGGCCACTCCGGCCGATGACCCAAACCAGGTGATGGAACCCCCGAAGCCTACCGCATAGGCCAGCATGCCCCAGTCGTAGTTGCTCTGATCGAGCGCCAGCTTGGTAAGTGGAATGTTATCGAAAACAGAAGATACAAAACCCAGCACAAACGCTGACTGCCAGGAAGCCGGGGGCAATTCATCCACAGGCATCATGGAAGCACACAATACCACCGACAGCAAAAAGGCAGAACCGCGTAATGCATGCCGGGCTTCGCCCCAGGGTGTGGGTGCAAACAAGGCACCGATCAGGATGGCTGCCCAGACGCCCGCAGCCGGAAAGTCCAGCAGGATGTTGGTGGAAATAGCACCTGCCAGGATCATCAGGCAAATGATGAGTTTGTTGTACCGGATAGGACGGAGGTCTGCATTCGGATCGAAGACCACCGGTTGCAATGCAAATTGTTGACGGGAAGCCAGAAAACCGAAAATAAGAAAGGCTACCAGGCTGGCAGAATAGGCTTCGATCAACATCACAGGATGCACACCGTCTATCCACATCATGGTAGTGGTGGTGTCTCCCACAACAGAGCCTGCACCACCGGCATTGGATGCGGCTACGATGGCTGCGATGAAACCAATGTGCACGTTCTGCCGGAAGATGACGATGGCAATGGAGCCACCGATCATGGCAGCGGCAATATTGTCCAGGAAGGATGACATGACAAACACCAATACTAAAAGAAGAAGAGGTCCGGCCCAGCCACGGGGCAGCAAACGCGGAATTCTGTCAGGTACCCCAGACTCTTCAAAATGTTTGGCCAGAATGGCAAAGCCCAGCAGCAATCCGAACAGGTTCAGCAGGATCTCCCATTCATGTTCCAGGTGGTGTACCAGGTTGAAGTTGGTAGTAAGAAACTTCGTCACGAGGATGACTACCAGTCCGCTCAAAGCGATCTGCAGTGTACGATGGTGGAAGAATGCGATGCCCACCAGGGTGGCCACGAAGAGATAGAATTCCAGGCGAATGCCAAAGAGATGTAAACCATCTGATCCGGCAACAGCCATCTCTCCCTGTGCGAATGCGGCTGCCGGTGCCATCAGCAGAAAAAAGAGTGGCAGGTATCTGAGTAATTGTTTCATGAAACCGATACTTAATGGTAAGCAAGCCATGCAATGCGCATGGAAGCAGGGTGCGGCTGAAGCAGGATAGCCATAGGTGCCTGTTGGAAAAGTGCATCAAATGTATGGCGAAGTTGGAGATTCCAAACATGTATGGAGAACTATTTTTTTGACCCGCAGAGGGTGTGGGAAACGGTATGCTGCCGGTAGCGTATTTTTGTCAGAACCAGCACACACGGTATGACCAAACGTGTACAGACTTTTCTGTCCCAAAGTGAGGCAAAGGCTTTTGATAAGCAACATAAGCACAAGCTTCAGTTCAATATCACCAAGTATGACCAGACCGTGGTCAGGGGTAAGCAGCAGTATGCTGACCTGGAATTCGTGAAGAAACGTGCCAAGAACATCAAATACAAGGCCATTGAGAACCTGGACCGCTACCTCGTAGAGTTCGAAACCAACTTTACAGCCAATGGCGGGAAGGTCATCTGGGCCAATGATGACAAGGAGGCATTACAGGAGATCCTGAAGATCGTCAAGGCCAAAAAGGCGAAGACGGCGGTCAAGGCCAAGAGCATGGCCACAGAAGAGATCCACCTCAACGAATTCCTGGCCGAACATGGTGTGCGCAGTGTAGAGACCGACCTGGGAGAGTTCATCCAGCAGCTGGATGGAGAACCACCCTATCACATCGTCACTCCGGCTATGCACAAGAGCAAGGACGACGTAGCTAAACTGTTTGCCGATAAACTGGGTACCGATATCAATCTGACGGCACAGGAGCTTACCCTGGTGGCAAGAGAAAAACTTCGACATGAATATGTGCAGGCAGATATCGGATTCAGCGGAGCCAATTTCATTTTACCGGACATCGGTGGAATTGCTGTTACAGAGAATGAAGGCAATGCCCGACTGAGTACCAGTTTCCCAAAAACACATATCGTGGTGGTGGGCATTGAAAAGATGCTGACAGGATTTCAGGACCTGGCCATGTTCTGGCCCTTGCTGGCCACCTATGGTACGGGTCAGAAAGTAACCGTTTACAACACGGTTATGACCGGTCCGCGAAAAGAGAATGAACAGGACGGTCCGGAAGAAATGTATGTGATACTGCTGGACAATGGTCGCAGTAAGTTACTGGCCGATGAAGTGAAGAGAGAGGCCCTGTATTGCATTCGCTGCGGCGCCTGTCTGAATGCCTGTCCGGTGTATAAGAACATTGGTGGTCATACGTATGGTACTACCTACAGCGGTCCGATCGGTTCGGTCATTACCCCACACTACAAGGGCATGGAAGAATTCTCTCACCTGAGTTTCGCTTCATCGCTTTGTGGCAATTGCACAGAGGTATGTCCGGTGCGCATCAATCTGCATAACCTGCTTTTGTATAATCGTCATGAATCTGTTCAGAAAGGCCTTACTTCCATGTCAGAGAAGACAGCCTGGTCTTTGTGGCGCAGAGCCATGCTCAACAGAAAGACTATGGAACGCGGCGGTGCAGGTATGAAGAACATGGCGATGAAAGTGTTGTTCCGGAACAGCTGGGGCAAACACAGAAGCATGCTGCATTTTGCACCTAAGTCTTTCCATGAAAGGTGGATGGAGATGCATCCTGAAAAATAGGTGTTAAGCTTTCTTCCTCGCATAGACCACCATCTCCTCTCCGATATTCAGCAGAGATAGCAGGTCATAGATGACATCGTGCAGGAATACAGCGATGCGCAATATCCACTTGGGGCGATTGGTCACTTTATTGAAATAGTGCTGCCGGTCATCAGAACTGATCGAATCAGCAGTGCCCTGTTTTTTGCGCTTCCTCGGGTAGATAACATACATCAACAACAACTTCAGTTCTATGGAAGACCTGATCTTCAGCACCTCAAATCCGTGATCTTGCAACAGCCTGGTAATAGTGGAGGGTGAAAAATAATTTACATGGGTATGGCTGAGCATACTCCACTTATCTCTTGTCTTTTTACTGATGTAACTGTCTATCTGAGGTACCTGCAGAACGAGCAATCCGTTATCACACAGCATGTCATGGATGCGATCCAAAACAGCACCGGCATCTTCAATGTGCTCCAGCACATCCCACATGGTAATGACATCGGTGCTTCCGGGCGATGCAGGCAGGTCAAAGAAATTCATGTGTTCTACAGGCAGTCCCAGATCACGGGTAGCATATTCCCACTGATATTCTGATAATTCCACACCGCTAACATTATAACCCATGTCTCGTGCAGCCGCCAGAAAATGTCCCCACCCAACGCCAAGGTCAAAGAGTTTACCACCGTGTTGAAGTCGATTGATCTTTCTTAAACGAGACTTGTGTCGCTGGATCTTCAGCCAGTCATTTCCCTGCCTGACCGTTTCCTGCTCAGCTTTGGTCTTATAGTGATCATAGCTGACAAGTTCCGTGAATGCAGGCGGAACGAAATGAAAATTACATACTGTGCAGGACCACACTTCAAATGTGGGGAAAGCATATACTTGCTGAAAGCGTTGTTGCTCTACATTTCCACAAACCTTGCAATGCATATCAGCCATCACGTGCAAAGATAAGAGCTTCCTGCACGTCAAAAAGGCATGTGATTTCTGAATGTATCGAAATGATGTCCCACGAAATTTTTGCACGAAACCCTTGCAGGACGGGTGTTTAGACCAAACCATGACAGGATGATCGGGATGCAGAATGCCAACATCCAGCGGAAATACATTAGATCTGTTCTTTCCTCCCTTTCCATTCCGCCTCACTTTTGCATCAGAAGCAACAACACCGGGATTATTCATTCATTAAACCAATCAGTATGCAAAAAATGATGCAACATGTATTTCTGGCCGCAACCCTGGTAGTGGCTGGATCCTTTCAGACAGCCTACGGGCAATGTACTACACCCGGTTCACTGGCTGCTGCACCTGACGGATCAGGCAACATGATCCTCAGCTGGTCAGATACCGGCGCAGATTCCTATACCCTGAATCTGGAAGATGCTCCGGGTAACCCGGAAGTGCTGGATATTACTTACACAGGTATTACCGGTACATCGTTCACTTCAGAGATCCTGACACCAGGCTTTAACTACAAGTTTAAAGTGCGCAGTCATTGCGGTGGTGATCATTCTTCCTGGAGTTCCTTTTACATTTTTACTGCCGATGGCGATTCAGTTGTCATAGGTGGCGATGACGACAGCACCGGAGTTGGTGGCGATGATGGCGGAATAGGTGGTGGTGTGGACGACAGCACCGGAGTTGGTGGCGATGATGGCGGAATAGGCGGTGGTGTGGACGACAGCACCGGAGTTGGTGGTGATGATTCATCAGGCGTTTTCCTGTGTGATGCACCTGACGGACTGATGGCTGATGCGGCTGCTACCTCTGCCACCCTGAGCTGGAATATGGTAGATGGTGCTTTCATGTATCGTATCAAAGTGGAAGACGGATCAGGCAATCCGGTAGATTTTCTGACTCATGGAACAACCGGCAGCACCAGTTTTGATGTGAGCGGACTGGAGCCATCCAGTAACTATAAATTCAAAGTGCGTACCCTTTGCGTGGGCGACCACAGCGGATGGTCTTCCTGGAAACCATTCACTACTGCACCGCTCCGTATGGCTGCTCCTGTAATGGAAAGCATATACCCGAATCCTGCTGCAGATCAGGTCAATCTCGTACTGCTGCCGGCGGAAGTGAATGCCCAGCTGCAAGTGATCGATATGACCGGACGCATTATGTTCGCTGAAGTGATCCCGGCTAATACCACTTCCTTCCAAATCCCAACTGCCGGATGGCCTGAAGGTATGTATCGTATTCTGCTGCAGAACAATGAGAGCAAGCCCTTAATGATAGCCAGATAAACTGTTTTTGTGGGTAACAGGAGGCCACGACGAAAGTCGTGGCTTTTTTTTTACCTCGTTTCTTCCGCATCTGCAACCGTCCTACCTTTGCACCATGCAAACCACTTCAGGTATATCTCACCCTGCTTTTTCCTATGACCGCGGCAATCTGAGCCATGAACAACTCACAGACCTGTACAGCCGACTGCTGGCCCCGCGAATGATCGAAGAGAAAATGCTCAATCTGTTGCGTCAGGGCAGGATCAGCAAGTGGTTTTCGGGTATCGGACAGGAGGCCATCTCCGTAGCTGCCGCCTGGGTGCTCGAAGCAGATGAATACATCTTGCCCATGCACCGAAACCTGGGTGTCTTCACCACAAGAGATGTACCCTTCGGCAAACTGTTCAAACAATGGCAGGGTGGTTACAACGGGTTCTCCAAAGGCAGAGAACGCAGCTTCCACTTCGGCACCAATGATTACCATATCGTTGGAATGATCTCACATCTCGGTCCGCAGCTCACTATCGCTGACGGTATCGCACTGGCAGCAAAGCTGAAACAGGAAAACAAGGTGACCGCTGTGTTTACCGGCGAAGGAGGAACCAGTGAAGGAGATTTTCATGAAGCACTCAACGTAGCTGCAGTATGGGATCTGCCCGTCATCTTCATCATTGAGAACAACGGTTACGGCCTGTCCACCCCAACGGGTGAACAATACCGTTGTGAAAACCTGGCAGATCGGGGTGTGGGTTATGGCATGCGTGCGCTGACCGTAGATGGCAATAATATCCTGGAGATGGTGCATACGCTGACCGAACTCCGGGAGTGGTGCATCCGTGAGCAAAAACCTGTGTTGCTCGAATGCCGAACCTTCCGCATGCGTGGTCATGAAGAAGCCAGTGGTGTGAAGTATGTACCACCCACTTTGCTGGAAGAATGGGCCAAAAAAGACCCGGTCAGGAATTTTGAAGCCTGGTTGCGCAATGAAGGATTGCTGGATGATACCGCTGCTGAACACATCCGTACTTCTATTTCTGTTTTGATAGATAAAGGCCTGCAGGAAGGATTTGCAGAACCGCCCCTTGAGCCGACCGTAGAAGCAGAGCTGGCAGATGTATATAAAGAACACACATTCGTTCAAACATCTCCAAGGGTAAGTGCTGCTACTGAGAAACGTATGGTTGACGCCATATCAGACGGTTTGTGGCAAGCCATGAAGAAACATGAGAACCTGGTACTGATGGGGCAGGACATTGCTGAATATGGCGGTGTATTCAAGATCACAGAACGCTTCGTCGATGAATTCGGACACGGAAGGGTGCGCAATACGCCTATCTGTGAATCTGCTATTCTGGGTGCTGCTGTCGGCCTGAGCATCAAAGGCATGAAGAGTATGGTGGAACTGCAGTTTGCAGATTTCGTTACTTCGGGTTTTAACCAGGTGGTCAACAACATCGCCAAGATGCACTATCGCTGGGGGCAGCATGTGGACACGGTGCTTCGCATGCCTACCGGTGCAGGGGTAGGTGCCGGACCTTTTCACAGCCAGAGCAATGAGGCCTGGTTCTTTCATACACCCGGACTGAAGATCGTGTATCCATCCACTGCAGAAGATGCAAAAGGATTATTGCTGAGTGCATTTGAAGATCCCAATCCCGTCATGTTCTTTGAACACAAAGCCATGTACCGGAGTATCAGTGGTGCTGTACCTGATGACTATTATACCATTCCAATAGGCAAAGCCAGGCTGGTGCAGGAAGGGGAAGAGTTGTCTGTGATCACCTATGGCATGGGCGTACATTGGGCAACCCGGGCAGCTTCTCAATTGGGTATTGATGCACGCATCCTGGATCTTCGAAGCCTGGTACCTCTGGACTATGAAGCCATCTCTGAAACAGTACAGGCAACCGGAAAAGTGCTCGTGTTGCATGAAGATACGCTGACGGGTGGCATCGGTGCAGAGATCTCTGCATGGATCAATGAACACCTGTTCGAATACCTTGACGCACCTGTCATGCGCTGTGCTTCGCTGAATACACCAGTGCCGTTTGCAAAACCACTGGAAGAACAGTACCTGGCAACCGCCCGGTTGCAAAAAGTGATGCTGGATCTGCAGAGTTATTAGGCCGTTTTTCCGGAAAGCTCTTATTTATGTCTCCCCAAGACAAATGACTCGACTCAAAGTTTTCTAATAGTTTGGGCTTCCTAATTGCTGGATCTGCGCCGTACACCTGTCTTTGCATCTCGGAAAAGGTCAAAATTTGTTCTTTTTGTATTAATAACGCGGAAATATTTTTGCACCATGGATTTTGGTATGTCCAGATTAACGACCTTGCCTTTTATTTTGCTTTAATCATAGAAATGAATAAAAATAGCTTATACTAATATAATATTAGCACCATCATATCAATAAAATAGCATTATCAAAATGATTAAAAAAGGAATTTACTTAGTAGTAGGTGGATTGGCTTTAATATTTCTAATCTCAGGAACGATAGATCTTAATGATCTTTTGAACTACAAAGATCAGCCTGTCCCGGATCATGTCAATACTACTGGTTTGGATAATGTTCCAATTGATAATCCGATGAGTGATACACTGGCTACGTTAGGCAGGGTGCTGTTCTACGATAAACAGCTATCAAGTAATAATAAGGTTGCATGCGCAAGTTGTCATTTGCAAAGCAATGCATTCGGTTCTCCTTTAGTAGTTGATACAGGTGTTAATGGATTAAACTTAAGGCATGCAATGCGTTTAGGAAATATCAGATATTCGGAATCGACCCAAGGTTTTTTCTGGGATGAACGAGATACAACCTTGGAGCAGCTGGCAACACACCCGATTCAGAACCATATTGAAATGGGATATAGCGGTGAATTAGGAGACCCAACATTATTAGATTTGATTACTAAAATGAATGGACTTTCTTATTATCCATTGCTATTTCAATTTGCATATGGGGACCCAACAATCACTGAAGAACGGATACAGAAAGCTTTAGCAAACTTTCTACGCAGTATTCAATCCTTTGATTCAAAGTTTGATGAAGGTTTAAATGAGTCAGGTGGAAATGATCCCTTAGTTTTATTTTCAAACTTTTCATCGGAGGAGAATGCCGGTAAAACTTTGTTTTTTAGTGATCCTGTTTTGTCAGGGATTAACAGAGTTGGCGGAGGCGTAGGATGTTTTCATTGCCATAGTGACGTCGGAAGAAATGTTTTTCATTTTCTTGTTGAGAAAAAAAATAACGGAATAATAACTGAGGTTGATGGCTCAACTGTCTTTAATGTAACCAAAGCGCCAAATTTAAGAAATGTGTTTGGCCAAAGTGGAGAGTTAAACGGACCTTTGTTTCATAATGGCCAGGCTTCTACCTTTAATCAGCTATTAGACCATTATGACACCGCAGCTCTTACCTCAAATCCTAATTTAGATACTCGGATTACTAGCAATGGCAAACTGAATTTAACATCGGAGGAGCGAGCACAGCTAGAATCGTTTATGAAAACTTTGACAGGTAATGATATATATTTAAATCCAAAGTGGTCAAATCCTTTTGATGCAGATGGAAATCCTTTAGTTAGCCCGGATCTTGTTTATTCAGGTCAGGAAATGAATGTTTCTTTGTTTCCAAACCCAGCATCAGAGTATATATACTTGAGTGGAGATATAAGTGAAATAAGTGAAATAGTTATTTATTCTATGAATGGACATGAAGTATGGAGACAACAATTAATAAGTAACCGACTGTCAATATCTTCATTGTCAACTGGAATGTATTTTGTTGTGTTTGTAAATGAATCTGGTCAAAATGTGGCCTTAAAGAAAATTTATAAAGACTAATTACAAAGAGAAGCCAGCGATCGCTTAAAAAATATCTTGACGCACCTGTCATGCGCTGTGCTTCGCTCAACACCCCTGTTCCTTTTGCGAAATCGCTCGAAGAGCAGTTCCTGCCTACCGCCAGACTGCAAACTGTAATGCTTGAACTGCAGGAGTATTAGGCCGTTTTTCCGGAACTGCCGGATTCTTGTCCCCTTCTGAACCACCCGGGAACCGCTGTTTTCAGCTGATTTGATCAGTATATGCAGATAACTGCCGGCCAAATCCGGAATATATGGATGAAAATGGCAATAAGATGTTCTTTTTTGCCTGTTTGTTCCGGTGCATTTTTGGAACATGAGAACGAAAAAGAACGATCAGGTCATCCATATCCTGAGGTCATCTTTGCACCGCTTCGGTGCATGGCTTCATATGGTGCATGTACAGGATGTCATACTCTATAACCGCGAAGGGCTTCCTTTGGTTAAGTGTAGCATTTCTACAACTCCGTTCCTTCGTACTGATGAACCGGCACATCAAAAGGTCGATCTGGAAAACGGAAGTTACGGGTACTGCTACTTCTATCAGGATGCTGAAGATGTTCCAAGCAATATCTGTGTTTTCGGAAAAGATGATAAAGGTTCTTCCTTCAGTTTCCGCTCTATTATTTCACATTAACCAAAATCAATACAACATGCGAATCATGAATGTAATTTCAAAAGCCGGTCTGCTGGCTTTCCTGCTCGGCACACTGGTGGCCTGCAGCAAATCTGACCTTTCAGAAATGTTATCTGCAACCGATCCAACTACACTGGACAGCGGCATTAGTGGAGGTACTGATGATCCGGCCGGCGATGACAGCGGAACCGGCGGTGGAACAGATGATCCATCAGGTGATGACCACGGATCCGGTGGCGGTGGTGCCGATGACCCCTCCGGCGATGACAGTGGTGATGACGATGGCGATGACGATGGCGATGATTCTGGAGATGACGACGGTGATGACGATGGCGATGACCATGGTGGTGGCGATGATGATGGCGACGACGATGATGATGAAGATGACGATGATGGTGGTGGAAGCGATGATGACGGCGACGACGATTAACAGGTGTTGAGTGCTTCATAGTGTACGGGCAGGCCTTTGGCCTGCCCGTACCATTTGGTGACAATAGTTTCCTTTTTACGCAACTTTAATTACCACTACCTCACTGTTATTCGTTCAACTTTGAAACAAGTAAACCTTACAGTCATGGACTTTGAACAAAAAAAGCTGCAGGAATTACATGCAGACATCAACAAGTGGAAAGAATTGGTGGAACTGGTGCGTGATGAAACCAGGATCTTTGAACATCAGCTGGAGCAGATCTTACAAGCCGGACCTTCCCGTGAGGTCATGCCGTATATTCAGAAATTTGAAAGTATGTTCATACGGCAGAATGAAGTAAGCGATGAATTGTTTCATGATCTGAAAGCAGCCGATCATGAACTGAAACAAATGATTGATGAAGACCCGGCAGTATTGAATGTGCCGTTACCCGACCACGACCATCTTCGGGATAAGGTCAACACCTATGAGAACCTTTTCCTGGAGTTGCGCAATGAATTCAGGCACTTCCATCTGATGGCATCGCATCCGGAAGCGCACTAACGCACCAGCACAAAAGCTGCCCAGTTATAGACATCCGTTCGGGTGCTCAGATCAAGTTGCGCACGCCTGAGTGCTGTGGCAGGATCGCTGGGTTCCAGCAGATAGGTATAAAATCTGGTCATGAGTTCTGCTGTGTACCGGTCCGGTACCTTCCACAAACTCATGATCAGGTTTTGGGCTCCTGCCATAGCAAAGGCTCGCTGCAAACCGTAAACGCCTTCATCACCCTGTATATCACCCAACCCTGTTTCGCAGGCAGAGAGCACTACCAGTTCTATGTCCAGCATGTTGAGGTTGGAGATCTCTGATGCGGTCAGTATGCCATCAACATTGTCGGTACTGCCCTGTATCCAGCTGGTATTGCCACCTGACAACAACAATCCGCTGCGCATGAGCGGACTGGCTGCTGTGCGAAACTGATATCCCGGGTCGCCGGCTTCAGGAACAGGGTTTGGCTCGGCCGGTAAAAAGAAACCATGAGTGCCCAGATGAAGTACGTCTGCTGAAAGTAGTTGCTGATCGGTCAGTATGTCTTCTCTGGCTTTGCCATCGGTCAGCACGGTACAACTGATCTGTTTTGCTTCGGCCATGTTGGCTATCATGTCAACCTCCTGCCTGGTACCTGGCAGCGGCGACCATCCGCTTCCTCTGTCATCGGCCACGGCCACTGCTGTTTCGCTCAAGCCGTAATCAATTCCGCCCACAGCAAGAATGGAACGTACAGACTCAAAAGATGAGGGCGGCATGCCGGGATCCTTTTCCTGCAACATCACATACCGCTGCAGGAGTAAACTATCGCCATCAGATAAAGCCTGAAATGCGATGCGGTGCAGCAATCCCACAGGAGCAAAATGAATCGTATCTGTTCCGGTCAAAGAAGCTTCCAGTGGTTGCCAGATCATCTGGTATAAACGGTCACCCTGATAGTCTGTCGTATCTTCCGGAAACAGCGGATCAGGATAGAGATACAACCGCCGAACATGATCTCCTGCCGGTTCATTCTCTCTTGCGCTGAGCAGGCTGGCCAGTTGTTCTTCATCACACAAGGTTATCAGTTCGGGTCTTTTCAGGCCTGATCGGGTAACGAGTGCACAATACTGTGCCGGACCTGTACGAAAATACCCATCGCTTTCTATCCGCAGGAACTGCACCACAGCTGTGCCGGCCAACATCTCATTCTGCAGGTCAGACCAATGCAGGGCTTCCTGTTCAGTGCTTTTCCGCTTAATACCAAGTGAAAATTTCTTTTCCAGTTCTTCAGCCTGTTTATCCAGTGCATCGGCCTGGTCAGGATTGCTGAAGCGCACTGCAGCTGCCTGCTGTTTCATGCGCAGCCAGTTGTCCACCAGTTCGGCATCTTGCGGGTCACCTCCGGTTAGTAACCTGTTGCGTATTCCGGATGCATTGCGCAATACAGCTCCCTGAAACAACAACGCCTCTTCTGACAGAGCCGCCAGCATATCAGGATAAACCTCTGCATAACGCATAGTGAAAGAGGCAAAGCAGGTTCGCACAAACCCCATGTTCTGGATGAGTTGCGCCTGTGCCTGTTCCGGCAGATAGGCAAAGTTGTTCTGTATGATGCGTTCGGTCAATTGAAAATTATCTTCATAGATGGACTTTGCCAGCTCAGGTTGCCCCTGCTTTTCAGCACAAATGGCCATGGTGTTACGGTAGGTGATATACAGAAAATCTTTGCCGTATCGTTCAGCTACCAGTGAGGAAGCTTTGTCATAGTTCACATATACCTTGTCATATAATCCATCCATCAGATAGATATTCCCCAGCACCAGATAACCATTGCTCAGGATCATCGGATCAATATCCAGCTTACCGACCGCCTCCAGCACCTGAAAGGTGATCGTGTCCAGTCCGTATTCTGTAATGACCCGGGTGCCATTCGCGATATCGAAACGGTTGATGGCTATGACCATATTAAAATACTTGGAAGCCATGACATCAATGGGTAATTCACCTATCACTTCCATCAGGCCGTTCACATATTCCACCAGCGCTGCTTCATCATTCAGCTCGGTTGCTGCCAGCATCATCAGATCGTAACTGTCTGCCAGCAGGGCACTGTTATGCATGCCGGCAGCCTCCATTTCTGCCATCACCTCTTCCACCTTTTCTATGGCTTTGACGTGATCACCATACAACTGATACACCTCAGAGAGCCTCAACTGCAAACTGAAATAGGTGGAATCAGGTGCACCGGTAACGATCAGCTGATGAGCGGAGGCCAGTTCAAAACTTTCTTCAGATTCTGCCAACTGGCTGCGCAGCAGATACTCTGTGCCTAATACAGTATAGACCCATACCAGATCCGGAGTACTGCCGTAAACTTTTTCCAGCAACCGGGCTGTTTCCGGTCCTTTCTGAAGCACCATTTCGGTACTGCCACTTACAAAGGCAAGGTAGAACAGATTCAAGGTGCCATCTGCTGTCAGGGCTTCGTTTTGCAATCCGGCTTCTTTGATTCCGGTCAATACCTTTTGCGTATGCTGTATGGCTTTGTTCAGATCGCCGCCGGCTTCATATACATCAGACAGTTGCAACTGTATATTGAAATAGGTGGAATCAGGCATTCCGGCAAGTTCAAGCTGATATGCAGAAGCCAGCTCAAAATTTTCTTCAGATTCTGCCAGCTGACCATCTGCCAGATAAGCAACTCCCATGGCCGTATGGACATATACCAGTTCAGGTATGTTGCCGGCAAACTGTAAAATGAGTGCCGCTGTTTCCTGTCCCTTCCGGAGCACGATCTCTTTATTTCCACTCTGAAAGGCAATGGCAAACAGATTCAACAGATAACTGGCATAATTCTCGTCATGAGGAAGTTGGAGTGAATCTGCATGATCCAGAGCCATCTGATTGAAAACCATAGCAGCATCCAGATAACCGGCAAAATAGTACTGGTTGGAGGTCTCGATCAGCCCGTTCATGACCACTACCGGATCCAGACCTTCATGGGCCATGGCAGCCCGGTTACAGGTGATACACAGGTCATAAGCAGCTTCCATCTCGCCTGCTGTCAGTTTGTCCAGACAGGGGGTCACCTCTTCCGGATATTCCTGGGCCCATAAAGAGGAGACTATTGTGCTGAGGAGAATACTTAAGATCATCAAACCGGATAGTCGCATGCCGCTCTTAACTTTTTTTAACTTTGAATTTCGTGTGAAAAATACAAAACACAGCCATCTACAGGTTAAACAACACAAAATGAAAACGAAACACCTTTTGACTCTGACATTGGGCCTCCTGCTTGCAAGCAGCACAGCATTTGCCCAGTATGGAACAGGCCTTTTTTATGACGGTAAAGCCGCCAAAGAATTTTCCTATAAGAAGCCTGGTAAAGGCTATGCCGGCGAGCTGCCTTCCAGCTTCTCTCTGAAAGCCCATACACCCTATGCCAAGAACCAGGGCAACTATGGTACCTGTACTTCCTGGGCCGTAGCATATTCTGCTATGAGTACTGCCTATGCCTATAACATGGGTATCACCAACAGGAACATCATAACCGGTATCGCATTCTGTCCTTACTTCGTCTATAACCAGGTGAAGGCTGATGCTTCCTGCTCCAGTGGAAGTTCCATTCCTTTGTCTATTCTGTTGCTGATGGAAACCGGTGCCAAACGCTTTTATTCTCCGGTGATCGGTTGCGGGGCCCTCATCTCTGATGACATGATCAATGATGCAGGAAACTTCAGGATAGATGATGCCTATATCCTGTATGACGAAGGTGCGGGTATTCCTGCCGACATGACCGCAGCTGCCCTTACCACTTATATGAAGAGCAAAGCCACTCCTGATTATACCGATATCAAAGCAGCCATCACTTTCGGAACCCCTGTCATTTTCGGTTCTTTTATTCCTGCCTCTTTCTTTGCTGCCCGCTCTTCCTTCTGGGAACCTACCTATGATGAAAAACAAAATCCCGGTCAGGCTGTACTCGACAATGAAGGGATGCACCAGATGCACGCCATGACCATCATCGGTTACGACGACAATAAATACGGTGGTGCGTTTGAAGTCATGAACAGCTGGGGTGAAGCTTTTGGCAACAAAGGTTTTGTGTGGGTGAAATATGCTGACTGGGCCTTGTTCTGCTACGAAGCTTATGCACTCGAACTGGGTGGACTGGGTGATGCAGAAATGAACAATGTTTCTGGTTGTGTCAGTGGCGATTGTGACAACGGCTATGGCATTTACAAGTTTGCCAGCGGCGATCGTTACGAAGGTCACTTCAGTGGAAGAAATTTCAACGGATATGGCATCTATACCTGGGCCAGTGGCGAAGTATATGCCGGACAGTGGAGCATGAACAAGCGTCAGGGTGAAGGAACCCGGTATCTGCCCAACGGTGAATACGGAACCTGTATCTATGACAATGATAAACTGATAAGCGGTTTTTCCAACTGGTCATATACCAATGGTGATACCTACTACGGTGCACTGGCACAGGACTTCAGCCGCATAGGTTTCGGTCGCTATACCTTCAGCAATGGCTCCGTTTACGAAGGCAGCTGGAAGAACAATGTTCGCGAAGGTCTGGGAAGAATGACCTATACCAACGGCGATATCTATGTGGGCGAATGGAGCGATGATTCTCCCAACGGTGTAGGCATGCTCATCCATACCAATGGTAAAGTGGATGCCGGCAGCTGGTCTTACGGAAAAATGATGAGTGGCCAGTCATACGGCTATGCCACTGATCAGTCTCTCCTCGCTGTTCGTGAACTCAGCCTGCCCGAACCTTCTGCACTTGCATACGCTTCTGCCGATTGTACCGATGGCGATTGTCTGTACGGAAAAGGTAAGCGGGTTTATAAAGGTGGTGCAACCTACGAAGGTGAATTCAAGGATGGTGTGGAAGATGGTTTCGGAACCATGACCTATGGCGATGGTACCAAGGTGAAGAGCAACTGGAAACAGGGTTACAACTTTGGTGTGGCAAGATATGATTATGGCGATGGAACTATGGCCCTGGCCGAATTCAAAGGTGGTACCCTGAACGGTTATGTGCTGGTCATGAAATCCGGAAACATGGTAGTTCAGTACTACGAAGACGGCGTATATCTGCGCCAGGTCAATCCGACCTATTCTCCCGGTACCTCTGTCATGAACGGCGATCTGAGCAACAACGCCCCTTCATCAGGATCTTCTATCGAAGTGCCCGGTAAATAACAGTCAAACATATTCATTCAAGCAAACGGAACAGCAAAGCCATGAAAATCAAATTGATCATACTGATGCTTTGCTGTTCCGCTTTTGCCTGGAACAAAGCGCAGGCCAACTACGGCGATGAGGTCTTTGCCCGCATTCTCCTGGCAGTGAACAGAGACCTTCCAACACCACCACACCTGGTCTGGGTCAGCAACATGAACGGCGTGGCTTCCACCTATGCCAACGGTACAATAGAAGTGGACAGCAGACTGCTGGAGCGAATGAGAGGTTTTGGTGCAGATTCTGCCAACGCCCTGGCACATATCCTCGCCCATGAAGTGATGCACTATTACATGGAGCATTTCTGGGCAGGTGAATTCGCCCTGCCATACGGCGATGCTTCCTGGGGTCAGGAACTGCAAGGCATAGACAGCGATACCCTGCAACTGCAGTATCAGGAAACACAGGCAGACCTATACGCCATTTTCTATGCAACTTCTGCTGGCTACCAGACAGGCAGAATTGCCGATGCGGTCATAGACAGCATCTACCGCTGGTACAACCTGCCCTTCAAAATGAAACGCTATCCTTCTCTGGATGCCAGAAAAGAGATCGCACGCACTGCAGCACGAGATGTGGCCGCCCTGCTGCCCATGTATGAAGCCGGCAAGATGATGCTTATGCTGGGCATGTCGGCCTCCGGGAAGGAACAACTTACCTACCTGAGAGGTGCCGCCTATGCCTTCCAGCATATCACTGACAATAATATACGAACCACAGAAATGTATAATAACATGGCCGTGGTACGCATCATGCAGGCCATTACCATGCTCAATGATACCATTGCTGCATTCAGATGGCCTCTGGTGATTGAAAGTGGTTCTGTATTGTATGATGCCCAGTCCACACGTGGTGCTGGTATGGAACTGCCCGAAGAAGCAGCCCGCCTCTTGCAGGAAGCAAAGAACCTGCTGGAGTCTGCACTGGAAATGGACGCTGCCTACCAGCCCGCCATGACCAATCTCTGTGTGGCGCTGATGCTGCTGGGCAAACAGGGAAGTATGGCCGATGTGCTGGATGAACTGACAGAACTGTCGGATAATACAGCACTGGAACTCGAGCTCCGCGGACTGGCAGCCTGGCTGAAAGGCAAACACGACCAGGCGGTGGAGTTGTTGGAAGAAGCAGATGCCGCGGGCAGTCTGACCGCAAAACGAAATGCAGAAGTGGCCGCCGGCAAACTGATGCCGGTAGGAATAGACCTGCCTGTGCTGGCAGATATTTCCGAGACCATAGACGGCACGTTGTTACCTGATTACTTTTCAGGGATCTCTGCACTCGATGGATCACGAACCGATGAACGTAGCCAGAATTTGTTGTTGTTCTGCGATACCATCGGCCGTTACGTGATCTTCGAAGTGAAATTCAAATTCCAGGATAGGGCCTTCCGCACCCTTAAAATGGTGAAGACCCTTCCAGGCGATCTTCCCCCGCATGATAAGGGTATCAGCCAAAGGTCTGATGTCAGAGACCTGCAGAAACAATACCCCGAAGATGCCACCATTCTGCTTGAGAGCGATCATGAGGTGTTCGTTTTCCCCCTTTCTTATGCTCTCGTCTGGATCAGCCAAAACGGAAAAGTGGATGGATGGGGTTGGTACTGGGCCCAATAACATTTCCCTTATACATTGATTATCATACAGTTAAGGCCACCTTTTGGTGGCCTTAACTGTTTTTAACGCCAAATACTTGTAAAAACATAGTATTAGGTATTGCATAGTACCATAGTATGTCATAGCTTTGCATCATGAACGTAGAAAATGCACAGGCCCAAATGCGCAAAGGTGTGCTGGAGTTCTGTGTCCTGGCCATCATCAGTGAGGGCGAGATCTATCCTTCAGACATCATCGGCCGGTTGAAAGACAGCCGGTTGCTGGTGGCAGAAGGTACCGTCTATCCCTTGCTCAACAGGCTGAAGAACATGGAACTGCTCAGCTACCAGTGGGTGGAAAGTAATTCGGGTCCGCCCAGAAAGTACTACCAGCTCACCGACAAGGGCAGGCAGTTCCTCACCGAACTCCACAAGACCTGGCAGGAACTGGCACATGCAGTTGCTGTCAACTCGAAACACCTTAAAACCATGGAACAATGAACAGGATATTACAGGCCAATATTGGCGGACAGGTATTCCCGATGGAAGAACCTGCATACAGGAAACTGGATCGCTACCTCAATCACATCAGAAGGAAACAGGGTGCCGATGGAGGTGAGATCATCGCAGACATGGAACAGCGCATAGCTGAACTGCTGACCGATGAACTGGGTAATAAGGCTTTTGTCAGCCTGCCGATGGTGGACCGTGTCATCCAGACCATGGGGCAACCTGAAGATTTTGATACCGACGAAAGAAGGACCTATGAAGCCGCTTCCGACAGGGGTTTCCCGGGTTTTACCCGCGACACTTCCAACAAGATCCTGGCTGGTGTGTGTGCCGGTATCGGAAACCGATTTGATATCGATCCGCTGTGGGTACGACTGGCCTTCGTGGTCTCCGTACTCCTGGGCGGAGCCGGTTTTCTGATCTACCTGATCCTCTGGATACTGGTGCCTGCTTCCGGTAAAAAAAAAAAATCAGCTGAACTTGTAAACCACGTTAACTACGCAGTAAAATGAACAAGCTCATTCAGGTGAACATCGGCGGACTGGTCTTTCAGATCGACGAAGGTGCCTACCATAAATTAGACAAGTACCTCAGCTCCATCCGCAATCGCTATGCGCAGGAGGAAGGTGGGGAAGATATCCTGCACGATATCGAAGCCCGCATTGCCGAACTGTTCATTGAACGCACCGGTACCAATGGTGCGGTCATGATGGCTGATGTGGATCACGTCATCGAACAGATGGGTAGGCCGGATGATTTTGAAACGGCCGATGAACCGATCAGTGAAGAAAACCCGGGGAGAAAACGGTCTCGCAGATTTTTCCGCGATGGTGAACACCGTCAGTTGGGTGGTGTATGCGCCGGCTTTGGTGCCTACTTTGATATCGACCCACTCTGGATCCGCCTGCTGTTCGTAGCCGCATTCTTCTTTGGTGGCTCCGGAATACTCCTGTACATAGTTCTGTGGGTCATCATGCCGGAAGCGAAAACCTCCAGTGAAAAACTGGAGATGCGTGGAGAACGGGTCAATGTATCTAACATTGAAAGAACTGTGAAAGGTGGTGCCCGTGAGATACGCACCAAAGCGAATGAGATCGGTGATGAGATGAAACAGGTATTCTCTGAAGAGAATATGCGACGCACAAGTAACTCAGTAGGTGAGTTTCTGGAGAACATAGTGGAGACCATCAAACCTGTGGTGCGTTTCATATTTAAAATATTTGTATTCCTGATCGTGCTGGCCTGTCTGGCATCGCTGGTGGCCATTGCGGTGGTCTTCCTGACAGATGTAGGTGAACCTGCAGCCCACATAGATTTTCTGACAAGTCATTTCTTTGAGACCCTGCGTCAGGGACAGATCCTCATCTTTGGTGGTATCGCTCTGGCAGCTATCCCGCTCCTGTCCTTGCTGGTTCGCGGCGTCAAATTCCTGCTGAATGTCAGACTGAATTTCAAGGCATTTGACTGGACCATGCTGGTGCTGTGGCTGGTGTGCCTGACCGGTGTGACCGTGGTAGGCATCCAGCTTGCACAGGACTTTGAATACGACGGCAAACAAACCAATAGGATCAGCGTGGTACAACCCGTTGCAGGTCCGCTGATCCTGCAGGTGGACGATTCTGAAAAAGACGCCATTCGAAGCGAATGGTCTAAAGGCAGCCACTGGAAACACGTGGAAGTGTATGATGAAGCAAGCATCTATGATGACATCGACATCACCATCGAACGCAGTGATGATACACTCTACAGTTTCACCCTGATCAGATCTGCACATGGCGACAGCCGTGACGAGGCAAGAAGCAGGGCTTCACAGGTCAGCTATGAACTCGGGCAGATCGATTCCATCATCCGCATTCCATCGGTGGTCAAACTAAAGGAAGGTGAATTATGGAGAGGGCAGCAGGTGGACCTGATCGTCCGGGTACCAATGGACAAGACCATCATCCTGGACAGCCGCATCGATGACTTCCTGCGCTACAACGATTACACCGAAGACCTGGACCACGACCAGCTGTTCAATCGGAAATTGCGCATGACCGCCACCGGTCTGCGTCCAGTATATGAATAATATCTAAATTCACATTATGCAATTCTCAAGCGCCCAATGGCATCTTCTCTTCAACCATTTCCCGATCATTCTCAGCATTACTGCTGCAGGTTTAATGGTTCTGGCTTTCTTTATTCGTAACAAGGGTTTTGTGCAAACAGCCATGTTTGTATTGGTACTGGCGGGCATATCGGCCATTCCGGCCTTTCAAACCGGAGAGGGTGCAGAGGAAACTGTGGAAGAACTGGCAGGTGTAGATCATCAGCAGATCCATGTCCATGAACATCAGGCACAGACAGGTATGCGTGTAACTGTCGGAGCCGGCATCATAGCCCTCATCGGTATGCTATGGATGCGCAGTAAGAAAGTACAGCCCATGCTGCCAGTTGTGCTGGTAGCCATTGCAGCTTTTACTTCTTCTTACTTCATGACCATGGTGGGACATAGCGGCGGACTGATCCGTCACCCGGAGATCAGCGCAGATGGAGGTGGCAGCACCCCCGTTATGCAAAATGATCACCGGGACGACGACGATGACTGAACTGCATTGACTACCTTAGACAGGCATGCACCGGCCTGTTTCCAGAGCATTTTTCGTCCTGTTCATTCCCATTTTCTGGGCCTGGTCTTCTTGTGCAGATAAGCAGCAGGAGGTCATTCGCAGCTTCTATCACTGGCAGACAACGCTGGATCTGAGTACAGAGGAGATACAGGAATTGTCATCACTGGGAGTACATGACCTGTATGTGAAATATTTTGATGTGATCTGGGATGAGGAGGCGGCGCAACCTCGTCCGGTGGCGAAGTTACAGACCGTGCAGGTGCCGGATGAACTGTCCATACATCCGGTCATCTTCCTGACCAATGAAACACTGGAGCACCTGGACATGGACGGGGTCAATGACCTCGCCTGGCGCATGTGCAAACTGATGGATCAGATCCATACCGGTCTGTCGAAAGATCCGCCCGCCATCATCCAGATAGACTGCGACTGGACCGAAGGCACCAGAGATAATTACTTTCAGCTCCTGAAACAGATGCAGACCTACAAAAGGTTTGAAGAAACGATCTGGAGTGCTACCATTCGCCTGCATCAGTATGCCTATCCTCAACAAACAGGAGTACCTCCGGTTGACCGTGGCCTGCTCATGTTCTACAACATGGGAAACATAGAAGACCCCGATGCAGCACATTCCATATATGATCCATCCACTGCTGAAGCTTATCTGAAACAGACAGATCATTATCCCATTCCTCTGGATGCGGGCATTGCCCTGTTCAGCTGGGGACTCTACTTCCACCATAGGGAACTGCAGCAGATATTCTATCCCCTGTATGCCGATGAATTATTGAATGAGTCGCTGTTCACCACGGTCGATGACACTCATTTTGCTGCAACAGGAGAAGGTTATTTCCGCGGACGTTTCGTACAGCCCGGCGATACCATCCGGATAGAGAGCATGTCGCCTGAGCTTGGTCTGAAGTCGGCAGAACAGTTATCACACTATTTGCACGACCATCCGCTTTCGGTAATTTTATACCATACAGATCCCGTCATCCTCCAACACTATACCCATGAAGAACTGGACTCGGTCTTTTCCGCTTTTGAGTAGCCTGCTCATCTTATTTCCAGCCCAGACAGGCAATTCCTGTGGCTGGTTCTATGATGATGATGAGATCTCTTATCGTCCCTACAACCAGTACATCATAGATCTTCCCGAATGGGCCTGGTTCTATTATTCAGCACATGCACTGGATTTCGGCGACTTTACAGATACACCTTTTGACTACAACCTGTATTCTCAGAAAGAGGAGAACATTCGTTTCTGGTCTGACTATTATCAGGGAAAATATACAGAAGCGTTCATCAGTGAAATGGTCTATGCTGATCCATCAGATCTGAAGCAGCTATGGGATGATGGTATCAGTAAAAAGAAGTCGCAGAAATGGAGTAATCCCCTCGCTCAACGATGGCAGAAAGGAGAAGGACTCAATGAACTGAAGTACCTGCTGTTTGCGCACGAGGTGGTGCCCTATGTACAGGAACTGGACTGGTGGAGCAACGAGACACAGGACCTGGAGACCATGCATATCCTGCAGGAACAGGCTGTGGATCTGGAAGCACAGGAGAATGATCCCGGCATCCGGCAGCGCTATGCTTTTCAGGCCATCAGGCTGGCGCATTATGCAGGAAACTTTGATGATTGTTTGTTGCTGTTCGAGCAACTGGCAAAGAATACTGCTTCCGTCAATGATCTGTACTGGTGGTGCCTTTCGCTGAAGGCAGGAGCGCACCTGCGCAAGGGCGAATTTGCATCTGCGGCATACTACAATGCGCTGGTGTTTGAACACAGCAGAGCGAAAAGACAATACGCCCTGCGTGATTTTTATATCGACAGCGACGCTACCTGGCAGCAGGCTTTGTCTATGTGCCGCAATGAACAGGAACAAAAGACCCTCTGGCTGATGGCTGGATACAAACAACCGAATGCAGCACCCATGTGTATGGAAGCGCTGTTGCAACTGGATCCTGCAGCTCCGGAACTGGAACTGCTCATTACACGTGAGGCAGAGCAGATACAAAGAGAATATCTTCCTGAACGGGACTTTGGCCTGCAGACTGATGCTCCATGGCTGCCACCTGCAACCAGTGATCGGATAGCAAGACTGCAACAGATCTTGCAAGCTGGTATTGCATCAGGTAAGACTGATCATGTGGCATTCTGGCAATGTGCTTCTGCTTTTCTGTATTTCCTTTCCGGCGATGAAGCATCCTGTGATGCAGCGCTTGCCATCGCGTCAAAACAGAAAGGAAATGACGAGCGCATGCAGTGGCAGATCACAGCGCTGCAGACATTGAATACACTCAGGTCTGTGGACCATATGGATGCCTTGGTAGAAAAAAAGATCCTGCCGGGATTGAAGCAGTTGGTCAAAGCACCGGATATGTTCGGCTATGATGCCTATCGCCTGGCCATGTATAAATTGTTCCTGCTGAACATCGAAGATCCGGTCAGGGCAGAGATCTGCATGAATCAGGCAAAATACACCGATCCGCAGGCCATTTATCTGGACTATCCGGTAGATGAGATGATCGCTTTTTTCAGGGATAAGAATCTATCGCCGATGGATCAGTTCCTGCACGATGTGTACAGCAACCAGCTGCCTGATCTGCTCGATATGAAAGCAACTGTGCAGATGCACTACCAGCAATGGGAGGCGGCGAAAGCAACACTCCAGGAGATCATAGACGGCGGCGGACAGGTCATGGAACTCTATGCAGATCCGAAAGAGATCCATTACTATGATTGCCATGATTGTGATCATATGGCCTTTGAAGGACACTACGATAAAATGGACCTCTGCAATGATATCCTCAGCCTCGAGAAAAAAGTGGAACAGACCACCGGTGAAGAGAAAGCAGAGGCCTGTCACCTGCTGGGAAATATCTATTACAACATCAGTCATTTTGGTAACAGCTGGATGGCCACAAGCTATTATCTCAATACGACTTTCTTCGACTACTATAGCTGGAATGGCGATGAGCATATCTGGCCCATTGCAGATGATGATCCCAACAGCGTGTTTGACAACACCAAAGCTTTGTTCTACTATGATCAGGCTGCAGAACTTACCCGCGACCGGGAATTTGCGGCCTACAATGTATTCCTGGCTGCCAAGTGTGAACAGAACATGATGTACATATCAGGAGCACCGGATAACGTAGAGACCACCCTGGACTACCGAACCCGATTTGATCTGCTCCGTTCTGATTACAAAGACACGGAAGTGTACCTCGATGCCATTGATGTGTGCAAGTACTTTGCCTATTATGTACAGAATTATTAGTATAAGGTATTAAGTATTGAGTAGCGGGTAGTGAGATACTGGTCATTGGATCGTTGATTCGGTTCAAGTACAATAAGAGTACCATCAAAGGAACACGTCATTCCTGAAGCCGACGATGGAGGCTATCAGGACCTCTTATTTCAGCTACCGCTCACTCAAATATATTATTGGTCAATTGATCAGTATGAGATCCCCTGTCTGCCGGACAGGCAAGCTGCTTTCGCAGGGATGACCCCTCCTCCGGAAAAGCAACGTCGATAACCAAAAAACTCCTCCAAAAGGATACGTCATTCCTGAAGCCGACGAAGGAGGCAATCAGGAATCTCTTACCTCGGTTACCGTTCACTCCTCCAAAGCGAATTGTCATCCCCCTGCCTGCCGGCAGGCAGGGGCTTCTTACCGAAGAATGAGGGAAGAATACCGGGATCTGGAATTGTACTGAGCGAGAAATAACTTACTTCAAGTCAGACCCCGGCATTGTTCGTTCCTCACAAGCCGGGGTGACAATCCCTTTTATAAAGTTTCTAATACCGGAAAAAGCATCGTCAATGAACCGCAAACCTTTCCAAAGGAACACGTCATTCCTGAAGCCGACGAAGGAGGCAATCAGGAATCTCCTGTCTCAGTTACCGCTCACTCCTCCAAAGCGAATTGTCATCCCCCTGCCTGCCGGCAGGCAGGGGCTTCTTACCGAAGAATGAGGGAAGAATGCCGGGATCTGGAATCAAATTGATCGAGAAACAAATGCCTTCAAGCCAGACCCCGGCATTGTTCGTTCCTCACAAGCCGGGGTGACAACCACTTTTTCTATTGTACCTAATTCTGGAAAAGGTATCGTCTATAATCTTCAAACCTTTCCAAAGGAATACGTCATTCCTGAAGCCGACGAAGGAGGCTATCAGGAATCTCCTGTTTCTGTTACCGCTCACTCCTTGCTCCGATATGAGCCTGTGTTACCGAAGTGTCCCGATCTTGTTTTTAAATTCTCAGCGGACAGCGCCGTGTATTCACAACACTGTTTCCCGTATGCAGATCAGTGTTCCTGTGCCCTCTGTGTATCTTGTGTTCCATCTTATTTCTGTGTATTCTGTGTTCCATTATGCCTTCCATCCCTTAATTTTATCCTTTCAACCTGACAACATGCAAAGAGACCAGCAGGTATTCGATATCATTCAGAAAGAGCGTGAGCGCCAGACCCATGGTATCGAACTCATCGCATCCGAGAATTACGTGAGCGACCAGGTGATGGAGGCCATGGGTTCCATCATGACCAATAAATATGCAGAAGGATATCCCGGCCGCCGCTACTATGGCGGCTGTGAGTTTGTGGACATGACCGAACAGCTGGCCATCGATCGGGCAAAACAGATGTACGGTGCTGCCTATGCCAATGTGCAGCCGCACAGTGGTGCCCAGGCCAATGCCGCAGTGTACCTCGCATGCATGCAGACAGGCGATACCGTACTGGGTTTCGACCTGTCGCACGGCGGTCACCTGACCCACGGCTCTCCGGTCAATTTCTCGGGCA
This sequence comes from Chitinophagales bacterium, assembly GCA_020636645.1. GTDB lineage: Bacteria > Bacteroidota > Bacteroidia > Chitinophagales > BACL12 > UBA11426. The sequence goes on from JACJXO010000002.1 coordinate 233,944, forward strand.
AATACTACCGTCCTGTATTTTATGGCGTGGAAGAGGAGACAGGTCGCATTGACATGGACAAAGTGGAAGCAAAAGCGCTGGAAGAAAAACCAAAGATGATCATCTGCGGTGCTTCTGCCTATGCCCGCGACTGGGACTATGCCCGCTTCCGTGCCATTGCTGATAAGGTAGGAGCCATCCTGCTGGCCGATGTATCGCATCCCTCCGGACTGATCGTGAGCAAACTGCTCAACGATCCCATGCCGCATTGCCACATCGTGACCACCACCACCCACAAGACCCTGCGAGGTCCGAGAGGAGGGATGATCCTGATGGGACAGGACTTTGAAAATCCATGGGGGCTCACCACTCCGAAAGGAGATATCAAACTGATGAGTGCTGTGCTGGATGGTGCTGTATTCCCGGGTATCCAGGGAGGTCCGCTGGAACATGTCATCGCTGCCAAGGCAGTGGCCTTCGGCGAAGCGCTGACAGAAGACTATCGCATCTACTGTCGCCAGATCATCAGCAATGCCCAGGTCATGGCCATGGAACTGGTGAACAGAGACTACCACATCATCAGCGGTGGTACTGATAACCACCTGATGCTGATCGACCTGCGAAACAAGAATATCAGCGGAAAGAAAGCGGAAAAACTGCTGGGCGATGCCCACATCACCGTGAATAAGAACATGGTACCCTTCGATGATAAATCACCTTTCGTTACCTCTGGCATCCGCATCGGCACAGCTGCCATCACCACCCGTGGTATGAAGGAAGATGACATGGTGCAGATCATCAACTGGATCGATCGCCTTATACTGGATCCCGACAACGAAGCAAATATCAAACAGGTAGGCAACGAGGTCATGGCCTTCGCAGAAACCTTCCCGCTGTTCGCCTGAAAACATCTGATCAGGTAAGATACTGACCACTCACTCCCTGCCAACAGCAGGGTTCACTGCTTATTACTTGCTGCTCACTGCAGCCGATACCCCTGTAGCTCCAGATAACTACTTAGGAGAGACTCACTTCTCACTGCTTTCTGCTCTACTGCTGCCCAATGGGCAACTGCTCACTGCTCTCAATAAAACTCCGTCTTATACGGATACCTGACCTTATAAGCTTCCGCCACCATCAGCAATATCCGGTCACGCAGTTCTTCTATGTTGCGTTTCTCAATGGCTGAGATGAACACGGCATTCTCATTGCTGCGCTGCATCCAGGTCTGCTTGAGTTCGTCAACGATATCTTTTTTGATCTCTTCCTTCAGATACGGATCGAACATCCGCTCTTCATACAGGTCCATCTTGTTGAACACCATGATGGTAGGCTTATCGCGGGCACCGATGTCTTCCAGGGTGGCATTCACCGTGGCGATATGATCTTCAAAGGCAGGATGCGATACATCAACCACGTGCAGCAGCACATCTGCTTCCCGCACTTCGTCCAGGGTGCTCTTGAAACTTTCCACCAGGTGATGGGGCAGCTTGCGGATGAAACCTACCGTGTCAGATAACAGAAACGGAGTGCGTTCGAATACCACCTTGCGCACGGTCGTATCCAGTGTGGCGAACAATTTATTCTCTGCGAACACCTCGCTTTTGCTCAGCACATTCATCAGGGTACTCTTACCCACGTTGGTATATCCCACCAGGGCCACCCTGATGAACTCTCCCCGGTTCTTGCGCTGGGTATGACTTTGTTTGTCAATGTCCTTCAGTTTCTGCTTCAGCAGGCTGATGCGCTGCTGGGCCACCCTCCGGTCTGTTTCTATTTCTTTTTCACCCGCACCTCGCATACCGATACCGCCCTTGATCCTGTCGAGGTGGGTCCACATACCTCTCAGTCTTGGCAGCAGGTACTGGGTCTGCGCCAGCTCCACCTGGGTCTTGGCCTGCATGGTCTGTGCTCTGGAAGCAAAAATGTCCAGGATGAGCATGCTGCGGTCCAGCACTTTCACCTTCACGGCTTCTTCGATATTGCGCAGCTGAGCAGGACTGATCTCGTCATCGATCAGTACCAGGTCGATGTCTTTTTCTTCCACGTATCGCTGTACTTCTTCCAGCTTTCCCTTCCCAATATAGGTGCGCTTTTCCGGAGTGGTCAGTTTCTGATAGAAACGCTCTATCACTTCTGCTCCGGCCGTTTGCGCCAGGAATGCCAGCTCGTCCAGATACTCTTCGAGCTGCTCCACGGTCTGGTATTGGGTCACCAGTCCTATGAGTATCGCTCTTTCCTTATCTTGTACTGAAAGGTCCTGCATCGGGATTGCGAAGTTAGCCCTTTGTGTTGTAACGATTCCGTTTCTTTTGTTACACTTTTTACTGAAAGAGGGAACTATGTTTAGAGTCCCTGTGGTGCACACACCCTAACCAACCCAACGACTATGAGCAGCAGGTTACTTTACTCCGGGGTGTTGACCGCCTTACTTTTGACAGCAGGATCAGCCATCGCACAGGCCCCTGCATTACCTAATGGATATGCCCCCTGGGAGCTGGACCTGCTTGACTCCTACATACCCTACAAGACCACTTCCGGCATCACCAGTCCGCCGGAACTGCCTGTTCGTGCCAGTGCAGAATGGGAAGAGATTGACGCCCTGCTGGTCACCTGGACCGGCTATACCAATACCATCAGAGAGATCGTGCGATATGCACAGGAGGAATGCGAGGTGTATATACTATGTGCAGATACCAACACGGTAAAGACCAGCCTTGAAAGTGCATCCATACCACTCGATAATATCACCCTCGTGGAAGGTGGCTTCAATTCTGTATGGGCCCGCGATTACGGCCAGTGGAATGTCTATGCCAACGATGTGGATTCCCTCTACCTCATCGACTGGATCTATAACCGTCCGCGACCGCTGGATGATGCCGTTCCGGAACTGATGTCGCAGCTGACGGGACTGCCTATCTATACCACTACAGAAGTGCCTTATGACCTGGTGCACACCGGAGGAAATTTCATGACCGATGGCTGGGGAACCGGATTTTCATCCCGCCTCGTCCTGGACGAAAATGATGGTAACGACTACAGCCTGGAGCCAAAAACAGAAGGCGAGATCGACTATATCATGGATGCATTCATGGGCATCAGCACTTATATCAAGATGGAGACCCTGCCTTACGATCAGATCCACCACATTGATATGCATATGAAGCTGCTGGATGAAGAGACCATACTGGTGGGCGAATACCCGGAAGGGGAAGCTGATGGTCCGCAGATAGAAGCGAACATCGAATACATCCAGGACAACTACACCAGTATATTCGGCACACCGTATAAATTCGAGCGCATCCTCATGCCGCCTGATGAAGCAGGCAATTTTCCGGACGATGGTTCCTGGTGGAATCCCGGCGATTACCGCACCTACACCAACTTCGTATTCATCAACAAGACAGTGATCGTACCGGCTTACGAAGAACAATATGATACTACCGCTTATCGGATCCTATCAGATCTGCTACCCGGATATCGCATTGTGATGATAGATTGTAATGAGATCATACAGGCATTGGGAGCCATCCACTGCGTAACAAAAGAAGTGGCCACCAATGAACCTTTGCTCATCACCCACCAGCCTTTGCAGGATACAGAAGAACTCTTCGCCGATTATGAAGTGGATGCCTGGATACTGCACCGTGATGGTATTGCAGAAGCAGAGATCTTTTATACCACAGATACTGCAGCAGGTTTCTGGAATACATCGCCCATGACCCTGGCGGATGTGGCTTCCAATACCTGGACCGGCTTCATTCCTGCGCAGGAAGATGGTGCCGAAGTGTTCTATTATATCTATGCCCAAGCCACAACCGGAAAAGAACAGGTGAGACCCATTACAGCACCCGATGGATTCTGGCATTTCCGTGTAGGTGGTGCCATCAGCAATCTGGAAGAATCACACGATGACCTCATCGCTGTATGGCCCAATCCGGTCGATGATCATGTGAGCATTGACCTGCGTGATCTGCGTAGTGCAGACAAGTGGCAGCTCTCGCTGACAGAACCATCCGGTAAGGAAGTGTATGCTGCTACAGCGTTTGGCGGACAGGTCATTCACCTTCCGCTCGCACTTCTGCCCTCCGGCACCTATTGGATATCTTTACGCTCAGGCGATGCTTGTATGGCCCGCCAGATCGTAAAGCGCTGATACGTTACCTCTCACATAGCGAGATCGACAAAGAGCGATGGGATGCCTGTATCGCAGGATCACTGAATGCGCTGCCCTATGCTTATTCGCACTACCTGGATGTGGTGACCGGTAACTGCTGGGATGCCCTCGTACTCGATGAATATGCGGCTGTGTTTCCATTGCCCGTCAGAAAGAAATGGGGTTTCCGGGCGGTCTTTCAGCCCTTCTTTTGTCAGCAGCTCGGATTGTTTGTCACCGATGCAGCTCAATATGATCTGCTGCCTGAATTTCTCCGGGCCATTCCTAAAAGATTCATCCGGGTCTATGTGCAGCTGAACACCCGCAACAGCATGCCTGCAGCTGATCATCGGGTAACTTATCAGATACCATTACAGCGTGATTACGCTTCCATCGCAGAACAGTATGGCACCATTGTGCGCAAGAATATGAAGCGCATCGGCAACATGGAACTGACCCATGAATCATCGCCCGACGTGCCCACCTTCCTGCGTTTCCTGAAAGAAAATCTGGGCGACAAACTCAGCGACCTGGGTCCGAAAGACATGCACATGCTGCAGGCACTGCTGCAGATGTTGCTGGAAAGGAAAGAAGGTTTCATCCGCTATGCACTGGACGAAAGCGGACAAAGACAAGGTGCGGTCTTCCTGGTGCACAGTCACGGTATGCTCATCTACCTGCTGGCAGCACACACGCCTGCAGGCAAGAAGAAAAGTGTCATGACCTACCTCATAGATTCCGTGTTGCAGGAATATGCAGAAAAGGAAAAGCTATTCGATTTTGAAGGGAGTATGATCCCCGGCATCGCCAGATTCTACAGCAACTTCGGTGCACGGGAGGTGAAGTTTCCGGTGTTTAGGAAGGGTATTGTGTAGTGGGTAATGAGTATTGAGTAGTGGGTAGTGAGTATTGGGTATTGAGTATGGAGACAAATAGACCAGCGCTAAACTGCCAACTGAAAACCGCCAACTGCTAACTTACCCTTGGATTCCAGGATAACTATTATTTACTGTTTCCACAGATTTACCTGCCTGTCGAAAGAGGGATAGGTATGGAGACAAATAGACCAGCGCTAAACTGCCAACTGAAAACCGCCAACTGCTAACTTACCCTCAGGCGCTCAGCATCACCGGCATCACCAGCATGAGCAGGTCTTCACCTTCCTCACTTTCGGTGGGCAGCAGGATACCGGCACGGTTCGGAGTGGACAGCTCGATCTTCACTTCTTCATTGTCCATCGCCTGCAGCATCTCCTGCAGGAAGCGGGCGTTGAAACCGATCTCCATGTCTTCACCACTGTACTGGCAGTCGAGGTCTTCCTTGGCTTCATTGCTGAAGTCGAGGTCCTGGGCTGATACGTTCAGGCTGTTGCCGGTCAGCTTCAGAATGACCTGGTGGGTGGTCTTGTTAGAGAAGATCATGACCCGGCGCAGCGTGTTGAGCAGATCGGCACGGTTCACGAGCAGTTCGTTCGGATTGTCTGTCGGAATGACCGCATTGTAATCAGGGTAGCGGGCATCGATCAGGCGACAGATCAGGTTGATATTATTGAAGCTGAAAAAAGCATTGCTGCTGTTGTAGGAGATCTGCACCTGGGTCTCTTCGCCCGGCAGGATGCCCTTCAAAAGGTTAAGTGCTTTTTTGGGTACAATAAAACTGGCAGCATCTTTCACGGTAGTATCGGTGCGCTTGTAGCGAACCAGTTTATGTGCATCGGTGGCCACAAATGTTACACCTTCATTATTAAGTTGGAAATAAACACCGGTCATTTGCGGACGAAGCTCATCATTGCTCACCGCAAACAGTGACTTGTTGATGGCCTTCTGCAGGATACCGGTGCTCATACTCAGCTCGCTGGTATTCTCTGCTACCGGAATGCGTGGAAAATCACTGCCGTTTTCACCATTCAGTTTGTACTTACCACGATCTGTAGTGATCTCAACAGAGTAATTATCGTCGTTCACCGAAATGGTGAGTGGTTGTTCCGGAAGGGTCTTCAGGTAATCAACCAATATACGGGCCGGAATAGCCACCTTTCCCTCCGCTTTGGATTCGATCTCCAGCGAGGTACTGATGGAAGTTTCCAGATCGGTGCCGGAAATGGTCAGAGAGTTCTTGCTGATCTCGAACAGAAAATCTTCCAGAATGGGTAATACGGTGCTGGTGCTGATCACCCCGTTCACCATCTGTAGATTGCGGAGCAGGGAAGTAGTACTGACAATGAATTTCATGCGTCGGTTTTAAGGCCTTTTTTGATTCGGTCAAAGGTAAATATAAACAGACATTCGCAGGAGCCTAAATACCCACAAGAATGTACCTTTGAGTCATGCGTTTTCGCCTGTTTACAGCCGTTTTCCTGCTTGGATTTTCCCATTTTTCTGCGAGGTCGCAGACAGATTCCCTGCCCTTCAGCATTCGCCTGGAAGAGGCCACCTGGCCCGAATGGCCCGGATTGCACTCCTTTGCGCACGGGGTTTACAATGAGCGCTGGTTCATGGTGTACGGTCGCCAGGGAGGCATGCACGGCATGATACCACCCGATCCCTTCCCTCTGGATGAGGCCAACCAGTCGGTCCGCATGTTCGATCCGGAAACCGGCCAGCAATGGGAGCGCAGCATCTGGGAACTGCCCGATTCCATCGCTTTCCCGCTGAGATCCACAAACCCTCAGTTCGTACAGCAGGACGATCGTGTATATGTGATGGGAGGATACGGAAAGGATACCACCAGCGAAGATTTTGTCACCTTCGCTACCCTGGTAGCAATAGACCTGCCCCTGCTGGAAACTGCTCTGGAAAGCGGGGGTGATATCGCTCCGGCCTTTCGCCTCTTCCGCGACAGCCTGTTCTATCTCTGTGGCGGGGAAGCGGAGTTGTTTGATAGCGATGTGGTGCTGTTCGGCGGACATGAATTCACCGGCGAGTATTCGGAGATAGGTGGTATCGGGTTCACCCAGCGATACACGAATGAGGTCAGGAGGTTTCATCTGACCGACGATGGTGCGGACATCAGCATCAGTGATATCAGTATAACCTACGACAGTCTGTTGTTTCACCGCCGTGATCTCAACCTGGGTCCTGTCAGGTATCCCGATGGCAGCGAAGGACTGGCTGCCTGGTCAGGCGTATTCCAGTACGACATCAACCTGCCCTGGCTGAGCGATCTCTATTACGACGGAGCATCCTGGACCGAAGACACGCTCACCCACCTGTTCAACCACTATACCTGTCCGCTCATGCCTCTGTATGACAGCAATACCGCTGACATGCATACGGTGTTGTTCGGTGGTATCAGCCAGTATTATTTCTATGAACCCGATTCGGCTGTGTACGAAGATCTCAACGTGCCCTTCACCGATAACATCTCCTGCATCACCCGCTATGCAGACGGGTCCACAAAACAAGTTCTTTTACCAGTTCGCTTCGACGCACTGTGGGGTTCCAATGCGGTGTTCATTCCCGCAGAAACTGTCACACGTTATCCCAATGAGATCATCAGACTGGATGCTTCTGAAGAGGAAGTACTGGCCGGTTATCTCTTCGGCGGCATCGCACCGGAGTTTCCCAACTTCACCCCCAGTACCGCCAGCAACAAACTGTACAAGGTCTGGCTGACATGGACACCACCGGAACCTCCGCTTTCTGTGAAGGACGAGATCCGGGAACTGGAGGTATGGCCCAATCCCACCACGGGAATGGTGTTCGTCAACATCGGTATCTCCTGGCGACTGACAGACCTGACAGGTCAACTGGTCGGCGCCGGACAGGTGTTGGATAACTGCATCGATCTGAAACAGATTCCCGCAGGTTTGTACCTGCTGCAAGTGCAGGACAGGGGAGGCGTGGTGTTTCAGCAGGAGCTGATGGTGTATTGAAGCATCATGCTGGTGAGGGGTGAATCCCGCTGAAAGCGGGAAGTCAATGGTGAATGAATCATCCGTTCAACAAGGCTATAGAATAGTGAAACATATTTGAAGACCCTCTGTGTCCTTTGCGACTCCTTTGTGTCAAAACCCCTCAGGCTATTTTTTTGAAAACTGCCAACTATTTCATCAGTGAATCCCACTGAAAGCGGGAAGTCAATGGTGAATGAATCATCCGTTCAACAAGGCTATAGAATAGTGAAGCATATTTGAAGACCCTCTGCGTCCTTTGCGACTCCTTTGTGCCTTTGTGTTAAAACCCTTCCGTCTATTTTTATGGTTTTATTCTACCAGCAGGAGAGAAATCATTAACATGTAAATTCCGATAACAATCAGATCGAAGGGAGAACATATCTCAATTCCCATAATTTTTTTTTGAAAACTGCCAACCGCCAACTGCCCCCGCAGGGGTTAACTGCCAACTACTCCATCAGATCTACCGTCTCTCCCTCAGAATCCTGCATCAGGTCCTGGATGAGCACGTTGGGCGTTTCACCACGCTGGCGGTAGAAGTAGGACGGGCCGATGAACAGCTTGCCGAACACGAAGTTCTGGATGATGGACAGGTCTTTCCCATCGTTGATGATGGCGTAATACTTGTCCATGTCGAAGTTGATCTCCTTGCCTTCGTAAGTGAACTGCATCTTGGTACGATAGGAGACAGGCCGGTAGAACACTTCCGCACTGCGACTGTTGCCGTCTAAGTCGGTCACGGTCATGACGCAGACCGGCTGCTGAGAGGCCAGGCTGTCCATCTTGTATTTATCGTCGAGGTAGAGTTCACAGTTCAGTCGCTTGAACTGGTTGAGATAATAGTTGCCGATCTCCGGATTGAACTGCCGTACATCTGTACTCCTGTTGATGAAAGTGTACTGACCATCAGCACTGCGTTCGATCACAAAACTGCTGTCGGGCACACGGGGATAGTTCACCTCCAGCTTCGCGATATTGTCCGGTCTGTATTTGAATACCGTGCGGTCTTTCCAGTTGATGACCTGCATATCGAAACGGGAGGAGATGAATCCGTCAAAACCGGGTATCTGCAATTCGAACGGCGTCTTGCTGCCTTCCACCAGCATGTAATTGCCACGCCCGTTGGCAGCAATAGGGCCGATAAAATACGAACGTATCTGCTTGCCACCTCTGGTATATACCTCCACCTTGATGTGGTTACCGGCAATGTCGCGGATCACCTTGTTGAACATGGATTTCGCTACCGGTGCCTTGATCTCCATCTGGTTAAATGTGAGCAGGATGGTGTTCATCACCTCCTGCCTCACAGGAGTTCCGTTATCCATGACCCAGCCATCGCCGCTGCGTTCTACTTCTATCTTATTGCCACTCAGATCGGCCAGGAATATCTTGCCGATACTGGCAGTATCCTTCACGCCAAAGGCTTTGTCATCACCACCAAAACTGCCCGTGCCCTGATTGAAAATAAAGAACCAGGCCAGTATGGCCAGCACGATCACCACTGCCAGATATATCAGATTCTTTTTCATGCGTACTTACGGTTGCGGATGTAGTTGTAGATGCCGCTGAACAGATAGATCAGCAATACGGGTGCGCCGATGTTGATCAGCTGCCACTGCGTGCGGTTGGCTTCTACCTGCTCCTTGTCTATCGGACGAAGCTTGACCTCCTTGGCCCTAGTTTCCATCAGGCCGGTGTTGTCGGTCAGGTATTCGATACAGTTCATCAGAAAATCCTTGTTGCCAAAGATGTAGCGCTCAATGTTGTTGGCACCCAGGGGATAGATCTTGCCGTCGGCATCTACATAGTTCCTGATCATATCGCCATCACTCACCACGATCTGCTTGGTGGGGATGCTGCGTTCTGCATACGGACCATTGCCCAGTCTTCTGCGTTCCATCGCCTTGGCAGTGGGCTTACGGGTGCTGAAGGCGGAAGGAAATTCGCCTTCCAGCAAAACAGCCACCGGCAGGTTCGGTTTGTTGAACTGCTCATCGGTTGGCATGTACTGACTCTGTACGATGTTGTAGTTGATGCGTGCCGGACTCATCAGAAAACGGCTGTTGGCTGAAGTGGTCAGCAGGATGGTCTTCCTGATGCCCGGAACAGCAGTGGTGTCGATACTGCTCACGAATTTCGCTTCCACCGCATCGATGTTGGCGCTGATGGGATGCTGCTTGTTGAATCCGGTGATGACGGGGTTGTACAGCCAGGGTCTGTCCTGGAAGGTGTTGCCGTAAGGCACCTTGATATGGCTGCACTGTTTGTCCTGGATGATGTTGTTGTTGACCCTCGCTCCGTACTGAATGAGCTGGTCCATGATGTCGAGGGGATAGTCAACAGAAGTGAACTCTCCCGTGCTTCTCAGGCTGTCAAATTCTGCGATGACCGGATCGATGAGCCAGAGTATCCTTCCGCCATACATCAGGTACTGGTCCAGTTTGTATTTGTCTTCTTCTGAAAAGGCGCTTCTCGGTTTGGCGATCACCACCACATCATACAGCGTATCGATATAATCTGAATTAGGCAGATCGATGCGATACATGTTGTACAACTCACTGAGCGAAATGGCGATATCCTGCACTTCCAGGGTGTCCAGTTCGTTCTGTCCTTCTATGAATGCGATATCCGGACGTTTGGTCTCGCTGAGCAGACGAATGGACTTGGAGAATTTATATTCGAGCAGCGAGATGGCTGATGTTGGATCATACAGCGGCGACAATGGCTGCACCTGGTCCAGCAACAGCAGGCTCAGATCCTTGCCTTTGTAGTTGACGTTGGCATATGGAAAAAGAAAGGAACGGCTGGTCTGTTCTTTATCGGCAGAACCGAAAGGAATGGAATAGACGCCGCGGTCTTCCAGTTCCTGGATGAATTTTCCCAGGTTGACCTCATCGGTGATGTCGAAAGGATTCTGGATCTCCCACTGGATATTATCGTGTCCGTATGCCTTGAACTGCTTGAGCATCTCCACCGTGGAGGTCTGCAGTTGCTGCATGTTCGGGGTGAGATCGCCGGCCAGATAAATAGTTACGAAGACGATATCGCTTTGTTCCTCCAGCAGTTCCTTGGTAGGTGTGCTGAGGCTGTAGCGTTTTTCCTGGGTGAGGTCAAGGCGGAAGAAGACCCTGCTCAGTACCACATTGAGCAGTACGATGATGAGCACCAAAAGCAACAGACGCAACATCGCCCGGCGACGGTTCCGTTCAAACCCGGATGATATGGAAACTTCGTTCACCATCTTCTGCTGCCGAGTGCGGTTTGGGTCATGAGAAAGAATATGGACACGGCGCTGCCGAAATACAGCACGTCGCGGAAGTCGATATAGCCTTTGCTGATATTCTGATAATGCTGGTTGATGCTGATGGCATTGAACACCGCATCTGCACTGCCTTCGCTGACCGGCAGCAAGGCCAGGGCATCAAAGCCGTAGTACAGGAAGAAGCACAGGAACAGACCGGAGATGAAAGCCACGATCTGGTTGTTGCTCACGGCCGATGCAAAGAGGCTGATGGCTACAAAGCATCCGCCTAATAAGGTGAGTCCGATATACGAACCGATGATACCTCCTGTGTCCACATTGCCCTTCGGACTGGCGAGCTCGCGGATGGCGAAATAATAGATGATGCTGGGCAGCACGCTGAACAGTACCAGGACGAATGCGGCCAGGAATTTCCCGCCGATGATCTGCAGGTCGGTCACCGGTCGGGTGGCCAGCAGTTCGAGGGTGCCGCTGTTCTTCTCTTCAGCGAAAGACCGCATGGTGATGGCCGGTACCAGAAATAAGAAGATCCAGGGAGCGAAGTTGAAAAAAGGCTCCAGGTTGGCGTAACCGCTCTCCATGATGCTGGTGTCTGTGAACACCCAGTTGAACAGGCCGTTCGCCACCAGGAAAATGGTGATGGCGATATAGCCGATCAGGCTGCTGAAGAAAACGTTGAGTTCTTTACGAAAAATGGCTACCACTCCGGGACTTTTGCACTAAACGGCAAAAGTAGCACATTGGTCTGGGAACAAAGCGGAGTACGGAGTTCGAAATGCGGAATGTGAACTACTGAAACCGGGGGTCAGAACCAACCTGTTTCGCTTTTCGTCCTCTTTCCCGATAGCTATCGGGAGGAATGGAGTTTGACTGCCAACTGCTTACTGCCAACTGTGAACTGACCTCATCTCCCCGTCAGCTGCCTGAACACATCCTCCAGGCTTTGCTTTTCGAGTTGCAGGTTGAGCAGGGTGAGTTTGTTGTCAACGGCAAACTTGAAGAGGGTCTCGCGGATATCCTCCTGCCCGATGTACTGGATCAGGAACTGCTGATCGTCGATACGCTTCACTTCTGCCACACCCGGTATCTTGCGGAACAGGTCTTTATCCGGGCTTTCCTTGAAGCTGACCTGCACAATGGTGGCGCCGGAGCTGCGGGCCTGCAGACCTTCCACACTGTCGTCGGCCACGATGCGACCTTTGTTGATGATGATGACCCGGTCGCACAAGGCCTGCACTTCCTGCATGATATGCGTACTCAGGATCACGGTCTTTTTTTGGCCGAGGGTCTTGATAAGGTGGCGGATGTCTGCCAGCTGGTTGGGGTCGAGGCCGGAGGTGGGTTCATCCAGGATGAGCACTTCGGGGTCGTGGAGCATGGCCTGTGCAAGTCCTACCCGTTGGCGATAACCTTTACTCAGCTGACCGATCTTCTTTTTACGCTCGGGTGACAATCCCGTTACCGCGATCATCTCTTCCACCCGCTCTCCGAACTTCTTCATGCCCTGCATGCGGGCAGCGAACTCCAGGTATTCCTGCACGTACATGTCGGGATAGAGCGGATTGTGCTCCGGCAGATATCCCACTCTTTTTTTCACTTCGATGGGATCCTTCATGCCGTCAAATCCGCACACCTTCGCTTCGCCTGCAGAGGGCGGAATGAAGCAGGTCAGGATCTTCATGGTCGTGCTCTTTCCGGCGCCGTTGGGACCCAGAAAGCCGACGATCTGTCCGGCCGGAACCTCGAAGCTGATATCATCCACAGCCCGCTGTTCGCCGTAGATCTTGGTGAGATGTTGCACACTGATGGACATGCGGCACGAAGATAGGGGTAATTGGAGAATGAAGCTGCGAGTGAGCGGTCAATTCCGCCATAGGCGGAAAGTGAACCCGATAACGATCGGGAGTGAATGGTTCATACCCTGAATGGTGTACATCTCACCCCTCACTTCCCGACAGGGATTCACCGGTCACATATAATGTCCCTGGATTTTTTGAACGCAAAGGCGCAGGTTCCGGCTTCGCCGAAACAAACACAGAGGACGCAAAGAGTCTTCTAAATTGTTTTACCACCAACCGCCAACTGCCAATCCCAATTGAACCCGATAGCTATAGGGAGGGGCTCACCTAAACTGTTTGCTCTTCAACTGCTTACTGCTCTACTGCTTACTGCTTCACTGCCTCACCCCTCACTCATTCCGCTTTCCGCATTCCGTCCTCCGCCTTTCACCCGCCGCTTTTCATCTTCTCCGCATTCTCCGCCGTCTGCAGCGCATCCAGGATCTCGCCGATCTGACCATTCATGACCACCGGCAGGTTGTACAGCGTCAGGTTGATGCGGTGATCGGTCACACGGCCCTGGGGATAATTATACGTGCGGATCTTGGCAGAACGATCACCTGTGCTGACCAGTGTCTTCCTGGCACTGGCGATCTTCGCATGATGCGCTGCCAGTTCTCTTTCATACAACCGGGTACGCAGCACCTTGATGGCCTTGTCCTTGTTCTTCATCTGTGAACGTTCGTCCTGACATTCCACCACCAGTCCGGTAGGAATATGCGTCAGGCGGATGGCACTTTCAGTTTTGTTCACGTGCTGACCACCGGCACCGGATGCCCGGAAGGTATCTACCCGCACATCGTTCATGTTGAGCTGCACGTCCACCTCTTCGGCTTCTGGCAGCACAGCCACGGTGGCAGCCGACGTATGGATGCGTCCCTGCGATTCGGTGGCAGGCACCCGTTGCACCCGGTGCACACCGGATTCATATTTTAAAGTACCATATACGTTTTCGCCGGCCACTTCCATCACGATCTCCTTGTATCCGCCCTGTTCACTTTCATTCATGTTGATGACATCGGTCTTCCAGCCTTTGGCATCGCAGTAGCGCTGGTACATCTTGAACAGATCGCCGGCAAAGAGGGCAGCTTCATCGCCACCGGTACCCGCACGGATCTCCAGGATGGCGTCTTTCGCATCTTCCGGATCTTTGGGCAGCAGCAGGATGCGGATGCGTTCTTCCAGTTCCGTTTGTTCGGTCTGCAACAACTCCAGTTCCTCTTTGGCCATGTCTTTCAGATCAGCGTCTTTTTCGGTCTGGATGATGCGCCGGCTGTCTTCCATATTTCCCAGCACCAGTTCATAGCGGTCAAAGGCTTCCACCACCGGCTGCATGTCCTTGTAGTCCTTGTTCAGACGCTTGTACTTCGCCTGATCGGCAATGAGTTCCGGATCGCTCAGTTGCTCCTGCAGCAATTCATAGCGCTCTTTGATGGATCGGAGTTTGGAAAGAAGGTCCATGCGTGTGCAAAGGTAAGGAAGAGCGGTATGGTCTGACAGGATAGTTGGAGCAAGCATCCTGTTGCCATCCAGCAACGTTGGTCCCGCTTTCCGCAGTAGTCCTCCCCCTAAGTTCGCTCCCGATAGCTCCCGATAACTATCGGCAGGGGTCCGGGCTACCTGCTGCAATCGGGGCTGTGAATCTCCTGTGCAGCTTCGTTGTGTCCTTAATTATTCCAGCACAATGGAGGTCAGGTTCATCCCGATCAGATCTTGCAGAACGTACTCACAAAGTACTGATGCTCGTCAGTTTCCATTGTGATAAAGTAAAATCCAGATGGAAGCAGATCGACAGAGATGCCCTCATTTCCATTACGAGTACCGGTTTTTAATATACTGCCAGAGAGGGACCTGATAGTATAGGATATGGTTGAATTATCTGATGCGCAATGGACAAAAAGCACATCAGATGTGGGATTGGGATACAACCTGACATCCGGTTTCTCAGTGGTGTCATCATTAAGCCCCATTGTCAGCAGGTCAAAGGTTACTCTCCAGCCATCAGTGGTAGTAAAAATGCCTGTTGAAGGTGTGCAGGATAAGTCAAAATCAGGAGGATCATCTGTTGGGAAACAACTCGTAAACAGATGGAGTTTATCATTCATATAGATCAGACTTCCCGGGTTGGACCATGAACCGTCTCCGAGAGAACTGCTGTCATTTGCCCCACCAAAGTTTCGGCTCCACAGCAGGTTAAATTCCTCATCCACTGACATCAACCAGAAATCATCCCCGATCCCACCGGAGTAGTTGCCCGGAAGATCCTGGTCGATCGAATATGAACTGCCCAACACATAATACACCTGTTTGGTTGGCTCATAGATGGCCCTGAGCAGGTAGTCGTAGTTCGAGCCCCCGTAGTTGTACATCCTGTCGAGCTCCAGTTCAGGAGTAAAAACCACGATGGCCCCATCTTCAATGCCTTTGGAAACTGCCAGATCGGCATATCTGCTCATGGTAGTGAATACCAGCATACTATCCTCTTTTAAGAGCATGGCACCTTCAAAAACCTCCAGCGTGCTGTCATTATCCATGCCGGTAGAATAGATCGTATTGCCATCCGCATCCACTTCCATCATGATGAACTTCCAGTTATCAGTAAGTCCGTATGGTACCAGGTCATGGTCGGCAGAACTGCTCGCAATGCAGATGAGCGTATTACCATCATTATTCAGAACGGTATTGAAAACAGGCTGATCCACACCGGTTCCGCCAAATACCTTCAGCCAGTTCAGATTTCCGGAGGTATCAATAGAAAAATAGATCACATCCGTGCTGGTAAAGGAAGCATAGTGATAAGGGATATCACCACCGTCGCCAAAGCTGTAACCGGTAACCAGAATATCACCTGTGGAGGTAAAGCCAGCACTGGTAACTTCATCAGTTGCTGTACTTCCAATAACAGTTGTCCAGAGTTTGTCTCCTTCAGATGTAAGTTTGGTAATAAAGATGTCCTTAACCCCATTATTCCCGAGGATGTCTCCTGTATTCGCACCACTTGTGCCAATACAATAAATTGATCCGTCCTCATCTTCCAATATTGTGTGCCCGGATGTACCCAGGTCAGATCCCCCGATAAATTGAATCCATTGATTCTCAAGGTCAGCATTCTTCTTGATTACGACCGTTGGAGCTAGATATCCTTCTGGTATGATAATTCCTTCAACAGATTCCCGCAAATATCCTAAAACCAAGATTCCGCCATCTTTACTTTTTATTGCATCTACGAATGCATCATTCCCAGGACTACTTAAACATTCCGTAGACTCGATCACAGGGCCAAAAGGAACCTGGCCTTGCAGTGATGGTACAAAAGAAACACAGGTGATGATGAGTGCTGAGATCTTCATTTATGCCTTAACTTTTCCATATCGCCTACCTGGTTTATCACAACTAAATCTTGCAGAACGTACTCACAAAGTACTGATGCTCGTCAGTTTCCATTGTGATAAAGTAAAATCCAGATGGAAGCAGATCGACAGAGATGCCCTCATTTCCATTACGAGTACCGGTTTTTAATATACTGCCAGAGAGGGACCTGATAGTATAGGATATGGTTGAATTATCTGATGCGCAATGGACAAAAAGTACATCAGATGTGGGATTGGGGTAGATGGTAAAGGGTGTCTGGGCCACCTCTTGCTCCGGAATAACGGTAGTGAGGTCAAAGGCTACCAGCCAGGCATCTGATTTGGGAGTAGATGCATTATAGTGCCCACATTCGATATCAAAATCGGGGAGTACTTCCGGAGAAACACTTTCTGTAAAGACATACAACATATCGTCTTTGGCGATCAATGTCCCTGTAAAAACTCCTCCACACAGGTCACCACAATTATTGTTACCCCCTCCAAAGGACTTACTCCATAGGGTATTGAACGAAGAATCAGTGGCAAGTATCCAATAGTTTTCTTCCTCTCCTTCATAATGGTTTTCTAATACATCATGATCAGCTGATTTACTAACTCCAAAAAAATAGTAGTTACCTAATTCATCATGAGTAGCAGTAACAAAAACATCTGTGCTTGAGCCCCCCCATTGCTTAAAATAAGTTATGTCCAACAAGGAATCCAGTATCATGATGGCACCCTCCGAGCCTTCGTGCTCCGGTGCGGTGGTATAGAGCAAGCTTTCAGCATAACCGGTACCACATGCCAACACCCCTGAATGATAGGGCATAAACAAATTGCTGCCATTGTAGAAGTCGATTTCTGCTGACATGACGCGGTCACGATGAATATTTCCTTCTATATCAATTTGGACAAACAGCCATTTACTGAAATCATCTACTTCAGGATCAAAGAAGTCATAATCATCTGAAGTGCTGGCTATATGAATCTGGAATAAGTCTGGCTGTATCTCAATTGTTCCTTTCCGAGGTAAGTCAAAACTACTCCCTCCCAATACTTTAACCCACTCGAGTTCACCCAGGCTGTCGGTCTTGAGTATTATAGCATCAGTTGACAGGGTGCCCCCATAATGAAAAGGAATATCTCCACCGCTTCCCATGCTGGTACCAGTTAGTAGAAACCCGCCATCAGAAGTGGGTACCAGCCAGGTCAGGAGGTCTTGAAAAGGGCTGCCATAAGTTTGGTACCATATTTCATTGCCGAGGGAGTCGGTCTTCATGAGAAACAGATCAGCGCTACCAAGCACATCTAAACAACCTGTGCCCGAATTACTAGAGGTTGATCCTGCTAAAATGATATCTCCATTAACTAACTCATAAATCTTATACACTTCACGAAAACAATCTGAATATCCAAAGTGCTTCTGCCACTGTATGGTCATATCCGGTGTATATTTTATCACCCAACCAGAAGCCTCTTCTTTGGTCATTCCTTCCAGATCACCATCATCAGATAGAGGCCTAATGGCTGCCAGAATACCATTGTCTTGTGTAATGATGGCATCTGTAAAATAATCGTCACCAAAACCTCCATAACACTGTTGCCAGGCAATATCAGGGCCTGTAGGCACTTGACCTAATAGAGAAGAAATTGATGTAGCAAATGCAACAAAAACTATGGCCCTTATATTCATAACTAATGCAAAAGTTAATTATTTAGCTTAACAAAATGGTGACTTTCCTCAAAAGGAAACACATCAATTAGATTTTTTACAATCTAGTGATGTCCCAGATGTGGTCCATCTTTGTTTGTGGAGCAGGAAGGCCATTCTCTAAGCCGTTCATCCTGTTAGACTAGTCTTGTGTTCGCCAATTTGAGGGAAAATATGGCACTTTCACCAAACGGCAGTAAAAATTACATTTACTGGAATTTGAAGCAGGTAGAAGATGAAGTTTAAAATTTTGTTGTTGATTCTTCCGTCCCAATAGGGTTTCTTGTCCCCACAGAGTTACCTGACAAGGAACTCTGTGGTTCATCTATCCGAATAGCCTCCTATTTAAAAACGCCGGCGTTCCTCTGTGATGTGATTCAAACACTGAATTGTTCATCCACACCCGGTAACACCGGCGGGACGGCTAACAGGGAATGGGTGCGGGAGAGAGTGTGGGTGGGTGTGGAGGATTCTCCATAGGTGCGGGTTTAAACCCGCACCTATGAAGAAACAATGGGGTTAGGGCCACTTTTGTTTTCTGCCCCTTTCCCCTTACTTTTATACATTACTCAAAGACTGCATTTTCATGTCGAAGAATCTGAGCGAATTGTCGGGACGCAAGGGGTTGACAGACAACCTCTTCGAGAAGCTGGGAACCATGGCCAAGGGCAATGGCAGCCCCGGAGTGAAAGAGATGGAACAACTGGCCGAGGCCTTCCTGGTAGGCAAGGCCAATGTCTATGGCTCAGCCACCTTTTATGATTTTACCCGCCCGGAGAACCAGGGAAAGAAGGTCTATGTCTGCAACGGTTCCGCTTGCATGTGCGCCGGCACCCAGGCAGTGGTAGAACAAAAACTGAAAGAAACCTTTGCGGAAGAAGAGATCGGTGTGATGTGCTGCCTCGGTCGCTGTCATGAGAACAGTGCCTTCCACTACCAGGGCAACAACTACTCCGGCGATGACATCAAGAACATCAAGACCATTCTGGATAAACCGGAACGCAGGATCGAAGACTATCACGTGGAAGCCATCGGCACACCAGTGCTGACCGAAGTCTTTCCCGGCCTCGATGCCTTTTATGCGCCGCTGAAATCCTGGCTGGGATCAGACTCTGCTTCCCTGCTGGAAGAGATCCGCACATCGAACATCCGTGGTCGTGGTGGTGCCGGTTTCCCCATGGCCATCAAACTGGAAACCTGTCGCAACCAGGACAGCAAGACCAAGTTCATCGTCTGCAATGCTGATGAAGGTGACCCCGGTGCATATTCTGATCGCTACCTGCTGGAACAACGCCCGCACAGTGTGTTGCTGGGCATGATCATGGCTGGTTATGTAACCGGTGCCAGCTGGGGTGTGTTGTACATACGTGCCGAGTATCCGGAAGCCATCGACATCGTAGAAAAAGAGCTCGAAAAATTATACGCCGCCGGTCTGGTGGGAGAAAACATACTCGGAACCAAATTCAGTTTCGACTTCAAGGTCATCCACGCACAAGGGGCTTACATCTGCGGTGAAGAAACCGCACTGCTCAGCAGCATTGAAGGACAGCGTCCGGAAGTGCGGGTACGTCCCCCCTTCCCTGCCCAGCAAGGCCTCTTCAACAAACCCACGGTGGTCAATAACGTGGAGACACTGGCTGCACTGCCCTGGATATTGAGTCACGGCGGACAAGCCTATGCGGAACTCGGTACAGAAAGATCCAAAGGCACGAAACTCGTTTCGCTGGATGGTCATTTCAATCGCCCGGGTATGTATGAAGTGGAAATGGGTACACCCCTGCGCAAAGTGATCGATGAACTGGGGCAGGGTTTCCGACATGAAGTGAAGGCCATGCACATCGGAGGTCCACTGGGCGGACTCGTTCCTGTTTCTAAGATCGATGACCTGACGGTGGACTTTGAAAGTTTTAGCAAGAATGGTTTTCTGCTCGGTCATGCATCTGTGGTTTGCATCCCGCAGGACTTTCCGCTGGTCAAATACATCGAGCATCTGTTCGAATTCACGGCACATGAAAGCTGTGGCAAGTGCTTCCCCTGCAGATTGGGTTCCGTTCGCGGAGCAGAGATGCTGGACAAGGCACAACACGATGGCTACAAGATAGACCGCACCCTCTTCGATGATCTGGTGGAAACACTCGAGAAGGGTTCTCTGTGTGCGCTGGGTGGCGGACTTCCCCTCCCGGTCAAGAACGCATTGCAATACTTTAACGAAGAACTTTCGCCCTATTTCAAATAAGAATATTCAGGCATGAAAAAGGCATATTTAGACAAAGGCGACAACACCGGATCTCCCATCGGCGGGAACGGTGTGCAGACAGAAACGAAGGTGGCTTACATTGACGGACAGGCCTATGCCATCCATGAGAATGAGACCATCCTGTCTTTCATCCGCCGCAACCTCGGTCGCGACCTGGTACCCACGCTGTGTGATGCACCCAACCTGGAACCATTCGGCTCCTGCCGGGTGTGTTCGGTAGATGTGGCATTGCAGGCAAACGGTGCGGTCAGAACAGTAGCTTCCTGTCATACACCGGTGCAGCCCGGTTATCATATCTCACCTTCTTCTGAGAATGTGCAGAAGCTGCGGAAGAACATCATTGAACTGGTGCTGACAGATCACCCGCTGGACTGTCTCACCTGCGAGGTGAACGGCAACTGCGAGCTCCAGGATGTGGCCGCGAAGGTGGGCATCAGAAAGGTGCGTTACCCGGAAGGCAAGACCCACCTGGACAGACAGAAAGACCTGTCGCACCCTTACATGACCTCCGATCTCAGCAAGTGCATCAACTGCTATCGCTGTGTGCGTGCCTGCGATGAAGTACAGGGACAATTCGTACTGAGCATGGCCGGTCGCGGATTTGACAACCACATCATCAAAGGCAGTGATGTCAGCTTCTTTGAAAGTGACTGCGTGAGCTGCGGTGCCTGTGCACAAGCCTGCCCCACCAGCGCCATCAGCGATGTGTTTGAAAGCAAGAGTGTAGTGGGAACAGAAGTGACCCGTACTGTGTGTACCTATTGTGGAGTGGGATGTAACCTGGAAGTATCGACCGTTGACGGAAAGATCAAGAGTATCCAGGCACCTTACGATGCAGAAGTGAACGGCGGACATACCTGTCTGAAAGGACGCTATGCCTTCGGTTTCTACAACCATGAGGATCGTATCCGCACACCGTTCATTCGTAAGAACGGAGAACTGGTGGAAGCCACCTGGGAAGAAGCCTTTGACTTCGTTGCAGAGAAGCTGACCACCATCAAAGAAAAACACGGACCCGACAGCATCGCAGGTATCTCTTCTGCCCGTTGTACGAATGAAGAGAATTATCTGATGCAGAAATTCATTCGTGCGGTCATCGGCACCAACAACATCGACTGTTGTGCCAGGGTATGCCACTCGCCTACTGCACTCGGTATGCAGCGTACGTTTGGTACAGGTGCTGCCACCAACAGCATCATCGACCTGAAGTACACCAATGCCATCATGGTGATCGGTGCCAACCCCACCGATGGTCACCCCGTAACCGGTGCCAAGCTGAAGCAGTTCGCCATGAGCGGCAAGACCTCC
This sequence comes from Chitinophagales bacterium, assembly GCA_020636645.1. Lineage (GTDB taxonomy): Bacteria > Bacteroidota > Bacteroidia > Chitinophagales > BACL12 > UBA11426. Next base: position 255,700 of record JACJXO010000002.1, read on the forward strand.
ATCGTGATCGATCCAAGGAGAACAGAACTGGCAAAATATGCCACCTACCATCTGCCGCTTCGTCCCGGAACGAATGTGGCCATGCTGAATATGATGTTGTACTACATCATCAGCGATGGACTGGAAGACAAGAAATTCATTGAAGCGAGAACAGAAGGGTATGACGAGATGCGTGCAGAGATCCTGCGACTGAACATCGATGAACTGGAATCCATCACCGGTGTGGACAGAAATCTCGTTCGCAAAGCAGCGCATGCCTATGCCACAGCAGGCAATGCCATGAGCTTCCACGGTCTTGGTGTAACGGAACATTCGCAGGGAACCTTCACCGTCATGCTCATCGCAGACCTGGCCATGATCACAGGGAATATTGGTCGCAGGGGGGTGGGTGTGAACCCGCTTCGCGGTCAGAACAACGTGCAGGGAGCAGCCGATATGGGATGTCAGCCTCACCAGGGTGCAGGATACATGAGCTCCTACGACCCGGAGATGAACAAGAAATACGAACTGCATTACGGTCGCTCCGTGCCGATAGGTAAGGGATTGAAAATTCCGGAGATGTGGGATGAAGCGCTGAACGGCAACCTGAAAGCTTTGTGGCTGATGGGCGAAGATGTGGTACAAACCGACCCGAACACCCAGCGGGTGATGAAGGCGCTCGACAACCTCGACCTGCTGGTGATCCAGGAGATCTTCCATACCGAAACGACCAAGCATGCCGATGTCATTTTCCCTGCTTCATCCTTCCTGGAAAAGAGCGGGACCTTCACCAATGGAGAACGTCGCATCCAGCGGGTGAATGCAGTGGTAGAACCCTTGCCCGGCACCAAGCCTGACGGACAGATCATCTGTGAGGTAATGACCCATATGGGCTTCCCGCAGCCTGATTACCATCCTCGCTGGGTACTGGAAGAAGTAAGTCAGATCGTACCCTTCTTCGCAGGTGTGAAGTGGGATGAACTGGGTGAACAAGGCAAGCAGTGGCCGGTGAAACCCGATGGCACAGGAACAGAGATATTGCATACCGAAGACTTCAAACGCGGTAAGGGCAAATTCCATTTCGAACCATGGAGAGAGAGTGAAGAGATCAATGCGAATGGGAAAGACTATCCATACATCATCACCACCAACCGCGAACTGGAACATTACAATGCCGGTACGATGACCCGTCGCACCCGCAACGTACAGATCCTGACGGAAGATACACTGATGATCCATCCGGACGATGCAGCTGCCAACGGTATCGCCGATGGTGATATGGTCTGTGTGGAAAGTCCGCGGGGCAAAGTGGACATCAAAGCCCGGATCACCGATGAAGTTCGTCCGGGTGTACTGAGTTCCACCTTCCACTTCCCCGACATCATGCTGAACAACATCACAAGCGATGTACATGACAGCGAAGCCATGTGTCCGGAATACAAAGTGGTAGCCTGCAGGATCAGGAAGAGCAAGGGTAAGTTCAAGCATCAGCCTGCTACAGAGTTATGAGAACATGCTCGCACTGCGGGAAGGAGAATCCGGATGATGCATCTTACTGCAATCACTGTGGCAACTCCATGGCCTTCTCGAAACCACCAGCGACGTCCCGGTGGAAACGCATTCCTTCCTGGGGATGGATACTGATATTGGTCGTTGGCGTGATCGGCCTGATCGCATTCTTTATCGGATCCTTTGTCGCCATTGCCACCATAGAAGGTGTGGCCAGTGCGGTCATGCTGATAGCCGGTATGATCGGGTTCGGTGTAACACCACTCAGAAAGCCACAGAATACTTCCGGATTCACACGGGCTTTAGGTATTGCCTTTTTTGCCCTGATGGGCATCTCTGTCGATCAGACCGGCAACTATCTGTACAACAAACCGGTGGAGATGACCATGTGTGATGGTGGTACATTGACCCGTAAAGAGAATGTTTCCAACCCGGTACCAGGCTCCACTTACATCGAACAGGATTTCGTCTGCTATGATGACAACGGAGAACCGATCAAACGGCTGAACATCTTTGCTGTGATGGCCATCAGGTTCCTGGAGTATATCCTGTTGGGTTACCTGCTGCTGTTTGCACGAAGAGTACTTTGGAACGCCACCAGAGGATCCTCCTGAATATGGCATAAACACCGGCAATTTATATAAACATCATTAATACTAAAAATACGGGTTCATGATGCCCTAAAGTATCTGATGTTCCTACACCTATCGAACTTCCAAGTGTAACCAATATGCCATCCTGAGATATTTCTATATTCAGAAACATCTGCTCTTGTGTCGATCACTTCCGGATACAACATATAAATACTATAGACAATATGGCAAATATGTGCACAAGGTACCGATTGGGTACATCATAAGATCAATTTATATTTCTCCAGATGAGGAACAAGCCATGCAGGAATACAATAGATACTTATTCTCCATTCTTTTTTGCTCCATCTGAATGAGCAATGATCAATTTGAATATTTTGTCATATGGGCAGAGGTAGTAGCTGCCGCGATGTAAGATCACTGCACTCTATCATTTGAAGCTTCATGTCCTGGCCTTATTCATTCTAACAAATGTACTCTTGATAGCTTCCCTTAACTCAGGATCAACTTTCTGATCATCCGCATATTTTTTCCACTTCCCGATCACCTGGTCAACCTGATCAATGATCTCACTTGCTCCTTTAATATTCATTTTTCTTGCCACTTCGAGCAAGTCGGCTCGTTCAATGTTTTTCCTTTTACCATTAACGCTCAGGCAATGCTGACTCACCCATGTACTGGATGGCCGATAGGCATGACACACGTCAAAGGCTGGAGAAAGTGACCATTCTCCACTTTTATCCATGGTGAAGGCGAAATTCTTGGTGTGGTCATCGCAGTTTCGAGCAATAACATTGAACACCATTCTCCTGAACAGCTGCTCTGCCTGAGGGTAGGGCAATACAAGAAGTCTCATTGTTTCAAACAAGTCTTCATAAGAGTATATATCAATGTCTTTGAAGTCATAGTGACGCATTGCACAAAAAGACTGAACATGAATTTTACCCTTTCCCTGTACCCGGTCAAACCTTTTGGTCATGAAGTGTGCCCGGCCATTTTCTTCAAGCAACTCACTTTCCATCATTTCAATTCCTGCATCAACAGCCATTTTGTAGTAGGCCATTTCCACTCGTCCATACCCTCTGGATGTACCAAACTGCTCATCTTCAATTCCATCAAACTTGATCAGGTAATGATCAAATCCCTTAGGAGCATTAGCTTGACCACTTCTGATTTCCTTAGTCTCCTTATTGAATTCGATCAATGCCTTTGCTCGTGCTCCACCGGCAGACGTTCCGATTTTTAGAATTGCTTGTAAGGCTTTTTCCTGATCCGGCTGGAGATTGGTTAGAAACGCTTGTCTGCCTGAAAGTATCTTTGATGTAATGTCAATCAATTCATTCATTTCAAGCTTAATGGAGTGGCCTGTTATCTTAGGTTCAGAAGGTTCAAACTCCAATGCGCCCATCGCTCTTTTACCAATGAAGCACAGGGTTTCAACGGGGTTAATGCTATTGGCCGGCCTGTTTTGCTTCACTAGCCATTGATTTATTAGTGCATTTCCGTACTTGTCTGGCAGCACGTCTGCGAGCATCCCAGGCAAACCTTTAAACGTTGTTGTGTTCCGATGTTCCGGAAACCTGTAATTCAGAGATTCATTCAAAGGCATCATTACAGGTGATAAATCCAGGCCGGTTTCAAGGAATTCGGGGTCATATCTGAAAGTAGCTATCCCTTCTTCCTCATTCCACGCAACTGCACCCACACGCTTGTTCCAAATATTGACGTAAGCAGCTTTAATCATTACCAGTCGGACGTTTTAGGTTTTTGATTTGATCTTGATCCGCTGGCCCGCTTTCTTTCCTCCATTTCAAGCTTTGCCAATTCAAGGGGATTCAACTCCTTTGAAACCTTGAAGTTTTTCAAAGTTTGTAACTGGTCCAATGATCGCAATACTTGTATGAGTGTCAGCAGTGTGCTTCTTTTTCCTAGTTCAAGGTCACGTATGGTTGTTCTATGAACACCTGACCGTTCACCTAATTGTTCCTGGGTCAAATTTCTGTCTAGTCGTACAGATCGTATGTATTCTCCAATAGCCTTAATGATCATGTCATCGGTCATTCGCTTTAATTCTATGTTGGAAAATTCCTTCATAATGGCACTAACTTTACTTTTATGATGCAATTTAACATCAAAAATAAGTAAAATGAAAGACTTAACGAGGAAATCAATGATGCATTTAAACATCATTATAGCTAATATAATCAGTTATTGATGCATTAAAGCATCAGATTCCTATAATCATGTAAACTTTAACTTCAACCGGTCTGCCGTCCTGAGATGCTTCTATATGCAGATATATTCACTCTTGTGTCGGTTACTTTCCGATACAAAACTTGCTGAAGATATAATCCAGCAGGTCTTCGTGGGTCACCTCGCCGGTGATCTCACCCAGGTAGTTGAGGGCTCTTCGTATAGATAAGGCAGTGATCTCGCCGCTGAACTTTCCCTTGATACCGTCCAGCACTTCCTGGATAGCTCCTTTCGCTTTGGTCAGGGCTTCAAGGTGTCGCACATTGGTCACTACCACATCGCCTAACCTGTTATCGCCACCTACCAGCTGGTACATGCGTTCCTTCAGGGCATCCAGATTGGATCCGTCTTTCGAAGAGATATACAAGACATCGCCGAAGGCATCCAGCGCCAGGACCTTATCGCCGGGAAGCCCGCGGTCCATCTTGTTTCCCACCAGCAGCAACTTATAGTTGCCCTGATGGAATTGTTGCAGGTCCTTACCTACTTCTTCGACTGACATTTCCTGCACATCGAACACGTATAACAACAATGTACTCTGGGCGATCTTCTCCATGGTGCGCTGCACACCTGCCTGCTCGATCACATCAGTCGCTTCGCGGATGCCTGCTGTATCTATGAGCCGGAACAGGATACCATGGATATTTACCTCTTCTTCGATCGTATCTCTCGTGGTGCCTGCTATCTCACTGACGATGGCCCTGTCTTCATTGAGCAGGGCATTCAGCAACGTGGACTTACCCGCATTGGGTCTGCCGGCAATGACCGTCTGCACACCCTGTTTGATGACATTGCCCAGGCGGAAACTATCGATCAGCTGATCGAGTACCTTTTCGATCCGGTTACTCAATACCACCAGTTCATCGCGGTTGGCGAACTCCACATCTTCTTCACTGAAGTCCAGTTCGAGTTCTATCATGGAAGCGAATCCAATGAGCTGGTCCCGCAGTTTTGACAGCTCGTTAGAAAACCCTCCCCGCATCTGTTTGATGGCAAGGTCATGTGCTGCGGCTCCTTCGCTGGCGATCAGATCAGCTACTGCCTCCGCCTGACTCAGGTCCATACGTCCATGTAAAAAGGCCCGCATGGTGAACTCACCGGCTTTGGCCATCCTGGCTCCCTGTTTGATCATGAGTGCAAGTACCTGCTGCTGGATGAACACGGAACCATGACAGGAAATTTCGACCACATCTTCTGTGGTATAACTCTTCGGTGCACGAAAAATGCCTACCACAACCTCATCTACCAGCTGATCACCATCTTTCAGCCAGCCCACATGCAGGGTATTGGCAGCTGCTTCCAGGAGGTCTGTGCCCTGAAAAACCGCATCGCACATGCGAATGGCATCGGAACCAGACAGTCTTATCACCGCAATGGCTCCCATGCCGGCAGGTGTGCTCAATGCCACAATGGTATCGTTCTCCAGATAGGCCATGGATCAAAGGTAACCATCAAATTGCCTTAATTTGCGGCTATGATCTCTGACAAGGTCAGCGCTTCCGCACAGATCGGTATCGGCATCATGCTGATCATTCTGGGAGTACTCGTTACCCCTATTGGACTCATCGGTGCCATCGCCGGGGGCTTCACTTATGTGGGCATACTGATGATGTTCCTGCTGCTGGGCGGCGCCCTGATGTTGCTGGGTGGCATTCAATACCTCCGTGCCGGACTGAAACTCAGTAAAGACGAAAAAAAATTGCGCCAGGAACTTGCCCGCACCCACTCCCCCTCTCACTCCCACTCTCACACCCACTCCCACTCTCACTCTCACTCCCCCACTCCCACTCCCACTCTCCCTCCCACTCCCACTCCCACTCCCACTCCCCCTCTCCCTCCCATCATCGCCAGATGGACGGTCGATGAAGCAACCTGGCAACTGTTCTGTCTCAACGAAAAAAAATACCGCACCGGAGATAACATATGGTACTTCATAGCTATGGTACTGCTGGGCACCCCCCTGCTCATGTTTACCCGTGGTGTTTCACCGGGATTTTCTTTCATTTTCACCACACTTTTTGCAAGTGTCGTGGTAGGTCTGCGCTACAGATTATCCATGTCCAATCTCAGAAGCAGAAAGAACAAAACACCTGAGGTCATCATCAGCAAAGGATTCGTTTCGCTCAATGGCAAACAGTTTGAATTATACAGTAAGGTGCGGAATGTGCGCAGTGTGGTCTTTCAGCCGCATCAGCAACCGCCTATTCTGGAGTTCACCATCGAATGGAAGACCAGCAAAGGTGTTACCTTTGATGAGTTGCGTTTGCCTGTTCCTCCGGGCCTGGAAGACACGGCCAGACAGGTGGAAGCGACCTTCAAAGAGTTCTGATATGAAACAGTTGTTGTTCATCTTCCTGCTGACCGTGATCTCGGCAGCGCAGGCGCAGGTCACCCCGGATATGATGGCCTATGACAAGGGCTATGAAGAGGTAGTTCGCAAAAATGGCGTCCGTATCAGCTATGTGGTGGTGGATTCAGCTGATGAGATCTTCTTTCCGGGAGACACGCTGTTCACCACCTGGTATAACGACAAAGGCCAGTGGATCAAAGACCAGTTCAGGGTCTCCTTTATGGAGGATGGTCCTTTTATCAATGAGTATTATTATGATGATGAAGGTCATATGATCCGCACAGTATCCAACGCCGATATGTATCCTATGGAAACCGGATTCGTTTATCAGAAAGGCCAGCTTGTTACAGGTTATTCCGGAGGTGCAGAAGCCCGAAGATGGGAATTCAAAACAGAGAAAGGTCTTGTTACAGAAAGATTGGGCTACTCCGGAACTATGTTCTTTGAGGAAGGAAATGATGCAGACACAGGCACTGTCAAATGGGAATTATCAGACAAAAATGTCTATACCTACAACAAAAAAGGGCAACTGATCAGTGATACACCTTATTACTATGGTGAAGAAAGCGGAACCACCAAATATTACTATACCAAAACAGGACGCATTGCCCGTGTAGAGACCGTTTTTGTGGGTGATTCAGAAGCCGGCATGTACACCGAGTATCAATATGACGACCATGACCTGATGAACAGGGTCACTTCGGTTACCATGAGCGGTGATGTGACCATATTTGAAATTGTGAATGTGAGAGAATGAAGATCCTGATGGTCTGCCTGGGTAATATTTGTCGCTCGCCCATGGCCGAAGGTATCATGCGGCATAAGATCGAACAACAGAAACTGGACTGGCGTGTTGATTCATGCGGAACCGGCGGCTGGCATGTGGGCGAGCCTCCTCATCCTGATGGACAAAGGGCTATGCGCCGTCGTGGTCTTGACATTTCACACCAGCGGGCCCGACAGTTTCACGGGCATTTCCTGGAAGAGTATGACCTGATCTGTGCCATGGACAGCAGTAATTACAACGACATCATGCGCCACGCTAAAACAGACGAAGAGCGAAGCAAGGTGTCCATGATCATGAATATTTCCAGGCCGGGAAGCAATGAAAGCATTCCCGATCCGTATTACAATGACCACCTGTATGATCAGGTGTTCGATATGCTCAGCGAGGCATGCGATGCCATTATTGAACAATATGCGTTGACCGATTAAGTGCTATGGCAAACAAACCATCCATACCATCAGGCACCCGCGACTTCGGTCCGGAAGAAGTAGCCAAAAGACAATACATCATTGACACCATCAAACGGGTGTATCACCTGTACGGCTATCAGCCGCTGGAAACACCGGTGATGGAAAACCTCAGCACCCTGCTGGGCAAGTATGGTGATGAAGGCGATAAACTGGTTTACAAGATTCTGAACTCTGGAGATTGGACTAGTAAACTTAAAAACGAAGACAAAAGTGCATATTCTCTGAATCCGTTTACAGATTATAAACTTATAACGGAAAAAGGTTTGCGATACGACCTCACTGTGCCCTTTGCACGTTATGTGGTCATGCACCAGCATGAACTGAATTTCCCTTTCCGTCGCTATCAGATACAACCGGTGTGGCGTGCCGACAGACCCCAGAAAGGTCGTTACCGCGAATTCTTCCAGTGCGATGCAGATGTGATCGGCTCCAACAGTCTGCTGCTTGATGCAGAACTGGTACTGATGATCCGCGATGTGTTCGAAACCCTGAAAATGAATGTGACCGTTCGCCTGAACAACCGGAAGATCCTGGACGGTTTGGCGCACTACGCAGGTTGCGAAGACCGCTTCAACCAGATGGTCATCATCCTGGATAAGGCTGATAAGATCGGGCTGGACGGTGTCAAAAAAGAACTGAGCGAACTGGGTCTCAGCGATGAACAAACTGAACGCATCACCGACTACCTCGACTTCAAAGGCGACAACTCGCAGAAACTGGAATATCTGTCTGCGATCATGCAGAACGAAACAGGCAAAAAAGGCCTGGCAGAATTGACCGAACTGCGTGACCGCATCGCTGAATATTACAGCAAACATGTGGATGTGGAATTCGACCTGAGCCTGGCCCGCGGACTGAGCTATTACACCGGAACCATTTACGAAGTGGTTTCCCGCGATGTGCAGATGGGAAGCATCCTGGGTGGTGGTCGCTACGACGATCTGACCGGCATCTTCGGCCTGCCGAACATGAGTGGTGTGGGCATCAGTTTCGGCCTGGACAGGATATACGATGTTCTCAACGAACTGAGTCTGTATCCGGCAGATATCCTTCGCAGCTCAGACGTACTCTTCATTCCCTTCGACCTGACCTGTGAAAAGGCGGCTCTCCATTATGCAGACGAGTTCCGCCACAATGGATTGCGGGTGGAGGTCTATCCGGATGTAGATGCCAAACTGGGCAAGAAATTCAAGTATGCAGACGGTAAGAAGATCCGCTATGCCATCCTCATAGGCGAAGATGAATTCAAAGGCGGCTTCATGACCGTTAAAGATCTTGTGTCAGGAGAGCAGCGTCAGATGAAACAACCGGAGGCCATCGCCCTGATCAAAGCCTAGATCTGCTAAAGAACCGCAAACTACAGATTAAACATCCGGACTAAACCAGAAGCATTTTCCGGAAATTGTAATCAGCTACTTCGCTTTTTCAATATCTGAAACGATCTCCTTAAAAACATACCCGGAAAGAGCATATTCATTAAGAATGTTTTTAAGATACCTTTCTTGTATTCGATATGAAGTTACCATACCACAGAGCTTTCCGCTTGCCGCGTCAATAAAAACAAAGACATTTTGAATCCGGGAAGTAGTAGTAGGAAAAAGAACCCGTTGCAGGTAGATCACATCCTCGTTCCTGGTCATGACCGCTTCGTCAAAGTCCTCATCACTAACAATGAAGAACTTATACGGGTAATTATCAGCAATATCCTGTTTTGTACACTTTTCTCCCAAATCAGTTTCTCTGATATAAAGTTCTTTCTCTTCAAAAAGCGCAGGTTGCATCACTTTCATTTTTAATCCATCTACACCCACTCTGTCTTCACTTAACCGCTGATCCATATACCAGAAAGCTGACTGAATTGCACCTGTCAGGTCTGACCTGGCTGGCAAACTTTGGGGTACTCCCACAAATATGATCGGTTTCTTGCCTGCATAGGGCTCTTTTACCTCATCTTCGATCAATGTAAAATAAAGATATACTGCTCTCCCTCCTTCACTGGCCCGGTCGGAAGCATTAAAATCTCCATTGATAATAACCTTCGGATCGATATAGATTCCGGCATTTACATCTAAACTTGCAGATGAAGTAGAAACCTCACGCACAATATTGGCTGTTCTGACCACTACATAATTGTACTTTTTATCTTTTTTCATCTCCAGTACATCCTCGATCTTCTTCACAACAATGACCGTATCGAACGGCCATGCTGTTTTTACAGCCTCCAGCAGATCGGCGTTGTACTTTGTGATGACGTTCTTGTAAGTGGTGATATCTCCTTTCTTGCCTTTTTTCTCGAGTACTTTTAATGTCCGCTCATCATATTGTTCATTGACTATGATCACTTTTCGCTCATATACCTCAACAATTTCTTTTTCCTTTCCAAATCCCATCTGGGCAAAGGAAATAAGACCGGCAAACAGTAAGACGGTTGTCAGGATCAGTTTTGTTTTCATGGATGTGTTGTTTTCAGGAATATTCAATTTCATATCACACCGGTCTCTGACCGAAGCTTTAAATATATTGATTGTTGGTTGAATATGCTTCGAAGGCAGAGCTGTTTGACTCTCTGCGGAAGAGGACAGACATTTTATAAAAGAATCAAGAAGCTCACATCATTTCCTGCATTGGCATAACCCTGCTCGCACTCCTCACTTCCAGCCATCGGGCGGAATTAACTAATCAAGCCCAGAATAAGTGAGGGGTGAATGGTGAGGCTTCTCATGGGTGTGTTAACAAGCCCATTTTCACATTTCCTCATTTCCAAATTCCGCCTTCCGAATTCCGCCTTTCATCCTGATAGCATCATGAGGTACCCGCTACCTGATACCTGCTACCCGCTACCCCTAATTGAACATTCCCCGGATCTTGTCCACGAAGCTCTTCTCTTTCCTGGTCTCGCCTTCATCGGGTTGGAAGTTCTTGGCATCCCGGAGTTTTTCCATCGTCTTCTTCTCTTCTGTGGTCATGTGTTTCGGCACCCAGACATTCACCTGGATGATCTGATCACCTTTGCCGTAAGAATTGAGTGATGGCAGCCCTTTGCCTTTGAGCCGCATGATGTGGCCGCTTTGTGTGCCTTCCGGAATTTTGATGCGGGCTCTTCCACCAATGGTGGGCACTTCCACCTGTGTACCGAGGGCCATATCTGCAATATTGAGATACAGATTGTACAGTACGTGTTGTCCTTCCCGCTTCAGGTCGCTGTGTGGTATCTCTTCTACAGAGATGAGCAGATCACCGTTGGGTCCGCCTTGTTCACCTGCATTACCACGGCCGGACATGGACAGCTCCACGCCATCGGTCACACCGGCAGGAATATCGAGTGTGATGGTATCTTCTCCGTACACCCTTCCTTCGCCATGGCATTTTCCGCAGTTGGCAATGATGGTCTGTCCTGATCCGTTACAGGTCGGGCAGGTCTGTGTGGTCTGCATCTGACCCAGGATGGTGTTGGCCACTCTGCGCACTGCACCCTGTCCGCCGCAGGTCTTACAGGTCTCATACGCAGAGCCATCCTTGGCTCCTGTTCCGCTACAGGAATCGCATGGGATATATTTCTTGACCTTGATGGTCTTCTTGGTGCCATCGGCAATTTCGTCCAGGGTCATCTTGACCTTGATGCGGATATTGCTGCCCCGCTTACCTCTTCCCCGCTGTGCACCACGACCTCTTCCACCGCCGCCAAAAAAAGAATCGAAAATGGAATCACCAAAAATGTCGCCGAACTGGCTGAAGATATCATCCATATTCATACCTCCGCCCGCACCGCCAAAACCACCGGCACCACCCATGCCTGCATGGCCGAACTGATCGTACCGCTGTTTCTTTTCCGCATTGCTCAGTACGTCATAGGCTTCGGCCGCCTCCTTGAACTTTTCTTCGGCTTCTTTATTACCGGGGTTCTTGTCAGGATGGTACTGCAATGCCATCTTGCGGTAAGCTTTCTTGATCTCTTCCGCAGATGCATTCTTACTGACACCCAGCACTTCGTAATAATCTCGCTTCGCCATCTCGTTTATTTACCTACCACCACTTTCGCATAGCGGATGATCTTTTCATTAAGCGTATAACCTTTTTCGATCACATCCACAACCTTCCCCTTCATGTCATCACCGGCCGGTATCTCCGTGACAGCTTCCATGGTCTCGGCGTCAAAATCCTGTCCCTTGACCTCCATGGGTTGAAGGCCTTTTTGAGCGACCATGTTTTTCAGTTTTTCACTGATCAGCACCAGCCCCTGACGAATGGCTTCCACATCCTGTGCCTTATCAATGATCTCAGATGCACGGTCCACATCATCCAATACAGGCAGCAGGTCTGCCATAATATCCTGACCCGCTGTCTTGATGATATCCAGCCGCTCTCTGGCGGTTCGTCGCTTGTAATTCTCAAACTCAGCCAGCAAACGAATGAATTTCTCCTTTTGCTGCTCCAGTTCATTCACCAGCGAACTGGATTCTTCCACCAGCTCTTCCTCCACCGGCATACCTTCAGCCGGGCGTTCCTGTTCAGTATTTTCTGTATCTGACAGGGTGGTCTCTTCGTCTTGTATTTCCTGCTTTTTTGACATACTCAGGGTTATTATTGGTGTACACACACCGATACCGCCATGTGCAAAAATACTGCCATGCCGGTCCTGTTGTCAAAATGTCACGGTCAGTGTTCGCTGAGGTCTTCCAGGAGGTTCTCCAGATCTGCTATTTCCACATACCGGTACAGGATCTCTCCATTACCGTCTATCAGGAAATATTTAGGAAGGGTATTGACCTCATAAGTGAGCACAGAAGGGGCATTCCATTTCCGGGGATCGCACATCTGATACGGCCAGTTGCATTTATCCTCTTTGATGGCCTGCAGCCATTGTTCTTCAGAATTATCAAGTGAAACAGAATAGATGGTAAAGCCATCGGCGTTCTCAAATTTCTGATCCTTGAAGGTGTTGTACATCCGGCCCATTTCAAAATGCGCCTGCCGGCAAATATTGCTGGCGGCTGTCCAGAATTCCACCAATACCAGTTTCCCCTCCAGAGACGACAGACTGGCACAGTCTCCTTTCATCCCATCGCACAGGATCTCCGGCGCCAGGTTACCGGTCTTGATGCCTATTACAGCTTCTTTGGAACCGGAACAGGTGAAGGAGGAGGTCAGGATGAAAAACAGGGAAAAAACGGTCAGCGCAAGGCTGAGAGAGGAGCGGTACTGCATGGCCTTTAAACAATAATTTCTTTTGTGTAATTGCTTAATTCTTTGATGTACAAATCACACAGAACGTTGCATGGGTCAGGCGATCCTTTCGATGGATGCACCCAAAGCCTTCAACCTGGAGTCAATGCGCTGATAGCCCCGGTCTATCTGCTCGATGTTGCGTATGATACTGGTTCCCTTGGCCGACAGTGCTGCGATGAGCAATGCCACACCTGCACGTATATCTGGTGAACTCATTTCGAGACCCCGAAGCTGATTCCTGCGGTCCAGTCCGATCACGGTAGCACGGTGCGGGTCACAAAGAATGATCTGGGCACCCATATCAATGAGTTTGTCAACAAAGAACAGCCTGCTCTCAAACATCTTCTGGTGGATGAGTACGGATCCTTTGGCCTGGGTGGCCACCACCAGCACGATACTCAGCAGGTCAGGTGTAAAACCCGGCCACGGTGCATCAGCTATGGTCATGATGGAACCGTCAATAAAGGTCTGTATCTCGTAATGTTCCTGCGCCGGTATGTACAGGTCTTCTCCTCTCCTCTCCATCTGAATGCCCAGCCTGCTGAACACGTCTGGTATCAGACCGAGCTGATCATAAGCCACATCTTTAATGGTGATCTCACTTTGTGTCATGGCGGCCATACCGATGAAGCTGCCGATCTCGATCATATCAGGCAGCATGCGATGGTCTGTGCCATGCAACGCTTCCACACCTTCAATGATGAGCATGTTGGAGCCGATGCCGCTGATCTTTGCTCCCATACCCACCAGCATTTTACATAACTGCTGCAGATAGGGTTCACAGGCAGCATTGTAGATGGTCGTAGTGCCTTCAGCCAGCACAGCAGCCATCACCACATTGGCAGTACCGGTAACAGACGCTTCATCCAGCAACATATAAGTGCCATGAAGCCTGGAGGCATCAATGGTATAGAATGCATCGTGGGTATCGTAGTTGAATCTGGCTCCCAGTTTTTCGAAACCTATGAAGTGGGTGTCCAGCCTGCGGCGACCGATCTTATCTCCACCGGGTTTGGGCAGACTGGCTTTCTTGAACCTCGCGAGGAGGGGGCCAAGTATCATGACAGATCCACGGAGACGCCGGCTTTTTTCCTTGAATGCCTCCGTTTGCAGAAAGTCCAGATTGACATCTCTCGCAGTGAAGGTGCAGGTATCTGATGATGGCCGGTCAATGACAACACCCATATCACCCAGCAGGTCTATGAGCAGGTTGACATCGAGGATGTCCGGAATATTGGTGATGGTAACAGACTCCGGTGTGAGCAGTACTGCACAGATGACCTGAAGTGCTTCGTTCTTGGCACCCTGGGGAATGATCTCTCCGCTGAGCGACTTCCCTCCTTTGATCTCAAATGCCCCCATCAGCGGTTGCGTTTGAAATTGCGGTTCTTGTTCTGTTTGAAATTGCGCTGGTAGCGTCCGCCCTGACGTCTCTCCTGGGTCTGTTGCTGATTCGGCCCCTGTTTGGTGCGGTTGGCCTTGCTAAGAGTATCCAGGTTGCTTTCTTCGTGCAGGGTCAGTTTACCACCAGACAGGAATTCAAGATCTGACTTGATCAGGTCATCTGTTACATTCTCCCTGTTCCAGTTCTGGTACACCAGTTTCATGTAATTGCCAATGACCTCTGTAAACGCTTCCTGCTTCTCCGGATCCTCCATGCTGATGGCCTGTTTGATCATGGATTCCACGTACCTGCCGTAGTGGCGGAAATGCACATTCTCTTTTGGATACTTCAGCTGCATATTTTTCCGGCGCAGCTCCTCCCTGTCGGGGATGGGATACGGCGATTCAGCTTCCAGTCTGAAGTCAGAGATGGCGAAAATATGGTCCCACAACTTGTGGCGATAGTCTTCTACATTTCGAAGGGCGGGATTGAGGGTTCCCATCAGTTCGATGATATCCTGTACCAGGTTGTTGCGTTCAACCGGATCCTGGATGGTCATGGCATGCTGAACAAGGTATTGGATATTCCGCCCATACTCTTTCATGATGAGCTTTTCCCTCGAGGAGTTATAGTTGTAATCCATAAACAGTAGGGTAAAGGTACTGATTTTGCCACAGGCTTACAGACAAACAGGGAGCCCGGGCTCCCTGTCTTCTACATCTTATCCACTCAGTACCCCGGATGAGGCGGTGGACCATCAGATCTCCCCCCCGGCATCCTGTCAGCACCATCGGGCGGACCGTCACGCCGGTCGCGGGCATGGCGCAGCAATTCCCGTTTAAAAGCTTCCTCTGCACCGGTCAGCATAGCCACTTTCTGCATAGGTAATACCTGACTGAACTGGCCTGCATAGCGCTTCCTGATATCCAGCAACTGCTGTTCAGACTGGAAGTAGTTATCCAGATACTGTTTCAGCTGTTCATCGGTCATTTTGGTAAAATCAGACCTTTCCATCTTGTCCCGCCTGGACTCCATGATCACCTTGACTTCATCACGCATGCTGTTATACACCGGCCAGAATACTTTAGATTCATCGGGCGTCAGCGACAGGTAATTGGTCAGAAAGGCAATTCTCAAAGCTTCGGCCCTTTCGTCGTCAGGGGGCGGGCCTCCCTGTGCCCGGATGCCGGTCACGGCCATCACCAGGGCAAAGATCAATGTCAGTCTTTTCATATATTATATAATTATGTTATAATCCAAAATCATCTTCGAACAGATCCAGCCAGGCATCTTCATCGAGTTCGGGCAAATCATGTGGCAGGTACTGTACCTCTTCGGCACTTTCCACCTCTATGGTCTCCTCTACTATGTCCTGATCAATACCGGTCGATTCCAGTGCGTCATCGGCAGTGATCAGGCCGGCACTCAATAACTCTTCCGCACTCAGATCAATATCTTCACTTTCCAGCATGGCGATCACATCCAGCCAGTCCAGTTCAGCCAGCTGCGACTGAAAATCAGGGGCGGCTTGTGGTTGCGGACGGAGAAACTGCCAGCCGATGAAGAGCAACACCAGAGCAGCGGCTGCAGTGACCCAGCGGGCAACCATCGGTATGACCTTCTTTCTGCCGATGGTCTTTTCCAGCACTTCCTGTTCCAGACGGTCGAAATAACCGGCAGGTACTTCGGGCTCTTCAGGCTCAGGCCAGGTGGCCAGCTCCGGGAAGATATCCCTCAGTTCGTCCTGTATGTCCTTGTTCTTCGGTGCCATTTGTATGTATGATGGGTGAAAGGGTTTCGGGTTTAATGACTGGTCAGTTGTTCTTTTATTTTTTGTACAGCATGGTGATAGGAAGCCTTCAAGGCACCTACACTGGTATCCAGTACGCTGCTCATCTCTTCATAAGGCATCTCATCATAGTAGCGCAACAGGAATACCTGTTTCTGTCGTGCAGGAAGCGTATTGATGGCATGGTGCAGTCGATCTTCCGCTTCTTCGGCATCCAGATAGGCACCAGCAGCTGCAGACGCAGATTCCGGCTCCAGGGGTACTGACTGTCGCCTGTTCCGTTGTTCCAGAAAGCTCAGTGCCTCATTTGTGGCGATGCGATAGATCCAGGTAAAGAGACCAGCTTCTTCGCGGAAGTCGTCCAGTTTTCGCCAGACCTTTACCAATACATTCTGGGTGATGTCGTTCGCATCTTCATGGTCTTCCACCATGCGACGCACATGCCAGTAAACTCTTTTGGAATACTGTTGCGTGAGGGCTGTAAAAGCCTTCTCGCGGGTTCGGGGATCCCTGAACTGTTGTAGTATGTCGCTGTCGGTCCATGCCATCCGGCCGGGGTTTCGACAGGCTCAGGTTACTTGCGGGAGATGACGGAACGGGCAGCTTCCACGATGTTCGATGCCTGTAGTCCGTACTTGGTGAGCAACTGTTCTGTGGTACCACTTTCGCCGAAACTGTCCTGAACAGCTACGAATGAAAGGGGAACCGGATGCTCTTCTGCAAGTACCTGCGCAATTGCACTGCCTAATCCGCCAAGTCGCTGATGCTCCTCAGCCGTGACAGCACAGCCTGTCTTGCGCACGCTCTCTATGACGGCCTCACGGTCCAAAGGTTTAATCGTATGGATATTGATGACCTCTGCAGAGATACCCTGCTCTTCCAGCTGATTGGCTGCTTCTATGGCCTTGACCACCATGTGTCCGGTGGCGAAGATGCTCACGTCTTTTCCCTCACTGATCTTCCAGGCTTTGCCGATCACGAACTCCTGGTCTTCCGGGGTGAATACCGGCCATTTGGGTCGGCCGAAACGCAGATATACCGGACCCTGATGATTGGCCGCTGCAATGGTGGCTGCCTTGGTCTGGTTATAGTCGCAGGGATTGATAACGGTAAACCCGGGCAGCATCTGCATCAGACCGATGTCTTCCAGTATCTGGTGGGTAGCCCCGTCTTCACCCAGGGTCAGCCCGGCATGAGAGGCAGCGATCTTGACATTCTTTCCTGAATACGCCACGCTCTGACGGATCTGGTCATATACCCTTCCGGTGGCGAAGTTGGCAAAGGTGGATGCAAAAGGGATCTTTCCGCCGATGGTAAGACCGGCAGCGATACCGATCATATTCGCTTCTGCGATACCGCATTGAAAAAATCTTTCCGGATGGTTTTCGATGAATTTATCGAGCTTGAGCGATCCGATGAGGTCGGCACACAAGGCCACTACATCGGGATTCGTTTTACCCAGTTCTACCATGCCCGCACCAAATCCGGAGCGGGTGTCTTTCTGATTGGAATAGTCGATCTTGATCAAGGTTCAGTGTTTTCAGAGTCTCAGTGTCACACTGGTACCGCTATTAACTTCGAACAGTTTTTCCATGGTGGAGGTCATGGCCTTGCTGTTCTTGAACCGGTAGATCACCTTGTAGGTACCTGGTTGTAAGGCCAGAGATTCACGCAGGTTATTGCTTGCCAGTTCGTACACTTCCACCCATCGGTCGCCGTCCGGCATATACACTCCTCCGTACAACTCTGCTGCCTTTTGGAAAGTAATGGTTCCGGGGGCAGGTATTTCGATGATGGTGGTCTTGTTCTGTTCGATCTTAATGCGATCGGCAGTGATGACAGGCAAAGTTAAAATTTCGAGCTTGTATTCCCCAAGCAGGTAACGCACAGACTCTCCGCTGTTTTGCACATGGACATAGTCTCCGTCTCTGCTTACGATGCAGTTGATGCGGTTCTTGTAACTATCGCCCCGAACGGTCACCTCTAATTGTCCCTGTGCCGATGGTTGCTGGATGACATTATAGACAAATGGTGTCAGAGAGACATTCTCCTGCACCTGTGGCGGATAGGTGTGGAAAGTAATGTCATACTGCTGGTTCGGATCCACGGCCATGGTATCCGGTTGTCCTTTCGGATTGATGGTATGGTAGAACTGATAGACGGGCTTATGCGATGTCTTGTTGTAAAAAGTCATCGGCACATCCGTTTCCGTTGCCTTTTTCTGCTGATCCAGGAGATCAACTCTTACCGTCGTGGAGTTGAATACTTTCTTCAGGGTGAGATCGAGAATAGCATCCACTTCTGATGGATTCTCGATGTTCATGAATTCTCCCATGCACTCCAGAGAAGCGAAATCTTCTTCTTCTATTCCCATGCCGATCACATAGGATTTCATCACTACGCCCTTTTCCCGCAGCTGCCGGAATACCTCACAGGGATTGGATCCGCAGGATTCTGCACCATCGGTGATGAGTACGATCACATTGCGCTGATTGGGTTTTGGCTCACCAAAGTCTTTGATGCTCTGCTCCAGTGAATAGGCAATGGGAGTGACTCCCTGCGGGCGAAGGTAGTTGACGGTATTCTTGAAACGCACGGCATTCTGGTTGCGGAAGGGCACTTCCAGTTTGGAGTCGTAACAATCGTTCTCCATCTGTACCGTCTGATGACCATAAACACGCAAAGCTGTTTCCACATGCGGCATCATATTAACGCTGTCAGACAGTTCGGTCAGGATCTTTTTGGCTTCCGTCCAGCGGGTACTTGTTCCCCAGGTAGCAAGCATACTCCTGCTGGCGTCGAAGATGACAAGCATGCGGGTAGTATAGACCTCTTCTGCAGCCTGAGCTTTTACAGCCATAGGTTTCAGTCCGGTCAGCACCAGCAAAACAACTATGATATGAATGGTCCTGCGCATGCTTATAGTTTCACACTGAATGTTCTTCCGCTTCTGATAGATACCGCCGTTTGTTTCGTATTGTCTGCGGTCTTCCTGATGTTGGAACGATATACCAGCAGATATTCACCCGGTTGCAGATCCACGTTGCTGATCTCGCGGTTGAGTGATCCTTCCCATACCTTGACCCAGTTGCCCTGGTCATCGTACAACACACTGACCTGGACGTTATCATTTGTATTCAGACTCAGCACACCACTTTGCGGAATGTCTATCTGGTTGACATAGTTGCCCTGAATGAAATAGTTATGGTAGAAAATGGGGGGAAGGGTCAGCACTTCCAGATCATATTTTCCGCTCAGATACAACTGTTCTGTATTGAGATTCTGTACATACACGATCTCGTGGGTCTCCGGATCACGCACCACGCATTGCTTGCCGCTGAAACCTGACTGCCCTTTCTCATACAGTTTGAGCACTCCCTGAGGTGCTTCGAGTCCGATGATATTATGCCGACCCGGATTCAGTTCTACATTCTTTCTGGTGACCGCCGGAGTGGTGTGGGCCACGATATCATATCTGCCCAGCGGATCCAGGAACAGGGTATCCGGTTCTCCCTTTGCATTCAGGCTGTGCACGAAATGATAGCGCACTTCCTTGCTGTAGCTGTCATAAAGTGTCAGTTCCACGTTGGTCTGATTCGCCCGTCCATAAGCATCAAGCAGGTTGATCTGGGCGGTGGTATTGTTGAGAGCCTGCGACACGACAATGTTCATGGCATTTTTGAACTGAATAGAATCAGCAGCATCATAATAGGAGCCCACACAATCGAACATGTGTTTATCGGCCTCATTCAGTCCGATACCAATAATGAAAGGTTTTAGTGAGATGCGTTTGCTGCTGAGTGATTCGGCGCTGGCGCATGGATCTCCTTCACAATTCTCAATACCATCTGTGATAAGGATGATGGAGTTGATGCCCTCAGCGGTGAAATCGCCGGAAGCAAGGAAGAGGCTGTAAGCGATGGGGGTATTTCCCTGAGGGGTGATCTCTCCCAGTTTGGTGATGATGGCCTGAGCGGTATTCCTGCCGATGGCCACTTCCAGTTTAGAATCGCGGCAGTCTTTCATGGCCCGCGGACTCTGATGTCCAAACACCCGAAGGCCGATCTCTACATCCGGATTCTCCCGCTGTATGCTGTCCAGTGTCTCTCCAATGAGCCGCTTCGCAGTGGTCCATTTGGTGGTTCCCTTCCAGGTATCCATCATAGAGCCGCTACCATCCAGCAAAATGAGGATGTGGCGGGTATCTTCAGACGAATTTTGCCCGAAACCGGCCAGTGCAGGCCAGATCAACAGCAGCAGGAGAAACCTCTTCAATTGGAGATAGTTACGTAACTAACGCAATAGTACCCATATTTTGTACCACCACTGTCATGCTTTCAACAATGATTGTGCCTAATAGTGGACGCTGTGGCAATCATTGCGCCGAAACTGTCCGGGTTGTCATGGTGGTGAGGTAACGGGTTATTGACAACTGAACATCTTCCGGAATGTCTGCTATATCTTCAGCCCTTCCTGCCTTTTTAGCCATAGCCGGTACGATCTTCTGCCAGTCGGCTACGGTCTCGCTGTTTGGGTCCTTGAGTTTATGACAGGGTGTACAGTACTGTTTGTAGTAGTCCAGGCCCTGATTCAGCTGGTCCAGTGTGATATCAGGGTACATTTCTGTTGCACGAAGCACATCGGCTTCTGTGGGCTGGGCAGGCCTGACCGCACAGGCTGATATCAACAAAGACATTCCAAGTGTATAAAAGATTGAGTACGGGTTGTTCATTATACGGTTTTGGTGAATCTGAAGTACAGATATTGTACCAGAATAATTAATGCAGAAAAGTCTTGAAAGTTGTGGTCTCAGACCCTTTGATCGTCTGTAGCAGATACACAGCGTTTCTGCCATCGTAGGTGATCTGCAGAAAAGCCTCATTGCTTTCCTTTTGCCAGACAAGTTCTCCGGCTGCATTATACATGTTTAAGACATAGCCGCTTGCATAATCTGAAGGCGCAATCAGCATCACCTGCCCGTTGGATTGAATCAGATGAAATCCATCAGTATTGCTAAATGGATGGCTCAGCATAGCCGGTGCACTGAATGCGAGTGTATCTGATGCAGCCACTTCACTGGCAACCACCTGAAGGCATGCCACATAGGTTTGCCAGGGTGTGATCATGTCTCCATCCACATCCATAAACCCATCCGGAAGGTGAATATCGTGATCACTATTGTCAGGTGCCGCATAAAGTACATTAGATTCTGCAACATCTAAGGCTTTTTCCAGCGTCCAACTATCAAGCTGATCTGATTTAACAAGCATTATCCTGTATTGACTGACCAAAGTTTCAGGGCTAATGGGTGGAAACTGAACCCTGAAATCAGATGGAGAAAAATCATCTCCATCGTCTGACAGGAAAACCGTAGCGCCTTCTATCCAGGTACGCAGGGTGATCTCTTCTGAATAAACAGACAAGACCGGGTCCAATCCTGTTGCTATATCGGGGATACTGATTACAAGTAACCTATATGGTGTGTTGTTATGGATCAGGTTGCCTTCCAGATCCTTTTTTAAATGATCAAACTGGAAATGAAGTGAATCTGCCTCTGATGGCAAAACAATTTGATACCGGTCTGCCGGCAAGGCAAGCAGGGAGGCTATATCTATCGGGTCAGACACAGAAACAGGAACAACAATGACCCGATGCTCTGCGATTGCGAACGGAATATCCGTAGGTCGAAAAGAGCCTGACAGATCTGCGGCATCATTATAATCACTGATATCCACTGCATTGATCCAAACAGGAGGAGTTACTTCATTATCAGGTATGGTAACCGGTTCATCTGGCATATCTGACAGAACAGCTTCATATAGTCTCCAGTAACGATGCTGCCCGGATTCATACAGCGAGGTCTTCAGCCAACCATAGTGGAGTCCGTCCGGCATACTGATTGCAACAGGAATATTTCTGATCAGCAAGGTCTTTTCACCGGCCAACGGAAAATAGCAATCCGGATCTTCAGAGGGGCCTCCAAAAGAGCCAAATACCTTGGTCTGCAAGGTGTCGAACGCCGATTCTGAACTGATATACTCTCCTGCAATACCAACATGCACTAGCGGTACTTCAAGGGTGTCAGCCACCGTGACTCCATCACAGATCTTGACCAGCTCCACAATATCTCTGACTATTTGAGCATCGTTCAGAGGTTGGATATAAGCAGATGAATAGGAACTGGAGTTGAAATCAAGACCTAATCTGAAATCTGCCGTTCCATCCTGATCTGCATCCCACTCAAAATAATCTGTATGGTAAAACCAGAGATGGTTATCCAGCACTATATCAGGATCGACATCATATGTGGTTGTCTGACCCGTTGCATTAACAGATGCAAGGATACATCCAGCCATTCCGGTATAGACGGGCCACGTTAAAGTCAGATGCTTCCGTGTACTGACCATCCTCAAATATAGGAAATTAGTTCAATAGTCGCCGAGGGTCTCTTCCAGCTGAGCCAGAGCCTTTTCCTTCTGCTCATCATTCGGCGCAACGCCATGCCAGTGATGGGTGCCCTCCATGAAGTCCACTCCTTTTCCCATGGCAGTATGCATCAGGATCATGACAGGCTTGCCTTTTCCGGTTCTGGTCTTTGCATCAGCCAAAGATGCAAGCAATTGAGCCATATTGTTACCATCGGCACACTCGATCACATCCCAGCCAAATGCTTCCCACTTGGCACGGACATTTCCGAGCGACATGACCTTTTCTGTTGGTCCATCTATCTGCTGCCCGTTCAGGTCAACAGTAGAGATCAGGTTATCCACTTTGTGGTGGGCAGCGAACATAGCTGCTTCCCAGATCTGGCCTTCATCCAGTTCTCCATCGCCGTGCAGAGAATACACCAGGTGATCATCGCCATTCAGTTTCTTGGTAAGTGCAGCCCCGATGGCCACGCTCATGCCCTGACCCAGTGAACCACTCGCTACACGAATACCTGGCAGGTGTTCATGCGTGGCGGGATGGCCCTGCAACCTGGAATCCAGGCGGCGGAAAGTAGCCAGTTCAGAAACGGGAAAATAGCCACTTCTGGCCAGCACACTATACCACACCGGGCTGATGTGCCCGTTGCTCAGGAAGAACAGGTCTTCACCCTGTCCGTCCATCGAAAAATCCGGGCTGTGTTGCATGACCTCAAAGTACAGTGCTACGAAGAATTCCGTACAACCCAGAGAGCCGCCCGGGTGCCCGCTCTGACAGGCATGGGTCTCACGAATGATGTCTCTTCTGACCTGGGAACAAATGCGCTCGAGTTGTTGAATGTCTGCCATGTTTGGGATTTGAGGTAAAAATAAGGTGATTGAAGAATTGGGAGCGGGTCATTTATCTACATCATCACCAGCTGAGCTGAATTTTTCATCCAGAAGCTTCTGCAAACCGAACATTTCGTCCCGCAATCTCGCTGCTTCCAGGAAATCCATGTCTTTGGCTGCTGCCAGCATTTTCTTTCTGGAAGCTGCAATGGCTTTTTCCAGCTGTTGTTTGTCCATGTATTCCACCACAGGGTCTGCTGCTGCGATGACCACCTCATCTTCCACATAGGGCCTTGGTGCATTGCCTCTGATCTCCAGTACGGATGTCTGCTTGAAGATCTCTTCGGTCGATTTCACTACCGTTCTCGGAACGATGCCATGTTCGGCATTATAGGAAAGTTGTTTGGCACGTCGTCGTTCAGTTTCATCAATGGTTCGCTGCATGCTTTCGGTGACCTTGTCGGCATACATGATGACCAGGCCGTTGACATTTCGTGCCGCCCTGCCAGCTGTCTGGGTGAGTGACCTGGTATTGCGCAGAAATCCTTCCTTGTCGGCATCCAGTATGGCCACCAGCGATACTTCCGGCAGGTCCAGTCCTTCCCGCAACAGGTTCACGCCCACCAGCACATCGATCTTTCCAAGACGCAGATCACGCAGTATCTCCACACGTTCCAGGGTATCCACCTCACTGTGGATGTAACGACACTTTATATTTACTTTTTGCAGATATTTTGTGAGCTCTTCTGCCATGCGCTTTGTGAGCGTAGTGGCCAGCACCCGTTCGCCTTTTTTGATGCGCTCGTCCACTTCGTCCAGCAGGTCGTCTATCTGGTTGATACTGGGTCTGACCTCAATGGGCGGATCCAGCAATCCTGTCGGACGCACCACCTGTTCCACGATGACACCACCGGTCTGTTCCAGTTCATAATCGCCCGGAGTGGCACTCACATAAATGGTCTGACCTGCCAGTTGCTGAAACTCATCAAAGTTCAGCGGTCTGTTGTCCAAAGCAGACGGGAGTCTGAATCCGAATTCCACCAGGTTGGTCTTGCGGGCACGGTCGCCGCCATACATGGCTCCGATCTGGGGAACGGTCACGTGGCTTTCATCAATGACCAGTAGAAAATCATCCGGGAAATAATCGATCAGGCAGAACGGGCGGCTACCGGGTTTTCTGCGGTCGAAAAACCTGGAATAGTTTTCGATTCCGGAACAGTAACCCAGTTCCTTGATCATTTCTATATCAAAGTTGACCCGTTCCTTCAGTCTTTTGGCCTCCATGTATTTGCCGGCTCTTTCAAAATAGGCCACCTGTTCGTCCATCTCTTCATGGATCTCATGGATGATCTGCGGAAGTATTTCTTTCGGAGCGATGTAGAGGTTGGCGGGGAAGATGGCGATGTGTTCGGCCGTTTCTGTTTTCCTGCCGGTATCAGCATCAAATATCTCGATCTCTTCCACCTCATCACCGAAGAAGGTGATGCGATAGCAATAATCTGCATAGGCCGGATAGACCTCTACCGTATCGCCGATCACCCGGAATGTTCCCCGTCTGAAATCGGTCAGCGTACGGGCATACAGTGCTTCCACAAGTCTGTGCAGCAAAAAATTCCTGGTCACCTGATCACCCTGACTGACCCGGACTATACTCTCCTTGAATTCTGCCGGGTTGCCTATACCATAGATACAGGAAACGGTGGCCACCACGATAACGTCTCGCCTTCCGCTTTGCAGACTGGAGGTCGTTTTCAGGCGAAGCTTCTCTACTTCGTCATTGATAGACAGATCCTTTTCTATGTAGGTATCAGTAGTGGCTATATAAGCTTCGGGCTGGTAATAATCGTAGTAGGAAACAAAATACTCGACCGCATTCTCAGGAAAGAATTGTCTGAATTCTCCATACAGCTGCGCAACAAGCGTTTTATTATGACTCAGGATAAGAGTAGGTCGCTGAACCTGCTGGATGACATTGGCAATGGTGAAGGTCTTTCCGGAACCGGTCACCCCCAGTAACACCTGTGCTTTTTCTCCTTCATTCACCGCATTCACCAGCTGGTCTATAGCTCCGGGCTGATCTCCTGATGGGGTGTACTGCGATGTAAGTTGAAAA
Organism: Chitinophagales bacterium; assembly: GCA_020636645.1. Classification (GTDB taxonomy): domain Bacteria; phylum Bacteroidota; class Bacteroidia; order Chitinophagales; family BACL12; genus UBA11426. The sequence goes on from JACJXO010000002.1 coordinate 281,409, forward strand.
GCCATTCGGCAAATCTACAACTTCAGGTGACGAAGAATCGTTTCCTGCTTACCTTTGCGCAAAAGAACAGCATATGCGAATCAGAGAGATCGTAGCCATCAGCGGCATGGGGGGATTGTTCAAGGTTGAGGGTCAGAAAGTGAACGGGCTCATTGTCACTTCTCTGGCTGAAGGGTGGACGAAGTTCGTATCCAACAGACAGAATATGTTCTCACCATTGGACAACATCTCCATTTATACAGATGCAGATAACGTGGAACTGGCAGATCTTTTTCTGGACATTCATGCAAAAATGGCCGAACATCCTGCTCCTGATTCCAATGCAGATGGTGCCGCATTGCGCAACTGGTTCCTGGCCATTCTTCCAACACACGATCAGGAAAAAGTATATACCAGTGATATCAAGAAGATCATCAAATGGTACCACATTCTGAACGAACATGGTATCATTGATGATGAGATCAAAGCCCGTGCTGAAGAAGAAGCCTCAGGCAACAAAGAAGTAACGGAAGAAAAGGGATCAGAACAGTAATTACTGTCTGATAAACCTTCCTGTCAGTCTTCCGTAAAGTGTGGGTATCGTAATAAGGTACATGCCTTTGTCCAGCATGGCCACAGAATGAGACTTTTCATCAAGGGTGAAACTGCTAACGTGTTGACCACTGAGATTCCATATCTCTGCCACCGGTTGTTCAGCCAACACCCAGTCTGCAAACATCAATTGATCACCCGGAGTTACTGTCATCCAGTCTTTTGTAGCAATGGTCATTTCATGAATAGCCGTTGCAAGCGGGTCAGCAGATACAGGCAAATTGGCAATAAAAATGCTATCGCCGGTTGCATCTCCATCGCCATCAGCAATATTAACTGCCACATAAAAAGTCAGGTCAGTCGGACTTTCCGGAGCTGTCCAGGTAAAGTTCCAGTTGATCATACCATCTGTACCATCAATACCATTTTTTTTATGGGTGATGTATTTACCAAGTCCGGTGATCTTGGTACGATCTGCATCGGTCACGGAGAGGGAACCTACCTTAATTCCTGATGCATCCTGAGGGGTCAGCTGAAACCCAAATGTATTTCTGTTCTCAGAGCTGACACTTACTTCAATGGAATAATCCTGGCCGGGTACATATCCTGCAAGTGGGATATCTGTACTGATAAAACCGCTTCTTGGTACAGCGCTGCCGGTATGGCAATCAACCTGAGCACAGGTTCCATCATCGCCCGGAGCTCCGGTGCTACCGCTTGGCGCACCATCTTCTTTTGCCTGTACATAACCACGCCATGCGAATAACATGGCCAGACAAAACAGCATGGAAAATGTAATCGTTCTCTTCATTTGTGGAATTTTCACAAACAAAGCATTTTTTTGGAAATTGGTTCAGCTACCGTTGTATTATTGCAACTATATGACTAAAGAGATCTTACCGCCTCGAGGATCTGAGCTGATGCTTCTTTTGCTTTTACTTGTTTTATGATATGAAGTATCTTACCATCTGATCCGATCAGAAAGGTGGTTCTGTAGATGGATTCCAGGATCTTTCCCATGAATGGTTTATCGCCAAAAACTTTATATTTTCCTGATATTTTCAAATCCTCATCTGCCAGCAAAGGAAAAGGAAGTTTATTTCTGCTGGAAAACTTTTTCTTGGATGCCACGTCTCCTCTGGAAACACCAACGATCTCTAATCCTGCCTGTTTCAACTTTTTGTAATGGTCACGAAGATCACAAACCTCTATGGTGCAGGTAGCTGTCATATCGTTCGGATAGAAAAACAAAACCCAGGTCTTTCCCAGCATTTCTTTTGAGTCGAATGGTCTTCCATCCTGATCCAGTGCTTTAAAAGAGGGTGCCTTAGCGCCCACCTTCAGTGTAGTGATAGAAGTCAGTGCCATTATCAGAAATTAGGTCGCAGGTGTGAAGTAGCATAAAACTCAGTCACATGGGTCACTGCCGCTTCCACATCATCGGTAATAAAAAAAAGATCCATGTCTTCAGGGCTGATATTTCGCTCTGCGTGCAGCACTGTTTTATCCATCCACTGCAATAACCCCTTCCAGTACTCTTCCCCGATCAGGATCACAGGCACACGTTCTATTTTGTGGGTCTGAATGAGTGTAATGGCTTCAAACAACTCATCCAGAGTGCCAAATCCACCCGGCATATAGATGAAAGCCTGAGCATACTTTACCAGCATGACCTTCCTTACAAAGAAGTAGTTGAAGTTGATGAGTTTATCCTGATCAATATACGGATTCGCATACTGTTCAAATGGCAATTCAATATTCAGTCCTACACTTTTGCCATTCATGGAATGTGCGCCTTTATTGGCAGCTTCCATGATACCCGGGCCACCACCGGTAATGATACCAAAACCCTCCTGCGCCATTCTGGCAGCCAGCTTCTCTGCAAGCGGGTAATATGGATTAGCCGGATCTGTTCTTGCAGACCCATAGATGGACACACAGGGTCCTATCTTATCCATGCGTTCAAATCCCTCTACGAACTCAGCCATGATCTTGAACATTCGCCAGGAAGACTCAGCGGTAAACTCTGTCCAGTCTTTGGTCTTATACATTTTCTTTTTCCGGTACTTATCTGACATCCTCAGGTTTTTTTGATATGAAATATAATAACATCCAGGCGAGTGCTCCATTTACAAGCAACAGTTCAAAACCGAACTGATACCCGCCTAATAATTGCGTGTCGTACTTGTTTAGAAAATAGCATGCCACCGGCGATAAGATACAGACCACCGGAACCCAGGCATCCTTTACCTGTCTGCGGGTAAACATGCCGAAAGCAAACAATCCCAGCAGGGGACCATAAGTATATCCGGCTACTGTGAACAACTCATTGATCACTGACTCATTATTCAGGTTGCGGAATATCAGAATGACCAATACCAGGAGCACACTGAATCCGGCATGCACCAGATAACGCAATCTTACCGGTACAGTATGTTCTTTGTGTTGAAGTATATCAAGGCAAAAACTGGTGGTAAGAGCAGTCAGAGCTGAATCAGCGCTGGAGTATGCTGCGGCTGTGAGACCAAGCAGAAATACGATACCCATCCAGACCGGGAATACCGTAATGGAAAGAGAAGCAAAGAGTGAATCTTTCCGGATACAGTCATCGCCGATGGCAATCTGACAATCCGGACCAAACACTGCATGACCTGTACCACTTTGTTCCAGAAAAATATACAGTAGTGCCCCCAGTACCAGGAAGAGCAGGTTGACCGGCAACAAAGAAATACTCATCCAGCGCATGTTCTTCTGGCTCTCTTCCAGATTCCTGCAACTCAGATTCTTCTGCATCATATCCTGGTCAAGACCGGTCATCACGATGGTGATGAACATTCCACTCAGGAAATATTTATAGAATGAATTAGCCGGTTGCCAGTGCCATTCGAACATACTGCTGTAGGCACTGTTGCGCACTGTTCCGATCGTTTCACTAACGTTCAGATCCAGTTGGCCGGTGATATAGATCAGGGTCACAACCACTGACAGCAGCATGAAGGTGGTCTGCAGGGTATCGGTCCAGACGATGGTCTTGATACCGCCCTGAAAGGAATAGATCCAGATGAGCACGATGGTTGCCACAACCGCTACCCAGAACGGCAAACCGAAAGGCTCCAGAATGAACTTATTCAGAACGATGGCGACCAGATATAAACGGAAGGATGCACCGAGTACCCGGCTGATCAGAAAGAGTCCTGCGCCGGAGCGATGGGTAACTGATCCGAAACGTTGCTCCAGATATTCGTAGATGGAAGTCAGCTGCATGCGGTAGTACAAAGGCAGCAGCAATCTGATAATGACCAGGTATCCGGCAAGGTATCCGAGTACGATCTGAAAATAGTGAAAGCCTCCGTCGCCCACAGCTCCCGGCACAGACATAAAGGTCACACCACTGAGGCTGGCACCTATCATTCCGAAAGCAACCAGATACCATCGTGAGTTACGGTTGCCAATATAGAAGGATGATTGATCTGCTTTGCGTGAGGTGAGATAAGCCACCACCATCAGCAGAGAGAAATACAATCCCAGTACCAGCAATATCAGTCCCGGTGTCATGGCATAAAGATGCTTGGAAACTTCCTGAACAGGAAGTCAATCTGTTAACCACAGGAGGTGGACATGGTCAGAAAGTACTGCGATAGTTCTTCTTGGTATGCTTTTTCACATACTTGGGTTGGAAACAACCGAGGCCTGGCTTATCCAGTGAGATAAAACCTTCATCTGTGCCGCTGATGAAATTCCGGCTCAGTGTCAGACCCACGAACATGTACCAGTCTTTATCTGTAGGATCACCACGAAAATCATTGGTACCAAAATCAATATTGTCTGCCAGAAGGTATTCGCCGGTTCTGTTGGAAAGCTGATAAGCCAGAATACCATTCTCTTCGATCAGCAGATTTCTGTCAACATAAGTTCTGCTCACATCATCCAGGTAGTCTGTAAAGGTCCATCTGGCTGCATATTCCAGCCCCAGGTTCCATCGTTCGCTGAAGGCCCATTTAACGCCTATTCCAAAAGGGATGGCAAATTCATACAGGCTGTAAGGTTCGCGGAAATCCAGTTCATTGATGCCCTGTCCTTCTGTACCGATGGGTTGCAGATCATACCATTCACCCCGGAAAAAGGTTCTGGGATTAAAATGAAAGCCTGCAATACCCACGTTTGCATAGGGAGAAAAAGGCATTCGCAACTCTTTGGGAAACATTCCGGGAAAGCTGTATTCAAACACCAGCGCAACTTCTGTTACGTCAGAAGTAAAGCTCAGGTTGCGAAGCAGCTGGTCTGCACGGTCAGAATTGGCATCTGCGGCAGAGATGGTTCCATGAATAACATCCAGTTTCAGGCCGGAGCGATAGTTGAAATTATACTTAATGAATCCACCATATGCAGGGTGCGATTCATCCCAAACCACGTAGTCCTGTGTCAGGTCGCCATAATAATTGGCAACACCCCCAAACACACCGATCTCCACCCAACTCAACAAGGGCATTTGCGCCATAGATGACGTTGCGGAGGTCAGTAAGAGTGCAAAAAGCAGATTTCTGATGCGCATAGATGGCACTTTAAACCAAACAAATATACAGGTTCCTTTACAAACAGGGTCGCATGGAACTGATAAAACAGGTTTTTGACCCGAATATTGCGGTAATTACTAGAATTTGGGGCAGTGAATTCCTGCCTTCCGGCTTACATTGAACTTGTATTCCGGTATGAACAGGTATGACAAGGTAACTGCCAGATATCCATAGTAGTCATTGGAGTCTGCCCCTCCCCTGGTGGCCTTGTTTCCCAGTGCAAGTGGTTCGCCGTTTTCAGTAACCTCCCAGGTTCTGTTGGATAAGAGATAGGACACCATTCCATTTTCATTGATCAGGATCTCCGGGTTAACGTAGGTAGTACTTACGTCATCCAGATAGTCTGTGAAGGTCAGCTTTACACCACCTGTCAACCCGATGGCCAGATACCTGACTGGAGTAAACTTAAAACCGAACTCCAGTGGTATGGCCACCTGCGTGAGCATATAAGGCTTGCGGTCAGGAAATGCACTGGTACCCTGACCTTCGGTTCCCAGAGGCTGCAGTGCATACACCGTATCCAGTCCGGTAGCCGGGTCGGTGAAGGTAGACATAGGGTTAAAGTGATACACGGTAAGTCCGGTAGAGAAATACGGGCTGAAAGAAGAGCTGCCTTCCTTCAGACTGTTAAATCGCAGCAGATACATATCCAACTGGATACTCCACTCATGTATATCAGAAAAGAAATCGAGGTTTCGAGTCTGAATGGGCACTTCCAGGGCATTGCTATCGGCTCCGGCAATATAGCCCTGCAGATACATCAGCTTGGCAGAAAAATGCTCATTCAACGGATATGCTATGAAGCCACCGAAGGTAGGCTTGTAATTTACATAGAAATAATAGTTATGCGAAAGGTCGCCCTGGTACATCATCGTGCCACCCACCAGTCCGAACTCCAGAAATTGTCTTTTGGTAACCACATTCAGCTGAGCCTGCACACTTCCCTGAGAGCATGACAGTATCATCCATGCCAACACCAACCAATGCCGGCAATTATGCCAGCCTGATTCAAAGGTGTGTGTCAGGTCAGACCGGTTCATGGAACTGTATTTTACGAATGTGAAATTAATCTGACCTTCATCGCAAAGGGTTGACGTCTTTTGACCTCATGTGACATCAATGCAGGCTTAAAATTAGATGAAGCAAGCCGGGAGAGCCCCTGTTTTATCCACTAAACTATGACTTCAGTGTGCAGAATTAGCTTCAAAAAGAGCAGTTGAGCTGCTTCCGGTGCGGATCGAACCAGGACTTGCTGACACCGGGAATCAAAACGGAAAATGTGACCTCAAAATATCCCACCTGATCCAGACTCTCGGTGTTACCTCTCATGCTGCCGTTTCCAAGATTCAGCGGTTCAGCCTGCAGGAACTCTCCGGTACGATTAGATAATTGGTAGGCAAGGAGTCCATTCTCTTCGATCAATACATCAGGATTTACATAGGTCAGGCTCACATCATCCAGATAATCTGTCATGGCCCAGAGCAAAGATGTTTCCAACCCGATGAACAGATATTCATTGATAGCCACTTTGCACCCGAGCGCTACCGGGATACCGATCTGAGTCAGCGAATATGGTTGTCTTCCCGGAAAGGTACTGGTGCCCTGCCCCTCAGTTCCCAATGGTTGCAGAGCTATCCATTCTCCCTTATAATTGGCTTGTGGATTAAATCGAAACAGGCTGAGGCCTGATTGTACATAAGGGAACCAGGTTCGGGAGCCTGGCCTGAAAGGCAGCGGGTACCAGGTGATCAGTCCGCGAACCTCGGTTACGGGCGATCTGAACGAGAGGTTTCTTACCTGCAGAAAATCATCTTCAGACAGGGCGTCATTACCACTAATGGTTGTATGGCCCACAGACAGACCGATGGCATAGTTCTCAGAAATATGATAGGTGGTAACCAGCGATATGGCAGGATGGATGGTCTTTTGATGAATCCATTGGTGCGCCAGATCTCCGTAATACTGAGATATTCCGCCGCTGAAACCAACCTCTAACTGTTGGGCACGGGCTTCATTCAGACATAACAAGGCCACTGCAGCAGCCAGTAAGGTTTGCTTCATCAATTAGGTTGTTCATTCGTCTATACGATGAATGACCCCAAAAAGTTGTCACAAGTGAAAAAAAACTTTAACGGGGTGCGCCCGGGCAACCCATCCTTTTGCGGGAGTCTCTCAGGCCTCTGAACTTGCGATTCTTGGTCTGATCAAAGTAATGAAATCCGGTCATGGCTCCAATGATGGGATCCAGGTTATAGGAAGCAATGAAACCACAGAAGAAATACCAGTCTTTATCTGCAGGATCGCCACGCAGGTAGGTGTCATCCTTCAGCCATTCCACGCCGTCATTCACTTCATCATAGCGGTTGCTGAGCTCCCAGCTCAGAAGCCCATTCTCGGCTATCAGGATCTCTTTGCTGACATAGGTAGAGCTAACGTCATCCACATAGTCTGTAAACAATTTGCGCCAGCCGAACTCTACGCCCACATTCCAGTGTTCATTGATGGCTCCCTTGAAACCCAGACCAAGTGGCACACAAACCTGCCACAGTTTATAGGGTTCACGGTCCGGATAGGCGTTCGTGCCCTGACCTTCCGTACCCAGAGGCTGAAGGTCATACCACTCTCCCATATACTCAGCTCTGGGGTTGAAATGGAACATTCCGATACCCAGGAAAGCATATGGTGACAGCAGATTTTTCCGTTTCAAAGGTTGGTAGCCGGTGATGTTGATCTCACCAAAAAGCGAGATCTCATCAATATTGGAAACAAATGACAGATTTCGCTTTTGTCTGAATGGCTCGGCATAGTGGCTGTCATAACCCGATAGCTTGCCATGATAATAGCTCGCTTTTAGCGCAGCAAACTTGTTAAAATTGAATTTGGCAAACACCCCCGGAGCCAGGTGGGTTTCTGAAGGCTTGAAAGCAACCGGGGCAAGATCACCCTGGTAGTTGCTGACACCGGTAAAAATACCCAATTCAAAATACTGGGCAGCTGCTGGCAGCGGCAACAATAGAACAATATACAGTGCCCATCTCTTCATACTTTCAGAAACCTCTGACTTGGCAATATTTCAAAAGTAAGGATATTCATTAGCCGAAGCAACGCAATAAGGATGCATACTTAGTAATTTTGCAGAAATTGTCCACATTTTATGACAGAAAAGACAAAATCGGTAATTCTTGCCCTTGTCACAGGAAGCAGCGGAAGCAGCGCTCAATTTGCAGGAAAGAAATCTCTTGGATGGGGGCTGTTGCTCTTCTGCTGGGTGGTGCTGCCTGCTGTCATCTGGTTGATCAGAACCAATACAACACTCAATCCGCAAATGCCGGTCATCCTGTTTTATTCGGGTATCATACTCGTGCACCTGGCACTTGCACTGTATCATGGAATTGGTCGGGAAGCATCGCAATCTGTAGATGCAGTTCGCTCACGAACAGGCAGAATAGCTTTGTCAGTGCTGATCATGTTTGTCCTGGCCTACATCAGCCATCACTATGTATTCACTGACCGGCCGGTAGATACCAGCAAGGCCAAACCTGTGGTCAGTATTGCCTCAGTTACTTTGAGTCAGGAATTTCTGGAAGATGAAAAAGCTTTCAGAAAACAATATGACAGGCAGGTCATCAAGGTTACAGGAAAGGTCGTTTCCATCGGAGAAGATTTTTCTGAAGGCAGCTACATAGCGCTGGAAGGATACCCTGGCAGTCCAACAGATGTGAATTGCTATTTTCTGCCAGAAAGACAGGCAGAGTTCACTATTATTGCCAGCGGACAGGAGGTGAGCGTAACCGGTGTGGTTGATGGGCGCTTTCTGAGAAACTGTTACCTCAACAAACCCTGAACAACCAGATGAAACTGCCATCCCGGATCATGGAAGACGCTGTAACAGAATTCAGCAGGCTTCCTGGTATCGGAAAGAAAACAGCTCTTCGGCTGGTTTTACATCTGATGCAGGAAGATGCTTCCAGGGTCGGTCAGATGGCTGAGTCACTGCAACGCTTAAAAACAGAACTGCGCTATTGCAAACGTTGCTTCAATATTGCTGAAGATGATCTTTGTTCCATATGCATGGGAAGAAACCGCCAGCACCAGATGATCTGTGTAGTAGAATCACTTCGCGATCTGCTGGCAATAGAAAACACCCAGCAGTACCAGGGGGTTTACCATATATTGGGCGGTGTCATCTCGCCTGTTGAAGGAGTCGGGCCTGAACAACTTCATATCACTGAGCTCATTGATCGACTTCCGGGGTTGGAATCTCCTGAACTTATTCTGGCCCTGAATCCGGATATAGAAGGCGATACCACAGCCTTCTATATACATGCACAGATCAAAAAAGCCGGATTGGATGTCAGGATCACTTCTATAGCAAGAGGTATTTCATTTGGAGGCGAACTGGAATACACTGATGAGATAACCCTGGCAAGATCTCTCGCTGCCCGAATGCCGTATCAACGAAACTCCGACAGCTGAAAGTGGATCTCAGTATCATCATAGTTAATTACAATGTGCGGCATTTTGCTGAGCTGACCATTGAATCAGCGCTGGAGGCCTGTAAAGATCTGGATGCAGAGATCATTCTGGTAGATAACAACTCCACCGACGGCAGCCTTCCCTGGCTCAGCGAACAATTTCCATCTGTTCGGGTGATCGCCAATCAGGAGAATACGGGCTTTGCTGTAGCCAATAATCAAGGCATCCGTGAGGCTTCCGGCAGGTATATTTTGCTGCTTAATCCGGACACGGTAGTGGCAGAAGACACTTTCAAAAAATGTCTGGCATATCTGGATACCCACCCTGACACAGGAGGCTTAGGTGTGCGCATGCTGGATGGAAGCGGCAGATTTCTTCCTGAATCCAAGCGGAAGTTCCCGGGTCCTTCAGTTGCCTTCTTCAAGGCGTTTGGCTTATCTGCCCTTTTTCCAAAAAGCAGGATATTTGGTCAATATCACCTGGGTTATCTGGATGAACATGCTACCCACGAAGTGGACGTACTTGCAGGAGCGTTCATGCTTCTCAGAAAAGAAGCTCTGGTCAAGACCGGGCTTCTGGATGAAACCTTTTTTATGTACGGCGAAGATATTGACCTGTCTTACCGCATCAGGCTGGCAGGTTATAAAAATGTGTATTTCCACGAAGCGCCCATCATTCACTTTAAGGGAGAAAGCACCAAGAAAGGCAGTCTGAATTATGTGCAAATGTTCTACAACGCCATGAAGATCTTTGCACGCAAACATTTTTCAGGGCAGAACAGAGGACTGTTTATTTTCCTGATCAATCTGGCCATCTATTTCCGGGCCGGAATTACCCTGCTGGCCGGGTTCACGAGGAGGTTCACTCCTGTTCTGACAGACCTGGCCATCATTTTTGTCTCGTTGTTTGCTGTCAAGGAATACTGGGAATATTATGTTCGCTACATAGATGGAGGAACGTATCCAGACAGTTATTTATATATTAATATTCCTGTATATGCTTCCATTTGGATCCTGTCCATGTACCTCAGTGGCAGTTATGACCGTGATTCGAATCCATTGCGCATCCTGCGTGGCATATTCTGGGGCACCATCGTTACCGCAGCAGTTTATGGCTTCCTGCCCGAGCACCTGAGGTTCAGCAGAGGCATGATCGTAGCAGGCGCTGCCACCAGCGCTGCGTTGCTGGTAGGTAGCAGATATGTTTGGCAGCTGTTTCGTTTCGGTCATTTCAGGTTTGGCGAATCGCGGTCACACCGCATTCTGTTAATAGGACATGAACAGGAGGCCAGGCGTGCTTTCAGTCAGCTGGAAAGCTATGGAATCAGCCAGCGACTAACAGGGTTTTGTGGCGAAGGAAGTGATCAGAACGGTCTGGCCAGAATGGGTAGCATGCAGGAGTTAACTGTATTACTGGATCAGCTCAAGCCGGGCGAGCTGATCTATTGTCTTCGTGATACCGGATATAAAGACATGATATCATTCATGGATGCAAATGCCGGCAGGTACTTCTTTATGATGCTTCCAAAAGCAGGCCCCACTATTTTGGGAAGCCACTCCAAGAATAACAGCGGATATCAATATGATCTGCGGTTCAATATTACCACTCCCTACAATAGGCGGTTAAAAAGACTTTCAGACATACTCATTGCTTGTTTTGTACTATTGACCTTCCCTGTACAGCTGCTGCTTATCAACCATCCTGCGGGTGCTTTTCGCAATGCAATAGCTGTTTGCTCCGGCAGAAAGACCTGGGTAGGCTATGGTCCGGGAAAGGACCCCGCATTTCGCATACCTTCCCTGCAGGACGGTGTATTGCATCCCTCTCTGTCAGAAGGCACTGTCAACGAACGTATGATCGCCCTTCAAAACAGCCTGTATGCCCGTGAGTACACCCTGGCCGACGATCTGCGTATTCTCATCAGAAACTACCGTCAATTAGGGCGTTAGAGCGTCATTATCACCTTGTCTGTGTACCTTTGAATCTTTAATTTCTGAAGCAAATGAGCAGTGCAACTTATTACAGAACCCACCATTGTGGTGAACTGAGATTGTCAGACGCGGGTGTCCGGGTTACCCTGGCCGGATGGGTTCACCGGAGTCGTGATCTGGGGGGTATGACATTCATTGATCTTCGCGACAGACATGGCATCATCCAGCTTGCGTTCAATATGGAAACACAGGCACTGTTGTGCGAAAAAGCACGAAAGGCAGGACGGGAAGACGTGATACGTGTAAGTGGTACAGTTACAGAACGGAGCAGTAAGAATGCACATCTGGCAACTGGTGAGATAGAGATCGTGGTTACTGATCTGGAGTTCCTGAACCACAGTGAAACACCTCCGTTTACCATGGAAGATCAGACAGACGGTGGAGAAGAACTGCGTATGAAATACCGGTATCTCGATCTTCGGCGACCTTTCATGCAGCAGAAATTCATTTTGCGTGCTGCTTTGATCAAAGCCGTCAGAGAATACCTGGATGAAAACGGATTTCTGGAGATAGAAACTCCCAACCTGATCAAGTCAACTCCTGAAGGAGCCAGAGATTTCATTGTTCCTTCCAGGATGCAACCGGGCAACTTCTATGCGTTGCCACAGTCTCCGCAGATCCTTAAACAACTACTCATGGTTGCGGGGATGGACAGATATTATCAGATCGTGAAATGCTTTCGCGATGAAGATTTCAGGGGTGATCGTCAGCCGGAATTCTCACAAATAGACTGCGAAATGAGTTTTGTGCGTCAGGAAGATATCTGGCAGATGTTTGAAGGAATGGTTAAGCATGTCTTTCGCAAGCTCCAGCAGACAGAGCTGCCTGATTTTCTCCGTTTACCTTACCGTGATGCCATTGCACGTTTTGGCACAGACAAGCCCGATATGCGATTTGGCTGCGAGATCAAAGAACTCAATGAAGTTTGTACCGGCAGTGAATTTGCTGTATTCAATCAGGTACTAACCAACAATGGACTGATTGCAGGTCTTGTTGCAACAGGTTGTGCAGGATATTCCAGAAAACAAATAGACAGCCTGACTGATTATGTAAAAGCTCCGCACCGTGGTGCAGGAGGTTTGATCTACATTCGCTATGAAGCAGACGGTTCCGTCAAATCCTCTGTTGACAAATTTTTCTCTCCTGAACACCTACAAAAGATCCTGGAACAAGCCGGAGCGGTTGCAGGCGACCTGTTACTGATCGTGGCAGACAAGACCAGCAAGACCCGTAAAGTTCTGGGCGACCTGCGCCTTGAACTGGCCCGTATGAATGACTGGATCGATCCTGCCGCCTGGAGTATTTTCTGGGTGGTTGATATGCCTATGTTCGAACCGGATGAAGAAACAGGTGAGCCCATCTTTGCACACCACCCGTTCTGCAGTCCGCACCCGGATGATGTTGAATTCTTTGACACTGATCCTTTTCGTGTGCGGGCACAATCTTACGACCTGGTTATGAATGGTAATGAGATCCTGAGTGGAAGCATCCGAATTCATCAACCAGCCTTGCAGCGTAAGATCTTCCAGATTCTTGGGTTCAGTGAGCAGGAGATAGAAAGTCGGTTCGGCTTTATGGTCAATGCGTTCAGGTACGGAGCCCCTCCGCACGGTGGCTGTGCATTTGGCCTGGACCGCTGGGTGATGCTTATGGCCGGCGGAGAAACCATTCGCGATGTGATTGCTTTTCCAAAGAACAATGCCGGAAAAGATCTGATGATGGAGGCCCCGTCGCCGGTTGATGATGCACAGTTAAAAATGCTTCACCTGGACATTATTCCAACTGAAAATAAAGGTTCTGCTTGATCCCGGCCCGCATGTTTGTTACCTTAGCTTTTTGCTGAGATGAAGTACAATGCCCTTTTGTTCTTCCTGTTCTGGTCAGGATCAGTTTGGGCACAACAACCCAATATAATTTTCATAACCATTGATGACCTCAATGATTATGTGGAAGGTTTTGATGGCCATCCACAAACCGAAACCCCCAACATTTCCAGAATTGCAGATCATGGAACTTCTTTCCTGAGAGCATATGCCAGTGCTCCGCAGTGTGGACCGAGCAGACTGAGTCTGTTCACAGGAAAAGACTGCAGATATACCAATGTATATCATAACGGCGACTACAAATGCGGTTCATTCAGAGCCAATTTCACTGCAGAAGAACAAAATGAAATAGTCTATACCTTACCCGAAGTACTGAAGAATAGTGGAGGATATTTTACTTATTCCATCAGCAAGTTTTTCCATTGCCACAATAACCTGCCAGATTTTGATGGAGACACCCCGAATACATGCGACCGGTCTTTCTCCTGGAATCAATATCTGGTATTTGGCTCAGGTGGTGATGAAGACATCATTCTGGAGTATGGAAATGAGCACGACGACGGTGTAGGTGGTTTTCAATTTGCCCCGATCCCAAACGGTATGGAAGAAAGTATGCAGGACTATCTGGCTGTTGATTCTGCCATCGCCTTTCTGGATGCATACGCCAGCAATCCTGAACAGTTCTGCGACCGGCCATTTTTTCTGGGTCTTGGATTCAGAAGGCCGCACGGCCCCTTGTTCATTCCGTCAAAGTATTATCTGGAGTATTACAACAATGACCTGAGTCAGGATCCGTTCAACATCCCGTACAACCAACCTAACGAAGCCTACCCGTACAATGGTGTGGTCATGCCGCCCCAACCATCATTACCCTGGAATGATTATTTCAACCTGCCGTCAGGTGGAGTAGCTCAGGCCCTGGCTACTGACAACGGAGTCCATGATCATTTCCAGTCCTTTGCCTTTGATCTGGATCTGGACGGTAACTTGCCGGTCATAGATGCAGGACTAAGTTCGCTCGAAAGATATGCTATTGTAAATGATGCAGAACGGGCAAATGCAGTCATGGCTTACCTTGCTGCCATACGTTATACAGATGCTCAGATAGGAAGGTTATATGATGCACTGGAAGAACATCCCGAACTGCTCTCCAACACCATTATTGTTATTCTTGGCGATCATGGTTATTCTCTTGGCGAAAAAGCACACTGGCGCAAAGGTGCCATGTGGGAAACAGACACCAGGGCACCTTTGATCATTTCTGATCTTCGTGAAGATCCGGTCACAGGCGGGACCTATACCTACAGATTGGTGAGTTTCCTGGATATTTTTCCAACCATACTCGAACTGGCGGGAGTTGAAGAGCCATTATTTGAGGATGGCAACCGCTACCTGGATGGACACAGCCTCGTGCCTTTGCTGGAAGATGAAAAAGCCACCTGGTACCGACCTGTCATTTCATCATACCGGAACAGCCCTGATACCACACAGGAAGGTTCCTGCTTTGTGCAATATTCTGTCAGAACACCTGATTACCATTATATCAGATACCAAAGCAATGGAGCTGATGGTTTTTGCAATGAACTGAACAGTAACAGGGAGGAAGAACTATACCATCTGGGTGAATTCAATGAGATCGATCCGTATGAGTGGAACAACCTGACAGGTAGTGAAGGTGCTGCAGCCATTATTGCCATACTGGATGATTACCTGCCAGACAGCAGTATGTATAATCAGTTGATCACATACAATGTCATATCATCAGGGATCACAGCAAATGATGCTCCTTCCATCTTCCTCTACCCAAATCCTGCAAAAGATGCCTGCATACTGCATACGGAAATTCCGGAAGAGATCAGTCATATCATAGTCTCAGATATGCTGGGCAATACCCGGTTGAAGCTATCCGCATATGATCTGGCAGGTAACGCCTCAGCTCCTGTTCTTGACATTAGTTCGTTGTCTGCCGGTCAGTATATGGTAACTGTTTATAGTCAGGGTGGCAGGCCTTTCACCACCCGGTTGATCGTACTATAATTTCTCCCGGCTGGTTATTCCGTCTGAACCCCGTACCTTTAAGAGTATAATACCCCATCCATGAATATAGACAGGATACTGCGTTTCTTTTCGCCCAAAGACAGGGTCTTTTTTCCACTGTTTCTGCAGGCTGCTGACAATGTGGTGGACATGTCTGTATTACTACTCAAAGTAGTACAGGAAGATGATATGCAAAAAAGGCAGGAACTCATCAAAGACATAGAACGGGCAGAACACAAAGGAGATGAGATCACACATGAAATTTCCAATCAACTGAATACCGTTTTCATTACACCTTTTGACAGGGAGGATATTCACTACCTGTCCACCTCCATTGATGATATTGCAGATCATGTAAAAGATGCAGCACTTCGCATCAAGTTGTATCAGCCGGCACAAATGCCTGCACCCCTTATCAAGATGACAGAACTGATCACAGAGGGCACCAGACTTGTTCGTTCAGCTATCAGTGAACTGAGTGAAATTCGGGAGGTTGGTCGTATCAGAGAACTCACGCTCAGCATCAACAACATAGAGAACCAGTCAGACACCATATTTGAATTAGCCCTGGCAGATCTTTTTTCCAATGAAAAAGATCCTATCGAACTGATCAAGATCAAGGATATTCTGAGTAAGATTGAAAGTGCATCTGACCGTTGTGAAGACATTGCCAATGTGATCGATTCCATCATAGTGAAAACCACCTAATGGAACTGATCATCATTGTAACCATCATCATTGCTCTGGCATATGATTTCCTGAATGGAATGAATGATGCTGCCAACAGCATCGCTACTATTGTAGCCACCCGGGTGCTCAGTCCGGGTCTTGCTGTGATCTGGGCTGCCTTTTTCAACTTTGCTGCCATCTGGATATTCGGACAGGAGGTAAGCAGTACCATGAGCAAAGGGGTCATTGATCAGGGGATCGTGGACGGCGATAACTATTTCATATTCTGTGCCCTGACAGGTGCCATGTTGTGGGTCTGGATCTGTACCAATTACGGTTTGCCAATCAGTGTTTCGCATGCATTGATAGGTGGACTAATCGGGCCGGCAGTCATGAAAGGAGGTGCCGATACCCTGATCTGGTTTACAGAAGACGGAAAGGGTCTTGGTCTTATATTCCTGTTTATTTTTCTGGCTCCGATAATAGGTATGTTCGTTGCCTATGTGTTGCAGATCATCACGCTTTGGTTATTCAGAAAATCCAGACCAAACAGGGTGGACTTTTTATTTCGCATTCTGCAGTTGTCTTCTTCTGCTGCATTCAGTCTTGGACACGGCGGCAACGATGCACAAAAAACTGCCGGGGTTATCATACTGCTACTGGCCAGTGCCGGCCTGGCAGACATTGACCAGCCTCCCATGTGGGTGTTTTACATGTGTTACTCGGTCATATCTCTGGGCACCATGCTTGGTGGCTGGAAGGTCATTCGTACCATGGGGCACAACCTGACCCCCCTCAGACCCATGGGTGGATTCTGTGCTGAAACAGCCGGGGCTATCACCTTATTTGCCACCGGATCCATGGGTATTCCTGCCAGTACCACACATACCATTACCGGAGCCATTATGGGGGTTGGTGCCAGCAGAAGAGCTTCTGCCGTGCGTTGGCAGGTGGTGTACAGGATCATTGGAGCCTGGGTATTTACCATCCCGGCCACGACCATGCTGAGCAGCCTCATCTACCTGCTTGTTTCAGCCATTAACGGGTGATTGGAGGGATCCTGATCCCTGATAATGATTCCTCTATGAATCTGCCATTGGTGGCCAGCACTTGCTGCCCCGTGAGATGTTCACTTCCTGAAAAATCAACTACTGTACCACCGGCATTGCGAACTATCAGAATACCTGCAGCTACATCCCACAGCTGCAGATATGATTCGTAGTAAATGTCCATTCTGCCGCAGGCTACATAGCACAGGTCTGTAGCTGCCGAACCAAACCTTCTGATATCCTGACAATGTTCCAGGAAATATCCGGCAGTTTCCAGAATGGCAGGCAGTCTTCCTTCCCGTTGATAAGGAAATCCGGTAGCCACCAATGCTTTTCTGAATTCACTGCAATCGCTTACATGAATTTCCTCACTGTTACAAAACGAAGTGCCTGCATCTTTCCAGGAATAGAACAGTTCATCAAGGGTCACTTCATATACAATACCTATGAGAAGATCATCGCCATCCATGAGGGCTACACTTACAGCAGTTACAGGTGTGCGATGAATGAAATTGGTGGTACCATCTATCGGATCTACCACCCAGCGCAACCTGCTATCTCCCTGTTCAACTGTCTTTTCTTCTGTAAAGAATCCTGCTTCCGGGAGTATTGCAGAAAGCCCTTTCACCAGGAGTCGTTCTGATTTTTTATCAATACTGGTAACGAAATCGCGGTCTCCTTTTTTCTCGATCTCTCCCCAGGGAATTTGCCTGCGGTTTTCTGCAACGAACATCCCGGCCTCTTTCACAACCGGCAGTGCATTCATACATATAGACTCAAGATGCATAATTACTTTGATATAGATCTTAATCGTGCCGTACGATTTCTGACAAAGGTGAATAGCCATAAGAGCACCATCACCCAACAGGCAGTGCGGGCCAGGTAATCGCCGTTCCTGGTATAAAAGGTCTGCCTACTGTTGGCGTAAACGACCCCTGTGATCACGGCATCTTCGGCCCATGCCGTTGCCTGACTGATATCACCCCGCTGGTTCACAAAACAGGAAATTCCTGTATTGGCTGAGCGGGCTATGGATCTTCTGTTCTCAATAGCACGAAGGCTGGCATATGCACAGTGCTGTTTGTAACCTGCCGTATTTCCCCACCAGCCGTCGTTCGTAATGATGAATAACAGACCGGCGCCATTTTTCACATATCGGGTAACATATTCACCAAAAATACTTTCGTAACAGATGGCTGTTCCCACACCTGTGGAATCACTGTTATAAAATACCGATCTGTCTTTTTGTGTACCAAGTGATCCTGATATACCTCCCAGATCAAGCGTAAAGTATTCCATGAACTTCAATGTTCCCGGATATGGCAATCGTTCTACACCCGGCACAAGTTTGGACTTATGGTACCATGGAATCCGACCTGAAGTATCTATCTGAATAGATGAATTAAATGCGTCATACCATACTGTATCATGCATTTGCCTGTTGACAAGTTCACGGGCAGTAGGAGTCAGTTCTTCTTTGGAATCATACTCCATAAATGCATTGATGCCAATAACGGTTGTCAGATCCGGATACTGATCAGTAAGACTTCTGATCCGCCGAATTGGCCCGCTGAATGCTGCCCGGTTCAGCCAGATGGGCTGAGGAACCGAGGTTTCCGGCCAGACCAGGTAGTCTGTTGAGTCTGTCAATCCAGTTGCAGACAAGCTCAGCATCTTATCCAGCATTGCGCTTTCACTCAGGCTGAATTTTTCTGTATAAGGATCAAAATTGGGCTGTAGTACAGTTACACGGACAGGGCTTCCCTCATCCTGCACCTGACCATATCTGATCAGTGATGCGGTGACCGGAATAACAACCAACATGATGATGCCTGCCAGCTGTACCCAACCCATCCGGAAAAAAGGGATTACCACAGCATTGCCTTTTCTTTTCCCGCTGAGTTTCAGCAACCATTCCAACATCAGGATATTGATGGTCCATACCCAAAGGGTTCCCCCAAAGACACCTGTCAGTTCATACCATTGCACCCAGGTATGCGCCCCAGCAAATACATTTCCAAGAGTCAGCCATGGCCAGGTGAACTCCCATCTCAGATGCAGGTACTCCAGCGCCATCCAGGATGTGACCAGCATGACCCAAGCAGCTTTTCTGTTCAGGTGTCGCCTTGCACTTCTGAAAAGCATAAAAGGAATAGATTGCAGTGCAGGGTTGGCGAAATTGGCAAATAATCCACCTGCCACACTTGCTTTTCCCACCCACCAGGTAGTAAGCACATTCCAGACCAGCAGACCGGTGTAAACGATGAGCCAGTATCTGACCTTTCCACCGCTGAACCCGGTTGCCAACTGCGATTCCAAAGCCCATAACAAGGGTATAAATGCAAAGAACGCCAGCCAGGCCTGATCGATCGGGGGCCAGCTCAGCCACCAGCACAGTCCTGTAAAAATGGAAAGTAAATAAGCCTGCTTTACTGAAATGCCTGCAGTCATCGCCCCGAAGATAGGATAAATAACGGGAGCCCGATGGTGGCAGTATAATGGCCTGTAAGTCTTATGTATCCTGACTTTAGCTGTGTACATTTGCACCAATATCATGGTCAGGATCGGCGTATTGGGTGCAGGACATTTGGGGAAGATCCATCTCAGGTTACTGAAAGAGATCCCTGCCTACGAGCTGGTAGGTTTCTACGACCCGGATGATAAGCAGGCCGAACAGGTAGCCGCTCAGTTCGGATTACACAGATTTCACAGTGTGGATGATCTGATCGATGCAGTAGATGCCGTTGACATTGTTACACCTACCCTGTCTCATTTTGACTGTGCCCGGAAGGCTCTGAAAAAGACCCGGCATATTTTCATTGAAAAGCCTATAGCACACACCGTAAGAGAAGCCCGGCAGATCAATGACCTGGTAAAGGAAGCCGGGGTCAAGGCTCAGGTTGGACATGTAGAGCGATTCAATCCGGCGTTTCTGGCCCTGAAGGATGTTGCCATGAAACCCATGTTCATAGAATCTCACCGGCTGGCATTTTTCAACCCAAGAGGAACAGATGTAAGCGTGGTTCTGGACCTGATGATCCACGACATAGATATCATCCTGCATCTGGTGAGGTCTTCCGTAAAGAAAGTACATGCATCAGGAGTGGCCGTTATCAGTGATCAGCCTGATATTGCAAACGCCCGGATCGAATTCGACAACGGTTGCGTTGCCAACCTGACTGCCAGTCGCATCAGTATGAAAGTTATGCGGAAGATGCGGCTGTTTCAGCGGGATGCATATATCAGCGTTGACTTCGCTGAAAAAGAGACAGAAATATTCACTTTGGCAGATACAAATGATGATGATGATGCGTTAAAGATCGAGGTGGATACCGGCGGGAAGTTCTCGCAGAAGTCCATCCGCCTGGATAAACCTGAGATCCTGCCTGTGAATGCCATTCAGGAAGAATTGACCTTATTCGCACGTGCCATTGCGGAGGATACAGAAACAGCTGTTCCTGTATCAGATGGATTCCATGCCCTCGAGGTGGCACATCAGATACTGGAGAAGATCCAGAAAAATCATTTTGCCCAATGAAACGGCACCTGCAATATCTTCTCATGATACCTGTGTTGGTTTCCGCATGCACCGGCGATGAGCTGCAACCTGCATTCGTACATATAGCAGATTTTGAGGTGATAAGTGACCCGGGGTCTGAAGGGTCTCCTACACAGAAGATCACCGATGCATGGGTCTATGTGAATGGTATTCAACTGGGTGTTTTTGAATTACCTGTTACAGTTCCTGTTCTCGATACAGGAACTGTAAGCATCAGTGTTTTTGCAGGTATCAAGGAAAACGGTTTCAGCAGTATTGGTAATATCTATCCTTTTTACTCAGGCTTTGAAACAACACTTACCCTGAGACCATTTGAGACGGATTCGATCCAACCTTCAGTTGACTATCTGTCGGGACTTTCATGGATTTACCTGGAGCGCTTTGAACTGGGCAACTCATTTACCCAGCTATCGGGAAGTGAAACCGGCCTGGAGATCGTGACCGATCCGGAATTGGTATTAGAAGGCAGCCGCTCTGCTTTTGCCAACATGGAGCCCGGCATCAGTGTCATGAAAGTGACTACCGGGCCATTGCTTTTTCCTACAGTTGGCAATGCCGTTTGGGCAGAGGTTGACTATAAGGCAAGTGTACCATTTGAAGTTTGGGTGAATGGAAACTACACTGGCGGAATCCCTATCAGTTCCTACATGCTGACCGTAGGTGCACGTAATGACTGGAATAAGATCTACCTCAATCTGGCCGCTAAAGTGGCTACCCTTCAGGCCGAAACATACAATCTGGAATTCCGTTGTTATAAGCCTGATTCTGTCAGTTCAGCTGAACTGTATTTTGACAACATCAAGATCATTGCTTTCTGATTATGCGGCGAAGGAAGAAAATTGGTCTGATAACCTATCTGTTCTTTGATCTTGTTGCTGCAGCTCTTGCCTGGTGTGTCACCTTTGCATTCAGGAAATTCTTCATAGAAGATCGTCCATTTGATCTGCAGGAGTATGTATTCAGTGACCCGAAGTTTTATCTGGGAGCGGCTGCAGTAGCCTGTGGCTGGATCCTTATCTACTTCGTTGCCGGCTTCTATACAGATATCTACAGAAAATCCAGACTTGCAGAATTCTACAGAACTTTTCTGGCTGCATTTCTTGGCTCCATGGTACTGTTCTTTGTCCTGATACTGGATGATTACATTGAAGGCTACCAGGATTATTACCAGACCTTTCTGATCCTTGCAGGCAGTCAGTTCCTTCTGACTACCGGATCCAGAATGACCATTCTGACGCTTGCCAAGCGCCAACTTCAAAGCGGGCAGATTGCTTACAATACTTTGTTGATTGGTGGCAACAGAAGAGCGCTTGATCTGTATATGGAAGTTACCAGGAAAAAGAAATCACTTGGCTACTCCTTTATAGGTTACATTGATGCCAACGGGCAGAACGGCAATGAACTCAGCAAGTACATTCCCCACCTGGGCGGACTTGACCAACTGGACGACATACTTCTGCACCGGTCCATAGATGAAGTTATCATTGCCATTGAAACATCTGAGCACCATTTGCTCAATGACATTATGAACCGTTTATCTGACCTGCGTGGTGTAGTGGTTAAGATCATCCCAGACATGTATGATATCATGTCAGGTTCAGTTAAAATGAGCAATGTATTTGATGCCGTGCTCATTGAGATCTACCCTGACCTGATGCCCAAATGGCAAAGAACCATCAAACGAATGCTGGATGTTGTGATCAGTATTTTCGTATTCTGCATCCTCTGGCCATTATATCTGTTCATTGCCATCAAGGTTCGACTGTCTTCTTCAGGACCTGTCATGTATAAACAGACGCGAATTGGAATCAATGGCAAACCATTTACTATCTACAAATTCAGGTCTATGTTTCAGGATGCTGAAAAGACAGGTCCGGCATTGTCTAGTGAAGAAGACCAGCGCATCACCTCCTGGGGAAAGATCATGCGAAAATGGCGATTTGACGAGCTCCCTCAGTTCTATAACATTCTCTTAGGCGATATGAGCCTGGTGGGGCCCCGTCCTGAAAGGAAATACTATATCGATCAGATCGTACAAAGGGCCCCTGAATATAAACATCTGCAAAAGGTGAAGCCCGGACTGACCTCTTTAGGTATGGTGAAATTTGGATATGCAAGCAATGTGGATGAGATGGTGGAGCGATTGAAATACGACCTGCTCTATATAGAAAACATGAGTCTTGCGATGGATTTTAAGATCATGTTCTACACCCTGGTCATTATTTTTCAGGGAAAAGGAAAATGATCAGACAGGATCTATATCCGGTATGATCTCTACTTTCTTCCACTCCTTTTTTGCTGCAACTCTTTCCATTGCCTGCCGCAGTCTTTGCTTGGCTGCTTTTGCAGACTGACCGTCATTCCTGACCTTGATCATGACCTCCGAGAGGTACTTACCTCTTATCCTTGCTATAGCCGGCTGAACGGGGCCTAATACCTCAAAAGCAGGTCCATTTCCCAATGCATTCACAAGGCCATATGCTGCGTTCAATGACAAACCTGGTTCAGCATGCCGCAGCGTAATACGAATAATACGGTTGAATGGCGGGTACTTAAAATTCCTTCTTTGTCTGATTTCTTCTTCATAAAAGGTATGCGTCTCATGCCGCTGAACGACCCCCAGCACCGGATGATCCAAGCGCAATGTCTGTATCAGAACTTTTCCCCGCTTTTGCTTCCTGCCTGCCCTTCCGCTTACTTGCATCATGAGCTGATAAGCCCGTTCAGATGCCCGGAAATCTGCAAACTGCAACAACTGATCAGCACTGAGTATTCCAACCAGCCTGACATTATCAAAATCAAGACCTTTTGTTACCATCTGCGTGCCTATCAGCACATCCACCTGTCCGTCTTCGAAGGCATGTATGACCTTTTCATGTCCAGCTTTGGTGCGCACTGCATCCAGGTCCAGCCGTGCGATACGCCAGGCAGGATATAGCGCCTGAAGTTCATCTTCCACCTTTTCTGTTCCAAAACCCTGAACGATGATCTGTGTAGAAGCACATTCAGGACATGCTGTTACGATCTCCTGTTTATAACCACAATAATGACACCTCAATTCTCCGGAAAACTTATGATACACCAGCTTCACATCACATCTCACACACACAGGCGTCCATCCACACGAAGTACAGACAACATACGGGGCATATCCCCTTCGGTTCTGAAACAGTATGACCTGTTCCTTTCCGGCCACTGCTTCTTCCATCGCTGCCAGCAACTTCCTGCTAAAGTGGGTCACTACATTATTCTGCTGCGTTTCAGATTGCATATTGATCAGCTCTATTTCCGGCAATTCCATTCCTGCAAATCTTTCTGTCAGTTCCACATAACCAAATTTTCCTGTATGTGCATGCTGATAAGCTTCCACAGAGGGTGTTGCCGAGCCCAGCAGAACCTTAGCCGCAACCATTGATGCCAAATAAATTGCGGTATCTCTTGCATGATATCTGGGTGCCGGATCCTGTTGTTTGAAGGAGTAATCATGCTCTTCATCAATGACCACCAGACCCAGATCCTGAAAGGAAAGAAATAAAGCTGAACGGGCACCCAGCAATATCCTGTAACTGCCTTGCTGCACTTTCTGCCAGATCTCCACACGCTCCTGATGATTGAAACGTGAGTGATAGATGCCTACCTGATCTCCAAATCTCTCCTGTAATCTGCCAATGATCTGCGCTGTAAGGGCAATTTCAGGCAGGAGGTACAACACCTGTTTACCCCGCTCCAAAACCTCCTCTATAAGTTCCATGTAGATCTCAGTCTTCCCGCTGCCGGTCACACCATGCAACAGTACCACTTCTTTTTCCTGCCACTGTGATCTGATCGAATGCAGAGCTTCTTGTTGCGTCAAACTTAACTTCGACCTGGTGAGGCTGCTATTACCGGAAAGTTTTAGCCTGCTTACTACTTCTTCGGTTTCTTCAAATATTCCCTTGTCTGTCATTGCCTTCAGAACTGCAGCAGATGCTTCAGCCTTCTTTAACAAAACTCCTCTGCTTACCGCTTCCCCTTCTGGTGCAAGCTGCAAATAGATCATCAGTACATGCTGTTGTCTGACTGCCCTGTTCAATTCGTCAAACAGCTGCCTCAAAGCCTCTTCATCCTGAAATCTTTCTGTTAGCCTGATCAGTTTTCTTACTTTCGGTTTATAGACATCTCTAACCTCTTCCTGCAACAGGATCACATTGTTCATGACGAGTTTCCTGAGCAGAGACTGAATCTGTTTGATGCCCAATAATTCCTGAACATCTTTAAGTTGCATTACTTTCTGGTGCTTCAGTGCTTCCACCAGGATAAAAGACCTGTCATCAAGGTCAAGTGTATCCGTATCAAGCATCTGATTCAAAGAGATCTGAGTTTCACTGCCTGATTTGAACAAAGCCGGTACTGCCGCCTGGTAGATCTCACCCAGGGTGCACATATAATAAGTTGACATCCAGATCCACAGTCTCAGCTGCAACGTACTGACCACAGGTTCATCATCCGGAAACTGAATGATCTGTCTGGGTTGGAAACCTGATGGTTTTTCTTGATGTATTCGCAAAATTATTCCGGCCTGTATTTTCTTGCGAAAATGAACTTCGCAACGCATTCCTGCAATTGCCAGTTCACGGCCAGCTTCCGGCACCTCATAGGTAAAGGTTCCCGGAACTGCAAAAGGCAGAATAATATCGGCATAGAGTGTATTCAACGGTGCATAAAATAAATGTATTTACTTTAGTATTCTAAACAAATTTCATGCGGGCAGTCATTACAGGAGCATCTAAAGGAATTGGAGCAGCCATCGCTGAGAAGCTGGCATCAGAGGGTTGTGATGTTTTCCTGATAGCCAGATCTGAAGACCACCTGAAAAGAACTTGCAGCAGCATACTCTCAGCCGGCAATACTGTTTCCTGCAGCTATCATACAGCAGATCTTTCTGATATATCTCAGGCTCAGGCATCAGGTAAAATTGTGCTGGAAACATTTGGTGTGCCAGACATTCTTATCAACAATGCCGGACAATTCATACCGGGTAGTTTATACAATGAACCGCCCGGAACGATGGAAACAATGATGAACACAAATTTTTACAGTGCCTATCATCTGACAAGGGAATTGATACCCGGAATGATGTCAGGTAAGTCCGGTCATATTATCAATATTTGTTCCATAGCAAGTATCCAGGCCTATCCTGACGGAGGTGCCTATTCAGTTTCCAAATTTGCTCTGCTTGGTTTCTCAAAAAATCTAAGAGAAGAGCTGAAGCCACATGGAATCAAAGTGACAAGTGTTTTGCCTGGTGCCACCTACACAGACTCCTGGGCATCGAGCGGATTGCCTGCAGCCAGATTCATGCAGCCTGAGGATATTGCAAATGTGGTCTGGCAATGCATTGCGCTTTCTGAGACTGCTACGGTAGAAGAGATCATACTACGCCCTCAATTGGGTGACATCTGATCAGGCTTCCAGCTCTGCTTCCTGCTCTCTGCGCCGGCGATAACCCCGCCAGAATAAAAATGCGATCACACTAAATGACAGATAGGGTACGGCTGCCAGATAGAGGATTCCCTGGTTGAGTGCCAGGTATGGCTTTCCATCAGCCTGAGCGCCATTTTCAGCCGCCATTTTACACATAGCACACTGTGCGTCTGCCGATGAAACCCCGATCAACAGAAACAACATTACCAGAAAAAACAGCATTCTAACTTTCATATCAATAATAAGGAGCGATCATCAAATATACGACTACACCCGTAACAGACACATACAACCATAGCGGAAATGTGATTCGGGCGATCTTTCTGTGCCTGTCAAACCTGGAAGACAATGCTCTGGACATGGTGATCAGGATCAGGGGCAGGATGGCTGCAGCCAGTACGATATGGGTAATGAGTATGAAGAAATAAACTGTTCTGATCAACCCGGCACCACCAAACGAAGTCGATTCGGTGGCCGAATGATAGATTACATATGATATCAGAAATAAGGCAGACAGAAAAAAAGCACTAAGCATAGCGGCTCTATGGGCTTGTCTTTTCCCTGAGCGGATCAGGATATAACCGGCTATGAGCAACACAGATACTGTTCCATTGATAACTGCATTAAGTCCGGGCAACATGGAAACATCTGTGCCCAGGTCCAGGCCAGGCATGAAGAACAGCATAGCCACCACTGCCGGCACGGCAATACTGATGATCCAGATCAATCTGTTTTGCAGGCGCTCACTCATTCCATTCTTCTTTGTACAAAAGGTAAGACAGGTCATTGATCAGCATATCAACTTCCAAAGAATCAAGTGCATTGTAGAATCCTCTTATCTGCAGGTTCCGGTCAACCAGGATCAATCTTCCGCTATGATTGATGTCATTTTCTGCATCTCTCAATACCGACTGTTTGTAGCCTTCTGCACCCAATGTATAAATGGCTTTCTTATCGCCGGTAAGCAGATGCCAAACCGTATCGTTGGCACCAAATTTTCTGGCAAAGGACCGAAGCACGGGAACAGAGTCATTTTCAGAATCGAGTGAAAACGATAAGATCCGGTAATCCCGCTCATCGCCCATGGCCTCCTGAACTCTTGATAGCTGAGAGGTCATCATCGGGCAAATGGCATCGCAGGAGGTGAAGAAAAAGTCGGCAATATGAATATGCCCTTTTACATCCTGCTCTGTGATCGTTTGCCCATTCTGATCGGTCATGGAAAAAGGAGGGATAGTAGCTGAAGGCTGACGTAGTTTATCTGTTGGATACAGATCATCTGCCATCCTGCTGATCTGATCCTGCCTGGCCGCCATGGGTAGATAGACCCATTTAAAGAAGGCTGCAAAAGCCACACCTACCACTATGATCAGTATCCAGGTATTGCGCTTCAACGATCGATCAGATATAGCAAATCATTAAACAGGGCATCATAAGCCTGCTGGTCATCCAGTTTGTAGGTAGCACACCAATGCCCTTCCTTGTTCAATACATAAACAACATGAGGAAAAAAAAGGTCAGAATCTCCTGACTTTTTTTCACCATTGTAAAAGTTTTCGTCAATAGAACTCAGTAAGGACTCCGGCTGCCCGCAACTGACCACATGCCAATTCTCTCTTACAGCAAACCTGGAACCGAAATAAGCCAGATCAGCAGTGGTGGCTGCTCTACCGGTATCTTCCCATACAGACATGAACCGCAGGTTCAGGGTCTTGCCTTCATATGCCTCCTGTATCTCGAAGAGCGGATGCCTTTCTCCGGTCTTTCCGGCAGATGTGCTGTTGATACATTCCACCACCACAACTTTTCCCAGTAGTCTCTCTGCTGTAAGGGTATCACCACGTTGAGAAATGAACAGTTGATCAGGGGGAAGGCCTCCCGGGAGCTCTTTTATATATTCGCTGGCAGCGGCATGTTGCCTGATCAACGCTCCCTGTCTAACAAGCAGGTAGCTTATCAATGGCAAAACGATCAGGAGGATCGCCATCACCACCATCCAGAACCAGGACCTCTGCTGTTGCATGTCTATTGCCAGAACTCCCGCAGACTGAGCCAATAGCCTCCCTCCCAGAGGAATGCAATAATTCCCCAGATCAAGAACAGGAAAGGAGTCATGACCGTCAGCGTCATGGCCTTGAGCTCATACTTCAGGTGCATGAACTCACTCATGATATAGTATGCCTTGGCAGCACTGAGTATGATGAACAGCAGGTTCAACCACCACCTGGGGCTTTCCGGAATACTATAAAAATGAAACAGGGCGGCGGCTATTTCAAAGATGGTCACAAAGGCCAGGATACCACATACCCGCCAGACCTTTTTGATAGATTCTTCGTGTGTCAGATTGCTCATATTATAACCGCTTTTACAGTAGATAGAATGCAAGGAAAACAAATACCCAGACCAGATCAACAAAGTGCCAGTACAGTCCAAGCTTTTCAATCATTTCATAATGACCGCGACGGTGAAACGCACCAAAGAATGTCATCAGGAAAGCCCAGGAGTTCAACATAACGCCCACGCTAACATGAAATCCATGGAATCCGGTGATGAGAAAGAACAATCCACCGAAAGCTGATGCTCCGAAAGGATTACTTTTCTGGGTCATTCCTTCATGGATCAGGTGAGACCACTCAAAAGCCTGACTTCCTACGAATATCAGACCCCCTATTATGGTCAGACCCAGCCAGAACAAAACGCCTTTTCGGTTCATAGCATGTCCCTCCTGTACCGCACGTACCATAGTAACGGAACTAAAGATCAGGGTGAATGTCATGAATGTGACGAATACCAGCGGATAATGCCCATGCAGAAAAGGTACTGCATTGAAAACATGGTTAGGGTCAGGCCAGCTGAGCGGGTTCGCTTCATCATGCGCCGGCTGACTCAGGCGAATAGCGCCATATGAAATCAGCAAACCGGCAAATGAAAATGTGTCAGAGATGAGGAAATACCACATCATGATCTTGCCATAGCTCACCTTGAAGGGAGAATCGCCTCCGCTCCAAAGTTCCCGTGCATTGCTTTGTACTGTTGCTTCCAAAGGTTTCGTGTTTAGCTATATTGTAAAAAGAAGAAAAGATACAACCATAATACATCCACAAAATGCCAGTAGGTGGCCATCAGCTCCAGACCTATCTGCTTATAAGGATGAATATTCTCCACCAGCGTATCAACCGGATTCCTGAATCGGGTGAACGCAAATACAGAGAAAACCAGCAGTCCGATCACACCACCGGCCACATGCAGGAAATGGGCTCCTGATATAACATACAGGAATGACCCCGCTACATTGCCATTCAGCTTTATGCCATTGTCATATAATTCCTGCCAGCCCATGATCTGCATAGCCAGAAAAGAAGTTCCTGCAACCAGCGTTAGCAGCATGAACAACCGGTGCAAACTCACCTGATTTCTTCTGAAAGTTACCAGTGACAGGTGCATGAATACACTGCTTAGCAGAATGGTGATGGTGCTGAAAGTGAACATTTGAGGGAAAGGCACGTCCACCCAATACCGGAAGTCTGCTTTTTTGACCACATAAGCACTGGTAAATGCGGCAAACATCATGATCATAGCCACGATGGCCAGCCACATATTGAACTTATATGGATGAATGATAAACCGCTTATGACTGATGCTCTGACTCATGTGTTACATTTTGTCGGCAAACAATGCGATCAATACCACCGGCAAATACAGGAATGAACCAAACATCAGTTGTCGGGCCATCTTGTCTGAACAGGTTTGCCATAGGCGTATTGCCTGCAATAGAAACAACAAACCTGCTGCAAGGGTGATGATCAGTGAAACAATACCTGTATAACCCAACAGGAAAGGCAGGGTACTCACCCCGATCAGTAAGACTGTATATAGTACCACCTGAACGGCCGAACGCTTGTCGCGGCCGGTGGATGCAGGCAATAAATATAAGTCAGCTTTGGCGTAGTCTTCAAACGCCACCCATGCGATGCTCCAGAAATGCGGAAACTGCCACATGAACTGGATGGTAAACAAAAGAACCGCCATAGTGCCGATCTCTCCGGTTGCAGCCGCCCATCCGATAAGCGGTGGCATGGCTCCCGGAAAAGCGCCAACCCATACGGCAATGGGACTGACCTTCTTCAATGGTGTGTAGATAAACGAATAGGTGAGCAAAGAGATCGCACCAAGAAGCGCAGCAAGTGGTGAAAAGAAGATCCACATCAGCAGTATTCCGATAACGCCCATGAATCCGGATGCCAGAATTGCTTCTCCCGCCTGCATTCTGCCGGCAGGCAATGGTCTCACAGCGGTTCTGCTCATCAGTTTATCGCTGTTGGTTTCCAGGATCTCATTCAGGGCATTGGAGGCTCCTGTGATAAGAAATCCGGCAAGTAAAAACAACGAGAAGTAAGCGATATCTCCGCCTGCAAACATATACCCGATGCCTGCAGAAAATACCACAGTGAAGCTTAGCCTGAACTTGACCAACAGCACATAGTCTGCCAGCCGGGCTTTTAGCCGCATCCAACGGGAATCTGTTATGGCAGAAGTTCTGCTCATCTTATGACTGATGATCGTCGTTTTCGTGTGCGATCACATCGCTGTCCATTTCATCGCCATGTTCGCCATGCTCGATCTCATACTGAGACAACGGTTCTGTTTGAGGTATGAAATCACGCCCATGCTTGCTGTAATCATATGCCCAGCGGTGCACTTCAGGAATATCGCCAGGCCAGTTACCGTGACCCGGGCGGATCGGTGTGGTCCATTCCAGAGTAGTGGCATGATAAGGATTCTGTTCTTTCAGTTTCCTTCCGTACCAGATGCTGTAGAAGAAGTTAAACACGAAGATCAGCTGGAAGGCAAAAGATGCCATTGCAGCAATGGTAATGAACTCATTCAGTTGTGCAAACATGCCGAATGTATCAAAACCTGCATGGGTCGGATAACGACGTGGCAGCATATATTCCCAGTGCATGGGGAAGAAGATCAGGTAGGCGCATACGATGGTACCCCAGAAGTGTATGTAACTAAGGGTATTATTCATATGGCGACCAAACATTTTAGGGAACCAGTGATAGATTCCGGCAAACATTCCAAAGAATGCAGCCACACCCATTACCAGGTGGAAGTGTGCTACCACGAAATAGGTATCATGCAACTCCACATCAATGGAAGAGTTACCCAGAAAGATACCTGTTACACCACCTGAAATGAACAGGGAAACAAATCCGATAGCGAACATCATCGGAGGTGTCAGTTTGATATTACCACGCCATAATGTGGTTAGCCAGTTGAATACCTTGACTGCCGATGGTACAGCAATGATCAATGTAAAGATCACGAAGATGGACCCGATGAACGGATTCATACCGGTCATGAACATATGGTGCGCCCAGACGATGAATGACAGTACTGCAATAGCCAGCAGTGAATAGATCATCGCAGTATATCCGAAAATGGGTTTGCGTGAATGCACGGATAGTACCTCTGAAGCGATACCCATGGCAGGCAGGATAATGATATACACTTCCGGGTGACCCAGGAACCAGAACAAGTGCTGGTAGAGGATCGGGCTGCCACCGGCGTTCGCCAGTGCTTCACCGCCGATGTAGATCTGATCCAGATAGAAACTGGTACCCAGATTTCTGTCAAACAACAGGAGCACACCTGCAGACAGCAGTACCGGGAATGACAACAGACCGATCACTGCAGTCAGGAAAAAGGCCCAGATGGGCAGTGGCAATCTGAACATCTTCATACCACGGGTACGCAGGTTGATCACTGTAGTGATATAGTTCAAACCACCCAGCAGCACGGATACAATGAACAGAACAATACTCACCAGCCAGTAATCGACCCCGGCAACAGAACCCGAGGCTGCTGCTGGCAGGGCATTTAGTGGCGGATAGGCGGTCCATCCTCCGGAAGCAGGTCCTGTGGCCAGGAAGAAAGAAACGGCCATGACCACACTGGACAGGAAGAAGAACCAGTAAGACAACATATTGATAAACCCGGATGCCATGTCCCTGGCACCGATCATCAAAGGAATGAGATAATTGGAGAATGTACCACTCAGACCTGCGGTCAGTACAAAGAATACCAGGATGGTACCATGCATGGTAATGAGCGCATTATAGAATTCAGGAGCAATATGTCCTTCCGGAGTGATCCACTTTCCCAGCAGCGGCTTCATCCAACTCAGGTCAGCATCCGGATAACCAAGCTGTATCCTGAACAACACAGAAAGTCCTCCACCCACAATTGCCCAAATGATACCTGTTACCAGGAACTGCTTGGCAATTGTTTTGTGGTCTGTTGAAAAAATGTACTTGGAAATAAAACTCTGATGATGATCATGATGACCATGGTCGTGGTCATGGTCATGATCGGTCACGTGCGTTTCCAGGTGCTCCTTGATCGTCGTTTCTTGGGACATATCGAACAGTGTTTAAAATATTATTGAGCAGCAATTACAGTTGCGGTAGTATCAGTGGCAGCAGGTGCTTCCGGTTCAGCTGTTTTCAACACCGGCGCTGCTTTACTGAAACCGGAAATCTTCAGACTGGAAGCAATTCCATTCCAATATGGAATTTGTGATTCAGCCCATGTATTATATTCATCTTCACTTTCCACTACCATGGTGTACTTCATGGCTGAGTGACCTAATCCGCAAAGTTCAGCACAAGCCACTTCATACTTAAAGCTCATCCATACAGGATCCGTATCTCCTTCTCTAACCCGTTGCCAGGCCGGATTTTGACTCAGGATCTGTTTCATTTCTTCGGTAGTGATGGTAGGTGTGAACTTGAATGAAGTAGGCATACCGGGAACAGCATCCATCTTAACCTTCATATGCGGCACATAGAAATTGTGCAGTACATCCATAGCTGTGATCTTGGCGATAGCCTCATGGTTGACCGGCAGGTGCAGTTCAGACGGGAGAAAATCATCGTATCCCCAGGTCAGTGCTTCTGCATTGGCCATATAGTAGTCTTCGGTGTACTTCTTAGTGATGCGGTCTAAGGTCTGGTTTCTGCGCAGAATATGATCATCTATCTCATCCATTTCATCTTCCAGTGCATCCAGTTCTTCCTGCAACTGATCTTTCATATATCTGTTGGGGCGTTTGGCGATCTTGTCTTCCAAAGCCGCAATAAGACCGGGTAACTCAGACTTGCGGTTTTCAAGAGCAGCGATCTCTCCTTCCACACCCAGTTCAGCATTACCTTTCAGAGTATTGATACGGTGTTCCACGTACTCGCGGGTTACAATACCCAGCGGGTTTTCTGCACAGATCAGACTATAATCACGAGGACCCAGTTTACCGTCGGCACCCGGATAGCGACTGGTCCAGAAAAACTGCTGACCGGTCATTTCAAAGATCACGGCATCTTCTTCAGGCGGACCCATGATGCGGGTCCATGCCTGCAATCCGAAAACCACCAGACCAGTCAATACTATAGTAGGTACAACGGTCCAGAAAAATTCCAGTTTGTTGCTATGTGCAAAGTGTACTGCTTCGCGGCCTTTTTTGTATCTGTACATCAGCACGAAGGTGAAAAGCAGCACATTACACAGCACAAATACGATGCTGGTAACCACAAGAGTAGCAATGAACATGTTCTCAATGAGTTCGCCGTGTTCTGAGGCTACATCTACATTTGTTGGTGCAAAGTGCCGGAAGCTCCAGAAGAACCCGATAACGCCCAAAGCCATGAAGATGAACAAAGCAATTGCCTGCATCCTTGAGGTCTGCTCCAGCTGGCTGTCATCATCACCACGCAACTGGCTTACCAGATCCAGTGTGCGGGTAACCTGAAACAGTACGATCAGGACGAGCAATACAGCTATGAATATCAACCAACCAGTCATTGTTGTTGCTTATTTAATTATATATGGTGTTCAATACTTTCTTGGATAAACGGATTGTGTTGAGGCACAAGTGACACTTTTGACAATGCCCGGAAAGTAGAATACAGGAATACACCTGCAAATGCCAGGGCCATACCGATCTCAAAGTAGCCAATTGGAGCAGCGCCATGAACGGTAGATGGAATGATCATCAGGTAGAAATCTACCCAATGGAACACGATCAGCAATGATGCTACTACGGTCAACACAGTAAAGTTTCTTTTGGCATCTCTTCTCATCAGAACAAGGAAAGGCACCAGGAAGTTGACTGCCAGGTTCGCTCCGAACAGAAAATTATATTCCCTTTTCCTTTCCAGAAACCACGCTGTTTCTTCAGGAATATTGCCATACCAGATCAGCATGAATTGTGAGAACCACAGATAGGTCCAGAATACACTAAATCCGAAGATGTACTTACCCAGATCATGGAGGTGATTCTCATTGGTTTGCGGCATGTAACCATTTCTCTTCAGATAAATGATCAGCAATATTACCACAGACAAAGAAGCCACCCACAAGGAGATGAAGTTATACCAGCCAAACAGGGTGGAATACCAGTGTGGATCAAGCGACATCACCCAGTCCCAGGCCATCATAGAACTGGAAACTGCCCATACAACCAGGAAAACTGCAGCCCAGGTACGAGTCTTTTGAAACCACATTTTCTCTCCTGTTTCTTCTTCTTTTATGGAGAACCTGCGCAACTGATACCCAATGAAGACCCACAATACCAGATAAATAATCGTCCGGGTCATAAAGAATGCATCGTTCAGATAGGCTGACTTTCCATCCAGTATCTCATCATAATATGGATTATCTATCATACCTGATTCTCCGCCTTCAGAACCGGCGCTGGCCAGAACCACTGTTCCATTACTGAGCATGGAGTGTTCTTCACCGTGGTGTTCGCCAGATTCGTGGTCACCTTCCATTTCATGCCCGTGTGCATGTTCTTTTTCATAGGCCTCCAGTTCGGCCATGGTGACCTTTTCCTTGATCAGGAAGGTATCGCTCCAGTGATAGAGGTTGTTATAATTGCCGATAGTACCGCCTGTTACAACCAGGATACAGATAGCCCCGATCCAGAGAAAGCTGGTCATGGCTTCCGGCACCCTCTTAACCAGCGCATGCCATCCGGCAAATGCGATCTGGTGAGCCGCCAGGAAAAAAACAGCCAGGGCTGATAAGCCGGTAAAAAATACCGCATTCACCAACAGGTTCGCCCAGGTTTTCTGTGCATCTGCCTGACCGGTAAAAACACCTGTCAGCACAGCCATCATACCGATCACAAAAAGGATTATGAAGTTCCTTTTATGTGTGGAAGTGAAATCAAATTTTGTTGTACTGCTCATTGCTATCTGCTGTTTCAGGGATTTACATCTGTTTCGGCAACCTGTGTCTGAGCCGGCTGGTTAGAAGCAAGCCAGGCATCCTGCATAGAGTTGATATAAAGAATGATCTGCCAGCGCTCTTTCTTGGTAAGTGCATAGGCATAACTACCCATGGCATTCTTACCATATGTAATAGAGTGGAACATCTTACCATCAGGCATGTCAATGTATCCTGCATCAAAATATGATGGCGGCACTGCTCCATATTTTCCGGAAGCAACAATCACTCCTTTTCCATTTCCCTCTGTTCCATGACAAACCGCACACATATTGTTGAAGGCATGCTGACCTGCTGCAATATTCTCAGGAGTTGCCTGCAGCGGGTTTATCAGCTCAAGGCCGGCACGTTCATAGTCTTCATCTGTCTTAGCGTATTCGTAGGGAAGGCTTATAGATGCCAGAGCAGGATCCATCTGGCCTGAAATAGCATTTCCAGGATAAGGAATGGTACCATTTACCGGAAGCATTGCACCTACACTGTCAGGCATCAGAGGATTCAAAGCGTATGGCTCATACGCTTTGGAATACATCATATCCCAGGTATAACTATCGCCCGGATAATCTCCCGAGGCCTTCTTACATGCCTGCAGTCCGGTAAGAACAGCGGCGGCCATCAATATGAGAAAATAGCTTCTTTTCATCTCTGATATTTTCAGTCGAGGTCTTGTTCATGAATTTCAACCGCACCATTGGCTTCCAGTGCCTTGCGAATTTCTGCTTTCCTGGCATCTGAAGTGTCTGCGTCAATTTCAAAACTCATCGCAAACATGTGGCTGGTGATCCTTTCATCCAGGATCCGATGTTTAATACCCGGAGCCAGTCTGTTCAGATACAGATAGGTAAGCGTCATACCAACAGCAGCGAACAGCACTGTTAATTCAAATGTGATCGGGATCCAGGCCGGCAAAGAGAAGTATGGTTTGCCGCCATAGTTGATGGGATAGTTCACCGTACTGATCCAGGTAATGAAACCCAGGGCTGTCAGTGTGCCGGTAGCACCAAACAGAAAACCTGCACTGTGCAACTTGGTCATACGAAGACCCATGGCTTCATCCAGCCCGTGTACCGGAAAAGGTGTCATCACCTCCGTGATCTTGAAGCCTTCTGCACGAACACCTTTTACAGCATCCAGCAGTACATGCTCATCATCAAACAATCCGAATAATACTTTCTTTCCTGACATGTTATTGCGGTTTAATCAGGGTTTCGTAATGTCCATGACCTGCGTCTTCAGTATGATGGGCATGGGCTGCATGCTCACCGATATACTGATCGCCGGCCGATTTCAGAATACTCTTCACTTCAGCCAGTGCGATCACAGGTGCCACTTTGGCGAAAATGAGAAACAGCGTCATGAAGAATCCGATGGTTCCCAGATAGATGAATACTTCCACATAGGTGGGTGTATAGTAAGACCAGCTGGAAACGATATAATCTCTGTGGAGGGAGGTCACGATGATCACGAAGCGCTCAAACCACATACCGATGTTAATGACAATGGACATAAAGAAGGTGAAGACCACACTGCGACGTAGTTTGCGGAACCAGAACAGCTGCGGAGAGATCACGTTACAGGTCATCATACCCCAGTATGACCAGGCATATGGCCCCATGCTTCGGTTGATGAAAGCATACTGTTCATACTGATTCTGAGAATACCAGGCGGTAAAGAGCTCTGTAATGTAGGCTACACCCACAATAGAACCTGTCAGAATGATGATCTTGTTCATCGACTCGATATGCGACAGGGTGATATAGTCTTCCAGGTGAAAGATCTTGCGCACTACCAGCATCAGGGTCAGTACCATAGCAAATCCTGAGAAAATGGCTCCGGCTACGAAGTAGGGCGGGAAGATGGTGGTATGCCATCCCGGAATGACCGATGTGGCAAAGTCAAAGGATACGATGGTGTGTACAGAAAGTACCAGTGGTGTGGACAGACCGGCCAGCACCAGTGACAGACTTTCAAAACGCTGCCATTGTTTGGCAGTGCCGGTCCATCCGAAACTGAACACATTGTAGATCTTTTTGCGGAATGCTGTTTTGGCACGGTCACGAACAGTTGCAAGGTCCGGAATCAGACCCACATACCAGAACAGGAGTGATACCGTGAAATAGGTCGAGATGGCAAATACGTCCCACAGCAGTGGTGAGTTGAAGTTGGACCAAACCGGACCGCGGGTGTTCGGATAAGGGAAGATGAAGAAGGCCAGCCAGATCCTACCCATGTGAATGAGCGGGAAAAGTCCGGCGCACATGACCGCAAAGATGGTCATCGCCTCTGCCGAACGGTTCACCCCTGTACGCCATTTTTGACGGAAGATCAGGAGGATGGCCGAGATCAGCGTACCGGCGTGACCGATACCGATCCACCAAACGAAGTTGGTGATATCCCAGGCCCAGCCGATGGTCTTGTTCAGACCCCAGAGTCCGATACCGTAGGTGATGGTCAGTCCGATCATCACAAATCCGGTGATGGCCAGTAATGCCGTACAAGTAACTGCCAGCATCCAGGTTTTCGTGGGTTTTGCCTCTACCGGTCCGATGATGTCATCAGACATCTGGGCATAGGTCTTATGCCCTTGAATGAGTGGTTCCCTGATTGGTGAAACGAACATCTCTTTGCTTATTGATAGTTATACAGATCCATGATATCGAGCTCCTGTTCATGTGTATGATCAGCAGCATCCTTGTTGCGTACCTTGGTCAGATACAGTACCGATGGTAACCAGTGATTTTCTTCGATCACACCGTAGGCACGCTCGCTTGTGTTGAGCTGGTGTACCTGGCTGGTTTCATCAAACATATTTCCGAATACGATCGCATCTGCAGGACAAGCGCTTTGGCAGGCTGTGCGAACGTCACCATCACGCAATTGACGGCCATCCTTCTTAGCACCCAGTTTAGCTTCCTGAATACGTTGTACGCAGAAGGAGCATTTTTCGATAACCCCCCTGGAGCGAATGGTCACATCGGGGTTCAGCACCATGCGGGTCAGGTCTTCGAGCATGCCCATTTCCTCATTGACATGAGGATCGTTCATGGTACCAAAAGTGTCGTTTCCACCGTAATCGAACCAGTTGAAGCGACGCACCTTATACGGACAGTTATTAGCACAGTAGCGGGTGCCGATACAACGGTTGTAAGCCATCTGGTTGAATCCTTCAGAGCTGTGGTTGGTAGCACCTACCGGACAAACGTTTTCACAAGGTGCATTTTCACAGTGCTGACAAAGCATCGGCTGGAAGACCACTTCCGGGTTCTCTGAATCTTCACCGGCATAATAGCGGTCAATACGAATCCAGTGCATTTCATGTGCACGGAGCACTTCATCGCGACCCACAATTGGCACGTTGTTCTCACTTATACAAGCGATGGTACATGCACCACATCCAACACAGGAGTTCAGGTCTATGCTCATTCCCCAGTCAAAGCCGTTACGACCTGCCTGGAAATCCGGATAAAAGGTATCAAGATGACCGAGTTTCTCTGCTCTGTCCATATTTCCGGAGAGCGGGTTAGCCTGGTATTCAGCCAGGGTGGTCTCTTTTACAATGGTACGTTTGGCAAGCCCGTCATTGAGGTTGAAATGCGTCTGTGTCTGAGCAAAGCGTATGTTTTTGCCTGTCTTTTCCACAGTTGCACCGGAAGCGCAGTACACCAGACAATCGCCAGATGCATCCACCATCGGCCAGACGTTCACACCAACTCCTTCACCGGCCTTTCCGATCATGCTTCTTCCATAACCCAATGCTATGGAGGCGCTGCCTTTTGCCTGACCCGGCTGGATGGCAACTGGCACGGTAACAGATTGACCTGCAGCTTTAAGTGTTACCACATCACCATGCATAAGGTCATTCTCTTCTGCCCATTCTGGTGATACGTTCAGGTAATTATCCCAGGTGATCTTGGAGACCGGATCCGGCATCTCCTGTAACCATGGGTTATTTGCATATCGTCCATCGCCAATGGCAACAGATTCATAGAAAGTCACTTCCAGGCCGTTGCCCATTTTAGAACCGGATGAGAGTACTGCTGCTGCAGCCGAAGAAACATCTCCGTTCATTACTACCGGTTGAGGATCATACATCATTTCATGATCACCCATGTCTTCCATTGGCATCTGGAACAAACCTGTTTGCAAGGCCTGATTAAATGCTCTGGTCATATTGGCACTTCCTGCCAGGGGACCATTGACCCAGGTTTCTACCATAAAATCATGGTAAGACATACTGGCACCGCACCAGGCAAGCAGTGAATCCTGTGCCTGACGGGTGTCGAACAGGTTCCTGATAGCAGGCTGGGCCAGACTGTAACAGCCCTTCACAGGTTCTGCATCGTTCCATGACTCCAGGTAGTGACTGTCAGGACATATATAATGGCAAACAGCAGAAGTTTCATCCATACTGTCAGCAAAGGAGACACAAACATCTACCTTTTTGAGTGCTTCCGCGATGCTGAAACCCAGTGGTGAATCGTACACCGGATTACAACCATAGATCATTACCACATCAGCTTCTCCTTTAGATACATCGCTGATGAAGGCCTTCAGATCATTGTCAGTACCCTGGCGAAGCATGGAAGGCATGCTCATATCCAGCGTACGTCCGTAATTACCCAATGCGTTGTTGATGGCGTTGACCAGCAACTGTGCATTCATATCGTTGAGGCCGCAAACCAGCAGGGATGATCCAGCGTTGTCTTTCAGCCATTTGGCTGCTTCACGAATGCGTTTGGCTTTCTTGTCATCGCCGATCTTTTTGCCACCTGAAAGTGATGCACCTGTTACTTCATCATACAGGTTCACCAGGGCGGTCATCAGTTCAGATGGTTTCAGGGCAGTGCGATAGTCAGCATTGGCACCAGTCAGACTCATACGGGATTCGAACTGATAGTGGCGTGACATTTCCTTTTTCCCTTTACCTACTTTTCTTCCGGCGGAATACCCTTTCGTATATTCCACAGGTGAGATCCAGGTGCCCAGGAAATCACATTCGAAACCTACAACGACCCTGGCCTTTTCAAAGTGGTAGTGCGGCAGTGCTTTTACACCAAAAGCGGTTTCATTGGCTGCCAGCATTCCTGCATAAGACACTGCATCATACTGATAGACTTTGGTGTTAGGGTATTGTTCAGTAAAGCGGGCAAAAACTCTTTTGGTTGAGGGGCTTACAACTGTACCGGTCAATATCCTGACCGCGGTATTCTCGCCGGCATTCAGCTTACCAGTTACGGCAGCATCTACTTCAGCCCAGGAAATGCCGGTATGTTTCCCCTTGTCGTTCCTCACTTTAGGGCCGGTAAGCCTGTTGGTATCATACAAGCTCAGCACAGATGCCTGCACACGGGCTGAAGTACCACCCCTGGTGATCATGGAAGCATTATTGCCTTCTACCTTGATCGGGCGTCCTTCTCGTGTTTTAACAAGAATGGAACAATAGTCTCCCCCGTTCATGAAGGTGCTGGCATACCAGGTTGCGATACCCGGTGTTACATCTTCCGGTTTGAAGATATAAGGTGCTACCTTATTGACAGGCATTTCACAACCGGCAATAGCAGCAGCAGTTACGCTGAATCCCAGCATTTTCAGGAAATCTCTCCTGCTGGCGCCGTTGTTTTCATGGTTTCCCATCACTTCCACCGGAAGTTCTTCAGGGAATTCCTGCTGAGCCAGTTCGATGAACTCCGGAGTCGGATGAAGTTCTTCCAGTCCTTTCCAGTACTTTTTTTCAGCCATCGGGTATCTAGATCTTTATGTTTAAAGTTGGGTTCGGTTCGATCAATAGTGGCAACGCTGACATTCAGTGGCACCGATGTCTGATGCGTGCACGGCTTCTATTTCTCCTTTGTCCATTTTATCTTTCAGTTCGCGGTAATCAGCGTAGAAAGCATTACTGAAGTTGACTTCGGTCTGACGGTGACAATTCACACACCATCCCATACCCAGGTTCTCTGCCTGCTCTACCACTTTCATTTCCTGAACCATGCCATGACAGGTCTGACATTCCAGGCCGGCTACTGCCACGTGCTGGCTGTGGTTGAAATACACATGATCAGGCAGGTTGTGGAT
Organism: Chitinophagales bacterium; assembly: GCA_020636645.1. GTDB lineage: Bacteria > Bacteroidota > Bacteroidia > Chitinophagales > BACL12 > UBA11426. The sequence goes on from JACJXO010000002.1 coordinate 322,941, forward strand.
CCTGGTCCATTTAATGGGCTTAGGTTCATTGCTGTATGCCAGATTCTCCGGGTCAAAACCTGCGTATTCGTAGATCTTCTGGATCTCTGCTGTGTAGGTAGCAGGATCGTAGCCATCGGTTCCCGGCGACATCTGGTTGATCACATAGTGACAGTTCATACAGACGTTGATAGATGGGATCACGGCAGACTTGCCTTTCTCAGCACCGGTGTGGCAATACTTACATTCTATCTGGTTGATGCCGGCGTGGATCTCATGACTGAACTGGATGGGTTGTTCAGGAGCGTATCCCTGCTGGCGACCCAGGGCAGCAGCGCTGTCATACATGGCATAACACAACCAGCAGAACAGGAACAAACCGACCAGGGTCAACACCGGGCGCAGTCTAGGATTCCTGAGCACAGGCATTCTGACAGGCTCAGGCTCACCGGTTTCTTCACGGGATAACTGCCCAAGGTAGCCGATGGTACGGCCAAGTATCAGAGAGATGATGAGCAGTACAGCTATCAGAATGATATACAGAACAGTGTTGTCTTTTGGTTCTGCAGCTACCGCAGTGCCACCGCCTCCTGCAGGTACATTGGCAGCTTCAGTTAACCTGATGGTTTCTGCATCAATGTATAACAATATGTTGCTGATGTCTGCGTCTGTCAGGTTGGGGAAGGCCTGCATCTGACTTTTGTTGTATTCCAGATACAGGTTGTTGGCATATTCATCGCCGGTAGCAAGAAAGGCCTGGGAGTTCCTGATCCAGGAGTACAGGTGTGTAGAGTCAGCCCAACGGTCACGAACACCCTTCAGGGCAGGGCCGGTCATTTTCCGGTCTATCATGTGACACTTGGCGCAATTCGCCTTGAAAAGTTCCTTTCCTTCTTCTGCGGTAGCATGTACACGGCCAGGTACCAAAATGGTTACCAGCAGCAATACAGAAACGAGAAGGTTACGGCGGTTGATTTTGTTATAGACGCTGTTCAGCACAACCAGTGTATTTAGGTTTAGGTAAGGTTTCCGTAAAAATCGTTGCAAATCTACATCAGGTGTTTCAAAATCTTTAACAAACCTTGAGAAAATTATAGGGTTTTCAACACCTGATGTCGGGATTCTGAAACATCAGTATTTTCAGGTGCTCACGGGTTTTTATTTAGACATTTTCTAAATAACTATGGCCTTAGGAACAAGTGTCTGTATTTTCCTTTTATAACCAGCTGAGATACGGCAGTATGGCATAGTTTTAGGAATACCTTTGTGAAAGCAGAACATATGAAGAAGCAGCTTTACCTGATATTTATTCCAGCACTTTTCCTGTTTGGCTGCAAAGCAGCTGAAAAAGAGTTTCGCCAGGGTGACTATGACCAGGCCATAGATATATCTGTTAAAAAACTGCAGCGCAACCCCGATAAGGAGGCCTACATACTTGTGCTGGAAGAAGCCTTCAGAAGGGCTAATGACCGCGATCTGGCGTATATCAACACCCTCCATATGGAAGGACAGCCTGACCGCTGGGACAATGTTTACAACGTATATCAGGGTATCAGCCGGCGACAAAATAAGGTGGCGCCCTTGCTTCCCCTTTCTATTGAATCTGAATACCGGGATGCCGAATTCCTGTTTGTTGATGTGGTGGGAGAACTGATAGCCGCCAAGAAGAATGCAGCCAGCTATTTCTATGCGCATGCTCAGCAGTTACTGGCAACCGGAGACCGGTATGATGCCCGGGATGCCTATTATGAACTACAGCAGATCAGCAAATTCTACAATGATTACCAGGATGCAGACAAGCTGATGGCAGAGGCCAGAGCTGCCGGAATGAGCCGAGTTGGATTTCAGGTGGTAAACAACAGTGATCAGGTTCTGAACAGAAATCTTGTAGATGCAATGGAGGCCCTTGCACCCGTGGCCACCCAGGGCATGTGGTACAATATATATCCTTCCGATAAAGGGGATGATCTGACTGTTCAGCTTCGCATCAACAGGTTGCAGGCGTTTCCTGAACAGGTGCATACCAACAGCTATACCGATATGAAGGAAGTAGAAGACGGTTGGACCTATCTATATGATGACGAAGGGCATGTAGTGAAAGACAGTACCGGCAATGCTATAAAAGTACCAAAATATGAAACCATCACTGCACTTATCTCAGAGAACTGGCAGGAAAAAGTTGCCAGCATTGAGGCAGAATTGAGATATCTGGATCAGCGTGGCAATGTACTGAAATCTGTTCCGCTGAAAGGTGACGGAGTATTCCAGAATTATTTTGCTACGGCCACAGGATACTATGATGCCATTTCGCCCGAATCTCGTCAAAAGCTGGGTGGCGGACCTGCCCCCTTTCCCAGCAATGAAGCCTTGTTGTTACAGGCCATGGGAGTTCTGGAAGGCTTGATGCACAATGCCATGCGTGACTGGAACGACGATCTGCTGAACAGATAACACAACATCACATAAGGACACATATCGTACCTTCGTATTCAGCTCTGCATTACAAGGTTAGCTGTTGTATGAAGTGGATTAGTATATGCTTCATTTTACTTTTTAGTTCTTCTGCATTTTCGCAGACCGACAGTTCATTGATCAAGAAACTGGACTCTGCAGAACGCATGTTATTACTCGGTGAAACAGAGTCAGCTCAGGCTATCACCCAATCTGTCTCAAAAGAAATTGAAGAAAGCAAAGACAGTTCAAACCTGGGCAGATGGTTACTCATCAAGGGGTACACATCCAGGCAGGAGGGCAACATTCCGTCAGCCATTGAGCAATATCACAAAGCAAGAAAAATCTATCTTCAGATCAATGACTCTGTTGGCTATGCGTCATCCATCATCAAGCTGGCAGAAGTTTACTATGATAACAATCAGCTGGACAGTTCCAACCTTTATTGCCTGGAATCCTATCAGATAGCCAGGACCTATAATAATCTGTACCTCAAGATGGTCAGCCTGTACTACCTGGGCACCTTGTATTATTTTCTTGGTGATTATGAAACCGCCGATCATTATCTGAAATTAGGTGTGGAAGACCCTGACATCCATAACACCAAGTCCACTGTCAGTCTATATGCCGAATGCAATCTGCTGGACATCTATGCATCCAACCTGGGTGAATTAGGCAACTATAACAGAGCCCGGGAGTATTATAACAAGGAAGATTCTGTAGCCCGGCTTCTAAATGACAGCTCTTTTATTATGCTTGTTCGCTACGGGATAGGTTATATAGACCTCTATGAAGGCAAACCCAAAAGTGGTATTGATAATTGTCGTGCAGCTCTTGATTTTTATCTCTCCAAACGTGATATATATTATGCTGAAGGTTGTCTGGAGTGTATAGGCAGGGGGCATTACCTGGCAGGAAATCTTGATTCTGCAGAATATTATCTGAAAGAAGCAGAACAATCAGCACTAGCTCATCAGTTCTATGATTTCAAGAAAGACATCTATAAACTGATGTCTGAGTTATATGAGAAAAAGGGCAATTACAACAAAGCTCTCAGCTATTTCAAACTCTTCAAAGAGCAGGATGATTCATTGAAAGAGCTGGCCAGCCAAAGCAATATTCTTATAGTTGAATCCAGGTTCCGGTATGAACAGCTGCGATCAACTGCCAACACTCTGGAGGAGTATGCCCGGCGGGACAGCGCCATAATAAACAGTCAAAAAAAGACCAACCTGTTCATCACCCTGGCCTTGAGTCTGGTGATCATACTTTCCGGTCTGTTGTATTATCTCTATCATATAAACCGAAACAGAAACCGGATCCTGGAACAAGAGGTTGCGACCCGAACAGCAGAGCTTACCGAGACCAATGAATCCTTGATGCTTGCCAATGCTGAACTGGAAGAATTTGCGCATATTTCTTCGCATGATCTGAAGGAGCCTATCAGAAACATTAATTCATTCAGCAGTCTGATAGAAAGGAGGATTAGCAGCATTACTAATGAAGAACTACTTGATTATCTGTCCATCATTCGCTTCAATGCAGGTCAGATGCAACTGTTAGTGAATGCGGTGTACGAGTTTGTACACATCAACAAGGAAGATATTCTGGTTGGAATAGTCAATGTATCTGAGGTTGTTGAAGACGTCAGAAGGGTACTGCAAAGCACCATTCAGGATTGCAGTGGAGAGGTGGTATTAAAGGATCACCCGGAAACCGTTATTTCCAATCGCGGCATGCTGTTTCTTATACTCAGGAATCTGCTGGAGAACGGGTTAAAATATAACCGGTCGGATCGTCCGCGGGTGGAGATCTCTGTAGAGTGCGTCGGGAATGTAGATCACTGGGAGATCAGAGACAACGGATTAGGCATTGCTCCACAATACCATCAGCGCATATTCGAGTTGTTTAAGCGATTACATAACAGGGAGGAGTTTCAGGGAAGCGGTCTTGGTCTTTCCATCACAAGAAAGGTAGTGAACAGACTGGGGGGTGAGATCGGCATCATATCTGAGGAAGGGCATGGTTCTGTATTCTGGTTCCGTCTTCCTGCTAATAATAGGACATAAAAAAAGCCATCCTCCGGGGATGGCTTTTTCCAATATCTGGTGCAGATCAGACTTCTTCAGCTCCTTCTACCAATACGCTAAGTACATTATTGAGTACTTCCACAAAGCCTCCTGAAATTCGAAAACGAAGTGTTTCCTTACCGGTTTTCACACTGACCGTTCCGTTGGTCAGCGAAGCGATCATGGCAGCGTGGTTATTCAACACCTGAAAGGAACCCGTTGTGCCCGGAAACTGTACTGAATCAGCTTCGCCGCTGAACACTTTCTTTTCCGGAGAAAGGATCTCTACCTGCATCTGTCTGAATTAAAAAGATTATCTGGCTTCAGCCAGCAGTTTTTTACCTTTTTCAATGGCGTCATCAATAGAACCAACCAGGTTGAAAGCGGCTTCCGGATACTCATCCACTTCACCATCCATGATCATATTGAATCCGCGGATGGTTTCTTCGATCGGAACCAGAACTCCTTTCAAACCAGTGAACTGTTCTGCAACATGGAAAGGCTGAGAAAGGAAACGCTGCACCCGGCGGGCACGGTGTACCACGAGTTTGTCTTCTTCACTCAATTCTTCCATACCGAGAATGGCAATGATATCCTGCAGTTCCTTATATCGTTGCAGGATTCCTTTCACACGCTGGGCGCAGGAGTAATGTTCATCTCCAACAATATCAGGCGACAAGATCCTGGAGGTAGAATCAAGCGGGTCAACCGCAGGATAGATACCAAGTTCTGAGATCTTACGGCTAAGTACAGTGGTGGCATCCAGGTGAGAGAACGTAGTTGCAGGTGCAGGGTCGGTCAGGTCATCTGCAGGCACGTAAACTGCCTGAACAGAAGTAATGGAACCACGCTTGGTAGAGGTGATCCTTTCCTGCATCAGACCCATCTCTGTAGCCAGAGTAGGCTGGTAACCCACGGCTGATGGCATACGTCCCAGCAGTGCGGACACTTCAGAACCTGCCTGGGTGAATCGGAAAATATTATCAATGAAGAACAGGATATCACGGCCTTTGGCATCTTTCTCATCTCCATCGCGGAAATATTCAGCAACGGTAAGACCGCTCAATGCTACACGTGCACGTGCTCCGGGAGGTTCGTTCATCTGTCCGAACACCAGCGTTGCCTGGCTTTCTGACAGTTTGGATTCGTCCACTTTTGACAGGTCCCAGCCACCTTCTTCCATGCTGTGCTTGAACTCATCGCCGTACTTGATGACATTTGATTCGATCATCTCGCGGAGCAGGTCATTACCTTCTCTGGTGCGCTCACCTACACCGGCAAACACTGACATACCAGAGTATCCCTTTGCGATGTTGTTGATCAGCTCCATGATCAGTACGGTCTTACCTACACCCGCACCGCCGAAGAGTCCGATCTTACCACCTTTGGCGTAGGGCTCGATCAGGTCAATGACCTTGATACCAGTATAGAGCACCTCAGATTCAGTACTCAGATCTTCGTATAATGGTGGTTTACGGTGAATAGGAGCCCGCTTTTCGCTGGTTACTTTACCGATACCATCAATACTTTCTCCAACTACATTGAACAGGCGACCACGAATAGCGTCGCCGGTGGGCATGCTGATGTTATCGCCGGTGTCAACCACTTCCATGCCGCGAACAAGACCATCGGTCGAGTCCATGGCGATCGTGCGGACACTGTCTTCACCCAGGTGCTGCTGCACTTCCAGGATCAGCTTTTCTCCGTTTTCACGGGTTACGGTCAATGCGTTGAGAATTTCGGGGAGGTTCCCTTCATCGAAGCTGACGTCTACCACAGCACCGATGATCTGTTTGATCTTACCTTTTCCGGGCATCAGAAATATGTTTATAGTCTGGGATGCGATTAAAATCGCCCGCAAAGGTACGGACCTGATACCGATATTTCAAGGCCGTGAAGAAATTGTTGAAAACAGCTTCCGGAGCCTCCTGGCTGTCATTTCACCGCCTGATGCCGGGTCTTTACTGAAACAAAAAACAAGCCGTGTTCGTTAGTTTTAGCAGAAAGAACACCATAATATGACAGACCTGATCCAAAAGATCATGCAGGAGACCGGCCTGGATGAGGCTACGGCAAGAAAGACCGTAGATATTACCGGATCTTATCTCAAAAAGAGGATGCCGGAAGTGCTGGCAGACAGGATGGATGATCTGCTTAAGGGCGAATCTCTGGGAGACAGTTTTAAGGAAAAAGCCAGACAAACAGCTACTGTAACCCGGGACCAGCTGGAGGAAGCCTTTAAAGATATGAGTGAAAAGACCTCCGAAGCAGTTGATCAGATCAAAGACCGCATAGACAGGCTTTTTGAGAAGAAGAAATAATGTGCTACGACATTCAGCAGATGGGTGATAAGATCCGTCGCCAGGCCGAACGTCAACTGGGCGTTTCTTCGGTTGATTTCAGCCAGATGGATTTTCATTTCTTCCATGTGAACGGCTTCGCCAGACCAGAGATACTGGCAGTAACCAGTGATCAGCCGCAATTGCTCCGGCCTTTGCGCTGGGGGCTCATTCCCTCCTGGGTAAAAACGGCCGAAGAGGCTGACAGGCTTAGCAGGCAAACACTTAATGCACGCAACGACGGGGTCTTCAGCAAACCTTCCTTCCGTTCATCCATCCGCACACGCCGTTGCCTTATTCCTGTGAACGGTTTTTATGAGAATCGTGATGTCAAGGGCCGGAAATTCCCTTATTTCGTCCATCCTGCCAATTCAGAAATCTTTTGGCTTGGAGGTTTATTTGATCGCTGGACAGACCGGGACAGCGGTGAGGTGATCGACTCCTGCTCCATCATCACTACCAATGCAAACCACCTGATGAGCAAGATCCATAACCTGAAACTTCGCATGCCACTCATCATTCCAGAAGACAAACTACCTATCTGGCTGGATCCGGACCTGCCAGATGAGTCCATTCAGCAGCTCATGCAACCGTATCCGGAAAAAGAAATGGAAGCCTATACCGTGAGCAAACTGGTGAACCGAAAAAGAGACCACACCAACATGGAAGAGGTCAGCATGCCATTCCGTTATCCCGAGTTGGAATATCTGGATACACAGCGCTGACAAGTTGCAGTACCTTCGTCAGATGCGGTGGAACTGGTTGCTGATACCCTGGTGGATGACAGGTCATGCCATGGCTCAGACTGATTTGCCGGTAACAACTGACTCTTCCCGTTATGATGGCCGCCTGGTAGTAGCACCCCTCATTTACTATCAGCCTGAAACCAGCTGGGCATTTGGCGGAGGTGCACTATACACACTAACCGACAGGTTGCAACCGGATAATAATCCGGGATTATTAAAATTGCTTGGGGTATATACACTGGAAAATCAGGTCCAGAGTGAACTGGGTGGTGATCTCTATTTTGAGCACAATACATGGTATCTGTCTTTCAATTTTACTTATTACCGGTTTCCCGGGTTATTCTTTGGCATTGGAAATGAGAACCCTGCAGAAAACGCAGAATCTTATACCGTCAGCAAACCATATGGCAGGATCAACCTGGTTCGCGATGTCGGACATCATATTTCTGCAGGATTCAAAACATTTTATGAATATACCCGGCTGGTAGAGATCGCAGAAGGTGGGTTGCTGGATACAGAAGACGTTTCGGGTGAAACCGGCGGACATAATACAGGCATAGGCCCCTGGCTGGTTGCTGACACCCGCAATGATATCTTTTACCCTACCCGTGGGTGGAAAGCAGACTTATCAGCAGTATGGCATGACCATTTGCTGGGCAGTGATTTCGAATATACTGAGGTCCGGATGGAATTCAGTGCATTTCATGCTGTATGGAAACAACAGGTTCTGGCCTGGAATCTGCTGGCTGATCTCCATCCAGGAAACCCTCCGTTCAACAGAATGGCCATGATGGGCGGACAGTTCTACATGCGTGGCAATTTTGAAGGGCGCCTGAGAGACAAGCATCTGCTGACCACTCAGATGGAATATCGTGTTCCCGTATGGCGTTTTATCGGGGTAACCGGTTTTGGCGGAATCGGAGAGGTGGGAGATGCTCTGTCATCTTTCACCTGGTCTGGATTGCGTTACTCTTATGGTGCCGGTCTGCGACTGGAACTCATGCCAGGCAGCAACCTGAAACTGAGAGTAGATTATGGTTTCGGATACGATGGCGACAGGGGTTTGTATGTGCAGTTCAATGAAGCGTTCTGAGGCGAGCTGCAAATGTGTAATTTTACCACAGTGCTATGCGGTTTGTGAGAGATCTCGGTTTGTACATGAAGATGCTGGGCAGGATGTTCTCCCGGCCAGAAAGGTGGAACATGTACTGGAAGGAACTGCTTCGTCAGATGAATGACATTGGGGTTGGTTCACTGTCTATTGTACTAATGGCTTCATTGTTCATTGGTGCCGTCACAGCTGTTCAGAGTGCATACCAGTTATACGGCACACCATTTGTACCACCCTATTACCTGGGTCTCATTGTACGGAACACTACTATTCTGGAACTGGCCCCCACATTTACCTGTCTGATACTGGCAGGAAAGGTAGGCTCCAATATCGCTTCAGAACTTGGCACCATGCGCATCTCAGAACAGATCGATGCGCTGGAGATCATGGGTGTACCTACTGAAACCTATCTGGTCATGCCAAGGGTCATCGCATCTGTGATCGTTGTGCCCATCATGGTCATCATTGCTGCCAGTGCCGGTGTATTCGGAGCATGGATAGCTGCCAACTTTACGGGTTACGGCTCACAAGAAGAATTCGTGTACGGATTGAGGGCCTTTTTTGATCCGTTTGATGTGCAGATCATGCTAATCAAATCATTCAGCTTTGGTTTTCTTATTTCTACCATATCCTGTTTCAAGGGGTTTTATGTAAGGGGTGGTGCACTGGAGATCGGCAAGGCCAGCACCCAGGCTGTAGTGCTGAGTTGTATTTACGTACTTCTGGCCGACTATGTCATTGCGGAGGTATTGTTATGATCGAGATCAGCCATATACATAAGGTCTTCAACGGAGTTACAGTACTCAACGATGTATCAGCTGTATTTGAATCAGGAAAGACCAACCTGATCATAGGTATTTCCGGCAGCGGAAAAACGGTACTGATGAAGTGTATTGTAGGGTTGTTGCAACCAGACAGCGGTCAGGTTTTGTTCAACAAGGAGTCTTTCCATGAAATGCCTCCCGAGCGACGAAAAGAAGTGAGAAGGCAGATAGGCATGCTTTTTCAGGGAGCGGCATTATTTGATTCTCTTACGGTTGAGGAAAATGTGATGTTACCTCTGAATATGTTCAGTCATTCCAGCAAAAAAGAAAAACTGGAAAGAGTCAATTTCTGCCTGGAGCGGGTAAACCTGGCCGGAGCCAACCATAAATTTCCGGGCGAGATCAGTGGCGGCATGAAAAAAAGAGTGGGCATTGCAAGGGCGATCGTGCTTAATCCCAAGTATCTTTTTTGCGATGAGCCCAACTCCGGACTGGATCCTAAAACATCACTGGTCATTGATGAACTGATCATTGAACTGACCAAAGAATTCAATATCACAACCATTATCAACACACATGATATGAATTCTGTGATGGAAATTGGAGAGAATATCATCTTCCTGCACAAAGGACAAAAGGCATGGGAAGGCAACAGCCATCAGATCATTGAATCTGATAACCAGGAACTGAATAGTTTCATTTTTGCTGGAGAATTCCTTCGCGAGGCCCGCGATCACCTTATTTCACAGCGAAAAAAGCTTTAGCCATAAGCCCCCACAGCACCCCATTTCCTGGTTTCAGGATCCTCCACAAATAACATGACCGTCCAGACAATTCTGCCGTCTGACAATTGCATACGGAAAACCACTTCTTTTCCCGGGCTTTTATCGGTCACTGAGCAGAGCGAAACCTTGTTAATGTCAGACAACTTCACAGAAAGATAAGCCCCTGTCTGATCGGGTTGCGAATAACCGGATATCAATTCATCAATAAACTGTTGCAGATTACCCTGAAGCATGTTTTCCAGTTGTTCTTCTCTGTATGCGCCATCCGTAAGTTTCAGCATCTTCCGGTAAGAACCGGATTCCATTGCCTGTTCCATTTTTAATAAGACCGGCAGGATATCTTGCTGAGCCTGCACTCCTGCACAAGTCATTACGATCAGAAAAAGAGCATATACAGGTTTCATGTCAACCAGATGTCATTTGACAAAAATTCGCTACAGGATCAAAAAAAACCTGTAATTTAGAAAATTCAAAATCAAACCCAATGAATTACCGAAAACTCCTCTTTTTGTTGGCTGCGCCTGTCCTTATCCTGAGTTCCTGCAGCAAGAATATACAGGAACAGATCAATTATGAAGACTTCATCAATCAGGATGATTACCGCTTGATGCAGGTTGCTTATTACACTGAAACACAAGATGGTAAATCACTTGCAGTTCGCTTTTATGAAAGCCCAAGAATATTTGATCTGAGAAAAGACCTTTCACAATTTGATGAAATAAAAAAACAACTGGATATCAGCAAGGATGAGAAAACACCGGTACAGGTGTATGCCAGTGACAACATAGTTTCCACTGTAAGGAAAGCCAGTGAAAATGATATGCGAATTTTTGCAGAATGGCATCAACCTGTTATTGAAACCCGTTCTACGCTTGACTCAACAATCAACTCTATAGATGAGTTGATGAGTATCTGGGATTTCATTGTAAAGCAAAGCTGTGATTCACCTACGGTCAGTATTGATCAGTGTATAAGCTTTCAGTATGTGGTAGACGGATGTTATGCACGTGCACATAAAATGAAGCAGATCCTGGAAGATAATTATGGCTATGCGCTGGAAAAATGCTTCAGCTTTGAGGATGCCAGTGGTTATCTGGCAGTTGATGCAGGCGATTGCTGTGTTTACTGGTGGTACCATGTTGCACCATATGTAAAGGTTCAGACGCCGAAAGGCATACTGAGTTGTGTACTGGATCCGAGCATGTTCAACAAGCCGGTCACAAAAGAAAAGTGGTTCAAATTTCAGGAAAACACCTATTGCTCTCCGGGAGCAAAGTGGGGCTATTATGAGATCCAGCCATCCAGCTGGTATGGACCCGGCGGATCCACAGACCCTTACTACACCTGGACCAACTACACGCTGAACGCTTACAGTGACCTGGTTACCTGTCCGTAAAACCTGACATGAAAATAAAAGGCGGTTCCACACCGCCTTTTTTTATGCTGTCTTTTGCAGCAGCCAGCGAATGTCTGCTACATTACCTGCTTCCAGGATCTTTTCATGCAGCTTCTGTTTCTTTTCTGAATCAGATGGAGGTACTGATAATATCCGGTTTACAAACCTGACAAAATTCATGTAAATGGTACGCACCGAGTCGCTGATGGTACGGTTGCGCCGGAGGTACACTTTAAATGCTTCCAGAGCACTCATCAGTGCATCAGTTTCTTCCAACTCAAAATAGATCTTGATCTGCAGTGTGCGGCTGTCCAGTGCATAAAATACATCTGTGAATTCAACCTGCAGCAAAGCAGTAAGTGCTTTGCCAAATTGCTTTCTGGCAAATAGCAGGTATGCCATATTATAATTGAATGCATTGTTCCTGAATTTCTCATGCAGGTGTTTTTTGTACTGCTTTGCAAATTGCTCAGCCCAATCGGTTTCCTGGACCCTGGTAGCAACTGAAACGATGTTCTTGTAAGACCAGGGCGAAATATGACCATCTGTTAATACAAGCCCTTCTTCTATACTGGCCTGGTATAATTGCAACAGCTCCCGCAGAAAAGATTCCTTGCCTGCATTTGCTTTTCGAATACAGTAATTCTGTGCATAGGCATACAGATCTCTTGCTTCTTCCGGAGGGAATGCATTGGCATGTTCAGCCAGCAGTGCCTTGAGAGAATCAAAATGTCCGGTATCATCATTTTCCAGAAAGGTCATGAGCACCCTGTAATAGATCATGATGGAAGGGAATTCCGTATAATCATGTTCTTCAATGTGGCTGCGCACTTCCCGAAGCATTCTCAGATCATAATCAGCGGCTACCAGCTTCTGACGATTGATCAGTTCACAGGAATACCGAAGCTTTACCGACAGATAATAGAGATCCAGGTAGTTGGCTGCCTGTTGCAGACTCATATCAAGAGCTCTTTTTTTCTGCCGATCAAAGTAGGCATTCAATTCACTTTGCAGCAGGTACTGCTGGTAGAAAAAATCCGGATTCCTGTACTGTGATTCTTCCAGGTGCTTTCTGGCCTTACGAAGAGTCTGCTCATACAGCTTATCACTCTCCCAGTCATTATAGGTTGACAGCAGGGCACAGTACCCTTCAAGATCTTTCTGCATTAAGAGTTCTGCCTTCAGGAATCTCTCTCCTGCTTCTGTCAGATCACTCATCAGATAGCTCAGCTTTTTCTCGTCCAGATGGAGACCCTCAACTCCCTTTTTTACGAAAGCTGATTTTTCGAGTTTAGCAGAATCAAATTCCGGAGCATACTTTCTGATGGCCTGAAAAAACAAATAAAGTTTATCGTCTTTCACAAAATATGGTGAGGCAAGGAACTCACCAAATCTCTGTAATTGTTTCTGGTCCATGTGAGACATGAACTCCAGCAGTTTACTCTTTAACATGATGCTGAGGCGAAATTGACATTTTTTCCACTAAAAACCGGAAAATGCCCCAGAATACATGAAATTGAAAATCACATAATCAATTGATATTCTTTAACTTAAATCAAATGTTCTGGAAAAAAATCCTTATAACGGTCAAAAAAACCATCGGAAAACGGTGGAAATAGATAAAATCTGTTCTTTTGCCGGCTCAGGAACTTGCTTTCCTTTACATTACCAAACCAGCTCAAGCACATGACCAGAATCAAGCATTGGCACACATTCACCCTCCTAGCAGGGTTGCTGGCGTGGAATGGTACGGCTGCCGCACAGGTAGCAACCATGCCCGATACAGCCGGCATTTGTACAGGTTTTGAAAAAACTTTCAATGTGCTGACCAATGATTCAGGCGATGAACTCGAACTGACTGCCATCCTGATCGGGCCGGCATTTGGTTCAGCTACTTTCACTCCTGACGGCAATATAACCCTGTTCTATGCAGATGGAGAAGAATTCGACCCAACCGATGCCATTATTTATGCAGCGCAGGACACTTCCGGTGAGATAGGCATTGGATACTTCACCATTCTGGTGATGAACGGAGATGATTGTGTTTGGCCGGGCGATGCCAATGATGACGCCCTTGTCAATAATGCAGATGTACTGCCATTGGGTTTATTCTTTGAAGATAACGGCCCTGTAAGGCCAGACCTTTCTGTTGAATGGACCGCTCAATACAGCATAGACTGGGAGTATCCGAGCCTGCTAGAAATAACTGACCGCAAGCATGCCGATACCAATGGTGACGGGGTGATCAACAATGATGACCTCTCGCCCATATATGATAACTATGGAGAAGAACACGCCAAAGGAACTGCCATGGAAGGCGGCGATGGTTTCCCTCCCCTGGGTATTGACTTCTACGCTGATACCATCTTTTCTGGAGCAGAGGTAAACATTCCTTTGTACCTGGGTACTGAAGATATTCCTGCCAGCAACATATATGGACTTGCTTTCACCCTCTACTTTGATAATGATCTGATCGTACCGGGATCCATGTCTGTGACATTCAATACAGGCTGGTTGTCATCAGATACCGGAATGCTCATTTCCTTTAACAGAGAAGACCATCCCAATGGTTTGTTCGATGTGGCTGTATCACGCACCAACAAAACATCTGCTACCGGGTACGGTCATATTGGAACAGTTTCATTCGTAATGGAAGATAACCTGGCAGGTAAGATCACAGGAGGCACTACCATGGTCTTTAATATGTGCCCGGATGACCCAACCATCTCCAATGCACTGGGAGGATACAGCTACGCAGAAGCTCTTGACCTGACCTGCGACTCTGTCCTGGTTTTGGATCTGACCGCTTCCGTAGCAAACCTGAATAGCCGCGGCTGGAGCGTTTATCCCAATCCCGTTACAACCAACCTATTCATTCAGACTGAAAATTCTCCGGGAATCACTTATCAGATTTTCGACCCATCAGGAAGAATGCTGCAGGCAGGACCTGTTATACATGACAAACAACCCATTCTGCTCTCAGACATCGCTCCAGGTACCTACCTGCTGGTGCTGACCGATGCTGAAGGCATGCAATACACACAAACAATTATCAAAATCAACGATTAACATGAAACGCTTTATCTGGCTTTCACTCTCCTTAATGCTGCTTGGTCATACGGCCAAGGCAGATTCCTGCGATGCAGAGTTCGTATTTGAAGTGACCGGACCAGTGGTCAGCTTCGGATCGATAACTTCACCCGGACCGGGAGATGTATTGGCCTACATCTGGGATTTTGGCGACGGTTCTTTTGGTGATGCCGCCGATCCCGAACATGAATACGCAGTTGCCGGAACTTACGAGGTGTGCCTTACGGTGATCTTCTGGGATAGCTGTGATGCATCTTTCTGCGATGACGTAACCACTCTGGAAGGCGCTTTGGACTGCACCGCTTCCTTTGTCTATACTATTGACGGAATGAGCGTAGATTTTGAAGCCATTACCATGCCGGGCCCCGGAGATGTGTCAGACTATGTCTGGACCTTTGGCGATGGCGGCTCCGATAGCGATGACCCAACACCCAACTGGGATTACGACACTCCGGGCGAATATGAGGTATGCCTTACCGTTTACTTTGATGGCGGATGTACCGCCGACTTCTGCGATGTCATTGTAGTGGGAGGAGGTGCCGGCGGAGACTGCACTGCCCTGCTCGATGTCTGGGCCTACGATGGATTGAATATTCATTTCTGGGGTGGTGTTGATCCTGATTATGATATCGTATTTTATTCATTTGACTTTGGCGATGGCGAAAGCTATTCTGAAACCGCCGACAGTGGTGGTGCAGACCCCTGGCATACCTACAGCGAACCAGGCGCCTATGAAGTGTGCCTCTTCATTGAAACCGGGTCTGGTTGTACAGATAATATTTGCATCCCTGTAATTGTTGGTGACTCAACAGGTACCGGCGATTGCGAAGCAACTTTTATCTGGGAGGCCAGCGGACTTGACGTCGATTTTGAAGCCGTAACAGTTCCCGGCCCTGATGATGTCAACACCTATGTCTGGAATTTTGGTGATGGCACCATAGAAGAAAGCGATGACGATACTCCGAATCATGACTATGCCACACCCGGCTCCTATATGGTTTGTCTCACAGTCTATTTTGCTACCGGCTGCGAAGCAGAATACTGCCAGGAGATCACCGTCACGGAAGATGGCGGAGATGCAGAATGTGATGCTTATTTCGATCTGGTCTCCCTGACACCTGACGGAACCGGATGGACAGTAATACTGAACAACGAATCAACCGTAACAGGCAGCGATATAGGCTCTGTGATCTGGTACTTTGGTGACGGCTCTATTGCCACCACTTTTGATGCAGAACACTATTACGAAACACCCGGTGAATATGAGATCTGTGTGGTCATAACCTCTGCTGATGGAAGTTGTGTTGATGAGTACTGTGATAATATCATTTGCGGAGGCGGCACCGGCGAATGTGAAGCCGACTTCGACTATGAAACAGACGGACTTACCGCCGTGTTTGAAAACAACTCCGATGGAATCGGGCTGGCATATACCTGGACGTTCGGCGATGGCGACATCAGCTATGAAACGAATCCTGATCATACTTACGATGCACCCGGAACCTATCTGGTTTGTCTGACCGTATATGGAGCTGACAGCTGCACCGATACTTTTTGTGATGAAGTGGAAGTAGATGGTATTGTTGGCGACTGTGCTGCTTACTTTACAGTTGATGACATCACAGCAAGCGGAGAAGGCTGGATCGTTTCTTTTAAAAATGAATCTGAAGGAGATTACATTGGCCAGGTCTGGACATTCGGCGACGGCGACGGAAGCATCACCTCAGATCCGGAACACTATTATGCAGAATCAGGTACATACATCGTTTGCCTTGTTATTGGCGATTCTGCTCTCGGATGTTTTGACACCTATTGCCAGGAGATCTGGGTGGGTGGCATAGAAGATTGCATTGACGAATCTGTAATGGATACTACCATAGAATGCACCGCTGTATATGAACCAGTATGTGGTTGCGATGGCATTACCTATGACAATGAATGTTACGCCTATTATTATGGTGGTGTGCTCTTCTGGACAGAAGGTCCGTGTTTATCTGATGGTGTGGAAGAGGAAGTATTGCTGGGCATGAAACTGGCTCCTAATCCGGCCGGCGATATCAGCGGTATCTATCTGCATACCAATGTGAACGGGCCCGTGCAGATCAGGGTGTTCGATCTTGCAGGTCAACTCCGGATGGAATACAGCATCCGCAGCACAGCAAGCGATTATTTCTCATTTGATACCAGTGAGCTGCCGGGTGGCATGTATCTGATCCAGGTACTCGCTGATGGAAAGAGTACAACAGACAAACTTTTGATCAACAGATAAAACAAACAAAATGAATAGCAGTTCAATTATCAGCCTTTCTGCCTTACTGCTCCTTGCAGGACTGACAGGGTGCACCAGTGACACACCTGATGTTACTACCACTGAAGTAGAATCTACAGTTACCAGCGGTGTCTGGAAGATCACCTACTTCTATGATACAGACAAAGAGGAGACCGCCCATTTCAATGGGTATGAATTCACCTTCGGAGAAGATGGCACACTGACCGCCTCCAATGGAGCAAGCACTGTTACGGGTACCTGGAGTGTGACTGATAACAGCGATGATGACAGCCCGTCAAATCCTGATTTCAACATATTTTTTGCTTCTCCTGATGACTTTGAAGACCTGAGTGACGATTGGGACATCATCAGCAGAACTGATACTAAAATCGAGCTTCAGGACGTAAGTGGCGGAAACGGCGGCACAGACGATCTGATATTCGAAAAACTGTAATCATCAGGACAGTACTGGGGGGTACTGTCTGCAGGGCCGGGAAAATCCCGGCCCTTTTTATATCAATTTCAGTTCGGCATACGTTTTGAATGTTACATAGTATGGAAAAGAGACCACCTTTGATCGTTTGTTTATTGCTGGATCTGTTTGGATATTTCAGCTACAGCATTCCTGTACTTGGCGAATGGACTGACATCATATGGGCCCCGGTTGCGGCAGCCATTTACCTGCATCTTTTTGGCAGCAGAAGGGGATGGATAGGGGCATTCCTTACATTTACAGAAGAAGCTCTTCCCGGAACGGATTTCATTCCTTCCTTTACACTCAGCTGGATCTTACAGAGGGTTACATCCCGTCAGACAGTGAGAGCCTGATCATTCTTCAGATCGCCCCTTCATACCTCCGCCAGAACGGTAGGCTTTATCCATTGCTTCCATGTCACGGAGTTCATCATCGGTATAAGGTGTCCATTCCAATCCGGTCAGATCCGGTTTACCTGCATTGATCCAAGCTGTGTACCAGAAGCTTCCCAGGTTTATAATGGTCTCACGCATCCTCCGCTCCACCATGTTGTTAATGCTTGCATTATAGGCTATAGAATACTCTTTTGAGTAGGTTCTTACAGTTGATTGCCCGCGGGTTTCATAGGTATATTTTCTATCGGCAGGAAACTCTTTATCCAGCATGGCCTCCATATGTAATACCGTATCACTCATGAGGTGGCTGGTCAACACAATATCCCATATCTTGTCTCGCACAAATGGAATATAGGTAGCCTTTCCCACAAAATAATCGTAGTCTTCGCCCAGCAGTTCCGGTATGCGTGATTCCCAGAAACCATGAATACCGTTCTGGCCTGTAAGTTGTCCGTTGTAATTTTCCGTACAATGCAAGGGTACATGTGCATCGGCAATATAGTGACCGATCTCTGCAGTAAGCCTGATGATCTTTTTGGCATCCTGCTCACGCATTGCATCTTCCAGTCTGTACATCATCAACTCTACATGCCAGGGTACGATACCATAAGCCTGTAAAGTGTCTTCTGAATATTTCTCCACTGCTTCTGACCATTTGTGAGGCAGGCCTTCAAAAGGGTGAACACCATAGTGATCTATATCTATATAATGCCGGGGTGCTTCCTCCACAACGGCATAGCGTCTTTTATCAGGATCAACAGCATGCTCCTCTACATAATCAGCGTGTGGCTTATAAAAGGCAAACAGTTCTTCCGGCAGGGTGTAGAGGGCCATCCGGTTGATGCGCTGATGCCCCCAGAAACCCCAGGGTGCCCCAGCAGAACTAGCCTGCAGGCTCAGTACGGTCAATAGTATGATGGAAAATGATCTCAAGGTAACAGGTAAAGTTAATTTACCGAATGCAGTTCTTTCTGAACTTCATCTAAAGATTCCAATAACAATCTTGCAGCAAATTCCAGCTCCGGCACGGTTATTACCAGTGGTGGTGCAATGCGCAACCCATTGTCATGAAACAGGAACCAATCAGTCACCACACCTTTTGTTATCATACGCCTGATGACCGCTTTGTTGAATGGTTCATCGGGAAGGTCCACAACCATCATGAGACCTCGTCTGCGAATTTCTTTAATCGCAGTATGATGCAGTTTTTCTTCCAGGAATTTTCCTTTTTCTTCCACCTGCTGCAACAATTCAGTTGTGATCAGCGATGCAGAAGCCAGGCCTGCTGCACAGCAAACCGGATGGCCACCGAAGGTAGTGATATGACCCAGCACCGGCTGAGTGGTGAGCATTTGCATCAGATCCTTACCGGCGGCGAATGCACCCAGGGGCATACCTCCACCCAGTGCTTTTCCTAATATCATGATATCTGGTTTCAGATCATAGTGTTCTGCTGCGAACATCTTTCCTGTTCTGCCAAACCCGGTCTGGCACTCATCTACAATAAGCAAGGCACCAACCACACGGCAACGATAAGCAAGTTCTTGTATGAATGCCTCATCGGCTGGTCGGATACCGGCTTCACCCTGGATCAGTTCAACCAGCACGGCAGCCGTTCGGTGGCTGATCTGACCTATCGAGTTTATATCATTAAAAGGAAGTATCAGATTGTCTGGGGGCAGAGGTCTGAATGCACGTTTTCGTTCTTCATTTCCACCAGTGGCAAGGGCTGCGGCTGTAGATCCGTGATAACCATGCTGAAAGGATACGATCTCCGTTCTGCATGTGGCACGCTTTGCCAGCTTAATTGCTCCTTCTACAGCTTCACTTCCGCTGTTTACAAAATAGACCGAGTCGATCTCACCCGGCAGGTGGTTGGCCAACCATGTAGCATACTGTACCTGTGGAGACTCCACAAACTCACCATACACCATGACATGCATATACTTGGCAGCCTGTTCCTGGACGGCCTGTACAATGTCAGGATGGCCATGCCCCATATTACTAACTGAAATTCCGGATATCAGATCCAGCCATGACCTTTCTTGAGGTCCGAATAATACACAGCCTTTAGCGTGGGTGATCTCCAGCAACAGCGGTTCATCACTTGTTTGTGCCAGATGGCGAAGAAATAATGGTTGCAGTTCAGTCATTGAATCATTCTTTCCAGACACTTAGTCCTTCAGTGCAGTTTCTGCAGATATCGATCTGGCTTCTTCCTTTCAGCACAGAAGCTCTGAATTCCTGATAGGGCCATGCCTGCCAGATCTCACGGAACGGAGTCAGTTTAAGATCACCAAGCCGGTGCTGTGCATCTTTATCAAAGCAGCAAGGAACAACCAAACCATCCCAGGTGACCACACAGGAATGCCATAATTTCCAGCAATGGTCGTTCAGTGGATTCTTGATCTCCCACTTACCGGTTGCAAGTTTCCTGTAACGGCTGTATTTGGTCTGGAGCGGAATCAGGTCACTGCCATCTTCAAAATCATAGATCTGCGCAGTTTTCAGTCTGACCTCATCTACGCCCAATTCTTTTGCGAGTTTTTTTACATCGCCTATCTGATGTTCGTTCGGCCGTACCACAAGGAACTGAAAAATGACGTGAGGAGTGCTACTCTTCATTTCTTTCTTCATCCTGATGATCTGTCGTGTTCCCTCCAGAACTTTCTCCAGCTTCCCCCCTACCCTGTATTGTTCATATACTTCCTGGGTAGTACCATCAATACTGATGATCAATCTGTCCAGTCCACTTT
The DNA here is from genome assembly GCA_020636645.1 of Chitinophagales bacterium. Taxonomy (GTDB): domain Bacteria; phylum Bacteroidota; class Bacteroidia; order Chitinophagales; family BACL12; genus UBA11426. The sequence continues at coordinate 343,566 of JACJXO010000002.1, forward strand.
CAACGGTTTTTCTTGCATTCTCTTCAGTAAGATAATGTGCATTGGTAGAAGTTGCTGTATAAATGCGCTTACCTGCAGCATACTTCACCATTTCCAGAAATTCCGGATTGAGATATGGTTCTCCCTGAAAATAAAAAATAAGATAGGTCAGGTCTTTATGCAATGCATCAATGGTCTGTCTGAAGAAATCGCTTTTCAGCATTCCGGTTGGCCTGGTAAATGATCGCAAACCACTTGGACACTCGGGGCAACGAAGGTTACAGGAGGTAGTAGGTTCAATACTTATGCTGATGGGAACACCCCATTGAACTGTTTTTTTTGTATATTTAGAGTAATAGTATGAACTGATGACCTTTACCATATTGGCTACCCGTCTGGGAGTCATCCTGGACATGTATCGGATGGAATCTCTTAGATGAAAGGGCATTTTGCAGGTTTTGTATGGGGCTTGGTCAGCTTCATTTGAAACGGTCTTGTTGCAAGACTGGTTCCTTATCAGCGACCTTCGAACTGCTGCAGGAACCGGAGGTCGTTTTCACTGAACAGGCGGATGTCATTGATCTGCCATTTCAGCATAGCCATCCTTTCCAGCCCCATGCCGAATGCAAATCCAGAGTACTTATCAGGATCTATGCTACAGGCCTCGAGTACGGCCGGATCCACCATACCGGCACCACCTATCTCTACCCAACCTGTATGCTTGCAAATATTACATCCCTGCTGGTTACAGATAAAACAGCTCACATCCAGTTCAGCTGATGGTTCTGTAAACGGGAAGTAGCTTGGCCGAAGCCTGATCTTTGTCTGTGATCCAAAAAGTTCCTGTGCCAGATATAACAATGTCTGTTTCAGATCAGCGAATGAAACGTGCTCATCTATATAGAGCAGTTCCACCTGGTGAAAGATGCAATGAGCTCTGGCAGAGATGGTTTCATTGCGATAGGTTCTTCCGGGTGCGATGATCCTGATTGGAGGCTCCTGTTTTTCCATGACCCTGATCTGCACATTACTTGTATGAGTTCTTAACAGAATATCAGGGTTGGTCTGAATGTAAAAGGTATCCTGCATATCTCTTGCAGGATGGTTATCAGGCATGGCCAGTGCTGTAAAATTGTGCCAGTCATCTTCGATCTCCGGCCCCTCTGCTACTACATAACCAATGCGCTCAAGAATATGAACTATTTCTTCCCGTACTAGCGTGATGGGGTGCATGGCACCCTGGTTCCTGGTAACAGCAGGCAGCGACAGGTCAATCTGCCTGGCAGACTGTTTATTTGTGTCGGCAAAAAGGACGCTCTTTTCCTGAAAAACTGACTCAGCCAGACTTTTTACCTCATTGATCAGCTGCCCAAACTCTTTCTTTCGTTCATTGGGAACTTCCTTGATGGCCGAAAACAGGTCTTTCAGGATATTCTTTGAACCAAGAAATCTGACACGGAAAGCCTCCAGTTCTACGCTGCTTCCGATTGCTGCTTCTTCGATCTGTTTTCTGACTTCCGCTACTTTGTCGAATACATCCTGCATGGTTCAAAATTAACAAAGAATGCACGTTCTGCGTGAGATCAGTATGACCGGTACAGGTATCAGGCATCATCAGGTCTGTGTGATCAGGTATGGCCTAAAAAAAAAGGGCGGCTCAAGGCCACCCTTTTCATATCTGATCTGAACCAGCTTATTCTTTAACGAACTTCTCTGTATAGTGAGACTTGCCGTTAGACACATCTACCAGGTAGATGCCTGAAGCCAGATCCTGTACCTGCAGCTCAATAAGATTATCGCCGCTGGTAACTGAAGCCTGAGAGGTCATCACTTTATTGCCCAAAATATCTGTTACGGTAACAAACACCTGAGTATTCTCCTGGATGCTGAAGTAGTTGACAGTAGCAACTGAGCTTGCAGGGTTCGGGAAGATACCAACTATAGCGTTGTTCCATTCTTCGTCTATAATGGTTTCTGAGCCATCTGTTCTCCAGGAAGAGCTGCTTGCTTCCACCAGCAGGTCATAACAATCAGCAGCGTCAAATGCGCCATCCCATCCGTACACATAGACATAGCGTGCACCCTGAGAATTGGTATTCCAAATGATTACTTCATCAGCTGTACCTGCATTCTCAGATATACCTTTCTGGCTATTGCCACGATATAGACGAACATCATAATCAGCCGGCAGGCTGGTCAGTGTAACCTTGATCTTGGTATTGGGTGCGCTGGTGGTAAACTTATACCAGTCTTTGTCAGTAGCACTGCTTATCAGAGCAGAGTAGGTTACACCAGTACTGATAACATGGGCATTACCCTTGTTATGGTTAGGTTCACCCAGATCGGTACAGGTTCCGCCACCGCCGCCACCGGCAGTAGTGAACAGTTCAGAAGCGCTGTATCCGCTGGTAGTACCGCCGGAGCATACTGTTTCTACCTGCCATTCATAATCAGTGTCGGCGGTGAGGCCGGTATAGTTAATGGACGTAGAAGCTGTAGAGCCGGTAGCCCAGGTAGCAGTGCCCACCTGACGACCGCGAACGTTATAAGAAGTAGCACCCGGTACTGCAGACCAGTTCAGGGTTGCCTGTATATCAGTAATGGCAGTGGTATTCAGAGAAGAAGGCACATCACAGGTACCTCCGCCACCTCCGCCGCATCCGTCAGATGACAGCAGTGAATAGCGGGCTCCGCCCGGAGCCAGAACTGCCTGCATGCGGCTTTTCTGATCCTGGGTGAAAATGTTCATACAGTCGTCGTCAGTATAATCCATGTAGTTCTGTACCATATCTTTGGTACCACATGAAATGGTGCCCAGATTACAGCCGTAGTTGGGACCATCTGAAGATGGAGTATCTGCGCAGAAATCATCCACACCACAACCACCATCGCCCCAGATGTGGCGAAGGTTCAGCCAGTGACCTACTTCGTGGGTGGCAGTACGGCCCAGGTTGAATGGAGCAGCAGCTGCACCAGTATTACCAAATGCCTGGTAGTCACACACCACACCGTCTGTAGCGGCAGCACCGCCTGGAAACTGTGCGTAACCCAGCAGGCCGGATCCCAGATCACATACCCACAGGTTCAGGTAGCTGTTACGATCCCAGGCGTCATGACCACCCTGAGAGGTATATTTTACCTTATCATCTGTGGTAAATGAGGTCTTGGTTGTAGAAGTACGGGTGATACCGGTAGTAGGGTTGCCGTTCGGATCTGTGGTTGCAAGACAAAACTCGATCTCACAGTCGGCTGCTACACCTACAAATTCTGCCAGTGTGGAAGAGGCATCTGCATTCAGCCTGCGGAAGTCTTCATTCAAAACTTCTAACTGAGACAGAACCTGTGCATCGCTGATGTTCTCAGACGCTGTGTTGTACACCACGTGCACAACGGTCGGGATGGTCACCACGGTACGGGTGCCTCCGGCTTCATTGGCAATGTACTCCTGGGTGAAAGCTTCGATGGCTTCCATACGGGCAGCATAGTTCGGGTCTTCCAGCCTCAAACGGGCATCGGCTTCCATGGTTCCACATTGACGATAGGCCTCCTGAGCCATCACTGACCCCATGGTTCCAGCCAACAGAACCGTAAACAGAAATCTTTTCATGTTCTTTTTTGGTTTTTGATTGTGTGGGTTAAACAATAATACTTTTGTGTGGTCTGCAGGGTTTTGCAAACAGGTGCAACACGGCATCTGCAACTACTTAGAGCATGCTAAATTAGCTTTTGGTTGCAATACCGGAACACCTTTTTCATGACGCTGTTTTCCAGTGTCACATTAGTGAAAACATTTATCAACAGCACTGACAGGAAAGGCCATAATGAGAAGCGAGAACCAGATGAAAATTTTTTTTAATCCCGTCACGGATTGGTCTTTTCATAGATTTTTTTACTATTGATAAAAATGGGTATTAAATGATCCCTTTGAATGACAAAAAGATAAAAAGGAATTCTAAAAATTACTGAATTGGAAGAAAAATGGGATGCGCTGAAAGAGGCTCTATCTGCCGGAATACTGGTATTGGATGGCGCCATGGGTACGATGATCCAGCGTTATGGTCTGAAGGAGGAAGATTTCAGAGGAGAAAGGTTTGCTGACTGGCCGACAGATCTTGCCGGAAATAATGATCTGTTAAGCCTGACCAGACCGGATATCATTCGGCAGATCCATACCGAATACCTGGAAGCCGGTGCAGACATCATAGAGACCAACACCTTTAATGCGAACAGCATTTCGCAGGCTGACTATGGCATGGAATCTCTGGCATATGAGCTGAATGCAGTGGCTGCCCGGCTTGCCCGTGAGGCCGTTGAAAAGCACCGGCAGATATCTCCCGAAAGGCGGGTGTTCGTTGCCGGAGCCATTGGCCCTACCAATAAAACCCTGTCTTTATCGCCCGATGTGAATAATCCCGGATTCCGGGCACTGGATTTTGACACCCTTGCAGTTGCCTACATGGAACAGATCAACGGACTGCTTGATGGCGGAGTTGATCTGCTGCTTATTGAGACCATCTTTGACACCCTGAATGCCAAAGCAGCGCTGTCAGCCTGCCAGCAGGTCATGGACATTCGCGGCGTAAGCATCCCCATCATGTTGTCGGGAACCATTACAGATGCCAGTGGCAGAACACTCAGCGGGCAAACCCTGGAGGCATTTCTGTATTCCGTTTCGCACGCACCGCTTTTAAGCATTGGCCTGAACTGTGCTCTGGGCGCCAGACAACTTTTGCCCTATGTAAGAGAACTGGCTGACAAGACCGGATTATATGTATCAGCTTATCCAAATGCGGGGCTGCCCAATGCATTTGGAGAATATGATGAAAGTGCCCACAGCCATGGAGAAGACATCCGGCACTATCTGGAGGAGGGGCTCCTTAATATAGTAGGAGGTTGCTGCGGCACCACCCCTGATCACATCAGGGAGATAGCCAGGCTCGTAACGATGCACTCCCCCAGAAAACCAGCAACTCCTGATAAGAAGCCTCAATTCAGCGGTCTGGAGGCACTGCCTGTTTTTGCCGGAAGCAATTTCATCAATATCGGTGAACGAACCAATGTGGCAGGATCCAGAGCCTTCAAGAAACTGATCAAAGAAAACCGGTTTGAGGAAGCACTTCAGGTGGCTCGTCAGCAGGCAGAGAACGGCGCCCAGATGCTGGACGTAAATATGGACGATGGCATGATCAACGGGGTCGAGGCCATGACCACCTTTCTGCATCTCCTCATGGCAGAACCTGACATTGCCCGGCTACCTGTTGTGGTTGATTCCAGCAAATGGGAAGTGATCGAAGCCGGACTGAAATGCCTGCAAGGCCGAAGCGTGGTCAACTCCATTTCTTTAAAGGAAGGCGAAACCGAGTTTTTACGCCAGGCAAAAATTGCCAAAAGACTGGGTGCTGCTGTCATAGTCATGGCTTTTGATGAAGAAGGACAGGCTACAACTTTTGAAAGACGAACAGCTATCTGCTCCAGAGCATACCGGTTGCTGACCGAGAAAGCCGGATTCCAACCTGAAGAGATCGTATTTGATCCGAACATCCTTACCATAGCCACCGGCATGGAAGAACACAATGATTATGGTGTTGATTTCATTCGCACGGTCAGGTGGATCAAAGAAAACCTTCCGGGAACACTGGTGAGTGGCGGGGTCAGCAATATCTCTTTTGCTTTTCAGGGCAATGACCTGGTCAGAGAGGCCATGCATACCGTGTTCCTGTATCATGCCATTGCAGCAGGTATGGACATGGGCATTGTCAATGCCGGGATGATAGGCATTTATGAAGACATTGATCTGCCATTGAAAGAACGACTGGAAGATGTATTGTTCAACAGAAGACCCGATGCCACTGAGAGGCTGGTGGCATTTGCAGCTTCCATGCAGCAGGGTGCAGAGATCAAGACTGCGCAGACAGATGCCTGGAGAACAGAAGATCTGGAGAGTCGGTTAAGGTTTGCACTGGTGCATGGCAATACAAATTTTATTGAGGCCGATACTGAGGAGGCTCTGGAAGTTCTGGGCAATCCATTAGCTGTTATTGAAGGTCCTCTTATGGCGGGAATGAATGTGGTTGGTGATCTTTTCGGCAGCGGAAAGATGTTCCTGCCTCAGGTAGTTAAAAGCGCACGTGTCATGAAGAAGGCTGTAGCCTGGCTGGAACCACACCTGCTTCGCCACAAAGAACTGTCGGGAGCAGACCAGCGCAGCAGAAAGAAAATCCTGCTTGCAACAGTCAAGGGAGATGTACATGATATTGGTAAAAATATCGTATCTGTTGTACTGGCATGTAACAACTATGATATAGTAGATATGGGAGTCATGGTTCCGGGAGAAAAGATCCTGGAAAAAGCAGTGGAAGAAGAGGTAGATATGATAGGACTGAGCGGGCTCATCACGCCATCACTGGACGAAATGGTGCGGGTGGCACGGGCGATGGAGGAGCGGGGCATGCAATTACCACTTCTCATAGGAGGTGCCACAACATCCAGATTGCATACTGCCGTGAAGATAGCACCTGTGTACAGTGGTGTGACCGTGCATGTTACAGATGCCTCCAGGTGTGTGGGTGTAGCCGCTTCACTGACCGGCGAACAGGCATTGGCATACCGAAAAGAAATAGACACCACCTATCAGGAACTACGGGAACAACACGCACGTAAAAACAACGACCACAACCTGCTTCCAATCACAGTTGCCCGTCAAAACAAATGGTCATTTGACTGGAATTCTTACACACCACCACTTCCTCAAAGACCCGGCACATACGTCTTCAAAGAAGAGGAAATAACCGTAGATGCCATCAGGGAATACATTGACTGGACACCATTTTTTCAAACCTGGGAACTAAGCGGCAGATATCCTGAAATTCTGACCGATGAAATCGTGGGGGAAGCTGCAGGGAAACTATGGGAGGATGCGCAGGTCATGCTGGACACCATACAGCAACAGCAATGGATCAGTTTGCAGGCGGTGATCCGGATTGAGCGGGCCTCTTCCACCGGCGATGATATAGTAGTGACCGACGAATTCAACCAGCAAACGATGTTCCATACCATTCGGCAGCAGCAGGTGAAAGCCGGCGGGCTGCCAAATTATGCGCTGGCAGATTTCATTGCACCCAAAGACAGCGGGGTGACCGATTACCTGGGTGGGTTTGCTGTGTGCGCACACTGGAAAACAGAACAGGTTATTCGTGATATGGAAGCTGCCCACGACGATTATTCAGCCATACTGGCAAGGGCACTGGCCGACCGTTTGGCGGAAGCACTGGCAGAATATGTTCACCAACAGGTGAGAAGAACTTACTGGGGGTATGAGACCGGAGATGCGGGAACTACGGAAGACCTCATCCGTGAAAAGTACCAGGGCATCAGACCTGCGCCGGGTTATCCTGCCTGCCCGGACCACACAGAAAAGCGCACCTTGCTGGACTGGCTGAACGCAACTGAGCATACTTCCATCCGTCTGACCGAGACCCTGGCCATGCACCCGGCAGCCAGTGTGTGCGGCTGGTATTTCTCGCATCCGGAAAGCAGGTATTTCACCACTGGCAGGATCGGTGATGACCAGCTGGAAGACCTGGGAAAAAGGAAACAGATGCCGGCAGCATCGCTGCGCAACTGGCTGGGCATCCGGTAACTGGCAGGCGGGTCAGAAAGACAGCTGTAATTGACCGGGCCGTCGGAAAGCAGACAGGTCAAGCGAGACCTTCTCCCGATCGCCGAAATATTTTTCGCGGGTGATGGTGTACATACGTCGGATGGTTTCCGCCCACTGTCCTTCGCCCTTCATTCTGGTGCCAAACCTGCTATCATTTAATTTACCTCCGTGCAGGTCGCACACTTGCGACAGCACCTTATCTGCCATACCCGGAAAGGTTTTACGTATCCAGTCTTCGAAGATGACAGAGACCGCACCGTTCAGGCGAAGCACAATGTAACCTGCATCAGAAGCACCGTGTTTGGCCGCCCGTCTGATCACTTCCGGGAGCTCATGATCGTTCAGACCGGGAATAACCGGTGCCACCAGTACCTGTACGGGGATACCGTGGCTGCTCAGGGTTTCCATCACCTCCAGTCTTTTCTTATAGGTAGCGGTGCGGGGCTCCAGTTTTTCCCGGGTCTTCTCATGGATTCCGTTCATAGAGATCATGACCTGTACCAGATTCAGAGCTGCCAGTTGCTGCAGGATGTCCAGATCACGCAGGATCAGACTGTTCTTGGTAACAATACCCACAGGATTGCGAAACTTCAGGCATACCTTCAGCAGTTCTCGGGTGATCTTCCACTTTCTTTCAGCCGGCTGGTAGCAGTCCGTATTACCGGAAAAGGAGACCGGCGATGGTACCCATTTCGGATCCATGAAGGTGGCCTCCAGAAGCCTGGGCGCTTCGGGCTTCACCATAATGCGGCTTTCAAAATCCAGGCCTGCGCTGAAGCCCCAGTACTGGTGAGAATTGCGGGCATAACAATACACACAGCCGTGCTCACAGCCCTGGTAGGGATTGACACTCCAGAGCATACCTACATCGGGGCTATCCACCTTGTTCAGGATCTTTTTGGGAAATTCCCGGAAAAACTGGGTATCGGGTGAAGACTGCTCATGCTCATCAATACCTTCGGGGTAAAGAACAGCCCTGTGTTGCGCATGAAAGCGGTTGTCGGGATTGAACTGCGCACCACGACCGCGGAGAGTTGTTGCCTGTATGCCTTCCATATAAGTCAGAATAGATGACAAATTACGTCAATAAAAATGACATTGTCAATGTAAATGACATTTTTTGTCAAAAAAATTGACTTTTTTTTCTTCGGGTATTGCAGATGTCAGCAAGTGTCAATATTTTTGACATACAAGTCAATTAAACTGACAGTCATGCACCATCTCTCATCCAACCTCAAATACCTGCGGGCAGCCAGGAAGCTGAGCCAGCAGGAACTGGCCGATCTTCTTGAAGTAGGGCGCACGGCCATAGCCAATTATGAATCGGGTATTGCCAATCCGGGGCACAAGACCCTGTTGGCACTGGTCAACATCTTCGGCATTTCGCTGGACGAATTGCTGTACCAGGACCTGCAGGAGACCGGCATCAACCGGAAGGAATTCCAGCCTGTGGTGGTGACGGTAGATAAGAGCGGGCAGGAAAATATTGTGTTGGTAGATACCAAGGCTGCAGCGGGTTATCCTACACGGTATCTGGAACCGGAGTATTATAAGGAGTTACCTGCCTTCCAGCTGCCCGGAGCAGACTACCGCAACGGCACCTTCCGCTGTTTCGAGGTGGAGGGCGACAGTATGAATGACACCCTGCAGAGCGGCGATTATGTGATCGGGCGTTTCTGTGATAACCACTATAAAGATGTGCGGGAAGGCTATGTGCATGTAGTAGTGACCGGCGACCAGGTGCTGGTAAAGCGGGTCATCAACAAGGCGGAACAGGAGAGCAAGCTCATTCTGCTCAGCGACAACGACGTGTACCCGCCCATTGAAGCAGGCCTCGATGAAGTGAAGGAGATCTGGCAGGTCAAAAGCAAACTGTCTTCCTATCTGCCCGTGAAACGCAACGACCTCGACCGGCTCATCGGCGATCTCACGTCTGAGATCCGCATGCTCAAGCAGCGGGTGGATGATATGCAACGAGGAGAAGCCTGAGTGATGCCTGTTGCAAGACATCTGTACCGGACCGGGCACAACCATTCGCCCCCGCTTTACTGAGACCATACGGCCTCTTGCCTTTCAGTACCCCTTACGGCGGTAGCGGGGAAGGTGTGTCGGAAAAGAGTCAGCAGTTGGCGGTTGGCAGTGGGCAAAAACAAGTATCGGGTAGCGAGTATCGGGTACTATCTACCAATGACCAATGACCAACAACTAAAAACCAAATGTGAGAGGTGAGAAGTGAATGGTGAGTCGCTCATCAAAAACAAGTATCGAGTATCAAGTATCAGGTACTATCTACTAATGACCAATGACCAGCAACTAAAAACCAAAAACGAATAACGCAAAACGAACAACGAACAACGAGTAAAGCAGTAAGCAGTTGGCTGCGCCAGCAGTAATGAAATAGTAGCAGGTATCGAGTATCAGGTAGCAGGTACTATCCACCAATGACCAGCAACTAAATGTGAGAGGTTAGCAGTGAATGGTGAGTCGTTCATCAAAAACAAGTATCGAGTATCAAGTATCAGGTACTATCTACTAATGACCAATGACCAGCAACTAAAAACCAAATGTGAGAGGTGAGAAGTGAATGGTGAGTCGCTCATCAAAAACAAGTATCGGGTAGCGGGTATCAAGTATCGGGTACTAACAACCAATGACCAATGACCAACAACTAAAAACCAAAAACGAATAACGCAAAACGAACAACAAACAACGAGTAAAGCAGTAAGCAGTTGGCTGCGCCAGCAGTAATGAAATAGTATCGGGTAAAGGCAGCCAAACCAATAACCAAAAACGAATAACGAATAACGCAAAACGAACAACGAATCTCCTCCATGCGCTCTATCGTACATATGGACCTCGACACATTCTTCGTGTCAGTAGAACGGCTCAAAGACAGTCGCCTGCTGGGCAAGCCCGTGCTGGTGGGTGGCAGCAGCGACCGTGGCGTAGTGGCCGCCTGCAGTTATGAGGCCCGTGCCTTTGGTATCCATTCTGCCATGCCCATGCGTACTGCCCGTGCACTATGTCCGGAAGCCATACTGGTGCGGGGTGATCACGAACACTACTCCTATTACTCCAACATGGTGACCGACATCATTGAAGAGGCTGTTCCATCCTATGAAAAATCATCTATAGATGAATTTTATATTGATATGAGTGGTATGGACCGCTTCTTCGGCACATGGCAGTATGTACAGGAGCTGCGGGAGAAGATCATCCGGGAGACGGGACTACCCATCTCCATGGGATTATCGGAGAACAAGACCGTATCCAAAGTGGCTACGGGTGAGGCCAAGCCCAATAACAAGATCAAGGTGGACCACGGCACGGAGAAACCCTTTCTCGCACCGCTGGCAGTAAGCAAGATACCGATGGTGGGCGAGCGCACCTCCGAGACCCTCCGGCGTATGGGCATCGTGCGCATCTCTACCGTGCAGGACATGCCCATGCGGGTCATGGAGAATATACTGGGAGAGAACGGACGCAGCATCTGGAAGAAGGCCAACGGCATGGACAGCTCGCCGGTAGAACCCTATACCGAACGCAAATCCATATCGACCGAAGAGACCTTTGACAGCGATACTACCGATGTAAAGCAGTTGCGCAACATTCTCATCGCCATGACAGAGAAGCTGGCTTACCAGTTGCGCAAGGAGAACAAGCTCGCTTCTGTGGTGACCGTTAAGCTGCGCTACTCCGATTTCGAGACCCATACCCGGCAGGTGCGCATTCCCTATACTTCTACGGATCACGCCCTCATCCGCGTGGTGAAGGAACTGTTCGACAAACTGTATGAACGACGGGTGCTGATCAGACTGGTGGGAGTACGGCTGAGTGGTCTGGTGCACGGCGGATACCAGATCAACCTGCTGGAAGATTCTGAAGCCCTCATCCACCTCTATCAGGCCATGGATCGCATGCGCCGCAAGTACGGCAAGACAAGCATACAGAGAGCCGTGGCCATGGGACAGCGGTTTCATGAGTTCAATCCGTTCAACGGAAGGAGGGCGGAGGGGTGAAAGAATGGGCAGTGGCAGTTGGCAGTTGGCATAAACAAGTATCGGGTAAGGGCAACTAAACCAATAACTAACAACCAAGGACTAAAAACGAAATGTGAGCGGTGAATGGTGAGTCGCTCATTAAAAAAAAGTATCGGGTATCAAGTAGCTGGTATCAGGTAAAGGCAGCCAAACCAATAACTAATAACCAAAAACGAATAACGCAAAACGAACAACGAATAACGCACCACGTCCATGTACCTCAACTGCCACACATACTTCAGCCTGCGCTACGGGACCTTGTCGCCCGACAAGCTGTTGCAGGAAGCAGTGGCACATGAAGTATCGCGATTCGTGCTGGCCGACATCAACAACACCTCCGGCATTTTTGAAACGGTGCGTAAAGCCCGGCAACTGGGCATCACTGTGATACCCGGCATTGAATTCCGCAACGGAGCCCGGCATCTGTTCACCGGCATTGCCCGCAGTGAAGCAGGCTTTACCGCCCTGAACCGTTTTCTGTCGGGACACCTCAACAGCGGAGAACCACTTCCGGAGCTCGCTCCTGCCCTGCCGGACACCCTCATCATCTATCCGTTCGAACCCGGACGCACCTTCCGCCTGCGGGCACATGAATACATCGGTGTCAGACCCGGACAACTGCATCAGCTGACCCGCTATGCAGGAAGGTATCAGCAGGAAAAACTCGTGGCCCTGCATCCAGTGACCTTCCACAACCGGAAAGACTTTCATGCCCACCGCATTCTCCGGGCTGTAGATAACAACACCCTGCTGAGTAAACTGGATCCGGCAGCACTGGCCCGCAGCGATGAGCAGTTCCTGCTACCGGATGAGATGCGTTCGCAGTATGCGCAGCATCCTTACCTGCTGCACCATGCCAATGCCCTGCTGGATCAGTGTGATTTTTCTTATGTGTTCGGGCAGAACCGCAACAAGCGATTCTTCTCGGGGTCTGAAACTGAAGATGCAGACATCCTGCTCCAACAGACCTTCGAAGGTGTGCGCCGTCGGTACGGAAGTGTGAACAAGACCATCCACGAGCGCATCAACAAGGAGCTCGACATCATCGTCAAAAAAGGGTTCGTGTCTTACTTTCTCATCAACTGGGACATCGTGGAGTATGCCCGTCGGCAGGGTTACTTCACCATCGGCCGTGGCAGTGGTGCCAACAGTCTCATCGCCTACTGCCTGGGCATCACCGATGTAGATCCCATAGACCTGGACCTCTACTTCGAACGCTTCATCAACCTCTTCCGCGAAACACCGCCCGACTTCGATCTGGACTTTTCCTGGACCGACCGCGACGATGTGACCCGATACATCTTCGACCGTTACGGGCATGAACACACCGCCCTGCTGGGTACTTATTCAGAGTTCAAGGAGAAGGCATTTATCCGCGAAGTAGCCAAGACCTTCGGCCTTCCCAAACAAGAGATCGATGACCTCATCAAAGCCTACGGAGAGGATCCTGAAAAAGTGAAGCGCAACATTCCTGACAAGCTTGCAAAAAGTATATACAACTATGGCGAATACATCTACCGCTTCCCCAATCACCTGGGCATTCATGCCAGCGGCATCCTGATATCAGATAGCCCCATCTACCAGTACAGCGCCACCTACCTGCCGCCCAAAGGCTTCCCCACCACCCAGTTCGATATGTATGTGGCCGAAGACATCGGGTTGTACAAATTCGATATTCTGAGTCAGCGGGGGTTGGGGCATATCAAAGACAGCATCCGGCTGATCCGCCAGAACAAACAAGCCGAAGTGGACATCCGTCAGGTGCGCAAACTGAAGGAAGATCCGAAGCTCAATGAACGCCTTGCCAGCGGAAATACCATCGGCTGTTTTTACATTGAGTCGCCGGCCATGCGCATGTTGTTGCGCAAACTGCAGGTGAGCGATTATCTGACCCTGGTAGCGGCCAGTTCCATCATCCGCCCCGGCGTAGCCCGTTCCGGTATGATGCGGGAGTATATCATGCGTCATCGTTTTCCGGAAGAACGCAAACGTATGCACCCTGTGTTGGGCGATATCATGCCAGACACCTATGGTGTGATGGTCTATCAGGAAGATGTGATCAAGGTAGCCCACTATTTTGCCGGAATGACGCTGAGTGAGGCCGATGTACTGCGTCGTGGCATGAGCGGCAAGTACCGGTCAAGAGAAGAATTCCAGCGCATCCGCGATAAGTATTTTGAGAACTGCCGGGCAAAGGGGTACGATGATGCGCTTACCAAAGATGTCTGGCATCAGATAGAGAGTTTTGCCGGCTACAGTTTTGCCAAGGGGCATTCTGCCTCTTATGCGGTAGAGAGTTATCAGAGTCTCTTCCTCAAGACCTATTACCCGCTGGAGTTCATGGTGGGTGTCATCAATAACTTCGGTGGTTTCTACAGCACAGAATTGTATGTGCATGAAGCCCGTATGGCAGGTGGTCGTATCGAAGCGCCCTGTGTGAACAACAGCCTGTATGCTACCACCATCGGCGGGAAGACCATCCACCTGGGGTTTCAGCATATCAAATCACTGGAACACAAGATCGCCACCGGCATACCGGAAGAACGGCTGCAGCACGGTCCTTTTCTCAGCCTGGATGATTTTCTGCACCGGGTATCCATCACCCTCGAGCAACTGGAGATCCTCATCCTCATCAACGCCTTTCGTTTTACCGGAATCAGCAAACAGGAGCTGCTCATTGAAGCCTATATGCGCATGCACAAGACCAGGCGCACGGTTCCCTCTCTGCAGCTGTTCGCCGCCCAACCCGACCAACCGTATCAGTTTCCCTCCCTGCATAGTGATATGCTGGAAGACGCCTGGGATCAGGTCAAGCTGCTGGGCTTTCCGCTGGCATCGCCCTTCACCCTGATAGACCCGGAAGTGCTGGAAGATCCGGATCTGGTATGCGCCCGTCAGCTGCCGTATCTGAACGGTCAGGAAGTGGAGGTAGTAGCATACTACGTGACCCGGAAGGTGACCTACACCATCAAGGGAGAGGTCATGTTCTTCGGCACCTTCATTGACCGCAACGGCGAGTGGGTGGACACCGTACACTTTCCGGATGTGGCAAAGCAGTACCGTTTCAGGGGCAAGGCCTGTTACCGTATCAGAGGCAAGGTGACGGAAGAATTCGGCACCTGGAGCATAGAGGCGCATTACCTGGAAATGATACCCATGTTATTACCTAAAGGCATCTGACGAAACGGGATGAAACAAGAGATGCCCCGCCTAAAAGCCGTACCTTTGCAGAACTTTTCAAAACGCAGTCCGTTGTCAGAAAAAGTGGTTAGAAAAAAGCAGGCACCGCTGCCGGAATCAAGTCCGGACATTCCTTATCTGGAGGTAAGAGGTGCCCGTGAACACAATCTGCGCAATATAGATGTAAGCATACCCCGCAACAGCCTTGTGGTCATTACCGGAGTAAGCGGAAGTGGTAAAAGTTCTCTTGCATTTGATACGATCTATGCAGAAGGACAACGCCGGTACATGGAAACGTTCAGTTCCTATGCACAGCAGTTTGTTGGCAACATGGAGCGGCCGGAAGTGGAAGAGATCACCGGTTTGAGTCCTGTCATTTCCATAGAACAGAAGACCACCAACAAGAACCCGCGTTCAACTGTTGGCACCATCACAGAGATCTATGACTTCATGCGACTGCTGTTTGCCCGGGCTTCAGATGCATACAGTTATGAGACGGGAAAAAAAATGGTCAGGTTCTCAGAAGAACAGATCATTGATAATATCATACAGCGATTTGAGGGGAAACGTATTGCACTGCTGGCGCCTTTGATTCGCGGGCGGAAAGGTCATTACCGCGAACTGTTTGAACAGGTACGCAAACAAGGCTATCTGAAGGTAAGGGTAGATGGCGACGTGCTTGACCTGGTACCACGCATGCAGGTGGACAGGTACAAAGTGCATGATATTGAGATCGTGGTGGACCGATTCCGGGTGGATGAAACAGACAGATACCGCATAACCCAGAGTGTACAACAGGCGCTGAAAGCCGGGAAGCAGTTCATCATGGTAGAAGACAGTGATGCGGGGAAGGTGTACAACTACAGCAAGAAACTGATGTGTCCGGACAGCGGTATCTCTTATGAAGAACCATCACCGAATACATTCTCCTTCAATTCGCCTTACGGTGCCTGTCTGCATTGCAAAGGACTGGGGCTCGTTTATGAACCCGATCTGAGTCTGATCATTCCTGACGATGGCAAGACCATCAACAACGGCGGACTCCTGCCATTAGGAGAATACCGCGACAATACTCTTTTCCAGCAGGCACGAAGCATATCCAGAAAGTATAAATTCACTTTGTCCACACCTATCAAAGACATCCCGAAAAAAGGATTGAATATGATCCTGTTTGGGAATGAGAAAGGGGAAGCTTTGTGGCATGAGGATGATGTGGCAGATATGACCGGCGACAAGTGGTACACACTGGAAGATGGTGGTCTGACCTTTCTGCTCATGAGATGTTTCAGTGAATCTGTTTCAGAAAATATGCGTCGCTGGGCCGAAGACTTCATGGGCAAGACCATCTGTGATGTATGTCAGGGCACACGACTCAAGAAGGAATCATTGTTCTTCCGGGTACATGAAAAGAACATCTCTGAACTGGCTGATATGGATGTTCGCTCACTCGTAGATTGGTTTCAACATGTAGAGGAAGGCATGGATGAAAGACAACAGGCCATTGCCCGTGATGTACTGAAAGAAATACGGGCACGTCTTGGATTCATTGATAATGTAGGGCTGGGTTATCTGTCTCTCAACAGGGCCACCCGAACTTTGTCAGGTGGTGAGTCGCAGCGCATACGTCTTGCCACACAGATAGGATCTCAGCTAACCGGTATCACCTATATTCTGGATGAGCCATCCATAGGGCTTCATCAGCGAGACAACCTTCGTTTAATAGAAGCGCTGCAGGAACTCAGAGACACCGGAAATACAGTTCTTGTGGTGGAACACGACAAGGAAATGATGATACAATCTGACTACATCATAGACCTTGGGCCAGGTGCAGGTATTCATGGAGGACGGGTTGTGGCAAGCGGCGATCCGGTTTCGTTTATGAAACAGCATTCTCAAACAGCCGAATACCTAAATCACAGAAAGGTCATAGAGATCCCTGAAAAAAGGCGGGATGGAAACGGCAAGCAGGTACTGCTGACCGGAGCCAGGGGGCACAATCTGCAGAAGGTAGATCTGCACCTTCCACTGGGTAAACTGATCTGCGTGACCGGGGTATCAGGTAGCGGAAAATCAAGTCTGATCAACGGCACTTTGTACCCGTTGATGATGCAGCATTATTACCATTCCAACAGGAAACCACTGCCTTTCAACTCCATACTGGGTTTGGAACATCTGGATAAAGTGATCGAGATCGATCAGGCGCCTATTGGCAGAACACCGAGAAGCAATCCGGTCACTTATATCAATGTTTTTACAGAGATCAGGCAGCTATTTACTTTGGTACCTGAAGCTAAGATCCGTGGATATAAGCCAGGTCGTTTTTCTTTCAATGTAAAAGGAGGCCGTTGCGAACACTGCGAAGGTGGAGGTATGCGGGTGATAGAAATGAATTTTCTGCCTGATGTGGAAGTGGAATGTGAGGTCTGTCGCGGAAAACGATACAACAGAGAGACCCTGGAGATCTACTATAAAGGCAAGAACATTGCTGACGTGCTTGATATGACCGTAGAGCAGGCGGTAGCATTTTTCGAACACATTCCGAAGATCTACCGCAAGATGAAAACGCTGGAGGAAGTGGGCCTGGGTTATATCAGACTGGGGCAGTCCAGCACCACTTTATCAGGTGGTGAAGCACAACGGGTCAAGCTGGCCGAAGAGCTGAGCCGGAAAGATACCGGAAACACCTTTTATATACTGGACGAGCCTACCACCGGACTGCATTTTGAAGATATCAGGGTGCTTATGCAGGTCATCAACAGCCTGGTTGATAAAGGAAATACAGTACTCATCATTGAACACAACCTCGACGTGATCAAAATGGCTGATCATATCATTGATCTGGGTCCGGAGGGTGGCAGTGGCGGAGGACGCATCATTGCTACAGGCACACCTGAGCAGATCGCTTCGCACCAGCACAGTCATACGGGTCACTACCTGGCCGATGAACTGAAATGAAAAAGGCGACCAGTTGGTCGCCTCAAAAGTTTATACGCAGCAGGTTCACTTACGGAACAGTCTTTTAAAGATACTTCCTCTTTTAGGTTTACGCTCTTCCAGATAGCCATCAGAACCATAGCCGTAGCCATAACCGTATCCATAGCCATAACCGTAGCCGTAGCCATAGCTGTAGGCGCCTTCTCCGTACCCCTGCTGTTCGCCGATATTATTAAGTACCGCCTGAATATTGGTGATACCATGATACTCCATGAGCCTGTCCAGATTGTCAATAAATCTTCTCCTGGAGAAATAGGCTCTGATCATATATAAGTTGATATCCACTTCAGACAACAGCGGAATGACATCAGACACCATCCCCACAGGTGCATTATCTACCACAACAAAGTCATACTCTTTCTTCAATGCTTCCAACAGCGCCAGTGCCCCGGGACCAGCCAGCAGTTCAGCCGGGTTGGGAGGTACCGGCCCGCAAAGCAGGAGGTCTAACTGATATTGTTCATTGTGAATGACCTTGTCATGCCAGTCCGTATTATTATTCAGAATACTAGCTACGCCTTCACGAGCCTGTTCACCGAAAGCTTTTCCCACTTTCGGTTTTCTGAGGTCATAGTCAACCACTATGACCCGTTTTCCCATCAATGCCAGCGACCGGCTCAGGTTGGCCGTAACAAATGTTTTACCCTCTCCACTAACGGTGGAAGTTACAGCAATGATCCTACCCTCGGTGGTTGCAGGAAGTCGTGAGAAATGTTGTAGCACGGCAGTTCGCAACCCTCTGAAAGATTCAGAAATGATCGAGGTAGCACGGTTGGTTACCACTACCGAAGGCGCCCCGGGTTGCATATCGTCATGGAACGGCAGTACTCCTGCAATAGATATATCAGTTTTTCTAAGAATATCAGGCACACCGAAAATGGTATCATTACTTAGATACTGATAGTACACGAAGGCGAAAGAAAGCAGAAGGCCGGCCATGATAGCAATACCCCATACCTGCAGTACCTTAGGTGCTACCTGCACTGTTTCTGTTGCACTATCCAGCACTGCATAGTCAGACACCAGACCTGCCAGCGTGATCTCATACTCAGCCTGTTTTTCCTTCAGCAACAGGTAATATTTCTCTTTGATATCGCTTAATCGGGTAAGCCTCATGTACTCGCTTTCTTTCTCCGGTAACTGGAGGAACTGACCCATGTATTTGCGCTCCTGTTCTGCCAGATAGTTCTTTCTGACCTCCAGTTGTTCCTGTGCATTGACCAGTGCTTCTTTGAAATTCTTCTTCACCTCATCTATCTGCCCGGTTACCAGTTTGACCTTGGGATCTGTAGGCGGCAGGCTCAGCATCAGATTTGCTTTCTGTTTCTCGAGCTCAGAAAGAGAATTAAAGTAAGGTGCGAAATTGTTGAACTTAAGGTTTCCAAAATAACCTGATAAGGCATCCAGATCTTCAATATTGTTGTTGGCATAATCCAGTAACCACTTCAGGCTTCTTTCTTCCAGCTGCACATCCAGTTTATTCTGATCGAGTTCATTGAACTTGGTCATCAGGTTCTGCTCAGCAATAGAAGGGTTGATCAGTTGTGCATCTTTCTTAAAATCCTTGAGGATGTTCTCCTGGATGTACAACTCATTCTCCAATGAATCGATCTGTGACTGAATAAAGCTGATAATGGAGTTGGCACTAACTGATTTTCTTTCCAGGCCATTAGTTACAATAGCATCTGCAATGGTGTTTACCACATCCTTGGCCCGCTGGTCATTGACATCAGTATATTCTATGACGATCTTACCTCCGTATGTATTCTCGGCATCGATACGGATCCTTTTTTCCATTGCCTTGGCTACAGTCAGTTTATTTCGGATGATCAGTTCGTATGACTCCGCCAGTACTTTTCCTTTCCCATTTCTGGATACTGATATACTAAATGCCGGGGTGCTATACGGCTTGTTATACTCCAGTTCCTGCGACCATGTTTCTCCTTTCCATTCATAAGCACAACGGATCTTCTGATCGCCAATAGGACGAAGTTCAATGACATCTCCCAACACCGTACTGTCCTGTACATCTATATCCACCCAGAACGGCCCGTTGTAGTACATATCTGTATTACGAATCCGTCC
The DNA here is from genome assembly GCA_020636645.1 of Chitinophagales bacterium. Taxonomy (GTDB): domain Bacteria; phylum Bacteroidota; class Bacteroidia; order Chitinophagales; family BACL12; genus UBA11426. Next base: position 363,504 of record JACJXO010000002.1, read on the forward strand.
TGAAGCGATCAGTGATATCTCTATCGGAAGCTCCTGAAGTGCATTATACTTGTATGATTTGGAAGTAATGACGGTCATTTCTTCATTGAGCCGGTCCACATTACCTGGGCGAAGTATGTCTGCAAAATCAAGACTACTGCTGGGATCAAATTCTTTGAACTGCACAACAGATTTAGCAGAATAGCGGGGCACACTGTATTTGTTGACCATGTATCCTGCAAGCAGAGAAAGCATCATGATCAGCAGAATTATATATCTGTTCTTCCAGGTAAAAAGAAGCAGCAGTTGAAGATCTACTCCGGATGAACCGGAGGTGCTTTCCTGTTGCGGTGCTGCCTGAAATTTTGCATTGTTACTCATGCGTTCCGTTATTGGCTGATCGTATCAAAGTATGTGTACAGGATAAATATGCTTGTTACTGCAGAGATGATGGGAGCGATCTCCTTGAAGAATGCAGTATTGATGGTGGGTTCAATATAGATCACATCATTGGGTCTGACCAGTTTGCCCGCCTGTTCCAGACCTTCGGGATCACGCAGATCGATCAGGCTGACAGACTGATCTGTTCTTCCTGCATTTCTGATCAGGGTGATGCGATATGCCTTCCCGGTTGGTGGAATACCTCCGGCAGCAGCGATGGCTTCCATGACGGTCATATTCAGGCTGGGCATTTCAACCACCTTTGCCAGATCGTTACCGCGAAATACTGTTACTCTTCTGTTGATTACACGCAATTGCACATAAGGTTCCAGGAAATACTCTTTATACAGGTCAGACAACAAAGCTTCAGCTTCCTTTTCTGTAAGACCAGCCAGTTGTTGCTCACCTATCATAGGGAGCGTACAAGATCCATCCTGACTGATGTCATAGAATAGTGTGTTCTGCTGAAGATTTTGCTGAGCCGGATTGTTGCCTGAGATGCTGCGATCTACCAGCAGATACCCGTTGTTGGAAAAAATATAGAGGTCAAAGCGATCGCCGGGCGCCAGCGGATAGTCTTGCGGCATGGTATCTGTCAGCACTGTGAAAGCATAGTCCTTGTCATACCTGGCCATGGCATTCGGGTTCAGTGTTTTGCATGAGCTCAAAGCAAGTATGACTGCTCCGAAAAGCACGGCATGGCAGTACCATTTCATAGGTTCATGTGATTTTGGTAAGGACTTACAGGCAATGATAGGTGATTTCATGCCGAAGGGCTCTGCAACATCCACCCGGATGTGTTTCGGCTGTCCAAAATTACTACAACAGAAATCCTGTTTTCATCAGGCAGTGGCAGCCACTTCCATGGTAGCCTCCCGATCCAGTTGCTGAAAGTCAGAATTCAGGCTCTTGAACTCAGGCACCATTTCCTTCAGTGCAAGTACCAGTTTAATGGTGTTGTTATCTGCATAAGCTACACGAAGTCTTTCCATACAACGGTGTACCCATTCAGATTCAAACTCACGTGTTCTGCCCACCATGATCTTAGGGTGGTGTGTAGGCAGGTTATCTTCTGCGGCATTGAGTAATTCCTCATGCAGTTTCTCGCCGGGTCTCAGGCCGATCTCTTCTATGAAAATGTCTTTGTCTGGAACACGACCTGCCAGTCTGATCATCTTCACAGCCAGATCGTAGATGCGCACCCGTTCTCCCATATCAAACAGGAAAATTTCACCACCACTGGCCATCGCACCGGCTTCCAAAACCAGCTGACAGGCTTCCGGAATGGTCATAAAGAAACGTGTAACATCTTTACTGGTAACGGTTACCGGACCTCCCTGTTCTATCTGACGCATGAAAAGCGGAATGACAGAGCCATTAGACCCGAGCACGTTTCCAAATCTGGTGGTCACAAACACGGTCTTGGATGATTCATACCTCGATTGATTCTGTACATAGATCTCGGCAGCACGTTTTGTTGCCCCCATGATATTGGTAGGGTTAACAGCCTTATCAGTGGAAATGAATACAAATTTTTCTATTTCATAAACAATGGCGAGGTCCACCATGTGTTTGGTTCCGAAAACGTTGGTCAGTACCGCTTCACCAGGATTGCGTTCCATCATCGGCACATGTTTGTATGCTGCAGCATGGTACACGATCTGAGGACGGTAGAACTCAAACAACCGGGTCAGTTTTGGCAGGTTGGTGATATCGCAGATCACAAATTGCACGTCTGTATTAAATCGTCTTCGCAGGGGTGCCACTTCCAGCTCCAGGTCATGCATGGGTGTTTCTGCCTGATCGATCAGGATCAGCTTGGCCGGATTCAGGTTCATGACCTGGCGCACGATCTCGCTGCCAATAGAGCCGGCTGCACCGGTTATCATGACCACCTTGCTGTAGATCTCTTTGGCAGCCATAGATCTTTCCAACTGAATAGGAGCCCTGTTCAGGAGGTCTTCTATACTTACGTTTCTGATCTGTTGTACAGAAAGTTCCCCGTTTATCCAGTTCCCAATTGGAGGAACGCTCTTCACCTTGATACCTACATTGAGGCAATGTTCAATGATCTGGCTTTTTCTGGCAGGAGTCAGATTGGGTATGGCTATGATCAGTTCAGTATCAGGAAACTTATGAAGAAAATCACGAAAGCCGGCTTCAGGAAGGAAGACAGGAATACCATGTAAAAACTTACCTGCTTTTTGCGGATCATCATCCAGAAAGGCAGATACCTTATAGTTCGAGGCAGTATCACTTTCCATGGAATTCTTGGCCATCATACCACTGTATCCTGCACCAAAAATGACCACACGCTTAAATGCTGAACGTTTCTTGACCGCATTGTGATAGAACAGCTTGATCAGAAATCTGGATCCTGTAAGAAAGACAACGGTCAGCAGAAAATGTATGATGATCACAGCCAGGCTGATGGTCATTCCACTGGTCAGGCTGGAAGTTCTGACCAATATGGTCAAACCCACCAGAGTGGTCATAGACAGTAATCCGGCATTGAGAATGCGTTTCACATCTTCCAGACCTGTATGCCTGATGATGCCTGAAAAGCTCCTGAACAAAAAGAATGCTGCCAGATAAACCAGACAGGATATTGACAACTGTGTGACAAAGTGATCATTCCTGATCCCCTCCATTTTAAAATTGAACCTGAGGAGCTGGGCAAGGCCAAATGCCGCGGCCACCAATACCATGTCATGCAGCAGAACGATCCACTTGGACAATATCCTGCCAGAGTAGCGATGGATGATAAAACGTTGAAGGCTGGTGATCATAATCTTCTGGGTTAAGCGTGTTCGATCAGTGTGTGCCTTTCATAGTTTGCAAAGATGCCACCATAAAGTGACTTCCTTATTAACAAATGTCAAAAGATAAGTTCAAGTTATTGTACTCATTTGACTACAATATGTGACATAGCCGTTATGCCTGCCGGTATCAGATCCGTCAAATGGGGTGGTTGGCAAGCCGGTGTACCGTTTCAATGATCCTGACCACTTCCATTCCCTCCTGACCATTTGTAGCGGCCGATTTTTCGCCTTTCAGTGCCATCACCACCTGCTCCAGAACCTGGACGTGATTGGCCGCTGAACCACTGTAATTACCATATAGATTGGGTGGGTTTGCTGACGGAATTTGAGGAAGTATATAATCCGATATATGGCAGTGAAGTACGGTATCCATGTATTGACCACCCAACTGGATCGTTCCGCTATCGCCAAGTATAGTAATGGAGCTTTCCAGGTTTCTGTTCCAGACGGCTGTACTGAACTGCATGAAGCCCAGTGCCTGACCTGCTGTTCTGAACCTAAAAGATCCTGAATCAGGAAATTCGGTAGTGGTGCTGTGAGCCAGGTTCTCCATATGTGCTGATTCCACCATGAGCGGCCCGAAAATCCAATAGAGTATATCAATGAAATGACTGAACTGGGTGAAAAGCACTCCTCCGTCTGAAGTCAGCTTTCCCCTCCACGGATGACCCTGTTGCAGATAATACCGGTCATCGCGGTTCCAGAAACAATTGACCTGAATCATATGGATCTTGCCCATTTTACCGGAATCCACCAGGTCCTTCAGCCATTGCACCTGCGGGCTGTACCTGTTCTGTTTAACCACAAATACCTGCTTCTTTTGTTGTTCAGCCAACTCCAGTACCTGCTGACACGACAGGGCAGTAAGCCCCATTGGTTTTTCAATCAGCACATGATAGCCTGATTTCAAAGCAGCCAAAGCGGCCGGAATATGTTCACCATTGGGAAGAGCAATGATGACCAGATCATGTCCGCCTGAATTTGCCAGGGCATCTTTCCAGGAAGGATACCAGGGTATGTCTGACGGATATCCGGCAACAGATCTCACATCTGTCAGGTCAGCAATACCAGATAACTCTGTTTCCGGATGCTCAGCGATGACTGCCGCATGGCGTTTGCCAATGTGACCGTAACCCAGTAAAAGACATTTGAACCCCTGTTTACCACTCATAGATCTGATTTCTCAGGCCAGTTTCTATTGATCATCCACCAGGCTGCAGAAAGGACCACAAAGATACCGATGGCCATCCACACTCCTCCACCTGAAATCAGGAAGAGCATATTTACCAGCAACTGCAGCACGGCATACGCAAAAGCTATCAGCACCGGGTTCTTGTCTTTATGATAGATCAACATCTGGTAAGCATGTAACCGGTGTCTTTGCCAGACCGGTTGTCTTAAATAGATCCTTCTGATAAGTGTCCATCCGGTATCTGTTACAAACAATGCACAGGAAACCGGAATGAACAGCCATGAAAAGTTGGCCTCATCCACAGCCTGAAGAGCGGTTCCTGATCTGTCTGTCAGCAGAATCCAAATAACCAGTAAGCCCAGTACCACTGAGCCCGCATCGCCGGCTATCCAGACCGCATGCTTTCTCAGGTTGCCAGCCAGAAAAACCAGCAATGCAAGAATCAGGATGAATGACATGTGATATAAAGATCCTCCTGACAGAATCAGTTGTACGGGCAAACCGGAACTGAATAATACACTGGCCAATACCACAAGCGCATACAAACCCAGCATACCATTGCTGCCATCCATAAAGTTGAACATGTTCATCCAGACCACCAGCAATAAGATCATCCACCACGGGTCCAGGACCGGATAAGCCATATAGACCACACCTGCCACGATCAGCTGAATGAACAGTCGCAGCCCGATTGACAGGTCCATGATGTCGTCAAGCAAACTGACCACCGCCAGTAAAGACACGGCAATCAATACAGTGTAATCACTAAAATCTTTCTGCCAATAGCTCAGGATGGTTGCAACAGTAAAAATGACCCCCATTCCGGTAATGACCTTTCTGACCGACCTTTCTTTTCGATGTACATAGATCTCAGATCTTCTTGCAATGAAAATCCAGATGAGGGTGGTCACCATGATGACCAGAAGTGCGATCAATACAGGGATCAGATTCACTGAAAAATATTTTCAAGGTGTTCAACTATTCTTTCTGCAGTGTGACCATCCCACAAAGGCGGAATGCTTCCTTTTTTCCATTCTCCACTGAACAATTTTTCCATACTTGCAGGAATTGCATCGGGGTTGGTTCCCAGCAGTTCATTCGTACCTATATCAATGGTCTCAGGCCTTTCAGTATTGGCCCGGAGGGTCATGCAGGGAACCCCCATGACGGTTGTCTCTTCTGTAATTCCACCTGAATCAGTGATTACGGCAGCGGCTCTTTCCACCAGGTAGTTGAATTCCAGATAGCCAAGGGGATCGACCTGCAGAAGACGTGGATGATCCAGCCCTGAATGCTCCAGTACTTTTCTTGTTCTGGGGTGGATGGGGAAGACCAGTGGAAGGTTCCTGCTATGGTCGATGATGGTTCGTATCAGGTCGATCAATGTAGATTCTTCATCTACGTTTGACGGGCGATGGAGTGTCATAACGATATACTTTCCCTGCTCCAGTCCGGCTTCATCCCAGATCTCCGGTTTACGAAAGTCTTTCCTGTGATGCAACAACGTATCTATCATAGTATTGCCAACGAAGAAAATACGGTCTTGCTCTACACCTGTTCTTCGCAGATAGGCATTGGCTACTTCGCTGGTTGTGAAAAAATAATCTGTGATGCTGTCGGTCACCATTCTGTTGATCTCTTCCGGCATGGTTAGATCGTATGAACGTATGCCGGCCTCCACATGCGCCACTTTGATACCCAACTTCTTAGCCGCTACTGAACAGGCCAGTGTGGAGGTGACGTCGCCAACTACCAGGCAAAGATCTGCAGGTTGTTCCATCAGGAGTTTTTCGTAGGCCATCATGATCCTTGCAGTTTGTTCTGCCTGGGTGCCACTTCCTGAACCCAGGTTGACATCGGGCTCCGGAATTCCCAGTTGCTCAAAGAACTGATCGCTCATGTTGCGGTCATAATGCTGCCCGGTATGAACGAGTCTGTACTGTAATTTACTTCCGTTCTTTTCAGCCTCCTGTAATGCCCTGATGATCGGGGCGATCTTCATGAAATTGGGCCGTGCGCCGGCAATGAGGTCAATATTCACCTGATTCATTTCCAGTTTTTTCTAATATGTTCAACTACTCTGCTCAGGTCTTCACTAGTAAGATTTGAGCCGCTGGGCAAACAAAGGCCGGTGTTGAACAGCCTTTCAGACACTCCTGTACTCATGGCAGGAGCATTTGCAAAAACGGGTTGCAGATGCATGGGCTTCCAAAGTGGCCTGCTTTCAATTTGTTGTGTTTCCAGGGCAAGTCTGACACTTTCTCTGGTTACGCCACCACTATGATCCGGGTCTATCGTCATACAGGTCAGCCATCGGTTGCTGAAACTGCCTGCTGTTTCAGACAAAAAACTGATGCCCGGCAGATCGCTCAGTGTTTCCTGATAATAAGCAAAGTTCTTTCTGCGCTGCTCCACTCTTTGATCCAGGACTTCCAGTTGCCCTCTGCCGATAGCCGCACATACATTGCTCATGCGATAGTTGTATCCGATCACACTGTGCTGATAATGCGGGGCAGTATCTCGTGCCTGAGTGGCCAGAAATCGTGCCCTTTCAGCGAATGCATCATCAGGGCATACCAATGCACCACCACCCGAAGTAGTAATGATCTTGTTGCCATTGAAACTGAGAACTCCGAACCTGCCGAAAGTACCACAAGGCTTCTCATGAAGCGCAGAGCCAAGTGCTTCAGCTGCATCTTCCACAACCGGAACCTGATAACGTTCACAGATCTCGGTAATGCGATCCATTTTTGCAGGCATTCCATACAGATGCACCACCACCACAGCTTTCGGGCGCTTCCCTACCGTTACCAGTCTGCTGATGGCTTCTTCCAGCAGATCAGGATCCATATTCCAGGTATCAGCTTCCGAATCAACGAAATATGGAACAGCACCCTGATACACTATCGGATTGGCACTTGCCGAAAAAGTAAAGCTCTGGCAAATGACCACATCATCTCTCTCCACGCCTAGAAGGATCAGTGCGAGATGCAGCGCTGCCGTACCTGAAGATAATGCGGCAACTGGGTGTTCCAGCATCCTGGCAGAAAGGCCCTGTTCAAATCCGTTCACATGAGGTCCAAGCGGAGCGATCCAGTTGGTATCAAATGCATCTTTGACATAGCCTTCCTCACGGCCGCACATATGCGGTGATGACAACCACATTTTATTTTGCATACTAAATACTTTTATTCTTTGCCGGAACGCCTACAACTGTTTCACCAGCTTCTACATTTCTTATGATCATGGACTGTCCGCCTATCACCGCCCCATCACCAATCAGAGTATTCTGAATGGTGGCTGCGCCTATACCTATGTCAACCCCTTCTCCAACAGTTGTATGACCTCCAAAACAAACACCAGGAGCGAGGCTGCTGTAACGGCCTACCGTTGCATGATGCCCCAGTGCACAATTCATATTCATGACCACAAAATCGCCGATGACCGAACCATAATTAATACTGCAACCCGGATAAATAATAACTCCTTTTCCGATGGAACAATCAGCTGAAATCCAGGAATGTGCTTTTGCTATCAAACCGGGAAAACCCAGTGAATCATTGCCCGAAAGTTTCTTAACTATCTTCTTCTTTACATCCGGAAATGCAATGCCGATAACAACATCTATATCCTGTTGTTCCAACACATAGCTCAGGGTACCCAGTACAGGATATCCATAATAGCTGCCTGCCTGTTTCCCGGGGTCGTCATCAACAAAACCGATCAGGTGTTCTTTGATCCCGTACATGTCTGCATTAGCGGCCAGATGCAGACCTACGCTGCCTGCGCCAACTATGATGAGCTTTCTATTCATGTTATCTATACGTTTTAACCAACCTGATCATCTGAACGCTTCCGGTTCATATATTGATCAAAAGGTAGCACGGTTTGTGCGGTATCCTGGTTGACCCCTTCAGCTGCAAGCACCTTTCTGACAGTGCCCAGCAGAATACGGAGGTCTGTCATTAATGAGATCTCTTCGATGTAACGGAGATCGTATTTAAACTTTTCCTCCCATCCAATCGCATTCCTTCCGTTTATCTGAGCCAGTCCTGTTATTCCGGGCTTGACCAGATGTCGTTTGCGCTGTTGTTCACTATAGTAAGGCAAATACCTGACTTCCAGAGGCCTTGGTCCTACAAATGAAAGATCGCCTTTCAGCACATTGATGAGTTGCGGAAGCTCATCCAGCGAGGTTCTGCGAAGGAAAGCACCCCAGGGAGTAATCCGCTGCATAGCGGGCAGCAATGCTCCTGATTCATCTTTCTTTTCATTCATGGTTCTGAATTTGATCACATGAATGATCTTCTCATGCAAACCAGGTCTCGGGTGGATGAAGAAAATCCTGTCTTTCAGAATGAACCATTGGATCAACATGATGAGGAGCAATAAAGGAAACAGGAGCAGCAAAAGAAGAAAAGCAGCTATTCTGTCCATCGCCGGCTTGATATAGTTCTTATACAGACTCAAGACATCATTTCAAATAAGTAAGTAATACGTCCTTCAGTCCTGTTTGAACCGGCAGTTGCCACAATAACTTACACCAATTGTGGTTGCCTTCTATCAACTCCGGGGCCTCCGGTGTAAGAGCAATATCCCAACCTACAGAACGGTTCTCCGGATGCAACAGTGCTGCCTCTTTGGTCATGCGAAGAACTGCAGGCCAGTGAGGCAACTGCAGGCCCGGAATAGTCAAACCAGAGATCGGATGTACATGAACAGGTTCTTTGGTGATATCGCTGAACACAGCCGGACCACTCACTACACCGGTATTCAGATCAACCGGTGCTGCCATATTTCCTGATGCCATATTGTCCACCTGAGAATTGATGGTGATCCTGAGACGTGCACCCAGGTAGTCTACCCCGCCGTGATCATTCAACTGGGTAATGACACGCAGGGTATTCAGACCCGATGGTGAAAGTTCCTGCAGGACCTCATGCTGATCTATGAAAACCTCGGCCAGGTCATAGCCCTTCTGTTCCATATGGCTGACCAGTTGCTCTGGAGAAAACTCTTTTTTGCTGATCACTTCAATGCCCCAGCCGCACTGCCCGAGGGCATCTTTCAGTACCAGTTTATCTGTCGGATGCCGGAGGACCTTGACAGCCTGTTCATTATTGGCATGAAGATCATCAATCGTACAATGTGCATGCACCACGAATTGATCGTACTTTTCGTAAAACCTGATCTTATTGGCCAGGATATCCCTTGCATCCAAAGGATTCATAGCAAGATGGTATTCATACATGAATCCGGTTCCTGCCCATGCAGCTCTTTCTTCAGGAGTCTTCTCATAAAATCTGAACAGGAAATAATCTATCAGGCCGGTATTATATCTGAACACGGAACGTATGGCATCAGCCCAGAGAGACCAGCGGGACCTGCCTGTCTTTTCAGAGGCAAAACGAACGAACCTTCGCATTTTGTCCTGATCCAACTGGCGGAAGTAATAGGCCAGATAGATCCATTTATTCTTTGTTCCCTTCAGCATCAGTCCGTTTTTTGATCCGGTTTCAGATACCCGTTATAAATATTCCGCATGCTATCAAGCGATGCTTCGATCCTGAATTTTTCGGCATGCAAACGGGCGGCATTTCCCATTTTTTGGCGCAATGAAGGCTCTTTAGAGAACCTTACAAGTGCTTCACGAAAGGCGATCTGATCGCCTTGAGGAAACATCAAACCTGTCTGTTCATGGATGACCAGTTCTTTGTGCCCTCTGTCTTCAGTTGCCACAACAGGAACTCCACACAGCATTTGTTCGGCAAGTCCCAGACCAAGTCCTTCCTGCCTGCTTGCCGAGATACCTACATCAGCAATCGCCGCGAGCGGTCCCAGGTCATGCATGAAGCCCATGAAGCGAACATGATCTTCCACCCGAAGGTTTCTGGCAAGATTCAGCATCTGATCCATCAGCTCACCGCGACCGGCGAATATCACCTGCACGGTCGGGACCTGTCTGATCAAAGCCGGCAGATTTTCCAGAATGAATCGATGATTCTTTCGGGGGATGAACTCAGCAATATACAGCAGGAGAAACTGCTGTTGCTTAAAACCATACTTAAGCCTGACAGCTTTCTTTTCCTCTTCTGAATACACTCTGAATTTTCCAGAGTCGATCCCAATTCCTGGTATCATAAATGCCTTTCGGGGGTGCAGTCTTTTATCAGCATAGGTGAAATCTTCACTGTTAATGGTGATGATGGCATCAGTGATAAATGACAAGGCATATTCTGCAGGGAAATAGGAAAGCCAGTACTTCAATGGAGCCCCTTTAAAAAAATGAAAGCCGTGGGCAGTGTACAAGACCGCAGCCCCCTTTTTCCTTCTGGCTCTGGCCGCCAGCCTTGTGAGTACTCCCGGCATAGGTGTATGGCAATGTATCAGGTCGTATTGTTCTTTATCGATCAGGTTCTTCAACTGCCTGTAGGTGGATACATTACGACGGTCAAGAGGTGTTCGCGGGAATGGCATATAATGTATCTGCCTGGCATGACTGAATTCAAGATCCGCCCGTTTCTCCATCGCCAGATGCACTTCATAACCCTGCTCATCCAGCCATTTTATGTATGGATAATGGAAAGCGGCCAGGTGTATATCGCTGGTGGCTGTGTACAGAATTTTACCTTTCACCTGCAACATTCAATATCCCAATAATTCATGATCACGGTGATATATTTCAGATATTCTTCTCCGCACCAAGGATGAAATGCCGTTATCCAGATCAGTTACAGACATGTTCCTTCTCTCCAATATTATTTTTCTTCCCAGTCTTTCCGTCAGGATCTGCTCTAGCTTTTCCGGTTCCTCCAGTTTCAGTACATCATTCACCAGCAGTTCTATGCCTGAATCAAAGAGAAAACTGTACTGCGGCCTGAAAATCACAGGGCCGTTAAGGATGTTTTGCAACGGCAACCATTCCATGACAAATTTCTCAAATGTATGGAATAAGGGTCCGTCATAATCCGGATGTCTGCGAACGCCCCCTTCTGTTCCACCGTTTCCCTTCACATAGCGATATGCAGAATAGAGCCTGTCAACCGGATGTCTGGTAACTGCAAAAGAGTACAACTTATAGTATGGATCATTACCCATTCTGTCCCGGACAGTTTCTGCAGTGAAATGTCCTGCTCTTTTGCCCAGCACAGCTCTGGCCACGCTGGTACCTGCAGCTTTTGGTATATGTATGAATATGACCTGTTGCTTTCTATAGATCTTAATACAGCGATCCAGGTACATCCTGTCTATAGCTTGTTTACCAACAATCCTTTCGGCCTGTTCATATAATCCTATTTTGATGCGGGAGAGATTCACTGTGATGAATAGGTTCTTTTGAAACGGTCATAGAATTCCAATCTCGATTCTGCGGATCTTTCCGGGTCAAACCTCTTGGCTGCTTCTGCATTTTGTCTGGCCATGTTTTCCAGATCATGTCTGCTCAGTCCGGCGATGATACCAGCCAGTTGTTTCGCATTCCTTTTCTCAAAAAGGTACTTATCAGGCAGTAATTCAGGTATGCCCCCAACCCTGCTTCCGAGACAAGGACACGCTCTGCTCATTGCTTCAACCAACGCCCTTGGAAGGCCCTCTGTCACACTCGGTTGAATATACAGATCAATGTTGTCCAGAAAATCAAAGACCTGGCCGTGAGGAATCTGTCCAATAATATCCAGCTGAGATCTTACTCCCAAATCGTTCGCCAATCTCACCAAACGATCGCCGGTTCCCTTTCCTGCTACCTGATACTTAAGTTGTATGCCCTGCCTGGCAAGAATACTCATTGCCTGCAATACATATTCATGTCCTTTATACTTCACATCCAGTGCTGCTGCTGTTCCTACTACCAGTTCATCATCATGCTTGCGCATGCCTATTTTGTGTATCCGGGACTCTAATACTTCCTCACCGGAAGGTTTCAGTACTACATCTGATAATCCTAACTGATAACCAGTGCTTGGATATCTCTGCTGCAGATACTCTTTGGTAACATACAAAACAGGATCAGCTTTGGCAATGCTTTTCAACATAGACCTTCTGGCAATGGGGGCATAGATCTTTCCTAAAGTACTGTGGTTGCTCAAAGCATCGTATGGATCGCCAACTACCTCAGTCAGGTAAGGTTTATTAAAATATCGTGCGTATTGTGCCGCAATTCTGCCTACATATCCCGGTTCTCTTACAATGATCACGTCATGTTCATTTACCGCATGTTTGATCTTATGATGTATTACTGTGCGGTTTCGTAAAAACAGGAATGGCGTGTTCATTTCAGGAACAGGAATGACCTGCAGATTACTTTCAAAAGGCTGCAACTCAGATGCAGCAACAGCATGAATGGGCCTTGTACGAACTATGAAGGTAACCTGGTCTCCAAAATAACGGTATCGTTCAACCAAACGATCATTCAACTCATTGCCATAATACCGGCCATGTTCATCAATCTCCACCCTGCCGTTATATGCAAATAGCACTTTCATACTATCTGATCTCCTGCTACAGATTCCAGAAATTCTCTGAATCTGTCATTGGCATTATAGGCTTCAATTGCCCAGTCTCTGCAGGACAATCTGATTCGTAACTGCCGATCTTCTTTCATTCGCTGTATCAAATGAAAGGCAGATCCCACATCATCGGGGCCTACCAGCTGACCATGCAAATGTTCAGGTACTGTGTCTCTGATCGGTACGATATCAGATGCTACGAAAGGAAGTCCTGCCATCATCGCTTCGATCAGTGAATTGGGTTGCCCCTCTGTATATGATGGGAAATAAAACACATCAAATGTGCGGAGAATACGGTGCACATCATCACGATAGCCCAATGCCAATACCCTTCCGTCAAGTTGCCTTCGGTTGATGGATTCCTGCAACTGTTCTGTTCCTTTACCACAGCATATCACATAGCAATCATCCCAGGTTGCACAGGCACGTACTGCCAGATCCAGGACCGCCTGATGATTTTTCTTCTCGTCAAATCTTCCGGTATGTCCGATCACAAATGAAGAGACCGGGATGCCCAATGCCTGTTTCATTTCATCATCCTTTTCATCGCTGAACATGGCAGCATCCACACCGTTATACACCACTTTGAAGCGAGGATCACCTGCTACTCTGTACGGAAAAAAATTATCGGTAGCTGTATGCGAATTCAGCACAATGGCAGTGGCGTTCCTGTACACCAGTCTGTTGACCATTCTGTCGAACGATGATTTCAGAGCAGAAGACCTGAAGTGATTGGTGGACTGACCATAGTAGGCTACTCGTGACCGGATGGATGCTTTTCGGGCAAGCCACATATACAGTCCGCCAAAGTTGCTGGTCAGGTCACAGATGCCGTCAAACTTTCTGTTTCGCAACAGGCGATAGATCTTCCACAGTGAGACAGGATTCATATAGCCCGTCCTGACCGTGATCACTTCAACCCCTGCATCCTCATACCCTTTCAGCAAGGCACCTGTCTTACCGCTCTTACATATCAGGGTAGCTCGGAACTGCCCCTGGTAGTGTCTGAAAAACCGGAGCAGATACACTTCCAGGCCACCCGGGTCGATGTTGTACAACAAAAAACAGAAGTTCTTTTTCACTCGAGATTCGGTGGTCATGGTTTGCGAATAAATTCCAGATAATCTGCAGAATGCATGAATTCCACTTCAGGAAATTTTGATACGACCAGTTGCAGTAGTTCCTTTAGTAATTTCAGGTTACTGGTTCTGTTCTCGGGGTTAATGGTGCCTATATAATTAAGCCTGTGAGAACTGATGATGGCAGCATGCCCTTTTTCGAATGCCCTTGCTATGCCTGCAAAGGCACTGGAAACGGCCCCTTCTCTTCCAAGAATACTCGGCTCAAAGAACACATTCCTTCTCAGGTAGATCTGACCGTTCTTATTCCTTTGACCGGTCCAATGGTATTTCTTCTTCCATTTCTCTTTGCCAACCACCGGCGATTTCTGTACAGCAATGCCCTGAATGCCCATTACACCTCCACGGGACATAGCCTGCTCATGTGCTTCATGCCAAAAATAACATGGAGGTATAGCGGTAGCAGAAGCAAAACCCCAGGTTTCCTGAAACAGCTTAAGCCCCTCTGTAACAGAAGCCTCTGAAAACTTCAGATCATTAGTATCTCCTGCATTATAGGCATCCATGATATCTGATTCACAGGATGGAACTTCGTTTACATTGAATGAGATCATGCGGTGGTTGAAAGCCAACCGGATCGCTTCATCACCTGCCCTCAGTTTCTTCATCCAGGCGGCTACATGTACGTGTTCACGACCATGAAACTGAGGATAGAATAATCTTTCAGTCAGTGCCTGCTTTTGCAATGCAAAGACTTGTCTGCTATCAGGATGGCGTTCCAGTGTGCTGTTGCTCGGTTCCCAGAAATATTCCTGAAAACCAGAGTCCCTGATGCGATCAAAATCAGGATTGGCGGCGATCCAGTTAGCAGTGATGACAGCCGGTCTTCCTGTATGGTCCTTTGCAGATCTCAGTACTTCTATCAGTGCCAGCATATCAGCATCTGTTTCCAGAGAGTCATTGCGGTTATAGGGGCATTTATCAACGGGATATCCCTTAGACAGCAACATCTGGTAAACCGAAGATGAGGGCATGCGGATGGTTCCCCAGTCATCTGATTCGATGATGAGGATGCGGCGTTTGTGTCTTGTGGTGAGACGACCCAGAACCAAATCACGTAATTGATTCTTCACTGACTTATTACAAGGTGTTGTTTAAACGTAGTACGTGTTTTTCAGATCCGGGTTCCAGAACAAAATGCCGCCTGAACATCTAATACCTAAATTGTCATTAGACTGATGAGTTCACTGGCAGATATAAAACGCATATCCGGATACCTTCTGGTGAGAATTTCTAAAAGCTTTCTTAGAAACAAAAGCCCTCTTGCTCTGTTGGATTCATCTCTGCCTCCGGCAAAATTCACCCGATGAGAACTAATAACGAGGGGAACCCGCCATCTGAAAGCTTTCTCAGCTGCCTGAAGTGTTTGGGTTATTGAATTTTCGCCGAATGTGGCAGGTTCAAACATAGCATTGCGGCACAGGTATCTGATCTCATTGGATCTTTTCCCGGTCCATGCGATCTCTCTTTTCATCTGTCCATTTGCTTGGGAGCGCATTGCTGATCTGGCTGAATCCATATACAGTATCCCGTATTCACCAGCCAGTTGTTCTGTATGCTTTCCGTGTATCAAACCCGGCGGAACGAACAGAGCCGGTTTCCTCTTAAAAAAGCTTTCAAATATTCCGACAGCATCTCCCAACATTTTTTGCTGCCATTCTTCATCCTGGCTTTCCATCCATTTAAATGGCCTCAAATGAACATTTCCATCATTCAAAACAGCTATCGACCGGTGATCTCTCATCCAGGTAAAAGCCGGAGCCTGTTCCTTCAGCTTATTGATCAATATACGGGGGTGGATATGCTCTCTTCCATGCAATTCCGGCTGAAAAACTCCTTCATTCTCTCCCTGTTGCCAAAGATCCAGGATCTCCTTTCCATAGGACCTCTTCAGAGATGAATCGAAGGATTCCCAACTATACATATCATTCTCCTCATCACTGAATGTTGGGTTCCCCGTGCAGACAACCGGAGTAAAAACTACGGGCTTGTTGTCAGAGCCTTTGTAGTCGGTCAGTGCATCAAATAAAGAATGAAGGTCATCGGGGCTCTCCAGGCCATCATACCTGTTGAAAACATCACCCGGTAAAATACCAGGGCAGGCATTGATCTCTTTTTCTGTCAACTCGCCGGACATTCCCAGGTGACCGTAATCATCCACCAGGAAGACACAGATCTTATCAGAAGAACGGTAAGAAAGGACATTAAACAGATCGGCGATCTTCATACCTATTTGATGTTGAGTGGCAGTGGATCAT
This sequence comes from Chitinophagales bacterium, assembly GCA_020636645.1. GTDB lineage: Bacteria > Bacteroidota > Bacteroidia > Chitinophagales > BACL12 > UBA11426. The sequence continues at coordinate 379,839 of JACJXO010000002.1, forward strand.
CAACAGAATACAGCGTACACCCAAAATACTGCAGGATGTTTTTGCAATTTTCTTTCTGCTGATCATTTATCCTGCCCATCCATTTTGATATCTGTGCCAATGGTTCCTGATCAACTCCGGCTCTTCCGGTTGTGGAGCTTGCGTTATTGGCCTGCACACCGCTGAATGTCAGATCCCAGTTCAAAGCTATTTGTGCAAACTGCTCCTGCGGGTTCAACACCAAATATTCATAAAATACCGGCTGAACCTGCAACATGAATTGTTCGTTCTGAAGAACTGGCAGATTATTGATGCACCAGAGCGCTACTTTTCGTTCCAGTGCACCTTCCAGACCATTCAGATACTGCTCATTTTGCACAAATCGCTGGTTGTTATGACAGTTCGGTACTTTATAAGTAACAGCATCCCGATCAGCCCCTCTGAAGGCATCTAACTGAGATAATGCCACAGCGACAGGATGTCTGATCAGCATGACCGGCTTGTATCTTAATTGAATTTGGTGCAGGATCCAGGGAGCAAGCATGTTGGCACGAACAAATTTTACCAGGAGTTTGTCTGCCGAATCTACTGATTCAGGACTGTTGTACCTGGCGGTCCAGGGGGTCCATGTCTTTCCGGAAAAAGAAGCGATCAGGCAATTCAGCAGAGCGTCGTCTTTCTCATCCGGGGTCAAATATGGTCTGTCGCCATAGTGCAGAGGAAGTTCACTGACCGTACCTCTGACAGGATGGAGTGGTTCCCATTGAGACACCATCTCTCCTGACTGAAGCAACATTTCAAACAGCCATGTGCTTCCGCCTCTGCTTTCACTAAAAATGACCCTGGCATGCTCAGCATTCCATTCCCGCCCGGCAGATCTGAGTTGTCTGCAGATCTTACGATCCAGTCTTGTCTGATTCAGATCCTGTAAATGTCTGTTGATCCTGCGTAACATTACATCTATCTTATCCAATCAACCAATGGCGTTTCATCTCTGAAAAAGATCGCTGTAACAGGGTTTCCAACCAGCATTTGCACGCCCATCATATCCAGCCCAATTCTCACGGATATGAGGAAATAAAGCGCCAGTGCCGGCATGCTTAACACAGCGATCCTGTTGATCCATCCAGGCTGACGGTTGGAATGGTAATACCAAAAGATCAAGGCAACTGCAAACAGGTTACTCAAAACAATAAATCTGTTTCCGCTTGGTATCAGACTGCCCAGGTTAGATAATGCATATAACAGTAATACAAAAGAGAACAGTTTACCTGCAAGTGCATGTTCCCTGATAAATGCCCCTCCCTGGAAATATATCCAGGCAAGCCATACGAGTACAACATATCTCAAAGCGGCTCCATAGTACTGAACGTACCAGTTCAGCAAACTCTTTCTTTCATTCAATACCTGCTCATATACATCGCTGGTATAGTTACTCACTTTAGCTTCAAAAATGGATGGCAGGAAGGATAAATATTCTCTAACCTGGGTAAGACTCGCCTCTGAAAAAGTAAAGGTCAGTAGGAAAAAGTAGAAATATAGATGCTTTCTGTTTCCTCCCGCCAGATACAGCAGAAAGACCAGAACAGGGAAGAAAAAAGAAAAATGCACAAACACAGTTAAAATGGTCAGGAATAAATGCTTTGCTTTTCCTGTCTCCAAATAGTGAAGCACACCGAATACGAAAATATGAGCAGCGGTCCAGAATCTGAAGCCATTAATATTCCAGAACCCGTTGATGACCGTGAAAATAATGAGCAGTGTTACGCCATACCATTTGAACCTACCACTGGTCCGGTCGATCAGGTACCAGATATTCCGGGAATAGAAATATCCAAAAATGAGCCCGAATGCAGCAAAGAGAACCCGATAATCACTGGTAAACCTGGAAACCACAAATGTCAGTAAAGGCTGAAGCACATCCACATACTCAGTATCGCGGTACAACTGATGGCCAAGGGTCTGAAATGTATAATCATGATCCCCCATTTCCTGCAACTTATCATTGTATCGATTGGCATCGATCTTAGGATTGGAGATAACGAAGGTCAAACCAAAGAAGATCACGAATAGCCAGACAATATTCTTAGCCCATGAACTTCGCAAATGATACGCGGTAAAGGCAAGAGAACCGAAAGGCCAGACCAGAAAAATCACCCTGGCAAATGAGCCTCCTCTTCTTCTGTCCTCATCCTGGACCCTGCTTCTGCTTCTTAAGGTTTGGGGCTGCATTCCGGATCGTTCATCATTGGGTAAGTTGTAAAAATTGCTTTGAAACATTTTTAATGTCATAGGCTGACAGATCACCCAGGCTAATCTGTCCTGAATAATCACCTGACAAAAACTGAGTTATGACACTTGAATTCAGCGAAAAGGAATCAACAGACAGAACAGGTCTTCCACATATCTGATAATCGATCAGCTTGCTGGGAGATTGAATATTTGTACCATTACCAATATTCACGAGAAAATCCATACCAGCCAGTACCGGCAGTAATTCAGCTCTTGGCACATATGGCCTTATCTCTATTCTGCCTTCTGATCGTTCAGCATATGGAATAACTATACTCGTTTGATTAGTATAAATAATAAATAGGAATGGACACTTCAGTGTCAGCAAATATTCCAGGAAGTTCTTCGGATCCCGCACACCCGGAATAAAAGCTCCGGCATATGCGAATGTGGGGACAGGGTTCTTCCTATAGAGGTTATGATCAATAGGCACTTCATTAAAGTCGTATCCCTGCGGGATCATTTTGATCTTATGGCGGAATTCCGGATAATACGCTTCTTTCGCATCTTCGATCGGCACTGTGATGTGATCTGCCTTTCTGCAAAAAAGTTTTTCAAACCAGGCAAAATAGAACCATTTCCGGAAAGTATCGGTCTTCTCGAACATGAATGGATCGCCACAATCTGCCACCCAGGTCTTTGCTATCCGATGCTTTCTTGTCCTGGCCAATGCAGCCCCCCAATGGATCGCATGCGGCACAGCTATTGTGATCAGCAGGTCATATCCATTCTTCTTTCGCAATAATCTTCTGGTGGTAAACAGGAATTGTATGTCAGGATATTCCAGTGATAACTGAAGGCCTCGTTTCAGTATTCGCCGTACCAATCTGAACGGGCCTGCTCCCTTGTCTGCACGGATATCTTTCCAGATCCATTTTGATAGCGGATGTATCTCCATGCCGTGTTCAACAGCATATGCAGGATGAATTTCTTCATTCCAGGAAGTATAGACCTGTACTTCATGCCCGGCTTTGGCAAATGCCTTAGCAAGTGCAGTAGTACGAAATGATCGTGGAGTTACAGAAGGATAAAAGAACTTTGAAATGATCAGGATCTTCATGCCCGTTCCACATTTTCCAAACTCAGGTCAAAAGCCTGTCTGATATCAACGATACTATTCATCAGCTCCTGTACTTCTTCGTTCTGCAGGAACAGATCTATTCTTTCCCTGTGTTCCGGAAGCTCCCATTTTCTTTGAGATGCCGTGTATAGTGGTCTAAGGTGTTGCCCGTGAAATGCATCATGCTGCTGAACACCGGAATAGTTCGTGTAGTCCAGCACCTCCTGACTCATGGCAGCCTCGAGAAATGTCAATACCTGCTCGATGACCGGGCGGAAGTTACTCACCAAAGATTCGTATGGGACCAATAGGACCTGCGGGTGATCCTTCCACCTGATCGTTTGTCTGGTATCATTGATCCAACGCTCAATAGGAATATAGTATCCTTCCCGGAGGGGATGCATACTCGTGATCACATCTCTGCCGTCACGTATCATAAGTATAACCTTCAGATCCCTGCCAAACTCTCGAAAGAGTTGCTCCAGGTACCTGACATTTGGAGGCGATTTCTCACACCATCGTTTGGAAGATGCGGGAATATCACGTTTCAGCAAATCTCTGGTGATTCGAATTCGCTGTATCTGGTGGTTCCAGAAATCAGACTTGAAATCACGTCTGGTCAGAAAAATATTGGTCTCTTCCGGAATACAGTAAATGTCTGGATGTGCATCCAGAATGGCCGTCATCAAACTGGTACCTGTTCTCCCGCACCCTCCGATCAGGATCGGAGTTTGGTTCATTGTAAATATCTGCCTAAGCTGTTTCCACATGTGCGGTGGTTTCTGCTGCAGTTGATATCTTGCGTTTTCTCAGTTGCCCCTGAATCAATTCTACCATGTACTTCCATGCCATAGCATTTGTCAGGTGAGCAGTAAGTATATACATGACCAGTCCGGTCCCGGTCATAACCAGAAGCTGAAACACTGGTGCAGGATATTCGGGTAAAGAGGTCAGCCAAAGGACACCGGCCATCGGAATATTCAACCAGAATACTTTCAGCAGATCAAGTCCCTGTTCGGAATATGTGTAAGACAGATGCTGATTACTCAAATAGATGTTGACCAGCAGGTGCAGATATTCCACCACCACAATGCCATACATCAGACCTGACAATCCAAACTGCATACCCACCAACACACCTGCAACTGTAAGGGCATACTTAATGATACCCTGCAATACGTATTGATTTCCTGCAGCATACACCTTCAGTACATTTAGATTCACCACATGTATATGTGATACCAGCCCGGCTACACAGAGTATCTGCAACAGTGGAATGGATTGTCTCCATTTCTCTCCAACCAGTGCCAGTATCATCGGTTCAGCTACAAAGGCCAGCAAGATCATGGAGGGGAACACTACAAAACTGGTTACCTGCAGGATCTTCCGGTAGTTCTCTTTCATCCTTGCCCGATTGTCTCTGTCCTTGCTCAGGATCGGATAGGTGACCTTGCTCAGTGAATCGATCAGTCCGCGAGATGCATTCTCCTTGAACATATTGGCCTGGCTGTAGAAACTCAGGATAGCCGGCGTATAGATCTTGCCTATCAGCAGGTTATAGATGTTTCGGAAGAATGTGTTCATCACTCCCAGCAGCAATACCCGTGAACCAAATCCGAATAACTTTTTTAAGGATCGTTTTTGTATGAACACTTTAGGATACCAGGTCAGCACAGCAAAATACAGGATGGACGTGATCAATGATGTTAGCACATACCTGATGGCCAGAGCCATGACACCCATACCACTCCATGCGAGAAACAGTGCGATCAATCCGGTGAGCACATTGGCTGCCATTGCGATAATTCCGAGAGTTTTAAACTTCAGCTCATTGATCAAAACCGCATTCTGTACGATGGTAAAAGATGCGAAGATCAGGTTAAGACCCATCACCCGTGTAAGCAGGGTAAGTTGTGGTTCTTCATAGAACCGTGCGATAGCCGGTGCACCGATCCACAAAGCAATATAGCAGATAACAGCCGTAAACAGGCTGATGTAAAAGACAGTTGATTTGTCTTCTTCGTTGATCTCTTTTTCACGGATGATGGCCTGACTGAATCCCGAATCCACCAGTACTCTGGACACTTCAAAAAAGAAGTAGAGCATGGCGATAAGACCGAAATCTGACGGAGCCAGTAATCTGGCAAGGATCACCCCTACCACCAGGGTGGTGAACTTGGTTCCCAGGTTGCTGGTAAAGGTCCAGACGAAACCGGAAAATGCCTGTTTCTTAAGTGACATAGAATTACAGTCGCTCGTCAACGAGCGACCTGTCTAAAAATGCCTTGGTATCAAATACCACGGCCTCGTTTGCTTTCAGGGCTGACAGGTTCATTTCAGCGAACTGCCTGTGTGCTACAGCCACCAAAATTCCTGCATAAGGCCCCTTAGGTTCTTCTTCCAACAGGGAGATGCCATACTCATGCATGACCTCTTTCGGATCTACCCAGGGGTCATACACATCGACTTCCAGTCCGAACTCCCGAAGCTCATTATAAATATCTACGACCTTGGTATTACGAGTATCCGGACAATTCTCCTTGAAAGCAATACCGAGAATCAGCACACGATTTCCTTTTATGGTCACCCCTTTGCTGATCATGCGCTTTACAAGCCTGTTGGCTACATAGACACCCATGTTGTCATTGACCCTGCGTCCGGACAGGATGACCTGGGGATGATAACCTACAGACTCAGCTTTATGAACCAGGTAATAGGGATCCACCCCAATGCAATGCCCGCCTACCAGACCAGGTTTGAAGCGAAGAAAATTCCATTTGGTTCCTGCTGCCTCCAGTACATCATTTGTATCTATACCAATTCTTTCAAAGATGAGTGCCAGCTCATTCATGAAAGAGATGTTCAGGTCTCGCTGGGCATTCTCAATCGCCTTGCTGGCCTCTGCCACTTTGAGTGATGGTGCCAGGTGGGTGCCTGCTTCAATGATGGAAGCATACAAGGCATCCACCTCCTTTGCAACCTCAGGTGTTGAACCAGAGGTCACCTTTTTGATCTTTGTCAGGGTATTGACCTTATCGCCGGGATTGATGCGCTCAGGCGAGTAACCGCAAAAGAAATCCTCATTGTATTTCAGCCCGCTGGCATGTTCCAGTACCGGCACACAAACTTCTTCCGTACATCCGGGATATACGGTAGATTCATATATGACAATATCACCTTTTTTCAATAATCGGCCGATCATATCAGAAGCGCCGATCAGCGGTGTCAGATCCGGACTCTTGCTTTGATCAACAGGAGTAGGAACGGTTATGATGAAGATCTGTGCTTCACCCACCGGCGACAGATCATTGGTAAGGGTCAGTGCGGAGGCAGACTGCAATTCTTCTCTGCTCACTTCCAACGTACGATCCTCTCCTTTCTGCAGTTCTTCTATGCGCTCCCGGTTGATATCATAACCGATGGTTGTATATCTCTTGCCAAATTCCACTGCCAGGGGCAGGCCAACATAGCCGAGGCCAATGACCGCGACCGTCTTGTTCTTTCCTTCCATGTTCTTTTGTTAAGCCCTTTCGTAATCGTCGTCGAGACGCACGATATCATCTTCGCCGAAATAGGAACCCAGTTGCACTTCCACAAACACCACCTTTTCATTTCCTGCATTCCTGATCCGGTGTCTGGCACCTTGTGGTATCTGCACCACTTTACCGGGAGGACAATCGATGACCTCACCTTCCAGGATCACCTCAGCATGTCCTTCAATGATGACCCATACCTCTGAACGGTGATGGTGATATTGGTATGACAACTGGTGACCAGGTTCCACCTCAATGCGCTTCACCTTATAAGTACCGGTATCTTCCAATACCCAATAGGCGCCCCATGGTCTGATATCATGTTCCTTGTTCATGGTCTGCTTGTTACGGGATCATCGTCCGATGGCTTCATATACAAAGCCCAATTGCTGCATCTCTTCCGGATCGTAAATATTACGTCCGTCAAACACCACTGCCTGCTTCATATTCTTCTTTACCTGTTGCCAGTCCGGCAGCCGGAACTCCGGCCATTCGGTTACCAGCAACAATCCATCGGCACCGGCTGTGGCAGTGAGTGCATTGTCGGTAAGGGTAACGCCTTCAGGCAACAAAGGTCTTGCTACCTGCATAGCCACCGGATCATACGCCAGTACACTGGCACCTGCAGCAACCAACTCACTGATGATGGTGAGTGCAGGAGCTTCCCGCATATCATCTGTCTTGGGTTTGAAAGCCAGGCCCCAGACTGCGAATGTCTTTCCGGTCAGGTCTTTGCCAAACCGGTCAAATATCTTGTTGGACAGCACCTGCTTCTGCCGGTTATTGACACCGTCAACTGCTTCCAGTACCTGCATTGGGTACCCTTGCTCCTGCCCCATTCTGATCAGAGCCTTTACATCCTTGGGAAAGCAGGAACCTCCATAACCAATACCTGCATAAATGAACTGAGAACCGATACGCGGATCACTTCCAATACCCTTTCTCACGTCATTGATATCAGCACCCATTTTTTCGCACAGGTTGGCGATATCATTCATGAAACTGATGCGGGTGGCCAGCATAGCATTGGCTGCATACTTGGTCATCTCTGCCGATGCCGGATCCATATCAATAATGGGATGACCATTGAGTACGAACGGCTGGTACAACTTATGCATGATGCTACGGGCACGCTCGCCGGTATAACCGATCACGATGCGGTCGGGCTTCAGAAAATCTGCCACGGCGGCACCTTCTTTCAGGAATTCAGGATTGGATACCACATCGAATGGAATTTCCACACCTCTTTTTTCCAACTGTGACCTGATGGCCTGATCCACTTTTTTATGAGTACCTACCGGCACCGTGCTTTTGGTGACCACTACCAGTTCACGGTCCATTGCCATACCGATCTCTTCTGCCACACGGATCACATACTGCAGATCTGCACTGCCATCTTCACCCTGTGGTGTTCCCACTGCTATCATGGCCACATCGCTTCCCGGAAGGCTTTCCTTCAGACTGGTAGAGAAGTGGAGTTTTCCTTTGTCCAGGTTGTTCTTCAGCAACAGGTCCAGTCCAGGCTCATAGATAGGCACTTCGCCGGCTCTGAGCCTTTCAATTTTGGCTGCATCAATATCAATACAGTGGACTTCCACGCCCACATCAGCCAGACAGGTTCCGGTAACCAATCCCACATATCCTGTTCCAACAACGGTCAGTTTCACGTCTGCAATTTTAGAGGGGCAAAGTTAGCCTCTTCACCCCATTTATCTCTTGTTTTTCAGTGTCCGGGCACAGCTTCGCCCTCTCAGTCACATGTCTTTTTTTTGCGACCGGCATCAACAGCAGATGGCTGGGTCAGAACTTCTGACCATTCCACAACACGATTGCCTCCTGGAGATCGTGCTGCTGTTTCCATATCTGAAAACCGGCCTGATCCAGCACTGTGGGCAGTATCTTCCGGTTAATTATCATTTCCGTTTTCTGCACGAGATAATCGAGCAATACGGTATCAATATTTCCTACCACCAGCAGATCAATGGTTCCGCTGTCCTTTCCTTTGGCATAATCGCCTGTAACAATGGCCAGGTGCACATCGCCCAGCCTTCTTACCAGATTTTCCACTACCTGATCCAGCCCCAGGTATTTTCGCACCAGGCTGCTCAGTTCCGGAAATAATGGATGTTTTTCGTTGGCCTGATACTGGATGGTGTTGCCTGCAGACCTTGAAACAAGGATGCCTGCCTCAGAGAGTTTGTTAAGCTCCAGCCTGACGGCATTGGTTGATTCATCCATCTCCTTCGCCAGGCCGCGAAGATGGGCACTCGCCTTGCTGTTGGAGAAGAACTTCAGCAACAGCTTGATACGGGTCTTGGAGGTGATGAGGGTCTCCAGCATTGTGAGTAACAAAATTACTCGTATCGAGACCTTATTCAAGTCATTTCAAAAAGGATACGCACTATTAACCTGTTCACAACGCAAACATTACCCGTACATTTTTTCGGAAATAATGGTTACAAATCCTTGTAAACAGGCATATTACAGCTAATTTAAGCTGTTTATGTCCACAGAACACACGTCACAAGACTGCACAAATTCTTATACAGTGCCAGGATATAGGACCCGCAAGGTGACTAAAAAAATGGTACAAGTTCAGAAAGACAGGATCTTGTCTGCCAGTTCGCGAAAAGCCCCTTCGCCGCCTTTTCGAGTCGTTTGAAAGATTCCCGGAATATTTTTGACGGCGTCCACCGCATCTGCGGGACAGGTGGGGAAGCCTACTTTTTCCAGCAAGGCGATACAGTTCACATCGTCACCTATATAGGCCACTTCATCCAACGAAATACCTTCCTGTCTGGCGATGGCCAGAGCAGTATGCAATTTTTCTTCAAAGCCTACGCCCATGTACAAGTGATCGGGTTGAATTCTTTGAGCCCTCAGTCTGACCAGTTCCAGATTTTCAGAGGTGATGATGCCGGTTTTGATACCAGCTTTTTTCAATAACAGGAAACCCATGCCATCATGTACATGGAATTTTTTGAACTGATCGCCGGATTCAGTGAAGTATAGTCCGCCATCGGTGAGCACACCATCCACATCTGAGAGAACCAGTTTCACCGGTGAATAATCCAGGCTCATTCGCTTGCTTTTCTGATCTGCAACAATACTTCCAGGAGAGATCTCATTTGATCAAGCGGTATCATATTCGGGCCGTCGCTCAGTGCATGATCCGGATCAGGGTGGGTCTCCATGAAGAAACCGTCCACTCCGGCAGCAGCAGCGGCTCTTGCAAGATAAGGTGCAAAGCGCCTGTCGCCACCGCTTTTACCCCCGGCTCCGCCAGGCATCTGCACACTGTGGGTCACATCGAACAATACCGGGGCAAATTGTCTCATGACAGGGAGAGAGCGCATGTCCACTACCAGGTTGTGGTAGCCAAAGGAGCTGCCTCTTTCGGTGAGCAATACGTTCATGTTACCAGTGGAGCGTACCTTATCAGCCGCATAAGCCATGTCTTCCGGTGCCATGAACTGTCCTTTCTTGATATTGATCGCTCTTCCTGTAAGACCTGCTGCCAGCAGAAGATCAGTTTGCCTGCACAGAAAAGCAGGTATTTGCAGTATGTCTGCCACGGTGGCAACTTCAGCGGCTTGTTCGGGCAAATGGATATCCGTCACAACAGGCACGCCGGTTTTTCTGACTGCCTCGAGTACCTGTAGTCCGGCATCCATTCCATCACCCCTGAAAGAAGAGGCTGCAGTTCTGTTAGCCTTATCAAAAGAAGCTTTGAACACATAGTCAATACCCAGATCACGACAGATCTCCTGCATGACACCAGCCACATCCAGGCAAAGCTGTTGGCTTTCAATGACACAGGGGCCGGAAAGCAACAGATACCGTGCAGCGGGCAGGCTGATGCCATCACTCACCTGTACAGTTCCCGAATATGTTTCCAGTTGTTTCTCCATCAGTCCAGCATGGCTATGCATTTCAGTTCAATAGCGATAGGAGTAGGCAAAGCCGTAATGGAAACGGTGGTTCTGCAGGGTGCATTTTCCGGAAAGTATTCGGCCCATATGCGATTATAGGTCTGAAAATCACGTTGCATATGAACCAGGAAAACGGTCACGTCTATCAGCTTATCCCAGCTGCTGCCACTGGCTTCCAGCACTTCTTTGACATTCTTGAAAACACTGTGCACCTGAGCTTCAAAGTCGAAATGCACAAAATTTCCTCTGGCATCCAGCTCCAGTCCGGGAATGCGGTCTGAGCCTGCTTCCCGCGGACCAATACCACTCAGAAAGAGCAGGTTACCGGCTTTCCTGGCATGGGGATAGAGCCCAACCGGAGCCGGCGCATTTCCGGTATTGATGATGTCCTGACTCATGGTATAAAGGTAAGCAGTTTAAGAAAAGCATCAGTTGCCGCGTTCCATTTCGATGGTCCTGATCGGGAATGGAATGGTGATGTTATGATCACGGTATGCATTCCTGATGGCCTTGATGGCATCACTTTTCGCCTTGTAGAAGTCAGCCTGCCTGACCTTTTTTATCCAGAAACGAACGATCAGGTTAATGCTGCTGTCGCCAAAATCAGTGAAGTACAGTTCCAGTGGCCTTCGCTCATTGAAATCTACGCTGTTGCGAATAGCCTCCAGGGTGATCTTCTCCACTACTTCCAGTTTTTCGCGATAGTGCACCCCCACCTTCACTTCCACTCTTCTTTCACCTGTAAGGGAAAAATTCTGAAGGGGGTTGTTCAGCACATTCCTGTTCGGGATCTTCACCTGCGTACCGCTGTTCTGCAGGATGGTGGTATTGCGCAGGTTGATCTCCAGTATGGTTCCTTCAAACCCGTTTGACTCTACATAGTCTCCCACTTTATAGGCCTTGCGTGTGGTCATAACAATGCCCGCTACCGTATTGGTAAGGGTATCCTGCAAAGCCAGACCAAGTGCCAGACCGAGAATTCCGGCTCCTGCCAGCAAAGAGCTGACCGTCTTATCCAGGCCAACTATATCCAGGGCAAGAAAGATCCCAATGAATACAAAAATGATAGAGATGAAACTGGCTGTGATGGTGGTGACCGCCGGATTGCTGAGCCTCTTCAGCAGCAGTTTATAAAAGATCTTGCGGATGAACCTGGAGAGAAGAATGAACAGTATAATGACACAAAGAGCGATAAGAATGTTGGGTAATAACGTAGTGAAAGTATCCCATTGGTTACCCATCAATTCTGCCGATTGCTCAACTTCCTTTCCGATATTTTCTGTCTGTGCCTGAAGTGGCATGGTCAAATATACTGCCTGAGCGGTGTAAAGGCCGCAACCTGATTCTATAAATCAGCTGTAGATCCGAATCAGCGAACACGCAGGCGCTGGCCCGGTCTAATGACCTTGGTTGAAGAGATGCCGTTCAGCTTACATATGCGGCTAACTGAAGTGCCGTATTGTCTGGCGATCTTGCTCAGGGTATCACCAGAACGCACTGTATGATACTTGGCTGTACTGACGTCGTTCTGCAGGTTGAAAGAACTTTTCTGTACGGTCAGAATGGTACTCTTGAGCTCACCGGTCTTAAAGTCGATCAGATTAGACGGATCCATATACGCACCGAGATAGCGTACTTCGAAATGCAGGTGGGGGCCTGTAGAGCGCCCGGTGCTGCCTCCCAGGCCGATCAAATCGCCGGAGGTGATCTCCTGTCCCGGTTCAACTTTGATCTTTGACAAGTGAGCGTAATAGGTCTGTAATCCATTGGGATGTTCCAGAACGATCAGGTTACCATAACCTTTGGTGTATTCGGCCCGTTTCACGGTTCCGTCGAAGGCAGCATAGACATGATCGCCGATCTCGAGGTCAAGGTCAATACCTGAGTGTACCCGTCCGCGACGCCAGCCGAAGTTGGAATTGATGCGCAGCTGATCGAGCGGAAAGGTATAGCAGGAAACATCATCCATAAGTACATCCACCATCACTTTGCCTTCCAGTTTGGACGGATTGAACTGTTCTCCAACCATGGCAGTAGAGAGTGCCACTTCACTGGCTTCTTCATCTTCATAGCTGATCTCTTCTCCGCCACCAATATCGCTGATACCGGCAATTTCGTCCAGGTCATACACCATTTCTCGGGCTGCTATCTGCTCTGCCGGAGGGGTAATGAAGGCATCCTTACGTTGAATAGGCTCTACGATGGAAACTGTTTTACCTGCTTCTGCAATATCGGCTTCATAGAAATCTTCTATAAAAACAGGCTCTTCCTGAACCAGCTGTTCATCAGCACCCGGAGTACTTCGCATGGCCTGTTCCATCAGCCCGCATGAACTGAACAAAAGGGATGCAACGGCAATGGTGTTGATGGGGAGGAGGATCTTCAATCTCTGCACGTGTTCCTGTTTAATATTGAATCGTTACGTTCTTCGGTTCGGTGAAGAAGCGAAGTGCTTCCCACCCCCCTTCTCTGCCCACGCCGGAATTTTTCATTCCACCGAACGGCGTTCTAAGATCTCTTTCCATCCAGCAATTGACCCAGACCAATCCGCTTTGCATGGTCTCGGACAACCGATGTGCCCTGGAAAGATGCCGGGTCCAGATAACTGACGCCAGCCCGTAAGAAGAATCATTGGCCATTGCCAGCACTTCTTCTTCAGAATGGAAAGGTTGAATGGTCACTACCGGACCGAAAATCTCTTCCTGATTGGTTCGACAATCGTTCGGAAGCCCTTCCACAACCACCGGCTGAACAAAATACCCCTCGGCACAACGGCCTTCCGGTGTAACCCGTTCGCCACCACAAAGCACACGTCCTCCTTCCTCAGCGGCTATGCGAAGATACTCAAAAATCTTCCCGAGATGCGCCTCACTGACCACAGCGCCAATATTTGTATCCACGCTCCTGGGATCTCCCACACGCATTTGTCTTATTTTTTCGACAAAATCTTCCCTGAACTTTTCATAGATCGTATCCTGAATATACAGTCTGGAGCCGCATAAACAGATCTGACCCTGGTTGCTGAATGCTGCCCTAACAGTTTCCTGCAGCATGAGATCATAGTCACAATCATCAAAGATCAGAACAGGATTCTTGCCTCCCAGTTCCAGACTGAGTTTCTTCAGCTGAGGCGCAGCAACAGAAGCGATCTCTCTTCCTGCACGTGTGCTACCGGTAAATGAAATAGCCTTGACATCAGGATGGGCTACCATGGCTGCTCCGCAATCGGGTCCGGTACCATGCAGGATATTCAGCACACCCGGCGGAAGACCGGCTTCCATGCAGATGCCTGCCAGCAAATAGGCAGACATGGGTGTAACCTCCGATGGTTTTGCGATCACACAATTGCCTGCTGCCAGTGCCGGTGCGATCTTCCAGGTGAAGAGATACAGGGGCAGATTCCAGGGAGAGATACAGGTAACAATTCCCAGAGGCTGTCTCAGGGTATAGTGCACATTCTTTCCCGGGTTGGCATGTGATTCTGAGGCAAACTGTTGTATGGCGGTTGCAAAAAACTCAAAATTCTGAGCTGCCCTTGGAATATCTACTTCGGTTGCCAGACTGACGGGTTTACCGTTGTCTGTAGATTCAGCCAATGCCAGTTCATCCAGCTTTTCCATGATCAGGTCTGCTATGCGCAGCAGGATCCTGGAACGCTCTCGTATGCCGGTTTTACTCCAGGCAGGAAATGCCATACCGGCTGCTCTGATGGCAGATTCCACATCTTCCTTGCCGGATAATGGGATCTCTCCGTAAACCTTTCCGGTTGCCGGTTCAAAATTGTCCATGTATTGCCCCGATACGGGAGGCACATACTGACCATTAATATAATTCTGGATGCGGATCAAACTTCCTGAAAATGAGGCTACAAAAGTAACCAATCATCGGATAAGGGTCACGTTACCATATACTGTCTTCGTCACCCCGAAACTGAGATAAACCTCAATGGCATAGGCATACACTCCGGCATTAAGGGGCTGCCCGTTGAGTGAGGTGCCGTTCCATCCGCCATCGGTATGATCAGGTGCTATGTTTCCACGCTGCCAGACGATCTCTCCCCAGCGATCATACACGGTAAATGATATGATTCCGGCCACGTCAGACCCGTAAGGCATCAGGTAGTCATTGATGTGATCGCCGTTAGGAGTAAATGTATTCGGAACAAAGACCGTAACGTCATCAAAAGGAATGACCGTAACATTGACCATATCAAATGCCACACAACCGTTTTCATCATAGGAGGTAAGGAGGTAATTCATGGTTCCCAGAGGTGGGGTTGCAGAAGTGCTCTGGCATCCGCTGCATCCCAGCCAGTCAGCAGGGTCCCAGGTAAAGATCACTCCATCGCTGGCTTCCAGCACCGCATACTGCCCTTCAATTATGGTTTGATCAGGTCCTGCGCTAACCGTGTGAAGGATAACCTGAATGTATTCTGTCAACTCAGATGTACAGCCAAATTCATTGGTGTAGGTGTAGGTAACGGGATACAGACCTTCAGCCGGAACTGCCCCCGGCAGAAAGATGTTTCCAGTAACACCAGTTCCGGAAAAAAAGCCACCGGCAGGTGTGCCACTCAGCAGGATCGGATCATCTTCATAACAGGTCAGATCTGGCAAATCAATTGTCAGTGATGGCATGGGATGGATGGTCAGAAAGAAAGTATCCTGTTCTGTACAACCCGGCGAATTGTACAGTATCTGATAAGGACCGCCTGCCACTGAAGCACCCAGATCGATCTCTCCGGTACTGATATCAATGCTGACAGATCCGGGGGCAGAAAAAGTGCCTCCGGGATTCAGAATAAAGGGCATAACCGACCCCTCATTGCAATACTCAACAGTATCATATTCAAAAAATGCATCTGTAAAGTCAGTTACAGTAAGTGTTTGAGACATACTGGAACTGCAGAATCCAGCAGGAGTAGTGTAAGTGATGGTGTATGTTCCGGGTGTGCTGGAACTCAGGTCAACCGTACCCGAGGCAGGATCGATACTCAGCCCTGCCGGAGCAGACACAAAGTTACCACCCGGTGTAACTACAACAGGTACTGCTGAACCAGCAGCGCAGAAGGATGGTGCTGTATAGTAGAAAGTAGAGTCGTCATTGGGATCAATAGTAATACTGACCGTACCGGAATTAGAGCAGGGGCCTGAGTCTGTAGTATAAGTGATGGCATAGGTGATGCCTACTGTACCGGTTGTAAGGTCCACATCTCCGCTTACCGGATCCACATCAAGTCCTGATGGAGTGACTGTAAAGCTACCTCCTGGTGTGGTAATAAAGGTGGGGCTGACCGTACCACCGGCACAATAGGACGAAGCTGAATATCCAAAGCTGGCAACATCCAGGTAATTGATGGTAACTGTTTCCGTACTGAAATTACTGCATGACCCTGCCGGTGTGGTGTATGTAATGGTATATGTAGTTCCCGGAATACCGGTACTCAGGTTGATCTCGCCGGTGGTGGCATCGATGGTAAGAGAGCCGGGTGAGGCAGTAAATGTACCTCCGCCCGTTACTACGGTTGGCAGGGCAAAACCGGATGGACAATAGCTGGCAGAGTCATAGGCAAAGGTGGGGTCATCCAAAGGGTCTATTAAGACCGTGGTGGTAGCCACAGAAGGGCAAAAACCGGCTGTTGTATAAGTGACTGTGTAGGTTGTTCCAACTGTTCCTGTGGAAAGTGTCAGTACTCCGGTGGTGGGGTTTATGGACATACCGGCAGGAGCAATAGTATAGGTTCCACCTGGAGTGGCAACTGTAGGAGATGCTGTACCTGTTGGACAGAATGACGGCGATGCATAACTGACAGTGGCATCATCGTAAGGAACTATAGTAAAACTGAAACCGGATGATGAAGAACAAATACCTGGTGGGGTGGTGTATTCTACTGTGTAGGTAGTTCCTGGTTCACCGCCTGACAGGTTGATCTGCCCGGTAGCAGCGTTGACAGGCATATCCGGAGGATCTATTACAAAAGTTCCTCCCGGAGTTGCAATGTAAGTTGGGGTGATCACATCGTCCGGACAAAACTCTGTGTCAGCATAAGTAAAAGTGGGGTCATCCAATTCAATAGCTACAGTAACATCTGCCGTATAGACAGTCCCATCACAGGATTCTACTTCGGCGGTGTAGGTGGTGGTAACCCCGGGGGTCACAACAATACTGTCGCCATAGCCAATGATGGTTGCACCACTGTACCAGGTGATACCGGAAGGAACAAACTGAACGGTCTCATCATCTGCAGTCCAAACCGTTGAGTTTCTGCCCGGAACTGTGAAGGCCACGGTACCTGACAGGTTATGTACTCCCTGGGTAGCAGTACCTCCGGCCCATGCACAGTAATCCTTATTTGTAATATGATTTTCAATAATATTGGTGGTCTCATGCAGCACGATCTGAAATTTGCCGTAGGTGGTGGTGCAGGAATACATGGGCACATTGTCAAAACTCAGCACCAGCTTGCGGTTGGGTGCAGTACCAATGGTCTGGTACTTGATACAGCCTGCGCACAACCCGGGATGCCAGTCTGCCCAGGGTCCCATGATACAATTCTTCGGAACAGTTCCTGCAACGCTTGGAATGGGAGCAGAAGTAAAAGTAGTAGTGAGTGCTCCGGCGCCCCCGAAACTGAGCCAGCCATTGGAACCTACATAGAACTGCGTGTATTCATTTCCCAGAAAACAAAAGGTAAATCCAATGGAATAGGGTCCACCGTATGAATCGTCGCTTAACGAGATCGTGGTACCGGCATAAGCTTCCGGCGCATAGTCAGCTTCCACAAATGTATAGCTGGTAGTACCATAACTCGGGGCAGAGATGACCTCCAGCGTAACCGGTGCTGTTTCACACAAGGTGGTATCAGAAGATATGACCAGCTGCGCTTTTGCAGAGAAAACTCCGCAAAGCAGCAGCAGGCCGGGAAGGGTTTTCCGCAGCATGCCTGGTAGAATGTGTGGTTCGAAATTACAAAGGTTTCGAGATTTCGGCAATCGTTTGCCGGAAGGGATCCCACCATGTTTCCTCACCCGGATCTGTGGTACACGTGATCAGCTCCTGAGTTCGGGGGTGGCGAAATCGTAATAAAGATGCCAGCAGTCCGATCCTGGCGGTATCATCTACCCTGACAGCACCGTATAGCGGATCGTTGATAACCGGATGACCAATAGCAGACAATTGTGCCCGAATCTGGTGATAGCGGCCTGTTTCCGGCGTTAATCGCAACAAGGACCGATTATTATCCACTCCCAAACGTTCTGTTTTCAGCCGTGCTTCCTTGAATCCGTTTCCGGCACGATCGCTCCATTCAGCTCTGAAATGCACCGGATCTTTCCTCAAACCATGCATTAGCATGGCCGCTTCCGGAGCTTCCCCTTCCACCACAGCCAGGTACTCTTTTACTATATCACGCTGCTCAAAAGCCTGCATAAAGTGCAGAAGGGCCGCTTTTCTTAGCGAAATGATCTGCAAACCGGAAGTAGGCCTGTCAATACGATGCGGCACCCGCAACATGAAGTTACCGGGTAAAGTACCTTTGGCTCTGTAGATGGCCTCTACTTGTTCCATCAGGTTGGGATGACCGTTCTTATCTGGCTCCACCTGCAAACCGGATGGTTTGAACATGACCAGAAACCAGGGGTCTTCCAAAAGGATCCGGCTTTCTTCCATGCACAAGATTACCATTTCAAAGCGGCATACCCAGGAATATTTTATTATAATCTATTCAGTATCTTTAGAAAGAATAAATACCTGATATGAAAAAAATTCTCCTCTCCCTGTCTATTCTTATTTCAGCATACAGTTATGGCCAGATAAGCGGAACATCTGTATTCCTGCAAGGCCAGTATGTAGAAGTTGGCATCAATGGTTGTGGCGTGTACGGCAGCCATGAAGAGCCTCCTGTCGGGCCATATGGAGCCTACCATGTAGCCAACGCAAACGGTTTGGGCTATGTAGCTGATTCTGAAATGGATGGCTGGGATGTGCACACAGATCCGGATGCTCCTGTTTTTTGCGGCGATTATTTCACCCCCGGTTCACCGGAGGAAGGCTGGGCCATTCAGTACGGCGATAACGTATATGAAAATCACAGCACCTATTGTTCAGGATACGGAGAATATGCCTATCTCGATTCAACTGGAAACATTCCGGGAAGCAACACTTTTTACAGTGACAGTGCCGGCATGCTCACTGCCATATGGGAAGGCTCACTGGTGGACGGAGATCTGGATCTTTCTGTCAAACAGATCACCACACTGGCAGACACTGCTTTGTTTTTCATCTCCACTATTGAGATCACCAACAATGGCGCAACTGACCTGACAGACCTGTACTATATCCGGAATGTGGATCCTGATCAGGATCTTGATCATTGCGGCACATTTGCCACCTATAATTCCATTCTTAGTAATACACCGGCTTCTGATACGGTCATCGTTACAGCCATCGGATCTTCCTGTGGATGTTATTTTGGCACCACCGCTGTTGACCCCAGAGCCAGAGTAAGCTATGGCGCTTTTTTTCTGTCACCCAATACACCATTTGACGCCTATTATGGATTAGGAGACGTAATGCCATACTATCTGGAAGGTGAAGATTACTGGTGTGATTGTTCCGTTCAGATCACCTACAAATTCGATCTGCCAGCAGGTGCAACTACCAGCCTGAGCTATGCGAGGATGTTTGGTGAATCTGCTACCGAAAATGCCCAACAAGCCTTGATCGACCTGAATGAACCTGTGATCAGTGCAGACGGTGCAGCGGTTGTAAGCGATGGTTCTGTCATGCTTTGTGAAGGTCAGAGCATGGAACTGTCTGTAGATGGCCCGGCAGGTTATACCTGGACCTGGGAACCGGCTGATTATCTGGATTCAGGAGTCGGATCGAACGTGATCAGCACACCTTTAGCGGATATCACCTACACAGTAACCGGTACAGACGGAACCAATACCGTCAACACCAGCGTAAGTATTCAGATCAGCGAAGCTATTGTGCTCAATATGGAAAGTACTCCCAGTGTAGATGGTGCACCAACAGGTACAGCCACCGCTTCTATCGAAGCAGGAGGTTTAGAACCATTTACATATGAGTGGTCAAACGGAGCAACCACACCTGTCATTGCAGGTCTGGAACCAGGCACCTACATCGTTTGGGTAACAGATGCCGCCGGTTGTACTGCAACACAAAGTATAGTGGTCAGCCTGGCCAATGACCTGCAATCTGTAGATGCCTCAGGAATCTACTCCCTGTTCCCGAATCCTGCCACTGATCAATTGAATCTGGAACTGGCAGACTGGGTGACCAACGCTATCATTGAGGTGGTCACGGTAAATGGTGGTGAGGTCATGCTGAATCAAAGCGTTCAGGAACAACTCAGCACATTTGATGTTTCCACCTGGCATCCCGGCGTATATCTGGTAAAAGTTTGTACTGCAGCCGGTTGCTTCGGTCAGACCATACTGGTGCAGTAAGCACATTAAAACATATAGCACAAAGGGGAAGCGACGCTTCCCCTTTTTTTATGATGATTCATCCTGTGCGTGCGGGACTCTAACCAGCTGAGCCAGTTCTCCGGACGGGACAAAGTCGGGGTCGGTCAGTCGTTCCATCAACCGTCGACTTTTTTGACGCTTAATAAATTTTTCCAGCCTCATCGCTTCGCTTCTGCTTGCTCCTGCCTCAAAAACCGCAGCAAGCATCCACTCTCCCAACTTACCTGTATACTTGGTGGTCCATGCAGTATTATGCTGCTCCAGCCGATACCATGGATCCTGAGAATATCCGACGTAGTATTTGTCAGATGACGCTCCGTAGAGTATGTAGATATAAAACATAACGAGGCCAGATCTCTCTGGCCTCGTGTGTTGCTCCCCCGCTTGGACTTGAACCAAGGACCCTCTGATTAATCCCGCACGTGCGGGACTCTAACCAGCTGAGCCAGTTCTCCGGACGGGACAAAGTCCGGGTCGGTCAGTCGTTCCATCAACCGTCGACTTTTTTGACGCTTAATAAATTTTTCCAGCCTCATCGCTTCGCTTCTGCTTGCTCCTGCCTCAAAAACCGCAGCAAGCATCCACTCTCCCAACTTACCTGTATACTTGGTGGTCCATGCAGTATTATGCTGCTCCAGCCGATACCATGGATCCTGAGAATATCCGACGTAGTATTTGTCAGATGACGCTCCGTAGAGTATGTAGATATAAAACATAACGAGGCCAGATCTCTCTGGCCTCGTGTGTTGCTCCCCCGCTTGGACTTGAACCAAGGACCCTCTGATTAATCCCGCACGTGCGGGACTCTAACCAGCTGAGCCAATTCTCCGGATGGGACAAAGTCCGGGTCGGTCAGTCGTTCCATCAACCGTCGACTTTTTTGACGCTTAATAAATTTTTCCAGCCTCATCGCTTCGCTTCTGCTTGCTCCTGCCTCAAAAACCGCAGCAAGCATCCACTCTCCCAACTTACCTGTATACTTGGTGGTCCATGCAGTATTATGCTGCTCCAGTCGATACCATGGATCCTGAGAATATCCGACGTAGTATTTGTCAGATGACGCTCCGTAGAGTATGTAGATATAAAACATAACGAGGCCAGATCTCTCTGGCCTCGTGTGTTGCTCCCCGCTTGGACTTGAACCAAGGACCCTCTGATTAATCCCGCACGTGCGGGACTCTAACCAGCTGAGCCAATTCTCCGGATGGGACAAAGTCGGGGGTCGGTCAGTCGTTTCATCAACCGTCGACTTTTTTGACGCTTAATAAATTTTTTTCCAGCCTCCTCATCGCTTCGCTTCTGCTTGCTCCTGCCTCAAAAACCGCAGCAAGCATCCACTCTCCCAACTTACCTGTATACTTGGTGGTCCATGCAGTATTATGCTGCTCCAGTCGATACCATGGATCCTGAGAATATCCGACGTAGTATTTGTCAGATGACGCTCCGTAGAGTATGTAGATATAAAACATAACGAGGCCAGATCTCTCTGGCCTCGTGTGTTGCTCCCCCGCTTGGACTTGAACCAAGGACCCTCTGATTAACAGTCAGATGCTCTAACCAGCTGAGCTACGGAGGAGTGTTATCTCCTGTCTTTTTTGTTCCCATCGACCCTCTGATTAATCCCGCATGTGCGGGACTCTAACCAGCTGAGCTACGGAGGAGTGTTATCTCCTGTCTTTTTGTTCCCATCGACCCCTCTGATTAATCCCGCAGTCAGATGCTCTAACCAGCTGAGCTACGGAGGAGTGTTATCTCCTGTCTTTTTTGTTCCCATCGACCCTCTGATTAATCCCGCATGTGCGGGACTCTAACCAGCTGAGCTACGGAGGAGTGTTATCTCCTGTCTTTTTGTTCCCATCGACCCTCTGATTAATCCCGCATGTGCGGGACTCTAACCAGCTGAGCTACGGAGGAGTGTTATCTCCTGTCTTTTTGTTCCCATCGACCCTCTGATTAATCCCGCATGTGCGGGACTCTAACCAGCTGAGCTACGGAGGAGTGTTATCTCCTGTCTTTTTGTTCCCATCGACCCTCTGATTAATCCCGCATGTGCGGGACTCTAACCAGCTGAGCTACGGAGGAATTTTGCTTTCCGTTTACCGAAAAACGGACTGCAAATGTAGCCTTACAGCCAATTTTATACAATCTTTGCGGAAAATTTTTTTCTATGAGTCTGCTCGTGGTTGGTACTGTAGCCTTTGACGCCATTGAAACCCCTTTTCAGAAGACCGAAAAGATCATCGGCGGATCCGGTACCTATATTGGATTATCAGCGTCCTTTTTTGTCAAACCTATTCAGCTGGTTTCCATTGTGGGGAGCGATTTTCCGCAGGAAACCCTGAAATATTTCAACCGCAAAGGCATCAAAACAGAAGGAGTTGAGGTCAAAAAGGGAAAGAAATCATTCTTCTGGAGCGGCAAATACCACATGGACATGAACTCCAGAGATACCCTGATAACCGACCTGAATGTACTGGCAGAGTTCGATCCGGTGCTTCCACAGTCTTATCAGTCGCCGGACTATGTGATGCTCGGTAACATTGATCCAAATCTCCAGATAAAGGTCATTGAGCAACTTCGCAACAGGCCCAAGCTGATCGCCATGGATACCATGAACTTCTGGATGAATACTACGCCGAATGAACTGGCCAAAGCCCTGAAGCTGACCGATGTACTCATCATCAACGACGAAGAAGCCCGTCAACTAAGTGGTGAATATGCCCTGGCTAAAGCTGCTAAAGTGATCATGAAGAAAGGACCTCGTATCCTTGTAATAAAAAAAGGCGAACACGGTGCCTTGTTGTTCCAGGGCGATGAGGTGTTCTTTGCGCCTGCACTGCCGCTTGAAGAAGTGTTTGACCCGACCGGAGCCGGCGATGTCTTTGCCGGTGGCTTTATGGGATATCTGTCTTCCAGTAACAACCGCTCCTTCACCAATATGAAACGGGCAGTTGTCTATGGCTCAGCGATGGCATCATTCTGTGTCGAGAAATTCGGTCCTCAAAGGCTCACAGAGATCAGGAAGGATCATATTCAAAAACGGGTTGGTCAGTTTGTTGATCTGGCAAAATTCAGGATCTAAACAAGCCTGCCCACTACTGGAAATCTTTGCAGTACTTCTTTAGTATGCGGGGCATCCGGTAGTTCATCAGTCAGATCCTGTCCGCTCCAGTGTTCATAGTGGGTGCCGCGAAACCACAAACGGCTTGCACTCACATTGTAGATCAGTCCGTCCAGTGCAATCCACACCTCCTCCCGGTCCTGTCCGTTTCTCAATGCCAGTTGTTGCCTTGTATAAACTGGCAGATCTTCTACAACCATAGGTGAACTGCATTTTCTACTTGTAACAATTCGAATCCACGCCCTGAGTAAAATCTGCAGGCGGGTCTGTTCTCCAGCTGTGTGATGACACGGAGTTCCTTACACCCTTGTTGCCGGCTCCATTCCATGGCAGCATCCAGTAACCCTTTTCCAATACCTTGCCGCCGGAAAATATTCAGTACCACAAACAGGCCAACAGTTGCCAGTTGTCCTGACTTAGACATGGTTACCATACCAGCCAGAGTGCCATCTTCTTCGATGACCAGTACTTCATCTCCAAAAGTTTTCTCCAGTGTATTCCTGACCCAGGTTCTGTACATCTTCTCATACATCACTTCGGGGAACATAACATCTTTCCTGTACCGTGAATACAACCCGCTCTGCAAGGCCAGTATCTCTAATTCCGGAAGATCATTTTGCGTTGCGATCCGAGCAACAGATGGTGTTTGTATGTCAGAAACAGGCATGGAATAGGTAGCTCTGGTGGCAATGACCTTTCCGCCCAGTTGTTCCAATATATGCTGTTCAGGGCTAGCAGGATCAACAAATCCGTACAGGAAACTGAAATCAGCGGCAGTCAGGCTGAGCAATGCATCTGTAGCTTGCTGAAAAGTGAACGGAGGGAAAATCCTGGCTACACGGAAGCCAAAAAAAACGCTCTCCCACTCCTGTTCCTGCCAGATGCCTGCCTGCATTTTTTCTTCTGTTAGCTGCTTAGGTTATAAATTTAGCCATTCTAAGCGGGAAGTTGTTCCGCTGCAATCACTTCAGTATGCTAAATGTCAACCATATCAGGAAACGATTTGGCCAGCTACAGGCCCTCGAAGACGTAAGTTTTAACATCCGAAAGGGAACCTGTTATGGATTACTTGGTCCCAATGGCGCCGGAAAATCAACCACAATTCACTCGATCTCCGGTATCCTTGCTCCAGACAGCGGAAGCATTCTGATCGATGGCACTGATCTCTATTCTCATACAGCAGCATGCAAACGAAAGATGGGAGTAGTGCCACAGGAGATCGCCTTGTATGAAGACCTGAGTGCCTGGAATAATTTGTTGTTCTGGGGCAGCCTCTATGACATGTCCAAACAGGATACCCTCAAGCGTGCAGCAATATTGCTTGATTGGGTTGGACTGGCTGACAGAAAGAATGACCTGATAGCACATTATTCAGGTGGTATGAAACGGCGTATCAATATTGCAGCTGCATTGATGCATGACCCAGATCTGATCCTTATGGATGAACCAACAGTTGGCATTGACCCACAAAGCCGCAACCATATCTATACCATGTTACAAGACCTGCGTAAAGAGGGCAAGACCATTCTCTATACAACCCATTATATGCAGGAGGCCGAAGAACTCTGTGATGAAATTGGCATCATAGACAACGGCCAGGTAATTGCCAGCGGCACACTGGAGGAGCTGCGCCATCAGCATCCTATTGAAGAGTCACTGCATGTTCATTTTTCTGAATCTGTTACCACACTGACAGACCTGCCCTGGACACATCAATGGGAACAAGACCATAAAAAACTGATCATCAGCAGCCGGCAAACACATAAGGATCTGGCCGCAGTCATACAGTTTCTTGACAGCAGGCAGATCTCACCCGAGCAGATCAAATTCATACCTATCAATCTGGAAACAATTTTTCTTCACCTTACCGGCAGAACGCTGAGAGACTGAAAGACCATGTGGCAAATAGCTAAAAAAGACCTGTACATATTCTTTGCAGATAAGAAAGCCCTCTTTCTGACACTTTTGTTGCCAATTGGACTGATCACGCTGTTTGCATTTGCATTTGGCGGGGTGGGCCAAAGCGCCTCAGAACCCAACCCGGTTATTCTGCAATATTCAGATCTGGACAACAGCCCTGCTTCTGCTGCACTCATTGCCCGGCTGGACAGCATATCAGGCATACGTATGGAAGCTGTTGATACTGCAGCCGGCATGGAAAACATTCGGAAGGGAAACCGAATTGCCTTGCTGGTCATAGACCAAGGACTGGAACCGGCTTTGGCACAACAGAGCGCACTGCCTGCGCATCTGTTTTTTGATGAGTCACAGGCCATGGAGGTTAGTATATTACAAAATATGTTGCGTGGCATGTTAGGGCAAATGCGGGCTACTGCAGCTCCGGCTCCTGAATCAGCAGGCCACCAGGAACCTGAAGCAAGCAATCTTCAAATGGTCAGTGTAGTTGGAGATGAAACAAGTAACTGGGGGCTTATCCAGGCTGTAGCAGGCACGGCCATCATGATGTTGTTGTTTTCCGTTTCAGCCATTGGAGCCAGCATCATTGAAGAAAAAGAACAAGGGGTGTTGCGCAGGTTATTGCAAAGCCCTCAACCTGCATTCAGCCTGCTGAATGGAAAACTGATCTTCGCCACGATCATTGCACTTTTTCAGCTCGTGGTCATGTTTCTGTTTGCCTGGATGGCGTTCGGCTTGCCTGTTGGCATGAATCTGCCAGGCTTGATACTTATGATCGTTGTAACTGCACTATGCTGTTCATCCTTTGGTGTACTGCTGGCTTCTGTTGCTGACAGCAAAAGACAGGCAGACAGCCTGGGCACGATCATCATCCTTTTCATGTCTGCTATTGGAGGCAGCATGATTCCACTGTATATCATGCCAGGGTTCATGCAAGACATTGCTGTTATTTCTGTCAACTACTGGAGCATCCAGGGCTTCTATGACATCTTCTGGAGACAATTAGGAATAGAAGCGCTGACTGAAAATGTGCTGATATTGCTTGGATATACGGTCGTACTGCTGACCTTGTCTTATTACTTCTTCCGCAGAAAGGCCCTGCGGCTGTAAGGTCATTCGTCAGTTCGCTTCACATCATATTCCGGTAAGGCAAAAAGAAAACCAAATGCTTTGCCGTTTTCCTTCCGCATGTTCTTGTGGTGTATCTTATGTGCCCTTATGATGCGCTGCATGTATCTGTTACCTGGTCTGACATGATGGTTCATGCGTCTGTGCACCAGGATATCATGAAAGAGAAAATAACACAACCCGTACAGGGTAATGCCACAGCCGGCAAAGAAGATATAATTGTATTCAGGCGAACCGAGCCACATAAAGTAGATAGCAGGTGCTGCAAAGATGACCGCATACAGGTCATTCCATTCAAAACGTCCGTGCCTGGGTTCATGATGAGACTTGTGGAGGAACCATCCAAAGCCATGCATCACATACTTATGCATGAACCAAGCAAAACCTTCCATAAAAATGAATGCGCCTAATAAAGACGCAATATTGATCAACCAGGTCATATAACTGCAGGTTTTTTCCATCGCTCAATAAGCATGATGTTCATGAGCATGAGCGACAATGAATACATAGAATCTTCAATTGGAACAGTACCGATTCGAATACCGGTGTTTTCAGCATTATTATACCAGACAACAGGTGCTTTGATCCAGCTTCCGGTCAGTATTCCGTTCACCAGAAAAAAGGGTATCAAATGAACCAGGTAAAATCGCCAGAACCTGCCCATATAACTGCCTTTTACAAGAAATTGCTGAACCAGCAGCAACACCAGTGCAAATGCACAATTAACTGCAGTGTACCATCGGTCGTAAAAAAATACCAGTCCGGCCAACGCCAACAGGATGAAGAACCATGTTATGGGTTTGGCCATTCTGTCCATGAGCGGACTTTCCGGTTTCCACCAGTTCCATGCAGCATAGATGAATATACTGGCATACGGAATGGCCAGAAAAAAGAGGATCTCTTCCACAGGTAATACACCCAAGTGCCACCCGGTCAGATAGTCGGGATTGAACCCCCATACCCCTTCTATGGTAAAGAATGCATCCCAGGCAAGAAAAGGTGCAGCGGTGATCAACATGGCCGGAAACAGGTACTTCCACCAACCTGCAAAACGCACACGAGGCTCGAAACTGAAAGCCAGGGGCATGGCTACAGAAAGCAGGTTTATAAGCAGGTATGTATAAGACCGGTCCATTACACCCCGATAACAGAATGCTGAAGATAAGAACTGGCGTACAATGCCAGCTTTCTTGGGTTACTTACTCTGATGCGGGCTTCCAGCACCCTTTCAGCTGGCGTGGTTCTGATCTTTCTGAACAAGGCAAGATAATAGCGGTAAGCCAGGTAAACCCCGAATCTTGATCTTGCGGGAAGTTGTCTGATACCCTCATAAGCTTTCTCAAAGTCTGCAGCGATCTCTTCTTCAATCTGGCGTTTCATTTCTTCACTGAAAGTGGAAAAATCTACCTGAGGGAAATACACCCTTCCACGATCCTGGTAATCACTCTTCATATCGCGGAGGAAGTTCACCTTCTGAAAAGCTGCTCCGAGACTTCGTGCTGCAGGTACCAGTTGATTGTATTGCTCTTCTTCTCCATTGCAGAAAACTTTCAGGCACATAAGGCCAACCACCTCTGCTGAACCATAGATGTATTCATCATAATGCTCACGCTTATAGTCTGCAAAGTAGAGGTCCATTTCCATACTGTGCAGAAATGCTTCAATCAGCTTGCGGTCGATCTGATATTTATTGACCGTCAGCTGAAAGGCATGCAGAACAGGATTCAGCGATATGCCTCCATCCAGTGCCTTCCAGGTATCTTCTCTGAACGAGTCCAGCAGATACTTCTTATCATGATCATGAAAGGTATCAACGATCTCATCTGCATATCTTACGAAGCCATAGATGCCAAAAATGGCATCGCGAAAGTCAGGATGGAGTGCACGAATACCCAGGGTAAAAGAGGTGCTGTACAGCTCTGTGATCTTTTTGCTGCAGGCAAAGGATGAGTCGTGGAAGAGTTGCATCATAAGGGAGGAAGTTAGGGTGAATAAACCGTTTAAACGGCTATTTGTTCAATCTTTTGCTCTGCAAACAGCATTTTCTGCATCTCTCCGGCTGCCACATTTCCTGACACCAGGCTGGGCGGAACTCCGGGGCCCGGTACGGTCAGCTGGCCGGCGTATAGCAGATTGTTCAGGTGCTTGTTACGCATCTTCGGCTTGAATACTGCTGTCTGCATCAGGGTATTGGCAAGCCCATAGGCGTTTCCGCGGAAAGAATGATAGCGATCAACAAAGTCGCGGTAAGCAAAACTATGCTGTACTTCTACCCTGTGGCGGATCTGCTGACCGGTATGTTTTTCCAGCTTGTCCATGGCCTTTTCAAAATACCTGCTTCTGATCTCATCCGTGTCTTCCAGGCCCGGTGCCACAGGTATCAGAATAAAAAGATTCTCTTTACCGTCAGGTGCTACCGATGCATCTGTTTTGGTGGGGATGCAGGTATAGAACAGGGGATTTTCCGGCCACTTCGGATTGGTATAGATCGCTTCGGCAAAATCATCAAAAGACTCATCAAAGAACAGGTTGTGGTGTTTGAGCCCGTCGATGGTTCCGTCAACACCCAGGTAGTAGATCAGACAACTGGGTGCCATGACCTTCTTATTCCAGTATGCAGCGCTGTAGTTTCTTTTATCAGCAGGCAGCAGTTGTTGTTCCACGAACTGGTAATCGGCAGAAGCAATGACTCCATCGCACACAACAGGACCATCGGCTGTAAGAACCGCCTTCACCCTATCGTCACCCAGGTCAAATCCTGTTGCCGGCGAATTGAACCTGAACTGCACGCCCATATTTTCGGCCACACGTTGCATCCCCTCAACGATCTTTCCCATCCCTCCCATCGGATACCAGGTGCCAAGTACCAGGTCAGCATAGTTGAGAATAGAGTACAACGCAGGAGTGTTGGACGGCAGCGCACCGAGAAAATAAACAGGAAATTCCAGCAGACGACGCAGTTTTTCACTCTTGAATTTGCTGCGCACTTCCCTTTCCAGCGAGGTGAACAACTGCATACGAAAAAGAGAACTGAGCAGGCGCTTGTCTGCGAACTCCATGACCGAATGGCAGGGTTTAAATACAAGATCCTGCATGCCTACCTTGTATTTGTATGCGGCATCATCCAGAAACTTTTTCAGGTGTCTGGCACTACCGGGTTCTTCTGCCTCGAACAAGGCATACAGGTCATCGAGAGAGGCGGGGATATCTCTGATATCATCCTTCCCAAAAAAAACCCGATAACCCGGATCAAGTCTCTGCAGGTCATATTGTTCTGCTACGGAACTGCCATAACGTTCGAAGAACCAGTCGAATACATCGGGCATCCAGTACCAGCTAGGGCCCATATCAAATGTATAGCCCTGATCATGAAACACCGCTGCCCTGCCGCCGGCTGAACTATTCTTCTCCAGCACGGTCACCTGAAAGCCATTAGATGCCAGTTCACAGGCTGCGCTGAGGCCGCTGAATCCGGCTCCGATAACGACCACGTGTTTCTTCATATCCTTTTGAAAAAGAAATACTTAACAGGTCTGGTGCCAGTTTGTTCACTCCAGCAGTTCCATGATGGTGCGAAAGGCGATCACAGTTTCGCCGTAGCGTTCCGCATGTGCCTTTTGCAGCCCGGGTGCTTGGGTGGTCTGGTATGCAAGAAAATCATCTATGTCTTTACATTCGTACTGAATGACAAAAGTGATCCCGTCCAGATCGCCGTCATCGAGCAACCGGCACATCCTATAACCGGTAAAATAACCTGTATCAATCACTTCCGGAATATGGGTCTGTCGCATCCAGCGGGTCCAGTCGTCGGCAACCGTTGCATCAACCTTCAGGGTAACGTTGTAGATATACATAGTCAGTATGCCAAAGGTAAGGCATCAGCCCGGATTGGCATCGCCACGCAGCCTGCGGTAGCGCTTACGAGCTTCTGTTACATATACCGAATCGGTGTATTGCAGGATGATCTGTTCATAGCAGAGTTTGGCCTCTTCAGGTTTATTCAGTTGCTCTTCATATAATTCGCCCAGAGCAAAAACTGCGTCATCAGCCAGCAGACCATATGCCAGGTTCTGCCTGATATTTTCCAGGTACTCTGCAGCCTGTTCCGGGTTCTGTTCTTTCATGGCTATGCGGAACCGGAGGTAATAATTATCATCCAGCAGTTCATGACCCGGGTAAGCTTCTTCCAGACTCTTCAATACCGCCAAGGCATCGTTGTTGCGGTTCTGGAAAAACATCAGTTCAGCAGCGGCAAACAGTTCCATCGGTTCAGCCACTGAATCCAGGCCTAAGTTTTCTGTGATGAATACAGAAAGTTTCAGTGCATCGTTGGCAACCAGTTCACTGGTAGCAGATTTGAGCACATTCAGCTGACCCTGTGCCAGGGCGAAATCGCCGCGATAGTAAGCTAATTTTGCATTGCGGAAACGTGCTTCTTCACCCAGCGGTTCATCTTTCATGGCCTTATCCACCTGAGAGTAGGTCAGGGTGGCTTCCCACACATCGCCTGATATCAGATACAGATCTCCCAGCACCAGTTTGAGTTCAGATGCCTGTGCAGGCAGGAGTCGCTGCCATTGTACAACCGGTTCCAGCCGTTCGATGGCCTGATCAACATCATACAGATAGAATGCTTCCAGTTGTGCCAGTTCTGAGGTAACGAAAGCCGACCGGTAATCGGAACGATTATAGTCAGACAGGAACTGCAGATAATCTTGTTTCAGTGCCAGCAGATCTTCGCGGGTATAGACATTTGTTTCAAATATCTTGGTGCGCCGGCAATTGAGCACGCCATTCCGTGACATGTAATAATAAGGCGATTGTTCGCCTTTATCGATCACGTACTGATAGCAACTGATGGCGGCATCATAGTCTTTTTCTGCCCTGGCGGTCTCACCCAGGTCATAGACCCTTTCTCCGTTCTCCCGCAAACGTTTGTCCAATGCTTTGACCTGCAGGAATGCGGAGGCAAAATCTTTTTGCTGGATAAAATCCCAGACCAGTATCTCCACCAACAGCGGATCATCTTTTTGCTGTATGCGGGCATACAGGATCTCTTGCAGCAGGGCATGATTGGCTTCTGTATCCAGCATGCGCTGCAGGCCATTGGTCACACTGTTGATACGTCCTGGATCTTCCTGGGCAAAATCTATGTAAAGCTCCATGGATCTGCGGTACTCGCCTGTTCTATAATACAGGTTGGCCAGTTCACTGTTGAAGGAATAGTCTTTGACCTGTTTCTTTCCTTTTTCATAGGTCTCAATGGCCAGGTCTGTCTCATCGATGGTCAGAAAGGCATTGGCCAGCTGAATGTACTGTGTGCGGCTTCGGCCGGCTGCATCCAGGGCTTCTCTGAATTTCTCTACCGCACCGGCTTCGTTTCCTTGTCGCCGCAAAGAGATACCCCAATCTACATAATAGGTCAGGTTTTCCGGATCACGTTTGATCTGTTTGTTCAGCAGCTTGTCAATATCCTTATACTCCTGCAGGGTAAGCAGGATATTGTAATACATCCGATAATAGGAATTGGAACCGGGGTTGTCTTCATACAGATCCTTATAGATAGGAGCCGCCTTTTCGAACTCGCCGGCCAGCTCATACTCTTTAGCCAGCTTGATGCGGTCTGCATTAGACTGGGCAAAAACCCTGGCCGCAGGCAGCAGGAAAAGGACCAGGAGATATGGCAGGAAACGGTTCATCAATTAATAACGTCAGCAAAATTCATTCCTGATCTTCTTTAGATTCTTTTGGAATACTTTTCTCATGGAGTTTGAAACAATAAGGAATGGTGTACCATACACTGACCGCATACCCTTCATTCATTCCTGTTATCTGGGACAGCAGGAAAGAATTTACTCTGACTGATCTCACAGCACAGGAAGGGTAGAATCCCCGAACCACGTTTACATGATCGATACTTCCGTCTGCCATGATGGCAAATTTTACATACATCTTCCATTCCGGGCAATTGTTCTGCGTAAACGTTGGATACACAGTGGTGGTTGCGAGAAACTCAAGCGGACTTTTCTCTCTTCCGGAAAATCCGTGCATTTGCTCAAATATTCCCGGTTTATCAGAATCATAAAAAGCTGGAGGCATAAGACAAACTGTCTGTGCCATAATACTGCCGAACAACATGATCTGGATCAGGCTCCAGGTACAAATTCTCTTCGCCATATGTCTCTAAAGATAAAAAAAGGCCCCTTGCGGGGCCTTGAAAAATGTTGTTCTTCAGCTTACTGCAGTTTGAAGTAAACAGGCAGGGTGTACCATACCTTGACGTTCTTTCCACGCTGCTTGCCGGCCTTCCACTTGGGCATGTCTTTGACCACGCGGAGGGCTTCTTCATCGCAACCACCACCGATACCGCGGACAACCTGAGCCTGCGAAACGCTGCCATCTTCGTTCACAACGAACTTGATGTACACTTTTCCTTCAATGCCGTTGTCTTTTGCTACGGCCGGGTATTTGATGTTTTTGGCCAGGAACTCGTAGAGGGCTTTATCGCCACCGGGAAACTCCGGCATTTGCTCTACCACTACGAAGATCTCGGGCTCTTTCGGCTCTTCTTTTTTAATGACCGGTTCTTCCGGAATGTAGGCCTGGGTTTCAATTTCCACGTCCACATCCATCTCCTGATCGAACAGGTTGGGCTGGTCTTCCACCTCGATATCGTCTTCCACTTCGATCACTTCAGGCGGTGGAGGCGGAGGAGGTGGAGGTGGCTTGGCCTGATTGGTCTGAGGGATTTCCTCGATCTCTTCTTCGATGGCATCAACTGTCATCAGAGAGGAGGTGTCATCCTCTTTTGGTGCGTAGGCAAAGGCCAGCAAAATGATGGCCAGTGACACGCTCAGGCCAACTTCCATGAACAGGGTGTGCTGACGGTTCACATCTGCTGATTCGTACTTTTTGACAAAGACAGATCTGTCTTCCTCCGTTCCGGCATACTCCTTGATCACATCATCCGGCTTGCGGTTTCTGTAGATCAGGACGAATGCCAGCACAGGTACTACCAGCAGGGCAAGAACCACTAAAAATGTTGCTGATCCCATACGTTGGCTTTTAATGCGGTTTAAAAATAAATAAACTTCCAGTTACTCCCATCAGGGTTCCGATTCCGTTCGCCATCAGGTCGTATATGTCAAAGGTTCTGCTTGGTAAGAAGAGCCCTTGTATACATTCGATGCCTGCTCCGTACAAATTGCATAAAACCAGAGCGAAAATTATCGCTTTCAGCCTGTTTTTTGCCCATGTGTTCTGTATTCTTAATGTAAGAATAACGCCGGCACAGAGCATTGCGTACACCAGGGCATGTGCCAGTTTATCTGCTTCCCAGATAGACAAAGAAGGCAGGTCTTCACCCGGAATGACCGAAATGAACAGGATGAACAGTGCCCATAACAGGGTGAACCAGAAAGTCCGGCTCTTCTGCATGATCTGTTATCCGGCAACCAATTCACCGTAAGCAGCTGCATCCATGAGGCCATCCAGCTCAGAGAGGTCACTCATTTCCACCTTGATCATCCAACCTTTTCCGTATGGATCCTGGTTGATGAGTTCGGGTGCGCCGTCCAGTTCAGGGTTTACCTCTGAAATGGTGCCACTCACCGGCATGTACAGGTCAGACACCGTTTTGACAGCTTCTACAGTTCCGAACGTGTCTTCCATGGCAAGGGTTTCACCGTCGCCGGTAATGTCCACATAGACAATATCACCCAGCTCACGCTGAGCAAAGTCTGTGATGCCGATATAACCGGTGTTTCCTTCTACACGCACCCATTCGTGGTCTTTGGTGTATTTCAGGTTGTCAGGAAATTGCATGTAATAGATTTTGCAGCCAAAAATAAACGAAATTTTACAGCCTGAAAGACCTTATTCTGCCAGACTCATGCGCACCTTGACACCTGCATTGGTGGTGGTGATGGGATATGCGGTAGATATCTTGGGTATGGTTTGCTGTCTGTCAAAATACAGCTGCACATTGAACCGGTCGTTCACCAGATAATCTATCGTGGGCGATATCTGTATGACGGTCAGACCTCCTGTAGGTTCGTTCAGATTCTGGTCGAGGCGGAAGTTGGTGGTAATGTCATCACGGTAAGACATATCGAACCGGAAGGTCACATCATTCTCCAGGGTAGGCCGCTTGCCTTTGATCTTGATGGGCAGGGTGATACCGGAAGTGGTGTAACCAAGTCCTACGGTCACTTCTGTGGACCTGATCTCAGTGAGCTGGTAATCCACAAAACTCATGTTGAGGGTTCTGGTCTTGCGAAAATCGAATTTGGTGCTCAGGCTGCTTACAAAAGTGGCATCAACACCAAACAGCGGACTGAACTGTTCACTCAGCACCACATTGGGAATGGAGAAAAGAGAATAGTAATTGCCTGACAGGGTATCTACTGTATTGGCATACAGATAATAGTTGCCAAAATAGTTCAGGTTGGTCATATAGCTGTTCACTGCCAGTGTACTGGTATAAGCGCTATTAATGGTAAAGTTGCTGAAGATCTTCTTCATGGCATCGATCTTGGTAAGACCGGTATAAGTAAGCCTCCAGTTGGGCCTTGGCATCTGTTCAAATACATTGAGGGGAATGGTGGCCGCATCTATATCACGATAGGCTGCTATGAATGAAGGCACGAGCACATCCTGAGAATAGGGGCCATAACCGTCAAAGTAGTTCTCGAGGAAGGTACTGTCTTGCGGGTCAAAGAACTGACCATCAGAATAGATGTTCTCATTTCCAAAACGCTCAGATATAATGACCCTGTTGGCCTCAAACTGTCTGAAAGTCTCGGTCACATCTGTGGTATTCAATTTATCAAAGATGGTACCCAGTATGCTGTAGCTCATAGTGAGGCTACCCATGTCCATCGGGTTGAGGTGGGCAAAATCTACCTCATCAAGGGTGCCGATATTCCTGAAAAATTCAGAATGGTTCTCACTGTAGCTCTTATTCAGGTTAATATCGAGCCGAAGGTCAGGAACAGGCTCCAGATTGGTTCTCACATCCAGGTTTCTGGAATAGTTCTGCAGGAAGGTACTGTTGAATGTACCTGCACTGGAAATCCAGCCTTTGGAAGCTGCAGAATCCAACCAGTTGCCAGAGGGCTGAATACCCATGACAAAATCCCATCCCGGTGCCGGTCCGTCTTTCAGATCAAGCCCCATCAAATCTGGTGTCAGCATGAAACCAGGCAGGGTAGTACTGTAGTTCTCTGTGTAGTTGATGGTTACCCGTTTCAAAGACAGCAACAACCTGACCATGACCTCAGCTGTCGGGCTGACCTTCTTAATCTTCTTTTTCTTGTCTTTATCATCTTCGGCATCGGCTGCATTGAGTTCATCTTTGCCGCCTCTTCCGCCCTTGTCACCCTTCAGCGAAAAAGTATTGTTGTTGTATTGCTTGAGGAATGGTGATTTATTATACAGGTTACGGAAGTTGAGTTCTCCGTTAATGGTTTTTGCCTGGGTATTGGTAAGTATGTGTCCAAGCGAATCTGCCAGACCCAGTGAGCCGGCTGTCCAGCCATAGGTTATATTATAATTAGTTCTTATTGATGTCCAGCTCAGGGCAGGAATCTTATTCAGGGGAACATTATAGCTGGCAGACACACTGTGCCGGTAATTGATGGTGCGGCCAAGATCACGGATATTATTCCAGATGGTATCTTTCTCTTCCGGGGTATCTATACGACCATAGGGCTCATCTATTCGGGTATTAGTGGTGGCTGAGAAATCGATCTTCATAGCAGTGAACGGCTCCAGTTTAAGGCCATAGAATCGATCCCAGTTGAAGAACTTATTGAAGGTGGGTTGAATCAGACCATCGCCGTAAATATCACGCATCAGGGTTTCACCAAATTGCCTGTTCATATCCGTGCGGAAGCTGTAGGAAGTGGGCAGCAGGTTGAAGTTGAAGTCTCTTACCAGGGCCAGCCATGCATCTTTCTTGTCAACCATTTTCTCAAAAGGCTTGACAGACTTGGCACGTATGGCATAGTTGTATCCTAACGATGCTTTATACCGGTCTATGATATCGTGTTCCAGCACAGGACTGCTGTTGTAATCCTGAGAATAGGCCAGGGTGGCATCAAAGTTCTGGATGCTGTAGATCTTGGGCGTACCGGAAGACTTAGGGCGATCAATTCGGATATTGGTCAGGTTGATACTCTTGATGCTGACATATTCAATGGCCTGTCTCTGATAAGCTTTTGCTGAATCAGCTCCATACAGTACCTCTATATCATTTACTTTATCCTTCAGATCGATATCAAAGGTGTAGGGGTCATATTGCGGATTGCTGAATGATTCTGAAATACTGGCATACAGTGGCAGGCGAATACCCAAATCTGATGGGAAGAATTTACCCAGTTCCAGGCTCATGCTGGCAGCATACTGATAAAAGTTGTCGAAATATCGTTCGTTGATCTGCTGTTCCAGTGTACCGAAACCTGCAGTATGCATATTACCACTCAGGGTCATGGTGCCCAGATCTGCCAGCTGGGCATCAACACGTGCCAGTGCGGCCCATCCACCCTGCTCATCGATCTCACTCAATCGCAATTCATTGACCCAGACCTCTGCACAATATTCTTCGCCGGAACCACTCACGCTTTTTGGGTTGCGCACCCCTATCATCACCTCTTCCACATAACCCAGATCAGGGTTACCTATCACTGTATAGGTGGGAAGCCCTTCACCACCCACTGCATAAGGCACCAGCGGTGAAATTTCCAGGTTGTTCCTTTCTGATTTGACTGATATAAGTGAGTCCAGCGGAAAGTCTATGAGCGTCTCCCAGACAGCACGTTTAACGTCATCATCATCGGCAGTACCGGGAGGCAATGGAAGTGTACTCACCTTCAGAGGCACCTCATATTCATAATAGTTGTTGGTGAAGTCAGAACCAAGTCGCACAAAAACGGTCAGATCACCATCCTGCAGATCAGTGGTCTGGCTGCCAACCAGTGGTTCTCCATGCACATTCATGATCAAACGTCCGTACCGGCGAAGATCAAGCTGCAGCGACTTGAAGATGGCTCTGGAATCGCCATCCTTCAACGGACAGACCTGCATACTGAGTGCCTGTTCGTTCTGCTGGAAAGTACTCACGTTGCCACCACCGCCAATGGTTTGTTCACGCTGTACATCCGGTGGCAGTACATAAGGAAACGGTTGTCTGCCGGAGTTCTCTTCGATGCTCACAGAACTCACATTGAATACTGTTTCGCCGCTGTTATCATCAGGCAGATACTCGCCTGGCTCCAGTAAGCTGAACTGGTACCTTCTCCACTGATTACGCACCAGTTCCAGCCGTGCGAAACGCAATACCACCGGTTCTTCAAAACCGGTCATATACATTCTGATGAAACGAATAGAGCGAAAATCCTGGATGGTACCTATGCGGGCGTCAAACTGATTGATAGGGACTTTTAGCTGATACCAGGTCACACTGTCCACCACTCCATTTTCAAAAGTATGCTCAGCCCTGACCACATCTGTCACATAGGGGTTGGTGGTCATCATATCAGGGGTGATGGGAATACGGTACTGAAAGTATGCTTCGGTTTCGTTCAGGGTATAGTCGCGGTTGAGGTCTTCTGACTCGGGAAGGTTGGTTGCAGAAGTAGGATAATTTTCCGGAGAAGATTCTGTAGTTGGAGAGTTTCCCTGCGGGTTGTTGTATCTCTTGTACCGATCGAATATGCTCAGTTCCTGGTTGTCATAATCTCCACCGCGGTAATAGTGGTAGTTATCTGCTGATGGATCGGCGGTGGCAACAGACAGTGCGTCAGGTGTAAGAATGGTTTGGAGTTGGGTCAGGTAATCAGCGTAAAAACCAGCCTCCTGCGCATCGTTCTGTCCGTCATATCCTTTATCCTGATTCTCACGGCTGTTCGGGTCGTTATCAAATGCCTGGTTGACCGGCAGGGTGCGTGGCACAAGGCCCCAGTTGGTGGCGTCAAGATCAGCGGTAGAGCCATCTTTTGGAAGACCATTCTCAAAGAAGGTCCGGCTGTCTTTGAGGATGTCTTCTGATACATTACCAATATTGATATACAGATCACCGCCATCTGTCACCTGTGTTCCGAATGGACCCAGGTTATCAAACGGATCCATGACCCAGAACTCTATGGTCTCAATATTGGCTGCTTCAAAATCATTTGTTTCGAGGCTTCGCATGATACCACCCCATCTGGAAGCCGGGTTGATGAGTGATCCATCAGGATTGACACCCTGGCTAAAGGCAGTTCCGGAAACATCAAAATTATAGGGACCGCGTTCATCCGGATAATAGGCCAGGTCAAAGGTGCTGAGGTTGTTCAGTCCGGTTACCGCAATATCAGCTTGTGGAAATATCTCCTGTTGCTGGATCTCCACGAGGTAGTGATTGGACACATCATCGGCAGTCAGGTGATCCGGCCTGGCCGCATTGTCTTCCCGCAGAAACAAGGGGTCTATGGTGTACCATGCAATCTTAGCACGGTTCATACCATAGATCAGGCTGTCAAACAGGGTAGCTTCCGGAAAGAGTACGTCTCCGTTGGCATCCACTGCATTCTGAGGTGTGGAAGCTATGACCCAGCTGGAAAACGGAAACTTCAGGTCATAGGCACTTCTGCTTCCCTCAAAGTCATCAATATAAATGACCCCTTCATCGTCTTTACCAATGGCTTTACTATGCCCGGGTAAAAATCTGGCCACCTCTCCGGTAAAGGAAATGGATGACATCTCTTTGGTATCGTAAAAGGGAAGTTTGTCCAATGCTCTGGTCATCCAGGGTGCTTCTGCCGTATAATTGACATCATAGCCCAGCATGGTATTCTGAATAGGGTCATCTCCAAAGTTCACCTTCTGGGTAAACGGCCTTTCAGATAATCGCAATACCGTGGCACCCATAGTGAAATTGTCATTGATCCAGTAATCGAACCGTGAACCAATGAGTGATTTTACCTGAAAGCCAAAGAAGGCATTGTTTTCAAAAGAGACATTTATGGGCAACCCGGAATTCAGGATGGATTCATTGATGATCTTGAGTCTTCCCAGAGAATAATCAATGGTATAATCCACATTCTCCGTAAGCTGCTGGCCACCGGCTGTAACTGTGACCGATCCCTTGGGCAGGTTAAATGCGCCGAGGTAGATCTCTGAACTGACGCTCGATTTGTAACTACCGGTTATAACAAAGCGGTTGTATTGCGGAAACTGTTCAGCCAGCACCCGGGTGGTGGAGTACAATTCATCGTAGGCATAGCGTTCCACTTCAGGATCTGTTCCGAAAGCCTGTTCTGATCTCAGGTGTGATCCGAATGGTTCCAGCACCGGGAAGTAGATACGCCCGTTGTTGGTATTAATGGTAATGCCACTCACAAAGTCAAAAACCCCATCCGGAAAAGGGTCACTATTGGTGTTCAGCCTGTCCAGGTTGAGCAGGGTGATGATGGGCTGGCCATTCACATTGGTGTTGTTGGCCGGAATGTATCTTTTGAATCCGCCACCCGGATCCTGGTAGAGGATGTCGAGCTGAAAATCCTGCGGACTTACCTGAAAAGCGCCAAGAGAATAGACGTTCTTCATCATCAGGTCCCACAGCGGAATATTGACCTGAGCTGAAGTGCTCTTCAGCATCTTCAGGAACATGACATTGGAGGTATCTACACCCGGAGGCAGGTTATTGGTAAACTCACCCACCTGATACACCTGGCCCAGATAGGTATATTCAAAAGCAACAGCCAGTACATCGTCTGGCTGTAAGGAAGTATTGACAGAAATAAAGCCCAGCTGATTGTTATAGGAATAATCGCTGGTGTTGAGCTTCCGCATCCGCACTTTTTCAAAGTCGCGAACAGGCTGCATCTTGTACTGACCGGCAGGATCAGACAGGGAAGAAACGACCGTATTAAGGTTTCTGGCGTTGTCATCATTTACCAGTTTGCCATACAGATCGTTGGCATTATTGGAGGGAAGACCGTCTGTACTCAGCACATTGATGGTACCGCCGTTGGCTACTGACCAGAAAGTAGAATCGGTCTCACCCAGGTCTGTGAACGCTACAATATCACGCGTGTTCTGTGTGGCTCCTGTGGTGTTGGTGACCCACACTTCCATCCTGGTGATGTTGACCGGCGAGTTGACAAAAGGCAATGTACTCAACCAGGGTTCATAGTGGTCACGCATATAATGCGCCAGGAAAAAGTGCCTGTTCTCATCATACTGATTGGCGAAGACTTCGAATTCTCTTTTCTGAGCGCCTCCTTCAATCTGTATGCTTTGCGACTGTGACCGTTGCTGAGAGAGGATGTTGGTCATGGTCAGTCTGCCAAACTGCAATTGGGTCTTGATACCCCAAAGGCTTTGTGTGCCGGGAATAAGCGAAGTTGTGAGAGGCAGACTTACGTTACCTGCTTCGATCTTTTTGATGATCTCGTCTTCATAACCGGTATATTCCAGTTTTACCTGGTTTTCAAAATCGAATGTAGCAGATGTGTTGTAGTTGAAGGTGAGTTTCATCTTCTCACCGATCTGTCCGAGCATGTTGGCATTGATGTCCATATTGAAATCAAAGCCTCCCTGTCTGCGTTGATCTTCGGTCAGGATGGGGTTACCCACATTCTGGAAGCTGCCGCCAAATGTCAGGTCGATATTTCCCTGCGGGCGAATGTCCACATTGCTTCCACCAAAAAGGCGATCCAGCAGTTCACTGCCAGTATAGATCTGCGGGATGGCACCGCTTCCACCCAGAATGCTTTGGGCCGTGGAACGCTCTACCCAATAGTCTGTTATTGATTTTTCCTGTTCAGCCTTCAGAAAATCTTCGAAGGAAATGTATTGAGGGTTTTTGAAATACTGCCCGCCAACTTTTTCTGAATAAATATAATCGCCGGTAACAGGATCGTATTCCAGTGTGGGTGTTATACCTGCCGGAAGATCAAGACCGAAGGCGTTCTGATCATCAGCAAAATAATCACTCACCTGGCCACCGCTGGTGTCTGTGCTGTCTTTATCTGTGGAGTCAGGAAGGGGCAGGTATATATTTGGGCGGGATCTTACGAACAAAGTGGCAGGTGCAGCTGTTTGCTGGAAAGCGGAAATAGTTACCGCCAGACCGGTCAAACCTGCCAATGCTACCTTAGGGAAGAGTCTCAATCCTGCCAAAACACGCCTTTTACAAATTCTTCAATGCTGATTTTACCAACTCTTCTACAGATGCAAGTTCAGGCGTGGCCTTTTGCGCTGCCTGGATGGCTTTATCAGCAGCAGCCCTGCTGAAACCCAGCATAGCAAGTGCTGATAACGCCTCTTCACGTATATTATTGTCAGACGGAACAAAACTTGTGGTTTCTGTGCCGGTTGACTTTCCTATTCGGTCTTTCAGTTCAATAACGATCTTTTTAGCTGTTTTCGGCCCAACCCCCTTGATCTTCTGGATCAGGCCGTCATTATCAGTAAATATGGCTTGTTTCAGATCTGCCACAGACATACTGGACAGCATCATCCGGGCTGTATTGGCCCCCACTCCGCTCACACTGATGAGGTGTATGAACATATCTTTCTCTTCCACACTGCTGAATCCGTAAATGACCGGTATCATGCTCTGGCCGTCTTCACGAAAATAGTGGTAACAGTACAGGAGGCAGTCTCCCGATTCAGGCATAGAAGAATAGGTATGCACACTGATCTGCAGCTGATAACCTATGCCACCGGTGTCCAGAACAACACTGGCCGGATTTCGGCTAACGATCTTTCCCCTGATATAAGCGATCATGGATTATTTGCTTTGGTCTGTGCATCCAGAACAGCAATGGCTATCATATTCTGGATCTCCCTGATGGAACTGCCCAGCTGCAAGATATGTACTGATTTCTTTAATCCCAGCAGCACCGGACCAATGGCCTCAGCCTGACCCAGGGTCTGCAATAATTTATAGGATATGTTGGCCGCATCCAGATTCGGGAAAATAAGGGTATTCACCCCTTTG
Source organism: Chitinophagales bacterium (assembly GCA_020636645.1). Classification (GTDB taxonomy): domain Bacteria; phylum Bacteroidota; class Bacteroidia; order Chitinophagales; family BACL12; genus UBA11426. Next base: position 422,280 of record JACJXO010000002.1, read on the forward strand.
TCAATCAGGTCTGCAAATGGATAATTTTCCCGCATCAGATCATTATCGAACGGAATATTGGCCTGCATCTCTCCATCCACCACCATACCCGGATAGCGCTCTTTCAATAAGCTGACGGCTTTGCTGATTCGACGGGTCTCTGCATTGTCAACAGATCCAAAATTGGAATAAGACAGAAGGGCGATCTTCGGCTGGATATTAAAAGCCCTGACCGCATTGGCGGTAAGTACTGTAATGTCCACCAGTTCTTCTGTGGTGGGATGAAAGTTAATGGTCGTGTCTGAAAAGAAGATCGGTCCGCGACGGGTAAGCAGAATATACATACCCGAGACCTTATTGACCCCTTCCTGCCGGCCGATGATCTGCAGTGCCGGACGAATGGTATCAGGATATTGCCGTGTCAGGCCGGAGATGAGTGCATCTGCCTGCCCCAGCTCCACCATCATGGCACCGAAGTAGTTGCGCTCACGCATGATCTTTTTGGCTTCATAATAATTGAGCCCTTTTCTGCGCCTTTTTTCAAAAAGCAGCTCGCCAAACTCTCTGCGCATATCTTCCATCTCGTCGCTGTGGCTGTCAATGATGGGCATACCATGCAGCTCCAAACCGTTCTCTGACGCAATACGCTCGATCTTATCTCTGTTTCCCAGCAGTATAGGCTTGGCAATGCCTTCATCATAGGCAACCTGGGCTGCCTTCAGGATCTTGTAATTATCTGCTTCAGCAAAGACCACCCGTTTCGGATTGTTCCTTGCTTTGCTGACCAGACCTTTGATGAGCTGATGATCCAGTCCGAGTCGTTTCTCGAGGTCTGTATTGTATGCAGCCCAGTCAGTGATGGGCTTGCGGGCCACACCGGTTTCCATGGCAGCTTTGGCAACAGCCGGAGCTACCCGTGTGATAAGCCTCGGGTCAACCGGTTTCGGTATGATATAGTGCCTGCTGAACTGCAGATTCTTTTCATTGTATGCCATGTTCACGAACTCCGGCACCTGCTCATGCGTGAGTTGTGCCAGCGCTCTGACAGCAGCCACTTTCATAGCTTCATTGATGCCGGTGGCCCGCACATCCAGTGCCCCGCGGAAGATGAATGGAAAACCAAGTACGTTATTCACCTGATTGGGGTGGTCGCTTCGGCCGGTGGCCATGATCACGTCTTCACGGGTGGCGATGGCCAGGTCATATTCGATCTCTGGATCTGGGTTGGCCAGTGCAAATACGATGGGGTCTTTTGCCATACTCAGAAGCATATCCGGAGTAAACACGTTACCCTTAGACAGCCCCAGGAAAACATCGGCACCTACAATTGCTTCTGCCAGGGTATCCACCTGTTTGTCGGTCACAAACTGCTGCTTGTACTGATCCAGGCCTTCCCTCCTGTTGTTAAGCACACCTTTCGAATCGCACATGACAATGTTGCTGCGGTTGACTCCCAGTTCAACAAACAGACTGGCGCAAGACAAGGCAGATGCCCCGGCACCGTTCACTACAATCTTCACCTCATCCAGTTTCCTGTCTGTCAGTTCCAGGGCATTCAACAAAGCAGCCCCACTGATCACTGCGGTACCGTGCTGGTCATCATGCATGACAGGAATGTTCATTTCGGCTTTCAGGCGGCGTTCGATCTCAAAACATTCCGGTGCTTTGATGTCTTCCAGGTTGATTCCGCCAAAGGTTGGTTCCATGGCCTTGACCGTACGGATGAAATCTTCCACATCCTTGCAGTTCAGTTCTATATCAAAGACATCAATATCTGCATAGATCTTGAACAGCAGACCCTTTCCTTCCATGACCGGCTTGGATGCTTCCGGGCCAATATCACCCAGCCCCAGTACGGCCGTTCCGTTACTGATCACACCTACCAGGTTGCCCTTGGCTGTGTACTGATAAACTTTGTCGGTATCTTCTGCGATCTCCAGGCAGGGCTCTGCTACCCCGGGAGAATAGGCCAGTGACAGATCTCGTTGTGTTTTAGTGGCTTTGGTAGGAACCACCTCTATTTTTCCAGGTCGTCCTGAAGCATGATACTCCAGGGCATCCTTCTTCCTCATTTTTTCCGGCATGCGGTGTTGTTTTCTGCAGGCGGCACAGGCCCTTACTGCGGGGGAACAAAGGTAGGGAAACCCTGCTGAAATGGGAACTCTTTCCCGGCTTAGCGGCCCTGGAACTGAGGTTTGCGTTTTTCCAGGAAAGCAGCCGTTCCTTCTCTGAAATCTTCTGAGTCCATACAGGCAGAAAACTGACTGATCTCGGTCTTGTACCCGTCACCCACATAACTGCCGCTGCGGTAGTGCGCATTCACAGACTGGATGATCTTGGAAACCGCCACAGGGCCTTTTGTGTAAATTTTCTGCAGGATCTCCTGCACCCGCTTCATCAGCTCGCTTTGCGGTACCACATCATTGACCAGCCCCAGTTCAAGTGCCATGGCAGCATTGATACTGTCGCCCGTGAGCAACAGTTCCAGCGCCTTGCCTTTGCCTATCAGTTCCGGCAAACGCTGGGTACCACCGTAACCGGGAATCAGGCCGAGGTTTACTTCCGGCTGGCCGAAGATGGCATTTTCAGAAGCTATGCGCATATGACAGGCCATTGCCAGCTCGCAACCACCACCCAGTGCATAGCCGTTAACTGCCGCAATGACCGGTTTGGGGTATGATTCGATCTTGTCAAAGGTATCATGACCATTCTCACTCATGGTCTTGCCCTGTTCAGGTGTAAAATCACTGAATTCAGAGATATCTGCCCCTGCAACAAAGGCTTTCTCACCAGCACCGGTTATGACCACCCCTTTCACATCTTCATGATACATGTATTCTTCCAGGGCTTCATCGATCTCTACAATGGTCTTGATGCTTAAAGCATTCAGTGCCTTGGGCCGGTTGATGGTGATGTACAGGGTGTTATCTCGAACTTCTGTCAGGATGTTTTCTGCTTGCATATCGGGCTTTTGAAGGGTACAAAAGTACACACTGTGCGGCACACAGACCGGTGTAGGTTGACCAAAGTCATGTGCATGCCGGCAGGCTGCTCTATCTTTGCAACATGTCTATACCCGCCAACTGGGAAGAACACAGCTTTGAAGACTGGAAGAAAAAGGTTGACCAGGAGCTGAAGGGAGCATCCTTTGAGGAAACGCTGCAGAGTGATCTGTATGGTATCAGACTGGCGCCACTCTATACAGACAGACCGGCAGAAACCAGCAATGAAGAAGAAGATATACTGGGAGAGCACGAACAATCCGGCATGCAATGGCAGGCTACCGGTTCATTCAGGTACATGGAAGGATCTGTTGCATCCATCCTGCAGGAAGCTTTTACAGAACAGATCTCCTGGATGCGCATCAGCGGGCAGGTATCTCTTTTCTTAGATCAGTTAGCAAAAGAAGTGCCTTTGCCGGTTACCTTGTGCCTGGAAGCTGAGTCTGTTCCTGCCAGTGAAGACGAAGTATTGGAATGGCGTGACAGACTTAGAAAGGCCAAGGCCCACCACCCTTTTCTCTGGTCACTGGAGTTTGACCCTATAGGAAACTGGGCCAGGACCGGAGCGATCCGTCAGGCTGCTCATACTTTTGATCATTTATATGATCTGATCATTCGACTGGAAAGCGATCTGACAGACACAAAATTCATTCGGGTGGATGCTGCTGTAGCCGGAGAAGCCGGTGCCGGCCCCCTTACTGAAATAGCTTATGCACTGAGTGCAGGTTCCTGTTATCTGAAAGAAATGACGGAACGGGGAATGGAATTGTATGAAGCGGCTCATCTGCTGGTTTTCCAATTCAGTGCAGGAACAGATCATTTTGCAGAGATCGCCAAGTTACGTGCATTCCGCACCTGCTGGCGCAATCTGCTGGAATACCTGGATCCTGAATTTGCCTATATGGAACATCCGCCGGTGCATGTGCGCATATCACAGGTATTCCATACGCAGGCAGATGTACACAACAATCTGCTTCGCCACACAACAGCTGCACTCTCGGCAATATTAGGCGGGGCTGATGTGCTGGAGGTGCCGCCGCATGAAGAAGGTATAAGAGGCCACAGATTGGCCGGCAACATCCAACGCCTGCTTCGTTATGAAAGCCGCATGGACAGTTATGCGAAAGCAGCATCAGGTAGTTATTATCTGGAACAACTGACCGGTCAGGTGGCAGAAGCCGCCTGGAAAATTTTCTGTGTTTGGGAAGATGCCGGCGGTTGCCTGGAACAATTGCGATCAGGACAGCTTCAGTCTGCCATACAAACTGACAGACTGCAATTACTGAATGACCATCTGAGCGGAAAAAAAGTCCTGATAGGTGTCAATAAGTATGTCCAGGAAACACCGGAATTACCGCAACAGAAACATGTAGAATTTAACGAATTCACGGCCATATTACCGTGGAATCTGGAACAAGCTATCAGACATGAGCAGGTGGCAGGATAAACCATTGAAACACTTTCCTGACTGGGATAAACCTCCGGCCGAAGCGGAAGAACTGGCACATACCATGCCCGGTATGGAACCCTTTATCAGAGGGCCCTATACCACCATGTATGTGCGCAAACCCTGGACCATCCGGCAGTATGCCGGCTTCAGTACTGCAGAAGAAAGCAACGCCTTCTACCGGCGTAACCTGGCCATGGGGCAGAAGGGCCTTTCAGTTGCCTTTGACCTGGCTACCCACCGCGGGTATGACAGTGATCACCCAAGGGTCATGGGCGATGTAGGCATGGCCGGCGTGGCCATTGACACAGTGGAGGATATGAAGATCCTCTTTGACCAGATCCCGCTCGATACCATGAGTGTGAGCATGACCATGAATGGTGCCGTCATTCCCATCATGGCATTCTATATCATTGCAGCAGAAGAACAGGGCGTACAACCGGCTCAGCTAAGCGGCACCATTCAGAATGATATCCTGAAGGAGTTCATGGTGCGCAACACCTATATCTATCCGCCCGGACCCAGTATGCGCATCGTATCTGATATTTTCAAATACACCTCGAAGCACATGCCTCGCTTCAATTCCATCAGCATTTCGGGTTACCATATGCAGGAGGCGGGAGCCACAGCAGAGATCGAACTGGCATACACCCTTGCCGACGGGCTGGAATATGTTCGGGCAGGGCTGGCAGCAGGGCTGGACATTGATGATTTTGCTCCCAGATTATCATTCTTCTGGGGAATAGGCATGGATCATTTCCGTGAGATAGCCAAGATGCGGGCCGCCCGTTTGTTGTGGTACAGGCTGATGTCGCAGTTCGGTCCGAAGAATGACAAGTCGCTCATGCTGCGCACCCATTGCCAGACCTCCGGATGGAGTCTTACCGAGCAGGATCCCTTCAATAATGTAGCCCGTACCTGCGTGGAAGCTCTGGCAGCAGCGCTTGGCGGAACCCAGTCTCTGCATACCAATTCGCTGGATGAGGCCATCGCCCTGCCAACAGATTTTTCAGCAAGAATTGCCCGGAATACACAGCTGTATCTGCAGCATGAAACCGGCATATGCAGGACGGTCGATCCATGGGGCGGATCTTATCTGGTGGAAAATCTGACGAGGGAAATTGCAGAACAAGCCTGGCAACTCATAGAAGAAGTGGAAGCACTGGGCGGCATGGCAAAAGCAATTGAAGCGGGCATTCCAAAACTGCGTATAGAAGAATCTGCTGCCCGGAGACAAGCACGGATAGATACCGGAAAAGACATCATTGTTGGCGTGAACGGTTTCGTTGCGGAGGAAGACAACAATATGGAATTACTGGAAGTGGATAATACTGCCGTTCGTGAAAATCAGATCAGCAGGATACAGGCAGTTAAAGCCACCCGCGATCAGACATCTGTAGATGCTGCGTTGAAAGAACTGGCAGATTGTGCAGCAGGAGGAGAAGGGAATCTGCTGGATCTTGCCGTGCAGGCCGCCAGGGTAAGGGCTACACTTGGCGAGATCTCTGATGCCATGGAATCATCATTCGGTCGCTATACCGCTAACGTACAGGCAGTAAGCGGCGTCTATCAACAGGAAGCCGGCATGGATGAACATTTTCAGGAGGCAAGCACACTGAGCAACCAGTTTGCAGAAATGGCTGGACGGCGCCCCCGCATTCTGGTGGCCAAACTCGGGCAGGACGGACATGACCGCGGTGCCAAGGTCATTGCCACAGGCTTTGCAGATCTCGGATTTGATGTGGATATAGGCCCTTTGTTCCAGACCCCAGAAGAAGCTGCCAGGCAAGCCATCGAAAATGATGTGCATGTTCTTGGCATTTCATCTCTTGCTGCAGGACATAAAACCCTGGTACCACAGGTTGTGGAATCATTGCGCACCCAGGGAAGACCCGACATCATGGTAGTTGTGGGAGGCGTAATTCCGCCCGACGACCATGCATTCCTTACAGAAAAAGGTGCCAGCTTTGTATTCGGTCCCGGAACGGTCATCAGTCTGGCTGCAATAGATATTCTGCATAAACTCATACAAGAACAAACTGACCATGTCTAACTCAACGTTGCAAAAAAAACTGGCCGCCTATTCTGCACTGGCAACAACTGCCATGTTTGCCAATCAGGCAGACGCACAGGTCATCTATACAGATGTAGATCCAGATTTCATCATCACAGAACCGGCTGATCCACCTTATACTGATATACTGGTCATGGATATCAATATGGACAGCAGCCCGGAAGGCACCTTTGCCTTCTCCAGTTTCCTGTTTGATGGCAGTTGTTATACAGCAGGATCCATGAGTTTCTATTTCATCAATTATGCATCGGTACTGCTGAATGACACCTCGGCAGGTGTTCGCATACTGAATGAAGGAGAATGGATCAATTCATCAGGAAACTGGAACAACGACGTTTTTCAGCAATTCATGTTTTCTGATTTCTTCAACAATACCTGCGATTCTGATCTGGAATACCCGGTCATTGGAGGTAACTGGAGGCAGGAAAATGAAAAATACATGGGCATCCGCTTTTATGATGCTGCTGCAGATCTGCACTACGGTTACGTCAGGTTAACCGTACTGATTGACAGCGTAGCCGGCGATGCAGAAGTGGAACTGATCAAAGTGTACGGGTATGCCTGGGAATCATCGGCAGATACACCCATCATGGCCGGCGATGGCTACCAGCCGGATGCCATACATGACCTGGCTGTCATGGAGCTGCAGATCTGGCCAAACCCCACATCTGAGTTGTTGTATGTTGACCAGATTCCGCCTGGTATGCAACAAGCCCGCTGGCTGATACATGATCTGGCCGGAAGGCTGATAAGAGATACTCCGTTGAACGGCCCGGTACTGTCTGTTGCCGACCTGCAACCAGGCGTGTACCTGTTGTCTCTGCAGGACGGTGATCAGCCCGTGGGCATTTCCAGGTTCATCAAACAGTGATCAACCCTCGGGTAAACCGGGGTACTGCGGATTCATATCTTTCAGCGCATCATAGATGGTTCTGGCAACCAGGTACTCTTTATACCAGTTCTTGTCTGACGGAACGATGGTCCACGGAATGTCAGGGCTGCATATTCTGAACACATCTTCATAAGCCTGCATGTATTCATCCCAGTGTTCACTTTCCTTCATATCATTGGGATTATACTTCCACATTTTTCTGGGAATTTCCATTCGCTCTGCCAGACGTTCGTGCTGTTCTTTCTGCGAAACATGCAGGTAGAATTTCAGAATGCGTGTGCCGTTCTCCTGCAGCAACCGTTCAAACGCATTGATATGGTCATACCGTCGTTTGATGGTATCGATATCTACCCAGGCATGCACCCGCTGAATGAGTACATCTTCATAATGAGACCGGTTAAAGATCTGGATCATGCCCTTACGTGGCACATGAGGGTGGATGCGCCAAAGGAATTCGTGATCCATTTCTTCTTCCGTAGGCTTCTTGAATGACTGCACCCTGACACCCTGTGGATTGATCAGCCTGAATACGTCTCTGATCAGTCCGTCCTTTCCGCTGGCATCCATCCCCTGAAGCACAATGAGTATGCTTTGTTTCCCCTCTGCATACAACCTGTTCTGCAACTCATCAAGCTCTTCGGTGATATCCTCCGTTTTCTTCTTGCACGCCTCCTTGTTGGCGCTCACAGGTGGGTTGGTAGATATCTCAGCCAGCATACACGATATTTTGGAATAAAAATGAGAAAAAACCGGCATTTGACCGTGATCCATTGCCTGTAAGCAGTATTCAATTCACTATGTACCCTATATTTGACTTCCTTATTCAAATCAGCCATGGCCAAGAAGAACGAAGAGAAGAAGCGATTCAAATTCAAACAGATGAAAGTGTATGGATCGCTGGAAAGCTTCCATAACAACAGTAAGAACTACCGTATCGTATTTGACGAATCTGAGGTCAGTTATGTCAATGTAGAGGTCCAGTTGTACAATATCCTGTTTGATGAAGAAGAATGGTCTGCCAAGATCCGGGTACGTGCTTCTGAATATTATTCAGGGAAAGAGTATTGTAATGTAGAAAAGGAACTCAAGGCCGGCATTGACCAGAACATTGTCTATATCCGAGAAGGCTGGGGAACACCACAACCCGGATGGTGGAAAAAAGGCACCTACAAATGGGAGGTGTTTCTGGACGATGAACTGATAGGTACCAACTATTTCTATATAACCAACAACGGCATTGTAACTCCTGAACACAACCCGTATTTCAGTATCAATAACATCAGGTTATACGAAAGCCCCAGAGGAAACACACCAAAGGAAGAACGGAAATACCTGAGTCAGTTCTCCAAAGACACCGCCCGTTACATCAGTATTGAAATGGAGCTGACCAACCTGGTAAGCCAGGAAGATTATTTTCCGCTGGAGCTCATCTTCAACTTCTACAATGACGTGCGCCAGATGAAGGGAAGCTCATACTGGTTTGAGCACATCAGCGACCATCGCAAACAGATCATACTGGATGTGGGTTACGGCTCGGATGCACCGGGATTCTGGTTTGCTGATAAATACATCTGCGAGGTGTTGTTCATGGACAACATTGTGGCCATTGTTCCATTTGAAGTGGCAGATCAGGATGTAGCCCTCTCGGGCAACCAGATCTGGATGGATGCTGTTTCCAACGATGCGGTCATCAATGATCCGCAGTCAGTCAGCAATGCCACAAGCCTGGAAGATGCACGAAAAGAACTCGATGAGCTGATTGGCCTTGAATCTGTCAAGAAAGAGATCAATGAACTGACAACCTATCTCAAGTTTCTCAGCCTTCGTCAGCAAAAAGGATTTGAAGAAGAATCCAAATTCAATCTCAACATGGTGTTTACCGGTAATCCCGGTACAGGCAAGACCACCGTGGCACGCATGCTGGGTAAGATCTACCGGGCCATGGGTTTGCTGAGCAAGGATACAGTAACAGAAGTTGGTCGTGTGGATCTGGTAGCGGAATTCATCGGGCAAACCGCTCCCAAAACCAAAGCCATCATCGAACAGGCCCGCGGAGGCATTCTTTTTATTGATGAAGCCTATGCACTGACCGATCGCGGAGACGACGGAAAGGATTTCGGTCGCGAGGTCATTGAAGTACTTATCAAGGAAATGAGTGATGGCAAAGGCGATATAGCTTTTGTATTTGCCGGTTATCCGAAAGAGATGCGAAAATTTCTGGAGTCTAACCCGGGGCTCTCCAGCAGAGTGGGCAATATCATTCACTTTCCTGACTACACACCGGATGAACTCATGGCTATTGCCGATTATCACAGCAGGAAACGCGGCGTGATCATCGCACCGGAAGCTCGTGATTTCATTTATATGAAGATCGTGGAAGAGTACCGCAACCGCGATGAGAAATTTGGCAATGCCAGGCTGATGAACTCTGTCATAGACGAAGGCAAACAGAATATGGCCCTGCGTATCATGCGGCATGAACAACCCGAGACCCTGTCAAACGACGACCTGTCAACCATCACCCTGCCTGACATTCAATCGATCTTTGGAATGCTGACAGGCAGTGGTGTAGAATTTCCGGTAGATGAAGCCCTGCTGAATGATGCACTTGCACAGCTCAGAGAACTGGTGGGACTGAATGAAGTAAAACAGGAGATCGATGAGATCGTCAAACTGGTGCGATACTATAAGGAGATCGGTAAAGACCTGAGAAAGTCCTTCTCTCTGCATACCGTTTTTACAGGTAATCCCGGCACAGGCAAAACCACTGTGGCCCGCATCCTGATCAAGATCTTTAAGGCACTTGGCATCCTGGAAAAAGGACACCTGGTTGAAACGGACCGGAAAGGACTGGTGGCAGGCTATGTTGGGCAGACTGCCATTCAGACAGACGCCCTGATACAAAATGCTATGGGCGGCGGGCTATTCATTGATGAAGCCTACTCTTTGACTGAAGGTGGCGATGGCTATGGCAAAGAAGCAGTGGAAACGTTGCTGAAGCGGATGGAAGATCATCGCGGTGAATTTGTGGTCATTGTGGCCGGTTATACCGAAGAGATGTTCCGTTTTCTGGAATCCAACCCCGGTTTGAAATCACGATTCGATAAGTTCATACACTTCAGCGATTACTCGCCCGAAGATCTGTACGTCATTGCAGTAAATATGTTCGCATCAGAGAACCTGCAATTACAGGATGCAGCAGCAGCACATCTGCAGCAGTATATCAAACAATTATGCAGTACCCGCAATAAGTATTTTGGCAATGCACGCACCATGCGTAAACTGGTTGCAGATACCGTGCATAACCAACACCTCCGCATGGCAGGTCTGCCTGCAGAACAAAGAACAGATGAACTGATCCATACCATCACACTGCAGGATGTGGATGAGTTCACAATGGATGAAGTAACACCTCAAAAGACCTCGATCGGTTTTAAAATGAGTGGTGGATCCAATGAACAGCAACCCTGATCATTGCACCATATCAACGTTTTTACAATTTATTTGCTTTACATTGAGCTTGTTTAGCATTTGTTAGGTTTTCTTTCTATCGTCTGATTAACAGCAGCTTGGCTGTTCTATGGATTTTCGCATTCAAATCCATTCAGATGAAAAAACACTACTACTCTGCTATCCTCACCGCTGCTGTTAGTTTGCTGGCTGTAACCACATCCGGCGATGCACAGGCACAGGGTTGCGTAGCTATTCGATCCATGACGGGCGAAGTAGCTTCCGGAAACAACCTGTTAATGAAAGGCGACATGCAGGTCGGCTTTGGCTATCGTTTCTTCCACTCCTATAAGCACTTCCGTGGTCCGCACGAAGAGTCTTACCGGGTAGGCGAAGGAACCGATGTACGCAATGACGTGAACGCCTTTGACCTGCTGTACACCTATGGCATCACTGACCGCTGGAATGCCACACTGGACATTCCCTACACCTTCAACTGGAGGTCCTCTAAGTATGAACATGGCAATGCGCCAAACGGTGTGGACGTTCGTCGCTCTACCAATTCTCATGGCATTGGCGATATCCGTCTGCAGTTTGACCGCTGGATGATCGATCCGAACAGCTCAGATGCCAACGGCAATTTCAGCCTGGGTGCCGGCATCAAACTTCCAACCGGAAATTTCGCCTACCAGGACACTTTCTATTACAGAGGTGATGAAGGTGAGAACATCCTGAAAGAAGTGGATCAGTCCATTCAGTTAGGCGATGGCGGCTGGGGCTTCAGCCTTCAAAGCCAGGGTTTTGCCAAACTGGAATCTGATATCTTCTTTGCCTATTACAGCATCTATTACCTGTTCACACCAGGCGATACGCTGAGCTGGGAAAAGAGGGTAGATAAGATCGATGCTGCCAACGAACCTGCTGTCAACTATTCTATCTCTGACCAATTCCTGGTTCGTGGTGGTGTAACCTACACACCAACCAGCTGGTCAGGCTCTGCAATCAACCTGGGTTTCCGCTTTGAAGGAATTCCGGTAGAAGACGTATTCGGCGAAACCAATGGCCGTCGTCGTCCGGGAAAGGTCTTCTCCGTTGATCCGGGCGTAACCTATGTAACCGGCAACCACATCTTCAGCCTGAACGTACCCATCGCATTGTATCGCAACCGCACGCAGAGCGTACAGGACATAGAACGTCAGCAGATCGATCCGGGTCCTTCAGGTGATCCTCGCTGGGGTGATGCCGCCTTCTCAGACTACACCATCTTCTTCAACTACGGCTTCCGCATTTTTGGAAAGTCTCACGGAGATCATAACATGATGTAATTCACTCAAATCAAAAGACAACAGAAATGCATAATAATTCACTATTCTTCGTGCTGGTACTGGTATTGGTTGCCGCATTGACATCCTGCTCCAAATCTGCCACCTGCGAGTGTACCACCAAAGAGGTGCTTGATGCAGACGGCACTGTACTAAGCAGTTCCAAAGACACCTATAAGAACTACGGAAACGACCCTACCTGTGATGATTGGGAAAGTGTAGAAACGACAGATTCTACCACCATTACCACTTCCTGCGTTTCCATCTGATACTCCACTTTCCTTCATAGTCGTGGATTGACAAAAGGCCGGCGTTAGCGCCGGCCTTTTCACTTATGTAAGATAAATCGTATTCAGACAGCTATCGGAACCAATTACTAATCCCGATAGCTATCGGGACCAATAACTAATAACCAAAAACCAATAACTCAATAAGTCAGCATCCCCATCTTACCCATCTGGTAGTCGCGGATAGCTTCCATGATCTCCGTCTGGGTGTTCATCACAAAAGGACCGTAACTGGAAACAGGTTCATTCAGAGGTTCGCCGGTTAGCAACAGAAAATGACTGTCTTGTAAGGCTTCGATCTGAATAGAATTGCCGTCCTGCCGGAAGATGGCTACGAATCCACCTCCTGCCTGATGTTTGTCGTTGAACTGCAGAAATCCATCCATCAGATATAATACCGCATTATGGGTAGTATCGACCGGTAACTCCAGTTTGTGTCCTTTCTGCATTCGACCCTCCACAGCTACCACAGGTGTTCTGGTCTCCGCCGGTCCTGTCACGCCTTCCCAGGTGCCTGCTACCACACGGGCGGTCAGTCCTTCCTTTTCCACTACCGGAATGGAATCGGCTTTGATGTCCTGATAACGGGGTTGGATCATCTTGTCCTTTTTCGGCAGATTGACCCATAGCTGGATGAGGTTCATCTTTCCACCATTTTCCAGCCAGGGCTTCTGGGCTGCTTCGCTGTGGACAATACCCATACCGGCTGTCATCCACTGCACATCACCTCCATTCAGGAAACCCTCATTTCCACGTGAATCACGGTGGTGGATGGCTCCGTCAAACAGAAAAGTGATAGGCTCAAACCCGCGATGCGGATGAGGTGCCACGTCCAGTCCCGGACCTCCGGGTTCAATGTCTTTGTTGAAATGATGCAGCAACAAGAACGGATCCATCTGATCGATGTTCCTGATGGGCAAAGCCTGCTTCACAGTGTCATGCCCCAGGGCTACTTCATCTGCCCGGGCAATCAGTTGCACAGTTCTGAGTTGGGTCATAGTGTGTCAACGCCGGGCCGCAACAGAATGTTCCGGAAGGAATGAAAGGCGGAAGACGAAAGACGAAGGTCGGAATATGGAATCGCTATTTCGAATTCCGTATTCCGACCTTCGTATTACTACTCTTTCTCCACCTGCACCTTATCACCATCGTTCAATATGGTAGCAACAGTATTATACGGACCGCTGATGACCACATCACCCTCTTTCAGGCCATCCAGTATCTGGATATAGCTGTCGTCCTGGATTCCGGTGGTAACCATGCGCATGACCGCAGAATCATTGGAGATGGTCCAGACCATGATGCTGGTCTCACCGGCTTTGCTGGTATCTTCTCTGGTGGTAACCGCCTGAATGGGCACAGTCAGCACATTTTTCTCAGTGTTGGTGCGGATATCGGCCGTAGCACTCATACCCGGATAGAACGGGAATTTACCATCGGCGTTCAGGTCTGCATAAGACTCTGGCAGGATGCGGATCTTCACCTTGAAATTGGTAGCCTGTTCGGTTGCTACCTGTATCAGTCCGCCGCTGCCGGCAGAGTTGGCTATCTGGGTAACGATGCCTTTGAATTTCCGGTCTAAATAGGCATCCACCTCTATTTCTGCCGTATCGCCCAGGTCTATGCGCAGCACATCATTTTCGCTCACGTCCACCTGCACTTCCATATCATTCAGGTTGGCGATGCTCATCAGTACATCACCACTCATCTGAATGGTACCCAGTACTTTTTCACCTGCCTTTTTGCTCAGGCCGAATACTGTTCCGGGAATAGGTGAATAGATGGCGGTACGCTTGTAGTTATCACGCATCTGACGCAGCGTGGCTTCTGCACTTTTGACGGTATATTCCATACCGGTAACACTTTCCTTCGCAATTTCTATCTCTGCTTTCGCCGTCTTATAGGCCAGTTCAGCCTGCTCATATTCCGCCTGGCTGATGACCTTATCTGCAAATAACTTCTTGCTTCTTTCAAAAGCGATGGTGGCATTCTCCATGTTCACCTCAGACTGGAGCTTCCTGCTCCTGGCGGTAGCCAGATTGGCCTTGGCATTGTTGACCGCAGCTTCAGCCTGCTCCACCTGGCTTTCATACAGGTCAGGGTTGATGCGCACCAGCAACTGACCGGCTTTCACCATCATACCCTCATATACCGGCAGATCAACGATCTCACCACTGATCTCTGCACTGATCTTCACTTCATTGACCGGATAGATCTTGCCGGAAGCAGTGACCGTTTCGGCTATATCTCTGACGGCCACACTATCGGTCTGCACGGTCAGTCCGCCGCCACCGCCAAACCAGCCCTTGTTCTTTCCTACAAGAAGAACAATGATCAGCAGTACGACAACAGCTCCTAATATCTTGATGATTTTCATATTAAAATTCTATGGGTTTTCCGAGGTAATAGTCGATCACCTTGCGTTTGAATATATAATCATACTGTGCCTGACTGAGTGAGATCTCTGCCTGTGCCAGGTTGTTCACTGCGGTGGTATAGTCCAGAGAATTGGAGGCTCCTGCCTGAAATCTGGATTCAGCAAAGTCATACGCCAGTTGAGCAGATTCCAGACTTCGAAGGGCCGCTTCATAAGTGAGGGCGGCAGATTGCAGTCCGGTCCATGCATTGGTGACTGTGGTCTTCATATCATTGATGGCGATCTGCTGCTGCAACTCCACATTCATCAGGCCGAGTTCAGCATTCTGCCTGTTGATGGCCACCTGACCATTATTGAACAGTGGAACACTTAATGTAAGGCCAACCACTTCACCCAGGTTATTCTCGATCTGCACTTCATAGGGATCGGGTTCAAAGCCCGGAATGCCAATGTTGGCATTGGAGTAAGAGGTATTCATCTGGCCTACCAGGGTAAGAGAAGGCAACCCGTAACCGGCGGTGATCTTCACCTGACTTTCTGCACTTTTCAGCGCATACTCAAAACGCTGAATACCCGGCAGATTTCTGGTTGCCGCATCGATCACCTCACTGAGTTCAGGCATTTCTGCTGCGAGCACCTCAGCCAGCAGGCCATCGCCTGGCTGAATAATACTTAGAGATTCTGAAGGATCCATTTGAAGGATGTTTTTCAGTGCCAGGTAAGCAGTAGCCACATTGTTTCTGGCGTTCACCAGATTGAGTTCATCACTGGCGATCTGTGCTTCCAGGGTCAGGAGATTCCCGGCCGGAATACTGCCTGCATCTGCCAGTTTTCTGGCATCAGAAAGCTGTTTGGTGGACACTGTTTTCTTGTTCTGAGCTATCTCTACCTGATCTTCTGCATAGATGACCTGAAGAAATGCCAGTATGGTGTTGAGCTGTATGTTTTCGATCATACTCTGCTGATCCAGACGGGCAGTCTCCAGGTCGTACCCGGCTTTTTTGATCCCGTTGGCCTTGATCCCTCCGGTGTATAACCCCATATTGCTGGACAGTGTAAAGCTGTTGCTTTCAAAATTCTGGGCTACATAAGTGTTGGTCACATAATCGATACCACGACCGAAACTCCAGAAATAGTTGGCGCTGAAATTCAGATTGGGCAGCAGAGACAGCCTGCTTTGCTGCACGGCAAATTCATTGGCAGCCACATTGGCCGCTCCCTGACGTATCTGCAGGTTGTTGGCAACCGCAGTCTCCACACAAGTGCGCAGATCCATAGGCTGCTGGGCAAAAATGCCGGCAGACCACAGCAGCAAACTTCCAAATAAGAGTCGTTTCATGATCAGCTCAAAATTACACAAGATGCCCGTAACCCCTGCCATTCAGCCTGTCATAGTCCGTTATTTAACAATGATTAAGATTATCTGTATGCGTTTGTACCATTGGTGATAACTTTCTGATGAATGGCTTTAAGTGGTTGCGTATTTTTACCCCCATGGGTTTTCTGGACGGATTGAATGAACCACAGCGGGAAGCGGCTACCAGTATCAATGGTCCGGTCATGATCATCGCCGGCCCCGGCAGCGGCAAGACCCGGGTGCTGACCTATCGCATCGCCCATATCATGTCAGAAGGATATGATCCCTTCGGCATCCTCGCCCTCACCTTTACCAACAAGGCTGCCCGGGAGATGAAGAACCGCATCGAATCGGTGCAGGGAACAGCCGCCAGAAGCCTGTGGATGGGCACCTTCCACTCCGTGTTCGCCAGGATGCTCAGAGCAGAGGCGACGAAGATCGGGTACACCAGCAATTTTACCATTTACGACAGCGACGACTCCAAGAACCTGCTGAAGAACATCATCAAGGAAATGGGGTTGAACGACAAGCAATACAAGGCCAATTCAGTGCATTACCGGATCTCGCTGGCCAAGAACAACCTCATCAACCACCAGGAGTACAGCCAGCATCCGGAACTGACGGGCGAGGATGAAGCCTACGGCCGGCCGAAGATCAGCGACATCTATAAGGAATATGCCAAGCGATGCTTCCGTGCCGGTGCCATGGATTTCGATGATCTGCTGCTGAAGACCCACGAGCTGCTGGAAGACCATGCCGATGTGCTGTACAAATACCAGCACCGTTTCAAACACGTGCTCATAGACGAGTTCCAGGATACCAACTTCCTGCAGTATGCCATCGTCAAACGACTGGCAGATGTACACCAGAACATCTGTGTGGTGGGCGATGATGCCCAGAGCATCTACGCCTTTCGCGGTGCCAACATCCAGAACATCCTGAACTTTGAAAAGGACTTTCCGGAAGTGAAGACCTTCCGCCTGGAACAGAACTACCGAAGCACCAAGGTAATCGTGGAAGCTGCCAATCAGATCATCGGCAACAACAAGATGCAGCTGGCCAAAAAGATCTGGACCTCGAACGATGAAGGCGACCGCATCAAGGTCATCAAAGCTGCCAGCGATAATGAAGAAGGACGGCTGGTGGCAGATGCCATCTTTGAGCAGCGCATGCGGGATCATTTCGTGAACAACGACTTCGCCATCCTCTATCGCACCAATGCGCAGTCGCGGGCATTTGAAGAATCACTGCGCCGTCTCAATATTCCCTATCGCATTTACGGAGGCATCTCTTTCTATCAGCGCAAAGAGATCAAAGACCTGATGGGCTATCTCAAACTGACCGTCAATCCGCACGACGAAGAAGCCTTTAAAAGAGTGGTCAACTATCCCGCCAGAGGTATCGGTAAAACGACCATGGAAAAGATCATCGTCTTTGCTGCTGATAATGATCGCTCGTTGTGGGACATCGCCGAGAACATCGCCCTTTTCCCCTTCCCCGCAGGGACCAGAAAATCGATCACCGAGTTCGTGACCATGATACGCAGTTTCCAGGCTATGCTGGAAAAAAAGAATGCCTACGAAGTGGCCTCGCATATTGCCAAGAGCACCGGTATCCTGAAGGAGCTGTACAACGACCAGAGTGTGGAAGGACTGAGCCGCTATGAGAACATCCAGGAATTGCTGAACTCCATCAGCGAGTTCACCGATCCTGGCGACAACCCCGCTTTTCCGCCCGATGCCACCGAAGCTGATAAAAGCCTGGCCTCTTACCTGCAGCAGGTGTCATTGCTGACCGATGCAGATCAGGAAGAAGGCCAGGAAGACAGCGTGAAGCTGATGACCGTGCACGCCGCCAAAGGACTTGAATTCAAAAGTGTGTTCATTGTGGGGATGGAAGAAAATCTCTTCCCCAGCGGACTCAGCACCAACACCCGCGAAGAACTGGAAGAAGAGCGAAGGCTGTTCTATGTGGCTGTTACCCGTGCCGAGAAAAAGCTGACCATCACCCATGCTGCCACACGTTATAAATACGGCAGTCTTGATTATTGTGAGCCCAGCCGCTTCCTGGAAGAACTGCCACAGAACCTGCTCGAGATGGTGGGCTATCACCGGTCCAAATCATCTGCCTGGGAAGAGAAGGTGGTGTATCAGCAGCCGAAGATCAGCCGTCCGGAACCGGTGAAGACAGCCTATGTGCATGCGGTCTCTTCGGGTTTCAATCCCGCACCGCCCGAACGACTTTCTGCCGGTATGGCCATCGAACACCAGAAGTTCGGCTATGGCAAGATCGTGAGTCTGGAAGGACAGAACGACGGGCGCATGGCCACCATTGATTTCGACAAGGCCGGACAGAAAAAACTCCTGCTGAAATTTGCCAAACTGAGCATTGTCCAGAACTGAACCAATACGCATCAACCTGTGGAGCGGTCCGCGGAATATCTCTACGGCCCTCCTGTACAGCTTTGCCCAACGGGCAGATACAAGGGTACTCGATGAACCATTGTACGGCTGGTACCTGCAGGAAACAGATATGCAGCATCCGGGAAGGGAAGATATCCTGAACAGCATGGAATGCGACGGGCAGAAGGTCATTGCAGAGCAGTTGATGGGTACACTGGACAAGCCGGTGTTGTTCGCCAAACAGATGACCCACCACCTGCTGGATCTGCCAAAGGATTTTATGCTGGCGGGGAAGAATGTATTGCTGATACGCCATCCGGCGAAGGTGCTCATGTCATACAGCAAGGTCATCGACAACCCGACGTTGGACGATATCGGCATACGGCAGAGCTCGGAGTTGTTCGAATATCTTACAGCGCATCAGACGCATGTGTATGTTGCCGATGGTGATGACATTTTAAAAGACCCGGCCACGCAGCTGGAAAAGCTGTGCGAAGCCTGTTCCATCGCTTTCGATCCTGCCATGCTACAATGGCCTGCGGGCAAAAGACCTGAAGATGGTGTTTGGGCCAGGTATTGGTATGACCGTGTACACCGGAGCACCGGCTTTGAGCCTTACGCAGAGAAAGATGTCGTGCTGCCGGAAAAACTGAAGGGTTTGGCCGAAGAGGCGATGGTGTATTACCGTAAACTTCGTTTCCAAAGTCCCGGGTAAGGTGATCAGGAATTATCTGTGCTGGATGACAGCATTTGTTGTTTCATTCCATTTTAATCAGGGATATCTTATCCAAAGTTCCATCCGGTTGCTGCAACACCAAGGAATAAAAACCCACCGGCCACCAGCCTGTTGCATGTGCCTGCCCACCTGGATCCAGGTCAAACCGCTCCACTTCCTGCCCCATGGCATTGTACACCACTGCCTGACAGGTTGTTGGCAGCGGGTTGTCTATGTGCAAATGATCCTGCACCGGGTTGGGGTAGCCTTTAAAAGGAGGGGATGTTACTTCTGCAACAGAGTTGGTTTCATTTAACGTATCGCAAGGGCTACCCGCAAGTGCACCGAGGGCGTAGTTGGGCATGTTGGGTAGGCCCCCTAAGGTACGCATACCACCTGGCTCGGTAGCCAATTGCAGATAGTTCTCCTGAACATTGCATAAAAGACCTGTTAATTCAGGTTCAGTGATGGCATGTAAATACATATTGTGTGAGTACAAAGTATCAGTAGTATTTAATAAAGTAAAGTACATATTATCCGTAATAGGCTCATACTTAATAGACCAAATACCATAGTTGTTATAGTCTTCCTCAAAAACAAGTGATTCGCTCTCTTTTACAGCATAACTATCAGGTAAAAAGCCAAGATCATACTGAAGGATGCCTGAGTGCCTTTCTAATGAACCTTCAATAATATTATGATATACTACATATAATTTCTGACCACTTGCGCTTAGTGCTCCATACCATAAGCCAGTTACTGGCAGGTCATCAATAACCCCTATTTGTTCAATTTCTCCACTACACCTGTCAAACTCATACACTTCAAATCCTGTTTTTTCAATGACTATCAGTCTTTCTCCGTCCTGACTAAAGAACATGTTTCCATAGTACCAACCTTCTTCCTCGACCCAGTCTGTTAGCTCTAGATAGTCAGGCCCTTCAAAACCAGATGGCGTGAGTAGCCACCTGAGAAACATGATAGGAGGATCAGCTGACCAGGATGTACGCATAAAAATCCACCAGTCACGACCGTTGCCATGACGAACTGAGGTTAGTTTTGTGTCTAATGAAATCAAGGTATCTCCAATTAGCACATTTATTGCTGAATCTAGTATTCCACCAGTTCCATCTCGTAATCTCCTATCTATCAAGGTGTAGCTAAGAGTAGTATCCAATGTAAACAAATAAAATAGTGTATCGAGGTTTATAGGGGCTGGCAGCAATAATACCCAATCCATAAACCCATTGCCTTGCCCGGGGTTCTCCGGGTCATATCCCCCCGCAAAAATAGGATCTTCATGAATAGGTTCATGTAATGAGTTATATACAAAACCAGAATTAGAATAAAATAGTAAATTCCCTTCCTTATCAGAAATAGTACTCGACCCTTCTTCAGTAGATAATTGTGCCTGTGATACAATGATGCTGTCTTCTGTAAATTTCAGCAACACAGAGTCTCCAAAAAACCAATTCGCACCTTCCAGTTGAGCCTTTGCACCAAATGTGCAGCATAGCAGCAATGCCCATGTAAGCAGTCCTTTCTTCATGCTGAATAATTATTGCTTGCTGAATGAAGTTTCTCCGACCTGTTTGCCTGTCTGATCCAAGACAACAAGTAGGTATCCACTACTCCATTTTTATTAAAGACTGCTTCCATATATTACTATTTTCTTGTTGTACAATCAATTGGTAAATACCTGTTGGCCAGGAGGTGGTACTGACAGTTAGCCCACCGGGTTGCAATACAAAACCCTCCACTTCCTGCCCCATGGCATTGAACACCACTGCCTGACAGGTTGTTGGCAGCGGGTTGTCTATGTACAAATGATCCTGCACCGGGTTGGGGTAGGCTTTGAAGGGAGGGGATGTTACTTCTGCAACAGAGTTAGTTTCATTCAATGTATCACAGGGGCTGCCTTCCCATGCGCCAAGGGCGTAGTTAGGCATGTTGGGGAGGCCGGCTCTTGCAACAAATCCATTCAGGTAAAGTACGTTCTCCTGAACATTACATAACTCACCTAGCAAATCGGGCTCCATAATTGCATGTAAATGCAAATTCTGCGAACCGGTAACTGTGTCATCTCCGGGTGCAATACCTCTTTTAATAATAGTAAAATAAATCCTTCCCGAATTTCTTTCTAACAACATATCACTTATATCCCAACCATAATATGATTCAGGTTCCTCATATACAAGTTGTTTGCTCGCTTCCAATTCTTCACATGTACTTGACCCACCAATGTTGAACTGCCAGATCTTACTAATGCCATTTACATCACCTGAATCATAACCTTCAGAAGAAACATAAAGATAATGCCCGTTTTGACTAAATGCCACACTTTGCAAACCTTTGATACCTGGTAAAATCTGGATTTCACAATAGTGAATAATGACTCCTGTACACCTATCAAATTTATATATCTTAACGTAATCTCCATTTTCCATCGCGAGTAAATCTCCCTGCTCTGAAACTGTCATCTGACCGAATTGGAAATAATATGAATCAAGAATAGAATCTGTGTAATAATATGAAGGATCGTTAAATCCACCCTCATTATAAAGCCTTACATTAAAAGGCTGCAGAGAATCAGAAACGGAATGAACTTTATTAATAATCCACCAATCTCTTCCATTGCCATGCTTTACTACATTTAAACGATTTGTGTAATTAACTGTATCGTCATCTAATAATACATTGCATTCTTCTTCGGTGATAAAAAAAGCGCTATCCCCATAGTTCAACTTTATATTACAATATCGTAAACGAGCCAATTCATTATCAAGGTACAAATAATAAAATTCTTCATTATTTTGTATTGAAGGGCAAATTAATGAGGTGCCAATATTAGGCGCAGTATAGATCGGTACAATGTCATTAATTATATTTCCATAAACATCATAGAGATACCTATAGTTACTGTATAATTGGATTTCTCCAATACTATTGGATATTATATTGTAATTGTAACCGGGCCAGCCAATACTATCACTTATAGGCAAAGTGTTAACTTCTATAGTATCTTCTAAAAAAATAATGTGTATTGAATCAGAAAAGAACCAATTGCTCATTTGGTTCTGTGCCTTTAGCTGTGCAGACAAAAAAATGCCCACCACTAGTATGATAAACTGTGACTTCATTTATACTGCAATTACAATTTAACAACTAGTGAGGTGTGCAGTTTTAAGCCGGCTCTGTTTATTTCTAGTAAATAGGTGCCGGCCTGGATGTCCTGCAGAATAATATTCAGTTGAGTGGTTTCGTCTCTAACAAATATGGTTTGCATTAATGTGCCTTCAAAAGTCCACATCCTTATCTCATCACCTGATAAAAGTTTACAGGATAGAACTATTTGTTCCTTTGCCGGATTGGGATATAATGAAAATGTTTCAGGGGGATTTCTTTGCATTTTATACTCATGTTCAATACCATCAAACTCTACCACCGTATCTAACATCGCTCTCGCTATGTGCACCGCTTCTCCTGCTATCAGGGTATGTTGTTCAGCAAGGGATCTGACTTCCGGTTCCAATTCTTCAGAAAGGGTGAAATGACCCGTGCCTTGATGTGTTGACATGGATACTAACATAATTTCGAATTTATTTCAATTTTACCTAAAAATAAATAGGGTAACAAGGCAAGATGGGCAATATGACAATCTTCTGCAATAATTCATATGTAGTTCATGTCTGATCCGATATCACCAACTTGCGTCATCCATTCTTGTCTGCCAGCAGAACAGACTACTTTCGCATAAAAGCCGGTTCATGCAGCAAACCTACAATCCCGCCAACGACAACATTCAGATCTGGGTAGGCGATCAGTTATGGCATCGCAACGAAGCCAAAGTATCTGTGTTTGATTCTGCCGTGCAGGGTGGAGATGCCGTGTGGGAAGGGATGCGGGTGTATAACGGGCGCATCTTCGCCTTTGATGACCATGTGGAACGCCTGCATGCTTCAGCCCATACATTGATGTTCAACGGTGTGCCTGACAAGTCATTCATTCGCATGGCGGTGATGGAAACACTGAAGGCCAATGGCATGCGGGATGGTGCCCATATTCGTATGACACTGACACGTGGCGAGAAGATCACCAGTGGTATGGACCCCAGGCTGAATCAGAGAGGCTGTACCCTCATCATATTAGCTGAATGGAAAGCACCGGTGTATGGCAGCGAGCCTATCACCCTGATCACCAGTTCTATCCGTCGCAACAGTCCCATGATGCTGGACAGCAAGATCCACCACAACAACCTGCTCAATAATATCCTCGCCAAAATAGAAGCCAACCAGGCAGGAGCTGATGATGCACTCATGCTAGACATCCACGGTTTTGTGGCAGAGACCAATGCATGCAATATCTTCCTGATCAAAAACGGGGTGTTGCGTACTCCTTATGCCCGTGCCTGCCTGCCCGGCATCACCCGAAAAAAAGTGCTGGCATTGTCGCCAGGCGCAGGCCTGCCTGCAGAAGAAGCTGACCTCAGTGTGTCTGAATTCTATAATGCAGATGAAGTATTTACCACCGGCACCATGGGTGAGCTGGTACCTGTATCTTCCATTGATGGAAGGGCCATCAGCAACAGGCATGCTAAAAAATGGTTACCAATCTTACAGGAAGCCTATGCAGAGGCAACAGCCAGTCTGGGTGAAAAACTTGATTTCTGAACAACAGAGGCCTGTTTATACAATTTATCAACGTCTGAAGGCCTGTTCTATCGTGCTGCGTTATTTGCAAATACCCCACCCCCTCTCTTATCTTTGCACTTTAATTAAAACCTAATCAATTAGTCATGTCAGAAATTGCTGAAAAAGTAAAGAAGATCATCGTCGACAAACTGGGCGTTGATGAAAGCGAAGTGGTACCTGAAGCTTCCTTCACCAACGATCTGGGTGCTGACTCTCTGGACACTGTCGAGCTGATCATGGAGTTCGAGAAGGAGTTCAACATCTCCATTCCGGACGAACAGGCTGAAGGCATCACTACCGTAGGTGACGCTATCACCTACCTGGAAGAGAACGTGAAGTAACCACCTACTACCTTTCTTTTTATGAGTACCAAAAGAGTTGTCGTAACAGGGCTGGGTGCGTTGACGCCCCTGGGCAACTCTGTGCAGGAATACTGGGCCGGATTGGCAGCTGGTCGAAGCGGAGCTGATTTCATCACCCGTTTCGATGCTGAGAAGTTCAAGACCAGGTTCGCCTGCGAGGTTAAAAACTTCGATCCCACTTCGGTCATTGATAAGAAGGAGGTTCGTCGCATGGATCCTTATCTCCACTATGCCATGGCAGCGGTGGAAGAAGGGGTGCAGGATGCAGGTCTGACCGCCGAAGGTATCGATCATGACAAAGTGGGTGTGATCTGGGCTTCCGGTATCGGAGGTCTCAAAACTTTTGAAGAGGAAGTATCCTCGTTCGCCCAGGGCGACGGTACCCCCCGCTTCAATCCTTTCTTCATTCCAAAGATGATCAGCGATATCGCTGCCGGAATGATCTCCATCCGCTACGGTTTCCGCGGCCCGAACTATGCCACGGTATCTGCCTGTGCTTCCAGTACCCATGCACTCATAGCTGCTTTTGATGCGATCCGTCTGGGTCGTGCCAAGGTTGTTGTGGCCGGTGGTTCTGAAGCTGCAGTGACCGCTTCCGGTGTGGGTGGATTCAACGCCATGAAGGCCCTGAGCGAGCGCAACGACGACCCGAAGACCGCTTCCCGTCCATTTGACGTGGACCGCGACGGTTTCGTGTTGGGCGAAGGTGCCGGCTGTGTCATTGTGGAAGACTACGAACACGCCGTTGCCCGCGGAGCGAAGATCTACTGCGAACTGGCTGGTGGAGGCATGAGTGCCGACGCTTACCATATGACCGCTCCCCATCCGGATGGGATCGGTGCCACCCTGGTCATGCGTGATGCGCTTCGCGATGCAGGCATGCAAACCACTGACATCGACTACGTGAACGTGCATGGTACCTCCACACCGCTGGGTGATCCGCAGGAGATCAAAGCCATAGAAGCGGTATTTGGTGAGCACGCTTACAATATGAACATCAGCTCTACCAAATCCATGACCGGTCACCTGCTGGGTGCTGCCGGTGCCATCGAAGCCATTGCAGGTATCATGGCCATGCAACACAGCCTGGTACCTCCTACCATCAACCATTTCACGGATGATCCGGTGTTTGATACCCGCCTGAACCTGACCTTCAATACTGCACAACCCAGAACCCTCAACGCCGTATTAAGCAATACCTTCGGATTCGGTGGACACAACGCCTCCGTCATCTTCCGCAAGATCTCGTAAAGCGGCGCCTTGAGTTTTTACCGAAAACTGTATAACCTCTACTTCTCCGACGAAAAAGGATTCGTCAGGCGCATCCGAAGTATCACAGGTTTTACTCCGGTAAATACTAGTCTCTACCACCTGGCTCTCCAGCACAGTTCGGTACACAACAGTGTACATATGAACAATGAACGCCTGGAATTGCTGGGCGACAGTGTCATTGACCTGGTCATCACTGACCATCTTTTCAAGAAATATCCTTTCAAGACAGAGGGTTTTCTAACAGAAATGCGCTCCAAAGTAGTGAGCCGCGATCAGCTGAACCGGGTAGCACTCAAACTGGGGCTGGAAGAACTTATCCGCGTGCGCAAAGGTGTGGGCGATCTGATGAACAGCTCGGTGCTGGGTAACGCCCTGGAAGCATTAACAGGTGCACTGTACCTGGATCAGGGTTATCATCCTGCAGCCCATTTCTTCCGCCACCGCATCCTGGCGCAGCACTATAATGTGGAAGAGCTGGAGAACCTGGTCATCAACTTCAAGAGCAAGGTCATTGAGTGGGCTCAGAAGAACGGGCACGAGATCCGTTATGAACTGCTGGAAGAACACGAGGCCAAGGGCAAGAAGATCTACCAGATGGGTTTGATGGTGAACGGCGAACTCATTGCCAGCGATAGTGACTTCTCCAAGAAAAGAGCCGAACAAAAAGCCAGCGAGCATGCCTGCAAAAAGCTGGGTGTGGCGGTGGACTAGCGACGATAAGATTAAAACACAGATCGAACGGTTAGAATGGCGGGAAAACCCATTCAGCTTGTAGTATTTGAAACCCTTGTAAGTCAAAGCCTCCTGGGTGAACACCAAACTGATCAACACGGATCAGTACCAGGAATCCGAGAAGCTATTATCTGACGCTATTCGCTGAAGCTAGCGAGTCAGAACTCTTATTAATTCAAGCCTAAAACTTTTACTTGAACCAGCGTTTTCCCGCATTTAGCTTTCACGCCTTATCAGTGATATCAATAAAATCCCTGAATGAAGCAAGCAAGCAGGCACTATTCAATAACTGAATCTGATAACCCCTCCAGATCTGAGTAATCCGTTTGATCCGTTACATCAGTGTTCCTCCTTACCTCCGTGATCAAAAATAAAGCCCCCGACTGTTACCAGACGGGGACTCGTTCAAGTATGAAAAGAATCTTCTGCTAAACTGCGAAACTTTCGCCACAACCGCAGGTCCGGGTGGCGTTGGGGTTCACAAAGTGAAAGCCCTTGCCGTTCAGACCGTCGCTGTAGTCCAGCGTGGTATCACACAAATATAAGAAACTCTTGAGGTCGGTTACCAGTTTAACGCCCCGGTCTTCAAAAACCTGGTCGTCGGGCTGGCCCTCGTTGTCAAAATCCATTTTATACGACAAGCCGCTGCAGCCTCCTCCCACCACAGAAATGCGGATGAAATAGTCCTGGCCTATTTCCGCCTCCTGCTTGAGGGTGTCAACCTTTGATTTGGCTTCTTCGCTGATGAAGATCATTAGTGCACGATTTTTTCTTCCAGTTTCAGTTCGGGCAGCCCCTGCTTCTTGCGATAATCCTGGATGGCTGCCTTGATGGCGTCTTCAGCCAGTACGGAACAATGGATCTTCACCGGCGGCAGGGCCAGTTCTTCCACGATATCCATGTTGTCGATCTGCAGCGCCTCGTCAATGGTCTTGTTCTTCAGCCATTCGGTGGCCAGAGAAGAAGAGGCGATGGCAGAACCGCAGCCGAAGGTCTTGAACTTGGCGTCGGTGATGGTATGCGTTTCCGGATCCACTTCGATCTGGAGTCGCATTACGTCGCCGCATTCAGGAGCGCCCACCAGACCGGTTCCAACGGTCTCTTTCTTGGCGTCCAGAGTACCCACATTCTGCGGGTTCTCATAGTGGTCGAGTACTTTCTGTGAGTATGCCATGATATCTTATTTAACGGTTGTACTATTCAGTTGGTTCAATGTTCGGCCCATTCTATGGTATCCAGGTCGATGCCTTCCTTGAACATCTCCCACAGCGGGCTCATTTCGCGGAGCTTGGTGACGGCCGTGGTCACAGCTTCGATGGTGTAATCCACCTGGGCTTCATTGGAAAATCTTCCCAGGCTGAAACGGATGGAGCTGTGTGCCAGGTCATCGCCCAGGCCAAGTGCCTTGAGCACATAGCTGGGTTCCAGTGATGCGGAGGTACAGGCAGAACCGGAACTCACGGCGATATGCTTGTTGAAAGCCATCATCAGTCCTTCTCCTTCCACGTATTTGAAAGAGATATTGGTCAGCTGAGGAAGCCTGCTGTCTGGGTTTCCGTTCACGTAGGCTTCTTCCAGACCCATCAAAGCGTTTTCCAGTTTATCACGCAGGATGGCCAGGCGCTTGCCTTCTTCTTCCATCTCGTGCATGCAGAGCTCAGCTGCCTTGCCGAAGCCCACGATGCCCGGTACGTTCAGTGTACCGGAACGCATGCCGCGTTCATGTCCGCCACCGTCCATCTGAGCGGTCACCTTGACCCTGGGGTTCTTCCGGCGCACATACAAAGCACCTACGCCTTTCGGTCCGTACATCTTGTGCGCAGAGAACGCCATCAGGTCGATGCCGTCGCGTTCCACGTCCACAGAGATCTTGCCTACGGCCTGGGTGGCATCGGTAAAGAGCAGTGCTCCTTTCTTGTGGGCGATATCAGCGATCTTACGGATGGGGTGGATGGTACCCATTTCGTTGTTGGCGTACATCACCGCAACAAGTATCGTCTTATCAGTAATGGCTGCTTCCAGTTCGTTCAGGTCGATGTTGCCCTGGTTGTCCACTTTGAGGTAGGTCACCTCGCCGCCCATCTTCTCGATGTGCTTGCAGGTGTCCAGCACGGCCTTGTGCTCGGTGGTCACCGTGATGATATGGTTGCCCTTCCGGCTGTACATATCAAAGGCACCCTTGATGGCCAGGTTATTGGCTTCGGTGGCACCGGAGGTGAAGATGATCTCCTTATCGGAGGCATTGATCAGTTTGGCTACCTGCTGACGGGCCAGGTCAACCGCATCTTCCGCCTCCCAGCCGAACGGATGCGAGCGACTGGCCGCATTGCCGAAATGCTGGGTGAAATAGGGCAGCATGGCCTCCAGTACCCGCGGATCTACCGGGGTGGTGGCGCTGTTATCGAGGTATATGGGCAGATTATGCATGGTTTCCCTTCTTATTTAGACTAATTCTAAAACACAAAAGTATAGGAAAAGTTGGGAAAAGGGGTGTTTTTAATTGGCAATTTTCAGCTGGGGGTAGGAAAAAGGCGGAATTCGGAAGGCGGAATGCGAAATGAACACAAAAACGGGCAACAAACTACCTTGCTTCACTTTATTCGACTGCCAACTGTCAGCGACAAAGGAGCTGATCCCGCGCTACGAATGCATCGACTGAAAGGAGATAGTAGTCGTTATGCGGGACTCACTCCTCCGCATTCCGCCCTTCGCATTCCGCTTTCCCTTACCTTCGCTTTATGCGCAAGATTGAACACCTGGGTATAGCCGTAAAGGACCTGGAAGCCAGCAACGAGCTGTTTAAGAAGTTGCTGGGAAGTGAGCACTACAAGGTCGAGACCGTCGAGCGGGAAGGGGTCAGCACCTCCTTTTTCCTGATCGGAGAGACCAAGATCGAGTTGCTGGAATCAAGCCGGGAGGACACTGCCATCAGCAAATTCATCGACAAACGCGGAGAAGGCGTTCACCACATCGCCTTTGCGGTGGATGATATTCATGCAGAGATGGAACGGCTGCAAGGCGAAGGGTTCCAGTTGCTGTATCCGGAACCCCTGCCCGGTGCCGATGGCAAACTCATCTGCTTCCTCCACCCGAAAACGACCAATGGCGTGCTGGTGGAACTGTGCATGGACAAGCCTGCGCACTGATCAGCTGCCCGTCAGCCAGGCGCTGCGCAGTGTATTTTCAGCGGAACCCGCATGGGGATCCACCACGAGCTGACGTGGTTTGTTGACCTCCACTTCCATGGCTGTTCCTTTCAGCGTCACCATTTTGGTCTTGCCTTTCTTGTTGGTGCGCATCACTTCAATGGCCACCGGATCGCCGGCTTTGGTCTGGGTGCGGAAGGATTCAAAAGCCTGCATCGGGCCCACCTCACTGATCTGAACGCCGTTGATGCTCACCAGCCTGTCGCCCACCTCATAGCCCAGCTCTTTGCCGAATGCATTCATACCATCGGTGCTGACCACTTCTACCACAGGGCCTTCTTCGCCCATCATCATGTTCAAAGCCACATTGCCCATACTGAGCTTCTTCTCTTTTTCCGGTGCAGACAGGATCACACCCACCCGGGCGAAATAATCTTCGTACGGAATAGGCGTATTGCCTTCCACATATTTTGCGAAGAAAGTGCGGATCTCCGGATAGGTGAGTGCAGCGATCTTGTCAAACAATTCATCGTCGTTGAACGAGCGGTTCATGCCGTACTCTTTTCCCAGGTCTCGCATCAGGTCACGGGTGCCGTATTTGCCACCAGACAATTCCCGTAATTCGATGTCAAGACACATATTGATGAGAGCACCTTTCTGATATACATTGGTGTATTCAGGCTTGTATTCATCGAGACACCGGCGACTCATTTCAGTAAAAGACAGGCTGTCGTTATAGTGGTTCTGCGACATGTCTATCTTATCCTGCATGCGACGCAGGAATTCATCAGGAGTGATGAGTCCTGCCATCACCTGTGCATGATGCGCTGCATATTCCGTCTGTCCTTCATAGAGCCAGAGGTGTTCGCTCATGTGCGGCTCTATGAAGTTGAAATCAGCTATCTCATGAGAATGAATGTTGAGCGGGGTTACGATGTGAAAGAATTCATGCGCACATACATCCCGCAGCATATCAACGGCTTCCTCATGGAGTGGCATCTCTGGAAGAAAGTACACACTGGAATTCATGTGTTCCAATGCACCCATTCCTCCGGATACACCTAAAGTATCGGTGAAGTAAAAAATGAAAGCATATTTCTCGACCGGCAACTTGCCGCCGAGATACAATTCCTGTGCATGAAGGAGGTCCTTGATATTATCGCGGACAGCAGCAGCCTGGATCACACCGTTCGGGCTGTACACACCGATCTGTACCTGCGCACCTCCCACCATGATGGAAGCGGTATCCGGTTGACCATACATGAGCGGTGCATCGGCCAGTTTGTCGTAATTATCCAGGTGGTAGATGTCATGATCGGCGGTAGATTGCATGGCCTGCAGGGGACTCACGCCATAATCTCCGGGACGTTTGCGCACAGTCAGCCGGATGTCATTCTCCTTCTGCCCTTGCACATAGCCTATAAATCCAAATGTATTCAGCAGATAATTCTTTCCTTCTTCAATGTTGGTACCTGCCGGTTCGAAGATAGGATTGTCATAGGTAGCATCATAGGTGTCTTCCACCCAATAGGATACTTTGTCCAGCTGAGTGGCATTGGCGATCTTCCATTCATTCACGCTCTTCTGTTCAACAGCCATTTCAGTACCAGATTTATCAATAGCTTTGAAGTCGCTCACAAATCTTCCGAAGTCATATATGGAATAAGTGCCCGGCACGATCTTCGGCAGGCAATACACCACTGTACTCTCCTGCATATCAGGCAGATCTACTACCACCTGTACCTTATCATTTTGTACACTGGTCAGGTCTATCACTGCCTGCACAGCATCATTGTTTCCGGCAAATACACCGGTAGTTACGGTCATCAGAATACCACTGATCCATTTCATTTTGTTGGGTTTTGCCCCAAAACTATCGGGCATGCATCTTAAGAACCGTTAAAGCAAAATGTATTTAACAGGCGTTCAGATTTTTTAACAGAGGGGGAGGCGTGGTTCGTTGTGCGTTATTCGTTTTGCGTGGTTCGTTTTGCGTTATTCGTTATCGTTTTGCGTGGTTCGTTTTTCGTCGATCGTTGTGCGTTTCGGATATTGGTTATCTTTCAGGTCTGAACATTTATGGCCAACTCCTCACTCACCACTCCAACTCCCACTCCAACTCCCAGTCCCACTCCCACTCTCACTCCCACTCAACAAACCCACTCCCACCATGCCCTCCTACCTCGACAGCATCCGCAAGCAATTCCAATACTACCAGCAGCTGGGTGAAAAGACCTTTGAACAGGTGGCTGACGACAAGCTGTTCTGGCAGTACAATGAAGAAAGCAACAGCATGGCCACCATCGTGAAACACCTGTGGGGAAACATGCTCAGCAGGTGGACCGATTTTCTTACTAGCGACGGAGAGAAGGAATGGAGGCAGCGGGAAGCAGAGTTCGACAATGACATCAGTTCACGTGATGACATGATGGCGAAATGGACGGAAGGATGGAATTGTTTATATGCAGCCATCGATCCGCTAACCGACGAAGACCTCGAAAAGATCATCTTCATTCGCAACCAGGGACATACCGTTACCGAAGCGATCAATCGTCAGCTTGCTCACTACGCCTATCACGTGGGGCAGATCGTGTTACTGGGGAAGATGCTGGCAGATCAGTGGGACAGCCTGAGTATTCCAAGAGGAAGATCGGATGCATTCAACAAGGAAAAATTTTCCCGTCCGAAAGAGAAAGGGCATTTCACCGACGAATTTCTGGATCAGCCGGAAAAGTGAACACCATCCGGTGATTGATTAGATTTACCGATTCCAACAGATGTATATGAAACCTGTATCTGCACTTGCTGCGCTGCTTCTGCCGTTGGTCACCATTGCCCAACAGGAACCCAAATGGGATGTGAACACCATCAACATTCCTTATACCGATGTGACCATCTCTACCTCTGAAGGCACCTGGATGAGTCTGGACGTCAGTCCCGATGGCAAAGAGATCGTGTTCGATATGCTGGGTGATATCTACACCCTGCCCATTGC
The DNA here is from genome assembly GCA_020636645.1 of Chitinophagales bacterium. Lineage (GTDB taxonomy): Bacteria > Bacteroidota > Bacteroidia > Chitinophagales > BACL12 > UBA11426. The sequence goes on from JACJXO010000002.1 coordinate 454,782, forward strand.
CGGCGGAGAAGCGACGCTGCTTCGAGGCGGACATGCCTTTGAAGTGCAACCGCGGTATAGTCCTGACGGAAAGTGGATCTCCTTCACCAGCGATGCGGGTGGTGGCGACAATATCTGGATCATGCACAGAGATGGATCAGATGCAAAACAGATCACCAAAGAAGATTTCCGTCTGCTGAACAATGCGGTCTGGTCGGCCGATGGTCAGTACCTTTTCGCACGCAAACATTTCACTTCTCAAAGATCGCTTGGTGCCGGTGAGATATGGATGTATCACATGTCGGGCGGACAAGGCATCCAGCTGACCAAAAGAAAGAATGACCAGCAGGATGTTGGAGAACCCTGGGCTTCCCCTGATGGACGATATGTCTATTACAGTGAAGATGTGTATCCGGGTGGTTACTTCCAGTACAACAAGGATCCGAACAGCCAGATCTATGTGATCAACAGATATGATCTGCAGGAAGGCAAAACAGAACAGGTAACAGGCGGACCCGGCGGAGCGGTCAGGCCTGTGGTTTCTCATTCAGGCGAATGGCTGGCTTTTGTAAAAAGGGTGCATGATAGATCTGTACTGTATATCCGCGAACTGTCCACCGGAAGAGAATGGCCCATCTATGATCAGCTGGACAAAGACCAGCAGGAAGCCTGGGCGATCTTCGGTCCTTATACCGGATTCAACTTCACGCCGGATGATCAGTACATCATCATCTGGGCAGGCGGCGGCATTCAACGCATCAACGTGCAGACCATGGAGGTCAGCTCCATCCCCTTCCACGCCACAGCGGTTCATCCCATTGTGAATGCCCTGCACTTCCAACAGGATCCTGCACCCGATAATTTCCGGGTGAAGGCCATCCGGCAGGCCACCACTTCCCCCGATGGGAAGACCCTGGTGTTCAATGCAGCAGGTTACCTCTGGAAAAAATCATTACCCGACGGCAAACCGGTCCGTCTTACAACAGGAAAAGATCTTGAATATGAACCAGCTTTTTCTGCCGATGGTCATTACCTGGCTTATGTAACATGGAATGATGTGGAGATGGGTGCCATCTGGCAACTGGATCTGCGCAATACGAAAGCCGTTCCGCAAAAACTGACCACCACCAAAGCCATCTACCGCGAACCAGCCTATTCACCTAAAGATCCGAAGGTGCTGGTCTTCCGCAAAGAAGAAGGCAATACCAACCAGGGCTATACGAACACACTCGAACCCGGCATCTATCTGATGCATACGGATCGTGAGGAGGCACCTGAAAAGATCACAGAGGAAGGTATGTTCCCGATGTTCAACGCAGATGCTTCCCGCATCTACTACCAGAACGGCGGTTACCTGTTCGGCGATCTTACCAAAACACTCGTGTCAGTCAACCTTCGTGGGGAAGATAAGCGGGAGATCGTTACCTCGAAATATGCGCAACGCATTGTTCCCGGTCCGGATGACCAGTGGGTAGCCTTCACCAATCTGTATAAGGTTTATGTAGCAGCACTTCCTATGTCTGGTCAGACACTTGATCTGGACGGGCAGTCCAAATCCATTCCGGTAGCAAGGGTTGCCCATGATGCCGGTATCAATCTGCAATGGTCGGCCGATGCATCTGAACTCCGCTATACCCTCGGTGATGCTTACTACACTGTTCCGCTGGCAGAGCGTTTCAGTTTTCTGGCTGCATCACCTGATTCACTTCCACCCATGGATTCTGTCGGGATCTCCATTGGTCTTGATCTGCCATCTGATAAACCGGAAGGGAAAGTAGTGTTCACCCATGCCCGCATCATCACGATGGAAGGCGATGAGGTGATAGAAGATGGCACACTGGTAGTGCAGGGCAACAGGATACTATCTGTGGGTACCGCCTATCATCCGCTGGTGGAAGAAAAAAATACCACAGTGATCGACTGTACAGGCAAGACCATCATGCCCGGACTGATAGATGTGCATGCACACCTCGGACAGTTCAGGTTCGGATTGAGTCCGCAGCAGCACTGGCAGTACTTTGCCAACCTCGCCTATGGTGTGACCACCACGCATGACCCATCCAGCAATACCGAGATGGTGTTCTCTCAGGCGGAAATGGTGAGATCAGGTGTCATGGTGGGTCCCAGAATTTTTTCTACCGGTGTGATATTGTACGGAGCCGACGGCGATTTCAAAGCGTTGATCAACAACCTGGATGACGCCCGTTTTGCCATCAACAGAACAAAGGCATTTGGTGCCTTCTCGGTCAAGAGTTACAACCAGCCCAGAAGAGAGCAACGTCAGCAGGTCATCAAAGCAGCTTCTGAACTGGGCATTCAGGTGGTACCGGAAGGAGGCAGCACTTTCTTTCATAACCTCACTATGATCCTGGACGGACATACCGGTGTGGAACACAACCTGCCGGTGGCTACATTATATGACGATGTGGTGCAACTCTGGGCGGCCAGCAATACAGGTTATACCCCGACGCTTATTGTCAATTACGGCGGACTTAACGGCGAGTACTACTGGTATCAGCATACCGATGTGTGGAAAGACAGCAAACTGCTGACCTTCACACCCCGCGATGTGATCGACCCCAGAGCCAGGCACCGCACCATGGTACCGGAAGAAGAATATGAGAACGGCCACATACTGGTATCACAGAGTTGCAAGAAGCTTACAGATGCCGGTGTTCGGGTCAATCTTGGTGCACACGGACAACTGCAGGGACTGGGTGCGCACTGGGAACTGTGGATGCTGGCTCAGGGTGGGATGACCAATATGGAAGCCCTGCGCTCTGCTACTGTGAATGGCGCCTATTACCTGGGTATGGAAGATGATCTGGGTTCATTGAAACCCGGCAAGCTGGCAGACCTTATAGTACTGGACAAAGATCCGCTGGAAGACATCATGAACAGCAATTCTGTACACTATACCATGGTAAACGGCAGGTTGTATGATGCAAGTACCATGAACGAAACAGGAAACTATGACCGGAAACGGTTGCCGTTCTACTGGGAGACGGGTGGCTATGCACCTTCATTTGACTGGCATGGTGTGACCCACACCGGATGTTCCTGTGAGGCAGGCAACTGAGGCAAGACAAACTGGTAGCAAAAGAACCTTTCTAACAGGCAGTGCTCATCAGTTCAGTCATGATCATGGCTCCATGCGTTGCAGTGTCTTCATAAAAGTTTCCAGGCCGAAACAATTTTCGGCTTAGGTTGGATGGTATGTAAGGCTTTCTTACTGCTGCAGGCCTCCCCCTGAAACATCAAAATGGATCACCCGAAGTTGTTGGTATATCAGCTTTCCACTTCTTCCCAAAGAATGTCTCCTTTGATATCATACCATTTCTCGTAGTTCATCTGGTACTTTTTCTCCACGTCACCCCGCTTGATCTTCAGGGTTGGGGTCATCAGACCATTGTCTATGGTCCATTCATCGGTAATGATGATGATCTTCTGCATTTTCTCAAAAGAGTCCAGTCCTTCATTGATATGGAACATAGTAGTACGCAATACATGTTCCAGGTCTCGTTCAGTTTTCTTCCTGCCCGATTCACTCAGGGTGACCAGGGCGATAGGCTGGGGTAATCCGAGCCCTACCACACAGGCCTGTTCAATATCCGGGTCATCCATGAGTTTCATTTCTATCGGACCGGGGGCCACATATTTACCCTTGCTGGTCTTGAACAGATCCTTCACCCTGCCGGTGATGCGCAGATATCCTTCGCTGTCTCGTTCTCCTTTATCACCCGTTTTGAAGTAGCCATCCGGTGTAAATACCTCTGCGGTCATACCGGGTTCCTTGTAGTATCCTTTCATGAGTGCCTCGTGTCTGATCTGTATCTCACCTTCTTCGCTGATTCGCACTTCTACATCCGGCAATGCTTCACCTACAGTGCCCACCTTATCACGCCATTTGATATTGACATGAGAATAGCAGGAGTCTTCGGTCATGGCATAGGCCTGCTGGATCTGAATGCCCAGTTTACCGAACCAGTTGATCAACTCAACTGAAATGGGTGCGGCGCCTGAGAATATGTTAGTAGCTTTTGCCAGACCCAGGGTCTTCCTGATCTTGTTCTTCACGATCCCGTTTATAACAGGTATGGAGAGCAGCAAACTGAGCTTTTTCTGTGGCATCTTCTCCAGGATCTTTTCCTGGAACTTGGCCCAGATACGAGGTACTGCCAGGAAAACGGTGGGTTGGGTATCAGCCAGATTCTTTGGAAATGTATCAAGAGATTCTGCGAAAGACACCTGCCCGCCGGCATACAAACTTCCCATTTCTATAAGCAACCTTTCTGCAATATGACACATAGGCAGATAGGAAAAGAAAGTAGCTTCCTGACCAATGTGAAGTGGTGGCAAGGCGTTGCTTGCGGCATAGGCGAAATTAAAGAAAGAATGCATGACCCCTTTCGGAATGCCGGTGGTACCGCTCGTGTACATGATGGTGCAGATGTTATCCATCGGATACACTACATTTTCTTTCATAGGTTCCACACCCTGCAGCACTTCATCCCAGTTAGGAAATTCATTGATACCATAGAATGGGAATGAAACCCGATCCATAGCTGCAGGAACACCCGGCTTCAGATAGGGCCAGTCATCCAGCTTCCCCACAAAGCACAACTTCGATTCACTGTGCTCCAGTATCTGGTTCAGGGTATGAGGGGTCACATTCGGATAGATGGGTACAGACACATATCCTGCCATCCAGATGGCCCAGTCTGCCAGAACCCAGTGCACACAGTTCTTGGATAGAATGGCCACTTTACTGCCGGGTTCATAGCCTTTTGCCTGCAGCCAGGCAGCCATCCTCCGCACTTCATCGGCTACCCGAGCCCAGTTATAATTGATCCACTGGCCCTCAATGGGCTGTCGCAGATACAGCACTTCCGGCTTCTCCTGCTCCCAATTGTAGAGCATCTCCAGCGGCGATCTTACCTCAACTCCTGTACTCATAGTAGCTTTGCATTTGACTGGATTAAAAATAACAAAAGAATCATTTCAGCATGACAGACAACGACCGCACAGAGATCAGTGACCTGGGAGAATTCGGATTGATCGAACACCTGACCGCCAATTTTGAACTCAAACAAGCATTCAGCCTCAAAGGAATTGGCGATGATGCCGCTGTGGTTGACCACCAGGGGCGTTTGACCGTTGTGACCACCGATCTGCTGCTGGAACACGTACATTTTGACCTGATGTACATGCCAATGAAACACCTGGGATATAAAAGTGTTGTGGTCAACCTGAGCGATCTCTATGCCATGAACGCAGAACCGAAACAGATCACAGTGTCTGTGGCCCTGTCCAACAGGTTCTCTGTGGAAGCGATGGAAGAATTGTATGATGGGATCCATATTGCCTGCGAACGTTACGGAGTGGACCTTATTGGTGGCGATACTTCCTCTTCAGTCAAAGGACTGGTGATCAGCGTAACAGCACTGGGTGAAGCCAACGAAGATGAACTGGTGTACCGCGATGGAGCCAAACCCGGCGATATTCTCTGTGTGAGCGGCGATCTGGGTGCTGCCTATATGGGATTGCAATTGCTGGAAAGAGAGAAGCGCATCTATATAGAGAACCCACAGATCCAACCTGACCTGGAAGGGCACCCGTACATCGTGGGCCGACAGCTGAAACCGGAAGCAAGAAGAGATGTCATTGAACTTTTGCGGGAGAAAGGGTTGAAGCCCACTTCCATGATAGATCTGAGCGACGGATTATCATCTGACCTCCAGCATATCTGCAGGCAATCAGGAACCGGTGCACTGGTCTATGAGTCCAAACTTCCCATTCACGAAGAGACCTATAACATGGCACTGGAATTTCATATGGATCCTACAACTGCCATGCTGAATGGCGGGGAAGATTATGAATTGCTGTTCACCCTGCCGGCCGATGAATCATACAAGGTGCTGGAGATGGAAGGCATCACCATCATCGGAAAGATCACCGATGCTTCAGAAGGGATCAGACTGGAAACAAAAAACGGAAACGAACAGGAAATGCCGGCCCAGGGGTGGAATCATCTGGGGTAAAGGTATAAAGGGTGAAACCCGGATATGGTTCTGGTGGAAGGTTTGATAATTGTGAAAAATATCAAAGCGAAAGGGTTACAAGGATGAAAGGTCATAGCCTATTCCTCCTTGTAACCCTTCTACCTTTTTTGCCCTTCAACCTTCACTTCACCACAAACTCCTTGGTGGTGATGTTGCCATCCAGGTTGATGTTCAGGAAATAGATACCGGGGGTGGCATCTTCCAGCCGGATGTTGATATTCTTATTGGCAATGAAGCTGTCGTAAGTACTGCGATATACCTGCTGTCCCATATTATTCACCACTGTAACTTCAGCATAACCGGTATGAGACTTCGCAAGTTTGATACTGAATGTGCCATCGTTCGGAGAAGGATACAACATCACCTCTTCGGCAGTCACATAATTATCATCTCCATAAGACAGCATCTGCCCGTTGGCCAGACGTCCGTCAGGATCACAGCTGTTCCACTGCGGACCATCAAGAAACCACCGGCGGGTTACAGGATTGGTTTTTGCCCAGGTGAATAGCAGGTCTGCTTCTTTCTTCTTACCGGTATTTGTCAGGTGATATCCTCCGCCATCCCAGGCAAAATCATCTTCACAATTCCATTGTAACCCATCCCATTCATTGGCACGCATACCATCAGCCCAGACGTGCGGTCCCCATGCGATCCAGGGAGAACGTCTGCCCGGTCCTTTGAATGCCAGATCAGGATCTCCGGTGATCTGTCTTTCAATAACCCATTTGACGGCGAAGTTTGTCCAGTAACTTCCCGGCTCCACAACAACATCATAAAATTCTTTTAATGGGTCAGCATATCCACCATAAAAGAAGCCTGAAATAAATACCAGTTTGATGTTTGGGAAAGTATCAAGAAGTATGGGCATCAAAGCTTCATACTTATCTGCAATAGCGTTCGGAAACAACGGGAACTCCAGAATGGTATCAGCCTTGGAGGCCGATTTGATCCACGCCACCTGCACCTGATAACGGGAAGAATTATAGTATTCGATCTTAGGGAGGATCTCATCGTACCAATACCAGCCATTGACTGCTGTATCGATCATGATGTCCAGTCCCTTTGCACCCAGACAGGCATTGATGGCCCGCATACAGGGGTTCAATCCTGAGGCCGTATCAACAATATCAACAAAGTGGTTCCAAGAGTTTCCTGCAGTGGAAGCACCCATACCGGCAAAGATCACCTTGCCGTTTTCCCAGTCAACATTGCCCAGGGTATCAAGTGGTTTGATAGCTTTGGCAATAGCCAGACCATCGGCACGGTGTGAGGCAGGCAGGAAATTGCTTCCGCCCGGATACAGACCACCCTGATACAAACCCAGGTAGTAGCCTGTTTGCAGGTCAACCAGTGAAACAAAGTTGGATGTGTCGTTATCACACTGTACCTGAGCCTTCAGAGAAGGTGTGACAAGGATGGCAGCTGCCAGAGCCAGAGAGCGCATAAGAGTTTTCATGATATGGCGGTGTTCCGGAAATTAGTCGTCAAAATTAGGAATTTTGTTGCATGAGCTGTGTTTTAGGAGTAAATCTGACAATTCTATTCCTTTTATTAACCCTCTAATGAAGATATGAGACTGTTTCTGAGGTGGTTATCTATGAACAAGTGGGAAGTGCTGGTTTCACTGGTCATGATCCTGATCAGTGTGGCCATGCTCACTGAACCGGTATTTCTGCTGGGTGCACTTAATGCCCTCCGAATTCCATATGCCATTTTTCTGACCGCCTATACGGTATTCTGGTTCATCCGAAATAACAAACTGATGCTGAGTGGGGGGGTGATAGCCTGCCTGCTGATATTCCCGGGCATCTGGCAGTATTTCAAGCCCGGGCAGGTACCCGAGCAAAAGACCGTCATCCAGCGGGAGGTAGTGCGGGCAGACTCTCAGGCAGATCTCAGCGTGGTTCACTACAATGTGAAGGAGAACAACAGATATATGGACCGCCTGGCAGAAGATGTGCTGGCTGCCGGTGCAGATGTGGTCTCCCTGCAGGAACTCAGGCCGGAGACCTTTCCGGTTGCCGACACCATCCTGAGTGCCGCCTATCCTTACAAGCGGGTCACCCTGGAGCACAAGGGCTTTGGCATGGCCATCTACAGCCGGTATCCCATTGCTAATGACAGTATTCTGGTAGCAGGATACTTTCCGGTCATGACAGGTACCATCAATACTCCGGCAGGTGAGATCTCTTATCTGTGTGCCACCACTTCCACGCCCACCAGCGAAAAGGGCTTCGAGAAACAGGAAAAGGAATTCCGACTGCTCACCCAGATGGCGAAGGCAGGAAGCAAGCCACTTATTCTGATGGGCGATCTCAATGCAGTGCCCTGGAGCACTTCTATGGAAGGCCTGCTGGAACATGGACATCTGGAAGACAGCCGGAAAGACCTGTCGGCCACCTTTCCAAGCCAGTCTGTCTGGGTGCAGATTCCGATCGATTATATCCTGCACAGCCCCGACCTGAAATGCCTGGCATTTGAAACACTCAAACGATCCAGTTCCAATCACCTGGGCATCAAAGGATATTACCAATTCAAATAATATGATATCTCATCTGATACAGGCCTTCGGTCATGCCTTTCAAGGTATAGGTCACTTTTTCAGAAGCTGCAGAAATGGCCGTATTCATCTTCGTATAGCAGCTGTGGTTATTGGGCTGGGATTGATCCTGGGCTTAAGCAGACAAGACTGGTGTACGGTTCTGCTATGCATTGCGCTGGTCATCTGCCTGGAAATGGCCAATGAGGCCATTGAGCGCCTTGCTGATTTCATACAACCGGAACAGGATGAGCGGATCAGAAGGATCAAAGACGTTTCGGCCGGTATGGTATTGCTGGCATCTATTTTTGCGGCAGTGATCGGAACACTCGTTTTCCTTGCTTATCTGTAAAAAAAACCGTCCCGGAAAGACCGGGACGGATTCAGGCATACTCAAAGAAAGACAACCGTAAAAGTATGTTGCCCACCGTTTGACACGGTGTTCGTTTAGTGCTTGCTGCTGTTTCTTTTGAACAAAGCTTTGACGGGGCAGAACCCCATGATGGCTTCCATGAAGACGGCCATGACCACTATGATCATCCAGTATTGATGGGTAACACCTGCAATGATTCCAAGAATCATCATGATGGTGTAGCGCACCATGATCTCAGCGAAGTTCAGATTGCTTACAAAATTCATCGTTAGTTCGGTTTTGATGGAGTAAAGTTTCAAAGATGGATCGGGCAGAGGCATGACCTCTGTCAGAAAAAACGGTGACTTTAAGCAATTCCGGGAGGCTGACCCTTATCGGGAAAACAGGCGGTTCAGGAGTGCAGCAATAGCTGCTGAAGGTAATTCGCGGCCCTCCAGCACAGCCTGAGAAGCAGCTTCCACATCATCAGGAAACCGCTCGGTCAGCTGGTTCATTAGTTGTTGCTGCAAAGATTCATGAAACCAGTATTGCAGCTGCCGGCTGCGGTTTCGCTCCAGGAAGCCATTACTGTTTACAAATGTTCTGTAGTCCATGATCTGTTCCAGCAAATGTTCCATACCTGTTCCTGTCAGTGCTGAGCAGGTAAGGACCGGCACCGTCCAGCCTGAGGCAGGTGGCGGAAACAAATGCAATGCACGTTTAAAATCCATCCGGGTCTGATCTGCACGAATCACATTATCACCATCTGCTTTGTTAACCGCAACAATATCTGCCATCTCCATGATGCCTCTTTTGATGCCCTGCAATTCATCGCCTGCTCCCGAAAGCAACAGGAGAAGAAAGAGATCGGTCATGCTGTGTACAGCTGTTTCACTTTGCCCCACACCAACGGTTTCCACCAGGATCAGATCATATCCGGCAGCTTCCAGCAGAATGATGGCCTCCCGGGTACTGCCTGCCACACCACCCAGGGTAGTGCCTGCGGCAGAAGGACGAATAAAAGCCCTGGGGTGGACCGACAGTTTTTCCATCCGGGTCTTGTCGCCCAGGATACTACCACCCGTCTTTCTGCTGCTGGGATCCACTGCCAGCACAGCAACCGAGTGATCTTTTGCGATGGCCAGTAATCCGAGCTGCTCGATCAGGGTGCTTTTGCCAACCCCTGGAACACCGGTAATACCGATGCGAAAGGACCTGCCTGCATAGGGCAGACATAGCTGCAACAGCACCTCTGCTTGTTTACGGTGCTCAGCCCGGCTGCTCTCCACCAGGGTGATGGCTCTTGACAAAGCCACGGTATCTCCTGCCCGGAGTGCAGTGAACAACTCATTGGGTTGCGGTTTCGGCATGCCTAAAAATACGCAACCCTTCCCGGATGGGAAGGGCTGCCTGTAATGTTCGTTTGGATCAGAAGGGGTTGAAGGACACACCGATCTGCAAAGGTGTACCAGCAGGACCCTTGCCTTCCTGGAACAGACCTGCCATACCATAGAAAGCTTCCAGATTCACATTGGCATAGCCGATGCGCAGTGTTGGGCCATATTGTACAGAGCTGAGAGAAGAATATCTGTAGAATTTATACTTGATCTCATTGGCATTGTCCACCAGGGTCACGTTGTTGGCATCGTCAATGAGGTATTCATCTCCTACGTACTTAGTATGATTGCTGAACTGGTATCCGCCTTTAAAACCAACAGCCACTTTGAAAGAATTACCTTTTTGATTGGGTTTGGTGCGAAAGCGAAATTCTACCGGCACTTCTACATAATGCACAGCCAGTTTATTCCTGGTGACCGATTGCGACTCATTGAATCCAACGATATTGGTGTTTCCAAGTGAGTCATTGACCAGCAATGATTTGGTATAGTAGTTGGCATTGTTCCAGCCAAGGCCGACTGCAAAGCTGTACTGCTTGGCAGCGTCGAACGGAATATCATAGTAGAAATGGAGACCGACCCCGCGGCTCAGCGGGCCCACATCCATAGAATCAGGTGCACCCAGCAGTCCGTCCCAGTGCAGGCTGAATACAAAACGATCACGATCAGGTGTACCTACATTCATCTCATTGACGATCTCTTCGTCGTCAACAACTGTGGTGGTATCTGTTTGAGCGAAAATTGTTCCTCCTGCCATTAACAGCAGACCAGTGGCAAAATACTTCATCATCTTCAAAATGGTTGGTTACCAATAAGACGCAAAAATAGGTGAAATGTTACTGGCAGAGCGCAATTACTATTGTTTGAATTACCCAGGCGTTCCAATACCATAGATCATGATGGACTCATTGTGAAAATCATCCAGGCCATATCCCCCGCTACCGATAGCTATCAGTAGCACTCCCTCATCACTCAAACTCTATTCTCGGATCTTCGTTGTGGGCGATGGCAGATTCGAACTGCCGACCTCTTGTCTGTCAAACAAGCGCTCTGAACCAACTGAGCTAATCGCCCGGATAAAATAGTTTGAGTCTGAAGCTGGAGTACCTGGAGTATCACTCCCACTCTCCCACTCTCCCACTCTCCTAACCCTACCCAGGGCTCCCCGCTGAACAGCTGCTCCCTCCCTGCGGTCGGTGCATCTGTAGAGCGGGATAAACTTCTCGCCCAGGTGGGCCAGTTACCTTAAGAACTTCGAGTAACCTTCTCTAGCCACTCACACTCGACTCTCCCACTCTCGTAACCCTACCCTGGGCTTCCCGCTGAACAGCTGCTCCCTCCCTGCGGTCGGTGCATCTGTACAGCGGGATAAACTTCTCGCCCAGGTGGGCCAGTAACCTAAAGAACTTCGAGTTACATGTTCTATGCACTCACACTCTGCACTCCATTCTCCTCCTCGTGGGCCCACCTGGGCTCGAACCAGGGACCACCTGATTATGAGTCAGGTGCTCTAACCAACTGAGCTATAGGCCCGTCCCCGAAGGGGCAACAAAGTTAATCATTCAGGCTTATTTACGCTGCCAGCGCACGAAGTTTTCCTGAGGATGACGCTCCGGAGCAGCTACTTCCTCTCCCCGCTGTCCCAGCATAAGCATGCCCAGTGCCAGATCATCAGGCCCCAGTTCCAGCCATGACAGCATGGACGGATCGGTGCTCATGGCTCCGGTACTCCAGTAGCAGGCCACCCCGTAAGCAGTAGCACAAAGCTGCATATTCTGCAAAGCTGAACTGACCGCAGCCACTTCTTCCCATTCGGGAAGCTTGCGACTCTCCTGCCGTTTCATGCCTATCAGAATGATGTGCGAACACTTTTCAGACGCAGCACGCATCTTGTCGAACTTCAACTGATTGAATTGCTCACCGGGATTTTTTCTCCGGTATTCTTCTTCCCGAAAAGTGGTGAAACGCTCTATACCATCACCCGTAAAGACCACGAACCGCCAGGGCTGAGTCATGCCGTGAGTAGGTGCCCATCGTGCAGATTCTAAAATAGCTTCCACTACTTCATCTGCCACTTTTCCAGGTCCGAACTGTGCCGGTTTGACGGATCGCCGGCTGCGTATCAATTCTTCCAGTATCCTCTTTTCATCCATGGGCTCTTAATGTGGTAATTTTGCCCAAAACTACAACGTGCGCATCGCTTCCTCCTTAAGTCTGGCTCCCCTCATCCTGCTGACCACACTCAACGCCTGCAAAGGACAGCAAAAACAAGCCGAAGAAGACGGCGAAAAGGAATATAAATACTACGCAGACTGGGCAATCGATCAGGAATACCTGGAAAGAGGTTGCAATGGCGGATATGATTGTATCCGGTCGATAGACAAACCGGATTTCATTTCCATCAAAGAGGTAGATTTCATTGGTGATGATGACCTGGTGGTCGGATTAAAGATAGGCGATGAAGTACGCTGTTATCCGCATGCCATCCTCGACTGGCATGAGATCGTGAACGACCATATCGGCAAGACCGACTTCGCCATAAATTATTGTCCGCTAACCGGCTCAGCCATGGCATGGGACCGACATGTGGATGGCATGCTGACCGACTTCGGTGTGTCCGGCTGGTTGTTCAACAGCAACGTCATTCCCTACGATCGGGAAACCGGTTCACACTGGAGCCAGATGAAACAGGAATGTGTGAACGGTCAGTTCTATAAACAGAAAGCTACTTCCTATCCGGTGCTGGAAACATCCTGGGTTACGTGGAAGAAACTCTACCCCAACAGCAAGATACTGAGTACCAATACCGGTTTCAGCAGGCACTACGGTGAATACCCGTATGACACCTATAGGGAAAATGAAGATGTATTTTTTCCCACGGAACACGACCCTGACAGCCTGCATCCAAAAATGCGGGTCTATGGTGTCATTGATGGCGATGATGCAGTCTGCTACCGCTATGATCATTTCAGTCATGGACCTGCCATCTTCCAAGACACGGTCTTTGGAATCCCTGTCATAGTAGTGGGCAGCGACCCCGATAACTTCATGGCTGTGTTTGCAGATGAACGGAACGGAAAACCGCTGCAGGCCAGGGTCATCAAAGATGCATTGCCTGCTATTTTCGAAGATGCATCAGGTAACAGATATGACCTGTTCGGCTATTGTATTTCCGGCCCGGATGCAGGCAGCAGACTGGAGGTATTAAATGGCTTTGCTGCCTATTGGTTTGCCTGGGTGGCCTTCTATCCACAAACTACATTGCGCTGAGTTTTGTAATTTGGGAAGCGAAAACCTTCCCAAAATGAAAAATACCCTGCTCCTCTTCCTGGCTCTCTGCAGCAGTTCTCTGCTTGCTCAGGTGTGTAATCCCGGTGGCAACGTGCTGATCTATACCAATTATGATGGTGGCGACATTACCATCGATATTGACGAAGACATTCCTGATATTCGTATAGGTATATGCTCGTATGAATCTATCAGTATTGAGATCACGGGTGATTTTGTGGATAATGTAACCCAGGTTTTGTATGCCGGGTACGATGACGATGGTACAACATCCATCAGCGGAGTACCATCCGGTATCACAGATATCCTGCTGTATCCCCCCGCTACTCTAAGCGATCCCGATGGCTACCCATACATCATCTGTGCCTACGATTGCGATACCGATTATGTGCCGGGAGGATGCAACACCGTAGAACAGGTGACCGATTATTTCCTTACAGAACTGGGCGGCGAACTGCGCTATTCCTTTATGCAATATGGCGTTTGGGCAGGCGGCGATTATTATATGAGTGAAGGAGGTAACTGTTGCTATGGTGCTGATGTGGCTTGCTTCACAGATATTATTGCAGGAAAAGACCAGATCATCTGTGCCGGCGAAACCACCCTGATGATAGCCAGCGGAGCAGATACCTATACATGGACCCCGATGGACGGTCTGGACTGCACGGGCGATTGTGCCGAGGTGAACGCCAGTCCCGAAACCACCACCACCTATGTCGTTTTTGGTACTGATGCCGATGGCTGCTTCGGCTACGATACCATCACAGTCTATGTGAATGAAACACCCGACGCAGGCATCACCGTTTCCAATGATACAGCATTTGCATCCGGTGGAGTAAGCTATCAGTGGTTGCTGGATGGTGTGATCTTACCCGGAGAAACAGGAACATTTGTGGTAGCCCCTGAAACAGGAAATTATTCTGTGATCGTTTACTCTTCTCAAGGTTGTGCAGATACCTCTGCCATGGCTACCGTAATCGTAGAACAGCCTCAGGAAATCAAACTGCTTACAGAGCAGATCACCATATATCCCAATCCTGCTGATGACCTGTTGCAGATCAGCTGGCCATCTGCTTTGGTAGTAGAAGATATCAGTCTGTTCAATGCGTTAGGCCAAATGGTAAGAATGGAGATCACTACAGAAAGCACATCTGTGACCTGTCTGATCAGTCAACTCCCTCCGGGTATTTATCAGTTGCAGATCAGTACCGGATCAGGAATACTGAAACAGCGTGTGATCATTCAGTAACAGCTTAGTATTCTGCAACGTTCCGGCTGGAGCTGAGCCCTACTTTATATATTCTGTATTTGGGAAGTGTTTCACTTCTGTTGGTATTTTTGTCCTGATGGCCAAGAGGAAGAAAGAAAAATTCGCAGCACTGAACACCTTTCCCAATGTGCTTCAAAACCGCTCATTCACCTCGCCGAAAGCTGAAAATTTCCTGGGTGAATATGTGGATATAAAAGGACATTGGCAGGAGCAGGTTTTTCACAACACGAACCCCATTACCCTGGAACTGGCCTGTGGAAAAGGGGAATACACAAATGCCATGGCCGAAAGATTTCCAAACAGGAATTTTATTGGCATTGATATCAAGGGTAACAGGCTGCATAACGGAGCTAAAATGGCCCTGGATGCCGGCAGAAAAAATGCCGCTTTTCTGCGCACGGAGATCTTTCTTCTGTCAAATTTTTTCGATGCCGGGGAAGTAAATGAGATCTGGATCACTTTCCCCGACCCACACCTGCGGCCCAGTAAGGACCAGCAGCGACTAACCAGCGAACGGTTCATCAGCATCTACAGAAAGATCATGCCAGCCGGCGGACTCGTCCATCTGAAAACAGACGATCCGACTTTGTATCAATTCACACTCAACGAAGCACCAAAAGCAAATGCTGAACTGATCTACTTCAACGACGACATTTACAGTGGCCCATTGTATGATCCGTTACTGGAAGTGAAGACCTATTATGAGGGCATGCACCTGGAAAACGGCAGGAAGATCAGGTATGTGAGGATCAGAATTTAAGGCGGAATCCGGAGGGCGAAATGCGGAATGTAAGCGATGGTTGTAAGGCGAACCCCGATAGTTCCCGATAGCCATCTGGAGGGGAAATGGTAAAAAGGATAAGCTCTGACTTGTTTATCCAAATTTCACTGCTGACTGCTTATTACCAATCCAGCTCTTTCCCCGGATCCCAGAATAGTTTGGCAAAATCAACCACCTTGTCGTCCTTCACTTCTATGCCTTCTCTTTTGAGTGCATTCTCCATGGCTTCGGGGGTAGAGAAATGGTGCTTGCCTGACAGCATACCAAGACGATTGACCACCCGGTGTGCAGGTACCGCCGGAGTAGCATGGTGAGATGCATTCATAGCCCAGCCCACCGTGCGGGCAGAGGACCCTGTTCCAAGAAATTTGGCAATGGCGCCATAACTGGTCACACGACCTTTCGGAATGAGCCGAACCACCTGCCATACCAGGTTGAAAAAGTCTTCCTTCGTCCGCGTGGAAGGGTTTACTTTTGCCATGACACTAAGGTACGTGTATGATGCTGAAGAAAAGAGTCAAGGCCGGTTCTGTTACCCATCTCACCGATGCCCGTTACTTTGCCGCCTGGGATGTGGAATTCATCGGATTTTGTTTTGATCCTGAATCCAGTGATTACATCTCTCCCCAGGATGCCCTTGCCATCAAAGGGTGGTTGAGTGGCGTGCAGTTCGTTGCCGAATTTGCCGGACAGGATGAGGAGAACATCCGCAACATCATCAGCTATCTCGAGCCCGATGTGATCGAACTGGATGCTACTTATCCAATTTCCCTTGCAAAGTCACTGCATAATGAAGGACATACCATCGCCTGGCGGGGAAGCTGGCATGATCAACCTGCTGAAACAGATGAATTGGCTTATCTCCTGGTAACTGAAATTCCATCTGGTGCATCACTATCTCCAAAACATATGACCGATCTGTCACAGCAACCTGATATCGACCATGACTTGGTTCAACTCAAAGGTTCACCTGAAGCCGAAACCGGTATCAAGAATTACGATGATGTAGGTGCCCTGCTGGAATCCTGGGAGATCTAGCCAGCAGCAGCCTCAAGTGGCTGTAAACCTGACCCTCTGTTTCCGGCCTACCATGCTGGTTGGTGCCGCTGTTCATATGGCCATGTATTCTCTGATACAACACCTGACAGAACGCAGGTGGAAGCTAAGTGCACATTTCCATAGATTTGCCTTGAAATTCTAAGTGTGAACGTTACCTGGAAGAGCCCATCAAACATCGCCCTCATCAAATACTGGGGGAAGTACGGCCGTCAGCTGCCACGCAATGCCAGCCTGAGCATCACGTTAGACGAGGCGCATACCATCACCTCTGTCACCACCGAGAAAAAACGCACTAAAAAAGCCAGTTGTTCTCTGCTGTTTGAAGGCAAGCCGAATCCAGTCTTTGAGGCCAAGGTGCAGGACTTTCTGCGTTCCATCCAAAAGGACTTTCCATTTCTAGGCAGTCAGCATCTGCTCATTGAAACGAGCAACAGCTTTCCGCATTCTGCCGGTATCGCTTCGAGTGCATCGGCCATGAGTGCACTGGCATTATGCCTCTGCAGTCTGGATATCCTGCATGGCGGCAAGCTGCCGGAAGATTTTTTCCGCAAAGCATCCAACTATGCAAGGCTGGGTTCTGGCAGTGCAGCCCGATCCGTCTATCCTGAATTCAGTGTCTGGGGAAAGACCAACCTGGTTCCACTCAGCTCCAATCAGTATGCACTGGCCAGTCCTGTACATTACCACGCCAACTTCAATGATATCCAGGATACCATCCTGCTGGTGAGTCGTTCAGAAAAATCTGTTTCCAGCCGGGCCGGTCATGCTCTGATGGACAAGCACCCGATGGCCAGAATACGCTATCGCAATGCGGTCGTGCGGCTGGAGAAGTTGTTATCCGTTCTGACTACGGGCGACTGGTCTGCATTCGCTTCCATCGTAGAAGCAGAAGCACTGGAACTGCATGCGCTTATGATGACCAGTGATCCGTCATACATCCTGATGACACCTAACACCCTGGACATCATTCAGCGCATCCGTGATTTCCGCGAACGCACCCAGCTTCCTGTCTGTTTTACCCTGGACGCCGGACCGAATGTGCATGTGTTGTATCCTTATTACGAAAAAAGGAAAGTGCGCAATTTCATCCAGAAGGAATTGCTGCCACTTTGCCAGGATAACCAGGCGTTGTATGATCACATGGGTCGCGGGCCAATCCAGATATTTGAATGAATAATATTAAAAAATACCCGTCCAAGATCATGCTCTTTGGCGAGTATGGTGTATTGTATGGTGGTGAAGGTCTGGCTATCCCCTGCAATCGATATCATGCCTGGTGGAGCAAGTCTGCAGAAGATGTAGAATACAAATTGCCTGTTTCCCTGCTTGAACAGATGGCTGCCTTTTGCGCAGACCATATATTGATCAGCGAACACCTGGACATCGGCAGCTGGGTGGAGGTGATGCACAGTGGAGAGACCATTGCTACGGATATTCCCATCGGTTATGGACTGGGCTCTTCCGGATCTGTAGTGGCTGCCGTGTACGATCGCTTTCACATAAAGGAGGTTCAAGACATAAAACAACTCAGAGAGATCCTGGCACGTATGGAAGATTTCTTTCACCAGAAGAGTTCCGGCCTGGATCCACTTGTTTGTTACCTGGATCAAGCCGTGCGTTTACATGGAGAAGAAGTGGAGCTGGTGGATGCACCGGTCACCTTACACTTTGAATTATTTGATACAGAGATCAATCGCAGCACCCACCATCTGGTGGAGATATTCCGCGAGCGGATGAAAGATGAAGAATACAGTCATTTCATCCTGGATATCTATTTACCTCTGAACAGATCCTGTATCGATGCCTGGTTATCCAATGACTGCGAGACCCTGCTCAGCAAGCTGAAGAAACTGTCATCGCTGCAGCTGGAGTATTTCAATTTTGCCATTCCAACACATGTCTGGTATGACTGGGGACAAGACCTGGCACATGGCAACCACATCATGAAACTTTGCGGCGCAGGTGGTGGTGGTTATATGCTGCGGTTTGATACAGCCGGCATATAGAGCTTTTTTTCAATGATCGACCTTCGAAAGAACACTTTGGTATCGATCAGATTCAGATCTCCTTCAATTTCGTTTCGATACCTGTTGAAGCGCAAAAGGTATCACCAAAACGCCTGCCTACCGGTAGGCAGGCCTGCCCCCTCCGAAGGTGCTTTTGCGGCGCTGAGCATTCCTTCATCGCAACAACATCAAAGACATGGTGTACTCTGGAAAACACCTTGCAGAGACAGCACTTTAGCGTTGGCGATCAGGAACGCAAAACCCTGCCCATTTGTATGCTTCTACCCTCGCACTGCCGGAGGAGGCACCGTTCCTTTGTTACCTGAGCATGGTTGTTTCTGCACATGCCTGCGTTGGGGTAGGGAAACCAATTATGATACGGCTGAATCCTACCGCAGTATAAGTTCAAAATAGGCCGGCAGGTGGTCGCTGTAACCGCCGTAGTAGTTGTTACCACCATAGGTGCGATTGGGCGTATCGCCATACTTATCACTGTGGTACATCTGAAAGTCGTTGCGAATGAAACGAACCTTACGGTCATCTACCCGAAAAGCGGCATCGTCAGTTAATATGGATTCACTCACTATAAGCTGGTCAAGCGCCTGCCAGTTTCCTTTATAATTGTACGAGCCCACATTATCTTTCTGAAAATTGGCTACCAGGTTGACCAGGCTTTCATCTGTATAGTGCCCGTCAGGAGTTACAGCACCGAGGGTTACCATGACACTTTCATCGAAAGGTGTATCGTTGAAATCGCCCATGATGATGATAGCCGGATCGCTGTACAGATCGTTGAGGCTATCTACCTGGTGGCGTAGTACCTGTGCGGCCATGATGCGTCGCGGACGGGAAACCTCTTCTCCTTCATACCTGGATGGCCAGTGGTTGACAAAAATATGCACCACCTCATCTGTTCCATTGAACTTACCTGTCACATAGAGAATGTCGCGGGTGCTTCCTCCATTATCTTTTGGCAGATAAACAGGAACGGGATAGGCATCCAACACTTTAAAGCGCTGCTGATCATACAGCAACGCACAATCGATCCCTCTTTCATCAGGTGAATCGAACTGCACGATACCATAATGTCCGGCCTGCATATGTGCTTCCTTTACCAGATCTTCCAGGACGAAACGGTTCTCAATTTCAGCCAGTCCTACAATGACCGGCAACTGCACTCCTGTACTGGCAATGACCTGCCCTATGTGATCCAGTTTGGTTTGGTAGCGTTCTGTGTTCCACTGTTTCTCTGATGTGGGCACAAACTCATCATCGATCTTTACGGGATTGTCTATGGTATCCATCAGATTTTCCACGTTGTAGAAAAGAATTCCGGCACGTTTGTCATCCTGCGCCTGACAAGAGAACGCCAGTCCGGCGATGAGCATAGGGAAGATGTATTTTTTCATGGGTCAGATGTTCAAAGCTCGGTTTTCTGAAGCAGCCAGACAAGCGTCCTTGAACGCCTCTGTGTAAGTAGGGTGTGCATGGCTCATTCTGCCGATGTCTTCAGCACTGGCACGGTACTCCATGGCCACCACTGCTTCTGCGATCATGTCTGCTGCCCGCGGACCGATCATATGCACTCCGAGTATCTCATCGGTTCCGGCATCTGCCAGTACTTTCACAAAACCGTCAGTATCCATGCTTGCCCTTGCACGACCACTGGCCATGAATGGAAACTTACCTGTCTTATAGGCGGTGCCTTTTTCTTTCAGTTGTGCTTCGGTGTACCCTACACTTGCAACTTCCGGCCATGTATAGACCACTCCCGGAATGAGCAGATAGTTGACGTGCGGATGTTGTCCTGCCATGGTCTCGGCCACGAACACGCCTTCTTCCTCCGCTTTGTGAGCCAGCATGGCACCTTGTATCACATCGCCGATGGCGTAGATTCCCGCCACTTTGGTTTCCAGTTTTTCATTGACCGGTATCTGTCCGCGTTCATTCAGTTCAATGCCCACATTATCCAGGCCCAGTTTATCTGTATAGGGTTTGCGACCCACGGAGACCAGGCAATAATCGGCCTTCATTTCTATAGACTCTCCTTTCTTGTTCTCAGCAGTGAGGGTGACCTGTTTGGTGGTAGCTTTTACTGCCGTCACTTTAGTACTGAGCTGCATCTTCATACCCATCTTCTTCAGGGAGCGCTGCAGGTCTTTACCCAGATCTGCGTCCATGGTAGGAATGAGGTTGTCCATATATTCTACGATGGTGACCTCTGTTCCCAGGCGTGCATATACAGAACCCAGCTCGCAGCCTATTACCCCACCGCCCAGTACGATCATGCTTTTGGGAAGTTTGTCCAGTGACAAAGCCTCTGTACTGGTGATAATACGTTTTTTATCAATGGTGATGAAGGGTAATGATGCAGGCTTGGAGCCGGTTGCAATGATAACCTTGTCTGCTTCTATCTTGTCTGTTTTACCATCCGTTTTGGCTATGGCAATGGTGTTCCTGCTTTCAAAGGATCCATGTCCGTGATAGACATCGATCTTATTTTTCTTCATCAGGAAGTTGATGCCATCTGTGGTCTGTTTGACCACACCTGCCTTGCGTGCTATCATGGCAGAAAAATCTACAGACAATCCGCTCACACCGATGCCATGTTTCTCAAAACTGTGGGCAGCATTATGATAATGTTCGCTGGAGTCAAGCAATGCTTTACTGGGAATGCATCCCACATTCAGGCAGGTACCTCCCAGCGTATCATACTTCTCAATGATGGCTGTCTTCATACCCAGCTGTGCACAGCGGATAGCCGCTATATATCCTCCCGGCCCGGAGCCGATCACTACAACGTCATACTTATTCATGTGCTGTTATTTGATCACATATCCAGCAGAATATCTACCGGGTCTTTACCAAACAATAATTGTTGCGGATTTTCCAATTGCTCTTTCACCCTGACCAGGAAGCTGACAGATTCCTTTCCGTCAATGATTCGATGATCATAACTCAATGCCAGGTACATCATGGGCCTGATGACCACCTGACCATTCATTGCCACCGGCCTTTCCTGGATCTTATGCATTCCCAGTATAGCACTTTGCGGTGCGTTGATGATGGGTGTGCTCATGAGCGAACCGAACACACCACCATTGGTGATGGTAAATGTACCTCCTTCCATTTCTTCCAGACCGAGAGTACCTTCCCTGCCTTTTGCAGCCAGCTCCTTGATGCCCAGTTCGATGCCTGCCATACTCATGCTTTCTGCATTGCGCAATACCGGCACGACCAGTCCTCGTGGAGTGGACACTGCTATTGAAATATCAACATAATCATGATAGATTACCTGGTCTTCATTCCAGTAAGCATTCACTGCAGGAAATTCTTCCAGCGCATTACTTACCGCACGAACAAAGAAGCTCATGAAGCCAAGACCCACGCCGTGCTTTTTCTCAAATGCCACCTTGTACTTCGTGCGAAGCTCCATGATGGCACTCATGTCTGCTTCGTTGAAAGTGGTGAGCATGGCTGTTTCATTCTTTACACTCACCAGCCTTCTGGCAATGGTCTTACGCAGCTTGCTTACTTTCTCAGCCTTTTCTTCACGGCTGTTTCGCTTCATCATTTCCACTGCACCGGATGCACTGACACCATCTTTAACAGCCTGCAGTACATCTGCCTTGGTGATGCGTCCGTCCTTGCCTGAACCGTTGATCTTTGCCAGAGGAACATGATTTTCAGCGGCCAGCTTCTGAGCAGCAGGAGAAGGATGATTCTTTGCGTAAGTATCGTTGGTCGATGAACGTTTTTCGATATTTGTTTTTTGTTCTTCGCTGCCTTCCTTTGATCCAGTTTTAGCAGTTTCCTTCGTTGCAGAAACAACTTCTTTCTCAACAGCTTTCTTCGCCGGTGCCTTGGCATCCGTATCCAGTTCAGCGATCACATCACCGATCTTCAGGTCACTGCCTTCCTCTACTTTAAAAGAGATCCGTCCTGCTTTCTCTGCAGGAAATTCCAGGGTGGCTTTATCACTTTCAAATTCGCAGATGCTCTGGTCGATCTCTACATAATCACCATCGGCCACCAGCCACTTACTGAGGGTGACCTCGGTGACTGACTCTCCCACGGAGGGTACTTTTAATTGTATGCTCATGGTTGTACTTTCAAAGTTTGAATGCCTCTTCAACAATGCACTGTTGTTCCTTCAGGTGCACTTTCATGAATCCGGATGCCGGCGATGCTGATGCTTTTCTGCTAATACGGGTGATACCTCTGTCTGCCAGGATATTGTGAATAAAGAACCAGGCACCGCCATTCATGGGTTCTTCCTGTACCCATACCATCGGTGCATGACCATATTGTTTCAGGGTCTCCTCCAGTTGCGTCATCGGGAACGGATACAATTGCTCCAGCCTGACGATAGCCACATCGTTTCGTTTATGCTCCTGCTGGTATTGTAACAGATCGTAATACACCTTTCCTG
Organism: Chitinophagales bacterium; assembly: GCA_020636645.1. Taxonomy (GTDB): domain Bacteria; phylum Bacteroidota; class Bacteroidia; order Chitinophagales; family BACL12; genus UBA11426. Next base: position 477,947 of record JACJXO010000002.1, read on the forward strand.
TGCACAGCAGAACACGCTTCACTTGCTTAGCGTCAGCGAAGTCATCGCCTATCACCTCTCTGAAAGTTCCGGAGGTAATGTCTTTCACATCGCTGATGACCAGTGGGTGACGAAGCAGGCTCTTAGGGCTCATATGTATGAGCGGGCGACGGAAATCCCACTTCAGTTGCCGGCGAAGCAAGTGGAAAAAGTTGGCAGGTGTGGTGGTGTTGGACACGACGATATTATACTCTGCACAGAGCTGCAGGAAGCGCTCCAGACGGGCAGAAGAGTGTTCAGGCCCCTGGCCTTCATAGCCATGTGGCAGAAGCATGACCAGTCCGCTCATTCTTTGCCACTTACTCAGAGAAGAACTGATGAACTGGTCTATAATGGTCTGTGCACCATTGCTGAAATCGCCAAACTGCGCTTCCCAGATCACAAGTGGATCAGGCGAGGCCATACTGTATCCAAATTCAAAACCCAGCACACCAAATTCAGATAACAAAGAGTTAAAAATTCTGAATTCACCTTTTCTGTTCTGAATAGCATTCAGCCTGTTGTGAAGTTCATCTGATTCTTCATCGCGAATTACAGAATGCCTGTGACTAAAGGTGCCTCTTCTTACATCCTGCCCGCTTAACCGTACATCATGTCCTTCTGCCAGCAATGATCCATAGGCCAGCAATTCTCCTAATGCCCAGTCCAGTTGTCCGTTCCTGAGCATATTCTGGCTACTGTCAAACAGCTTCTGCACCTTACGCAGTATCTTAAATCCTTCAGGAACAGAAAATATTCCGTCTGCTACCTGATCAAGTGTCTTTTTGCTGATAGCAGTCTTTGGAGAAGATTGAAAATCTTCAGGACCAACATTTTTGCGAAGCTGTCTCCAGGCTTGTTCAGGTTCCTGGTATTTGTATGGCAGGTTATGCTGCTTTACATAATCCAGGCGCTCCTGCAGTTCATCCCAGAAATCTTTTTCCAGAGATTTGGCCATTTCCTGCTGGATCTCATGCCCCTGCAAAAGTTTCTGCACATAAACTTCCCGCGGATTGGGATGGTTGGCGATCAGTTTATATAAATGTGGTTGGGTGTACTTAGGATCATCACCTTCGTTGTGTCCGTGTTTGCGGTAACACAACATGTCAATGAAAACATCCTTCTGAAACTGCATGCGGTAGGCAGTAGCCATTTCTACAGCATAGACCACAGCTTCTGCATCATCGCCGTTCACATGAATGACCGGTGCCTGAATGGTGGAAGCATACGAAGTACAGTAGTTGCTTGTTCTGGCGTCATCAAAATCAGTAGTGAACCCGATCTGGTTGTTGATGACAAAATGTATCGTACCTCCTACTCTGTAGCCACTCAGGTTACTCATTTGTAGCACTTCATACACCACACCCTGCCCGGCAACAGCAGCATCTCCATGTATGGTGACTGGCAGGATGCGCTGGTGGTTTCCCTCATACATAATATCAGCCTTCGCACGGACGAAGCCCTGCATGACCGGGTTGACGGCTTCCAGGTGTGAGGGATTAGGGCTGAGCTTCAGGTGCACGGTATGCCCGCCTGAGGTGGTAACCATACTTGAAAAACCAAGATGATATTTTACATCGCCATCGCCCATAGTGAGATCAGGCGAAACATTTCCTTCAAACTCATTGAAAATATGTTCATAGGTCTTGCCCATGATATTAGCCAGGACATTCAGCCTTCCCCGGTGTGCCATACCGATCACGAATTCTTCCACACCCAGCTCAGCACCCTTGTTGATTATGGCATCAAGTGCGGGGATGGTAGTCTCGCCGCCTTCCAGAGAAAAGCGCTTCTGACCGATGTATTTCTTGTCCAGAAATTGTTCAAATACAACTGTCTGGTTCAGTTTTTCCAGAATACGGCGTTGTTTATCGTCAGGAAAGTCGATATGATCCTTACCTTCTTCAATTCTGCTGCGCCACCACTCTTTTTCTTCCGGGTCGATGATGTAATCGTATTCAAAACCCATGGAAGAGCAATACACCCGTTCCAGGCGGGTAATGATATCAGCCAGGGTAGCATTCTCCATGCCTATGAGTTTTCCGGCATGAAAAGTCCGGCTCAGGTCTTTCTCAGAAAAACCAAGCTGCTGCAGCTGGAGCTGTGCATTCCGGTCTTTTCGAGGCCTGATCGGGTTGGTCTTTGCTATCAGATGCCCCTTCTCGCGATAGGCCAGAATGAGGTTGTACACCTTGAATTCATCTGCATCCAGTGCAGCCTGCCCGTTGGTGCCAAACGATTCCTGGGCAAAGTCAAAACCTTCGAAGAATTTGCCCCATTCTGCATCTACATCGGCCGGATCTTGTTTGTAAGAACGGTAGAGGGATTCAATATAGGCGGGTTCGGCATTGGCAATGTAGGAGAATCTGTCCATGCGTCGCTGATTCAGGGTGCAAATATCGGTAGTTTTAAGGGGTTTCCGCTATCATTAACCCATTATTTGGATATTTGGTTGACCGATTAAGTCGAAATCTGTAGTGGCATGAGCGAACGATCTAAAGACGCACTGATCCTGATGGTGAAAAACCCGGTGGCCGGAAAGGTGAAGACCCGCCTGGCTAAAGACCTGGGAAATGAACAGGCACTGGAGGTGTACCAGGCCTTATTGCAGCAAACGGCAAAGGTTGCCTCAGAGGTTCCTGCCGACCGTTTCGTATTCTACAGCGATGTGGTTGACCGAAATGACCTGTTCCGTCAGGAATTGTTCAGAAAATACACCCAGTGCGGAGGCGATCTCGGGGTGCGGATGGAATATGCATTCTCCATCCCTTTTAAAAATGAATATAAACGGGCTGTGATCATTGGTGCCGATTGCCCTGACCTTGATGCAGCAACCATCAGCGAAGCCTTCTCCAGACTGGATGACCATGATTTTGTGCTCGGCCCTGCAGCAGATGGAGGTTATTATCTGCTGGGTATGAAGAAATGGCACCGATGGATGTTTGCAGGCCAGCCCTGGAGTCAGCCTGAACTTCTGGAATCCACCCGGCAAACGATCGGCAGTCACAATATGACTCTGGCAGAGCTAAAAACCCTGAACGACATTGACACACTGGAAGACCTTCGCCAAAGCACCTTCAGCCACCTTTCTTAAATTCGGTTTCTTTTTATGCAGAGATCCTGGTTTACTTACCGCAATTTCCTGACCGTACTCGGACTGTTATTCGCCGTCTGGTTCATCTGGAATTTCTATCTGCTTATTGGATATTTCTTCATTGCCGGAGTGGTCTCACTTCTGGGCCGACCGGTAGTGGAGAGAATGGATAAAATCAGACTGGGAAAATTTCGCATTCCAAGAGCATTCTCAGCTCTGACAGCCATGCTGGTGATCTTTGGCCTGCTGGCAACCGTAGTAGCCGTTTTTGTTCCGCTGCTGCAAGACCAGGCAGAGATCATTTCTTCCATTGACACACAGAAAGTGGCCGATAGCCTGGAAGAGCCTTTGCTGAGAATGGAAGATTTCATTGTACAGCTGCAGGGGGGCGATGAAGGCACTTCTCTGGAAGGACTGATTGAAACAAAACTTTCAGAATGGATCAGTGTCACTTCCCTCTCCAACATACTGAGCAGTATCCTCAACAGCCTGGGAAGCATTGCTGTAGCGCTGTTCAGTATCGTATTCATTTCATTTTTTTTCCTGCGAGATGAACACTTGTTCTACGAGATCATTATGACAGCTACGCCCACCAGAATGGAAGAAAAAATGAAGAACATTCTGCGAGGCAGTAAGATCGCCCTGACCAGATACTTTGGGGGTATCATCATCCAGTCAACGGTGGTCATTCTGCTGGTAACCACCGGCCTCTGGATCATGGGGTTTCCCTATGCCCTGTTGATCGGATTCTTCTGTGGCATCATCAATATCATACCCTACCTGGGGCCTATCATAGGTACCTTATTCGCTTTGCTGGTTACAGTAACAACCACTTTAAATGTGCATCCGGATGCAAATCTGACCATCATCATCATCAAGATCGTGGTACTGATCCAGGGTGTTCAATTGCTGGACAATTATGTTTCACAGCCCATTATTTTCAGCAAACGAATGAAAGCACATCCCCTGGAGATATTTTTCATCGTGCTCATATTCGGTACATTAGCCGGTATTCCAGGTATGATCATGGCTGTTCCGGCCTATAGTTTCATCAGACTCATAGCCCGCGAATTCTTCAGCGAATTCAAGATCGTTCAACGGATTACAGAAAACATGGAACAGTGATCAGACTGTCACATACTGCTGTAATTATTCATATCTGACAACAGGTTGCCTGCTTGCTAACTTGTATTTTTGAGGTAATAACCTTCAATCAGGAAATATGAAAAAATTACTAATTGGATCCTTGATCCTGCTCACCTTCCAGACACAGGCTCAGAACATGAAACCACTGGCTGCGCTGGTGACATCTTCCTACAATGAAGCAACTGCCATGCATCCGGTTCTTTTCTCTGAGTCAGTTGCATCTCCAGCCAGACAAGCCTCCGGTTTCGATGCTTTTGCAGCAGATGCCACATTTATGGTACTCGATCCTGCTGCGCAGGCAGATCTGTATGCACTTCGACCTGCCTCATTTTCAATGGAAGTAATGGTGCACGGTGAGCCGGTAAAACTGTTGCTGGTGCAGCAGAATATTCTGGCAGAAGATTTCCGTGTAACCACCTCATCTCATCCGGAAGGTGAAAACTATTCACCGGGTGTTTACTACCGTGGCATCATCCAGGGCGATGAAACATCTCTGGCGGCGATCAGTGTATTCGAAGACGGACTGATGGGTCTGTTTTCCGGCGATCTGTGGGGAAATGTGAACATTGGCCCCTATACAGCTCCCGATGCCCGATCTATGGAATATGTGGTACTGGCTGAACGTGACCTGCTGGTGAATGATCCTTTTTCCTGTGCCACTCCAGAGAATTCAGGGCCTGAAACATTTACAAATCCCTCTGGCACAAGAACAATCAATGTGCCCCAGGTGTACATAGAAGCTGACTATCAGCTCTACCAAAACAAAGGAAGTGTATCCAATACGGTCAATTACCTGACCGGGGTCTTTAACAACTCTGCAACGATCTATGCCAATGATGGCATCACTGTAGAGAACTCTGAGATCTTTGTGTGGACAAGTGATGACCCCTACTCAGAAGGCTCTTCATTTGCAGCTTTGTCTTCCTTCCAGTCCTATCGCACCGTTTTTAATGGCGATGTTGCCCATCTGTGTGCCCTGGATGCCGGCGGTCTTGGTGGCGTGGCTGCTACTATTGACGGATTGTGCAACAGCAATAAATACTGTTATTCAGATATTGATGCCTCTTACTCAGATTTCCCTACCTATTCATGGACTGTCATGGTATTCACACATGAACTCGGACATCTTTTTGGCTCGCACCATACACAATGGTGTGGCTGGCCAGGAGGTGCTATTGACAATTGTTATTCTACCGAAGGCGGTTGCGGCCCCGGTCCTGCACCGGTATCTGGCGGAACCATCATGAGTTACTGTCACCTTACCGGCTACGGCATCAATTTCAGTAATGGGTTTGGCCCATTACCTGCTGATGCCATTGTTTCTACCATTGAAACAGCACCCTGTCTGGATGGTGGCGGAGTTTCAGAAGAATACTGTGTTGCCGGAGGATCCAATGCTTCAGAAGAATGGATAGACCGCGTTCGTCTGGGATCCATCAACAGGGTGTCTGGCAGTGATGGCGGCTACTATGACGGCACTTCCATGTCTGTTAATATGAAGCAGGGTATGAGTAAATACATGCGAGTCAGTGCAGGAATGGCAGGCGGCCCCTATACAGAATACTGGAAGGTCTGGATCGATTTTAATCAGGATCTTGATTTTGATGATCCGGGTGAAGAAATTTTCAGCCTGGCTTCCACCTTAACAAGCAACATTCCTGTGCTGGTAAGCATTCCCGCTGATGCCTCTACCGGCAGCACACGAATGCGCATTACTATGAAGTATGGCTCTGCTCCTGCAGCATGTGAATTATATGCTTACGGCGAAACAGAAGACTATACTATCAACATCACACCCATGTTACCTGAAGCACTGATTGCAGCAGAACCATTTGTAGTTAGCCCGAATCCGGTAGCAGATCTGCTTGGCTTCTATTGGGAAGAAATGGCCGGCGAAGATCTTCAGGTGGTCATTACCTCCCTTACCGGACAGGTAGTTGCCTCTTTCTCGCAACCTGCATTTTCCGGTGCCTGCTCCATGCAGGTCAACCACATTCCTGCAGGCATCTATGCTATACAGGCCACCACTTCCAATGGCATGGAACTGGTTCAGCAATTCATCAAACAATGACGCCTTTCAGCACCTGATAAAAAGGCCGGCACATTTGCCGGCCTTTTTTATTTACAAAACTTTGATGGATCTATGGAACTATTGAAACAGGCTTTCCATTTCTTTGTTAAGTTTACCCGTCCAAAGTATCCCGCTTTCTATGCACATAGTAATCATTGGCAATGGCATCTCAGGTATCACTGCCGCCCGCACACTGCGCAAACACAGTGACCATGAAATCACTGTCATCTCTGGTGAAACAGATCATTTCTTTTCCCGCACCGCATTGATGTACATCTACATGGGGCATATGCGCTACCAGGAGACCAAGCCATACGAAGACTGGTTCTGGAGTAAGAACAGGATCAACCTTAAAAAAGCCTGGGTAAAACAAATAGATACTGACAATAATCATATCTTATTTTCTGATGATTCTGGCATGCACTATGACAGATTGCTTATTGCCAGCGGATCAAAGTCGAATAAATTCGGCTGGCCGGGACAGGATCTGGATGGCGTACAGGGCCTCTATAGTTTTCAGGATCTCGAAGCTATGGAACGCACCACGAAACATGGCATCAGCAGAGCCGTCATTGTGGGCGGAGGACTGATCGGTATTGAAATGGCTGAAATGCTGCACAGCAGGCACTATCCGGTCACACTCCTGGTCAGAGAGCAATCATACTGGAACAATGTATTACCGGCACAGGAATCTGCAATGATCACCAGGCATATACGTGAACATGGCTTCGACCTTCGCCTTGGTGTAGAGCTCAAGGAGATTCTGGATGACGGAACAGGCAAGGTAAAAGGAGTAGTAACCAGCGAAGGAGAGACCATAGATTGTCAGTTGGTTGGCCTCACGGCCGGCGTGAGTCCGAATATTGAATTCGTCAAAAGCAGTAAGATCGTTTGCGGCAGAGGCATCATTGTGAATCAGTTCCAGCAAACGAATATTAATGGAGTGTATGCCGCCGGCGACTGTGCCCAGATGGAAACACCCCCTGCCGACCGACGGCCCATTGAACAGGTATGGTACACCGGGAAGATCCAGGGAGAAACTGCTGCACTGAACATTCTGGGAAGACCAACAGCATACAATCCCGGATACTGGTATAACAGTGCCAAATTCCTGGACATCGAATACCAGACCTACGGTATGGTTTTGCCTGTTTTGCGTGAAGGTGAAGAAGCGTTTTACTGGGAAGATGCCAACGGGAAACGCTCCATTCACCTGGTTTGGAGAAAACAAGACAGGCGCTTCATTGGTATCAACAATTTCGGCATACGTTTAAGGCATACCACCTTCAATCACTGGCTGAAGCAACAGGCAACCGTTGATGAAGTTCTGCGGGATATCAGGGCTGCTGCATTTGATCCGGAGTTCTTTAAGCCGTTTGAAAAAGAATTGATCTCAGCCTGGAACATTCAATTCCCCGATCACCAGATACAATTGAACAATAAACGCAGTCTGCGTGCCAGAATATTCCATTCATAATAACAGTATATGTCAGAAATAAACAGCAGCCTGTCACTGGCCAATCCGCATCCCGCAAACTATAACGGAACCCAGAAACTGGGCCTGGCATTAATAGCAATCGGTGTTCTGTCACTGGCTTTGGCCTGGGTAGGTATAGGAAAAGACCAGGCCTTATATTTCTTCATCGCCATGCTGGCCGGTCTTATGGGCGGTGGTCTCATTTATTTTTACGGCACCTATGGAAAACTGCCCGCCGGCATCAAGAATAACCGGGTCTTTTTTTCTTCCATCGCCAGCAGAGGAGCGCTGGGTTGGATGTTGGGTATCATCCTGACCGGTTTTTATATCAGTTTGTATTTCTTCCCCAAATACCTGAACGGTCTGATCTCACTATTCGATCCGCTTAGCCAACTTGTGCGTGGAAAGGATTCAGATCAGTGGTTCGTTTATGGCACCTTTTATACTATTGCCGTGCTGGTAATGGGTATCAAATTCATGATGAAATACCGGCACAACAGGTATCAGCTTATCAGAACATCTTCAGTCACCTTTTTCCAGCTGATCCTCGCCTGGACCCTTCCCATCATCATGGAAAACCTGTATAACTATGGTCCGTATCTGTCTTACTTCTGGCCGCTTGATTATGATGCCATCTTCCCCGGTTCTCTGAGCTATGTACTGAAAAGCGGCAAATTAGGACAATTCGTGGTGGTATGGGGGCTCATCATGACCTTTGTGGCTACACCCATCCTCACCTATTTCTTTGGTAAAAGATGGTATTGCTCCTGGGTATGTGGATGCGGGGGGCTGGCAGAAACGGCCGGTGATCCGTTCCGCCACCTGTCTGATAAATCATTGCGTGCCTGGAAGATCGAACGTTGGCTTATTCATTCTGTTCTCGCTTTTATCATCATACTGACAGTGTTACTGCTGGTAGATAATGCAGCCACAGGTAAAGTACTGGGAGATGCTGCCGGAAAATCACTGGCCAAAACCTACAGCTTTCTGATAGGCAGCATCTTTGCAGGGGTCATAGGAACAGGATTTTATCCCATTCTGGGAAACAGGGCCTGGTGTCGCTTTGGTTGCCCGATGGCAGCTTATATGGGTATCATCCAGCGATTCAAGTCACGCTTTCGCATCACCACCAACGGAGCACAGTGTATTTCGTGCGGTAACTGCAGCACTTATTGTGAAATGGGTATTGATGTGCGCTGGTATGCACAAAGAGGCCAGAATATCGTCAGGGCATCCTGCGTAGGCTGTGGTATCTGCTCTGCTGTTTGCCCAAGAGGGGTTCTCAAGCTGGAAACCGGTCCTGAAAATGCACAGCGTACCGGCATTCAGCTGGACAGTCACGGTCTGATCCCTTTGGAAGCCGTTAAAATACTGGATTAAGGGCTGACCTATATCCCATGTTATTCTTGTACCTTTGCACTCGGTTTCAAACCAAGGCAGATTCAGGCGTGCATGAAGGTGAAAGTGATCATCCCGGTATTCAATGAAAGCGGGTCAATAGGTCACGTATTAACTGACATTCCGCGTGATATCGTCAATGAAGTGATCGTGGTGAACAATGGTTCTACCGACGATTCTCCTGAGATAGCTGCTTCGGCCGGAGCCACCGTTCTTTCTGAACCTGTTAAGGGATACGGAGGTGCTTGCCTGAAGGGGCTGCGCTACCTGGAATCATTACCGGTTGATCAACAGCCGGATATTGTGGTTTTCATGGATGGCGATTATTCAGATTACCCGGAAGAAACTGCTGTACTCATAGAACCCATCGTTGCCGGTAAGGCAGATATGGTAATTGGAAGCAGAGCACTCGGGCAGCGAGAAAAAGGTAGTATGATGCCGCAACAGATCTTTGGCAACTGGCTTGCCACTACGCTGATGCGCTGGTTCTTCGGAGCCCGATATACTGACCTGGGTCCATTCCGGGCCATCACCTGGAGCGGGCTGCAAAAGCTGGAGATGCAAGACACCAATTACGGCTGGACCGTAGAGATGCAGATCAAAGCTGTAAAACGCGGCCTGAGATATACCGAGTTACCCGTCAGCTACAGAAAAAGAATTGGAAAGTCCAAGATCACTGGTACGGTGAAAGGTACTGTGATGGCTGGATATAAAATCATTGGAACGATCATTAAATACGCCTGATGGCCATTGTCATACTGATCATTTACGTGCTTGCTATCACCCTGCTGGTGCTATACTGTCTTACACAGCTTAGCCTGGCCATTCACTATCTGAACTACAAGAAGCGACTGCGTGATGAACAGCACCTGGAACCATTGAAGATGGAAGATGCTGCCACCTTTCCAACGGTGACGGTACAACTGCCTATTTACAATGAACTCTATGTTATTGAGCGGCTCATTGATGCAGTAGCCGTGTTTGAGTATCCTGCCAATAAACTCGATATCCAGGTTCTTGATGACTCCACTGATGAAACAGTTGATGTGGTGGCAGCTCGTGTAGCCTACTGGAAAGAAAAAGGTGTACAGATAGAACAGGTGCGCAGGGTTGACCGGAAGGGCTTCAAGGCTGGCGCACTGCAGGAAGGCCTCAAGACCGCCAAGGGTGAGTTTGTAGCCATCTTCGATGCAGATTTTATTCCTGCATCAGATTTCCTGCTGCAAACTGTTCCATACTTCAATGATGATAAGGTAGCCGTAGTTCAAACCCGCTGGGAGCACCTCAACAAAGACTACAGCATCCTGACCAAGATCCAGGCCTTTGCGCTGGATATGCATTTCCGTGTGGAACAAAGCGGCAGGAATTCTGCCGGTTACTTCATGAACTTCAATGGTACTGCAGGCCTCTGGCGTGTGGCTGCCATTCAGGATGCTGGCGGATGGATGAGTGATACCCTAACCGAAGACCTCGATCTCAGCTATCGTGCGCAGTTGAAAGGATGGAAATTCCGATATGTGGAGACCATCGCCTCACCAGCTGAACTACCTACAGATATGAATGCTGTGAAATCGCAGCAATATCGCTGGAATAAAGGTGGTGCGGAAACCGCCCGTAAGATAGGTTATCGTGTTCTCGTTGCACAACTGCCTCTCAAGGTCAAGCTGCATGCCATCGCCCACCTTTTCAATACGACCAATTATATTTTCATCTTCCTGACAGCTATCCTGAGTGTTCCGCTGCTGCTCATCAAGAACACTTATGTAGATATCAACTTCTTCAGGTATGCCAGTGTTTTCCTGATCGGATCCATCAGTATTGGCTTTGCCTACTTTATTGCCACCCGTCAGGGAGAAGACAGTGCAAGACACACCTGGGGCACCTTTATCAGAAGATTCCCCATATTTCTGGCAATTACCATGGGTTTATCCCTGCACAATGCAAGAGCGGTATTTAAAGGCTGGCTCGGACAAAAATCTGCATTCATCCGTACACCGAAATTCAACATAGTTGGTAAGGAAGGCATCTGGAAGAACAAGCAATATGTGCCCACCAAGATCTCAGCCATAACCTACCTGGAAGGACTTTTTTGCCTGTACTTTATGGGCGGCATTTTCCTGGCGTTCTATTACGGTGATTATGGTCTGCTGCCTTTTCACCTCATGGCTGCATTTGGATTCGGCTTAATTTTCTATTTTTCGCTCAAGCATTCCCGGTATAAAGCATGATCAATTCCTCACCACCCCCTGCATGGCTCAGATGGGTGGCTTATGGAATGATCGGGATTCCGGTCTGGTGGCTTTCTTATTTCGTTGACCGGACTGATATTTCTTCTGTCTGGTTAGGTTACTTCCTGCCTTTTATTCCTTTTCTTTTCCTGATGCGGAATGCATCCGCTTTGTCATGGAAGGAATTGACCATTGCCGCGATACTGATACGTACCGGGCTGTTGTGGTCAACTCCTAATCTCAGTGATGACCTGTATCGCTTCCAATGGGATGGTCGCCTGCAGGATCTGGGCATCTCAGCCTATGCTCAGGCTCCCGAAGACATCATGGCAGGCAACCCTGATGATCCCGTTTTGCAACAGCTCTTTCCCCATTTGAATTCTCCAGAATACTATTCCATCTATCCGCCAGGTGCACAGGGCCTTTTTTGGTTATCCATGCAGGATGTACCGCATTCCGTATTCTGGCTGAAATGCATGATGCTCATTCTGGAAGTCCTGACTCTGTACCTGTTGCCACATCTCCTGACACTGATGGGTAAACTGCCCCAGCAAACAGGCTGGTACGCACTAAACCCCCTTGTACTTATAGAACTGAGTGGTAATATCCATCTGGAAACAGGTATGATAGCAGGTTGCTTGCTGAGTGCCCTGCTATTATGGAAACAACGCTATGTGCCCGCCGGAATTGCTATGGGAATGGCGCTCAGCATCAAGTTCACTCCACTCATGATCCTGCCGCTTCTGTGGCGACCCCTGGGATTCAGAAATGCCTGGACCTATTATCTGGCTGCAGGTATAACACTGGCGGCCATGTTCCTGCCAGTTACCAATATTCAGGATCTGGGTCATATAGGCAGTAGTATTGGTTTGTATTTCCACACATTCGAATTCAACGGTAGCTGGTTCTACCTCTACCGCCTTTCTGATCCGGATGCTTATTGGCTGAGGGATATTTTCAGGATACTATTCCCCCTGTTGACATTTTCCCTCATTATCAGGTGGTCCTGGAAAAGCAATACTGAAAAGCTGCCGGTATATGTTGTCCTGTCGCTGGCTGCATTTCTTTTTCTGTCAGGTAACGTTCATCCATGGTATCTGACTCCTCTCCTAGCAGCAGCCGTGTTCACCAGGCTTCAGTTTCCCTTTGTATGGGCAGTACTGATCCCCCTTACCTATATCACCTACCGGACTTCGGCTTATACTGAAAATTACTGGCTGGTTACCCTGGAATATCTGCTGGTCTATACTGTGCTGATCACAGAACTGAAAAGATCAAACGGATAGCATTCTGAACGTTCTACGTCCTCAAAAGGATGGACTGCGTGGCACGAATACTGAATGTGTATCTGACCATCAAAGCAGTTTCTTCTCTCTTTCTAATAAAGCGTCGTGTACCGTAAAAAAAGGCAATAAAAAACGGGGCCCCTGGGGGACCCCGTCTATCAACAAATCATGAATAGGTCTTATTTCACGATGTGGAACTCCACGCGGCGGTTCATCTGATGTTCAGATTCACGGGTTGCGTTGGGGATCAGGTTGTTTGACTCACCTTCATACTTCATAGTGAACCTGCTCTGATCGATACCTTTAGAACTCAGGTATTCAATAGCAGCTTTAGCACGGTTCTCAGAGAGTTTCAGGTTATAGTTTTCGCTGGCACGGGTGTCAGCATAACCAACCACTTCCACTTTCAGTTTAGGATATTGCTTCATGATGTCTGCAACACTTGCCAGAGATGCCACAGCATCAGGGCGAATGTTTGACTTATCCAGATCAAAGAAGATCATAGGCAGATACCAGTTGCTACCGGCGCCGCCACCCAGAGAAGCCAGGTCAATACCTTTCAGGCGCTCGTCGATGATCTCGTTCACACGGTTTTCAGTAACGAATACGTTCTGGCAGTTTTCGATTGGCATGTTCGGGGTAGAGAACGGTTCCGGATCTTCGCTGTCAGGGCAACCATCCTTGTCGCTGTCCAGAGAAACACCGTGGGTGTCAACAGGAGTACCGGCAGGAGTGTTAGGCTCACGGTCGAGGTAATCTACCACACCATCATCATCGGCGTCAGCAAGCAGGTTAGCAATATCAAACTCATTCAGTTTAGAGTAGATGAAGCCCATCGGGTTCACTTCCCACAGCGGCTGCTGAGCGTTCTTACCGATGTTCACACCAACGGTCAGAGCAGAGAAATGATAGAAGTCAGTTGCAGAGGTCTGGGTTCCGCCCAGTTCCCACTGCTGACCATCGAGCAGGTCATCACCGGTCCAGGACAGTCTGTGTTCCACACCCAGTTCAAAGTTTCCTTTTTCACCCAGTCTCCAGAGCAGACCTGCTCCGAAGTCGCCGCTGAAACGCAGGGTCTTCACATCATCACCCTTTTCGCTTCCGTCCACATCAGCCTGAGTTTCATAGGTATCATCCATCAGGTCATCCAGCTTAGGTTCGCGATCTGCTACATCTCTGTAGTCAATGATCAGGGTGTTGTAATCATAAATGTTACCATCAGCATCCAGTGCGTTCACCTTCACATTGTAAGACATGGCACCGATACCTGCGAACAGGTAAGGGAGGAACCTGGATTCTGCTTTGTGGAAGTTAACGTTGTTCAGGTTGAAGATGAAGTCAATACCACCACTGATGGTAGTATTCTTGAAGTTTGGAATGTACTGGGTTCCTGTGGTCAGGTAATCCACACCGGTAGAAGCGGCAGATGAGTCATTGGCAAAGTTGCCGTTGATCCTGTCGTTCTTCTCGTAGGTTACGGGGGTGTAGTTCTGTCCGTAGGTAACACCATAATTGGCATGTGCACGCACAGATACCAGGTAACCCCATCCTTTACGGATGTTCAGACCAACGCCCATAGGAGGACCATCGTGGCCACCAAAGGGGTCAGCTGCTACGTCACCGGTTACAAACGGAACGCCCAGGCTAAGGCCGATGTTCCACTTGCTGCGTGGTTTTGCAGGATACGCATAGTCTCCTGCTTTGAATTCATTGTGTTGTTCCATTCTGCTTTCGGGGATCCATTCGTCCTTGACGACGGACTCGATCTGAGCGAATGATGCCGTGCTGGCCAGCAGCAGAGCAATGATTAAGGTCTTGCGGGTAATCATGACTTGTTTGTTTAAAAATTCTTATTTCGGCACAAAACTACCTATAGACCTGCTGTAAACCAAATAAATATGAAGGCAATTCTTCATATTAAATTGTGTTTACAGGCCAAAGGACAGCCTTGCGGGAGCAAAACTATGCGAAAAATTGAGGTGCACAAAAAAAAACGGATGTTTTTTACGTTACAAATCAGGTAACCGTGTTACAAAAATCAGCGAAGCAGGGTAACTGTACCTGTTTTTATGAGTTCTGTTCCGGTAATTGTCACAGCATTCACCTTAAAGATATAGGTGCCGATCTCCTGCTCAACCCCATTCAGGAGCCCGTCCCAGCGGGTATTCTGGTCGTCTGCATGGAAAACCAGGTCACCCCAGCGGTTATATATATCTAATGTAACAGATTCCAGAAAATCTGCAGAAATTCCAAACCAGTCATTAACACCATCGCCATTGGGAGTGAACGCATTAGGCACGGTGAAGTCGAGTATGACCTGAATTGTGATCTCATCTGTGGCCACACAACCAGCTTCGTCTGTAACCGTAATGATATAGGTGGTGGTAAAGGATGGAGACGCATCCGGATCCAGACAGTCCGCACAACTCAGTCCTTCTGTGGGTAACCAGCTGACAGTAACTGTTCCGGTGCTGTTGGTAGTGGCATTGATGTTTCCTGAACCACCGAATGGAATATTGATGTTGTTACCTGCGTCCACTTCCAGCTCAACGGGCTGTGTGAGCGTTTGCTCAAAACTGGCGGTGCACCCATTCATATCCTGCACTATGATCTCATAATCGCCGGCTTCAAGATTGACAAAATTGCTGTCAGAACCGGCAGAACCATTCAGAAAAAAGGTATAGACAGGAGTTCCTCCTTCCGGATCCATATTAATGTAGCCGTCATTTCCATCAAAGCAGGTGATGTCCTGATACTCTGCCAGGTTCAGCTCCAGTAATGGCGGCTCTGTGATCTCAAATTCCAGGTTCACCACACAACCGCCCTCTTCTTCCACAGCTACAGTATAAATACCCGGGCTAAGACCACTGATGCCGCTGGTAGTTTCACCTGAAGACCAGCTATAGGTAATGGGGCCGGAAGCACCTGTAACCGTTAGACCAACAGAACCATTGTCATCGCCAAAACAGGCGATCTGCTGTACAGAAGAATCGATATCGAACGGAGCAGCAATGGTCACTGTGGCGCTGTCGGTATAGGTAGAGCCATCGCACAAGGTCACTTCTGCAACATAGGTTGTGGTTACATCCGGCGATACATCAATACTATCGCCCGTTCCAACCACCAGCCCGGTGCCGGCATCATACCAGGTGATGCTGCTGGGCACATACTGCCAGCTTTCATCAGTTGCTGCCCAGTCTGTGGCATTGCGCCCCGGAACTGTGTAAGCTACGGTACCTGTCTGGTTATGGATGCCCTGGGTGGCAATGCCCAGATCCCAGGCCGGACAAACGTCCACCTCCCACAGGTGATTTTCTACCAGGTTGGTGGTTTCATGCAGAACGAATTGAAATGTACCCTCGTAAGTAGTGCAACTGAATAAAGGCACCTCTTCAAATGTGATGATGGTTTTACGGTTGGGTGCAACACCCACTGTCTCACGATAGATACAGTTGGTGCACAATCCTGTATGCCAGTCGGTCCAGGGACCCATCACTGCGGTCTTGGGCACGCTGCTGGCTGCCGACGGAATGGGCCCGTCAGGGGTCCAGTTGGTGGCCCATCCGGCTCCGGGCACGACAAAACTGATCCAGCCATTGGAACAGATATAGAACTGGGTATAGATCTCGCCGAAGAAACAAAAATCAAAACCGATGGAATAGGGCCCCAGATAGGTATCATCCGTCATGGTCATACTGATACCTCCTATAGGTTCAGGCGAATAGGGCACTTCCTGCACAGTATATTCATCGGTTCCATAGGAGCCATCTACCAGCGCATATAAGGTGATGGTGTCATTAGAGCAGACGATGGTATCCTGATACACGGTGATAGATTGCCCATATGAACAGGCACCTATAAAGCAACCACAAAGAGCCGATACGACCTTTTTCATGTTTTCCAAAGATATCAAATTATAAACAGCCGGATCATCAGCCGGATGTCAGATCAATCCATCGCCCGGTTCAGAAATTCATTCAGTGGCAACAGGGCTTCCATGGTCCTGACCACCTCTTTTTCGAACTTTTTATCCTGCAGTTCTGCCTCTGAAAAACCCCGGAAGGCTACATAGCTTTTTTGTTTCAGATGTTCCAGTCCCGGATGGTCTGCTGCATAACCCTTAGGTCTCGTCTTTAGTTTTTCATCTGACAATTCACCAAAATACTTTTTAAAGTTCTTGGCTTCCAGAATGGACTCAAATTCCTTCAGGTTATAATCGATCTCCTGCCTGATGGCTGCGAGCCTGTCTTTATCGGGCATCCAGACACCACCGCCAGCTATGCTGTTGCTGCCGGCTTCCAAGTGCAGGTAATATCCGGCCTGAGGGCTTTTCTTTCCTCCGGAACTCAACACAGCCCCGAAGTTGGTTTTATAGGGTGATTTATCGTTCGAAAATCGTACATCTCTGTTGATGCGGAACAGTGTGGACGCAGGTTCAACAGCAGCCAATCCGGGGTCGAATGCAGACATGCCATCCAGTACGGCGGCAATGACCTCCAGCACATTGACCCTGGCAGTTTCATAGGCTTTACGGTTGGATTGGAACCATTCGCGATTGTTGTTTTTTTCCAGTTGCCTGAGAAACTGCAGAGTAGAACGATGAACGGGCATAAACGAACGATTTGACTGACAGACAAATCTACCCATATCTCTGCAATACCTTTGCAGCATGATCGCGATTCAGAATCTGAGCCTGCATTTTGGCGGCCAGACCATTTTTGAGGGTATCAGCTGCACCCTCCGGGAAGGAGAAAGGGTTGGACTGGTGGGGAAGAACGGCGCAGGCAAGTCCACCCTGCTTCGTGTGTTGTCTGGAGAACAGGAAGTTCGAAACGGGCAGGTTGTTTTGCCGAAAGGTGACACCATTGGCTATCTGAAGCAGGAACTGAGCAACCTCAAAGGCAGAACGGTATATGAAGAAACTGTATCAGCTTTTGATGAAGCCCTGCGCATCGAAGCCAGACTAACCGCCATTGAAAAAGAACTCGAACAGCATACAGATACAGAATCAACAACCTTTCACGACCTGATGGAAGAAATGCATGAACTCAGCCATCGTTTTGAGATCATGGACGTGGGCTCTGTAGAAAAGCAGGTGGAGCAGGTGCTTACCGGTCTGGGTTTTGACCGCAACGACCTGCAGCGACCGGTAGAGACCTTCAGTGGTGGCTGGCAGATGCGCATAGAACTGGCAAAGATCCTGTTGCGAAAACCGGAGATCGTGCTGCTGGATGAACCTACCAACCACCTGGACATTGAAAGTATCCAGTGGCTGGAACAGTATCTGCAAACCTATCCCGGAGCCATCGTCCTGGTATCGCATGACCGGAGTTTTCTGGATAATGTGACCAACCGCACCATCGAGATCGTGAACGGAAAGATCTATGATTATCCGGTGGCCTACACAGACTTCACCGCCCTGCGACAGGAACGCATTGAACTCCAGTCTGCTGCCCAGCGTAACCAGGAAAAACACATTGAACACACCGAACAACTCATTGAAAAATTCCGCTATAAGGCCAGCAAGGCGAAATTCGCCCAGACACTGATCCACAAGCTGGAAAAAATGGATCGCATTGAAGTGGACGATGAAGAATCGGCCTCTATACAGTTCGTCTTTCCACAACCTCCTCGTTCCGGTAAACTGGTTGTGGAGGCCAGTGGATTATCTAAAAGTTACGGATCAAAAGAAGTGCTTCGCGACCTGCAGTTTAACATTGAAAGAGGTGACCGCATTGCCCTGCTCGGTAAGAACGGAGAAGGCAAATCCACACTGAGCCGAATCATTGCCAGCATAGAACCCTACACCGGTACCTGCCGCCTTGGACATAATGTTACGGTAGGTTACTATGCCCAGAATCAGGCAGATACCCTGAAGGGGGATGAGAGTGTGTTCGATGTCATTGATCAGGTTGCAACAGGCGAGATACGTACAAAAATAAGAGGCCTGCTTGGTGCCTTCCTCTTCCGTGGCGATGCCATTTACAAAAAAGTGAGTGTGTTATCCGGTGGCGAAAAATCGCGACTGGCACTTTGTCGTTTGCTGCTGCAACCATCCAATCTGCTCATACTGGATGAGCCCACCAACCACCTCGATATGCGCAGCAAGGATGTACTCAAGGAAGCACTGTTGCGTTTTGATGGTACGGTCATTCTGGTATCGCATGACCGGGAGTTTTTGCAGGGCATGACCAACAGGATCTTTCATGTAGCCAACCTGGGAATCAAAGAATATCTGGGTGATGTACATGACTACCTGGAAAGCAGGAAACAGGAAACTACAGGCTCCATTGGTCAGGTCAGCAAGCCGAAGAAGGGTCAGGCAGAAAAAGCAGATTACATCAAGCGCAAGGAGCAGGAAAAAAACCAGCGCAAACTGGAGCGTGCAGTGCAGCAGGCTGAACAGGAGATCCATACACTGGAGAAGTCTATTGCAGATATGGAATTGAAGCTGAAGGATCCGGAGTTTTTTAAAAAACTGGCGCATGATGATCCCTTCTTTGCACAGTATGAAGCTGAGAAAGAAAAACTGGAGAAAGCCATGGGTGTGTGGGAAAGGGCTGCCGCAGAACTCGAAGCACTGAAGCCATGAACAGCGGCGACTGGATTCAGGTGGGTGGACTGATGTTCCTGGTCATACTGGCCATCGCTATCTGCTGGATCTGGCTGCACCTGAACTGGTACTATGCCTTGCCTATCACGGTATTATCAGGTACAACGGTCTGGTGGCTGCACAGACAGATTCCCTGGTGATCATCGAAAGAGATTGATAAGAAGTATGATGACCAGGGCGATGAGGCCGAACCATAGCAATTGCCTGTTTGTTTCAGGATTGAATCCGGGATCATCCGGATCTGTTGGTTTGTTGGATGGCGGAAAGAACATACCGTACTACCTTTGTACCACAAAAGTAAGATGATGAAACGTATTCAGCTGTCGCTCGTATTGTCACTCGTAATTGGCATGGCTGCCTGTACAGACAATGCACAACAGGGCAAGACCCGCGAAGACCATGAAACTTCGCCTGAAAATAAAGAGAACCGGGTAAGCCCGGCCACCTCCACTACTGCTGATCTGCATGGCAATACTGTAACTGTGCAATACGGAAGTCCGAGGGTAAAGGGGCGTGTCATCTGGGGCGGACTGGTACCATATGGTCAGGTCTGGCGCACAGGTGCCAACGAAGCCACCACGATCACCTTCAGCCAGGATGTTCTGATAGAAGGGCAGCTGCTTAAAGCTGACACCTACAGCCTGTTCACGATTCCTGAAGCAGACCAGTGGATCATCATTTTCAACCTGGAGGAAAAACAATGGGGAGCGTTCAAATATGATCAGGAGCAGGATGCACTGCGCATGGAGGTAACACCGGTCATAGGTGAATCACTCACAGAAAATATGACCTTCACCCTGGAACCACAAGACAATGGCGGTGTGATCAGATTTCAGTGGGAATTCCTGACCATAGACATTCCATTTGTGAATGCACCGGCTGCGGGCTGATCAGAAGTAGGTCAGAAACACAAATGACAAGGTATTGGCCGGTGTGCTGACAGAATCTTCCAGTTCACCAAGCAACGGATGTGTGGCCCTGATCCAGTAGTAACTGCCTGAGAGAAACTCAAAGGAGGCCTTTCCGGTGGTATCTGTAATGCGGAAGGCATCCGGGTATCCGCCAAAGGCGAAATTATCACGGTCTTCAAATAACAGGATGGTCACATCTGTGAGGAGACTATCAGCAGCAGTACTCATGTCATAGAGGTGTTTGACCTCCACCTGAATACTGCGGTTATAGTCTTCAGAAGCATGGAAGTCATCATCAACAGGAGGATCATCAGAGCAGCCAAACCAGGAGCAGCACAGCAACATAGAAAGCCACCACATAGACCTCAGATCAGTCATGTACCCGAACGAACTGATAGGGTCCTTTTTCTGCACCCCCCACCTGTTCACCTGCTTCATCAAAACCCCGGTCCCAGGAAACTATTCGTCCGGCCAGTACCATGACCTGACTCGTAGCATAGGCAGCACGATTCAGTTCACTGGGGCAGGTTTTTTCTGCCGTTCCTCCTTCATAGGTGCCAGTGGCCAGATTCCATCTCAGGTTCACACTGCAGCCGTCTTTGAGCTCCAGCTGATCCATGGTGATGGCATGCAGCAGCTCTTCATTCTTCCAGGCACCGGTATAGCGAATGGCCTGATCGATCTCATACACATCAGAGGTGAAAGTTCCCTGACGGCCTTCATATACATGATACACCCGCTGACGATAGGGCCTGTCCTGGTTGGAAGCCAATGCCTGCTCCACATAGAACCAGCATCCATCAGTGCGGTCGGTAAATATGGGTTCCATGTGCAGCCGAATATCATAATAGCTGGTATCAACAGTTGACTGCTGGTTGCTGCTGAAGGAGCCGGTCATCCAGTTACAGAGGCGCAGCAGATCCTGTGAATACTGCTGGCTGTATGCTGATATAGTCAATAAAGAAACCAGCATAAACACTGTATATTTTTTCATGATACGAGTTTTTTCAATAACAGATTCATTTGTACACGCTCATTCACTACCTGCTGTACCTCTTCTACAGACACCCTTTCCTGCTGCATGGTATCTCTTTCGCGAATGGTGACCGTTCCGTCTTCCAGACTCTGGTGATCTACCGTGATACAATACGGTGTGCCAATAGCATCCTGACGACGGTAACGCTTGCCGATAGAATCCTTCTCATCATACTGACACTGATGACTGAAACGCAGCTGGTGGAAGATCTCCAGCGCCTTCTCAGGCAGTCCGTCTTTCTTGACCAACGGCAGCACAGCCACCTTGACAGGTGCAAGCGCAGGCGGAAGTTTCAGCACGGTGCGGGTATCATCCTGCACCTGTTCTTCATCATATGCATTACACAACATGGCCAGGAACATCCGGTCGCAGCCGATGGATGTCTCTACCACGAAAGGTACATAGCTCTGGTTCAGTTCCGGATCAAAGAATTGTAATTTCTTTCCGGAGAACTCCTGGTGGCGTGACAGATCGTAGTCGGTGCGGGAATGGATGCCTTCCAGTTCCTTGAATCCGAACGGGAACTGGAACTCAATATCGACCGCAGCTTTGGCATAATGTGCCAGGTTCTCGTGGTCTTTGAATTTCAGCATACTGTCATCAGTACCCAGGCTTTTATGCCATTTCATGCGGTGTTCTTTCCAGTAGCTGTACCAGTTATCTTCTTCGCCCGGCCGGACGAAATACTGCATCTCCATCTGCTCGAATTCCCGCATACGGAAAATGAATTGTCTGGCCACGATCTCATTGCGGAATGCCTTTCCGATCTGTGCGATGCCGAATGGCACTTTTTGCCTGGTAGTCTTCTGCACATTCAGAAAATTGACAAAAATGCCCTGGGCTGTCTCGGGGCGGAGGTAGATGGTATCTGCAGCATCAGCCACAGAGCCCAGTTTGGTGCTGAACATCAGGTTGAACTGTCGCACTTCGGTCCAGTTTCGGGAGCCGGATTCCGGATCGGCTATCTCACAGTCCACAATGATCTGGCGCAATTCTTCCATGTTTCCATCGGTCATCGCCTTAGCCAGCCGGTCGCCGATCTGTTTCTTCCGATCAGTGAGTTCAAGCACCCGGTTGTTGGTGCTGATGAACATCGCTTCGTCAAAGCTTCCGCCAAAACGTTTCCTGGCCTTGTCCACTTCCTTGTGGATCTTGTCATCCAGTTTGGCCATGAAATCTTCAATGAGCACATCGGCTCGATAACGCTTCTTGGAATCCTTGTTGTCAATGAGGGGGTCATTGAATGCATCCACGTGACCTGAGGCTTTCCAGGTAGTGGGATGCATGAGGATGGCTGCATCAATGCCTACGATATTTTCGTGCATCTGCACCATGGCCTTCCACCAGTATTCCTTGATATTATTCTTCAGCAGACTGCCATAAGGACCGTAATCATAGACGGCACTCAGTCCGTCATAGATCTCACTGCTGGGGTATATGTAGCCATACTCCTTGGCATGGCTGACCACTTTTTTGAACTTTTCTCCGTCGTTGGCGATCATGGCGCAAAGATACGTTATAGCACGGGCCACCATAACATCATTTAACAGACGGTCTTGGAGCAATGCCTTAGATTTGAACAAATCAAATAAGCTATGAAAAGACTTCCCGGTATGTTCCTGTCAGCTGTAGGATTGCTGACCATCGCTCTGGTGACCTACAGTTTCATCAACAAACAAAGTTCAAGCCTTCCTGAAGAAAGATCTCTGGAGGTAGATGCCTACCATGGTCTTGCTGTTGCCGGGGCATTTGAGGTGGAGATCACTAAAGGCGCACAGGGACCTGTACAGCTTTCCGGGGCGCATCTGGAAGATGTGGAAGTTAAAGTGAAAGATGGGGTGCTGATGATAGGTTGCGAAAAGAACTGCGGACAGGTTCAGGTGAACATCACAGTACCAGATCTGGACAGGATCGACCTGGCCGGCAGCGGAAAGATACACAGCAAAGATGCACTGGGAGGAAACAGTGGGTTACATATGGCAGTGTCCGGCAGCGGACATATTGAAACAAATGTTCAGGCTGAAAAGGTCAAGGCACATATTTCCGGCTCAGGAAAGATAAACTGTGTTGGCAGCACACAATCTGTCATAGTAAACATTTCCGGCAGTGGTCAGTTTGACGGCAGTGCCCTGAAATCAAGAGATGCACAGGTAGAAGTGAGTGGCAGTGGCAGAACTGAGGTGTATGCCAGTGAGAGTGCCAAAGCAGATGTATCCGGCAGCGGACGTGTAATGGTACACGGCAATCCTGCTGAATTCAAACACAGTGTTTCAGGATCAGGCAAGGTAGAAAAGATGTAACAGGTCAGGGAAGAAGTTTGTAATTTTCTTCCATGGACCTGATCAGTTACTTTAGTGATATTCCCTCTTCGCACAGGGCACTCATCCTGGCAGGAGGGATCACTTTTTTCTGGATGGTGGAAAGCATCATTCCGCTGTTCCGTTTCCGATATCAGAAATTCCGGCACGCACTTCCTAATCTGTTCTTTACCATCACTACGGTAGTGGTCAACCTGCTGTTCGCTTTCATGATCGTGCGGGCAGCAGATAACGCTGTGGTTCATCAACGTGGATTGCTGTACCTGGTACACCTTCCCTTCTGGCTGTTCACCCTGGCGGGACTGATGCTGCTGGATCTGATCGGTGCCTGGCTCATTCATCTGGTCGAACACAAAGTGAAATGGATGTGGAAGTTTCATGTGGTGCACCACAGCGATCGCTTTGTAGATACCACCACCGCCAACCGGCATCATCCGGTGGAAAGTATGTTCCGTGCTGTATTCACGCTGCTTGCGGTACTGGTGGCAGGCACTCCGATCTGGCTGGTCATGTTGTATCAGTCGCTGAGTGTCGTGCTATCGCAGTTCAATCACGCCAACATCACATTGCCTTCCTGGCTGGACAAAAGCATCAGCTGGCTCATCGTTTCTCCGAATATGCATAAGGTGCATCATCACTATCTGCAGCCGCTCACGGATACCAACTATGGAAACATCTTTGCCTTGTGGGATCGTTTCTTCGGCACATTTGCCTTCATTCGTGATCCGAAACAGGAGCTGGAATACGGCATCGATCTGCTGATGGATGAAAAAGAAAGCCAGCAGATCGATCGTCTGCTGGCCATGCCTTTTAAGAGATATCAGCCTTTGAAGGGGTCGAAATTTTCGGAGTGATCAGCGGTTCTTCTGCCTGATCATCTCCAGCAATTTCTCAGTATCACTGACATTCATATTGACTGCCTTGCCGGTATCAATGGCATTGATGGCCCATTTCTCTGCTTCATCCAGACGTCCTGTTTTGAACAGCAAAGCGGCATAGGTATCCATGGCCGGATAGTCTGCCATGTCTTCCAGAAAAGGATCGAACCAGGTGAGCGCCTGCTCCAGGACCTTTCTGTCTTCACAGGATTCGTACAACGACCAGGCCATGCTGTTGATCTCACCGAGGCCAACTTCCAAATCCGGATCGTCAATTCTTGCCTGGAGTGCGGCAGCGCATTTATCCCATTGTCCGGTTGACTGGCAATAATACAGGTTGAGGTAATAGGCATTATCCGGTTCATCCGGAAAAGCTTTCTTCATCAGCTCCAGAGCTTCCTGAAATGAAGCTTCATTGCTGTCGGCTGCGGCCTGTCTTACCTGACCGTATAAAAGATTCTGCAATTTGTTGTCTGCTTCTTTCTTATACAATCTTTTATACTCTGAAAAATGTTCCTTGAAATGTTCGTTGTACTTATCATTCACCATCATGCGTGACATGACCCCCCAGCTCAGTTCAGACAACAGGTTCTCCTGCTGATCCAGCCAGGCATTCGGGTCTGCATCTTTCGGATACTTCCAGGTGCTGTCTTCAGCGTTTCGGAACGATTGCTTGTAAAAATCCGGCCAGGGCATACTGAGCTCTTTCGCATCATATCCGTAGGTATCCTGCTGATCTCCGGACAATACCTCCTTCAGTGTGGAAACAAAATTTGCTGTATTGTCATCGTAGCCCAACAGACGGTCAAAAAGCTGTCCGTCGCTGTTGAAGAACAAGAGACTGGGATAACCGGCTACCCTGAATTTCTGGTTGAATGTCAACCCGAAATCATGTTCACATTCGATCTTGTAAGGAATGACACTGCTGTTCAGCAGATCCGCTACAGCAGCATTATCATGGAACATGGTCTTATCCATCATCTTACAGGGTCCACACCATACGGTATAGGCATCTACCATGATGGGTTTATTCTCTGCTTTGGCTTTGGCATTGACCTCTTCCCAGGTTCCCTGGAAGAAGTGAACATCCTGGGCTGCCAGCATCAAAGGCGCCGACAATAAAAGGCCGATGATCAGTTGTTTCATAAAACGGGGGGTTGTTTCACTATGTACAAATCTCGCAAAATCCGTGCTAAACAAAGCTATCGTGCATGTTAATATGACACTATGATGCCCTTCTGCCAAGACCAGGCTACTGCAAGTTGCCTTCCGGTGGTGGTACAGGCCTGTAGTACATTAAAAAGCCATTCTTCTCATACAATTTCTGTATATCCGGTTTGCTTTCCAGGTAAGATTCCTTTCCCATACGGGTAATGAAATAAACCGGTCTGTCAATGTTTCCGGCCAGTAGCCAGTTGTCCCAGTCTGCCTTTTGCTTTTTATCAGAGTAATCTTCCAGCCGGGGCTTTCCTGCCGGCTGCATCCTTCCATAAAAGGCATCAGCATAGGTCTTGTAACCAATAGCAGCCAGGTAGGCATCCTCGTCACGGTGTTGACTGAAGAATTCAACGGCCGCCCGTTGGGTATAAGCTTCCACCTTTGGAGCCAGCATGACCATACCCGTTTTTCCCGTCAATAAAACAGACACAAACAGGACGAAAAGCCCATACAGCAGTTGGTTGCGCATAGCATAAAAACCGGCGGTCATTCCTGTTAGCAGCACCAGTCCGGGCAGCAGATCGAACCAGTTCCATCCGGCATCTGCCTTCAGGTTGGCAATGGCAAACGGGTCGCTGAGTTGTTGCTGTAACCAGGAGGCCTGCATGCCAAGTACCGGCAGGGCAAATAAGAGCACCACCAGAAGTGATCCTATCATGAGCAGTACCATACGTATGCTCCTTCTGAGCTTCAGCTTCTTCTGCAGCAGTTCCTGAACCGACAATGCAGCCAGGAAGCTGACAGGAAAATAGGTCAGGGAAGAATAATGCACGATCTTGCTCTGCACCACACTGAAGAGGATCAGCACCACCCACAACAGGATGCGCATCCACCGGCTCCAGTCGGCTTGCGCAGCATTGCTTTCCGGCTGGCGGAACAGGACCGGCAGCATGAGCAGCGAAGAAGGAAAACAACCGAACAGCACCACCACAAAATGGTATCCGAAGAATCCGCCATGTCCGGCATCTTCTGTACTGAACAGGCGGATATTATAGTCGATGAACTGCGAGATGAACCAGGTGCCGTGCAGTACTGTCTCTGTGCCATACCAGAGTCCGGAAACCAATAAACTTACCAGGACAAACAAGAGGTAGTGCAGGACAGATACATAGAATCTGAATCGTTCCATGACCCAAAACACAGCCATGCAGAGCGATATTACCAGCAGCGCCGCCGGACCTTTGGTCATAACTGCAAGACCTGCGAATACAGCGGCCCATATCAGGTAAGACAAGGCATGTCTGCCGGCAAGATCCGGATGTTTTCCTGATCGCTTCCATACGTAGCGAACGAATTGCACCAGGCTAAGAAAGATGAACAGGTTGAAGACCGGGTCGATGATGCCACTCTGGAAATAGATCCCGGGAAGCAAAGCACCGAGATAGGCCATCGCCCAGATCATTCCGAATGTTTCATCGAATAATCTTCGGCCGATGGTGTACAATAATGGAATGGTGATCATGCCACAGATCACATTCGGCAATCTTGCAGCGAATTCACCCACACCGAACACTTCCATCCCCAGTGCCTGCAACCAGAAAAATAAAGGGGGTTTTTCCCAAAAGGGAAGGAAACGCATGGTGGGCTGTGAGTAATTGCCACTCACGGTCATTTCGCGGGCGATCTCGGCAAAGTTGATCTCGTCCCAGTCGAACAGGTGCGCCACGCCCAGACCGGGCAATAACACCACACCGGTAACCAGGGCCAGCAACCAGGGTATGTATCGGTTGTTGGTCAACTGCATCTCCCAAAAATAAGCGGGATGGATGGTTTACTTCAGCACACCTCTGGAAATGACGATGCGCTGGATCTCACTGGTGCCTTCATAGATCTGGGTGATCTTGGCATCACGCATGAGGCGCTCCACATGGTATTCCTTGACATAGCCGTAACCACCGTGTATCTGCACTGCTTCCACAGAGGTGCGCATGGCAGTTTCACTGGCAAACACCTTGGCCATACTGGAGGCGATGTCGTAGTCCATATGATTGTCTTTCAACCAGGCCGCCTTCATGACCAGCAGTCTGGCAGCTTCTATCTCTGTAGCCATGTCTGCCAGTTTGAACTGGATGGCCTGATGCTGAGCGATCTCCTTACCGAAAGCCTTCCTGGTCTTGGCATATTCCAGAGCCAGTTCATAAGAACCGGATGCAATACCCAGTGCCTGTGATGCAATCCCGATTCTGCCACCAGTCAGGGTCTTCATGGCAAATTTGAATCCGAAACCATCATCGCCAATGCGATTTTCCTTCGGCACTTTCACATCGTTAAAGATGAGGGTATGGGTATCAGAAGCACGGATGCCGAGTTTATCTTCCTTCGCCCCTACCACAAAACCATCCATACCTCTCTCCACGATCAGGCAGTTGATGCCTTTGTGGCCCAGTTCCGGATGGGTCTGTGCCATGACCAGATATACAGAAGCGGTACCACCGTTGGTGATCCAGTTCTTGGTACCGTTGAGCAGGTAATGATCGCCTTTGTCTTCGGCTGTGGTACGCTGGCTGGTAGCATCTGAACCGGCTTCGGGCTCACTCAGACAGAACGCACCGATCTTCTTGCCAGTAGCCAGATCCGGCAGATATTTCTGCTTCTGTTCTTCCGTACCGTATTTCTCCAGTCCCCAGCACACGAGGCTGTTGTTCACGCTCATGATGACCGAGCAGGAGCTGTCCACCTTGCTGATCTCTTCCATGGCCAGGACATAGCTCACAGTGTCCATTCCGCCACCGCCGTATTCAGGGCTCACCATCATACCGAGGAAACCCAGCTCTGCCATTTGCTTCACTTCTTCGGTGGGATATTTCATATCTCGGTCGCGTTCTATCACACCGGGTTTCAACACCTGCTGCGCAAAGTCTCTTGCAGCCTGGCGGATCATCAAATGGTCATCTGTCAGTTGAAATTCCATATATTTATTTTTTATCTCCTGATATTAGTGTCGTAGTGGAATGACCTGACAGGTAAGAAACGAGTTCCACCTTCCCGCCTGCTGCCAGGACCTTATCTGCACCAACGATCTCGCTGATCTGATAGTCGCCGCCTTTTACAAGAATATCCGGTTGTACCAGGTCAATGAGTTCGGCCGGAGTATCCTGATCAAAACCGATCACGGCATCCACCGCAAAGAGACTTGCCAGGGCCAGCGCCCGGTCTTCGAAACGGTGCACCGGTCTGCCCTTGCCTTTTAATCTGGACACGGATGCGTCGCTGTTCAGACCAACTACCACAGTGGGTTTTTCAGCCATAGAGGCTGCTTCGTTCAGCAGGTGAAAATGGCCGGGATGCAGTACGTCAAAGCAGCCGTTGGTAAAGATGATGGTACGGTTGCTGAAGCGCCAGACCGACAACTGGTGTTGCAGTTGCTTCCAGTCGGCATAGATCTTATGTTCAATGAACGCCTTCCTCGACATGAGCTTGTTTTTTCCCGGACAGGACGGGTAAAAGTAATAAGGAAAGCAGTCCGAATAAAATGATCATGATGGTTTGTCCCACCCAGACGATCCAGCTGAAGGCATATGCCACCGGTCTGTCCAGCAGATATACGTGGTTCAGCAGCTCGGTCACGATGAACTGATAGGCACCGATGCCACCGGGTGTGGAGATGATACCCAGGGTACCGAACACCAGAATGGCCAGGCCTTCACGCACACCATATACAGTTGTTTCAGGCAGGGCGAAGAAGCAGATATGGATCATGGCATAGTAACAAAGCCAGATCATGACAGAGTAAAAAATGAACAGGGGAAAACGTTCCAGGTGGCGGATGGAGGTGATGCCGTCACGCACATTCATGAACAGGATGCGGATGCGCAGGTAGAGATCAGTGTGCTGCCAGCGGCGGATGGCCCAGCGGGCGATGAAATACAGCGATACCAGAACAGCCAGTATGACGACGATGGTTCCGGTGCTGAAGGCGAATTTTCCTTCCATGGGAAGCAGCACCTTTTCATTGAAGAAACCGGCGATGAGGCTGAACTGCAGGCTCAGGGCGAGGATGGTCACGATGAACAGACTCAGCAAGTCGATGCCCCTTTCCACAACGATGGTACCCACAGCCTTGTCGAAGGGCACCTTTTCATATCGCTGCATGATGCCGCAGCGGGTCACCTCACCCAGCCTCGGCACTGCCAGGTTGGCCAGGTAGGCTACCATGACAGAGGCGAAGGTGGTGATAAGGCGTGGTTCATGACCCAGGGGTTTGAGCATCATCTGCCACCTCAGGGCCCTGAAAATGTGGCTGATGATACCGATCACGACCGATAATACCACCCACCAGTAGTTGGCTTCGCGGAAACTTTCTGCTATATCATTCCTGTCTTGTTCGGTCAGGTCTTTGGTGATGACCCATAGTAAAGCAGCACCTATCCCCAGGAAGAGGGAGAACTTCAGGATGTTGAAGACGATGCGTTTCAGCACTGGATCAGGAGAGGGAGTTGGTAGCGGTATCCGGGAAGACCAGGGTAGGTTCGTGTGAACGGGCTTCTTCGGGGGTCATGGTACAATAGGCGCAAACGATGATCACATCGCCGAACTGGACCCTGCGGGCTGCCGGTCCGTTCAGGCAGACCACACCGGAACCACGGGCGCCTTTGATCACATAGGTCTCGATACGCTCGCCGTTGTTGATGTTCAGGATCTGGACCTTCTCATATTCGACGATATCAGCTGCATCCATCAGGTCTTCATCGAGGGTGATGCTGCCAATGTAGTTGAGGTTGGCTTCGGTTACGGTGATCCGGTGGATCTTGCTCTTCAGCACTTCAATAAACATGGTGCAAAGGTAGGGTTTATAGCAGACACCCCGATAGTGATCGGGGCAAGGCTAAATCATTGCTGATACACTTAATTATGTGGGTCAACTTAAAATTATCCTGTTTTCCCGGCCCCCGAGCCGGGATCTCCTGTTAAGTAATAATATCAACCAATCCTCCATCTTATGATCGGGTGCCGGAAATACCAATCACAGTTTTCTATACGGGTAAGCAGAAAACTGAAATACATGCAGTTATGATTTATGACGAAAATCCTGCATCATGTGCTTTGATAGAACCTGACCGTTGGTATTGGGCACAAATCAAGAAGGTGTTTCCTTACTTTTCGGAAAGAAG
This sequence comes from Chitinophagales bacterium, assembly GCA_020636645.1. Lineage (GTDB taxonomy): Bacteria > Bacteroidota > Bacteroidia > Chitinophagales > BACL12 > UBA11426. The sequence goes on from JACJXO010000002.1 coordinate 508,750, forward strand.
ATGAGGTCCCGGCTCGGGGGCCGGGAAGACAGTTTAGGGAATTGTGCATTCACACATCAGTGAGAATCAAAGTTGATGATCAACAAAGAGTATCCTGCTATACCACCAGCACATTATCCAGCAGGCGAACACCTTCCACCAGCACGGCTGTAACCAGCACCATCCTGCCATCTGCCGGTGGATGGCGCAGGGGTTCCAGGGTTTGCGGGTGTCTGAATGAGAAATAATCGACCGTAAAATCAGGTTGGGAGTCCAGGTGTTCCCTGCTTTCCAGTTCAATGACAGGTAATTCTTTCTGTACTGCTTCCCTGGCCGCTTTTTGCAGTGTTCTATAGATCTGACCAGCCCTTTCCCTGCCTTCGGCACTCAATCGCCGGTTGCGGGAGCTCATGGCCAGGCCGTTCTCTTCCCGCACGATGGGGCACATCACCAGTACAACGCCATCGCCACGCTGAGCCAGCATGCGGTTCACCACCTGGATCTGCTGGTAATCCTTCTGGCCCATGAACAGCTTATCGGGCTGCACGATATCCAGCAATATCCCCACCACCTGGGCTACGCCTGCAAAATGCCCGGGACGGCTCGCTCCTTCCAGGATGGCGTCCAGTCCGCCCAGATCAGCCGTAGCAGTTTCCCGTCCGTCATAGACATCGGTGGCATCGGGCAGGTAGAGCACCTGGCAGCCAGCTGCTTCCAGGAGGCCGATATCAGCTCCCGGGGTGCGGGGGTATTTTTCCAGATCGGCGGTATCGTTGAACTGGGTGGGATTGACAAAAATGCTCACCACCCCGATCTCTGTTTGCGTGAGAGCCGTTTTGAGCAGAGAGAGGTGACCTTCGTGCAGCGCCCCCATGGTGGGTACAAAGCCGATGCTCAGACCCTGATTTCGCTGGTCAGACAGGTAGGCCCGGAGGTCGGTCTGGAATCGGAAAATGCGCATGGACAGTGGGTTATTCGGGCTTGTATGGCAAAGATTTCGGCCTTATTTTGTAATTTTGCATCCCGTTATGCCGGGAACGATAAGCAAACGGCAGACCGGACAAATGTAGGCATCTGCCGGAATTTTAGTCAAAACAATAAGTAAAGTATGGAGAATAAGAGAGTACTGGTGATCACACAGGAGATGACCCCTTACCTCAATGGTACGGAGATGAGTGAAGTGGCCAATGAACTGCCGCAGTATTTCCAGAGTCAGGGTGATGAACTTCGTGTGCTGATGCCGCGTTACGGTACTATCAACGAGCGCCGTCACCGCCTGCACGAAGTAGTTCGTCTGAGTGGTATGAATATCATCATCGACAATGACGACTACCCGCTGATCATCAAAGTAGCTTCTCTGCCAGGTTCCAGACTGCAGGTATATTTTCTGGACAACGACGATCTGTTCAAGCGCAAATTCATCTTCCACGATGAAAATGAACAGTTCTTTGAAGATAATGCCGAACGCATGGTGTTCTTCTGTAAGGCCGTACTGGAGACCGTGAAAAAGTTTCAATGGGCACCGGATATCATCCACTGCCACGGCTGGATGACCTCTCTCATCCCGCTGTACCTGAAGACCGCTTATAAGAACGAGCCGGTATTTGACAACGCCAAGGTGGTGTTCTCCATGTACCACAATGCCATCGACGAGAAACTGGCCAATACCTTTATGGAAAAGGCTCCGATCACGGATTCCATTTCTGCAAAAGATCTGGAAGCCTTCAAAGGACTGGACATCCCCAGCATGAACAAAGGCGGTGCTTCTTTTGCAGATGCCATCGTGATGGGCAGCAAGGAGCTGGACAAGAACCTGATCAAATTTGCGAAAGGTCTTAAGAAACCGGTACTGGAGTATATTGGCAAGGACGAAGGGTACCAGGACAAATACGCTGAGTTCTACAATTCACTCTGAGTACAATAATTCACTTCAAGGAACGATAGAGGGTATGCACCGAATGACCCGCAGCGGATGGATCCTGCTGTTGCTGATGATGCTGGCTGCTGCGGCCTGCCGGAAACCGACCCTGATAGGCGATGACCTGATACCGCCGGACGATTATCTCTACTCCGAACGTCAGGATACCTTTAGTGTATTCACTACGGTACTCCGCGATGATTCTGCTGTAACCAGTAACAACCTCTTCTTCCCTCTTGGAAGTCTGGACGAAGAAGAAGTAGGTCGTTCTACCGCAAGTCTGTATATGCAGGTGAACCTGCCTACCAACAACCTTTTTCTGGGTAACAATCCTGTGCTGGATTCACTGGTACTGGTTCTGGACTATGCCGGCCTGTATGGCGACAGTATGGCACAGCACAGCTTCAATGTCTATAAGGTCATTGAACCGTTGTATGCATCCAAACTGTATTATTCAGATTCTAAAGTATTGACCCTTCCGGCAGCCATCGGCAGGAAGGCGAATTTCGTCCCCAACCTCAAAGACAGTGTGACCGTGCTGGGCAACACCATGCCACCGCAGCTGCGCATACGTCTGACGGATCAGCTCGGCACAGAATTCACCGAAGGTGATACCCTGAAATTCCTGAACGATACCACCTTCACCAATTTCCTGAACGGTCTTGTTGTACAGCCCGATACCAGTGGCGGACACAGCAGTTCCATGATCATCGTGAATCCGTATGATGCCAACAGCGGACTGACCCTCTACTACCATACCGATGATGCCGATTCACTGACAGCGAAATTCCCGTTCAGCGGACCGAAATTTGGCAGCTATACCCACGATTACAGTGGCACTCCTGTCTGGAATTATCTGACCACCGATGCACCTGCTGCCGGTGATAGTGTGTTGTTCATGCAGGGATTACAGGGACTGAAGACCAAGGTGAGCATCCCCTACATCGACAGCCTGGAAGGCATAGCCATCAACAAGGCAGAGATCGTGTTCCCCCTGCGCAGCGGAGAACCGGACAGCCTGTACCCCTTCCCCGGCCGATTACAGTTTATTGAGGGCGATACGCTGGATCACAACAGCTTTTTCTACATCGACTATAATTCAGAGACCTTTATTTCTGTCGTGGACCAGGATTTCCTGTTCAGCGGCATCAATTACGACTACGGCGGTACACTCGACACGGTCATCAACAAGTTTGGTGTGTCCATCCCTGCTTACCGCTTCAACATCACACGCCATCTCCAGAAAATACTGCAGGGAGAAATAGACAATGAAGGGTTTATGCTCATTGTGTATCCGGGCTACCGGATACCGAACCACGTAACTTTGTATGGTACGGGTGCGGCAGATGAGAACTTAAAGCCTTATTTGTCGATCACGTACACTACTATTAACCAGTAAAAATTCCTGCCCATGTGCGGAATCGTTGCGTATCTCGGACACCGGGACGCCTACCCGGTCATTATCAAAGGCCTGCATCGCCTCGAATATCGCGGCTATGACTCGGCCGGTATCGCTTTGCTGAACGGCGACATGCGGATCTTCAAATGCGCCGGCAAGGTGTCTGAACTCGAGGCCCTGGCCGAAGGCAAGAACACCGGCGGCACCGTCGGTATCGGTCACACCCGCTGGGCCACCCACGGTGAACCCAATACCCGCAACGCCCACCCGCATGTGTCCAACCGGCAGAAACTGGCCATCATCCACAACGGCATCATCGAGAACTACGCTTCGCTGAAGACAGAGTTGCTCAAACGCGGACACGTATTCGAAAGCGATACGGACACAGAGGTCCTCATCCACCTGATAGAAGACATTGAAGAGAAAGAGAGTGTAGATCTGGCCGAAGCTGTGCGTATCGCCCTCACCCAGGTAGTAGGAGCTTATGCCATTGTCATTGCCAGTGAAGAGAACCCCGACCTGCTCATCGCCGCCAGGAAGAGCTCACCGCTTGTACTGGGCATTGGTGATAATGAATATTTCGTAGCCAGTGACGCTACTCCTCTCATTGAATATACCAAAGAGGTGGTCTATCTGAACGATGAGGAGATCGCCATTGTAGAGCGGGGCAAGGAGCTGGTCATCAAGAACCTCGAGAACGAAGAGGCCACGCCGTATATCCAGGAACTGCAGCTGCAGCTGGACATGATCGAGAAAGGTGGGTACGACCACTACATGCTCAAGGAGATCAATGAGCAGCCCAACTCCATCAAGGATTCCATGCGAGGCCGCTTAGGTCATGGCAACCGCATCCAGCTGGGTGGCATCGTAGAGTATGAGAACAAGATCATGCATGCCAAGCGCATCATCATCGTGGCCTGTGGGACATCCTGGCATGCCGGGCTGGTAGCAGAATACCTGTTCGAAGACCTCGCCCGCATTCCGGTGGAAGTGGAGTATGCTTCCGAATTCCGCTACCGCAATCCCGTCATCGGCGAAGATGATGTGGTCATTGCCATCTCCCAATCCGGAGAAACCGCTGACACCCTGGCCGCTATTGAACTGGCCAAGTCCAAGGGCGCCACAGTCTTGGGTATCTGTAACGTGGTAGGTTCATCCATTTCCCGTGCCACCCACGCCGGCAGTTATACGCATGCCGGTCCCGAGATCGGTGTAGCCTCCACCAAAGCCTTCACGGCACAGGTCACCGTGCTCACCCTGATGGCTCTGAGTATCGCCCGCAAGAAGGGAGCGATACCAGAAAGTAAATACCAGCAGTTAGCTGTAGAGCTGAGTGCCATCCCCAACAAAGTGGCCGACGTGCTCGCCACCGAGCCCCTCATCCGGGAGTTGAGTGAAGAATTCAAAGACGTGGCCCATTTCCTCTACCTGGGCCGCGGATACAATTTCCCCGTTGCCCTGGAAGGCGCCCTGAAACTCAAGGAGATCTCCTACATCCACGCCGAGGGCTACCCGGCGGCCGAGATGAAGCACGGTCCCATAGCCCTGATAGACGAGAACATGCCCGTGGTGGTGCTGGCCACCAACCGCAGTGCCTACGAAAAGATCGTCAGCAATATCCAGGAGGTCAAAGCCAGGAAAGGACGTGTCATCGCCATCGTCTCCGAAGAGGACGAAGCCATCAGCGAATTGGCAGAACATGTAATCGTGATACCGGAAACAGAAGAAGCACTGACACCGCTCTTATCAGTCATTCCGCTCCAGCTGTTGGCTTACCACATAGCCGTACTCAGAGGTTGTAATGTGGATCAGCCGAGGAATTTAGCGAAGAGTGTGACGGTGGAGTGATGGGAGGGGGATGAGTTTGTATTCATGGATGTAACTGTTGTACATACTCTCTAATACGAATTTGGTATCATATGTGCTAAATTCAACATGGACTTAAATTTCATCCTCAATGATTCCTTTCAAAAATGAACTTAATAGCGAAAATGCATACTCAATATCTTTATCCAGAATTCTTGCCCATTCCATTGCAATAGCAGAACGTGATGATTCCTCTAGCTCTTTTCTAAGCACATTAAGAACCCGTTCTTCAACTGAACGTGACCTCTCCAAATATTGCCTACATTTTCGGCCTAGTACTTCCGCTGCGATTATCATTCGGTCGAAAGGTTCATTTTCAAGTAAATCAAAATGATACTCTAGAATTTCATCCATAGAATGATCGAAATAATGCTGCAAAATCTTTAGTATGTCCGCTAAGTCATTTTCCCTGTCCTCAGGACGATCGCTCCATGCAATGAGTTTCAAAAGCACCATACCTGGTAAAGGAGGTATATTAATGATTGATTCCTCAATTTGAACTTCAACAGCACGTTCTAGAATTTCCCGAAATCCAAGCATGTGTAAATCAACATGCCGATCACTAAACCTTATTGTATCACTTTCCTCTATTTCACCGAATGGTAACAAGTCAATTGCGACATTATAATTCTCTGAATAAAATGTCCAAGGTGCCGACACTTTCCTAAATCCTCTTTTTTCCAATTCAGATACTATCTGGCTATACTCTTCCATGCTGGATACCATAACCGCAAAATCAATATCCTTTGTACCGCGAGCAGGTTTGATATTCTGTTTAAGCAACTCAAGTGCTATCGCATTTACTCCTATTAAACAATACCTTACATCTAAGGTCTTCATAACTTCATCAATACAATCAAATACTTCTTTGAAGTATGGTATACCTAGCTCCTTATATGATTGGTTTGACATAATCGTTGAAAATTCTTTCAGCTGTTTCAATATTCCTTTTGCCCCCTTCTAAGATGAGATCTGTGTATACTAACATAGGGGATGCAATTTTGCCTTCCTGTCCGCTCCAGAACATTTCTAAGACCTCTGCCTCCCCAGATGGGTCAGGTATTAGCTTGTACTTCCTTATCAGATCCGATAAATTCTCTTTTGTATATATGGTATATTTTTCTGGCCTCAAATGATTAGTAAGTAAATCAGCACCTGGTTCACCACCCCAAACCGTTAAATTATTACTGAATCGTATGTCTCTCCAATCTCCGCTTATTTTATATTGATGTCTTACTAATTTAGGACGTAGTTCTATTGCGTAAGAATCAATCCATTTTCTTAATAAATCCATTCTGTTCTTCCATATATAGTTTCTTCTATCAAGAGGGAAAATATAACCAGAGTCCTTTAATCCATTAATTACCTGAGGAATTGTACCTAAGCTTACCCCAACTTCGTCAGCTATTTCGCGTTGTGTCCAATTTAAGGCATCTTTATTTTGAAGCAAGAAGTAAACAACCTTTAAACCTGTTTTGGTGAATGCCCTGTTTCTGCCTTTTCTTTTTACATCAATGAATGGCCTGGCCGTATCTATTAGGATATAAAAATTGTCTTGGCTTAAAAAGAAGTTGCCATTTGCCTCGAGGTATGGAATACGTTTTTCTTGCAATATAGATTTAACACCAGGGAAGATTCTATTTGCAACTATTATTTGAGGCATTTTAGCCTTGCTCTGACCTGGTAATTGGTCAATTTGATACGCTCTAACCTCTTGTTTAACTTCACCGACAAATTGGAATTTAGTTCCGTTGATATAAAATTCCAGACACAGATCGTGCTTGGTAGATTTTCTTATATATCCTTGAATTCCAGCAACTTGCAATAAGTTTATCAGCGCTGTATCTACTATTCTTGCGTCCATTTGTTCACAAATATAACATGTTCACGTAACGTGAACAAACTTTTTTATTAAACAAAGCAGCAGAAACAAAACTGACCCGGATTCATAATTTTTAAAATTTCAAGCAGGTCATGGTTTATATTCCAAATTTAGCCTGAGGCTTCCTTAAAAATAGCACCCTGTCAATTTAGCTGCAGAAATACAAGACCTCCAAAGAACATAACAAATGACCTTATACTAATGCGATGGGAGAGCTTCAAATGGCAGTTAAACTTACCTAAAAGTCACTGAGAGTAATCTAATCAGTCGGCAATTAACTCCTCACGCCTAAAGACAAAAAACACACCCTATCTTACTCTTACTTTTATCAGCTCTGAAAGACTTACCGCAAATGGACGGGGCGACTCAGATCTTTTACTACTGTACTTTTTTAAGTTTCTAAATTGCCATCGCATATTATCAAACTCCGGCTCAATTACTTTCTCAACCTGATATACAAGGTAAAAGTCCTGTCGGGGATCCGGATACTTCAGATCCAGCAGGTCCTTTTTAGAATATAATTTTGGTCCACCTCCCGTTATCCTCCACAATTCACCTGAATCCTGATCACCACTTGTATGCAGCAGTAAGTACCTGGCATTTACCATCTGATTATCTATCGAAACAGAGCCATTAGCCCGCCCTGTTCTGGTATTATACAGCTGTTTGTTTATGATCCATCGGTAATGTTCAGCAGACTTATAGTAACCCACTAATACAAATGTCTCATCAGGAATTAAATTTCTGTTTGAGTTAATTGGCTCCGGCAACGGTTCTTTCAATTCATCTCCGGGAGCAGGTGGCGACTTGTATACATCAAAAGACCTGAATGCCATTTTTTCCCGCTGTGAGGTGCGGTTCATAAAATGATCCACAACACTTAATATAAACTCCTTTAATTCATGAACACCATCATTAGTTTTTGATGGTCTTACAGGAAATGCCCCAAGTCCTGGAATAATTTCATGAAAGCCTTTTTGGTTGAAAGATTTGTCCCCCGGATATAACACATAAGCACCACCACTTCTTCTTATCGCATCCTTGTAGGCATGCATTTTCAGAAGGTCCGCATTTTTGTAGATGCCTTTTCTGTTTTCAACTTTTTCCTCGTCCAAGTCTCTTTCCGTATTCTGTTTCAGAAAATCAGTCAGATTGGCAATTTTATATTTGGCATCAAAATGAATGTGAACTATCAGCTCCTGCTTTTCTGCTTCGTCCTCAGATATGCCAAAAGGCCAGAAAGAAAGGGTATAATCCGGACGCAGGGTGGTTGTCCAGCTGCCTGATTCAGGATAAGTTTGCTTTCCACTGAAGGAACGGTTATAGTTGAAACAAATATTCAGTTTTCTGTTACCAGAACTATATATACCCCGAAGTGCCGTGAATTCCCCCTGCTTTATCTGTAGGTTCAGTCCATCAGGGGTTTCTTTTATTAAGTCTGAAATGTCAACAGGTTCAATCTCAAATATGGATTGAAACAAATCCAAAAGTTTAAAGAAAAGCCAGTATTCATATAAGGTAGCAATGTCTTTTTTCCCGCCCTTGTAGACATCGTCTCCTCCATTCCATATAAGCCTGGCGGCAAGGTCAAACATGAGCCACACCCTCAACACTTCTCTGTAACCTTCTTTCCGTTGCAATACAGGGCTATTTATTTTCAGGGTTGTTGGCCTGGAAATGTCTTTAAAAACAGTGTGGTGTAATTGGCTCTCCAGCTCAAGAATCATCAGGCCTGATTCGGCTTCCATTTTTTTATGACTGAATTCTTTGGCCTTGTTGTTTATGTCTGTACAAAACTTAAGAAAGTTTTCCAGTGCATGTTTTATAAAACGGTTTTCGGGTGTATCAACGGAATCCGTTTTTCTATTGGTAGTGATTCTTTCAGGTAATGTATCAATACCATAATCTCTCAGATGATGCGTTTCCGGTAATTTTGTTCTCCTTCCGCCTTTCAGTATTTCCTTAATGTTGGTATTTGAAAATCGTCTTGCATTGCGGATATCTTTCTCTTCAGTGGTTTCCTTCCATTTGGTTACCGGTGCTGAAACAATGCGATGAACCGCTTCAGCAAACTCAGCCGTACCAATGACCGATTTGATAAACGAAAACTTTTGATAAAGTGTCTGACTATCGTTGGTGTAGTCAATTTCCAAATGCTGTAAAACAGGTGAATTAGCCTGGAGCAAAAGATCCGTACATTTTTCGGTAATAAGCTCCAGCATGTCGCGGTAATCATCACGATATCCCGATTTCACGGACTGAACTTCAAGCTCAATCCTGCAAAGCTCTTCAGAACTCTGCTTGTCAAGCAGGGGAATAGAAAGTGTACCTACAAAAACATTGGGTGCAATGGAACCTATATTTGGGTTTCTTTTATGCTGCTGAATAATTCGATATTCGTTATCTCCCAATAAAAAATCTCCGTCACTGATCTGGTAATCGTAATAGCAACCTTCTACCATCTGATACCGGGCTTCATTGTTCTCTGCTGCGTTTTCCTCTGCATCAAACAAAGAATCCGGTATTCGTGCATCTATCCAAAGCCGCAAACCTTCCTTAACCGAATCAAGTCCGATTTCTATGTTTGAAACTGACTTCATATATCAAGCCTCAGCGAAACTTGCAAATCCGTTATCAATTGCTCCGCGGTACATACGGGCAATTTTTTCAAGTGAAAGCGGATAAAGTACATTTTCTCCACTGTAGTCAAAGTCTGCTTTGTCAAACACATCCTTAATGATGCTGACATTACCCGTAATACAGAACGAACCCAAAGTTTCCAGCACCGGACATAACTTTCTGCGTGAACCATGCAACTTGGGCAACAGTTTCTGCATGATGGCTATGTCAATTTTTTGATTTGTTGTAAGACTGTTGTCAAGAATGGTTAAACGATGAATCAAGCGCAGTATTTCGGTAGCACTGCGGTAGCCAAATTCCGCACCGGTTTTTTTGAGCTCGCCAAAGAATAACACCAAAGCCGCATTAACTGCTTCACTGTCTGCTGTAGTAAATTCCTTGCTGGCAGCCATTTCGAGAAAGCTCTTGGCCATACCTGATCCTTTGCCGGTAAGGGCATCCATGTTGATACCCCTGATATTACTAAGGAATTCTTTCATTTCATCATGCGTGACCCTGAACTCAATGGTATTGGCTCTGTCGAGCACCTTCGGGCTGAACATGTTGGTGGTTTCATCAATATTAACAGTGCCGATAATGAACAAGTTGGAAGGAACTTTCAGTTTTGAAGGAACACTGTTTTGCAACGTTCCTTCGGCATACAGCAGAATCTCTTCATTTGATTCCATTACGCTCAGAAAGTCTGCAAAGTATCGTTCCACATGGCTCAGGTTCATTTCGTCCAGAATCAAAAAATGCGGAAGGTCTGGACTCTGGTTGGCCTGAATGATTAAATCCAGCACTCCACTGTCAGGCTTCACATATTCTTCTGGTTTCAATGCATTGGGATAACCCAGCAGGGGTTCACGATTGGTCCAGTCGGCCCCTACGGGTATAATGCAGTACTGGCTTTCATCCTGACAAATCCACTTCACAAAGGCCTGTGCTAGCTTGGTTTTACCAGAACCAGAAAGGCCTGTAAGGATAGTTAATGGTTTTGTTAGAAGAGACGCAATAAAACGCTTAATCAATATGTTCGAGAAAACTAAACCTGATTCTGATAAAGAGATATTAAATCTATCAAGCTCCATACTTTTATTGTTATTCGTATTATTAACAACCAAGTATTCAGATGGAATATTGGGCAAGTTACTTCCAGATTCAATTTGAAATATTGAATTAATCAAACTAAGCAACTTAATAGGACATGGGGTAAGATATGCTCCTTGTCTGAGCTTCATATCAGAAGTATAAAATACTTCTGAAGAATCAGAAATGGAATTTAAAATAGCTTGATTATTATTATTCAGAATACTTTCCTTTAAAAGATGAGGTTCGATTTCCTTATAGTTTTCAAGCTGCACCATAAATGCGGGGCCGTTCCATGTTGTGCCTTCTAGACCTACGGTTTCTATAGCTTCTTGGCTTACTATTGAAACTCCTACAAATGCCTTATTATCTATCAGGTGTAACACCATATCACCTTCTCGAACTTTAAGCATATTCTTATAAATGTCTGCCCCTCCTCTGGACCTCTGAGGGGACCACAATGCGTGACCTAACGACCAATCTCCACTAATTCTATCATGCCTTCCAGTCACTAATGTTTTTTCAATCCAAATGCCAGAATACTCACTATCTTTTTCTATCTTATCCACAATTGTAAATCCATTTTTTTGAAGTAATTTGAAACAAGGTGTTTTCTTGCCACCTGAAAAAGTTTTTCGATCTAATTCTAACCCATTAGCAAAAATATTAGCCAAAGAAACAATCAATTTTGGAGGATAATTTCGGTTGTTAAAAACTACATCATAGTATCTTGATTCACCTCCAGTTGGAATACCTTCACTATCTATTTTCGCGATTGCTTTTAGCAAATGGTCTCGTGTAATGTTTTCTGGAATCATCTCCAAAGTTGTTTGACTTAGCTCTTTTATTTAATAGCTTATTAATCGCATTACTACGAATATAGTTGAATATGCCTGTACCAAGCTATGCTTTATTTGCTCAAACCAGTTATTGTAATAAATCCAGAAACTACCTCACCCTCCAATTCCACTTCGCATCCACAAACAAACTCGTGCTGGCTACCTGGTAGGTATCCAGGACCTCGCCGGTGCAGAGCTGGAGGATGGCGGAGGCGGTCAGGAAGGCATCAGCAGGACATAATTGGTACTCCTGCCGCCCTCTCCGGTGTCTGACAACACACCTTTGTCAACCAGGTCCTGAATGTCTCTGAGTGCGGTGTCTCTGTGCACACCGGTAATTTTTGCCCATTTGGAAGAATTCAGTTTCCCTTTAAAATCGCCCTGGAGTACATTGATCATCTTCCGCTGCCGGTCATTGAAAGGCGTTTCCTGATGCATTTCCCAGAACCTGGCCTTTGCCAATACTGCAGACAAGGTTTCATTGGTTGCCTCCAGCGCTTCTGTCAGACATTCCAGGTACCAAACCAACCACTGGCTTACATCCAGACTTCCCTTTTGTGTGGATTCCAGCATGTCGTAATAGCCTTTTCTGTTTCTCATGATCTGAGAAGACATGCTGTAAAACCTCTGACTGGTTTTGTCTGCCCTTGCCAGCTGACAATCTCCAATGGCCCTGGCTATTCTTCCGTTTCCATCGTCGAAGGGATGGATGCTCACAAACCACAGATGCGCCAGACCCGATTTGAGTACCGGTTCCATATTATCCTCTGTATTGAACCAATCCATGAACCTGTTCATCTCCTCTTCCAGACGTGCCGCTTCCGGTGCCTGGTAATGGACCCGTTCTCTGCCCATAGGACCGGAAACAACCTGCATCGGACCACTCTCATCTTTCCTCCAGTCACCAACGGTTATTTTATACATCCCGTTTCTGCCGGTCGGGAACAGTGCAGCATGCCATCTGCATAAACGGTCTTTCGACAAAGGATCCATATAGTTCTGCGTGGCATCCAGCATCATGTCAACCACTCCATCTACGTCTCTGCTTGCTTCAGGCAATCCGGAAATGTCCATTCCCAGCCTTTTTGCCACAGATGACCTGACCTCATCGGGATTCAATATCTCCCCTTCGATCTCACTTGATCTGATAACATCAGATGTGAGTGTTTCCAGCACCGCTTCCGATCTCAGGTCAAATCCTATACTTTCCATTCTGCCTGTCAACCTTCCCTGCAGGTGGCGCACCTGGCTTACCAAAGGAAGCAGGGTCTCATGATCCCAGGTAAATGCCGGCCAATCTTTCTTTTGATGAAAATACATACTGCTAGACTATTTGCCGTATAATATACTGCGAATATACTAAAATATTGCCGGATTACATTACATTCTACGTATAAAATACGGTATTTATTCTGAATATTTGCCGTATGTAGGTCTTATCGCCGTTTTTATCCATGAAAAGGCGAAATCCAGGAAACTACTTAACCCTCCAATTCCACTTCACATCCACAAACACACTCGTGCTGGCTACCTGGTAGGTGTCCAGAACCTCGCCGGCGTAGAGCTGGAGGATGGCGGAGGCGACGAGGTTGTCGCCGAGGGAGTAGGCCAGGGTGGGAAATACGATGAGGCTGTTGTGCTCCGGTTCCCAGAGGATGGCCGCATTGGCGTTCAGGAGGGGATTGAAGGCATAACTGGCCATGACCATGACCGTATGCTCGAAGGGCATGAGCTGGCGGGCATCTGAGGTGTAGATAAAAGTGCCCGCCGAGAGTGGGGCATCCGTCACTTTGTTGTACAGCCAGCCCACCTGGGCGAAGATGCCGTTGGAGAAGATGTAATCGAAGCCGGTGGTGAGAGATATCCGGCCGCTGGTATCAGTAAAACTGTCGTAGGGACGAAACCAGGAGAGCTCACCCTTCCAGCCGGCGTTACCCAGGTTGCCGGCAAAACCCAGACCTGCTGCTATGTTGTCTTTGTACAAACCGCCCAGCAACTGGATGTCGTAGGTCTTCAGGTGGAAGCCATAGCGCAGGGCTGCTACGTCGTCGTTGGCCAGCTTACCGGGTGCCACGGCGAGTTCCAGCTTGCGGCTGTTGCCTAGGTTATATTGGACCCTCACAGCATCAGAGCCGGGGCGCTCTACATAGTCGAAGTCGAGGAAGTTGAAGCTGTTGAACCAGTCGTTCGGGTTCCAGACGGTGTGTACTCCCCAGTTGATGCGCTGCCGGCCAAGTGTCACCTCCCACTTGCCGCCGTACCAGTCCACCTGTGCACGATCGAAAGTGGAGTTGCCGATGAGTTCATCCTCTTCCAGCCAGTTGAAGGTGAGGTCCACCAGTCCTTTGTCGGTCTCGAGCAGATCTGCATAACCGGGAATGAGGGAAATGTAATCGCCGGTGAAGAGGCGGTTGCGCATTTCCAGTCTGACGGTCGTCTGCTCACAGATCTCCAGCTTCTGGTTGATGCGGTTGTGGATGATGTATAGTCCGTAGGTGTCGTCGGCAATGTGATCAAAGGTGAGGGAGGGTAAGGCTTTGAGGTAACCGGAGAGGTGGTAGCGCAGCAGCGGCAGACTGTCTGTCTGCGAGTGAACAGTTTGGGTGAGGAGGAGGAGTGATATGAGGGTGATGTGTTTCAATTTATAGGATCATGTTCATTCTTCTATCAAGGAGATTCCGGTCCCGATAGCCATCGGGACAAGCGGGGGGACGGTGCTTCGTTGTGGCTGTGGTTCAGGTTTTGCCTTTGTGTCCTTTGCGTATCCATTGCGTCTTTGCGTTAAAACCTTCATCGGCTAATAGGCTAATCAACCATCGGCTCATTAACCATCTCGTCTTTCTCTATCTCTCCATCCACCAACGTCACCACTCTCCTTGCCCGCTGGATGACCCGCGGGTCGTGTGTGGAGAAAACGAAGGTCATGCCTTCTTCCTTGTTGAGTTTTTCCATGATGTCGAGCAGGTTGGCGGCGGTGGTACTGTCGAGGTTCGCGGTGGGTTCATCGGCCAGGACGAATTTCGGTTTGCTGGCCAGCGCCCTTGCCACGGCCACCCGCTGTTGCTGTCCGCCACTCAGCTCGCTGGGTCGGGAACTCCCCTTCCCCTGCAGGCCCACTTCCTCCAGCAATTGCTGCACCCGCTGCTTCCTTTCATCCTTGTCCGTTCCCTGCAGCAGCATGATGAACTCGATGTTCTCTTCTGCTGTGAGCACTGGTATCAGGTTGTAGGCCTGGAAGACGAAACCGATGTTCCGCAAGCGGAAATCAATGAGCTTGTTCTCCTTCATGCCGGTGATATCGGTACCGTCTATCACCACCTTCCCTTTGGTGGGTTCATCCAGTCCGCCGATCATGTTCAGCAAGGTGGTCTTTCCCGAACCGGAGGGACCTACCAGGGCTATGAACTCGCCGGCTTCGATATGTAAGTGCACATCTTTGACAGCTTCCACCGGCACAGGGCCTTCGGTATAGGTCTTGCTGAGTTCGTGTGCATCAATGACTGTTCTGGCCATAACTTATATTTTTCTGATCGCTTCCACAGGTTTGAGTTTCAATGCCCGCATGGCCGGGAAAACGGAGGCGATCAGCGCCGCTGCCACGACCATGATGAGTATGCTGAAATAGGAGGACATGCCGAGCTCCGGATACACTATGGAGGCATACCCGAACTCTTCCAGTCCTTTTGAATACATGCTGAGATCGATGCCACTGCTGTGCGTGAGCTGCACCGTGCACCAGGCCAGCAGCAAGCCCAACGGTCCGCCCACGAGTGCGATAAAGACCGTTTCGAGCAGGATCATGATGAACACTTTCGTCTTGTTCAATCCGACCGACATCAGCACGCCCAGTTCTTTCGTTCGTTCGAGAATGGCCATCAGCATGGTGTTGATGATGCCGAACAACAGGGCGAGCAGGATGATGCCGATGATGATGAACATGTACTGGTTGAAGGACTCGACAATGAGCCGCAACTCGGGCGAGAGTTCCTTCCAGCTCTCCACGTCATCGGCCGGGAAGTCCTGCTTCCACTGGTCGGTCACCGCATCCACCTGCTGGTCATCGGCTAACAGGACAGCTATCTCATGAATGCCATTCCCCGTTCCCAGCAGTGCAGACAGATCGGTTTGCTGCATGTAGATCATCCCCTCTTCCAGCCTGGAATTCCTGGTCTTGAAAATGCCGCTCACCCGAAGGGCTACAGATACAATTTCGCCCTGTTCATCCTGGAAGGTGCAGACGATCTTCTTGCGTACATCGAGGTGCAGTTTTTCAGCGAGCTTGTTACCCACGACGACCTCGTTCTTCTTGCCGGTGAAATAATCGCCGGCAATGAGTTTCTCTTTTAATCCTGTCAGTGCATCCTCCTGTTCGGGTACGATACCATAGAGTGTTACACCGGTACTTTTACTCGCACTGGCTGCCATCGCCATGCAGACCACCCGCTCGCTGTATGCTTTCACTTCCTTGTCCTGTTGCAGATCAGCCACCACCTGATCGCCATCGGCAATGGTATATTTCGCTTCAAAATTTTCTCTGAAGTCGGGATGGTGGAACTGAATATGTGAGAGGTTCTGCTGAATGGTATCATCCACCTGCTGCTTGCTCATGCCCCAGTAGAAGGCCATGATGAAAGCGCCGGCCCACATACCAAGTACGATACTCAGGATGAGCACCAGGCTGCGGGTCCTGTTCCGCCAGATGTTTCGCCAGGCTATTTTGAGTATCATCATATCAACTTCTTAAGGCTTTCATGACAGAGAATCGGAGGAGTTTGATGATCGGGTACAGACTCACCAATAATGCGATCAGTCCGACCGTCTTGATCTGTGAGAGGAACACATTCGGCGTGATGAGCACCGGCATGACGGGTTCAAATCCGTAGCTGGCATAGACATCAGCGATCTCGCCTGTCAGCCGGATGGGATGTGCATCGAGGTAGTGGAGGATGGGGAGGCTGGCGGCAGTTCCGAGTATGATACCGATGGCCGATAATAATAATATCTCCAAAAATACCATACGTGACAGTTGCTTCTTGCCCGTGCCGATGGATACCATGATGCCGAATTCGTGTTGTCTTTCGGTCAGCATCATCAGCACGGTGCTGAAGAGTCCGAAACCGATCACCATATACAGGATGTAGATCATGATGCGGTTGCCGGCCTGGTCGCCCTGCATGGTCTGCAACAACTCCGGCATCATTTCGGTCCAGTCCATCACGTGATAGGAAGTGGTGTCTATGCTTGCCTGTACCGCTTTGAGCTCTTTCTGAAGATCCATACCCGGTGCCGACATCAACGCAATGCTGGTGACCATCCCCTCCATGGAGAGGTAGCGCTGCATCTCGTTCAGTGGCAGATAGACCAGACTTTTGCTCAGCTCCGGACTGCCCATGTCGATGATGGCTGCGATGGGATACTTGCCATAGGCTGATGCGGCGTGATAGCCTTGTCCAAGTAAAAGCAAGGTATCGCCCACTGACAGAGAAAGCTTTGTGGCAAGTCCTTCACCGATGGCAGCGGTCTGGTCATTCGCAGCAAATAGTTTTCCTGTTCTGGTTCTGGTCTGCAGGTTGTTGACCGCATCTTCCCTGACGGGATCGATGCCCATGAGCATGACAGGAGAGGATACCTCGCCGGTGGATGCCAGCGCAAAACTTTCGATGCGGGGCATGACACCTGTGATGCCTTTGGTATGATCGAGTTTGTCGATGAGTGCTTCATCCACCGGAATAGCCAGATCCAGATCTTTTTCTTCCCAGTAGCCATTGCCATGCACCTGCAGGTAACCGGTTGTGAAACCTGCCATGTTGCGGATCATATTGCCATAGACCCCTTCCAGCAGGGCAAACATGACGATGGCCAGCAGCACGGCGAAGAAGAGCGAACCCACCGTAATGAAGGTGCGCCTTCTGTTGCGCCAGAGATTTCGCCAAGCCAGTTTGAGGTAGATCATTTCAGTCGCTTCATATAGTCCACAGTAAATACTTCCTGGTCGATGGCCACATCAAACTGAATGTTGTTGTAGATCATGACCGTCTTGTTGCCGGGTTCATCGGCTGGGATCATCTCCATTCTGGAAGGGATCATACGTCCGCCCAGATTTTTGATGTCATAGGCCAGCATGCTGTTGACCAGGTAGCCGTCCTCATCGTAGTTCTCGACTTTGAGTTGCAGGTAATCTTTCTTGTCTATCCACACCTTCACCTTTCCCCACACCACAGCTGCATCCGGTTTGGGCGTCATCTCCACGATCCAGCAGCTGCGGCCTGCGATGGTTTCTTCGCCCACGAACTTGTGGGTATAGTCATTCACCACAGAAAATTCCTTGACCAGGTCATCGTTGGTAAAGTCGGTACCCATCCAGCTTTGCGACATCATGCTAGGTGGCATCTTGATGGTGCGTTCGATAGCCGGTACCCAGTTCCACACTTCTTTATCCCGCTTCAGAAAAACGGTGCCTGCATCTTTTGCCGGTGCGGTGATAAGTACAGCCGATTGTTCGGTACCGCGACTCCAGGTCTTCATCTTCATCTCACGACTCCAGGAGGGGCGAACGATCTGTATGGTCATGTCGGCGATGGATGATTTGCCCCGCATCACCTGATCGGCTTTGGCCACTACTTCGGTTGCGGATTGTGCCTGCAGCAGCATTGGCATGCAGACCGCCAGGGCCATGATCCAGTTTCTCATAAATTATATTTTTTATATATGTATTGCTCTATCCTTTTGATGGGCATTCGTTCACCCAGCATCATATAGTCCAGTGGGATGCCATCGAACAGGATACCCAGCATCCAGGCTTCCATTTCAGGGTCTTCGTATCCGAGTTCCTCCAGGATGCGGACCAGTCGCCCCAGGTAGTGCTCTGCTTTCCGTTCGATGATCTCGTTGATGAAAGTGAACTGCCCCATCTCCAGCGCAAGCGGAATAAGCATGCGACTGATATGTGCCTGCTGCTGCAGGAAGGCGAACATCTGTTCGATCATATGGCGGAGCTCTTTTCGCGGATCTCCTTCCGCACGGCTCTCTTCCATGATCTGATCGCCGATGGCGAACATATAATCGATGATGCCTCTAAGAATGTCTTCCTTGGTCTCGAAATAATTGTAGATCAGACCTTTCGAAATGCCTGCTGTCCTGGCGATATCGGCCACGCTGGTGCGGTGGAAGGACTGTTTGCTGAACAGCTCCATCGCCGCCAGGACGATCTTTTCCCGGCTTTTTTCCCTGATCTGCTCGTTCTGTATGGCTGTTCTCGGTGACATATATTGACTGAACGGTCAGTCAAAAGTATTGCGGGTTTCCGACTCTGCCAAATATTTTTCGGGTATTAAAAGACTTTAACTGATCGCTGCTTACAGAAATACAACCAAAACGGCAGTATCCTGTTTCCTTTCAAATCACCCAACATGAGATCAGTACTATTCTCTCTCGCATTGCTGGCAGGTGTCATCGTTGCCCCGAATGCAGTGCATGCTCAAGACAGCAAGTCCGTTTCGCTGACCCTGCACAACGGTTCAGCGGTGTCCATTCCGCTGAAGATCGAAAAGGTCATGAACCCCAACCTGTCGCCGTTCAGCAACAGTGCCGTGACCGTAGCAGAGGGGACCCGCATCTGGTATCGGAAAGAAAATAAGTGGGTTGACTTTCTCGTGGTCACTGCAGATCTCAATGGCACCGTTGTAGAAGTGGATGAGCTGCTGAAGGAGAAGGGACTGAAATGACCTTTGTCTGACCGTCTGGTAACCTGCATAGCTTTTGCCTGTCAGATTCCTGCTTAATTTTGTGTAAACACGAACTATGAAAAGGATACTGGCAGGCATTTTTATGTTAACGGTCATCAGCACACAAGCGCAGACCGAACCCGCGACCAAGAACTTCAAATACGATTTCTTCAGTCCTGTGGCAGGATGCTTTGGTTTCGACCTGGAGACCTGGTACCGCAACAGCGTGACCATGGAGTACAAGGCCGGGCTGATAGGTTTGAAGCTGGGCGATTATTTCGGCAATGAGCAGTTCATCGGAGGATATTTCTCTATCGGACCTAAATTCTATTTCCAGCTGGATAAAATGGAAGGCATTGACAACTACAGTGATTTCTCAGGATTCTATATGAAACCGGAGATACTGCTTAATTACTTCAGTTTCACCGACACCTATACGCAGTATGAATGGTGGTTTGACGATTTTGGCAACTACTACGAAAACCTGACCGATTATGAAGTAAAAGGTTCTGACATGTCTGTATCTCTGATGATGGGGCTGGGAAGACAGTGGACCTTCAGAGACATCGTCACACTCGACCTTTGGTTTGCACTGGGTTATGGCGGCAACTGGGTGAATGCTGATACCGACAATCTGCCGGAAGAAAATTATTACAACCCTGATCAGTCCTTCAAATACAGCTATGTGCGTTTTGGCGATTCGCCGATGATCTTTGACGGTGGACTGAGCGTGGGGATTCTTTTGAAATAATTCGGAAGGCGATGGACGGTCCCTCCCTACCGATGGCTATCGGGAACCATAGGGACGGAATTACTTATGACGATCCGCTTTTTACATTCAACTCCCTCTGGTCAGCGGTGAACCTTACTTTCAGCAAGGAGTGAGAGGTGAATGGATCTGTTTCATTACGATTAACCCCTTAACCCTTTTTCACCTTTTACTCTTAAACAAACACAAATCCCCGAAGCGATCGCTTCGGGGATTTGTGTAAATATTTATTTATGTCAACTATCACATCGCCGCAGCGAAGTTGGCTGCAACCTTGTTCCAGTTGATGACATTCCAGAACGCTCCGATATAATCCGGGCGACGATTCTGGTAGTTCAGGTAGTAGGCGTGTTCCCATACATCCAGTCCGAGGATGGGTGTGCCCTTTACTTCAGCAATGTCCATCAGGGTATTGTCCTGGTTGGGCGTGCTGGTCACCATCAGTTTCTTTTCGCCGGTCACGATGAGCCATGCCCAGCCGGAACCGAAACGGGTAGCAGCTGCATTGCTGAAAGCTTCCTTGAATTTGTCGAAACCACCCAGGTCGCGGTCGATGGCCGCAGCCAGGTCACCTGAAGGGGCGCCACCGGCATTGGGGGCCATCACTTCCCAGAACAGGTTGTGGTTGAAAAATCCGCCGCCGTTATTGCGCACGGCACCAGAGATCTTACCCACGTTAGCCAGTATCTCTTCAATGCTCTTGCCTTCCCATTCGGTACCGGCGATAGCGTTGTTCAGGTTGTTGGTATAAGCTGCGTGGTGTTTGTCATGGTGGATCTCCATGGTCCGGGCGTCGATATGCGGTTCCAGAGCATCAAATGCATACGGAAGCGCAGGAAGTGTAAATGCCATAATCAGTATTTGATTTAAATGAGGTTATGAAATTGAGTACACCTATATAACGATATGTAAAGGTAAGAGTTCATTTGAAGAAAGCAGTGGGGCCCCGTATAACAGCTGCTGCATCGCTTTGCTCACGCATCTGTAGCACGGGATCAGCTCCTTCGTCGCTGACAGTGAGAAGTGAACACTGCGTGAGTGAGGGGTGAGGGGGAGCAGTATAGCAATGAAGCAGTATAGCAGTGAGCAGTATATCAGTAAGCCGCATTTGGGGTAGGATCGAAAGTACTCCTTTACAGCTGGCAAAGCCGACTGCTTATTGCTATATGGTATTTTAATAAGAAGAGTCCAATTAACTAATTGATCCATTCCCTCATTCGCTAATTATTACAGAATACCTTTGCTCCATGGGTATCCTGACCGATCCGGATTCGTATTTCATGCAGCAGGCCATCAGACTGGCTGAACAGGCACTGGAACAGGATGAAGTGCCTGTAGGTGCTGTAGTGGTCAGCAACGGACACATCATAGCACGTGCACACAACCTGGTGGAACGACTGCATGATCCTACAGCGCATGCCGAGATGCAGGCCATCACGGCAGCCTGCAATCATTTCGGCAGCAAGTACCTGACAGAGTGCACCCTCTATGTCACTCTGGAGCCCTGCACCATGTGTGCCACTGCCATCTACTGGGCGCAGGTAGGGCGACTGGTCTATGGTGCTTCAGATCCCAAACTGGGTTTCACCAGGCACCAGCATATCATGCATCCTAAAACGCAGATACTGGGTGGGATTGAAGAGGACACCTGCGGACAGCTTTTGAAAGATTTCTTTAAGGGGAAAAGATAGGATGAGCCCCGTATAACAGCTGCTGTATCGCTTTGCTCACGCATCTGTAGCACGGGATCAGCTCCTTCGTCGCTGACAGTGAGCAGTGAAGGGTGAACCCTGCGGGAGTGAGGAGTGAGGGTCTCTACACATGTTTTCCAAAAACCTTTCGACCCTTGCACCTTTCCACCCTTTCACCCTTTCACTCTTTTCCACCCTTGTACCCTTTACCCCGATAGCTATCGGGGGAGCAGTGAATGGTGAACCTTGCAGGAGTGAGGAGTGAGAGCCGCTGAACATGTTTTTCTAAAAACCCTCTAACCCTTCTTCCCATTTTCACTCTTTACCCTGATAGCTATCGAGGTCCACCCATAAAAAAAGGGAACAGTTTCCTGTTCCCTTTGATCTGTTCAGTTACTTGCTGATCATTTGATCACCAGTGTCTGTACATCGTTGCGCTGACCATCGGTCAGGTGCACGAAGTAAGTACCGGCAGCCATATTTTCGAGATTGATCTCCTGAACGGTGTTATCGCCGTCAACTGCAATGCTTGCAGTAAATACTACCTGACCTACAGTATTGGTAATGTTCACCATGACCTGAGCGGCATCATATCCACTCAGCAGCAGGTTGAACTGACCGTTGTTCGGGTTCGGGTAGATGGTCATGCTGTTGCTGACATCTCCGATACGCAATGGCATGGTGAAGTCAGTTTGCGGTCCGGGAGCTGAGAAACCTGAAGGATAGCAAACAGAACGCAGACGCACTGTATAGGAGTGGCCGGGCTCCAGTGCTGTCAGCTCCATAAAGGTATCTGTGGTCTGACGATTCCAGCGTTCGCCGGTGGTGTTATCACGAATGGCGAACACATAGCGCTCTACTCCTTCTACCGGCTCCCAGGTCACACTGGCGTAGGTAGATGAAATGATCTCTACAGATGGAGCACCAGGAGTATTACATACCGGAGGAGCAGTACAGCTCAGGTAAGAAATGATATTGGCACGCAGGTTAGCTGCTTCCACTGAAGGGCTGTGGAAGTTATTGGTAGTCATACCGCCAAATAACACAGTACCAGCACCCCAGGCTTTTTCAGCCAGCACCCAGTTGTCTGTAGAGAATTCATCCCAGATAAGCGGGTTCAGATCAGTACCGGTAACAACAGCATGTCCGAAGGAAGTACCCGTCCAGTTGGTACCAACCGGAGTAAAAGGTCCGGCAAAAATCGGGTGACCGGGATCTGCCGCCTCAGCGTTGTCAGTAAAATATGCATACACCAGAGAGGTGCCATCGAAACCAAAGCTCATGCCATCACCTTCGTTGGGTGCAGCATTAAGAAGCAGATGTCCGCCAGAGGCAACCCATGCTTCAATAGCATCGATATTGGCATCCAGGAATGCTTCCAGTTCATCGGCGTGAGAATCAGAACCTTCCAGGAACACAAAGCAATTTTCACTGCTGAAGGCTGCGTCCACATCTACCGTTTCAAAGTATTCATGGGTATAACCTTCTCCGAAATTGGCAGCAAGAGCATCCAGGTTAGAACTGGAGAACCATGGTTCACCGCCGGTGGTGTTGGAGTTGATATAATAAGCTCCGGTACCGGTAACAGGCATCATATCGGTAAGCAGCACATCATCTATGTAGTAGCGACAATCAGCATCTATGGAATAGAAGTCAACAGAACCGATATTGCCGGTATAGGCACCGGTATATACCATTACTCCATCGATCCATATTTCAATATTATCAGCATCCAGGTCTATCAGATGTTCCACCTTGAACCATTCGCCTACGGGATAGGAGAATTCGGCGGCACCGGGAATCAGTACATTTCCTGTACCGTCAGGGGCTGGTGTAACGTAATCAACCAGTGCAAAGACCAGTTCTGTGTTCCAGGCTATACCGGGTGTTTCACTTTCCTGGATGTTGTAGTAGCCGGACTTACCTTCCGGTACCAGCATTTGCCATTCCAGGCGCCAGTAGCCACTTGACTGGTTTCCGAGTTTCAGGATCACATCATTCAGGCCACCTTCTTCAATGGTCATGGAATTGGGTGCTGAATAAGCGTAGAGGTCGGTCACTTCGCCATCTTCAGAACCACCTTCTGCGCCGCTCCAGGTGGTCCACCAGGAGGCGCCGGGCCCGAGGGCATCGCCCGCGGTATAGGAGTCCATGTTATCACAAAGTGTTGCACCGGGTATGGCACAAACGGGGTCCTGAGCCACGGCGTTTCCTGCATAGAGGAGGCCTGCGGCCATCAGGGCAGACAGGTAATGTATGCGTTTCATAACGATCAAATTTTCAGCAATTTAGTTAAGATGTGTTACGATTGCAAACATGCCGGAAACAAACCGGGGCTGCAGCCGGAAGAAAACAGTCTGCAGAAATAAAAAAACCCCGCCATGGCGGGGTGTCTCTTACATCATGTGTTCGGTAGGTGCGGTGCTCTTGCTGTATCGCAGGATACGCTTTACCGTGTACTCAGGTGGTGAGGCCATTACGGTATCCAAACCTCTGGCAGCATCACGTAATTGTTCAAACTGATCATGAAGGTCTGTATCTGTAAGCAAACTTTCTCTGATCAGGCCGGTTTCTTCGGGGCCGGTTTCCCCGTACATGAAGCGAATAAGATGGTCTTGTGTAAGGGTTTTGATCATGCAGTCTGTTTAAGGTGATGATTTATTTTATCCAATACACACCTTAAACGGACGGTCTTTTCTCCCTATTGTATCATATGCTGATATTTTTTTCAGCCATCATTTTCCGGATGTTGATCAGTGCATACCGCATACGACCCAGGGCCGTGTTGATGCTGACCCCTGTCATATCTGCTATCTCCTTGAAACTCATACCGGAATAATGACGCAATATGAGTACCTGACGCTGCTCTTCAGGCAGGTGGTTCACAAGGTTGCGCACCTTATCATAGGTATTGTCATGGATCAGATTCTCTTCAATGCTCTTGTCTTTGAAACCCAGTACATCGAAAATGTCGTAGCCATCGCCGGTAGTAACGATCGGCATGCGTTTGTTTCGGCGGAAATGATCAATACACAGGTTATAGGCGATGCGCATCACCCAGGGCAGAAATTTATCCTGCTCCCGGTAACGACCTGAACGCAGGGTGTCAATGACCTTCACAAAGGTGTCCTGGAAGATGTCTTCTGCCAGAGCCGCCTCCTTCACCGTAAAAAGGATGGATGTGTAGATCTTGTCGCGGTGACGGGTGATCAGTTCTGATAGTGCATGCTCATCACCTGAAATGTACAGGCGCACGAGTTGCTTGTCGGGCATGGATTGAACTTGCATACGATTATAAGGTTGTAGTAAAAAACTTCAGTAATTGTTGGCGTAGAAGTTTGTCCTTATAAGCAAGTTCTGTTGTTAGGAGTTGTACTTTTGTTGATCCAAAAATAGGATTGTTGCCCAAATTCAGGTAACAATACCCCCAAATGTACGGTTAAAATTTATTAAGGTTTCAAAAGTTTAGTTTTTTTGCCAAATTTTTGACAATTCATAAACAATTTCAGGGATTATAATGGCTGTGGGTAAGAAAAAGTCTGAAAAATTAGAAAATAAAAAAGAGCAGTACTCCGGTATATTCATAAAGGGAGCCAGAGAGCATAACCTGCAGAATATTGACGTGACCATTCCACGTAATCAGCTGGTGGTGGTGACCGGTGTGAGCGGCAGCGGAAAATCTTCGCTGACCATAGATACCCTCTATGCCGAAGGCCAGCGCCGTTATGTAGAAAGCCTGTCTTCTTATGCCAGACAATTCCTGATGCGCCTCAACAAACCTGATGTAGATTATATCAGGGGTATCTGCCCGGCCATCGCACTGGACCAGAAGACCACCACCCGAACCACCCGTTCTACCGTCGGCACCCTGACAGAGATCTATGACTACCTGCGCTTGCTGTTCGCCCGGGTGGGAAAAACCTTTTCGCCGGTGAGCGGAGAAGAAGTTCGTAAGCATTCGGTCACTGATGTGGTGGACCATTTCTCCTCCATCGCCGCAGGCAAAAAAGTGTTCATGACCGTACCCCTTCCAAGACAGAAGGGTCGTTCGCTCACGGAGACCGTGCATGTGCTTCACCAGAAAGGATACAATCGTCTGCTGGTTGATGGCGATGTGGTGAAGATGGAAGCTGTGCTGGATGGCGAAGCAGAACTGAAAGCCAAACAGGATCTGCATCTGCTGGTGGACAGGCTGGTTACCAAAGAGAACGATGAAGAATTGCTGCAACGGGTGGCTGATTCTGCCGATGCTGCATTCTATGAAGGGCACGGCGAACTCTGGCTGCTGGAAGAAGGTGCTGAACCTATGTCTTTTTCCAATCGCTTCGAGGCCGATGGTATCACATTTGAAGAACCCACCCCGGATTTCTTCAACCAGAACAATCCCTATGGTGCCTGCAGACGCTGCGAAGGTTTTGGTACCATCATCGGCATTGATCCATCACTGGTCATTCCTGATCCATCTCTTACTGTTTACCAGGGGGCTGTTGCCTGCTGGAGGGGAGAGAAAATGAAAGCCTGGCTGGAAAGACTGGTGGACCATGCATCACTCTTCGACTTTCCCATCCACAAACCCTACAACCAACTCACGGATGCGCAGAAGAAATTGCTGTGGACCGGCAACGCTCATTTCCAGGGACTGGATGATTTTTTCCGCATGCTGGAAGAGAATGCCTATAAGATCCAGTATCGGGTCATGCTGGCCAGATACCGGGGCCGCACTGTTTGTCCCGAATGCGAGGGAAGCCGTATCAGAAGCGACGCACGCTATGTACTGGTAGCGGGAAAACATATCGGCGAACTGCTGGATATGCCGGTAGATCAGTTGCAGGCTTTCATTGCTTCCATGGGGCTCGATGTGACCGAAGAAAAGATCGCACGAAGAATTCTTACTGAAGTGAACGGAAGACTGGGGTATATGCTCGATCTCGGACTGGGTTACCTGACCCTGAACCGACGTTCAAATACATTGTCAGGCGGAGAGACCCAACGCATCAACCTGACCAGAACATTAGGAAGCAACTTAACTTCCTCCCTGTATATCCTGGATGAACCCAGCGTTGGATTACATCCGCGTGATACAGAGCGACTTGTTCGTGTATTGAAAGAATTGCGCAACCTGGGTAACACCGTGGTGGTGGTGGAACACGAGGAAGAAGTGATACGCAGCGCAGATCATCTGCTGGATATCGGTCCCGAAGCAGGTGTACACGGAGGAAAACTGGTATTCAGCGGAACCCTGCAGGACCTGGACGGATCGAAGGAAAGTCTGACAGCAAAATATCTGACTGGAAAGGAAGTGATCGAGGTGCCGAAGCAGAAAAGAAAACCACGCAATTTCATCCAGATCAAACAGGCGAATATGCATAACCTGAAATCGCTGGATGTGCGACTACCCCTGCATTGCCTGACAGCGGTGACCGGTGTGAGTGGCAGCGGCAAGACCACCCTGATCAGGCATTTGTTCGCCCCCGAACTGCAGCGCTTACTGGAACACGAAGCTGACAGTCCGGCAAGTTCATCATTGATCAGTGGCGACTGGCGGAAGATCACCCAGCTGGAAATGGTGACCCAGGATCCGATCGGAAAATCCAGCCGGAGCAATCCTGTAACCTATGTCAAGGCCTATGATGCCATTCGCGAACTGTATGCATCTCAGGGATCAGCTAAAGCCAGGGGATACAAGCCCAGTCATTTTTCCTTCAATGTGGATGGAGGACGATGTGAAACCTGTAAAGGTGAAGGAGAGATCGTGGTGGACATGCAGTTCCTGGCAGATGTGCATCTGGTATGCGATGACTGTGGCGGGAAAAGATTCAAAGAAGAGATACTTGATATTAAGTATAAAGATAAAAACATATCTGATATACTTGCCATGAGTATAGAGGAAGCAGTAGCTTTCTTTTCAGGCGAAAAAGATATTGCAGGCAAACTGCAGCCTCTTATGGATGTAGGTCTGGGTTATGTACAGCTGGGACAAAGCAGCTCCACCCTGAGCGGCGGTGAGGCCCAGCGGGTCAAACTGGCAAGCTTTCTGGGGAAAGGACGCGGAAGGGATCACATACTTTTCATATTTGACGAACCAACCACCGGTCTGCATTTTCACGACATACGCAAACTGCTGGATTCTTTCCAGATGCTCATCGAACATGGTCACAGCGTCATCGTGATAGAACACAACCTGGAGGTCATCAAGTGTGCTGACTGGGTGTGCGATCTCGGGCCGGAAGGCGGTGAAGCCGGTGGTTATCTGGTCTTTGAAGGAGCACCGGAAGAATTGACCAATGTGGCACAAAGTTTCACCGGAAAATATTTAAAGGAGAAGTTTTGAGGAGCAGGGAAGCCGTATAGCTGTGAAGGAGCAGGCAGTGAATGGTGAGGATGGAGGGACGTTATCCAGGTTGAACACAGAATCCGATACACCGACAGCTCCCGATAGTTACAGGGAGGGGTTCCATCCTTATACCCTTATCCAGTCTTCCTCACCCTTTGACCTTTTCTATTTTCTTATTTTAGTTCCATGAAACCAACCTGGCGCCGACTCCTTGCCGTACTGGCCGGTGTGATAACCGGAGGCATTGTGATCTTTCTGATGGAAACCATCGGGCATACCGTCATACCACCACCAGATCATGTGGATCTGTCAGATATTGATTCCATGAATGCCTATATGCAGGAAGCACCTGTGGCAGTTTTGCTTTTTGTGGTGCTGGGCTGGCTGTTAGGCTGTCTGATGGGTGGGTGGGTTGCTGCCAGGATATTCAAAGAATCTCTGCTGGCATCATTCATTTGTGGTACGGTTCTTCTGGTCTTCAGCATTATCAATATGACCAGCTTCTATCATCCGGTATGGGTTTGGATAGCAGCTCTTGCGGGGATGGTACCGGCAGCCTGGTACGGAGGCAGACTTGGCATCAGGAGATAAACCTGCTCAGATAATCATTTATATGTCCTGCCATTTCTCTTGGCTGTTCCAGCATGCCCATATGGCCAGCTTGCGGAAGTACATACAGTTCAGTTTGCGGTGCCAGTGCAGCCTGAGCGAGAAGGTTTTCCATCGGTAACAGCGTATCATGATGACCTTGCACCATCAGGACAGGCAGATGCGCATTTTGCAGCACATCTTCTGTTGACAGCCGGTTTATCATCGCTTCCAAAGCCTGCTGAAGCCCCTCCGGATCCTGATCATCCAGTGCATCTATTTCTGCCCGAACCAGTACACGGTCAGTAAGCGGTGCAAACAATCCCGGAACAAGCTGGCGCACATAGGCCCTTGCTCCGTTTTCACCTACAAAACGGATCGCCTTTCTTCTGCTTTCTTTTTTCTCTTCAGTGTCAGCATAAACATGAGAGTGGATCAGACCAATACCTGTAAGTCTTTCCGGATATCCTGCAAGCATTTCCATGGCCAGATAGCCTCCCATGGAATGCCCCATGACCACCACCTCATCCAGGCCTTCCTGGTCAAGAAGTACAAGAAGATCTGCTGCCAGATCATGCATTGTCCAGGAAGCCCCGACCGGTGAACGACCGGAACCGGGCAGGTCAGGTATGATCAGACGGTACCTGTCGTCGAGCAGAATGAGCACCGGATCCCAGACCATACTGAACTCACAGAACCCATGCAGTAACAGCAAGGGTTTCCCCTCTCCGATATCGCGGTAGAACCATTCCCTGCCATGCACCTGCAGCCATTTTTCCATGATGGCATGCAAGATATAAAATCCCTATTTTCGTCAGCCAAGCATTTACTCATGCGTTACCAATTTTTCCTACTCCTGTTATGCCCGTTATCATTGATCGCACAGGTAACTTTTCCTGTAAATGGTGTACATGATGACCGGCATACACCCTATGCATTTACCCATATGACCCTGGTGCAATCGCCCACTCTTACAGTGGAAGATGCCACCATGATCATTCAGGACGGCATCATTCAGTCAACCGGCAAGGGAATAACCATTCCAGAACATGCTGTGGTAATAGATTGCAGTGGATTGACCTTGTATCCGGCCTTCATTGACCTGGCGTGTGATGCCGGCATACCGGAGAAACCAAAAGAGAAGAGAAGTGACGGCCCTCAGATGGAAAGCAATGACCTGCGGGCAGTCAGCTGGAATCAGGCAGTTACGCCTGAATTTTCTGCAGCCGGTGTTTTCGTACCAGACACTGCCGCCAACAGAAAACTTCGCAATGCCGGTTTTGGTGCTGCCCTGACCCACCGGGAAGATGGCATCATACGGGGAACCGGCGCAGTGGTCTTGCTGGGCGATGAATCTGCCAATGAAATGCTACTGGCTGAGCATAGCAGTTTGCACTATTCATTCAGCAAAGGAAGTTCTTCACAGGATTATCCAAGCTCACAGATGGGCAGTATTGCGCTGATCAGGCAGAGCCTGTATGATGCACAGTGGTATGCAGCCGGGGGTTCTGAACAGGAAACCAACCTTTCTTTACAGGCGTTGTCTGATCATTTATCGCATACTGCTTTTTTTCATGTTTCTGACAAACTGGAGATCCTTCGGGCTTCACAAATAGCTAAAGAATTTGGGTTGGATCTAATTGCAGAAGGAAGCGGTAATGAATACCAGCGCATCGATGCGTTGAAACAATCAGGAGCGCAACTCATCATTCCCCTGAACTTTCCGGATGCACCTGATGTACACGATGCCTGGGATGCAGAGCAGGTAGCATTGACCACACTGCAGCACTGGGAGCTGGCTCCTGCCAATGCAGCCTATCTGGAAAAGGCGGGAATGCATATAGCCATCACATCAGATCAGCTCAAAGACAAAAAAGATTTTCTGCCGAATCTTCGTAAGGCTGTTAAATATGGCCTGAGTGAACAGGAGGCTCTGTCTGCCCTCACTACCACACCGGCAAAGATGGCAGGAGTAAGTGACCAGATCGGCGTACTGGAAAAAGGCAAGCAAGCCAACTTCCTGGTAGTAGCAGGAAATATATTCCTGGACGATGGTGTGTTGTATGAAGTTTGGGTGCATGGAGTACCTTATACAGTACAGCAAAAGCCATTGAGCGATCAGCGGGGAGCATGGTACCTGCACCTCGATAATGAGCGATACGGACTACTGATCAGAGGAAAGGAACAAAAACCCACATTTGCAGTTGTTCGGAACACTGATACCATTGATGCTACCGGCAGCCTGAGTGGATACAATATTAATCTTCGTTTCAGGCTGGACAGTGTCAGCTATAATCTGAGTGGAACCGTCAGACCCGGACACTTCACCGGAAGTGGTACCCGCAATGGAGAGTGGATGAGCTGGAATGCTGAAAAAGGTAATGTGTATGCAGAAAAAGAAACATCTGTTCCCGTACCTGACACCCTGAACCTGGGAGCCATTCCTTATCCCTTCCAGGCATTTGGCAATTATACACAACCGGAACCAAAATCCTGGCTGATCACCAATACAACAGTGTGGACCAATGAAGCCGGGGGCATTCTTGAACAAACCGATGTACTCATCAGCAACGGGAAGATCATCGGTATAGGAAAAGGGCTGAGTGCCAAAGATGCAGAGGTCATTGATGGCACCGGCATGCACCTTACCAGCGGCATCATAGATGAACATTCGCATATTGCCATCAGCAGAGGTGTGAATGAAGGTACCCAGTCTATTTCTGCCGAAGTGCGCATTGGAGATGTCATCAATTCAGAAGATGTTAATATTTACCGGCAGCTGGCAGGAGGTGTTACCACTTCTCACCTCCTGCACGGCTCTGCAAATGCCATAGGTGGTCAGACCGCACTGATCAAATTGCGCTGGGGTGATACCCCCGAAGAAATGAAGTTCAAAGGTGCAGATGGTTTCATCAAATTTGCTCTTGGAGAGAACGTCAAACAATCCAACTGGGGCGATGACAATACGATCAGATATCCGCAAACGCGTATGGGTGTGGAACAGATCATGGAAGACGGATTCACCCGGGCAGAAGCATACATCCAGGCAAAAGCCAACAAGAATGAATTGGTTCGCACCGACCTGGAACTCGAAGCACTGGCCGAGATACTCCAGTCAAAAAGATTCATTACCTGCCACAGCTATGTGCAGAGCGAGATCAACATGCTGATGCATCTGGCAGAGCGCCACGGATTCAAGGTGAACACCTTCACCCACATTTTGGAAGGCTACAAGGTAGCTGATAAAATGGCAGAACACGGGGCAGGGGGTTCTACATTCTCTGACTGGTGGGCCTATAAATATGAGGTCATCGAAGCCATTCCCTATAATGCCGCACTCATGGATCAGATGGGAGTTGTAACCGCCATCAACAGTGATGATGCCGAGATGGCACGACGCCTCAACCAGGAAGCCGCAAAAGCTATTAAGTACGGTGGGCTTTCCGAAGAAGAAGCCTGGAAGCTGGTAACCCTGAATCCAGCCAAACTGCTTCATATAGATGACCGTGTGGGAAGTGTGAAGACAGGAAAGGATGCAGATCTGGTATTGTGGAATGACAACCCTCTTAGTGTATATGCACGGGCAGAAAAGACTTTTATAGATGGCCGATTGTATTACGACAGAGAGGAAGAAGCCCGCAAGCAATCTGCTATGCAGGCAGAGCGCAGACGTCTGGTCGATCGGGCAGCAAATGCAGGAAAGAAGGGAGAAAGGACCAGTCCGGTCATCATCATACAGGAACCGGAATATGACTGTGATACAGAAGGTGTATTCACCACAGAACAATGAGCATATGAAATACTACATATTTTTAATATTACTTTTTTTAGTGTCTGTTGCAGGGGCTCAGAATGATACGCCTGTAGATTCACCAACTGTTGTCATGAATGCCACCATCCATTGTGGTGATGGACGGGTGATAGAGAACGGACTCATGGCTTTTTATGAAGGAAAGATCACTTTTCTGGCAGATGCCCGGCTGGTCAAATTCGATTTTCGCGGATACCGTGTCATAGATGCCGCTGGTAAACATGTATATCCGGGTCTGATCGCTCTCAACAGCCAGTTGGGATTGCGTGAGATAGAAATGGTAAGATCTACCAATGACCAGAGAGAAACAGGTTATCTGAATCCGAATGTGCGGTCGGTCATCGCATACAACACAGACAGCCGGGTCATCCCTACAGTTCGTTCCAATGGCATATTGCTGGCGCAGATAGTACCACAGGGCGGGCGCATGCCGGGCACTTCTTCAGTCATGAAGCTGGATGGCTGGAACTGGGAAGATGCGGTATATGCCTTAGACAATGGTCTGCATCTCAACTGGCCCGGTTACATGCAGGGAAGGTGGAATAATGGATTTCGCTATGAACCGGATCCCGACTATGAGAATAAGATACAGGAGCTGGTGCAGTTGTTCAGTGAAGCCAGGGTGTATGAACAACAGCATAAAGACGAACCGGTCAACCTGAAACTCGAGGCGATCGGGCCGGTATTCCAGGGCGAAAAACAACTTTTCATACGTGCCAACAAGCTTCGTGAGATCAGTAATGCAGTGGCATTTGCAGAATCTTTCGGCATCAGGCCCATCATAGTAGGCGGAGAAGAATCCTGGATGATGGCAGATGAGCTGGCCTCTAAGGAGATACCAGTTGTACTGGAAGCGGTAGATCGGCTACCGGTAAGCCCGGATGAACACACTTCAGGTCCATACGAACTGCCGGCTGTGCTGACCAAAAGCGGTGTGACCTGTGCCATATCGGTCAGCAATGATGGTTCATCTTTCTGGAATATGCGCAACCTGCCCTTTCAGGCAGGCACAGCGGCCGGTTATGGCCTGAGTAAGGAAGAAGCACTTACATGTATCACTTTGAATCCTGCAAGGATACTGGGTATAGATGACCACACCGGATCACTGGACCTTCAAAAAGACGCCACCTTTCTCATTAGTGAAGGCGACCTGCTGGACATGCGAAGCAGTAAGGTCATACAGGCATTCATCCAGGGGCAGGAAGTAGAACTGCATAACTGGCAGGAAGCGCTTTTCAATAAATTCCGGAAGAAGTACGGATTGACAGACTAAAAAAAAGGTCCCGGCTTGCACCGGGACCATCACCAACTAAAATGTTTTCAGGTCAATTTTCTTCCATCCGCTTGTTCGTGATGTAAGTCAGCTTCAGCGCATTGGCTTTACGCAGTTCTGTTTTCACATCACTGATGATACCCACGTTCACCTCTTTATCTACTTTGAGGGCCATGATGATCTTGGCTCTGTTCTCGTCGGGCATCTTTTCCTTTTCAGCTTCTACAAATACCGCGATGTCTTCCACATCTGCCAGCTGGTCATTCAGCTGCAGGCGGGGGGCCGTTCCCAGCTCTTTCTGGTAGCGCTTTTCGGGTGCACCAATATAGATGTAGCTGAGCAGGTCTTTCTTCTCCAGTTTTTCCATTTCGGTGGCCTGGGGAAGCACCTGCTTCACCTTGATATCGGTTTCCCGCATACGGGTGGCCACCATGAAGAAGAACAGGAGGATGAACACGATATCCGGCAGTGAAGCCGTATTGATACCGGGTGCCTGTCTGGGTTTCTTTACAAAACTGGGCATATCCTGATTATTTGGTACCGGCACCGAACTCAGAAGGCTCTGCCTCTGAGATGCGGATGGGGTACATGTCTTTGATTTCGTTGATCTTGGTCGTGTCGGTCAGTTCTGTGAACTCCTTGCCGAATTTCCGTTTGGCGGCTTCGTCCCGAAGGTCGTTGTAGGCACCTCTCAGTTCATTGTACACCTGTATATACATGTCATAAGAAGTACCACGGTCACCTTTAAATGATACAACAGCTACCTGCGGATTGTCAGACTGATGAGGATCCACACCGTTGTTGTTGATGAACTGTTTGGTCAGATCACGCAGCATACGCACATCTGTCAGTTCTTCTTCCACCTGCAACTGGTCGCGGGCATTGAGATTCACGATCAGCGTATTGCGATTGTTGGTTTCAATGGGTGGAGGGGGCTCATTCGTCCATGGCGGCAGGACCACATTGATCCCTTCGTCAATGGCGATCTCAGTGGTTACCAGAAAGAATATCAGCAGCAGGAAGGCGATATCGGCCATCGAGCTGGCGTTGATTTCAGGTGTACCACGTGTTTTCTTACCCATACTGTTTTATTTGAACAGGTTATAGATCGACATGACCACAGTGGTCACCACCGTGATCACTGTCAGAGCCAGCATGGTGATGATACCTGCAGAGATCATTTTGATTGTTCCGCTGGCAAGATCGATACTGGTTGGATTGGCATCGGATGCAGTAGCATAGCCGATGATGAATAAGATAATGAGCAGCCCCAGGGCAGCCAGCAGTTTGATGGACCCGCGGATGTTCTGGAAGATCCCTATGAGCAGGGATGCCACGAACAGGATGACCGCTATGATGGCCAGAAAAACGGCGCCGGGAAGGACTATATTAACAAGGAAATTTTCCATGTTCCGTTTTTTATCGGATTAGGCAATTTTGTTCTTAACCAGGATATCGATGAAGGTGATAGAGTTATCTTCCATCTTGTTCACGATACCTTCGATCTTGGCAACGATAAAGTTGTAGAAGATCTGGAGGATGATGGCCACGATCAGACCAAATACGGTGGTCAACAGGGCCACTTTGATACCGGCGGCCACGATGGTTGCAGAGATGGCACCGGCACTGGCAATATCATCGAATGCCTGCACCATACCGATCACCGTTCCGAAGAATCCGAGCATCGGAGCCAGCGCAATGAACAGGGAGATCCAGGAAAGCCCTTTTTCCAGCAGACCCATTTGCACAGAGCCATAAGATGACACTGATTTTTCTACAATATCTATTCCTTCATCTGTACGAGACAGACCCTGGTACATGATAGAAGCTATCGGGCCGCGGGTAGCTTTACATATCTGCTTGGCTTTTTCCACGTCCTTGTTATTCACTGCAGTTTCTACGCTCTTCATCAGATTCTTGGTATTCACATCAGCCAGGCTGAGGGTGATGATACGTTCGATACAAAAAGCCAGACCCAGGATCAGACAGATCAGCGGAAGCGACATGAAGATGTAGTCACCTTCAATGAAATAACGCTTGATCAGGGTGATACCACCTTCGCCGGAGGCTTCGGCAGCTTCTTCTGCCTGAGCCATCACTACCTGGGTGGTAGCGAACATAGCCAGTCCCATTGTGGCAATCAATGCAAACAACTTTTTCATACAGGTTCTTTTGTTGGTGATTAAAGATTGAATTGGGCTACAAATAAAGCAATTTTAATTGTTGCCGTGAAATAGGCTACACAAATTTAAAGTAGGCCTGAGGCTATGGAAAATGCGCTGTCTATTTCACCGACGGCCTAAAATTAGGCCATTTTACTCAATGAACGGCTTACCACTTACGGATGTGATGCAGACAAGGCAATATGACATCTTTCTTACAAGACCGGGTCTGTTGCAGCGGGCAGTTTTCAATTGGCGGCCTTCGCTTTGCAGCGGGTGGTCGAATTTTAGGTGATCAGGTCAGCACATATAAGCTTGCCACCTGTCAGCTCTTTTACACCCTTCTACTCTTTTTCACCTTCAACTCCCAGACCGGATTGCTTCGCGATCCCTTAAGTGGGGGGGGGCTTAACCTGCTCACCCGCCGTCCCCTTTCAGGGTCCGGGGTTTGTTTCTTCTTGCACTCCACTCTCAAACTCCAACTCTCAAACGGGATTGCTTCGCGATCCCTTGAAGTGGGGGGCTTAACCTGTTCACCCGCCGTCCCCTTTCAGGGTCCGGGGTTTGTTTCTTCTTGCACTCCACTCTCAAACTCCAACTCTCAAACGGGATTGCTTCGCGATCCCTTGAAGTGGGGGGCTTAACCTGTTCACCCGCCGTCCCCTTTCAGGGTCCGGGGTTTGTTTTTCCCGTCATTCCGCCTCAGGCGAGCCTGGTCGGTCTGCCGGAAAAAACAAACCCCACGCTTTCGCGTAGGGCGGGTTTTTGGGTTGCGGAGAGGGAGGGATTCGAACCCTCGATACCCTTTAGGGGTATACACACTTTCCAGGCGTGCTCCTTCAACCACTCGGACACCTCTCCATGCCTGATAAGGGAGGACAAAACTACGCATTTGCAGGTAAAATCAAGCAGGAAGAGAGAATAGTTTGCTGCTGTTTGCGGTGGTTGTTCGGGCTATCTCTTCTTCGGTCAGATCCAGTATCTCTGACAGTCTCTTCACAACCAATGGCAGATATGCAGGTTCGTTTCGCTTTCCGCGGTGAGGTGCAGGTGCCAGGTAAGGAGAGTCTGTTTCCAGTACCATCAGATCAAGGTCTTCCGGTAACAGCACCTTGTCCAGTCCGCCGTTCTTAAACGTGGCTACACCCCCGATACCTATATACATACCCAGATCATTTATCTGCTGCACCTGTTCACGGTTTCCGGAAAAACAGTGAAACACCCCTTTCAGCCTGCCGTCCTGCCGTTGCTTCGCCATGCTGATACAATCGTCCAGCGAG
The DNA here is from genome assembly GCA_020636645.1 of Chitinophagales bacterium. Classification (GTDB taxonomy): domain Bacteria; phylum Bacteroidota; class Bacteroidia; order Chitinophagales; family BACL12; genus UBA11426. The sequence continues at coordinate 545,973 of JACJXO010000002.1, forward strand.
TCTCGGCTGTGAATGATGATGGGAAGATCCAGTTCGCAGGCCCACGAAAGCTGACGGTCAAAAGCTTTTTGCTGCTCCTTTTTATAGGTCAGATCCCAGTAATAATCCAGGCCCGTCTCACCTATACCCTTCCAGGGAATGGAATTGTTGGCGAGCCGCTTCTCATAGTCATCCAGGAGTTCCGAAAAATCATCTTTCACACTGCAGGGATGCAACCCCATGGCAGGCCAGCACCAGTCCGGATAGTTCTGGTATAACTGCAGCAACACCTCTGAAGTTTCTTCATCTATATGGGGCATGATCACAGCTTCCACCCCGGCATCCATCGCCCGGAGGATCATGGCCTGCTGATCTTCGCCCCAGTCTGCAACATAGATATGCGCATGGCTGTCTATCAGTTTCATCCACGTAGTGTTTCCGTTCTCAAAGTTCTGATCCGGATGGTATGCAATACCCGCTCAAGAGCCGGCAACATTCTGGGTGCAGCTTTCTCACTGTCGTGCCAGACAATGATGCTTCCGCCTCGCATACCTGACAATACATTGTTGGCACAGTCATCGGCCGTTAGTAGTTCATCAAAATCGCCGCTCAGTACATCCCACATGATGATCCTGTATTGTTGCTTCAGCAGCTGCATCTGCCGGTAACCGATCCTGCCGTAAGGAGGTCTGAATAACCTGCTGGACACCAGATCAGCACATTTCTCTACATCCTCCAGATAGGTTTCATCGTTGCTTCGCCAGCCGTTCAGGTGGTGAAAGGTATGGTTGCCCACCGCATGGCCTTCGTCCAGGATTCGCCGGTATAATTCCGGGTGTTTCTGCACATTATGGCCGATACAAAAGAAGGTGGCTTTCACTTCTGATGCGGCCAGCATGTCAAGCACCTTGTCTGTAACTCCCGGCACCGGTCCGTCATCGAAGGTCAGAAAGATGGCATCTGTTTCAGGCACATCCCAGGTGAGACCGCCGAACAAAGATTTCAGATAAGCCGGTGTGCGGGTAAAATACATGCAGCAGAAGGGCAACAATGATAATCATTTTTAACTTTACACCCGCTTATGGAAAATGCCGGAAAAGTCAGGCTGCGCTACGCTCCGAGCCCTACAGGGCCACAGCATATCGGGGGTATCAGAACAGCCTTGTTCAACTACCTCTTTGTCAAAAAACACGGAGGCACCTTTGTGTTCCGCAGTGAGGATACAGACCAGACCCGTTTTGTTCCGGGTGCAGAAGAATACATTGTGGATTCACTCCAATGGGCGGGTATCACCATTGATGAAGGCATCCATGTGGGCGGGCCTTATGGTCCTTACCGTCAGAGCGAACGCAAAGACATGTACCGGCAGTATGCGGAACAACTGGTGAAAGATGGTCATGCTTATTATGCCTTTGACACACCGGCAGAGCTGGAAGAGATGCGGGAGCGCATGAGCAGCCAGGGCAACCCGAGTCCGGCATATGATCATATCACCCGTCAGTACATGAAGAACAGCCTGTCACTGAGTCAGGATGAAACAGAAAAAAGGCTGGCCTCCGGCGATGCTTATGTGATCCGCCTGAAGATGCCCAGGAATGAAGAACTGAAGTTCGAAGACCTCATTCGCGGATGGGTGGTATTCAATACCAGTCAGCTGGACGACAAAGTGCTCTTCAAGAGTGACGGCATGCCTACCTACCATCTGGCCAATGTGGTGGATGATCACCTCATGCACATCACCCATGTGGTTCGTGGTGAAGAATGGCTGCCCAGTGCCCCTACACACATCATGCTGTACAGAAGCCTGGGTTGGGAAGACACCATGCCCCGGTTCGCACACCTGCCACTGGTACTCAAACCGGAAGGGAATGGCAAACTGAGCAAGCGGGATGGCGACAGGTTAGGTTTTCCCATTTATACCCTGAACTGGGAAAACCCGTTAACGGGAGAAAAGATCAGCGGACTGGCAGAACGCGGTTTTCTGCCTGAGGCCTATATGAATTTCCTGGCCTTACTTGGATGGCATCCGGGGGGAGACAAGGAAGTAATGACGCCTGAAGAGCTGGTAGAGTCTTTCAGCCTGGACCGGGTTGGAAAATCAGGAGCCCGCTTTGACCCCGAGAAGGCCAAATGGATCAACCAGCAGCATATCAAGATGAAAACCGGAGCTGAACTGGCTGAACTGTTGGCTCCCACCCTGGAAGCTGCAGGGGTTTCAGCTGAGCCGGCATTTGTGGCTGCGGCATGTGAGCTGATGAAAGACCGGGCAGTGTTCATTCCTGATCTCTATGAGCAGGGAAAATTTCTATTCGGGGATGATCTGGAATACGACGAAAAAACCGTCGCAAAAAAATGGAAAAAAGAAAATGCCGGATTGTTTGAAAATCTCCGTGAGCGTCTATTTTTGCTGGAACAATTCAGCGAATCAGAACTGGAAAGAACAGTCCACGATTTTATGGAAGACAAAGGACTGAAAGCAGGAGAAGTGATGCCTGTGCTGAGACTGGCACTGGCAGGCGGATTACAGGGACCACCGGTATCAGCCATGATGGCCCTGCTTGGAAAAGAAAGTTGTGACAACAGGCTGAAAAAAGGTTTTCAATTGTTCAACACCTTGATTTAACTTTATACCATGCCCAAAAAGAAACCTATGGAAGGCAAGCCTGAAGTACATGAAGAACTCGAAGGATTTGACATGCAGATCAACGAATTCGGTGAGATCATCAGTAATACATCGGTCGATAAACTGAACCGTTTCCTCAACAAACATGTAGAGGACAAGAAGTTCAAAGGAATGGATCAACTCCCCTATGCTCAGCATGATGACGATGATGATGAAGACCTGGATGACGATGATTTCGAAGAGGGCGATGACGACCTGGATTTTGATTCAGATGATGATGATGAAATAGCTGATCTGGTCAAGAACATGGAAAAGGATTTCGGAAAAAAAGGTGGTAAGAAAGGCAAGGACTTCGAAGACTTTGACGACGAAGAGATGATAGACGAGTATGGTGAAGAATATGGCGAAGAAGACGACTATGATTTTGACGATGATCTCTGATCATCATACATGATACGACTGACCCGGTGCGACACACCGGGTTTTTTATTGTCTGTTCCTGTTAAAGGTAGAATGCCTCTGTCAATCGTTGATATGATGAATGCCTGGTGCCATCAGGGCCTTCCAGAATGATCTCATCCGTTCGGATCGTCTGCGGTTGCCTGTACCAGGCTGATAAGATCCGGTTCACCGGTTTTCCTGCTCTGCTGTACACATTTGTCTGCCGGCACAGATACCAGCCGTTATGTATGGCATGTCTGGCATATACCTGATGCACCTCTACAGGCAGTATCAAAGCAAAAGCCCCGCCTGCAGAAAGTAATTTCTCAGCTCCTGAAAAGAGCACCTCTACAGGCAGAAATGTTGCATCACGTGCCATACGTCTTTTTGCATCAGGCACTTCCCAGCCTCCGCTAAAGAATGGCGGATTACATACCACCAGATCATAGGTATGCACGACCGCACTGATCCATTCCTGAAACGATGCCTGGAACACCTGTATCCTGCTACTGAACGGGCTGGCAGCTGCATTATACAACGCCTGCTCTGCAGCATGGACATCCAGTTCAATGGCATGAACCTCAGCCACAGGAAATCTCTGTGCCAGCATAAGGGCAATGAGGCCGCTACCGGTTCCGATGTCCAGTATGCTGCGAACACCTTCACCCTCAGCCCAGGCACCCAGCAACACACCATCCGTACCCACTTTCATAGCTGCATGCTGTTGGGCAATACAGAATTGCTTCATGCGGAATACCTGTGCTTTTTCCTGCATAATGACCCGTTAAAGGTAATGCCGCACAGAAAGAGTATTATTTCGTAACTTCCTGAAAATTTTACTGATGAAAAGACTTCTCCTCTCCCTTTCCATCCTTGGAATCTGGATTCCCGCACAGGCCCAGTTGGTCGTATGGGAAGAACCCAATGACACCACATTCATTTTCTCACTTGCCGGTCCCGGTGTAACAGTTTCCAATATTGAACGGAACTGTGCAGAGGGTGCCAGCGGATTCTACAACTCTTTAGATGCCAATGTTGGCATTGACAGTGGAATCGCTCTTACTTCCGGTTCACTGATCAATGCGGTAGGCCCGAATAACCTGGGTTCTGCTTCTGTAGCCAATGGTTATGATGGCGATGACGATCTGGACGCACTCCTTCCTGGATATCTGACCTATGATGCCTGCTATATCGAGTTTGATATGACCGTGGCTGCTGATACGGTTCGCATAGATTATGTATTCGGGTCAGAAGAATATCTGGAATTTGTGGGCACTTCATTCAATGATGTGTTCGCCTTCTGGGTGAGTGGTCCCGGCATTCCAGATCCGGTGAATATTGCCACCATTCCGGGTACCGATCTGCCGGTAGCCATCAACAACGTTAATTCTACCAGCTATCCTGAATACTATGTAGTGAACGGCGACGGCTCTTCTGATCCTTATGCCAGCGATTCCTCTTATATACAATATGACGGTCTGACAGTGGTTCTTACCGGCGAGATCGCCGTGACCGCAGGCGAGACCTATCACATGAAGATCGCCGTGGCTGATGCCGGCGATATGATCTTCGATACCGGTGTATTCATGCGCACCGGAAGCCTTGGAAGCCTTCGTATGGGTACCGGATATTATGGTGATGGTGAAGCTTTGGTTGCAGCAGAAGAATGCTCCAACGGCTATATTGAATTCACCAACTTTGTGCCCAGCGACCTGGACCTGGTGATCGATTACACGATTGACGGTACGGCCGAAATGGGTGTTGACTATGAAGTGATCGCTGAACAGATCACCATCCCCGCAGGTATGTCAACCGCCATCCTGCCCATCGTTCCCATCAGCGATGAACTGAATGAAGGCGATGAGACCATCATCCTCCACCTGTTTAATCCACAATCAGGTTATGTATATGACGAGGTGGAAGTGATCCTGGCCGACAGGATAGATGCAGATTTCAGCACCAGCACAACTGACGCAACGATCAGTTTTACTGACAATTCTGATCCTGCTGTAGAATGGTTCTGGGACTTTGGTGACGGCACTACCAGTACTGAACAAAACCCTGTACATACTTATGCAGCGCAAGGAAGCTTTGAGGTTTGTCTGACCGTGACCAACGAAAATTCCTGTGCTTCTACCGCTTGCAAAACAGTAAGTGCAGCTACAGATCTGAACGATGCTGCCTCCGGCTGGTTGTCTGTTTACCCAAATCCGGCCAGTGGTTCTTTCACGGTATCGCCGGGCGGAAGTGATGTGTACAGCCTTTCAGTCATTGATCTGAGCGGCCGTATAGTAGCCACTTACCAGGAACTTCTGGGTCAGCAGATCATTGACTGCAGCCAGTGGGCAGCGGGCACCTATATGCTTCGTCTGGACACTGCATCAGGCACCCATTTGGAACAGATCGATATCCGGTAACGGGCACCAATGGCAATGAACAACCCGCCGGTAAGAATTTATCGGCGGGTTTTTTATGTGCTTTGAAGCCATCTTGCTTACCTTCACACCTGAAAAATCACCCCTTTTATGCTGAAGATCATTGCTGCGACCGACTTCTCAGAAGCTGCCAAACATGCTTTACGCTTCATTGTGAATGCAACCCGGAATATGGATCGGGAGATATTGGTCTTAAACGTGGTACATCTGGATGGCCCACCGCCCTCAGCCATGATGAGCTCTATCATAGAATCTCTGAAGACCAAAGCTTATTTTGACTACCAGACCTTATCTGCAGAGATCTCTGCAGAGTTTGGAGAAGAAATTCCCATGCGTTTTCATGCAGAAGTTGGCCATCCTGCTTCACGTATCATACAGCGATATGCTGCTGCAGAAGGGGCAGATCTGATTGTAATGGGCATGAAAGGTTTGTCTGGTGTGGAGAAAGCTTTTCTTGGAAGTGTGGCTGCCAATGTGGCCATGCACAGCAGGTTTCCGGTCATGATCGTACCGGCTGACTGTCAAATATACCCGATAGAACATATTGTAGATGCCACTGACCTGTATCAGGATGAAATAGAATTTGGTGCGGTCATGCAATTTGCCCGACTGTTTGGTGCAGAAGTGAGCATGTTGCATGTTTTTGCTTCAGATGATGCTGTAGAACAAACAAATATTCAGGCTCTGAACGAAGGTCTTGTAAAGAAATATGGCGAGCTGAAAGACGTGCGCTATGTATCTGTCAAAAATGATAATGTGGTCAATGGTATTGAAGCCTACACCAATGAACATCCTACAGACCTGCTGGTTGTTTTCACACACAAACGATTGTTCTACGAACGCTTGTTTGACCGCAGTATTTCCAGAGAGCTGGCTTTCGAATCAAAGGTTGCTCTACTGGTGCTGAAAAGCGAATGACACCTCTTACAGACTAAGGCTTACCCCTGCATTTATCTGAAGAAATCCGGCGGGAAACAATCCTCCGGTGGCCCGGTTCAATCTGGAACTTCTGTAGATCTGGTTGGTCAGGTTCTTTCCTGATACAAAGAATCTGATATCCTTTGCCTGCCCCCGGTCTCCCAGTTCATAAGCCAGATTGGCATCAAGAGTTGTATAAGCCGGCAACTCACCTATGGAGCCGTCTGCACTTTCATTCTCAAAATTGAAGAACTCTGTGAACTGAGGTCCTACATGATTGACCACACTGTTGATCATCCAATGTTTGCTCTCATAGTTCAAACCAACATTGAAGATGACCGGAGTTACATAAGGCACTGCATAATCTGTAACACCACCATCACCATACGTGATAGCAACAGAAGTGATCTGACCAAACTGTGAGATGTCCATTGCACCTTCATATAGTTCGCCGTCCAGATATACCTCAAAGGCACTTCTGTCTGCATTTATCTTATCGATCAATTCCTGCCTGGTGGCCGAAGAATGAACCACCTTGGTCAGCAGATCTGCATCTGATAAAGTGCCGGCAGTAATGGCAGACTGCATATAAGTAAATGCACCTGACAATGTGAGCGCCTGGTCATGTACTCCAAGACTTTTCAAAATATTGTAGGAAGCAGCCAGTTCTGCACCACTGATCCGCACTGCACCAAGGGTCTGAAATGCCTGTGCCCTGGCAGGTGAATAGAAGTTGGAAATGAACATGTTGAATAACGACAGCTGTCCGTTCATGGAATTCCTGTTGTTGATCCAGCGGGCACCCAATTCCTGGTTCCAGCTTTCTTCAGGTTGAAGATTGGCAATATCGGGCGATGGCACCACCTCACCATTCAACAACTCATTAAACGATATAGCTGTTGTAGGCGATGAAAATGCCTTGTACACACCGGTGAAGAATTCCCAGTTATTAGAGCCGGAATTGATATCGCGGAACACCAGGCTCAGTCCGGGAGTAAACTCGCCGAAGTCATTGGTAATTTCCCCAAAATCATGGCCTGTATTGGCCGGATCACTACCATTCTGCAGCAGGTCATTCTTGGTCAGATGGATCTGTTCGTACCTGAGGATGGGAATGACGGAAAATCTTCCAAAACGAAAATCGTTGCGCACATAACCAGAGGTAGCCAGTACGGTATAGAATGCGTCTGCAGATGTGCGCCCGCTTCGTGCCCACTTACTGCTGTCTCCCAGAATGGTGATGTCGTGGTAAGTCTCACCATGCACTTTGACCATAGCCTCCAGATTGTTTCCTGCAGCCCATTTCAGGTTGGCCTTCTCATGTGCTCCATAGACCAGGTACTGCCAGCGGCTGTCAGAATTACTTTCTATGCCATTTACCCGCTTACCCACACGTACATAGTCATCGTCAGTAAATTCCAACCCATCCAGGTAAGAATAGAATTGCTGATAATTCTCTTCGCCCACATACTCCTGTACATCAGCAGCATGCACCACAACAGAATTCTGCTTCCACCAATCCCGGTAAAAATCTGATCCATATACCTTGCTCTGCAGACTGAGCTTTTCATTGACCTTGAAATTGTGAACTACATCCAGTCCATACCGGTGACTGGTAAATTCATCAGCTTCAAAAGGATGACGGGTAGGGTCGGTGTCAAATGTGAACGGTGTCATTCCGCTCAATGAATTATTCACATACTCTTTCTGTATCACGATCTTGGTGTACAGGCTTTGTCTGTCAGATAATTCACTGAACCACTTGCCTGAAACATTCATCATATGCAGGTCTGCATTGTCAGTATAACCGTTGAATCTCTTATAGAGTGCCATAAGCTCGGCGCCGCTGTTTCCCCAGGTGCCGCCATAAGAAGCGGAGGCATCCATGTAACCACGTTGACCGCCCTGCACCCGCAAACGCAGGCCTGGATCATTGACCGGTCTTCTTGTTATATAATTGACTACCCCGAAAATGCTGTTTGCGCCATACATCAGGGCATCCGGGCCTTTGATGATCTGAATACCATCCAGTCTGTCTGCAGGTGGATTATAATAGGCTCCGGGTGCAAGATATGGTGCAGGAGAAATTGGAGATCCGTCTTCCAGCAATAGTATCTTGTTAGACCGCCGAGGGTCACTGCCACGAATACTGATATTCGGCCTGTTGGAAATACCCATGTCGCCCGCAATGTTCACACCCGGAACCGTGCGTATCATTTCTTCAGTGCCGATAGGTTGAAACCGTTCCAGCTTCTTGGCAGATATCACATTATTGGTTCCAGTATATCTTGTATCCCATACCTTATACTGTTCGGTAATGGTGATCTCTTCTATTTGTATGGTCTTCTCTGTTAGAGAAATCTCATCCAGATCAAGCGGCTGCCCGGGTTGCACTTCAAATGATGCAGACTGATACGGGTCAAAACCAATGCAGCTGATGCGCAATACATAAGTTCCGGGAGATACATCTTCTATCCGGAACTGCCCGTTCTCATTGGTAAAAGTACCGTGTGTATCGTCCAGGCTGACATTTACAAAAGCAAGCCCTTGTCTGTTGTTCTCATTGATGACCCGCCCGCTCACTGTGGTCTGCTGGGCCATACCGGCAATAGAAATCAGAACAGTACATAGAAAGAGTGATATACGCATAACCTTCATTGTAGATCACAAAAGTAACCTCGTCAAACAAGCTATCCCGGCCTGTTTACATTTCTTTTACATAGGGTTCGTAACTTTCAGGCAGCACTGAAAGCATTTTAATATCATGAAAAATTTCATATTATTTGTATTGGCCTGGAGCATGCTGTTGTCTGTCCATGCGCAAACGGAAAGTAAGAATCCAAATCCCAAACTGATCGTGGGTGTGGTTGTTGACCAGATGAGCTACGATCTACTCTATCGATTCTGGAACAATTATTCAGAAGGTGGATTCAGGAGGCTCGTGAAGAATGGGTACTCCTGTGAGAACACCCATTATAACTATGTACCTACCTATACCGGTCCGGGACATGCAAGCATTTATACAGGTTCTGTTCCAGCAGTGCATGGCATTGTGGGTAATAACTGGTTCGATCCGGTACATAACAATGAATGGTATTGCACCAAAGACACACTGGTGAGTGGCGTGGGTACCATCACAGCAGCCGGACAAATGTCGCCCGCTCCTTTATTGACCACCACCATCACAGATCAGCTGAAGGTTGCTTCCAACGGAAGAGCAAAAGTGGTTGGCGTGGCCATGAAAGATCGTGGAGCCATACTGCCAGCCGGACATGCCGCTGATGCAGCCTATTGGTTTGACGGATACACCAACGCCTTTGTGTCCAGTACCTGGTATATGGAAACATTACCCGCCTGGGTGGAACAATTTAACAAACAGCAATGGGCCAACCAGTATATGGCTACTGACTGGGATCTTTTCCTGCCAAAGAACAGCTACACCAACAGCACTGCAGATAATGTACCCTGGGAAACCCTCCGGGAAGGAGAAACAGCTCCGGTATTTCCGCACATGACCAGCAACGCCAGCAGCATGGAACTGATCAAGGGCACTCCCTATGGAAACAGTCTGACAGTAGATTTTGCCAAAGCTGCTTTGCTGGGAGAAGGCCTGGGCAAAGACCAGCATACTGATTTCCTTTGCGTTTCCTTTTCCAGTACAGACTATGTAGGCCATGCTTATGGTCCATACTCCATGGAAACAGAAGATACCTATATCAGACTTGATCGTGACCTTGCAGCGTTCCTGCAATTCCTGGATACAGAAGTAGGCAGCGGCAACTATCTCTTCTTCCTGACCGCAGATCATGGTGTGGCGCCCACACCGGGTTATATGCAAAGCCTGGAGATACCGGCAGGTGTATTCAGTGAGCTCAGTATGATAACACAAATGGACTCTGTACTGGATGCTGCCATCGGTACTGCTGACTGGATCCTTTCATTTGAGAACCAGCAGGTGTATCTGAACCCGGATGCTGTACAGCAAAACCAGACCTATACCGGTCATGTGGCAGATGTGCTGCGCAACTGGGCATTCACCTCAGCAAATGGAGTGGCTCATGTGCTCGAAGTAGATGCGCTTGGATACAGCAATATACCTTCGCAGTATAAAGAAATGTATATCAACGGTATCTATCCGAAACGCTGCGGCGATATCCTGTTCGTATTCGAGCCTAACTGGTTCGGTTACAGCAATACAGGCAGCTCACACGGTAGTCAGTATGCTTATGACACACAGGTACCACTACTCTGGTATGGCTGGAAGGTAAGGAATGGAAAATCCTGGACCAGACATGCCATCACTGATATCGCTCCTACCATTGCGGCCATGCTGCGCATTCCGCAACCCAGTGGTTGTATCGGGCAGGTCATCGAAGAAATGAAGTAGTTCTGAATGTATAGTTTTGGAGTATGTGGTCTTTGGTGCTGATAGGATTGGGCGGTGCTGCCGGTGCAGTACTGCGCTATCTGGTAAACCTCTGGAGCCTGACCTGGTATGCCGGCCCCTTCCCCCTGGGCACACTCCTGGTCAATGTAGCCGGATCATTGCTCATTGGCATTGGATGGAGCACTATTGGTAATGACACCACCAGACTACTGCTACTTACCGGTTTGCTTGGTGGCTTCACCACGTTTTCTTCCTTTTCACTGGAAACTGTTCGTCTGTGGGAAGATGGCCAGATGACACTGGCATTGTGGAATATTTTACTCAACAACCTCTCTGCCATCCTTGCCTGTATGGCAGGTTACTGGATCGGGAAAATGCTGCATGCCTGACCTCATCACTGAAAAGGCCTGTATTTGTACCTTTATCGTATCATATTATCATGCAGAAAAAAATAGCTTTTGCCATTGTACTCGTCACCCTGGCCCTGACCCTGGCGGTGATGGTTTATTTCATGTACTTCGTCCACCCGCAACCCGACATGCCTGCACCCACAGACCGTCCGCTCAAACAGGAGGAAGGTGCCGAACACAACGACGCACGCGAAGCCTGGATAGAACAGATGCACCGCACAGCTCCGGGTGCCAACTGGCGGCAGATGGACCGGGAACTTCGTCTGCAACTTGCGGCGAGCCGTTCAGAGCAGTATGCCCTTGGAGGCACACGTGCTGATGTATGGGATACCCTGGCCGCAGGATATGCCGTAGGCAAATGGAATGAAGTAGGCAGCTTCAACACTGCTGGCCGGGTTAGAGCTACAGAGATAGATTTTCAAACCGGAACCGTCTATGCTTTCAGCCAGGGTGGTAATCTTTGGAAAGGCGATCTGGAAGGCGATAACTGGACGGTAATCAATGACAATTTCAACGTACAGTCTGCCATTTTTTTACAGAAGGTGGGCGATGAACTGGTGCTGGTTACCAATGAGTGGGCCGTGCAATCCGTGTACCGTACACCCGATGAAGGCCTGAGCTGGACTGCCTGCGCCGGACTGGAAAACATGACAGCATGGGGCTCCATTCTGGAAGCAGATATGCTCAATAATGAAGAACGCACTCTTTACATACTGGTACAGGAATGGGATTATGTTGACTGGGGTGCGGTCACCGCTCTTTATCGTTCACATGATCTGGGAAGCACCTTTGAGTTCGTGGCCAACTGGCGGGAAGATGTGTATGGTAACACCGAGAACTTTTCCATGTGGGCACCAAGGTATGGCGATGACAGGCTGTATGTGAATGCGGGCAACTTACTCTATACGGTTGATGGTGCCGATGGTGACACCACCTACCTGGCAGAAATACCAGTAACCACCAATGGCACACATATGCTGTCAGGTGTGCAGAATACAGATGGTACCAGCCTGTACCTGGCCACTGCTCAATACGGCGATGGCACTCAGATCTACCGATCATCAGATGCGGGTCTCAGCTGGACTGAATCAGGCCTGGTGGAATCAGGTGCATTCAGCCGCGGAAGCTTTCACAGCAGTCAGCTGGAAACCGGCTATCTGTGGTTCGGTGGCGTCAATACTTTCCGGAGTTTCAACGGAGGAGACACCTGGACCCTGGTCAATGAATGGTGGGAATATTATGGAAATGAAGCCAGCAAACTGCATGCAGATATCCCCTTCATCATGCCGTTCCTGGATACCATCAGTAATGAAGAAACATTACTGATCAGCACCGATGGTGGTCTGTATGCTTCAGATAATTACGGACTGACAAACACCAACATCACAATGGAAGGGATGCGCAATGCCCAATACTATGACCTCTACACGTATCGTCTTGTTACTGATGTGATCTTTGCCGGTGCACAGGATCAGGGCTTTCAGCGCAGCTTCAGCAGCGTTGATGACCAGTATTATTTTGATCAGCTCATCAGCGGCGACTATGGCCATCTGGTTAGCAGCGACGGTGGCGATCACCTGTGGACCGTCTATCCCGGTTTCGCCATGATGATCAATGATGCATCCGGACCTGCTAATATGTTCTTCGGTGATTTTGTGGGCTCCGGCTACCTCTGGCTCCCTCCCATCATGGAAGACCCTGATGATCCGGAAGTATGCTGGTGGGGTGGTGGCGATCATCTGTATAAGTTGAAAAAGAACTTTTCCGGCATTACCTATGAACAATATGATTATGACTTTGATGTTGGATTGGGCGGAACTGCTATTGCCGCTATAGCATACTCTCCCATCGATCATGACCACTGGTATGTGATGATGAGCGACGGTAAATTCTTCCACAGCGATGACCGGGGTATCACATGGACCAAGACCATCGGTTTCGACGGACCTGACAGTCACTATTTCTATGGTTCATCCATCGTGCCAAGTACCACTGAACTCGGTAAAGTGTATATAGGAGGAAGCGGTTACAGCAATCCACCGGTTTGGGTCAGTGAAGATCATGGAGCCAACTTCGTTTCCATGAGTTTCGGTTTGCCATCTACACTGGTATATGACATGGCCATTCTTCCCGGCGACAGTATGCTATTTGCTGCCACAGAAGTGGCTCCCTATGTGTACATTCCCGAAACCGATACCTGGTATGACCTGAGTGGCCTGGATGCACCTTACCAAACCTATTGGGCTGTTGAATATGTAGAAGAGATCAAAACGGTACGTTTCGGCACCTATGGCCGTGGCATTTTTGAATGGAAGCTGTATGAAGAAGAACCACCTCTCAGCATAAGCGGAATCACTTCAGGTTCCTTGCAGATTTTTCCCAACCCGGCCATTGATCATATCGCTGTGAGCATACCGGATCATATACCCAATGCTACCATCACCCTGTATGACAGGAAAGGACAGGCGATCTGGAATACCAGGGCTGCATTGAACAGGAACATCCCCTACTACCTGTCTTTGCCAGGGCTGCCAACAGGCATGTATTTTGCAACTGTTTCAGGAAACAACAAGACCTATACCTCTAAACTGATCATCAACTGATGCGTTCCATACTGCTGATCTGTTTGCTCCTTGTTTCTGGTGCCGGAATGCGGGCACAGATACCTGAACTGGGCGTCAGCAAACGTATGGTGGACACCTGCACCATTAATTTTGACCATCCGGAAGCAGGAGATTATATCAGGCTGTATGCCAGAAATTTTCTGGATGACAGTGCCAGAGGTGTGGTTTCTCCTGCTTTCTATGACACACTTTTTATGATACTGGAGCAGCTGCCTGACTGCACCTTCGAGGTTGCCTCACATACCACCTCTGATGGCCCGGCCGCCAGAAACTACAAGATGTCTCTGCGCCGCTCTTCATTCTTCGTGCATTATCTGGTTACCTATTGCGGAATGAAAAAGGAACGGCTGCAGGCAGTGGGCTACGGAGAAAACTGCCCGCTCATCCAATGTACAGACGGAGAAACCTGCACACCGGAACAAAAAGAAAAAAATCAAAGGCTGGAGATCATGATCCTGAGTACAGGTAATGAAGAACAGAAAACAGCCCAACCGGACTGAACTTTCTCAGAAATCTGATCTCTTTCTGCCGCTTATACTGATCATGGAAGTGCATCGATCAGGTCCTGGTAGCGGTCTTCGAAAGTTCCGGTACCACCGCAACCCAGCTCATCGTACTTGGCATAGATATCTTCGATCCTGTTCTCAGGATCCGGATGGGTACTGAGAAATTCCGGGATACCCACACCACCATCTTCTTCTATCTTTTCAAAGAAGCCGGCAGCACCATATGCAGCATATTCAGTAGGACATAAATAAATGACAGAGTACTCATCAGCCTGCGATTCATCGGCACGACTGAAAGCAAGACCGGACAAGCCGAAGGCAATATCACCCAACACCTGCCCATTCTGTCCAAGCAGCAAACTCAGCAGCAGAGAAACTCCATATTGCTCTGTCAGCTGATCGGTCACATGACGCAGGTCTGCATGGGCTATCTCATGCCCCAGCACACCTGCCAGCTGAGCTTCATTATCCAGATACTTGATCAGCCCTGTATAGACGTAGATGTAACCTCCCGGTGTACAGAAGGCATTGAGCACATTATCATCTTTAATGATCTTGACGTTCCAGACAAACTCATCTTTGTAATAGACTTCACCACTTGCCAGGATCCTGTCGCGAATATCATTGATAAGTGCATAGGCTTCAGGATAGGATGCTTCACTCAGAACAGGATAGGTGGCTGGGTCAGCAGCGATCTCTGCTTCTATCTGTGCCCCCAGGGCTTTATCATCTTCCACACTGAATATATTGATACCGCCGCCCTGAGAACAGGCGGTCAGCAACAGTGCCACGGAGAAAGCAGTGATGATCTTATTGGTCATGTCAGTAGGTTAACAGCTACGAAAGTCCAAATTTCATTCCATTTTTAAAAATGCCTGCGTGGTTTCAAGCACTTCCTGAACACCCCGGGCAAAAGTTTTCTCTGTCCAGGGATGCCTGCTTCCAAAAACATGATCAGCACCATCCATGATATGCAGATGTGTTCTTGGATGCCGAAGTTTGAGTTCCTGTGCCCAGGAAACCGGTACAGCTTCGTCGGCAGTGCCATGTATGTGCAACAAAGGTTGATGTAACTGGTGCATCCTGGCAGGAAGGTCCAGTCTTTCTTTGTGTCTGATATAATCATGGTAAAACTGAATGTCCATTGGCAGCATCTGTCCTGTGCGGCTGTTGCGCACATACTGCACCCCATCTCGCAGCCAGTTGTCGAGCAGATCTCCCATCCAGTACCTGCCCAGATCTGTTACCCCGGCCCAGGAAACCACTTTACTTATCCGGGCATCTTCTGTGGCCCGCAGCATAACGAGTCCGCCACCGCGGCTGTGTCCTATCAGGCTGATATTTGCCGGATCGATCTGATACAATTGTTGTCTGCTGATCAGGTGATCGGTCAGTATCTGCAGATCATCCAGTTCAATGGAAAAATTGTTCGCTGCGAAGGCATCCAGATCAGTCAGTTCCTGTCCGCCTAAGGCCGGAATCCCGTTGTGTGAAAAATTGAATTTACAGAAAACGAAGTTCTGACCGGCAAACCAGTCGGCCATGAGGTTGAAATGTCCCCAGTCTTTGAAACCTTTGAAGCCATGGGCAAAGATCACCAAAGGAAAGGAACCTTCTCCATCCGGAACCCGTATATCAAAGGTGATCGGGCGACCGTGAAGGCCATCCACCCGGTCATCGTATCTCTTCATATTTAGGTGATTTACGGCTTGCAGCGTAACTTGCAACCGGTGTCAAAACTAGACCAAATCAAAGCGCCGATCGCTGCCGAACTGGATATTTTTGAAAAAAAATTCAGAGAGGCCATGCGCAGCCAGGTGCCACTGCTGGATCGTGTCATGTACTACATCGTACAACGGAAAGGCAAGCAGGTAAGGCCCATGTTCGTGCTGCTGAGTGCAAGACTGCACGGAGAAATAGGTGAATCAACCTATACAGCAGCCTCCCTGATCGAATTGCTGCATACCGCCACCCTGGTACATGATGATGTGGTGGATGATGCGCTGGAACGCAGGGGATTTTTTTCTGTCAACGCCTTATGGAAGAACAAGATCGCCGTACTTGTGGGCGACTACCTTCTGGCGAAAGGTTTACTCCTGTCTCTCGACCGCAGAGAACATCGCATGTTACAGATCACTTCCAATGCCGTGAAGGAAATGAGTGAAGGAGAACTCTTGCAGATGGAGAAAGCCCGTAAGCTGGACATTCGCGAAGAGATCTATTACGACATCATCCGGAAAAAGACGGCCAGCCTGATCGCTGCTGCCTGCAGTGCAGGTGCTGCCAGTGTGAGTAGTGATGAAGACCTGATAGAACAGATGCGCACATTTGGTGAACTGATAGGTATCGCTTTCCAGATCAAGGATGATCTGCTGGATTATGGTGATGCCGATATCGGGAAACCCACCGGTATTGACATCAAGGAAAGAAAAATGACCCTGCCACTCATCTATGCGCTGCAGCAGGCAGAGAAAAAAGACAAGCGTCATATCATCCATACTGTTCGTACAAACAACAACGACCCGCGAAAGATCCGGGAGGTGATAGACTTCGTGAAGCAGGCCGGTGGTATAGACTTCGCTGAAAAAGAGATGCTTCGTTACCGGGAAGATGCATTTGCCCTTCTTGACACCATGCCGGAAGGAGAAAGCCGGGAAGCGCTGCGCAAACTGGTCATATTTACTACAGACAGAAAGAAATAAGCTGTCATGGAAGAACAGCCATTGGTTGACAAAGAATACCTGCTGGAGAAATTTCCCGGCAAAGGCGGCTGGACCTATGCAATGATCCCGGAAGTGTTGCAGGATCCGCATGCACCTTTTGGCTGGGTGCAGGTAAGAGGCCTTATTGATTCCTATACATTCGACCATTATAAGCTCATGCCAATGGGCAATGGACACCTGTTCCTGCCAGTTAAAAAATCTGTACGCAAACTGCTGAAAAAAGAAGCCGGCGATACAGTTCATGTCATCCTGTATGCTGATGATACGCCTGTGGAGATCACACAGGAACTGCTGGATTGCTTTGCATTGGAAGATCCGAAAGTGCTGAAGGCTTTTCGTTCTTTAAGCGATGCTGAACAAAAGCGCTTTCTTGAACATATCTACAGTGCGAAAACAGATGATGTCAAAACAAACAGAATAGCATCCATGATATCATCTTTAACTACCAAATCATACTGAACCCATTAACTGAATAATACATGGAAAGAACCGGTATCAACAGGGCGGCAATGGTAATACTGTTAACATGCTTCATGTCATTCATAACCATTGGTCAAAATGCATCTGACTTAAATTCACTGTCTGTCAATGATGAAGCTGCTGTCAAAGCAGCTGTTGACAGCTTTCTGGTTGCACTGGGAAGAGGGGATGTGGAACGTGTGAAAGCCCTGTTCCTGCCCAATGCCAACATTGGCTCAGTGGTTATGCGGGAAGGTGTAACAAAGATCTATACTTCAAGCTTTGAAGACTTTATTGCGAAGCGGGAAGCAGGCAGAAATTTTGAAGAGCCGGTGCGGACTTACACGGTCAACATTTCACAGGGCTTGCTGGCGTTTGTGAGGGCAGATGCAACAGTCGTAATAGATGATATACCCGATCACTTTACCGATGATTTTTTCATTCTGATGAAGGAAGATGGCGAATGGAAATTTCTGAGTGGTTCTTATACGTCCTATCCGTTGGAAGAAACTGAATAAACAGGGAGAGGCTTCACATCCTGAAAAACCCATATTTCAGAATACACCAGATGGCCCGTACGCCGTCTTTCCAGCCGATCTTCTTTCCTTCTTCATAGGTGCGGCCGTAATAGGAAATGCCTACTTCATAGATGCGGATACCTTTGATACGTGCCAGTTTCTGGGTGACCTCCGGCTCGAAGCCAAAGCGCTTTTCTTTCAGTACAAGACTCTTCAGAATGTCTGCACGTACCATCTTGTAGCAGGTCTCCATATCGGTCAGGTTGAGGTTGGAGAACATATTGCTGAAGAATGTAAGGAATCTGTTGCCTATGCTGTGCCAGAAGAACAATATGCGGTGCGGATTTCCGCCCATGAAACGGGATCCATAGACCACATCTGCCTGTCCGGCCAAAAAAGGCTTGAGCAATATGCTGAACTCATGCGGATCATATTCCAGGTCAGCATCCTGCACCACGATCAGATCGCCGGTAGCAAGTTGAATGGCAGTATGAAGCGCCGCACCCTTACCTGCATTTTTTGCATGCTTCTCATACAAGATACTTGCATCCGGGTGCTGTGCGATATACTGTTCCACGATCTGGCCGGTGCGGTCAGTGGAACAGTCGTTCACTACTACCAACTCCATCCGGATACCTTCTGGAAGTTGCACGGTTTGTAAGGTATCCAGAATCCGTACGATGGTGGCCTCCTCATTATAAGCCGGTACCAGTACGCTCAAATTGCTGAAATTCACAGGCTAAAGATACGCCCCCTTGCTGTAATATGTATTTTTAACGCATGAACCACTGGCCTGACGGATTTGAACAACACCTGCAGCAACAACCGGGTGTGCAGTTTGAACAACTGTTGCAGTCGCTTGAGCAGGAGGCGGTGGTATCTGTGCGCATCAATCAGCGCAAGCCTGTTATACGCTTCCATGGTCTGCCGCTGGTGCCCTGGTGTACACACGGCATCTATCTTCCGGAGCGTCCTGTTTTCGCATTGGATCCGCACTGGCATGCAGGTGCCTACTATGTGCAGGAAGCCAGCTCTATGTTTCTGGATCATGTAGTGAAGCAATTGTTTACCCATGAACCCGTCCGGGCCCTTGACCTATGCGCCTCTCCCGGAGGAAAATCAACGCTGTTGTGTGATGCTTTACCATCGGGCAGTATGCTGGTGAGCAATGAAGTGATCCGTTCCAGAGTAGGTACCCTCAGAGAGAATATCACAAAGTGGGGACATGAACAGGTGGTGGTCAGCTCTGCAGATGCAAGTGCGTTTGCGGGCCTGCCGTCGTTCTTTGACCTCATCGTGGTGGATGCCCCATGCAGCGGATCAGGATTGTTCCGGAAAGATGCCGATGCCATGGATGAATGGAATCCCGACAATGTGGCGCTTTGTGCAGCAAGACAGAACAGGATTCTTGATGATGTCTTACCCGCATTGCAAACAGGTGGAGTGCTGGTGTATTCCACCTGCAGTTTTTCGGAAGAAGAAAACGAAGCGGTGATCAGTCGCTTACTGAAAGACCATCATTTGGAAATAGTGCATCTGGAGGTACCGGCAGAATGGAATATTCTGCACTGCGGACCGGAGGAAGGATGCTTTCGGTTCTATCCCGACAGGTTGCAGGGGGAAGGATTCTTCCTGGCGGTGATGCGGCTTCGCGAAAACAGTCCTGCTGACCGATCATTTCGTCCGCAAAAACTTCCTGAACGGTCAACAGCTTATGATGAGCAGGCCTGGACAGACATGACCGGTCGTGCCGATGGTTGTTTCTACAGCTGGGATGAGGATACCTGGCGATGGCCGTTGCAAAGGGAACATGACTGGCTGCAAATATGTGCTGCGGTTCCTGTTGTGCAGGCCGGTGTGCTGGCTGGCAGACAGAAAGGTAAAGATCTGTTGCCCGGACACGGACTCGCCATGAGCGGATTGTATCATGACGAAATACCGGTCATCTACCTCGATGAGAAACAGGCATTGAAATATCTGCGCAGGGAAGAACTTGATCCCGCTTTGTTTGAATCAGGATGGTCTCTTGTTGGTTTCAACGGTGCCATACTGGGGTGGGTCAAAAAAATACCCCATCGGATCAACAACTATTATCCGATGGGGTATCGCCTGAGAAAGTAGTCATTACTTTTTGACAGGTTCATCCAGGCTGAACTGGATAGGCAACACCATCTGCACACTCACGGCTTTTCCATCCTGCATACCCGGCCGCCAGTCAGGCATGGCATTCACCACCCGCAGCGCTTCTTCATCAAGTGGTTTGGCTGCCCCTTTGACTACCTGAGCCTGGGTCACATGCCCTTCAGCGTCAAGAACGAATTGCACCATCACCCGTCCGAACACGCCATCTTTTTTGGCAGACTCCGGATACACAACCTGTTCGGAGAGGTACTTGATCAGGCCGTCCATTCCTCCGGGAAATTCAGGCATCTGCTCCACCTGCTGATATACTTTATCAGTGGAGGTTTGCGCTGCCGCAGGTGTATTGATGAGGCTGAAAATACCCAGTAAAGGCAGCAGTAATGCAAGGCGGATAACAGTTGTTTTCCAGGAAGATGATTCTTGTAACATCATGATTCGCTTTTTTAAGGTGGATGATTGGTAAAAATTATTGGTCAGTAATGCCGGCTCAATACCCAGTCGGTATGCCAGCAGAGTGTCGCGGTAAAAATGCGGTGCATCTTTTCCTGCCTGTTCATCGGCAATGTACTCATGCACGAGCCTGATCTCCCGCTCCAGCAGCCAGGCAACAGGATTGAACCAGCACAGGCAACGTACAAACTCGTATAACAATACATCAACAGAATGCAGTTGCCTCACATGCACCATTTCATGATCCAGGATGACCTTTCCGGTGTCTATGGATAATCCTTCCGGCATAAAAACAAGTGAAAAGAAACTGGCAGGTGAATGATCTTCGGGTATGCGGATGATTCGCTTGTTGCCCACCACTTCTTTCGGCAATCGCCAGGCCATCCATAATAATCGCACTACCCGTATCATCAGCACCAGAAACAAGGCCGCAGTTATCAGCAGATAGACCCATTCTGCTATTCCCCAGGTGATGTTGCGGTCAAGTGTGTTCATGCTCTGGTCAACGGTCTGCACGATGAAAGTATCCAGCACCTGCACACGGCCCAGGGTTTCGCCACCGGCACTGCCACGGAAAAAATAAGGGTGCAGCAACGCTACCGGTATGATGGCCAGCAGGTAAAAACGTTTCACCTGATGATGTACGGATGCAGAGAACAGCAGTTTGTAGAATCCGTACAGCACGAGCATGGCCAGCTGTACTTTGATGAATAATACTTCGGTACTCATGGCTTTTGTTTTTTGGATCGCTGCACAACGCGAAGGATCTCATCGAGCTCTTTCGCAGAAAGATCTTCCTTTTGCGCAAAATGGGAGACCAGATTGCTGACCGATCCACCGAAATAATCATGAAGCAATCCACCGGTGATAAACTTGCGGTATTCTTCCCTGCTTACCAGAGGAAAATATTCGTGGGTCTTCCCATATGAATGATGACCTACAAATCCCTTGGTCTCAAGTATGCGCACAATGGTAGATACCGTTGTATAAGCAGGTGTCGGATCGGGCATGCGTTCCAGGATATCACGAATGAATCCTTTCTCCAGTTCCCAGAGTATCTGCATCACCTGCTCTTCTGCTTTGGTCAGCTCTTTCATAAGGCAAACGTATAACTAATTGTTTAGTTATACAACTAAAAACTTAGAAATATATTGCGGTTGACAAAAATATGACGGTACTGAGTGCACTTTCAACCCGGCATATGCAGCATACACAGCTTCTGATTTATTGCTGCAAAACGAACGCAGCCCAATAGTATGGAGCAAAGCGTTTGCTCATGGAATCTCGGGTGCGTGCAAAAGCTTCCTGTATAGAAAGTCCTGCAGCCAGGTGGCCGTAGAAGGTCTGCATGAAGAGGGCGGTTTCCTTGTCACTCACCTTCCATAGACTCATGATGGTGTGGTCCACCCCTGCCAGCGCAAAGCCACGCTGTAGTCCAAATACCCCCTCGTTTGCATCCACCGCACCCAGACCTGTTTCGCAGGCACTGAGTACGACCAGTTTCGTTTTATGCAGATCGAGGTAGCTGACCTCTGCTGCGGTAAAGATGCCGTCCTGCAATCCCCCTGAAGGCCTGTCGCCCTGCCAGCTTCTGTTGCCTCCGGCCAGCAGGATACCGGAGCGATGTAAAGGATCACCCTGGCTGTTGTCCAGGAAGAATCCGTGTGTGGCTATATGGAGGATATCCGGAGCATGATCGCCGCTGAAACCACGAACCAGTTCTTCGGTGGCAAGGGTACCGGTCACTTCTTCCACCTTCCACTTTGTTTCTTTGATCTGCCGGTCAATGCCCTGCACTTCAGCGAGGGTACCGGGAAGGTATTTCCAGTTGTCGCCACGGGTGATGACACTACTTTCGGCCGACAGTGGAATATCTGTTGATGCTGTTTCCACACCTTTCACCGCAGAGCGCAAAGCATCATCGCTGGCATCATACTGCACCCCACCTATCATCGTGAGGGTGGCATTGCTTTTCAATGTGCTTTCTGTGGCCCGTTGCACGACAGCTTCCGGGCCTGCCAGCTGAATGAGTTCCATCTGCTGAAATAAAAAATGATCCAGTTTGTCAGGTACGGCACTCAGGTTGACCAGATTCATGATACCCGCCGGCGTGTAATAGACTCTCTTACTATGCTGCACAAAAGGCATCAATGGCTTCCAGGTAGTGGCAAAGACACGATCGCCCTGAAAGAGCAGGCTGTCTTCATCTAGTTCAGGAAACGTGTAGAGTCTGCTGATGCGGTCCTGTACAGATTCTCCCTCTTTGTTCTCCAGTAACTTCTCCAGTGTTGCTTCTTTTCCAATAGAAACGAACATTGTGTTGCCGGTATCATTCAGGATCAGTGCGCCAAGTTCCCAATGCTTTACATGTGCTTCTTCAAAGACCGGATAACGCAGAAAGAGCACATAACATTCGCCTTCCTGCAAAGCGCTGCTTAATGCATGGGCAGTTACAGATGGCACAAATGTGATGTCCTGACCTGTGCGCAGGGTGAGATCCTTCTCCAATTGTTCAGTGCGTTGCTGCAAGGAATCGATCAGCGAAGACGGCACCTCCTGATCAGTCTCCCTGCCCGCCAGACCACTCAGATACAATCCGGTTTCCATCCATTCCTGATACATGCTTCGTATGGCTGCATCCGGATGTTGCTCCATGCTTCTTCGTGCAGCAGTACCGCTGTACAACAATAGTGATCTGTTCAGTAACTGATAATTGAGCATTCGCTGAAAGTGCAGGCTGCCCGGCTTCGCATACCGAACTACCATGTCGTTGTAGATGTCAAAATCAAAACGGAAAGTGGTCAGATAGTCTTCCTGCTCAGCTGCCGACAACACTGCAAAAGTTTCATTCAGCCGGGCCACTTCTGCATCCAGTACTTTTTCATATAAAGTGAGAGCAGAATCTGTTTGACCCAGGGCACCCAGTATGCCTGACAGGCGACTGTAGCTGGCCGTGAGAATGGGATGTCCTTCCGGGTATTGCTGTTGCCTATCAGACAGCACCTGCTCTGCCACAACCAGCGCTTTCTCCGGTTGATGCATGCGCATATATAATTCAGACAAGTTGTCTTTCCAGGTGGTGCCGTTCACATTGATGTCTGCATAATAGGTATCAGACAACCGTATGGCTTCAAGATAGGAATGTTCAGACGCATCAAAGTCTTCCTTATCCATCTGATAACCCGCCATGGCTTCCAGTGCATAGGCATATTCGAAAGATGTATCAGCATGCAGGGCCAGTGATTCATCCAGGGCATAAGTGAACATGGATCCGGCTTCATCGTACATGCCCACATTGGTGTATAAACGACCCAGTGATAGTGCGCTGTTCACAGCCAGTTCTCTGGTCAGAGCATCGCCAAAGAAGATGTATTCCATACTGGTGGTATCCTTCGCCATGCGCAGGCGAAAGCCAAATACCTGCTGGCTGTATTGTATGGCCTGAAACTTTCTTCCCACCCGATCATAGTAGGTGGCCAGATCATCCAGCCTGCTGTAATAATCCAGACTGTCTTCATCTGATATGGCTGCTGACAGCGCAACGGTTTCCAGCCAGAGCTTCTCTGCAGCTGCATAGTTACCTGACTGCATCTGGTATTCTGCCATGCTTGATGCGATATCGATATGCTGTGCAGTATCACGGTCTGCAGTAAAATTGTTATACAAACGACCATAGATATCCATGGCTTCATCTTCGCGGTTGAGCTGCATGATGACATCGGCGGTAGCCAGGTCCCAGGCATTCAGAGATCCAGCTTCTTTTGCTATCTTTCTTCTTGACTCCAGGATATGCAACGCATCCTGATCGCGGAAAGCTGCGGAGAGGAAGGAAATATAATTCAGGGCTGCATCTGTGCAGACCACTGCTCCGTCTTTACCGAGTGTATCGCAGGTAAGCAAAAGGGCATCAAATTGTTCAAAGCCGGCTTGCTCATGGCCAAGGTTCACTGCCATGGATGCTGCCCGCGACATATAGCTTACTGTAGTCTCTGTGGGTTTACCTTTCTCGTAACTTCCACGAATGGCATAGCGATAACATTCCCATGCCTTATCTGATTCAGCATAGGATTCCAGCATTAGGCCAAGCAAATGCCATTTGTCTGAAGAGGCTTCCTGGTCTGTGCCCATCTGCGCCTTCTCCAGTTCATAGCTTCTGATGGTCCAGTGATGACCGTTCTGTTCATCGCCAAGAGTGAAATAATACTGTGCCAGGCTGCTGGCTGCGAAAGGATAGAGAGGGGAATCTTCGCCGTATTTCTTCCTGAAATATTCTTCCATCAGCAGGCACATGTTCAACCCGAGGCGCTGATCCATACCAGGCAAAAGATTGCTGCTTACAATGCCGATGACCTCTTTTATACCGATAACTGAATCTGCATGGAACATATAGTAGTTCTCTTCCTGACCACTGGCATCATACTGGGTCACGAGTCCTTCCCGCAAACCATTCGCCATCGCATAGTGGTACTTCAGTTTGCCATTGTCATATTCATCGTAGGGGCCATCCATGACGTCATTCACATAGGTGACACCTTTCTGCATATTGCCATCAATGAAATAAAATCGGAAGTAACCGTTCTTTTTCCCCTTCACCACCGGACCTTCCCGCATGAGATTTCCGTTGTCGTAATACTCTTTATAGGTGCCGTCCGGAAAATCGTCTGTATAGTTACAACTCCATTTCAGTTCTCCGTTCTCATAGAACTGTTTGGCCGGACCCTGCATCAGGCCATCAGCAAACGTGTATTCATAGCTCACAGTTCCGTCTCTGAAGAAACCACGGCTCACGCCGTGTATAGTATCGGGCAACACGGAACGCAGTTCGCCCTCCCAGACGAGGGTGCCATCGATGGCATATTCACGTGTGAATCCTTTCGGTTCTCCCTTTTTATAATTGACCAGGTAGTATCGTGTGGCTCCGGAGGGGTTGTCGGTCACCTGGTCATCCTGTTGGAAATAGATGACCCATTCGCCTGTGCGCAAACCTTCCTTATCGGTTCTATTGGGTGCATTCACCTGGGTCAGGGCCTGTACAAACTGACCGGCCAGCAACAGAAAGAGCAGGATCTGCTTCATACAGTTAAAGTTACAACAACAAAAAAGCCGCTACATCATGATGCAGCGGCTGGTTATTATGCATAAGTAATTTATTTGATGATCATACCGGCGGCTACCGTGTTGTTGGTGCCTTCATCAATGATGATGATGGAACCGGTCTCGCGGTTCTGGCGGTATTCATCGTAGAAGAGTGGCACGGTGGTTCGGATGCGCACCCTGCCTATCTCGTTCAGTGTAAGGGTATTCACATCCTGGATACGATGCAGGGTGTTCACGTCCACTTTGTAGAGGATCTCTTTCACTACACAACGGGCATCGCGGGTGGTATGCTTAATGGCATATTTTCCTCCCGGCTGCAGGCCGTTCTTCTCGCTCATCCAGCACAGCATGATGTCTATATCCTGACCCTGATCGGGAATGTTGTTCTCTCTGACCAGCATATCTCCGCGACTGATATCGATATCGTCTTCCAGTAGCACGGTCACGCTTTGAGGCGGGTATGCTTCGTCCAGATCTCCATCAATGGTTTTGATGGCAGCGATCTTGCTGGTAAGACCAGAAGGCAGGTGCATAACGGTATCTCCGGGTTTCATCACACCACCGGAAACACGACCTGCATAACCGCGGTAGTCGTGGTATTCATCGCTCATTGGGCGAACCACATACTGTACCGGAAAACGCACGTCGATAAGGTTATGATCGCCACCAATGTGCACGGTCTCCAGGGTGTACAGCAAGGTTGGACCTTCATACCAGCTCATGGTCTCGCTGCGTTCCACCACATTATCGCCTTTCAGGGCGCTGATGGGAATGAAGCGCACGTCCTGCACGTCCAGTTTGGAAGAGAAATGCTTGAATTGCTCTACCACTTTATCGTAAGCTTCCTGGCTGTAATCAACCAGGTCCATCTTGTTGATACAGATCACGATGTGCGGGATCTGCAGCAGCGATGCGATGAATGCATGGCGATAGGTCTGTTCCACCACCCCATTTCTGGCATCCACCAGGATGATGGCGAGGTTGGCGGTTGAAGCACCGGTAACCATGTTACGGGTGTACTGGATGTGACCCGGTGTATCTGCGATGATGAACTTACGTTTGGGCGTAGCGAAGTAGCGGTAGGCCACATCAATGGTGATGCCCTGCTCCCGTTCTGCTTTCAGACCATCGGTCAGCAGAGCGAGGTTCACGTATTCTTCACCTCTTTGTTCTGAGGTTTTTTCAATGGCCTCCATCTGGTCCTGGAAAATGGACTTGCTGTCATACAACAACCGACCTATCAGGGTCGATTTTCCATCATCCACACTACCCGCTGTGGTAAAGCGGAGCAGTTCCATATTGAGATAACCATGGTGGTCAAAAGTGCCGTCTTTGATCAAATGTTCCATACTGGCTGTATCGTTTCCCGATGTTTAGAAATATCCTTGTTTCTTCCTGTCTTCCATAGAAGTTTCGCTCCGCTTATCGTCGGCCCGGTTACCACGTTCTGTGACCCTGGTCGTGGCCACTTCATAGATGATCTTCTCAACGGTGTCTGCATCGCTTTCAATAGCTCCGGTAATGGGCAGGTCACCGCAGGTGCGGAAGCGGATCATGCGTTTGCTCACGGTCTCATTCTCACGCAGTTTCACCCAGGTGGGATGCGTGGAGATGAAGGTGCCGTCTCTTTCGATGACCTCTCTTTCATGTGCGAAGTAGAGTTTAGGCAGCGGAATGTTTTCCAGCAGGATGTACTGCCAGACGTCCATTTCGGTCCAGTTGGAGATGGGGAAAACCCGGAAGTGTTCGCCTATATGTTTCTTGCCGTTGAACAGGTTCCAGAGTTCCGGACGCTGGTTCTTCGGATCCCACTGGCCGAACTCATCACGGTGGCTGAAAAATCTTTCTTTGGCACGGGCCTTTTCTTCATCACGGCGGGCACCACCCATGGCAGCATCAAACTTATGTGCTTCTACTGTTTCCAGCAGGGTTACAGTTTGCAGGGCATTGCGACTGGCATTGATCCCTCTTTCTTCCACAGCTGTACCGCGGGCGATACTGTCTTCCACATGCCCTACGATCAAACGTGCACCCATCTCATTCACGAGCCAGTCGCGATACTCGATGGTTTCAGGGAAGTTGTGTCCGGTATCAATGTGTACCAGCGGGAAGGGGATGCGGGCCGGCCAGAATGCTTTTCGTGCCAGGTACACCATGAGAATGGAATCCTTTCCGCCGGAGAACAGCAGTGCAGGATTCTGAAACTGGGCGGCTACTTCCCGCATCACGAAGATGCTTTCGGCTTCCAGTTCACGTAAATGGGTCAGACTATAAGACATGATTCGGTTATGCTTGTTGTTGGATGATTGGCAGGATGAAATCGAGCAGCATGCGCACACTTTCTTTCACAGACATCTGGTCTGTGCGGATCTCCAGGGCAGGATGTTCAGGTGCCTCAAAAGGAGCGGTGATTCCGGTAAAATCAGGGATCAGTCCTTTTCTTGCCTTGGCATACAATCCTTTCACATCGCGGGCCTCACAGACCTCAAGGGGTGCGTTGATATAGACCTCCAGGAAATCTTCAGCACCAATGATGTTACGTGCCATTTCTCTGATCTCGTTGGTGGGGCTTACAAAGCTGTTCAGGGTGATGATGCCACAGTTCAGAAAGAGCTTGCTGACCTCTGCTATGCGGCGGATGTTCTCTATTCGATCAGTATCGCTGAAGCTCAGGTTGTTGTTGATACCGGAGCGGATATTATCGCCATCCAGCAACATAGTGAGCAGTCCACGCTGGTGCAGCTCCTTCTCTATATGCTGGGCAATGGTACTCTTTCCTGAGCCTGACAGTCCGGTCAGCCAGATCACTTTGGCACGTTGTCTCAACAGCGCTTCTTTATCAGACCGCTGCAGGATCCTGTCAAAAATGGGGTGGATATGCTCCTGAACACTCATAATTGGCGCCGCAAAGGTACAAAACCTTCGTCAGTTACTTGACAGTCAAATGCCTTTCGGGGTTGTATCTGCCGGCATTTTTCCCCGATCTGATACGTTATTGCCTTCGTTGTGGTCTTTCCAACCACTGTCTCCAGATCTTTGCAGTTACCCTTCAGGATGGCCGGAGAACCAAATTCATGGCGTTATTGCAGAAAAATGAGGTTCGCAGATGTTACCGCCATCATGTCAGACAGGAAAGCAGCTAACCGGCAGTTACAGCTCAGGATTGCTGCTGCCTGGCCAGGCGACTACCCAGTATCAGCAGGACCAGCGACAGGAAGATCACGATGAGCAGCAGCCCTTCATTGACCATCTCCATCCTGTATTGCTCAGGGATACTGAGGAAGAGGAGGATGGTGATCAACCCGCGGGGAGCGAACCAGATCATCGGGTTGACCGATTTCCGGTCGATGATGAGCAGGCCGGCCAGGCGTGTCACCACGATGATGCCGAATATGATACCCCCCAGCATCAGGGTCTCCTGTCCTGCCATCTGGTAGATATCAGCTTCATATCCGAACAGAATGAAGAAAAAGGTGCGTGCAAAGAAAACCGCTTCTGCCAGCAGTTGCTTGAACTGGGTCATATCAGTGCGCATCTTGACGATGTTCACCAGGTCCACAAGCGGCCCGCGTAACAACAGGACGAAATTGTTCAGGATGAGACCAAAGATGAGGATGAGCAGCAGGGGCGATAAATGGTAGTATTTACCAAATCCATATGCCAGCATGAGGAAGGCCAGGATGGGAACGAATTTTACATGGTGGGTCACTTTGTCGATGAAGTATCCCACCAGCAACGAGAGCAGTACTGCAACCAGGATGATCATAGCCATGCTGCCCAGTTCATAAAAACCGGTTGAGACACTGATCTCGCTGTTCACAGTGAAATAATTGAACAGTACGATACCGATGATATCAGAGAACGAACTCTCATAGACCACGAATTCCTTATCGGCTTTCATCAACGAACTGGCTGCCGGAATGGCCACTGCACTACTGATGATAGACAAAGGAATGGCATTGATGACGGCCTGCTGAAATTCCACTTCAAAATAATAGATGAGCAACCAGCTGATGCCTGCCACACACGCCAGCATGATGAAGATGGCGGCCATGAGGGTCTTGCCGATGAGTGGAAGTTTGTCTCTGGTCAGGTTCAGGTCCATGGCACCTTCCAGCACGATGAGGATCAGACCAACTGTTCCGAAAGTTGACAGGAAGGTTTCAGCATAGGGGATACTGAACCCAACATACCTGGCCAGTTCGCCTAACAGGATGCCGGTACCTATAAGCAGTACCACAGAGGGAATCTTCAGCCGCTTGCCGATCAGGTCAAACAGGTAGGAACCCAGAATGGTGACCGCCAGTGCGATCAATATGATATTGACATCCATGTTATGCAAAAATGGGCAAAACGATATTAATGGAGTTCACCCTGCTTCCATTTTATCATCCGCCTTAACTGCGGGTTGGATTTTTGGTAATTTTGTGCCCCACCCGGGGTGTAGCTCAGCTTGGCAGAGCGCTACGTTCGGGACGTAGAGGCCGGTGGTTCGAATCCACTCACCCCGACCAAAAAGTTTGCCCCTGACGATAGTCAGGGGATTTTTTATGCCACGGCGAACCAGGTTGAAAACCTGAGCGAGCAGGGGCATGAAAAATCTTCTGGCGGCTGCAAGCCGACAGGGCAGACCACATTGAGTACACCCCACTTTGTGGATCGATGAAATCAATCCACTCTCACTCCACTCCCCCACCCACTCCCACTCCCACTCTCACTCCCACTCCCACTCTCACTCCCACTCCCCCACCCACTCCCACTACTCTGTACCCGATACTAAGAATATCCGTAATATAGCAACCCCTATGCCCAAGAAATATCCCAAGGTTAAGGTCAAGAAGTCAGACACCGGACTCGGACTGTTCGCTGCAGAAGACATCAAGAAAAACAAGATCATCATTGAATATACAGGAGAGCGTATTTCCATGAAGGAAGCCAACAAAAGAGGTGGGCGCTATCTGTTCGGGGTGACAAAAAAAATTGTCATTGATGCCAAAGATCGCAAGCATACGGCCCGGTACATCAACCATGCCTGTAAGCCCAATGCAGAGGCTGAACACGACACTACAGAAGACCGCATATTCATTCGCTCACTTCGCAAGATCAAAGAAGGTGAAGAGATCACCTATGACTATGGCAAAGAATACCTGGAAGACCTGATCGGTAAAAAGAATTGTCTGTGCCGCCACTGCGTGGAGAAGAGGGAGAAAAAAGAGAAGAAAGTTAACAGGAGAAAGTTAAACGCAGAAAAGACCAAAGGGACAGAAAGTGGGGCAGAAAAGACAGAAGCAGTGGTGAATGACGTTACTGCGCTGCCCACTGATCAGTGAGCAGCAGTATCTATATCTATTTACTAAAAAACAACCGCCACACCTTGCGGTGCGGCGGTTTGTATCGTCGGGGTGGCAGGATTACGTCCGCGTGATCCTGGTAGTGGGGTGTACTGATCCGAACCGCTGTTGCACTTCGTGCACCCGGGTTGTTTTTTTGAAATTGCCCAACCAGGCAAGCCTGACGTGCACCTTCAAAAAAACAACCGCCACACCTTGCGGTGTGGCGGTTTGTATCGTCGGGGTGGCAGGATTTGAACCTACGACCTCCTGCTCCCAAAGCAGGCATTCTGCCGGACTGAACTACACCCCGAGCGGTGTATCTGAAACCTGACCTTTCTCAAGCAAACGCTTCAAAAGATCAGAGCGGTGAGGGAGGGATTCGAACCCTCGGTACCAGTTGCCCAGTACGACAGTTTAGCAAACTGTTGGTTTCAGCCACTCACCCACCTCACCGTGCTGGGCTGAACACCTGTTTCAGACAGGAAGGCAAAGGTAATATATCTGTCTCTTCATTTGCAAGGAATTAGCCGATCGCAAAAAGAAAAGCGGCCTCAAGGGCCGCTCGTCTCTGTAAATATGGTCGGGTTTCACGAAATGCTCATCTGGATCTTCTTGGTCAGATCCTCCACGCTTTCCTTGAATTTACTGTCTGTATCCATCAGGTTCTGGATGGCCTGGCAGGAGTGAATGACCGTAGAGTGGTCACGACCTCCAAAATGCTTGCCGATGCTCTTGAGTGAGTTCTTGGTGAAGTTCTTGCTCAGGTACATGCTCAGCTGACGAGCCTGCACGATGGCCCGCTTCCGGGTCTTTTCCTTGAGCTTTTCTACCGGCACCTCGAAATAATCACACACTGCTTTCTGAATAAAGTCTATGCTCACCTCACGGCTCATGTTCTTCACGAAGTTCTTGACGATCTTCTTGGCCAGGTCCAGGTCTATCTGCTTGCGGTTGAGAGATGCCTGAGCCAGCAGACTGACCAGCGCACCTTCCAACTCCCTTATGTTATTGGTGATGTTGTAAGCTACAAACTCAACCACATCATCCGGAAGTTCGATGCCATCGGCATACATCTTCTTTTCCAGGATGGCCACCCGGGTCTCGAAATCAGGTGCCTGTAGGTCAGCACTCAATCCCCACTTGAAGCGACTCAGCAAACGCTCTTCCACGCCTTCCAGATCACGGGGTGGACGATCGCTGGTAAGGATGATCTGCTTGTTCTCCTGGTGGAGGTGATTGAAGATGTGGAAGAATATATCCTGGGTCTTCGCCTTGTTGGAGAAGAAGTGGATGTCGTCAATGATGAGTACATCGATCAGCTGATAGAAGTGTACGAAGTCATTGACCGAATTATTCTTCAGTGATTCGATGAACTGGTTGGTGAAGCGTTCG
This sequence comes from Chitinophagales bacterium, assembly GCA_020636645.1. GTDB lineage: Bacteria > Bacteroidota > Bacteroidia > Chitinophagales > BACL12 > UBA11426. The sequence goes on from JACJXO010000002.1 coordinate 578,410, forward strand.
GCGTTGGTGTACAATACCGTCTTGTTCGGAAAGTTTTGTTTGACCTCATTTCCGATCGCCTGTGCAAGGTGTGTCTTTCCCAGCCCCACCCCTCCGTAGATAACGAGTGGGTTGAAGGCAGTGCCTCCGGGTTTCTGGGCCACGGCATAGCCGGCACTACGACACAAGCGGTTGCAGTCGCCCTCTATAAAGGAGTCAAAATTGTAATTCGGGTTCAGGCCAGATTCAATGTTCACTTTCTTGAGGCCCGGAATAACGAAAGGATTTTTAATGGTGTTGCCCATGATCAAAGGTGCTGCTACTTCGGGGTTCTTGTTGAAACCCGAATTGTAATTGGGATAATGGATGGTGGTAGGCGTCTGAGAACCGGAACTGTTCTCCACCACGATGCGGTATTCCAGGCGGGCATTGGCACCCAGTTCTCTTTTGATGGTCTTGCGCAGAAGGGCTACATAATGCTCTTCCAACCATTCATAAAAGAACTGACTGGGTACCTGAATGGTCAAAACATCGTCTTCGAGTTTTACGGGTTCAATAGGTTCAAACCAGGTCTTAAAACTTTGGTGGTTCACGTTGTCCTTAATAATCTTCAGGCAATCCGCCCACACACCTTCATGATTCTTGCTGCTCATCAGTCAGTTAAACTTGCCTTATCAAATTATTAACAGAAATGGGAGACGAAAGTGTTGAAAAAATTCTGCACAAAAAAATTTTTTTGGTCTTGATTTTTATTCGACAATAACAGGTGTTTCATAACGCCATTTTTTTCTTTTCACCGGGTTTAAAATCAATTCAAGATGTCCGAGTCGTAAGCCTGCCCAGCCCACCTGGTTGATGAGCACCTCTTCTCCGTCCTTATTAGACAAGGCCTCCGGCTTTTCCATAAAGGTATGGGTATGGCCACCCAGGATCAGGTCAATACCACCCGTGCTTTTGGCCAGGATCTGGTCAGACACTTTGTTCTCTTCATACCGGTAGCCCAGGTGAGACAGGCATATGACCACATCGCACCGTTCATCGTAACGCAGTATGTTGCTCATTTGCTGAGCAATTGAGACTGGTTCCAGATAACGTGTTTCTCCGAACAGGGTATCGGGAACCAGGCCATGCAATTCTATGCCGAGACCGAAGATTCCGATGCGGATCCTGCCACGTTTGACAACCGTATAGTCTTTCGTTCTTCCCTGCAGGGCCGTATTGGTAAAATCGTAGTTGGATACAAGAAAGGGGAAGTCAGCATGCGGCAACTGTCTTGCAAATCCCTCAACACCTGCATCAAAGTCATGGTTACCCATCGTAGCCGCATCATACCCCATGGCACTCATCAACCTGAACTCCGGCTCACCGCCAAAATAGTTGAAGTAGGGAGTACCCTGGAAAATGTCGCCACTGTCAAGCAAGACCACATGTTGTGCTGTCTGTCTGAAGGATTTTATGAGGGCTGCTCTCTGCGACATGCCTCCTTGTCCGCCATAGCGTTTATCATCTGCCGGAAAAGGATCAATGCGGCTGTGCATGTCGTTCGTATGAAGTATGGTCAGCACGGTCTCCTCGCCGGTAGCAGCATACAGGGCATCGGGCCATTGCCCGAGACCTGCCATCGCCATGGCAATGCCTGTCTGTCTGATGAACTGTCTTCTGCTACTCAATGCGTATCCTGTTTTCCAATGAACTGCCGATCACCTGACCGGCTGCAGTTTGTTTCCTCACATGTGCGATCACAAGATCCCTCACAGTCACTCCTGCAGTTTCGACCGGTTGCCCGGTCATAAAATCCATACCATCGCCACCGTTGGCCATGTAGTCATTCATGACCACCGAATAGGTAGCATCCCGTCTCAGAGGAACCCCCTGAATCCGGACATCTGCGGGTTGCCCAGCAGAATCGATCACCATCTCGATGCCGGCCACAGGCCAGCCACCGGCAGATGCGATCTTTTCCAATAACCGTGCGGTGGAATATGCATCCAATGTACACATTACCACATAATTCTCAAAGGGTAACAACTCAAAAAGTTTACCCTGTGTGAGTGGTCCGGCGGCGATCATGTCAATGCGCAACCCTCCATAATTATAGACGGCAAAATCTGCTGGTGTACCAAACAGTTCCTCAGATTCTTCCAGCAATACATCACAGACCCAGTTACCCAATTCTCCTTCGGGTTGAGCTTTGAACATGTCTGAACCCACCCTGCCTATCACCTCATTCATCTCCGCATAGATCTGTTCTCTGTAAGGAGAGATCATGCTGTTGAACAAGGTATCCCTGCCTGCAATTGACATATTTTCAGAGCTGATAGAGACAACCTGATAACGTGAACAGGAAGCTGCCATCAATAGCACAATAGCCAGCCATAGGATGTGCCGGAATAAGGTTGTTTTCACACTTCAAATTTTGGAAAAAAAGCCCGCCGGTTCCCGGATCAGGAAACATAAAAATTTCGTACAGATCTGATGGGTGTGCTAAGTGCCTGTTTTACTTGTCGTAAAAGGACAACACTTCCTTTTTCAGTTGAAGGATGGCCTTCTGGGTAGCAGTGTATTCTTCCTGTTCAGCCAGGTCATTGATGATCTTTTTGCTCAGATCAACAGAGGCTCCCTCCGGATTCAGCTGCATGGCTGCTCTGTTGATGACACTTTTGACCTCTTCCTTGGCTATTCGAACCAGCTCCCAGGCCTCGGGTGAAATGTAGAGTTGCTGGCTCAGGTTATGTTCATATTCCAGCGCAATATTATTAATGAGTGCCTGACGAAAAGCCGCTACATTCATCTCTGCAGTGCGCACTCTGGGCAACAGGTTATGCAGTGAGATACGCTCCAGAAACATGACCAGCCTTTCATATGCCTGCAGCCTGGTAGGTAATGCCATCCTCCGGTTACTTTCAAAGAACTCCAGCTGACGCAGCCGGTACTCTTTGGTAAAAAAAGACCGGATCATCATCAGCATTACCACACAAATGATCAGTGAAGGAAGGGCATAGATCAAAATATCGAGAAGACTGTCCATAGAAGCTGATTTGGGGTTACAAAGGTAACGGGTATGAAACTTAATGCAGACCTGACCCGTTTATTATCTTTGAACAAATTTTTCAGGCATGGCAGAAGTACTTTTAGATTCACCCGTCACCCTGACCGATGGTGCCTATAGTGAGATCGTCAAACTGATCGCAGAAAAAAATGTACCAGAGCACTATTCGCTGCGGGTAGGTGTGAAAGGCGGTGGCTGTGCAGGTTTATCCTATATATTGGGATTTGACAGCCAGAAAGACAATGACCAGGTGTATCAGTTTCGTGATATCACCATATTAATGGAGAAGACCCATGGCATGTACCTGGTGGGCATGGAGATCGATTTTGTGGATGGGCTGGAAAACCGCGGCTTCAGCTTCAATAACCCGAATGCCGTCCAGACCTGTGGTTGTGGAACCAGTTTCTCCAGCTGAGGATCCGGCATTTCAGAAAAACAACGGCTGCCTTCGGGCAGCCTTTTTTTTGGGCAAAAAAATACCCTGCCATTCAGACAGGGTACTTACAAGTCAACCTTTACCCTTAGTTGTAACACTTATACCACATAGACTCAAGAGCATTTAAAAAAGTTGCACCAGGACAAAATTTTTTTGATAAAACGGCCAAAATGAGCTGAAAAAGCCCGTTTTTTTTTATCTTTTCTCTATGAGTATTCCCGTAAGCCTCAATATGAACCTGCGAGGCATCGGCCAGTCTGCCACCCTGGCCATCAATGAACGTTCCAAAGCCCTGCGCAGGGAAGGCAGGAAGATATACGGACTCGGTTTAGGGCAATCGCCGTTTCCCATTCCTCAGAGCGTAGTGGACTCCCTCAAAATGCATGCCCATGAAAAAGACTACCTGCACGTACAGGGTCTTCCCGCTCTGCGCACCGCCGTGGCCGAATTTCATATCAAGAAAGATCTGGCAGACATCCACCCGGATCAGGTACTGATCGGCCCGGGCAGCAAAGAACTGATGTTCCTCCTCCAGCTGGTGTTCTATGGCGAGATCATCCTGCCATCACCATCCTGGGTATCTTACCACCCCCAGGCCCATATTCTGGGCAGACCGGTTCGTTTCATACATACCAGTTTTGAAGATAAGTGGCGACTTACCGCCGATATGCTGGAACGGCATTGTGCGGCAGACAATGACAACACCAAACCCAGGCTTATCATCCTGAACTATCCGAGCAACCCTGATGGCGGAAGCTATACTGCAGATGAACTGGAAGCGATAGGCTTCATCGCCCGGAAGAATAACATCATCCTGCTCAGTGATGAGATCTACGGACAACTCCATTTTGAAGGAGAACATGTATCGGTTTCCAGATACTATCCCGAAGGCACCATCATTTCCAGCGGACTCAGCAAATGGTGCGGGGCAGGTGGCTGGCGACTGGGCACTTTTTCTTTCCCACCCCAATTATCCTGGCTCCGGGAGGCTATGGCTGCAGCAGCCAGTGAGACCTACACTTCTGTATCAGCTCCGATCCAATATGCTGCCATAAGGGCCTTTAAATGTGGTATCAATATAGAACGATACCTCTGGCGGGTGCGTAAGATCCTGAAGGCACTGGCTACCGATACTGTGCGCATTCTGCAGGACGGTGGTGTCAGGGTACATATGCCGGACGGAGCATTCTACCTGTTTATTGACTGCACCCCTTTCGCTGAAAAACTGCACGCCCGAAATATCCATAACAGCATGGATATGTGCGAGGCATTGTTACAGGAAACCGGCGTGGCCATTCTGCCGGGTGCAGCCTTTAACCGGCCGGCCAATGAATTCACTGCCAGACTGGCAACGGTCAATTTTGATGGGGCCAAAGCGCTGGCAAAGTGCGAGACCATTCCGCTTGATACACCACTTCCGGACTCCTTCACCAAGACCTATTGCAAGGAAACTCTGGATGCCTGTAAGCGCATCGTAAAGTGGTTACATGACTGACCGACACAGGGTGTTCAGCAGTTTCACGAAGGGCTGCGGATAAGCAAAGTTCTGGTCGTGGTAATACTGGACCACCATGCGCAGGTCATATGAGGCACGGTCAATGAGTCTGTGTTCGATCAGAATGTTGCCATACAGCTGATCCGCCAGCCCCTCCTTGATAACAAGAGCTGGTTTGAGATAGTGGCGCTCGATGGTTTCTACATAATCGCCGCGAAGAAACTCACGCAGGTCTGACATATATAAGGTGTAGCCCAGGGGCAAAATCACATCACGAAGGGCATCTGCACAACGGGAAAGAGTATCATCAGAAAACCGATGTGCATGCCATTTGATCATCCATCCGTCAGACATAGCACCGGTGAGCGACCGGAAATGATCTTCTGTCAGTGTGCCATCCAGAAAAGCTTCTTTGATCAGACAAAGGAATTGTTCAAATCCCCCCGCTGCCATCCATTCTTCCTGTTGCTTTTGCCAGAAATCATCACGTACCAGAATTTCCTGGTGATACGGAATGGCAGGATGCTCGTTGCCGGATAACAGATCTTCAGGGTCCATACAAAGGGTACTCCCTGCAAAGGTGTATTTTTGTGCGCAAGTTTTCTGATTTGAATAAGCCCCGCATACTCATAACCGGTGCAGCCGGATTTTTAGGTTCCCATTTGTGCGACCGGTTCATCCGAGAGGGATACCAGGTCATTGCCATGGACAATCTGCTGACAGGCAGCATGCGCAACATCGAACACCTGTTTCCAAACGAAGACTTTTCCTTTTACCACCACGACGTGACCCGTTTCGTTCACGTGCCTGGTAAGTTGGATTTCATCCTCCATTTCGCTTCACCGGCTTCCCCCATAGACTACCTGAAGATGCCCATTCAAACACTGAAGGTGGGAAGCCTGGGAACACATAACCTGCTGGGACTTGCCAAAGAGAAGAACGCACGCATCCTCATCGCCTCCACTTCTGAAGTCTATGGCGATCCGATGGTGCATCCGCAGAAAGAATCTTACTGGGGTAATGTGAACCCTGTCGGACCCAGAGGCGTCTATGACGAAGCCAAGCGTTTCATGGAAGCCATCACCATGGCCTATCACAATTACCACGGACTGGATACCCGCATTGCCCGCATCTTCAATACTTACGGACCACGGATGAGACTCAATGACGGGCGTGCGCTTCCGGCATTCATAGGGCAGGCATTGCGTGGGGAAGACCTGACCGTTTTTGGCGATGGAAGCCAGACCCGTTCCTTCTGTTATGTGGATGATCTGGTGGAAGGCATCTATCGCCTGTTGCTGAGCGAATACCCTGAACCGGTGAATCTGGGTAATCCGGACGAGATCAGCATCCGTGATTTTGCCGAAGAGATCATCGCCCTGACCGGCACGAAACAGAAAGTGGTGTACAAGCCGCTTCCGGTCGATGACCCGCAGCAAAGACAACCGGATATTTCCCTCGCAAAAGAAAAACTGAACTGGCAACCTAAGGTGAACAGACAGGATGGTTTGCGCATCACCTATGAATGGTTCAGACAACTACCCGAATCTGCGTTGCACGAATTGTAATATGGTTGTCAGAACCTGACGATCATTCTTTCACAACTTTTTTTTTCTTATTTTTAATCATGCTCCCTCGTGTACAGACCATTCTGTTCCTGTTCTGCTGCAGCTGCTTAGGAACATCAGCTCAGGCTCAGTTCGAGATACTGGATGTCAATAACATCGGTTTTGGAGTTGGGTACGGGGGCACCCTGTGCAATCATGACGATGTGTATTATAGTCTGGCACCCATAGAGGGAACAAACCACATCATCTGGGGAATAGCCCCGCTTTGGTCAGCCTACGATGACAGCGGCCAGGTCTATGGCGATATTCTATATATCAACAATGCTGAAGATCATGCAGGTCCCCATGCAGACACCGCACTGAACCTGGCACAGGAGCTGGCACTTCAGCGTTACAAAATGGTCAGAAAAATTGAACGAAGCGAAATAGAAGCATTTACATCTCATTTTGGTGAACCGGGCTATACCATACCACAGATCATCAGAGACTGGCCGGGCAACGGAGACACCACATTAGGCACAACGTTTCAGCTTGCTCCTTATGTTGACCACAATGCGAATGGTATCTATGAACCAGACAGCGGCGATTACCCCCTGATCAAAGGAGACCAGGCCATCTTCCAGCTCCTGCATGACAGGCCAACCGGCAGTCAGGCCACCGGGGGCGACCCGAACTTCAGCATGCTGGAATACCGGCAGATGGTGTACGGATATGAAGCGCTGCCCGGATCTCTGCTGGACAATGCAGTTTTCATAGACATGCAGATCATAAACCGGTCTGACCGCACCTACCACGATTTTGTATTCGGCTACCTGACCTTCTTTGAACTGGGATTTTTCGGTAACAACTACATGGGTAGTGACAGCTCTGTGAATCTGCAATACTGTTATAAAGGAGATACAACTGATACAGGTTATGGAGACTGGATCTATTACGGCGATCTGCTTCCTGCAACCGGATTGCAGTTTGTAAATGTTCCGATGGATGTATCTATGAACCCAATGAGTGAACTCAGTGAATCATCGCTGCAACGATTCCAGTTTTACCAGAGAGCCTACTGGCCCTTTGATACAACTCATATGACTGATGGTGGAAGCGGGTATGGAACCGGAAGTCTGACCAACTATAGTTATCATGATCATCCGGATGACACGGATGGATGGAATGAATTCACAGAAAGCAATCCACCCGGACAAAGGAGGGCATATAGTTCCACCTTCTTCGGAGACCTGCACCCCGGCGATACCGTCTGTCATACAGCTGCCGTACTTTTTGCACCGGGAACCCTTCCAAACAACCGCACAGCTGCTGTAACAGACCTGATCAATATGGCCTCGGCCCTGCAGGCACAATACCCTTATCTACCCGATGCCGGAAACTGCATGCAAACCCGGCAGGAAGCCCCTTACTGGCAAACAGAAGTAAATCCGGCAGATGGCATCACTTTCCTCCCCTATCCAAATCCTGCCAGTGATGTGGTCTATCTGCACACCGGGCCGTTTAAACAATCAGATGTGTCACTAAACCTTTCTGATATGAACGGCAAACTTATAGAAACATGGTTCTTAGCAGACCTCAATTCTGAACAGATCATCAGTATCAGACTTCCTGCATTGACAGCCGGCATATATGTATTAAGTGGTCAGGCAAATGGATTCACATTTGTTAAAAAAATAGTTATAAAATGAAGAGAAATCTGCTGGCATTAGTATTTGTCTCTATTTGTATAGCCGGCAATTCCCAGAATAGTGTTACACTGGATATTAATAATATCTCGCTCACTCAGGTCTATCCCGGATCAATAGGCTATAGTTATGTATCATATCCGAGTCTTTTCATTGCCCCAACAGGCTCAGGCCGGAGCCCTATGATTGGAGCCTTCTATTGGTTTCGTGGTATTGATATATACGATCAAAACAGAGTTTATGCAGCAAACTACTGGAACATCAGCGATCAATTTGTTGGCCCGTCACATAATCAGTTCCTTGATCCGGAATCTGAAGCAGCATTCTATTCCTTGTACAACAAAAACTGGTACATACACAGGGCTACCATTGATTCTTTTATCGAAAGAAGAGGAGAGCCTGACTATGTTATTCCTGAACCAATTCTGAACTGGCCTGGAAATGGCAACCCTGAGCTGGGAACCGCTGAGCGTCTGGCTCCTTTCGCAGATGCCAACGGAGATGGATATTACGACCCCTATAGTGGCGACTACCCACTCATCAAAGGTGATGCCGCTATTTTTCAGATCATGAATGCAGATATTGATTCTGAATCGGATTATTATCGAAGAATGGGGATTGAAATGCATTCCATGTTTTATGCTTATGAAGCAGATGACCAGTCGGTTCTGGGAAATTGCATTTTCGTTCATAATACCATCATCAACAGAAGCTGGTTTGATTATAAGGAGTTTCAAACCGGCCTGTATATAGATTTTGAACTGGGGGCATATATTGATGATTTTACTGGTTGCGACAGCGCACTATCCCTGACCTATGTATATAATGGCGATTCTATTGACGGACCAGACCCATTAGGTTATGGTGATATGATACCTGCATTTGGAATTCAGCAATTAAGCCACCCTATGTACGCTTGTGGATTTAATAGCATTGATGTGAATTTTTTCTATGGCTACTACTATCCTTTTTCTTACTTCATGCAGGGATACTGGCCTATAAATTTTTTAGACTTCTACTCCTTCCCGTTTACTTATGGTAACAACGGAATCTGGGGTACTACACAAACAAGGTATCTGTATAGCGATCGCCCGGACAACCCTGATGGTTGGAGCATGCATGCTTTGGACTATCTTCCAGGTGATATGAACTCTATGTCTTCCATTACTCCTGTTGAACTAGCACATGGTGATACCTTGTGCACAGAGTTTGCCCTGTTGTTTGCACCGGCAGAAGTGCCAAATGATCCTTTACATGCTTTGAATAAACTTTTTCTGAATGCAGAGATACTGCGTGCCATGTATCCATCTCTTTCAAACGGCGAAGAGTGTATCGCCTACCGCTGGGAACCGTGGAACGCTCCGGATGCAGATGGCATCACTTTCCTTCCCTATCCGAATCCTGCCAGCGATGTGGTCTATCTGCACACCGGGCCTTTTCACGACACAGAACTGATAGTGGAACTCCGTGATATGACCGGTCAACTGGTGGCCAGAAGTACCTATGAAGGGATCTTGGAAAACCAGACGTTATCCTTTCCACTGCCCGCCCTGGCAAGATCTCAGTATGTATTATCGGGCCTGGTGGATGGTCATGTATTCAGTAAACAGATTCAAGTCTGGTAGTAAATTTTCTCCCTATTTTTACCGCATGTCGCACGATGCTTCGGCCCGCAGGGTCATGCAATTTGAAGCCGATCAATTATATCTGGCAGCAGCACGTCTGGGGCCCTCTTTTCATCAGGCAACAGAAACCATCCTGGCACATCCGGGCAATACCATCGTTTGTGGTATCGGTAAATCAGGTGCCATCGCCCAGAAGCTGACAGCTACCTTGTGCAGCACCGGCACCAGGGCAGTTTTCCTGCATGCCGCCGAAGCAGTACACGGTGACCTCGGGGTCTATACCCCCGGCGATCCGGTCATACTTATTTCGAAAAGCGGTGCCACGCCTGAAATGGTCAGGCTCATTCCATGGTTCAAAGAGCAGGGTTCTGCCATCATCGCCATCGTAGGAAACATGCATTCTCCTATTGCAGAACAGGCCCGTTTCGTCCTGGATGCGTCGGTAGAGAAAGAGGCCGATCCGCTCAATCTGGCACCCACCGCAAGCAGCACGGTGGCACTGGCATTGGGAGATGCGCTGGCCGTTGCCCTCATGGAAGGACGCGGTTTTACTGCAGAAGCCTTCGCCCGCAATCATCCCGGCGGACAGCTGGGTCGCAACCTGCACCTGAAAGTATCTGATGTCATGCACCCCATTGATCAGGTGGCATGCCTGACACCCGATGCAGGATTCCGCGAACTCATCATAGCAATGAGTACATACAATCTGGGTGCGGCCTGTATTCTCGGGGACGGAAGATTGATCGGCCTGGTGACCGACGGTGATATTCGACGTGCCCTGTTACAACATGAGCAGGTGGACGGATTGACCGTTGCAGATCTGATGACCAAAGATCCCATTGCCATCGAAGCAGATGCCAGCCTGAAAGAAGCCGTAGATAAAATGGAAAACCGGCAGTCGCAGATCGCAGTATTGCCGGTCGTGGCTGACGGACGCTGCACCGGTCTGGTACGCATCCACGATATCTATCACCAGTAGTCTATTCAAATTCCATCATCACGAAGCCCTTCTCTACATTCTGGCCTTTCGCTACCAGGATATTTTTGACTATTCCTTCACCTTCGGCTTTCAGTACGTTCTCCATTTTCATTGCCTCGAGCACCATGAGCGGATCACCTTTCTGAACCGCATCGCCCGCCTGCACCCGGATGTCCAGTATCAGACCCGGCATGGGTGCTTGGAGCTGGGCCATTTTGCCTGCTGCCGCTGAAGAAAGCCCCATCTGATCCAGCAACTGGTCTATCGGATCCTGGATTCCTACTTCATAGGTCCTGCCGTTGATTCGAAGGGTGCACTGCTTTCCTGCTGCATCCTGCTGCAGTACTTCGATGGTATAGGACCGGCCATCGTGCAGCAGATGATAAAAACGATCGCCGGTGGCGATCAGGTTGGCGGCCCAGGCCTTTCTGTTCACCAGGTCACCATCCACCTCAAATAAATGCTGTTCATTGACCCTTACCTTCTTCATACCTTAAACTCTGTTAAATGGGGACTTCAGATGTGTTAAAATCCTAATTTTGTGCATCCTCGGTAAAAGTAAATCTTTCACATGACTTTGAACAAACTGATCCTTGCAGGCGGTGTATGTCTGCTCTTTTCGCAATGTGACCCGACCAAAAAAGCTGTCAGCTCTGATGACTACACGGGCACGATTGATACCAGCTATACAGACTCCTATGATTACGGAGAATATGACTATGGCGATTACGACTACGGAGATGAATACTATTACGATGAATCTTACGTAGATGATGCTTCCGCTGATGTAAGCCCATGGAGTCAGGATGTGTACAGGTCTTCAGCCACCAGAAGTCACGATCTTCTGCATACGGCACTGGATGTGCGCTTTGACTGGGCCAACGCCTGGCTGCTGGGCAAGGCCTCGCTCACACTCAAGCCTTATTTCTATCCAAGCCGCACCCTGGTGCTCGATGCAAAAGGCATGGACATACACCAGGTGGCCATGGTGAACAAGGGAGCCAAAACTAACCTCAACTGGACCTACGACAGTCTGCAGATCACCATTGACCTCGGTCGTGAATACACGAAAGACGAACAGTACACGGTCTATATAGACTATACTGCCAGACCGGAAGACCGGCCGGAAGGTGGCAGCTTTGCCATCACCTCAGATAAGGGTCTGTATTTCATCAACAGAGATGGCAGCGTAGCAGACAAACCACAACAGATCTGGACCCAGGGCGAGACCGAAGCTTCTTCCGTCTGGTTCCCTACCATAGACAAACCGAACGAGCGCACCACCGATGAGATCTATATCACAGTAGATAAAAAATTCGCCACCCTGTCCAATGGACTGCTTACAGATTCTCATCTGAACAACGACGGCACCCGAACAGACCACTGGGTCATGGACATGCCGCATGCACCTTACCTGTTCATGATGGCGGTGGGCGAATTCACCATCGTCAAAGACAAATGGAAGAACAAGGAGGTCAACTACTATGTAGAACCGGCTTATGCACCATATGCCCGTGCCATCTTCGGCAACACCCCTGAAATGATGACATTCTACAGCAATGTACTCGGAGTTGATTACCCGTGGCAGAAATATTCACAGGTAGTGGTACGTGATTATGTGTCCGGTGCCATGGAAAACACCACCGCTACGCTGCACGGAGATTTTCTTCAGCAGACCGATCGTGAACTGCTGGATGAGACCTGGGAAGATGTGATCAGCCACGAGCTGTTCCACCAATGGTTCGGCGATCTGGTGACCACCGAATCATGGAGCAACCTGCCACTCAACGAATCATTCGCTACCTACGGTGAATACCTCTGGCGGGAATACAAATACGGACGGGAAGACGCCGATGAACACCTTAAAGGCGACTACGATTCTTACATGACCGAGGCTGAATCCAAGCAGGTTGATATGATCCGCTTCAATTATGAAGACAAGGAAGACATGTTTGACAGCCACAGTTATGCCAAAGGCGGATGCATCCTTCATATGCTGCGCAAGTATGTGGGTGATGATGCCTTCTTTGCCTCGCTGAAGCTGTACCTCGAAGACAATAAATTCCAGGCAGTTGAGATCCATAACCTGCGTCTTGCTTTCGAAGAAGTGACCGGCGAAGACCTCAACTGGTTCTTCAATCAGTGGTTTCTCAACAGTGGTCACCCCGACCTGACCATAGAAAAAGAATTCTATGAAGACCTCGGTCTGCTGGAGATCAGGGTTACCCAGAATCAGATACAACCTACACCTACCTATGTACTGCCGGTTGACATAGACATCTACACCGGCGATCAGGTGGAGCGCCATCGCATCATTATAGACAAACGCGACCAGACCTTCACCTTTGAAATGGGTGCTGCGCCTGATGCGGTCATTTTTGATGCAGAGAATCAGTTACTGGCGCAGATCTCTGAAGAAAAGCCATCAGAAGAATGGTCATTCCAGTTTCACCACAGTCAGATGTATCTGGATCGTTTGAAGGCATTGTACAATCTGGAATTCCAGCAGGACTACAGTGAACAGGCTACTGAAGTATATACTGCCGCACTGCGGGATAAGTTCTGGGGCATACGTTCTTATGCAGTTGAAAGCATTTCTCTTGAAAACAACTGGGATGGACCTGTGGCAGACATCATTTTGAATATGGCGCAGCACGACCCTAAGGCGTCTGTTCGTGCATCTGCCATTGGCCGGCTGGAATCACTGGGTGCAGACAAGGCCATTCCGGTGCTGAAAGCCGCACTGAACGATTCTTCCTATGCGGTCATCGGCAATGCCCTGAGTGTTCTGAGCATACTGGATCCTTCCGCCGCCCTGGAAGGAGCAAGGCGCTATCAGAACGAAAAGAACATCAATGTGCTGGCACCGGTTTGGGGTATCCTGGCAGAAGAAGGTAATCCAATAGACAATGATTACTTCCTGCACATGTTTGATACCTATACCAGCTGGGAAGTGTACTACCTGATGGTTTACTATCAGTTGTATCTGCAAAACCAGACTGACATCAGCATCATTCAGAAAGGGGTAGATCAGTTCAAAGAGATCGCTCTTGACGAAGACGGAGGCTGGTTCAAGTTCTTTGCCGGAAGCTTCCTGAATGGTATCTATGAATACTATGCAGAGAATATGGACTATCAGGACGACACCACCAAACAAGCCTGGCAGGCAGGCATGACCTATATCGAAGAGACCCTGTCAGCCATCAATGGCATGTGGTCAGATGAAGAATACTGATATTATTTTTGTTGTATTGAAAGCCCTCTTCGGAGGGCTTTTTTCTTGCCCGGTCAGAACGCCTGCATCTCCACCAGCTTGGCATACAGACCTTTCTTGGCTATCAGGGCACTGTGGTTGCCTCTTTCTACGATACGACCTTCCTGCATCACAATGATCTCGTCAGCAAACTGGATAGTGCTCAGGCGGTGGGCAATGACAATGGATGTTCTGTTCTGCATCAGCTTGAACAGCGCATCCTGCACGAGTTTTTCTGATTCCGTATCGAGAGAAGAAGTAGCTTCATCCAGAATGAGGATGGGAGGATTCTTATAGATGGCACGGGCAATGGTGATGCGCTGGCGTTCGCCACCGCTGAGTTTAGAGCCCCTGTCGCCTATTGCAGTATGGTAGCCCTTATCCAGTTTCATGATGAAGTCGTGTGCATTGGCCACTTTGGCTGCCCGTATCACATCATCCATATTGGGATTGTCAACACCAAAAGCGATGTTGTTGAACACCGTATCATTGAACAGGATAGGGTCCTGACTGACCATGCCGAGCAGGTTGCGCACAGAAGTGGTGCGCAGGTTACGAAGGTTATGCCCGTCTATGAGGATCTCTCCTTCTGTAGCATCATGGAATCGCGGAAGGAGATCAGCCAGGGTGGACTTACCCGAACCGGACGGACCAACAATGGCGATCATACGTCCCTTTTCTATGCGCAGATTGATGTGGTGCAACACCCTTGCATCTTCCTGGTAATTGAAGCTGACATTCCGGTATTCAATGGCCTGTTCAAATCCTTTCAGACTGATGGCATCCATGTTCTCTTTGATCTCTATCGGTGCATCCAGAATAGCTTCTATCCGTTCGATGGAAGCGATACCCCGCTGAATAAAATAATAGCTGTTGGCGAATGACTTGGCAGGATTGATCAGGTTGGCGAAGATGACGATGTAGCCAATGAACATTTCGCCGGTAAGCACAGATTCTCCGCTGATGACCAGCCGCCCGCCATACCATAACAAAGCTGCCACAACAAAAATGGCCAGCACTTCAGACAGCGGACTGGATAATTCCCGGCGGTTCAGAACAGAAGTAAGCAGTTGTGAGTGTGCCCGGTTCTCCCGACTGAACTTGGCCTTCTGGTAGCGCTCTGCATTGAAGGCTTTAATGATGCGCAACCCTGACAAAGATTCCTCTATGATGGACAATAACAAGCCGAGCTGATCCTGAGCTTTGCCTGATTTGCGTTTCAGGGTCTTGCCGATGCGACCAATAACCAACCCCATGACCGGCAACAGGATCAGCACGAACAGGGTTAGTTGCGGGCTCAGCAGCAGCATAGCAATGAAAAAGAACAGAATGGTAAGAGGATCACGGAAGGTGGACTCCAGGGTATTCATGATGCTCCATTCCACTTCATTCACATCTGTGGTCATACGGGCGATGATATCGCCTTTGCGCTTTTCGCTGAAATAAGAAAGCGGCAATTGCAGCATACGTTCAAAGATGTTCTGGCGCAACTCTCTGACCACGCCGTTGCGCAGCGGAGCCAGATAATACAAGGCTGCATAACGGCAACCATTTTTAAGAATGAAAATGATCGTGATGCTGAAACAGACCACCAGCAATCCCTGCATCTGCCCATGCTCAGCCACATAGGCGCCAAAATGGTAATTGATCAGATGAAGCAACTGGGTAACACCAACACCACCATCTGGCTTTTCAGTTGCTACAGGAACAGAATTGAACAGTACCTGCAGAAAGGGGATCAGTGTCAGGATGGAAAACAGGTTGAACAGTGCGTACAGGATATTGAATACCAGGTTCAGTACCGCAAGCCTGCGAAAACGCAGCACGTACCTGAGTATCCTGAAGTATCCACGCATAGCGAGCCAAAGTTACCAAAACAAGACGTGCAGCAGCGCTGTTTATTGCTGTGTGGTCACACCCTCTGTTTTCGTACCTTTATACGCAGCCATGGAAAGTCGCAGACAGAAGAAGATAGCCAATCTCATCAGGGAAGAAATGGGCACATTCCTGCAGCGGGAAGGGGCCAATTATTACGGCTCCCGCTTTGTGACCGTTACAGATGCCACGATCACCCCTGATATGGCAGAGTGCAAGATCTTCATCAGCGTACTGAACGAAAAGGAACCGCAACAAGTGGTGGACCTTCTGAACAAGCATGTGGGAGATATTCGCAAGCGTTTCGGGCAGATCATGCGCCGCGACCTGCGCATCATTCCAATGCTGGAATTCCGGCTCGACGATACCCTGGATAATGTATTCCGCCTCGAAGAGCTGTTCAAGCAAATCAAGTAAATGGGCGGGTCTTTTGCTTTACGGGTAGCCTGGCGCTACATCTTCTCCCGCAAATCGACCAATGCCATCAATATTATATCCGGCATCACCATGCTGGGTATCACCATCGGCTCTGCAGCACTGATCATCGTGCTGTCTGCTTTCAATGGTTTCGGCAGTCTGGTAATCGGATTGTACGGTGCTTTCTATCCTGACATCACCATTACCCCTGCGCAGGGCAAGGTCTTCAACGCCAACCCGGACATGATGGAAGACCTGGGCAATATTCCCGGCGTACTGTACATCAGCCAGACGCTGGAAGAGAATGCCATGCTGGCTTACAATGAACAGGAACATATTGCTACCATCAAAGGGGTTGATTCCATCTATTCACTGGTTACCGCTGTAGATGATTCTGTCTTTGCTGGAGAGTATGTACTTCGGTTTGAGCATTTCGGTAAGGAAGTGGACTGCGCTATTTTGGGTTCAGGTGTGGCTGCTACGCTGAATGTGGCTTTGGGGCTGGACTATCCTGCTGTTCGCATCTTCATGCCCCGTCGTGGAAGCAGAGCCGGGCTCGACCCGCGAAATGCCTTTATCCAGCAATCTGTGCAACCTGTAGGTGCCTTTCGGGTACAGGCAGATTTTGACGGAAAATATGTGATCACAGGCTTGTCATTTGTCAGACAGTTGCTGGAATATGATCAGAACGAAGTATCAGCACTGGAAATTCAAATGGATCCCTCTGCTTCTGTACACAAGACCATTACATCCATGCAAAACCTGCTGGGAGATGACTTTGTGATCAAAGACCGTGCACAGCAGAATGAATTCCTCTACAAGGTCATGCGAAATGAACGCTGGGTGGTCTTTCTCATTCTGACCTTTATTCTCATCATCGCCACCTTTAATATGATCGGTTCTATCAGCATGCTGGTCATTGACAAACGAAAAGATATCAGCACCCTGCGGGCCATGGGTGCCACCAATGGAATGATCCGCAACATCTTCTTCATTCAGGGTGTACTGCAAACCCTTGTCAGTATTGGTGTCGGGTTCTCATTTGCTGCTTTGTTGTGCTGGATCCAGATCCGTTTTGGGGTGGTTACCATTCCGGGAAGCGGCAGTTTTGTGGTGAGTGCCTATCCGATAGATATGCACCTGATGGACTTCTTCAATGTGGGGCTTACCATTTTGATCATTGGCAGTATTGCCTCGTGGTTTCCTGCCCACCTGGCCAGCAAAGAGGTGTGGATGTTCCGGGCGGGTGAAGGCCATGCAAAAGCCGGCGATCGGAAAGTGCAATAACTGCCGGGTCAGGCAATGGAAGACTCCCACTCACACCCCCACTCTTACTCCTACTCCCACTCACACTCCCACTCCCACTCACACTCCCACTCACACACTCCCTTTCCTTCTTTTTTTAGCCTGCAGGTTCAGCATCTCCACCAGCACGGAAAATCCCATTGCAAAATATATATAGCCCTTGTCTATATGTTCACCCCAGCCTTCAATCAGCAGTGACACCCCGATCATGACCAGAAATGCAAGTGCCAGCATCTTGACCGTGGGGTGTTTATTCACGAAATCAGAAATGGGATCGGCGGCCCATAACATAATAAGCACGGCAATGACCACCGCAATGATCATGACCAGTACTTCATCAGCCATTCCAACAGCAGTGATCACTGAATCCAGAGAAAAGACAATGTCGAGCAGCAGGATCTGAACGATCACCCCGTTAAAGGATGGCACCCTGACCGTTTTATGTTCTTCTTCTTCTCCTTCCAGCTTGCTGTGGATCTCTGTTGTTGCCTTGTATAGCAGGAATAATCCACCCAGCAGCAGTATCAGGTCACGGCCGCTGATACCTTTGCCCAGCACAGAGAACAGCTCTTTTTCCATACCCATGATCCAGCTGAGCGATAACAGCAGCAGCACTCTGGTGATCATAGCCAGTGCCAGACCCAGACGACGGGCTCTCTTTTGCTGTGAGGCAGGCAGCTTTCCAGACAGGATAGAAATGAAAATAATGTTGTCTATGCCCAACACGATCTCCAGTACGGTCAGTGTAATAAGGGCCAGCCAGGCATCGGTTGTCAGGAATATGCTGAAATCCATGGTGATGTTTATTCGGTAAAAGTAGCATGTAAATCACCGAAGCCATTTTAGTTTTCAACTATTTTTACCGCATATGATCCGAAGGAAACAACGGTCGCCGCTGTCTAAGATATATATCGCCCTGGTGCTGGTAGGACTAACCCTGTCTTTCGGCACCGGAGGCTATATGCTTATTGAGCAATACAACTTCGTGGAAGCACTTTATATGACGGTCATTACCCTGGCAACCGTCGGCTTTCAGGAAGTGCACCCCCTCAGTGCTTCAGGCAGGGTATTCACCACCATCCTCATCCTGTTCAACCTGGGTATTTTTGCCTTTGTGATCACCCAGATATCACGCTATTTCCTGGACGGAGAATTCGCCCGTACTTATAAAATCTACAAAATGAGAAACGCCATAGACAAACTGGAGAATCATACCATTATATGCGGCTTTGGCAGAAATGGTCAGGAGGCAGTTCGCATCCTGGAAAGAAACAGGGAGCCGTTTGTGGTCATTGAACAGGACGAACAAATACTGGAAGATAAAAAATATGATGATCTGTTATATATTCGTGCAGATGCCACCCGTGATGAAGTGTTGCAGGAAGCCGGCATAGAGCGGGCCAAGGCCCTGATATCTGCTTTGCCCGATGACACACTCAATGTGTTTGTCATACTGACTGCCCGCAGCCTTAACACACAGGTTACCCTGATCAGCCGGGCTTCTGAAAATACTTCTGTTCGCAAACTGAAGAATGCCGGGGCAGATAATGTCATCATGCCGGATAAGATCGGTGGTGCACATATGGCCATGCTGGTTACCAACCCAGATATCGAAGAATTCGTGGATATGATGGCCACCCATTCCGGCGATGACTTCCAGATCAGCGAACTGTATATAAACAGTTCAGTTCTCTTGCGTGAGCTGAACTGCTGGGAACGTACAGGAGCCACATTACTGGGTTACAAAGACAGCAACCAGGAATTTCAACTGAACCCTTCTCCCGATACAACCGTTGAAGCCGGCAGCAGTATCATCGTAATGGGTTCCAAACATCAGATCAACCAATTGAAACATGCACTCCAGTAACACTACTTCAATCCTCCGAGAGGTCTATCTCGCAGAGATCGATAAATGCCTGAAGGAACTGGAACAGTATCCTTCTGACGCCAGCCTCTGGACACTTGCGCCAGGCACGCTCAACAGCGGGGGTAACCTGATCCTGCACCTGGCAGGCAATCTGCTCCATTTTATTGGTCATACACTTGGTAACAGCGGCTATGTAAGAGACCGTGAACGGGAATTCGGTGCCAAAGACCTGAGCCGTGAACAGCTCAGACAGGAACTGGTCGAAGCCCGTGAACAGGTAGATCGTGTACTCAACGGCCTGTATGATCAGCAGTTGGATGAGCCCTATCCGATCCGCGAATTCAAGGGTGGAAAGACCATCGGATATGTGCTGCAGGTATTTCTGGCACACTTCAGCTACCATTTGGGTCAGTTGAATTATCATCGGCGGATCACCACCTGAACAACCGTGACCGGGGTTTCACTGAATGTATTTACTTTGTACCTGCTATGGCACAGGACGTTGTTTTAGGTATAGACATAGGTGGAACCGGGATCAAATTCGGGCTGGTAACCCGTAATGGAGAGATCCTGCATACCGATAAGGTCAAAACGAAGGGCTACCCCAAACCCGATCCCTTGCCTGAAGACCTGAAAAAACGCATTGCAGAACCACTGAAAAAACTGGGTGCCAAAGTAGCTGGTGTAGGAATTGGCACCCCCAACGGCAATTACTTTGACGGAACCATAGACCAGGCTCCCAACCTCCCCTGGAAAGGCCTGGTGCCCATGAAGGCGCTGTTCAAAAAAACATTCCGCAAACCGGTTGCCCTGACCAACGACGCCAAAGCTGCCGCACTGGGTGAGATGTATTTCGGTGCTGCGCAGGGATGCAGGAACTATTTGTTCATTACTCTGGGAACAGGGTTGGGCAGCGGGCAGGTGGTCAATGGCAAGCTGATATACGGGCACGACAGCCTTGCCGGCGAACTCGGTCATGTGATCGTGTACCGGAATGGTCGCCTGTGCGGCTGTGGCCGCAAAGGTTGTATAGAACAATATGCCAGTGCTACCGGTATTGTCAAAACCTATTATGAGTTGCTGCGCAACAAGAATGTTGACAGCTTCAGACTGAGTCTGGGCAATATGATCGATGCAGAAAAGATCTGCGCCCTGGCTCTCGAAGAAGATGAAATTGCCCTGGAGGCTTTCAGCCGCACAGGCTGGATCCTGGGTTTTCATCTGGCCAACTCGGTTTGCTATACCCGACCGGAAAAGATCTTTTTGTTCGGTGGCCTTGCTCAGGCCGGAGATCTGTTGTTTGAGCCTACTATCAGGAGTTTTGAAGACAACCTGATGAATATTTATCAGGATAAGATCGAGATCCTGCCAAGCGGCCTGAAGGAAAGTGAAGCCGCTATTCTGGGTGCTGCTTCCCTTATCTGGGGAGAGATGGAAGATGACTCCTGAGTGCCATTGACGAAAGTCTTTTTATTAACCGGCTTCTGGCCCTTATTTTGCTATATTCTCCTGCCAAATGGCGCTATCTATTCATATGAAAAAGATCCTCACATTATGCAGCCTTTCCCTGCCCCTGGCAGTGATGGCTCAATTCACTCCTTTTGTCAATCCATTTATTGGCACCGGCGGACATGGCCACACCTATCCCGGCGCTTCCATGCCCTTTGGCATGGTGCAGCTAAGTCCTGATACCCGGCTGGAAGGTTGGGATGGTTGCAGCGGTTACCACTACAGCGATAACGTGATCTATGGCTTCAGCCACACCCACC
Organism: Chitinophagales bacterium; assembly: GCA_020636645.1. Taxonomy (GTDB): domain Bacteria; phylum Bacteroidota; class Bacteroidia; order Chitinophagales; family BACL12; genus UBA11426. The sequence continues at coordinate 599,712 of JACJXO010000002.1, forward strand.
TCAGTGGTACCGGCATACCTGATTATTGTGATGTACTGCTCATGCCCACTGTGGGTGAGATGCAGTTCAACAACATGACAGGCAATGACCCAAAGACCGGTTACGCTTCTGCCTTCAGTCATGACAAGGAAAAAGCTTCGCCCGGTTACTACAGTGTGCTGCTGGAAGATGATAATATTCCGGTAGAACTGACCGTGACCAACCGGGTGGGCATGCACAAGTACAGTTTTCCTGCTTCTGATGAAGCCAACGTGATCCTGGACCTTCGCCATCGTGATAAACTGCTGGATGGTACGTATATCCGGGTGGTCAGCGATACAAAAGTGGAAGGGCTGCGCAGATCCTCCTCCTGGGCAGAAGATCAGTGGTTGTATTTCGCCTTAGAGTTCTCTCAACCCTTCTCAGAGTCTGTGATTGATGATGATAAGGAGAAAAGGGTCATCGCCAATACCGGTGCAGTCTATGGCACTTCATTATATGCCGGATTTCGGTTTAAAAGCAATGGAAAAGAACCCTTGCTGGTGAAGGTATCTGTGTCTGCCGTATCTGCCGAAGGTGCCTGGAAAAACATGCAGGCCGAAGTGAGCGGATGGGATTTTAACGCAATGAGAAAAGCTGCAGATGATGCCTGGAATAAAGAGCTGTCTAAAATAGAAATAAGCACCAAAGACAAAGACGAGAAAACGATCTTCTACACTGCACTCTATCATTGTATGCTGGCACCTAACCTGTATATGGATGCCGACAGAAGATACCGCGGTATGGATGGTCAGATCCATACAGCCGGTGGTTTCGATTACTATACCGTGTTTTCCCTCTGGGATACTTTCCGTGCCCTCCATCCGCTGCTGACCATCATTGATCAGAAACGAACCAACGATTTCATCAACACTTTCATCAAACAATACGAACAAAGCGGATACCTGCCTGTCTGGGAACTGGCCGGCAATGAGACCAACTGTATGATCGGGGTGCATTCCATCAGTGTAATAGCAGACGCTGCCGTAAAGGGTATTCTGGGCTATGATACGGAGAAAGCATATATGGCCATGCAACAAGCTACGAAGACCAATGAATATGGCTGGAGACAGTACAGAGATATTGGTATGATTGAAAGCAACAATGCAGCTGAATCCGTTAGCCGTACACTGGAATATGCTTATGACGACTGGTGCATCAGCCAGATGGGCCAGGTACTGAGTCATGATGACTACTTCACTTTCTATCGTCGGTCCATGAACTGGATCAACCTGTTCGATGGCACTTTCATCAGACCCCGCACCAATGGCTACTGGTATGAACCATTCGATCCGTTCGAAGTGAACTTCAACTATACAGAAGCCAATGCCTGGCAGTATAACTTCTTTGCACCACACGATCTGGGCTTGTTGCTGCCCCAAAATGATCAGCGAAGCCTGGATGCATCACGCAAGCGGCTGGATGATCTCTTCACCGCTCCATCGGTAACCAGTGGCAGAGAACAGGCAGACATTACCGGGCTGATCGGGCAATATGCACATGGCAATGAACCCAGCCACAACTTTGCCTATCTCTTCAACTTCGTGCAACAACCGGAAAAGACCCAGTATTACGTGGACCGCATCAAGCGTGAATTCTATACCAACGCACCAGACGGGCTGGTAGGCAATGAAGACTGCGGACAAATGAGTGCATGGTATGTCCTGAGCTCACTCGGATTCTATCCAGTTTGTCCCGGAGATCCTGTGTACAGCATAGGCAGCCCCAGCTTTCCGGAAGCTACCATCCACCTCGAAAACGGAAAGTCATTTCATATTACTGCCGATAAGGCAGGGGGAGATAACATATATGTACAATCTGCCACTATCAACGGTCAACAGCAGATGCTGCCGAATATAAGTCACCGGGCAATCATAGAAGGCAGCACCCTTGGCATGGTCATGAGCAATAATGCCAGCACCGGCTTCAGCGGCGACACAAGCACCGCCCGCAAAAGACTGATGCCACAACCTCCGCTCATTCATGTGGACTCTCCCGTATTTACAGACTCTGTGGTGGTTACCATAACTCAGTTTGATACAACAGATAATCTGGTATATCAGACCCACGGTGATGTACCCCTCATCAAACCGATCAACTATACCGGTCCGCTCGTATTCCATAATGACGTGATGGTAAAAGCGATCAGCAAGACCCGTACCGGCGATGCCGGATATGTATCGACCGCCATCCTCAAAAAGATCCCGGAAAATTTCCATATCACTTACCAGACGGCTTACGATAACCAATATACTGCCGGTGGTGATCTGGCACTGATAGACGGTCAGCGGGGCGGAAAGGATTTCCGGATGGGCAAATGGCAGGGATGGCAGGGCCGCGATATGCAGGTGCTGATAGACCTGGGCGAAGAGCGAAGTATCAGTGAAGTAGGTGCCGGTTTCCTCCAGGATATCCGTGCCTGGATCTGGCTGCCCACCACACTCGAAGTATTTGTAAGTACCGACGCTGTACAATTCAGCCAGGGCGCCATGACCAGACACACGGTCACTTCCACCGACTATGATTCGCAAACCACCGAAAACCTCAAAGTATCTTTTGAGACACCACTTACCGGACGGTATGTGATGATCACAGCAAGAAACGCAGGAACCATACCATCCTGGCATCCGGGTGCCGGTGGTCAAAGCTGGATCTTCTGTGATGAGATCTGGGTGAAGTAACTGCAATTGCTGAACTGAATTAAGCGAAAAGTGTGGCTGATATCTGTCCACACTTTTCGCTTTTATTATTTTAGCGTCATGAAAATGCTTACATGGATTTGTGCAGTTGGAATGTCGCTGTCACTGCAAGCGCAAAACATTTTTGGCACCTGGCAAAACACTGCTTACCAGATGCAATACACCTTTACCCAGGAAGGAACCTATCAGTTCAGCAGTACTCAATTTGGTCAGGCATCAGGCAACTACCTGTTACAGGGCGGCTACCTGTATCTCTATGACGCCAACAATAATCCAAGTGTGCAGTATTACCTGTCTGGCATTACAGCGCAACAACTCCATCTCTCTGATGTGAATCAGGTGCAGTTTACGCTTGACAGGGTTGGAGTTGCTCCTGAAGTAAAGGGAATGGAAGCGTTCAGCAAAAGCAAATATCCCAGGGTACTTGCTGGCAGCGGCAAACAACAGATCATTGAAGCAGATGCACGTCTGTATGCCGCAGCTATTTCATTTCTGGTACAAACCAACATACCTGAAATTGATTACAAAAAAATAGAATCTGCTCTGATAAAAGATTTCAAGACAGATGCAGCATCTACCATGACCGATCTGCAGGCACTGCGAAGCGGTATGGAATATATCTTCACCCTGCATGATCCGGTCGAGATCGGATTGGTCAGGCAACAGATCCTGGGTAATATCTATTGGATGAGTGTGGTCAATAAGCACGCCAGTGTGTATTGGGATGTGACCGATAGCTACACCGATGTGATCGCATTTGATGAGACCAATAAACTGGTACTGACACAGAAAGATCTGGATGATTACCTGGACTACCTGTCACTGGCCTACCAGAATTACGGCCAGCAACTAACTGCTGCCATGCGCAGTGAACTGGCACAACAAATGGTCAGCAATTTTGCTGCCTTCAGGCTGGAAGACAAACAACTTCTGGCCTGTGGTTCGCTGCTGAAAGACAATCTGGTGGCGCAGATGAATGCCATGAGCAGCCGTGAACAACAACAGTTTCAGCAACACCTGCAGCAACAACCTCCGTCAGTTGACTGGTCAGGTGCCGACATGGATGCAGACATGGTCAAATTCTTGATGGAAATGAATAATATGTCGCATGTGTCCATGATGAACGTGATCGAAAACATGGGTGGCGGCGATGACTACTGGGAACTGAAACAGACCGACGATTACGGGAATATCATCTGGTGATGGTAAATCGAAAAACGGAATTCGGAAAAACATGAGTTGGCAGTTCGCTCCGGATGGAGCTGGCAGTTGACAGTTGGCAAAGAAAAATGGAAGCGATCTTTACCAGTTGATCATTCAACTCCTCACTCCTCACTCCTCACTCCTCACTCCTCACTCCTCACTCCTCACTCCTCACTGCCGAAGGCTCACACTCCTACTCCATACATCTCTTCCCTCTGCAGGTGAATACGCTCGTCGTTGAGGTATTCATCAAAGGTCATGAGCTTGTCTATGATGCCGGAAGGTGTCAGTTCGATCACACGATTGGCAACCGTCTGCATGAAGGTATGGTCATGTGAGCTCAGCAGCACTACCCCGGGAAATTCTGCCACATTCTCGTTGAATGCCTGAATACTTTCCAGGTCCAGGTGGTTGGTGGGTTCATCGAGCATCAGCAGGTTGGGGTTCTGCAGCATCATTCGGCTGATCATACAGCGCACTTTCTCACCACCGCTCAGCACGTTGGTCATCTTCATGACATCATCGCCGCTGAATAACATCTTACCTAAATATCCTCGCAGGAACTGCTCATCTGCATCTTCCACATTGGCTGGTACAAACTGCGCAAGCCAGTCCATCAGGGTCATGCCTTTGGTGAAGAAGGCTGCATTGTCGTTGGGCAGATAGGCAGAGGTGATGGTAGTACCCCATTCTATCTGTCCGCTGTCAGCCTGACGATTATTATTCAGCATCTCAAAAAGGGCTGTAACTGCCAGGTGATCCTTGCTGAATACAGCTATTTTATCATTGCGTTCTACGGTAAAAGTGCAGTTGCTGAACAAGCTGCGTCCATCATTGGAGGCACTCAGGTTGGTGACCTTCAGCACCTGGTTGCCCACTTCGCGGTCTGGGCGGAAGATGATTCCAGGATACTTTCTGTTGGATGGTGTGATCTCTTCAATGACCAGTTTCTCCAGTGCTTTTTTCCGGCTGGTAGCCTGGCGGCTTTTGGAAGCATTGGCAGAGAACCGGGCGATGAACTCCTGGAGTTCCTTCCGCTTCTCTTCCATCTTCTTGTTCTTGTCAGACATCTGTCGGGCGGCCAGTTTACTGGTCTCGTACCAGAAGGTATAGTTACCGGTATGGATCTGGATCTTGCTGCGATCCACATCAGCCACATGGGTACAGACCGCATCGAGGAAGTGACGGTCGTGAGACACCACTATGACGATGTTCTCATAATCTGCCAGAAAATCTTCCAGCCAGGCGATGGTCTCTACGTCCAGATCGTTGGTGGGTTCATCCAGCAGCAGCACATCCGGATTTCCGAACAGTGCCTGAGCCAGGAGTACCCGTACTTTCATGCTTCCCGGAATGTCTTTCATCTGCATCTCATGCAAACTTTCTTCCACACCCAGTGATCCCAGCAAGGTTGCGGCATCACTTTCTGCGGTGTATCCTCCCATCTCTCCGAACTCAGCTTCCAGGTGGGCTGCCTGTAGTCCATCCTCTTCAGAGAAATCGGGCTTGGCATAGATGGCATCGCGTTCTTCCATCACCTTCCACAGCTGACTGTGTCCCATCATGACCGTTTGCAATACGGCATAGTCATTGAACACAGAATGGTCCTGACGCAGCACAGCCATGCGTTCGCCGGGAGTGATCTCCACGTTGCCTTTATTCGGTTCGATCTCACCTGAAAGGATCTTGAGGAAGGTGGACTTGCCCGCACCGTTGGCGCCTATCACGCCATAGCAGTTGCCTTTGGTAAAACTGATGTTGACCTCATCAAACAACACACGTTTGCCGTAAGAGAGGGTGATATTTCTTGCACTGATCATGATGGTACTTCTTGAAAATAGAAACGCTGCAAGACTGCAGCGTTTCTGAATGATTGTTCTGCATGCGCATCAGGCGCCCAGGGCGATCCGCTTGAAGGCGGTCACGCTGAGTTCCTTGTCAACGCCGGCCAGTACATCGCGGATAGACTTGCTGTTGTCTTTCACGAACTTCTGGTTGAGCAGGGTATTGTCCTTGTAATATGCTTCCAGTTTTCCGGTAGCGATCTTGTCGAGGATCTGCTCCGGCTTACCTTCTGCACGAGCCTGTTCGCGGCCGATCTCCATTTCTCTTTGCTTCACATCTTCCGGCACACCATCCTTATCAATAGCAATAGGATTCATGGCAGCGATCTGCATGGCCACATCTTTTCCGATCTCTGCAACTGCATCGCCGGCTTTGTTCATACCGATCAGTACACTTACCTTACCGTTGCTGTGGTTATAGGCAACCACACTGGCGGCATCAATGGCAGCATAATCTGTTACTTCGATCTTCTCTCCTATCTTACCCACCTGTTCACTGATGGCGTTGGCAACGGTCATACCGTTCAGGTCCAGATTCATCAGAGCGTCTTTATCGGCTGGTTTGTTGGCCAGGGCCAGTTCAGCAATGGAGCGGGCAAAGTTCACATAGTCATCGTTCTTGGCTACGAAGTCGGTTTCACAACCTAAAGCCAGAATGATACCACTGGTAGCATCATCATTCAGCAGTGCTACGGCTACCCCTTCATTTACATCACGGTCTGCACGCTTTTCGCTTACTTTTTGTCCTTTTTTCCGCAACCAGTCAACAGCGGCATCAAAATCGCCACCACATTCGGTCAGGGCTTTTTTACAATCCATCATACCTGCGCCGGTCAACTGACGGAGTTTATTCACGTCGGCGGCGCTGATCGTTACAGTACTCATTAATTCTCCTTTTTAATTGTTCAAACTAATCTTAGCGTGAAGGGCGGCGGCCGGCGGGGCGACGGGCAGGGCCTTTCTTATCGGCCACTCCCTTGCTGGTGCGGCTTTTCCGCTTTTCACCATCTTCGTCTTCGTCAATATTGACCACTACTTCCATATCATCATCATCATCCTCGTTGCGGGCAGCTTCATCAGCTTCTTCTTTACTCTTGGCACGTTCTTCCAGACCTTCAGCGATGGCATCGGTCAGGTATTTGATGATGAGTTCGATGGATTTGGCAGCATCATCGTTGGCAGGGATGGCATAGTCAACCTTGTTCGGATCGCAGTTGGTATCCACCATACCGATGGTGTTGATATTCAGCTTATGTGCTTCCGCAAGGGCGATGTGTTCGTACCCTATGTCCACGATGAGCAGTGCTGCAGGCAACCTGTTCAGCTGAGCCACACCACCGATCACCTTTTCCAGTTTATCACGTTCGCGACCCAGCACGAGGCGTTCTTTTTTGGTGATGTTGGTGCCGGCATCTCCCAGCATCTTATCGATGGTCTGGAGTTTCTTGATGCTCTTGCGAATGGTAGTGAAGTTGGTCAGCATACCTCCCAGCCAGCGTTCGGTCACGAAAGGCATGCCCACGCGGCGGGCCTGTTCTTCCATGATCTCTTTCGCCTGCTTCTTGGTAGCTACGAACATGACCTTCTTACCGCTTCGTGCGATACCGCGAAGTGCGTTGGCAGCTTCGTCCAGCTTCTCCAGGGTGCGGTTCAGGTCGATCAGGTGAATACCCTTCTTCTCCATGAAGATGTAGGGCAGCATTTTTGGATTCCACTTCTTGCGCAGGTGACCGAAGTGCACACCCGCTTCCAGAAGATCGTTATAGGTGATTTTTTCCATCTTAATCTGATCTTTTCGGGATTAACGTTTAGAGAACTGGGTGGCACGACGTGCTTTGCGCAGACCGTATTTCTTCCTTTCCACTTCTCTGGAGTCGCGGGTGAGGAGGCCTTTGGCCTTCAGGGCCGGCTTCCATTCTTCATTGACCTTCACGAGGGCACGGGCAATAGACAAGCGGGTAGCTTCGGCCTGGCCTTTGATGCCACCGCCTTTCACGTTCACACGAATGTCGAAATCGCCGGTCATCTCCAGGGCCTGCAGGGGCATGAGCACCTGGTCCTGCATGAAGGGCACACAGAAATATTCCTTGAAGTCCTTACCGTTCACGGTAATGTTGCCTTTGCCTTTGTCAATATAGACCCGGGCAACGGCAGCTTTTCTTCTTCCTACTGCATTCAGTTTGTCCATAATCAGAAGGTGAGTGTTTCAGGTTTCTGAGCTACATGCGGATGCTCTGAACCTGCGTAAACAAATAGTTTCTTGTACATGGCGCTTCCCAGTTTGTTCTTGGGCAGCATTCCCTTGATGGAGCGCTCGAGGAGCTTCTCCGGGTTGTTGCGCAGAAGGGTACGGGGATTGGTCACCTTACGACCGCCGGGATGGCCGGTATAGTGCTGAATGACCTTGTCCAGCATCTTGCTGCCGGTCAGCTTCACTTTTTCAGCGTTGATGATGATCACATAATCTCCGCAGTCCACGTGCGGGGTGAAATACGGTTTGTTCTTGCCCCGGAGAATAGCCGCCACGCGGGTGCTGAGGCGACCCAGGGTCTGGCCTTCTGCATCCACGATCAACCATTTCCTGGTTACCGTGGCGTTGTTGGCCGATACCGTTTTAAAACTGAGTGTATCCACTGTTTGACAATTTTTTTGTTCATACCGCCTGAAGCGGGAGTGCAAAGATACCGCTACCCCCTGCGCATAGGCAAGAAATGTAAAAGAAAAAAGCAGGCTATATTCATAACCTGCTGATAATCAGTCTAATTTTGGAAATAATTTATTTCTTTCGCATATGATCAGCGCCTGCTCGTATAGATCATGATATAATAGAGCAGGGTGGCCAGTGAACCCAGGGCAGCTACCACATAGGTAGATGCGGCCCAACGCAGGGCATCTTTGGCTTTGCTCATCTCCATGGTACCAGCTACAGAGCTTTGTCCCAGCCAGGCTATAGCCCTTCTGCTGGCATCAAACTCTACCGGCAGGGTCACGAAACTGAACAAAGTGGTGGCACCGAACAGGATGATACCGATAAGCAGCAGGCTCGGGAAGGTATTGATGAGCAGGATACCCGCCAGGATGACCCACATGACCCACTGAGAAGCGATGCTTACCACCGGCACCAGCTGGCTGCGCAATTCCAGCCAGGCATAGCCCTTCGCGTGCTGCACAGCGTGCCCGCATTCATGGGCTGCTACCGCTGCAGCTGCGATACTATTGCTGTTATAGACTCCTTCGCTGAGGTTGACGGTCTTGTTCTGGGGATTGTAATGATCCGTCAGCTGCCCGGCCACCGAGATGACCTGAACATCGTCAATGCCGTTCTCCCGCAGCATACGTTCTGCGATATCACGACCGGTAAGTCCGCCGGCTACCGGGATCTGGGAATACTTGCGGAATTTGCTTTTGAGCACACCACTGGCGATCATACCTGCGATGGCAAAAACGATACCGATTAAATAGGCTCCTAACATGGATGGTTCACTTATTTGTTGCGAAAATAATAACGAAAGCGGTGGTAAAAAGTTTCTTAAAGTTCAGACGACCAAAATGAAAGGAAATTGTATCCGCCTCCCCAACGGGTAAACCACTCAGATCACCTTCAGACTACCTTGTCTGTTTTCTTTTTCCACTCTCACTCCTCACTCCTCACTCCCACTCCCACTCCTCACTCCCACTCTCACTCCACACTCCCACTCTCACTCCCCCTTGAACAGGTCCTTCGCGTTCGGGCTCTGCCTTTCTGCATCGGCGGTTACCAGCACACTCTTTCTGTTCAGGTTCATCCAGCCTGCCATGATATTTGACGGGAACATCTCTACGGCATTGTTGAAGGTGGTCACCGTATTATTATAGGAGGTCCTTACACCCACCAGCTGATTCTCTACCTCATTCCAGGTGCGCTGCAGCATGGAGAAGCTTTCATTGGTCTTCAGTTCCGGGTAATTCTCCACCGCTACCCGCACACCTGCCAGCAGACGGGTTAGTTCGTTCTCCGTATCAATGCGCTGTCCGGCAGGCATATTGGGTGATCCAGCCAGCTGGCTTCTCAGTTCGGTGATCCGGCTCAGGGTATCTTTTTCAAAGGTCATGTACTGCCTGACCGTTTCCACCAGGTTGGGGATGAGGTCAAAACGCTTCTTCAGAATGACATCCACCTGGCCGAAAGCATTCTCCACCTGGTTGTTCTTCTGGATAAGACTGTTGTACAGGAATACACCGTACAGGAAGATCAGAATGAGCGGGATGAGCAGGAACATGGTTCAGTTGTTTTGTCAAATATACGAAGGGGATGGGTTGTATTAGTCCTCAGTCTGCAGTTCTGAGTTGGCAGTCATGTTATTCAGGGTAAACAATTCGCTGAATCTGATTTGAAGGAGCTATCAGCTTGATGCATTCACATTTACAAACAGCGAAAAACAACTCATACAGTTACCGGGTTCTCCAGACTCAGCTGAGCGATCTCATTCAGTACATCAAACAAGGCCTGAGGTTCTTTTTCAGTGACCAGCAGGTTGCGATAGTGCTTCACATTCGGCAGGCCCTTGAAGTAGTTGGTGTAGTGGCGGCGCATCTCCAGCACACCCAGCACCTCTCCCTTCCAGGCGATGGATTTTTCCAAATGTGCCCTGCACACAGACACCCTCTCTTCGATGGTGGGAGCTGCCAGCTCTTCGCCGGTTTCCAGAAAATGCCTGATCTCACGGAAGATCCAGGGGTGCCCGATGCTGGCCCGCCCTATCATGACCCCATCCACACCATATCTGTTCTTCATCTCCAGTGCTTTTTGCGGACCATCGACATCACCATTACCAAATATCGGGATGTTGATCCTGCTGTTGTTCTTCACTTCCCCGATCAGGGTCCAGTCGGCGGAGCCCTTATACATCTGCTCTCTGGTTCTGCCGTGGATGGTCAAAGCTGCAATGCCAACGTCCTGTAAACGTTCGGCCACCTCCACAATATTCCTGCTGTTATCATCCCAGCCCAGACGGGTCTTCACGGTGACGGGCAGTTTCGATGATTTCACGATCTCTGAAGTGAGCTTCACCATCCGGGGAATGTCTTTCAGTATCCCCGCACCGGCATCCTTACATACCACCTTTTTAACCGGGCAGCCGAAGTTGATATCGATCAGGTCGGGGTTAGCCTCCTGGATGATCTCCACACATCCGGTCATCACCTCGATATCGGCACCGAATATCTGGATGCCCAATGGCCTTTCTTCTTCGAAGAACTCCAGTTTCTTCAGGCTTTTTTCGGCGTTGCGGATAAGCCCTTCGGTGGAGATGAACTCCGTATACATCATATCGGCACCCTGCTCCTTGCACAGCACCCGGAAGGGTGGATCACTCACATCCTCCATCGGGGCCAGCAGCAGCGGGAATTCACCCAGCTCGATATGTCCGATACGCACCATGGCCGTTTGCCTTACTTTTGTGCAAAATTACGGAAGACGTGCTGAAAGGCGCCATCAAACACTATCCCTGGCTCGCCAAGTTCCTGATGCTCATCGGGTTGTTCATTCTGTCTGAGTCGCTTTTCAGCCTCATCGGTCTGTATCTCGCAGAGTTGCTGGTACCTGCATCCCATATTCTGGACAACATCGGATCGATCAACAGCGGACTGGCGCTGGAGCCTGACACCCCGATGGTGCATGCCCTGGAGGTCTATCAGTTCTGCACCAGCCTGGGGCGTTTCGGCCTGCTCACTTTTGCTTTTTTGTGGCTTATTGGAGAGTCGGCAGGATCCTTTCTCCAACTGAGAAAGAGTCCTTCCCTGCAACAGCTGATCTGGGTATTTCCGCTAATGATCAGTGCTGCGGTGGTCATAGGAGCGGTCAATGAATGGAACCAGGGACTGAATCTGCCAGAAGCCTGGAGCGGACTGGAAAAGCAGATGCGGCAGATGGAGGAGCAGGCCAAAGGCATGACAGATGCGTTCTTAGGAACCACTACCATTGGCGGATTGCTGATCAATATATTCCTGATCGGCATTGTCGCCGCGGTAACAGAAGAGCTGTTCTTCCGCGGCCTGGTACAAGGCATCTTCCACAGGTGGACAGGCAAAGCACATGCCGGTATCTGGATAGCTGCCTTTCTTTTCTCCTTCATACATATGCAGTTCTACGGTTTCTTCCCCCGGCTCCTGCTGGGAGCACTGCTGGGCTATATCTGTTACTGGAGCGGCAGCCTGTGGACCGCCATGGCCGGGCATTTCATAAACAATACAGCAGCGGTCATCCTGTACTTTCTGGTCAGTAATGGTTCCGTGGAACAGGATCCCACTGAGACCGGAACCTGGGCGCAAGCCTTGGTATTTCTGCCTGTTTTGGCCATATTTATATGGCAATTCCGCCGCCATGGAGCAAGACTGGATGATGGTGTATAATACGGCAGACCGGCAGCAGGCCTGGATCGTGCGCTCTGCTTTGGAAGAACAGGCAGACATCAGGGTAGTGGCAGTTGACAAGACCAGCAGCCCTTATGGCTTTGCCTTGCCGGGTGAAGTGGAGCTGTATGTACATACCAGTCAGGCAGAGAAAGCCATTGAACTAATCTATGCGATGGAAACTGCCGGAGATAGCGACAGCCGGACCGAATTTTAGGCAAATCGGCGTCTGCTGGCAAAATCCATCAGAATTCCCCTAAATTTGCAGGCTCAATAGTAAAAAGTAGCAGTTTATTATGGCTATGATATCAACTTTGCGGAAGCATTCCTGGATCGTTCTGGTGTTTATCGCCCTGTCGCTGATCGGCTTCCTGCTCATGGACGCATTCAACTCGAATTCCGGGCTGGTGAAGAACCGTCGTCAAACGTTTGCAGAAATTGATGGTTCAGAGATCACCCCTGCCCAGCTGGATGCCAAATACAGTGAGGTGCTCACACAATACCTGACCCAGACCCAGCAGTTGCTGAATTACCAGACAGGAGCCTTCACCCTGGACAATCAGACAGAATTCCAGTTGCGTGAGCAGGCCTGGAATGATCTTCTGCAAACCAACATCATGAACCGTCAGCTGGAGGCAGCAGGGTTGCATGTGACCGAGCAGGAGAAGACCGATCTGATCTACGGACCGGATCCGCACCCATATATCAAGAACTACTATGTTGGACTGAGCGGCAGTGGAAAATATGATCCTGCTGCCTTCAACCAGTATATCACCTTCATTAAAAATCCGGAAAATCAGCAGAACAACCCTCAGGTACTGGAAGCTTATTTTGATTTTCTGATGCGTGAGAGCCTGGCTATCAAAGAGTACACAAATAATAAATATACCAATCTGTTTGTAAAGGCAGACTTTGTACCCAAGTGGATGGTAGATCGTGATTATTCTGTCAAGAACACCCGTGTGAACTTTGATTTTGTAGATATACCCTATACCAGTGTATCTGATTCCAGCATTGCAGTTTCTGATGCAGACCTGAAGGCATACTACAACGAGAACAAGAATAGATTCAAGCAGAAGCAGGCCAGCCGTGTAATTGAATACATAGTTTTCCCTTTTTATGCAACCTCTGAAGACAGTGCTGCTATACTGGCCAAACTGCAGGAAGACATGACCAATCTGGCTTCTGCCAAGAATGACTCAGCATTTATTGCTGTTCGTTCTGAAGATCCAGAACGCATAACTCGAGCCTTTCAGAACCGCAATTATTTTTACAGCAGTCTGATAGATTCATCTGTGGTTGACAGCATGTTCAATGCACCTGTTGGAAGTCTTGTGGGGCCGTATCTGAAAAACGATCAGTACTTTACCAGCAGTTTGATCAAAGACCGGACCCTGATGCCTGATTCTGCTGATGTTCGCCACATACTGATCAGCAACCAGGTGCGTGAAGACGCAGCAGCCAAATCCCTGGCTGACAGTTTGCTGAATGCTATTCGCAGTGGCAGTGATTTTGCAGAATTAGCAAAACAGTTCTCAGATGATACAGGAAGCGGTGCTCAGGGTGGTGACCTTGGATGGAGCACCCCGCAGACCGATTATGTAAAACCCTTCAAGGATTTCGTTTTCCGCACCGGTCAGACCGGACAACCCACCGTTGTAGAGTCCATGTTCGGTTACCACATCATTGAGATCAAAGAACTTCGTGGTCGCAGTGAATACCTGCTCGCTTACCATCTGAGCCGATTCATTGAAGCAAGTTCAGCAACGGCAGATAGTGTAGATCTGAAGGCCAATGAGTTCTTCAATACATATAAAACACCCGAGTCTTTTGAAACGGGTGCTGCAGAAATGGGCCTGCAGTATCGCACCAGCCCGCCTTTTGCATCCAATCAGTTTGAAATTCCCGGTATTCCGGAATCACGTAGTATCGTGACTTGGGCTTATACTGCCAAAGAAGGTGAATTCAATTACTTCAACACCTATACAGACCGCATTGTGGTAGCCTATATCAAGAATGCACGCGACAAGGGTATCGCTGACCTGGCAGATGTAGAGGAAGAGGTTCGTGTGAATGTCATTCGCGAAAAGAAAGGTGAGCAGTTGGGCAAGCAACTGGCTGATGCCATGCAGGGAGGTAAAGACCTCAATGCGATAGCAGCAAGTGTGAACAGTTCTGTAAAGACCTCTACCAATGCCAGTTTTGGCACTCCTTATGCACCCGGCATCGGTCTGGAGCAAAAGGTGGTGGGTATCGTAATGGCCACCGGTCAGGACGCTACCACTGGAGTGATCGAAGGTAACAGAGGTGTATATGTGGCGAAGATAACCGGCATAACCGCTGCTCCGGCCGAAGGTGAAACCACCATGAACAGGAATCAGCTGACCTATGGCGTGCGTAACAAAATGAGCCAGCAGAACATCATCCGCAGTCTTGTTGAAAAGGCAGATGTGGAAGACAACCGATACATGTTCGGCTATTAAGCCAAACTTTTTAGAACGGTTAACCGTTTAACCGGTACATGGAGATCGTCAATAAAGTCGCCCAGAGCGGCCTACTCACTATTGACCTGGAAGCCTACTTTCCGGCAGACAAGGTATGTGGCTTTGACCTGAAATCATTTCTTTTCCGCGAACTTATTCTGAAGGAAAAGGACTTTCGTGAAGCGATGGCAGCCATAGACTGGTCAGCGTATTCCGGTAAGATCCTGGCCATACATTGTACGGCAGATGCCATCATCCCGCAATGGGCTTATATGCTGGTGACCGTGTATGCGGCACCCTATGCAGAAAAGATCTACCTGGCCGATCCCGATCAGGCCCTGCATAAATATTATGAAGAGATCGTTCACGACTTTGACACCACACCCTATGAGGGGCAACGTATTGTTGTGAAAGGATGCAGCAAGCATCCGGTACCTGCAGATGCTTATGTAGCACTCACACGCAAGCTGAGGCCTGTAGCCAAAAGCATCATGTACGGAGAACCCTGCAGCACCGTGCCGCTGTTCAAACGACGGGAATCATGAACAGGTTTTATTACTTGTTAGGCGGCTTTGCGCTGGGTCTGGCTGTACTTGCCATATTGGCATCCACCACTTCTGATGGCAGCCGTAAGATCGAAGAATCAGGCACCTCAAATGGTGCTCTTCGGAAGCTGGGTGAAGACCCGAGTCTGGTGCGCAACTATGCGGTCAAGATACCGGAGGGGTTGAATTTTGCAGGTGAAAAAGTACCACTGTCAGACGAAGAGGTATTTGAGAGAATGGATCGTGAACTGCTGGTCAACAGTTACTGGCATTCCAACACCATGCAGAACCTGAAACTGGCACATCGCTGGTTTCCGGTCATCGAAGAGACCTTTAAGGAATACGGTATTCCGTCAGATTTCAAATACATAGCCCTGGCAGAGAGCGGACTGAGAAATGTGGTCTCACCGGCGGGTGCAGAAGGAGTCTGGCAATTTCTTCCCGAAACCGCAAGGCATTTTGACCTGCGGGTGGATGACGAAGTGGATGAACGGTATGATGTACAGAAAGCCACCGTGGCAGCGGCGAAATATTTTCAGACCGCCCACGACAGACTGGGCAGCTGGACCCTGGCGGCAGCATCTTACAATGCAGGCATCGGCAAGATCGAGAACAGCCTCGAATACCAGGAAGTAGATAACTATTATGATCTCTTTCTTAATAACGAGACCAGCCGCTACATCTTCCGCATCCTGGCATTCAAGGTCATTTACGAGAACACGGAGAAGTATGGTTTTTTGCTGGATGAGGAAGACCTGTATGATCCGCTTACTTACAAGACCATCACGGTAGATACCACCATCACCAACCTGGCGGCATTCGCCACCCGGCTGAACACGAACTATAAAACGCTGAAGTATTACAACCCCTGGCTTCGTGACAGAAAACTCACGGTGAAAAAAGGGGAGGAATTCCGGCTGTATGTGCCGGAAGATGGCGTTAGTAATTAAACCCTAGTTCGCACAATTACTTTACTTTGCATGCAAGACAGATAGGCTTGCAATCAACCTTTCTTGATATCATCCTGCCTTGCTATAACCCACATGAAAACTGGGAACAAGTGGTCATTGAATCATTTACCCGATTTTGTTCCCTGGCAGAAAGGCCTGATACCGGTTTGATACTGGTGAATGACGGTTCAAATTCTGGTATCCGCGACAATTCAGAGGATGTTATTAGAAAACAGATACCCAATCTGAAATGGATAGATCTTTCTTCTAACCAGGGTAAGGGAGCAGCCTTGAGAGCCGGAATCATCAGCAGCAACGCATCGTTTCAAATCTATACCGACATAGATTTTCCATACAGGACGGAAAGCATGGTAGAACTATGGAAGATTCTGCAAACAGATGAATATTCAGTCGTTGCTGCCGTGAAAGATAAAGACTACTACAATCACCTACCTGCAATCAGATCCTTGATATCAAAATCATTGCAAACGATGACACGTTTGCTTTTAGGTCTCCGGATCAGTGATACTCAATGCGGTCTCAAAGGCATGAATAACAGGGGCAAAGTGTGGTTTCTGAAAACCACTATAGACAGGTATCTGTTCGATCTGGAATTCATTTTTCTGGTTTCCAGAAGCAAACATGACAATGTGTTAGCCATGTCTGCAACCGTCAGACCAGAAATAGTATTTTCGAAAATGCATCTCGGAATCCTTATCAGGGAAAGCGGAAACTTCATTAGAATTTTGATCAAGCGCATTGCGAACTGATAAGTTACATATTGCCTACGCAGCACTATTCTCAGGGGTTCTTTCCGGGGTTTTGTTTGCCTGGGCCCTATGGCCGCTTCTTTCAGGTAATCATTACATCTATGGCTCTGGGGGAGATAATTTCAAAAATTATTTTACACCAGCATGGTACGTCGCATTTGACACTCATGGTCATTTCAGCGGTATGCATTACCCCTACGGAGACCAGATGGTATTCAGTGACTGCCAACCTGGCTTAAGTATTACCGGAAAACTATTTTCGGAAATCGGACTGCTAAA
>JACJXO010000003.1 GCA_020636645.1 Chitinophagales bacterium
AGTGTGCCATATATTGTTGTTTTGACCTTTTCTGTTGTAAAATTTGATGATAAAGGCGCAATCGAAAAGTGGCAGTTTTATGATGGTTTGCTGGAGAATGAATTTTATGAATTTGTAATTTTTACAGAAGGCGGTATAAATTATGGTTTAGCTGTTTATGGAAGAATAAAATCACTAAATTGATTTGCGTTTGATCAATCAATTAGCATAAACATTTAGGATACTTTTCACCCTACCATCTCCACCCTCTACGCTCTGTCACACGCTCCACAGGCGAATAGCCTGGATCAGGTTGTTGGTTGATTGTTATTAGTCCTTGGTTGTTGGTTATTGGTTTTTCAACCATCTACCCGGCCTTTCAGCATTACTGAAACACGATCTTTCCGCCGCTGTGTGAGCCATCGGCATAGCGAACAGCGATGTAGTATATGCCCGCCGGCAGATCGTTTCGGTGCAGGGTATATACTTCATCACCACTTACTATCCGGCGTATCGGCCTGCCGGTATGGTCGTACAGCTCTATGACATAGGTTTCTGACCGGTCATCTGTAAGACCGGGGTAAATGTCCACATACTGATCGGCGGGATTGGGATAGATGCGCAATCGGTGGCCGGTGAGATCTGACAGCCTTTCGCTGCAGGTTATCTGCACCGGTACTTTGAGTACCCCAAGGGAATTTTTGTGCAGCATGATCTTCTTCGGTCCGCCAAAGATCCTGTTGATGCTTCCGCTGATCTCTGAACTGATGGTATTTTCTGCATCATACATCGGATGGATATCATACATATACCCCACACCGGCACCGGAATACAACTGCTGACCCTGGATGTATTCCTGCTGCACAGGATACTGGATAACAGCAGTACAGCCGGGTGAAGGCAGCAACCTGATCTTGTTCAAACGGAGTTGCTGGTCGGTATTTTCTGCACCTGTATTGTTGTAGTAAATGTATAACTGCTCATTGGCCTCATCCAGATAACCATACATCGCTACATGGGGGAGGGTAGAAACAATGCGCACCGTGCTTACCGGCCGGGCTGCAATATGTCGCATGAGATAAGCCATGTGGTAGAACATGCGCTTTCTGATACCGGTCGTGTCGCCCTCCGGGTCTGCTTCATACGCTGCTTTTGCAGTGATCATGTTCCTGTAGGAAACACTTGCAGCATTGTGCATGGTGCGGTATTCCTGGAAACCGGTATTGTACAAAGGAGAGGTGTTGAACTGATAGGCCAGGTGCTGCCAGTCAAAAACCACGGAGGCCTGGACCAGGGTGTTGTGAAACAGGGTGGTTTCTGGTGCGTTGTCTGCCTCCAGAATATTCCATTCGGTAGCCCATATTTTTTTATCACTGTAGAACGGATCGTTCAGTTGAAACCGCTCTGCATAGTAAGCGTTGATGTTTCCGTACAGGCTGTCGCGGAAGTATTCCCCGTGCGCACTGAAGCATTCGAACGCTGCCGTCAGCCGAGGGTCCGGCGCATCAAAGGAATACGGACAACAGGTTCCTCCGTAGGCATCCAGGTCGTTCACGAACTGCACTGCGCAATCCTGCCAGAAACTGCTTTTGTAATAAAAGTGCACCACTGCTGCATCATACAACGGAACAGTATGTGGCATCGGGGTGCTGATGGTCCTGGTACTGTCCCATCCGCTTCCCAAAGCGGTGTTCCAGTCGTCGTATTTGATCCTTTTGCCTTCAGATGGTGTGGCATAGGTAATGCCGGGGCCTTGTTCCACATCTACAGTGCCGGGAGGTGCGGCACATACACCCACTTTCAGATCCGGAAAATACTGCCTGATCATGCCAATGTAATCCTGGTCGCCAACAGCACCGGAGGGATTCTGTACATATGCCAGATAACTTTCAAAACTTTCGAAGCCATTTGACTCACTATAGGTTTCATTTCCTATTTCAGCACCGGTCACGTGGATACCGTTTGCGATCAGCAGGTCCAGCGCTTCCTTGTTTTCGGCAGCATCTGCAGTCACGATATTCAGACAGAACAATACATCAATGGTGTAGCCGAGCTGCGCTTCCAGCGTTTGTATCATCAGGATGAAATCATCAATGTATCGCCCGCCACCGGGCAGAGAGTCCTGTGCCAGACATTTTTGTGTCCAGTCATTAACGGCTGCTTCGTAATTGGATCCTGCACCACAGTATGCCTCATCGCAGTTGAACAGATCATAGAAATAGGCGTCAATTTCTTCCAGATCGAAACCATAACCCGGTCCGGTGGTCAGGTGGGTGAATTTCGCCTGTCCGCCGCTTGGAAAGCGCACCACTTCAGGCCTGAGTCCGGCCAGCCAGCTCATACAGGTATCTGAGGTGGGCGGACATTCCTCAAAGATATCTACGGTCTGAAAGCCCTGAAATTTTCCCTCTTCCGGAACCTGGGTATTCAGAAAAACCTTGACCGTCTGTGCCTGGACAGCGGTCATACAGAAGGAAGCAATAAAAAGTAACCGTGTGATCAGTCTCATGAGCAGGGTAATTGGAATCTTCGGTGCAAAAAGGTCCGTTCAAATATAACCCGTTTGACGGTTCATGGCCGGGCAGCAACAGAAAGGTTTGCATTCGGCATTGCGAACCTCATCCGCACCTTTTTGTTAATAAGTCATCGCATATCAAGGCTGAATATCTTCCGATTTCCGCCCTCTGGTATGTACATTTGCCACTGTTAAAGAATGAACGGAATGAACTGGTTCGGCAAGTTTCTGACCTCGAGCATAGGCAGAAAATTCGTGATGGGACTGACGGGCATCGCCCTCGTCCTGTTTCTCATCGTCCACTGTGGCATCAACGCACTCATCTTCGTCAATGACGGTGGTGTGCTCTTCAACGAGGCAGCCCACTTCATGGGCACCAACATCATCATCCGCACCATGGAGATCGGCCTGTTCGTGGGCATTCTGCTCCACATTGTGCAGGCATACATGCTGGCCGTAGCCAACAGCAAGGCCCGCCCCGGCAAGTACCAGGTGAACAGCGCCAACGCCAACAGCCGCTGGTATAGCCGAAGCATGACCCTGCTGGGTACGCTCATCCTGCTCTTTCTCATCATCCATCTGAAGCATTTCTGGGTGGTGAGCCGCTTTACAGGCCTGGAAGAAACAAGCTATGGTGCCGGCAACCTCTACATCGAAATGCAGGAAGTGTTTGCCATCGGCTGGGTGGTCATCGTCTATCTGATAGGCGTCATCAGCCTGGCATGGCATCTGCTGCACGGTTTCCAGTCGGCCTTCCAGACCTTCGGATGGAATACGCTGAAATACCGCGGACTGATCAAATGCGCCGGAAAGGTGTACGCCATCCTCATTCCGCTGCTCTTCGCCCTCATGCCGGTGGCGATGTATTTTGAATGGATCAAATAATTACGGACATGGCACTCGACTCCAAGATACCTGCAGGGCCTTTGGCCGATAAGTGGACCAACTACAAGAACAAGGTCAAACTGGTCAACCCGGCCAACAAGCGCAAGCTTGAGATCATCGTGGTGGGCACAGGACTGGCCGGAGCCTCCGCTGCTGCTACGCTGGCGGAACTGGGCTACAAGGTCAAATCCTTCTGCTTCCAGGATTCTCCCCGCAGGGCACACTCCATCGCAGCCCAGGGAGGCATCAACGCAGCCAAGAACTATAAGAACGACGGGGATTCTGTCTATCGTCTCTTCTACGATACCGTGAAAGGCGGCGACTTCCGTTCCCGCGAAGCCAATGTGCACCGCCTGGCGGAAGTGAGCGTCAACATCATTGACCAGTGCGTGGCACAGGGTGTGCCTTTTGCAAGAGAATATGGCGGACTGCTGGATAACCGCTCTTTCGGGGGTGCCCAGGTGAGCCGCACTTTCTATGCCCGCGGACAAACCGGTCAGCAGCTGCTGCTGGGAGCCTACCAGGCACTGGAGCGCCAGATCGGACTGGGAAATGTGAAGCAGTATTCCCGCCATGAGATGCTGGACCTGGTGGTCATAGACGGAAAGGCGAGGGGCATTATAGCCCGCGACCTCGTGACCGGCGAGCTGGAACGCCATTTCGGACACGCTGTGCTGCTCTGCACCGGTGGATACGGCAACGTGTTCTTCCTGAGCACCAATGCCATGGGATCCAACGTGACCGCTGCCTGGAAAGCCTATAAAAAAGGCGCTTATTTCGCCAATCCCTGCTATACCCAGATCCACCCGACCTGTATCCCTGTGTCGGGCGATTACCAGAGCAAGCTGACCCTCATGAGTGAGAGTCTGCGCAACGACGGCAGGGTATGGGTGCCCAAGACGCAGGCAGACGCACAGGCCATCCGCGAGGGACGCAAAAAGCCCACCGATATAGCAGAAGGCGACCGCGATTACTACCTCGAAAGAAAATATCCCAGCTTCGGTAACCTCGCTCCCCGCGACATTTCCAGCCGCTCGGCCAAAGAGGCCTGCGATGACGGACGTGGGGTGGGTAAGACCGGCCTGGCAGTTTATCTGGACTTTGCTGATGCCATCAAGCGCCTTGGTCGCGATGTGATCGAAGCACGCTACGGCAACCTGTTCGAGATGTACCACCACATCACCAACGAAGATCCGTATGAAGTGCCTATGCGCATCTATCCCGCGGTGCACTACACGATGGGCGGTATCTGGGTGGACTATGAACTCATGACCTCCGTGCCCGGGCTGTATGCACTGGGAGAGGCCAACTTCTCTGACCATGGTGCCAATCGCCTCGGGGCGTCTGCTCTGATGCAGGGACTGGCGGATGGTTATTTCGTCATTCCGTACACCATCGGTTCTTACCTGAGCGGAGAGATCTTCACCCAGGCCATTCCGACCGATCATCCCGCGTTCGAGGAAGCCGAGAAGAATGTCCGCGACCGCATCAGCACCCTCTTGTCCATCAACGGCAAGCGATCTGTGGATGACTTCCACAAGGAACTGGGTAAGATCATGTGGGATCATTGCGGGATGGCACGGAACGCCGAAGGACTGACCAAAGCCCGGACGATGATCCGCGAGCTGCGGGACGAATTCTGGAAAGACGTGAAAGTGACCGGTACGGCCGATAGTTTCAACCCTGACCTGGAGAAAGCGGCACGTGTGGCCGATTTCCTCGAGCTGGGCGAGCTGATGGTGCTGGATGCCCTCAACAGAAATGAGAGTTGCGGTGGCCATTTCCGCACCGAATACCAGACCGAAGATGGCGAGGCACAGCGGAATGATGAGCAATACACGTACGTAGCGGCCTGGCAGTTCAACGGACTGGACAACGACCCGACCATGCATAAAGAAGAATTGATATACGAGAATGTGCAATTAGCTGTGCGTTCATACAAATAATCAGAGCATCATGAATTTCAAGCTAAGGATCTGGAGACAAGCTGACAGCAAGAGCAACGGCAAGCTGGTGGAATACAGCATCAGTGATGTGAACCCCGACATGTCTTTTCTGGAAATGATGGACGTGCTGAACGACCGCCTCGTCAAGGAAGGGCAGGAGCCGGTGGCTTTTGACCATGACTGTCGAGAAGGCATCTGCGGTATGTGCTCTATGTACATCAACGGCCGTGCCCACGGTCCGATGAAACTGAGCACCACCTGTCAGTTGTACATGCGCAACTTTGAAGACGGCGAGACCATCACCATAGAACCTTTCCGTTCAGCTGCCTTCCCGGTCATCAAAGACCTGAGTGTGGACCGTACGGCATTTGACCGCATCATCGCGGCCGGTGGTTACGTAGGTGTGAGTACCGGACAGGCCCAGGATGCCAACGCCATCCCGATAGAAAAGCATCATGCAGATATGGCCATGGATGCTGCAGCCTGTATCGGTTGCGGTGCCTGTGTGGCGGCTTGTAAGAACTCTTCTGCCATGCTCTTCGTCTCTGCGAAAGTGTCGCATCTGGCATTGTTACCCCAGGGACAGGCAGAACGCAAGACCCGTGTGCTGAACATGGTGGAGCAGATGGACGAAGAAGGTTTTGGCTCCTGCACCAACACCTATGCCTGCGAAGCGGAATGTCCGAAAGGCATTTCGGTTACCAATATCGCCAGGCTGAACCGGGAGTATATCAAGGCTTCTTTCAGCGGCGATTGAACCCCGTCAGCGTCACAGGTGTTCCATATTTGACGGCTGATGTACTGTCATCGCCCTTCATTCGTTACCTTTAGGTGTATTCCCGCATGAGACCGAATACCTGGATCAAACATCTGCTTTTCGTCCTGCCGATGCTCATTTCGCTGCAGGCATGGGCAACCCACAACCGTGCGGGCGAGATCACCTATCTCTATCAGGGAGATCTGACCTTTGAAGTGACGGTGACCACCTATACGGATCCGAACAGTCCGGCCGACAGAAACGAACTGATCGTCTATTACGGCGATGGTACATTTGATACCGTATCACGGAGTGACATCACCCCGATGACCACCGATATTCAGGTGAACAAGTATGTCAGCACGCATCAGTACAATGCTGCCGGCACCTATACCATCTACATGCAGGATCCCAACAGGGTAGAGGGCATTACCAATATTGAAGGATCGGTGAATGTTCCGTTTTACCTCGAGACCACCATCTGCATTCCGGATGAGCTGCTGTTTGGTTACAACAATTCGGTACAGCTTTTAAACCCGCCCATTGACTATGCCAATATAGGAGAACTGTTCACCCACAACCCGGGTGCCTACGATCCGGATGGTGATGCACTTCGTTATTCCCTGCAAGTGCCATTACAGGCTCCGGGACTGGAAGTGCCGGGCTATGAATTTCCTGATGAAGCTACTGCCTGTGCTGATATTTTTTCCATTGATTCGCTTACAGGCACCATTACCTGGGATGTGCCCTGTGAAGTTGGCATTTATGTGATTCGCATCCTGATCGAGGAGTTCCGTGACGGACAGTGTGTGGGAAAGGTGAACCGCGATATGCAGATAGAAGTGGTGGACAATCCGAACCATGCACCGGATGTACAGGCCGTCAATGATACCTGTATTATAGCAGGCGAAACGCTGAGCCTGGTGGTTACTGCAACCGACGAAGACATCGGGCAGACAATAACTCTGACCGCAGCAGGTGGACCCTTTGCAGTGGATGTGAGTCCGGCAGTTTTTGATTCTGATCCAAGCGAAGGCATCGTAGAAGGATTCTTTGAGTGGAATACCACCTGTGAACATATCAGGAATGAATTCTACACAGTGGTATTCAAGGCAGAAGATGATTTCGGGTTCGGTCCCAGTTCTGAGCCCCTGTCTGATCAGGAAGCCTGGGTCATCTATGTGCTGGCACCGCCACCGGAAAATGTGGTGGCCGAAGCACAGGGCAACAGCATTCTTGTTACCTGGGATAGTCTCTATTCCTGTTTCAATACCGAGAATTTTCTGGGCTTCACCATCTGGCGAAAGATAGGATGCGATACACTGGATTTTGATGAATGCCAGCGGGGACTGGAAGGCTACGGTTATGACTCTATTGCTTTTGTAGATACGGCTCATCGGTACCGCGACTTTGCTGTGGTACATGGTCAGGTGTACAGCTACCGGGTGACGGCCTATTTCGGAGAAAGGAGTGAGGCAGCACCCATCTTCACCTACAATGAAGTGCACGGATATCCTTCTAACAACGGGTGTGCAGAACTCAAACGTGATCTGCCCATCATCAACCACGTAAGCATTCGTAATACCGATACAGAGAATGGCAGCCTGTTGCTGCAATGGTATAACCCCACAGCAGAAGCGCTGGATACGATACAGAATCCGGCACCGTATGAATACGTCATTAAAAGAAGTGCAGGATTTACGGTGGGAGGAAGCTCTGAAATAGTGCAAGCCTTCACATATGATTTTTTTACTGAGATAGCAGATACCTCCATCATTGATACGCTGTTGAATACGGTGGATAATGCCTATGCCTATACCATTGAGTTTTATTCTGATGGCTTTTTGCTGGGTAGCGCAGAAGATGCATCTTCTGTTTATCTGACCGGTTCTCCGGCCGATAACCGTTCGGTGCTGACCTGGGATTTTGACGTGCCATGGGAGAATTTCTACTACACCATCTTCAAGGAGACCACCGCAGGTTCAGGTGTGTTCGACAGCCTGAGCAGTGTGACGGAGCCTTTGTATGTTGACAGCAACCTGGCCAACGGAACGGAGTATTGTTATAAAGTAACTGCCTATGGCAGATACACAGCAGAGTCTCTTCCTCAGGATACACTGGTGAACCTGTCGCAGTACGTCTGTGTGATACCAGAAGACAAAGAACCACCCTGTGCTCCTGAGCTGGCTGTACATAACATCTGTGAGGATGATCAGGTGAGCTTTGTTCCGGCCGACCTCAAGAATGAACTATCCTGGACCAACCCCAACCTGACCTGTGCCGATGATGTGATCGGTTATTACATCTATTACTCCCAGTTACAGGGCGGTCAACTCGTTTTTCTGGACAGTGTGCTCCTGGCTGAATCTACGACCTATACACATAACAATCTGGAATCTTTGGCGGGATGTTACGCAGTTGCGGCGGTGGATAGTTTCTACAACGTCAGCGAACTAAGCAATACCGTTTGCGTGGACAACTGTTCTGACTACAACCTGCCGAATGTGTTCACGCCGAACAACGATGGTGCAAACGATCTGTACACACCGATCCTGCCCATACGTTTCATCGCTGAGGTGGATATGAAGATCTTCAACCGTTGGGGCGCACTGGTATTTGAAACAAGCGACCCCATGCTCAACTGGGATGGTACTTCTGGCCTTACCGGTAAGGAACTGGAAGAGGGCGTTTATTACTACGTTTGTTATGTGTATGAAGTGACCGTGACCGGTGTAACAAAAGTGGAAGAGCCGCTGCGGGGATACATACACCTGATCAGATCAGCACAGTAATGTTTACAGGAATCATCGAGACCATAGGGCAGGTAACCGGCCGTGAAGAAGAAGGCGGCAATGTGCACCTTCAGATACGCAGCAGCATCACCCATGAAATGAAGATAGACCAGAGTGTGGCGCATAATGGTGTGTGCCTGACCGTGGTGGATATTCAGGGCGATCAATATACAGTGACCGCTGTGGAAGAAACCCTGGATCGTTCCAATATCGGCATGCTGATGGTGGGCAATCATGTCAACCTGGAACGAAGTATGCGGCTTGGCGACAGGCTGGACGGCCATATGGTACAGGGACATGTGGACTGTATGGCAACACTCACCATCCTGGATGAACGGGATGGTTCCTGGTGGCTGACCTTCACCTATCCGGAAAGATACCGCGAGTTACTGGTGGAGAAAGGTTCTGTTTGCGTGAATGGTGTGAGCCTGACGGTGGCAGAGGTGGAAGACGATACTTTTTCCGTGGCCATCATTCCCTATACCTGGGAACATACCAACCTGCAACACCTCTGGGTGGGCGAGCATGTCAACATCGAGTTCGACATTGCTGCCAAGTACTACAACCAGGCTATTGCGAAGTACCTGCAGGGGATTAATTGAGATTATTCACTCAAAAGTTTTCTGCTTCTCCGGGCTTGACCCGCCTGCCTTCCGGCAGGCAGGGGGATGACAACTCCGTTTCATGATGTTTATTTGACATTTCAGGATGTTGTTCAGTGGGTGTTTGATATCAGTTCAGGAATAACCTGTTAGATGTTCCTTAGTGATCTTTGCGACTTCTTTGCGCCTTTGTGTTAATAATGGAAACGCAAAGAAGCAAAGGATTCGCAGAGGTCGCAAAGACTAACTTAACTCAACGACCTAAACACTCCAGCCGAATGCCTCTCCGGGCTTGACCCGGAGTCTCCTTCTCAATGCATCCTGTTAATTATGAGATTCCCTGCCGGTAGGCAGGGGGGTGACAAGTTCCTTTAAAATGAGATTTTCACAACACTTCCAACACAAACTCCACCTCCACATCCGTTTCGCCGGTGTTCTGGTTGCCGTCTTTGATGCCCGGCTGGTGTTTAAGGATGACAGTCAAGGTTCCTGCACCGGTGCTGGAAGTTGTGGCCACATTCACCAGTCCGACAGGATCACCATTGTCATCGCTGTCGTTGTAATCGACCGCAAGCAGAGAGGCCGGATCGATGTTGAAGAACAACTGATGATCAGTTCCTTCCTCTTCTACTTCAGCAGAGATATCACCATTGGGCAAGGTGCTTTCATCCAATAATGCGATGGTCAGATCATACGTAGTTCCTGCGGCAAGTCTAACTGTATCCCACTGTAAAGGGTCAAGTCCGCCGGGCCCGTCATTATCACGGAAGTAGAAGGTAGATACATCGGTCGTATCAGACTGGTTCACAAGATCCAGCCTAACCGTAGTGATCAGTTCCGATTCATTTTCAGGCTGTGGTGTTTCTGCATCTTTGCAGGAAGAAATGAACATGGCTGCAGCTGCAGCGATAATCAAGGTATTTTTCATGATGTTTTGTTTTTGGTTTGAATAGGAATAAATACATGGAGGCTGATGTCTCTTCCGGGTTCATCAGCAAAATAGCGGTATCTGTCCAGGTAGTCGCGGAAAGCGGTATTGAACAGGTTATCGGCCGAGAGTGACCAGTTCACAACCGTGTTTCCCCAATGGAGTTCACTTCCTGCTTCCATCCGCACCAGGGTGTAGGCTGCAGGTGGCGGAGCGTAATCTTCTGTATCAGGTACCCGTGACTGCTCCAGGATATGGGTGATGCCTGCGCTGATATCCCACCCCTGATCTCTGCCATCATGAAAATGCCAGTGGAACCCACCGGTCAATCTGTCGGACGGCATCTGGATGATCCAGTCATTATTGGTGATATCCCATGCCCTTAAGACAGCAGCGCCCGCTTCCAAACTGAATTCGCGGAACAACGTATAACTGATCTTCGCATCCATCCCGGTCAATCGTGCGTTCGTTTGTTTATAGGCGAACACCGGAAATGCACCGGCAATGGTCAGGGCAGGAGGAGCCTGTGGTTCCAGATAGATGAAGCCATCCATCAGGTTGACGTAAGCACCAAGATCGATCTGCAGTCTGGCGCTTTCCCATTTCGCCGACAGGCTGTTCTGCCAGGATGTTTCGATCTGCAGATCAGGATCGCCATACTCAAGAGCCGCAGCGCCATGGTGTAGTCCCGCTGCATACAATTCATTGATGGAAGGGGAACGCCATGCAGAACCGCTGTTGAACGACAGTGATAGTCTTTCCTGTTGCCAGCCTATACCACCTGACCAGCTCAGATGAGAGAAGTTGCGGGTGGTTTCGGTAATGGCCTCCCCGTCATTGCGGAAGGAACGCAGCTTGCGCACATCATATCGCACACCAGCTTCTGCTTTCCAGGGAAGACTCACCCAGTTCTCCATCCAGAATACACCGGCCGTATTGCTGATGAAATTCGGAATGAAGAATCGTCCAGTCCAGACGTTCTGCTGGTTCATGGCGCTGATCCCGATGCTTCCGTTCGTGTGCATGAAGGAGCGGTGCTTCCACTCTGCTTCAGCCAGTGCTGTACCTATGCTGAGGTCCAGTGCCGGTCCGCCGTCAGACATCCGGTGCAGGTCGTATTCCTGTCGGTGATTGTCCTGGTAGGCGATGTTCAGGTCGAGGTGACCGATATCGCCGGTCCTGAAAGTGGAAAAGGACCGGATCACCTGGTGTACGATATGCTGATAGGGTGCCTGGATGTAATAGGAAAAATCACGCAGGATGAGTGGTGTATCTGCCTGCAGGGCGATCTCCAGATCGGTCAGGTTACCGATGTGTGAAGCCGACAGAATGCCCAGGTCAGTGCTGAAACGACTGTAGCCTAACTCTGTTTGCCAGGCAGCCTTTGACCATTTCACAGCACCGCTCAGGTTGTTTTCTCTGAACGCTGTATTAGCCAGCCGGTAATTCGGTGTAGCTGCATCTCCGCCCAGGCGATAACTTCCTGTGGCACGCCATTGCATGGCAGGGAGTTTTTTCGACTGTCCGCTCCATCGTGTGGCACCACTGCCCCCCAGGCTGTTGCTGAAAGCTGCCAGGCTAATGGATCCGTGCACGGCAGTATCGGTGGGGTAGGGAGGAGGCTGCACCAGGATGACACCACCAATGGCATCGCTGCCGTAGCGCACACCTGCTGCTCCCTGTATCAGGGTGATCTCGCCGGCTGTGTAAGGATCGATCTCCGGAGCATGTTCTGAACCCCACTGCTGACCTTCCTGCCTGACACCATCCTGGACAATAAGTACCCGGTTGCTGTGCAGTCCGTGTATCATGGGTTTGGCAATGGAAGGCCCTGTTTGCAGGGTCCAGACACCCGGCACTTCCTTAAGCATGGTTCCCAATGGTTTTCCGCTGATGGCCTGCAGCCTGACACTGCTGATTGATGAAGTAGGCAAACTTCCGGTATAGGCTTCCCGGTGCTCGGTTACCACCACTTCATTCAGTTCGCGACTGTCATGTTCCAGGTGGAAGGTGTAGGCTGTATCTCCGGTAAGCTGCACACGAAAGGTACGTGACTGGCATCCCAGATGGGAGATGACCAGATCAGCATCTCCCGGACAGAGGTCGTTCAGTTCAAAATGTCCGTCCAGATCTGTGATGGTACCTGTCTCGCTTTGCGACAGATATACCGAAGCAAATGCCAGCGCTTCGTGTGATTGCTTATCCAGCACATAGCCGGACAGTTTCAGACGGCAGCTGTCATGTTGCGCCTGCACGCATACAGGCAAGACCCATAAAATAAAAAATAAATATTTCATATATGTACTTGTATGTCAGAAAACCAGGCTGTCAGACAACAGGCGGGCCTCTTAACAATACCGTACAGGTGGTGGGAGTGATAGATACGATCTCCTGGCCAATCCGGACTGCCGGGGTAATGATCACAGCAGGAACAGCATCAGGTTGTCTGGCAATTTCACCCGTGGTCAGCACGACCGTACAGGCAAAACATATGTAGCTGTTAACCAGGACGCTGCTGTTCTGTTCATGCTGACCATGATTGCAGAGGTGGTCATGACCTGCATGCAGATAGTCTTTGCCGCTGATGAACAGCAGGATCGTCCAGACTACCGGAAACAGGAAGCGTTTCATACCATAACAAAGATAGGGCAAAAAATCACTTAAGTGGTTTTTCCATCTCGGCTTCGCAGTACATTCCTATGCCGGCGATGTTAAATTTTGTGAAGACATCCTGGCTGGTTTTCCGGTACACGAGACCCTCGCTCAGAAAACCTGCACAAAACAGAAAACTCTCCATGGGATCAGGCAGTTCCTGTATCCATTCCAGGGTGATGACAAAATCGTTGGTCACAGAGATGTTGTATGGCCGCAGATCTATCTGCATATGTTTTGTTGCGGGAGTGGCCTTGACATAGATGGGAAGCTGGTGCAGCAGTTCGCCCACTTCTCCCTTGTTGTAATCATAGACATTGACCCGGAACAGGATGCTGTCATATTCGCATTTCGAAATCCAGAACCCGGTGCTGTTGAGATAGTATTTGCGGTCTTTTTTGGTCTTCATGACCATGCCCACTTCAGAGCCCAGGTCGTTGCTTTTAAATCCGGCAGAAATATATGGTTTATCAAAATCTGTACCCAGAACCACAGGTATCAGTCTGACCGGTCTCACTTCCACCTCATTCAGATCGAAAACCTGCTGTTCCAGTTGAACAGAAAGATATCCGGAACCCTGTCTCAGTTCTGAGATCGCAAATTTTTTGCTGGTATAACCAATAAAGGAAACTACCAATGTGTCTGTGGTTCCTGCACTATCAATATTCAGATGAAACCTGCCGTCGCCCTGGCTGACCGTACCGATCCCCTTTGCCGCGACACCTACATTCACATAGGGTATGACCTCTCCGGTCTTTTCATCTGTTATTTTTCCGTTAAGCTCCTGCGCCTGCACACATACCGATGCCAGGAGGAAAGTTGTCATCCACATCCATTTCATGCCCATAAGACGAAGTTAAGAGGGATTTGTTACAGGGGAATGTGGTCTTTGGTCTTTGGTTGCCGGTAATTAGTTATTGGTTACCCGTAAGCAATGACCAACAACCCAATACCAGCAACAAACAGCCAATAACTAAATACCAACGACCAATAACTTATAACCAAATAACCCCTACCTTTGCACCTCTTTTCAAGAATTACATGAGCGCATTCAGAAACATCGCCATCATTGCCCACGTGGACCATGGCAAAACGACCCTGGTTGACAAGATCCTCCATCACTGTCAGACCTTCAGCAAAGAAACCAATGAGCTGATCCTGGACAACAATGAACTGGAGCGGGAGCGAGGCATCACCATTCTGTCCAAGAACGTATCTGTTCACTATAAAGGAGTCAAGATCAACATCATTGACACACCGGGTCACGCCGACTTTGGCGGGGAAGTGGAACGGGTACTCAACATGGCCGATGGTGCACTGGTGCTGGTAGATGCCTTCGAAGGACCGATGCCCCAGACCCGTTATGTGCTGCAAAAAGCGCTGAGCCTGGGGCTGAAGCCTGTGGTTGTCATCAATAAGGTGGACAAGGATAACTGTCGGCCCGATGAAGTGCACGAAGCCATGTTCGACCTCATGTTCAACCTGGGTGCAACGGAAGACCAGCTGAACTTCCCCACTGCCTACGGCAGCGCCAAGCATGGCTGGATGGCCGGCGACTGGAAGCAGCCTGCAACCGATATTGCCTTTTTGCTCGATACCATACTGGAATACGTACCTGCTCCCGAAGAACGCACCGGTACTGTACAGATGCAGATCACCAGTATTGATTACTCCAATTATATAGGACGGATTGCTATCGGCCGGGTACACAGAGGTACATTGTCTGCAGGCCAGGCGGTAAGTCTTGTGAAGCGGGATGGTTCCATCGTTAAAAGCCGGGTCAAAGAGGTCTTTCTGTTTGAAGGACTGGGAAAGGCCAAGGCAGATACCATCACCTGTGGCGATATCTGTGCCGTGACCGGACTGGAGGGATTTGAAATTGGCGATACGGTAGCAGATATCGAGACACCGGAGGCATTGCCCACCATTCCGATCGATGAACCGACACTGAGTATGCTGTTCACAGTGAATGATTCGCCGTTCTTTGGCAAGGAAGGGAAATTCGTGACCAGTCGCCACCTGCGTGACCGCCTGTACAAAGAGATGGAGAAGAACCTGGCACTGAAAGTGGTGGAAACCAATTCTCCTGATGCCTTCATGGTATTCGGCCGGGGAATCATGCACCTGTCTATCCTGGTAGAGACCATGCGGCGGGAAGGGTATGAACTGCAGCTTGGTCAGCCGAGGGTCATCATCCGCAACATAGATGGTGTGAAGAGTGAACCGGTGGAAGAACTGGTCATCGACACCACCGAAGAGACCGCCGGTAAGGTCATCGAACTGGTCAGTCAGCGCAAGGGCGAGATGCTGGTCATGGAACCTAAGGGCGATATGACCCACCTGGAATTCCGCATCCCCAGCCGGGGTATCATGGGCCTCCGCACCCAGGTGCTGAACAGTACCCAGGGTGAAGCAGTGATGAACCACCGCTTTAAGGATTACGAACCCTGGAAAGGAGAGATACCCAGCCGCATTAACGGATCTTTGATCGTTCATGAAACAGGCACGACCATTGCCTATGCGATGGACAAGCTGCAGGACAGGGGCATCTTTTTTGTTGGTCCGGGAGAAGAGGTCTATCTGGGTCAGGTGATCGGTGAACACAGTCGCGACAACGACCTCGGGGTCAACGTGACCAAGACGAAAAAGCTTACGAACATGCGGGCCAGCGGTTCTGACGACAAGGTCAAACTGGCTCCGCCCAGGCGTATGTCGCTCGAAGAGGCCATGGAATACATACAAGCCGATGAATACGTGGAAGTGACGCCGGTGAACATCCGCCTGCGCAAGATCCACCTGCTGGAGCATGAGCGGAAAAAAGCGGCTCTTGTAGCAGAATAAGGACGATTCCGGTGATTATTGTCAATGATCCGATAATTACCAGTTTCGGGCAGTTATCTTTGCCTTTTCGTATCAATTAACTGTATTGAAAGGTTCTGTAAAGTTTGTGGAGAGGCCGAAGACGGACTTCTTCAATGTATTGCGCAGCCGGGTCAACGAATATTTTGACCAGCATCGTATTGAGCGCACCGGCGATTACCGGATGGTGATGAAATCGGTGGCCATGTTCACTTTGTATCTGGCGCCATTTGCTGTCATCCTTACCGGTGTATTGCCAGCCTGGGCAACCTTATTGTGCTGGGTGCTGATGGGGCTTGGTATGGCAGGTGTGGGCATGTCTGTCATGCACGACGCCAATCATGGCGCATATTCCCGTTATCCATGGATCAACAACCTGATGGGCCGCACCATTTATCTGCTTGGGGGCAGTCGCTTTACCTGGAAGATCCAGCATAACATTCTTCACCATACCTATACCAATATTTACGGCCTGGATGAAGATATCCATGATAAGCCCATCCTGCGTTTATCGCCGCATGGCCGCCTCGGATTTCTGCACCGATACCAGCATGTGTACGGATTCCTCCTGTACGGACTGGCCACTCTGGGCTGGACCATCAACAAAGACTTCAAACAGCTTATTCGTTACAATAAAGTTGGTCTGACTGTTAGCAGTGGGGGTGATCCTACCATCGAAATGATCAAACTGATAGCCAGCAAGGCAGGATACTATCTGGTGTTGATGGGCTTGCCGCTGTGGCTGTCCGGTTATAGTTTTGGCTGGATACTGCTGGGATTTCTCATCATGCACTTTACCTCCGGTCTGGTGCTGACCACCATCTTTCAGTTGGCGCACCTGGTGGAAGACATGGATCATCCGCAACCGGAAGACGGTGTCATTGCCAACGGCTGGGCCATACATCAGCTCCAGACCACCTCGAATTTTGCCCGGAAGAATAAGATACTTTCCTGGTATGTGGGCGGATTGAACTACCAGATAGAACACCATCTGTTTCATAATATATGTCATATACATTATGATAAGATAGCACCCATTGTTCGTGATACAGCCAGAGAGTATGGCATTGAATACCACGAGATGGAAACTTTCTGGCAGGCTGTGGGAAGCCACTGGCGTGTGTTGCGTCAGATAGGACAGAACAGCCTTGCTGCCTGAGATCTTACTTCATTAGCTTCATCTATATGATTTATTGTATCTTAGAGATACATCAAATCTGATATACATGTCTGTGAAGCTTACCCGTAACAAGAAATTAATGGCCTATGCCGCTATGGCAGCTGCTGTACCTGCAGGCAAAGTAACCGGTCAGGTCATCTATCATGATCTGGATCCGGATCTTATTGTAGAAAATTCCTTTTGCTATGGTTGTACAGATGTGGAGTATATAGATATGGATATGGATGGTTCTGATGATTTTGCCATTGTGATGTTCTATGATTACGGACTGAGCGGTTATCTGCCAACACACTCGGCCTACCTGATGCCATTGGGAAGTAATAAAGTAGCCTATGCTATCGATTCCAGTACTGTATGGAACTATGATCTGGGAGGCTATGTGGTCATGACTGAGAATGTGGCTCAGAAGCTGAGTTTTGGAGATGTGGTTGATACTTCCTATAATTTTTCTACCCTGAATGCCGTAGTAAGAAGTTATATAGAAGGATATGATGAATTTACTTCTCCTACTTTTGGTCAGTGGGCTGTTAATCAGACGGCCTATGCCGGTGTTCAGCTGATGATAGACGGAGAACCGCATTACGGCTGGATCAAACTAACCCATGCACATCCGGGCTTTGACTGGCAGTTGTCTGCTTTGGAATATGCCTATCAGGCAACAGCAGAAACCAGCCTGGTAGTTGGTGAAATACCTGTATCCTGCGATCCTCCGGTACTTTCGTCTGTGATCACACTTCCCGGCTCCATGAAATTGTTCTTTGAACCGGAAGCAGAAGCCTCTCAATACAAACTGAGATACAGGCAGGCTGGAGTATTTGAACCCTGGAACAAAATGAACAAGCCGTTGCCGGTATTCAAACTGACCGGACTGGAATGCGCCACTACCTATGAGTTTCAGGTTGGTAGTGTATGTCTGGATGACGGTACGCCTGTCTTTGGCGGATGGTCAGAACTGGCTTATGAGACCAGCGGAGATTGTCGCATAGGTTCTGTGGTTGATGAGCTTCTGCTGTATCCTGTGCCTGCCGGCACCGATCTTCACATAGAGAGCCCTGCTGTTATCAGTCATTTATTTCTATATGCTGCTGACGGAAGGATGATAAGCAGTTCTGCTCCTGATGTCAATAACTGCACACTGGATGTGCAAATGCTTCAGCCGGGTGTGTATCTGTTACACCTGATCACAGCAGAAGAAGTGCTCTGGAGAGAATTTACTGTGGAATGATCATCAGAAGAGACCGAATAACTCTCGGTTCACCATGTTGATGACCTCACCCAGATCTTCGGGCTTCTCTGCAAAATTGTAGGTCTCAATATCTATGATGAGGATCTTGCCAGATTTGTATTTGGATATCCACGCTTCGTAGTATTCATTCAGTCTGCGCAGATAATCCAGCCTGAGGTTGTCTTCATATTCACGGCCTCGTTTCTGGATCTGGTTGACCAGAGCGGGAATGGAAGCACGAAGGTAGATCAGCAGGTCGGGGGGAGAGATCAGGCCTGTCAGCGTATTAAAGATCTCGGTGTAATTCTGAAAGTCGCGGGTACTCATCAGTCCCATGGCGTGCAGGTTAGGGGCGAAGATCTGTGCATCTTCATAGATCGTTCTGTCCTGGATGACCGTAGATGCGCCTTGCTGAATATCCAGTATTTGCCGGAAGCGACTGTTCAGGAAATAGATCTGCAGGTTAAAGGCCCAGCGTGGCATATCAGAATAAAAGTCATAGAGATATGGGTTGTTCTCTACGTCTTCAAAGTGAGGCTGCCAGCCGTAATGTTTGGCCAAAGCCCTTGTCAGGGTGGTCTTTCCAGCCCCGATGTTACCGGCAATGGCTATGTGCCTGATACCAGATGAATCTGGTATTTCAAGGGCTGTCTTAGGGGCAGCTGCCTTCTTGGGTGCGGCCTTTTTGGCCGCGGTTTTCTTTGCCGGGGCTTTGGTGGTAGTGGTCTTTTTGGCGCTGCTTTTTGCCATGGCTTAAAAATAGTTTAATCCCATGATGTTTTTTACATCTGCCAGGGTTTTGGAAGCAGAATCCCAGGCTTTTTCACGGCCTTCCAGTACTACTTTACTCAGATGGTCTTCATCCACCAGCAATTCGTTGAGTTTCTTTCTGATCGGTGCGATATATCCGATCATATCTTCGGCCAGCTGTTTCTTCATATCGCCGTACCGGATAGTACAGTTGTTATATGCCTTATCAAAAGATGTATATGTTTCTTCTGTGCTCACGATCTGCATGAGGTCAAAAAGGTTGATGATCTCCTGCGGTCTTTCCTGGTTTTCTGCGGTAGGGCCGGTATCGGTCTTTGCCCGCATGATCTTTCTTCTGATGTCATCATCACTGTCATCCAGGAATATGGCACTGTTTACAGTACCTGATTTACTCATTTTAGTGCTGCCATCCAGACCTGGCACCTTGACCAGTTCTTCGCCGTAGTTAAAGGCTGTAGGCTCCGGGAAATAATCTACTTCATACCGGCTGTTGAACCGCTTGGCGAAGTTGCGGGTCATTTCCAGGTGTTGCTCCTGATCCTTTCCTACAGGCACTTTATGAGCCCTGTGAATGATGATGTCTGTAGCCATCAGAACCGGATAGGTGAGCAGTCCGGCATTGACATTTTCCTTATGCTGGCGGATCTTCTCTTTGAAAGTAGCCACCTTTTCCAGCTCTCCTTTATAGGCCAGCATGTTCATGAGCAGATAGAGTTCAGGTATTTGCGGCAGGTGACTCTGGATGTAGATCGTAACCTTTTCAGGATCCAGGCCACTGGCCAGATATGCGGCAATGGTTTGTTTCACCAGCTTTCCCAGCTCATCCGGTTGCTGGTGGGTGGTAAGCGAATGAAAATCTGCGATAAAGAAGTACCCGTTGTAATTCGGGTCTTCCTGCATCCGCACATAATTACGCACTGCACCGTAGTAATTTCCCAGATGCAAAACACCCGTTGGCCGTGTTCCGCTCACCACTGTTTCCATGGCGGCAAAGATAGGAAAACTGCGGTGGCACAGCTGTTTGTCAGATCCGGTCAGACCTAAAAAATGTTGTCATGCGTTAAATGTGGATGGTGGCGTGCAGAGGCTTCACCCCGTTGCTTATCTTTACTGCATGAAAGTGGATGTGGCCCTGATAGACAGGCTGAGCAACCTGGCAAAGCTTCGCTTTGAACAGGACGAGAAAGAAGATCTGGCCGGAAAGCTCGAAAGCATTATCGGTTTTGTGGATAAACTGCAGGAAGTGCCGGTACAGGGAATAGAGCCACTCATTCATATGGGAGATGCCGTCAACGTATGGCGGGATGACGCTGTACATATGGAGATCACCAAAGAGGAGGCGTTGAAGAATGCACCTTTGGCTGACAGTGATTATTTCAAGGTGCCGAAAGTGCTGAAAAAGAAGTAAGACATGGCAACCGCTATCATAGAACTACACGGTATCAGGAAGGCATATGACCTCGGCAAAATGAAGCTGGAGGTGTTGAAGGGGATCGATCTGGTAATCGGCAAGAATGAATATGTGGCCATCATGGGTCCGTCCGGTTCCGGGAAGTCAACCCTCATGAACATTCTGGGTTGCCTGGACAAGCCTACTTCAGGCAGTTATGTGCTGAACAACCGAAAGGTTAGCAGCATGACCGAGAATGAGCTGGCAGAAGTACGCAACAAAGAGATCGGGTTTGTCTTTCAGACCTTTAATCTGCTGGCCAGGCTTACGGCGGTAGAGAATGTAGCACTTCCCCTCATCTACGCAGCCAGAAAAAAACAGGAACGGGTACGGATGGCAGAAGATATACTGCAGGCAGTAGGACTGGGGCACCGTATGAATCACAAACCCAATGAACTGTCGGGCGGCGAAAGACAACGTGTGGCAGTAGCCCGTGCACTGGTGAATGGTCCTTCCATCATTCTGGCCGATGAACCTACCGGTAACCTGGATACCCGCACCAGCTATGAGATCATGGAGCTGTTTGAAGAGATCCACCAGCAGGGCAATACGGTCATCCTGGTAACCCATGAAGAAGACATTGCACGTTATGCAAAGCGGATCATCCGCATTCGGGATGGTGAAATTGAACGGGATGAGGTCAATGAAAACAAACTCGATCCTACCGAGTTGAAAAACAAACTCTGAGTTGAAGATCTATACTAAAAAGGGCGATGATGGCACTACCAGCCTGATTGGTGGTACACGTGTTCCTAAGCATCATGTGCGGGTAGAGGCCTATGGCTGTGTAGATGAACTGAATGTCTGCATCGGTTTGCTGGCAGATCAGCCCGGAACAGAGGCCTGTATGCCTCGTTTACGGGAGATACAGGACAGACTGTTTACAATAGGCGCCAGTCTTGCTGCCGACCCGGAGGCAAGCCGTATGGTTTTGCCAGAACTTCGTGACAGCGATATCTCAGTACTTGAACAGGACATGGATCAGATGGATGCTGAACTACCGGAGATGAAGAATTTTGTTTTACCGGGGGGGCATCCTACCATTTCTTTCTGCCACCTGGCCCGTGTTACCTGCAGAAGGGCAGAGCGACAGGTATCCTTTCTTTCAGAACAGGAGGAGGTTGATCAGGATGTCATTCGCTACCTGAACCGCCTCAGCGACTACCTATTCGTTCTTAGCCGCCATCTTGCGAAACAGCTGGGTG
Organism: Chitinophagales bacterium; assembly: GCA_020636645.1. GTDB lineage: Bacteria > Bacteroidota > Bacteroidia > Chitinophagales > BACL12 > UBA11426. Next base: position 21,747 of record JACJXO010000003.1, read on the forward strand.
TGGCTGAGATAGCCTGGAAACCCCGTCAGGCCTGATCTGAGGCCCGGTTTTTCAGCCTGTTCATATCCCGTTCCAGAATTGTGCAATAATTTGTTGCGCCAACTGTTGGATAGCATCGGAAAAAGGATATTTTTGCGCAAAATTCAAACCCCCTCGGTTTCATATGTACTGGACACTAGAACTGGCCTCTTATCTGGAAGAAGCACCCTGGCCCGCAACCAAAGACGAACTGATCGACTATGCGATCAGAAGCGGTGCACCTATTGAGGTGATCGAAAACCTGCAGGAACTGGACGACGAAGGAGAGATCTATGAAGGTATAGAAGACATCTGGTCTGACTATCCCACTCAGGATGATTTCTTCTTTGATGAAGACGAATACTGATCAACATTCGGTCAACAAAAAAAGCCCTGATAACATCAGGGCTTTTTTATTTATGTTACAGATGATCAGATGATCAGCATGGCATCGCCATAAGAGTAGAAACGGTATTTGTCTTTGATGGCTTTTTTGTAAGCCTCCATGGTCAGGTCATATCCGGCAAACGCTGCCACCATGATGATCAGACTGGTCTTGGGCAGGTGGAAGTTGGTGATCATGGAATTACAGATGCTGAATTCATGAGGAGGGTGGATGAACAGGTTGGTCCATCCTTCTTCCGGCTTCAGCAGTTTGTTGGCGCTTACAGCAGTTTCTACAGCACGCATGGAAGTTGTACCAACTGCACAAACACGCTTGTTGGCCAGCTTGGCCTTGTTCACGATCTCGGCTGCAGTCTTGTCTATCTTCACATACTCTGCATCCATTTTATGTTTGGACAGATCCTCCACTTCAATGGATCGGAAAGTGCCCAGGCCAACGTGCAGGGTCACCTCAGCAAAATCAATTCCTTTCAACTCCAGTCTTTTCAGTAGTTCAGGAGTAAAGTGTAATCCGGCTGTAGGTGCAGCAACCGCTCCTTCATGTTTGGCATAGACTGTCTGGTAACGGTCTTTGTCATCGTCAGTAGGCTTGCGTTTGATGTATTTGGGCAGAGGTGTTTCTCCCAGCAGATCAAGAATGCGGCGAAGTTCTTCACTGGTGCCTTCATGAATGAAGCGGATGGTTCTTCCGCGGCTGGTTGTGTTATCCACCACCTCAGCTACCAGCATATCATCTTCGCCAAAATACAACTTGTTGCCAACACGTATCTTACGGGCCGGATCTACCAGTACATCCCACAGGTGCATTTCGCTGTTCAGTTCACGCAGCATGAAGACTTCAATACGAGCCCCTGTTTTTTCCTTGCGGCCATACAGACGTGCATTGAAAACCTTGGTGTTATTGAGAACCATCACATCACCTTCGTCAAAATAGTCCAGTATGTTCTTGAACTTTTTATTTTCGATCTTGCCGGAGTCACGGTGCACCACCATCAGTTTGGCTTCGTCTCTTTCTTTGGAAGGGTTCTGGGCTATGAGGTTTTCGGGAAGGTCAAATGTGAACTTGGATAGCTTCATACAGGAGTGTAGATTTTAATAAGCCTGCAAAATTAACAATCTGAAAACTAATTTCTGTTTCCCGGCTCGGTATATTTGGGGCTTATGTATGTCTTATGGCGTGCCATACAGGAAACCTTTAGTCTGGTAGCCCAGGAATTGCGGAATAACCGCCTGCGCACCCTGTTGAGTCTGCTGGGAGTAACAATAGGCATATTGTGCATCATATCTGTGCTTTCGGCAGTTGATTCGCTGCGCAAAAACATAGACAAGGGAGTAGCCAAACTGGGAAGTGATATGCTCTATATTCAGCGCTGGCCCTGGTCTTTTGGCGGTGAAGAGTACCCATGGTGGGAATACCTGAAGCGGCCGGTCATGACCTACGATGAATACCGCCTGCTCCATGAGCGCCTCTCGCTGGCAGAAGGTGTGGCCATAGAATCCTGGTTCAACAGCCGGGAGGTCAAGTACACCACCTATTCTGTCAGAAATGTCAGTGTGAGTGCAGTTTCTGAAGACTACGACAAGGTGTATGCTCTCAATTTTGCTTCCGGCAGGTATTTCTCTCCGATGGAATCGAACTCAGGAGCAGGGGTGGCACTTGTGGGTTATGAAGTAGGTCAGAAGCTCTTTCCACCCGGGGTGGATCCGGTGGGTAAGTACATCTGGGTACTGGGCAGAAAGGTAAAGGTAGTTGGGTATATTGAAAAGGAAGGCGAAAGCCTGATAGACATCTCGCAGGATAATAATATCCTGATACCCTATAACTATGTGCGAAGGGTCATGAATATGAAAGGACCGAATATAGATCCTGTCATTGAAGTAAAGCCAAAGGAGGGAATCTCAGCTGCAGAAATAAAGGATGAGATCACTCCTTTGTTGCGCAACAGCCGAAAACTGGACCCCAGAGAAGCAAATGATTTTGCCATCAATGAGGTGACCATGGCTGCTGATGCCTTTGATTCCCTTTTCGGGGTGGTGAACATGGTAGGATTTCTGATAGGTTTCTTCAGTTGCCTGGTGGGAGGTTTTGGCATTGCCAATATCATGTTCGTTTCCGTAAAGGAAAGAACCAATATTATAGGTATCAAGAAATCTCTGGGTGCCAAGAACTATCTCATTTTGCTGGAGTTCCTGATAGAAGCTATTGTGCTTTCTCTTATTGGTTGTGCATTTGGGCTACTGCTGGTATTCGCATTGACCCAGGTGGCCAACAGGACGGTCAATTTTGAATTTGTACTGTCTGTGCAGAATGTACTGTTCGGTATCATGCTCAGCACCATTCTGGGTGTCATTGCAGGTATCGTGCCCGCTATTTCAGCTTCCAGAATGGATCCGGTTGATGCTATCCGCTCCAAGTGATCAGGAAAGATCCAGCTCTTTTGCTTCCTTAAGCAGTCTTTTCGGATCTATTTGAACAACCCCCGGGTATTCGCATACAATGCCTCCGGCCAGGTTGCTCAGTGCTGCCATTAATTTCCAGTCAGACTTTGCACCCAGGCATAATGATGCTACGCTGATAACGGTATCACCGGCACCGGAAACATCTGCCACATTGCGCACATGGGCTTCCCGGGTCATGCTTTCGCGACTGGTTCGAACAAAGACGCCTTTATCGGCCAGGGTGATCATGGTTATTCCGTTATGCAGTCTGTCATGCAAAGCTGAGGCAGCCATGGCCAGGCTTTCAGGGTCTCCGGGTTGCACATCTATAAGCAGGCTTTCTCTGATCTCACGCAAATTTGGCTTGAACAGGGTGCACATCTGATAGGCGAAAAAGTTCTTTTTTTTGGGGTCAACCGCTATGGGAATATTGCGCTCCAGGCATAGCATGGTGATGCTTCTGATCACACGTTCGGTTAGCAGACCCTTGTTGTAATCCTGAAAAATCAGCACATCAGGCTTGTCTTCATCCAGTAAAGATTTCGCCCTTTCTATTACAAGCGATTCCAGTTCTTCAGAAATATCTGCCTGCTTTTCCAGGTCCAGACGTAGCATCTGATGCCCTTTGGCAATAATGCGTGTCTTATTGGTGGTATGTCTGTCAGGATCTTTCAGCAATCCGGTGGCATCGATCTTTTCTTCTTCCAGCAAATTCATCAGTGATTCTCCATCCCGGTCATCGCCAATCACACTGACCAGTAAGGGGGTAGCTCCCATGGCCCGGATATTCATAGCTACATTGGCAGCGCCACCTGGCCTGCTTTCACGTTTGTTGACCAGGATCACAGGAACAGGAGCTTCCGGACTGATGCGGTCCACCTCGCCGTGTATGTAATTATCCAGCATCACATCGCCCACCACCAGCACTTTCAGGTGCCTGAATGCATCAAACAATGTCTGTAATGGATGGGCTTCTTTCATGTCAGTTGTTCCAGTGCTTTTTCCATACGTCTGATGGCTTCTTTGAGCACTTCTTCAGAGGTGGCATAGGAGAGGCGAATGCAGTTCGGATCGCCGAAAGCAGACCCTGTCACAACAGATACACCACCTATTTCGATCAGGTACATGCACAAGGCATCTGCATCAGTGATCTGATGATGGCCGAATGATCTTCCGAAATATGCAGTTACGTCAGGGAAAAAATAGAACGCACCCTGGGGTATATTGTACTTCAGTCCGTCAATATGTTTCAATAGCGAAAGAACCAGGTCTCTTCTTTGTAAAAAAGCAGCCTGCATGTTTCGCAACGGTTCTTCTGAGCCTTCCAGTGCTGCGATCACTGCTCTCTGGGTGATGCTGTTGGCAGCAGAAGTGTATTGCCCCTGCATCTTGTCAACCGCCTTTGCAACATCCAGCGGAGCACCCAGATACCCGAGTCGCCATCCGGTCATGGCATATGCCTTTGACAGACCGTTTACCGTAATGGTTCGTTCATACATACCGGAAACAGATGCCATGCTGGCGTGTTTACCCATAAAGTTGATATGCTCATAAATCTCATCACTGATCACATACAGATCAGGATACTGCAGTATCACGGCAGCCAGTGCTTCCAGTTCACTGCGGGTGTACACAGAGCCGGTGGGGTTGCAGGGACTGCTGAAGATCATGAGTTTGGTCTTCGGTGTGATGGCTGCCTGCAATTGTTCCGGTGTGATCTTGAAATCGCTGCTGATCGTAGTGGAAAGAACTACTGGTTCGCCTTCAGCCAGTTGCACCATAGCCTTGTAGCTGACCCAGTATGGAGCCGGCAGGATGACCTCATCTCCGGGGTTAACCAGGCAGAGTACCGTATTGATGATACTTTGTTTTGCGCCGTTGCTGATGACAATCTGCGCAGCGTCATATCGTAAGCCGTTTTCGCGTTCAAATTTTCTGCTGATGGCCTGACGCACATCCGGATAGCCTGCTACCGGTGTGTAGTGGCTGTAACCTGTGTCAATTGCCAGTTTGGCTGCTTCGCGGATATGTTCAGGTGTATCAAAGTCAGGTTCGCCGAGACTCAGGTCAATGATGTCATGACCTTTGGCTTTGAGGTCTCTGCTCAGCTGGGCCATCTTTATAGTGGCCGACTCATCCAGTGCAGTGATACGATGCGACAATGCTGTCATACGATCGTTTGCTGCGAAGTTACACAAGAAGGCTCATTCAACCTTTGTAATGATGAACTCCACCCGTTGGTTCCGTTGTCGTCCTTCCGGGGTGTCATTATCGGCAATAGGTTCAGTTTTTCCCATGCCTGCAAAACTGAGCCGGTCTTCATCAATACCGGAATCGATGAAGAAATCAACCACAGACCGTGCCCGGCGTTGAGACAGGCTGAGACAGTAGGAGTCATCACAAAGTCCGTTTGTATGTCCGCGAACTTCTATATGAACATCCGGGTGATCCAGGAGGAAACGGGCTGTTTTCTCCAGTTCTGTAAAGCTGGAATCAACCAGCACGGAAGTGTTCACCTTGAAATAAATATTTTCCAGTGTTACAGCGGTTCCCACTTTTCTGGGGATCAGATAAAACAGTTGTTCACCATCAGCCTGTGCGCTGTTCCACTCAGTCACCTCACTGAAGTACCCATCAGCATTGATGGTAATGAGATACTTGCTGTCGGGCCGAAGGTAGGCGTTGAATGCATTTCCACCTAAGGAAGTGGTAGAACCTTCTTCTGAGACGGAATCAGACAGCAGCACATAACTGATTGTTGCATCTATCATATTTCCTGAAGACCTGTTCAGTACCTTTCCTGTGAACTGTACCAGGTCTGCAGGCTGAGCCACAGGGCTAAGTGGTACACGATACAGATTAAGGTTATCTCCACCTTTGGAGCTGCAGAAATAGGCCATATTACCCATAGCATCTGTGGTGAAGTATGCTTCCCAGTTGGCGGTATTGATTCCGGATCCGAGGTTCAGCGGCTCGGTCCAGTGCTCCCAGGTTTCATCCAGCCTTCTGGTCATATAGATATCGTATCCTCCGTATCCGGGCCATCCGTTGGAGGCGAAATACAGTGTTTGTCCGTCGGCGGCAAGGAAAGGACTCATTTCTGTTGCAGCACTGTTTACCACCGGGCCAAGGTTTTTCGGAGCGCTGTAGTACCTGTCAGATATGCGACGAGAAACATATATATCTCGCATGCCATTGGTGGTGTTCGATTCGATGGATAACACGATGTACTGTCCATCTGCAGACATGCTGAATTCATTGTATTGGTCGCGGTTCTGGAAGCCAATGATATTGATGGGTACCGGTGTAGACCATCCGTTACTTGTTTTATAGCTGAAAGACATCCAGTGAGACTGGGTCTCTGTTCTGTTATAGGTATTGCCCAGCAGCAAGGTATTGCCATCAGCACTGACGGCATTAATGAAATTATGTCCTTCGTCATTCAAAGGCGGCCCGATGTTCAGCGGGGCAGACCAGGAACTGTCGGCCATCAAACGAGCATACCAGATATCGTCATGGAGGTCAGGTCCTGTATTGAGCGGATGTTTTTTTCTGTCAAAATAGAGCATTCTACCGTCCGGGCTAACTACGGGAAGCACTTCATCATAGGGGCTGTTCAGATTTTCAAGAGCTTCTGGTCTGTTTATCTGGCCAAGGGTGTCTGTATAAAAGGGGATGGGTACTCTGCCGGGTTCTGTCATCACACCCAGGGCATCCAGTTGAAATGGATCGCCCTGCATACTTCCGTTCCACACTATACGAATGGTGCTGATTCCGGGTCGGGCAGGCAGAACGGGTATCTGCATGATATTGTCTGATCGCAAATTGGCCGGCACCGGAATATAGATCTCTTTTCCGTCAGGTTGTTTCAGATAGACCGAAACAGGAATTTCGGGGTGAAAGGATTGCACCAGTACTACACTGCCAACTGTTTGTGGTTCTTTGAATCCTAAATGAATAAAGGTACTGTCAGCACGATCGAGCAGATCGGGCATCCAGGCGCAAGGGGTGAAGCTGAAATCAGGAAATTTATTAGGTTTTCCCAGCGCCTGTGAAGCTGAAAACAGCAGATCACTTTTTTGAGAAGAGAATCCTACCACTTCATCTGCCCAGTGCACTACCTGGCCATGGGAGGTCAGTGAATACAAACAAACAAAGATCAGGATCGCTCTGCGCATAGTTTAGCGGATGGTGATCTCCACCCTTTGGTTGAGGGTGCGACCTTCCGGTGTATCATTGGATGCGATAGGTCTTGATTTTCCATATCCTACTGCTTCAATACGGTAAGCTTCCACGCCATGCTGGATCAGGTAGTTCATAACAGATTCAGCACGTTGTTTACTCAAGAGGTTACAGAATTCGTCATCACAGAAACCATTGGTATGCCCACCAATTTCAATAGAGATATCTGGATTATCCAGCATGAATTTCAGCAGTCCGTCCACTTCTTCATAAGACTCACGTCTGATCACATAGCTGTTGGCATTGAAATTCAGTTTGTCCAGGATGAAGGAGCTGCCTTTTTCAATCGGGAAGATGCGGAAGTCTTCACGCAGCACACGCTGGGCATTATAGCCGGCAATCAGAATGGTATCTTCATAGTGGAGGTATCCCTTTTTCTTCACCACCACCCGATAGCTTACCTGATCGGTCACTTTACGTCTGTAGTTATGGTTGAGGGTTTCCAGAGAATCCGGTTCTGAGGGGTAATTCACCAGGCTGAAGATGACCGTGCCGTCAATGGGTTTTTCAGTAGCGGCATCGAAGATGGTACCGAACAACAAGACATCATTTACCAACGGAACACCATCCGGCAGAATCTCCGTTTCAATGACAGGTTCAGCAGGCTGGATGGATGTGGTTTGCTCGGTCAGCAAATCTTCTTCTTCTTCCTCTTCTTCTTCAACAGGTTTCAGTTGGATCCTGTATATGTCGGGGTTAAAGTAGCCATCGCGGGTAGAGGTGAAATAGGCATACTCGCTGCTGTCATTAAAGGTGAAGTAGGCGTCAAACCCGATGCTGTTGATCTCTGGCCCGAGATTTTGGGGCACTGACCAGTTTTTCCAGGTATCATCCAGCCGTTTGGAAATATAGATGTCCTGCTCTCCGTAACCAGGGTATCCGTTGGAGGAGAAGATGAGATACCTGCCGTCAGGCGATAAGCTGGGGGCCATTTCTTCTGCAGCGGTATTGATCTGTTTTCCGAGGTTCATCGGGAAGGTCCACGTAAGCTGGTTCTCACTGAAGCAGACGTAGATGTCTTTCAGTCCCATGCCATCGCCTTTTTCCAGAGATACCAGCAACACAGAACGATCTGTATTCATATAGTATTCTGCATAGAAATTGTAGGAGATGAGGCCGGGCGTGATCAGGTTGACGGGGTATCTCCAGTTTCCTTCTCCAGCCCAGGTTTGTGAAACACCCAGACCGGATCGTCCGTCGGGGAAGTAGAGGTTGGCAAGCGACAACATCTTGCCGCCATTGGAAACGCCTATTACATAATTATTGATCTCGTTGTTTACCGGTTCGCCGGGATGGATGGCCGGTCCTACTTTGGCACCTTTTACTTCTGCATACCAGATATCATCATTGAGCATGGAGCCGGTATTTTGCGGATGGTCCTTTCTGGTAAAGTATAAACGACTGCCATCATCACTGAGGATTGGAGCCAGCTCACTTCCGGGAGAATTTACAGATACCCCCAGATTCTCAGCATTGCTCAGGTATTCAAAATAATCACTGTTCTGTACAGCAGGCATCTGAAAATCAATGGCCTGATCAGCAATGCCAATGGCATCTATCTGGTTGTAGCCGGAAACACTTTCGGTTTCCAGTACCAGTTTCAATTCATTGGTAAGAAAGGTAGTTTTCGGGATATCGATGATCAACAACCTGCCATATTCTCCTTTATCGATTGTGCGGGTGTACACTTCATGTGGAATATTATACTGATCGTACAGCATGACTGCCTTTACGGCGCCACCGTTGTGATTCTCTGATATGTAAATGCGACTTACATATATCTTTTTGTCGAATGCTACACGAACAAATTCTTCTTCATAGTTGTCAGGAAACCTCGGGGTCCAGGCGCAGCCGCAATCGCCATAGGATGGTAATTTGGAAGGTGGGCCCAGTACTTGTTTGGCAGCATAGCTGACCTCTCCACGCTGGGATGAATAAGACAACAGGCGGCTGGCCCACTGGATCTGGGTAAATGCACTCAGATGGAGGGTAACCAGCAACAGAAAAATGACATAACGTTTGCTCATGCAGTGGCAGATGATGCAAAATTAACGGTCAGTTCAGGCTCTTATGATTACAGGTGTCAATTCTTATCAACACTTCATTGCCCGTTTATCCTTTTAAATTTACAGGCATTCGTATGACAAAAAAAGAGAAAGCGGCCTTTATTGTAACAAGGTTAAATGAGCTGTTTCCTGATCCTGAAGTATCACTCAGGCATGAGGATCCTTACACTTTGCTGATCGCGGTATTGCTGAGCGCCCAGTGCACTGATGAGCGTGTAAATCAGGTAACACCGGGATTATTCAGGAAAGCAGACAACCCGGCAGATATGGCTCAGGTAAGCAGGGAAGAGGTAGAAGACATTATCAGGCCCTGTGGACTGGCCCCGGCTAAATCAAAAGCCATCGTGGGTTTGTCTCAGATCCTGATGAACCAGCATCACGGCGAAGTTCCACACACCTTTGAGGAACTGGAAGCGTTACCTGGCGTAGGGCATAAAACTGCCAGCGTGGTTATGTCGCAGGCTTTCGGTGTACCTGCGTTTCCGGTTGATACCCATATTCACCGTCTGGCTCACCGCTGGGGTTTGAGTAACGGAAAATCAGTGGAACAAACAGAAAAGGACCTGAAGCGGATTTTTGACCGGTCATTGTGGAACAAACTGCACTTACAGATCATCTACTTTGGCAGAGCCTATTGCCCGGCCCGTGCACATGATCCGGCCGCCTGTCCGATCTGTTCAGTAGTAGGTAAAAAAAAGACGGCACCCTGAAGTGCCGTCTCATAAGATTCTTTGATGATCATCGGATAATGATCAGGTCTTTGGAAACCTGTTCTTCTCCTGCAAACACCTTAACCTGATAGATACCGGAAGGCTGGTCTTCCAGGTGGATGGTTTCATTGATCCTTGTGACCATGCCAAGGTTTCTGCTGCTGACCAGTTGTCCGGTGGCATTGTAGATCTCATAACGCAGATCTTCAGCCTGATCCAGGTGGATGTTGAGAACGGAGGTTCCCATGCTTGGGTTAGGATACAGCAATACCATATTCTCGAGGCTTGCAGCATCAATGGCATCAACACCCACATAAATGATGGTATCAAAGGCGCTGTATCCGCAGTTGTTTTCGGCTACCAGCACGACGGTGTAAACTCCCACTCCGAATGTATGTACCGGGGCATCTTCAGATGATATGCCACCATCGCCGAAGTACCAGGTGTAATCAGCTCCGGGCGATGAAGTATTGATGAAGTCAAGGGTATAACCAGACATCGTGAAGTCAAATGAGGCATCAGGGGTGTAGGTCAGATCAACTTCTACGGTATCTGATTTTACACATCCGGTAACCGGGTGGGTAACCAGTACCCAATAGTCGCCGGGTTCAGTTGCGGTAATGACCTGGGTGGTTTCGCCGGTATTCCAGTAGTAGAACATGCCCGGATTAAGCGCATCCAGAGAAACGCTATCGCAAACATCCTTATCATCACCCAGATCAACCACTGCAGCTTCCAGGGTTTCCAGTTCCAGGTACAGGGTGTCATTGGAGTGATCCTGGTCCACATAAATATCAGTCCATACTTCCAGTGTATGGGTACCCAGAGCAGAAAAATCTCCGGTGGCATCAAAGGTGTAATACTCTGTTCCGCCCGGATCAACTACTACAGTTGCTACTTCAGTAACCACGGGACCTCCATCCAGAACGTATTTAACAGTTAGGCTGGAAACTGCGGTTGGGCCAAAGTTTTCAATAGCAACTTCTATGGTTTCTTCTGTACCCAGGCCACATCCGTCTTCCGGTAAAATGAGGTCCACTACACCCACATCAACAGGAGAGCAGTATTTAAGCAATTCAAATATGTTCTTACGGATATTTCCTACCTCATCTATGGGAGAACAGTATTCTGCCGGTGTCATGGTGCCAAACACCACCATACCATCACCCCATTCCTTAAAGGAGCAAATAGCGGTGGAAGGAGTATAGTAATCTTCTATAAGTTTGGTGAGGCCTGTTCCGGTGATCTTTGCGTGTGCAAAGTTGTACCACCAGCCGGTCCAGTCTGTACCAACCGGTGTATAGGGGGTAGAGATGATATCAAAGTCAGGCTCAGTTGATTCTGCATAATAGATATAGTTAGGATACAGAAAACTGGTGCTGCCAAAACCAACATTAATATTGCCACCTTCTTCAGGAGCGGCATTCAGGAATAAGTTGCCACCAGAAGCTACCCAATTCTCAACAGTGGCGCCATTGTTGGTCAAAAAAGTTGCAAATTCAATAGCAGTGGATCCGCCACCTTCCAGGTAAATGAAGCAGGTTCCTTCGTCAAAAATCTCATCCGGATCCATGGTGTCAAAATACTCTTCGATCCATCCGCCATCTCCGAACACCTCGTCCATTTTGTCCACGTTGTCTGATGAGCTGAAAGGATCAGTAGTAGAAAGGTGAATATAGTATGCTTCAGTGCCTGAAATAGGCGCCAGGTTCTTGATGATATCACACAGCGTATCATTACTGATATCTTCATCGCTGGGAAGAGCTGTCCAGGCGCAGTAGTTATAGTCGCCATCAGATGACATATCATATGGTACACTAAAAGAATAGACCGTGGTTTCACCCGCAGCCAGAGATCCTGTCCAGGTTTCACTAACAACGGCGCCACCGTCCACCTGATAGCGGACTGGAATACTGGTTTGGGTGTTGGTACCCAGGTTGGTGATTTCCACAGCAACTACTTCACTGGCAGACAGATCTACCGCCGACATAGGACTTGCAAAAGCCGTAACAGCTACATCATCAGGAAGCGGATCCTGGATCAGGATATTATCAAAAGCGATCCCGTTATAGATTGGGTACCAGGTAGAAGCGAACTTTATTCGGATCTTAACAGATGATTCACCTGCCAGGAAGGCAATGTCATGATGAGCGGTTTTCCATCCTCCACCAGAGCCTACCCAGCCGGGTTCATATCCGGGTATCATGGGGTCATATCCAAGAGAATATCCATAGGTAGTGTACCAGTTATCGCCTGTACCGATGTCTCCAAGCAGGGTCCAGGTGGCACCGGCATCTGTAGAATATTCTAGCTGAGCTCCATCATTGAATGCGTAGGTATCCCACCAGATGTCCAGTTCCATGTATGGGAGAACCAGGCTGCTGAAATCCATACAAGGGCTTTCTACATAAGAAGTTTCATAGCTGTTATAATTGCCGTCCACGTTGGTAGCCCAGGAGTTTTCAGAACCCGGGGTGGCAGGAGGGGCTCCGCTGATGATGGCTGCAGACGGACTTCCCAGTTCCCAGGAACTGCTGATACCGTACTGAGTCCATCCGGCAGTGCCTTCTTCAAAATCTTCGAAATAGGGGAATGTACTGATGACCGGAATATTGGTAAAGGTTACGAAAGTGGTATCATCAGCCGGAACCGTATCCAGATCCATAGATGTAAATGCCCAGAGTGTATAGTCGCCCACATTGCTCAGGTCGGCCGGGGTAGTAAACGTATAATCTACTGATCCGAAGGAAGGTATCGGGCTTCCTGCGTAGGCTTCAGTTACCGTACCGGACAAACCGGATACCGGGTCATCATAATAATAACTGATATCAAAATCGCTAACGGATTCTTCACCGATGTTGGTCACTGTAACTGTTATGTTTTCCATACCCAGACCGCAGGCAGTTTCCATGTCTATGTCTGTAACGCCCACATTATAGTCAGTTGGAGTGGGAATGAAAACGGAATAATCTTCTACTTCACCATAAGAGTAGGTGGTAGCGCAGGCACTGATGGCTCCCGGAGGGTAGTACACGCAACGAAGGCGCAAACGGGTAGTTCCTGACACTGCAGTAACCGGAACTGTGAACGTAATGGTGCCCGTACCACCTGCTGAAATAATGATATCAGCACCACCCAGTTTTTCAGAAGTGGCAAAGATCTCATTCTGATCCCAGTCTATCCAAACTGCATAATACTCAGTATAGGAGGGGCAATTGTATATGGTTAGGGTATAAGACAAGCCGGGTATCAACAGGGTTGACAGGTCTGTATAGTCATTGTAGTCCAGTCCCGGTCCAGTGAAATTGCTGATATCTCCCAGTTCAAAGCCATCGCAGTAATCTCCTGAACCGGTTCCGGTGTAATAATCCGGTACACAGTACTGGGCTGAAGATTGTTGGATGCCGAATACGGTCAGCAATAAAAAGCCAGTAAGAAATGCGGGTATTCTTTTTTGCATATGCCTGAATTTGCACAGATTTCCATCATAAAGTTACTTAAACCCACACATATCCAAACAAACTGTTTGTGGGTAACAGAATTCTGACAATTTGGTGAAAAAAAAGGCGGTTTCAGAAGAAACCGCCTTTTTTATGCTTATGCCTTGTGTTACTTATTTAACACAACGGGCTTAGTGAACACATGATCGCCGGCATGCACGGTCAGGGTGTACACACCATCAGCATAACCGGACAGATCCAGTTCGATGGTTTTGTACTGTACCATTCCGGGCAGTGCGCTCCAGACCACCTGGCCCAGGCTGTTGGTAACCTCCAGGGTGACATCATAAGACTGGTTAAAGTCCATGGTCAGCACGGTCTTACCGCTGGTCGGGTTCGGGTAGAGCTGGGTCATGCTGGCCAGTTCCACATCATCAATGGCATTGGCAGCAGACAGTACAGCAGAGTAGAAGTCAGAGCCACAGCCGTTGGTAACGGTCAGGGTCACGTTATACACTCCTGCAGAAGTATATACATGAGTCGGGTTGGCTTCTGTAGAAGTACCGCCATCACCAAAGTTCCAGCTGTAGCTGGCACCACCGGTTGAGGTGTTGGTGAAGGTAACTGTCAGACCAACAGCTGTATAGGTAAAGCTGGCAGTGGGCGAGAATTCCATTGTAACTGAAATATCATCCGTAGCCACACAGCCGGTTACAGGGTTGGTAACAGAAACGGAGTAGGTACCGCTTTCAGTGATCACGATCTCCTGGGTAGTAGCGCCGGTACTCCACACATAGTTAGAGCCCGGATTGCCTGCATCCAGGGTCAGTTCATCACAGTAGGTGCCATTGGAACCCAGGTCAACAGTCGGCGTTTCCAGTGAAGTAACGGTGGTTTCGATCTCATCGTTGGATGCATCGATATCGCCGGCGTAATCAACATAGGTAGCGATGGTATGGTCGCCGGCAACGCTCAGGTCTGCTGTCGCAACAAAAGTGTAAGTGTACACTTCATACGCATCGATCACGTCTGTGATAACTTCTTCTGTAGCCGGGCCACCGTCCACAGTGAATCCAACTGTTACATCAGAGACCGGCACACCGCTAAGGTTTTCGATCTCCACAGTGACAGTTTCTTCACCCATACCGCAACCACCTTCAGGAGCCACCAGTGCATTCATGCGCAGGTCGATCGGAGCTGTTGCACAGTCTGCCAGGTAGGCCAGCAGGTTAGCACGCCAGTTAAAGGCTTCAGGTGCAGGTGAGTGGAAGAATGTTGGGGTCATGCCACCAAATACAACATGACCGGCACCCCAGTCTTTTTCTGCCACTACCACGCGGCTTGGGGTGAACTGATCGATCACAACGGTATCAAAGTCACCTTCTACACTGGCATGTCCCCATGAACCGCCAGTCCAGGTGGTACCTACAGGCAGGAAAGGACCGGCAATGGTCGGGTGGGCATCGTCATAGATCTCGGCGGTATTGGTGTACCAGGAGTACACCAGCTCTGTGCCGTCAAAGCCGAAGTCCATGCCATCGCCTTCGTTTGGTGCAGAGTTCAGCAACAGGTGACCGCCCGAAGCAACCCATCCTTCAATGAGGACGATGTTGTCGTTCAGGAAGTCTTCCAGTTCGTTGGCCATGGCATCACCGCCTTCCAGCCAGACGAAACAGGTAGCTGCACTGAAGATGGCAGCCGGGTCGAGGTCTTCAAAGTAGGCCACATCCCAGCCATCAGTAAATACAGAATCCATGGCATCAGAGTTGGTAACTGTAAACCAGGGTTCTGAACCACCATAGACATTTGAATAGATATAGTATGCGTCATCGCCGGTAACGGGCAGCAGGTTGGAGATGGTCTCGCAAATGCTGTCATTGGTCACATCATCATCACCGGCAAGAGATGTCCAGGCACAGACAGCATAATCGCCGTCATCGCTGAAATCTGCAGTGGCAGCGAATGTAAAGTCGGCTATCGCACCCGGATCCAGAGTTCCGGTAAAGGTTTCAGTCACGATGGTACCACCATCTACCTGATAGGAGACAGGGAAACCTGTTTGTGACAGTGTTCCGAAGTTCTGGATCTCTACCGTTACAGATTCTGCCGTGCCCAGATCAGGAGCAGAGTTAGGAGCTGTAATGTCTATGACTCCAATGTCATCGGGCAGCGGATCAGCTATCTTGAAGTTATCGAAAGCAAATCCGTCATACCAGTTGACAGAACCATCGGAAGCGAAGAAGATGCGGAATTGCACCTGGGGTTCACCTGCCAGGAAGGAGATGTCGTGGTGAGCGGTTTTCCAGCTTCCGTCGCTTCCAACCCAACCTTCGGGGTAGCCGAAAGGCCAGTCAGGATCGAAGCCAAAGCCGATACCATAGTTGGTGTACCAGTTATCGCCGGTACCGATCATACCCACCACTTCCCAGCTTGCGCCGGCATCGAGAGAGTACTGCAGTTGCGCACCATCCCAGAAGTCTTCAGAATAGTTGGCAAAGTCCAGTTCTACATAAGGCAGCACCAGTGGTGTGAAATCGAAACAAGGACCCAGTACATAAGACTGTTCGTTGTTGTTATAATAGCCTATCAGGTTACTGGTCATCCAGGCATTGTCAGAACCATCGCCGGTACCGGTAATGGCCAGACCTGCAGGGGTTCCCTGAGCCCAGGTAGAGTTGGTTCCACCTGAGGTCCATCCGCCTGAACCTGCTTCAAATGCTTCGAGGTAAGGATACACATCAACGACCGGAATATTGGTAATGACCGCATCAGCAGTATCATTTCCGGGGATGGTATCTCCCGGGAAAGAGGTCCATGCAACGAGGTCATGGTCTCCAAGGGCAGAGAAGTCGCCCAAAGCTGTAAAGGTGTACTCAACTGTTTCACCCGGATCCAGTGTACCTATCCATGTTTCAGAAACCACAGCACCGCCATCCAGCTGGTAGTTGACGGGTATATCTGACTGTGGTACACCACCGTAGTTGCGGATCTTCACGGTAACTGCTTCATCACCCAAACCACAACCATTAGCAGGATCAATGATAGAAGCAATACCCAGATCAATATCGCTGAGCACACAGGAAGCGAGATAAGAAACGATGTTGTATCGCAGGTTTGTTGCTTCCGCAAGCGGACTGTGGAATGCGAACGGTGTCATACCACCGAACATTACACGACCTGCACCCCATCCTTTTTCGGCAAGGACAACCTGTGATGGGCTGAATTGATCTACGATAACCGTATCAAATCCGCCATCCTGAATGACAGCATGTCCAAAGCTGCCACCACTCCAGCTGGTACCAACAGGCGTGAACGGCCCGTCGAAAATAGGATGAGAAGCATCAAAGGCTTCAGCAGTGTTGGTGTAATAAGCATAGAACAGATTCACACCACCAAAGTGGAAGCTCATTCCATCACCTTCATTCGGAGCGGAGTTCACAAAGAGATGTCCGCCTGATGCCACCCAGTTCTCGATCAGAACGGTGTTGTTATCAAAGAATGTTTCCAGTTCACTGGCCATGGCATCGCCACCTTCCATCCACACAAAGCAGGTGGAGGTGGAGAACACAGCTTCAGGATCCAGGGTCTCATAGAAACCAAGGGTCCATTCGCCCGGGCCGTACACAGCATCCATGGTTTCCTGTCCGCTTGTAGTGAACCAGGGTTCAGGTCCGCCATATACATTGGAATAGATATAATAGCCATCTGTTCCGGTAATGGGCAACAGGTTGGAAACCACCTGGATCAGGGTATCATTAGAGAGGTCTTCGTCAGTGCCCAATTCTGTCCATGCAATGAAGGTATAGTCGCCGTCTGCACTCAGGTCTTCTGTAGTGGCAAAGGTATGAGTAGCGGTACCTCCACCACCGGTCACGGTACCGGTGAAGAGTTCTGTAACAACAGGACCACCATCCATTTGATAGCTCACGTTGAATCCTGACTGATCGAGCACGCCAAAGTTTTCGATCTGCACAGTTACGGCTTCTGCTGCACCCAGTGCAGGGCCGGAGCTTGGATCGATCAGGGCAACTACTCCTATATCATTGTCATAAGGATCACCCACAAAGAAGTTATCAAAGGCGATACCGTCATAGAACGGAGTAAATACATATGATTTAAAGTGCATGCGTAACTGCACCTGTGGTTCGCCGGCCAGGAAGCTCAGGTCATGGACAGCTGTTTTCCAGCTTCCGCTGCTGCCATCCCACGCCGGATAATAGATACCGGTAAACGGATCAAATCCAAAGGAGAAGCAACCACCGGAGGGATACCAGTTATCGCCGGTTCCCACACCGCCAATGGCAGTCCAGGAAGCACCTGCATCCAATGAGTATTCCAGACGTGCACCATCCCAGAAGTCCTGGGTTTCCCACCAGATGTCAAACTTGACATATGGGAATGCCAGGCTGGAGAAGTCGAAGCAGGGGCTTTTCACCCAGCTGTCTTCGCTGATATTATAATAGTCATACAAGGCAGTGGCCCAGCTGTTCTCTGATGACGGGGTTCCCGGAGGAGGACCGTCAATGATGGAAGCAGAAGGGTAGCCCAGTTCCCATGAACTGTTGGTACCTCCGGAGGTCCATCCACCGGAGCCGCCTTCAAAGTCTTCGGTATAAGGGAAGCCTGAAATGACCGGAACATTGGTGATGACAACATCTGCAGTATCATTGTACAACACAGTATCTCCCGGAAGTTCGGTCCAGGCAGAAATGGTATGATCACCAACGGCAGAAAGATCAGCCAGGGCAGTGAAAGTATATTCAGCAAAAGTTCCGGGATCAACCGGGCCTGCGATGGTTTCGCTTACTACGGCACCGCCGTCCACCTGATAGAATACAGGAATATCTGACTGCGGTTCAAAACCATAATTATACATGTTCACAGTTACAGCTTCAAGACCCAGGCCGCAACCTGTTTCAGGAGCGTCATAACTGATGATACCTACATCGGTTGATTCATCGCTGGTGATATAGGTATCCTCGAGCGCATCTTCTACTGCATCTTCGCTGAACACATAGGCAAATGCGAAAGTAGCTGAACCTCCGTTGGGAAGAGCGGGAACCCAGAAACTCATCTGAATAGCAGCATCTTCAGTGGCAGTACCATCCAGGAAGAAACCCGAAAGTCCTGTGTAGGAGTCAGAAACAGAAAGGCCGGAGGTAGTACCAAAGTTACCGCGACTGGCCATAGAGAATAGGTTGTTGGCAACGATAGCCAGATAGCAACCATAGGTTTCACCAATACCTGTCACGATGGAATAAGGATCTCCCATGAAAGGATTTGCTTCCACGGTATTGATGGTGGTGTAGGAACCGGTTGCCAGTTGTTCATTATCCGGGTCGATGTTTCTGCGGTAATACACGTCAGTAAAATCTGAGCCGGATTCGTTGCTCAAAGTTACCCAGGTAACAAAGTACAGGTCATCTGCATGCAAGACAGAACGTTGGGTGATAGTTACACCACTCAGTGTACCCTGCCAGATCACTTCAACTGAATCGCCGGCCGCATTGTATGCAGTGATCTCTCCGGGAATACTGCTGACACCGCAGCCCAGATCTGTATTGTAATAGCTCACTCCATCTAACTGGATACCCCAGCCTTCTACCGGAGAACCGGGAATGGCATAGTCACCACAGTAGTTGGGAGTACCGGCATCCCAGCCGTCAAGGTCTGAGTCTGCCACAAAATTCAAGCCGGAAAGACCGGTAAAAACATAGCCTGCCGGAGGTGCGGCATTAGATGCAAAGGCACCACAGGTGTTTACGCCTACTTCGGCGTAGTTTCCCTGCAGGAATGCATTTGTGCCCACAATCTGCGCCTGCCCCCAGAATGAAAGGAGAACAAGCCACAGCAGCAGTTGCCATCGAAGGTACTTGTGCGTCATAAAATTGGTTTAAGGATCAATGAATAGTCTGTAGGATCCATGTTTCCGTTCCGCATCCTGTACCATCTGGTTCATATCAGGTTCAGGCAGGAGTCCGGTTCATGAAATCTGCTCCTAAAAGTAGTAAAGAATTGAAAAAACCGCTAAAATGACTTTGTAACAACTGTAATAAAAAAAAAGGCGGCCGTTTTGGCCGCCTTTTTTGACAAAATGATAAAACTATTTGGTCAGTACTACAGGCTTGCTGAACCGGTTATCGCCTGCATTGATCCATAGTGTATAGACACCGTCAGCCAGGTTAGACAGATCCAGTTCGATGGTTTTGTACTGTACCATTCCGGGCAGTGCGCTCCAGACCACCTGGCCCAGGCTGTTGGTAACCTCCAGGCTGACATCATAAGACTGGTTAAAGTCCATGGTCAGCACGGTCTTACCGCTGGTCGGGTTCGGGTAGAGCTGGGTCATGCTGGCCAGTTCCACATCATCAATGGCATTGGCAGCAGACAGTACAGCAGAGTAGAAGTCAGAGCCACAGCCGTTGGTAACGGTCAGGGTCACGTTATACACTCCCGCAGAAGTATATACATGAGTTGGGTTGGCTTCTGTAGAAGTACCGCCATCACCAAAGTTCCAGCTGTAGCTGGCACCACCGGTGGAGGTGTTGGTGAAGTTGACAGTTAGACCAACAGCTGTATAGGTAAAGCTGGCGGTTGGTGAATACTCTATGGTAGCCACAATATTATCAGTTGCAGTACAACCTGTTGCGGGGTTGGTAACTGTAACAGAATAGGTGCCGCTTTCAGTGATCACGATCTCCTGGGTAGTAGCGCCGGTACTCCATACATAGGTAGCACCAGGATTGCCTGCATCCAGGGTCAGTTCATCACAATAGGTGCCATTAGCGCCCAGGTCAACAGATGGTGTTTCCAGGGAAGTAATGGTATTGGTCATGTCATCATTACCACTGTCAATATCACCAGGATAATTCACGTAGGTCAGAATGGTATGTGCACCCGCAGCACTTACATCAGCCAGACCGGTGAAGGTATAGGTGTAAGTACTGTAAGCATCGATCACAGCAGTGACGATCTCTTCGGTAGCCGGACCACCGTCCACTGAAAATCCAACGGGTACATCAGAAACTGCTACACCACTGAGGTTTTCGATCTCTAACGTAACAGTTTCTTCACCCATGCCGCAACCTCCTGTTGGGGCAAGCATATCAACCATTGCCATATCGATCGGTGCGGTAGCACAAGCCGACAGATAAGAAAGGATATTGGTGCGCAGGTTATAGGCTTCTGTGGCAGGTGAATGGAAGAATGTAGGTGTCATGCCACCGAAGATCACATGACCTGCACCCCAGTCTTTTTCAGCCAGTACTACACGATCAGGCGCAAACTGATCAATAATGATGGTATCAAAGTCACCTTCAATGGTAGCATGACCGAATGATGAGCCGGTCCAGGTTGTACCAACAGGAGTGAACGGACCAACAGCCACCGGATGCGACGCATCATAGATCTCAGCTGTATTGGTGTACCATGCGTAATTAAGCTCTGTGCCGTCAAAGCCGAAGTCCATGCCATCGCCTTCGTTTGGTGCAGAGTTCAGTAACAGGTGACCACCCGAAGCAACCCAACCTTCAATGAGGACGATGTTGTCATTCAGGAAATCTTCCAGTTCGCTGGCCATAGCATCACCGCCTTCCAGCCAGACGAAACAGGTAGCTGCGCTGAAGATGGCAGCCGGGTCGAGATCTTCAAAGTAGGCCACATCCCAGCCATCTACAAATACATCATCCATGGCTTCAGAGTTGGTAACCGTGTACCAGGGTTCTGAACCACCATAGACATCGGAGTAAATGTAATAGGCATCATCGCCGGTAACGGGCAGCAGGTTGGAGATGGTCTCGCAGATGTTGTCATTGGTAGGATCATCATCCCCAGCCAGTGAGGTCCATGCACACACCTCGTAATCGCCGTCATCGCTGAAATCTGCAGTGGCAGCGAATGTAAAGTCGGCTACCGCACCCGGATCCAGAGTTCCGGTAAAGGTTTCAGTGACAATAGTGCCACCATCGATCTGATAGGAAACAGGGAAACCTGTTTGTGACAGTGTTCCAAAGTTTTCGATCTCAACTGTGATCGACTCAGCTGCACTGAGATCCGGTGCAGAGAACGGTGCGGCGATATTGATCACCCCGATATCATCGGGGAACGGATCAGCGATCTTGAAGTTATCGAAAGCAAATCCGTCATACCAGTTGACAGAACCATCGGAAGCGAAGAAGATGCGGAATTGCACCTGGGGTTCACCTGCCAGGAAGGAGATGTCGTGGTGAGCGGTTTTCCAGCTTCCGTCGCTTCCAACCCAACCTTCGGGGTAGCCGAAAGGCCAGTCAGGATCGAAGCCAAAGCCGATACCATAGTTGGTGTACCAGTTATCGCCGGTACCGATCATACCCACCACTTCCCAGCTTGCGCCGGCATCGAGAGAGTACTGCAGTTGCGCACCATCCCAGAAGTTTTCAGAATAGTTGGCAAAGTCCAGTTCTACATAAGGCAGCACCAGTGGTGTAAAATCGAAACAAGGACCCAGTACATAAGACTGTTCGTTGTTGTTATAATAGCCTATCAGGTTACTGGTCATCCAGGCATTGTCAGAACCATCGCCGGTACCGGTAATGGCCAGACCTGCAGGGGTTCCCTGAGCCCAGGTAGAGTTGGTTCCACCTGAGGTCCATCCGCCTGAACCTGCCTCAAATGCCTCGAGGTAAGGATACACATCAATAACCGGAATATTGGTGATGGCTGCATCAGCGGTATCATTACCTAAAATAGTATCTCCCGGGAAAGAGGTCCATGCAACGATATCATGATCGCCCAAAGCACTGACATCTGCCAGGGAGGCAAATGTATATTCTATTGTTTCACCGGGATCCAGTGTACCTATCCATGTTTCAGAAACCACAACACCGCCATCCAGCTGGTAGTTGACCGGAACGTTGCTTTGCGGAGCAGCGCCGTAGTTGCGGATCTTCACGGTAACGGCTTCATCACCCAGGCCGCAACCATTTACCGGAGCAATAACAGAGGCCAGACCGAGGTCGATATCACTCAGGATACAGGAACCCAGGTAGGAGAGGATGTTGTTTCTAAGGTTGGTAGCTTCTGTAGCCGGCGAGTGGAAATAAGTTGGGGTCATGCCACCAAACATGGCGATACCTGCACCCCAGTGTTTTTCTGCCAGTACTACTCGGCTGTCGTCAAAGGCATCTATGATCACAGGATCTGCATCACCCTCTACTACTGCATGACCGAAAGAAGAACCGGACCATGAGGCACCCACCGGAGTGAACGGGCCGTCGAAGATCGGGTGGCCGGGATCGCCGGGAGCAGCAGTATTAGTGTACCAGGCATAGAAAAGAGAAACATCTCCAAAATAATAATCCATGCCATCTCCTTCGTTCGGGGCTGAGTTCAGGAAAAGGTGACCGCCTGACGCAACCCAGTTTTGAATGGCCACATAGTTGCTGTTGAGGAATGTTTCCAGTTCATTGGCCATAGCGTCACCACCCTCCAGCCAGACGAAACAGGTGGCAGTAGAGAATACGGCATCCACATCTATGGTTTCAAAGAAGCCGAGGGTCCATTCATCCACACCAAACACTGCGTCCATAGACTCAGAGCTGGAAGTGGTGAACCAGGGTTCAGGCCCGCCATACACGTTGGAATAAATATAATATGCATCGGTGCCAGTGATCGGTTCGAGGTTGGATACAACCTGAGTAAGTGTATCATTACTCAGATCTTCATCAGTACCCAATTCTGTCCAGGCAACGAAGGTATAGTCGCCATCTGCACTCAGATCTTCTGTTGTGGAGAAGGTAAATTCTGCAGTTTCTCCGGCAGGCAGTGTGCCGGCAAACGTTTCGGTTACCACAGTACCACCATCCAGCTGATAGGCTACATCAAAACCTGACTGATCGAACAGTCCGAAGTTTTCCAGTTGCACGGTAACAGTTTCAGTTGAGCCGAGCGACGGGCCGGATGAAGGATCGACCAATGCGGTTACACCGATATCATTGTTATATGGATCGCCTACAAAGAAGTTGTCAAAAGCGATACCGTCCTGGAATCCTGAAAATACATATGACTTGAAGTGCATACGCAGTTGTACCTGTGGTTCACCTGCCAGGAAGCTCAGGTCATGTTCAGCTGTTTTCCAGCCACCTCCGCTGCCTTCCCAGGCTGGGTAGTAGATACCTGTGAAAGGATCAAATCCGAAGGAGTAGCAACCACCGGATGCATACCAGTTATCGCCGGTTCCAATATCTCCGATAGGTTGCCAGGTTGTACCTGCATCCAATGAATATTCCAGGCGGGCTCCATCCCAGAACTCATATACTTCCCACCAGATGTCGAATTTGACATAGGGAACCACGAGACTGCTGAAGTCAAAACAGGGACTCAGTACCCAGCTGTCTTCGCTCAGGTTATAAAAATCATATAAGCCGGTTGCCCAGGAATTCTCTGAAGAGGGAGTACCCGGAGGGGGGCCATCAATGATGGAAGCAGAAGGATAACCAAGCTCCCAGGAACTGTTTACTCCACCACTTGTCCAACCACCGGAACCGCCTTCAAAGTTCTCTGTGTAAGGGAAGGAGCTGATAGAAGGAATGGAAGTAAATGATTCATTGGTATTGTTGTTGGCATCCAAACCATCAAGATCCCATGTGATCCAGCCATCAATGGTATAGTCACCGGAATTACTGAGATCAGCGGGAGTTGCAAATGTGTAAGACAATGACTCAAATGAAGCCAGATCTGCTCCTGTATAGTCTTCAGTTACTGCAGGTAGAACACCAAGAACAGGGTCGGTAACCTGATAGGACAAACTGAAACCTCCTGCAGGGTCTGTTCCTACGTTTACGACCTCAAGAGTGATGTCTTGTAAACCTAGTCCGCATCCTGATACCAGACCCGGAAGATCTACAGCAGCCAGGTCGTACGGACCTGAAGCAGGAATCACGATAGAATAGTCTTCTACCTCTCCATAATAGTAGTCCAGATCACCTCCGTCATAATCAGGGCAGGCAATCATCGGTACATCAGGGAAATACGCACAAACGAGGCGCAGTCTGGTGGTGCCGGGAAGTGCGGTAACCGGAACGGTAAAGGAAATGGTAGCATTTCCACCTGCAATGATGTCAACATAGTTGTCAATACCCAGGCCGATCAGGTTTTCGTCATCTTCAAACGTTTCGTTTTGATTCCAGTCAACCCAAACCGCATAATACTCTGTCCATTCAGGAGTATTATAAATGGTGAACTCATACGTAAGTCCGGGGTTCAATAAAGTGGAGAAGGCTGTGTAGTCGTTGTACACGGCTCCGGCTCCGGATGTGTTGTCAATGCCTTCCAGTACAAAACGATCACAATAATCGCCGTCACTTGTACCTAAGCCATAACTCACATCACAATACTGTGCAGATGCAGTGTTGGCTGCCAGCAGGAATAGCATAGCAGACAAACAACTCATCAGCACTCTTGAGAGTAGAAATCGGTTCATAGATTCAGATGTTTTAGATGAGATTTTCACTAAAAGTACGAAAGGTTTGAGATTTGCAAATCAATATTTTAGGTAAAACATAAAGTGCAGATAAGCAATAATTTATATGCCCGGGAAGCCTGTGTTAAAGCCTCCATTCCTGTCGGGAGGAAAGGAATTGTATTTTTACAATCGAACCGACCCATATGCCCCATCGAGTATTAGTTATTGATGATGATCCGACATTCTGCCGGATGCTGGAGGGATTTCTGCAGAGAAAAGGCATGGATGCCAAAGGCGTTTTTTCAGGTGAGGAAGCTTTGCTCACCATGGAAAAAGAAACCTTTGATATTATTTTAAGCGATTACCGCCTGCCTGAAAAAGATGGTATTGAATTGCTTGATGAGATCAGAGAACACCATGGCCCGGTGCCGTTCATCATCATGACATCTTATGCAGATATACGAATTGCTGTCAGAGCCATGAAACTCGGGGCATATGATTATGTTACAAAGCCTGTCAATCCGGATGAAATTCTGCTGAGTATAAAAGGTGCCATGGAAAGGAATACCGCAACCATTATACAGCAGGAGCAGGTGGTGGTGCCTGTAAAGGTCAGCAATGCTGAAAATGGTTATCTGACTGGCGAAAGCGACATCAGCAAACGTTTGCAGGAACATATCAAACTGGTGGCGCCAACCAATATCTCCGTTTTGATTGAAGGAGAAAGCGGCAGTGGCAAAGAATATGTTGCCAAACGCATACATGAACAGAGCAACAGAAGTGCCAGGCCATTTGTCAGTATTGATTGCGGGGCTCTGAGTAAAGAGCTTGCAGCCAGTGAATTGTTCGGGCATATAAAGGGCTCCTTTACCGGTGCCATTCAGGATAAGACCGGACAGTTTGAAGCAGCCAACGGTGGAACCTTATTCCTGGATGAAATAGGAAATCTGTCATATGATATCCAGGTGCAGATGTTGCGGGCGTTACAGGAGAGGCGTATCAGGAAGATAGGCAGCAACCATGATATTTCTGTAGATGTGCGCATTCTGGCAGCTACCAATGAAGACCTTCTGGATGCTGTTGGACGGGGAGATTTCCGGGAAGACCTGTATCACCGGTTGAATGAATTCAAGATACAGGTTTCACCCTTGCGTGAACGACCGGAAGATATACCCATGTTTTGTGCGCATTTTCTGCAACAGGCCAACCAGGAACTGAATAAGCAACTGGCAGGTTTCGCTCAGGATGTGATGGATATTTTTTTGAAATATTCCTGGCCGGGCAACCTGCGTGAAATGCGCAATGTGATCAGGCGCTCAGCTTTATTATCAACAGGAGATCGGGTAGGAAAGGACGCTTTACCACCTGAGATGATCCAGGAAAGTATGGGCATCAGTTCGCGACGAGACCTGACTGAACAGGCAAGTGATCTTCGGTCTGTTGCCGGAAAGACAGAAAGAGATATGATCATCCAGACGTTGGTCAAGGTGAACTACAATAAAAGCAAAGCAGCTAAGTTGCTGAAGATAGACAGAAAGACTTTGTATAATAAAATGAAGCAATACGAGATCGAGTAGATCATTCAAATACACCTGCCATCTCCATCTCTCTTTTAAGCTCCCGAAATACCTGAAGAGCCGCCTGGCGTACAGCATGCACGTATTGATCAGGTCTGGCATGGTTGGCTTGCAATCCCAGCAGCTCCAGATCTTTCAATAATGGAACAGCCTCCTGCATATGAAAATGCTGAAAAGCAGGCAGCATCTTGTGCGCAGCATTTCTGACCCCTTCGTCATCTTTGTTCTCCAGTGCCTCCTGCAGCATGCTGATCTGTTCAGGAGCGCTTTCCAGAAATGTTGTAACGATCTCCCAAAGCATTTTCTGGTCACTTCCGCAAAACATTTTGATCTCATCAAGAGAATAGTGCTGCTGCATGGATAGTTGATTTGCCTCTTCCTGTGGTTTCTGCTCTGCTGAACTGTTGCCGGCAAGCATATCCAGCAGATCCTGCTCTTTATATGGTTTATGCAGTACATCATTGAACAGGCCATCTTGCCTGAGCTCTGCAACGGGTGTTACCACATCTGCAGTGAGTGCAATGATCCTGGCATCAGGGTGTTTGGTGCGAATGGCATGTGCTACAGATACACCATCCCGCCCCGGCATATGAAGATCGATCAGATAGGCATCATAACGCACACGAAGGCAGGATTCCATATCGTCTGACTGCTGACAAGAGGTTACGGTTGCTCCTGCTTTTTCCAGAACCATGGTGGCCAGTCTGATATTGAAAAGTTCATCATCGGCCACCAGTATTTTCATGCCTTTCAATTCCATCCGCCCGGCTCTGGAAGTTTTCTTTTCAGTTGCAGCCTCTTTGGTGTTCCGGTAACTCAGCTCCACAATAAAGGTGGTTCCGCTTCCGGGTTCACTTTCTACCCTGATGGTACCGTGATGTTGCTCAATGATCTTTTTGCAGATAGCCAGCCCGAGACCTGTGCCTCCATACGATCTGGAAGTGGAACTGTCTGCCTGCGAAAAATCGTCGAAAATTCGAGCCTGCGCATTCTTGTCTATTCCAATACCGGTGTCAATGACCAGGATGCGGAAATCAGTGAAACGGTCTCTTTCTACGGTACCAACTTTAATGGTCACACTACCGGATGAGGTGAACTTGATCGCATTACCTGCAAGATTGATAAGCACCTGCTTCAAACGCAAGGCATCGCCTTCCACCCATTTGCGACATCCGTTATCAAGCTCCAGTGACCAGGTCAATTGTTTTTCTTCGGCTTTGGCTTTGAGGATTCCGTGCACTTCATCCAGTACTTCCTGCATCGTAAAGGGAGCCTGATGCAAGCTGGCCTTTCCAAACTCCAGTTTGGAATAATCAAGAATATCATTGACGATCTCCAGCAGGTGACCTGATGCGCTATGTATGAAATCTGCCTGTTCTTTGGTCTCTGAGGTTCCGTTCTGTTGCAGTTGTTCACTGAAGCCGATAATGGCGTTCAGAGGGGTGCGTATCTCATGGCTCATACTGGCCAGGAACCGTTGTCTGGCGGTAGCCAGACGCTGGGCGTAGTCTCTGCTTTCTTCCAGTTGCGTTCGGTACCTGTGCATCCTGTTGATATCGATCATCAGTACGGTAAGCAGGATCAAACCGGCAAGAATGGCACCAATTACCGCACGGAAAAGCTGAACTGAAGTATCTGTTACCTGTTGATTGGCCTGGTTTATGACTGCAGCCTGGTATTCCGCATTGCGCTTTTCAATTCTGTCCATGATGGCATTGACCTTTTCCATCAGTTGCCGGTCGCTGGCCAGGATCTCCAGTTCTCTTTCATCCAGCAAAGCATTACTGACGGCTTCCTCTCTGCCCATGTCACGGAGGATCTTCCTCACCTGTTCCATGTCCAGGTCGCTGCTGTATTGTACTCCAGTGGCAGATAATCTGGTTTTCTGTGTTTCTTCAGGTACTGATTCTGCAATGGAATCAGCTTGTACAGTGGTGTTGTCTTTTTCTCTGCTCTTTTTCGAGAACAGATTCAGCAGTCTTTTCTTTTCTTTTTCCTCATCAGCCGGCTGACTGGCATTGCTGGCTTTCAGGCCCGGAACGGAATCTGTCTGAATCGTTGATGGCTGGTCTCGTGCCTGTCTGTTCCTGGCAGCCAGCTGATCCTGAAACTGCCCCAGTGTTTTGGCAGCCAGACTTTGTTCACGCTGGTCGGTCTTGAGCTCAACCAGATCGTACATGAGATCAGCCCGGGTTTGAAGCAGGGTTACGATCTCATCAATATCATCATCGTCCATCCCTTTTACCTGGATCTGAGGCAGCGTGTCCAGGTACAGTTCGATCCTGTCCATACCTTCCAGATAGGTGTCCAGTTCCTCATTGTCTCCAGACATCAGGTAGGCACGCATGCTGTTTTCAGTGATCACCAGGTCTGTACGTATCTGATCTGCTGCTTCATATGCTTTATCCGGTGCGGTCAGAACCTGAACAGCTGCCAGCAATTGCTGGAAACTGTCATAAACCACCCAGATACCTGCTCCGGCAAGCGAGATACCGAGTACAAACCATAAGATTATCTTGATCTTTAGCGATTTCATGTGCGCCAGTTGGAACGAATATCTGACATCTTATTGCAGTTTCCATGACCACTGTGCACCTGCGTTAACAATTCTTTTACAAAAACTGCCCTACAGAATGGTCATCGCACTAAAATACTACCTTAATTTCGCAGCTGAACAACCACATGGTTTTGAAACAGTTGTTGCGCTCTTTTCCCATGCGTTTGCCACTGTTGTTCCTGTTACTCCTCACATTCAGGAATGAGGCTTTTGCACACGTAAAATGGTTTACTGACGGATCGTATGCCGATAAGCCTCTGTCTGTCCCGGAGGTAGTATCAAATGTGTTTATCTGGCTGTTGGGGCTGGCACTGGTGGTCATTTCAGTGGGCGTATGGCTGGACAGGCAGATCGCCAGCAGTAAGTGGTACCGTGATCTGGACGGTTGGTTCGAAAGCAAACGGTCATCGTCTGTCATGGTCATGCGTATTGCCGCAGGTATGCTTTTTCTGCTTTCCTGGCAGGGTGGAGCTATGCTGGCTCCTACGCTGATGGTGCCAAGCAAATACGAATGGGTGGGCATGTTTCAGTTCCTGCTTGCCTTTCTGCTGCTTTTTGACAAGACCGTTCCTTATGCCGGAATAGGAACCATCATTTTATACCTGCTGGGCTGTGTCATCTATGATCCTTTTCACATGCTTGACTATGCCCTGTTTACAGGTGTTGGCTACTATCTGGCCACTTCTTCCAGCAGGCATGTGAAGCTGAAACAATCTGGACTCACAGTTCTGTACCTGACTGTTGGTTTTTCACTATGCTGGGTGGCGCTGGAAAAATTCATTTATAAGGACTGGTCTATGTTTCTGGTCACAGAGCATCCGCAACTTGCTATGGGCCTTAATTATGACTTCTTCATATCATCTGCAGCTTTTGTTGAGTTTAGTCTGGGCTATCTGTTGATAGTCAATTTATTGCAGCGCCCACTGGCGGTGCTGATCACCATCGTTTTTTTTCTTACCACGGCAGTTTTTGGCAAAGTTGAAGTGATAGGTCATACACTGGTACATGGTGCTCTCGTAGTTTTCCTGCTGGAAGGCCCGGGCGATGTGTACCATTTTCTGCACCGCAAGTTTCATACTATTGGCAAGCGCATACTGTTCACAACGTCCGGGTTTCTGGTTTTGCTGTTCTCTCTGCTCTTTGCCTACCACCTTCTGGCCAACAACAAATATGAACGGAAACAGAAGTTTTTGTCTAATAAGCCCACCACTCATATGCATGGTCAGATCGAACTGGCCGGATATCCGCCAGATGAATTGCCTGATGTGCGCATGGAGATCAATGATGATCCGATGGGTGGATATAATATCAGGGTAACGACCACCAATTTCAAATTCACTCCGGAAAACGTCAATACGTCAAACCGCATGTATGAAGGACATGCACATTTGCATATCAACGGAGAAAAAGTGGCCCGGATCTATGGAGAATACTACCACCTGGCTGCAATGCCTCCCGGAACCTACGAAATATCGGTCACCCTGAATAGCAATAACCACGATGACTACGTGATCAGGGGTAACCCGATAGAAGACACCAAGATCCTGGTGGTAAAGGGCAACTAATCAGCGTTATCCCTTCCTTGTATTACATTTGTCGCCATCACTATGGAGGTAGATATATTTATTCCCTGTTTCATTGACCAGCTATCGCCTGATACCGGTTTTAACATGGTCAAGGTACTGGAACATGTGGGCTGTAAGGTACACTATAATCCAGGGCAGACCTGTTGCGGGCAGCCGGCTTTCAATGCCGGTCAATGGGAAAAAATGGATGATGTGGGTAAGAAGTTCATTACCGATTTCAGTGCGGTTGACCGAACTATCGTTTCTCCCAGTGGCTCTTGCACAGGTTTTGTCAGAAACTTCTACAATGAACTGTATGCCAATACACCCTATCATAACTACTACAAGCAGGTAAAGCGAAATCTTTTTGAGATCAGTGAATTCCTGGTTGATGTAATGCAGCAAACAGACCTGGGAGGGAAGTTCCAGGCCAAAGTGACCTATCACGATGCCTGCGGAGCACTGCGTGAATGTGGCATAAAAGAGCAACCCAGAAAGCTTCTGGCAGCTGTGGAAGGGCTGGAGCTGGTGGAGATGGATTTTTCAGAGACATGCTGTGGCTTCGGGGGAACATTCGCTGCCAAATTCGAAGCGATTTCTTCCGGAATGGCCGACAACAAAGGGCAATTTGCAGCAGCCACAGGTGCTGAGTATGTGGTTTCTACCGATTATTCCTGCCTGATGCACCTGCAGGCCTATTTTGATAAACAGCAGATTCCTGTCAAATGCATTCATCTGATAGATCTGCTGGCGAAGAGTATTAGCTGATGCCATCGTTTGAACAGATAGCCCAACAAATTCAAAGCTATCAGGAAGCGGGAAAGACCTTGTTCCTTTCTTCCTCCTTCCAGACACATAGCATACCCTTGCTGCATATGATCAGCAGGATTGATGACAGCATCCCTGTATATTTCCTGCAAACAGGGTATCATTTTCCTGAAACCATTCGCTTTCGCGATGAAGTAGCTTCTCAGCTTGGTATTCAGATCAGATCGGTGGCATCCACCACACCCAGGATCATGCAACTCAATGAAAAAGGCAATTTGCTGTACACCTCAGACCCTGACTATTGCTGTTATCTGAATAAAGTGGCACCCATGGAGCCGCTGCTGGACCAGTTTGATGTCTGGATTAACGGTGTGCGTGGCGATCAGAATGATAACCGGGCCTCATTTACTGTAGAACAGCCAACACATCGCAAGGCTGTGCGTTATCATCCGGTCATTGACTGGACCCAGAAAATGATCTGGGATTATATTGCCCAATTTGACCTGCCTACCCATCCGCTTGATATGCAGGGTTATGTCAGCATAGGCTGTGAACCCTGTACCCGCAGGGCTGACCTGGCACTCCTGAGCCACGAAAGGGGTGGCCGATGGTTTGGCATGCAGAAAACCGAATGTGGCTTACATACTGAACTGATAGAAAAAAAATGAAGATTCTGATCACCGGTGGAGCCGGATATATCGGATTTAACCTGGCTAAAGCTTTGTGCCGGCTCACTGAAGTAACGCAGGTCAGCTTGTATGATAATTTCTCACGTCATAACGGATCCATCTTTTTTGATCCGGTAGTCGGGGCCAACAAGATCGAACTGATCACAGCTGATATTCTGGATACCAGAAAATTGCGGAAAGCCATGGCCGGGAAAGACCTGGTAGTACACCTGGCAGCACGTGTTACTACACCTTTTGCCAACCAGGATCCGCACTTCTTTGAGCAGGTCAACCATTGGGGTACAGCTGAGGTGGTCTATGCTGCTGAAGATCTGCAAATCAACCGGCTTATTTATCTCAGCAGCACAGCCGTTTACGGAAGAACAACCGGTATGGTGGATGAGTCAACGGCAGCACAACCTCAAACTTACTATGGCATTTCCAAACGCAGAGGAGAAGATCATGTACAGCGCTTGACTGAAAAGGGGAGAGCACATATAATCCGCTGCGGGAATGTGTATGGCTACAGCCCGGCTTTGCGATTTGATGCAGTTATCAATCATTTCATGATGCAGGCCAACACTGAAAAAAGATTATCCATTCATGGTACAGGTATGCAGGTACGATCCTTTGTGCATATTCATGAAGTGGTGGAGATGCTGTCACAGCTCAGTGTAAAAGAAGTGCCTTCCGGTGTGTACAATTTTGTAACCAAGTCTCTTCGCATTAATGAAATAGCTGATGCGATCGAAGACCTTTATCCCGGACTGGAACGGATCTACATCAATCAGCATATCGGCATGAGCAGCCTGGAAGTGTCACCTGAAACAGCACTGCATCAGTACCTGACACTTACCGGTACAACGCTGAAAGAAGAACTTCGCAACTTCCGCGATCATTTCACATTTGGTCATTCTATTCAATAAGCGGCCTGTGACCGCATTGGATATTCTGCAGAAATACTGGAAATATCCGGCCTTCCGTCCGGGTCAGGAAGATATTATTACAGCAGCGGTTGCCGGTCGTGATGTACTGGCGCTTCTTCCAACTGGTGGCGGTAAATCGATTTGTTTTCAGGTGCCGGGAATGCTGCACCATGGAACTACATTGGTGATCTCTCCGCTTATAGCCCTTATGACGGACCAGGTTAACCAACTTAAAGACAGAGGAATTGAAGCAGAGGCCATTCATGCAGGTTTGCCGTGGAAGACAGCAGAACGAATACTGGACAATACTGCCAGCGGTGCTGTGAAATTTCTGTATGTGTCTCCGGAGAGGCTTGTTAGTGAACGGTTCAGAGATCGATTGCCTTATCTGCAGATAAAACTGCTTGTGGTAGATGAAGCCCACTGCATCTCTCAATGGGGATATGACTTCAGACCTCCTTACCTGCGCATTGCAGAAGCAAGAGAACTGTTACCGGGTGTGCCGGTCATGGCACTTACAGCCACTGCAACGGAAGCTGTGGCACAAGACATGAAAAAATTGCTGCAGATGCGGCAACCATATGTTTACCGGTCAACCTTCCTGCGTTCAAATATGCACCTTATTGTCCGCGAAGAAGAGAACAAATTTCAAAAGCTCGCTGAGATCATGGATGCAGTGAAAGGTCCTGCCATGGTATATGTGCGAAGCCGCAAAGGTGCAAGGGAAGTGGCGCAGTTCCTGCAAAGAAGAAGGATAGCAGCAGCCTATTACCATGCCGGCTTGTCTGCTGATAACCGAAGCCGGATCCAGCAGGAATGGATATCCGGAAAACTACGTGCAGTGGCCTGTACCAATGCATTCGGTATGGGCATAGATAAACCTGATGTGCGCCTGGTGCTTCATTGGGACCTTCCGGATTCGCCCGAAGCATACTATCAGGAAGCCGGAAGAGCAGGAAGAGATGGCAATGCTTGTTATGCCGGCATCATTTATCAGCAGCAGGACCTGGACCGTATCCGCGAAAGTGTGTTAGGCCAGTATCCCGACCCCGAACAGGTGAGACAGGTCTATCATGCAGTGGCTGCAAGTGTCCAGTTGGCAGCCGGTGCAGGCCCGGGGGCTTCCTTTCCGTTTGATCGCGACAAGATCACTTCTTTCACCGGACTGTTGCCGCTCACGGTCAACAACGCTTTACAAGTGCTGCAGCAACAAGGATTTCTGTACCTCAATGAAGCTGCCAGAAACGTGTCTGTTATCAGGGTGCTTGTTGATAATGAGACCCTGTACAGATACCAGGTAGAAAACCGCAGCATAGAACCGGTTATCAAAGCTTTGTTGCGTTCCTGTCCGGGATTGTTTGAAGAGCATGTAATGGTCAGAGAATCTGAAATTGCACACTTTACAGGCAAAAGAACAGAAGATGTGGTGAAGGCCCTTCGGTTTCTGCAGGAACAGGAAGTGATGGATTACCAGCCAAGCGGCGATGATCCGCAGGTGGTCTTTCTGACTGAACGATATAACGCTGCTGATCTTCCGCTGGATACAGGCCTGATGAAGAAGATCCGGGAACAGGCAGCTCTTCGCCTGCAGGCCATGATGGACTATGTAAAAGGGAAGCCTGGTTGCAGGATGCAGAAAATACTTGCGTACTTTGGCGAAGCAAGCAGCAAATGTGGCATGTGCGATCATTGCGTGGAAGCTGATAAACATGCCTTGTCTGACCAGGATATACTGGCGGTATATGACTGGTCCAGAACGCTGCTCGTAAGCGGACCCGTAACGGTGCAAATATTGATGGAGCAAAAGCCTCCGCTAAAGAAAGAAAAGACCCTGGAAGCCATTAGTTACCTGGTGGAACATAAATGGTTGCGGTATAACGAAGCAGATCAACTGGAATGGGTAAACGCATAGTCTTTACTGTCACCAATGACCTGACTTACGATCAGCGCATGCATCGTATATGTACTACCTTGCAGGATGCCGGATACCAGGTGACTCTCGTGGGTTTTACCAAAAAAAGATCGGTTCCGCTGGTTCAGAATAAGTATGCAACCGTCAGATTGAACCCGTTTTTTAAGAAGGGCAAATTGTTCTACCTGGAATATAACTTTCGCTTGCTGTTGTGGCTTATAAAACATCCTTCTGATATCTATGGAGCTGTTGACCTGGACACATTGCTTCCGCACGTGCTGATCAGCAGTTGGCGCAAAAAGATCTGTGTACACGATGCACATGAGTATTTTACTGAACTGCCTGAAATAGCCCACAGGCCGGTAATAAAGTCCTTATGGGAGTGGATGGCCCGCATGCTTCTGCCAAAAGTGCCATATAATTACACCGTTTGTACTGCCATTGCACATGAATTGCAGCAGCGATATGGCACCACCTATGCGGTCATCAGAAATGTGCCGGAAATTCCGCCTGAAATGCCGGTTCGGGACCCTGTTTCGCCTCCGGTTTTTTTGTATCAGGGTGCCCTCAACAGAGGAAGGGGTATAGAACAGATGATGGAGGCCATCGGTCATGTGGATGCATCGCTTTGGCTGGCAGGAGAGGGCGATCTTTCTGATGAACTCAGACAGAAGGCAGCTGCTTTTCCCTGGGCTGACCGCATTCGTTTTCTTGGTTATATTGAACCCCGTGTCCTTCCGTCTGTCACAGCTCAGGCATTTGCCGGCATGAATCTGGTAAGCAATGATGGCAAGAGTTACTACTATAGTTTGTCTAATAAGTTTTTTGATTATATAAGAACTGGTATTCCTCAGATCACGATGAATTATCCCGAATACCGGTCCCTGAATGAACAGTATGGTGTGGCGCTTACTATTAACAGCCTCGAAGTAGCAGATATCAGAAGAGCGATGGAATCTTTGTTAACAAACCATGACCTGTACAGCCAACTGGCTCAGAATACCGTCTCTGCCTTCAAGGAGCTGAACTGGGAAGTGGAAAAGATGAAATTGCTGCAGTTTTATGAGCATGTCAGTTGATAGACATATACATGTGGTATCGTTCAATGTGCCTTATCCGGCCGATTACGGTGGGGTCATTGATGTGTACTTTCGCCTGCAGGCATTGCATCGGGAAGGAGTTTCCATAACACTGCATTGCTTTGATTATGGAAGGGGTGAACAACCTGAATTGAACAAGCTGTGCCAGGAAGTTTATTACTACAAACGCCGATCCTTGTGGCGAGGATTAACAAGCTCGCTTCCTTTGTTTGTAGCAGCACGAAGATCATCTCTGCTGACAGCTCGTTTGTTGCTGGATGATGACCCCATCTTGCTGGAAGGATTACATACTTCAGCTCTGATGCTCGATCACAGGATTGACCGGAAACGTTGCTACATCAGGCTGCATAATGATGAAGCGGTCTATTACAGGTCGCTGGCCGGCCGGGAAAGATCCTGGTGGAAACGGCTGTATTTTGAACTGGAGGCTCGACGGCTTGAACAATTTGAACATATACTTGAACAGGCTGCAGGTGTTTTTACGATCTCCAGACCGGAACAGGAGAAATTTGCCGGAAAATATAAGAACATTCTCTATACGGGTCCGTTCCATGCCTGGCAGCAAACAGAGATCAAAACAGGAAGAGGCAGCTATATACTGTATTATGGTAACCTTAGTGTCAATGAGAACGAAGAGGCTGTAAGATATCTGCTGGATGAACTGTCCTCGTCATTGCCTGCAGAACTGGTCATCGCTGGTAAAGAGCCATCACCTCAGCTACAAGCGGCCATCGCCGGAAAGAAACAGGTCAGACTCATCTCAGATCCCGATCAGAATACCATGCTGGATCTTATCCGTCAGGCCCAGGTTCTGGTCCTTCCCACATTTCAGCCAACAGGTATCAAACTAAAACTGATCGACGCTCTTTTCAACGGCCGACATATCATTGTGAACAGCCCTATGATAGCAGGCACCGGGCTCGAAGATCTTGTGACCATAGCTGACGATCCTGTTGCTTTACGTCAAATGGTGCAGCAAGCATGGGAAACAGAGTTCACTGATGAGATGGTCAGCAGGAGGAGAGCGCATCCCGCCCTGCCTGATAACCGCCAGGCAGTAACTGTTATTATGAAGAAATGCTTTCCGGTAATTCCACCTGCAGCTTCCCGTTGATACAGCGCAGGGTTTTGGAGGGCCATTTTTCCAGGATATTGTAATTGTGTGTGGCCATCAGCACCGCCGTTTTAAATTCCTCATTGAGATGGCGCAACAGCAACATGATATCATTGGATGTTTCGGGGTCAAGATTTCCGGTTGGCTCATCAGCAATGATGATCTCCGGGTCATTGATGATGGCCCTGGCTATGACCACTCTTTGTTGCTCACCACCCGATAATTCATAGGGCATCTTAAAGCCTTTAGTGGCCAGGCCAACACGACGTAGAGCTTCATCTATTTTGATCTTGATCAATGCCTGGTCTGAGGTACCGGTGGCCCGCAGAACGAATTCCAGATTGGCCTCGACACTTCTGTCCATCAGCAGCTGAAAATCCTGAAATACGATACCCAGTTTCCGGCGCAGATAAGGAGTCTTCTTCCACGTGATCTCGTGCAAGGGAAACCCTGCCACCCAGGCCGAACCACCCTGCAGGGGCAGATCACCGTAAATGGTTTTGAGCAGACTGCTCTTTCCTGTGCCGGTCTTGCCTATCAGATAAACGAATTCTCCGTGGTCTATCTCAAAATTGACATCACTGAGTACCGGTGTCTTACCCTGGTAAATTCCGGCATGGGTAAAGTGTATGACCTTTTCATCCTGCATGCTATAAAGGTATGCGTGGCAGCCAGCTATTCATTACAGGTTATGAACAACAGCAATGGTGGTATGTATCAAAACGGGCAGATGTAGGTCATCAGTATGCGGCCATCCACAGCTGAGTAAATGGTACTGCGCATACCCAGGCCGGAATCATCCCGGTACAGTTGTAGTATGCCGAAGTTCTTTTCGATCATGAGTGGGCCCATTCTAAACTGGTTGGCCTCTTCCTGTATCTGACCCCAGGTATGGGTCAGACCGCTGGAGGTGATGTCCAGCAGCGGATAGTCCAGTCCGCCACCTATGACCGAGTACTCTGCAATATGCCGGTCGCCGCTCAGTATGACGATGCCCTCTGGTGATGATGTGCGTATCATATCCAGCAACCGGGTTCTGGATGCCTGCAGGTTTTCCCATTTTTCATAGCCCTGTTCCGTTGCGATCACCTGTACACTGGACAACAAAATGAACATGGAAACAGTGGTATCTGCCAGCTGTTCCTGCAGCCAGGTCCATTGCGCTTCACCCAGCATGTTGCCATCAGGTCTTGGTATATACCTTTTAGAAGGGTCGGGTGAAGGTGTCAGGGTATCTCTGAAGCTGCGGGTATCCAATGCCAGTATGCGCACGATCTCTCCGTCAACCTGCAGATCGGTAGCATGGTACACGCCCGGATGCGAGCGAAGGTCTTCCCGGTCATCCAGCCTCATAAAGTGGGTGAATAACTGCTTGCTGCTGTCTTTGAAGGTCCATTCTTTTCCGCCGTCATTCAGGCCGTAGTCGTGGTCATCCCAGGTGCCGTCAACCTGAATCTGCCGTATGAAACTGTGGTAGTATGGGTTGTTATATTGTACCTGATACAAACTGTCCATTACACGGGCATCATTGGTATCAGCATAGATATTATCGCCCAGCCAAAGCCAGATATCCGGGTGATGAACTGCCACCAGATCCCAATAAGACTGATCTGCATCTGTCTTGTTACATGAACCAAATGCGATTACCAGCGTGTCTGATTGTGCAAACAGAGAGCTGGTAATGCCAACCATCACAAAAACAAAAAAGGCATGTCTGTACATGCCTTAAAGGTAAGGGGAGGGGATGAATCTTCTGTGAACAGCAAATGAACTTACTGCCCGTTCACCTTCCAGTCATAGGTGTAGTAACCGATTGTGGATCCTGACGGCAATGTGGAACTGCGGTATTTGTTGATATAAGCCTCGACCGAACCACTGTGCTTTACAAAGTCATCGGCATACCACTTGAATATCTCTGAAACTTCCACTTTAGAACCGTTCACCTTGATAAAACTGCTGTCATCCATCGCCTTTTTGGTCTGCATGTTGAGTTGCGTCTGGACCTTGTCAGGCATATAGGCTGCGTTCATGATCTTCGGACAACCACGGGCACCGCAAACAAGGGCAAAATGCACCCGGGGGTCAGGACGCAGTTTCTTGTTTTCTATATCGTTCAGAGTCATTTGTTGTCCGGCTACTGTAAACGTAGTTGCGTCAAAGAACCCTTTCTTGTCTAGCGGAGAAGCCATCGGCCAGTTCTGTACCACCTGGTGGATGGTGAGCAGGTTGTAGGCGTTCAGGTAAAAGGCGATCCTGGTGTCTTTGGATGCTTCGGTCAGGTCAGTACTGCCAATGGCGCTGACCAGCTTGTCCAGGCCTGTGTGGTCTTTTGCCAGTGCAGAATAAGAGACCATTCCATTCTTCACGTTTGCCTGCATGAACCCATCGGCTGCCTGAAAAAAGTCTGACAGGTCTGCTGGTATAGCTATATGCTGGTTCTCATTGGTATCTGCCTGCAAATGATTTGTAGCGAAAACTGGAGTCAATGCTGTCAGGAGGGTGCATAAAAGGGAAATAGTGAGTCTGTGCATCTTGTATTTTTGATGGAATAAAGGTACGGACATTCAACAGTGTCTGAGCCTACATTATCAATAATCGAGCCATGATGCATAACCTGCAGGAGAGAATTGACAGGTCTGTGACCCATACGGTCAAAGCGATCTTCCCCAATACCACCAACCACTATGATACCCTTTTTGGTGGCACGGCACTGGCGTGGATGGATGAGATCGCCTTTATCACTGCCACCAGGTTCTCACGCCAGAAGATGGTGACCGTTTCCAGCGATAGGGTGGACTTCAAGAAACCCGTGCCGGCCGGTACGCTGGCAGAACTGATCGGTACGGTTAAAAGTGTAGGTACTACCAGCCTGGTGATCCGGGTGGAGGTCTATCTGGAACAGATGTATGCAGATGAGCGGGAAAAGGCCATGGAAGGGTTGTTCACCATGGTTGCGATAGATGACAACAAGCATCCGGTGCCTATTTCTTTTGACAATAACTGACCATCTGGTGCGTTTCAGACCCACCGGAATTCACTACCTTTAACGCATATTTTCAGCTATGAAAAAACTTTCCCTGTTATTTGGAGTACTCTTCGTGGCAGCAGCTACACTCAGTTCCTGCCAGAAATGCACGGTTTGTACCCATATTGAGCTGAGTACCGGCGAAGAGGTCGTGGAAGAATATTGCGGCTCAGGCGGGGAAGTTGGTCGTTTCGAAGACGAATGGAAATCCAACTGGGATTCACTTGGCGGATACTGCACCCGCGATGGTTCAACCATTCAGTGACAGCAGCATTTCGCTCACAAAGCGGTAGGTTTCAAACAGGCTTCTGATCTCCTTTTCCTGATTCGCCTTGGTCCATAAGCCGGCATCTCTGAATTTTTCTTTTTCAGGTATGGCAACTGCCACGCATACGCCACCCTCAAACACGCTGATGAATACCTGTTTGTTGGCAGCCTCCATAAAACTTACTACCTGATACAGCTGTGAAGGAGAAAACCATCTGGCAAATGCCTCTTTATCCACATACCAGGCTACCAGATCCTGATGGTCATCTATTTTCCTCCTGATGGATGGATCAGGCTCGGTTTTCAGAAGATCATGGTGCACCAGCATGAGCGGGTTTGCTATGCCGGTGTGCATGGCATGTACACCAACTATACCT
This sequence comes from Chitinophagales bacterium, assembly GCA_020636645.1. Lineage (GTDB taxonomy): Bacteria > Bacteroidota > Bacteroidia > Chitinophagales > BACL12 > UBA11426. The sequence goes on from JACJXO010000003.1 coordinate 62,363, forward strand.
GAAAAATCGGTTCGTTGAAACGGCTTGCCGTCTTCACCTCTTCCCGATGAACGTATATCCATTTCTGCAATTCTGATCTGATCATCACCTACTGCGTGCTCTATCATATTGCGACCACCATATTGCTGCGGATGGTGGACAATCAAACCCGCTGCCTGCAACTCAGTAAGTTTGATATACCTGTTCAGATCAAAGGATGACGAGGGAAGTAAGAACCGGCCTATACTTCCCTGTATGCGCAGAAAGAATTGCTGCTGATAATACTGGGTGGAGATGCCGAATGTGCGGATGTAGAACATCACAAATAGTACGATCACGAGAATTCCGATCAGCATCCAGGTAATGGCTTCGAAAGTGAAGCCGGCAAACATGACGAAACCGATCACAAAATAATTGGTGATGATGCGCCGCCGAATACGATCCAGGTCGTTCAGGCTTGTCTGAAAAGCGGCCGTATAGAATGCTTCAAACCGTACACTCATAAAGAAGTAGTTTTAAGATGCCTGTCTGAGTGGCTTTTCTCCCAGCCACCTGCGGGGACGAAGACGCCTGACTGTGTAATTCTCTTTCACATAATGCTGAATATGATGGAGGGCTTCATCCGGATCATCGGTCACCTTTAGCAGATACATATCTTTCGGCGAGATGGTTCCTTCCTGCTGCATGCGTTCCAGCATCTGCATGATATGGCTGTAGTATTCGCTTCCCATCAGTACCACAGGAAAGTTCCTGATCACCCCGGTCTGGATCAGTGTGAGTGTTTCAAACAGCTCATCCATGGTACCCATGCCTCCCGGCATTACTATGAATCCATAGGAATATTTTACCAGCAGCACCTTTCTTACAAAGAAATACTTCATCGTGACCCAACGGTGCATGTATGGATTTTCACTTTGCTCGTGGGGCAGAACAATATTGCATCCTACACTGAGTCCGCCGGTTTCATAGGCACCGCGATTGGCTGCTTCCATGATTCCCGGACCCCCACCTGTAAGAATGGTGAATCCCGCCTTGCTGAGTTTGCCTGCGGTGTCTCTGGCTGTCTGGTAATGTTTGTGTTCCTCTTTGAATCTGGCAGATCCGAATACAGTGATGCAAGGACCAATGAAATGCAAAGCACGAAAGCCTTTGATGAATTCACGAAATACATCCCATGCAAACCACAATTCCTGCCAGCGGGTTCTGGGGCCGCCTAAATACAGGTCGTTCTTAGAGGAAAGTTCCAGCTCTGGATAGGCACCTGATTGTAAAGTCATACCACAAGTATATCTGTTTCTTCACCGGCCGCGTTACAGTATGGCACGACCTTTGGTTTACAAGGGCAAATGTACGTTATGAAAAGAGTATTGTTGATCCTGGTCCTGTTTGCCGTTTCAGAAATGGTGCAGGCCCAATTCCTGGACCTGGGAATCAAATCCGGAATTCAATTCAGTAACGATGCCGGCAGATTGTCTCAGGCAGAAGTACCGGTTGCAGAAGCAGGCTTCAATACCACTTTTGGCGGCTACCTGCAGATGCATTTCAACCGGCTTTCTGTTACACCTGAGTTTCTGTTCAGCAGCACCAGGTTCACCGAGCAAAGTGCCTTTGGCATGGACGATGTGCACCTGTTCAAAAATGACCGGTTTGATCTGCCCCTCGTGTTTGGCTATGAGTTCTTCGATTTTCTTCGCATAGAAGCAGGCCCCAATTTCTATAATATAAGAGATGATGAATATGAAAAACTATTTCGTATGAGAAATCTTCAAAAAGAATTTACCCTGGGTGCAGCTATAGATATGGGTAAGCTTACCCTTGGAGCCAGAATGGTAAATGACTTCGGAGATATCTTTCAGATGGATGCCAACACCTATCAGTTCACTCTCAGTTATGACGTTTTTTAGGATGTTTACTGTTGGTGGTCAGCTTCCATCGGTTGTGACTCCATAAGTAATGAATGGGATCGTTCATGATATCCCGCTCCAGCTTTTTCATGAAGGCGACTGTCAGGTCGCCTTCTTTCATTTCTGCGGGATGCTCGCTCAACAACTCAAACCGGCAGGCATATTCACCCCGTTTGACAAACCGTGTGCTGGCATAGTAAACCATGAAATCGAAATCACGTGCGATAGACTCCATTCCGGTAACTACAGCTGTTTCCTGATTCATGAATTGCATGATGCGCTGGCGTTTCGGGTTGGGGCTCTGATCTGCTATAAGCGCCAGAAAATGTTTTTGTTGTGTGTGCGAGAGGAGATAAGGTATCAGCTGTTTTCTTGGAAGCAACTGCAAACCATATCGAGATCTGGTGCGCACCATCAGGCGGTTGAAGTCAGGATTGCGCAGCGGGGCATAGGGTGCCATGAGCGGCCTGGCCAGTTGTCTGCTGATAGCACCAGCGCCCCATTCCCAGTTGCCATAATGCCCCAGCACGATCATGATGTTCCTGTTCTGTTGCAGTGCCTCTGATATCATATCCAGATTGTCAAACCTGAAACGGCTGTAAAGCCTCTCATTACGAATAGAAATGGTCTTGACCGTTTCTACTATGGTATCTGCAAGGAAGTGATAGAATTTCTTTCGCCACCTGCGCAGGGTCTCTTTGTCCTGTTCCGGGAAAGACCGTCGCAGGTTCTTCCAGACCAGGCGCCTTCTGTAGCCCATCAGATGATATATGATCACATATAAAATATCACTGAACAGGTACAGGGCTCTCAATGGCAGCGCAGCTACCAGCAGCATGAAAGGGTAGGAGACCCAGAATGCAATACGTTTCATCCTCTTTTCTTACTTGTCATTGAGGATGATGGGCAACCCGTCACTGTTACCTATCACTACTACTTTGCTGTTAGGTGAGGAGGCTAATTCCAGGGTAGCCTGAATGCCTTTTTCCTTTAGAATGTTCTCGGTCAGTGAGGCATTCAGGATCTTGTTGGCCTCTGCCTTTCCTTCCGCCTGAATACGGATACGTTCTGCCTCCTTCTGTTCTCTTTCCAGTCTGAACTCATATTCCAGCGAAGCCTGCTCCTGGGTGAGTTTGTTCTCGATCGCCTGCTTGATGGAAGAAGGCAACGTTATGTCACGCACAAGAACTGCATTTACCTGAACATATTCATTGTCCAGTAAACGGGCTGTTTCTTCAAATATCTCTTTTTGAATGGCATCTCTTTTGGTGCTGTAGATCTCTTCCGGTGTATATCTGCCGATCACACTTCGGGTGGCTGAACGCATAGATGGCTTGACTATCCTGTCCAGATAATTCTGGCCTTTTTCCTTATGCAGCTTCGGAAGATCCTGGTATTCCGGCTGGTACCAGATAGAAACATCAACCGTGATCTCCAGACCATTTGAAGACAATACCGCCATGGTTTCCAGCACTTCCTGCTGTCTGACCTCATAGGTGATCATATTGTTCCAGGGGGCGATGATGTGAAAGCCTTCATCGTAGGTGCGGTTCACATCTACACCACCTGAAAAGGGGCGGAATAGCACACCGGCTTCACCTGCCTTTACAGTAACGGCTACATTGAAGACAAGAATGAGTAATGCGATGATAACACCTGCTATGAGTATAACGCTGCGGCCATTCTTTGGCATGCGGGGAGGATTAGGATAAGACATAAAGTATAAAATTCGTTAAACAAAAAAGGGCCGGATCGTTCCGGCCCTGTAAAGGTAGTTTTTTGATCCTCAATTATGTTCCGGCAGGAAGCTGTAACGACGGGCATAGTCCATCATTTGCTTCGTGAAACTTTCCGGATATTCCACACGAATATCAGAGATATCGCCATTGGAATCAAATACAGGTATCAGTTTAGGATTGATGAACCCACTGTAAGGAGCACCGGTCAGCTTGGCAGTGCGCTCCAGTACTTCTTTGTGGAGGTCTTTGTTCACTTTCACTCCATAGTTCTCTACCAGTGCTTTACCGGCGGCATAATCACCCTCTGATTTGATGCGCTGGATTTCTCGAAGCAACTGGCCAAACAGGTCATGCAGTTTGTCATAATCGTTGATGACAAAATAAGTTTTGCCATCTTTCACTTTCTTTTCAATGACCTTTTCTTTCCTGCCTTTCTCATATACCCACTGGGCGATCATCTGCCTGTTTCGCATATGTGATTCTTCTACATTGGCACCCAGTTCGAGCCTCCGCAGCTGAAGCATCATTCCATTGCGGATATAGCCGTCATATTCAGCCTTTCCCAATTCCAGACTGGGCATCAACCCAAGGTCAACCAGCTTCTGGTCATAGATATAATAAAGTGCTACCAGGTCTGCACGTCCTTCTTCCAGGGTGCTGGCATAACTCTTCAACGTTTCTTTCGGGGTGCCCACACCATCGTTGATCTTACCTGATGCATGTCCTATCACTTCATGCATGGCGGTGTGCAGTTTGCCAGCCAGCTGTCCGTAATTCTTTGCCCGTTCCAACTCTTCTTTGGTATAGGCAAATTCTTCCAGCAATCCGGAACCCCCTGCACTGTTGTAGGCTTCTACAATATTACCCAGACTGACGCTCTTAGAACCATGATCTGCACGTATCCAGTTGGCATTTGGCAGGTTCACACCAATAGGCGTGGAAGGAGAGGCATCGCCTGATTCGCCTGCAACATTCACAACCTTATATGAAACTCCTACTACATTTTTCTTTTTGTGAGCATCCATGATCGGGCTATTATCTTCAAACCACTGGGCATTGTCAGCCATGACCTTCATTCTGGCACTTGCCTCAAAATCATTGATCTCTACTATAGACTCATAAGAACCACGGTATCCAAGCGGATCATTATACACTTCAATGAATGAATTGATGTAATCGATATCACCATCGGTGGCTTCAGTCCATGCAATATTGTATGCATCCCAGGTCTTCAGATCACCTGTACGGTAGTAGTCTATCAATAACCTAAGTGCATCTGCCTGGTCCTGATTCTCTGCCACTTCCACAGCTTTACCTAACCAGTAAATGATCTGCTCAATGGCTGCTCCATACATGCCGTTTTCTGTCCACAAAACTTCCTTAAGACCATTTTCAGTTCTTACGAGCTTGCTGTTCAATCCGTAACTGACAGGTTTCTTATCTCCTTTATTGATACGCTGAGCATAGAAAGCTTCGGCTTCCTCCTGGGTGATATCAGCATCATAAAAATTCATGGCAGATGATAACAGCAGGTCCTTTTCCGGATCCAGGCTTACCTTCTTAGGCACCAGGTTGGGATCGAATATGACCTCTGTGATCTCTGGATCAACCCATGTGTTGGATGACATCATGAGATCTCTGAAATAATCGCGGGAAAATCCAGGCTGGATCTTGTCCATACTGTAATGATGGTGGATCCCGTTACTGAACCAGACCCGTTTGGTGTAGGTCATGAATGCAGCCCAGTCTTTGCTGGTGCGATCGCCTGTATAGTTGGCAACAATGTGCTCCAGCGCATGACGGATGGTAAGATTGTAACGACAGTTCTGATCATAAATGATATCACGTCCACTGTAGCCGGCCTCTGTGAGATAATAGACCAGTTTTTTCTGATCCAGACTCAGGTTGTCCCAACCGGGGATCTCATATCGAAGTACAGAAAGGTCTGCAAAACGGTCGGCCTGCACCTGAAATTTGCCAGGCTCACCGCTATCGGTCTGCTGCTGGGCGAAGAGGGGCATGGTGCCAACCAGCAGCCAAACCAGCATTCGGAACTTTTTCATGAAAAGATTTTAATGTTTATGAGCAAAGTTACGTATTCAGGCAGGAATAAGCTGGTGGCGGACCCTACTTCCGATTAACAATTTGGTAAGATAAAGTTAAGATTGAGGCATCAGGCTAATTACCCAAACTTGTTTCCTTTGTGTGCGTGGAACCGGCAGGTATTTATATCATATTCCTGGTAGTCCTCTTCATACTTGCCATTTCAGACCTGATAGTCGGAGTTAGCAATGATGCGGTCAATTTCCTGAACTCAGCCATCGGTGCCAAGGTAGCTTCCCGTAGAACCATTCTGATCGTAGCCGGCCTGGGCATAGCACTGGGTGCCACTTTTTCCAGTGGTATGATGGAAGTGGCCAGAAAAGGCATCTTCAATCCGCAAATGTTCATGTTCGATGAGATCATGGTCATCTTCGTAGCAGTCATGCTGACAGATATCCTGCTGCTTGACTTCTTCAATACCTTCGGCCTTCCCACCAGCACAACGGTATCTATTGTATTTGAACTGCTGGGATCGGCAACTGCTATTGCAGCCTACAAGATCGTTACGGAGAATGGTTCCTGGTCATCACTGGGTGATTATATCAATCAGGAACAGGCAATATTCATTATATCAGGTATATTCATATCTGTTCTGGTGGCATTCGCAGTGGGTCTGGTAGTGCAGTACCTGACCCGCCTGATCTTCACATTTGACTATGAAAAGCAGATGCGGAAGTTCGGAGGCATATTCGGTGGCATAGCCATCACCGTCATAGTGGATTTCATCCTCCTGAAAGGCGCCAAAGGCACATCATTCATGCCGGCATCTGCAGTTACCTGGATCGAGCAGAATACCATGCTGATCAATGGTGTGGGATTTATTGTATGGACCATCGTCTGCCAGATAGCCATCGTGGTGTTCCGAATGAATATTCTTCGGTTCATCGTCCTGCTTGGCACGTTCGCACTGGCCATGGCTTTTGCCGGTAACGACCTGGTCAATTTCATCGGAGTTCCGATAGCAGGTTTGATCTCCTATCAGCACTGGGCAGGTTCAGGGGTTGCTCCAGATGCCCTGGGAATGGACTTCCTGGCTACATCGGTCAGAACAGACACCTACCTGCTGGTACTTGCTGGTACCATCATGACCCTTACCCTGATATTCAGCAGAAAAGCCCGGTCTGTTACCGCTACCAGCGTGGACCTGGGCAGGCAGGGGCTTGGCACTGAAAGGTTCCGGCCTAACTGGCTGTCCAGAATGATTGTTGGCGGCAGTATCTCACTGGGAAATGCAGGAAGAAGCATCATGCCGGGATCGGTCAACAAGGGCATAGAAAAACGCTTCAGTAATTCAGACGGTTTATCCGGAGGAGAAAAAGACAAACCTGCTTTCGACCTGGTACGGGCCTCTGTGAATCTTATGGTGGCTGCGGTGCTTATCGCATTCGCCACATCCCTCAAGCTTCCTCTTTCAACTACCTATGTCAGCTTCATGGTTGCCATGGGAGCTTCCTTATCTGACCGTGCCTGGAACCGCGATTCAGCTGTTTACCGTGTAGCCGGTGTGGTCAATGTGATAGGGGGGTGGTTTCTTACTGCTATCGTAGCGTTCTCATGTTCTGCACTCGTGGCGTTGTTCATCATCAACACAGGTGTAATTGGCTTGCTGCTGGTAGGCGCACTGGTGCTGTTCTTCGTGATCAGAAGCAGCCGGATCCATAAGAAGATGGAAGCCGAAAAAGACGAAAGCTGGGCCGGGATCATAGATGGGAACCAGATCGAACTGGACGTACTTAAAACCGAAACTGCCGGATATATCAGGTCAACTTTTAAACTGATCTATGATCTGTATGAAGACCTGATACAAACACTGGAAGCGGAGAAATCAGGGCATATTGACCGCTACAGAAAAGAACTTAAGAAACTCCGTAAGCAGGTCAGGGATGTACAGACCTCTATGTATGTGCGCCTGCAAAAGCTGAATACAGGAGGTGACGCCGGCCTGCGCTATGTGGAATTAATGCATGAATTGCAGAATGTGCAGCAGCCCATACAACTCATTGCTACAATGACCATTGATCATCTGCGCAATTTCCATCACCCTGTAGCTGAATCTCAGCTTGAAGAACTGGACAAGGTTCGAATAGCCATGCTGGAACACGCCAGGTTATGGCAGCATGCGCTTGATGAATCAGACCCGGATATTCAGTGGAGTACAGATTCTACCCTGGAACGTATTATTGACGATTGTCTTTCACGTCAGATCGATGCTGTCAGAACCGGCGAGTCAGGATACCGAAACTCCTTACTGGTCAATTCGCTCCTGCTGGAAAGCAAGAACCTTCGCCTGCATGCTGAGCGTCTGCTGGCTGCCTACCGCAAAATGAAATAAACTTACCAGTTTGCTTGTACAGCATTATTAGAGGTGTACATTTGCGCCCATGGAATGGCAGGCAATCATCACCCTTCTGGTCATACTCGGTGCCATCATTCTCTTTGTTTCTGAATGGATCTCTGTTGACCTGGTGGCTCTGCTCATCATGGTCACCCTGGTCATAACCGGAGTGGTCACCCCACGTGAGAGTGTAGAAGGTTTTTCCAATAACGCTACCATCACGGTGGCCTTTATGTTCGTACTCAGCGAAGCACTGTTGCGAACAGGTGCTCTCCAATTCGTGGCCAACAGATTGTCTTCCATCTTCAGAAAGCGATACCTGGCAGGCATGGCACTGATGATGCTGCTGGTCGCTGTCATCTCGGCCTTTGTCAATAACACACCGGTAGTGGCGGTCTTCATTCCTGTGGTCATACAGATTTCACGAAGCGCAGGTATCAGTCCGTCCAAACTATTGATCCCATTGTCATTTGCTACCATTTTCGGAGGCACCTGTACCCTCATCGGCACATCAACTAATATTTTAGTTGCAGGCATTCTGGAGAAGGAGCATGTGGGCAGTATCAGCATGTTTGACATGGCGCCTATGGGACTGGTATTTCTCTCGGCCGGTATCATTTATATGGTCGTTGTGGGATTCCGGTTGCTGCCGGATCGCGGACAGGAAAAGGACCTCCGGCAGAAATTCAGCATGCGTGATTACCTCACTGAAATGGAGATTCCTGCCGGATCTGACCTGGCAGGGAAGCGCATCATGGATGCAGGAATCTTTTCCGAACTGGAGATGGATATTCTGGATCTGCGAAGGGGAGGGGACAGCTACCCTGTTCCTTCGGGCGATTTTTTGCTCCAGGCCGGCGATGTGCTGAAGGTCAGATGTAATGTGGAGAAGATCCGCGGACTAAAGGACCGCATGCGCATCATGGAAAAACCCCAGGTCACCATCGGCGAAGATGATCTGACAGGCAAGAACAGTGTATTGGTAGAGATGGTCATCACCGCCAACTCAGGCTTTGAGGGGAAAACGCTTGGAGACCTGGATTTCCGCCGAAGGTATCGTGGGGTGCCACTGGCTATTCGTCACCGGGAAGAAGTGCTTCATGAACACCTGTATGATGTAGAGCTGAAGGCCGGCGATATCATACTGGCAGAGGTCAAGCGACACTTCATGAGCGAGCTGAACAATGATGAGCAGGAACGCAATGCAGATTTCATCTTGCTGAGCGAAGATGAAGTGCCTGATTTCAGGAAAAAGCGTTTTCTGGTAACACTGGGTATCGTTTTAACTGTGATCGTTCTGGCCAGTACCAATGTGCTCGATATCATGACAGGTGCCATTGCAGCAACCAGTCTGCTGGTGCTGATCGGGTTCCTGAAGATGAAGGAGGTGTATGAAAGCATCAACTGGAACATCATTTTCCTGCTGGCGGGCGCTTTGACGCTGGGTACTGCTATGGAAAACAGTGGCCTGGACCTGATGATCGCCAGCGGACTGGTCAATAACCTGGGTCACCTTGGGCCGGTTGCCATCATTTCTGGTCTGTACCTGGTTACCAGTATCCTGACTGAGATCATGAGCAATACCGCCACAGCGGCTTTGATCGCACCCATTGCCATCAGTACGGCTGCAACCCTGGGTCTGGATGCCATGCCGTTCGTTATGGCGGTCACCTTCGCTGCATCAGCAAGTTTCAGTACGCCTGTCGGCTACCAGACCAATACCATGGTCTATAGTGCCGGCAATTATCGCTTCAAAGATTTCCTGCGTGTAGGCATCTGGCTGAATCTGTTCTTCTGGTTGCTGGCCACTTTGCTGATCCCGCTCATTTATCCGGTTTAGTTGCGCATAAGGCCTGTATTGTAACAAGTTATAAAAGAAAGAGCTGCAGACTGAAATGACCTATTCTGTCCTATAATTAATATTATGTTAAGTAGTAGTCAATAAAATAAGGGGGATCTGCTTCCCCCTTATTCTGTTATTTATTCGCCCAGTTTGGCTTTGATCTCTTTCATCTTTTCAAAGTTGTTGGTCTTCGCATAGATCTCTTTCAGTGCCTGCATGGTCGGAATGTTTTCCGGATCTATCTCCAGTGCTTTTTCAAAATAAGGCAAAGCTTCCTTGTACAGTTCATTACGTCTGCTTTCCAGCTCTGCGTATTCCTTATCAGCATCCAGCGGCAGATTGATCATCTTCTTGTTGATCTCTATGGCGGTGTTGTAATACAAAGCGCCCAGGTTCAGGTAATTGTCGAAATTACCCGGATTGATATCGATCGCCTTGCGGTATGCACCAACAGCTTCTGAGAAATAGGCATTGTATTTCTCTCTGTCATTGCATTTGCCGGTCAGGGCTTTGATGTCTTTATCAGCACCTTCTATTTCATATACCTTACCCTCCTCTATTACAAACTTCACTTTGCCATAGGTCCAGACCTCGGCACCTTCATGCTTACCTTCCATGGCTTCCATGGCATCAGGAGCTCCCAGGCAGGCTTTTACACTGGCTGATGGGCTTCCGCCTTCTATGACCGCTGTCTTCATGAGCTCACCATAGGCATTGCCTTTGGCGAAGTACAGTTCTTCATTATTCGGATCTACCGCAATGGCTTCATTCAGTTTATCTACGATCTCTTCCACTTTTCCCTGACTCAGGTAAAAGTTCAGTTCTGTGATGATGAGGGCCTCATCATTCGGATAATTCTTGCGGCCTGTAGCGATCACGTCAAACGCTTCCTGCATTTTGCCATCTTCAGCATACATTTCGGCCAGAGCCTGATAAACATAAGGCTCTTTGTACTTCATATTGACCAGTTTCTGGAAAATGTCAATGGCTTCATCCCTGTTTCCTATCCGGTAGGCGGTCAGTCCGATGTTGAAGATCACGCCGGTGTCCAGCGGCAAGGTCGGGTCAATTTCCAGCAGCTTTTTGTTGGCATCAGCACTTTTCCTGAAATTGTCATGTGCACCCTGAAAGTCACGCTGTCCGTAAGATCCTGAACCCATATTAAAGTAGTTCATCTGCAACAGGCTGTACTCTACCAGCATTTGCTTTTTGTACTTATCTGCGTCAGGCAAGGTCAACGCCTTATTGAGCGATTCCATGGCCATATCGAGCGGATTTTCTGACAATCCTGCAAATTTTCCGCTTTCATCGGCCGCTATGGCATTGAATATCCGCCCTCTGGTGAACCAGGTTTTGGCTATTCCTGCTGTTTTTTCATGCACAGTTGCTTCTTCAATAGCTGCCAGAGCACGGTCCAGCTCGCCGTTCTCCAGGTATGTAATGGCTGAAGTGATCTTGCTGGTCTGGGCAAATGTCACGAAACCTGCCAGCAGGAAAAACAGCATCAAACTCCATTTTTTCATTTTCTTATTCTGGTTTAAGTGTTTTATTTACAACTAATTACGATCTTTTATTCATTTGTTGGTTCAGTATCGGAGCCTTCTGCACCCTCACCTTCCACCTGTTCTTCCGTTTCCTCTTCCCGCTCAGCCTTGGTAATGGATGCAATGCTGTCTCCATCCTTCAGGTTGATAAGTCTCACACCCTGGGTAGCCCTTCCCATCACACGGATGTCATCCACCCGCATTCTGATCGTGATGCCTTTCACGGTTATGATCATCAGGTCATCATTATCTGTAACGCTTTTGACTGCGATCAGTTGCCCGGTCTTCTGGGTCACCTTGATGGTGGTCACCCCTTTTCCGCCTCTGTTGGTCACCCGGTACACATCTTCACCGTCTTCAGGATCCACCAGATAGCTTCTTTTTCCGTATCCGTGCTCACTGACCACGAGTATGGTGCGCTCTCTGTCTCCCTTCTCTACAGAAACCATACCAACCACTTCATCGTCATCTCCAGCAAGGTGTACCCCTCTCACCCCGGCTGCGGTACGACCCATCGGACGAACCTTTTCTTCGGGGAAGCGGATGGCCCTGCCCGACTTCACTCCCATCATGATCTCGCAATGGCCGTTCGTGAGTTTCACTTCCAGCAGTTCATCGCCTTCATTGATGGTGATGGCTGCTATACCGTTCGCCCTGGGGCGTTTATAGGCTTCCAGAGCGGTTTTCTTGATCATCCCTTTTCTGGTACAGAACACCAGGAAGTGGTTGTTGAGGAATTCTTCGTCCTTCAGGTCATGTACATCCACATAGGCCATGACCTTGTCGCCGGGAGGCAGACTGATCATATTCTGAATGGCCCGTCCTTTGGAGGTCCGGTTACCTTCGGGAATCTGATATACCGGCAGCCAGAAGCACTTGCCCTGCTGCGTAAAGAACAGCATGGTGTCATGGGTACTGGCGATCAGAATATGTTCTATAAAATCCTCATCACGGGCTGCAACTCCCCGGAAACCTTTACCTCCCCTGCCCTGAACCCGGTATTCGGTGGCAGCAGTACGCTTGATATAGCCCATATGAGATATGGTAATGACCACATCTTCTTCGTTGATCAGGTCTTCGATGGAAAGTTCTCCTTCAGCTGCTACGATGCTGGTTTTGCGCTCATCACCGTATTTTTCCTTCATCTCCAGGGTCTCATCCACAATGATCTGATAGCGCAGTCCTTCATTGGCCAGGATCTCTTCCAGACGGGCGATCAGTGCCATCACCTCTTCATACTCAGCCCTGATCTTGTCACGCTCCAGACCAGTAAGCCTTTGCAGTCGCATCTCCAGGATAGCCTTTGACTGAATATCAGACAAGCCGAAACGGGTCATCAGACCTTCTTTGGCATCATCCGGGGTCTTGGATGAACGGATCAGGTTGATCACTTCGTCCAGATTATCCAGAGCAATGAGCAGACCTTCCAGAATATGTGCACGTTCCTGTGCCTTGCGGAGGTCATACTGTGTTCTGCGAACCACTACCTCGTGGCGAAACTCAACAAAGTAACTGATAAGCTCTTTCAGGCCAAGCAGCCTCGGCCTGCCACCAACAAGGCAAATATTATTGACGCCGTAGCTGGTTTGGAGCGGTGTATATTTGAATAATTGGTTGAGAACAACAGACGCAACTGCATCACGCTTAAGCTCATATACAATGCGCATGCCCTCGCGGTTGCTCTCATCACGAATGTCTGAAATACCTTCAATGCGCTTCTCATTGACCAGTTCTGCTGTCTTGGCGATGAGCATAGCCTTGTTGACCTGATAAGGTATGGCGGTAACGATGATCTGTTCCCGGCCATTTTTCATGGTCTCAATATCTGCAGTTCCTCGAACGACGATCCTTCCGCGACCAGTTTCAAAGCCCTCACTGATCCCTTCTACACCATAGATCTGTCCACCGGTGGGAAAGTCCGGGCCTTTTATATAGGCCATCAGTTCCTGGGTAGTGATCTCTCTGTTATTGATATAGGCCACGATACCATCGCATACTTCACTCAGGTTGTGCGGTAGTATATTGGTAGCCATACCCACGGCGATACCACTGGAGCCATTGATGAGCAGGTTGGGGAATTTGGTGGGCAACACCGTAGGCTCCTCCAGCGTATCATCGAAGTTGTTGGAAAAGTCAACCGTCTCTTTATCGATATCGGTCAGCATCTCTTCGGTGATCTTCTGGAATCTGGCTTCGGTATATCGCATGGCTGCCGGTGAATCTCCATCCACAGAACCAAAGTTTCCCTGTCCGTCCACCAGCGTATAGCGCATGCTCCAGTCCTGAGCCAGACGCACCATAGCGTCATAGACTGAGCCATCGCCGTGCGGGTGGTACTTACCCAGCACCTCACCGACTATACGGGCTGATTTCTTATAAGGTTTGTTGTAATTGACCCCTAGCTCCTGCATGCCGAACAGCACCCTGCGGTGTACAGGTTTCAATCCGTCACGAACATCCGGGATGGCCCGTGACACAATGACCGACATCGAATAATCGATGTAAGCGGTCTTCATTTCTTCCTCGATATTTATCGGGATAATCCGTTCTCCTTCTGCCATTTTTAATGCTTCCTGTAAGCATGGCAAAACTACGAAAATGAGGGGTCAAATGGCGCTTTTTACCCTTGCGAAAACGGTCAAGTTTTCAACATTAAAACCTGCCTTATTCTTCTTTGGCGCCTTTGGGTTTATACTGCATGGCTGATGGCATGGTCTCATCCAGCCAGCGGAAGAATTCCCGTTGCCAAAGCAGGCCGTTCTGACAACTAAGTACCCAGTGATTCTCTTCCGGCATATACACGAATCTGCTCTTGATGCCTCTGAGTTGCGCTGCATTGAATGCCTGGAAAGCCTGGTCTTCGGTAGTGCGGTAGTCGCGGCCTCCCTGATAGATCAGGATCGGGGTATCCCAGTTGGCTACGTAGTTCATGGGGTTGAACTTATCATAGCTCTTGTCCTGCACGCCTTTCTCCCAGTAAGGGCCTCCCAGATCCCAGTTGGCAAACCACATCTCTTCTGTGGTGCCATAGAATGACTGCAGGTTGAACAACCCGTCATGCGCAATAAATGAACTGAATCTGCCTTCATGCACCCCGGCCAGCATATACACGGAATAACCACCGTAGCTGGCACCTACAGCACCCATCCTGCTGCCATCCACATACGGCAGTGTCTTGCCCCAGTCTGCAGCACTCAGGTAATCCTGAATGGCCTGTCCGCCCCAGTCCTTGCTGATCTCCTCATTCCATTCCACACCGTGACCCGGCATCCCTCTTCTGTTCGGGGCTATGACCACATAACCCTGAGCAGCCATTAGCTGAAAGTTCCACCTGAAGCTATAGAACTGGCTGAGCGCTCCCTGCGGTCCACCCTGGCAATACAGCAAAGACGGATATTTTTTGTTCGGATCAAAGTTTGGTGGCAGTATAAGCCAAACCAGCATATCTTTTCCATCGGTGGTCTTGATCCAGTGCGGTTCTACCCTGCTCTGTGCCAAACTGTTGTATATCTTATCATTGACATGGGTCACCTGGCGCATGTCTTTGGTCTTTAGTGCCAGTGAGTACACCTCTGTTGCATGGTTCATATCCGTGCGGGTCACGAATAATACACCGTCCTGCTCGCCAACGATACCGGTAATGTCAAACTGACCTTCCACCACAGGTGTAATAGGGAAAATGCGCAATCCTCGTATGTAACTGTCGAAATCAAATGCATGCAGTTGCTCCACACCTTTTACAGGGGCAATGAACCAGATCTTTTTTCCATCATTACTCCAGCTGATGGAAGCTACAGATTCGTCGAGGAAAGTGCTCAGGTCGCGGAGTTCGCCGGTTTGCAGGTTCTTTACCATCATCCGGTTCTTATCGGCTTCATAGCCATCTCTTTCCATGCTCAGGAACGCCATCCACTGTCCATCTGGTGATACCTGCGGATTGGTGTCATATCCCATCATGCCTTCGGTCATGTTGGTGGTCATACCGGAAGCCAGGTCATAGGCATAGATATCTGAATTGGTACTAATGGCATAAGCTTTCCCGGTGCTTTTCTTGGATACGTAATATATCGCAGAACCATCGTGATTCCATATCACATCTTCGGCGCCACCAAAGGGTTGCTGCGGACAATCATAGGGCTCGCCATACATGATGTCACGAACGTTGCTGATGGTGCCGTTTGATGCCATATCGGCCACAAAAACATGGCTGCTGAATGCATCTTCCCAATGGTCCCAGTGGCGGTACATCAGATCGTCCAGCACATAAGCATTTGCCTGATCCAGATCAGCATATCTGTCCTGAACAGTGGTACCTGTTTTTACTTCACCGGTAAACAGGATCCTGGTGCCATCCGGAGAGAACCTGACATTGTCGAGACCCGGTTCGTAATTCGTCCATTGTGTGGCATTGCCGGTATTCCAGTCGCCTTTCCAGATCTGTCCTTTATATAAATATCCCATCGAGCCATCAGGAAGTGTCATGACACTGTATTCGGTTCCTTTACCTGAGCTGAGCGGAGTGATCTTTCCTCCGTCCAGTTCCAGCCTGTACAGGTTGGACTCGCTGTTGTTGGCAGCAGCATCAAAATAGGTGACCCGATAGATCAGTGCCTGCCCGTCAGCACTCAGGGTCTCGGCCCCTACCCGGCCCAGCGACCATAGTGTTTCCGGGGTCATTACATTCTGGGCACACAACGAAAGCGACATACCTAATGTAGCTGCAAACAGGATCTTGCGCATCGGATATTTTTTTTCAAAGGTATCAATTGCAGGGATTATGCCGATTTTTAAGCGATGGAATATCTGCATCATCTGCAAAAGGACAAACAACTCAGACCGGCACTTAAAACTGGTGGGCCATTTGCCTTGAAGTCAAAAGGTGACCCTTACCTGTATCTGATGTACAGCATTATGAGTCAACAGTTATCAACCAAAGTAGCTGAGGTGTTAAAAAACAGATTTCACACATTGGCGGGGCACAACAGACCCACAGCTGAAGAGGTCCTGGCTATGCCGGTAGAATCTTTGAGAGGCATCGGATTCTCCTATGCCAAAGCGGGCTATGTACATGCAGTGGCTACATTCTCACTCGAAGAAGATCTAAGCAGGCGAAGACTGAACAGAATGGATGATGAGGAGGTCATAGCACACGTGACCCGCATTAAGGGAGTGGGAAAATGGACGGCAGAGATGCTGCTGATGTTCTGCCTGGGAAGACCGGATGTAATGCCGGTAGATGATCTGGGTATTCAGCAGGCGATGACCCGCCTGTACGACCTGGATCCGGCCGATAGCAAACAATTGAAGAAGGATATGCTGTTCATCGCAGAAAGATGGAGGCCCTACCGTACATATGCCTGTATGCATCTTTGGAACTGGAAAGACCAGTGATCAGAGTTGCCCGTACATCGGGATGACCGTACCATTCACACCGGCAGATGCATCGCTCATCAGCCAGCAGATACAGGAAGCAATGTCTTCAGGTGTTGTCCATTTAGCGATCTGGTCGGCACTACCCCAGCTGCGGTTAGCAGGTGTATCGATCACACCGGGAACAATGACATTGGCCCTTACATTCTCTTTGCGTCCCTCTCTGGCCGCCTGGAGGGTCAGGTTGAGCAAAGCAGCTTTGCTGGCTGCGTATGCAGCGTTGCTGCCATCGGGTTGCAGGGCTGCTTTTGCTGAGATGGTAACAATGCTTCCTCCTCCCCTTTTTTTCAACGCAGGTAAGACAAGACGAAGCAGCTGAAAAGCAGAACGGGTGTTCAAAAGAAACTGCTTTTCTAATTGGTCTGCCGGAGCCTCTGCAAAGGTAGGTGCAGCATCAAACCCTCCTGCCAGATGTACGAATCCGGACAGGTCTTCTGTTGACAATCCTTCAAAAGTATCGGTGGTCAGATCAGCCCGAAAGAAGGATATTCTGTTTTCCATTCCGGGAAAATCGGCTTTTGTACGGTTTTCAGAAGATTCGTTCCGCACAATGGCCAGCAGTCTGTGACCCTCGTTCAGCAAACGACCTCCGACCACTTTACCCAGCGCTCCGGAAAGACCTGTAATAAGTATGGTATGTTCTTTGCCGTCCATGCTTGCGAAGGTAAACCAATTCACTTGTTCCACGTCCACAATAAAATACAATCACCCCTGTGTGCGTTAGAAGGCAAAGCTTTCAGGCAGACCACTTCCCTATTTTTGTTTTCCATCAAAGAACACTAAACAACCTGTATGTATATCACACTCCTGCAGATCACTACCGACACCATACCCTCTGTAAGCGACCTGGCTGCAGAGCCGTCAGAGAAACTGTCGCTCATAGAGCTTGCATTCAAAGGCGGTATCATCATGATACCCATTGCCTTCCTCTTGCTGCTTACCGTTTTCATCTTTTTTGAAAGGTATTTTACCATACGCAAGGCAGCTCGTGGCGATAAGAACTTCATGTTGAATATCAGAGATTATATCTCCAATGGAAATATAGAAGCTGCCAAGATGCTTTGTAAGAATACGGAAACACCCTATGCCCGCATGATCGAAAAAGGCATCATGCGCATCGGGTCGCCGTTGAAGAATATTGAAGTGGCTGTAGAGAATGTGGGCAAGCTGGAGCTGTACCGCATGGAGAAGAACCTGGCCATTCTGGCACTTGCTTCCGGTATAGGGCCGATGATCGGATTTCTGGGAACGGTTACCGGTATGATCCGGGCCTTTTATGACATGAGCGTTAGCGATCAGATCAGTCCGAAGTTGTTGTCATCCGGTATATATGAGGCCATGGTAACCACGGTAGCGGGTCTGATCGTAGGAATCATCGCCAACCTGGCATACAACTCTTTGTTGTCGCTGGTGGAGAAGGTGATATACAAAATGGAGGCAACCACCGTTGAATTCATGGATCTCTTACAAGAACCGGCGGCATAATGGCACTACGATCAAGAAATACCAGAAAAGCAGAATTCAGCATGTCGTCCATGACTGACATCATCTTTCTGCTGCTCATCTTTTTCCTGCTGACCAGTACCCTTGTGGCACCGAATGCCATACCCATGTTGTTGCCCAACAGCAATACTACAGCTCAGGCAACGGAAACACTTGCGGTGAGCATTGACCGTGATCTGAATTTCTTTGTCAACAAGCGGGAGGTTTCTGTGGATGATCTGGAGGCAGTACTGACTGCTAATCTGAAAGGTACCAAGGACGAAGGGATCGTACTGTATGCAGATAAGTCTGTACCGGTAGATGAAGTGGTCAAAGTATTGAACATAGCCAATACGCTGAAGATCAAGGTGGTTCTGGCCACCAATCCGGACAAGAAATAATTATGGAAATGCGTAGAATTCGCATCCTACAGGAAATCAAAGACTATGGCAACAGTGTATGCATATGAGAAAAAGGCAAAGCGCAGAAGCGTTCTGCTTACTGTGCTGTTTGCTGCAGGAGTGTTGGCTATTCTGATCCTGGCAGGTTTTCGTCCGCCCTTCCCTCCTCTGGAGCCGGAAGGACTGCTGATCGATTTCGGCTTTGATGAAAGCGGTTCAGGCAAAATAGAATCTGCTTCGCGGATCAGTGCGGCACCGCAGGCACAGAATCAGCCTGTCGAGCAAAAGATCGAAACCCAGGATTTCCAGGAGACCGTAACCTTGCCGGAAGAAAAAAAGAAGACCGACAAGCCCAAAACGGAAACCAAGACAGATACCAAGAAGGATCCGGAACCTGTCATTGATCAGGGTGAAGTGTTCAACCCGAACAAGCATAAGTTTGACAGCAACAGCTCCAGTGATGGTTCTTCGGGAGGAAAAGGTAACGAAGGTCATATAGACGGAAATCCCAACGGCTATCCCGGCAACGGTTCCGGCGCCGGTGATAACGGTACCAACGGCTTCGGGTATGACCTGAGCGGACGCAGTATGGTCAGCAAGCCTGTCATCGGAGGTACTCCCCCCGAATCCGGAAAGGTCGTGCTGAAGATCACTGTTGACAGAAACGGTGTAGTTACCACAGCAGTGTATGAACGAAAAGGCTCCACCATTGTAGATCAGGGTGTCATCAATGAAGCTATTCGTTCTGTCAAGGGTAAGAAATTATTCAACACCAGCTCTGACGCTCCCGAGACACAGACCGGTACTTTGACCATCAACTACACACTGAAATAAATTCATAATATTCAGAAAAAAGGGGCTGCACCGAGCAGTCCCTTTTTATTTTTGTGGGGTGACCTACCAGGAGACCATAGACTGGCTGATGCAAAGGCTTCCCATGTTCCAGCGCATCGGACCGGCAGCTATTAAAAAAGACCTCACCAATACCATCAGATTATGTGAGGCCTTAGGACATCCGGAACAGGCATTCAGTTCGGTGCATATTGCAGGAACAAACGGTAAAGGTTCAGTATCCAACTGGTTGTCTGCCATCCTGCAGTCATCGGGTCATCAGACAGGCCTCTACACCTCTCCTCACCTGCTCGATTTTCGTGAACGCATCCGTATCAATGGGGTCTTGTGTGAAGAAGCGTTTATTACAGATTTTGTATCCAGATACCGACCGGTCATTGAAGAGATCGAACCCAGTTTTTTTGAGATCACCGTTGCCATGGCCTTCCTGTATTTTGCTGAAAAAGGTGTGGATATAGCTGTTATAGAAACAGGACTCGGGGGAAGACTTGACTCCACCAATGTCATAACTCCTGTGTTGGGTATCATTACCAATATCGGCTGGGATCATATGGCCATGCTGGGGAATACACTTCCGCTTATTGCATCTGAAAAGGCTGGTATCATCAAACCGGGTGTGCCGGTTCTCATTGGCGAAAGACAGGAAGAGGTGCAAGGAGTATTTAAGGAGACGGCAGTCTTACAAGGTGCTCCGTTGTATAACAGCGACAATCTTGTACGCCTGGAAGTTCTTTCCAACGATCCTGCAGGTTTGTGCTTTCGGGCACAACTGGAGACCACACAATTCACACTGGAAACCTGCACCCCTATGTTTGGCAGCTACCAGGAAAAAAACCTGCAAACCGTTCTGGCCGCTGCTGATCTGTTGCAGGAAGACTGGCAGATTTCCGTAAACGATATCATTTCCGGATTACAACAGGTGAAGGAACTGACAGGATTCAGAGGGCGCATGGAGATTCTGCAGCATCAGCCGCTGGTTCTTGCTGATTGTGCACACAACAGTGACGGATTAGATCAGCTACGAAGGAGTATAGATGCCATGGATGTACCGCACTGGCATATCGTAACCGGTGCTGTGCAGGATAAAGATGTAGCTGCTAACCTCCTTCATTTGCCTGAAAGTGCCAGCTACTATTTCTGTAAACCGGATATTCCCAGAGGAATGGACGCCCGGACATTGCAGCAACTTGCAGCCAATATGGAACGAAAGGGCGTGGCATATGGTTCAGTGCACGAAGCAATAGTCAGTGCACTGTCTAATTCAGGCTCCGATGAAGCTATTCTGATTTGCGGCAGTATTTTTGTGGTAGCAGAAGCGCTGCCGAACTTCAAACATAAGACATGAAAAGACTTCTGATACCTGTACTTCTTGCGCTGGTATTATCTGTTTTGACACAGCCTGTCATGGCTCAGAAGGGTTATGACTACCAGGTAACCATACGTGGAATGGAAGATACCGTTCTGTACTTCGGACATCATTACGGGAATAAGCAATATGTTATAGATACTGTCAGGACCGATAAGAATGGTACTGCACATTTTGCCGGCCAGGAGCCTCTGCCAGGAGGCGTGTACATTGTGGTCATGCCAAAAATGAACAACAAGTACTTTGAAATGATCGTCAATGAACCGGCATTTGAGATGGCTACAGATACTACAGACATCACCGGACATATGCAGGTGACCGGTTCTGTGGAGAATCAGGTCATGTACGATGATCTTCGTTTTATTGGTGACCGTCGCAGTCGGGTGAATGTATTGCGAAAAGAACAGGAAGCTGCAGAGCAGGGAAGTAAAAGAGCTGAAAAGATCCAGGAAGAAATGGACCTGATCAATCAGGAAGTACTGGACTGGAGAAACAACCTCTATGCAAAGTATCCGGGTACCTTCTATGTTAAGTTGTTGAAGGCTTCCGCAGATCTTACCCTCCCTGAAGCACCGGTACTGCCTGATGGAACGCCTGATAAAAAGTATCTGATACAGTGGGTGCATGAGCATTATTTCGATGACATAGATCTGAAAGATTCCAGATTGCTCAGAAGCAGTGTATTGCATATGAAAGTGGAACAGTATCTGAACACCTATGTGCCCAAGATACCCGATTCAGTTAGTGCCGCTATTGACAGGATCATAGAAGGAGCCCGCGGTAACAATGAGGTATTTCAGTACCTGGTTGTTACCCTTTTGAATCAATATGCCTCCAGCGATATTATGGGTATGGACGCTGTTTTCGTACACATGGTTGACAAGTACTATAAATCAGGAGATGCTTTCTGGCTGGATGATGCTGCGCTCTTTCGTATCACAAACAAGGCAGCATTAATGAAACCAACACTGATAGGAAAGCAGGCCCCTCCCATTATGCTGCAGGATTCTGCAGGTATAGACATTCCGCTTTATAGTATAGACTCAAAATACACTGTAGTGGTTTTTTGGGATGTAGATTGTGGTCATTGCAAAAAAGAAATGCCCAAGCTGGTAGAAGCCTACCCGAAAATAAAAGAGCTTGGTGCTGAAGTGTACGCTGTTTATACAGAAGAAGAATGGGATAAATGGAAGGATTGGCTGGATGAAAAACACTACAACTGGATCAACGTTGGAAATGTGAAAAGAGAAAGCAACTTTCAGGCCTTATATAACGTAGATCAGACCCCGCTCCTTTTCATTCTGGATAAGAATAAAAAGATCATCGGGAAACACCTGAAAGCCGAACAATTGTATGATTTCCTGAAAAACTACCAGGAGTTCAATGACCTATAAACACCTCAAGATCAATAAGCGTGATTCGTTCCGCCCTGTGCTGCAAAAATCAGACAAGGAATGGGAACTGGAACTGAGTCAGGATCAGTATCATATACTTCGCAACAAGGGCACTGAACGACCGTTTACCGGAGCTTTCGATGCGCACTTTGAACCAGGCAAGTATGTATGTGCAGGTTGTGGCACTCCCCTCTTCTATAGTGGGGCAAAATTCAATTCTCACTGTGGCTGGCCCTCTTTCGATGCTCCTGCAACAGATGAGAACATCACCTATCTTAAAGATACCAGCCATGGTATGATCAGGATCGAGATCGTGTGTTCGAATTGTGGCGGGCACCTGGGCCATGTTTTTGACGATGGTCCAACAGATACCGGACTGCGCTATTGTGTCAATTCTGCTTCGCTCCTTTTCAAGAAGGAGGAAGATTGATCAGTCGGCTTTGCGAAGGGTGAAAGCGAAAGTTGAACCCTCATTTGGAGTACTTCTGACGGTTATGGTCTGGTTGTGTGCTTCAATCACATGTTTGACTATACTCAACCCCAGACCTGTTCCACCAAAATCCCTGCTTCGGCTTTTTTCCACCCTGAAAAATCGCTCAAATACCCGGCTTAGATCTTCTTTGCCAATTCCTATCCCGGTATCAGAAGCTTCCACCAGAATATTATCACCCATATTATAGAATCCTACATTGGTCTGGCCATTGTCTTTTCCGTATTTGATGGAATTGGTGATCAGGTTGACCAGAACCTCCCGGATCATTTTCTTATCTGCCTCTACCATAAAGACCCGATCGCATCCTTCTTTGATCTTTAGCCTGATGTTTCTCTGAGCAGCCTGGATCTCCAGATCTGAAAACACTTCCTTGGTAAGTGCATTCATGTCAAACGGCTGCATCTGTAGTTTTAACTGCCCGCTTTCCAGATGCGATATCGACTCCAGATCATTGATGATACTAACCATGCGTTCCACATTCCGGATGGCCTTGCTCAGGTAGTCCATATTGATACGCGGGTCATTAATGCCTCCATCGATCAATGTTTCCAGATACCCCTGGATACTGGTGATGGGGGTTTTCAGTTCATGAGACACATTGCCCAGGTACTCTTTCCGGTAGTTCTCCATACTGCGAAGCTGGCTGATCTCTTTTCTGGAAGCCTCAGCCCAGTTCAACACTTCTTTATTTACAGCCCCGATGATATCTGTGCTGAGGTCAAGTCTGGATTCCACCACATTCTTGGTGGTCTTCAGATTGTGTATATTTTTATAAATAAGTTTTATCTTCCTGTAAATAAAATTTTCAACCACCCTGTAAAAAATGAGGTA
Source organism: Chitinophagales bacterium (assembly GCA_020636645.1). Taxonomy (GTDB): domain Bacteria; phylum Bacteroidota; class Bacteroidia; order Chitinophagales; family BACL12; genus UBA11426. Next base: position 86,059 of record JACJXO010000003.1, read on the forward strand.
GGTCAAGCCAAACATGAGTATTGGTACAAGCAGCAGATGGTATCTGAAATCATTCAGTACAGGAAGTAAGGAAGGTATCACTTCCAGGACCACTACCAGCAGCACCACCAGCAGGGTCGCCCGTAAGACGATCTGCCTGGGCGAGGGATTCTTCATCAATAATCAAATTTATACCCTATACCCTTGATGGTCTTGATGTATTCTTCACCGATCTTTTCGCGTAGTTTACGAATGTGGACATCAATGGTACGATCGCCCACGATCACATCCATGCCCCAGATATCGTTGAATATCTCCTGACGTGTAAATACCCGCCCAGGTTTGGAGGTCAGCAATTGCAGCAGTTCAAATTCCTTCTTGGCCAGGTTGATGGGTTCTCCTTTGCGGAATACCAGGAACTTTTCGCGGTCGATGATGAGATCACCAAACTGTTGCTGACCGGAATTCTGCAGATCTGCAGCAGTTCGACGCAGCAATGCTTTAATGCGACTGATCAGCAGTCTTGGTTTGATCGGTTTGGTGATATAGTCATCTGCACCCACATCGAAACCCTGAACCTGGGTAAAATCTTCATTGCGGGCGGTCAGAAATGCAATGATGGTGTTGTCATAATCATTGTTGCTGCGCAACTCCCTGCATACTTCAATGCCATCCATTTCCGGCATCATGATATCCAGCAGGATCAGACTTGGTTTTTCACTGGCGGCCATTTTAAGCGCATCCTTCCCGTTGCTGGCCTTCACTACATCATAGTCTTCTCTGGTCAGGTTGTATTCAATGAACTCCAATACATCGGGTTCATCATCTACAATCAGTATCTTGATCTTGCTGGACATACCTGAAATTTTTGTAAAGGTAGAACCACAACCTTAAGGACCTTTGAATTAGGTGTTAATTCAAGATAAATTTAATACCGAATTAACAACTGGACTAATAACAGTACGATTTGTAAAGGATCATGTAATCTACGATATTCTGGATGGCAGCCGTTTTCATGTCACGTGGTTCAGCGGTGGCTTGCAATGCTTCACTGCAAAGCATCCAGACCTCACACCAGTTGGTGTCCATAGCTTCCTGACCTTTGATAACAGCACGGATCATGGCTACTGTAGCACTTTCGGGAGATTTCTGTATGGCCAGATCCATGATCTTAGAAGCTTCCGCTACGTTAAAGTAGTCATCCATTGCCATCAGATAGGCCAGGCACATCAGATCTGCTCCCTGGTATGCTTCCAGCTCTTCTGTCCCGTATTTGGCGGTAAGTGCATCACGGAAAACCGGCCCCATATCAGTAACCTTGTCTCCCCACCCCAGTGCATTGATCACTGCCGCCTTGACATCGGTCCTTTCCTGATCATTAAGTAAAAATGCAAGGGTGGCTGCATCCAGTTCAAATGCACCCACATTCTTGGCAACCATCTCGTATTCCATGTAATAGGAAGAAATGTCTGTACTTGTAACCGGCGAATCTGCCTTGGCAACCTGCAGGCCGCAAAATCCCAGCAACATGGTAAAAAGGAAAGATCTATTCATATGTGCCATTTTGAAGTTGTTCCATCAGTTCGGGATGCTGGTACAGGTACCAGGCCAGCGGAGCGATGATCGCTATAGCTATTAGTAAGGGGATCAGGATGTTTCTTCTGGTGTAAGGTATCCTACGGCCTATAAACTGGTTCCACATAAGCTCTGAGAGCAAGAGGGCTCCGGCCACATGGGCCAAAATGCTGATGATGCTGTCGGGAGCTACCTGCATATTGATAATGCCCTGGGCAATAGCCAGTACCAAGCCGAACACGAGCACCTGCCCTGCTCCTTTGCGTTGAAGTTTTCTGATATTGATTGATAACAGAATACTGCCAGCCAACGGAGAAAAAAACAGGCTGAATGCCAAAACAGCTGTCTGCGAATAGAGTACAGGAAGCGATTTGCTGCTATCCGGGTCTTCTGTTTCCTCCACCTGTTGATCGTCTTCCCTGCCCTTTTCCAGTTCAGCCACCTCTGCCTGATGCCTGGCTTCATCCTCATACTGCCTGATCAGCGATTCTATGGCAGCTTTATTCTCTATGGTCAGCCCTCTGCCAGACGCTTCGTTCAGCACGGCCATCAGCAATTCTTCCTGATAAGTCTGATAATGACGGGCATGCAGCAACAGCTCTTCGTCAGTCATCTTTGCCACCATGCGTTCATACCCGTTTCCCATATAGCTTTCTAAATTCTATTTTTGACAGATGCGTGTAAAAATACTATTATTCAACCTATGCCTTTGGATGACCGCCTTAGTTTATGCCCAGAATGAATCCGGGCTAAGCGGCAGGTTTATTCTGATAGATTCCTTGCAAACCCCTTCGGGCATAACTTTTGGCCCTGCCCAGTATGCCAGGTTTGCTGACGCCCTGATCTGTGGCGTAACTATAGACCAGGCAGACACGGTCAGAACCGGCATATTCCTGTTGCCACTGAACGAACCTAATGCTGTATCAACTGAGTTGAAGATACCGTCTATGGGTTCCAATACATCCTATCTGCAGGGCTCTTCATCTGCAGACGGCAGCATACTGGTATTTACTGTGAATCACTATAATGGCTGGACCGGGAATGATCTGGCTATGTGCACCCGCCTGGATGATGGTTCTTATTCCTATCCTGCCCTGCTTTCCGGAATCAACAAAAAAGATACGGCCGATTGCTACCCGTGGATAGCTGATGATGGCCGCCGTTTGTATTACCTGCAGGATGAACGACTCATGGTGGCAGAGTGGAATGCCTCTGAAAAATCCTTTACAACCGCTACTCCGGTGCTATACACAGGAACAGTAGAACTGAATATCCTGAGTGTCTGGCTGGACAGCAAAGAAAAACATATGTGGCTGGTTTCTGATAATAAGATCTACAGGGCTTCCAGAAAAAACAGAAAGAAACCTTTTTCGATGCCCGAGCTTTACACTGATGAGTTTGCTGATTGGAGTTTTATTTCAGGTATCTCATTTACCCCTGATGAACAGGACATGTACCTCTATTATGCCGATGAATTCAGTAACCTTCTGCATTTCAAACCTCGCTGATGACCGGAAAAGGGCTGTCTTGGAGAGACCGGATATTCTGGGCTTGTGTAGGAATCATTTCCATAGTATCCGTGTACTTTGTGAGCCGCTACCTGATCTCAGGGAATTCTGAATATGCCGGTTTCGACAAGCATACTTTTCATGACCAGTATGAAATATATACCCCACCTTATCTGCTGCCGGATGACAGCCTGAATAGTGCAGCAATACTGCGATTCAGTGATTTCAGCAACGAAGTATTTATCATGGTGCTGGAAGAAAAAAAACGAGATCTTGACAGACGGGGAATTCATCCGGTCCTGGCAGAATATTTCCTGTATATCCAGCAGAATCTGATGGAGAAACTGGATTCTCCTGTCATTGTAAGTCAGAATGATCATTTCCTGCACGGTTTGCACGCAATCCAATGCGAACTGGAGGGCATGTATGACAGCATTCCTGTTTATTATATCTTTTCTACATACGAGACCGAACAGAGTTTTCTTCAGGTAAGAGGGTGGACCGAAACAGCACTCAAGCCTGCGGTTAAACAAGACCTGTTCGCTTCTATTCGCAGCTTTGCTCCCGTTGTTAAGGATAAATAGGCCTACCTTTGGAGGGTGAGATCTGTATCCTTTTTGTCCATGGTGCTCCTGCTTGTTTGGGCAGGTTGCGGCCACTCATCTGAACAGCAAGCACGCAACATGAATAGCTTTCATGGCTACTTGCGCTATTCCGTAGAAGCAAGTTCTGAAGACAGCACGGATGTAGCCACTTTTTATATGTTCAGCCCTCGATATGTGGAACTCTGGATGAACGATGGTTTTTTGCGCATGATCGAGACCGGAGGCGCAAGCCGGGGTAACATTCTCATAGACAGACAACAGCAACTGGCTTACCAGATCGATACAGTGCATCAGCAGGTGTATCGAGGCGTGTACAGTGACTTTGAGGAAGCCTCAGATGAACTACAGGCTATGATGCCTGATCATTACCGCCCGGCTCTGGAAAATCTTCAGAATGATACTACCATTGCAGGGCTGCACTGTACTGAATACCTGGTAATAAGAAGCGGCTATACCCGCTATGGTACTGATACAAGGGTCTGGATCACAAACGACCTGCATGTTCAGCCTCAAAGATTTGACATTGAAACTGATGTGAACAGGGCTACCACACCCCTACCCCTCTACCTGGGGGCTTCCGAGGGACTGGTGGTCAGGATGCAATATGAAACCGACGGCCTGATGATAACCTATGATCTGTCGGCATGGGACAGTACCCTTACCAATACAGACATATTTACCTTACCCGAAGGATGGGACGTGCACTGATCATCATACCGCTTTTAACCAGCCTGCTGCATTTGACTCAGGCTCAGAATGTGGCACTGCAAATACAGGAACACACCCTTCAGACCAGCTTCAGGGGAATTGCCTGCGGCGATGGCGGACAAGTATGGACGAGTGGTGAAAATGGAACCATAGGACATTCGGTGGATGGTGGTGTAACCTGGCAGTTCATCGTTGTTCCGGGAATGGAAAACGCATCATTTCGAGACATAGAATGGTGTGACGATGGTTCTGTCGTGGTGATGAGTGCTACTCAGCCTGCTGCTATGATCCGGTCAGCTGATGGCGGACAACATTTTGACATCACCTTCAGCAAAATGGACAGCACCTGGTTTTTAGATGGTTTTGATATACACAGGAATGGCTGGGGCCTTTGTTACGGCGACCCCATCGACGGCAGAATGACCTTGCTCGAAACCAAAGATTTTGGGAAGTCCTGGACTGTTTTGCCAACAGGCCCTCCGGTAGATCCGGGAACAGCAGCTTTTGCGGCAAGCGGAAGCGGCCTGCACATCCTGTCAGCAAGAAAAGCAGTATTCATTACAGGGGGCACAGCTTCAGATCTTTACCAGACAAAAGATCGCGGCCGGTCCTGGCAAAAAGTGTCTTCTACCGGATTGCCATCCGGACCAACCTCTGGTGCTTACGGAATGGCTGTGTCTGGAAAAAAGATATACGTGGTTGGCGGCGATTATACCAACGAAAATGATACTACAGGTGTTTTTGTATTCTCTGAGAATGGAGGAAAGACCTGGAAAAAGCCAGTTGTTTCTCCGTCAGGCTACCGGTCAGGAATTGCCATTGGTAAGAACCTGATCATAGTTTGCGGACCCACCGGAGTGGATTATACTAACATTCAAGGCGGCCTCGTTTTTAAACATTGGTCTGATACTGCCATGCATACATTGACCAACTGTGAAGGTGTATTTTATATAGCAGGACCGGACGGAAGAACAGGTCATACATTTGATACAAAATGAATAACTTACAACATTAATTACACCCATGAGATCGATACTCCCAACCATCATCATCGCTGCCGGAGTTGTACTGACCGGTATGATACTTGGAAACGCATTCAAGAACCGTTATGACTATCAACAAACCATTGCAGTGACAGGTTTGGGTAAAACAGATTTTGAAAGCGACCTGGTGGTATGGTCCGGTTATTTTCAAAAAAAGAACCCGGATCTTAAAGAAGCCTATGCACAATTAAATGAAGACCGAGATCTGATCAAAAGCTACCTGAAAGAGAAAGGCATTCCTGATAACGAGATCAAATTCTCTTCAGTTGACATCAATCGCGACTATGATAGTTACTATGATACCAATGGCAAGTATGTATCCAGGTTTGCAGGCTATAGTCTGAATCAGTATGTGACCATAGAATCACATCAATTGGATGAGATCGATGCCCTGTCACGTGAAGTGACTGAACTGATCAACAAGGGGGTGGAATTTTACAGCAATCAACCTTCTTACTACTTTACCAGACTGGACTCACTGAAGATCGATCTGATTGCCCGGGCAACTGAGGATGGAAGAAAACGTGCAGAAAACATTGCAGAACAGGCCCATGCCAGATTGGGTTCTCTTACCAACGCCAGCATGGGTGTCTTTCAGATCATAGCGCAGAACTCCACCGAAGACTACTCCTGGGGAGGCACTTTCAATACCAGCTCCAGATTTAAGACCGCCAACATCACGGTCAAACTGGAGTTTGAAAGTAAATGATCATTCTGACATCGCTTCCCGGCGAAGTTGCTGACTCAGTTCAGCACCCAGAAAGTTGTCTATCCAGTGGTGTACCAGGTACAGAAGTGGCGTAAGCACAACAGCCGCAAGCAGCTTGTAGCAATAATTGACCAAAGCTATGGCAAGCCACATGCTGACAGACCAGTGAGCCGGCCCCAGTACAAAAGCAATATATAATACTACCACGCTGTCAAACACCTGCGAAATGGCAGTTGAACCGGTAGCCCGCAGCCAGATTCGCTTTTCTCCGGTGATCGCCTTTATTCTGTGAAAGAAAAAAACATCTACCAGCTGACCGATCAGAAATGCAACAACCGATCCCGCAATGATCCACATTCCCTGGCCAAAAATGGCTGCATAGGCTGCCTGCATGTCAGGTACACCCTGGTTTACATAGGACCCCGGCCAGAAATCTGCAGGTGCCAGTCTGATAGCAATGAACACCGCCGCAAATGCATATAAAATAAAGATCACAGCCATATAAGATAGCCTACGCACCCCTTTCATACCAAAATATTCATTGATGATGTCGGTCATGATGAAAACCACTGGCCATAGTAAGACTCCTACCGTGAAGTTGAGACTTCCTTCAATGCCGAATAATTTCCATCTGAATGTGTTCAGTCCAAGGCTGGGTTCCAGGGCAAAGATCTTCACCCCGATAAATTCAGCGATCAGTGCATTGACAACAAAAAAGACCCCCAGGGTTAAAAACAGAATGGTGGGCTTGTGATGTATGATATGATTTTTCATAATATTTCTTTCCATTTTTGCAGTCTTGGAATGAATTTCCCCGTGGTCTTCTGATAGGATTCATACTCATCAAAGAACTTAGAAAGCCTGACCTCTTCATACTGCGACTTATACTCGAACAGAATCAGTAGAATAATTGTCAACACCAGTCGCAGCAGGCTTCCGCTCCACAACGCATAACCTGATCCTGCAAGGATCAGTGCAGTGTACATGGGATGACGGATCCAACTATACACGCCGGAAGAAAGCAAACGTGCCCCCTTTTTTGGTGTTGGAAATACGGTCAGGTACCTGTTCATCTGAATGACTGCCACAATACCTGTCAGTATTCCAGTGAACAGGATGAGCGCCCCTGCCCATTTCAAGACCGGATCCGGTGTTGTGATCAACAGCCCGTCCATCAGCAGTATGCCACCCAGCAGGGCAAATTGCATGGCTACCAGCAGATAATCAGTCATTCCTTTTTTCATCAGCCATAAATCTACTGAATGAGTCCTGATACACGCCGTACCATTTGTGTAATTTTGCGCCCTGATGAGTCTGAGCAGCGAGATCCAAAGGCGAAGAACTTTTGCCATTATCAGTCACCCGGATGCCGGAAAGACCACTCTTACAGAGAAATTTCTGCTGTATGGTGGTGCTATCCAGGTGGCAGGTGCGGTAAAAAGTAACAAGATCAAAAAAAGTGCAACCTCAGATTTCATGGACATTGAAAGGCAACGCGGAATCTCTGTTGCTACCAGTGTCATGACCTTTGAGTATGACAGTACTCTGATCAACCTTCTGGATACACCGGGGCACAAAGATTTTGCAGAAGACACCTATCGCACACTAACTGCTGTAGATTCTGTCATATTGGTGGTGGACTGTGTTAAGGGTGTGGAAGAGCAGACAGAAAAACTGATGCAGGTTTGTCGTATGCGGGCTATTCCGGTCATCATTTTCATCAATAAGATGGACCGTGATGGTAAAGACCCGTTCGATCTGCTGGATGAACTGGAAGAAAAGCTGCAGATCAAAGTAAGACCCCTCTCCTGGCCAGTCAACATGGGTTCTCATTTTAAGGGAGTCTATTCATTATACCACAAACACCTGAATCTTTTTACTCCTGGTTCTCAGCGACTGGATGCTGATATCCTGACCATATCAGATCTGCAGGATCCTACACTCGACGACAAAGTGGGCAACAAAGATGCTGAGCAGTTGCGACATGATGTGGAACTGATTGAAGGCGTCTATGAGCCGTTTTCGCTTACAACCTACAGAGAGGCGCACATAGCTCCGGTCTTCTTTGGCAGTGCTATCAACAACTTCGGTATTCAGGAATTGCTGGAAACCTTCATTGAGATCGCACCGGTTCCTCAGCACCGGATAACAGAAGAAAGAGATGTCAGGCCAGATGAAACACCCTTCTCCGGCTTCGTCTTTAAGATCCATGCAAATATTGATCCGCGACACCGCGACCGCATTGCCTTCCTGCGGGTGGTGTCCGGCACCTTTTATCGCAATACGGTGTATAAACACGTCCGGCTGGATAAGAATCTGCGCTTCAATAATCCGTACACCTTTATGGCGGCCAGTAAGGATGTCATTGAAGAAGCCTATCCCGGCGATGTGATCGGTCTGTATGATACCGGGAACTTTAAGATTGGCGATTCTCTTACTGAAGGCGAAGCACTTCACTACAAGGGTATCCCAAGCTTCTCTCCGGAACTGTTCATGGAATTGATCAATGCAGATCCTATGAAGTCTAAGCAGCTTGACAAGGGTGTTGTTCAGCTAACAGACGAAGGTGTAGCGCAGCTGTTCATTCATTCAAGCGGCAATAAGAAAGTTGTTGGAACAGTAGGCCAGCTTCAGTTCGATGTGATCCAGTACAGACTGGAAAATGAGTACGGAGCCAAGTGCAGGTTTACTCCTATTCAGATGCACAAGGCCTGCTGGATCACCTCAGATGACAAGAAGAAACTGGATGAATTCATGAGGCTTAAAAGCGAATTCATGTATTTCGATAAGGAAAAGAACCCGGTTTATATGGCTGAAACCAGCTGGGCGCTGAATGTGGCCATAGAGAACAATCCTGACATCGCTTTCCACACGACCACGGAATTTATGTCTGCAGTGAGCTAATCAGTTTCCCATCGCCTGTTTCTGGACTCTTTAGCGGAACTACGGCGGGCTTTCTCCTCCAACCTTTTTCTGTTTGCAGCAGCAGGCTTTTTGGTTGGTTTTCTCTGCTTTACAGGTGCTAATGCCAGGCGGAGTATCTCCAGTAGTTTATGTTGCACATACTCTTTGTTACTTCCCTGTGAGCGTGACTGTGAAGAGCTTAGATGAACCAGGCTACCGTGTACGTATCGTGCAGGTAGCTGAATTCTCAGCAGCTTCCTTTCTTCTTCCGATATGGCTGCAGACGTTTCCAGATCCCACCATATCTCAGCCCTGGTAGAAACCTTATTAACGTGCTGACCACCCTTACCTCCGCTTCTGCTGAAGGTAAAGGTGCATTCCTTTAGTATTTGATCTGTATCCATAAAAAAAAGATACCTCCCTTGGGGAGGTATCTGAATATGATGATAGGTTTTGGATCAGTTCGTCTTGGTGATCTTCTTGGTTGTGCGAACATTGTTGATGTCCAGTGTAACCAGGTAAACACCATCAGGTACTGCGTTCATATCAGTCAGTTCAACGGTACGAGACTGACTCAGGTCGTAATGTTTTTCAATCATCAGTGTTCCTGACATGTCATAGACCAGAACGGTAGCACTTCCTTCATTGGTTCCAAAATCAATATTCATTCTGTCGCGAACAGGATTCGGATAGATGGTAGGATCTTCTACGATCACGTTATTCTCTGTACGCATGGGTGGAGTGCTGATGATGATATTCTCAGAACGGTTGGTGTAGCCATCTTCGCAACGGGCTTTTACATAGCACTGATATTTGGTAGCAGGCTTCAGACCGGTTACCGTTATATCATTACCATTCAGGTTCAGAGATACTGGTGCACCAGTGCTGCCCAATTCCTTGATGAACAGTTTATAAGTAGTAGAGCCGAATACCCAGCGCCATTCAAAAGTGGCTGTTGTGGGAGATACACCGCTAACTACAAAGTCAACGGGTGGATCACACTTATAGGGAAGACCATAGAAACCATATACCACACCTTCATGGTAGAGGTCGCCGCTATAGGCACTTCCTGACAAGATGATATCTTCCTGACCGTCACCATTGACATCGCCGGCAAGACAGGCGTTCTGTCCGGCACCATTGGTTGATTCTCCAACGAACTCCCAGTTAGGCTCCAGGGAAGGACCATTCGGACCTCCCAGGTAGATCATGGTCTTACCAACAGAGTCTGTACTGCCTTCAGGTATAAAATATTTTGAGGTAACAAGAACGTCGTCATAACCATCGGCATTCAGGTCATGTGCATCGTTCACATTGAATGCAAATCGTTCATCATACTGAGTACCCTGAACGATCCATGCAATGGTGGTATCCAGACCGGAAGGTCCACCCAGGTGCAGGTGCAATTTACCAGCCTGATAGGTTCCGCCGGCATCAAAGCGGGGAGCACCGATCACTACATCATCGTAACCATCGCCATTCACATCGCCTGCTGCTGACAGGTTTACAGCGTAGAATGAAGTATCATGAGCTCCACCAACAGCCATGAAATCCGGAGTACCGTCGGCACCACCGGGACCACCGTGGAAAGTACAGATCATACCATCGCCAACCAGGAATATATAACCACCCACGTGGAGGTCATCATAACCATCGCCATTCACATCGCCGGCACGGTCCATAGAAACACCCAGGTTAGCATCTGTTACATCGGCCACACATTCCATAGCAGGAACTGTTGACAGACCTGAAGGGCCGCCGTGGAACACCCAGAATTTACCTGCCTTGTTACCCAGATCGCCCATTTCTTCGTCGTTATCCCAGGCGTGGGCACCGATACAAACGTCTGTATAACCATCGCCATTAAGATCACCGGCCATGGTAACTGCTTCACCCAATTTGGCTTTTTTACGACCAGCGGTGAATGTCCAGCCTGGTGTGGAGCTGATTCCAGAAGGACCACCATAGAACAGCAGCGCACGTCCCTGATCTGACGGGGGACTGTACTGATGCTGACCGACCAGTACATCGGAATAACCATCGCCGTTCACGTCACCTTCAATCGAGATACATTTACCCATTCCTGATTCTTCCTGACCGCCATAGTAAACAAAGTCAGGAGTAAGCGGAAGGCCATCAGGACCACCATAATATACAAAGAAAGCACCTTCCATTGCGAAGGTATTCGTGTATTCAGGAGCGCCAATCACTACATCATCATACCCATCGCCGTTAATATCGCCGTTACCGGCAACCCAGAAACCAAAACCAGCATTCAGGTTATCGCCTTCTACTTTCCAGTCATATGTTCTGGAAACAGGGTCAATGGTAAGCGGGAAGGTAGCAGCAGAGGCATCAACAGCCAGAGCCAGTTGCTTGCTGTCTGGCATGTGCATGGAAGCGGTCAGGATGCGTCCGTCATTGTCCCATACTTTCATGTCAGTATAAGTATATACGTTACGGCCATTTTGTTTCAGCACCAGGCTGTTGTTTTCAATAGCCGTTTCGAGTTCGGTCAGAATTTGCTGTTCCACTCTGATATCGCCACGTTCAGCATCCTTAACGATGAAGTTCTGGCGCATACCTTTCGCATCATTGATGTATTCTACATCCATTACTTCATAGTGATAAACCAGCTTATTAAGATCCAGATCTACAGCGATCAGATCGCCGGCATCAACCGGCAGGTTGCCTTCATAGACAGCGTCCAGGTTCAGTTCAGCATCCCAGTCAGCACCTGATACCAGGAAACCTGATTCAGATATATGAAAGGTAAGTCCCTGCGCTGCATGGCTGGCGGTATAGAGGTCTGAACCTTCCTGACGGAAAGCATAATCCCGACGGTTGATCTCTGCCTTAACTGCGTCCATCCAGGACTGAGCAAGTCCGGACCTTTCCAACTGAGCCTGCTGTGCCCATGAAACGGCAGAATAAGAGGGGTCGAAATAATCAGCGGCCGCTGCACTCTCAGAGTGATCGGGCTTCATGGTAAAAAATACGGCAGCAGCAAGGGTCAGTGCTGTTCCGCATGCAATCAACAGGTTACGTCTGTTCATGACTGGTTTTTTGGCGGGTTTAATTGATTCAGGATACACGTTGCTCTATTCATTGGGTATGCTGACAACAAATTTAGGAACTTAAAAGTATTGTAAAAGCATTTTTTGATTGATTTTTGTCAATATCAGCAGGTTGAAAACTAAATGTGCAAAATTAATCCTGTCACAAAATGTCTCCCTGCCTGCGGATAATAACCAGTAAGCACCTGTTCCGTTCCGGCACTCAGGTATCTGTACGACCATCCATTGGTAACATACAATACATCCAGTAAATTGTTCACCCGGAAGCTGAGGGTGATCAGATCCTGGTCTTTTTCTTTGTGCTTCCACGTCAGTGCGGCGGAGATATCGTGAACAACATAGGGGTCAAGACTGGCATCCGGATCTTCTGTATTGTCCAGGTACTGACGTGATACAAAGCGGCTATCCCATCTGGCAGAAACCCATAATCCTGCAATCCATGAACGTGACGAGCTCCATGAGAGTGATTGATGAGCTATCCACTGTGGAGAAAAAGCGATGGTAGTGCTTTCATAGTTGCGGGTGCTTTGCCCACCCTCATCCCAATTGTCAAGGTATTGCGTATATGCCAGGATGCGATTGATGCTGCCGGTCAGATTTCCTTTCCATTCAAAACCAGCGGGTAATCTGGTATTCCAGACCAGTTCGAGGCCAGTCCGGTAAGACCGTGGAATATTCTGCCTGATATAAGCACCAACTTCATTCAACTGTCCTGTAAGGACCAACTGATCCTGATAATACATGAAATACATATTGGCCGATAAAGTCAGGTTACTTTTTCTGTAAGACGCTCCGCCTTCTGCATCATACAGATACTCAGGCTTGGGAAGCTGACCAGCAGCAGCCACATAATCATCTCTGTTAGGCTCTCTGCCGGCTATAGCCACTGACAGGTAGCTGGTCACATTTTCTGTCCACTTCCATCTAACCCCGGCTTTCGGGTTTACAAAAGGCAGGGTAACGGCATCCGGCAACGGCATACCTGCAGAATCTAATCCTGTAAAAGCGTAGTGGATCGTTCTGAATTGAATATCTGCCCACAAATGTGTTTTTTCTCCGGCCTGGTAGAGGAACTGGGAATACAGGTTGGCATCTGTTTTATAGGCTGAATCAGCATAGTATCTGTAGGCAGGATCCAGCAATGGCAGATAAGAAGCCTGAATGACCTCGCCGAAATGCAGGCCGTCATAGCGAAACACTGCACCTCCTGCGGTAAGCTGGCTGCGTTTAAAGTTTCTGGAGTATTTGAACAATCCGCCATACATCATATTGTCCAGCCATTTGCGTGTAATGAGGTCTGTTGTTTGCAGGATGGTGTCGCCCACTGATGGCAGCATGATACCATAATCTGACAGCTGCTGATCTACTTCCAGTTGTTCGTAATAGCCGGCACCGGAGGTCAGATTAAAAGAAAGAGTCAGTGACCTGTCGTTGTCAGGGTTCCAGTACTGGTGCCATTGTACATGGGTTTGACCATAGTGATCAACCTGATCACTATAGGTATATGGATTATAGGTCGGGTTTGTTTGCAACGAATCTTTCGGAATACCTGCCCATGCCTGGTAGGTTTCTTCCAATCCGGAAAAGACGTTCAGAACTGATTTGAAGTCTCGGTTCTTCCATGCAGCGGTAACAAAGAAAGACCGCAGATCTGCAGAAGCCCTGTCCACATAACCGTCTGAGTGTATGGCAGACAATCTGCCTTCCAGTATCCAGTGATCCTGCAGCAGACCAGTATTCCATCCGGCTGATATCCGTTGTAATCCGAAACTACCGGTCTGCCATGCCAGGGTAGCTGATGGCTTTTCTTCCAGCAAGTTGGTGGTCAGGTTGATGGATGCTCCCATTGCGCTGACACCGTTTACGGAAGTGCCCACACCGCGTTGGATCTGAACCTGATCAACAGATGCCGCAAAATCGGGCAGATCTACCCAGTAGGCCTGTTGCGACTCTGCGTCATTGAAAGGGATACCATTCAGGCTGATGTTGACCCTGGTAGGGTCAGAGCCCCGAATGCGGATCCCTGTGTACCCTACCCCGTTTCCGGCGTCTGAAGTTGCAACTGCAGATGGGGTTTGTTCCAGTATCATAGGCATATCCTGGCCGTAGTTCAGGGACTGAAGTTCCTTTTTACTGATATTGGTATAGGTTAGCGGATGGTGAACACCGGCTGTATTACCATATACATACACAACAGGTATATCATATATTTTTTTACGCAGCTGTATATGCACGGTGGATGGCGATGTTACAGTTACAGCTGTATCATAGTAGCCAATGGAAGTGATGAACAGCAGATAACTTCCCGGGGCGGCATACAGGTCAGCTTTACCCTCTGAGTTGGTGATGCCATTTACCTGGTATAGCAGATCATCAATGAATGCTGCTTCCACTGGTTGTCCGTACTTATCTGTGATGAGCAGATGGAGGTTCGTGTTCTGAGCTGACAGGGTGCTACAGAAGGCAAGAAGCGATGTGATCAAAAAATAAAAGCGCATACGGTTAGTTTGCGCCTGTCAAATGGGGCCTTAGCCAGACAATGTATTTTTTCCTCTTTCCCTTCCGGGTATTGCCCCGGCAGGTTCGATGGGTATGATCTCAGATGCACCCAGGTGCAACACCCCATGAGATGGGGCAAAGGTAAGCAAATCTGACTGTTTACCGGTCTTGTCTGATCGCCTCCAGACTCCTGATCAGTCTTTCATTTACCGTATTATCACATACCAGGTAAGGGCAGGCGTATTGGTCCAGCCAGGATCTGTACCTGTAAAACAGGTAAGTTCTTCTTTCCGGATCTTCCCGCAGCGGATCCGGTTGCCAGGGCATATCAGGCGTTTGCAACAAATAGAGATCAGGAATGTGATCCAGCCACAATTGAATGAGAGATTCATCCGCAGCACCGAATTTATCTTCCAGCCAGATGTGAATGGTCAGCAGATCAGTATCAGCCACTACCCTTCCCTTCTGCATCAGCATCTGTTGATTGTGCTGAAGTTGAGTAAGGCCGATACGGATAACATCTTCGCGGCTGTAAACAGGTCCGGAAGCCGTCAGTAAGGTTCTGGCCACTTCATCCACTACCGGCCAGTGCAGCTGTTCACCCAGGAGGGTGGCCAAAGTGGACTTTCCGGATGATTCCGGGCCGGTTATTACCACGTGCCTGATCATTCAGACAGCTTCATTTGTTTTTCCAGGTCGCGGTACCAAACTGCAAAGCCCCAGATGGCCAGAGCCAGAAAGACCACATATTGGACAGAGGTAACCGGTAATCCTTTGTAGATATAAAGAGGGATACTGACTGCATCGCCAAGGATCCAGAATATCCAGTGTTCAATTTTTTTTCTGGCCATGGCATACATGGCAGTCAGGAAAACTGCTGTGGTGAAAGCATCGATCCAGGCTACGTCTGAATCTGTATAGGCAGACAGCAGCATCGCCATAAGTACATACACCAGTGCAGTGACTCCCAGCCACCGAAGATTCATCCCAAGAGTGTTATAAGAGATATGGGCCTTTTCTTCTGCTGTACCCGTTTCTTCAGTAAAATCATCCAACGCTTCAGAACTGCGGTGCGATTCAGCCGCCTGAATTTTTCCGCCATGCAGCCAGAAATACCAACCATATATACCCATGAAGAGATAATATGCATTGATAAGCGAGTCAGCATACAGTCCGACCTGTAGGCAGATCAGTATATATAGTGTAACACTGACAATACCTGTAGGATAGACCCAGATGCTGTTACCGCGGGCAAACCAGACACTCAGCACACCACAGGCAGCAGCGACCACTTCCACAGCCGGCATAGCTGCAATATCCTGCCAGACATTCAGGAACATGCGGTAAAAATGCCCAGTGGTATATCAGTTTCCAAATACTTTTTGCAAAATATCAGAAACCTGATGGCTGATGTCGTTGCGAATTTTGACCTCTTCATTTCCCACCAGGACAAACAAGCCTTTCAGTCCTTTATTAGTGGTATAGTCTGCCAGGTCAGCACTGACCGGGTCGGTAAAGGGAACGGCATTATATACATTCACGACTGCTTCCCAGGCTCCCTGTGCACCCACATTTGTCAGTGATGTTTCAATGTCGGGCTTGAATGCATCATATAAAGCACTAAAGGTATTGGTGCGAAGGTAGCTGGTAGCGGCAGTGTCTGCTCCATTCAGAATATTGAAGGCGTCAGTAAAGGTGATATTCAGAATAGCATCTTTAAAAATGGGAGTAGCTTTTTCTGCAGCATCTTCGGCAGCCCGGTTGAGCTGAGTTACGAATTCGTCCACCAGCAGTGAACCGCCGGGAACAGACTCCACTACTGTTTTAACGATGCTCACCTCTTCGGGAAACGGGATCTTGATCTCCGGATTGAGGAAAAATCCATTGAGCGAACTACCCTGAGCAACAGCTGTATCTGTACCTACATTCAGTGCCTCTTTCAAACCTTCTACCACCTCGGCCTCGGTCAGGCCGGAATTGAGGTCGTCCAGTGAAAAGAGATCGCAGCCTGCCACAAACATTGAGCCGGTTGTCAGGGTGGCAATTGCCATTAGTTGCTGAATACGCATTTGATTATCCTTTTCTGAGTCTGACGAAATATTATGCCAAAATTGAGCGTTTTTGCTTTAAGTCACCGGAAAACGAGAAAAAATGTCCCCATTTTCAGTTTGGTGAATCTTTAACTTTGCATTAAAGTTAGCATATCAAGTATGAAAAGGTTCTTATTTCTCCTCTCTGGCGGCCTCTTTTTTTTGGCGGCATGTGTTCATGATCCTTTCGCAGTGATTATTGACGATACCGGTGGCGGAACGCTACCCATCGATACGGGTGGAACAGGTGGTATAGACACCACATTCTACACAGGTATTCCCTGCGACCCTGATACGGTCTATTTCCAGAATGATATCCTTCCTATTCTTGTAAGCAACTGTGCCATTGAAGGGTGTCATGATGTGGCCTCCCATGAGGAAGGTATCATACTCAGTACCTATGACTATGTGATGTCAACCGGAACGGTGCATGCGGGTCACCCGAATTCCAGCGAGATGTATGAGAAGATCACTGATTTTGGTGATGATGACCTGATGCCACCACCACCTGCACCGCCGCTGTCTTCAGATGAAATTGCCCTGATCTATACCTGGATCGATCAGGGAGCGCTGGATAATTATTGTTCTGATTGTGATACCAGTTCAGTTACTTTCAGCGAAACAGTTTGGCCTATAGTTGATGCTTATTGTACAGGTTGCCATGACGCAACGCTGCCCTCTGCCGGACTTAGTTTGCTGAACTATGATGACGTGGCGTTTGTTGCTGAGAACGGCTCGCTGATGAGCTCACTGAATGGTTCAGATGGATATGTCCTGATGCCAAGCGGAAGTTCAGCTTTACCCGATTGTTTGATCGATCTGATCCAGACATGGGTTGATGATGGATATCCGGATAATTAACATTTAAGGATCAGCATGAGAAGATTACAGTGGCTTGCAGTGATTCTGGTCATAGTTTCTTGGTTTGCAGAATCTTGTCAGCATACCCCATTCAACTTCGGAGAGCTTCTGATCTCTGAGAACTGTTCACCGGATACTGCCTATTTTGTAAACGAAGCGTTCCCGATCATCAACAGCAACTGCGCCATGAGTGGTTGCCATGATGCCATTACACATGAAGAAGGTGTAAATCTCAGTTCCTGGGATGCCATCATGAACAGCGATGTGGTCAAACCGGGGAACGCTAATGGCAGTAAACTGATTGAAGTGCTGACAGAAAGTGGAGAAGAAGCTATGCCCCCTGATGGCCCGCTCAGTTCAGAACAGATCGATGTGCTGAAGTTGTGGATCAACCAGGGAGCATTGAACAATGAGTGCCTGGATGGTAATTGTGATACCACCTCTGTGCATTTCGGATCCACTATTGATCCTCTCATTAATATTTACTGTGAAGGTTGTCATTCAGGAAGTTCACCATCCGGTGGTATTAATCTGACAACATATAGTAATATTGCAGACTTTGCAGCAAGCGGGCAACTATTGGGCGCAGTAGAACACAGTGCCGGATACGAACCAATGCCACCCGGCAGCTCACTGACAAATTGTAAAACAGACCAGATCAGGATCTGGATAGAAAACGGTTATCCTAATGATTAAGAAAGTTCACCTTTTTGCATTGTCTGCCTCAGGTTTGATACTTGCAGCTTCTTTGTCTTCCTGTTATTACGATAATGTGGAGACACTGACAGCAGGCAATGTTTGTGATACTTCGGCTGTTAGTTATGCGAATGACATTGTTCCTGTTTTGCAGGGCAATTGTTATGTTTGCCATGGTACCGGCAGTTATACCAGCAGTGGTGCAGGCATATTGGTTGAAGGATATGAAGCAACTGCAGATCTGGCAAACACCGGTTTTCTGACTGCCGTTATTGACTGGACCGATGGAGCGTCTCCTATGCCTCAGGGATCGCCGCAGATACCTGCATGTGAAAGGGCCAAGATCAGAAACTGGGTTAGTCAGGGAGCACAAAACAACTAACATGAAAAACCTGATCACTACCATTTTGCTGGGCTGTGCTGTATCTGTACAGGCTCAAACAAGTACGGCGCATGATATTTTTTCAGATACCCGGATCATCACTTCGCAATCAGTAGAGACCAACTGGAAAGGTGAAGGTACTTTTATCATATCTCACCGGTTTGGAGATATATACCAGAACGATGCCTATTCCATATTATATAATTTCTTAGGTTTTGATGGCGGTGCCAATATGCGCATCGGGCTGGACTATGGCATTACTGACCGGCTGATGATTGGCGGTGGCAGGAGTGGTTACAACAAGACCTACGATGCATTTGCCAAATGGAACATCATGCGTCAGCAGTCAGGAGATAAAAACCTTCCTGTAGCTATAACTTTATACAGTGATATATCCTTTATATCAGATACGACCAATGCAGTTCTTGACAGTTTTTTTGTGGACAGATTCAGCTATGCCTATCAGTTGATGATAGCCAGAAAGTTCAATGAGAAGCTGAGTGTACAAATCATGCCTACTTTGATACACCGGAATCTGGTGGCAACCAAAGCAGAAAGTAATGATGTTTTTGCCCTTGGTGCTGCAGTGAAGTACAACCTGACACCGGTGCTTGCAATATCTGCAGAATACTTTTACAATCTGCCAGGACAGTTACCGGCCGGGTTCAATGATTATTCAGCGCTTGGTATAGATATCAAGACCAAGGGGCATGTCTTTCAGATTCAGCTGACCAATTCTCCGTTCCTTATTCCGGAATACTACATAGGTGCTACCCAGGGTAACATCATTGACCAGGATGCCAGTGGTCAGTTCGATCTGAATCTGCGTCTGGGTTTCAATATTACCCGTGACTTCCAGCTTGGAGGACGACAGTACTGATCTTACAGAGAGGCGCTGATCAGGAAGGTTGCTGCAAAGGCAACGATAGCGTAGAGTTCAGGAAAAACTGCCAATACCATTGTTTTTCCAAATACATCGTGCCCTGATGCAATACCTTCGATACCATGTGCCGTTACCTGACCTTGTTGAATTGCTGAAAACAATCCAACCAGACCAAGAGCCATACCGGCAGCGAGTACTGAAGCTCCCTGAAATATGGTCATATCAGTCAGCCCCTGCAGTTTTCCGCTTACAATAAAAAATCCTGCAAAACCATACAAGCCCTGTGATCCGGGTAAGGCACTCAGCAACATGTAATTACCAAATGCCTCAGGCTTCTTTTTGAGGGCTCCGATGGTAGCTTTTCCTCCAATGGACACGCCAATTGCGCTACCAACCCCAGACAAGGCGATCATTAATCCAATTCCTATGTAGGCTAATGTTACTGCAGTGATCATGATTCTGTTTTAAAGTGTTTTTTCATAAATGGATTATACTGTATGCCGCCTCCGGTAAAGCCGGCATTCTTATAAAATTCAACAAATGTGAGTCTTATCGGGTGTACAAAAGCACTGAGGGTTGAAATTGCAAAATTCAAACCGTGACCAAAAAGCAGGATGATCACAAAAAACAAGATGCCAATTACAGATCTGCCGTCCAGCAAACTAAAGGCTATGTTGTTCACCACAAAGCCAAGGATACCGGATGACAAGCCCAACGCAAACAAGCGGACATAAGACAACACATCACCAAAAAGCCCTGTTACGCCATACAGGTCCCACAGGCCCAGGCCAAATCTGGAGAGCAGTCCTTTACCGGGATCGCTGAAAAAGATGATCAGAGCCAGTCCAGCTATGACCAGCACCATACCTGATAGCTGCCGGTTCCATCCTACACTAAGCAGTCCACCTGTAATGGCCAGTATCCATCCCAGAGAAGACAAGCCATATAGCCAGCCAAACAGCCGACTTCGGTTCCATACCCGGAGAGCCATTCCAAACAGGATCTGTATCAGGCCAACAGACAACGACAGGTTGAACAACTGATCAACAGAAAGAAAATATGTCTGCCATTGCACCAACCATTCTGCGCTATGCTTACTAAGATCAGCGCCAAAGACAGTGCCGGTAAGCAGGCCAAAGACAGCTGCAGAAGTTCCAAGAAACTGTCCCAGTGTCAGAATATTTCTAAGCGCAGGTGCTCTCCTACTCCATTTGAGCACGGTAAGGGCCAGCAGGATAATGAGGCCGTATCCCACATCGCCCAGACACATACCAAAAAAAAGGGTGAAGAAAGGTGCAAAAAACGGGGTCAGGTCGAGTTCTGTATATGCGGGCAAACTGAACAGCTCTCCTACAGGATGGAATAACCTGCTGAACCGGTCATTCTGTAACAAAACCGGAGTACTTTCATCGGGAGTTGGCCGGGACACCTTCCATACCAGATTGCTGTGATTCAAAAACGAAACAAACAATTCTGATCGATTCTCGGGCACCCAGCAATGGATCAGATGTAGTTTGCCATCAGCCAGCACCTGTGTGCCATTCAGGACATTCTCCCACTCTGATTCTTCTTCCAGCCGAAGCATCTCTGCCAGTAACATTGGGATGCAGGCCGCAAGTGTCATCAGGCGTTCCCGGAGAGCCCTGTGCTCTTGTTGTTGTTGATGTTGTGCAATAGCAAGTTCCTGCAGAGAAGCATCTTTCAGATCAAGCATGGATGCATTCAGGGAAGGTGGAATCAAACGATCTGAAAGCACCACAAAATGTACCTGATGCTTGTCTTCATGAATGATCTCCAGGGCCATCTCTTTTTTCCAGTCTTGCTGAAATGAGCCCGCAGGGCAATGAAAGAAATAGGTATAAATTCCATATTCTTGAAGCGATTGTAACCGACCTGCAGGAATATCGCCCCATGGTTCCAGTACTTTCCATCGCAATCTAGTTTCACGGGTCTCTTTTTCCAATTCAGAAAGCCTGGTTCTGATCTGATCAGTTTCGATGATCAATGCTTCAGTATTTAACGGAGGATTCTCCGGCAGGTCTGCAGCTTTAAAGTTGCTCAGCCACTGATACCTTTCCTGCAGCCGGCGATAATTTCTCAGTTGATCTTCCTTTGCTGCTGCGTCCTGATCATTCCAGGTAGTATCGATATGCGCAATGCCCAGTTTTCTGAGCTCATTCAGCACCTGCGAAAGTTCACGATGATGCACCAGCAGTTGATATTTCAGCATAGGTGCGATCATGATAAATTGCTTTTTTTCTTTTTTACGATCTTCTGGGTTGCTTTCTCCAGTGTTTCCTGATCTTCCAGAAAACGTTTGATCTTTCTGATGCCTTCTCTGCATTCAGGTATCTGAACCTTTTCATACAGATTGAGCTTCTGTGTGGTCTTCTTTCTCTCCTTTTCCAGTTTATCCAGAAATTCTTTCTGGAGCTTATATCTGATTTGCAGGGTATAAGCTTGCTTTACATAGCTTACACCCTGGGGCCACCAGGGTGGATTGGAACGAAAATCAAAGGGGCGTTCAGAGATGTCAGCCCGTTCAAATATCCTGTACCTTACGCCAGCAAAACTGCCTGTTCTGGTTTGAATATGATGAACAGATACCAGGCTTGTATCCCATTCTGACCACAAACCTGCAAAGCGCTCTCCTTCTTGCTGATGGTCCAGAAGTGCCTGATGAACCTCTTTCAGTACCAGAAGCTGTTTCTTTACTTCTGTTCTCAAAGCACTTTCTTTTGAGCGGATCGTTGACAAAGCAGATTCTCTGATCTTCAGAGCTTTTTCAAGTCCCTGCAATGCTATCTTATTATATGCAATCTGGAGTGACATCAGTTCATCCAGTATCTGTCAACCAATTCCTGTCTGATACCTGTTTCATCAGGTTGAAAATGTTTGCTGATGAGCTGCCATGCCTTGTTCAGCATCTCGTCCATATCCATTTGCACATCTATGGATAATAGTTCTGCTGTATAATCACGGGCATAAGCCAGGGTACGTATATCGTAATCTGTCAGTTCAAATCCGTTCTCTTTTTTGATCCTGGCTTCGGCAGCATCTGCATACAATCTGATACAGGCGTTCATGATCTGCGGGTGGTCTTCTCTGGTCTGCTTACCTATTACCAGTTGCTTGAGCCTGGAAAGACTTCTGAATGGATCAATAATAACCTTTCCTGTTTCGCTGTCTTTTCTTAGAAACAACTGGCCTTCAGTTATGTAACCTGTGTTATCCGGAATGGCATGAGTAATATCACCCTGATTCAGAGTGGTCACTGCTATGATGGTAATGGAGCCTTTGCCTTCAAACTGAACTGCTTTTTCATATATCCTGGCCAGATCTGAATACAGAGACCCGGGCATACTGTCTTTAGATGGTATCTGATCCATTCTGTTGCTGACTATACTAAGTGCATCAGCATACAACGTCATATCAGTGAGCAAAACCAGTACCTGTTCGTCTTTATCAACTGCAAAAAACTCAGCAGCTGTAAGCACCATATCAGGAACCAGTAACCTTTCAACGGGAGGGTCTTCGGTGGTATTGACAAAAGCTATGATCTTATCCAGCACCCCTGCACGTCTGAATGTATCTTTAAAAAAGAGCAGGTCATCATTGGAAAGCCCCATTCCGCCCAGTATGATCTTATCAGCTTTGGCACGCAGGGCTACTGTAGCCATCACTTCATTGTAGGGTTGATCAGGATCAGCAAAGAACGGGATCTTCTGCCCTCCCAGAATGGTGTTGTTCAGATCTATGCCAGCTATGCCGGTAAAAATAGGTGTGTTGGGTTGTTTCCTTCTGACCGGATTAACCGGTGGGCCACCGATCTCTCTTTTTCGGCCGGTTGGAGCCGGCCATTCATCCAGCGGCTTACCAAAAGCGTTAAAGAATCTGCCACGAAGTCTTTCATCTACTTCCAATTCCGGAGCAGTGCCCAGAAAAGAAACCTTTGCGTCATTTGCAATACCTTCCGTACCACTGAAAACCTGAAGGGTTACCATGTCACCTTCCATTTTTACCACCTGAGCCAACCTGCCGTCAACCAGAGCCAGTTCTTCGTTCCCTATACCGGTGGCCCGCAGACTGATAGTAGCTTTGGTAATATGATGAATATCTGTATAGAACCGATTGATCACGGATGTTTGCATATCAGATTGATTTTTCGGCAGGTTGTATTGCCATGGATCTTACTTCTTCCAGAATGCGGTTAAATCCCGGAGATTCAAAGATGGCATAGTTCAATTGTTTCAGGCTGTTGATCATTTTTCTGAAAAATGGACGTACTTCAGAAAAATGATCAAAGTGATACTCTGTTTGACATATTTGCAGCAACAGATCAGCCATGAATTCCTGACGGGTAACCGAACAGAACATATCAACCTCGTCAAAAGCATCCTGCTGTAACAGGATGAAATCAAGCAGTTCTGATTTCCAGAATTGCATATGGTAGTCAATGCTTACTCCATCATCGCCCAGAATATTGATCTGGTCTGCAGCTTCCTTTCCCCGTAGCAAAATGTTCTTGATCTCATTAGCATGTGCGATCCATCTGGTACTCACATGCTCCTTCATATAATCTCTGAACTCAGGATACTCCAGGTACTTTGAATAGGAATCTATCGGGTCAACTGCAGGATATCTTTTGCTATCGGCACGTCTTTGTGAAAGTGCATAGAAACATCTGGCTGCTTTCTTGGTAGCTTCTGTTACAGGTTCTTTCAGGTTACCTCCGGCCGGAGATACCGTACCGATAAAAGTGATTGAACCCTGCTTTCCATTTGTCAGTTCCACATATCCGGCTCTTGCATAAAAAGCTGCTATGGTAGCGGTAAGATCCATAGGAAAAGCGTCAGGCCCCGGCAGATCTTCCATTCGGTTAGACATTTCACGAAGAGCCTGTGCCCAGCGTGATGTGGAATCTGCCAGCAACAATACCCGCAGCCCCATATTCCGGTAGTATTCACAAATGGTCATGGCTGTATAGACGCTAGCTTCTCTGGCAGCTACAGGCATGCTGGATGTATTGGCTATGATGATGGTCCTTTCGATCAGTTTTCGTCCTGTGGCCGGGTCATCCAGTTCAGGAAACTCTGTAAAGATCTCCACCACTTCATTTGCTCTTTCACCACATGCTGCAATGACTACGATATCTGCTTTCGCCTGCTTGGCAATGGCTTGCTGCAGTACGGTTTTGCCGCAACCGAATGGTCCCGGTATAAATCCTGTACCTCCCTCCAGCATTGGGTGCACGGTATCAATTGTTCTGATGCCGGTTTCCAGCATTTTGAACGGGCGAATTTTTCTACCATACGCTTTGAGTGCCAATTTACTTGGCCAGGTGCTAACCATTGTTACTGCATGTTTTCTGCCATCAGTCATGATGATCTCAGCGACTGTATCTGCTGCTTTATATTCTCCAGCCGGTTTGATCTCAGCTATTTTCCCCTGACCTTCCATACTGAAGGGAGCCATGATCTTGTGCGGCAGTCCATTCTCTGTTATTTCTCCAAGCCAGGCTCCGGCAGATACCATGCTTCCAGTCTGAACCAATGGTCTGAAATCCCATTTTTGATGTACATCCAATGCAGGAGAACGCATGCCACGAAGCAGGAATGTGCCTTCGTGGGCATCGAGATCACTTTGCAATCCGTCGTATTTTTTACCCAGCATACCCGGACCAAGCGTCACTTCCAGCAGATCGCCGGTAAAGTTCACTTCTGCCCCGATGCGTACTCCTCTTGTGCTATCATACACCTGCACAAAAGCGATCTCACCACTGATCTTAATGATCTCACCCATCAACAGATCTTCGCCCGCCTGCAGGTAGCATATTTCGTTTTGTCTGACAGGTCCGTCAGGTTTTACCTGCACCAGATTGGCAATCAGACCCTGAACTGTACCACGAACTTTCATACATATGTATTTACATCAATGTCAAATACCGGAACCTTGGCGTCAGCATTTCTGATCCTGCTCCATCTTGCTATCAGTTGTTGTTGCCATGCATAGGCCAATAATCGGTCAATTCGAAATTCTTTCTGAAAGAGCCGTTCTTCAAGCCAGTTCCAGGCAAGGTTGTCAGCTTCCCATTCCAGTTCTTCCGGGTGTCTGATGGTCATTAAACGCATGATCTGTCCTGAAATGCCGGTTGCTTCCAGTATCCGGCGATGGTAATCTGGCCAGGAAATGTTCGGTTCTTCCACACCGGAAAGCCGGTGAACATCTGCAATGGCATCACCATTGTCTTCTACAAGCAGGATCCTGATCAGGAACAGAGCCTCCTGTAAAACGGTGTATTCATGAAGCAACCGGTTGTTTGTCTGACGAACAAAGGTGGTCCAGGCGATCCTCCAGGATGCCTCCAGCGATATCCTGGGCGATTCTTTGCCGGGAAATAGCATTTGATCCTGGTAGGGAAATAATTTCAGGTTTTGCTGCAGGTAAGACTGATGAGCAGAACTGTCGTAGCACGCCAGCAGCTGATCGGTTTCAGAAACGGGTTGTTCAAAGAAGCTGCGCAGAACCAGTTTATGATCAACCGGCAGGTAGGCAAGTTGTAGCAGCAGCTGATCATGGGAGGTCAGCAAATGACCATATTGTGCCCAGATATTTCCTGTACCGGCAAGATCCGGTTTTTGAAGAGTCAGATCCGGTAAACCTGTGATCAGGCCATAGTATTCATGATTCACGGGAGGCTTCATTTCCAAGCAGATCATTCATTTCCTGATTGAAATAGGCGGACAGCAAAGACCTGAAACTTTCCTCAGTGAAGTCTATGGTAAATCCTTTCCCTTTCATTTTAATAGCAAATCCACGAAAATGACCTCCGGTCAGCCCCAGTTCCGGTTCTTTAGAGAGTTGCCTTCCTACTTCCTCCTGCAGATAGGCTGTAGCTTCCTGGTCAAAGGAATCAGGCAACTGAACCTGAATCTGTCCGTCTTCGCCTTCATGCAAATGTTTGAGGGCTTCGGTCAGCAGTACTGCTACGTGTTCTTTCTGATCAAGGATCTGATGGATCGGTTCATCGATGACCCGATACCTGATCATATGAGTTATCTCTTCCCGTAAAGCAGTCAAAGCATTATCTGTAAGCATTCTGATCTCAGCCAAAGCTCTTGCCTTCCAGCCGGCTGCTTCCTGTTCTGCATGATGAAGCAAGGCATCTTTATGGTTTTTTGCTTCACGCAGAATATTATCGGCTTCATGACGGGCATTTTGGATGATCTCTTCTGCATCCAACCTGGATTTTTCAATGCTTTCCTGATAGATCTTTTCGGCCAGTTCGGCCAGTTTGTTATCCATACTGTCTGACTTAATGGTTGCAAACCAATGTCTTTAGAGAAATGATCAGGAAGTCTGGTTCGCTTCCGGAATACATAGTCAGATCAGCAGAAATTGGTCAGCTATCCGTAAAAAAAACAGATCCATATCACGCTCTGTTTGGAGTGACCTCATCCCACAGGATTTGAGGCGCCGGGGTGCTTTGTAATCCGGTTCATACATTACTGCAGGCAGCAACTTCTTACGGCACGCCATTACACACCGGACGTTTTCTCGGTTGAATTACCAATGTTAGATCACCAAACAAATAACGCAGATATGGATCTGATACCTTTCGGTTGGTACTAAGATAATAGCAGGTTCCGTTTTCAACCAACTGAAAACAGATTTTTTTTCCTGCAGAAAAAACTTCAACTTTCTGAGTGATGAAAATTGCCTGGTCTATTGTACTAATGTCATTGTGTTGCTGGTCATGCAATCAGGGACGCACAGGAACTGATTCTCACAGTTATCCCGTAAGCAGAGAGATATTAATGGACAACTGGCGGAATGCAGAGAAGTTGCTGGTGGTGTACCCTTCAGATGACACTATCGTCAGGCATTTCATGGAACAATATCTGGTGCAGTTTGGCACAGGCAGACGTGCAGCGCCATTTGAACTGATCAGCGATATCGAAGTGAACGATAGTTTGCTGGCCAGATATCCTGCTATGCTGATCGGACATTTTTCTGCCGATTCGAAATGCCGGGAACTGATAGACCTGCCATACTTCAGCTGGATGAATAAAGGCTTCAGTTTCATGGGCAAGCAGTTTCTTTCAGAAGATGATATTCTTCGCTTGTCTTTTGTGCCAAACGCCCGTTACCCCGACCGGCCGTTGATGCTGATCACCGGAAATTCCAACAGTAAAATTGTGGCACAATTCAGCAGCAGAAATCAGGAATTCGGCAACTATTTGTTGTGGGATTCCTGGGGGTACCAGATCTTTCATAACGGACAGCGCATCATGCTGGGGATGCTCAATGACCGGTTTGAACGGGATGATGTAAAAAGCTGGGAATTTGATTTCCGGGGGAAGGTGATTGCACACAACGAGCATTTTGACTTCTATGACCACAATTCCGGATTGTCTGAGCTGCAAACAGACAGTATCATGGCATACACCCACCGAAATATAACTGCGTTCGAAACTGTTTTCGGAGTTACTGCCGGAGGGCCTTTTGCCTACCACCTGTTACCCAGCACAGAGGTGAAAGGACTGATGTACAACAATACCGACCAAAGCCATACAGATATGACTCTCCAGGCTGTTTATGCGGTTTATGAACACGAATTCGGAGAACATTACAGCGGTACAGAAATGGAACTGATCATTGCAGACGCTTTTGGTTATCCAAAAACATTGGCCATGCTAAAGGGTCTGTCTGCCACGTTCAACAGTAAATGGGAAGATAAGGGAAGCAGGTACTGGGCACTTTGCCTTTACCAGGCAGGCGCAGCACCGGTATTGCATGACATCCTCGATGCTGACAGCTATCAACAGCGGTCGCCGCTCATTATGCAGGCCTGTGCTTCTTTGTTCACACAGTATCTGCTGGCTACATATACTCCCACCGAAGTCAGGAGTTTGTACAACAGCGCCACATCTGAAAGGCTGATGCAAGAAGCAGAAGATTATGATTCCTGGATAAGGAAACAACTTCAGACCTTTGAACCAGAAAAACAAAAAAAGAAATCTCTGGAAAGGCTTCAGGGATTCAACTTTGCCCATGAAGGATATAATGTGTACAATGGATACCTGGGCAGTGAAGCCCGGAAGTCTATTGATGAAATGCACAATACAGGCAGTAACACCATGGCCATCATTCCCTATTCCGTGACCAGGGAAATGAACAAGCCTATGCCCTTCCCTATCATGCAGTCTGCCGGCAGCGAAAACGATGCAAGTGTCATCAAAGCAGCACATGAAGCGCAGGAACGGGGCATGGTGGTCATGCTCAAACCGCAGATATGGAGTCATATGGGGTGGCCAGGCGATATTGCCATGAAGAATGAAGAAGACTGGTCTCTCTTTTTTTCATATTATGAAAACTGGATCATGCACTATGCATTGCTGGCGGAGATGTATGATATTGAACTGTTTTGTGCAGGAGTAGAATTTCAACAAGCTACCCTGACCCATCCGGAAGCATGGGAAACCTTATTCAGGAAGATCAGAAGCCTGTACGGGGGATATCTGACCTATGCGGCAAACTGGGGTGCCGAGATAGAAGGCGCCCGGATATGGGATCAGCTGGATTTCATATCTGTGAACTGCTACTACCCGATCAGTAAACAGGAAAGTCCAACAGATGAAGAATTGCTTTCAGGCATGGAAGCCGTACTGGATAAACTGGAGCAGATAGACCGGCGAACAGACAAACCTATGATGATCACAGAGATCGGCTTTAAGAGCATTGATAAGCCCTGGATACAGCCTCATGCTGATCATGATGAGCAGGGTGTAAATAATGATTCGCAGGTCAGGTGCTATGAGGCAATGTTCAGGGCGTTGAAGGATGAATCATGGATCCAGGGTATCTACCTCTGGCAGTGGCCCAGTTATATGGACTACTATCGGCATAACCCAAAAGGATTCACTCCGGCGGGCAAACCGGCAGAAGAGGTTGTCAGAAAATACTTCACTAATCAGGACTGATAGATCAGTACCGGAGTATGAGAATGGTCAGAAAGCTTTACTGCGATCTGTCTGTGAAATGCTTCTATCATGTGTTTATGATGTCCTGCTACCAGCAAACTGATCTCATTGGCTTCCATATATGACAAGACCGCACCGGTAATGTCATCTTCATAAAGCACAACAGATCTCAGATGACCTGATTCTAATTCCTTGCTGAAATGTTTTCTGATATAGGCTTCTACCTGCTGTTCGCTTCCGTTCTCTCTGGCCTGGCTGATATGCAGTAATTGCACCTTCTTTCTCAGTTGTGCTGCCAGCGTCATGAGCCTGGACAGGATCTCTTCATCTCCGGCATCCCAGCCTGAAGCAAACAGGATATCACCGGCAGGGTATCTGGTTATCACAGGAGGAAAAAGCAACAACGGCCAGGAGCATTTTCTGATCAATGTACCGGCTACTGAACCTCCAAAAAGAGCTGGAAAATGGTGGTGTGAAGGTACACCCAGTACCACAAATTGCGGCTGGATGCTATCGGCAGCATGTATGATCTCTTCTACAATCATACCTGTAGTAAGAATATGATCAGATTCTATGTGGGTGTTGTTATTAAAGGCAAATTCGGCAGTTTCCCATTTCATTTTGTTGAGTCCTTCCATAGCTGCCTGGCGGCGATGCTGCATAACCTGTTCCAGCATACCGCCGCTGGCTTGTATATCAGTTGCAGGCACATGTTCCACATGCACAAAATAGATCTTCGCCCTGAGTTGATCAGCAACGGGCAATACCTGTCTGAATGCGTGCTCAGAGGCTTCAGAAAAGTCGGTAGCAAATAAAATAGTATTCATACATTGTTTATTCTTCAGCAACAAAAGCCACCCAGTTTCCATCGGGACTAAAGGCAAGTCTGAAAATATTCTTCAATCCAAAAACAGACAGGTCGGCTACTTCATACCAATTACCGCTTTCCATATAATCAAAGTAATATATCACTGATCCTTTGGCCATGAACAGATTTCCGTCAGTACTCCAGGCCATGTCTTCCATATCAGGTGGGATGGAAGTTACTGCGGCCGGCAACTCACCGGGTTTCCATTTATTGATCGTCCAACTGGTAGTGTCTTTTTTAGATACGTAAAACAGTTCATTACTATTGGGGTAAGGCTTCAGGCTTCTGCCAACTGATGAGTCAACCGTTTCCGGAAGTAAAGAAGCCCGGTTCCAGTATTGCAGGGTAAAAGGCTCAGGCAAAACGAAGGCTGCATAAGAACCTGCAGGCATGGCTCCGTAATAACCTATATCATGAAATTCAGGATAGAGAGGACGGGCTTTTCTGCCGTCTGATCGGATACGCCATAAGCGCTGGGTGCCGTCCATTTCTACCCGCACAGTACTGATCCATTTACTGTCTGGCATCCATTCCGGAGAGTATTCGCTTTCGGGTGTACCGGCTATACGTTTCAGCGGACCGTTGGGTACATAATATGAATAGATATCCGTTTGTACTCCGTCTCGCAAGGAGCTGAAGAGAACCTGACTACCATCGGGCGAAAAGGAAGGCTGATTATCATAACCAGTATGAGCAGAAATATTCCAGGGTTCAGAATAGAGATAGCCGTTTACTTCATTGCCTCCCCACCACATCAGATAAACTTCATATCCGGGTACTTCCTGAGCTGCCACGAAAGCGGCATTCAACATACAGGCAAGCCATACAGGCAGGAACTTTTGCATACAGGCAAATGTAAAAAAAGCCCGCTTCCGGGGGAAGCAGGCTTTTACATTAACAGCGCAAATATTATTGTACACGGTAGCTTACCATGTCTCCTTCTGTGTCGAAGCTGCGGGCCATGGTGCGAACGTTATTCTCATATACGAGTTCAAATGCCAGTTCACCTGAGGTGGAGTAGATATTCCAGATACCGTCTTTTTCTCCGGATTCGTTATAACTGGCAACAGCCAGAATAGTACCTTCAGGGCTGTATCTCACCCACTGTCCTGTGCTCAGACCATTCGTCATGTACCCCTTTTCCTGCAATCGACCATCTTCATAGTAAACGGCCACTTCATAGAGACCATTACCCATATCGGTCAGAACCACGTTGTCCTGCACCTGCGCTACAGCATCTGCTTTTGTCATAAAAAGCAACATGATCGCAGCGATGAAGAGCATTCCTTTTTTCATTTTCATTAGATTTGGAGGTACAACCTTGTTAACTGATTGTACGATCAAAGTTAAGAATTTGTTCCGTTTTGCTTAATATTCAGTTAACATTAGGGTAATTTTTCTTCACATGCAATTAACAAAAGCACTCAATTTAGTTCCTAAACTATTGTATATCAATGTGTAATGTCTGACAGTTGGAGAAAAAAAATATTTCTTGAAATCAGGAAAAAGCCCGGTAAACAGGCAGAAAAAGTTGCTTTTGAGGCTGAAAAGGCAGTTTTTGAGCACACCGATTGCCTGGGTTGTGCACGTTGTTGTAAGGGATACAATGCCATTCTGGAAGAAGAAGACGTTATCAGGATATCCGCACACCTGAAGTTAGAACCGCATCAGTTTGCCGCCACTTATATGATGGTGGATGAGGATGATGAATGGTGTCTGAACGGAAGCCCCTGCCCTTTTCTGCAGGCTGACAACAAATGTTCGATCTACCCGGTCAGACCGGCATCCTGTGCCGATTATCCGCATATGGGAAGCCCGGGATTGGTCAACCGGGAAGAACTGACACTTATCAATGCCGATATTTGCCCGGCTGTTGATGAGATTTTGCTACAGATAGAAAAAAAGCTTCAGGACTTATGAGAATGTTGGGAACCATCGCCCATACCGCCTATCAGATCACGGTATTCGGGTGGGCTGAGAAGTACATTGTAAAGATCGAGGCACGGGGGCTGGAACAGGCATACAAATTTCCCCAGGAAGCATATGATTCCTGGAAAGACCTGGAAAGCCTGTTTGATGAGGCCATGCTGGAACAGGTGAGACAGGTCTTTCAGCTTATGGCATCTGCTATGAGTGCATCTGTGGCCCGTCGATCAACCTGATCACTGCCGGTCTGCCATAGCAGCAAGATTTCTCTCTACCGGGTTATAAGCAGGAAGATACAGGCGGTCAAAATACTCCTGTGCCATCCGGTCACTGTCGAAGAACGGATACACATCCTGCATGCTTTGCTGCATGATCTTTACCCAGCGTTCCGGATCGTTGTAATAAGCCGGTATCACCTCATTTTCCAGCACGTCCATGATATTCTCATGGTCAAAATCATCGATCTCCTGAATGGACAGTGCATGATGATCAGCTGTTGGGGTCACGAAACAATTCTGGCCATGACGGGCAAATTCAGGAATCCAGCCATCATTGATCGATACGTTTACAGAACCGTTGAATGCAGCAGACATGCCTGAAGTTCCTGATGCTTCATGTGGCCTTCTGGGAGTATTCAGCCACACATCAGAACCCCGCTTCAGTTGTCGGGAAAGCATCAGCTCATAGCCAACCAGAATGGCACAGTTGGGTCTTCCCTGTATAAAGGACCTGATGTCATTGAACATGGTCACAGAATCATGATCCATCGGATAGGGCTTACCGGCCCATATGACCTGAACGGGCATATCCGGATTGTTGATCATGTCCAGGAAGCGCTGTTTGTTTCTGAGAATCAGATTGGCTCGTTTATAAGAGGCAAATCTTCTGGCCCATACAATGGTCAGTACGTCAGGCCGGAAGATCTTTCCTGTCTGATTGGCCACCACTTCAAAAAGCTCCGTCTTCATTTCCCGCTTGATCTGGCGGATCTCGTGCTGGTTACCCTCCTGAAAGGCCTGTTCCATTTCACGATCTGCCCAGTACTTTTTCTGTTGTGCATTGGTAATGGCGATGATCGGGCTTCTGTCACTGATATGAGACCACATATCATTGGAAACCTCTCCATGCAGCTGAGATACTGCATTGGCCATTTTGCTGAATACCAGTGTAGCAGGTGTATAACTCAGCATATCACCATCGGTATGTGTGGTGGCTTTCACCAGGTCAACCGGCAATCCGTCAAAGAAGCCCATACGTTCCAGGAAGTCGAAACGCTGTTCTTCATTTCCGGCTTTCTCCGGAGTATGTGTTGTAAATACAAGGCGTTCGCGAACCTGTTCAATATCCTTGAATGTATTGAACAAATGAAAGGCCAGTGGCAGTCCGTGTCCTTCGTTGAGGTGGTAAATGTCCACCCCGCCCAGTGCTTCTGTGATCTTTGCCCCGCCAATACCCAGAATGACCTGCTGAGCCGCACGGTTTTCCGGCCAGTTGTCATAGAGCCTGTGGCTGTATGCACGCGATTTGTCGCTGTTTTCAGGAAAATCGGTTGTCATCAGAAACAGAGGTGCTGAATGGAACACATCGTGTGGCAGGTAATATACCTTGACCAGTACATCTTCTCCATCAATAGGAATGCTGAATTCAATATCTGTCTGATGCAGGAAGGTGTACAGTTTTTTCTGGAACTGCACAGCCATGAAGCCGTTGTCATCACGAATCTGGTCATAATAACCAAACCGCCAAAGCATGCCGATCCCGAAAACAGGTTGCCTGAGTTCATAGGCGCTTCGCATGTGTGAGCCGGCCAGGAAACCGAGGCCTCCTGAATAGATCTTTAGTGCCTGGGCTATGGCAAATTCCATGGAGAAATAGGCTACACTTTTATGGTAACGAGGGTCTGTTTCATAAGGAAACTGCCACTCTGCTGCTTTGATCATGTTGTCTTTTTTTTGCGGTGCGAATATAAACAAGCGCACAAGAATAGCGTTTCACCATTTGTTCACACAGCCCCCTGGTGCCCGGAAACCGGTGTACCAGCTCCTATTACCAGGTGAACCTGCCGGCGATCAGCGTAAATTCCAGGCTCTGCCCGGTCTGGATCTCAGGTAGCCTTTCTGGCTTTCATACCGGTATGCTTCTCTTTCAAAAGTGATCTGACGATAAGCCTGATCGTGTGAAAGGCCTTGCCTTCTGCCGGTGAAGTATTGCCAGAGATACTGCACATAGAAGGGCAGCACCCACAGTTCGATCTGCTGGCACAGGTGAATGCGTTCATGCCTGACAAATTTGGGATCGCTGAGCAGGCTTTTATTTCTGATCAGGACGAACGGAAACAGGGTCATTCCCTGCACATGCAGGAATGGCACCACCACCCAGATACCTTTTGTCCAGAAATGTCTTCTGTTTTTCAATGCTCCGTCAGACTGTCACGTTGGAAATGCCAAATGCCCATTTCAGAAAATGGGGCATCACTTCACCCCAGGTGGATTGGTTATGTTCTCCGCCCCGCACCAGCAGAAACTGAATGTCTTTGCCCTGCTCGTAGCCTTTATTCTCCAGTTCATGGATCAGGTCTATCGTGTCATCAATGGAATCAATGACCCCGTTGTGATTTCTGTCGCCCGTTTCATCATCGGTGCCTGCTTCCAGCCAGAACTGCAGCCCTTCCCGCTTGTCGCCTTTCCGTATCACGTGATGGATGATCCTGTCGCGGTCATCCCGATACCCCCTGTTCATGGCTTTTTTGCGCCACCATAGTGAACCTGAAAAGACACCTACGCGGGTAAAGAATTCAGGATAATTCCAGGCTATATCAATGGCACTGAGCCCACCCAGCGAGAAGCCGGCCACCGCATTCTTGTGCCGGTCTTTGCTGACATTATAGTTAGACCTGATGAAAGGAATAAGCTCCTGCACAAAAAATTCGGCAAAAAGTCCTGCTTTCGCCCCCATATTCTTGTAATCAGGCATTTCGATGGTGCCGTATTCATCCAGTCTTCGTTCATTGGCATGAATACCCACAACTATGAAGTGCTGAACCGAGCGTCTTCTGTAGAGGCGGTTCATGGTTTCGGTCAGCTGCAGGCTTGGAATATCCTGGCCATCCAGCAACCACAATACCGGATAAGGTTTGCTTGCATATTCCGGAGGCAGGACGATGGTAAGACTGACCGCTCTGGCCAGATATGACGATCTGATAACCTCTTCCCTGCTCTCAGTAGATTTCCTGCTCGGCACCTTCCACCCTTTCATACAAAGGTACTATGCATTGGGAAGTGGAAGGTCGCTTTATGCACATATTCTGCAGAATCAAACCTGATCCACCCACCATAAAACGTTTATCAGGCAATTTGGCATAAAGCGGGGCAAATCCTGTATTACAGGCAGAAGGGAGATAAAAATCACTACCTTGTTCTGCTTGTCTTGGCCTACCTTTGCTGCCTCAAAGAAGATAGCAACGTGAGCAATTTCAACGAAGAAAAACACAGCTGGGAAAGCCCTGTACTCGGGCTGAAAATGGAAATGTTAACATTCGGCACAGAAGGTTTCCCTATCGTGCTGTTTCCCACCTCTATGGGCATGCACAATGAGAACCGCGATTTTAAGCTCATCGAGGCCATCGGCTGGTTCATCGACCAGGGGATGATCAAGGTGTATTGCCCGGACGGAATTGATAAACACAGCTGGTACAATACTGATGCAGCCCCCGAATATCGTGTCAAAAATCATATACTCTATGATCAGATGCTGACAGAAGAATTGTATCCCCGGATGAAGGAAGAGACCGGTTTTTCGCGGATAGGAACAGCAGGATGCAGTTTTGGCGGGTATCATGCTATGAATTTCGGCCTCCGGCACCCTGATCTGGTTGCTGCCATATTTTCCCTTGCGGCAAAGTTTGACATTCGCGATCAGATGGATGGGGTGTATAACGATGATGTTTACTTCAACAATCCGGTAGATTATCTGCCGGACCTGGAGGATCCCTGGCTCTGGAAATCGCAGATATTCCTGGGTTCTGCTGAGTATGACATGTGCCTCGATGCCAACTATAATCTGGCTCATGTGTTGGGTACCAAACAAGTGCCTCACATGCTGCAGGTGAAGCCGAATGACAAGCATGACTGGCCTTGCTGGAGAGAGCAGCTCCCCTACTTTTTAAGTCTGCTGGACATTGAAAAAACCAAAGAACTTCTTTAAAGCAACTAATAAATAAAATCCCATAATAAAATGGAAATCAAGAAAATAGGAATATTGTTTGGTCAGGAAGACAGCTTCCCCAATGCCTTCGTAGATACCATCAACAGCAGGAATGTACCCGGCATCGTTGCAGAAAAGGTCAGCATAGATAAGGTCATGCAGGGTGAGCCTACAGAATATACCGTCATTCTGGATCGCATCAGCCACGATGCTCCATTCTATCGTGCCTATCTGAAGAATGCCGCCATGAGTGGCACCTATGTGATGAACAATCCGTTCTGGTGGAGTGCTGATGAAAAATTCTTCAACAACGCCCTGGCAGTTAAACTGGGAATTCCTGTACCGAAGTCAGTGCTGCTTCCCTCCCATGATATGCCACCCAATACCAAGGAAGGATCATTCCGCAACCTGAAGTACCCGATGGACTGGCAATCGATCTTTAATTATACCGGACTTCCTGCCTACATGAAGCCGCATGATGGTGGTGGATGGAGAGGTGTGACCAAGATCGAATCCATTGAACAGTTCTTTGAGGTCTATAAAGACAGCGGTACCGACGTCATGATGCTGCAGGAAGAGATCACTTTTGATTACTATTTCCGATGCTATTACCTGGCTGGCGACCGTGTGCATATCATGTATTACGAACCACGCAACCCGCATCACCTGCGGTACACCTGGAACGGGCCGCAGGCCAGTGCAGAGCTGATGGAAACTGTTCGCAAGTACACCATTGCCCTGAACCAGGGACTCGGCTATGACTTCAATACAGTTGAGTGGGCGGTCAGAGACGGCATTCCTTATGCCATTGACTTCTGCAATCCGGCTCCTGATGCTGAGCGCTTAAGTGTGGGTGAAGAGAACTTTGCCTGGATCATACAGAACGCAGCAGACATGGCCATTGAGAAAGCCCTCAACCATAAACCGGGCGTGGTCAACCTGAGCTTTGGCACCTTCATAAAAAATTCTGTGTATGGTTTTCCGCATAAAGGAGAAACCCTGCCTATATTTAGCGCAGCAAGCACGAATTGACTATGATCGACCTGTCGCCATTTACCTTAGGAATAGAAGAAGAGTTTCAGATCATTGATCCTGTTTCCCGCGATCTCGCCCATCGCCGGCATCATATCATTGATGCCGGTGAGGCTACCGGTGAGCAGATCAAGGCTGAGATGCACCAGAGTGTGGTAGAAGTGGCCACCAAGATCTGTGCAGACATCAAGGAAGCACGCCAGGAGGTTTTCAAGTTACGCAGGATCGTAGCTGACCTGGCAGATAAAGACAACCTGAAGATCGCAGCGGCAGGAACCCACCCCTTCGCCCAGTGGGAAGAGCAGCTCATTACCAATCATCCCAGGTATGAGGAGATCATCAATGAGATGCAGGATGCTGCACGAAGCAATCTCATCTTCGGCTTGCATGTGCATGTAGGAATGCCTTCAAGAGATGTGGCAGTATTCATGATGAACTCCCTGCGTTACTTCCTCCCCCACATCTTTTCCCTCAGCACCAACAGCCCTTTCTGGGAAGGCCGGAATACAGGGTTCAAGAGCTTCCGCACCAAAGTGTTTGACAAGTTTCCCCGAACAGGATTACCCGACGTGTTCAACGACGCAAGTCACTTTGACAATTTCGTGGCGTTGCTGGTCAAGACCAACTGCATAGACAATGGTAAAAAGATCTGGTGGGATCTGCGGGTGCATCCTTATTTCAATACGATCGAATTCCGCATCTGCGATGTAACACTGCGTGCCGATGAGACCGTTGCTCTGGCAGCACTCATGCAGGCACTTACTGCCAAGCTGTACAAACTTATGCGCAGCAATATGGGATGGCGCAACTATGACAAGGCGCTCATCAATGAAAACAAATGGCGTGCAGCCCGATTTGGTATTGAGGGCAACCTGATCGATTTTGGCAAGCAAAAAGAAGTCAACACCAAAGACCTCATTCTGGAGGTGATAGAACTGGTGGATGATGTGCTGGATGAACTAGGCAGCCGGGAAGAGATGGAACACATCAAATGGATCCTGAACAACGGCACCGGTGCAGACAGACAGCTGGAAAGCTATAACCAGAATGGCTATAACTTTAAGAAGCTGATGGATTTCATTGTGGAGGAAAGCTACGTTGGCCTCTGACGAAGTCCTGAACAGAAACAACCAATTCCTTATTTCATTCTGCAGACAACCCTTCGGTAAATCTGTAATTAGCCGTTTGCTTTCTTGTGATCTGCAAGGAACTGTGCCAGTCCGATATCAGTGAGCGGATGTTTGAACAATCCCATGATGGAACTGAGCGGACAGGTCACCACATCGGCACCAGCCTCTGCACATTTGACAATATGCATGGGGTTGCGGATAGATGCCGCCAGTACCTGTGTGTCAAATCCATGAACATTGTATATGTGCACGATCTGTGCGATAAGGTCCATCCCATCCCAGTTGATATCGTCGATACGGCCAATGAACGGCGACAGATAAGTGGCCCCTGCCTTGGCAGCCAGGATTGCCTGACCTGCACTGAATACGAGTGTGCAATTGGTGCGGATACCGTTATCAGTAAACCATCTGATAGCTTTCACGCCATCTTTGATCATGGGTACTTTCACCACGATGTTCGGATGTAAGGCTGCCAGTTCTTTCCCCTCTCTGATGATGCCATCATAGTCAGTAGCGATCACCTCAGCACTGATATCTCCATCCACGATTTCGCAAATGGCTTTGTAATGGTTACGAATGTTCTCTTCGCCGGATACCCCCACCTTCGCCATCAGCGATGGATTGGTGGTCACCCCATCCAGAATGCCCAGCGCAGCGGCTTCTTTGATCTCTTCCAGATTGGCTGTATCAATAAAGAATTTCATAGTATTTTTTTACAGGGATAAAAGTAATGTATGAAAGATATGATCAAAAATGACAGGTTGTGCAAAAAAAATGGGCAAGTTACTTACATCGCACCGCTACGACCACCTACCCTTGCTTCCGTCAGGACCTGGGGGATTCAGCAGGAGCTGGTCGTATAAGACTTGCCCGGTGCAAAGATAGCAAAACCACTGTGCATACCGCTGCCTTTTGTCCTATTTTTGCTGTTCAGGTACACGTATGAATTTAGAACAGAACAGGAACGAAGACAGCATGCGCCTGCAGATCTCCCGGATGGAATCCAGGCTTGGAGAGATCATGTTGGGCGGTGGTAAAAAGAACATAGAGAAACTGCATGCTAAAGGCAAGATGACCGCCCGTGAGCGCATTGACGCCTTGCT
This sequence comes from Chitinophagales bacterium, assembly GCA_020636645.1. Classification (GTDB taxonomy): domain Bacteria; phylum Bacteroidota; class Bacteroidia; order Chitinophagales; family BACL12; genus UBA11426. The sequence goes on from JACJXO010000003.1 coordinate 125,823, forward strand.
GGATCCCGGAAGCGAGCGTCTGGAGATTGGCGGCTTTGCAGGGTACGATATGTATCAGGAACAGGGTGGATGTCCTTCCGGCGGGGTGGTCGTGGTCATGGGCTATGTATCAGGCAGGCAATGCCTGGTGGTGGCTAATGATGCCACTGTAAAAGCCGGTGCCTGGTTTCCCATCACAGGCAAGAAGAACCTGAGGGCACAGGAAATTGCCATGGAGAACAGGCTACCCATCATCTATCTGGTGGACAGTGCCGGAGTGTTTCTTCCTATGCAGGATGAGATATTCCCCGACAAAGAGAATTTCGGTCGCATCTTTCGCAACAACGCCATCATGAGCAGCATGGGCATCACCCAGATCGCTGCCATCATGGGTTCCTGTGTAGCGGGCGGTGCTTATTTACCCATCATGAGCGACGAGGCCATCATTGTGAAAAAGACCGGCAGCATTTTCCTGGCCGGGCCCTATCTGGTCAAAGCTGCCATTGGGGAAGAGATCGATGCCGAAACACTGGGAGGTGCACATACCACCAATGCCATTTCCGGTATCTGCGATTATGAGGCAGAAGATGATGCCGATTGCCTGCTGAAGGTCCGGGAGATCATGGGTAAGCTGGGCGCACCTGCATCTGCCGGTTTTGACCGGATCAAACCTGCGGCTCCTGCATTAGACGAACTGGAGATACTGGGCACGATTCCCGAAGACCCTTCCAAACCTTATGATATGGAAATCATCATTCGCCGGCTGGTGGATGATTCGCAGTTCGAAGAATACAAAGCTGAATACGGCAAGAGCATTCTGTGTGGCTATGCACGGATAGACGGCTGGGCTGTGGGCATTGTGGCCAACCAACGCAAGGTGGTCAAGAATGCCAAAGGCGAATTGCAGTTTGGCGGTGTGATCTACAGCGATAGTGCCGACAAAGCTGCACGTTTCATCATGAACTGCAACCAGAAGAAGATACCACTGGTATTCATCCAGGACGTGACCGGATTCATGGTGGGCAGCAAGAGTGAACATGGAGGTATCATCAAAGACGGAGCCAAGTTGGTGAATGCCGTAGCCAATTCTGTGGTACCAAAATTTACCATCATTGCCGGCAACAGTTTCGGCGCTGGTAATTATGCCATGTGCGGGAAGGCTTATGACCCAAGACTGATCGTAGCCTGGCCCAACGCCCGGATCGCAGTGATGGGAGGAGCTCAGGCTGCCAAGACCCTGGTGCAGATCGAAGTGGCTTCCCTGAAAGCAAAAGGCAAAGAGATCAGTCCGGAAGACGAGCAACAGATGCTGGCCGATATCACGGCAAAATATGACGAGCAGATGAGTCCCTACTATGCAGCCGCCAGGTTATGGGTGGATGGTATCATCCATCCGCTGGATACCAGAAAATGGGTGAGCATGGGGATAGAAGCCGCGAATCAGTCGCCGATAGAAAAGGCATTCAGTACGGGTGTGATACAGGTATAAAAAAGCCGGCACGCCTCCTCTGCGTACCGGCTGATTCACAAAACAACAAATGTCGATCTCACCCACAGAAATGCGTGATGAGCCCATTTGCTACTTGCAATTGTACAGATATTTTCAGAATTGGTTGTCATCAGATGTTCACAATTAATACATATAAGTGTCACCTATTTCGGATAGAAGACCTTCAGGTTATCCAGGATGAACCGGAAATCAGAAACGGGTATCGGGTCAGCTAATCCATTCCCGCCTATGACCAGGTGTTTCCCATAGAACAAAGTGTCGCAGACCAGATCAAATGACGGAACATCTGCAGGATCCTGCAAAACGAATATTTCATAGTAAGGTTCTATACTGGTCTTTCCATAAAGGAGAATATTGCGGTATCCCCGGCCATCTATTGCCTGTCTGATCTCCTGCTTGCTGGTGCTGATCTCCACATCACCCGGAAAGGTGCAGACCAGTCTGATCCTTTCAAAATCAACTTCTGTGTACATGCCGTTTCTTACCCATTGCTCTTCAAAGGTTTTGGCAAAACGGGGGGAACAGGACAACCACCCGGGTAGTGCTACCAGCAACAGGAATACAGGTTTGTACATGCTGCAAATGTATAGGCAATCTGCTACCTTCGGCGAATGATGCGGCATTTGATTTTTTCCCTGCTTGTACTATTGACCCTGACCATGACCGCTCAGGAAAACCGGCTCATCCCTGCCCCTGCTGAATGGTCGCCCGAAACAGGTTCCTTCAACCTCACCCCTACTACTTTTCTTCTGGCACGTGATATGCAGGCTTTTCAGGACGCAGTTACGTTCCGTGATATCTGTATTGACTGGTTCGATTTTCCACTAAAGACCGCCATCAAGGAGATCGGTTCAGGCCCTTACATAGAAGTGGCCTACGACAGCACCCTGGACCTGCCGGATGGAGGATATATTCTGGTAATTGCTCCTGAAGGGATCAAAGTAACGGGTAAAGCAGATGGTGGCGTATTCCATGGCCTGATGTCTCTGCTGCAGCTCATGGAGCCGAAACCGGATCGCACCATTTCCATTCCTTGTCAGACCATCAGTGATGGCCCTAGGTTTGTCTGGCGGGGTATGCACCTTGATGTATGCCGGCATTTCTTTTCGGTGGATGAGGTCAAACAGTATATTGATCTGCTTGCCCTGTATAAGTTCAATTCCTTCCACTGGCATCTGACCGACGATCAGGGCTGGCGAATAGAGATCAAACAGTATCCGAAGCTAACTGAAGTGGGTGGATGGCGGAATGGTACCATGGTAGGCCGGTACAGCGATCAGCAATATGACAGCATTCGGTATGGTGGCTACTACACCCAGGAGGAGATCAGAGAGGTGGTGGATTATGCTGCCAAAAGGCATATCAACATCGTGCCGGAGATCGAAATGCCCGGACATGCCACCGCTGCACTGGCAGCTTATCCGGAATTCTCCTGTACAGGTGGTCCGTTCGAAGTGGCTCAGGGCTGGGGTGTTTTCCCGGATATCTTTTGTCCGACCGAAGAGACATTCACTTTCCTGGAAAATATCCTGGATGAAGTGATGGCACTCTTCCCCTCTTCCGTCATTCATATTGGCGGCGATGAAGCCCCCAAAGACCGCTGGAAAGAATGTGCGCATTGTCAGGCGCTCATGCAGCGGGAAGGACTTGCCAGCGAAGAAGAGCTGCAGAGCTACTTTGTGCAGCGCATTGAAAAATACGTGAACAGCAAAGGGCGCACCATCATAGGCTGGGATGAGATCCTGGAAGGCGGACTGGCACCGAATGCCATGGTCATGAGCTGGAGGGGAACAGAAGGTGGTATAGCTGCAGCGAAAGACAAACACCAGGTGGTAATGAGTCCGAACAACGATTGTTATTTCGACCATTACCAGGGCGATCCTGCCAACGAGCCGCTGGCCATCGGGGGTATGACAACACTGGAAGATGTATATAATTATGAGCCGGTACCACCTGGCTTAAGTAAAGAAGAATCCGCCTTCATCATCGGTGCACAGGCCAATGTCTGGACCGAATACATTCTGAACTTTGAGCACGTGGAATACATGGCTGTTCCGCGAATGATCGCCTTGTCTGAAGTACTGTGGTCAACAAACAGAAAAAGCAATTTTGACGACTTCAAACTCCGGCTGGCACGGAACCTGCAACTACTGGACAGGCAGCACGTGAATTACAGCAGAACCTGGCAGACGCAATGATCATCGGATAAGAATTACTTGTCCTTGTTTGGTGCCGGTGGCATATTGCAATACCCAGGCATATGCACCTACGGGAGCCTGGGTTCCGTCTATCATTCCATCCCAACCGGTATTTGGATCCGTGGTTTCAAAAACCGTTTCTCCCCATCTGTTATACACCGCCAGCATTCTGAATCCATCGCAGGGATTACACAAGACACTGAACAGGTCATTGTAGCCATCGTTGTTCGGACTGAAAGCGTTGGGTACTTCCATCACCTCACAATCCACCACACGAACTGAATCCGTCAGGTCCAGACACAAGGTCTGCACATTGACCGTATAGGTGCCTGACTCGGCAACCGTGATGGCGTCGCTGGTAGCACCGGTGCTCCAGTTATACGATGGAAATCCGGACGTGGCTTGTATGAAAACCACAGGAGATCCATACGGGCAAAGGGTCAGCTCATCGGGAACATCCAGAGTCCATTCGAGGAACGGATCGGTAAAGACATGGAACACATGGGTGAAGGCATCGCAATCCTTTCCATAGTCAAGGTTGTAGTCTCCCGCATCAGACACGGTGATAAACTGAGTATTCTCTCCGGTACTCCAGGAATAAAAGTCCATCCCATCGGGACCAGATAATTCAATGCTTCCGTTCACTTCACAGATCAGGATATCCGTTGGGAGATCAGCTTCAGGAATTTCTGCGATGACATCCACCAGGAAGCTGTCAATAAAAGTGGCGCATCCACCATAAGCGGTAAGCACATAGGTACCTGATTCAGAAACTGAGATATCAGTGGTGGTTTCACCGGTACTCCAGTTATAACTGATATAGAGATCTGAACCTTCCAGGATCAGTGGGAGCTCATCATAACAGGCAACCAGGTCTATATTTGAATAGCTGATCCCGTCATTGATAAATATGATCTCAGCAGTATCATTGAACACGCCACATTCAAATTCCAGAGTGACCACATAAGTACCACTTTCGGTAACAGTAATTGCTTCAGTAGTTTCTCCGGTGTTCCAGGTGTATGAGTCGGCTCCTTCAACAGATTCCAGCAACAGCGATTCACCAACGCATAGAATACTGTCGGGCAACACAGAAATACCTGTCAAAGCGGTTATACTTACATCATCGATGGCATAATAACTCAGGTCATATCCGGGACCAGAAATGATCTCCTCAGTTTCAGTATCAGCTGATGACTGAAAATTTCCTATCGTTATCCATTCTTCGCCACCCTCAGCCACATATATCCCAGAAATTTTGATCCAATTCAGCGTATCAGACAGAAAGTAACCATCCGGGCTCTTTATCTGAGGATCAACGTCCAGGTAGTCATAATAATAGATGTCATCAGATGCGAGCCGATCAACTGAAATATACAGTCCGAGCTCATCTATTGCTACCGCAGCAAATGTGCCATCGTTCACCTCTGCAGGTGCAGTATAAAACTCCACATAATAGCATTGCTCTGCAAGCATAGGTTCAGCAAGCTGAACCTGCAGATATTCTCTGTAAGAAGAACCATATACAGATACATAAAAGCCGCCATAGGCTACACCACTATGGGCATACTGATACTGAAAAAAGTAATTGGTCGGGATACTCACACTGCTGAATGCATCAGCACATTCATGGAAATAGTCTGAAGTGGCACCTGTAGGTCGAAGCCAGTTATCTACATAAGGATTACTGTCGAATTCTATTCCGCTGAAGAACGGCGGGCATGCGGGTGATGACTCAAAATCGCCGTTTGGCACCAGAGATTGGGCTGACAGCGCAAAAGCTCCCAGGACGAAAACGAATGTGAGGAGTGCTTTCATCAATTATCTAAATTACATTTTTGAAACTGCATATTCCGAAGACATCTGAATATTATCCGTTACTTTCATCTGCAGATTGCAAAGCATATGACATCACGCAGACAATTCATCCGCAGAACCTCCGCCTTAGGTGTAGGGCTCCTCGCCTTCTCCAGATTAAGCAAGGCTGCTTCACCTACATTTGACGGCCCTGTAGTACTGTCCACCTGGAATTTTGGCTTGCAAACCAACGAAGCTGCCTGGAAGATCCTGGCCGAAAAAGGCCGTGCAGTGGATGCCGCTGAGGCCGGTGCAAGGCTTGCTGAAGATGATCTCAAAAGCACCTCTGTAGGACTGGCTGGCAGACCAGACAGAGAAGGCATCACTACCCTCGACGCCTGTATCATGGATGAATTCTACAACTGTGGATCGGTATGCTTCCTGGAAAAGATAAAGCACCCCATATCGGTAGCAAGAAAGGTGATGGAAACCACTCCGCATGTCATGCTGGCCGGCAGCGGGGCACAACAGTTTGCTTTGGAGAACGGCTTTGAACTGGACGACTACGTGAACCCTGAATCAGAAAAGGCCTGGCATGAATGGCTGAAGACATCGGAGTATAAACCCATCATCAACTTTGAGAACCACGACACCATCGGAATCGTGGCGTTAGACGCACATGGCAATCTGGGTGGCGCCTGCAGCACGAGCGGAATGGCATACAAGATCCGCGGACGGGTGGGTGATTCCCCTATCATCGGAGCCGGATTGTATGTCGATAATGAAGTGGGTGCCTGCACCGCTACCGGTACTGGAGAAGAAGTGATCCGTATTGCAGGCTCACACCTGGTAGTGGAGAAAATGCGGGACGGCATGTCGCCCGAAGATGCCTGTCGTTATGCCGTGGAACGCATGATACGCATCAGACCGGAACAGTCAAAAACACTGCAGGTAGGTTTTATTGCCGTCAACAAGTCAGGTGAGTACGGCGGGTATTGCATTCAGCCGGGATTTCAATATGCTGTTCATACCAATGAAGGGAATGTGCTGGTGGATGCGAGATCGTATTATTAGTATTGAGTATTGAGTAGTGAGTAGTGAGTAGTGAGTATTGGGTATTGAGTAGTTGCCTGCGGCAGCAGTGTATGAGTAGAGCAGTGAATGGTGAGGTGCTCCTGATGATACGTGAACTGCCAACTTATTTATATTTCGTCATGGCTGGAATTGGAACATAAAGCCACAGAATTCCTTACCCTCCTCCGGCGGGCATGCAGGTAACTCTGTGGGGACGGAATACCTTTTATTTGCCAACTGCCAACTGCCAGCTCCTTCAGGAGCAAACTGCCAACTTTTCTATACTCCGACCTTCGCCTTTTAGTCAACAAGTTGCTTCACCATCAACGGACCGGTATAAATGAATCCGGTGTACACCTGCACCAGTTTGGCGCCGAGTGCCTGCTTCTTCTCCATATCTTCTTTGGTGAAGACCCCTCCTACTCCGATGATGTCCATCGTTTCGGGAAGCAATTCCCGCATAAAAGAGAGCACTTCGTTGGAGCGTTCAAACACAGGTTTTCCGCTTAATCCGCCTGGCCCCATTCTGTCCACTTCCAGCTTCTTTGTGAGCAGGCCGCTTCGGTTGATCGTGGTATTGCTGATGATCAGTCCGTCCAGTTGCGCATAGACCGCCACCTCTGCCACATCACGCAGTTGTTCTTCGCTGAGGTCGGGTGCGATCTTGAGCAACAAGGGTTTGGGATGCTCATGTTGTGCATTCAGTTCCTGCAGCGACCGCAGGATGCGCAGCAGCGGTTCTTTTTCCTGTAACTCACGCAAGCCGGGTGTATTGGGCGAGCTGACATTGACCACGAAGTAGTCGACGTGATCGAACAGTTTTTCAAAACAGATGCGATAATCCTGCCAGGCTTCTTCGTTCGGGGTGGTCTTGTTCTTTCCGATATTTCCGCCTATGATCACCCCCATCTCCTTCCGTACGAACTGCACTTCTTTTCGTTGCAGATTCTTCACTACAGCGTCTACTCCCCTGTTGTTGAATCCCATCCGGTTGATGAGTCCTTTGTCCTTAGGCAGACGGAACATTCTCGGTTTGGGATTGCCCGGTTGTGCCTTCGGCGTAACGGTACCTACTTCGATATGTCCGAAACCCAGCCAGGCCATGAGATCGGCAAATTTCCCGTTCTTATCGAATCCTGCTGCCAGTCCGACCGCATGCGGGAATTCCAGTCCGAAAGCCTTCACCGGTTCTCTTTTGGCCGGTATATACCAATGTCTGCAGTGGGCCTTGCCACCCGGAAATCTGACCAGCAATCGAAACAGGAAGAGGGCAAGGTAATGGGCTTGCTCAGGAGGAAACAGGAAGAAAAGCGGGCGGATGAGCAGGCGATACATGCTGCAAAGATAAGAGAGTCGTCCCTTTGGCGAACGCTTCGTCTGTTCATGTGTTAGTACTTTTGTAGCCAAAGAAGCCGAACATGCCGCAGATAGGGATCAACATTAAAGAAGCGACCATTCAAAAAAGAGAGGTCATCGTAGGTATCGACCTGGGTACCACCAACAGCCTGGTGGCGGTGATGCAGGACGGGCAGCCTGCAGCTCTTTCCGGCAAACAAAGCGGTACCATCGTCCCCTCCGTCATTCACTTTGCACAGGACGGCCGGATCCTGGTCGGCGATGAAGCCAAAAACTTTCTCATCGAAGACCCGGAGCATACCATCTTTTCGGTCAAACGTTTGATGGGAAGATCCTACAACGATATCCGCAACGAACAGCAGCATTTCGGCTATCGCATCATAGACGAGAATACCGAAGGTCTGGTCAAGATCCAGGTGAACGACACTTTTCACAGTCCCATAGGCCTGTCTGCACTCATTTTGAAGGAGCTGCGTTTGCGGGCCGAAGAACAACTGGGAATGGAAATACACAAGGCAGTCATCACGGTGCCTGCTTATTTCAACGACGCCCAACGACAGGCTACCCGTGATGCAGGCAAGCTTGCAGGACTTGATGTGTTGCGTATCGTCAACGAACCTACTGCCGCCAGTCTGGCATATGGCTTAGGAAGAAAACAGGAAACTGCAGAGACCATTGCTGTCTATGACCTGGGTGGGGGAACCTTTGATATTTCTATCCTGCGTATAGAAGATGGAGTGTTCGAGGTTTTAAGCACCAACGGCGATACCTACCTGGGTGGTGATGATTTCGACCGGGCCATTACCGGACACTGGCTTTCCCTGGCGGGGAAGACTACTGTTGATGTCTCCAGGCATGAACTGCAGGAACTCAGATTGCTGGCAGAACAAGCCAAAAAGCATTTGTCAACGGCCGATGATTTTTCAGGTGAGGCAGCAGGTTTGACTCTTTCGCTCAGCAGAACTGTTTTTGAAGAACTGATCCAACCTCTGGTGGATAAAACGCTGGCCTCCTGCCGACAAGCATTGAAAGATGCAGGACTGAAGGCTGAAGATATTGATCAGGTGGTCATGGTTGGCGGAAGCACGAGAACACCACTGGTGAAAAGCTCTGTAGCTACTTTGTTCGGACAGGAAGTTCACGATGAACTGGATCCGGATGAAGTGGTGGCATTAGGCGCAGCCATTCAGGCAGATATCCTGGCAGGCAACCAGACGGATATGTTGCTGCTCGATATCACGCCCTTGTCTTTAGGTATTGAGACCATGGGCGGACTGATGGATGTGATCATCCCACGGAACAGCAAGGTGCCCACCTCGGCTGGCCGACAATACACCACATCTGTAGATGGCCAGGCCAATCTGAAGGTCTCTGTCTTTCAGGGTGAAAGGGATCTGGTTCGCGACAACAGGAAACTGGCGGAGTTCATTCTGTCCGGTATACCGGGAATGCCGGCCGGACTTCCGAAAGTGGAGATACAATTCATCCTGAATGCGGATGGCATTCTTCAGGTCAAAGCAAAAGAACTCAGAAGCGGAGTGGAACAAAGCATTGAGGTGCAACCACAGTATGGTCTCAGCGAGGAAGAGATGGCAAAGATGCTGCTGGAATCTGTCAAACATGCGCAGGAAGACATGGCCACCCGTGCAGTGGTGGAAGCCCGTGTGGAAGCGCAGAACATGCTGGATACCGCTGAGCGTTTTCTGCAGAAGAACAGCAACAGGCTAAATGAAGACGAGATCGCAGGAACCAGAAAGCTTATGGAAGAATTAAGGGACATTCAGGAAGGCGACGACAAGGACCTCATCCACAGCCGCATTGAAGCGCTGAATGATTTTACCCGTCCCTTCGCCGAACGCATCATGGATCACGCCATCAGTGAAGCGATGAAGGGGAAAATGCTATAGAACACTGATAACACTGATATCGCTGAAAACACAGGAAGTTTGTGGGATTTGACTGATTTGTCTCTCCGGTCTCCGGGCCGCCTGCCTGTCCGGTAGGCAGGGAGTCTCCTAATTAATGGAGGATCATTCTACAATTATAAACTACAGCGCTCCTTCCCTTCCATCGGCGGGTAGGCAGGCAACTCTGTTGCGACAATAACTACTCAGACACTCTTTCAAAATAATAATATTTCCACAATTTATAAGGCCCACTTACATCTGAATTTACACCTTTTGTAATGTACACTTTAACAATCATGAAATTATTATTTATTGTCATGAAATGATACTCCATAGACTCAGGACCAAGATCAACAGTTGCCCAAAGCGTAGATTCTTTATCCCAATACCAGTCTAACGGTATATCTTCATACGAATCACATAAAAAATTCCATAAACTATCGCTAAATGATATATAACAGGGCTGCCCGGATTCATCCAATTCATTATCCAACAGTGGTAAAAATTTCATTGCTAAAATATTCTTTTTTACTTCATATTTTAGGTTCCATTGATTTTCCATCAGGATCTCATGATATCCAGAATCCCAATTAATGTATTTCAGGTGATAACTCTTAAGACCTAATTCACAGGGTGTTTGTGAGAATATCTTGAATTGACAAAGGCAGATTAGAGCTACTAGTGAAAAGTACCTGATATCCGGACACTTAAAATTCCTTTCTTGTTTCATTCGCATATCTATTTTTATCCGTGGTTGGTGCCCTCACCAACAAATGATTCTACTCAAAAAAAAGTTAGTAAATATAATAAATCCACAGAGTTCCTTACAGGTAACTCTGTGGGGACCAAAGCTCCTCCTCTCCTTAGGCGGGCAGTCATGTAGCTACGTAGGAAGAAATAAAACAGCTTATATCTGCGCAGTCCGGCTTACACAGTGTTCCTGATGGCTATCAGGTCTGCGTTCTGTTTTTTCTCTCAGATATTGATCAGAAACACCCCCATGTCTATGCTGGCGCCGGTGGTGCTGTCAAACTTGCCTGCTTTCATATAATCTACATTCTCGGCAACCGGACTTTTATAGACCTCTTCTACTCCATCCAGTACTTCCAGGTACAGGTCGGGCAGTTTCTCGGCAAAGCTGTCGGGTGTTCTGAATGACTTCGGGTTCACGGTGAACTCCACACGTCCTTCCACATCGGGCTGAGCCGTGCCCAGCAGGTCATCCATAAAAGGATCCTGATCCATCAGTCGTACAAGGTATCTGTTCTCCAGCGGGGCTCCTGTTCCCTGAACAAGCAGCTGGGCTGTAATATGCAACATAGCTTCCATGGCTGTAAAATTTGTTCAAATTTCATCCTGTTCCAAACCATTGCTGTACATTAGACGTATGTATGGTATGAAGAATGCATTCCCACCCCTCCTGCTGCTGGTTTTGGTAAGCCTGGCTTCCTGTGCACAAAACAGCGGTAAACAGTCACATGCAGCCCCTGCCGACAAACAACTGAAATTTGACGGCAAGACCATCGACAAGCCGGATGAAGAATGGCAGGCCGAACTTGAGCCCTTCCAGTATCGTGTCATGCGCCACCAGGCCACTGAACGGGCATTTTCAGGGGAGTATGATCATTTCTACGAGAAAGGCACTTACTATTGTGCCGGTTGCGGACTTGCTCTGTTCTCATCCGATACCAAATTCGATTCAGGAAGCGGCTGGCCCAGTTTTTACCAGCCTATTTTTCCGGAAAACGTGGGAGAGAATACGGATTATGAAATCGGATACGCCCGCACAGAAGTACATTGTGCACGTTGCGGCGGACATTTAGGCCATGTGTTCGATGATGCCTTCGGTCAGCCTACCGGTCTGCGTTACTGCATCAACTCCGTCTCCCTGCATTTCGAGCCGGAGAAATAAGTTTCCGCCTACCTTCGCAGGGTGATCCTGTACACGATACACCGGATTCCTTTTTTGCGCAACTGGTATTTCCACGCAGCCGGAAGATCCTTCATGCGCAGAAAACTGCAGCCGTTTTTGCAGCACATGCCGGCAGGCAGTTCTGTGCTGGATATCGGAAGTGGTGGTGGATTAGCTACTTCCGTACTTCGGGAGGCCGGATTTCAGGTCACTCCGATGGATATTCAGGATGGTGCGTATGACGATAGCACCCGCCCGGTCGTGTATGATGGCAAAACCTTCCCGTTCTCAGATCGACAATTTGATTTTGGATTATTGCTGACAGTGCTGCACCATATCAAGGACCCCGATGCGGTGCTGTCTGAAGCCTTCCGTACCTGCCGTACTGTGCTGATCGTGGAGGACATTTACCGTAATCCGGCGCAGCAATATCTTACCTATGCCACCGACTGGTTCGTGAACCTGTTCTACTCCCCCAATCCACATACGAACAGGAATGATGCACAATGGAAGGAGACCTTTCAACGATTCGACAAACAATTGATAGCGGTTACCTACAAGCCTTTGCTTGGACTTTATCTGCAGGCCTGGTATGTGGTAGGAACTCAGGAAGTATAGAACCTGCCCTGCGCTTCATCGTACCTGACCTTATCGCCTCCGAAAGTCCGGCTGATCATATGCTCCCGCTTCAACCAATCCGCATCTCCGGCATGCACATTCCTGTCGGCATCAATGATGATGAAATGTCCGGCTGCCTGAGCCACCAGTTCCACTTCATGGGTGGTAATGATCAGCCCCACCCCTAATTCTTCCGGTAAATGCTGTAACAATTGCATCAGCTCTATCCTGGCCACCACGTCCAGATGGGCAGTCGGTTCATCCATGAACACAAAAGGTGTATCCTGCAGCAATGCTCTGGCGATCATGACCCGCTGAAACTCGCCGTCGCTGAGTGTGTGCAATCGCCGGTTCCTGAAAGCTTCAATATGCAGCAGTCCAACGATCCTGTTTTTATTTTCCTCCGTATTGTTGTTCACCGACATGGCCATCTGCAACACCTCCTCAACCAACAATCCGCCTACCACATCCTGTCGCCCGCTCAGCACGATGCTGCGCAGCGCTGCCTGTTCTTTCAGAGAGATGGATGCGAGTGGTCTTTCTCCAGCGATGACCTGACCGGAAATGCCTGGCTGAAGACCTGCCAGAGTGCGCAGCAGAGTGGACTTCCCTGCACCGTTCAGTCCCAGGATGACATGGAAAGTGCCTTGCTCCAGGTCCAGGTTCACGTTGTCCAGAATAACTTTTCCGGAATAACCTGCAGATAATTGTCTGGCCTTCCACTGCATCTCAGAAATATTGTCTCAGGTTATTGTTGCGGAACAGCAGCCAGATGACCATGGGTGCACCCATGATAGCTGTGATGGAGTTGACAGGCAGTACAAATTCAAACCCGGGCGCCTGCGACAACATATCGCACAGCAACATGATGCACACACCAGCAAGCATGGAACCGGGTATCAATATTCGATGATCCGTGGTTCGGAAGATCAGCCTCGCCACATGCGGAACCGCTATGCCAATGAAGGCGATCGGTCCGCAGAATGCAGTGATGGTTCCGGTCAGCAAACCCGCAACCAGTATCAGCAGCCACCTGGTCTTTCGAAGCGGCAAACCCATGCTCACTGCATAGGTCTCTCCGGCCAGCAAGAGGTTGAGCGACCGGGTCATGGACCAGGCCACGATGATGCCGATCAGAATGAACGGAAACATCCAGGCAAGCTGCTCCCAGGTAACACCTCCCAGGCTGCCGAAGGTCCACATGATGAATCGCTTGAGTGCTTCACGATTGCTGAAATACTGTAGTATCCCGGTGATGGCAGAAATGGCTGTGCCCAGCATCAGGCCAAGGATAAGCAGGCTGATATGATCCCGTAATCTTCCGGCAACAAGCAACATCAGGACCAGGACAGCGATGGCTCCGGCCACTGCGGCTGTGATCATGGTCATGTTTCCCACCAGCGACAAAGAAGCAGCGCCCAATCCCATGGTGACCATTGCAACTGCGAATCCTGCCCCGGCTGTGATGCCCAGCATATCAGGACCTGCCACCGGGTTCCGGAAAAAGGTCTGCATGAGCAATCCGGCAAGTGGCAAGGCAAGCCCGCACAATACAGCTGCCAGGATACGGGGCAATCTGGTTTGCCAGACGATGACAGAAACCGGATCAGCACCAGTATTTCCGCTCAGTAACGCATTCCATATATTCTGAAAAGAAATATACACAGAACCTATCAACAGATCTGCCAGAAATAAAATACCAATAAGAATGATCAGACCTGATATTTTGTAAGGATACGACCTCATGGCAACCATTGGTAATATATCATGGCGGTATCCCCGAAATGCTGCGGATGAAATATCTGCATCAGATCGTAAAGGACATCATCCGGATGCACCACTGCAGATTCCCAGTAATCATTTCCGCCTGCCTGATTCAAGCGTTTGTTGTTGTTGGCTACCCGGCCTGTTTGAACAGCTGATAAATGCTTTAGTCTCTCATCCTCCCGGATGATATCCTGTATGCCGGATGCTCCCCCGGGATTAACCCAAATGGTCGCATCAGCTGCTTTCAGCAATACCTCTTCCAGAGACACTGGAAAATTTCCGGTGCGTTCATTATCAGCCCAGATGTAATTTCCTCCGGCATCTCTGATAAATTGTGCCGCAAAACTTTGTCCGCCACTCACGGTCCATTCCCCCCTGTAAGGAAGACCGGTGAAGACGGTTGGCAGAGATGACAGCATGCCAGCTTTTACAGTAAGTGAGATATACCTGTTTGCTACTTGCTGGAAATAGGCATCGCCGGCTGCGGGTTCATCCAGCAGCAGGGCTACCAGCTTCACCCATTCGGCCATGCCCAGCGGATGTAATTCTGTGAACTCCTGTATGAGTACGACAGGCAAACCGAGCTGAGACAGTCCATCCACTTCATCATACCCGGCAATGCCGCTGGCATATCCCAGGATCACGTCGGGCTGCATCTGTATGAGGAGTTCTTTGTTCAATCCACTCTCCTGACCTATCTCTCTGATCTGCCCTTGCTCTATGAGGGTGCTTACCTGCTCGTTATACACCCATTGGGTGCCGCTTATACCAATGATGCGATCCGTGGCATCCAGCACTTCCAGCATACCCACCTGGGTGGTGCTCAGGCAAACGATCTTCTCAACAGGTACATGGATCAAACCCTGTTTGTCCTGAATGGAAACCGGCACACTGTCCGTCCTGTACAGATAGTATTCCGCCAGTACCTGATCTGTATCCTGGGGATGGCGCACGATGACATGGGTGTAGTTTTCCGATGATTCCAGCAGCAACCCCCGGGCATATTCCACCGGAATGCTCTCTCCTCCCTTGTCTTCAGTTGCAGCAGATGGCTGCCTGCAGGACCAGAGCCCTGTCAGCAACCATCCGCTACAGATCCAAAGCAGCTGCCGCATGTATTATTCCTTCACCAGTGTGGTGGTATAGATCACACCATCCTGTTCCAGTTGCAGGGTGTACAGACCAGCTATGAGTGCAGACACATCTGCCTGACCGGAAACGATCGTCTGTTCATCTACCAGTTGTCCTGTGGTATTGTAGATACGCAGCATACCATTGCCGGATACCACAATCGAACCACTTGCAGGATTGGGATACAGACGCAGTGTCCCGATCTCTTTCTCCTGAATAGCTGATGCATTGCGCACGTCAAATGCGATGGTACCGGGAGAAACTCCCACAGCTACCTCATGTGCAACAGCACCGAAATCGTCGAAAACCAGGAAGCTGCCGGTGCTGAAAAAATCGGTCGTGGTGGCCATCATGGTTCCGCTTACCGGCTCAAACGACAAGGCATAAAAACTGTATCCGAATTCATTCTCATCTACGATGAGTTCAGAAGCCGGGTCAAAACGGCTGATGGAAGTACCGAACATTTCCTGGTAGTACACCAACCCCTCACGCAAGGTGGAAGTGCCGCAACCGGAAGAGATGTTCATCAGGTTGACAGTAGCAACTGTGCCTGACGCCGGTGAATAGGTGGACACAGAACTGCCCGTAAAATCCTTGTTGTTCAGGGTGTAGATGATGCCATCTTCCACCATCAGGTTATCCGGATTGATGCCGTCAGCTCCTAATTCTACTGTAGTTTCCAGCATTTCACTGTTCAGGTCGATGACCGCGATCTGTCCCACCTCATTGCCAAAATCGAAACCGTTGTTGACGGCCACATAGGCTTTGTCGTCTATCACAGCAATGCCTTCGGTGGTATAAGGAATATCGTCCGTGTTGATGGCATACAGGAAGTTCAGATCTTCCCGGCCGAACACCTCCACATGACTGTCAAGGGTAACCAGGTATTCACCACGGGTAACGATCACCTGATCATTCCATATGGCGATCTTCCTGATACCGGCTACTTCTGCAGAAGCCAGCAGTTCGTAGGTATTCAGATCATAACTCAGCAGCTGATCATCGGCTGCTACAAAAAAACGATCACCATCGATAACGAGGTCAGATGCAAAACGTGCACCGTCCACCGTGAAAAGTTCTGTGTAGGTGTAGGTGTCCGGATCGATGCTGCCCACAGAAACGGGTTCGATGATTTCGCCCGTCAGATAATCCGTATACCCTTCATTGAGGATCAGGATCTGATGTAGTGATTCCTGTGCAAAGGCTGTGAATGCCCACAGGAGGGAAAGGAAAAGGAAAGTTCTTTTCATGCCAATTGTTTTAAAAGGTTCCATAAAGCAGGAAAAAACGGATGGCAAATAGGTCTGGCTACCTCTTTGTTCTCCACTTTTGCCCCAAAAGTTTTGAAAACATTGATGCGGCAGGTCTTCTGACTTTCCTCTTTCCGGCCGCCTTCCCACCGGATGCCCGGCAGTGGCTGGAGATTGGCCCGGAAACTTCCCCGAAGGGTAAGGATCACAGCAGTGGGGACTGTCCCGGAATTACACCGGATTCCCTCTTAGGATCGTCCTGAAACAGGACAGATCAACCGTTTCAACGGGATCAAAAGTAAATACATCTTATTCTGCTGTTCAACTTATTTTTCAACATTGGCGTTATTTGTGGTATGTGGCGATGGATGATAACAGGATTACTCCTCTTTCCGGCGATGGTGCATGCTCAGCTTTTTACCTCTTATACCGGTGACGGCAGCCCCGGAGAGATCCTCACAAATTTTGATCAGATCCCGGTCTTTCCCGGCGATCAGCCGGAGCTTTTCAACTATTTTGAAACGAATGTGTATCCCAACATGCCTTCCCGCTCGCAACAGGATGTGAACCTGGCTGAAGGCACCGGAAGCTTTCCGGAAGAAAAGGTTGTCCTGGCCTTTGACCTCAACAGATACGGAGAAGTGAGCAACCGAAGGATCGAATACAACAGCAACTTATTGATGGAAAGATCCTGGCAAAGGGCACTGGACAAAATGCCCATCTGGGCACCAGCCATCTGCTACGGTGAGCCGACCGACGTGCAGGTCTATCTGCCGCTGCGTTATGTGATCAGCGACAACCAGGTGGTCATTCTGGGATGGGGAGAATGGCTGTATGAGAGCAGCGGGAGGAACCTATGGCTGAAAGTGGCTTTGGGTGTAGCTGTTTTGGCTACGTTTACCTATCTGCTTTTCGGGCAGTAGATTTTCACAGATTAAATAGCAACCAAACAGGGATCAGCATGGCAACTGCGCCTATACCTACCATGGCGTAATAAACTGCCCTGGCAAGCTTCTCACCTTTGTACTTCTCCGGTTCGATCTTCAGCTTCTTATAACCAAAGGTGGTCAGTGCCACACCTCCGCCAATCAGCAGTAATGGTATGAGCACCAGCGACCAGGGACCGAAAAACAACAGCACAGTGCTTGCAATGCCTGCTCCGGTTGTTGCAGCACCGGCCAGGATCAGTGGCTGCATGACCGGCTCCGGGGTGGTATCCTCTTCTACAATGGTCGTATCCTGGTCGAAATAACTGTTCCAGGCACTTACAGCCTCGTGTGAAACTCGTACATCAGTTTCAGGAATATATGCTTCTGTCAGAGTAGCCAGTTCGGGCTCAGGAGAAGAAAGTTTTGCTCCCGCCAATTTATCAGGTTGCAAGGCAGCGGTGGTCTTTCCTGATATCAATCCACCTTCAGCCACTTTCGCCACCTGACGCGAACAGGAGCTCAGTCCGACGATCGATACCGTAAAAACCAAAACCAGATACTTCATGCCCGGCAAATATAGACCACACCTTCCTTCCATGAGCTATTCCTGACCCACAAAACGCCGGCGGCCTGTGAATATTTGCCAAATATGCCTACAAGGCAGACCTTCTGTTGTGATTTCTGCACCATCGGCAGCGCATGCTGCGTTCTATTCATGCAGTTCCATATTTTTACGCAGTGATCACCAAAGAGACCATAGACCGCATCATGGAGACCGCCCGTGTAGAAGAGGTGGTCGGCGATTTTGTCTCTCTGAAGAAACGGGGCTCCAACTACATAGGCCTTTGCCCCTTTCACAACGAAAAAACCCCTTCCTTCAACGTCTCTCCGTCCAAAGGAATCTACAAGTGCTTTGGATGCGGCAAGGCAGGAAATGCGGTGGGCTTTGTGATGGAACACGAGCGTTTCACCTACCGGGAAGCGCTGAAGTTCATTGCCAAGCGATACAATATCGAGGTAGAAGAGACGCAGCGAAGCGAAGAACAGGTGCAGCAGGATACCGTTCGCGAAAGCCTCTATATCATCAACGGTTTTGCCCAGAATTACTTCCACGAATTCCTGTTGCAGGCCGATGAAGGCAGGAATATCGGCGGCAGTTATTTCCGTGAGCGGGGACTGAACGAAGCCACCATCCAGGAATTCAAACTGGGTTTCTGTCCGGCGGGCGGATCCGTTTTCACCGATGCAGCCATCGCCGCAGGATACCAGCATGAGCTGCTGAAACAACTGGGACTGAGCAATGACCAGAAACGGGATTTCTATCGCGGAAGGGTCATCTTCCCCATCCACAGCATCAGCGGAAAGGTCCTGGGCTTTGGGGGACGCACCCTGAGTGCCGATAAGAAAGTACCCAAATACGTCAATTCGCCTGAAAGCGAGATCTACAACAAGAGCAAGGTACTCTATGGCATGTACCAGGCCAGACAGGCAGTATCATCGAAAGATGAGTGCTTTCTGGTGGAAGGATACATGGACGTGCTCTCCCTCTACCAGGCGGGCATCACGCACGTGGTGGCCAGCAGTGGTACGGCTCTTACCACCGATCAGGTAAGACTCATCAAGCGCTACACGAAGAACCTGACCATCCTGTATGACGGTGATCCGGCAGGGGTGAAAGCAGCGCTTCGCGGACTCGACATCAGCCTGGAAGAAGGGCTGAACGTCAAGGTTATGTTGTTACCGCAGGGCGAGGATCCGGACACCTGGGTGCAGAAACTGGGCGCCGAAGGTTTTCTGGAAAAGGTCAGCAAGGAGAAAAAGGATCTGATACATCTGCGTACTTCCCTGTTTCTGGAAGAAGCAGCCGGCGATCCGGTAAAGACTGCAGGTGTCATCAAGGAGATCGCTTTTTCCATTTCGCTGATTCCGGACAGTATAGTCAGAAGTCTGTACATCAAATCTGCCAGCACCACCCTCGGACTGGAAGAACAGATCCTGTTGCAGGAGGTGAATCGCCTGATCCGAAAAAAGGCGATGGACAAGCTGGGGAAGGAAGACCGTGCATCGGCCGAAAGTGTACCCGACCAGACCCCGACACAACCCGAACGCAAACCGCATATCACCTTTCATTTTGATGAACCTCAGGAGAAAGACATCGTCCGATTACTCCTCGAGAATAGCAACTATGAACTGGAAGGCGAAAATGCCATCGTTGCCATACTGCGTAACCTCGAAGATGTAGAGATCGACAACAACCTGTACAAACAGGTGGTGGATGAATACCGGAAGTTTTACGAGCAACAGGAGTTCTTATCGCAAAGCCATTTCATCAACCACGAAGATGAAACCATCAGAAAGCTGTGTCTGAACCTGCTGCAGTCACCGTATGAACTCAGCGACAACTGGGAAAAGATGCATGAGGTGTATATCAAGGACAAATCATACCTGGTTCAAAAAGATATCGTCAAGTCCATCTCTATTCTCAAGCTGAAGAAGGTGCTTCGCATGAAAGAAGAGATCGAGAACCAGCTGCGACAACTGCAGCAGGACGAAGCTGCATCACAGGATATGCAGCACGCCATGGAAGACATCAGACAACTGCAGGACTTCATCCGCCAGCTCAGCGAAGTGACCGGCACGGTGGTCATGCCCTATACCCGGAACAAATGAGATTGCTTTGGGCCTGTATTCTTCTGTCTGCACCTGCTATTCTATCCTATGGATGCAGCTCAAAACCCAAATCCGATTCTATTAGAATTACAACTGTTACTATTGGTGGCTATAAAGAACTGAACGATTTTTCAAATGGCCTTGGTCCAATAGTACCAGGAATATCAATTACCATGGTTATTAAAAATCAAAACAACAAGCCAATTTTCATTACAAACGAAGACTCTCTCCATCTTGAATCCACGAATGGAGGTGCGATGATGGCTTTACTCCCAAAATTCAATTACACCATAGATTCAGCAGGAATTGATGGGATTTTATTTACTAATGATTTTAGCAAATCGATGATCTCCAAACTTGATCTGAATGATAGCCTTTCATTTACAAATTCATTCAGGGCACTCTTCCCTGACTATATCAGAATTCATGGCATTATTTCAGGAATAATGGTTGACACATTGATCAGCACAAGTGAAGTTCAAACAAGAAACTTTATTCCAATTGATAATTAACAGACATAAACCAGAAACTTCCCCTTCCGCCAGCTCAGCGAAGTGACCGGCACCGTGGTCATGCCCTATACCCGGAACAGATGAGTTATCTATTGATCGGATTGAAATAACTTGTTGCTTTTTTTACTGCTGACTGCTGACTGCTGACTGCTGACTGCCCTCTCACATTTAACAATATTCTATTCCTCTTTTGCCAACTGTCTAATTTATCTTTACCTTAAAGCAAAACTTCCATAAATGAACACCCCGGAACAAGTACTTGGCTACGTCAAACAGTTCATCGAATCTGTTGGCGTGGATCCCTCCACCTGCTGGAATGAGCAGAACAAAGCGTATTACATCTACAAAGGCTCGGCACGTATCGAGATCTTCGTATCCTCCCATCCGGAGAACAATGGCACCACCCGTCACTACCTGCGAATCTTCAGCGGACTGATGAAAGTGCCGGAAACCAACAAAGAGCGTTTCTACCGTCGCTGCCTCGAGGTGAGCGATCAGAGCCTGGGAGTCAAGCTGACCCTGGTACCGAATGCTGCTCCCGACAATGACTGGCTCTATGCCACCTATGAAAGGGATATTCAGGGTATCGACTACAACGAGACCGTGACCTGCATCAACGATATGGGACTCTGGGCCGACTGGCTGGACGACCAGCTGAAAAGCGAGTTCGGCGAAGGCGGCAGCCCCGGTTCACCCAACTGATGTAACAAAAGACACAGAAGCTGCCCTCCCGGCCTTCTATCTTTGTGGTACCACAGAGCAGGGAACCGTATGCCCCTCTCTGCGGTTTCATTCAGGTAACGCTTAAAGACAAGACATGCATATAGAACAGATCTACACAGGATGCCTGGCACAAGGCGCCTACTACATCACCAGCAACAATGAAGCTGTGGTGATCGACCCACTTCGCGAGGTACAGCCTTATCTGGATCGTGCCAACCGCGATGGCGTGACCATCAAATACATTCTGGAAACGCACTTTCATGCCGACTTTGTAAGCGGTCACCTGGACCTGGCAAAAAAGACCGGTGCTACGATCGTATATGGCCCCAATGCCAATCCCTCTTTCGATGCCCTGATCGCTAAAGACGGACAGGAACTAATGGTAGGCGATGTGACTCTGAAGGTCATACACACACCGGGCCACACCATGGAAAGCACCTGCTACCTGTTAATGGATGAGGAAGGGAAAGAGCATTCCATCTTCACCGGCGATACCCTCTTTATCGGAGATGTAGGTCGACCGGATCTGGCACAGAAAGCCGCCAGCATGACCCAGGAAGAACTGGCCGCTACCCTCTTCCATTCGCTGCGCAAAAAGATCATGACCCTGCCGGAAAACGTGGTGGTCTATCCCGCTCACGGTGCAGGTTCCGCCTGTGGCAAGAACATGAGCAATGAGACCATGTCCACCATCGGCGATCAGAAGGTCAGCAACTACGCCCTGCGTGCCGATATGACCGAAGCAGAATTCGTGAAAGAAGTGACCGACGGACTCCTGCCCCCTCCTGCCTATTTCCCGATGAACGTGGCCATGAACCGCGACGGCTATACCAGCTTTGATGAGGTGCGCAACCAGGGCATGCAGGAACTGGGAGTAGCTGCTTTTGAAGCAGCTGCAGAAGAGACCGGTGCTCTCATTCTGGATACCCGCGACCCGGCCATTTACTGGAAGGCATTCATTCCGCAATCGGTGAACATCGGCCTGAACGGCGACTTTGCGCCCTGGGTAGGTGCACTGGTAGCAGATGTGAAACAACCCATCCTGCTGGTGACCGAAGAAGGCAAGGTGGAAGAGACCGTGACCCGTCTGAGCCGTGTAGGATTTGATAACCTGATCGGACACCTGGAAGGTGGTATCAACGCCTGGATCATGGAAGGTAAGGAAGTGGATTCCGTTGACCGCATCACGGTGGAAGAATTTGCCCGCCGGATGGAACACAGCCACTCCAAGGTGGTGGATGTGCGCCGGGAAACCGAATACGTGGGAGAACACGTACACGATGCCTGGAACCGACCGCTGAACTACATCAACCAGTGGATCAATGAAGTGGATCCGAAAGAACACTTCTTCATTCACTGCGCCGGTGGTTACCGGAGCATGATCGCAGCGTCCATCCTGCAGGCCCGCGGCTACCGCAACTTCACCGAAGTGGAAGGTGGTTACAACGCCATCAGAAAAACAGAGATCCCCCGCGACAATCAAGTGGTGGAGAACAAGCTGCTGAAGATCTGATCCAGCAATACTGAAAATAGAAAAGCGCCTCACGGGCGCTGTTTTTTATTGCCGTCCCCACAGAGTTACCCGCAGGGAACTCTGTGGTATCAGACTAAACCCCCACTACCCATCAAAACAAATAACTGTACTTCAGCGTCCAGTTTCTGGTAGGTTCCATATAGGCAGGGCGAATGGTATACATGTTGTTCAGCAGGTTGTTGCAAAGTACACTGACCTCTGAATGCTGGTCTATGATCCAGGCGAAACGGACATTGACCACCGCTTCTCCATGTTCGTTGGCAGCACGGTATTCTTCCAGTCCTGCAATGAAGCTCAGGAACACCTGATCGATAGCTTCCATATAACTGTTGTACTGCACTTCTATGCCTGGACGAAAATGCTCGAAGGACGACTCTGCGTCAAACTTCACCACATGTTTGAAACGGTATTTCAGGATGTTGTAATCGGCGGTGGAATTGGCATCTGTCAGGCTGTCGAAGTCCTGGAATACGGGATCGATATAGGTGTAACCCGCTAACACAGACAATGGGAATCTTCCAAATTTCCCGGCACCTGAAACCGATACCTCTCCTCCCCTGATCTCTGTATTGCCGATGTTCAGCGACTTAAATCCATACGGGAATATGACACCCGGCGATGGGTAATAACCGAAGGTGAATTCCATCATATTGAAATAGCGCTGCATGAATACAGATGCATCCACATAAGCCTGCCACCCTGATATCTGCAGTCCCTGTTTCAACCCGAGCTCCGCACTCCAGCCAGTTTCCGATTCCAGTTCGGGATTGGGGAAGATGTTAAAGAGGCTGACGCTGGTGCTGACGAATTTCTCTGCTATGGACGGGAAGCGATATCCTTGTCCCCAGCTCGCCCGAATGAACGTATAGTCTGCCGCCCTGTAACTGGCACCAAAACGAAAAATGGGTCTGCTCTCATCCAGCAGGTCCAGGTGGTTGTGCTCCCAGCGGAATCCGCCGTTCAGGTTCAGTCTTCCCGGCGACCAATCCGCCTGAAGATATAAAGCCTGATTGGCAGCCACATAGCTGGAATCGCCGTATAACTCGGCCTGCACTATTCCATTGTTCATGGTCGCACCGGCAGTGACCACCACCGGTACAGCTTCCAGTTTTTTCTGGAACTGGTACTCTGCATAATACAGGTCGGCCAGCGAACTCTGGTCAGACTCGTTCCGGTTGTCTGACTTGTAATACCTGCCCTGCAGCTTGTGCTGGTTGCCCCAGGGATCGCGGTAATGGATAAAAGGATCCAGCGACATCCGGTTTCCTTTATTGAAGGTCATGGTGTTCTCAGCCGGACTGAAGAGGTGGGCACTGTCGGCCCAGAAGAAGAAACTGGCGCTGCGATTGATCTGCAATACGCCGTTCACTCCGAATGATAATCGTTCGTTCAGTCTGTACCTGGTCTGGATATTTCCCCGGCCGAAGCGGTCATAATCGCCCTCCAGGTAACTGTCTTGCACAAACCCGTACCCTCCGGCCACCAGATCGAACTTTCCGAACTTCTGCCGGTGGGCGAAAGACATACCGGAGAAATACGGCTGCTCCTTGCTCCACCATTGCTGGGTCTTGTCTGACGGACCTTCATATATGCCACCAAACGAAGTGATCCGGGTGTAAGGCTCTGAACCCGGATAGGCTGTCCGCACATTGATGATCCCGTTCAATGCCGATGAACCGTACAATGCCGAACTCGCCCCTTTGATGACTTCTATCTGTGCGATGTTCTCCACCGGTACGAAATTCCAGTTGCTCAGAGCTGCATCTGCCGTAAGCAGGGGGATATCATCCATCAGCAACAGGACCCGGCTGCCGGCTCCATAGGAATAGCCAGTACCTCCGCGAATGTTCGCCTGCCCGTCGATGACATTGACACCCGGCACTTTCTGTACACTCTGTTCGATGCTGACATTATTGGCGTGGTCTATCAGCGACGACCGTATCACTTCAATGGATACTGTTTCCTCTCCGATCTCCTTCTCAAACTTACTGCCAGTTACCACTACGGTTGACAGTAAACCACCATCCTCCTGCAACACTATGTCCAGCGGCTTCATGGGGCCATCCACCGCGATCTTTACCGGCACATGTGCCACGTATCTGAACAGCAGCGTATCGGGCACCCTGGCCTGAATGGAAAAGCGCCCTTCGTCATTGGTCAGCACCCCTTCGCCGGCAGTATTGATGACTGCCACACCGAACATCGGGCTTTTGTCTGCGCCATCACGCACCACACCTTCTATGATCACGGTGTTTTGTCCCGCAGCCGACAATCCTGACAACAACAGCAGGATCCATCCAAAACGACAGAAATTTCCCATATTTGAAGCATCCAAAGATAGCAGTTCCGCTTATCCGTCAAAAGAACAATCAGGTCATGTCTGACGAGCCTTCCAACCTTCCTTTTTATGAAGTTGTCAACAGGCAACGCCAGTTCTTCCGCCAGGCAAATACATTGCATTATAATCAGAGGATCAATATTTTAAAGGATTTACTTCAAGTAGTTAAGGAGAATGAACAGGCCATCCTAACCGCATTAGCCAAAGACCTGCACAAGTCCACCTTCGAAGCCTGGGCTGTAGAGTACGGTGTCATTATGGAGGAGCTCCGCCTGGCCATCAGGCATCTGCGGGAATGGATGCAGCCCAAAAGGCTAAAGACACCTTTGCTGCACTTCCGGGCAAATTCATCTGTCCTCCCTGTCCCTTTTGGTCACGTCCTGATCATAGCCCCCTGGAATTATCCCTTCATGCTGGCCCTCCGCCCGGCCATTGGGGCCATTGCAGCAGGAAATGCGGTGCTGATAAAACCCGCGGATGCAGCTTCAGCAACGGAGGCACTCCTGGAAAACATGATCAACCACCAGTTGAAAACGCCCTGGATACAGGTGGCGAAGGCTGGTCCGGAAGAAAGTGCCCGGCTGATGGAACACCGGTTCGACTTTGTCTTCTTCACCGGCGGAACGGAGATCGGGAGGAAGGTCTATCAGGCGGCAGCACAACACCTGACACCGGTGGTGCTGGAGCTGGGGGGAAAGAACCCCTGCATTGTGCACCATGATGCCGATCTGACCATCGCTGCCCGCAGGATCGCCTGGGGGAAGTTCAGCAATGGCGGACAAACCTGTGCATCTCCTGATTATCTGTTAATACATGAGTCTGTGTATGAACAATTTATACAAAAGCTGATACAGCAGATCAGGATCTTTTATGGCGATGACCCGCAACACCATCCGGATTACGGACGCATCATCAACAAAAGACACTGGGAACGCATCATGAAACTCATTCCGGGGGCTGAGGTCTTAGCCGGAGGCACGGGAAACGAAGCCGACCTGTACATTGCACCCACCATTATTCGGCCGAAGGATACAGCCCACCCGTCCATGCAGGAAGAGGTGTTCGGACCTGTTCTCCCGATTTTCACCTATCAGACGATCAATGAGGCATACACATTCATAGACCGCCATCCCGATCCCCTGGCCATGTACCTCTTTTCCAAAGACCGGAAACTGGCTGACAAACTAAGCAGAGATATCTCTTCCGGCGATTTTGTGGTCAATGAACAGGTCATACATTTCGGACATATCCATCTTCCCATCGGGGGCAAGGGAAACAGTGGCTTTGGGAAATACCAGGGCAAACACTCTTTTGATATTTTTTCGCACCAGAAGAGCATTTACAGGAAATTCTTCTTCCCCGACCTTCCGGTTAGATACCCCCCTTACACCACCCGTAAATTTCAGATGATCAAGGCCTTGTTTCGCATCGGATACCGGTAATATCACTCCTGCATAATGTTGACTTTTGTCATCCACAGCACCTTACGACAAACCTACCTTTACCACAAAACCATCCGCCAATGACTAAAAAAATACTCGCTTCCGGCATCATGACCGAGAAAGTGATCGTAGCCCGGCTGGGCAATTCTTTCAGCCAGATCATGGAATTCTTTACCAGGCATCGCATACAGCATCTGCCTGTTGCCTATGATGATAAAGTACTGGGCATCATCAGTGTGAATGATATGCTCAAATTCATGGCAGACCAGTTGCAGAATAACCCTCAGATAAGCCACGAAATGCTCAATGAAGCATTTGACCTGGACAAGGAAATGACCCACAAGCCTATATCCGTATCACCCGACACGCCATTGATAGATATTCTGGAAGTCTTGTCTGACGGCAAGTTTCAGGCCCTTCCTGTGGTAGAAGGCGGTGAGATCAAGGGGATCATCACCAACAAAGATATTGTCAGGGTCTATCACTGGGACCTCACCCATTGAACGGCAAGATAGAAAAGGAAAGCCCCGGTTCAGTCCGGGGCTTTTTTATTATAGCCTGAACAGCCAGTTGTGGGTATCAGGAATGTGGCCCTTTCTCAGGTTCCTCATCTCATTGGCCAGCCAGATGCTGACAGGCCTTTCGTCAACCGGTGGCAAGGTGAATACTTCGTCCTTATAGCCGATCTCACCAATGGGAGCCACGGTAGCGGCAGTGCCGGTTCCGAAAGCATCCGTGAGCCTTCCTTCACGGGCGGCATTCAACAGTTCCGGAACGGTGATGTCACGTTCTTCTACCTGATAGCCTTTTTCCCGTAACAAAATGATACAGGATTCACGGGTAATGCCTTCCAGTATGGTCTTCTCTTCTGTAGATGGGGTCAGTACCACATCATCAATGACCACAAATACATTCATGGTACCGATCTCCTGGAGGCGATTGAACTCATAACCATCCAGCCAAAGGATCTGGTCAAATCCCATTTCACGCACTTCCGCAAGTGGCTGCATGACCGCTCCGTAGTTGCCTATGGCCTTGGCATGGCCTGTGCCGCCCCGAAACGCCCGTACATAATGGTCAGACATATATACACGAACAGGCTTATTGTAATATTTGGCAACCGGACAGCAAATGATCATGAACAGAAACTCTTCTGCCGGCTTGATACCTACCAGGGCATCGCTGGCAAACAGGAAAGGACGGATATACAGAGAACCATCCTCACCGGGAGGTATCCATGCGCTGTCCATGCGCACCAGGGTAGTGAGAGCCTCCATGAACAACTCTTCCGGTATTTCAGGCAGGGCCATGCGTCTGGCCGACATATTCATGCGTTCCCAGTTCTTGAGCGGGCGAAACAGTTGTGCATTGCCCTGTTCATCTTTAAAGGCTTTCATCCCTTCAAAAATGCCCTGTCCGTAATGCAGTACGGCCGTTCCGGGATGCATGGGAAGCGGCCCGAACGGCTGGATGCGACATTGCTGCCATTGTCCGTTCTTGTATTCAGCCAGGAACATATGGTCTGAAAAGACCCTTCCGAATGGCACACTGTCAAAGTCAATTCCTTGAAGTCTGCTTTCCTGTACCGGACGAATATCTATATGATAGGTGCCCGCTTCCGTTATTGCCATATGCTCCAGTTTGATATTGTGAAATAATCGTTTTATTTACCTGTCAACACAACGGACAAAGCCGGTATGTTAAGTTTTCAGAAAGCCCTTCTTAACGAACAGATATTCCTGATCCGGGGCACCACAAAGGTAGCCAATCCGCCCGAGAGTAACAGTGACATCAGCTACTCAGGCAGTCCTGATTCGCCACTTTTCCTGCTCTATCAACCGGAAAAAAAGGAGCTGCCCAAACCCGTGCAGGAAATGCTGGCCAAGCTTCTGAAGGCTATTCCGGGTCTGAAAAATGAAGTGCTCACCATAAATTTATCCACAGTAACGGAAGATGCGCTGGACAGTTTTTTGAAGGCACATAAACCGTCTATGATCGTCTGCCATCACCCGCGTTTTTCTGCTTTTCGTCCCGGATTTTCCTGGCCGGCCGGAAGCCGCATTTTACCGGCACCCAGTCTGGAACAACTATTCCGCGACCAGCAGGCCAAAAGGTCATACTGGGCTGAACTGCAAAACTTTCTGGCAGCATGAAATGGGTCTTTGCCACCGGTAACAAACACAAGGTGCAGGAGATCAGACCCTTGCTTCCCGATGGTATGGAATTGCTGAGCCTGAGAGACATCGGCTGCGATGAAGACCTTCCCGAAACCGGTTCCACCATTGCTGCCAATTCTTTGGAGAAGGCCGTTTATGTGCGTGAAAAGTACGGCTATCCGTGCTTTGCAGAAGACAGTGGACTGGTGGTGCCTGCCATTGACGGTGAGCCGGGAGTGTACAGCGCCCGCTATGCAGGAACCGGAGATGCTGGTGATAACATCATCAAATTATTGGCAAGAATGCGTGGTGTGGACGACAGAAGGGCATATTTTGTGACAGTCTTTACACTTGCAGGCGATGGTTCTCTGGAACAATTTGAAGGAAGGGCCGATGGTGAAATAACCCTGATCCCTGCCGGTGAAGGTGGATTCGGGTACGATCCGGTATTCAGACCCAAGGGCCATGACCGCACGTTTGCCGAAATGTTACCTGATGAAAAACGAGAGATTAGTCACCGAAGCAAAGCTTTTGCACAGCTGCTGATCAGATTGAAATCCTTTGAAAATTCAAATAAATTGTAATTTTAACGTGCAGCATCGCTAAACCCTAGTTGAACATGATATCTGAAAAGATATCCCCGAACACACCAGACGAAGAACTCATCGTACAATGCCTGGAAAATAACAGGCGGGCGCAGAAAGCGCTGTATGATAAGTATGCATCCAAGATGATGGCAGTTTGTATTCGTTACTCCAACGATGTACCTGCCGCTGAAGACATTTTACAGGAAGGATTCGTGAAAGCCTACCGCAATCTGGATAAATTCCGGTTTGACGGTTCCTTCGAAGGATGGCTCAGACGCATCATTGTAAACACAGCCATCGAGCACTACAGAAAAAAAAACCACTTATATCCCCTGCTGGAATCAGCTGAGGGTGAACTGGAGATCAGCAACGACAATGTTTTACAACAGCTTGCTGCTGAAGACATTATGAAACTGATCCAGGAATTATCACCGGGATATCGCACGGTTTTTAATATGTATGTCATAGAAGGTTACTCACATAAAGAAATAGCGAAGCAACTAAACATCAGTGAAGGAACGTCTAAGAGTCAGTTGGCCCGTGCCAGGTACTTACTCATGGACGAGATCAACAAACATTTAGGGCATTACCGTAAGGCAAGTGGAGAATAACACACACCATAACGATCTCAGCGGCAAGCTGTATCACCACACCGTCTCCCCATCTGACGCTGTGTGGAACAGGATCCAGGCACAACTGGATGCTGACCTGGCCGCATTTGACACCGGCAACAAACAGCGTTTCTGGTGGTATGGCGGCTCGCTGCTGGCTGTTGCAGCCATTGTATTCCTCACCTGGAATCATTACAACACTTTGCACATGGCCGCCTATGAACCAGTTGCTACCGGTTCTCAGTTGGCCATACAGAAAAGCACATATAGTGCTGATATTCAAAATTTTAGCAGCGACCTATTAGATGATCAGTTGAATACCTCTGCTGTTGCTGATATCGCTTCTCAAAGCAGTCGGCCGCACACTGCCGTAAGACATGAAACTGCTGAGTCACCATCGTCAGTTTCATCAGGTTCTGCGCATCTGGCTGCTGCAAACGGCAGCACCTCAGAACAGACCGCAAACCAGGAAAGTGCAACTGAGGCCTTGTCAGATGATGATCTGCTCACTGCCGATGAACCGGTTGCCGCAATTTCTGATTCTGAACTTGCTGAATCACTTACTCCTGAAGAACAGGAAGCTCTGGAACAGGCTGCCGCCGAAAAAGAAGCTGAACTGGCTGCTCTGATAGCTGAAGACGAAGCGTCTGATGCAGAAATTGAACCGGTAGAAAAACCTAAAAAACCGGCACACAGCCCCTTTGAAGGATTTTATATAGGTGCCAGTGGCGGATGGCATGCATCTACTATGCTCACGGGTCAGGAAGTGGTGATCAATGATAATCCGATCCAGACAGGTGTGCGTTTCGGACCCAGCAAGGGGCTGACCCTGGGTTACGTTTTTGGTCCGAACCTGTCACTTCAGGCTGAGTACCTGTACAATGTGGTAGAAGGTCAGAACTACTATATGGAAGTGGAAGGCGCTGTAAGAAGCAAGACCATGTCGCTATATTTCGACCAGATTCCGGTAACGGTCAAGCTGCGCACACCCAGAACCATACATGCATTAAAGATGCCGGCTTCGCTGAACATCGTAGCCGGAACACAACTGAATATTCTCAAGGATTATCAGATTCCGCGTGAGAACAAGCTGGAACTGGAAGGTGATATCTACCGTAAAACATCCTTCTCTTTGCTTGCAGGTGCTGAGTATGAAGTGCTTGTTACAGATCACATCATGGTTTCCATGGGTCTGGAAGGCAGCCTCTCAGAGAATGTGAGCACCAGTAACGATCCTGTTGGCAGCTTCCCTAAACACAGCATTTCAGGCGGTGCCAAAGGCGGTGTGTACTACCTCTTCGGGCGTTGAGAACTCTGATTGCTGCCCTCTTTTCCCTATCAGCCTTTTCCTGCAAAAGCCGGGACAAAGCATGTACTGATCACGCCACAGGTCTGATTCCGGTGTATGATCTGGCTGACAGTTCCTTTGAAGGGTTTTCAGGCGGACTTTACCCCTGGGGCAATGAAATACCAGACTTCTGGCTACAAAAAGGACTGGAAGCTTCAGGAGACCTGATACCAAGAGGTGTGAGCGGATCGGCCGACACAACCGGAAAGATCGGGTTTCTGACCCTGGGTTACAGCACAGCAGCCATGACCGCCAGGGTGTTTTATGATCTGTGCGCTGACAGTTCTGTATTCACTGACCTCTCTTTTGTAACCGGAGCGCAGGCCGGACTGGATCTATCTGCAATGACAGATCGTACAGGTCCGTACTGGGATTCTGTACAGGCAAGGATACAGGAAGCCGGCATGATCCCGGAGCAGATTCAGTTGGTATGGCTGAGTTCTGCCTGCCAGGAACTCTATGATCGCCCCTTCCCTGTGCAGGCTACAGATCAGATTCCGATATACCGGCAGGTGCTGGCTAATATCAGGTATCATTTTCCGCAAACCTGCATTGTTTTTCTGTCTGACAGGGCATTCGCCGGCTATATTTCAGAAAAAGGAGCAGAAAAGCTGGGTGAACCATCGGCCTACTATACTTCCTGGGCCGTCAAATGGACCATTGAAGACCTGATGATGTTTCCATCAGACTCCATTCCTTATACTGACTGGGGACCAGCCTTGTGGACAGACGGCATCAGAGGTAATGCGGAAGGATATACCTGGAGCTGTGCAGAAGCAGGTAAAGGCGGCATACATCCAACTGCCGAAGGCCGGCTAAAGGAAGCCATGCTGTTATACAGGTTCTTTACATCTTCGCCTTATCTGCAGCAGCTGCATTAGCGCTCCAGAAAAGCCATGCTGTTGGCCACTTTCCAGATATCATTGGTGAAGCGCAAGAAAGTGATATCGCTGGCGGTATATTCCATAGTAAAGACCTCCTGCTTCCTGGCGAAGATAAAAATGAGTTTCTCCTGCGACAATTTCGGGAGTCTGGCTCGCACCACTACCACCGGAATGCCGTTAACGGCCAGTTGATGGACCGCCAGTACTTCAAAGAAAATATCGTATTGCTCCCAGGTCTTTTCGGTCATCGTGGTATAGAGATCAGTAAGCTGTTGCAGTGTGGCATTGGTATCAGCTACTGTTTCTGCAGTTACAGTGAGCAATTCTCTGAATTTATAGGGATCACCGGGATCATTCTTGCGCAGATAAACAACCAGTTCATTATTGGATACACGCATATCACGTGTCCAAACAGGCGGATAACGAAGAGACAATCCTGACGGGTGGATGTAGCGATTGGTAGATTCCAGCGAATCAAAACGCATATCAGTTGCAAGATAGGCTGTGGAGTCGTTCTGAGACCATGCAGGTGAGACCAGAACGGAGAGCAGGAAAAACAATAAGGTATTCTTCATGTGTTACTGAGGAGGCTGGGAGGTGATAAAGAACTGGATATATTTAGCAATGATGGAAGCTACCAGCAGCACTACTGTCATGACGATGAGCCACCTGGCCAATACTCCATTTCGAAGTTTCCATTCTTCAAAGTCATCGCCCTGCCATCCGAACCTGAACTTACCATTCATAGAGAGCCAGGCCATACTGAACAGGATAATGAGCACGAGCTCAAAGGAGATACCTATGATAAATTGATAGATCATCTTGTTAAGCCAGCATTCCGGCAACGGTGGCGGTGAAAAAGCAAGCCACCGTTCCGCCCACCAGAGCCCTGATTCCCAGAGCAGCGAGGTTGGACCGCTGTTCAGGCGCCAGGGCTCCTATCCCACCGATCTGAATGCCGATGCTGGAAAAGTTGCTGAAACCGCACAACGCATAGGTGGCAATAATGATACTTTTCGGGTCGGTAAATAACTCTCCGGCTTTCATACCACCCAGCGAACCGTAGGCAACAAATTCATTCAGCACGGTCTTTTCACCTAGCAGTTGTCCAACCAGCATCACATCGCCGGATGGAGTTCCCAGCAGCCAGGCAACAGGTGCAAAAATCAGACCGAAGATATACTGAAGTGTCAGGCCGTCGTAATCTGTTCTGGCTGCAATGACCTCATTGAGGCCGGTCCAGGCACCTATCATATCTTCAAATATGTAGTTGAGCATGGCCATAACAGCTATGAAAGTGATCAGCATGGCGCCCACATTGGCTGCCAGTTTGAGGCCATCGGTAGTACCGTTACTCAGGGCATCGAGTACATTGGTTCCGATCTTTTCCTTGCTCACACTAACTGTTCTGTCTACCTTTTCGGTCTGCGGGAAAAGTATCTTGGCGGCTACGACAGCAGCCGGGGCGCTCATAACAGATGCAGTGAGCAAATGCGTAGCGAAAATGCGTTGTTGTTCAATGTCTGCACCACCCAGAAACTGCACATAGGCCGCCATTACCCCTCCGGCAATAGTAGCCATTCCACCTGTCATCACACACATGATCTCGCTTTTGGTCATAGACGCCAGGTAAGGTTTGATGAGCAGCGGAGCTTCGGTCTGACCGACAAATATATTTCCGGCGGCACTCAGGCTTTCTGCACCAGACATGCGCATGGTCTTGCTCATGATCCAGGCAAAGGCAAAAACGATCTTCTGCAATATGCCGAGATAATACAGTAACGAGGTCAGGGCTGAAAAGAAGATAATGGTGGGAAGCACCTTAAAGATAAATATGAAACCCACACTGACGATGGTATTGGCATCGCCGTCTATGACCTGGGTAGAAGCCGGCCAGTTACCCAACACAAAGCTGGCACCGGCGTCTGTAAACTGAATGATCTGAACAAAGAAATTACTGACCCACTGAAAGCCCTGATAAACGAACGGAGTGCGCAGCACCAGTATGGCAAATATGACCTGCAGGCCAAGTCCGCTGATGACCAGTTTCCAGTCAATTGCTTTTCTGTCTTTACTGAACAGCACACAAACACCAACCAGGAATGCAAGTCCCAGAATACCGCGTAATATATCCATGTTATCAGGTGTTTGGGAGATTAATCACGACGTGCAAGTTCATCGCGAATTCGGGCAGCCTTTTCATAATCTTCACTGGCCAGGGCTTCATCGAGGGCAGATTGCAGTTCATCATCAGTCATATTGCCAAATTCATCTGAGGCACCAACGGTAACAGTTTGTTCTTCATCATTGTCGGCATCATCTTCATCATCGCCAGACTCTTCTTCAGAGATGATGGTACCTGCAGTATCGAGGATGAATTCATAAGTATAGATAGGACATTGAAACCTGACGGCCAGCGCCAGTGCATCTGAGGTTCTGGAGTCAATATCAATTACTTCGCCGTTCTGTTCGCAGATCAGTTTGGCGTAAAAGATGCCATCCTGCAGATTGTCTATGAGTACTTCTTTCAGTTGTATGCTGAAAGCGTCCAGAATATTTTTGATCAGGTCATGAGAAAGCGGTCTGTTGATGGCCAGTTTCTCAATAGCTACCGCAATTGCCTGAGCTTCAAACGCTCCTATTACAATGGGAAGCTTGCGCAAGCCATCCACTTCAGCCAACAGCACCGCATAGCTCTGAGACTGCGTAATGGTGTGCGACAGTCCGGTAATTTCCAGTTCGATCTTGCGCATGATGACTGCGCTAATATACGCACTATCCCTTTATCTGATTCAGCTGTTTTTCAGCTTTCGCACAGCTTCAGTCAGCTTCGGAACCACTTCAAAAGCATCGCCCACTATACCATAGTCTGCCGCCTTGAAGAATGGAGCTTCCGGGTCTTTGTTGATCACCACGATGCACTTGCTCTGGTTAACTCCGGCCAGGTGCTGGATAGCTCCTGAAATACCTATTGCAATGTACAGGTTTGGCTTGATGGCAATGCCGGTTTGTCCAACGTGCTCATGGTGGGGTCTCCAGCCTATGTCGGCCACCGGACGTGAACAGGCAGTGGTTGCACCCAGCTCGCCGGCCAGTTCTTCAATGATGCCCCAGTTCTCGGGTCCTTTCATACCTCTGCCTGCAGACACCACCAGTTCAGCCTCAGGTAGTGGAGTCATACCAGCTGATTCATTAACCACTTCTTTGACCTTGTAGTCAAAATCACTATCACTCAGTTCTACAGCCAGTGATTCAACAGTTGCCACGCCGTCTCCCAAAGTGAAGCTGGTGGTATTCGGGTTGACCGTAATGACCAGTTGATCTCCTTCCGGTTTCAGATCGCCCCATGCTTTTCCGGAGAACATGCTCTTACGGAAGGTACCGTTCTCGGGCAGCGCAGATACGCCGGGCACCAGGGTCATATTTCGTCTTACCGCAATGCGAGGGGCTATGGTCTTTCCTACTGAGCTGTGAGACAGCACAATGATGGAAGCACCGGCAGCATCTGCTGCTGATTGCAACGCTTTGGTATAAGAGGTGCTGGTCATCCGGTCCAGCCTGGAATCTGATGCATGTAACACCCTGGCAACCCCTGCCTTACCCAGGGAAGCAAGGTCATCAGCAGATGCAGAACCCAGCACAACAGCCACCAGGTCCGCTCCTGTCTGAGCGGCTAATCCACTTGCAAAAGCTGCGGCTTCGAATGCATTTTTCTTAAGTTTTCCGTTGGCACATTCGGCCAGAACGAGCACTGACATAAATATATTTTTTTATATCTTAATTAAATTACTTTCGCCTCTTCATGCAGCAGTCTGATCAACTCTTCTGCCTGATCGGCATCAACCATTTTACAAGCTCCTTTTTCGGGAGGCAATGAAAATGAAGCTACAGGAACCCGTGCAGTGGTTCCGGACGGAGTGATCACAGCAACAGGCTTGCTCTTGGATGCCAGGATACCACGCATATTGGGGATCCGTGCTTCAGCCATTCCCTTTTGTGCACTGACCACACAGGGCATAGCCACTTCGATCACTTCCTTTTCACCTTCAATTTCACGTTCAAGCAGCAGAGAATTTTCCTGCAGATCCAGTTTGGATGCCAGGCTTACATAGGGCATGCTGAGCATTTCAGCCAGCAGCCCGCCAAACACGCCACCGTTGTAATCAATGGTTTCTTTACCACATAGTATCAGGTCATATGATCCTTCTTTTGCCACGGCAGCGATCTCTGCTGCAACCTGGAATGCATCATTTGCCTGCATATCAATGCGGATGGCATCATCGGCACCTAAGGCCAGACCTTTGCGAATGATCTGTTCATTATCGGCTGGCCCTGCATTCACAATGGTAACAGTTCCGCCGGCTCCTTCCTTGAGTTCCAGGGCACGAACAAGCGCATACCATTCATCATATGGATTGATGATAAACTGCACCTTGTCTTCATTGAATTTGGTGTTATTATCTGTAAATGAAATCTTTGCGGTCGTGTCGGGAACTTTACTGATACAAACCAGAATTTTCATACATTTATTGATTGAGAATTACCTGTAAAAAACCGGCCACAAAGATAGCATTTCCGCAGGAGAAACCCCTTTGAGATGAACAGACTGGAGCAGCTGATGGACTTTTACCGGGAGAATCCCGATGATCCTTTTGTGCGGTATTGCATTGCACTGGAACACATCAAATCTGATGATCCGGGTGAGGCCCGTGAATGGTTTGAAGCACTCATCAACAGCCATCCTGACTATGTGGCCACATACTACCATTACGGCAAACTGATGGAGTCTTTACAAGACAAGGATGCTGCAGTGTCCCTGTACCAGGCGGGCATAGAAGTGGCTTCCAAAGCTGGCGATCTGCATGCACTCAGTGAACTGCAGAATGCCCGCAATGAAGTGGTCAATGCTTTTGATATTGAATTTGACGACTGACCATTGGAAGAACTGAAAAACAAGGTAAGGCAGTTTACTGCCCGACAACAGCTCTGGCTACCGGGACAACAATTGCTGCTGGCTCTCAGTGGTGGTATGGATTCCATGTTATTGCTGCATTACTTGCTGGAAGAGGGCATCAGACCAGGGCTGGCTCATGTGAATTTCCAGCTTCGGGGTTCTGATGCAGACAATGATCAGTCATTTGTAGCGTCTGTGGCCGCATCTCTGCAACTTCCCTTGTATGTGCATACTGAAAACACTGCTGCTTTTGCTGCAAAGGAACACATGAGCCTGGAAGAAGCAGCAAGAGAAATACGATACAGGTTTCTTTATCATATTGCCTATGCCCATGGTTACCAGCGCATACTAACAGCCCATCATGCCCGCGACCATGCGGAGACCATATTACTGCATCAGGTAAGGGGAAGCGGAGCCCGCGGATTATCAGGCATACCTGTACACAACCAGATGGTGGTAAGGCCATTTTTATGCCTGAGAAAGGCAGAAGTTATTCATTGGTCTGAAGCTGTTGGACTTACCTATTGTGAGGATCGCACGAATTCAGATACCCGGTTTGCCCGCAATCTAATTCGTCATGAGGTTTTGCCGATACTGGAAAAACTGAACCCCGGACTGGAAGAAACACTTTTGGAGAATGGGCGGATACAACGTGAGCTGCAGCTGCTGGCAGATCAGGAAGCAGACCGGGTTCTGAAGAAAGTATGCATACGCAAGGGCGATGATCTTTACATTGGCAAGAAAGCCCTGCTGTTACACCCTGCAGCCCGCACCATATTATTCAGATTGCTTCGCCCTTATGGTTTTACTGCAGCACAGCTGGATGATATATTGCAAAATCATACACATAGTGGCAGGTTACAGGAAGCAGGACGGTTCAGACTAATCACCGACCGCACCCACTGGATCCTGACAACAGAACGCAACAATCAGTTCAGCTGGCATCTGATCCGTGAAGATGACAGGCATGTTCACCTTCCGGGTATGAGGCTGGAACTGCGCTATCTGACTGAATTACCTTCTTCATGGAATATGTCAGCTGAGCGGGTATATCTTCGGGCAGATGACCTCTCCTACCCTTTGCTCATCAGACCCTGGAAACAGGGCGACTATCTGTATCCATTTGGCTTATACAAACCCAGTGGTAAACCCGCCAGAAAAAAAGTATCTGATCTGCTAACAGACAAAAAGCTATCGCTGCCTGAAAAGGAACGGGTGCTGGTATTGTGCAGTGCAGACCGGATCCTTTGGATATTGGGCATCAGGCAGGACGAACGCACCCGCATCACGTCTGGCACCGGTCGTATCCTGAAAATAAAAATGCTCCCTGCAAGAGGGAGCATGTATTATTAGTGATCTGCCTGTTACTGCACAAACACAGGAGAGCTGCTAACCAGACCATCCATGGTCATTCTGACCAGGTACATACCGGTTGGCCAGTTGTTAGTTGCGATCATATGCTGCTGTGCACCAACGCCAGGCTGTTCCTGCCAGATCAGTTGTCCGCCATTGTTAAAAACCTGCAGCAGATCTCCTGATTGCCAGGTATTTTCAGCCTTGACCATAAGACCAGATCCGGCTGCAACAGGGTTAGGAAAGACCATCCAGCCATCAGATTCCAGATCAGTCAGGTCATTGGCCAGGGTTTCAGCACCGGTAGAAAAAGTCCGATATTCCGTATAGTCTTCACAGGTATTTCCTTCAGCAATTACCCGCACCTTCCAACGATAGGTCTTTTCAGGTGCCAGTTCAGTCAGGATCACAGTTGTATCTGTAGTAAAGATATTAGCAGAAATAGCGGTGAAAGTTGGGGTCAGGCTTACTATCAATTCGTAGCCCAAAGCGTTTTCCACACTGCTCCAGCTTAGCTCTGTATAGTTAGAAAACAGGTTGGTAATGTTGTCTTCCGGAGATAAAAGCTCTGCACTTTCCACATCTGCTACAGAAATAGGTTCCCATGTTAACAACCCGGCTCTGGGGCCATTGATATTATCAATCATAGCCTCCTGCTGTTCTTCGCTGAATCTGTTCTGACATTCGTCGGAAGAATAAGACATGTACAGTGTTTCATCCGGCGAAAATTCCACCCCGTCAGGATCTGTGAATACCGGCAGTGTGAAACAGCTCCATCTTTCCGGAAGGTAATCAGGCGGTGTATCACAAAAGCCATCAGCAGCTGTCGTACAGTTGTCGCCATCTACCTGTTCCTGGTCGTCAATATCAGGAAGTCCGAATTCCCAGCCATAGAAAGTATGGGGGAGGCTGAAAAAGTGACCCAGCTCATGAGCGATGGTAGTATTACTGGTTCCGGCACAGGAATTGGCCACAGCTATGGCATTTCCTGAAGGTGAAAAGTACCCACAGTTACCGGCAGGATCGCCAACAAAATAGATGTTGACCAGATTGGTGACATTGTTTTCTGCAAACATGTAAGCACCTGCTAACCAATCATGTTCGTAATAGTCGCTGTTATTGATGTAATCAATATCGCCGAAGATATAAAAGTAGAAACCGGTTGGAGCAAACTGTTCGTTCAGATTGCAGATATCGGTGTACAAGGTTCTAAGGGTCAGCCTTCCGCCACCTTCGTCATTACCTACAATATGGACTTTCAGTGGTACGTAAATAAGATCGGAACCTCTGGTACCGGATCCGTTGTAGGATGCCTGCCATTCTCTCAGCCAGGCCAGATCTGAATCTGTCTGTACAGTTCCGCAATAGTTTTCCTGTGCCAGCATCCAAAGCGGTGCGGCAAGCAAGATCGGGAGGAGAAATTTTCTGATCATAAGTTGCAAAGTTATTTCAGATAACGCTTTAAGTCAAAAAACGTTCTGTGTCTATGACATGGGGGGATTCAATATTCCTTAACTTTGCCGCAAAATTGACGTTTCCATGAACAAAGTAACCGTTATTGGCGCCGGAAATGTGGGCGCAACCGTTGCCAATGTGCTGGCGCATAAAGATTTCCTGAGTGAGGTAATCGTACTGGATATCAAGGAAGGTACCGCTGAAGGTAAGAGCCTTGATTCATGGCAACAAGCACCCATAGACTATTACAGCACCCGGATCAAGGGGGTTACCAATGACTATGCCGCCACTGCCGGTTCAGATGTTGTGGTCATCACATCAGGACTTCCGAGGAAGCCCGGAATGAGCCGGGATGACCTGATCAGTGTGAATGCAGGTATAGTCAAATCTGTCACAGAAAACGTACTGGCGCATTCTCCAGATGCCATCCTGATCATTGTTTCGAATCCGCTTGATGTCATGTGCTATTGTGCTTATCTGACTGCCAAGGTCGATTCCAGAAGGGTATTTGGAATGGCAGGGATCCTGGATACAGCCCGCTATCGTGCATTTCTGGCAGAAGCCCTTGATGTATCACCTAAAGATATTCAGGCATTGCTGCTGGGCGGACATGGAGACACCATGGTGCCCCTACCCCGTTATACCACCGTTTCCGGAATACCGGTTACAGACATGATCGAAGAAGAGAAGCTGAATGCCATTGTAGAAAGAACTAAAAAAGGTGGCGGAGAGATCGTGAATCTGTTGGGCACGAGTGCCTGGTATGCTCCGGGTGCAGCAGCTGCACAGATGGTAGAAAGCATCATCAAGGATGAGAAGCGGATCTTCCCTTGCTGTGTCATGCTGAACGGTGAGTACGGCATGAACAACATCTATCTGGGAGTTCCGGTCAAACTGGGCAGACAGGGTATCAACGAGATCATTGAGCTGAACCTGAATGAAGAGGAAAAACAATTGCTGCATGATTCAGCCAAGGCAGTGCGTGAGGTGATGGATGTACTGGATAATATGAATCTATTCTGAATCTGATCTAAACCATACAGAAAGGCATGTCTTGACGGCATGCCTTTTTTTTTAGAAAAGAAGGAATGTAATAATTACCAGGACGAGAGCAGTATATACTATTGCAAGACCGTACAGCACCATCATGGAAAGTGACCTCCATACCAGGTTTATAGCAGACTGCACATAAAAGACATAGGAAGCCCGCCAGAAATACCAGGTAATCAGTACAGGAAATAAGAACCAACACCACAGGGATAAAGCACCCAGCCAGGTGAATATCAGTATGGCAATGAACAGAAAAGTATGAAAGTGGAGACCGAATACCAGATGCTCTTCATAGAAGTATGGAGACCGCAGATACAATAGCCGCAGAAATAAAGCAAATACAGGTATCAGGAAGAAAAGTGCTTTGGGTATTGCCTGCAGAAACGTATCTCTGAACTGAGTTGCCAGTTCCTCATTGTTTGCACCAGCCATGGTCATTGCTTTTCGCATGAGTGCCCGTACCATCCAGCCGGGCTGATCTTCCGTTGACAGGGTATCCAGATACCGGTCAAAATCTTCCTGGTTATCAAAAACAGGGTAACTTTTGTCAAACATAAAGATGCTGTCTTCCACCTCAGCTGATGCAGAATCCGGCAATGCACCCACATTTCCGATCTCCATGTTTCCTACACTGAACTGCACACCGGCATTCCTGTACAGCCATTTGTCAGTCAGAGAAAACAGGATGAAAACCACAAGACTGGTAAACACATACAGGCGAATCGGGTGTATATATCTGGTACGTCTTCCCTTGCTGTATTCCATACTCAGTTTACCGGGCAACAGGATGAGCGGCCTGAGCGTATGCAGTAACCTGGAGTCAAAACTGATGTAGTTGCCCAGTGTCTCTTTTATCAGATACCAGAACGAACTGTAGGGTTGAATGCTTTCCTGCCCACAGTTCTGACAAAATCTTCCCTTAAGGGCATGGCCGCAATCCAGACAATTCATATGATCCCGGTCATTGATCTGCAGCATGGCACTAAAATAAAAAAGGCAACCTGATATGGCTGCCTTTTTATTTTTATATCTGCAAGATCATCGCATGAGAATGACCGTACCCCGATCAAACAATTCTTTACCCTGAAGGTCATCCTGAGCGTGTGATGTAACAATATAGGTGCCCAGTTCCACATTTACACCATTGAGGGTGCCGTCCCATCCGGGACCTTCGCCGGTCCATTCAAATACCATTTCACCCCAACGGTTGTACACCTGAAAATCCAGCAGGGTTCCCGGACCTATGATCACAGGTCTGAAAATATCATTCAGGTTATCTCCATTTGGCGAGAAGGCATTGGGTGTTACGATATAGACCGGATCGATCACATTGATGGTAACAGAATCGTAGCCGATACATCCGTATTCATCCCAGGCTGTCAGGTAATAGGTGGTAGTATCCTGCGGGTTTGCAATAGGATTATATACATCAGGATTAGAAAGTGTTTCTGTTGGCGACCATGAATAAGTATATGCACCATCTCCATGCAGCTGGGTAAAGCCGCCTAGTACGATGGTGTAATCCTGGCCTGCATCAACATCAGGAACCGGCAACAGGTCTATATAGACCACATCGGTATCTGAGCAACCCAGTTCATTGTATGCCACCAGGAAATAGTACATATCAGTAAGGGGTGCCTGAAGTTCGGTATTAGGATCAGACACATCACCCAGGTAAACAGGTGGTGCCCATTCTAGGTAACCCCCTACCTCAGGTTGATGGTATCGAATAACTATCCGGGCCGCATCTATACCTTCATGTATAGGCATTTACAAATGTATCATAAGCCACATTCAGAAACACCGTAAGATAATAATACGTATCCGAATACAGATACAGATTTCCTTCTCGGTATCCAGGAGTTGGGAACCAGTCATCTATCATCTGCATTATTGATCTCAAAAGATGGTATCGCCCTGGCGGTATTGACCTCATTAATCCGGAGTTCACCCATCACAGCAGCTGGTAGGCGCCAGTCGTTAGGCTTCCTCCAGATCATCTTCATTCAGGATGTGCAAAAGCCCCACGCACTTCGTTCCAGATTCCACATAAAGGCATAGGTTGCATACTCCACAGAAGATCCGCTCTGA
The DNA here is from genome assembly GCA_020636645.1 of Chitinophagales bacterium. Taxonomy (GTDB): domain Bacteria; phylum Bacteroidota; class Bacteroidia; order Chitinophagales; family BACL12; genus UBA11426. Next base: position 168,959 of record JACJXO010000003.1, read on the forward strand.
ATATCCACCGGTATCCCAGACATCTTCGGATCTGCAGTAGTAGCGAAGTTCTAGTCACCTTGCATCTGTGTCAGGGCCCGATACCAGTAACAACCATAGGTCAGACCTCGATGAACGCCCTTCATCCATAGGAGGCTGAAAACAAGATATTGTTTGTGGTGAAATCCCAGACCAGGCTGGTCGTTCAGGTCCACGTTACGATTTAGTAATGTCTTCAACATCGGTGCCATTATTACAGAGGTCAGCGAGTTACAAATAGCCGGCATCTTCGAAGTATAGTAGTTTGTCTGATGGTAAATCTTCACTGGCAATCTCCTTCCACACAACGGTATCCTCCGGCATATTCATAGAGATCCGCACTTCACTGTCACAAAACTGACAGTATTGGTCCAGTTTCGTCATCTGATCCATCCTTCCACGAACGGTAAATAGTTCCCAATATTCGTACCATCCACCATCCTGATCTGAATCTGCCACAAAACCGAGGCCCGACAAAATGGGGAAGGTGTATCCTGCAGGAGAGGCTCATAGGCACCGCGTATTACACCTATTTCCATAGGTTCCCTGCATAGGCATTGGCACTACTATCTGGCCTATAGAAACAGAGCAGAGCACTGTCACTATCTATGAAATGAGTGTGTCATCTTTATCGCCTATTTGGCATTAAAATAAAAACGGTAACCTATTACATAGGCATGTCATTAAATGACACAGAAATCATCATCAGGATGACCTGTCGCCAGTCTTACCGGTCAGTCATCTTTGCCTGCAACAAAATGTAGGTTCGAGTTCTGCTTACCCATTCACGGTCATCCAGCGGGTCCGTTGCCCCAGTCAAACACGACCCCAGGTTATAACCTGATAATCCAGCAAGGTACGACCATGATCAAGGAATGAACTGTCTTAGTTGTCTTCGTTAGAGATGCATTTTGACATAACAGATCATGACATATGGTCACAGAGTCATAACCTTCCAGAAACTCATCCCAACCTATGAGGTAGTAGGTTGTGGTATCCTGTGGATTGGCGATCGGGTTTTCAATGTTTGGATTGGAGAGGGTTTCTTCCGGCGACCACAGATAGGTAATGCCTCCGTCGCCGTCCAGTTGTGTAAAGCCCCCCAGCACGATGGTGTAATCCTGACCGGCATCAATGTCGGGTTCAGGCAGAAGATCAATAAAGACCACATCCGTATCTGCACACCCCAGTTCATTGTAGGCGATCAGAAAGTAGTACATATCTGTAGGCGGAGCATTTACACCGGTATTCGGGTCGGTAGGATCTTCCAGATAGGTAGGTGGTTGCCACAGGTAGGTATTACCGCCGCTACCTGCAAGATAAACGGTATCTCCCGGACAAACATATGCATCGGGGCCCGCATCAGCTATTCCTTCTACAGTATAGGCATTGACAGTAATGGTATCATAGATTGTATCACAATCGGCATAACCAGTTACGTAGTAGATCACGGTATCCAGGGGGATGCTGATCACAGAGGTACCTTCATCTGTATCCAGAAAGGTAGGCGGGAACCACTCCCAGGTATAGGCATCTCCACCCAGGATCTCAAATAAAATGGTATCGCCCTGACAGGTGGTCACAGTAGAAACGTCGGTAATGTTTACATCATCAGCCAGGACCTCATAGCTGCTGGCATAATCAAGGGCTTCATCCAGAAAATCAAGATCAAGAATATAGACAAACTTAACCTCTTCGCAACCGCCGGGAGCAATTTCAGGCACATATAAGGTCATTTGGGTAGCGCAATCGCAGAATGTACTGGAACCCACTTCGATCTCATAATCAGGCGAGCAAAAGAAACCCATACCTCCGCCGCCAGCATAAACGGTAGCCGGTTCACCATCAGAAGTGTTAAAACAACCATAGCTGGCTCTGGCATTGGGAGTTCTAGCACCCATGGCCATAAAGCAATGCGGGGTACCACCACCCACTGAGGTTACAACTGCATCGCAGCCTTCAGGCGGATTGGAAACGATCTCATTGGTGGTCATGAAGGTACCTCCGTACACCAGATCCTGGTCAGGATCCACATTTCTCATATAATAGACCTCTGTTATCGGGGTAGCCCCTGTATTACAGAAAGTAACTGTGGTAAGAAAATAGAGCGCATTTTCCGGCAGGGAGGTCACTGTAGTTATATCCAGGTTTTCTGAAGCGATATTGCCCTCCCAGGTAGCTGAGTACACACCGGCAGAAAAGTCATAACCGGTTACTAAACCCGGAATTTCATCAGGAAAGCAATTCTGGCTGCTGTTATACCAGACATTTGCTCCAACCTGCACTGCAAAGCCTTCTTCAGGTGCACCTGGTAAAAAATAGTCACCACAATAAACAGGAGAACCGCTTCCCCACCCGTCCATATCTGAATCGGCTACAAAACCAATATTACTGCCAATATTCGGATGGTACCCTGCGGGAGCACCCCCAGATGATCCATAAGCGCCACAGTCATTCACCCCGACCTCTACAAAGACTCCATGTAAAAAGGCTTCTCCACCAACCAATTGGGCAGATACTGCAAAGGAGCAGGCCAGAAACAATTGTAACAGGGCTAACCGGCGAATCATAGTCTTGATTTTTGGTCACTAAAATTATCTAAATAAAGATACCTCACACAATTAACAGGAAATAAAAAAAAGCGCTGTCCGGGTTGTGAACAGCGCTTTTTTTAGGTCATTTTTTTGTCTTATCTCACCAGGGTGAAATAACCTGAGTACTCCCTTTGTTCATCCAGGGAGGTTCTGGCTCTGGCATACACCACATATGAGCCCAGCTCGGCTTCTTTTCCGTTGAACATGCCGTCCCATCCAAGGGTAGCAGTGTTGCTTTCAAATACCAGCTGACCCCAGCGGTTATAGATAGCAAAATATTCCAGATCGCCGCTGCCATCCAGCACCGGGGCATAGAAGTCATTGTAGCCATCGCCATTGGGTGAGAATGCGGTGGGAAGTCCTACCACCAGTTCGCCGATGGCATTTACCTGAACGGTATCGGTGCTCACACAACCGTTGATATCTGTTACTGTTACAGTATAGACGATGGTATCCGGAATACCGCTTACTACAGGGTTCTGGCTATTGGGATCACTGAGTCCTGTTGGCGGGCTCCATACAAAACTGATACCTCCGGTCAGCACATCCAGGGTACTGGTCTCACCAAGAAAAACATCAATTGTATATGGGCTTGCTATAGCATCCACATCCGGCAGGTAGTTCACAGAGATAAAGACATCATCAGTATTCACGCAGCCGTTGGCATCGGTACCGGTAACGGTATAGGTAGTATTCTCATCCACAGTACATTCCGGATCGGCAATACCGGGATCGCTCAGTCCTACTGCAGGAGACCATTCATAGTCCACCGCACCGGAAGCATCCAGCACGATGACGCCATCTACACAGAATTCCTGATCAGGACCAGCGTCCACATCAGGCAGCGGGTGTACGGTCAGGGTCATCGCGTCGGTTTCAGGACAACCATATATATCTGTTGTGATAAGCGTATAGGTAGTGGTAGTTGTTGGAGAGGCCTCCGGATTTGCTATAGTAGGATCGCTAAGACCAGTTGCGGGCGACCATAGAAATCCTGATTCAAAATCTCCGCCATCGCCATTCAAGGTGGTAGAGGAACCAATACAAATCTCATCATCAGGACCTGCATCAGCAAATTCATCCTCGTCTATCAGAAGGGTGATACTTACTGAAGCATCACCACAAAAACCGCCTACACCCAAAGCAGTGATAGTAATGGTTTCTGTGGGGTTGGCTATTACAGTCGAGCCGATATCAGTATCCAGAATATCAGCCGGCGACCAGGTCCATTCATAATCATCTGCCCCTACCACTGAAAGTTCAACTGATTCACCGGGGTTACAGGCAATAACGGTATCGCCACTAGCAACCGGTTCACCATTCGCTGTGAGGTTGTAAGTGACTGTTGCTTCCAGTGCTTCTTCCAGGTCATCTATATTCAGGATATAGGCGAAGGCTACACATTTACACTCACCCGGGTTGATCACGGGAACATAAAAGGAAATACTATTGGCTTCATCAGCAGTACTGGAGCCTGACCCAGAGTATCCGCCCGTACCTGTCCATACTTCTTCCGGTGTGCCATCGCCGGTAAAGAAATTTCCATAAGCCACTCTGGCGTTAGTATCCCTGGCTCCCAGTCCGAGGAAACAACCATATGTCAGACCTTCGGAAGTTACCAGGGCGTTATCATCTACCGGTGGCTGATAGACGATCTCATTATAGGTGGTAAAATCGAAGGACCATGGCTGATCATTATCCGGGTCCAGGTTACGCATGTAATACACATCCTCCAAAGGAGTATCGCCATCATTACAAAGCAAAATTCGGGTTACGAAGTAAAGTGCATCTTCAGGCAAAGTAGTTATCTGAGTAATACTCATGTCTTCAGAGGAAATATTGCCCTGCCAAACACTTGTATAAATACCGCCAGCATAGGTGTAATCGATCAGATCGCCGGGCACATCATCAGGAGAGCAATTCTGATTGGAATTTACCCAGGTTGAAGAGCCTATCTGAACTTGCCATCCTTCTTCGGGTGTACCTGGAACAAAATAGTCACCACAATAGTCAGGAGTACCTGTCTCCCATCCGTCACTCTCCCAGTCGGCAACAAACCCTAATTCCACATTGGTCGGGTGATAACCGACAGGTGCAGCACCCTGAGAGCCATAGGCACCGCAGTGATTTACACCTACTTCTACTTTAGTTCCTTGAAGGAATATATCTCCGCCCACCATTTGTGCAGCCGCGGAGATCGTCATTGCCATAAAGAACATGATGAATGCAAACAGGCGATTCATACTCTTGGTAATTTGGTCCACAATAAATGTCAGATAAAGATACCGTTCACAGCAGAGAATTGAAAAAAAAAGCGCTGTTCTTTGAGAGAACAGCGCTTTTTCCGGGTCATTTTTTTGTCTTATCTCACCAGGGTGAAGTATCCGGAAAACTCTCTTTGTTCATCGAGGGAGGTTCTGGCTCTGGCATACACCACATATGAGCCCAGCTCGGCTTCTTTTCCGTTGAACATGCCGTCCCATCCAAGGGTAGCAGTGTTGCTTTCGAAAACCAGCTGGCCCCAGCGGTTATAGATGGAAAAATATTCCAGATCGCCGCTGCCATCCAGCACCGGGGCATAGAAGTCATTGTAGCCATCGCCATTGGGTGAGAATGCGGTGGGAAGTCCTACCACCAGTTCGCCGATGGCATTTACCTGAACCGTATCTGTGTTCACGCAGCCGTTGATATCTGTAACAGTGACGGTGTAAACAATGGTATCAGGAATACCGCTGACCACCGGGTTCTGGCTGTTCGGATCGCTGAGTCCTGTTGGCGGGCTCCATACAAAGTTGATACCTCCGGTCAGCACATCCAGGATACTGGTCTCTCCCAGATATACATCTATGGTGTAAGGTGAAGCTATTGCATCTACATCGGGAAGGTAGTTCACAGAGATAAAGACATCATCAGTATTCACGCAGCCGTTGGCATCGGTACCGGTAACGGTGTAGGTAGTATTCTCATCCACAGTACATTCCGGATCTGCAATACCGGGATCGCTCAGTCCTACTGCAGGAGACCATTCATAGTCCACTGCACCGGAAGCATCCAGCACGATGACGCCATCTACACAGAATTCCTGATCAGGACCTGCGTCCACATCAGGCAGCGGATTGACCGTAATGGTCACATCATCTACAGCCGGGCAACCATACTGATTGGTAGTGATCAGGGTATAGGTGGTTGTGGTGGTAGGACTTGCGACCGGGTTGGCAATATTCGGGTCACTCAGACCTGTAGCCGGCACCCAGAGATACAGATCATCGAGCGGGCCACCGTCGCCATTCAGGGTAGTTTCAGAACCTATGCAAATGGGTTCATCGTCGCCTGCATCAGAGATGGCGACAGTTGTATCCACCAGCAGTGTAACTTCCAGGGTTACTTCACCGCAAAGTCCAACACCGTTCGCAATAAGGGTTTGTGTTACCGGTGAAACAAAATTCACTATATGACCGGTATCCACATCCAGGTAGGTAGAGGGGCTCCATTCCCATATATAGTCTTCCCCACCCAGGATCTCCAGGTGCATGGAATCAAGCGGGTTACAGTAATAAGCAGTATCTCCTGAAGAAACGACCTCGCTATTAACTGATAAGTCAAATGCGGTAGTGGCATCCAGGGCTTCTTCCAGGTCATCAATACTCAGCACATATGCAAATGTGATGATCTCACATTCGCCGGCTTCGATCAATGGAATATAAAATGCGATAGAGTTAGCAATATCATTGGTATTGGTGCCGGAGCTGCTGTAGCCACCCGTACCTTCATACACATTCTGAGGTGTACCGGCAGTGGTACTGAAATTTCCCCAGCTCACACGTGCTCTGTAATCTCTTGCCCCGAGACCCAGGAAACAACCGTAGGTTTGCCCTTCTGAGGTAACCAGCGCATCGCACACAGAATCTTCTATTGGCTGGCTGACGATGGTATTGACAGTGGTAAAAGAACCGGACCAGGGCTGATCATTATCAGGGTCCACATTTCTGTTGTAATACACATCCACCAGGTCAGTAGCACCTTCGTTGCAGAAGGTGATCTCTGTAGTGAAGTACAGTTTATCTTCCGGCAGCCTGGTGGTCTGTGTGATAGCCAGGTTTTCAGAAGCTATATCACCTTCCCAGACAGCGGTATAAACGCCGTCTGCAAATTCGTAGCTGGTTATATCTCCAGGAATTTCATCGGGAGAACAAAACTGGTCTGTATTGGTCCATACATCTGTACCTACCTGCACCTGCCAGCCTTCCACCGGAGAACCGGGTACGAAATAATCGCCGCAATAATCCGGCGTACCGGTATCCCATCCGTCGCTTTCCCAGTCAGCCACAAATCCGAGTCCTGATTCAGTGGGATGGTATCCGGCAGGAGCACCTCCTTCAGAGCCGTAAGCAGCACACTGATTGATACCAACCTCTACGAACAAACCCTGAAGGAACACATCAGATCCTACGATCTGTGCCTTTGCAGGAAGTATGCAAATGCCTGAAAGGATACCCGTAAGTATCCAGTGGTAAAGTCTCCCTTGTTTCATAGGATGCGGGTACTACTGGTTGAAATAGTTGTAAGACCTTCTGTAACGTTCGCTGGCCTGGACAAAATAGTTATTCCAGTCAGCTGCAACCCATCCTTCCCTGGCATATTCCAGGCGGAGGTGAATGGTCACTACAGACTCTTCATAATTCAGTTCAGTGTACACCAGATTGTCTGTAACACTCCGGAAGAATTTTTCTGCTGCCATCTTGTTCTTGAACCCCATATCACTAATGTCTGCCGTGTAGGCAGATGCAACCGGAGCATCGGCAGGCAGGACCAGTTCCAGGTGGTCGTTGAAAGAGGCAACAGGCAATGCTTCCTGTGCAAAAGCCAGGCCTGCTGTGAGGAGGCTGACAACCAAAAAGCTGAGTACGTACTTTTTCATAAGATAAGGTTCTTAAATGGTTCTTATTCAGTCGCTAAAATTAAGATTATCATATCGTATAACCAAAAGCCGTTTCAAACGTTCTACCGGGGTCATCTGTACAGAAAAACCTCCAACCTGATCTGATATGTCTGCATACTCCCCTCGTTCTGTCTGGGCCTTCATAGTTAGAACAAGGCTTCGGAGGAGCATTTCCGTTGGGGGATTGTTGCTTATCCTGTCTCTGTGGTCTCTTAAAAACATAGGCTTTTCCTATCATTTCGATGATTTTTTTCCTAAAGATGATGAAGACCTGGAGTTCTACTATCAGTACCGAGATCAGCTTGCTGCAGACGATAATTTCCTGTTGATCGGGTTATCCACACCCTCTGCCCTGGATCCGGAATTTTTACATGCACTTGACACAGCAAGCACCTTGCTGGCCAAGAGTGGTCAAACCCAACGGGTAGCCTCATTGACCACCTACCGGTATTTATGGGGCAACTCCATGGGCATGTTTCCGGTTCCGCTGGTGCATCCTGATGACCCTGAACGCAGAATGGATGACAGTGTCCGGATAGTCAGTGACCCGCTGGTTTGCGGCAAACTGGTATCTGCAGATATGCAGACGGTGGTCATAGCCACGACCACCCCGGATTCTATGGATCTTGCGGATAATCAGGCATTGCTGGCAGATGTGGAAGAGGCTATGACCGTAGCCGGATTTGATGACTACCATTTGCTGGGAAAGGCCAATTTCGAATCGGAACTGATACGATTTCAACAGGAAGAGTTCATCCGGTTTTCCATCCTGTCAGTGCTGTGTGTGGCCCTGATCTCCTTCCTGTTGTTCCGTGATCTGCGTATTGTTGGCTTATCCATGCTTACCGTTACAGTGACGCTGGTTTTCTTCCTGGGTCTGCTTGGACTAACCCACCGAACGCTCAATGTGATGAGTTCGCTGTATCCAATAATCATCATTATTGTGGGCATCAGTGATATGGTACATTTTGTAACACGGTACCAGACCGAACGGGAAGCAGGCTTCCACCCCAGACGGGCCTTAGGCCGAATGCTTCAGGATGTAGGTTTTGCTACCTTTCTTACGTCAGTGACCACAGCCATAGGTTTTCTGACCTTGCTGAGTTCTCCCATACCTCCAATCAGGGAATTTGGAATACTGGCCGCTGCAGGAGTCTTGCTGGCATATCTGGTAACGCTGTTGTTTGCAGCTCCTATGATGATGCTGCTTCCATTACCACAGAAGGCAGAGCAGGGTCGGTCATATTTCATTGCACGGATAACCAACAGGATCTACCGTTCCGGAAAAAAGCGACCTGTTCTGACAGCGGGGGTTTCCCTTCTGGTTGTTTTGCTGGGTATTCTTGGTGCATCCAGGATGACCACTGATATTACGCTGGCTGACGGGCTTCCGAAACACACCGCCGTGTATGATGACTTTTTGTTTTTTGAAGAACAATTCAACGGATTCAGGCCATTTGAACTGGCAGCCATTGCCGGCAAAGGCTTTGAGATCACTGATACAGTGGTATTGCAGCAGATCGACCTGGTAGAGAACTACATTGCCTCTTTTCCGGAAGCAGGAAATCTGTTTTCAGTAACTGCCTTTTACAAGGTGCTCAACAGAGCCCTGGACGGCGACAACCCGGCAGCATACCGGCTGCCAGACAATGCCCCAAGGTGGAACAGGGTCCAGTCTTTGCTTGGCAGATATGCGGGTCCTGACATGCAATTATATAGTTCAGCAGATGGCAGTATGGGCCGGCTTAGTGGTTCTTTCCGTGATGCAGGCACTGATCAGATCGGCGGGATCCAGGATTCCATCAAACAGTTCATAGCTCGTTCTACTGACAGCAATCAGGTCACATTCAGACTGACCGGCACGGGACTGATGTTTGACAAGAACAATGAATATATCAGGCGAAGTATCCTGTCTGGTATCGTCATTGCGCTGTCTGTGATCAGTCTGCTGATGGCGCTGTTGTACAGAAATTTCAGGATGCTGGTCATTGCCGTGGTACCCAATACCATTCCGCTGCTCATTTGCGGCGGGATATTAGGTTTCTTCAGGATCCCGCTGGATGCTCCCACTGCCATCATATTCGGAATATCATATGGTATAGTGGTAGATGACACCATTCATTTTCTGTCGAGGTTTAGACTGGAGATAGCCAGAGGTGTTCCTCTTGAGGAAGCCATCAGACGCACTTTCAGTGAAACCGGCAGGGCTTTGATCATGACCACCCTGATACTGTTCTTTGGTTTTTCAGTTTTGATGTTGTCCAACCTGCAGGCCACCTTCAATGTCGGAATGCTAATTGGTATCACGCTTTTGTCAGCCTTGATCAGCGATCTCTATTTACTACCTTTATTGCTCCGAAAATGGTACCGTCCATGAGACCTCTTCCAGTAATTGCCATTCTGTTTGCCGGAGCTTCCCTGCTGTCGTGTAACAAGGATGTTAAAGATTTCATCACATTGTATTTTGATGTGAATGCTGATGCGGGATTGCCCAGGCTGGATGCAACGGGTGAAGAAGCTGTTCTGCCGGCAGGGCATGTGGCGGTATCTCCTCTTCAGGTGCGTGATATTGCGGTACAATACATTGAACTGGTACCGACGGAAGCTACTCCATATAAAGGTGGAGAGCTGGTTTTCAAAGCCCCTGAAACTTATATAACCGGATCGCTGGCCATTGATTTTGACAGCCTGCTTACCGGTACAGCCGGAAGCACTGTGTTTACGGTCAACCTGCGTAAACTCTCGCCCGGCACATATGCATATGCCAGGGTAGGTATTGCCTATTTATCTTATGATATACCCCTGAATATATCCGGCCTGCCAGGCGCTGAATATCTGACAGATCAGCAGGCAACTTTTGCTTCATTTCTCGGATTCAATACATACATCAGAGAAGTGCAGATCAATCAGCTGACCAAGGTCATCAATGACGCCAAAACAGGCGGATACTGGGTACTGGAAACAGCGCTGGAGCCACCTCTTGATGGAGAAAATGCCCTGTTCACCTGGCAGGTTCCACAGGAATCACTCACAGTGGTGAATATTCTGTCAGGCACGTCTCCTGTGCCTCCCGGTCAATCGGTCATTACCGGTGCATTTGATGAGCCTCTGGTGGTCTCTGAAGAAGAAGAACGTGATCTGCGCATCACCTTTACCCTCTCGGTCAACGGGATCTTCGAATTTAATGATGAGAACAGCAACGGCGCATGGGATCTGCATGCCGACAATATTTATGAGTCTGAACCTATCATAGATTTCGGGATCCGCGGCCTCAGGCCATCTTTTGTATTTGAATGACCATTACAGGCCTGAGTGAACTGCATGTCGCCAGTTGTTCTTGCTTCTGCAGGTCAGTGAACTGTCTTCTTTAGTATTATCTTCATGCGCAAATGATGAAAAAACACCTTTTACCAATTGCCTTGCTGGCAGTGACCTTTATGTGGTCATGCAAATCAAAACCCGTCTGGCCGGAAGCTGACCAGAAGGAATTCATGGACATCTGTGAACAGGCTATGTACGGGGCTTTTGACCGCGATACCAATTTCAGTTATTGTGCCTGTATGCTGGAGAAGATCATGGATGAATATCCGGATCCTGAACAACAAGATGAAGTATCTGATGATCTTATATTGGAATTTGCCGATGCCTGTTTTGACGAACTGGGAATAAAAATGCCCTGACCTGATGAAAGGATGGTTCCATTTTCTGATACCCGCCGCTCTGGTAACCCTGGCCGGATTCTGGCTGCATGCAGGCCATGGATCATTACCGGCCACCGGACCGCTCTTTGACCCGGTAAAGGGTTTCATGGCCCAGGCCGAAGGTACACGACCACCAGTTCCGGATCAGATCGATCTGGATGGAACGGATGGCCCTGTTCATATTTATTACGACGAACGACTGGTTCCGCACATATTTGCTGAATCTGAACAGGACCTGTATTTCGCACAAGGTTATGTTACTGCCGGTTTACGCCTGTGGCAGATGGAAATGACCTCGTTGGCATCTTCCGGCAGGTTGAGTGAAAAACTGGGTGAAAGATTCATCAGTTATGACCGGTTTCAGCGGCGCATAGGAATGGTTGAAAATGCCCGGCATGCGATGGCGTCTTTGCCGGATGATGACCCAAGCAAACTTGCCATTCAGGCATACGCCAGAGGTGTCAATGCCTGGATCTCCGGATTGAGCTACAAAGATTATCCGCTGGAATATAAACTGATGGGATTTGAACCTTCTGAATGGACAGAGCTTAATACGTATTTGTTGTTACAGTATATGTCCAACACCCTTACCGGATACGATGATGATGCCGCCTTTACCAACCTGAAACAAGTACTTGGAAAAGACTTATATGATCTGATGTATCCCGAACGATGGGCTATCAGTGACCCCATTATTCCGGCAGGAACATCCTGGAGCGAACCCGGCCCTTCTGCACCAGATAATCCGGTCAGCTCTGCAGAGATTTCCCTGTATGAAGAAATGCCGTTTCAGCGAGGCGGAGAAGACCAGTCTGGCATTGGCAGCAATAACTGGGCTTTGTCAGGCAGCATGACCAATACGGGCAAACCAATTTTGTGCAACGACCCGCATCTGCCTCTCAATCTTCCCAGTCTTTGGTTTGAGGTACAACTGGTTGCACCCGGAATGAATGTTTACGGGGTTTCCCTTCCGGGCTCTCCCTGTGTTATCATCGGATTCAACGAAAGTGTGGCCTGGGGCGTCACCAATGCCGGCTGGGATGTTCGTGACTGGTACCGTATCACCACCTCTCCGGAACACCCCGGAAAATATGCCTATGAAGGTGGATGGGAGGACCTGCTCATGCGGGTAGAGACCATACATGTTAAAGGTGGTGAGGATGTGCTGGATACTGTCTGGAGCTCACACCACGGCCCGATGGTCTATCTTGATCTGGATTCTGCTCACCAGAGCTGGAATGACCTCGCCATGCATTGGTCGGCAGCTGAAGGTGGTGGAGAGCTGCGCACATTTTATCAGCTGAACAAAGCCGGCAATGCAGAAGATTATCGCAAGGCACTGGAGTGGTTTGCATGCCCGGCACAAAACATCGTATTCGCCTCTGATCAGGATGATATTGCCATCACCGTAACAGGAAAACTTCCGCTAAAATATCAGGGGCAGGGACGCAACATACTGGATGGCAGCAAAGCATCTGATGACTGGAAGGGCTTTATCGGTTTTGCAGATAACCCGTGGATACTCAATCCTGATCGTGGATTTGTCAGTTCGGCCAACCAGCATCCTACCGATACCCTGTATCCTTATTATTATACCGGCTTTGATTTTGAATACTTCCGCAACCACCGCATCAATGAACTGCTAAGAAGTCTGGACCAGGCCGGGGTGGATGACATGATGGCCATTCAACAGGATGTTTACAACAGCAATGCAGCAGAGGCTTTACCTGTTATGTTGCAATCAGTCAGCAAGGATGATCTGACAAAAGCCGATGGTTTCTGGCTGGACAAACTGAAAGACTGGGATTATATGAATGATCCGGAAAGTGAGCTCCCTACCCTTTTCGAGATCTGGTGGAAGACTTTCAGTAACCTGCTGTGGGATGAGGTAGCTGATAGAGATAATATCGATCTCACCATGCCGAAACCTCCTGTAACCATAGCAGCACTGCAATGGCCGGATGACATGCCCATCTTCGACAACCGGTCCACGCCCGAAACAGAAACCAGAACCATCATATTACAGCATGCCCTTCAGAAAGCTGTGGCAGAAATGGATTCACTGGAAGCCCTGGGCAATGATGCAACTGCCTGGTATAAATACAAGGGAACAACCGTGCTGCATATGGCACAATTACTGCCATTCAGCAGACCCGACGTATTTGTGGGTGGCAACCGCGGAATCGTCAATGCCACCACCCATACCAATGGTCCTTCCTGGAGGATGATCGTCAGCCTTGGAGATACACCATCTGCCAAAGCTGTGTATCCGGGTGGACAAAGCGGGAATCCGGGAAGCAGGTACTATGATAATTTTATTGACGACTGGGCAGCAGGAAAGTATTACGATCTTCAGTATTTCAGGTCAGCCGAAGAAGCTTCTGCACATGCCATGCTACACCTCACTATTGAATAACCATGAAGAACCTGACCTATCTGATAGCTGCTATGTTACTGTGTACAGTAAGTCTGTTCTTACTGCCCTGGTACTTTGTGCTCATCATCTGTTTTATTCTGGGTATCATCAGGGGAAACAAGAAGTACAGAAATGCCTTTCTGCAGGGATTCCTGGCAGTATTTCTCACATACTCTGTATTATATCTGTTCAGGGATATACCGAACGAACATATGCTCAGCAATGAAGTAGCCGGAATCTTCCTGCTGCCTGATGGCTATGTCCTGCTGGGAGCCGGTGCCTTGATATTCGGAATACTTGCGGGTTTCAGCTGGTGGAGTGGCGCTGCGCTGAGAAGATTGCTCTAATCTGCCTGTTCATTCGTAAAGACCACCTCTCCATTCAGAATGGTCATGACCACCCTGGCACGTATGATCTCCGGATAAGGCATACTCATGATATCCTTGTCCAGCACCACCAGGTCTGCAAACTTACCTGGCTCAATACTGCCTTTCACAGACTCTTCAAAAGAACCGTATGCAGGCCAGATGGTCATAGACCGAATGGCATCGATCCTGGTAAGTGCGTTCTCTGTTTGAAAACCGCCGGAAGGGAGACGTTGCTGATCCATCCTGGCTACAGCAGCATAGAATGTCAGCAGCGGATCGATCTGCTCTACCGGGAAATCAGTACCGTTTATAAGCACTCCGGCAGCTTCCAGCATATCCTGATAAGCATAGGCATATTTGACCCTTTCTGGTCCGAGGCGCTCTTCAGCCCAATACATATCACTGGTGGCATGGGTGGACTGAACAGAAGGGAGTATCTGATAATCCTGAAAATAATGCAGGTCTTCAGGGTTCACCACCTGGCAGTGTTCCACCCTCCATCGAAGATCATTGCCCGCCGGAATATGAGCTGCATAGGTCTTCAGGGCAAGCCTGTTGGCACTATCGCCAATGGCATGGGTGCACATCTGATAACCCCGTGAAGCGCACAGAGCAGCAAGCGTATTCAACGAGTCCGGATGTATGAGCAACAGACCGCTGTTGAATGGATCATCGGAATATGGTTCCATCAAAGCTGCTCCACGTGATCCAAGTGCCCCATCAGCATACACCTTAAGGCTTCTGATCACCAGATTATCAGAGATCTTCGGTCCCTGCATCAGGAAGGAAGCTACGTTTTCCTGTGAAGGAGTAAGCATAATATTCATGCGTACCGGTAATGTACCTGTCTGCTTCTCTCTGATGACCGCATCCACCTGATATTTCTCCAGGCCGGCATCTGTTACAGAGGTCAGACCGTATGCAAAGCAATCCTGTTGTGCTTTCTGCAAAGCGGAGGAAAGCACCTGCGGATCCTTATCGGGCAGGATCTCATCAAACAGATCCATGGCATTGTCAAGCAGCAAACCCGTACAATGATCGCCTTCCACAAAGACCTTACCGCCATTTACCTGTGTATGTTTGTCAATACCTGCCAGTTTCAGGGCGTATGTATTTACCAGTGCAGCATGGCCATCTACCCGCACCAGATATACCGGTGTGTTGGGGTATAACCTGTCCAGTTCCCTGCAATCAGGAAATGCCTTGCCTGACCACAGATTCTGATCCCATCCTCTTCCTATGATCCAGCCTGCAGTAAGGCTGGTATCCATGTCAGCAATCACATCCAGAACTTCATCCATACTTGTCAGACCGTATAGTTGTGCCCAGCCGCTGTACAAGCCATAATTCAGGAAATGACAATGCCCGTCATTGAAACCGGGTAAGACAGTCTTACCCTGCAGATCCAGTATCCTGTCTGACTCATAGTTACTCAGTATCTCCTGAGTAGAACCCGTTGCCAGGATCCTCCCGTCTCTGACCGCAATTGCCTGTGTTAAATGAAAAGCGCTGTCAACAGTGTACACCCTGCCGTTGACCAGCAACATATCTGCCTGCTGTGGTGCGGCCCAGATAAATGAAACAATTAAAAATAAATAATTCATAAACTCAATCTGCAAATTGTATCTGAATAATCATCGGGATGGGCGGCTATTTCTATGATCTTCGCAGCCGCTTTGGCCGGGTCAGCCAGTTTCCCTTCTTCGAACAAAGCGGTGAACTTTGAAATCCTGGAAAATTGTTCACGGGCCGAACGCCTGACCGTTGCCTGCATTTCAGTGTCCAGTACACCGGGTGCCACAGCAAAAAACCTGACAGCATCTTCCCGGATACCGGCTTCTTCAGCACCTATCAGAGTTTGCATGTTCAGAGCAGCTTTGCTGCTGCTGTATATACTCCAGCCATCATAAGGTGTAGTGGCTGCACCGGAAGAAATATTGATGATGATCTTTTTCGCTTCAGATGATCTGTAGGTTCTCAACAACTTATTGGCCAGCACATGAGGTGCCACTACATTAAGAATATAAGATCCAATGATGCCGGCTTCATCCAGTTCGCCAATTGGAGCCACCTGTCCCAGTGTGGCCGCATTGTTGACCAGAATTATTCTGGCAGCATCACCAGCTTCCGGCAGAGACAGGTGAAGCAGGTTATGAGCCACAGACAGATCAGAATGTATATGCACATATCGTGGCAAAACGGGGCCTTCCCTTCTGGCGATTCCATACACCAAGGCATCATCATCAGAAGCTGCCTGGATAGCAAGGGCTTTCCCCAGACCGCTGCTGGTACCGGTAATGATCCACAGCGAACTCATACATCAAAATTGTCAATACTGTCTTTTCTTTGGAACTGCAATTCTCCCTCTGTGCTGGCCACTGATGCAGTAACTGCAGCATCGCCGGTAATATTGACCAGGGTTCGAAGCATATCAAGAGGTCTGTCTATGGGCAGGATGATCGCGATCCACATGGGGTTTAGCCCGACAGATTCCAGTACGATGATGAGCATGATCAATCCCACACCCGGAACAGGAGCCGTACCTATGCTGATCAAGGTAGCCATGACCACGATGGTAAGCTGTTGAGACAGATCAAGAGGCACCAGATGCATTTGAGCCAGAAACAACACAGAAACGGCCTGATACAAACTGGTACCATCCATATTGACCGTTGCACCAAGCGGCAGGGTAAAACTGGCAATGCGACGAGATACCCCGAGGTTCTCTGTTACACAATCCATGGTAGCCGGTAAGGTGGCTGCACTGGAGCTGGTAGAAAAAGCCAGCGCCTGTGCAGAACCCATTCCGCGGAAAAACTCCCTGTAGGGTATTTGCCTGGTAAACAACCTCAATACTGCCGGATAGGTAACAAACAAAGAAAAAGCGAGCCCTAATACCACTGTGAGAGCGTACATACCAAGACCTTTGAACAGGTTGAACAAGGCTGCCGGACTATCAGCAAGATCTGCCATGTTACCGGCCATGAGTGCAAACACAAAAAATGGTGCGGCCTGCATGACCACATCAACCATTTTCAGAAAGACCTCATTTCCTGATTCAATAAAACCTATCATGGGAGCCGCCTTATCACCAGGTATCATACTGAGCACCACCCCAAACAGAATTGCAAAGAAGATGACCTGCAGCATTTTGGTAATATCCATGAAACTGCTGAAGATGTTATCTGGTACGATCTCTACAATAACCTGAAGAGGGCCCTGGTCCTTTGACTTGCCTGCTTCCTGTACCTTATCTTTTACTTTCTTCTGGAGATCACTTGCCGGCATGTCAACTGCTGAAACATCATCGCCGGATTGAAAGGCCATAAACTGCTCATGGTTGGCTGCCAGCTGTTCTTCGCCTACAACCTTTCCCGGCTGTATCAGGTTGGCTGCCACGAGCCCCACTGTTATGGCAATGACGGTAGTGCCTACATAGATACCAATGGTCTTTAAGCCAACCCTTCTGATCTTACTGATATCACTTAGATCTGTGATACCCTTGATGATACTGAATAACACCAAAGGAACGGCTATCAGTTTCAACACATTGATGAAGATCGTTCCCCAGGGCTTGATCCAGTCCAGCGTGAATTGCCTCCAGCCGAGTCCTGCACTCAGTAAGGCCCATATGACACCTAGTAACAGTCCGAACAGGATCTTCCAATGTAGCGCAATCTTTCTCATATCATTTCCGGTTGATGCGTTGTAACAGCAGATGGTCTGCCAGCACCATGGCGGTCATCGCCTCCACGATAGGTACTGCCCTGGGCAATACACAAGGATCGTGTCTGCCTTTCCCTTCAACAGATACTTTCTGGCCGGCACTGTTCACCGTTTCCTGAGGTCTTAAAATAGTAGCAACAGGTTTAAATGCAGTGCGGAAATATATATCCATGCCATTGCTGATGCCACCCTGAATGCCCCCCGAATGATTGGTGCGGGTAACGATCTTTCCATCACGGTTTTCAAAAATGTCGTTATGCGTACTTCCACGCATACCGGCACCATGAAACCCGCTTCCGATTTCAAACCCTTTGGCGGCATTGATACTGAGCATGGCCTTCCCGAGGTCAGCATGTAACTTATCAAACACCGGTTCACCCAAGCCGGAGGGCACACCTGATGCCACACAGGTAATGACACCACCAATGGTATCTCCTTCTTTCCGGACCGCATTTACCAGGCTGATCATTCTTTCGGCAGTTTCCTGATCCGGACAACGAATGATATTCTCATCGGTCCGACTGAGGTCCAGATCCTGATAAGATGCATCCAGCACGATATCACCAACTGCGCTTACATAAGCCTGTACATGTATTCCTTCCGTTTTTAAAACAGCCATAGCAACGGCACCTGCAGCAACTCTTGCTGCGGTTTCTCTTGCACTGGATCTGCCACCACCCCGGTGATCTCTGATGCCATACTTTTCCTGGTAGGTGAAGTCAGCATGAGAAGGTCTGTAGGTATCTGCAAGATGATCGTAATCTTTCGAACGCTGATCACTGTTGCGTATCAGAATTGCCAGTGGAGTTCCGGTGCTTTTACCCTCCATTACACCACTCAGAAATTCACAGGTATCGGGCTCTTTTCTTTGGGTGGTAATGCGTGATTGCCCCGGTCTTCTGCGAGCCAGTGCTTCATCTATCAGTGCTTCTGTCAATGAAATGCCCGGCGGGCATCCGTCTATGACCACACCAATTGCCGGTCCATGTGATTCACCAAATGTAGTGATGCGAAAATATGTTCCAAAAGAATTACCCGGCATCCTGCGAAGATACAGGTTGCGTTTGATTTGTAATCGGGCGTCCGTACCTTTGAAGATGCCTTCCCATCGCATTCTTATTCAACAAATTCATATGCTTGGACCGGTCTGGCCTGATGGAACAGACAGGCTTGCAGGCAAAGACATGAATCTTTTCCCAACCCTCAGCAATGCATGGCTGCTATCTGAGAACGGGCGCATTGCTGCATATGGCACGATGGATCAGGAACTTCCTGAAGCTGATGAGGTCATCGACGCCACCGGAAGGTGGGTATTGCCGGCATTTTGCGACAGCCACACCCATCTAGTTTTTGCCCGCAGCCGAGAAGAAGAATTTGAAATGCGCATCCGCGGAAGATCCTATGAAGAGATCGCAGCTGCAGGTGGTGGCATTCTCAACAGTGCCCGAAAATTACAACAGGCATCAGCAGATGAGCTGGAAGCTTCTGCACTCGAAAGACTCGCAGAAATAGAACGCATGGGCACCGGAGCGGTAGAGATCAAGAGCGGTTACGGACTAACCGTCGATGCAGAACTCAAGATACTTCGGGTCATACAGAAACTGAGATCACAAAGCAGACTGATCATCAGATCTACCTTCCTGGGCGCTCATGCACTGCCGTTAGAATACAGGCAAGACAGGAACGGATACATCAAGCTGATCACTGATGTCATGTTGCCACAGATTGCTGATGAAGGTCTTGCCGATTACTGTGATGTTTTTTGCGAAAATGGATTTTTCACGCCGGAAGAAACAGACACCATACTACAGGCTGCCTGGAAATATGATATTGCACCTCGTATTCATGCCAATCAACTTGCAGTTTCAGGCGGAGTTCAGGCAGGCGTCAGAAACAATGCAATATCTGTTGATCATCTGGAGCATATCACCCGCAATGAGATCGACTGTTTGCTGGACAGCAACACCCTGCCTACAGCTCTTCCATCCTGCAGCTTCTTTCTTAATCTGCCTTATGCGCCTGGCAGGGACATCATTGATGCCGGTTTACCTCTGGTTCTGGCTACCGATTACAACCCCGGCTCCACTCCTTCCGGTAAGATTCCCTTCGTTTTGTCACTAGCCTGTATCAAGATGCGCCTGACACCTGAAGAAGCCATCAACGCAGTAACAGTAAACGGAGCTGCTGCCATGCAGATCAGCGACCGTGCAGGCAGCATCACTGCCGGTAAAGACGCAAGGCTCATCATCACCCGGCCAATGGAGCATCTGGCATATTTACCCTATGCATTCGGGGGAGATCATATTGAAAGAACCATTTTACCGACAATCTCCTGACAGAAGGAATCAAAAATATACCCGTACTTTTGTACACAATTTATGCATATGTCACGCCAACTAACCCTCTCAACAGTTCTGATCGCCGTGCTGGCATCAGGCATCGTATTGTATCAACAGATCTCTCCGACCCAGGCAAGCCAGACCGCCAAAGACCCTGAAACAGATACCTGGCAAATGCTGGTAACCCAGCAGATCATGGCCTCTGAATATCAGTTCAGAAAAGGAACAGAAAATCCTTTTGAAGCATTCAACAGAAGAAGTGACAGCAGATTCTACCTGACTGAATCAGGTTTTAAGGCAGTGAAAAGATCAGACGCTGATGTCCGGTTGGAAGTAACCCTTGATCAGGTTGTGGCTGATAACCTGCCATTGGCTTCCACCGGAATCAACTGGCAGACAGAAAGTGCTGAATTGCTGGTAATGGACGCCGGAACTTACCAGATAGAATACATGAATGCCCCCGAAGGTTTCAGACAGAATTTCATCATTGAAGATCCAGGCGAACCTGCTGCCCGGGTAGCTGTGAAGCTGCATATGAGCGGTAGCGGAGAATCCCGTATGACCAACAATTCCTATGAGCTGGTGGCAGGAGGACAGACATTATTCAGTTACGGCAACCTCCGGGCGTATGATGCTTATGGAAGGTCTCTGGAATCACACATGGAGCTGAACGGTCAGGAACTGGCGCTGGTAACAGACACCAGGAATGCTGTGTTTCCTGTTACCATAGACCCGCTCACAACTACTCCTGACTGGAGCTACGAAGGCAACCAGGTAGGCGCTAACATGGCATTTGCTGTCAGTACTGCCGGCGATGTCAACAATGACGGATATGATGACGTGGTAGTTGGCGCTGCAGCCTATGATGCAGGTGAAACCGACGAAGGAAAAGCATTTTTGTTTCTGGGCGGTCCATCCGGTTTGTCCACCACTCCTGTCTGGGAAGATGAAGGTGATAACGAAAGCGGATTAATGGGCAAGTCTGTGGCAGCTGCCGGCGACGTGAACGGCGATGGCTATGACGATTTGTTGATAGGCCTCGGTCTTTACAGCGGTGGCGAATCAGAAGAAGGCCGGGCACATCTGTATTATGGCACCTCCACCGGTGTAACCACTGAACCTGTGTGGTGGTTTGAACCAAACCAGGCGGGTGTGGGTCTCGGATTTCCGCTGGAAGGTTTAGGTGATGTCAACAATGATGGTTATGATGACGTGATCATTGGAGGCAATGGCTGGGACGGCGATCAGGTTGATGAAGGAAGAGCATACGTATTTTATGGTTCTGCCGATGGTCTTGCCGATGAACCGGACTGGACCGTTGATGGTAACAATACTGACGCTGCGCTGGGCCATGCAGTCAGTGCTGCCGGCGATGTGAATGGCGACGGATATGACGATGCCATCATAGGCGGATGGAATTATTCAGGAGCTATAGCCAACTGCGGTAAAGCCTGGGTGTTTCTGGGTGGACCGACCGGTCTGGCCGATAGTCCTGTATGGGAACTGGAAGGAGACCAAAGCAACGGGTATTTCGCTTTCTGGGTATCCGGTGTGGGCGATGTGGACAATGATGGTTTTGACGACATCATGATAGGTGCCAAGAGATATGATGCAGAATTTGTAGATGAAGGGAAAGCCTGGCTATTCATGGGAAGCCCCGCTGGGCCTGAAACAACTGCCAGCTGGACGGCTGAAGGAGATAATGACGGCGCTGAGTATGCCATTCAGTTCGGACCTGCCGGCGATGTCAATAACGATGGTTATGCAGATGTGATCATGGGATCACACTTTCATACAGAAGACTTTAACAAGGAAGGCAAGGCCTATCTCTATCTGGGCGGGCCGTCAGGTTTGTCTGCAACAGCAGCATGGACCTACCTGGGTGGTGTGAATCAGGCAAACTTCGGATGGACCTGCGATGGTGCCGGCGATGTCAACCACGATGGTTTTGATGATGTCATCATCGGAGCTTTCAAATACAGTAATCCGGAAACCTACGAAGGTTCAGCTTTTGTTTTTCATGGCTTAAACAGCTGCCCTACCCCATCATCCTATGCAGTTGGCTCACTGGCTCCAACCACAGCAGATGTTTCATGGACGGGTGCAGATGATGCCACCATTTATAAGGTAACGGTCAAAGGTGCGGGTGAAAGCCATTTGTATCTCAGTCTGAATGACTCCTATACCCTTACCGGACTCACCCCTTCCAAGAAATACAAAAGCTGGGTGCAGACCAAATGTGGCACCACCTGGACACTCCGTTCCAATGTGATCACCTTTACCACTCCGCCCATGAGAACAAGTGGAGAAGATCAGGGAGAGGTGTATCCTAATCCAACTGCGGGCTGGCTGCATATCACAAACAGCTCTTCTGATGCAGGCATTTATCAGGTTCGGCTGTTCGATCTGAATGGAAAAATGGTAATGGAAATGGAAACCGGCTGGCTGGAAGCTGGCATTCCGGCATCGGTAGATATCAGTCACCTGTCTGCCGGAACCTACACCTGGCAAACCAGTTGTCAGGGTAAGACCAGACAAGGCCTGATCACGAAAAAATAAAGACCTGCATAAATCAAAAAAGGCTCCTTTAGGGAGCCTTTTTTGTTCTGTGCCGAGAGTGGGAGTCGAACCCACACAGCCTTGCGGCCACACGCCCCTGAAACGTGCGTGTCTACCAGTTTCACCATCTCGGCAACTACCCGCAAAAGCGGTTCGCAAAGTTAACAAGGAAAACGATTAATGCAACGGCAATTTTATAAAAAAGGTGGTATATTCTTGTTCCACACTTTCTGCCCATATTTCACCGCCCAGACGCTGAACGATACGTTCAACAATGGCCAGCCCCACACCGGTTCCTTCAAAGTGCTCTTCGCTGTGAAGCCTTTTGAATGCTTTGAATAACTTGTCTTTAAACTCCATGTTGAAACCCACCCCGTTATCAGTGATCCGGATAATACTGTAACCTTCCACTTTGGAAGAAGAAAACTGCACCACCGGCTGACGAGCAGTTGCTGAAAACTTCACAGCATTACTGATCAGGTTCCGCAAAGCCTGGCGCAGCATATCCGGATCGGTCTCCATGACCGGTAGCCCGCCTATCTCAAAACTGACCTGTTCCAGGTCGGTACTGCGCCCCATTTCATCTATGACCTGCTGCACAAGATCAGAAACCTGTACCATTTTTTTTCTGACCGGCACCTTCCCCATTCTGATATAAATGAGCAGATTATCAATCAATGTGCCCATTTTAGTGATGCTGTTCCTGATCTGCGTAATATTGGATTTTCCTTCTTCATCCAGCTTATCACTGTACCGCTTCTCCAGGAAGTAGGCAAAAATATCAATAGTGCGAAGCGGGGTTCTCAGGTCATGGCTAACCGAATAATGGAAAGTGTCGATCTCTTTGGTCAGCTGCTCCAGTTTGCCGGTTCTGTTACGCAGCTTTTCTGACAGGTCTTCTACTTTTTCTTTCAGGGAAGTCTCTCTGTTCTTCAGATCTGATATATCTGTACTGATGCTCAGTACTTCCAGAACCTGTCCATCAGCATCGGTAAGCGGCACCTTCATAGTGCTTACCCAGGTATGTTTTCCCGTAGCCTGATTCAGCAGTTTGTGTTCCTTCAGCTCCAGTGGCTGCTGGTTCAGCAGGATCTCTGCATCGGGATCTATCAGTTGCTGAAATGTTTCATGAAACTGATGGTTCCTGTTGAATTTATACTGCATGACCATCTGCCTGTCAACACCCAGGTATTCAGCAAAGGCATTGTTGATGACCACAAATTCATCGCTTGCATTACGCACATAGATGGGGTCTGGTATGGCATTTATGATCTGCTGCAGAAATATGCGCTGATCTTCAATCTCTTTCTCAATAGACTTTAACGCAGTTATATCCTGATGAATACCGGAAGCCCTGACAGGTTCTCCGTTCTCATCCCACTCTACCACACGTCCCTTGTCAAGTATCCACCTCCACTCGCCGTTACTGGCCAGCATTCGCAGGTTGGCTTCATAGAATGGTGTCAATCCATTAATATGATCCTGAAACTTCCTGTAGGAAGATTCAATATCAGCAGGGTGCACAAACTTTTCCCAGAACTGTTCATTGACAGAAGTGATCTCAAAATGGTAGCCGAGCATTTCGCCCCAGCGCCTGTTGTGAATGATGCGGTTTTCTTTGATAAAGAAATCCCAGGTACCCAGATCAGCGCCTTTCAGAGCCATGTCCAGCCTGGCTTCACTTTCACGAAGGGCTTTTTCACGTTCTATTCGTTCGGTGATGTCACGCATGATGGCAACCATCCTGCTGTCCTCCAGTCTCGTGACTGAAATCTCCACAGTTTTTGTGCGGCCATCAGCACAGACCAGTGTCCGGGTACGATGGAAGGTCCCTGTTCCTTCAATATTACGCACAACGGAGTCTCCCGTTGAAATGAACTCTTCCGGAATAAATCTGGAAATGGAACTTCCAGTCAGTTCATCCAGAGAATAACCGGTTAGCCTGGAGGTCATATTGTTGGCATCTTCCACAAGTCCTTCCTGACTGATCAGGAATATGGACTCGCCGGCATTTTCCAGAATGGTGCTGTTCAGCTCAACGGTCTTCTTTAGCGCTGATCTGGTTTCCTCCTGCTCATTACTGGCAATGATACCAGACAACAGATCTGCCAGATTAGCAGCAAAGGAACGGTCTTCAGGCATCCAGTCGCGGCGGGACTCCGTTACGTCAAAACAGATGACACCCCACAGCTTTTCTCCAATATAAATTCCTGCATCCATCATAGAGAGAATACCATCCGGAATGATATAGCTATCTCTGAATACATCCACACGCGGGTCTTGCAAGGCATCATCAATAGTAAGCACCCGTTCTTCTCTGATGATCTCTGTGTAGGCAGAAAAGTCAGAAAGTACAAGCCCTTCATCTGCGAATGTTTGCTCTTGTTTAATATAGTTTGTCAGGCAAGTCAGCTCATTTCCTGTTTCATTGAACTGCCAGATATTCACCCGATCCAGTGCCATGGCCACACATGATGTTCTGGCTATCTCGCGGCAGGCTTCCTGCAATCCTCTGCTTCCTGCCTGCATCGATTTAGCCAGCGACAAATACAGATTCTGGTTTCTTCGAAGTGCGTTTTCAATACGTCGCTGTTCTTCCAGGATGGTTTTTCGGCTATGAATATTACTGAGCAGGCCTGAAAATCCTGTCAGGAGGCCGGCATGATCGCGAATGGTCTGAAATTTAGCTCTTACATATATATGTTGTCCAGTTGCAGTTTCCAGCAGCAGATCATTTTCAAAGTCTCCGATGCCGTTGTTCAACTGCCTGATAACATGCACAAATGAGCTGTCTGTGTCGCTGTTCTTCACAAAGTAATCACTCATGGAATGTCCCAGACATTCTTCCACTTTGTATCCGGTCAATTCAGTCCAGGCTGAATTCAGAAATTCTATCTTGCCTTTTTCATCAGCTCTGAAAATCACATCCTGTAACTGATCGATCAGATTCTGGTATTCCTGTTTGCTCTCCTGAAGACGGAGCTGCGCCTCTTTTCTTTTAGTAATATCATTGATGATCACCTTTATAGCCGGTGCTCCGTCATAGGTTACCGGATAAGCGAAGATCTCTGCAGGAAAAGTAGTCTTGTCTTCGCGGATGATATGCTCTTCAATGACTTCAACAGGAAGATTCTCTTCGTTCATTCTGCGGATCCGTTCTACCACGATGGTCCTGAACTCAGGTGTAACAAAATCAACCACACTGCGACCTATCAGACTCTCTGCATCTGCAGCCCGCACCATTCTGACCCCCTGCGGGTTTACATAAACCAGTTTACCATTGCAGTGAATCAATACCCCACTGGTGGTGTGATGAATGAATTTAAGGTGATGATCAGAAAGTTCTCTGAGTCTCTTCAGCTCCTGTTCCCTTTCCGTTACTTCTATCAGGTTGATCGTGTAGCCATCCAGCAGATCTGCAGATTGTTCCAGGCGGGCAATGTGCAGATCGAATATCCGGTTGGTTTCTGACAGCTGTACTCCGGGCATTCGGAATTGCATGATGTTGCCGGCATACAATCCTGCATCCTGCAAAACTTTAAGTTTGTCCTGAAATCCGTTGAACATCCTGTCCAGGTGCAGCAGCTTCTGCTTGTTTGCGCCTTGTGGCAGAAGTTTTCTGTATGCCGGATTGTAATGAATAACATTAAAGGAGGCGTCAACCAGTGCTACTGGCACAGACAGATGCTCCAGACCGCGGTAACGTTCTGTTATCCTGGTATGCTCAAAAGGCGACTCCATTCTTCTATACAAAAATGTTTCATTTGCAGAGGAGATGCAGTGTAAACTACTACATTTTTGTGACTATCAGAGAATGGTATATAATCAGGCCTGAGGTTCTTCGCAGAGTATATGAAGATGATCAGACGGAGCATCCATAACTTTCAGCAACTGATCCGGAAAGGAAGGACCAAAACGCAAAAGCCAGGGTAGCAGGTTGTCATATCTTTCCTGCAAACCTCCGTTCGGAAACATTCGGGCATGTACAGAGCGTAATTGGTTGATCGCAACGTCAAATCTTTGTTTTTCAGCTTTTAGCAGCCGCTGATGCAGCTTTTCCAGGGCTTTCAGGGCCGAAGCCTCTTCCGCCGCCACTGCTTTTTCAAGGGTAGGGTCAACCTTTGCTGCCTTTTCAGAGATGCTCCTGTAAGTCTTTTCCAGTTGTTTCTTTTCAATCTCCAGATCGATCTCCTCACCGGCTTGCTGAGACACATATGCTTTAACCAGTTGCTCAATATCACCGAACATAGCATCAGGTTCCAGACCCAGTTTCTGCAATTTTTTACAGCTTGTATGGTCCACCAGGGTGACAGAGTCTCTGAGCACCAGTACCGGCATTTCTATACCGTGGTGGCCAAAAAGTGTTTTTAGCTGCATCCAGTAAGATAATTCGCCTGCTCCGCCAACGTATGCTACAGCAGGCAGTACCCTTTGCTGAAACAAAGGCCGGAGGATCACATTTGGACTAAATACCTGTGGCTGATTATTGATCAGTTCTTCCAGCTCTTCAGCGCCAAAGGTTCTCCTGCTGTTAGCCAGTTCATATCCATCTGCAACCCTTGTTATACGATCACGGCTGTTGTTATCCAGGAAAAACAGGTTGATCTCTCTAGGATAAGCCTGCACGGAATAATGTCGGGAAAGTTTTTCAGATGCAAGCTGAACTATACCTGCTGAGTTCCCGCTCTGCAGTTCATCCAGGATGATATCTGCACAAGCCTTTTTCATTGCGGGATGATCACCGTCCAGAATCACCAGGCCATATGTTCCAAAGATCCTGTTAAGCAGATCAGTGGTTGCAACAGACATTGTTCTGTCTGCTCTGTAACAATCACGAAGCATGTTGACCCACGCATCAGCTTCAGAAGAGTTGCCTGCATCTTCAGCCAGGCTGTCCCATAAAGCATCCATACCGGTGGCCAGCATGCGCCCAACTGCACCGGACTGTTCGGTTTGCCAGGTGTATGTCTTATGGAAGGCGTGAAAGTGGTTTACCTCATCCAGATCATGGTCTTCTGATCCAAGCCAGAATACCGGTACCAGTTTTTTACCCGGATATTGTTTTTCCAGCTGTTCACAAAGTGAAATAGCAGACAGTGCTTTGTAGATCACATAAAGAGGTCCTGTGGCAAGGTTCAGCTGATGAGCGGTTACCACGCAAAACGTGTTGTCATCAGCCAGTGATTGTATATTATCTTTTACTGCATCTGTCAATGTCAGGTTACGCAATTGCTCCTGCAGTACCTTCACCAATGTAGAACGGTCTGTTCCTTCACGAGCCTTGGCGCTCATTGCCTCGCCAAATGCATCAAGACCTGGTGTATGTTGGTAGAATGGCCTGAGTGCTTCTGCACCTGCCATATAATCCAGCATGATCTGCGGAAAGAATCCGGTATCTGCCAGTTTTATCTTTGAATGAGTAAACGTCATTTCTGCACCGGTTCAGCGTACAGGTCGAAGGCATCAGCGCCGGTGATGTGCACCTGTACAAAGTCGCCGAGGCGAAGGTATTGATTATGGACTGATATCAGCACTTCATTGTCCACTTCGGGAGAGTCGCCTTCTGTTCTCCCAACGAAGTGTTCACCTTCCAGTCTGTCAATAAGTACCGTCAGCTCTTTACCTACAAATGTCTGGTTCCATTCTGCAGCGATCTCTTCCTGCACAGACATAAGTTTTGCGGCACGCTCTTGTTTCACGTCATCAGGTACATCATCTTCCAGTTCATAGCCACTGGTTCCCTCTTCATGAGAATAGGTAAATACGCCCAATCTGTTGAACCGCATTTTTCTTACAAAATCAAGAAGGTCTTCAAAGTCTTCTTCTGTTTCGCCCGGAAAGCCTACAAGCATAGTAGTTCTCAGGGTGATCTCCGGATTCCTTCTGCGTATCTCATGAACCAAAGCCTCTGTTTCTGTCCGTGTTATCTGTCTTCTCATGGCATGCAGTACAGAGTCGCTGGCATGCTGCAATGGCATATCAAGATAGTTACATATATTATTTCTTTCACGCATCACATCGATCACCTCAAGCGGAAACTTACTCGGATAGGCATAGTGCAGTCTGATCCATCGCAGTCCTTCAATGTCACTAAGCTGTCGCAACAACTCCGGCAACATTCTTTCTTTATACAGGTCCAGCCCGTAGTAGGTAAGTTCCTGAGCAATGAGCATGATCTCTACCACGCCATTAGCAACCAGTCTGGAAGCTTCAGTTACCAGGTCTTCCATTGGTCGGGAGCGATGCCCGCCACGCATGAGTGGAATGGCACAAAAAGAACAGGTGCGGTTGCATCCTTCTGATATCTTCAGATAGGCGGTATGCGGAGCCGTAGTAATGATGCGTTCGCCCAGCAACTCCTGGCGATAGTCTGCCTGAAATTTCTCCAGCAGTGCGGGTAGCTCCATGGTACCGAACCAGGCATCCACCTCCGGTATTTCCTGCATGAGTTCATCGCGGTAGCGCTGTGACAAACATCCGGTCACATACAATTTATCTATACCTCCTTCTGATTTAACAGAAGCATATTGCAGGATGGTATCAATACTTTCCTGTTTGGCGTTGTCAATGAACCCGCAGGTATTGACAATGATGACATTACTGTTGTCGTCTTCCAGCTGGTGGTGTGCATCTATCTCATTGGCCCGCAACTGTGTCAGCATGACCTCACTGTCCACCAGGTTCTTGGAACAACCCAGTGTCACGATGTTCACCTTATCTTTTTTGTGCGACCTTACCTTCATGCGGGTTCATGGAAGAGTGCATCCACGAATGCTTTTTTATTGAAGACCTGAAGCTGGTGCACCTGTTCTCCTACCCCGATATACTTTACAGGAATCCTGAACTGGTCTGCTATTCCCAATACCACACCTCCTTTGGCTGTGCCGTCCAGTTTGGTGAGAGCAATGGCAGTAACCTCGGTTGCAGCCGTAAAATGCCTGGCCTGTTCCAGGGCATTCTGACCGGTAGATGCATCCAGTACCAGCAATACTTCCTGTGGTGCATCAGGATAAACTTTCTGTATGACCCTTTTGATCTTAGAGAGTTCATTCATCAGGTTCACCTTATTGTGCAATCTTCCGGCGGTATCGATCAGGACCACATCAGCTCCTTTGTTCTTAGCCACATTCACGGTATCAAAAGCTACGGCAGCAGGATCGGCACCCATCTGATGGCGAATGATCTCCACGCCGGTGCGGTCAGCCCAGACACTGAGCTGATCGATGGCGGCAGCCCTGAAGGTATCGGCAGCACCCAGCAATACTTTTTTACCCTGCGATTTGAACTGACTGGCCAGTTTACCAATAGTGGTGGTCTTACCTACTCCGTTCACTCCTACCACCAATATGATATAGGGATCGGCGGAAGCGGGAAGCTGAAAATCATCGTAGTCAGGCGTGTTGCTGTCTGTGAGCAGGCGAACGATCTCCTCACGGAGGATATGCTGGAGTTCTGCAGTATTCAGGTATTTATCGCGAGCCACCCGTTCTTCCAGCCGGCCGATGATCTTGACGGTAGTGTCCAGCCCTACATCGCTGCTGATGAGTATCTCCTCCAGTTCATCCAGAAATTCAGCATCTACAGTAGCTTTTCCGGCCACTGCCCTCGAGATTCGGGAGAAAAGCCCTTCGCGGGTCTTCTCCAGTCCTTTGTCAAGGTCTTCCTTTTTTTCTTTCCCAAACAGTCCGAATAACGCCATAAACACGTTTTTCTATAAACAAAAAAAGCCTCTCTTGCGAAGAAGCTTTTAACTGGAATATCGTTCGTGTATCAGGCGTTACCTTTCAGAACGTCCTGTACCTTGTCTTTGTGAACGATCCTTTCCTTGAAGATATAGGCTCCTGTTTTAGGAGATTTCTCGGTCACGATGACCTTTACCATCTCCTTACCACCACCTGAAACCTTGCCCTTGGTAACACGGGCGTTCTTACTGACCTTTCCCATGGTTATTTAATTTCTTTGTGAACAGTCATTTTCTTGAGGTACGGATTGTACTTCTTCATTTCGATACGGTCGGGGGTATTCCGACGGTTCTTGGTCGTGATGTAGCGGCTGATACCCGGTACATCCGTGTTCTTCTGCTCAGTGCATTCCAGGATTACCTGGATCCTTAAGCCTTTTGCTTTCTTTGCCATTGCTACTGAAAATTATCAGATCTTGCCTTCCTTGCGCAGCTCGCTCAGGTAGGCAGTAATACCTTTTTTGTTAATGGTACGCATTGTAGAAGCAGCTACTTTCAGCTCCACCCAACGGCCTTCTTCCGGAAGGAAGAATCGCTTGGTCTGGAGGTTCGGGTAGAACTTCCTTCTGGTCTTGCGGTTAGAGTGCGACACATTGTTGCCGCTGATGGTTTTCTTTCCTGTTAAGTCACATACACGTGCCATGACGCTTTCTTTTTACAAACGGACTGCAAATATCGGGGTTTTTTCTGATTAGAACAAAATATTTCCCGTAGTTGCCCACAACCTGCTTGTGAACTGTCTTACCTTTTTTCAACTAATTCAAGTTCAATTGGTTGTGCCTCCATTCCTTCTGTACTGAGATGGACAGAATACACTCCAGGCTGCAGATACCATACGCCATTATCAGCAGCTTTCCAGTTGTCAGGCGGTGTGGCGGCGCTCAGATCATATTCCAGGTAGTTCAATCCTGGCATGAGCACCACCTGCCGGGTGTACAGCACTATAGTGTCCAGCATCACCTGCAGGGTGGCACTTGTGGCCGTTTTACTGCAGGCCACCAGTTCTGTGGTTTGTACATAGGGCTCAGCCAGGGTGTTCCAGGACGAACCGTTACCCTGTCCTGACCTCCACGGCATCTTGTCGTGCGGAAAAAGGTGCAAAGGCACATTCAGTAAAGAGTCATTCAATGCTCTTACATGACTGATATCAGCTACAAAAAGACTGCGACCATGGGTTGCCACCACGAGCTCCTGTTCCCGCTCCTGAATGGCCAGGTCATGCACTGCCACTCTGGGCAAGCGCTGTTCACCTGTGCCCATAAAGGCCATGCAGCTGACTCCGCCATTAAGCGAAATGTACAGGCCATTATCTGTTCCTATATAAAGCAGTGAGGGATTGACAGCATCTTCCCTGATCACATTGACGGGTTCAGCAGGCAGGTCTGTAGCGAGAGGCTTCCAGCTTTTGCCACGATCATTGCTGACAAAAACCAATGACCTGAAGTCGTCATTCCTGTAACCGTTCATGGTCAGATATACCCTGTTCAGCTCATGGGCTGAAGCTACTACCCTGCTGACCCACAGACCCGGCGGAAGTCCGGCAGAGATCTCGTTCCAGGTGTAACCACCATCAACCGACAAATGTACGTGACCATCGTCTGTTCCGGCATACAACAGTCCAAAACGAAGCGGAGATTCACTGATGGCAGTGATGGTACCGTAAGGCACGTCACCGTCTTCCCCCCCTCCGCTCAGGTCATCACTCAGCGTTTCCAGCATCTCACCCTTGTTCAGTGACCTGTGAAAGCGGTTGCTTCCGTAATAAAAAACATCCTGATTGTGGCGTGACAAGAGGATGGGCGTCTGCCAGTTGAATCTCAGCGGATACTCACCCATTTCATGCCTGGGCCTGATCTCCATGTAATCATTGTCATCATCCAGATTCATTCTGGCATAAAAGCCAAACTGGTATCCGGTATAAAAGGTCTTGTTGTCTCGGGTATCTACCTGTACCTGCATGCCATCGCCACCGTACAGGAACCGGAACGGATACCTGCCATCCTGTAACCAGGAATCATCTGCCTGGTAATCAGACGGACCTGACCAGACACCATTATCCTGCAGACCTCCGTAAACGTGATAGGGCTTTGCGTCATCTACTGTTACGCTGTAGAATTGCCCAACGGGTGGATCATTGGCCTTGAACCATTTCTGACCATGGTCATAGGTGATGTTGACCCCGCCGTCATTACCCAGGATCAGATGCCCGTCATCGGCAGGATCTACCCACAATACATGGTGATCTGCATGGACATTTCCTTTTCCGATCTCTGTAAAATGCTTTCCGCCATCGGTGCTCATCGCCACCGGCACACCCAGAATATACACCAGATCTGAATTCAGCTCTGACACATATATTTTTCCAAAATAATAACCATAGGTATAGTACATGCTCCCCAGGTCTGTCTCATTGACCCTGACCCAGTGTTCGCCGCGATCAGTGCTCTTATACACCTCGCATCCGTGAATGGGCAGGTTGAACACATAGGCACCCAGGTTGAGGTATTCATTCAGAACTGTGGGGCGAAAAGCCCCGCTTTGCACCTGATCTTTCAGATAAGCGGCGGTAAACTTTTCATCAACGCCCTGCTGTTGCAAAAAAGCATTCAACTTGTCATCATCCAGGGCAAGGAACTTTTCTTTGGTGATGTCTTTCAGATCATTCATAGTCATCACACTGGTGTCTTGTTCTGTTGCTTTGGAAGGATCTGCAGACTGGTTATCGACCACTGCATACAGAACATTGGTATTTCCGGGAAATATGGCAAGACCTGATCTTCCCATCCCCTCTCCGGAAGGGAACCCGGAGTTACTTCCGGTCAGCAGTTTCCAATTATCTCCGCCATCTTCAGAACCCCAGATACCAGACCCGGACCCGGCTTCAGTAAAGTTCCAGGCTTTTCTGTCACGCTGCCACATACAGGCATACAAACGTTCAGGATGCACCGGATCTATGGTCACCTCAACAGCTCCTGTCTTATCATCTACAAACAATACTTTCTTCCAGTGTTCTCCACCATCTGTTGTCTTATATACACCGCGTTCGGGGTTGGTTGTAAAGAGGTGACCCAGTACGGCTACCCACACAGTGTTCGGGTCATCGGGATGCATGACCACGCTTCCTATATGATGCGACTCAGGCAGTCCGGCATACTGCCAGGATTGTCCTCTGTCAGCACTCTTGTACATGCCTATACCGGCATAGGATGACCTGGAAGAATTTACCTCTCCGGTGCCTACCCAGATCACACCTGTCTCCCAGTTGACGGCAATAGCACCTATGGTCATCACATCTTCCTGCTGGAACAGCGGCTGAAAGGACTGGCCGTTATTGTTCGTGTACCAGAGTCCGCCACTGGCATAGGCTACATAGAATTCTTCCGGCTTGTCAGGGTTCACTGCGAGATCTGTAACCCTGCCGCTCATAATGGACGGGCCGATGTTTCTGAACGGCACCTGGCTAACAAGGGAGTGCTCTTCCAGAACCTGGCGCTTATTAATGCCTGACATGCGCATACCGGCAGGAGTTTGTGCCTGCAGAACAATGGTAGATCCGGACAACAGGACGGCCATTGATAAACGAAGGAAGTATTGGTTCATATCTGTAAAAATAGGCAAAGCGGGAAGGTTTACCTTTGGATGGAAAGTTTGTAGTATGGAAACTAAAGAAGCGATCGTCAGAAACTGGCTCCCCAGATACACCGGCACACCACTGGAAGCCTTTGGAGAGTATATTCTGCTGACCAATTTCATCAACTATGTGGATTCATTTGCTGAGAAATTCGGAGTGGAAGTGAAGGGAAAGGATAAGCCAATGCAAACTGCCACGTCTAACGGCATCACCATCATCAATTTCGGGATGGGTTCTGCCATGGCCGCGACCGTGATGGACCTGCTGAGTGCGGTCATGCCAAAAGCGGTGTTGTTTCTTGGTAAATGCGGTGGACTAAAAAAGAACAACGAAGTGGGCGATCTGCTGCTGCCCATTGCAGCCATCAGAGGAGAAGGAACAAGCAACGATTACATGCCGGAGGAAGTGCCCGCCCTGCCCTCATTCCGGTTACAGATGGCGGTCAGTCACGTGATCAGACGCTATGAACAGGATTACTTTACAGGCACGGTCTATACAACCAACCGCAGGGTGTGGGAGCATGACCAGGAATTTAAAGAGTACCTGCGAAGCATACGTGCCATGGCCATTGACATGGAAACAGCCACCATTTTCACGGTAGGATTCATTAACAGCATACCACACGGAGCGCTGCTGCTGGTATCAGACATACCAATGGATCCGGAAGGTGTGAAAACGGCAGAAAGCGACCGGAAGGTCACCTCCAATTTTGCCGAAACACACCTGTCAATAGGCATTGATGCTTTGCTTGAATTACGTGATTCAGGTGAATCGGTCAAGCACCTCCGCTTCGAATAAGATCAGGCTCTTTCTACGATGAAGAAAGGATTCAGAAGATTCTCCTTATTGTATGACAGATCTTCTGAAGCACCGTGTATTCTTACCCTGGCTCCTGCTTCAAGCACCACAGCATGGCCTGCACCGGTATCCCATTCCATGGTGGGGCCGAGCCGCGGATATACATCAGCCTTTCCTTCAGCAACCAGACAGAATTTCAGTGAGCTTCCTGCAGGTACGAAATCAACCTGTGCATATTTCGATTCCATGTCCTTCAGGTAAGCATCGAATTCAGGCGACGGATGCGAACGACTGCCGATCAGGGCTATGCGTTCTGCCGATGGTTCATTCACCTGCAGCCTGTGTTTATTGCCTTCTTCATCGATCTTCCAGGCACCTTGTCCCTGCACGGCATAGTACATTTCATTACGGGCGGGTATTCCTACCACTCCAAGAACAGGACGGCCATCATGCACCAGGGCTATGTTAACGGTGAACTCTCCATTCTTCTTGATGAACTCTTTGGTGCCATCGAGCGGATCTACCAGCCAGAACCAGGTCCAGTCTTTACGGTCGGCATAGGGAACTTCCTTGTTTTCTTCTGAAATGATGGGAATTTCAGGATAGGATGATTGCAGCCTTCTGATGATCACTTCATTCGAGGCTTTATCTGCTTTGGTCAGCGGCGAATTATCGCTTTTGTCCACAACTGCAAAATCGTCGGTAGAATAGATCTCCATAATAGCCTTTCCGGCTTCTTCCGCAATGTCAATGATCTCCTGTAGCTGAATCTTGTCAAGCATTTTCTAGTGTTTTTATTTCTTCAATACATTGTTGCAAACTTGTTTTCCAGTCCGGAATTTCCATTCCCGGAACCGATGCCGTACCTGACAGATCCAGCACGGAATAGGCCGGTCTTTTAGCCGGCGTAGGATAAGATGAAGTGGGAATAGGATTCACCTTGCAGTTCAACCCATAGGTATCCATAACGGCAGCAGCCAGATCGAACCAGGTGATGGCTCCTTTGTCAGAGAAATGATAAATACCATACTTTGTTACTTCCCTCTGGTCTATGATGGTCAGGATGGCCCTGGCCAGATCCTTTGCCCAGGTGGGGCTTCCTACCTGATCATTGACCACATTGATCTCTGATCTTTCCTTCCCCAGGCGTATCATGGTCTTCACGAAGTTACCACCAAAGGCAGAGTACACCCAGGATGTTCTGACGAGCCAGGTTCTGCTGCAGGTGCTCAGAGCACGATTCTCACCTTCGGCTTTGGTAAGTCCGTACACGCTGACGGGACTTACCGGATGATCAGTAGAATACGGCTTGTCAGCTTCTCCGTTGAACACAAAATCTGTACTGATATGCACCAGTGATGCCCCGGAATCTTCACAGTTCTTCGCGAGCACCTCTACCCCGGTTACATTGACCTTACGAGCAAGATCCGGTTCAGATTCTGCTTTGTCAACTGCGGTATAGGCTGCGCAGTTGATACAAACTTCAGGCCGGTGTTCATGAAAGAAACTGCGCACCGCAACCGGATCAGTGATGTCCAGTTCACCGATATCAATGAACAGGCAATCATCCGCAGTTCGTTCTGCAAACAAACGTCGCAACTCAGAGCCCAGCTGCCCGTTGCTGCCTGTAACCAGGATCTTCATAAGGCTGTTCCCTCCTCCGTAAAATTGTTCTTTGCATCAGCAAATAACGGAAGTGCTGCATCCTTGCCTGACAGCAACACATCATCGGCCGGTAATTTCCAGTCTATTCCAAGTGCAGGGTCATCAAACCGGATCCCTGCATCGTGTCCACCTGAATAAAAGTTATCACATTTATATACGAATTCTGCGTATTCACTTAGTACTGAAAACCCATGAGCAAATCCTCTTGGCAGATATAGTTGCTTCTTATTTTCCTTACTTAGTAAAATACTGAAATGTTGTCCGAAAGTGGGGGAACCCTGTCTGATATCAACGGCTACATCGAGCACTTCCCCCTCTACTACCCTGACCAGTTTAGCCTGTGCCATAGGCGCCAGCTGATAATGCAGCCCACGAACTACTCCATATACGGAACGACTCTGGTTATCCTGTACAAAAGGCCTGGTGATACCTGCTTCTGCAAAGGTCTGTTCATTGAAACTTTCAAAGAAGTATCCGCGATCATCGCTGAAAACCCTGGGTTCAAATACAAGCAATCCGCTGATCGGTGTTTCTGTGAATGGCATTATCTGTCGGCGTATTGCTGTTGATAGTATTGCTTATAAGTACCGCTGGTCACATGATCCAGCCATTCTTCATTGGCCAGGTACCAGTCAACTGTTTTCTCCAGTCCTTCTTCAAACTGTAATGAAGGTTTCCAGCCCAGCGATGTATTCAGGTGTGAGGCATCTATGGCATAACGAAGGTCATGTCCGGCACGGTCTCTGACAAAAGTGATGAGACCTGCAGAAGTTCCTTCCGGGCGACCCAGTTTTTTATCCATGATGGTACACAGCAATTTGATCAGGTCTATATTCTTCCATTCATTGAAGCCCCCGATATTATAGGTTTCACCTGTAGTGCCTTCCTGTAATATCAGATCAATGGCAGCTGCATGGTCTTCCACCCATAACCAATCGCGAACATTCTCTCCCTTTCCATAAACAGGAATTGGCTTGCTGTTCTTAATGTTATGGATCGCAAGAGGAATGAGTTTTTCAGGAAACTGGTAAGGGCCGTAATTATTGGAACAGTTTGACAGCAACACCGGCATGCCATAGGTGTCGTGATAGGCACGTACAAAATGGTCTGAACTGGCTTTTGATGCAGAATAAGGGCTATGCGGGTCATAAGGAGTAGATTCTTCAAAAAACCCTTCTTCTCCCAGGCTGCCATATACTTCATCTGTTGACACATGGTAGAACATCTTTCCTTCCCAGTTTCCATTCCAGCAATGTCTGGCTGCATTGAGCAGGTTCACGGTACCTACCACATTGGTCATGACAAATTCTATCGGGTTGGCGATAGACCTGTCCACATGTGATTCGGCTGCCAGGTGGATGACGGTATCAAATTGCTCAGCATCGAACAGGGCAGTAAGAAAATCTCCATCTACTATATCACCCTTAATGAACCTGTAGTTTGGTTTATGTTCAATATCCAGCAGGTTCTCCAGGTTTCCTGCATAGGTGAGTTTATCCAGGTTGACGAAGGTTACATCAGGATAGCGATTCACCATTCTTCTGAGCAGGTGAGAGCCAATAAAACCGGCACCTCCTGTTATGACTACTTTTTTCATTTACTGCGACTTCTTATGCAAAAAAATTACGGATATGAAATATGATGTGATCCAGTTGTTCGGCGGTCAGTTCGGTGTGCATGGGTAGTGACAACACTTCTGATGAGAGTTGCTCACTAACGGGAAAATCGCCAGCATTGTATCCAAAACTTTTATAGGCTTCACTCAGGTGAAGCGGAACCGGATAATAGATCATGGATGGGATGCCTTGTTCACCCAGGTATTGTTGCAGGGCGTCTCTTCTGCCATCTGTTACCCGTATGGTGTACTGATGAAATACATGGTCTGAATGGGAGGTGCGTGCAGGAACGGTCACTTGATGAATGCCAGTCAATTGCTGGTCGTAGTAATCGGCGGCCTGTTTTCTGGCTGCGTTATACTGATCCAGTTTCGCAAGCTTGGCTACAAGCACAGCTGCCTGGAAGCTATCCAGTCTTGAATTGACCCCGATGGAATCATAATAGTATTTCCTGTCAGATCCATGGTTGGTAATGGTGCGGATAGCCGCCGCCAGAGAATCATCATTGGTGAAGATCGCACCACCGTCGCCATAACCACCCAGGTTCTTGGTTGGATAGAACGAAGTAGTTCCTATATGGCCGATGGTACCTGCCATGGCAGTTGATCCATCTCTGAAACGATACTTGCAGCCGATGGCCTGAGCATTGTCTTCTATCACCCTGAAATCATGCTTCTCAGCCAATGCCATCAGGTCTTCCATAGGAGCTGCTTGTCCAAACAGGTGAACCGGAATGACGGCCTTTGTGCGGGAACTGATCTTTGCTTCAACCTGATCCATATCCATCATCATAGTATCCGGATCCACATCTACGAAAACAGGTTTAAGACCAAGCAGGGCAACTACTTCTACTGTTGCCACAAAAGTGAACGGTACGGTGATCACTTCATCACCCGGCTTTACTCCAATAGCCATCAGCGCTATCTGTAAGGCATCTGTTCCATTGGCACAGGGCAAACAATGAGAAACTCCAAGATACTCTTCAAGACCCCGGGTCAGATTCCTGACCATCGGACCGTTAATGAAGGCAGTAGTTTCTATTACTTCTCTGATACCGCTGTCAATTTCGTTCCGGATCTGTTTATACTGGCCAGCCAGATCGACCATCTGAATCTTCTGCATGCAGGATTTTTACGGACGCAAAGATAATCAAGGCCACAGAAGTCCGTTCCATTTGTGCTGTTGCTTACCTTTGACGCATGAGGAGATCGATCTGTGCAACTCTGTTGATGGCTGCCTTACCTGCCGGTCTGCTGGCTCAGACCAATGTACAGGATAGCTGTGTCCAGGCAAACCTGGTACTGGTTGAAGCCGGTATTGGTTTACCACAGGCTGATCTGGCTGACCGGTTCGGATATCATGGACTTGCCGGTGCGGGATGGCAGTTCAAATCAGATAAGAACCTGCTGTTTGGCCTGTCCGGTCATTATTACTTTGGCGACCGGGTAAAAGAAGACAGCCTGCTGTTCAATCTGCGTGATGACAATGGCTATATCATTGGCAATGACGGTGCTTTGTTCATTCCTTCCATCTTTGAACAGGGTTTTGACGTGATGTTTCATTTCGGCAAGATCACTTCACTGCTATCGCACAACCCCAATTCAGGCTTAACGGTCATGGGAGGTGTGGGGTTCTTTGAACACAATATTCAGATCTATATAGATGAAGCATATGTGCCACAGCTGAATGACACATATAAGAAAGGATATGACCGACTTACCAATGGAATCATGTTCAGTGAATACATTGGGTATTCGTACTTCAGCGGAAAACATTTTGTGAATTTCAGAGCCGGCCTCGAATGGTCGCAAGCTATCACCAAAGGCAGAAGGGGCATCACCTTTGATACTCTGGAACCGCAGGATGCCACCAGACTGGATATGATGATCAATCTTAAACTCACCTGGGTGCTTCCGGTCTATAAGCAAACCGGTAGAAGCTTTTATTATTGATGAGAGTATCCTGGAGCAAACGATTGTATCGCCTCGGTACAGGTGCTTACCAGCTTGGTATCAGATCAGCAACTCCTTTTTCTTCCAAAGCACGGGCATGGACCGAAGGCCGCCAGGCCACCGCTTCTGCACCTGAAAGTTTTCAACCGGGAGAAGCGGTGGTATGGTTTCATTGCGCTTCTGTTGGCGAATTTGAACAAGGAAGGCCCCTCATAGAGCTCTTGAAATCGAGGTACCAGCAAATTCAGATCGTTCTGACCTTCTTCTCCCCCTCAGGTTATATGGCCAGAAAGAATTTTGCCCTGGCTGACCTGGTACTGTACCTGCCGGCCGATAATGAACAGAATGCCCGGCGTTTTATGGAAATGGTCAGACCCTCGATGGCCATTTTTGTCAAATATGAATTCTGGGGAAGCTACCTCGAAGCATTGCAGCAAAGGAAGATACCTGCTGTTCTGCTTTCAGCCATATTTCGCCCCGGTCAGCCATTTTTTCAATGGTGGGGAAGTTACCACCGCTTCATGCTGACCTGCTTTAGTGAGATACTTGTTCAGGATGATGCCTCTGCACTGCTGTTGCACAACATCGGTATTCTGTCAGTTGTATGTCCTGACCTCCGTTTTGACAGGGTATTGCAGATCGCATCCCAATCGCCCGAAGTAGGGCTGATCAAGGAAATGTCAGCACATCGCATCATCATAGCAGGAAGCACGTGGCCTGAAGACGAACAATATCTGGCAGAAGCCTATAACCGGTCCTGGAAAACCAAAGGATTCAAGCTCATTATTGCACCACACGAGCCAACAGAGCAACATATTCAGCGTCTTATGAAAAGATTCAAAGGTGATGCGGTCAGGTTCAGCGAAGCAACTTTGCCACTTTGCCCAAAAGTATTGATCATTGATTCTGTTGGCATGTTGTCATCCATTTACAGGTATGGTTATGCATGTTATATTGGAGGAGGTTTCGGAGCGGGAATTCACAATACCCTGGAGGCTGCAGTCTATGGAAAACCGCTTGCATTTGGACCCAGGATCCAGAAATTCCGGGAAGCCCGCATACTCACAGAACTGAAGGTGGCTACCGTAATAACAAGAGCAGAAGAGCTTATGCGGTGGACCGATAGCCTCACGGCTGATGAAAACAACTACCGTGTGATCTCAGAAAAGTCATCCGGTTTTGTAGCGGAACACAAAGGCGGTGCAGAGAAGGCCCTGAAATTGATCAGCAAGTATTTACCTGCTGAACCTTAGAAGTATCTCTTTCATGAACTTATCTACTGCTTTGGAGCCAGTATCCCAGTGGTACCGGGTTGCCAGATCAGTATTGATGATACCAATAGCTTGTTCCAGCCCGGTGCAGGCATCAAGCTGCTCGATAGCCTGTTCAAAGGCCTTTCTGTCGCCGTCAAAAAGCTCCCTGGTAAAAAAGAATTTTTCATTCACATCAATCAGGTTCTTCAGAAGCCCCTGAGGCTTGAGTATCTTATCAGCCAGGGTGGTCTTATCGCCGGCGAAGCGTTCATTCAGATTCGTTTTCTTATCGTCAGAAACGGGAGGTTTTTCTTCCTTTTGTGGTGGAGTTTCCTCTTTCTTCACAGAGATCACTTCAGGTTCAGGTTCCGGTATTTTCATCTCCTTCTGTGGTTCAGGATCCGGCACCTGATCATCTTCAGGCAATGACACTGTTTGAACAACAGGTGCCTCCTCTTTTGTTTCCTGTTCAACCGGAATATTCAGTGTATCAGGTTGCTGCTGATCCCAGAGCATTTCATAGACTTGGATAAGCCTTTGCCTGACCACATCTCTTTCCAGCGATGAAAGGGTTCCCTCTGTTCGCACTTCCAGCAATTCGATCACAGATTGGAGCAGCCTGACAGGTTCTTGGAAGGATGACATGGAAAGGAGTTCAGTTTATTCAATATTCGCCCAAATTTATACCTTTCGCTGCGAATGTTCATCGAACCATTAATCAGTGAAGGAAAGCGGGGCTGGATCGAGGTAATAGCCGGTTGTATGTTCTCCGGAAAAACAGAAGAGCTGATCAGAAGGCTGAAACGTGCCCGGATAGCCCGGCAACGTGTGGAGATATTCAAACCTGCGGTAGATACCCGCTATGATGAAGAGCACATCGTTTCTCACGACGAAAACCTCATAAGAAGTACTCCTGTTTCACATTCATCCAATATCCTGTTGCTGGGAACAGGCTGTCATGTGATCGGTATCGATGAAGTGCAGTTCTTCGACCAGGGAGTCGTGGACATTGCCCAGCAACTGGCATCATCCGGCACCCGGGTCATAGTGGCAGGGCTGGACATGGATTATTCAGGCAAGCCCTTCGGGCCTATGCCCGCCTTGCTGGCTGTTGCAGAATATGTTACCAAGGTACATGCCATATGCGTACAATGTGGCAATATCGCCACCCACAGTTATCGTTTATCAGGCAGCACGGAGCAGGTTCTTCTGGGAGAAAAGGATCAGTATGAGCCCCGCTGCCGGTCTTGCTTTGTTAAGAAGCTTTAAGCATTTGCTTACCACAAGGTGACATGGGTTGCCCTTGTTTTAGATTATCTTTGTTAGATCAAATAGTCATTATGATGAAAAAATACTTTACTATCCTGATGGCAGCTTCCTTGTCTGTCCCGGTTATTGCGCAAAGCGCCCAGACTGTGGACGGCGACCTGCACCTGCTGCCAAGAGACACACGCTCTACCCCAAAGTCTGGTGTTTACCAGGACCGCAGTCTGGATGGAACCAGAGAATCGGCTTTAACCTATTACTGGATCAACTACAGTGCAGCAGTTGACCTGACCTACAATGGTCTCACCCTGGAGAATATCTCGGCAGTTCCGCTTTGGCCAGACTCTACCGTCAAAGTGGTAGGCGATGATGCCGGAACCCCTTTTGAATACTACTGGTGGGTTCATTCATTCAGTAATGTACTGGATCCTACTTCTACTTTCATTCAGGATTATGTGGATTATGAATACTATCCGGATGCTCCTCCTCCTGTACCTACAAAAGAATGGTTCAATGACACCCATGCATATGATGTAGATTCAGTTGGCTTCTATATTTATTATGACAGGTATGTAACAGACGTGACAGACACGCTCTATGTATATATTACAACTCCGGGCTCTTCAGCTCATGTTTTCAGCACCCTGGGCGACCCGCCCTATCAGGCTGTTTACATGCGCTATAACAGCACCCAGAACCATCCGAACGGTACTCTTCAGGAGTACATGATCACTCTGGGAAATGAAGATTCTGCTTCATTTGCTCCAAAGTATATCTCCATTCCGCTGGATCTGGAGATACCGAAAGATGCTACCGGTAATGATAACAAGATAGGTATTGCTTTCTCTTATCACCCGGGCCAGAGCTATTCTTTTGGCGACACCCTGCTTGATTTCAATGATCCTCCACTGAATACCAACCCGCTCAATACCCTCTGGTTACTGGTCAATGAAGAGAATTTCGGGGCCTTACCTACTTCTATGGAAGACGGTGCTTACAACCAGAGTGGTAATGCCACTTCTGATGTAAGATATGGTATCAGCACGACCGGATGGAATGGTTTCTACATCAATACCATGGCCTTCCTTTCTCCGGAATACGCCTGGGAGCATCCTTATGTTGACTGGTACCTGGCTCCTAAAGGAGCTGCCTTTGTTCCTACACCTACCTTCCCCTGCCAGGATCTGACGCTGGAATTCTATGACTTCAGTAATTTCTTTGAAGCCGGAACTGCTACCTATTACTGGGCATTTGGAGATGGCGGGATCAGTTTTGATGCCAACCCTGTACACACCTTTCCAAGCCCCGGAACCTATGAGGTATGCCAGGTTGTAACCGCTTCTTCTGTATCTTACGAAGCATGTAAAAACGTTACGGTAGATTTCTGTACAGGTGTAGAGTCATTTGAAAACCTGAGTAACGTATCACTCTATCCAAACCCGGCCAATGACCTCCTGCAGTGGAACGCAGCCTTCTCAGGCAATGAAGAGATCACTGTAGAAGTGCTCAACAGTCTTGGTCAGCTGATGTACAGCGAAAGCTTCTCTACTGCTGATCAATTCAGCGGACAGCTTGATGTAAGCAACTGGAGCGCCGGTATGTACCTGTTCCGCATCAGCAATGG
The DNA here is from genome assembly GCA_020636645.1 of Chitinophagales bacterium. Taxonomy (GTDB): domain Bacteria; phylum Bacteroidota; class Bacteroidia; order Chitinophagales; family BACL12; genus UBA11426. Next base: position 213,165 of record JACJXO010000003.1, read on the forward strand.
ACAGCAGAACAGCACTACCTCATTCATAGTAGAATAATTGAACAAGACCTGTATTCTGATCCCGGCCAGTCCACTGGCCGGGATTTTTTTTAAGAGGACCTTCGCTGGTGGTCGTTTCCACGGGCCTGGTATTTATAAAAGTAAATGCTCCGCATGACCAGCGTGTTGCAGGACGCCTGTCCAATCGTTCAATAACAGATGCCGATAGTCCGTGTACTGATGTAATGAGGTATAACGGACTCCACAGCAGGCATGACATACAGAGCAGATGGAGCCAATGTTATCCGTCAGAGTTGAATCGGATGCATTTTCAATTGAATGTTGCTCTCTCTTACCCCCAATAGCGGAAGACCTTCACTCCATTTCTCCCAGCGGGAACTGACAGATACAAGGGAGAGATGATAACCATACAACCAGACACCCGCTGATCACACAGATTCATTGCAGGGCACTCCTCAGTCTTTGTCTGAATATGCCATACCGGTCTTTCCCGGTTCGGATATAAAGCTGTTTGACAGCAACGGAAGCACCACCTCTCATCCTGAGTTCGCAACCAGTACTCGTGGCCAGAGCTCCAGGTTTCCGTTCACACCTGGTTAAAACAGTTCATGCTGCACAGGTGATCCGCAGACCAGATACTTTGAAGCTGAGTAAACAACTGTGATACATTGATACCCGGTAACTGTTGTTGTATAGCGGGCACAAAAAAAGGCTGCCGGAAAGACCGGCAGCCCTGGAAATTAATAATATCAGGATCAGTACACGGTGATCTTCCTGCTGGTGATCACTCCATCTACTGTGAATACTACCAGGTAAGTACCCGCTGAGAGTGTTTTCACATTCAGAGGGATTCTGGTTACACCGGCTGCATAATAAACAGTCCCTAAATCCATCACCCTGATTCCACTCATGTTCAGCACACCAATATTTACATTGGCTGCCTCTGTCAGGGTCATAGTGGCTTCTGCATACTCATCTGTCGGGTTTGGAGAGATAACGATACCGGCAATGATCTCTTCCTGGATAGGACCTGCATCATCCGGCGCACCCAGGCTGAAATCGCAACCTGTGCCTGTATTCAGGGAAACGCTCCTCCAATAGCCACGGCCATGTGTACCAATGTAAATGGCATTACATCCGGGGGTACGGATCCAGTCTTCCTTGATATCAAAGATCGGCACATTACCAACAACAGCGTTTTCTGAGTTCCATACACCACCAGTACTGAGGCTGTATGACCAGACTCCGAATTCTGTTCCAGCCAGAACGATATCAGGATTTGACCTGCTTATCAGGATGCTGTAAACCGGAACATTTGGCAGATCATCTGCAATGCTAACAAAGGTGGCTGCGTCATCAGACATTGCGTCATCAGAATAGTACACATTGTCATCAACACCATAACCGCCTAAAGACAATACAACCTGATCTGGATCATCACCATTACAGGAAACATCAGTGATCCTGGCACCAAAAAGCTCAGGATACAGGTATTGGGTGATACCAGCAATAGCAGGGTCAAAATCATCTGCTTCACCATCAAGATCAAGATCAACATATTCCCAGTCAGCTTCCAGCAATCCGCTGTAGCGGTAGAGCCTTCCGGAAGATGTACCTACAAACAGGACATCACCATCGTTGGTAAAGCTGAACGCCGTAGGGATACCGATGGTTGAACCGGTAGTTATATCAAACCATGTTGGGTTCTCTGTTGAATTGAAGAGCACCCCATTGGTTAGCCATACATTTGCTCCTGAACCAAGAACAAAGCGGCTTTCGTTAATTCCAGAGCGGGTCATTTCAATATCACGACCTTCATAATTGACCACATCTCCGGTAAAGTAATAAATACCTGAACCGGCCGGGTATTCAACACTGTCATCTGTCAGCAGGGCGCTGAAGGTTTCATACAGATCCCAGTTTTCCCACATCGTGTAGGCAGCAACAAATTCACCGCCACCATCCGGCAGTCCATCAGGATCGGTACCACCGTCAATATTCGGATCAAAGAATGAACCCATGGTGCTTCCTCCGTTCACAGAACGGCGAAGAGCACCACCGTTCGAGGAACCTCCGCTAAAGTCAGCATAACTGGCTATCAGATATTCCGGACGGATCTTGGATATCTCACCACGTCCACCATCACCACCTAATACTTTAAGTGCTTCCAGGTCTGAGTTTCCGAGGAAATTCACATATTGTGTACCATTATCCTGAGAACCTGCCATGGCTTCACCGTTGAATCCGATGGAAACGCCATGTGCCTGATAGGTAGAATATCCTTTGTTCAATGTGCCAAAGTCTGGATAATCAGCCCTGGCATTGGTAGTTCTGCTGATACCACCATCTGTTCCGAAATACATGATATCGGGATTTGTGGGATGGAAAACAATGGTATGGTGGTCAGCATGTATGTATTTGGCAAAATATTCAGGATAACCGCTGTTTGACATAGGCGTCCAGGCTCCGGTAGATGATTTCCAGGTCCAGCTGTCTATCTGTCCACCCACATATACCCTGTTTTCATCTGCCGGATTAACGGCAATACAGAGGTTGTAGTTACCCTGATCTCCGGGAGGATTGAACAGGTCACTTGCTTCCGGTGAGATAACACCAAATGTTGCACCTCCGTCAGTTGACCTGTAAATACCCTGCATCTGCCTGGCGCTGTTAGCTACATAAGCATAAACGTAATTGCTATTGGAAGGAGCAACGGCAAGCACCACCCGACCGATAGAACTGGTGGGCAATCCTTCTCCGGTCAATTCCAATGTAAAAGGATCAGCGGCAGAAACACTGCGGTAATAACGGTTACCGTAAATGGCATGCAGACGGCCTTCTGCGTCAAAGACTACTTCAATAGCTGGTGAAAGATCCATCTCACCGCTGGTTGTATTGGTGCAGAATGTCCAGGAAGCACCGCCATCGGTACTGTACTGCAGACCGCCGTTGTGTCCGGCAACCACCAAATTGGCATCGCTTGAATTGGTGGCGATCCTGTACACATAAGCCCAGTCAACTCCAGAGGAAGTTCCAAGTACCCCGGGGGTCGGTTCTGTTGCACTAAGCTGTGTGAATGTCTGACAGCCGTCTGTTGATTTGTACATACCATTACCTGTAAACCTATGAGTTTCACTAGATGTACCCTCGAAAGGAGGAATACCAACCAGGAAATCTTCACCTGTACCAATATAGATATCTCCATTGGCAGTTCTGGCCATGCTACTGATATTGATATTCTCCATGGTCTCTGTTCCAGGAGAAGGATACCAGCTGAGGCCACCGTTATCAGTAATGAACACACCACCACTCACGCTGCCTGCATACATGCGGCTGGGGTTGGTCGGGTCTATCAAAATAGACCTGGTGCGTCCACCAACGTTATTGGGACCCATGAATTCCCATTCGAGCAGGCCACCTCGTGTAGAAGCTGCCTGCTTTTCCAGCACCTCCATACGACCAGCATACACATCCGCAAAGGTGAGTTCGCCGGTAAAGGGATTCTTCTGCAGTTCAAACATATAATCGTAATATGCCTGAATCAACGCCTGCTCATGCTCTTCTTCTACCTCCTCAGTATTACCCACAGCTGAAGCAGCCGGTTTCTGAGTCTGATTCATCAGCGCCAGGACAGCAATGGTTGCTCCTGCCAGCATCAAAGGAAAAATAGTAGACCTCAGTTTCATCTAAATGGAATTTATTTTCGGGTGAAATTAGTGATTTTCTTTTAAGATAAATTAACAGTTAAGTCATTTTTTACACCTCTCAGATCAGGTGCCTTTCCGCATGGTAGGAAGATCTGACCAACGGTCCGCTTTCCACATACAAAAAGCCTCTGCGCAAACCTTCTTCTTTGTAAGCCTCGAATTCATCAGGTGTTACAAAGGCCTTCACATCCAGGTGCATGCGGGTGGGCTGAAGATACTGACCTAAAGTTAGGACATCGCAGCCATGAGCCACCAGATCATCCATGCTTTTATGCACCTCCTCCTGTGATTCGCCAAGCCCCAGCATAATGCCACTTTTAGTCCGCTTTCCGTACTCTTTGGTTCTTCTGATCTGTTCCAGGCTTCTGTTGTACCTTGCCTGTGGCCTCACCAGTCTGTACAGGCGTTCCACTGTTTCCATATTGTGGCTTACCACTTCCTGCCCGCCGCTGATCATCCGCTCCAGAGCCTCCCATCTGGACTTTACATCCGGAATCAGGGTTTCTATCGTGACATGGGGAGTTCGTGTTTTAACGGCACTGACCGTCTGGTACCAGATCTCTGCGCCACTGTCAGGCAATTCATCCCGGTTCACGGAGGTAATAACAGCATGTTTGACCCCCATCAGGTCAATGGCTTCCGCCACCCGCTGAGGCTCTTCCTGGTCGTATTCCGGAGGCCTGCCGGTAGCCACAGCACAGAACGAGCATGACCGGGTGCAAACATTGCCCAGTATCATAAAGGTGGCTGTTCCTTCACCCCAGCATTCACCCATATTCGGGCAGTTACCACTCTCACAGATGGTATGCAACTGGTAGTTGTCAACCAGTTGTCTGACCTTCTTATAGTTCTCTCCGGTTGGAAGTTTCACCCGCAGCCAGGAAGGCTTGCGTTTTCTTGGTTCATCGGCAGTATTCTGGCCGATCACATTCAATTCAAGCATACCGCTCTTTCACCACTTTTTACCTAGCTGCAAACTTAGATATAAATAGAAAAAGTAGGGTTTGTTGTTCTCCAGTATCATGATCGGTATATCTTTTGGATACAGTTCAGCCCCTATACCTGCTTCGAGAGATTTGACATATTCATCATATGAGGCCCAGTCAAACAACATTCCTGCACGGCCAAATCCGCCCGGTACCACACTGATCTCAGAGAGGCCTTTCTTAAATCCGCTGTAACCGTAAATACTGGTTGCATCCAGAAAAAGATCTTCTGTTGACGGGCCATACTGTTGTGACACCTTGAACACAGTACCATCTTCTTCATACAGAATCTCCAGATAGTAGGGTTTCAGCAGGCCCAGAGAAGCTCCTGCAAGGTATTTGAAGCTGACCTCAAATCCACTTTTTTCTGCCTTTTCCCCTATCAGAAATTGTTGGCCATAACCTGCCTTCCAGCTGAAAAAACTGTTCTGTTTGCCATAAACGAATGGCTTTGGAGCTGAATAACTAAAGGAAAAATTGTATTCATTGACCTTCTTCAGCTCTTTTGGATGGTGGATGAACATCAGCTCAGTAAAAAAAAGCCTCTGTACACTTACAGATGAGCGCCTGGCATAGGTACTGTTGACCCCCCAACCGTTGGTGGTCAGGATACCTCCGAAGGTCAACTCCTTATTATAGACCAGACCACCCGGTCTTCCTGCAGACTGAGCCTGATTGATCACCACCGGGCCGGTCTGTCCGAAAACCAGCATACCAGCCAAAACAAGCACCCCAAATAGACCAACCTTTCTCATGTAAATCTCAACGAAAATAATCGGATTATCTTTAAGGAACAAACGTCTTTTACGTCATGATTGTTTCAAAAGTGACCTACACAGGTAAGTTGCACACGGAAGCTGTACACCTGGCTTCAGGCAGCCGGATACAGACAGATGCTCCAGTTGATAACCATGGCAAGGGGGAAGCCTTCTCTCCTACCGATCTGCTGTCTTCGTCACTGGCCTGTTGCATGTTCACCATGATGGGTATTGTGGCAGAACGCCATGAGATGGACATCAGTGGCAGCTATGCCAGTGTGGAAAAGATCATGGAAAGTGACCCGCGGCGTGTGGGAACGATCATCATACGCATGACCATTGCAGACCGGGAGCTCAGCGAAAAACAAAAGGAAATTCTGGAACATACTGCCAGAACCTGTCCGGTACTGCTCAGCCTGTCAGGTGAGATGGTCAAAGAACTGGATCTTTCCTTTGAAGCTGCTGCAGCCATTGACTGATCACTTCTGTTCTGATCTCCGTATGAGAAAAGTGTATCTGAACCGCACCATCAGAAAGGATGATCATCTGAGGTGATTCATGCACCACACCTGTAGATTCTGCAATGAGGTCAGAAAAGGTTCGGTATCTGATCATATCGAGCATATACCAGCTGCTGTTCTGCACCGGCTCATGCTGCTCCAGACGATTTAACACCATTGAAGATACTCCACAACGTGTAGAGTGTTTAAAAATACAAACGGGATGGATGTGAGATCTTCTGACAACATCTTGCCAGACAGCCTCATCGGTCAGGTCGATCCAATTGATCATGCATCAGGAAACATCGTCAGCACCGAATGGGTTCACCTGGGTGATCTTATTCGGACATCCTTCGGTGTGGCAGGAAGACAAGCCCACAACAGCCATGGACAAAATAAAGGCTACGATGATCCAACGGGACTTTTTAGCTACTGTGAACATATGTGTCTGTTTACTTTGATCTTTTCGATTAACGCAAATTTCACAAAATAATTTCAAACAGTCAATGGTTTTCCACAAGGCTGCTTAAACTTGTCGCCTATGGAAGAAAAAGGCAAGATCCACCTGATAGCCATCGGAGGGGCCGTAATGCATAATCTGGCGCTGGCCCTGCAAGAGGCGGGGTATCAGGTAACAGGATCAGACGATGAGATCTTCGAACCATCCCTCAACCGCCTGGCAATGGCCGGATTGTTACCGGAACATATGGGCTGGTTTCCGGAGCGAATTACCGCAGACCTTGACCGGGTCATACTGGGCATGCATGCCCGATCTGACAACCCGGAGCTCCTGGAAGCTACCAGGATAGGACTACCCGTCATGTCTTTTCCTGAATTCATTTACAGTGTATCAGCCGAAGCTGTCAGAATGGCTATATGCGGCAGTCATGGAAAGACCACCATCACCTCTATGCTGATGCACGGTCTTCGGGCCGCAGCATCACATTTCGACTATCTGGTTGGTGCACAGCTGGAAGGATTTCAAACCATGGTCAGGCTCAGTCAGGCTCCGCTGATGATCATAGAGGGCGATGAGTATCACGCAAGCCCCCTGTTACCTGAACCAAAATTTCTGTTCTATAAAGCCCAGATACTCCTGATCAGTGGTATCGCATGGGATCATTTCAATGTATTCCCCACTTTTGATGATTATCTGATGACATTCCGCAAGCTGCTGCGACAAATGCAACCGGCAGATAAGCTGGTGGCAAATGCAGAAGATGAGGTACTGGTCAGACTGGTGCAGGAAGAAGTGGCTCCCCGGCAGGTGATCTGGTACACTCCTTTCAGGTATCATACGGACGTATCAGGCACTACAATAGAATATGACGGAACATCTTACCCGATATCAGTCTTCGGCAAACACAACATCAGCAACCTGAGCGGAGCTGCCACTCTGGCCGGTCTGGCAGGAATTGACACCTCCAGCTTTCTCGGGCACTTGTCTGATTTTACAGGAGCAGCCAGAAGAATGGAGAAAGCATATGAGCGCAAGGGTAAAACTGTATTTCGTGATTTCGCCCATGCTCCCTCCAAGGTAAAGGCTACCACCTCGGCAATCAGAGAGATGTATCCGACACAGCGCATTACAGCCTGTCTTGAACTGCATACCTTCAGCAGTCTGAACAAAGGCTTTCTGCCACAGTATGCGCATGCTCTGGATGCTGCAGACATCCGTGTGGTGTTCTATGATCCGCATACTCTGGAAATGAAAAAGCTTCCACCGGTAAGCAAAGAAGAAGTACAGGATTTCTTTCAGGATCCGGGTCTCCTGGTGTGTAACGATCTGCAGGAAATGACACGGCATTTACAGGCAAGTTCATTCGACATACTCCTTCTGATGAGTTCAGGACATTTTGCAGGTTTGAATATTGATGGATTAGTTTGATTTTTGCAGGACATGCTTCATCTTGACAAACCCCTCGTTTTTTTAGATCTGGAAACCACCGGTGTCAATATTGCTACAGACCGGATCATTGAGATCAGTATGCTGAAACTGTACCCCGATCAGCAACAGGAGATCCGCACAGACCGGGTCAACCCGGGCATACCTATACCTGCAGAATCAACCATGATACATGGAATCTCAGATGCAGATGTGAAGGATAAGCCCTCCTTCAGAAAGATCGCACCTGAGATCCGTGATTTTATTGGCAATGCAGATATGGCAGGATATAACAGCAATAAATTTGATATACCACTGCTAATAGAAGAGTTCCTTCGTGCAGATGTGGGTTTTGATACCAACCGAAAATATGTGGATGTGATGCGCATCTTTACTCTGATGGAAAAGCGTGATCTCCAGACCGCCTATCGATTCTTCTGCAACAAGGAATTGGTCAATGCCCATTCAGCCGAAGCAGATGTGATAGCCACCTTCGAGGTACTGAACGGGCAACTGGAACGTTATGGAGATCAGCTTGAGAATAACGTTTCCTTTCTGCATGAATTCACAAAAGACGGAGATTTTGTAGATACCGGCAGAAGAATGGTCTTTAAAGACGGGAAGGAATACTTCAACTTTGGCAAATACAAGGACCGCATGGTGGAAGAGATCTACAAGAAAGAACCTCACTATTTTGACTGGATTCTGCAAAATGAATTTCCGCTTGATACCAAGCTTAAGCTGAAGATGATCCGCATGCGTCTTCAGCAGAAAAACAAGTGATCTTGACCAGCAGCCTCATTATCATACCTACCTACAAAGAGGTCGAGAACATCGGTCTTATGATCCCGGCTGTATTGGATCAGGATCCCTCCTATGCATTGCTTATTGTTGATGACGGCTCTCCTGATGGAACTGCCGATGCGGTCAGAGGCCTGATGAAGCAATATCCTGACCGGCTTCACCTGTTGGAAAGACCCGGCAAACAAGGATTGGGCACGGCTTATATTCTGGGTTTCAGATGGGCACTGGAAAGAGGGTATTCTTTCGTGCTGGAAATGGATGCTGACTTTTCACATGACCCGAAAGATCTGCCCAGACTGATCAAAGCTTGTTCTGAAGGTGCCGATGTATCAGTTGGTTCGAGATATGTGAAGGGCGGAAGAGTAGAAAACTGGCCGGCCGACCGTGTCCTGATATCCAAAGGTGCCAGTATTTATGTGCGATTGATCACCTGGATGCCCGTTCGTGATACCACTGCCGGTTTTGTATGCTACAAGCGGGAAGTGCTGGAAGCAATAGATCTGGACAAGATCCGCTTCATTGGTTATGCCTTCCAGATCGAGATGAAATATGCCGCCTGGCGCTCCGGTTTCCGTATCAGAGAAATTCCCATTACTTTTAAAGACAGGGTGAAAGGCAGCTCCAAGATGTCAAAAGGCATCGTGAAGGAAGCTGCGCTGGGAGTTTTGTCTATCAGGTGGAAAAGCCTGTTCCATGCCTACAGGAAATAGTCAGGTATGGCATAAGATTTGGACTGACATATTAAAACTCACATATGCATTCAAGACTACTCCTTTCTCTTTTATTGCTTTCTCCTGTTGCATTGATCGCACAGACCAATGGCCAGGGATTGTTTGGCGTTGACCTGGTGATCGGGCTGCCGCAGGATGAATTCAAGGAAGTTAATAAAGATGCCCTGGTTGGCGTCATGGTCAACTTTCTGTATCAGCCTTCTCCTGACATACCCATTTCCATTGGCGGAGATCTGGGCTGGATGGGCAATGGCAGAAAAGTTCAGTATGAAGAACTGACTGCAGATATTACTGCCGGAGGGGTGCTTATTGACCAGCTGTATTTTCCGCTTCGCATAGAGACCAGCAATAACGTATTTACCGGACACCTGCTGGTCAGGGCAACAGCCCCTACCAAAATATTTAAACCCTATGCAGAAGGTTTTGTGGGATTCAACAATTTCTTTACCACCACAGCCATCTATGATGAATCTGAAGAATTCTACTTTTCAGAAGAAGACAATCCTTTGATCACCAGCCAGTCGCAAAGCAGCGACTGGGGTCTTTCATACGGCGGTGCTGCGGGTGTACTGGTAGAACTGGGGCAGACCGTAATGCTCAATCTTCGCTGCGCCTACAACCTGGGCACCACCGTGCAGTATTATACCAGAGATGACATACAGAACTGGGAAGTAGAGGTCAACAATATTTCTTCCGGTTCAGGAGGATATGAGTTCGATGAAGACAATGTGGATGTCAGTGCCATTCCCAAGTCTTCCTCCATAACCATGATACAACCAACCGTAGGGATCGCCTTTCGTTTCTGACATAAAAAAGGGGGCTGGATGCAGCCCCCTTTTTTATGTTGATCCGGGTCACTTTAGTGCCATCGATGCTACAGACTGCAGGTCTTCCGGTTTGAAACTGCAGTGCATGCTGACAAAGACGAATGTACTTTCGTGGTCATCCACCAAAACGATCATTCGCTTCACTGTGCCCTTACGGTTTTCTCTGATGTGCAGATGCACTTCAGCACCTTCATCATGCACCGCTACCAACTCTTCGTACTCTCTGCGATCCATGCGCCGGAGTTTACGTTCGATCTTTTTATCATAGGTGCCGGAGTACGCTGATCCTTCTCTGACTACCAGCGAAACACTACCGATATTTTTCAATATTGACAGGTCCGGATCGCCGGTCTTGTCTGCTGCTATACCGGCGGCTGTCTTTACCAGAAACCCGGGAATCCAAAGGCTTAGTCTGGTACCTTCTTCAGGCCGGGAGGTTTCATCTGCTGCATGCAAAGATCCAACAGTACAGACCAACAGCAAAAGAATTGCAACTTGCTTCATGATGCTACTTTTTATTTCAGTCAGTGGTTCTATTCAGTTGGTCCAGGCCTTTGATGTCCATGTCTCTGGTCCATTCAGAGACCTTGTTCAGATCAATATTTCCAAACAGATCAACCAGTACAAATTCCTCATCGCTGCTTACCAGAATGAGCAATTCTTCGATAATGGAATCGCCGCCATCTTTAGTAAGTATCCTGACCTTTTCTCCTTCATCGAATACCTGCATGAGTTCAGAGAAACCCTGGAGAGAAATGGCATCTTCTGCTTCCTTGTACAGTTCGCGGCTGCGCAGTGAACCTTCCGGGTTCTCATAAGACAAAACCTTAATACCTTTTAGGCCTGCAGCCATTTCTTTCAGCCCGATCTCATCTGCAGGAGCTGCAGTGGCAAGCATATCAAACATTTTTTCGGAAACGCTTACGCTGGTAAAGCCATCCTTGCCTTCGTACCGGGAGAAAAATACATCTGCTACGGTTTGTGCAGAAACCAGTCCGGATATACCAAACATGGCTGCAGCGATCATCAGTTTTTTCATGTTCCTGTTGTTTTATGGTTATCAAACAACCATAGGTCGTACAGTCACATGAAATAGTTACAGCATGCCTGCATTATTTTCCTGAATAGATGAAAGTTGACAGCAAAAGGATCTGAAAATACAGGTTATCCAGCCTTGCAGGTATATTGATGCCTGCACTTTCCTGATCAGGAAAAATATTCCCCAGTTGTCTGAGTTCATGGATCTTTCCCTCCATGCTTGTGATCAGCCTTTTTTCATCCCAGCCTGTATATCGGTTCTGTCTGTCGGCCACTATATGTTGTGCTCCAACTTTTTTCCCCGATGACAAAGTGTGAAATTTAAAATTCCCCTTGAAAGCTGCGTCAATGGCATCTGTTTTCAGCGACTGAATGATCGCTTGTCTGTTTGCTCCGGCGGCATTCCTGTGTTGCAGTAACTGAAGATTGTCTCGGAGTTCACGCAATAGACCATTCTTCAGAACATCAGCAGATCTGGATCGGTCTGTTAAAAATTTCAGCAGATCACGAAGGCTGCCAATACCTTGTCCAACCAGGTCAGCCATAGTGCATTAAGGATGCTGTTTCTTCTTCTTCCCCTGGCTTTTTTCCCACCAAACAGGCGAATCGTCTTCCGGGTCGTAATTATAGTTGGTCGTGATCTCCTCACCAGCCACGATATCGCGAATGGCAATAAACTCCATGATATTCAGGTCAAAATCGGGCTCATAACGTGCATTTGGCTGATAGCTGTGGTTATAGACAGATCCAAAGCCGAGGGCCAGGGCACCTTTCTTCTGATTCTTTCCCCATTCAAAGTAATACTCATACAGAAAAGTACTATCTATATACAGACGATCCTTTCTTGAAAACACGATCATCGGGCAAACCTCAATAACTTCTCCTTTGCTGATGGCTCTGCTGGTGAAGACACCCCTGCCCTTGTCTTTGGTACGGGCAACAAAAAGATAGCCCGGCAATGACGGGGTGACCATTCTCACCTGGCCCTGTACTTCCGTTTCGTCAATGACCTTTGACATGATCAGCCCAAGATCTCCTGTATCCTGCTATTGAACTCATTCTTTACCTGACGGAAATGAGCCCTTGCGTTGGTACCGGCCCTTTTACCGGCATTGATCCGGGTAACTGTTTCTTCAAACAGGGTCAGCAAAGAGTCTGTCTTGGATTCTGCATCCTTCTCTGAAGGATCAAGATTGACGTGGTCTATCGCTTCTGCGATGACATAAAAGACCCGTTTTTTAAGTGTTCTGATGTCCATAGCTAATCTGTGTCAAAGTAAGCAAATAAATACCTTTGTGGCAAAATATCGCATATGTTCGATCTGGGTAAAGCAATGGAGATGAAGAAGCAGATGGAAGCCATCTCAAAGCGACTTGACACCATCACGGTAGAAGGGCTGGCGGGTAGCGGAGAGCGACAGGTATCAGCCACCTTTACAGCCAACCGGGCTATCAGGAACATCCGTATCAGCCCGGCATTGTTGCAACCTGAAAGTAAAGAGGAGCTGGAAGACCTCCTGGTACTGGCCTGTGAAAAGGCCATTCAGCAGGCTCAGCAGGTAGCTGAAACAGAAGCCAGAAACCTGGCATTGGGAGGAGGATTTCCCGGAATCTGATGCAGATTGCTGAAAAAATATCTCGTTGGTTCAGGATCATCATGGCTGTGCTGTTGCTGCTAATTTGCGGGGCAGGATGCATTTTGTCTTTTCGTGAGGGCGATGAACAGACCGGCTGGATTCTGTTGATCCTGCTGGTATTGGCACTAATCTATGCCTGGTATGCTTTCAAGGGGAAGAAAGGATTTGGCCAGGTTTGACAATATCAGTCCGGTGTAATCGTCGGCAACAATACTGACACAACATTGTTAGACGAAGATGCCCGCAAGACTGATCCTGATTTTGTGTTTCATAACCGCCATTGACCTGTATGCCCTGCAGGCCATTCTGACCATTGCCGGTGGCGGATGGACTGTTCTGTTGCCTTGGTTTAGCCTGACCGTTTTATCTCTGTTAAGCATGTACCTGTTCTTTGCTTTTTCTGCCAGAGAAAGACTGGGTTGGAGCCGGCAACTGGTTGCTGCTGCATCTTTCATCACCTTAATGCCCAAAGTATTCATTGCACTTCTACTGATACCGGAAGACATTTACAGACTGGGGCTTAGCCTGATTTTAGTAATCGGTGGATTGTTTACAGAAATGCCTGACTGGCATACCGGTCGCTCTGAAGTTTGGAGCTGGGTGGCAATTACAGCATCCCTGTCTATGATGACATTATTCCTGTATGGAGCACTATTCAATGTTTATAAATACCGGGTCAGGTATATTGGGCTGAAAGCGATCAGATTGCCACAGGTATTCAGCGGACTGAAAGTGATCCAGATAAGTGATATTCACAGCGGCAGCCTGTCCAGCAAAGACGGTGTACAAAAAGCCGTTGACCGCATCAATGCGCAACAACCGGATCTGGTATTTTTTACCGGCGATCTGGTCAATAATATCGCAGATGAAGCACTTTTCCTGCAGGATGTGTTCAGTGGTATTCAAGCCAGACTTGGTGTATTCAGCGTACTCGGGAACCACGATTACGGCGACTATGTAGCCTGGCCATCAGAGCGGGAAAAAGCGGCAAATCTCAGCAAGCTGAAACGCATTCATGCCGATATGGGATGGCGTTTGCTCATGAATGAGCATGTTATGATCCAACACGAAGGACAGCAGATCGCTGTGGCAGGTGTCGAGAACTGGAGTGCCAGCGATCGTTTTCCAAAGTATGGAAAGCTGGATACCGCACTACACGGAATTGACCCAAATACACCTGTCCTGCTGTTGTCTCACGACCCATCTCACTGGGAGGCAGAGGTTCTGGATCACCCTGCCTATATCATGGCCACATTCAGTGGTCATACACATGGTATGCAATTCGGATTTGAATGGGGGCGATTTCGCTGGAGTCCTGTTCAATATGTTTACAAGCAATGGGCCGGTTTATATGCGAAAGCAGACCGCTACCTATACGTAAATCGTGGATTTGGTGTTCTTGGGTATCCCGGCAGAGTGGGTATCCTGCCAGAGATCACTGTCTTTACCCTGCAGCATGTGCCTGCATCAGAGTGACCCTGTTTTTTCTATGCATTAACTTTGCACTTCAATTTTCTGCATGGCCTTTTTTCTGTTTCTTCTTCTGCACTGGTACCTATCCTTGTTCAGTCAGACCTTTTTTCTTCATCGGTATGCGGCACACAGCATGTTTCAGATGCACCGCGGATGGGAAAGGTTCTTTTATATCTTCACCTGGATAACTCAGGGATCCTCCTATCTGTCACCTTATGCATATGGGGTATTGCACAGGCTTCACCATGCACATACAGATACCGAAGATGACCCCCACTCCCCCAGTTTTGAACCGGGATTATTTCCATTGATGTTCAAAACCTGGAAGATCTATAATGCCATCAATACAGACCAGTATCCTGCCGAAGAAAAATATCTTAAGAACCTGCCTGCCTGGAGGAGTTTTGACCGCTTTGCCGGAAGTGACCTGATGCGCATCATTTGGGTGCTGATCTATGCCGGCATCTATGCCCTGCTGGCCACCAGCTGGTGGATGTGGCTGTTCTTCCCCATTACCTGCTTGATGGGACCTGTTCACGGTGCCATCGTAAACTACTTTGCACATAAATACGGCTACCGCAATTTCAGAATGGAAGATACCTCCAGAAACTTCCTGCCGGTTGATATTCTGATGATGGGCGAAAGCTACCATAACAACCATCATAAATATATCAGTCGCCCCAACTTTGGCTATCGTTGGTTTGAAATTGACCCGACCTATCCTGTCATTCTGCTCCTGGACAAAATCGGGATCATCAGACTACAGACTTCCTGATATACTTTCACGCAGGCTAAAGCGTTAGCTGAAAGCCAGTAATTTCGTCAGGAATTAAAGGGAGCCAGTCTGTTAAAGTTCCGGATCATATTCATGCTGCTGTTTGCTGCAACCGCCGGATTCGGTCAGACCGGAAACCCACAACAACACACGTATTTTCCCAACAGTGACAGCCTGAAAATTGACAGTTTAAGCCTGGTTCCCGAAACTGTGGAGGTGCTCTGCTTCTTTCATGGTCAGGTTGCTGCAGCATGTACTGACAGCATCGATCACTGGAATGCTACCCTGTACTTTTCAGGAGATATTCCTGATTCCGTTCAGGTAAAATACCAAACCTTTCCCTACGCATTTAGCAGCAGATGGTACCACAAAGACCCGGATGAGCTCAGGCAGGCAGATCTTGACCTGACCCCATATGAGATAAAAGCAAATGACCGCTATGATCCCTTCGCTGATCTGGATGGCCTTCAATACAGTGGAAGTCTTGTAAGAGGGCTTTCTTTTGGTAACAACCAGGACGTAGTGCTCAACTCCAGTTTTAACCTGCAGATGAGTGGGATGCTCCAGAATGATGTGGAGATCACTGCTGCCATCACAGACAACAATATCCCTATCCAACCCGAAGGGAATACTCAGCAGTTGCAGGAATTTGACAAGGTATTTATCCGCCTTTCCAAAGACAAGCAATCTCTTACTGTGGGTGATTTTGACATGATCAGACCGTCTGACTATTTTCTCAATTACTACAAAAGAACCCAGGGCGCATTGTATGAAGGTGGATTTCAAACAGCCCGGGGTGATCAGATCATTACTACCGCAGGTCTGGCATCTTCACGCGGCATATACACCCGACAAAACCTTGCTGTCACCGAAGGCAACCAGGGGCCTTATAAACTGACCGGTAACAACGGCGAGCTGTTCATCATTGTACTGGCAGGTACGGAACGCATCTGGATAGACGGCAAACTGCTTACCCGTGGCGCAGAAAATGATTATGTGATAGATTACAACGCGGGCGAAATAACCTTTACACCCAAACAACTGATCAACAAAGACAAGCGGGTACAGATAGAATTCGAATATTCAGACAAAAGTTATTTCAGATCAGTAGTAACCAGCAATACCTCCTGGACCAATCCGAACGAAAAAACCACTTACAGACTGCATGTTTATAGTGAGCAGGACAGCAAGAACCAACCCCTTGACCTAACTCTGGATTCAGCAGCAAGAGCCGCTATGGTTGCAGCTGGCGATGATCCTGCACAAGCTTTCATCCCGGGAATAGATACTGCAGGCTTCAGTACAGACCGCATTCTGTACAGGCTTACCGACAGCCTCGGATATGATTCTGTATTCGTTTACTCCACAGATCCTGAACTGGCCATGTATGCACTCAGTTTTACCGAGCTGGGAACGAATAAAGGAAACTATATCTTAAGCTCTACCCTGGCCAATGGCAGAGTATATAAATGGATAGCTCCTGTTGCAGGTGTACCGCAGGGTACCGCCGAGCCGGTCATTCTGTTGCGGACACCCATCAGCAGAAGAATGATCACTATTGCTGCAGATCATAAGACAGGCGATCATGGAACCATTGGTGCCGAAGCTGCATTCACGCAGAATGACCTCAACACTTTTTCAGACGCTGGAAATGATGACAATACAGGACTGGGAACACATGTGTATTACAACCATAAGACCAACCTGTCTGATGGCAAAATTCTGGAGGCGGGCTTAGACTATGAATATATCACCAGAGACTTTCAGTTCATTGAACGATACCGTCCGGTTGAATTCAACCGCGACTGGAACCTGCAGACCACAGATAAACAACCGGAGCATTACGCTGCTGCAGGTATAAGTCTTAGTGATTCCAGCGGCAACAGGTTTCAGGCAGGCACATCGCTGTATGCAAGAGAAACTGCCTATACCGGCTTCAGACAATCAGTCAACTGGACCCAGTATTTTCATCGATGGAAACTACTGGCAGGCAGTAGCCTCGTCAATGCTTCAGATGACAGCACCAGCACCACTTTTTTGCGTCCTGATCTGACCTTTTCACGAAGCTTTGCAAAAATGAACGGGCTGGAGGCCGGTTTCAGATACTGGGCAGAACACAATCGGTTTTCTTCAGCTGATTCCCTTCGCTCAGGTGCGTTCTATTTTGATGAATACCAGGCTTTCATTCGCACCCCTGATACTTCGGCGTCACAGTTCTATACGGAAGCGATCGTTCGTCACGATGGTCTGCCTGAAGCAGGTGTTTTCAAAAGGGTCAATGAGGGTTTCATCTGGAATATGGGAGGCAATCTGCCTGCCGGCAGGAACAGGCTGAACTGGTTGCTTACCTGGCGAACACTTGATGTGCTGGACACCACACTTAGTCAGCAGCAGGACGAATCTGCTTTGCTGGGAAGGCTGCAATACGGATATACCACACGTAAAGGCTGGCTCACCTCAGATATATTCTATGAACTGGGAACAGGTCAGGAACCAAAAAGAGAATACACTTTCGTAGAAGTTGAACCCGGACAGGGAAACTACACCTGGTTCGACTACAACAACGACGGATTGCAACAACTGGATGAATTTGAGGTGGCTATCTATGCAGATCAGGCAACATACATACAAGTATTTCTTCCTACATCAGAGTATATTCAGGCAAACGTTTCTCAATTCAATTATGTACTTAACCTGCAACCCAGGGCGGTGTGGTCTGATGTGCAGGGAATCCGAGATGTCATAGCCCGATTTTCTCTGGTTTCCTCTATGCAGCTCAGCAGAAAAGTACTGGATGACGGCAGCTTCTTATCTTATGCTCCTGTGGGCACGGTAGCAGACACCCAGCTTGTAAGTTCCAACGCCTACTGGCAGAGTACCCTGTATTTCAACAGAACCAATACCCGTTTCGGGGCCGAATACACGTTCCTTCAAACGGAAGGGAAAGTGGTATTGATCAACGGACCTGAAACACGAGACCTTACCAGACAGAACATCACCATCAGATGGAAAATAACAGACCCGCTTGTTTTAAGTACGGGCATTTCTTCCGGATTAAAATCGCTCGAATCAATAGCGTTTTCTGGTCGCAGTTACCGCACACCATTCGTATCGCTGGAGCCAAAGATCACTTACATTAACGGTGCGCAATACCGCATCAGCCTGTCATATCTGTATAAGAGCACCCAAAACGAAAGTGGTGCAGAAAGTCTGGATAGTCATACCGGTTTGCTGGACCTGCGGTATAATGTTCCCGGCAACAGCACAGTAAGCAGCAGGATCAGCTATACCCTTGCTGACTTCAATGGTGTGGCAGACAGTCCCGTTGGCTTCGCCCTGCTGGAAGGGCTGCAAGACGGACAAAATATTCTCTGGAATCTGCAGTTCGATAAACGCTTGTCTCAGGTACTGCAAATGACCTTGTCTTATGATGGCAGAAAGACCGGCTCAGCTGATATTGTGCATACCGGTCGTGTGCAAATGCGTGCCATCTTCTGAAAGCAGTTTCTTCTGCCCTATCTTAGCTTCATGCAATATCCCTATCAGATAGACTCTGCAGAGGCATATCAAAAAGCCTGGCAAAAAAGTGTAGAAGAGCCGGAACAATTCTGGTCTGACATAGCAGGTGAATTTGTCTGGAAGAAGCAATGGGATAAAGTGCTGGACTGGAACTTCCGGGAACCAAAGATCAGTTGGTTTGCAGGTGGAAGACTGAATATCACAGAGAATTGTCTGGACAGACATCTGGAAGAACGGGGCGATCAACCCGCAATCATCTGGGAGCCGAATGATCCTGCAGAACATCATCGCATCCTGACCTACCGGCAACTGTATCATAAGGTCAATCAGTTTGCACACGTACTGCTCAACAATGGTGTGCAGCGTGGCGACCGTGTCTGTATCTATATGGGAATGGTACCGGAGCTTGCCATTGCCGTGCTGGCGTGTGCAAGGATAGGTGCCATTCATTCTGTCATTTTTGGTGGCTTCAGTGCACAGAGCATCGCTGACCGTTTGCAGGATGCACAGGCTCGTTTCATTGTTACCTGCGACGGCGCCTTTCGCGGAGGAAAAGATATACCGTTAAAAGATGTCATTGATGATGCACTCGTTACCTGTCCTTTTGTGGAACGTGTCATCGTGCTGACCCGCACAAGAACTCCTGTGTCTATGATCAAGGGCAGAGATGTATGGTGGGAAGAAGAGATCCACCGTGTAGAGACCATGGGCAATCCACCTGTTCCTGCTGTTGAAATGGATGCTGAAGACCCGCTGTTCATTTTATATACCTCCGGAAGTACCGGTAAACCAAAGGGTGTGGTACACACTGTTGCCGGATATATGATATGGACAACTTACACTTTTGTCAATGTGTTCCAGTATCAGCCCGAAGACATACACTTCTGCACGGCAGATATCGGATGGATCACCGGACATTCCTATATCATATACGGCCCTCTGGCTGCTGGTGCTACCACGCTGATGTTCGAGGGCATTCCTACCTGGCCGGATGCCGGAAGATTCTGGGATATAGTTGACAAATATCGGGTCAACATGCTCTATACAGCACCTACTGCCATCAGAAGTCTGATGAGCTTTGGCCTCGGACCCTTGCAAGACCATAAACTGGACAGCCTAAAGGTACTCGGAACGGTTGGCGAGCCCATCAATGAAGAGGCATGGCACTGGTATCATGACCATGTGGGCAAACGGAAATGCCCTGTGGTAGATACCTGGTGGCAAACAGAAACCGGTGGTATCATGATTTCCAACATGGCAGGCATCACACCTGAAAAGCCATCTTACGCAACCTTGCCTTTACCCGGTGTTCAACCTGTTCTGGTAGATGAGAACGGACAGGAAATAACAGGTAATGAAGTGAGCGGAAATCTTTGCATTCGTTTTCCCTGGCCGGGGATGATCAGAACCACTTATGGTGATCATGAGCGCTGCCGCCAGAATTACTTTGCTACCTACGATGACCTTTACTTTACGGGTGATGGTTGTTACCGCGATGAAAATGGCATGTATCGGATAACCGGACGGGTGGACGATGTGCTGAATGTAAGTGGTCACCGCATAGGTACCGCCGAAGTGGAAAATGCCATCAATATGCACAACGGTGTGGTAGAGAGTGCAGTAGTAGGCTATCCTCATGATATCAAAGGCCAGGGTATTTATGCCTATGTGATCTTCAGTCATGAGATCAGTGAGGCCGACCTGACACGGCGTGATATTGCGCATACAGTTTCCAGGATCATCGGCCCGATAGCTAAACCTGACAAGATCCAGTTCGTTCCCGGGCTTCCCAAAACCCGTTCGGGCAAGATCATGAGAAGAATACTGCGCAAAATAGCTGAAGGAGAAACAACCAGCCTGGGCGATACTTCCACCCTGCTGGATCCTGGCATAGTACAACATATTCTGGAAGGAAAAATACACTAACAACATGCAGACAGTCATTACCGGAACCGGTTCCTATATACCTACTGAGGTCAAGACCAACAGAGACTTTACCATTCATGATTTCTACGCAGAAAATCATACCCGCATCACCACCCCGCCCGAAGAGGTGACCAGCAAATTCCAGCAGATCACCGGCATTGAAGAGCGTCGGTATGCTGTACCTGAGCTGAATGCCAGCCAGATCGGTGCCATCGCTGCCCGACTTGCGCTGGAAGACAGTGGAGTTGATCCGGAAACACTGGATCAGATCATCGTGGCACACAACTTCGGCGATGTGGTCAAACACACCATTCAGACAGATATTCTTCCTGCTCTTGCAAGCCGCATCAAACATGAACTGCAGATCAGCAACCCCAATTGTGTGGCATATGACATCCTGTTCGGATGCCCCGGCTGGGTGCAGGGTGTGATCCAGGCCCACGCATTTTTCCAGTCAGGTATGGCCCGGAAAGCCCTTGTCATAGGTACTGAAACACTGTCTCGTGTGCTCGATATGTATGACCGCGACAGCATGATCTTCAGCGACGGAGCAGGGGCATCAGTTTTGGAATATAAGAATGCAAACCACAGTGGCGTGCTCGGTTATTCTGTACAATCACATTGCATGGATGAGGCTTATTATCTCTATATGGGCAAGTCCAATTTTCCGCATTCAGACCCGAGGGTTCGCTACATCAAAATGCACGGAAGGAAAGTGTATGAATATGCCATGAAATATGTTCCTATGGCGATGAAAGACTGCCTCGATAAAAGCGGTATTTCAATTGATGAGGTTAAGAAAGTATTCATCCACCAGGCGAATGAAAAAATGGATGAAGGCATCATCAAGGCATTCTATAAGCTGTATGATCGAAAAGAAATTCCTGATCTTATCATGCCCATGAGCATTCACAAGCTGGGCAACAGTTCCGTAGCCACTGTCCCAACCCTGTTCGATCTGGTAAGACGAAATGAACTGGATGATCACCACCTGGAAAAAGGCGATGTGGTGCTGTTTGCTTCAGTAGGTGCCGGCATGAATATCAATGCGGTGTGCTACCGTGTATGACCGTCAGACATTGAAGCGGAAGTGCATGACATCTCCGTCCTGTACAATGTATTCTTTGCCTTCTACCCGCAGTTTACCGGCCTCTTTGCAGGCTGCTTCACTGCCATACTGCACGTAGTCATTATAGGCGATAACCTCAGCACGGATGAATCCTTTTTCAAAGTCCGTATGGATGACACCTGCTGCCTGTGGTGCTTTCATCCCGCGGGTGATGGTCCAGGCTCGAACCTCCTTCTCGCCCGCAGTGAAATAAGTGATCAGATTCAGGATATGATAGGCTGAACGTATGAGTTTATTCAGTCCGGATTCTTCCAGGCCTATTTCCTGCAGGAACATCTGGCGGTCTTCGTAGGTATCCAGCTGCGCTATCTCTGACTCTATTGCAGCAGATATCATGATCACTTCTGCAGATTCATCGGCCACTGCGGCCTTCAGCCTTTCTACATGCTCATTACCCTTCAGAACATTCTTCTCTTCTACATTACAAACGTATATAACCGGCTTGGTGGTAAGCAGATAAAGACTGTCCAGCGTTTTCTTACCGTCATCATCCAACTGCAGGCTTCTGGCACTCTTCCCCTGTTCGAGATGCGATTTACAGGCCGACATCACCTCCATAAGTTTCTTCGCTTCCTTATCGCCGGTACCTGCTGCACGTTGGGTCTTGGCGATCCTGGAATCCAGTGTTTCCAGATCCTTCAGTTGCAGCTCAAAGTCTATGATCTCTTTGTCTCGAACAGGATCCACACTTCCGTCCACATGGACGATGTTGTCATTTTCAAAACACCTTACCACATGGATGATGGCATCGGTCTCACGGATATTGGCCAAAAATTTATTCCCCAGCCCTTCTCCCTTACTGGCCCCTTTCACCAGACCGGCTATATCAACAAATTCAACTGAAGTAGGCAGGAGATTTTGAGGCTGAACCAATTCTGCCAGTTTGTTGAGTCGCTGATCAGGCACTGTTACCACACCCACATTAGGCTCAATGGTACAAAAAGGGAAATTGGCCGCCTGTGCCTTGGCATTACTAAGGGCGTTGAACAAGGTCGATTTTCCCACATTCGGCAGGCCTACTATTCCGCATTGAAGTCCCATATTCTCTGTTTAAACGGCCGCAAAGATACGTCATCTGCTTGCGCACCGGAACAAAATGATTAATTTAGGTACGGAAATTGTTAAACCAAACGTTATGCTATCGGTCATTCCGATGGTCGGTTAATATGCGTAAACCCTCTGCCATACTGATCCTTGTACTTTCCGGCATCCTGTTGACGGTTTCCTGTGCCAGGGATGAGATCCTGCATGAAAACCTTGTGGTGGACGGAAACACGCCTCCTCCATCCAACGGCATCTCCACCCTCCAGCTCAATAATTATATCAACAACCTGTACATAGATCTGTTTGGCCGTGCTCCCACCGAAGGAGAACTGGAAGACCGGAGTGAATACCTCCGTACCAATAACTATAGTGAAGAAGCCCGTGGCACCATCATTGATGAGCTGATGGAATCTTATGAATACTATAAGAACATCAACATCCTGACCACCCAGAAAATGCTTGTTGATGTGGACTCGATCACGGTTACCAATCAGATCGCCACATACGAATACATTATTTATCTGAATGAACTGGCCGGTGATACGCTGTATAATTATCTGATCGAATTCGAAGTGCAGAAGCTGACCGATCTGCTGCAGGCTCCGGTAGATCTGTATGAAGGAAGCATTGGTGTCAACGAATATTTCAGACGCTTCATCTATAACTATTACTACGATGAGGTAAACATGGGCAGTCTGAATTTTGTAGTATCCTGTTTTGAAAACCTGTTCCAGCGTTTGCCCACCGATGAAGAGACCAGTGATGGCATTGCCATGGTAGATGGTACATCCAGCCAGCTGCTGCTCATTGACGGCAGCTCCAAAGAAGATTTTGTTGACATAGTCACCAACCACCTGGAGTTCTACCAGGGGCAGGTAATTGAAGCTTATCATACCCTGCTTGCCAGAGAACCGAGCTCCTTTGAGATGTATGCAGACGGGTTGGATATGATGAGCGATAACCATTTCAATGCTGTCAAAAAGAAGATCCTTCAATCTGAAGAATATGCAGGTTTCTAAGTGGATAGTCGGCGCACTGGCGGTCACGCTGTTCTGGTCTTCCTGTAAAAAGGAGATCACACAGGAGATCATTTATGATAACATCATTTACCAGATCGATACCGTGCCTGTCTATGATTCCAATCTGGAAAAAGACAGACTCAAAACTCCTCTGCAGTTCATCAGCAGTGTGTTCAGTAATCTTTACTTCTCCAGCATCCCATCCAGTGTGCTGGACAACCTGGTGGTGTACCGCTTGTCAGTTGGCGACAAGAGTCTGGTGAACGAGCTGATCATCAATGCCATGTTGCAGGATCCTGTGGTACTTGCCAATATTCCTACTGACGAGGAGATGCGACTTGATATAGATGATTTCATCTTTACCACCTACCTCCGGTTTTACCTGCGATATCCTACCGAATATGAGAAATATGAGCTGAAGAATATGATCGAAGAAAACACCGATCTTGATCCGGTAGAAATTTTCCGTGCCTTCCTATTAAGTAACGAATACCAGTTCTATTGATGAAAAGAAGGAAGTTTATCAGGAACCTGTCTATGGCAGCTGCCGGGGCGATAGCAGCTCCCTATATTCTGCCCTCCGGCCGATTGTTTGCTGCTTCGGGCAGCCGGCTTGTCAACCATGTAGTGCTGGTATTGTTTGGCGGTGGCATCCGCAACCAGGAAAGTGTGGAACAGCAATACCTGCTGAGTCAGGGTGCAGGCCCCGGTGGAAATGTAATGCGCAATATGCTCAATGGTGCGGCACCACCTTATGCACTGGTATATGAACCATGGACACCGATACTTCCTGAACCATTGGCCAACAGTGGTACCCTGTTCAAACACATGCGCTATGAACAAGGCCCTACTGGTCACTTCAACGGGCATAGTGCAGTACTAACAGGTCATTACAACGAGACCAGTCTGAACCTGAACATCAATCCGGAATACCCCACCGTATTTGAATATTACCGGAAGCATTCATCGCCTGCCAGGAATGCTGTCAATGCCTGGTGGCTGTCTATGGACCTGGGGCCTTACCCGGCGCTGAATTACAGTCGCCACCCGGATTACGGACCGAACTATGGTGCTAATTATATCAGTCCGCTCACCACATTCGGAGGCATCGGATATGATTATTTCAGTACCCTGAACACCTTGCATCCGGAAGAACTGGCCAGGTTGAATGACCTGCGCAGTTTCCTTGACAGCAACTTTGACAAATCCATCACTGATATACCGGGCATTGTCAATACCGCCGAAGACCGTGCTGAGATCCAGCAGTTCATCATTGACCTGCTGAATGGCAGCATCCCGGTAGAATATCCGTTACCCGGTGGTGTGAGCCCTGATCAGATCAGCGGCGACCTGATCAACATTACCGCCGCCTGGCAGGTGCTGAACAGGTTCGAACCCGAGTTGCTGGTCATCAACACGACCAATCTGGACATATGCCATTCTGATTTCAGTTCCTACCTGAGTTTGCTGCACCGTGCTGACTATGGTGTTGGCTGGTTGTGGGACAAGATCCAGAGTCACCCGGTGCTGGCCAATGACACCATCATGATCTGCATACCTGAGCATGGCAGAAACGCAGAACCCAATGCCATCCTGGACAGCAACGGTTTGTTTGCCTATGACCATACCAGTGATGAGAACAGCCGGGATATTTTCGGACTGATCGTTGGCCCTGCGGGTATTGTAAACCAGGGTCATGTGATCGGCTCGCCTGAAGAAGCAGCAGGTCAGGCCATTGACATAGTACCCACCATCGCCCATATTCTGGGCTTCCATGACGAACTTCCGCCATTCATGTTGAGCGGCAGCGTGCTGGAGGGCGCCTTTGTATGAGAACAAGGATAGTAATACCGGGTATGCTGCTGGGCACTTTTCTGGCGGTTGCAGGATGCAAAACTGAATTCATACGCCTGGAGCCCGACAATCTTCCACTGAATCCATTTGATACGATCGATTACGGCGAAGAAATGCTGGAGGTACTGGACATAGACAGTGCATCTTTTTTAGGACTGCACACCTACATCTTTCAGCCTACCTGTGCCGTTCCGGGTTGTCATGACGGCAACTTTGAACCGGACTTCCGCACCGTTCAGTCATCCTACAATACCTTGCTCTATGCACCGGTCATCAAGAATGATGATGCCGGCACTTTTACCTACCGGGTAATACCGGGCGATACTGCCCTGTCCTGGCTTCATGAACGCATCACTACCGATGATGAGGTTCTGGGCAGAATGCCTTTGTATGACACCCTGTATCCGGCAGAACGCGAAAAGATCACCACCTGGATACTGGACGGGGCAAAAGATGTAATGGGAAATTCACCCTCCCTTCCCAACTACCAGCCTGTATCATTCGGTTTCATCGCCTATGAAAATGATACGCTGGGCATCAGGCTGGATGAGAACCGTGCAGATGCCGTTTCACCCATTGGCCTGCCAGATAATACCATGGTTGAATTCTGGTTCGGGGTTTATGATACGGATGAGTACGGCAGCTATCTGGGAGGATGGGATCTGGACTACAATAAAGTTAGAATCAGCAAGGAACCATACTTTTTTACAGATCCTGCAGAGTATTCTATGGAGGTACTGGATGCCCTGACGCCTTATATAGGCCCTTTGTTCTGGGATCCGCTGGTGCCGGTACCTTACTACCATCATTTCACTATCAATACTGCAGATTTTGACCCTGGCAGCTATTACTTCATGCGGTTTTATGTTGATGACGGCGATCATCCTGAACCCACAGAAATTCCGAATACGGGTTCTCCTTCCTATCTGCTCACCTATTTCAGCTTTTACATACAGGAATGAGACAGATCAGTTACATAGTATTGTCATGCCTGATGATGGGCATCACTGCCTGTAAAAAGGAAACGGTATCAGAACAACCACCTATCTCTCCTGTTCCGTCAATTGAACTCAGGAATACGGCACCAACGGTGGTAACTGAATATGAAGATTCCATCGTATTCGACCTGTTCTATCTGGACGGTGATGGCGATCTCGGCTTTGCCGATCCCGACAGTACCAGTGTGTTTCTGGTGGATACGCGAATTCAGACGGTCGAAGATTTCTACCTGCCATTGCTTGCACCGGAGAATGTTTCGGTGCCCATTCAGGGCATCTTTCAACTGCACCTGGACCGCACCATACTCACGGGTAGTGGAGATACCCCTGAAACGGTGGTCTTTCAGATCTACCTCCGCGACCGTGCAGGTCATCAGAGCAACGTGGTCTCCACTCCCGCCATCACAGTCAATCCGCAATAATGAAAGCTTTGCTCCCCCTGGTATTCGTGTTGTCAGGATCGCTGCTTTTTTCACAGTCAGCCTATCGCTTTGATGACAACAAGGTATGGCTGGAAGAAAGTGGTTGCCGCGTTACCCAGGGCGATCTGGATCATTACCGTTTTCTTACGGAGTTTGTACTGGGTGCTCCCATCAGCAGTGCACAAAGAAGCTTGCTGCGCAGTCAGGTCATGGATGCATGTACCGACAGAACTGCGGTATATATGCAGGGCAGACAGGCTGCACAGGCCTTACTGAAACAGTGCAGAATGAGCAGCAATCCTGCCCAGATAGGTCTTCTCAGCAGCATTCAGGCCTATGCATATCTGTCACAGCCTGAAGACCCTGACAAAGCCCTGGTATTGTCATGGATGAAGGAAAGTAATCCGGTACTCGCAACAGATACTACCCTGGGGCTGGTTTTTCGTCTGGCAGATGCCTATGCCTGCCTGAATCTGATCCGGCTCAACCACTTCATGTTGCAGGATTCAGTTCCTGTAGTAACCAATGAATCCTGGCAGCTAGCCATAGACAGTCTGAGCAGACAATATCTGATGACCGGACAATCAGACCGCAAGTATTTGTCGTCCATGCAGTTTGTCTGGGTGCAGACAGCTATGGCCTGGCAAACGCTGGACATCGGTTCCAGGCAGGAGATATCCAGGATATTCCGGGAAGAGCGGCATGGGAAATACCGAAACGGGATGCAGGACCTGCAGCTTACAGAAGACATCAGCAGGGCATTGATCGAGGCAGCAGGTATCACTCCAGACCAGGTCATACAGGCACTTGGAAGCGGGCGCAGTGATTTGTTCGGGTGGCGAAAACTGGATACCTTACAGTGGTAAAACCCAACTAACCATAACATGGACTTTTCAAACGTGAATTTTCTGGCGGTCATCGTAAGCGGTATAGCCGCATGGGTTATTGGTGCACTCTGGTACAGCCCCTTACTTTTCAGTAAAAGATGGCAGAAAGAAACAGGCCTGAGCGATGACGACGTCAGGCAGGCCAACATGGCTGTCATCTTTGGAGGCAGCCTGGTGCTCATGATCATCATGGCTCTGGGGCTGGCAATGCATATTCAGACCGGTCAGGCCGATCTGATGCGAGGGCTGAAATCTGGACTGCTTACCGGGGTGTTCTTTTCAGCTACTATTATTGGCATCAATTATCTGTATCAGCGAAAGTCAATTACACTCTGGCTGATCGATGCCGGGTATGCGGTACTGTTCCTGGGTGTGGAGGGAGCCATACTGGGAGTATGGCAGTGAGCCGGACTGCTTTTGGATAAATAAATCAGCTTTCCCTTTTTTGAAATAAATAAGCGTATCTTTGAGCTGTACTTATACTGTACAAGGCACGGGTCGGATTTAACCAAACAAGGCCCTTGTTTTAAACAGTTATCAATTATTTTTTATGAACATTTTTGTTGCCAAACTTTCCTACAACACTACTGATGACACACTTCGCAGCGCCTTTGAAAGGTATGGTGAAGTAAGTTCAGCCAAGATCATCATCGATCGTGAAATGAATCGTTCCAAAGGATTCGGATTCGTAGAAATGCCTAATGATGACGAAGCAAACAACGCCATCAACGGACTTAACGAGACCGAAATGGACGGCCGCACCATCGTGGTGAAGGAAGCACAACCCCGCGAAAACAACCGCGGTGGTGGTGGTTACAACCGTCGTTTCTAACAGTTTCCAAGGATCGTAAGAAACCCCCTACAGCCCATCCGGGCACACTGCCGTGATCAAGTTATCGCGGAGGCTGTACATCAACATGTGCAACCGATCCAAAGGATCAGTATTCGGATGGGCTGTTTTGTATTTTTGTGCAGCCATGGCATTCGGTATCAACAAACGCAGGATCAGAAAAGCTCTCCGAAGGCTTCAGAGTCTTCCCGGAGGATGGAATTTCTTTCTCTATTCCGGTAATAAGATCCGTACCTGGTGGTTGCGCACCATCAAAAGTCCGAAAGTTGCTCACCCCTCTTCCATCATGCTGGAGGTAACCAACCAGTGTAACCTGCGCTGTATCACCTGCCCCAGAGAATACCAATACGGAGAAGAAATGGCCAAGGGTTTCATGAACCTTGATGCCCTGAAAAAAGTAGTGGATGAAGCTTACCCTTATGTAGATTCCATCGGCCTTACCGGACTGGGCGAGACACTCATGTACAAGCAGCTGCCTGAAGCACTGGACTATATACGCTCTAAGAACAAAGGCATCATCACAACCATTTCCATCAACGCCCACCTGCCGGGCACTGTTGAGATGGTCAAAAAGATCGCTGATAAGCTGGATACCCTGCAGATCTCCATGGATGGTGTGGGTCAGGTCTATGAAGATGTGCGGCTGCGCAGTGATTACGATTTCTTCTACAACAATGTGAAAGAGATCGTAGCCTGGTGCAAAGACAAACGGGCCGAGGTCATGTTCAACTTTGTGGCGGTCAAAGAGAACTATCATACCATGGCTGAAGTGATAGAAGTAGCTTCAGAACTGGGTGTGGTAGATGTCAATATCACCCCTTTCAACGTAGCGGCTGTTACAGCTCATGGCATTGACTACTACGACTTCTTTCATACCGAAGCATTCAAACAGGAACTCCTGCGTGCAAAGGAAAAAGCAGATCAGCTGAAGAACGTCACCATGACCGTATGGGATATTAAAAGCCCGAACGAGTTTCAGAAATGCCACCTTCCGTGGGGACATTTCTATATCAGCTGGGATGGCTACGCTACCCCCTGCTGTGCCAAACCATTTCCGAAAGAACTCAACTTCGGGAATGTCTTTGACGATGGCCTGATGCATTGCCTGAACACTCCGGGATACCTGGAGTTCAGAGAGATGTGGTATAAGAATGAAGTGCCCTCGTTCTGCGAGAAATGCCATATGGTCGATCTGAAGCCCATCGACCTGCCGATAGAATTACCGGTCAATTAACCTGCCGTCATCCGGAATATCCTGGCAGCGATCAGGATGATCAATCCGATCAGAAACAACCATTTGAAACGGTTCCGGCTGTTCCGGAAAATGAATTCCATCCGCTCCTGACGCTCTTTCCCCAGCTTCCAGATCCCCCATGTCCACAGCGTACCCGCCAGGAAGAACAGGATGATCAGGATGTCTTTGATGAGTACCAGTGTCTCTGTGCGCATACTGTAAAGTTGCGCAAATTTCAGCGCATGGATGCAGCTATGTATATTTGAGAATGCACCGGATATTATCATGCACGCTTGCCCTGCTCACCACGACTATCGCATTTGCACAGGAATGGAATCTGCAAAAGGGTGAAGCGAAGGTCTTCGGATCATATAGTTTTCTTCATTATGACAGGATCGCAGGACCGGAAGGCACCTTTGATGAAACAGGATTTGTGGTGGATGATATGTCCTTCGGATTATTTGCTGTGTACGGGGTAAATGACAAGTGGACATTGTTTCTTGACCTCCCTTACAAACGAATAGAAGCTTCTCCATATATCTATCTGGATGATATGTCAGCACCCGATCGTCCTGCTTATCTGCAGGATGTTCCGGAACCGGATGGAGGCACCCTAACCGCTCCGGGCAATGCAAAAGCAGGAGCATCTTTCGCACTCAGACCTGAAGAGCTGACGGTTTCCCTGACCTTCGAAGCAAATACTTCCACTCAGAATTATATCGATGGCACTGCTACCGGCTTCAACAGCAGTGCGGTCATACCGGGTATTGCCTGGATACACGGCACCAACAAATGGTGGAGCAGTGTGCTGGTGCAGGGTGAATGGCGCACGAATAACTACAGTTCTGTGCTGGCAGGCAGGGCTGAAGCAGGGTTACATCTGACCAACTGGCTCTATGTTGCAGCGCAACCTGCCTGGAGAATTCCATTGAATGAATCTGACGCCGACTGTGATTGTACCCTTGCGTACACGGCATTGTATCTCAATGAACAGAGCTATGTGTCCATGCAGCTGAAGACCGGCGTAGAATACAGGAACTGGGGCTTACACCTGGCTTCAGGAAATGCATTCTATGTAAGGAATGTTGGGTTGAACCTGGCACTTACCGGAGGTCTCTCCTATCACTTCACTGCAGATCGTTCCAGCAACGAGTGATGGATCTTCCACACCTGAGGGATCAGTTGCTGTTCGCCATCGTTGATGATGACAGCCTGAGATAAGGCCACCTTTTTTTCCTCCGGCATCTGGTTGCGCACTCTTGCTTCCACTGCCTCCCTGCCTACCCCATCTCTCTGCATCACTCTTGCAATACGCAATGCTTCCGGTGCGGTAACTGTGATCAGCATATCCAGTGCTTTGTAGGAACCTGACTCTACCAGCAAGGCAGCTTCACGGATGGTGTAAGGTGCAGATGCATGTGTTTCCTCCCATTGGATGGCATCTTCCTGCACAGCGGGATGGATGACGGCATTATAGCGCTTCAAAAGGTCTGCATCGGCGAAAACTTTTTCTGCGATCAGTTTCCTGTTGAGCCTACCGTT
The DNA here is from genome assembly GCA_020636645.1 of Chitinophagales bacterium. Classification (GTDB taxonomy): domain Bacteria; phylum Bacteroidota; class Bacteroidia; order Chitinophagales; family BACL12; genus UBA11426. The sequence continues at coordinate 244,709 of JACJXO010000003.1, forward strand.
TGAATAAGCTTCCTTCCCTAAAAGATCTTCTACCTGAGCTATGATATTTGGATCATTTTCCAGCAGCCATTTCGCCCGTTCATCAGCGTGGTACACCGGAATACCCAGCACAGCGAAAAGTTTGCACACGGTTGATTTGCCACTGCCAATATTTCCTGTAACACCGATCTTCATGGTTCTTCGGTTGAATTGTCAGAGCCTTGATGAACCAGGACATGGTAATTGACCACAATGGCTGATGCTTCCAACTCTCCCGGAGGCAGCAATGCTGCTTTGCCCAGTACCCAACCACTGTCTGCCGGCAGCACAACGAGTTCAGTTGACCAGTGATCGATCTCTGAAAGCCGGCTGGAAGGCCCGGTCAGGGTGACCGAGTCGGGCCGGATGACAAGACTATCTATTGCCCAGCCAGGGGCTGATTCGGTCTCCAGCTTCAGAGGTACTCTTTTGCTCTCTTTGCTGACCGTATGCAGCGGCACGAAGGCGGGATAGACATCCAGCAACTCAACCTGATCAGGCAGCTGGGGTATGATCACAGAGCTTTCACTTTTCATATCCAGCACGGATCTTCCTGTGATCGATGATTCTGAGATCATGAGCGCAGGCGGATTTACAGCCATTCTGAGCAATTGCCATCCAGTGGCATGAACCTTTAGTTCCAGGTGTTCTGCAATGGAATCAGACACCCACACATCATTTGGCAGCTGAATTTCCAGGCCAGCTCTGACGTGGCTGTCATACTGACGGTTCATAGCCAGAAAAAGCCACATGGCTGCTGCCAGCAAGAGGCAGACCAGGTAGCGAAGGGTTGATTCGCCGGGACGGAAACGTGCGTAATCAGGATTGGCACGCATCCCGTTCCATTAAGATTGCTGAGACTTTCTGTTCTGCGCAGCCCGGGTATAGTCAAGAGAGATGACAGACTTTTCAATGCGTAGTTTCACATTGTTGTCAACCTCAACCAGGAGGGTCTCATCTTCTACTTTAGCAATTCTTGCATGCACCCCACCAATGGTCACGATCTTATCACCTGCCTTCAGTTCACCCAGAAAGTTCTTCTGGTCTTTGGCCTTTTTGGTTTGCGGCCTGATCATGAAGAAATACAGGATAACAAAGAACAAGAGGAAGAAGCCGATGGTAGTGAACCCGGATCCGTCTGATGACTGTCCGTTGGGATCGGCCATTAATAAAACAGCATTATACATATACATATCTTTGAGTATTAATTTTGCGGAACGATGACCACACCTTTGATACGGATCTTGTTCTCGTTCGGTATGGTATTCGCGGTGATGGTGACAGTTTTGTTGAATGCATCTTTTCTGCCTTCACTGTTGTACTGTACTTTGATGTAGGCAGTTTGCCCGGCTGCTATAGGTTCTTTCGGGTAATCAGGCACGGTACATCCACAAGATGCCCTGGCAGAAGTGATGAGCAGGTCTGATTTGCCGGTATTGGTGAACTTGAATTCGTAGGTCACTTTTTCGCCCTGTACGATCTCACCAAAATCATGCAGGTCTTTTTCGAAGGTCATGATTGGCAGGTTTTCCATATCCACTTCGCCTTCTGCGCTCTGCGGATTATGGATGAGATCAGTAGGAAGACTGCCGTCGCTGTTTTCCTTTGATTCATTACAAGACATGAAACCCAGGGCCAGAGCAGCCATCAGGGGGATGTAGAGCATCTTTTTCATACGGTAAAATTAATGTTATTCGATCAAACCCCTTCCGGTCTTGATGATGGCACCGGATGCTTTCAGTTCGATCATAAGCTTGTCAAGAACACCATTGATGAACTCTTTGCTTTTAGGTGTAGAATACAACTTGCTGATCTCCAGGTACTCATTGATACTGACTTTGACCGGAACCGTTGGCAGGTGCAGGAATTCTGTCAGAGCCATTTTCATCAGAATCCGATCCAGGAGGGAGACCCTTTCCAGTTCCCAGTTTTGCAATCGCCCTTCGATCAATCCGTTAAAGCGCTCTTCTTCTGCCAAACAGCTGTTAAGGAGGGTATCTGCAAACTCCTGTTCTTCTAAGGGAAGATCGGCATGAAACAAGGTCGCTTCCCGCTCAGCAGACAGGGGAAAAACCCTTAAAAGGGTATCTGCTTCCGCCAGCACCACCTGTTCTTCATCGGCCCAGGTGGGTATCATATCTTCCATGAACTGATCAAAGGCTTCATTGGCTGGCAGGAATTTCCTGACCAAAGCACGCAGAAAACGATTGTGATCTTCAGTTGTGTAGGACGTCTGAGTTTGGTACTGACTGTACACATCCCAGGCTTTCAGTTCAGCATAGACAGCTTCAACCAGTTCTTCCTCATCGCCGGATACCAGCCTTTCTTTGCGCATCTGATCTTTCAGAAAACGGGAGTTTCGCAGGTATTCTGTGACCGGATTGGTATAAAGTATCGTGTTGAAGGTCAGATCTTCTTCGCTGGGAATATACTTAGCCTTCCGCCGGTCGGCTTCAGCCTGTACCTGCTCAGCCAGTCGGGTGAGAAAATGAAGCAGATAGATCAGCGAACGATATGTGTTTCGGATGTTCTCTTTCAGCAAACGGGAGGCAGTCTGCTGACCGGTCTCTCTGTCCTGAGAAACCATATACAGCACCTGCATCACCTTCACACGCAATCCTCTTCTAGTCAGCATAGGTTGTAATTACATCACAGCATTCATCGCTGCCACAGCCTGGATGCGTTCCTGAGCCATTCTGATGGCAGCAGCCTGAGGTGTAAGATCTTCGGCAGCAGCCAGTTCAAGAATATCGATGGTACGCTGGTAAATGATCTCTGCTTTCTGGTATGCACGTTCGCGGTTATAGCCTTCCAGCTCTACATAACAATTGATCACTCCACCTGCGTTGATCAGGAAATCAGGTGCATAGGTGATGTTTCTCTGTACCAGTGCTTCTCCGTGTTTGTGTTCTTCTTTCAACTGGTTATTGGCAGCACCTGCGATGATACCGCAACTCAACTTGGAGATGGTATCGTCGTTCACGGTGGCGCCTAAAGCGCAAGGTGCATAGATATCCATCTGCTGGTCATATACGGCATCGGCAGCAACCACTTCTACCTGGAACGCATCGGTCAGTTTTTTCAGCCTGTCGTTGTTGATGTCAGACACCATGACCTTAGCTCCTTCCTTCACAAGCCTTTCCACGAGGTAAAAGCCTACATGTCCGGCACCCTGCACCATCACCCTTTGTCCTTCCAGGCTGTCTGTTCCGTCGCGGAATTTCCTGGCCGCCTTCATACCCAGGTAGGTGCCATAAGCTGTAACGGGAGAAGGGTCGCCGCCACCACCCAGCTGCTCTGGTTTTCCGGCCACATGTCCGGTCTCCATACCGATGAATTCAATATCTGAGGTAGATGTGCCTACGTCTTCTGCAGTAATGTACTTGCCGTTCAGGCTTTCCACGAACTTGCCATAGCGGCGGAAGAGTGGCTCGCGGTTCTTCAGTTTATCTGAGTTACCGATGATGACCGCTTTGCCGCCACCGAGGTTAAGTCCGGAAATAGCAGACTTGAAGGTCATACCACGTGAAAGTCGCAGCACATCAACAATGGCATCTTTTTCAGAAGCATAAGACCAGAACCGGGTGCCCCCCAGTGCCGGGCCCAATACAGTGTTGTGAATACCAATAATGGCTTTGAGTCCGGTCTTTTCGTCAGAACAGAATACCAGCTGTTCGTGACCCATGTCTGAAAGCATCTGATAGATATCGCCTTCAGCGCTGAGGAGGGATTGATGAGACATTATGAACGATTTTTTTGGCGGGTCAAAGATACGGGCTTCCTCTGAAGTTGCGAACAAGGTTGTCAAAGTCAAAGCCATTAGTTTTGCACAATGCGGGCACTGGCGGCTGTTAACCGATACTTTCTTAAATACCGATGGCTTTTATTATTGGGTACCCTGTTCGTCATCCTGTCGAATATTTTCAAGGCATTATCGCCCGGAGTCATAGGAGATGCACTGGACCTGCTCATCAGGCAGCTGCAAACGTACCAGCAGCTGACAGATGAAGCTGCAAAAGCAGAGCTTCGCAGTGATGTGTTATCCGGCACCGGCAGGCTGACCCTGTATTACCTGGCACTGGCGCTGGGCAACGGACTCTTTTTGTTCCTCATGAGGCAAACGCTTATCATCATGAGCAGGCATATCGAATACGATCAGAAGAACGAACTGTTTGCGCATTACCAGAAACTCACCCCTGCCTTTTACAAACGACACAATACCGGCGATCTGATGAACAGGGTAGCGGAAGATGTTGGCCGGGTGCGCATGTATGTAGGTCCTGCCCTGATGTACTTTCTAAATACCATTACGCTTTTTATCCTGGTTATCTGGGCTATGCTGAAGGTCAACCCAAGGCTTACCTTTTTCGTTTTGCTGCCACTTCCGGTACTGTCTGTTTCTATTTATTTCGTCAATAATCTGATCGAGAAAAGGAGTGAACGCATTCAAAGGCAACTCAGCAAACTGACCAGTGTAGCGCAGGAGATCTTTTCAGGCATCCGGGTCATCAAGGCATATGCCCAGGAAGAAGAGAACAGCAGGTATTTTGAGGAACAAACCGACATTTACAAAGACAGAAGTTTATCACTTGCCAGGGTAGATGCCATGTTCCAGCCGCTCATGGTGCTGCTGATCGGGCTCAGCACCCTGCTTGTAGTCTTTGTTGGCGGCTTTGAGGTCATTCAGGGAAGGCTAACAGCAGGCAATGTGGCAGCGTTCATCATTTACGTCAACATGCTGACCTGGCCTGTTGCCAGTCTTGGTTGGGTGGTGAGCATAGTGCAGCGTGCCGCCGTTTCTCAGCGCAGGATCAATGAGTTTTTGCAAACCCAACCGGATATCAGCAGCACCATACCTGATCAGGGTATCATTTCAGGCAACCTGGAGTTTTCTCATGTAACCTTTACCTACCCCGATTCAGGCATCAGGGCGCTGGAAGATATCAGCTTCCACATCAAGGCGGGGCAAAGGGTAGCCATTATCGGCCGGACCGGCAGCGGAAAGACCACTATTGCAGATCTGCTGCTAAGGCTGTATGAGCCCGACAGCGGTAAAATCAGGCTGGGCGGAAGACCTGTTCAGGATTACAGCCTGCACGATCTGCGGGCTTCCATAGGCTATGTTCCTCAGGATGTATTTCTGTTCGGCGACAGCATACAGAACAATATACGGTTTGGTTTGCCGGATGAACAGCAAGCAAGGGTGGAGGACTATGCGAAGGCCGCTGGTATTCATGATGAGATAGACAGCTTCAGGCAGGGTTACGATACCCTTGTTGGAGAACGAGGTGTAACCTTGTCAGGCGGACAAAAGCAGCGCATCAGCATAGCAAGGGCTTTGATCAAAGATGCACCGCTGGTGGTGCTGGATGATTGCCTTTCTGCCGTAGATGCCGCTACTGAACAGCAGATCCTGGATCATCTGACAGGCATGCTGGAGAAGAAGACCGCTCTCATCATTACCCATCGCCTCAGTGCTATGGAGCAATATGACCAGATCATATTACTGAACGAGCACCATATTGCGGCAACCGGAACACATGCCGAATTGCTGCGTACCAGTGCTGAGTATCGAGAAATGACAGAGGCATCCAGGAAAGGAGAACTTATCTGAGGCATTTGGAAAGTCATTTTTTTTTATCTTTCGGACATTAACATCAAAACCCAGGCGCAGTGGATAACGACAACAGAAACCGCAGCGAGAATGTATTTTCAAGGAAAATACGTGCAGGAAGAAGAAGAACCTATTTCTTTGACGTGCGCACCACCAAAGGGAACGATTATTATCTGACCATTACCGAAAGCAAGAAGCGTCAGGGTGGCGATGGTTATGAAAGGCATAAGATCTTTATTTACAAGGAAGATTTTAACAAGTTCCTGGAGGAGATGACCGCAGCCGTTGATTACATCAAGGAACGCATGCCGGATTTCGACTTTGACAGCTTCAGTCACAAGTATGACGATGATGATGACTATGGCGATCAGGAAGTTCGCGAGCCACGGGAGGAATACCGCAAAGAAGCCCCTGCTGCTGAAGAAGTAAAGGCAGAGGATGCAGAACCAATGGAAGACCCCCCAGCAAGTGAGCCTTCTGAGGAAGACCTTCCCCCCAGGCAGGATCCTACCATCAATGAGGATGACCTGAAGTGGTGATCAGCTGATGGGTTTGGAATCTGTTCCGATACCCGTAACAAGGCTGAACCCATCCCCTCTCAGATAGGGCAGTGAATAGCTGGTCATGTTGCCGTTCTTGAGCAATACCCCTGCCATGACCCCTTTATCGGCCACCTGAAACGGCCTGATGAACATATCCTGTCTGAAATCCAGTTTTCGCCTGCCATACATTTTATAGATCACTTCCTTGGCTCCCCAGTACAACAGCAGTTCTTCATTGGGCGGTTGTTCACCTAAAAATCTCCTTTCTGCGTCAGACAGGAATTTCCGGCTGAGATGGCCAATATCTCTGCCTGCATCTTCCACATCAACTCCTACCTCTTCAGATTCGGAAATGATGGCAGCTGCATACTTGTGTGTATGCGACAAACTGATGCGGTGTGACCCTGAACCCAGAAAAGGTTTTCCGTTGGTATCGAACAACAGCTCCACATATTCACGTGTATCCAGAAGAAGTTTGAGCAGGTATCTGCTGGACAACCAGCTCATTTGTCTTTCCGGATGCTTCAGTCCGTTATAGAACTGCCTCTCCCAGTTGCTGAAAATAAGGTGCTTCAAAAAGAATTCCGGAGGTTCTTCAATACGCCAAACACCGGCTTTGGTATCAGGATATGGCTGGTTGGAGTAGATCAGAGGCATAATGAGCGATCAGCAAAAATAATTTGGCCGGAAAGGGCACAAACAGTAATTTCGGAATACCCTAAGTTGTAACATCATGCGATTATTCCAATTCATCCACCGTGAGGAGGATTCGCTGCAGATCAGTATTCCTGAAAATCTGCGGGGAAAATATGTGCGCATCACCGTAGAAGAGTGTGCCCCTGAAGATGGAGAACCCATCAGTGATCTGGAGAATTCCGGTCTGAAACAAAAAGAGGAGGCATTGCTCCTCCTCGATAAGTTACGTAACCAGCTGGATGTCTGGGACATCTGATCACAAAGCATCATAGACCACCTTCATCTTCATGGAACGGGCGGCAAAATAGTCATTCCATGCAGTGATATCCCAGGCTGGTGTCATAATATCCTGAAGATAAACCTGAACGGTACGGGATTCAAAATCTACTACATAGACCACCACATTCTCTGTGAACATACTGAAAAACTGTTCAGCCTGTGCGGCTTCCGTGAACTTCAGATCAGCAATACTGAATGCATATACTGCAGCAAGCGGCTGGTCTGCCGGAAGAACGATCTGCATCTGATCATTGATAGTAGCCGGCACCGGTTCGCTGACAGCCGCCGCGTTACTCATGATACCTGCTGAGAGGAGAAATGCTGTAAACAGACTACTCATTGATAAGTATTTATAACGCTAAGTTACCGTTTCCCTAATTGCTGGGCAACCCGCTTATGTACAAGGGCGTTTCCAGCAACAATCCATTTCCGGGCACGAACCTGCCATGACCTCTGGCTACCAGATTCCCATCTTCATCGGTCAGGGTTGAGGCTGCCAGAATGGACTTACCCTCCTGCCCTTTTACCTTACCTGTTGCCGTGAGTACACCTCCGTGTACAGGTCTGTAAAAGTCAAGGGCAAAACCTGCAGTCAGCAGAAAACGGGAACTTTCCAGCAAGGCGGCAGAAAAATAGGCTGCATCATCCAGTAATTTCATATACAATGCACCGTGCAGCGATCCGCCGGCATGCATATATTCCGGAAGGATCGGTAGCTCTACCGCCGCCTGATCGAGTTCAAATCTTAGGGTGATATGCTGAAAGAATTTATTGACAGGAGCCTGATGGAACATATGCAACAAAGCCTGTTGATGGGGTGTCATGGTTGTAAAACTATACATTGGCGAAGAAGTTTGCCTCCTTCTTCTGATAATTCCAGGATGTAACAACCAGGCATCAGTACATGGATCCCTCTGATGCGATAATCGGGTGCGAGGGTTCCGCTCATTTGCAACCGACCGTTCATATCCAGAAGATGATACGTCCAGTTTCCGGGTCGGAGACCTTGTACCAGCAATTGCTCGCTGGCCGGATTAGGATAGATCAGTATCTCCCGTTCAGGTTCTGTCTGCTGACCAATGGCTACATCCGGATCTCGTTGCATCAGATGCAAACCACCGCGAATATTTCCTACAGCAAACTCCGGTTCACCATCATTATTGAGGTCAGTTCCTGAAATGGTGCTGAACATACCGGGCAGGATTCCGAGGAAGAGGGTGTCACGTTCATGAAATTCGCCCAGCATACTTTCTTCGATCTCGTCATACAAAAAGATGTGACCACTGGCAGAACCCACCACAAGCTGCATCAGGCCGGATTCATTGCGGAACATGAATGGCGCACTGTGCCCCACCAGATCGCCGGGTCTGCGTACATCTACCCCACCCCATCCGGAGCTGACCAAAACATAACTGCCTTCTTCCTTATGGTAGTAATGCAGCACTCCGTTCACATTGCCAATGATCAGATCCATAGCTCCGTCCAGGTCCACATCAAACAAACAAGGCTTCGAATAGGAAATAACATCTATGCCTTCATAGAACAGTACCGGCTCATTCATGGCCACTGCAGCACCCGGACCGGCGGTGTTTTCCATGTATATCAGTGTACCATCGGCAGCACCCAACATAAGATCGATATCACCATCACCGTCTGCATCACCTGCTGAGGGCGACAAACTCAGGATACCCAGTTCCTGCAGTCCGAACAGATCATCGTCAACCAGGGCAAAAGTCGGATCTTCTGCTGTTCCTGTGTTTCTCCAGTACCAAAGTCCGGTTGAAGGGAGCTCTTCCAGTGCTTTATTCTCCCTTACACCGCAAACCATATCCATCAGACCATCGCCATCTACATCCATCCAGGCGGGATGGGAATAATCGCCCATATCAATGGCATTGCCGGTAAAAAAATCCCGGTCGGTGAACGCCAGTTCCTGCGGGCCTCCGGGTGTGATCTGGCTGTACCACAGGATATGCCGGTTGTTCACACTGTAGAGGTCATCGTTTGGTGCTACCAGCAGGTCTTTACCCCCATCAGCATTCATATCAACCAGATAGGCACCCGGAAAGACCGGAAGTTTTGCCGGATAGGAAGGCACTGGATACAGCGTATCTTTAGAAACCATACTGGCAAACCCGGGTGTACCTCCGTTCTGGTAATAGACCAGGTTATCGCAGGAAACATCGCCCAGCACCATGTCCTGCACACCATCCAGGTCTTTATCGAACACCAGTATCGTACTTCCTACATGCATGCGGCTCTGTTCTTCAGAACCTTCGCCGAGGCATTCCACTCCGAGGTCAGCACCGTCGCAGGTGGCACCTTCAAAGATCTCGCCCCAGCAGTAATCGGCAATGGAATAAATAAGGCTATCACACCCATATCCTGATTCCACGCTGTTATTTCTGTACCATCTGATCTGCACCCCGGAGAGCGAAAAGGCAAGTATGTCCATATCGCCATCGCCATCCACATCAGCCAGGCCGGGCAGGTCTGTTCTGCTGGTATAAACAGGCAGGATGAATCCACCGGAAGAAGTGTACAACAGTTCAGGTACTTCCAGTTGAAAATCAAGATGACCATCCGTTATCACGCCCCTGTACAATGCCGCACTTCCCGATATGTAGGTAAGCAGGTCAGGCAAATCATCACAGTTGTAATCATAGGTGAGTGCCCAGTCACGCATGACAGGCAGAAAAGGATCAAGCGATGTTTGGTAACTGAATTGCGGAGGTTCTCCCGGAAACGACTGCCTATACAACACCATGGCAACATTACCGCTCCGGTCAAATATGAGCAGGTCTGTCAGGCCATCAAGGTTCATGTCCACATCAGAGAATTGCGGATTATTGAATCCGCCGCAAAAGGGGAATTGCATGGATGCATCAGTAAAGGGATTGATAACAGGTACGTCATATAATACATACTGTGAACGTCCGGTCACAGACACCATCAGAACCCAGATCAACCACCATTTTCTGTTCATTGTCTGATCAGCTTTCCTGTATAGTGTACCCATCCCCTTGCATCTGCCGCGTTCAGCACATACATGCCGGGCATGATATGTTCCAGCGATATGCGCAGCGGCCTTTCCTGGCCTAATGCAACACACTCCACCAGTTTTCCGGTCAGATCATATATGAATAAATGTGTCAGTTCCTGATCAGAAACAGATAGAAACATGACATCAGCAGCCGGTTGCGGAAATGGATGGAGCTTGCCAGGCACGAACACTTCATTTGTCTGTACGATGGTAGATGCATCGCGGTAAAGTGTGATGCCACCCCGGTCGTTACCGGTTAGTATTTCGAGAATACCATCACCATCCAGATCAGCTGTACACACGGTAGTTCTGTCGCCGTCATCGATAGCAGCATAATCTTCCGTAACCTTGGTGAAGGCACCTGAAAAATCAGGAGTAGGAGTATATTGAAAAATACTTCCTGCCAGACACCCCACCAACAGCATAGCATTGCCATCGGCATCATAGGTTAGCCAGGGAGTGGAATAGCCGGTAAGAGTAAGAGGTTTACGAACGTCCACACTTCCCCACAATTCATCCAGCAAGGTGAATACCGGATCGGTAGCCGTACCGGTATTCTCGTAGTAGTTGAGGTTGCCATTCTCTTCGCCGATGATGAGATCAAGGAGTTCATCGCCATTCACATCCACCAGCTGCGGGGTACTGTATTTACCCACATCGATGCCCTGAAAGTTTGGCCCGGCCAGTATAAAAGTGGCATCAGCACCATCTGCAGCAATGTTCTTGAAGTAATGCACAAACCCGTTCTCTTCACCAACCAGCATATCTGTTTTACCATCGCCGTTAATATCACCAAAGGTGGGATGCAGCCCTCTGAAACCGTAGATCTCCAGGTCTGCGTAGTTGCGTGTCATCAATGTCCATGACGGCGCATCTGCCGTTCCGGTATTTTCGTATAGTGCCAGCTTCCCATTGAAAGTACCGGCATTAAAATATCCGTAATTGCCGATAACGATGTCGAGCAGGCCGTCGTTGTTGTGGTCAAAAAAAGTGGCGTGTGCTTCTGAACCTACATCAACCATATCTGACACAAAAAGGGAGTCTTCCTGAAACTGAAAGACGAAAGTATCATCAACAGATACATTTCTGTAGTAAGAGACGTTATGTGTATTGATACTGAACCCTTCCTTGTTGGGTGATACGAGCAGGTCCTGCCTTCCATCCAGATCAACATCCAACAGAAAAGGCGCCGGGAAGGTGGTCATATCAACAGGAATATCATAGCCGGGAAAGACCGTATCCTGTTCCACGATATGTGCAAGGGAGGCATCACCACCGTTGACCAGCTTATTCAGGTTCTGAAAGCTCAGGTCTCCGAGTACCAGATCCATATCTCCATCTGCATCTTCATCGAACACCAGAAATGTGGAACCGGCGTGCATGCCATGCAGCATACTTTTGTCAACCGGAGTTTCAGAGCAGCTGCTGTCCAGCTGCACAGCTTTGGTGATCCCTGATTCATAAAAATCTCCCCAGCAGGAATTCACATGCTCCAGCTGCAAGGTGCAAGGCTGGCCGTTCTCTACTGCCTGGTTCTCGAAATAGTCAACAAAACCACCAATCAGTTTAAAGGTCAGCATATCGAGGTCGCCATCTCCGTTCACGTCCACAAAAGCCGGAATATCAATAATGCCCACACCCACATCAAAGCTGAAGCCTATTTCTTCATATTCCAGCTTTTCAGTTTCCAGCACATAGCTGATATTACTGCCTTCCGGAACTGCTTTGTACACGGATACGCCATCGTCAAAAGAAGTAAAGAGATCTTCCAGGCCATCGCAGTTGAAATCTGCTGTAACCACAAAGTGTTCCATGGCCGGAAATTCATATTCATATTCCGGAGCATAGACCCAGTTGGTACCTGTATTGCGGAAAGTAAGCACTTTCCCTCCGTTCCGGTCAAAAACCAACAGGTCTGTCAACCCGTCGTTGTCCAGTTGAATATTCCAGAACTGAGGATTGTTCAAACCGCCAGCAAACGGGTACAATAAAGTGCGGCTGTGTTCGGTCACTGTAGCGTACGGATCAAGGACATAAGATTGCGCCATTAATCCCGGCGAAAACAAGACGAAAACCAGCAGCCAACGCGAACTTCTTCCCATACCATAAAGGTACGTTACAAGGCTGTAAGATGTTTTAGAAAGCAGCGGAAATGACGCAGGAGTGAACTTAGAAAGGATAACCGATGGCGAAGTTCCAGTTGATGGTCTTATCAGGAAATGTGATGCCCAGTTCATTCTGGTAATACGCTCCTTTGGGGCCGTCAACTGCAGGATCTACAAGCGGGTAAGCAGCGTCCAGGCGGAAAATAAAATACGAGAAATCCAGGCGAAGACCTGCACCCGGACCTACTGCCAGTTCTTTGTAAAAATCTGACAGCTGGAATTTAGCGCCGGGTCTGCTGGCATCTTCCTGCAGAGACCATACGTTGCCTACATCACAGAACAAGGCTCCTTTCAGAATACCGGCTATATCAAAACGATATTCTGCGTTCATTTCTATCTTGACATCGCCGGTACGATCTTCCGGCTTCAGGGTTGCTACACCTTCATCATTGATCTCATAGCTAAGATAGCTTCCGGGGCCTACCTTACGAATGGGAAAAGCCCGCAGGCTGTTGGCGCCGCCCACATAGAACTGCTTTACAAAGGGTACCACCTGTGAATTCCAGTAGGGCACGGCTATGCCGAATGCTGCCCTGCCCACCAGGGTGTTACCGGTGTTGATGTCAAAATAATCGCGGAAATCAAGATCCAGTCTGACGTAGTTGCTGAAAGGAATATCAAAGATGCGGAAGGGATCGGTCAGCTGGCTTTCTGAACCCAGTAAAGGAGCACCGTTTTTGATGGCTGTACCAATGAAGAATAAAGATCCTGCCAGCTCACCACCGGCACGGAAGTACAAGTCATTGCGGCTGTCTGCAACGGCCTGGGTGTTCAGAATATAGGTAGCATTGGGTGCCAGGATGAGCTGCTCCTGAAAGGCCTGACGCAGCAGGAAATTGTTCTCCAGTATGCTGTCAAACTGTGCGGTACTTCTTGGCACACGCACATAGTTCACGTCTATTGGATACAGGTTGAGTTGTTGCTTTCTGGAGCCCTCAAAGCGTTCACTTCCATATTTGAATGCCGTGTTGAAGAGAGTATAGAACTGCACCCTGTCCAGGTATTCCAGCTTGAGGGTTGTGATGGTTCGCGGATAGTAGTTCTTTGGTGTGTACAGAGAGAACGGCCAGAAGAAACGTGGGAACAACAGGTTCACCTGGGTGGTGAATTCAGAGGTGTTGAGCGCCACATTACGGTTGGTGATCTGCGACTCGATACCACCATCCACAGAAAAACGGAGGGCGTCCAGTCGCCTGAAAGTGTTCAGCCTCGTATAGGAAAAACTTCCATAGTTGGCCAGCAGGTATTCTGATGTGGTGGATGTATTGAATTCAGTGGTGATGTCGTGTTTGGGCAGCGGCTCCAGTTTGATGGTGAGGTCCATGGATCGTATCTCGCCACTGGTGTCAATCGGGGTGGTGCTGATGGTGGCATACTTGAACATTCCCAGGTTGGAGAAGGCACCGATGGTCTGGCTCACCTTCGATTGTGTATAATAATCGCCCTGGTTAATAAAGACATTATCCACCAGAGATTTGGGTGTATAGCGTTCATGATCCTGCAGGATGTAGAATGCTGAACGGAATTCTCCCTTTCTGGTCTTTTCATCAAAACGGATGGTATCGTTCACGGGGCCGCTCATATCAGATAAAATGTAGATGTCTCTGATCTTGTAGCGGTGGTGAATGCTGTCATTTTCAGGTGGGCTCACCTTCACAAAAACGTCAATATTGGCATCAGCCACAGTGGTATCCACCTGAAAATACACATATTCTTTATTAAAATACAGATATCCGTTATCAGACAGGTCATCGGCAATACGTTTGCGTTCTGCTTTCAGAAAGTCCACATCAAAACGCCTGCCCTGTTTGAGTGGCGAAGAGGCTGAATCCAGCAAAGCCAGTCTTTTCAGTTCCGGATCATCCAGTTCATAGACCACGCTTCTGATGCGGTAAAGTTTATTCGGTGTAACCTCATAGTGTACGGTAGCCCTGTGTCTTCTTTCATCAACCTCTACACTGAACTGACTCTGCGGATAAAAGTACCCTCTGTTGTACAGGTAGTTCTCCATACGGATACCCGTATCATAGATCAGACCGGTATCTATGAGAGAAGGGGCCTCTCCTACTTTGACGGTGAGCCATTCTCTGAGTTCACTGTCCGGTTGCAGCGGCGGCGACAATGCCAGCCAGGGTGCAAGTGAAAGGCTGCCCTTTCTTGCAGCAGCATAATCCAGATACTGATCAAAGCCTCTGTTGCCCAGGTTATACAGCCACATTTTGAGAGGATAAATGCCCAGCACCTTTTTATTAGGCTGCAGTTTACTCAGTCTGGCAAGGTCATTGTCCAGCCCTTTGAGCTCATCGGGTATGCGGGTACTGTCAGAAAAAGTGACCTTTGATTCCTTGTACAGCACCTCTCCTTCCTGCAGATACCTGGCGTTGCTGCAGGCAGACAGGAACAGGAGCAGGAAAATGCCCGGCAAGGAATAACTTCGCGGTATATGCTGAGTGCTGCTCAAATAAAACACCTGACTTCGCTGCAACTTAAGAAATACCGTCAAAAGTATGCTGAATTTGTCATTGAAGGCGGGAAAATCCTGGCCGAAGCTCTGCAGGAGGGCGTGGAAGTAAAAGCTGTCATAGCTACCCCTGAACAACTGGATAAATGCCGCCTGCTGGCGGGCAACATTCCTGTGCTGGAAGCAGATGAGAAACAGATGAAAAATATTTCTTCCATGTCTGAGCCTCCGGGCATCCTGGCCTGGTGCAGCATGCGGAAGGCTTCAGAGATGCAGCAACCCGATGGCTGGCAGCTGGCACTGGATGGCATCCGCGACCCCGGAAACCTGGGAACCATTATTCGCACGGCCGACTGGTTTGGGGTGCGGAATATCCTGTTGTCTGAAGATTGTGCTGATATCTATAATCCCAAGACCCTGCAGTCAAGCATGGGCTCGATGTTTCGCTGCAGCATTATACAGGGCACACTGACAGATCTGCTGCGGAAAGCAAATAAGCCTGTATTTGCAGCTGCCGCCGATGGTGATTCAATGGATCAGTTGCGAACTGCATCTGGAGTGTTGGTAATTGGCAGTGAATCACATGGAATCAGTGAAGAGGTCAAGCGTGTTTGCGATCATTCGGTTGCCATTCCCGGCGATGGCAGAACAGAGTCTCTGAATGCAGCTGTGGCTGCGGGAATATTGTTGTATGGGATGGTGAATTAGTGTCAGGTAGTGAGAATTGAGTAGTGGGTATTGAGTAGTGAGAATTGAGTAGTGGGTATTGAGTAGTGGGTATTGAGTAGTGGGTATTGAGAGAAGGCGGAGTGCGGAGTACGGAATGCGGAGTGCGGAATGTGGAATGAGGAGGACGGAGTAAGGAGTGTGGGGATGATGCGCTTGTATAAGAGAACAACTCAAAGGAATACTGATTCTCCGGCCTCCGAGCCGGAGTCTCCTTCACTGATAGAAGAGTGAGACTCCGGGTCAAGCCCGGAGAGACATTCATTTGAGGGTAAATCAGTTATTATAAAGATTCGGATCTTCCCCTTTCTGTTTCGGCTTGTTGATCGGTGCCTTGTCGAGGGTCTGATCAAAGACCACACGCTGCAGTATCCAGTGCTTTTTCTTTTTATCAAAGTAGAACCCCTGGTAAGTACCATCGGGAATATAGGTCATATAAATACCTTCTGACAGCGGGTTTTCGGGCTGCAGATAATCAAAGATGATCATGTTCAGCCTGTCATCCCAGACCATTGCGGGTGAAGCATCCTCCTTATATTCGATGATGACACGATCTCTGATGTCGCCTTCTTCTATCTCGAATACCGGCTTACCAAATTTTGGCTTGCCTCCTTCATCGAACCAGAGCACATCCACGATCTTTTTATTGCTCCACATGTCATTCGCATCCCAGCCAAAAAGCAGATAGTATCTTTCTTTTTTAAATTTAAACTCCTGCACATCATAATACAGCTGCCCGAACCAGTTATCCTGATCCAGGATAACGCTGTCTATGCCCGGAATGAACATACTCATATCAATGAGCGGAAAAAGCACCAGTGAATCGCTGTGCATCTGGATAGCACCGAAATAGCGGTGAGACAGATCCTTCAATTCCATCTGCCAGGTGATGATGCGAAAGTCTCTGTTATCCGGATAAACGATAGATACGGTTGGAACAGAATCAAAAGGGTAATCGAATGAGCCGGGGATCTTCAGGGCTTTCACCAGTGTCTTGACCATCTGGATACAGGCCTGCTCCCGCATATCCCAGTCAAAAGACTGCACCACTGAATCGCCCAATACCTGCAGGGTCTTTTCGTGTTTTCTGATGGACTCCAGGTCTTCCCCTTCCGGTTGTGCAAAAGCAAGCCCCAAACCGGTAGCCAACAGCAGCAGTAACAAGAGTTGTTTCTTCATGGCAGAAAAAATCCTGATACCCGTTGCGGTGCAAAAAGTATCAGGATATATAATGAGTTGTTTCCTCAATTATTGCAGGATCACAGTTTTTCGATCACCACAGCAGAAGCACCGCCACCACCATTGCAGATACCTGCACAACCGTATCTGCCTTCCTTTTGCTGCAGTACAGACAAGAGGGTGATCAGGATGCGGGCACCCGAACAACCGATTGGATGACCGATAGAAACAGCACCACCATACACGTTGGTCTGTTCATGAGTAATGTTCAGGTCTTTCATATTGGCCAGAGCCACCACGCTGAACGCTTCGTTGATCTCGAAATAGTCCACATCACTTATCTGCAGGCCTGCCTGGGCAATGGCTTTTGGCATGGCTTTCGCCGGTGTGGTAGTGAACCATTCAGGAGCCTGCTGGGCATCTGCCATTCCGGCAATGCGGGCAAGGGGTTTGATGCCCAGTTCTTCGGCCTTATCGCGACTCATCAGCACCACTGCTGCAGCGCCATCATTCAGGTTAGATGCATTGGCCGCAGTCACGGTACCATCTTTTTCGAAAGCTGGTGGCAGGGATGATAGCTTGTCGAATTTGACTTTGGTGTAGTCTTCGTCTTTATCTACGATGATGGGATCAGCTTTCCGCTGGGGGATACTGACCGGTACCACTTCATTGTTGAACCAGCCTTTTTCCCAGGCTTCGGCTGCCCGGCGATAACTGTCGGCAGCATAGTTGTCCTGATCTTCCCGGCTGAAATTGTATTCACGGGCACAGGTCTCTCCGCAGGAACCCATATGCTTGTTGCCATAAGGATCCCAAAGTCCGTCGTGTATGATGCCGTCTATAGCCTGCTGGTGACCTAGTTTGGCGCCCCAGCGTTCTTTTGTGAGGTAATAGGGTACATTGCTCATGCTCTCCATTCCTCCAGCCACAACGATATCATTGGTACCCAGCATGATGGACTGAGCACCTATCATGATGGCCTTCATTCCTGAGGCACATACCTTGTTAATGGTGGTAGAGGGAGTGGTATCAGGTATTCCGGCTGCAAGCATGGCCTGCGTTACAGGCGCCTGGCCAATACCTGCACTCAACACATTACCCATGAAGATCTCATTGACCTGATCACCGCTGATACCGGCCCTTTCCAGAGCTGCTTTGATGACCACTGCACCCAGTTTTGGCGCTGTCAGAGAAGCCAGACCACCGCCAAAACTTCCAATGGGGGTGCGGGCTACTGATACGATCACTACTTCTTTCATCATTATACAATTAGATTATTGATTTTCTTATTTCGGTGCAAAGGTAAGGTGTTTATTGCTGGAGCGCTCCTGTTCATGGCTGTTTCTGTCAACACCTGCTGGTGCAAATGCAGACAGAAAAGCAGCACAATCAGGATATTCCTGACTTGCTCCGGCAGGAAATGACGGAACAGGATAATGGGTGCATCCCTCTTGCTTTGGCTATATTTGCCGGCATGAAGGGCGGCAAGGAAACACCTTTGATGGCACAGTACAACAGCATCAAAGCAAAATATCCCGATGCTATCCTCCTGTTTCGTGTAGGCGATTTCTATGAGACCTTTTCCAGTGATGCCATTCTTACCTCCCGCATTCTTGGGATCGTTCTGACCAAACGTGCCAATGGTTCAGCTTCACATGTAGAACTGGCAGGCTTTCCGCACCATGCCCTGGACACCTATCTTCCCAAGCTGGTGAGAAGTGGCCATCGGGTAGCCATCTGCGATCAGCTGGAAGACCCCAAACTCACTAAAAAGATCGTAAAACGGGGGGTCACCGAACTGGTAACTCCCGGCCTTGCCACAGGCGATAAACTCCTGGACTCCGGCAACAACAACTACCTGGCTGCCTGGCATGCCGGGAAGGAAGCCATGGGTGTAAGTTTTCTGGATATCAGTACAGGCGAGTTTCTGGTTGCAGAAGGCGGACGTGATGCGATGGAGAAACTCCTGTTCACCTTTCAGCCGGCGGAAGTGCTGGTGGAAAAAGCTCAGCAAAAATTATTCAAACAACATTTTGGCGAACGTTTCTATTTGTTTGCCCTGGAAGACTGGGCCTTTACCGAAGACCATGCCAGAGAGAAACTACTTCGGCATTTTGATACCACTACCCTGAAGGGCTTTGGTATTGACGGCATGACAGAAGCCGTGCGGGCAGCAGGTGCTTCTGTACATTATCTGGGTGAAACAGAACACAGCAACCTCGAGCATATCCGGTCCATTTCGCGGCTGGCAGAAGAAGAGCATGTATGGCTTGACCGGTTCACCGTTCGCAACCTGGAACTCCTGCATCCATCCATGGAAGGCGGCAGCAGTCTTTTTGATGTATTGGACCATACCATCACCGCCATGGGCACCCGGTTGCTCAAGCGCTGGATCCTGATGCCTCTGAAAGATCTGAGCAGGATCAAAAACCGCCTGGATCTGGTGGAAGAACTGGTCAGGGAAAGAGACCTCTCTGCAGGCATTGCCACGCAGCTGAGACATTGCGGCGATCTGGAGAGAATGGCCAGCAAGCTGAGTATGCGAAAGATCAATCCCCGGGAAGTGGTGCAACTGAAACGTTCTCTGGATGCAGTGGCACAGCTGGCACTTGACCTGCAGGAGTCAGCTGCAGAACCTGTCAGACAACTGGCCGGCAGGCTGCATCCCTGTGCCGATATTCGCCGGCGCATGGAAGATACCCTGGAAGAAGAAGCTCCGGTACAATTGCATAAGGGCAACGTCATCAAGCCGGGCATTTCGGCTGAGCTGGATCAGTTGCGTGATATCGGGCAAAGCGGGAAAGAATATCTGGTGCGCATTCAACAAAGGGAAGCAGCAGAGACTGGCATCAGCAGTCTGAAGATCGGCTTCAATAATGTGTTCGGGTATTACCTGGAAGTAACCAACCGCTATAAGGATCAGGTACCTGATACCTGGATTCGCAAGCAGACCCTGACCAATGCCGAGCGGTATATCACACCAGAATTAAAAGAATACGAAGAAAAAATACTGGGTGCTGAAGACAGAATACAGTCCATCGAACAGCAATTGTATGAAGAGCTTCTGCTGGCAGTAGGTGAATACCTGCCGCAGATCCTGTCTAATGCCGCAGTAGTGGCCACGGTTGATTGCCTTCTTAACTTCGCTGAGGTAGCAATACTCCATAATTACCGAAAGCCTCTGGTGAATGATGGGTACAAATTGTGGTTGAGTGCCTGTCGTCATCCGGTCATAGAACAGCATCTGCCGGTAGGCGAAGCCTTTGTTCCAAATGACCTGCTGCTGGACCCTGAATCTCAGCAGATCATCATTCTGACCGGGCCAAATATGGCCGGTAAATCTGCGTTGCTTCGACAGGCGGCTCTCAATGTTTGTATGGCGCAGATGGGATGCTTCATTCCTGCCGAAGCTGCTGAGATCGGTCTGGTTGACAAGATCTTTACCAGAGTAGGTGCTTCAGATAATATTTCTTCCGGCGAGTCCACCTTTATGGTGGAGATGACAGAGACTGCCAGCATCATGAACAACCTGAGTGACCGGAGTCTGGTCATTCTGGATGAGATAGGAAGAGGAACAAGTACCTATGATGGCATTTCCATCGCCTGGAGTCTGTGTGAGTATCTGCATCAGCGGGAACAGTCGGCCAAGGTATTGTTCGCCACCCACTATCATGAGCTGAACGAGCTGGAGAATCGCTTTGACCGCATCGTGAACTACCACATCGCCACCAGGCAATCGGGTAATAAGGTCATCTTCCTCCGAAAGCTTACCAAAGGCGGCAGCCAGCACAGCTTTGGTATTCATGTAGCCAGGATGGCAGGTATGCCCAAAGAGATCATAGGTCGTGCCGATGGCATCCTGAAAGAACTGGAGCAGAAACACATTGGAGAGAACCTGAAAAAAAAGCTGGGTACTATTCCTGCACAACCCATGCAGCTCAACATATTCGGGATGGAAGATCCGGTCTGGAACGACATCCGTAAAGAACTGGACGAGCTCGATATCAACGGCCTCACTCCTATTGAGGCGTTACTGCTTATTCAACAATGGAAAAATAAGCTGGACAGCTGACACTTTTTTGACATTCCGGAAAAATAAGCGGTACATTTAAGGTACTCATCTTAAAACTAAATAGAACTGTATGAAAAAACTGTACCTGAAGGGTGTGGTGGCTATGTCACTCTCTCTTTTTACAGCTTCCTTAACACAGGCCCAGCTAGTAGGCGGCGACGCATACCTGCAGGGTACTTATGTGGAAGCTGGTTTGAACCAATGCGGCGCTTACGCTTCCAGTGTATCGCCTCCTGCCGGTTATGAAGTGACCGGTCTGACAGGACTGAACTTCATTGCCGATTCAGATATGGATGGCTGGGGAGCCGGTACTCCAGAGTATTGCGGCGACTATGCCATACCCGGATCTCCGGTGGAAGGCTGGGGAATTCAGATCGCAGGAACTTCTTACCACAACACCGACAGAACCTGTGCAACTTTCAATATTTCAGGTTCCATTTCTTCTTACACAGCCGAAGGCGATTCAGTAGAAGCTTTATGGGAAGGATCTGTGGCCGGAGTAGATATTTCCCAGCGCAGCGTACTGCATGCAGATGACCTGTACGTGCTTACCTGGATCACCCTGACCAACACGACCGCTGAGCCGATTTCCGATATTTATTACAAGCGGAATATTGATCCCGATAACGAACAAATCTGGTCTGGATCTTATGTGACCATTAATTCAGTAACATCATCGCCCTTTAGCGGTGATCTGGATGCAGTGGTAACGGCCGAAGGAGCTTTGTATGGTTGTTATCTGGCACTGGCAGCCCGCAACCCGCAGGCGAGACCTTCCTATGGAGGCTTCAGTACCGTAGGAGGTGCTGTATCTGATGCCTATAATGGTATTACACCTTATAACCTTTCAGGTTCAGTCACTGTTGACGGAGCTGTGCAGATGAGCTTCTACATACCCGCTCTTGGAGCAGGTGAAAGCACCACATTTGCCATGGCTCATGTATTCAGTGCAGATGCCCTGGAAGAAGCCCTGGATGCTACCTATGTGGGTGGTTATGTAGATTGTGCAGGTACCCCTGAAGTAGGCGGTGCATTCGCAACTGCCGAAAGCACCTGTGCATCAGATGTGTTCACTTTATCAGTAGATGTAGCTGCAGCGGTAGGTATCACTTACCAGTGGCAGAGTTCTGCCGACGGTATCACCTATGCTGATATTGCCGGAGCTACCGGCCCGTCTTACAGCACTACCCAGACCGATGCTACCTATTATCAGTGTGTGGTTTCCTGTACCGCTTCTGGTGAGGCTACCACTTCAGATGCCGTATTTGTTGACAACGTTTGTCCAGGTTGTACTGACGAAGCTGCTCTCAACTACAACCCGGAAGCCAACTCAGATGACGGATCCTGCTTCTACGGATATACCATCCTGGATTGTGATTACGGCTCCAGCCTGATCTCCGTTCCGGAAGATGCTACTGAATTGTGTCTTTCAGATGATGAAGTTTCAGCAGCTATCAGCATGGGATTCACCTTTGACTTTTACGGCACACCATATACCAACGCCTATATCGGCTCCAACGGTTATATGAACTTCAGCGGCACAACTCTGAGTGCTTGTTGCGCTGGTCAATTGCTGCCCAATGGTGCATATCCTGCCAGTATCTTCTTTGGCCAGAATGACTGGAACCCGGCATTTTGTGGTGCAGGTACCATTTCTTACTGGACTCAGGGTACCCCCGGAAGCCAGATATTCGTAGTTGACTTCAATGCTGTTCCCCATTACGGCGTTGACCTGACCAATACTGTACAGGTTCAGTTGTTTGAAGGCTCAGGCGATATTAAGATCGTTACCACAGAGATCACCAATGACGGCTCCAATGCCACAATGGGTCTGAATCTGGATGGCACCATCGCACAACCTGTAGAAGGCCGCAACTCCACAATATGGACTGCAGCTGAAGAGTGTATCCTCTTCACCATGGCTGAACCTGTTACCTGTCCGGGTGCTCCTACTCCTACAGTAGAAGTGATCAGTTCTACCTATGCCAGCATCAGCTGGGATGCCGTAGATGGCGTAGATAAATATGTCTTTGCCATTCGCGACAATACCACAGGAGAGAGGTGGAATACCCAGACTACAGCTACCAACATGGAACTGACGGCCCTGACCGCTGGTCACAGCTACACTGTCAGACTACGCACCGTTTGTTATCCTGACGGATTCGGTAGCCCTGGCATGGCAGTTGACTTTACCATGCCATTGCGCATCGGCCAGCTGGAAGAAGGCATCAGCATCTATCCGAACCCGAGTGACGGAAACATTCGTATCCAGTTGACCGGATTTGAAGCCGGAGATGTGGATGTAGTGGTAAGCAACACACTGGGTCAGGTGGTATATTCCACTAAACTGTCAGTGGGTGATGATGTATCAGTACATGACCTGAACCTGAGTGATCTTGGCGCAGGAACCTATACCATCAGACTGATGGATGGCACCCATTCTTCTACCCAGAATATTGTGATCGAATAAGATCAGCAACAGATTGAAACAAAAAGCCCCGGAAATTCCGGGGCTTTTTTGTTCTCAGAATTCCAGACCAATTCCACTTTGCAGGTTATATACAGTGGTTACGATGCCGGTGGGCGGACGTGTATCAAAATACAGGTTGTACTCCAGTTCCAGATAGAGCATTTTGGTCATGAATGCCTTCAGACTGGTGTTGGATGCAATGCGGTAATCAGCTACGTCATTCAACACCGGCTGGTAGTAGGTAGTATTGCTGAAGCGGGTCTTGTTCTTTAGTTCCCAGGTGAATGATGCATAGGAACTCATTCGGTGAAACTGCACAGGATCAGCAGATTCCGGGTTTTTTTCGTTTTCAAACATATAGAGCGCAGCCAGATACAGACGAAACTGATCCTTCTCCACGACCTTCCACCGCGGACCTGTTCCTGCAAGCAGCTTCCAGTCAACACCCAGCGGTTCATTGAATACCCCCTGGGCAAAGGCTTCCCAAACCCATCTTTCATTGATGCGGTAGTTCAAACGCAGATGTTCAAAACCTGCATTCACAAAGGCATCCTGCCCGTTGGCCTGCACCGTTTCGAGATCGGTGATCAGCCACCAGGTGGTCTTCGGTCGCTTGTGCTGGATCTGGATATTGGTCAGCAAGGAAAAGACGAAGTCATCGTTCTTACTGATATAGGCAGAAGCTTCGCCGCTGCCTGTCCAGCCGACAGAATCTGTACGAACACGGTATTCTTCTATGTTGATGATCTGGGCAGAGGCCGCTGTTCCGCATAACGTGAGGAACAGGAACAGGAAGGTGGGTTTTCTTAGCATGCAGCTAAAATACTCCAAAAGAAAAAAGGCAGCCATCAGCACAGGACTTGTGATCCTGTGCTTAGGCTACCCCCGCCACGGTTATAATCTGAATTTTCTTATTGTCATACGAATGTAAGCCAATTCCTGAATTGTTCAAAACTAAATGATGGAATCTTGTACTACTACTGCAACAGGGAAACTGTGTTTTCCACTTTTCTGCCAGAAATAAATCATGCAGAAATCGTACGTTTACAGCTGTATGCCTAACAGCTTTGTTCTGAGGTCATGGACCATTGCCGGAGCATTCTATATGCTGCTGGTATCAGTCAGTCATTTGCTGTACATCAAAGTACCCGGGCTGTTCGTTTTTCCTGACACTGCCTCTTATATCTATCAGGACAGGCTCATAGGCATGCTGGCCTTAGGTTGGTCTTTCTGGTTATGGACAGGTATAAAAAACCCCGAATCCATCAGGCTCCTGCCTTTTGCCGGTCTTATTTCTGTGATCACCATCTGGTCAGAAGTTCTGTTTTTCCCTGATTTAATAGATCAGGGCTACCAGTTACCCCAGTATCTGGCAGCCTGCTTGCAAACCATTTATGTTGGCGGCCTGTGGTTTCTCCTGCGCCGTCATTTTTCTGTTTCCTGAAGTCCTTTCATTCATCAGACGGTTTTCTATCTTTGCGCCGGAGAGATGGCAGAGCGGTCGAATGCGGCGGTCTTGAAAACCGTTGAGGGTAACACCTCCGGGGGTTCGAATCCCTCTCTCTCCGCCAACAAGATATGCCCCGCAATTTGCGGGGCTTTTTATTTTCCGGCAGAGCGCCCGGATGTATCCGGGGCGTGACGCCGGGAAATAAAAACCGGACCGGAGGAACGGGCAGATCGGGTTTGATACCCATCATCAAAGGGATCGCGGCAGCAATCCCGTAAAAGGTATAAGGGTGCAAAAAATGTAGCTTAAAAGGTAAAAGTTGCAAGAGAAAAGCAGATCGGTTACCCTCAAAGCCCCAAACGAACAACGAATAACGAACAACGAACAACGAATAACGAATAACGCACACCTACTCTCCTGCCTTCTCCTTCTCTTTCATTCGCAACACATGGTTTACATCAATGCTGTTGTTGATCTCAAATCCTACAAGCAATACCAGGGCATTCAGATTAAGCCAGAGCATTAGTACAATGAGCGTTCCTATGGAGCCATATACCTGGTTATACATACCAAAATTATTGACGAAGTACCCGAATCCTATGGAAGCGATGATGCTGGAAAAGGTGGCAAAACTTCCACCTGGAGTAATGAACCGTCGCCGCACCCGTACAGCCGGTCCGTAATAATAGATCATGGAAATGGTCACAAAAAAAAGCATGATCAGAAAGAACCACTTAATAATATTGAATATCCAGTACCAGGTGGCATCTTTCAGACCCGACTGACTCTGTATGCGTTCCATCACATGATCGCCGGCAATGATCAGCAGTACAGAAGCCATGAACAACAGGAACAGGTAGAGTGTAAGCCTGACAGAAGCCACTCTTCTGCGCCAGAATCCTCTGCGGTTATAGATCGGGTGTTCCTTGTTAAAAGCCAGCATGATCATACGCACACCGTTTGTGCTGAAATAGAAAGCCAGCACAAAACCGAATGACAACAACCCCCCTCTCTTGATACTGACAATGTCATTGATGGTCTCTGAAAGAAATTCAAAACCGCTTTCGGGCAATACCTGGTTGAACATATCCAGAATGGTTACATTCAGATCTCGAACCGGTATGTAAGGGATCAAGGTGAACAGGAATATGATACCGGGAAAGATGGCCAGGAGGAAGTTGAAAGAGATGGCTGCAGAACGGAGCGGCAATACATCTCTCCTGATCTCATTCAGAAAAAATTTCCATACATCATACAGCGGGATACCCGAAAACCCCGGCAGGCTGGTGCGCTGAAAAAAGATACGCATACGCCTGACCAGCTGGTCGTACAGGTCTGTTATCTGTTGTATGATCGATCGCAAGCCCTTGATAATGCAACAAATGTATTACAAAGATCGGTAGCGCATATTCAGTTCCTGTACAAGTGGTTCATCACGGTGATATCGCAGCAGGTATTGCATCATGACTCCGGCTTTGGTTCTTTGTCTGGTGCGCAGGTACAGATCGGTCAGAGTCAGTCTGGCCTGCAGGTAATCCGGATTAAGTGCAACCGCATTCTGTAAAGCTTCTTCGGCAGCCACCACATCCCCTTTATTGATATACCAGACTGCCAGATTCATCCAGGCCTTCTCATATCCCGGATTCTCCCGGGTAATAAACAGGAACTCCTTGCCGGCATCTTCTGTCTGTCCGTCCAGATACAATGCAGAAGCATACTTGAACCGAAAATCGAGTTGCAATGGCAGCTGATCAACAGCCTGTTTGAACCTGTTTGCCGCGGCAGAGTAGTTTCCCTCCTGCAATAAAGCTTCGCCCAGCCTGTAGGCCGTCCAGGAATCAGGTACTTTATTTCCCATTTTTACATCCATCTGCAGCAGCCCCTGCATATTGCCCTGCAAGTACCACAGATGCGCCTGTGTGGCATCATACAGATCATCATGCCTGCTTCTTTCCAACCATGCTTTGGCAGAATCCAGCATGGCTGATTCACTTACAAATCCTTCGTAGTACCGCAGGTATCCTCTTGCCATTTCTACGGGCTCGATATCAGGATCTGTAAGTGCTACCAGGCCGGTAAATTTTCCATCCTCCTTTTCCTGTTCTCTACCTGGTATCTGAATCTTATGATCAGAGATAGACACATGTGGAATATCAATGCTGCCCGACTTCGGTATATGACACCCTGAGCAATTATCGTTTTGCAAAGACCTCACCTCCAGCGTTTCTGTGCAAGTACTTTGAGGTAACTGGTGGCAATCCAAACATGGCTTGTTGAACAATGATATGGGAGTCTCTTTCACCGTGACATGCGGATTATGACAGGTAATGCAAGATATCTTTCCCGACTCGATAAAGCATTTGCTCTGCACCAGCCTGTCTGCCTGCGATGCCATCAGGAACTGATCATTCTTCCCGTCAAAACGAGGCAGGAAAATATTCCAGTAGTCGCGGATATGCTGACCCGGTTTGAAGTCGGCAAATTCCTTACCCGGATGCAATACATTGATGCCCTGCAGATGGCAGCGGAAGCAGAGGTCATTCTGTAGTTCGGTCGATAACCCTCGAGGATTGACTATGCTGTAATCAAACGCATTGGCCGTATCTACAGCTATGCCGGAAGATATCCTGGCTACATGAATGCTGCCGGGGCCATGACAGCGTTCACAGTCTATGCCAAGCGGAATGCCTGTGTATTTATTAACAGAACCTGCCACCTGTTCCGGCAGTCCGTTATGACAGGTCACACATTCTGACTCAATGACCCGACCAAAGCGACTGTTGAATCCACCACTCATTCCGGGTGCCATATCCCACTCCTGTTTCTGGGTATAGAATGTGATGGGTGCCTGGTAGAGATAGCCGTTCACCTGTAGCAGGTGCGAGTTGGTATGCTGACCGGATCCGATGATATAGCTGATGTGCTCTGTCCTTTTATGCATGGTGTCAGCTCCGTCCAGCCTGAACTCCATGATCATGAGGGAATCTCCCTGCCAGAAAGGATGGTAATAAAAATCAAGAATGGAATCATAGACCTGCACATGCGGCCCGAACAAAGCAGCACTTTTCTCTTTTGTGGCAAGGCCAAATGACATGCCCATTCCGGTATGTACAAAGGTGCTGAACTTATCTGCATGACACTGCCTGCAAACCGACATGCCAACATACTCTGCAGTGTCACTGTGATTGAGATAAGGTGAATCAGACGAGACGGCACTGCCTGCCTGTTGCCTGCAATAACTGAACAGGAGTACCAGAAAGCACAGACAAACCGCAACGATCCATTTTCGCACGAACCAAAGTTATAAGGTCTGATCTAAAAACCTGTTGCGCTCTCCGGGTTCCGGCATTCTGCAGGCATCTCTTTTGCCCAGCCATTTGAAACGATTCTTTGCTATCCAGCGATAGACGACATTGCGAAGACTTCCGGGGAATACATACAGAACTACGAGCAGATGAACAGGAAACCCCATCAGACCTGCAATGCGCAGGGCAGCATCAGACTGTTCAAAGAACTTCCCTTTGTACCAGAGTATCAGAGAGTCATTGACAGGATGAAACGACTGTTTGGTAAAAAAACGTGTAGCATAGTCAGATTGCAAAGCCGCAAAACGGATCCTTTTTTTACGATCGAATCGCAAAACGAATTGTACGGAACGATCGCACAAATGACAATAGCCATCAAAAAACAAAACGGGAAATTCAGGATCTGCCGATGGTCTGCTCACCTGCTGCCCAGTTGTTCCATCCACGCCAGAACCCCTCCACTCAGGTTAAGCACACTGGTAAATCCGGCCTGTTTCAGCATGGCCTGAGCTGCGGCACTGCGCACGCCTGATCTGCAGAACACGACGATCTCCCTGTCCAGGTCATCATCAAAATCGTACATGCGCACAGGAATGGTGGCTAAAGGAATATTGACAGCATCTAAAGAGAACTCTTCCAGTTCATAGGGCTCCCGGACATCGATCAGCAGAAGATCTTCGCCTGCATCCAACCTACTTTTCAAAGTAAGTACATCTATTTCCATGTATGTTGCTTTATGAAGGATGTTGTTACGCTATCCCCATCACGATGAATGGCCCTCAAAAGGTACATGCCACTGGCAAGGTCAGTTATTTCAACAGGATCACCAGTCCAGATACCGGCATCTACCAACACTCCTGTGCTGCTGAATATCTCATACCTGTCGCCTTCGGTCATGCCGCTCATGCTGATCTGTGCAGTGGCAGGATTTGGAAAAACTATCACGGAGGTGGTCTGCACATCATGCACATCATCCACTACTGAATAATTGCCTCCCACCTGTGGTCTGATCATAATGGCGCCCGGAATGTCTGACCTGGTCCAGTTTCCTCCAGTAGTATAGAACACGTCATTGTTGGCAACATTGTTCACATCAAAGCCAACATTCAGAAAGTCTGATTGTGTTTGCAGCCAGCCCACATAGAAATAGCCATTCACTACAACCGGTGTTGGATTGCCGAGGTAATCGGTCAGCTGGTACACATAGAACCCATTGACACTGTCAACATACTTTGGCGTGAGAAAATCTGCCTGATACAGGATGGATTCATCGGCCGAAGCACCGGTTGTGTCAATGACATCCCAGACCATCAGAGAAAAGAACAGGTTGGACTTTGGTCCATCCACATAAGCCCAGTGAATATAGATCTCTTTTAAGGTATCAGGTTCATTGGCATGAAATCGCACTGCGAGTTTACTTCCTGTACCATTCAGTGCATAGGCTTTTTCGGCAGAGCCATCATCGTAGGCAAAGTAGTTATAAAAATCCTGCTGTATGCGCAGGGTATCATTCAGCCTTTCAATATCACCTGCGGGATCCAGCATATACTCTATGGTTACTGACAGGCTATCGCCATCATAGCCTGGAGTGGAAGATGGAATTTCAAAGGTATTGTAGGAATTAAAGGCCGTACTAAAAGGGTCAAAGTTGATAGAAATAGGAGCCGAAAGTGGTTCTATTTCTGTTCCTGTCCATGTTTCAAAGGCACGATACTGATAACTCGTGTTGATGACCGTGTTGAAGTTGTTGATGATCTGTGCCAGATGGTTATCATCCAGCTCTTCTGCCTGGTGGTTTCGAAACTGATTCCAGGGCATTTGCCTGTAGTGGCGCAGAATGGAAGTGGGCGGACCAACAAAAGACACATCCCGAAACAACGTATCTGTATAAGAACGATCATCGGCCAGGTAAACGTAATCAATATTCCAATGATCATTGTTACCCTGCACGTTAGCCCAGTTTCTGAAACGGAACTGAAAACCATCATACTGAAATTCATCCGCTACCGGAACCATGGCAGTGCGGAAGGGCTGGTTCACGTCTCCTTCAGTATTTCGGGTAAACCAGACACGTTGCCAGCTGTTGTCAGGCATTTTGTATTCCAGTATCAGAGAGTCATTGAGTTCAGGAAAATCGCCAAATCCTCCGGGCTGATAGGAGAAGCTCAGATAGACGGAATCTGTGAGTGAACCACCCAGAAAAACAGGTCTGGAGGTGAGTGTATCTGCCGGACCATTCACGATGAGATCGCTGTGTGGTCTGCCATTGGCACGCAATCCGTCCAGTGTAGCTACACCATAACTGGGCGGCAGGATAGGGTAAGTATTGTTTACAAATGCCAGACTGTCTGTCCAGAACAGGTTACTAGGATATACGGCAGAAGGCTGGCTGTTGAACACAGTATCTCCGCACAATATGCTGGTGCTGTCAAGAAAGCGACTGAGATTGGAGAAGTCATCAAAAAATGGCAGGCAGAGGGTGTCTCTGCTGGTACCGATATCGCGGGTACCTCCGGTGTTCTCTGCAGGGTTGAGGTTTCGAAGTACCGGGTTATATGAAAGCGGACGAAGGACCTCCTGAGCACTGACACCGGCAGCCATGATGGCGAAAAAACCTACAAGTACAAATTTCCTCATGGATGCATATCATTTTCGGGCTGATCCTGTGTGGCGGGCGGAAGATCACTGATCCAGATATCTACCATGGAGCCCATATTTATAGTACCACCTTCATAAGGAGCAGGATACTGACGAACGATAAACGCCGACATCGTATCTGTAATTGCCCCATCGCCCACTACAGTCCCGACGTTTAGTTCTTTCAGTTGAATCAGGGCACTGGCTTCGAGGTAACTCAGACCAACCAGATCAGGTATTTCCACCCGGGTCTCTCCCAGCCCATTACCCAGCACCAGATCTACTATTGAGCCTTTGGGAATCTTCGTTCCCGGCTTTGGCGTGCCGTTCACACCCCGAACACGCATATCCAGAAAGACATCTTTATACTGGAACGGCTTGTAGCTGATGTTCCCTATGCGCAGTCCGCGGCTTTGAAGAATCTCCACTACACTGATGTAGCTGGTTCCCTGTTCTATGTAAGGCAGTTCTGTGGGAGGCGGTGCAGCCCTGTTCACCACCGCATAGATCGTTCTGCCTTCTTTGACCATACTGCCGGGTTTTGGCTCCTGGCTTATGATACTTAATGGTGTGGCTTCCTGAAGATAGCTGCTGTCCATGACCGCATATTTCAAACCAGCCTGCTCCAGCACCCGTTCAGCTTCTGTGGCCGGTAAGCCCGTCAGATCAGGTACTGTCTGGCTTTCTGAGTGACGGCTGTATCGGTTGATTAATCCAAGTGTGATCCACGCCGTGAGGAACACAAAAACTCCTGCCAGCACCAGATTGAGCCAGAAAGCTTTACTGATAAGAAAGCGCATGAAGCCTGGGCGGGTTTCTTTATTTGTCTTTTTGGGCAACAGCCGCAGTTTTAATGAGCGGTAAATTTACAAAGTCTCATCCAGCAACCTGGTGAAGAATTCCGTCAGGCTAAGTCCGGAGGCCCTGGCCATCTGCGGCACTATGCTGGCTGCGCTCAGACCCGGAACGGTATTAACCTCTAAAAAGTGTGGTGTACCACCAGCAATGATATAATCTATTCTGACAATACCTCTGCAACCCAGGTAGCTGTAAATGGCAGATGAAACATTCCTTACCGCTTCTGCATCCTGTTCAGGTATGGGTGCAGGAATGATCTCCTGGCTTTCTCCGGCAGTGTATTTGGCGGTATAATTGAAAAAATCATGTGTTCCGGCACGCACCTCGCAAAGTGGCAGTACAACAATTTCTCCCTGATGTCGGTACACCCCACAGGTCACCTCGGTTCCGGTTATTCCTTCTTCCACCAGGATCTCATGGTCGTAATGAAATCCTTCTTCCAGTGCCGGTTCCAGTTTCAACCAGTCCTGCACTTTGGTAATACCATAACTCGATCCGTTGTTATTAGGCTTAACAAATACAGGAAGTGTATAGGTATCTCTGATCTCATTCAACAGAGATAATTCACCCGGTTTTACAACAACACCCCTTGCCATGGTTACCTTATCTCTGAGTATTTCTTTACAAAAGGTCTTATTGAAAGTGACTGACGAAACCACTGTATCACAACAAGTATAGGAGATGCCCTGCATATCCAGGTAGCCCTGGATCTTTCCGTCTTCGCCGGGAGAACCATGAATAGCCATGAATACCCGATCAGGTCTGATCTGCTCATCCTTGAGCTGAAAGGAAAAGGTATTCAGGTCGAGCCTTGCTCCTGTTTGGGCTTCAAACCAGCCGTCATCATTGATCAGGATCTTATATGGTTCAAACCTTTCTCTGTCCAGATGCTGGAATACGATCTCACCGCTTTCCAGTGAGATATTGCGTTCGGCGGTCAATCCGCCGCACAGAATCGCCACAATGGGTTTTTCCATACAGATGTTTTCACAAAATAAATCATCAACGCCGGGCAACTACAGTTGTTTTGCCAACGTCATGCGGTGCATAATGCTTTTGGCGGATATTCTGCTGGCCGATGAATGGATTGAATTATCACCGGCACCTGAATAAAGTTATCGTACCTTTAGTACTTATCAGTATCATTTCCCTTGACACAAAAGAAAGGTGCGGTCAAGTTTATTGGCCAGGACGGTAACGAGTTTTACCACGTCTTACGGTCAAATGTTCAACACTATTTTCAGCAAGAAGGCATAGACACCTTTGCCAACACAGCTATGAGGCTCAAAACAGCCACCTTGTTGACAGCTTATATTGGTGGATTTATTTGTGTCCTGACGGTGCCTATGCCCTGGTTTCTGATGCTCCCTGTATGGATTTTCATGGGGGTAGCTTGTGCTGGTATAGGCATGAGTGTCATGCATGATGCCAACCACGGCTCATATTCACCAAACCCTCAGGTAAATAAGGCCCTGGGGCTAACCCTGAATCTCCTTGGTGGAGCTGTATTCAACTGGAAATTGCAACATAATGTGCTGCACCATACCTACACGAATATTCATGGTTTGGATGACGACATAGATACAAAAGCCGGTATGAGATTCTCTCCTCATCAAACACTGGAAGACAAACACAAAGGACAGTTTATCTATGCTTTTGGACTGTATTCGCTGATCACCATATACTGGATCTTTGCCAAAGACTTCATTCAATACCGGCAATACAGAAAGAACGGTGTCAATGCAGACAAACCATCCGTTTACAAAAGACGCCTGCTGCAATTGATATTGCTCAAGACATCCTACTTATTTGTTTTCCTTGTTGTACCAGTAGTGTTCTTCCAGATCGCTCCCTGGCTGGTATTGACAGGATTCCTTTTGATGCAAATGACAGGAGGCCTGATACTCTCAGTCGTATTTCAGCTTGCGCACAGCATTGAAGAAACCACACACCCCCTGCCAGATGAGTTGAACACCATTCATAATAGCTGGGCTGTGCATCAAATGGAGACCACAGTTAATTTCTCTCAAAATTCCAGGTTCATTACATGGTATGTGGGTGGTTTAAATTACCAGATCGAACACCACCTGTTTCCAAAGATCTGCCACATCCATTACCCTAAAATATCTGCGATAGTCAGAGATACAGCAGAACAGTTTAATATTCCTTACCTGGAGAATAAAAAGCTTTCTGAAGCCCTCCGTTCTCATATAAGGCTTTTAAGGTCGCTTGGACAAAGGCCTACATGGGAAAGCTTGCTGGACTGACTGGTCAATTTGACTTGATCAGCCCCATATAAGCTTTATTCATATTACATCAGTCACAGTGAGAATTCTTCCAAGCAGACAGGTCTTGCATGGAAGCGGGGCGCAATAGAACGTGTTTGTCTTCCGGAACCAGAACTTCAGTCAGATCTATCATGGACGGAAATCACCTTCCAGTAAACTATAAACAAGGGTGTCATGGTACTTGCCGTTCCAGAAATAATCTTCGCGGAAATACCCTTCGCGGATAAATCCGCATCCCTCCACCAGCCTGATACTGGCCTCATTTCCGGGACTGATCTTCGCTTCAATAGAGTGCAGTTTCATACCACTGAATGCGTATCTGATGGTTTCCCTCAAAGCTTCTTTCATGACACCTTTCCGGAAATATTCAGGCAGCAGGGCATAGCCTATCTCTCCCCTGTGGTGTTCGGGTGTCATTCGCCACAATCCGATATAACCCATGAGTTTCTCGCCGTCTTTTTCTGACACCGCCCACTGTATAGCTTCATTGTTATCTACCAACCCGCTAACCATTGCGATCCATTTACGAGCGGTCTCCAGATCAGGACATGGATCACGGTCCAGATACTGAAGCACTCTCGGGTCAGAACGCAAACGATAGATCTCTGCTACATCTGACTCCAGCACCCTTCTCAGGTGAAGCCTCTCTGTGAATAGCTCTGGAAAAGGATCGAATTGAAATTGCAGCATATGTCAGCTATGAAGATAAAAAAACCCCGCACAGGGCGGGGTTCATCATATAGTGATGATTGTCAAAGGTGCATTTTAGCTTTTTTTGCAAGCAGCTGTTCTTCATTCTCCACATGCTCAGGATCCGGCAGGCAGCAGTCAACCGGACATACAGCAGCGCATTGTGGCTCTTCATGAAAACCCACACATTCAGTGCACTTGTCAGGTACAATATAATAAATGTCTTCAGCCACCGGAGCATGTTTTGAAGTGGCCTCAATAACGCTGCCGTCCAGCATTGTAACTTCTCCTTTCACGGTGGTGCCATCGGCAAAAGCCCACTCTACCCCGCCTTCGTAGATCGCATTGTTGGGACACTCGGGCTCACAGGCTCCGCAGTTGATACAGTCTTCTGTAATATGAATTGCCATAACTTTACAAGCGTTGATCGGTTCAAATATAGAGGCTGACCATCTAATTGTCAAACACTTTGCGACGAGGATTTATGAACAGAGCTGACTGGATAAGTATTTGGGTTGAACTGGGCGAGAGTATGCGCCCCGGAAACGAGGGACTGGAAGCCATCATCCGTCAGACAGAACAGGCCAACGGGTGGTTTACTGCTGCCTACCAGTGGCAGGCCATTGACCACATACGAAACAACTGGCTACAGGCCAGGGCGCTGGAAGACTGGCTGCTACCCTATCAGCTTCCGGTCAATGTACCCGGGCGGATCGGTTTGATTCCGGCCGGAAATATCCCATTGGTTGGTATGCACGATCTGCTTTCAGTAATGATGGCAGGTCATACAGCTTTGGTAAAGCCGAGTAGCAAAGACCCATTCTTTCTGCCCTGGCTCCGCAATCAGCTGCAAGGAATTGCTCCTGAAGCAGCAGACCGCTTTCTGCTGGTAGAAAAATTGGCAGAATTTGATGCGGTGATTGCAACTGGCAGCGATAACAGCAGCAGGTACTTTGAATACTATTTCGGGAAATACCCGCACATCATCAGACGCAACAGAAGTTCTGCTGCCATACTTGATGGCAGCGAAACAGAAGAACAACTGATCGCTCTTGGAAGTGACATATTCACCTACTTCGGTCTGGGTTGCAGAAATGTAAGTAAGTTATATCTGCCAGCCGGATATGATCCCTCCCGGCTACTTTCTTTGTGGGAAGTTTTTAGTTCCGTTCGTGATCACCATAAATACAGGAATAACCTGGATTACAACCTTACGTTACTGTTGCTCAATAACAGCAGGCATCTGGCGGCCGATTACCTTATCCTGGCAGAAAATGAAGCTTTACATGCCCCGCTTGCCACGGTTTATTATCAGCATTATCAGGATGAAGACGAACTCCGGCTTCAACTGGAAGCTCTGGCAGGAAACCTGCAATGTGTGGTGTCTGTAAAACCCGGAAATACTTTACCGGGAACCACACAGCAACCTGGGCTGTCTGATTATGCAGATCATGTGGACACACTGACTTTTCTACAGGATATCTGATCACTGTTTTACCCGGTAGCCTTCTTTCATCTTGTCTGGATACAGCTCTTCAAAATGCTGTACCTTCTTTTTTACTACAAACACACAATACGGCTGCTCCGGATTGTTGGCCAGGTAATCCTGGTGATAATTCTCAGCGGGGTAGAAATGCTCCAACGGAACGATCTCTGTCACGATCCTATTGCCAAAAGTACCTCGTTCATTTTGGATGTCGATATACTTATCGGCGATCTCTTTTTGTGATTCGTTGTGATAAAAGATGACACTGCGATACTGCGTTCCTACATCATTGCCCTGGCGGTTCAGGGTGGTAGGATCATGTGTATGCATATGTATGTCCAAAAGGGTTTCAAAATCCACCTTCGCCGGATCATAGGTGATCTGCACACATTCGGCATGACCGGTGCGACCATCGCAAACCTGCTCATAGCTGGGGTTCTCCACATGTCCGCCGCTATATCCGCTCACCACACTGATAACACCTTCCACCTCTTCATAAATAGCTTCTGTACACCAGAAACAACCTCCTGCAAAGGTGGCTGTTTCGCTGCCTTCCGGAGCATTGGATACTTGTTTTGCTGCTGACATATCATCGGTTTTTTGAGTGTTCTGTGCACAGCCGGTCAGCAGCCAACCTGCTGCCAATACCGTACCGGCAAATCCAAATACATACTTCATCACAATTGTTTGAAAGGAGAACGACAGGTATGCTTTGAAAGTTCAGCCACATGCCTTGGGCAAAGTAAAGGTTTTGTAAACGCAATTGCACCATCTTTGCAGGATGAAAAGCATACTGGCCATACATGGCGGAGCAGGCACCATTACCAGATCATCTATGTCTGAAGAAATGGAAGCAGCCTACCTGCAGGGACTTCGTGATGCCCTGGAAGCAGGCAGAATAGCTTATTTGCGGGGTGATGCTGCAGAAGATATCTGTGCTGCCGCAGTGGTCTCTCTGGAAGAAAATCCGCTGTATAATGCCGGGAAGGGCGCTGTATTCACACATGCAGGTGATCATGAGATGGATGCAGCCATGATGCGTGGTTCAGATCTTGCCGCGGGGGCCGTTGCCGGTGTGCGGTTTGTGCGCAACCCGGTTCTCCTGGCTCGTGCGGTCATGAAATATGAAGAACATGTGCTGTTAAGTGGAACAGGTGCAGATGCATTTGCACGCCTTCAGGGCCTTGAAACTGTTTCCAACAATTGGTTTGACACACCACATCGCCGGCTACAATATGAACAGGCCCTGGCCGAAGATATCATCATACTGGACCATCATGAAAAGAAATTCGGTACCGTTGGAGCAGTCGCCCTTGATCTGAAAAACAACATTGCTGCCGCTACCTCTACAGGCGGAATGACCAACAAAAAGTTTGGTCGCATTGGCGATAGCCCTCTGATTGGTTCCGGCACTTATGCCAACAATGAAACCTGTGCTGTCAGCTGCACCGGTCATGGAGAGTACTTCATCCGGTATGCCGTTGCCTATGACCTTTCCTGCAGGATCGCATATGGAAAACAAACTTTAAATGATGCTGCAGATGAGCTTATATACAAGGTACTGCAGGATGCCGGTGGCGAAGGCGGCCTCATTGCCATTAACCGGCTGGGTGAAGTAACATTGCCATTCAACTCTCCAGGAATGTACAGAGGTATTCTGCATGAGAACGGCGATGTGGAAGTGGCTATCTATCGCTCATGACCCGGACATCTGAAAAGACTCCTTCAGCCATATCGTATCCCATTCCTTTTGACATCAGGTGAAAGACGAGGTGCTCCAGGCTGAGCATCCTTCCCGGAGTCTGTACAATGCTGTTGTATGCCAGCTTTCGGCCATCCATTATCACCACCTGACCGGAGCCTATCACTTCCAGATACCGATGCTGCCTGATGATGACTCCCGTATCCTCGCCAAGCCCGATCCCACACAGTTCAGGGTGTTCAGCTACGGCTACCATCAACCGGCCAAATCGCCCGCGGTTGATAAAATGAGAATCAATGATCGCCTCCCTGATAAAGCCCAGCCCTTCAATAAGCCTGGCCTTGCCGTGCTTCAATGCTTCGGCAGGAGCGCCCCCATTGATCATATGTCTTGATTGTGCCATGGCCCCCGCACTGGTTCCGGCAATAACAAAATGTTCATCGTTCTGATGACGCTGTTGTAATAGCTGCAGCAACCCGGTTTCCAGAAAGGCCCTGCTGAGCCTGGCCTGATTACCGCCAGACAACATAACGATATCAGCATGTTCCAGCCTGCTGAAATAGTCTTTTTTTTCTGTATCCTTTTTGGTGCGAATGGGCATGATTCGCACTTCACTGCAACCCAGATGGGTAAAGGCATGCAGGTACTCATTTCCGATCTGCCTGGGTATGCCTGAGGCGGTGGGTATCACCTCTACCACAGATTGCTTTCCTCTGGCCCTCGCCAATATCTGGCGGAGCACCTCCAGCTTCCCCTTGCTGTCTGTATTGCGTTCTTCTGCCCCCCCAACCGCTATCAGCACACCTTTTGGTACCATACACAAGTTTGCAGCAAAGTTAGAAGCCCCCCACAATTCGGCCTGCACATTTCCACACCGATGGTGGAAATAAAACCTTGTACAGGATTTCCGTATTTTGGCAGTCACTTAACGTATATGAAAATACTGGAAACCAGGGTCATGAAAGGCCCGAACTACTGGAGCATACGCAGACACAAACTGGTGGTCATGCGACTGGATCTTGAAGACCTGGAAGAAAAGCCCACCAATGCTATTCCGGGTTTCCGCGAACAGCTGGAAAAGCACATTCCCAGTCTCTGGGAACACCGTTGCAGCGAAGAAGAAAAAGGCGGATTCTTCAAGCGGGTGGAAGAAGGTACCTGGATGGGCCATGTGGTAGAGCATGTGGCACTGGAATTACAAACCCTGGCTGGCCTGGATACCGGATTTGGCCGCACCCGCGGAACCGGCGAAAAAGGGATCTATAATGTGGTCTATTCCTACCTGGAAGAGAAGACCGGCATCTATGCCGGGCAGGTGGCAGTTGATTTCTGTCAGGCGCTGGTGACTGGTGATGAGTTTGACCTGGGTCCGCATATCCAGCGCATGCGGGAGATCCGCGAAAGAGAAAGACTGGGCCCCTCCACAGGCAGCATTGTGGAAGAAGCACTCAAGCGTGATATTCCATACATTCGCCTTAATCGCCACTCTCTGGTGCAGCTTGGCTGGGGCGTCAACCAAAGGAGAATACAGGCTACAATTGCCTCCACTACCTCGAATATTGGTGTAGAGATAGCCTGTGATAAAGAGGAAACCAAGAACCTGCTGCAACAGCTTAACGTGCCGGTTCCAAAAGGTGATACTGCCTATGATGAAGAAGACCTCGAACGCATCATCAAACGCATCGGATACCCCATCGTCATCAAGCCACTGAATGGCAATCATGGCCGCGGCTCTACTATGCATATCATGACCTGGGATGATGCCGTAGCCGCTCTCAAGAAAGCCAAGGAAATTTCCCGATGGGTCATTGTGGAGCAATTCATCACCGGATATGATTACCGTCTGCTGGTCATCAACCACCAGTTCGTGGCCGCTGCTTTGCGTAAGCCTGCAGCAGTAACCGGTGATGGCAAACGAACCATCGCTCAGCTGGTGGAAGAAACCAACCAGGATCCGCGACGAGGTTACGGACATGAGAATGTGCTCACCACCATCAAACTGGATGACCATACTGACAGGCTACTGGAGAAAATGGGCATGACCATAAACTCAGTTCCTGCAGCCGGCGAAGAGGTCTTCCTGAAATCAACAGCCAATCTTTCAACCGGCGGAACTGCAACCGATGTAACAGAGCATGTGCATCCGTATAATGTCTTCACTGCTGAACGCATTTCTCGCCTGGTTGGCCTGGACATTTGCGGGATCGATATCATGAGCCCCGATATCTCTGAAGCCATGACTGATAACCGCGGTGTCGTTCTCGAAGTGAATGCTGCACCGGGATTCCGTATGCACCTGGCACCTTCCGATGGCATTGCCAGAAATGTGGCTGAACCGGTTGTGGACATGCTGTTTCCAAGCGGCAGCCAGGGAAGGATCCCGATCATTGCAGTAACAGGAACCAACGGAAAGACCACCACCACCAGGCTCAATGCGCATATTGCCAAGACGATGGGCTACAAGGTTGGTTTTACTACCTCCGATGGCATATATATCCAGAATCGTATGCTGGAAAAGGGTGATTGTACCGGTCCACTCAGCACGAAATTCGTCCTGATGGATCCCACCATCGATTATGCCGTGCTGGAATGCGCCAGAGGCGGACTGCTAAAAGCCGGATTGGGATTCGATAAATGTGATATCGCTATTGTCACCAATGTGACCGCCGATCATATCGGCCTCAAAGACATCAACTCTGTGGAAGAGATGGCGAAGGTGAAAGGAGTTGTACCCGAAACGGTGAAGAAAAACGGATATGCCATTTTGAATGCCGATGATGACCTGGTATTCGGTATGCGTAAGAACCTGGACTGCAACATCGTCTTGTTCAGCATGGATGAAAACAATGCTCGTGTAAAAGCACATTGCGACCGGGGCGGCGTGGCTGCCGTACTGGAAGACGGATGGGTGAGCATTATCAAAGGAACCTGGAAGATTCGTATTGAAAAAGTGGTGAATATTCCGCTTACTCTCGGTGGTAAAGCAGTGTTCATGATCCAGAACATCCTGCCCTGTATCGCTGCCGCATTCGTGCAGGGCTTCAAAGTGGAAGATGTCAGGCTGGCACTCAACACCTTTATCCCCTCACCTACCATGACACCGGGAAGAATGAATGTGTTCCAGTTCAAACACTTTGAAGTGCTGGTTGACTTTGCTCATAACCCGGATGGGTTTGAAGCCATCAGCAAATACCTGGAAAAAGTAGATGCCCATCCAAAAGTAGGACTGATCGCTGCTGCCGGCGACCGCCGGGATGAAGACATCCGGGAGCTGGGGCGTATTGCAGGTCGCACGTTTGATGAGGTTGTTATCAGACAAGACAAGAACCTCCGGGGAAGAACCGATATCGAGATCATGAATCTCATCAAAGAAGGTATCACAGAAGTGAACCCGGACATGCCGGTGATCTGCATCAACCCGGAAGCTGATTCCATCAAACATGTGATCGAAAATGCAGTAAAAGGAAGTCATATAACTATTTTGAGCGATGTGATAGCCGAAGCACTTGACCTCATCCTGCAGTATAAAGAAAAAGATGATGAATTCGCTTTCCATAAAGAGGAGATCCCAAACAGACATGAAGCCGGTGCTGCTTCTCAGCAAAGCCAGTGATCATGGCTGAGAACAAGACACAAAAGAACAATGGCTCTGTGGCTGAATTTATAGCATCTGCAGAACCATCGGCAAGAAGAGAAGACCTTCAGCAGGTGGTTGATATGATGCATAAGATCACCGGACTGGAACCTGATATGTGGGGCGACAGCATCATCGGTTTCGGATCATATGCCTATCGGTATGAAAGTGGTCGGGCTGCCGAATGGTTTCTGGTTGGTTGTTCTCCCCGCAAACAGGCCCTTACCTTGTATCTGATGGCCGGCCATGAACGCTTCCCTGACCTCATGCGCAGACTGGGGAAATATAAGACTGGCAAAGCCTGTCTGTACATCAACAAACTGGCTGATGTGAACCGTGATGTGCTGCACGAACTCATTGCTGCTGCCTACCACTACATGAACGACAAATACAATAACAAGGCATGATTGTTGCCGCATTCCACACATGAAAAAACTTACCCTCCTGGCGCTGTTCCTGTCTGTATTAACATCATTGCAAGCCCAGGAATCAGAATTGTCGGAAGGAATCCTGTTCGATGGAGAACCATATCTGGCGATGGATCCCCAGAACCCGCAACATATGGTGGTGGCATGGATGGGATACGCCTGGCTGAACAGGATTGCCATACACTACAGGGTGACCTTTGAT
The DNA here is from genome assembly GCA_020636645.1 of Chitinophagales bacterium. Lineage (GTDB taxonomy): Bacteria > Bacteroidota > Bacteroidia > Chitinophagales > BACL12 > UBA11426. The sequence goes on from JACJXO010000003.1 coordinate 286,654, forward strand.
GGTGGTAACACCTGGAGTCCTCCAGCTTTCATTCCGCATCAGGTAGATGGTTATACCTGCGCTGATCCTTCTCTGGCATTCGACAGCGAGGGCAGGGTGTTCGTTTGCTATATTGATTACATCGAAGACGGTTCTGCGGGTGCGGTATATGTGCGACGGTCTGACGACGGAGGGCTTACCTGGAATGATGCCGTCGAGGTCATCAGTGTGGAGGAAGACCCGGGTGAATATCCCCTTGACCGGCCCTGGATGGCCATCGACCGTTCCGGTGGTCCAAATGATGGCAACATCTATATCAACACCAAGCCCGCTCCCTGGGAACCCATCCCCAATGCCTCCTACTTCATCCGGTCAACCGATGGCGGAGCCTCCTTTGAAGACTGGGTATATACCGATGCCCCCGGCTGGAGTGTCGGTGATTTTATCGCATCGCCGATGGCTGTACCAACCGTGGGTTCTGATGGCCTTCTGCATATTGCCTATCCCGGATGGGATCCTGCTGAAAGCCTCATCCCCCGGATCATGCTGGCCAGCAGTGATGATGGGGGAAATGCTTTCAGTTATAACACCATTTTAGAGGTAACCGGAGGTGGTGTGGATGACACGCTTCCCAAATTGGGCTACAGCATATACTCAGACCCGACAAATCCTGACCATATCATCATCGTATATATGGCAGACTATCTGGCGGATGTAGATATATACCTGCTCGAAACACCGAACGGCGGAGCAACCTGGAATGAACCTGTCAGGGTGAATGCAGATACCCCCGGAAACGGGATCATGCAAGACCTGGGTTGGGGAGCGTTCAATCAGACCGGCGATTTTCTGGTTAGCTGGCGTGATCGCCGCAATGCAGGAATGGAAGGATACCAGCTCCCGGCTGAGATCAAAGGAAGAGTTTGGCATGCAGGCGACACATGGAGTGATGAATTCAATTTTAGTGAAACTGCAGCTCCGCACAATGAAATATTGAATGGAAATGGCAACGACTTCATGGGTTGTGCCTTGTCAGAAGACACTGCATTCGCCGTATGGGGAGATGCCCGTGATGGCATACTGCGAATATGGTTTGCCAAAAAGAGCATGGCAGACAGTAGCGTATGGCTGCTGGATCTCAATCAGATGCCGCCTCTGGAGGTGTACCCGAATCCTGCCAATGACCTGATTCAGGTAAAAACAAATATACCTTCAAAAGCTGCTGTGTTTGACATACACGGATCATTGCTTTTCACGACCATTGTGGGTAACAACCAACCGCTTTTAATTTCGCAGTTGCCTCCTGGAAGATACCAGATCAGAACAAGCTCTGGTCAGACAGCAACTTTCATTAAGGAATAAAGCCGGCGTTTACACACTTGCCTTCTTCCAGTTACCTGTTCGCAGATAATAGTAACTCAATATAGCAAGCACCAGCCAGTAAAGAAATTCACTGGTCCAGGCAACAGTTAGTGGAACCTGCATGATGGGAATCAATACGATCACATAGGCCATATAAATGATCAGGGTGATCAGTTCCAGCAACAACGAATAACGGGTAGCCCCCGTGCCTGTAACAGCACGGAACAAAACACTGGCAGTGGCCATCATGAACAGACAGGCTCCGGTTATACGCACCGGATTTCTGGCCAGTTCCCGGATCTCCGGATCATTGGTAAACAGTCCGGTGAACAGGTCAGGAAACACCAGAATAGCTATGCAAAAGATCATCGAAAAACCGATGCTGATGCGCAGGATCTTCCCCAACATCGGAAACATCTCTTCATGCCTGCCCTGACCCAGCAAATTACTCACCAGGCTGTTGGTGGCATTGGCTATTCCCCAGGTGGTCACCCCCAGCACCATGTAAACTTCTTTGGCCACATTGGACGCTGCCAGCGCACCACTGCCCATTTTTTCAATGAACAGAAAAAAGATGACCCAGGTACCTGTACTCAGCAAATGCTGCAAGACCACTGGCCCTGATAGTTTTAGACCAGAGTACACAAGATCCCATTCAAACCGCCTGAAGTGAAACAGATGAAACCGTTTTCTGTATGGCGAGAACCACAGATAGATAAAGTTGATCAGCATGGCAGCCGTACTGCTTATGAGCGCTGCCATCCCGGAACCTGCTATGCCCATTTCAGGAAACCCCAGTTTGCCGAATACCAGGTTGTAGTGAAAGAAGACATTGATGATCAGCATGATCAGAGCACTCCAGGAAATGATGCGGTTGTTGCCAATAGAAGTGTAAAATGCGATCAGGGTAAAAGCCACCGCTGCAAATACGATCTCCGGACCCCGGTACCGCAGATACAACAGCCCCGCATCAAATACAGCATCAGACTGGAACAAAGGTCTCAGCAACCCGGGTGCCAGCCAAACCAGAAAAGCATAAAGCAAAAGACCAACACCAAACATGAATACCATGTTGCTGTTGAAAACCCTGCCTATCAGTTCTGACTTATTCTCACCTGCCCTTCTGGCTATGATGATCTGAAAACCGACCGACAGGCCATAGGGAATCATGGTCAGGGTAATGTAGATCAGGGCAGCTATGCCACTGGCTGCCAGCTCGGTTTCACCTACACGTCCCATAAAAGCCACCCCGATCAGGTTGATGATGTTATTGAACAATGCGGTCAGCATCAACGGCAGAGAGATCGTCAAGATCTGGCGATAGGTTACCTGAAGCTGCATAGTTCTGGTTGGCTGGACAGCGTTTCACCGTTTTGTCAAATTCCTGTTTCCGGAACCTGCCTGCACAATGAAAGGAGCCATCAGACGTGAAGATAAGCACAAACCTTACCTGCTTGTTACCCCTTGTGTTAACTCGAAGTAAAGAATGGTCTGTGAAGATTGTTATCGTGGAAAAATAGTATTATTGCGGTGCTATAATCAAACTCCTGTATGAACAAATCGCTCTCCAGAATTCTGATGATCGTGCTGGGAATCCTGATCATATTTCTGATCTACCAGACAGTAACAGGTATCAAAGGCCCTATTGAATTTGACAAGGAAAGCAAGGCTCGCTACGAAGAGGTGGAAAAGCGCCTTGACGCCATTCGCAATATGCAGTTCACCTATAAGGAGGCTACAGGAAAATATGCTTCTACCTGGGATAGTCTGATGATGGTCATCAACCATGACAGCTTATCCATCCAGCGTAAAATACTGATTCCTAAGAGCAGCTATGATGCTAATGTTTACGGCCCCAATCCTAAGCTGGCAGATGACACCACCAAATATGAAGTGGTAAGCCACTCTATGGTTTCCATCAGAGACACCCTCACCAAGATCATTCCCTATAAACTGGAAGACATCAGCATCATTCCCTTCAGTGACGGAGCAAAATTCTATATGAAGTCTGATATCATTGAAGCAGGTGGCGGAAGGATCAAAGTGCCTGTATTTGTGGTTACCGCCCCCAACAGACTGATCCTGAAAGGACTTGATGAAAAGTATTTCAACGCCGAAGCCGGCTACCAGCTGGGAAGTCTCTATGAGACCACCACAGAGTTTGCTTATAAACGAGACGGTGTAGAGTACGAATAAGCCGGTAAAACGCTCCTGTTTTACGAACTTTGCCGGACATGGAAGTGTTCCGTCATACCGATTTCGATCCTGCATTTACCGCCCACCTGGAGTTATACCTGCAGTTGCGGTCAAATGGTTTTACCTATGCCTGTACGGAGCCTGACAATAACAGGCTGATGCTGCTTAACAACCTGGATCTGAGTGGTGAGATCTCAGATCCGGATGAAAAAAGAATGATCGGAGAGCTGTCAAAAGAAGACCTTGTGTTCCTGCCTGCAGCCAGACGCACCGTTATCTGGAGCCACCTTCCTTTCAGCCTCTTCCCTGCTGAGATCGGTGCAGGTGATATCGAAAAACAAGCTTCGTTGCTGCTGGATCTTTCCGGTCAGCAGATATGCCAGGACCGATATGACGAACTGGTTGTTGCATTTGCCCTTCCGGTAAATATCTATAGCCGCTACCGGGATCTTTTTCCGGGGGCAGTGCACCGGCATCTGGCGGGCAGTTTGCTGTCATCAAACGCAGAAGATCATGTCATCCACATGGTCATACAGGAACATCTTGTTCTTCTCTCTGTACGGATAGACGGAAAACTGCATCTGGCCAACTCCTACCGGTTTCAAACTACCGATGAGTTTCTGTACTTTCTGCTCCTTGCAACTGAACAAACAGGTTTTGACCGTGAAAACGGCAGCGTGATCTTGAGTGGTCAGGTTGCGGAAGATGGAAAACTATTTCAGGAAACTGCCAAATTCTTTAACCATATCAGACTGGAAACAAGTGAACTCTGGCCTGACACAGCCGATCATGAAACCTTGCCACAGTATTTCACCCCCTTATTAAAAATGATGTCATGAGGGTGATCTCAGGTAACCTCAGGGGCAGGCGTTTTCAGCCTCCTGCAAAGATCCCTGCCAGACCAACCACAGACATTGCCAAAGAAGGCCTTTTTAATATTCTATCCAACAGGATAGACCTGGCCAATACCTCTTTCCTGGATCTGTTTGGCGGCACCGGAAGCATCTCTTACGAAATGGGATCACGCGGTTGCAGTGATATGCTGCTGGTAGAAAAAGATCCAAAAAGTGCTGCATTCATTCGCAAACAGGCAGAAGAATTCGGGCTTGACCTTCAGGTGATGCAGATGGATGTATTCGAATACATTCGCTCTGCCTCTGCTTCCTACAGCCTCATATTTGCTGGACCACCATACGGACTGCCCAACCTGGATAAGATTCCTGACCTTATCATGGAGAAAGGACTGCTGGCTTCAGGCGGTTGGCTGATACTCGAACATAATCCGAACCATCACTTTGACGAACACCCGAACCTGAAGATGAAACGAAACTACGGCACCACCATATTCAGTATATTTGAAATGCCATGAACAGCAGGATTGCCGTATTTCCAGGGTCTTTTGATCCCATCACCATTGGCCATCACGATCTGATAGACCGGGCCGCCGGCCTGTTTGATAAGCTGATCATTGCCATCGGAGTGAATGGACAAAAACAAAGCTTCTTTCCCCTGGAAAAAAGACTCCAATGGCTGCAGGATCTTTATGGACATCGCAACAACATATCAGTAGAGGCCTATGAAGGCCTGACCGTTGACTTCTGCGCCAGACACCAGGCCGGATGGATCGTTCGGGGTGTGCGAAATGCCATGGATTTTGAATATGAAAAGACCATCGCCGCATTGAATCGTTCCCTGGAGAACGGGCCGGAAACCATATTCCTGCCAGCTTCTCCCCAATTCTCCCACATCAGCAGCACCATTGTTCGCGAACTGGTGCGACACGGTGGTCCGTATGCTCACCTGGTTCCTTTAGTTGTTACGAAAAGTACACAGTAAGCAAGGCCTGGTCCAGCACATCTCTGATGTTGCCATAGGTTCCCTGCATCTTGGGTATAAGGTCTTCTGCAGAAACCCAAAGAGCTGAATCAATACCTTCTTCTTCCTGAGGCCTGAGCTTCCCCTTTCCATCATGCTGCATCAGATACCAGTTGGTCTTCTTAAGTATTCTGACCTTCTGAACCGTCACATAAGTATGGTAAGTTGGCCGCAGTTTCTGCACGATGACCAGCGGTTTGACCCCTGTTTCTTCTTCCACCTCCCTGAGCGCAGTGCGCTGCATTTGCTCTCCGGCTTCTGCCTTGCCTTTTGGCAGATCCCACATGCCGTGGCGGTGGATCAGCAATATCTGCCGATGCTGGTTCATGACAACCCCTCCCGCTGCCCGAATCAGGCGATACGCTGAAAACAGGGTTTGTCTGATCTGCCTGGCATCTTCACCAATGATGGTTAGACTTCGCACATAATTTCCGGTCTCAGCCAGTGCAAATGCCTTACGTATCTTATCACGCTCAGTAAAAAAATACACCGGCCTGTGTTCATCTATGGTTTCAGGCAGGTCTGATGGGTTGCCTTCCAGTATCGTGACAGGTATCTCGTTGACGAATATTTTATAGATTTGGGCCATGCTCCTCAATGCTTCAGCAGCTTCTGATTTCGCTGCGAAACTACTACAAATACAGGCAATCAAACTCCAACCTGACAAGCCATTTACATGGGCTTCCGGATGGTATTCGCCCATCTACTGCGACAACCGGATGACCCTCTCCTATCCCGATATCAGAAAGGATATTGCAAGATGGTTACAGGAAATCAGAGCCGCATATTTTGCAGATTCGGCCGTGATTGCAGGGGTAGCTACCGCAGGTATCGCACACGGACTCCTGCTGGCTGAAGCAGACTCTCTGCCGTTCATTTATGTGCGCTCTGATGCCAAAAAGCATGGTATGCAAAACCGTATTGAAGGACGATTGCAACCGGGCGACAAAGTACTGGTGATAGAAGATCTCATTTCTACAGGAGGAAGCAGCCTGCAGGCAGTGGAGGCTTTGAGACAGGCCGGAGCCGATGTAGTGGGTTTGGCTGCCTTGTTCACCTATGATTTTGAACATGCCCGCAAAGCCTTTGAACAGGCAAACTGCCCTTTCTGTACCATCACCAATTACCCTTCTGTAGTGCAGGCCGCACTGAGCAAGGATCTGATTCAGGCAGACCAGGAAGCATTGCTGAATACCTGGCGTGAAGACCCGGAAAACTGGGGAAAATGAGCCTGGATGCCATTCTCTGGCTTGGTCTGTCTTCCGGAATTTGTAGCAGCCTGCTGTTCTTTCTCAGTGGCCGATTACTTCTCAGCCGTTTGAGCCGCGAGCTGCCGCTCCAGCTGCAATCTCTGGTGGATGATGAAAGCGTGCAACGATCCATCAAAGACAAATTCGACGATTTTGTGCGTTTAAGACTGGGACAGGCACTGCCGGTGCTGAATATGTTCATTGACGATAAGCTCATCGAAGAACTGAAGCCGGTCTTTATGGAAGAAGTTACCCGCGGAATACCAGACCTGGCAGGCAACGATAGAATAGCCCGGAAAATGCGGAATATCCTGTCTGCCAGGATGCAGAAAATCTCTGTCCGGCTTATTCCACTTTGGGTAACTGCTCATATTTTGTGCGCATACTTTTTTTATTCAATCTACTGATAAACATGCTTTTACCGGCTCAAATTGAGGTTTCACTTGATGCCACTCTGAGAGGACACAGAGCTGCGGTATATGCCATTGACCGCACTCCGGAAGGAGATGAAGTTTTCAGCGGTGCAGGCGATGGAATGATTGCCAGGTGGCTGCCCGAATCTTCGGCAGACGGAGAAGCAGTTGCCCGGCTTGACAGCCACATTTTCTCATTGCTTTACCTGAGCGAATCAGGTAGTCTGATAGCCGGAGATATGCAGGGTAATATCCACTTTCTGCCTGCCAATAACCCAGATGATTTCAGACAAACTTCCCTAAACAGCCATGCGGTATATTCGATGGTGCGCTGGCAGGACGATGTTTTTGCTGGGTGCGGAAACGGCTACATTCACCGCCTGAGTGCAGATAGTGCAGAAGTTCTCCAGTCTGTTCAAATCTCCGGCAGGCATATACGCTGCCTGTATATAGTGAACGACCTGCTGTATGCCGGATGCAGCGATAACTGCATTTACCTGCTTGACCCGTTTGACCTGTCTGCAACCGCAAAACAGACCGGTCATCAGGGCTCTGTATTTAGTCTGGCTTTTAATCCCTACCTGAACCAACTGTTGTCAGGCTCAATGGATGCACAGGTGCGCATCTGGACCCCGGACCTGGATCCGGTGGCAGCACTGGAAGCCCACCTGTTTACAGTCAATGCCATTGCAGTACACCCGGAATGGCCCATTTTTGCTACCGCAAGCAGAGACAAGAATATACGCATCTGGGATGCCAGCAATTATACCCTCCTGAAGGTGCTTACACATGACCGCTATGACGGACATACCCATTCTGTGAATAAAATCTTTTGGAGCGGTTCCGGGGGGCATTTAATTTCGTGCTCCGATGACCGGACCCTCAAAGTTTGGGATGTCCGGATCAATCTATAGACCTATGATCTTATCAGACAGACGTATCAGAGAAGAAATGGAGAAAGGCTCCATTCTCATAGAACCATACCGCCCGGAATGCCTGGGTACCAACTCATACGATGTACACCTGGGCCGCTACCTGGCAGTGTACAGCTCGCAGATCCTGGATGCCCGGAAACACAACGCTATAGAAGAACTGATCATTCCTGACGATGGCCTGGTCATTCACCCGGGTGTACTCTATCTGGGTGTAACAGAAGAATATACTGAGACCCATGCCCACGTGCCCTTCCTGGAGGGAAAATCTAGTGTGGGCAGACTCGGAATAGATATTCATGCCACTGCAGGAAAGGGCGACGTAGGCTTCTGCAACACCTGGACCCTGGAGATATCCTGCACCCAGCCGGTGCGCATTTATGCCGGTATGCCCATCGGTCAGCTCATTTACTTTGAGGTGGCCGGAGATATCGATAACTTCTACAACAAAAAGAAGAATGCCAAGTATGTCAACCGTACCATCCGTCCGGTTGAATCTATGATGTTCATGAATGATTTCTGATCAGCCTTCCAGGTGGATGGTGAACAGGATGGTCCTGGCATAGAGCTTGTCCAGTGAACTTGAATAAATGAGCAGCGGATCCCGCACGTGTACGTTGTTCAAACCGTTACAGATCTTGATCTCCGGAGCAAAAATGAAGTAAGGGAAGTAGAACTCAAACCCAAACCCATAGTCCAGACTCACATCATGGGTGCCGATCTTGACGATATCTTCGGCATTCCGGGCTTTGGCATTACTGGCCAGGTCAAAAGAGTATGTGGTTCCACCCAGCACATAAACCTTCATGTCCTTGTAAGAATCACTCTTGAATTTGACAGACAAGGGAAAGTTGAAGTAAATGGACTCAATGCGCTGCGAGGTGGCAGCATCCTGTACCTGATCATACTGAATGACCTTTTCAGCAAAGGCCAGACCCGGAATAAATCGCAGATCAAGGTGTTTGGTGAGCCTGAGATTACTCACAATACTCACGTTGAAACCAGGTCCGCTTAGGGCGCTGGCTGTAAGCAGAGTATCATTGTTGATGAAGCTCTGGTCATACCGGATCTTGAAGTAGCTGGAATTATAAGACAATCCTATACCAAAGTGATAAGGTCTTCGGGCAAACCTGTCCTCATATTCCTTTACATGAAACTGTGCCTTAGCCATAAATGGCAGCAGCAACAGCAGGATACATATTATTTTTCTCCAATATACAATGCGCATATACCAAAAGTATAGGTTCTCCACTGAACAGACCGGTATCCCTGCTGTTGCAGGATATCTGCCATCAGTTCACGCTCGGGAAAGGCCTGAACGGATTCATAGAGATAGGTGTAGGCCTTACCGTCTCCAGACACCAAACGCCCCACCAGAGGGCAAATTGTGCGAAAATAAAATTGAAACAATTGTTTTACAGGAAACACCTTCGGCCTGGAAAATTCCAGTATCAGCAACGGAGCACCCGGTTTCAACACACGCCTGATGTCTCTCAGTCCTGCTTCCAGATGCTCAAAATTCCTGACCCCGAAAGCTACGGTGGCGGCATCAAAAGTATCGTCAGGAAAGGCCAGCGCTTCAGAATCGCCCTGCACCATCTTGATCTTTGACTCCAGCCCCTTTGAGTGAACCTTGACTCGTCCTTTTGATAACATTTCAGCCGACAGATCTACTGCGGTCACTTCATGCACTCCGTACTTCAGAGCAGCAATACTGAAATCGCCCGTTCCGCAGGCTACATCTAGCACATGACCGGGTTGGTACTGCCTGAGTTTTTTCAAGGCAGATCTGCGCCAGTACTGATCAATGCCCAAAGACAACATCCGGTTCAGCAGGTCATACTTCGGTGCAATATTGTCAAACATATTGCGCACCTGCTCCTTTTTGGTGGCATCTGACTGATAAGGTGTGATCTGATCGTGCATGAGCGCCTGCAAAGGTAAGTATTTGCCCCTTCAGACTACTCCAACAGACAGGTTGTAGTTTTGTTGCGTGGAAAGTGTACAGGCAGAATACAAAGGCAGCTACAGCAAAGTGGATGACTGTCCGGATCCGGGACTTCCGGAAATGGCCTTTATCGGGCGAAGTAATGTGGGCAAGTCCAGCCTGGTCAATGCCATCTGTCTGCAAAAAAATCTGGCATATATCTCCTCCAATCCCGGCAAAACACAGAGCATCAACTTCTACCTGCTCAATGAGGTACTTTACCTCGTTGATCTGCCGGGCTACGGTTATGCAAGGGTTTCCAGAACCCAACGAAGCGCATGGGAGAAGATGGTCAGAGGCTATCTGGAGCAACGCACCTCCCTTTTTTGTGTTTTTCAGCTGGTTGATGCTTCCATTCCACCCCAACAGGCCGATCTTGATTTCACCAACTGGCTGGGCGAACAAGGACTTCCGGTAACCCTGGTCTTTACCAAGACAGACAAACGCAAGAAAGATAAAGCGGCAGGGGCTCAGGCCTACCTGAAGAAACTGAGCGAATTCTGGGAGCAGCTTCCTCCTCACCTGAGTACTTCATCCACCACCGGTGCCGGAGTTGATGTACTCAGAAGGTACATGCAGGAACTGCTTCCTGTTTAGACCACCTTATTGGCACAGCTGGTACTGGCAAATGAATCAGGTTTGGCCTTAAACACGAAACCCATGCTGAGTATGTATCCCATGGCCTCACTAAGTGCTGTATTGCTCTTGAATCCCGGATTGGTGTTGATGTCTGCATGCACCTCCAGATCCACCCTGTACCGGTCCAGAAGGTCACATATGCTATAAGCTACCTGAATACTGAGCGTCACCTCATGCAACAGGCGCTCTTTAAGACCCATACGCTGCCTCAGGGTCTGGCTGGCTATATACATGAATCCGCCCCTGCCTTCCCGCAGAAAAACGATGACGGTGGCAAACTCAATGTCATTCCCATACACCTGAGAATCTGTGCCAATACATACCTTTAGCCTGTTGCCCAGGGCCGTTTCATGCAGGATGGCATCTTCCACCTGCTGTGCAATGGGAACCCTTATAGGTTCTCCGTTGAGCTTTCGCCAGTGCATGTCCATTTTAGTGTACTTTAAACGATTCCTAAAAGTAAATAAATCACTTTCACTTAGTGTTTCCTGAAATTTAATTAAATTTGCACCCTCAATTGCATCCGTAAAATGAAAAAGGACATCCATCCCAAAGAATACAGAACTGTCGTTTTTAAGGACTTTTCCAGCGACTATGCATTTCTGAGTAAGTCTGCCGCCAATACCAAAGAAACCATTGTTTGGGAAGATGGCAATGAATACCCCCTGGTAAAACTGGAGATCTCTCACATGTCTCACCCTTTCTTTACCGGAAAGATGAAGTTTGTGGACACCGCCGGTCGTATCGAAAAATTCAACAAAAAGTACGGCAAGAAATAATTCCGGCCGAAGATCGCATAGACCCCGTCATACACTGGCGGGGTTTTTTATTTTTGCTACATGGGCTACCCTCCTGTTGTGCTCTTCGATGATGATCGTTACGGGCAATTGCTTCCCCTTACCTTCACCAGGCCTGCAGCCTGTCTGCGCAGCGGCATTCTGACCCAGGCTGAACGATGGGAAAAACTGACCGGTCAGGAACCGGGCTATCTGACCTCACCTGTCTTACAGACTAAATATCGGAATAAGACGGGCGCCGCATTGTATATCAACGGAAGGTTGCTGGCCGATGAAACTGCCATGAAAGAGCTTCTTGCACTTCAGCCCGGACAAAGCATCTGGCAGGAACAACAGCTGATAGCCTGTTACAGTACTGATACCATCTCTTCTGCTGAGCAACTTACAGGTGTAGAAAAAGCAGATATTTCGGTCGTCACCTATACCCTGATACAGCGCCCATGGGATCTGTTCAGTATGGCAAAAACATGGATCACAGCTGATTTCCTCTGGATAACCTCAGGCAAACAAAGTGCTCCCGTCTCTGCTACCAATACGGTCATAGGAAAAGACCTGTTCATTGAACCTGGTGCACAGGTAGAAGCTGCAGTCATCAATACCACATCCGGACCGGTGTACATTGGAAAGGATGCCGAAGTAATGGAAGGTTCTATGATCCGGGGGCCTTTTGCACTGGGCGATCACAGCACCCTCAAAATGGGCGCAAAGATCTACGGTGCCACATCGATCGGACCGCATTGCAAGGTGGGTGGCGAGGTCAATAACAGTATGATCTTCGGGTTCTCCAATAAAGCCCACGATGGATTCTTAGGCAACTCGGTCATAGGCGAATGGTGCAACCTCGGGGCAGATACCAATAACAGCAACCTGAAGAATAATTATGCAGAAGTAAGAATGTATGACTACCTCACGGGAAGATTCATTCATACCGGACTGCAGTTCTGCGGTTTGATCATGGGAGATCATTCCAAATGCGGCATCAACACCATGTTCAATACCGGAACGGTGGTGGGAGTAAATGCCAATATCTTTGGCGATGGATTCCCTCGAAATTTCATCCCATCATTCTCCTGGGGAGGTGCCGCCGGATTCACCACTTATAAACTGGCAGACGCCCTGACCGTGGCCGAAGCGGTCATGCAACGCCGTGGGCTTCAGCTGAACCAGACTGATAAAGACATACTCACCTATATTTTTGAAAGCACACGTGCACAAAGACAATGATATGAGAAAGAAGATAGCAGCAGGGAACTGGAAAATGCACAAGACTTTACAGGAAGCTGAACAAACAGCATCAGCCCTGGAAGCAGGTATCACCAATGATCCTGCCTGTGAGGTCTGGATCGCACCGCCCGCTCCATACCTGGCAACCCTGGCAGCAACGTTCAAAAAAATGACCTGGGGTTCTCAGGATCTGAGTCAACACGATTCTGGTGCTTTTACCGGCGAGTGGTCTTCAGAAATGCTGCACTCCTGTGGTGCTGGCTTTTCACTGATTGCTCACAGTGAAAGACGTCAGTACCACCGCGAAGATGATGTGCTGGCCCACCAGAAAATACTGGCAGCCCTGCGTCATGAACTTACAGCTGTGTACTGCTGCGGCGAACACCTGTCTGACAGAGAAGCAAATGATCATTTTCGTATAGTGGAAAATCAGATCCGAGAGGCACTGCTCGCTCTGAGTCATGATGCCATGGGTCATGTGGTCATTGCCTATGAACCTGTCTGGGCCATCGGCACAGGTGTTACCGCTACCACTGAGCAAGCCGGCGAAATGCACCGTTTCATCCGCAGCACACTGGCTGATATGTTTGGCGATCATATTGCTGCATCTGCCAGGATCCTGTATGGAGGCAGTGTCAAACCCGGAAATGCAGCTGAGTTGTTCAGTGATCCCGATATCGATGGAGGCCTGGTGGGTGGCGCTTCCCTGCAGGCCGATGATTTTCTGGCCATCATACAGGCAGCATCCGCTTCATGAATTACCTGGAATTTACATTCACCCTGGAAGACCAGGAAATGCAGGATATCCTGATAGCACTGCTGGCAGAAATGGGGTTTGACACTTTTGATGAAACCGGCCATCTGCTGCTTGCCTATACAGATGCCGACGCCTTTGACGAGGCACGCACCGAAGCATTGAATACCCTGTGTGCGCAGCTCAACTGCAGCTACAGGTACACCACCATGGCCGATAAGAACTGGAACGAAGAATGGGAAAAACAGTTTCAGCCGGTCATCATAGAAAACAGGTGCATCATTCGTGCTCCCTTTCATCAGGCTGATGACGCTTACGAACAGGAGATCATCATCGCCCCCAGAATGGCATTTGGTACCGGTCACCACGCCAGTACCTATCTGATGGTTCAGGCTATGATGGATATGGACCTACGTGAAAAAACCATCTGCGATGCAGGCACCGGAACGGGGGTGCTGGCGATCCTGGCAGCGAAACTGGGCGCCACTGATATCCTCGCCCTGGATAATAATGAATGGGCCTATAACAATGCACTGGACAACCTGGCATTAAATGATGTGCTGGAAGTAGTGGATATGCAACTGGCTGAACCCCCGCTTATACAGGACAAAAAATTTGATGTGATCCTGGCCAATATCAACCGCTCTGTTATTCTGGAGTATATGGAACTGTTCCGGCACGCCCTGAATGACCGGGGTACATTGCTGCTATCCGGTATCCTCACTGCAGATATGCCGCTCATCACCAGGGCTGCTGCAAGTGCCGGCCTGCAGGAAGTGCGCAACCTCACCAGAGAAGACTGGTCATGCGTGGAATACACCATACATGCTGATTAAGCTCCTGTTAACAGACAATTTATGACCCTCTTTTGTGTTCAATTTTGCATAACTTGACGAAATGAAAAGAATCCTGCCTCTGGTATTGCTGCTGACTGTCGGTTTCTCTGTTTTGGCCCAGCCGCAGGAGTTCTCCTACAACCACGAAGATTTCCTGTCTGAACTCGGACCATTCATGCGGGCCAATGGCAATGAAGAAGGAAGACTTGCCTTTGAAGAGTTCAAAAACCAGATGGAGAAAAAGAATCTGACAGACCTCCAGGTGGAACAATTCATTGACCTGTGCAACGCGATGCTGGGAAAAAAGATCCGCCCCAATCCGGCATTTACCAACCTGTGCGACGCAACAGTGGCATTCATTCTGGCCGGCAGACTGCCTGATCAGTTCACCGACTGGATGGCCGTGTCAACAGCGGTTCTTATGGAAAGAAAATCTGCAGATTTTATACGCTTTCTGGAATTCTCTGAATCATTTTACGGACAAAACGCCCTCCATAAAACACCCGGTAAAGAATGGACCTATTACTCTTATGATTTTAAGCTGACCCAGGAAGAAGGCATCCCCATCGTTCAGTTCATGGACGTTAGTCTGCAGGGTACTTCTACCAATGACCGTGCAGGCATATATGAAACCAAAGGAAATTACTACCCGCTCGATAAAACATTCAAAGGCAGCGGTGGACGTATCAACTGGGCAAAAGTTACACTGGACAGCCTGAACGTGTTTGCTGAGCTGCCCGCCTCCTGGCAGATCAGTCTGGAAAAAGCCGAATACTCCATAGACAGTGCTGTTTTCTATTTCATAGGTTACCTGGAAAAGCCGCTCGAAGGCACTGTGAAAGACAAGATCTTTGCCAATGTAACAGACCCGGAAGCGGTGAAATACCCACAGTTCCAGTCCTATGACAACAGCATTCGCATCAAGGATATTCTGGATCGTGTGGACTACTACGGAGCTTTTTCCATCCGGGGAAAAGACATTGAAGGCTTTGGTGCTGGTAACGATCTGGCTACCCTGAAATTCAGAGATGATTATGACTCTGAGGTCATGACCACCAGAGCTAAAAACTACCTGATCAAACAGGATGCGATCTTCTCCAGCAGCGCTGCCGTTACCATTCATATGGGCGATGACTCCATCTATCATGCAGATGCCAACCTCAACTACCAGGCTGATAAAAGAACAGTCACCATCACCAGGGGTAAGATCGGTGCAGCCGGTGGCGATTACTACAGCTCCTACCACCGCATTGATGCCAACCTGGAACAGATCATATGGAATATCAATGACACCTCTCTGATTATGCGAAACATGCGGGGAGCCGGACAAAAAAGCGCCTACTTTGAAAGTGAAGACCTCTTCAGTATGGAACTGTATCAAATGATACAAGGCATTGCGCCCAACAACCCGATCGTCATGATAAAACGCTATTGTGAACGTAATGATGTGCGGGAAGTACCGGCTGATATCATTGCCAGAGAGATCAACCCAAGCCTGACCATCGATGGCATTCGCTCACTGCTGTACCAGATGATGCTGGAAGGCTTTCTGTTCTATGACCCCGACACCGACATGGTGACCGTTAAAGACAAAACATTCAATTATACCAATGCATACACGGGCAGGCAGGACTATGATATCATCTCCATGCTTTCTCAGGTGGATGGAAACAACGCAGAACTGGACCTCGTCAAGTATGAACTGCACCTGCACGGTATTGAACAGGTCTATCTGAGCGACAGTCAGTTCGTACTCATCTACCCAGATGAAGGAAACATTCTGATGCGCAAGAACAGAGACATGCTTTACGGCGGGCGAACAGTTGCAGGCCTCGTTGATTTCATTTCTAAGAATTTTTATTTTGACTATGACACGTTTGATATCAAGATGAATGCAGTTGACTCCATGATCATGTTCGTGGAATCGACAGAATCTGATAATATGGGCAATGTGCTTTATCTGCCTATCAAAACAAGCTTGTCTGTAACAGACGGAAAACTGCAGATAGACCGTGCAGATAACAAATCGAGCAGGAAGGATTTTTCCTGGTATCCTGTTTTCACTGCCTATTCCAAATCAAAGGCAGATTACCAGAAGAAGGAGGTCTTTAACAATGTATATAAAAAGGACAGATTCTATTTTGAGGTGGATCCATTTACCATAGACAGTCTGGACATTGTCAACTGGGCCAAGGAGGAATTTGCAGGTACCATGGTATCTGATGGAATTTTCCCGGAATTCAGAGAAGCGCTGACCCTGCAGAAAGACCGTTCATTAGGCTTCAGGACCACCACCCCCGGAGGAGGGTTTGCCATGTACGACGGGAAAGGAACTTTTAAAGACAGTGTATTTCTGAGTAATGAAGGGTTTCGTGGAAACGGAACCATTGAATTCATGGCCTCCCGCTCACGTTCCAACGACTTCCTCTTCTTTCCTGACAGCACCCTGGGTAAAGTGCAGGACTTCACCGTATTGCGCACAGGTGGCGATATTGAATTTCCCAGTGTTCTCAATAGCAACGTGGACATGGTTTGGCTGCCCGGCAAAGATGTGATGCATGTGCGCCAGGGTGAGACACCATTTGACTTCTTTGACGGTATCGCCAGTATGCGTGGTGACCTTCGTGTTACCAGCAAAGGACTCTGGGGCGATGGTACCATCAGCTGGATGGAAGCTGACCTTACCTCCAGAGAACTATTCTTTGGCGAGCAGGATATTTTTGCTGACTCTGCAGGGCTTACGATCAAAAGTATCCGCGAAGGAGTATTCGCCCTTAAAATGGATGATATCAATGCAGAGGTCAGCTTTGAGACCCAGCATGGTATCTTCCGTTCCAACAATGATACCGTGCTCACCCGCATGCCGTACAACATGTACAAGACCACCATCAACGAGTTTGACTGGGATATGGCCAACCGCGTCATTGACTTTAAGTCAACCAACGATGACTACGGCACCTTCTACAGTATGGAACCCACACAGGACGGACTGAATTTTGAAGGAAATATCGGACGGCTGGACCTCAATACAAATGTGCTGGAGATCGGTGGCATACCACATATCGGTATCGCTGATTCCTGGATCATACCTGACAGCGGCAAGGTGACCATTGATGCAGATGCGAAGATGCGCACCCTGCACAATGCAACCATCCTCGGTGATTCCATCTTTGCTTACCACACCATTTATAATGCCACACTGGATATATGGGGAAGAAATTCCCTCAAAGGGAATGGCTTCTACAAATACATCTCCCCCCAAAAAAAGGAACAGGAAATTCCGCTGGAAAATATTACCGTCATCAAAAAGGTTGACAGCCTGGAAGGATATGCAGACTACCATATCAAAGCGCTGGGTTATGTAAATGATTCCATGCCAATAGAACTGGAAGAAAAACTGTTGTTCAAAGGACCCGTCACCCTGACCATGACCGATGAACATATGCGCTTTCTGGGTTATGCCCGGGTCATGCTGGAAGACACCCTCTTCCCTACTTCATGGTTCCGCATTGATGACCTGATCGATCCCAATAATCCGGAGTTTGGTATCAATATTGCAGTCACTGATAAAGGCGATTCTGTATATGCAGGCGTGCTTCGATCATTTGACAGTACTAACCTGTATGTGCGCATCATGGGCGAAAAGGTCAGAAAGCCTGACCCGGTGGTATTCTCTGCCCGTGGTACAGGTGTTTATGATGAAAAAGCCGGTATGTGGTACTTCGGAAACCGCGACAAGGCAATTGACCCATCGCTTCCGGGATCACTGATGACATACAATGAAAAGACCGGAAACGTGGAAGGCATAGGCGTCATGCGACTCGGCTTTGAAACAGATATTGTGGAAACAAGGTCATACGGCAAGGTGGTCAAAATGTATGATAAGAACACGTATGAATTTACCAACACCATCGCCATACAGTTGCCACTGATCGAATCGCATATGGAAAAACTGTCGGAGCTGCTGTATGCAGGAAACATAGAAAACCCGCCTGTCGAGGCGTATGACAATCCGCTGCTGCTGGCATCACTGGCCAATCTGGGCGATGAACGCGACGTTAGCCGAATGCTCAGTTCGGTAGAACAGCTGGGGTATTTGTCAAAGCCTAAAGAGGTGAAATACAACCTGCTGCTGTCTAATCTGCCGATGACCTGGAACGAAGTGAGCAAAACCTTCCACAGCACCGCCTCTACCGGACAGATCATCTGGTTTGGCGAGCAGCAGTTCAACCAGGAGATCAAAGTGTATGCTGAATTCAGCAAGAAAAGGGGCGGTGAAATGTTTACGATCTACTTGGAAACACCCTATGAAGATTATGTATATATCCGTTGCAGAAAAGGTCAAATGAGGGTATATACTTCCAGCGATGAGATCAATGAAGACATCTTTACCGCAGATGCCGGAAAACGAACGATCGAATACAGCGGTCAGCGTGTGGTCTATCAGCTGGAATCCAAACCACAGGTTGGTAAATTTGTACGCAAAATGGAAGCCTTTACAGGAGAAGGCGGAGGTTTCGATGATGATGATGATGAATAAGACTTATATTATGAAAAGAACTATCATTTTTCTGATGGCATTGGTATTGCTGGGAAGCTGTAACCGCGTGCCGATTACGGGCAGGAAGCAGGTGAGCCTGCTACCTAATTCTGAAGTGGTTGCCATGAGTCTTACTGAGTACAACAGCTTTCTGTCTGCCAGTCAGGTCATAGAAACCGGCAGCGATGCAACCCTTGTTAACCAGGTTGCCGGACAAATTGCAAAGGCTGTGGAAGAAGTCATGACCCAACAAGGTTATGCAGACCTGTTGCAGGATTTTGACTGGGAATTTCACCTGGTGCAAAGCGATGAACCTAATGCATGGTGCATGCCCGGAGGAAAGATCGTAGTATATACTGGTATCCTGCCTTATACCAAAGATGCCAGCGGACTGGCTGTTGTGCTGGGGCATGAGGTAGCGCACGCTGTAGCCCGGCATGGCAATGAACGCATCAGCCAGCAACTGCTTGCCTACACAGGATTTGCTGCCCTGGATGTAGCCATGTCAAACAAGCCTGAAGAAACCAGAAACCTGATACTCGGTGCCGCCGGAATTGGTGCCCAGGTGGGTGTGTTGCTGCCCTTCAGCAGAACACATGAATCTGAAGCTGACAGACTGGGGCTCATTTTTATGGCCGCTGCCGGATATGACCCGCATACTGCCATTGGTTTCTGGGAACGTATGTCAGCAAACGGTCCATCCATACCGGAATTTCTCAGCACCCACCCCAGCGATGAGACCCGCATCAGCAATATCCGCGATGTGTATATGCCTGAAGCTATGGAATTCTACACCGGAAAATAAGATGGAAAGGAAAAAGCCGTATTCCGCCTGGCAATACTGGCAGAGTTTTCTCTATCCGGTCCGGCTGGATCAGAAGAACAGTTCCTACAGCGGAGAAATTCGTGTGGATCTGGTGGGCGGAAGATGCCAGCTTCACACAGGCAACGCCATTTATTCTTATGAAGACCGCTATACCTCCTTTATGCATGCACTGGGTGTTGCCACCTTTGAAGATGACTGCAGGGTGCTGGTTCTGGGTATGGGTCTGGGCTCTATCCCCTACCTGCTTTTCCGGACATTCCATCATCGCGGTCTCGTTACCTGCATTGAGATCGATCCCGATATTATCGGTCTGGCAAAGAAGTATTATCCCCCATCTGCTCCTGTACCGGATATCATACAGGCAGACGCAGTTACCTGGCTGCAGCAAAACAAGCTGACTTTTGACCTGATCACCATGGATATGTTCATCGGTGAAGAGGTGCCTTATGAATGCTGGCAAACCTCTTTCCTGTCTGACCTGAAACGGGCAGTGGCACCCGGAGGTGCACTTCTTTTCAGCAGGCTGAAAGAACGGGAGGTGGAGGAACAGGATCTGTGGAAAAATCTGGCAGAGACCTTTCCCGGAGCAGCGGAGATTCCAACAAGCGGAAACAGCATCATGTACTGGAGGTATGAAGACGATCATTAGTAGCCGGATAGATGAAGCCGAACACCTGCTCATACAGGGAGAGGTGGTTGCTATCCCTACCGAAACGGTGTATGGACTGGCTGCCAATGCCATGGATACAGATGCGGTATTGAAGATCTTTCGTGCGAAAAAGCGCCCGCTGTTCAATCCGCTCATCCTCCATATCGGTCGCAAAGAACAGGTGCATGAACTGGCATATCTTTCTGCCGGACCTTTGGATAGGCTGGCAGATGCCTGCTGGCCCGGACCACTTACACTGTTGCTACCTAAAAAAGAGACCGTGCATGATCTGATCACCGCGGGCAGCCCCCTGGTAGCTGTGCGCATGCCAGACCATCCCCTTACACTCCCCCTGCTGCAAAGACTGCATTTCCCGCTGGCTGCACCCAGCGCCAATTTGTTCGGTACTGTGAGCCCTACCAGTCCTGTACATGTTGCAGAACAGCTGGACGGAAAGATACCAATGATACTGGATGGCGGACCCTGTCGGGTAGGTCTGGAATCAACCATCGTCAAATGGGAAAATAACACCCTGCACATCCTCCGCACAGGTGCCATTACTCCGGAGATCATAGAAAATGTAACCGGCTTAGTTCCGTTCATCAGCAAAGAGATCTCAGAAAAACCCGAAGCCCCGGGGCAACTGAAAAGCCATTACGCACCTGAAACCCCGTTGCAATGCGGAGATCTTGTTCAACTGCTGGCTGATAGTCCGTCGCAAAAGATAGCAGTGCTCTGTTTCAGGCAGGTGCCCGATGATTCCCGTATTTGTGCCCATTTTACCCTGTCTGCAGCAGGTAGTGAGAAAGAAGCTGCTACCAGGCTTTTTGAAGGCCTTCGCACCCTCGATAAATCAGGTGCCGATTGCATCGTGGCAGAGCTGCTGCCTGAAAAAGGGCTCGGACTTGCCGTGAATGATCGTTTACGAAGAGCCGCAACCGTATCCTGATTATTTATTATTTTTGAGAACCAAAATCATGTCTATGCGCTATTTACGCCACGCCGGACTTCTCGTGATCACACTGACCATTTCTGTACTCTCTTTTGCTCAGGCTGAAAAGTATCAGGGCACTATGTTTGAAAACATGGCTCCAGCCTCTTTTGAATGGGCTGCCAACAGACTGGCTACCCTTGATCAGCTGGTAACCCTTACAGACGCCCAGAAAGAAGAAGTGGAGGTCATCAATATGCGGTACGCCTACAGGATGGATGCACTGGCCAGACAAACCATGGATCCAGAAACACTGAAAGCACACAGAGAAGGTCTGTTTGACTACCGGATGGAAGATTACAAACGCATTCTTAACCCGGAGCAGGTGGCCATTCTGGTAGCTCATGAAGAGGATCTGAAAGAAGATAACCTGCTGTATTAATCCTCCACTTTTTGCCCTTTTCAGACCGGCAGATCTGTCTTATTGCAGATTTGTGGCACGGTTTTTATACCTGTATTCGTAACCATTAACCAATAAATAAATCAAGATGAAAAAATCAACCCTCGTACTTGCCTTCATGGCAATGGCCGCGTTCGGTTCTGTCCAGGCACAGGATATGTCTCGCGGTGATGCTGACAAACAGCAGCAGAAGAAAGAGAATATGTCGCAGGAAGACCGCGACCGTATGCGTGAAGAACGTCAGGACAAAAAAGACAAGGTCAACAGCAATATGTCTGATGACGCACAAGGCCGTGCCAAAGACATGACCGACAAAATGGATGAGATCCTGGATCTGACAGACGCACAATACCGCCAGGCTATGGAAGTGAACCTGCGTTATTACAACCAGCTGGATCAGATGCGTGCTCGTTACGCCGGACAGGAAGATGCCAATAAAGAGCAGATGAAAGCAAAGAAAGATGAACTTTCCCGCGAACGTCTGAACTCATACAAATCATTCCTGACCTCAGAGCAGTGGTCAAAATTTGAAGAGCGCCGTGGCGATGCCAAAGAAGAGCACGAGTCAAAGATGACCAAGGAAGAAAAGAAAGAGCGCATGGAAAACATGACTCCTGAAGAAAAAGAGCGCATGAAAGAGCGCAAGGAGCAGAAGAGCAGCACCGGTACCAGCACTCCCCGCAACAAAGGAGATATGGACAAGGAAAAGATGCAGGAGAAGCGTGGCAGCAGCAGCAGCAAAAGCAGCGGCAGCGATAACTGATCATTACATCAAGACACTAAAAAGCCCGGTTCTCCGGGCTTTTTTTTTATTCCTTTTTTAACCAGGCACCTTTGATGCCCGTCGTTTCTGCAAAACTCTGCCGGTAAGCATACCGGTCTGTGCCCTGTGGTACAGGCACCACTACCATATGCAGATCGCCGGATACCTGAACAGCAGCTTCGAAGCCGCTGTTTCGCAATCTTTCCTGCTGGTTTTCAGCATTTGCCTGTTCCTTAAATGCACCGCAAACCAACCAGAAACCGCTACCCGTAACAACCTGTTCAACAGGCTCAGCAATGACCAGAACTGCCGTTGCCGGTTCGTTCGTTTCTCTCGTGGAGGATACAGAACTGATAGCAGGCATTTGCTCAGCTGCATATAACAAGGCTATTTGCTCATTCTGCTGTGCCCGGATACTGTCAAACAAATTAGCCAACTGGTGTGAACCGCTTCCTCCGCTGTTCTGCATAGGCAGAAATAACAAAGCCAGCACCACACAGGCCGCTGCAAGCCATCCTAAAACCGATGAGATGCGACGTTCTTTTCGGGCAGTTACGGGTATTTCCGGTGGTGCTGTGACCACAGCCTTCTTCCTGATGGGGGAAGCCTGAAAAGCGGGTAACCCAAAAGCACTTGGCTCATACGATGCGGTAGGATCTGCGGTAAAGCGCAAACTTCCTTCCGGGTCTCTGACCAGCCTGCCAATACCCGGAAACTGAATCGTCTCTCCTGCCTGCAGCAATTCCAGCTGTGACCTGGTGTATGCTGTTACCATACGCTCTGCTTCCATTGAATGGATCTGCTGACGCATAGCAACCCTGGCAACGAGTAAGCCATCGTTCTCACGCAAACGCTCATTAAATACGAACGTAGTTCCGGGCGGCGTAAAATGGAATGAGGTAGGATGCATCCTGGCCGGCCTGTAGCGCTTCATAAAACCGCCCAGACCGGGAATGACCACGTAGTCATGATCCTGACAAAGCTCCTGAATATAGACCGGTATCAACTGCATCAGACGAACGTCCAAATGTAGTGAATTCCGAAAAATCCTGTATCAGAAAGAGAACGAAAGACCACCCAGCATGTTGAAACCATAGCTTGGGTAGTTCAGATATCGTTCGTATTTGATTCCTGCAATGTTATTGACCTCCAGGAAAATGTTGAAAAGATTGTTGTATCTGTACACGGCCGACAGGTTCACATCGATCGTTCCTTTCAATTCACTGGTGGTTCCGTCAGCCAGCAGCGCAGGCATCTTGCCCAGTCCATACAATTCTGCTGCAGCGGTCAGCTTGCTGTTGAAGTGATAGTCTGTACCCAGCCTCCAGGTGAGGTTGGGGGTATGCCAGGCTTCTGCAACATTACTGAGCTCACTGAAGGTGAATGCATTCAGAGCCGCACTGAAACCAATTCTGTCAGGTACGAAATAACCCAGTTCCACTGCCACACCTGCCATAGTTCCATCGCCGTATAAGGGGATGAAGCGAAGACTATCCGCCGACTGGTTAACGAAAAAGACCATGTCTTCAAACGGAGTATAATACCCTTTGGCTGAGAATGACAGATTTCCGCTGGTAGAGGCCCTGATACCTCCATATAACTCATATCTGGAAGTAGGTCTGATCTCAATACTGTCGGCAAGGAATGGGTTCTCTTCGGTCAGCGTATAGTAGTTATTGCGTTGCAGCTGCCCGTCTATACCGGCAATGAATACCAGCTTATCTCCTACCAGATCCTTACTGAAATCTACGTCTGGTACAGCATAGTATTTACTGTCAGAGCTCACCGTGTTGCCAAGAGAAGCGTGCACACTCCAGCCTTCTTCCTCAATATTATACCTGAGAGCAAGCGTGGTGAATGAATTATAATAAGGTTGTAACCCGTTGTAATCAAAATAGTCGATGTTTAAACCGGCCCCTGTGGTATGGTGTTTCTTCAGTTCTTTATCGGCTGTCAGATCCAGCCAAGGATTCAGCTGCCTGTATCCTGCCAGGTCCTGAACCCCTTTTACTCCACCTGAAATATTAAAATCTACATCCAGGTCATTCTCTTTCAGGTTGGCCAGCCCCAGATCAAAACCGAACCTGTTATACCGCTGCCTGACACTGTCTTTCGGGAAGCTTATGCTGTCTTCGTTGTATCCGTAATAGTGAACAATATCATTCCTGTAGAACAGGTTTACAGGAATGACATATTCTTTTTTGATATAGAACTTACTTCTTCCATCTACATCAAGATCGCTGTAGCGCTGATTCTCTCTGGAACCGTTGCTGCTGGTATATCTAGCAGCCAGACCGTACTGGAACTTATCAGACCTGTTGGAGTTGATATACACCTCTCCCAGTGGTGTGAACTGGGTTCCGAAACCGGCTTTCAGATAGTTGAGTGACAGTTCATCCTGCGGAGTTTTACTCAATGCTACCGGCTTGATCTTGATGGGAGAATAGGGAGCCTGATAAAAAACCACCGGCATACTATAGGTCAGTTCACCAACAGAGTCAGATGCAGGCAGCACTTCTCCGTTGATGGTCACCTTGACGGCATCAGCCAGAATGGGATTGTAGTCTCTGATCACATCTACCTCTTCTGTTTCCAGTGTACCTTGTGCATGCAGCATCAAAGGCGCCAGGAATACAGATAATACGATGAGCAACTTGCTGTTCATGGATGCTGTTTTCAGTTGTCTTTGTTGAATTGTAGTTCGTCCGGATCACTGTCATCATTACTGTTGTCTTGTATGACGCGTCCGTTGCGTTCCATCTCCTCTACCTGTTCCAGTTTGAACTGTGCCAGTTCCACCAGTTCCGGATCGCCTTCATAATTATCAATGATACTGCGCAACGATGCTTTGGCCTGGGCATAGTCGCCTTTGGCGGCTGCTATATCCGCCAGCAGGATATAAGAACGGATCACCCATTCTTCATAAGCAGGCAGGTCATTGATGATCTCCAGACATTGCTTCTTGGAGTCTTCCAGTTTGTTCTTCTGGAATAGGATGTCGGCCATGATGAACCTGGATTCCACTCCGGTCTCATTGGTAGTGAGGTTGGCTGTGGACCTGAACGAATTGTATGCCTTATCGATCTCGCCTTTTGCCAGGTAGGCCTTACCACTGTAAAAATGTGCTTCTATCTGTTCATCAGTGGTCACCATATCGCTGGCCAGGATGCGACCGGCGTTCAGGATGACCTCATCATAATCATTCAGCAGGTACGAAGTGCGCAGCAAGCCTTTCATGGCCACATAGGTATTCTCCTTGTAGCTGGCTACATTATACAGCTGCGTATAGTAATCGTTCGCCTTGCTGTAGTCTTTGTTCTGATAGAACATGATCCAGCTGGCACGAACCAGCGCAGACTCCAGAAACTGTAACCTGTTTTCGTCAATGATCCGGCCGTAGTCCTTCAGTGCTGAGGCATACTGTTCCTGGCGGAAGTAACTCTCACCGCGATAGAAGAATGCCTGGTCGCGGAAGAACCCTTTCGGGAATTCCTTCAGATAGTCATTGAACAGCTTGACCGCATTGGCAAACTCCTGTCTGTTGTATTTGATCATTGCCGCATTGTAGCTGATGCTGTCTTTTTCAGACGCCGTGGCCACGCCATCCAGACCATCAGTGTTTCCGGTCTCTTCTGCGATATCTTTCAGTGCATCTTTTGCTTCGGCACCCTCTGCTGTTGTAGGCGACAGTTCATACGCTTTGCGGTAGTATTCCTCCGCCAGCTTCAGGTCGTTGAGGTTGTAATAGATCAATCCCAGTTTGAGATATGCCTTGACGGTATAAGGGTTACCGGGTTTATCGCTGAGCAACGCCTTGAAGTTGGTAATAGCAGCCTGCGAATTTTCCATCAGGAAATAGGTATTCGCAATCTCATACATGGCGTCATCCACATAGAGTGAATTCTTATAGTCGCTGATCAGCTTCTTCAGAATAGAGATCTTCGATTCGTTCTTACCCTGCAATCCGTTCAGCATACCTTGCTGAAAAAGTGCATAGTCTGACCCTTTGTATTTATTGGTGGCTACGGTGCCGTAATACTTATCAGCTTTTTTGTAATCTTTCAACATGAAATAACAATCAGCGGCACGAAGGGTGGCATCCAGGGCAATATCATTTCTGGTTCCACCGGTGGATGAAGGCTTGAGTTTGCTGAGTGCCTTCTCAAAGGAAGCAGAAGCATTATCAAATTTAGACTGCCGGAAATAGGCATAGCCTATACAATAGTTGGCATATTCTTGTTTTACCTCATCAGGCAGCTTTACACTGCCTTTAGACAGTTCTATGAATTTGTTCTGGTTGCGTATGGTGCTGGCATAGTCTTCATTCGCGTAGTCGATCTCTCCCAGCCAGAAAAAACAGGCAGCCTGTAAACCACCGTCAATTGGCATCTCCAACGATTTATTGAACAACTTGTAGGCATCCTGATACTGCTTGTCATTGTAGGCATTGACACCACTGTAATAGGCTACTTTCTGATAAGCCTGTTTGAGCTTGTTATTGGTCTTGTCCAGTTTCTCCAGAATGGCCAGGGCTTCATCATAATTCCTGGTGCGCAGCAATGACTCAGCCAGTAATTCCTGGGCTTCCTCATAGTTTTGAGATTTCGGGTAGGTCTCAATGAAATCTTTAAGTGAACTGACTGCTGCCGGATAATAACCCAGCTCATAACTCAGCTTTCCGTAATTAAAGCTGGCATGTTCCCTGACCCTTTCATCTACTCCTTTGGAAGCCGCTTCCTGAAAAGCATTCCGGGCTTCCGCTTTTTTATCCAGATCAAGAAGGCACCTGCCTTCCAGATAATCAGCGTGTTGAGCCAGAGAATCTCCGGTACCACGAATCTTTTCCAGATATACCAGAGCCTGTTCAGGCTGGTCCAGTTTGAACTGGCAAAAGGCCACCTGATAGTAATCGTTATCTGTGCCCTTTCTCTGTTTTTCGAGATAATATTCCAGGTATGGCAGTGCTTTGCTGTATTGTTTCAGATTGAAATAAGCCTTACCTATCAGTTGGTTCAGCTCGTTGTAATAGTTCAGCCTGGTATTGTCTATCAGGGGCTCGGTATAGTCAACCACCTCCTGATATTTGCCCTGAGAGAAATAGATGTTGGCAAAATAATACGGCACTACAAGAGAATAAACAGGATCATCCTTCACCCGTTCAAAGCTTTTAAGTGCTTCCTCATAATCACTTTCAAAATATGCGATGAAACCGTAATAATAATTGGCAGGTAAAAAATACACTCCCTGTTTATCCTTGATAGGCTGGAAATATTTCTTGGCCTCGGTAAGTCGCTTTTTAGTGAACAGGCAATAGCCATACTGAAAGCGGTAAGTGTCTTTATCTTCCGCACCCAGATCATAGATATCCACCAGCTCAAACCACTCTATTGCATCTCCATAGCGTCTCTTCTTGAAGTACAGTTTACCCAGTTGAAAGTTGGCTGACCCCTGAAGGGCATGCCCAGGATAGTTGGCCACAAAGTCCAGCATCAGATTCTCTGCATCGGGGTTGTTCAGCTCAATGGCACAGATGGCCGCATAATATTCGCTTTCGGCCTGGTACAGAAAGATCTCCTGTTTTCCTGCCGGTGCCTGATAAGCTGCTGCCTGATCGAACAACAATTGCGCAGTGGCGTACTTTCCGTTCTCCAGCAGTTCTTTGGCCTGCTCGAAGGTCCGGTAAGGATCCAGTCGTTTCTGGGTCTGCTGACCTGATGCCGGTATGCTGACAGTAAGCAGCAGACACACCTGTAGGATCAGGTTGAATGGTTGGTTTCTCATACGTCTGTAAAAGGTAAAGCTTCTTTGATAGCGTGCTGATTAGTACAAAACCAGAATCGTGCCGAAGTTAAGAAGGATCATAGGCGGGCTGTGGCTGTGCTGTTAAAATTGAATACACAACTGCTTGTTGATAATCAACGACAAAGGGCGGGAAAATATTGGATGCCGGGTGCGTTATTACTGCGGCACCCACTGAAAATCGCCGGCAGCATACCATCTTCCGTTCAGCTTGTATGCTTTGCAGGTGTACTTGCGCACCTCTCCGTTCACACGTATCTTGGTGATGAGACTGGCCTCCGCTACATTCTCTGTCTTTGCAGCTGCCTGCTGGGTATTGGCATACTCTGCAACAGACCAGTCTGAGAAATCCTGATAGAATGCTGTGAACGAAGCTGCCTGAATTCTGCGCATATCATCGTATGCCTGATCAAAAGATGACTGGTCCCATTTTTTCAGATCATAGTAGCGCTTGTATTCTGCTTTTCCAGGAATGAGCAGGCGGTATTTCTCCAGATCACCTGACTTCAGGTTATCGAAGATCTTCCTGGAAAGTATCTCGTTATCCAGGCTGCCCTTTTCCTGACTGTTACAACTAACAAGCAGCAACAGACTCAGTATCAGTGTACAGGTTCTCATACAGACAGGGTAAATGTACTTCAAAATCCAAATTAATGGTCAAATTTGACGCCATGGTAGAATTGTTCACTGACGGGGCGGCAAAGGGAAACCCGGGGCCGGGAGGGTATGGTGTAATCCTGCGTTACGGAAAGCACGAAAAAGAGATCAGTGAAGGATTCCGGCTTACCACCAATAACCGCATGGAACTGATGGCCGTATGCGTGGGGCTGGAAGCCCTGACCCGTCCGGGACTGGAAGTAGTGGTGTACAGCGATTCCAGGTATGTAGTGGATGCGGTCGACAAGAAATGGGTGTTCGGCTGGGAGCGTAAGGGTTTTGCGAAGAAAAAGAACCCAGACCTTTGGGCCAGATTTCTAAAAAGTTACAGACAGCATAAAGTACGCTTTGTCTGGATCAAAGGCCACGACGGGCACCCTGAAAATGAACGCTGTGATCAGTTAGCAGTACAGGCATCTTATGGCAGACATCTATTGACCGATTCAGGCTACGAAGAGGGTCTGAACAGCGGGATGTTTGATGATCAGGACTGAGCAAGGCCGGCAGACTCACGGCTGGCTTCCAGAAACTTTTCCACATCTTCCACCATCAACCTGGAACCTATATACAACGGGCATCGCTGATGCAGCTCTTTAGGATCTACTTCCATGATGCGCTTGAATCCGTTGGAAGCCTTCCCTCCTGCCTGCTCAGCAATGAATGCGAGCGGATTGCATTCATACAGTAAACGGAGTTTTCCTTTAGGAGATTTGGCGGTTTCAGGGTAGATATAAATACCACCCTTGAGCATGTTGCGATGAAAGTCTGCCACCAGAGAACCGATATACCTGGAAGTATAAGGCCTGTTGGTAGGAGAATCAGCTTCCTGGCAATACTTGATATACTTCTTTACCCCATCCGGAAAATGCACATAGTTCCCTTCGTTGATGGAGTAGATATTTCCCGATTCAGGGATGGTGATATTGGCATGCGACAAACAGAACTCACCAATGGAGGGATCCAGTGTAAAGCCATTCACCCCATGTCCGGTGGTATAGACCAGCATAGTGGATGAGCCATAGATGACATAACCACTGGCTACCTGTTCATGACCCTTCTGCAGAAAATCTTCCAGGGTGGCACTTCCCGTAAAGGAGATTCGTCTGTATATACTAAAAATGGTACCAATAGATACGTTCACATCTATATTGGAGCTTCCGTCCAGCGGATCGATCAGCACCACATATTTACCGTTGCGTGAAACCTTACCATCCAGACCAATGAAGTCGTCCAGTTCTTCAGAAGCGATACCACAAACCTCTCCCCCTGCATTCAGGGCTTCAATGAACTGGGTATTGGCAAACACATCCAGTTTCTGCTGTTCTTCGCCCTGAATATTCTCACTTCCTTCGGCACCCAGAATGTCCACAAGACCTGCTTTGTTCACCTCCCGGTTCACCACTTTGGCAGCGATACTGATGTCAGATAACAAACGGGTCAACTCTCCGGTCGCATAGGGAAAATCACTCTGCCGCTCTATAATGAACTCTACCAGGGTCTTTACCTTCATAACTGTGTTGTGGGCAAAGGTAGTAATTCCACCGTTTCGGCCTCTTTATCTTTAGCGGCATGCAGATACACATCAGAAAAGCAGTTATTGAAGATATGGCCTTTGTGCACCGTCTGGTTCAGGAACTGGCAGAATATGAAAAAGAACCGGAGGCCGTTACCACTACCGTTGCACAGTATGAGGCAGACCTGGAAACAGGCAGATTCTCTGTGCTGGTAGCTGAAACCGGATCGGGAGTCATAGCCGGTATGGCTTTGTACTATCCTGTTTACTCTACCTGGAAGGGGCCCTATCTCTGGCTGGAAGACCTGGTGGTGCAGGAATCTTTCCGCCGGCATGGTATTGGCACCCTGCTGATGGATGCACTGGAAAACGAAGCCAGAGCAGCCGGCTTTCCGCTGCTTCGCTGGCAGGTGCTGGACTGGAACACGCCGGCCATCAGCTTCTACAAAGCTCGTAGCGCACAACACGATGCCGCCTGGCATACGTATCGTCAATGGCTTTGATCTGTTGTAGTTTTGCAGGCTGTGAAAGTATTCAAATTCGGAGGGGCCTCAGTCTGTGATGCAGACAGCATCAGGAATGTGGGTCGTGTGCTGCAGCTATTTGCCCCGGAAAAGCTGGTCATCGTGGTTTCTGCTATGGGAAAGACCACCAATGCCATTGAGCAGATGGCGGGTAAAGCTTATGCAGGACTGCCCTGGGAGGCCTACATGCAGCAGCTTGCAGAAAGCCACCTGCAAACTGCTCATGAACTGAACCTGGACAAACAGACGATAGAGCGGCTTATCGCCAACCTCCGATCGAACCTCGTTAATTACAAAGACCTCCCTTTCGATCAGTATTATGACCAGACCGTGCCCTTCGGCGAACTGCTGTCATCTGCCTTGTTATCGGCCTGGCTCCAGGCGAACGGACAACCTACCACCCTGCTGGCCGCAGGCGATCTGCTGGTGACCGACAAGACCTGGCGGGAAGCCACGGTAGATATGGAGGCCAGCATCATGGCCATTCAAAAGCAGGTCATCCCCGCTCTGGCAAACGGACATGTGCTCACTCAGGGCTTTATAGGCAAATACTCCAGCGCATTCTATACCACCCTTGGCCGGGAAGGATCTGATTATACAGGTGCCATTCTTGCCCATGCCCTGGATGCTGAAGGTTTGTGGATATGGAAGGATGTGCAAGGTGTGCTAACCGGCGATCCGAAAGAGTTTTCAGATATGAGCCTGCTGGAAGAACTCAGCTATTATGAGGCCATAGAAATGACGTATTACGGAGCAACGGTCATTCATCCGAAGACCATCCAGCCGCTGCGCATGAAACAGATTCCGCTGCATGTGCGCTCCTTCCTGCAACCGGAAGGCAAAGGAACAGTGGTGCATATGGATCATGTGGAAAGAGCCTATCCGCCTGTATTGGTGCTGAAAAAGAACCAGGCACTCTTGTCTATCACCACCCGCGACTACAGCTTTATGGTGGAGGAACACCTCAGTCAGCTGTACCGCATCTTCTCAGAACACAGGGTGCGCATCAACCTGCTGCAAACCGCTGCACTGAGTTTGTCTGTATGTGTGGACTTTATTCCGGAAAAGCTCAAACCCCTGCGGGAAGCATTGTCGGTCCATTTCAAAGTGACAGAGAATACCGGACTACAGCTCTTGACGGTAAGACATTACAACCAGGAAGTGCTGGACAGATTACTGGGCAACAGAGAACCACTGCTGACCCAGAAAAGCAGGCATACCATACAGATGGCCCTGCCAGACTGATCACTTGTAAGGCCGGTTCAGGATTGCATCAGAGATGATGATATGCTTCAGATCCAGCTTCTTCAACAAAGCGGGCTTCTTCCTTGATTGTGAATAAACCTTCATGATCCGCTGGTCCAGCTGGTGCGACTCCGCATCATGCTGCTCATGCCGCTGCTTTTCAACGAACCGCATATACTCCTCATGGCGTTTCTTTTCCTGATCTTCTATCCGCCTGGCCTTTAACTCACGGGCCAGTTCTTTCTCCCTTTTGGCAGCTGCCTTTTTCTGGGCTTCTGCTTCTGCAGCCCGCCTGATCTCTTCCATCAGTTCCTGGAAGGTGGGCTTGGGCGGTTCAGGTTTCTTAGGCTGGGGTCTGGACTCCTGGGTGGTGACCGTTCTCTGCTGCTTCTTTTTTTCGTCAGCTGCTTTTTTTGCAGCCGCTTTTTTGCTGGCATTGTAAATGCTGAAACCGATCCAGAGGACGAACATTAATATACCAAATAAAGAATCCATGCTTCCTGTATCTGAACCGAAGGTACAACAAATTTATATGCGGCTGCAAGCCTTCCGGAATCCTGTTTTATAAATTTAGACCCGTCTAATTATATTTACTTATAGCACTATATTTCAACTTTTTATGAACTTTATTTAAACTATTAGATTATCAATAACATTCTTTCTGCAATCAACCTCCTGTCTGGCCGTTTATTTTTCAACAAGTGTGGAATAACACCTTCCCTTTTCACTTTTTTCTTCCTATATTTTTGTCTTCACGATTTAAAAAATTCAGGCGTGAAACTGACCACTCTAGAGATCAAAGGCTTCAAGAGTTTTGCCGATAAGACGGTGTTGCATTTCAATGAAAGCATTACCGGTGTGGTAGGACCCAATGGCTGCGGAAAATCAAACATTGTTGATGCCATACGCTGGGTTTTGGGCGAACAGAAGCCAACTGCTATCCGTACGGAGAAGATGGAGAACCTCATCTTCAATGGCACCAAGGCAAGAAAGGCTTCTGGTCTGGCCGAAGTATCCCTGACCTTCGAAAACACCCGTAACCTCCTGGCCACGGAATTTTCTACTGTAACTATTAGTCGGCACTACTATAAGACCGGCGAAAGTGAATACCGCATCAACGGCGTTCCCTGTCGCCTGAAGGATATCACAGGACTTTTCCTTGATACCGGTATCAGCACAGACAGCTACGCCATCATCGAACTGGGTATGCTGGATGATGTACTCCACAACAAGGACAACAGCCGGCGCAGACTGTTCGAACAGGCAGCGGGCATCAGTAAGTACAAGATCCGCAAAAAGGAGACCCTGAGTAAGCTGAATGCCACACAGGTGGATCTGGACCGGGTGGAAGACATCCTCTTCGAGATCGAGAACAACCTGAAAGAGCTGGAAAAGCAGGCCAGAAAGGCCCAGCGCTACCAGAAGCTCAAGGCTGATTACAAGGCCAACAGCATCGATCTGGCGGTACTGACCCTGCAGGCACATAAAGACATTTACAAGCAGCTGGCCAACCAGCAGACTTACGAGAGTGATGCCCGCATTTCCATCGAGTCAGAGATCCAGCGCCTGGAAGCCTCCATCGCCGATGAGAAGACAGCACTGATCGAAAAGGAACAGGAACTGAGCACCTTGCAGAAGAGCATGAACGCCATGCTTGATGAGATCCGCCAGAAAGAGAATCTGGGCAACCTGAACCGGGAGCGCATCAAATTCCTGGAAGAACGGAGGGTACAGCTGGATAAGGCCATTGCAGATGCCAACAAGACCATCTCAGAGACATCCGGTGTGGTGGAAGAACTGGCTGCAAAAGCGGAAGAAGAACAGGCCAGGATGGAAGCCCTGAAAGAAGGGGTGCAGGAAAAGCTGAAAGACCTGGATGCAGCCCGTGCTGTGAGTGAAGAATCCCGCACGGTTCTGGAAGGCGAACAAAGAGCCTACAAACAGGCCGAAGCAGCTCTCTACGAAATCGACAAGAAGATCGCCATCAACAAGGTCAGGCTGGAGAACTTCCAGCGTGAAATGGCCAATCTGAGCCAGGATAAGACCAACCAGGAGGCGCAGTTCGATCCGCTGGAGAAACAACTCCGTGAAATCAGTGAAACATTCAACCTGGCAGAGGAAGAATTATCGGCTCTGCGTCAGCAGGAAACCAGTCTGCAGGCCGACCTGGAAACTGCCAACAACCAGGTGGAAGAAGCCCGGACCGCACTGGCAGAGGCGCATCGCCAGCATGATGCCCGTGCCAACGAGTACCAGCTTACCCGCAACATGGTGGACAGTATGGAGGGTTACCCGGAAACCATCCGGTACATCCGAAAGGAGATCGCCTCCATGAAAGACGCTCCCCTATTGGGTGATATCATCAATCCGGATGCAGCCCATAAAGCTGCCATTGAAAGCTATCTCGAGCCCTGGCTCAACCATTATATCGTCCAGAATACCGCCCAGGCCCTTGAGGTCATCGGCGAACTGGACCGTAAGGAAAAAGGCAGAGCCAATTTCTTCCTGCTCAATGAATTCAAGACCGTTCAGCGTGTGCAGACCCCTTCGGGTGCTGTATCTGCGCTGGACAAGGTGCAGGTGGATGAACGCTATCGGCCGCTGGCAGAACAACTGCTCGGACATGTCTTTATCGTTCCAGGCGATCGGTTCGCAGAAGACAGCGCCCGCATCAGCAGCGACCATCCGCAGGCCACCATCATCCGTGCAGACGGCAAAGCAGTGCGCAGCGGCAAGACCCTTAGCGGCGGATTTTCAGGTGTACTGAAAGGCAACAAACTCGGCGTAGAAAAGAACCTCGAAAGAATGAAGACCGAGGTAGCGCAACTGCATGAAAAAGTAACCACACTGTCCGCATCGCTGGAAAAAGCTCAGGCAACTTCCGCCAACCTGCGTCAGACCCTGCAGGCACTTCCGCTCAGGCAGGCTCAGGAAAAAGTGGCCGGACTTGGTCAGGCCAGGGTAGCCGCACAATCCAAACTGGATCACGCTAAGAGTGCCATTAGCCAGATCATGGAGAAGATAGCCGGGTTCGGACAGATGAGCGAAGAGAACAAGACCGAGAGTCTGCAACTGGAACAGGATCATCAGTCCCAGGTACTGGCCAAAGAAGCACAGCATAATAAGCTCATAGAGACAGAGCACGCCTACCGCAAGACCACTGAAGAACTGGACCGCGTTAGTGATATCTACAACAAGGAGAACATCCGCTACCACCAGCAACAGAATGTGTTCCAGAGTATCTCGCAGGAGCTCAGCTTCAAGCGCACCCGCCTGGAAGATGCCCGCAATACCAGCGAACAGAATACCGTGCAACTGGAACAGGTCATCAGTGAACTGGAACTGACCAAAACAAAAACGGAAGAACTGGCAGAAGAGCTGGTGCAGCGCTACGAAGACAAGAAAGACCTGGAGGCCACCATCGGTGCCAAGGAAGCCACCTACTATGGCAGCCGGGGCAATGTGGCAGAAACCGAGAACAAGATCAAGGACCTTCAGAAGAAGAAAGAGAACAGCGATGGTATCCTCAACGATATCAAAGACAGGCTGAATGACCTTAAGGTAGAGTTGGCAGGAACGAAGGAACGTCTTTGGGTGGAATTCCAGGTTGAACTGGATTCCATTCTCGACAACGAGCCGCCGGAAGAGGTAAGTCTGGAAGAACTGCGTGAACGGGTGGATGCCAACAAGCGCAGACTGGAGAACTTCGGGGAAGTGAACCCGATGGCAGTTCAGGCCTATGAAGAGATGAAAGCCCGCTACGAATTCATCAAGACCCAGCGGGAAGACCTCTTGCAGGCGAAAGAATCACTGCTCACCACCATCGATGAGATCGATCAGACCGCCAGGGATAAATTCGAGGAAGCCTTCAACCAGGTACGTCAGAATTTCGTGGAAGTGTTCCGAAGCCTGTTCACAGAAGACGACGACTGCGACCTGATACTGAAAGACGGATACGATCCGCTTGAGGCAGACGTAGAGATCATCGCCAAGCCGAAGGGCAAGAAACCACAGGTGATCGATCAGTTATCAGGAGGAGAAAAAACCCTGACAGCCATGGCATTGCTATTCGCACTCTACCTGATCAAACCGGCTCCGTTCTGTATCCTTGATGAAGTAGATGCCCCGCTGGATGATAACAACATCATGAAGTTCAATAACATGATCCGTCGGTTCAGCGACAACAGCCAGTTCATCATCGTAACGCACAACAAGCGTACCATGTCTCAGGTGGACGTGATCTATGGCGTGACCATGGCCGAGCAGGGTATCAGCAAGGTGGTGCCGGTTGACTTCCGGAATGTGGCTTAAGGCTTGAGCCGCTCAGTAATGAGCGACCGCTCATACCCTTTAGACAACAGGTAATTCATCAACTTGTAGTGTCGTTGTGCCGGTGTGCCTGAGGCATATCTTTTCTTCGCAGAACGGATCAGCTGGTCCAGCGTGAGCACATAGTCCTCCTCCGGAATTTCCTCCATCGCCTGACGGATGCAGTACTCGCTGATCTTCCTGAACCGGAGTTCTTTTCTGATGCGCTCCCTCCCCCATTTCTGCATACGGAACTTCCCCCCGGCATAGGCTTTTGCATAGCGCTCTTCGTTCAGGAAATCTTCCTGCACCAGTTGCGAGATGACCTCCTCCAGCCTATCGCCATACACCTTCAACGACAGCAGTTTGGTGCGCACTTCCTCATGGCAGCGTTCCTGGTAGGCGCAATAATGCCTCAGCTTATTGAGTATGGTGGCATCCATCCCGACAAAAATAAAAAAGCCCCGGTCGGGCCGGGGCTGAAGGATCTGAATGCAGTATCTTACATCTGATCGATCGGGGCAGATTCTGCTCCGGCATCAGGTGCTCCGCTGAACGGTGGATAGTCTTTTATCAGCCAGCTGTACCACAAATTGAGACGGGTACTCCAGCGCAGGGTACCGGTATTGAATGTGTGCCAGTTGGCCGGATAATTTCCGGTAAACAGCACCACCCACCAGGCCAGGAAAACCAGTACATAAGTACCTATCATCCGGAAGTACAGTACAAAGATGTGGGGTATCAGCATCAGCCATCCAAGGAATGAACGTAGCAATAACTGCCCGCGGCCAATATGAATATGCTCGAAATTCAGTGTGGTATTGTCGTCTTGTCCATCCATACCAAAAGCCGGGTAGCCATCACTCAGGTTCAGTAACCTCGCACTCACCCTTAGGCTCCAGCGATTCAGCTTCAGCGACCAGGAATAATACCATTCAGGTGTATTGCCGGTGATCAGAATGACCCACCAGGCTGCAAACGTCAGGATGGAGAGCACAAAAGAAAAGATCATCAGCAAAAATGCGTGCGGGATCAGGATATAGAACCAGCCAAAAAATGAGCGGAGCAGCAGTTCACCTCGTGAGTAGCTGTCCTGATGGGTGATTTCAAATTGCATGGGCTTTGGGTTGTTTACCCAAATCTAATGATTGTCACAGAATTATCCACGTAAATAAATCGTGAATAAACCCTTATTCCACATAGGTTTCGTAGCAGCCAATGTCTGGAAGGGTGCCTGCAAAAGGCCTTGGAGTGCCCAGAATATCGTCCGGTACCCCCGCTTCTACCCCACCATTGATCGCCTGTGAGAGGGTGTCCGGGCAGTAATTGCGTTCGGTTACATCGGCGAACAGCGGTCCGACGTTCAGCAGGCAATCTTCAAACTCAGGCCCATCCAGTTCAGTTCTGATCATACAGTGGTTGAACAGGTAATTGAAGGTCACCCCTTCACCTTCATTGGACAGCAGGACCTCTTTCCCTTCAGCGATGTTGCCGTAGATGATGGAATTATAGAAATAGGCCTGCTCCAGTGAATTGGTATAGACATAGTCCGGACCGAAAGCGATGAAATCACTCATGGACAACACCGGATTCTGGTGCGACACATACACGGACCCGTAGTTGGCCAGGGTGCAATGACGGAAAGTATAGTAACCTCCACATGCCAGCGACAGGTTGCTTTCGCCCGTTCCGTAGATGAGGAGATTATCGCCGTTCACCTGGGCATTGACCGCTATCATCCCATAGGAGCTGCAGTCGTACACATAAGAATTTCGGATCTCCAGTTCCGGTTGGGTGGACACATCGGCAAAGGTGCTGAGGGTGCTGAGGTCATCCGGATCCACCGCCGTGCTTTGCAGCCCCACCATGATGCCGTTGATGGCATTGCGGATGCTGGCGTAGTGGATGACATTGTCGCGGCTGCTGCGCAGGATGGAGATGCCGGTCCACTGTCCGGGTATCTCTTCGAAGAAGTTCTCGAGCCGGTCTGCCTGGAAGGTCACCAGGCTGTCGAAGGTACCGTTGATCTCCAGAGTGCCCAGCACATAGAAACTGGAGCCGCCGTGCATATAGATCCTGCAACCTTCATTGATGGTGAGGGTGCAGAGGCTGTCTACCAGGATGCTGTTATAGATAACATAGGGCAGGTCGTTATTCCAGACCTCATCGCACACGATGACCCCGTCGTAGAAATGGGCATTCTGACCCCAGGCTACCAGCTGCACGAACTGCTCGTTGTTGTTGGTGACCATGCGGATGGAGTCTTCTATCACATAAGGCAGCTGGTCTTCATTGGGATCGATGGTCACTTCCACGAAGACATACAGACTGTCGTTCGGGGCGATCTCCAGGTCGGTGAATTCCGTGCCGGGAAGACCATCCACATTCATGCGGAAATTGGAGGGCTCGCCTCCCATCAGTTCGATGGAAGAGATGCGGATATTCTCGTTGTAGGGATTGTAGATCTTGAAGGAGCGGGTAGCAGAGCCGACGGTGGTAAATACCGTGTCAAATTTTACCGTATCACGGCTGAAGGTCAGTTTGGCGCCGGAATCTTCTATAAATGAGATACGCCTGCAGGCAGCGGTCATGCTCAACACCACACCCAGCAGCACCAGTATCCAGACAGAAAATCGCTTCATTCCGGCCATCAAACGCAAAGTTGGGGAATAAATTGGAGAGATGGGGGTGGATACGGAGCCTCCAACCGGTTTGGGCGTATTAGAAACAGCTGGTGACAACACCACGGAAGACTTAAACTATTCTGATTATTTTAGCGTATAAGAAATGACGGTTTAGTCATATGTCATCAGTTTGCAAACTGAAAGCCTGGATAACTGTTACCATGTAACAGGCATATGACTGATCAAATTGAGAACAATGAAGATACTTCTCGACATAAAAGACGATAAGGCAGCCTTTATCATGGAGTTGCTCAGGAATTTCAAGTTTGTTAAAGCAGAACCGCTTACTCCTTATTCAGCAGAAGTGCTGGAAGGACTCCAAGAAGCTGTAGAAGAAGTGAATCAGATCAAAGCAGGAAAGAAAAAGGCACAGCCACTTAGCGAGTTTCTGAATGAGCTTTAAGGTAGAGACCATCGCCCCATTCCGCAAGGAGGCCAAAAAGCTGATCAAGAAGTATCCATCCCTCAAAGATGAGTTGGCCGAACTCGGCACCTTGCTTTCCATGGACCCCACTCATGGCATTTCTCTCGGCAACAATTGTTACAAGATCCGACTGTCAGTTGCTTCCAAAGGCAAAGGTAAATCCGGAGGCGCAAGAGTAATCACGCATTTCTATGTGTCTGACAAGACCGTATTCCTGCTGTCAATTTTCGACAAATCAGATCAGGAAAGCATTTCTGACAGTCAGATAAAGGCATTGCTGGCACTGATCCGGTAACAGAATCAGGTACGTTTAGTGCTGATATAGATTTTTGCTATCACCTAAAGGCGTCTTACCCACTGCTCCGGCGGCAGGAATCTCTTTAGAAGAGCAGATCGCTTCATCTCGGCCATCAAATGCATGGTTGGCAAAAAATCGGAATGACGTGATCTATTACTCCGTAAATCTCTTTCATATTCAGCACCCGTATCAATCTACTATTTGAATATATATTGAGTCATAGTATGGCTTAATAAGCTCTCCATATTCATTTTTTATTACAAATTCACTGAATAGAACAAATCCATTCCTTTTCAGGATACTTAATGTGCCTTTCATTTCTTCAGTTAGGTTGCTAGAATCAGAAATAAAATCTGCCATCCCTCCTGGAAATGTAGCTGTAAACCTGAATGAAGTCAAAATGTAAGCACTGTCCTCATTATAAATCTCAAGAGAGTCGATTGCTAACATCTTCTCTGCTTTCCAGATCATTTTTTCTCCACTTTCCCCATTTATCATCACAAGTGCATTGACTGCATACTTATTAGGCTGAGCTAAAATTTCGAAAGAGCTGAATACTAGTATCACTAGTATAAGATAAGACAAGCATTTCATGTTGTCGATTATTTGCGTGTAATGATAAATATACAGCTCCATGGGATGCTTCTGGATAGGCATAGAGATGATTCAACTGTTTAATCTCATTAACCTGTCTTAATGTATCACATTCCTTAACTAATAGACTTTTGCACTTTCCAACTTACAATTTTCATAGACCTCCTCTTCTATCAACAAACCACTTGAGTCATAGTAAAACCAGACCCCAGATCTACAATATTGGTAGAATGGGAATACTAAGAGAGCAGGTTGCGGTTCATTCTCAGCTTTGAAATAATATTGCAATACATCTAGAAGGCTATCAGTTAAGGGAAGTATACTTGAACTCCCATCATTTAATGTTACCAGTATTGAATCAGCATCAGATACTGATCCAATGATAAACTCATAGGTAACCATGCCTCCTGCATAAGACCCCGTCCTGATAACATTTGATGTTACCGGATCATACCATATCCAATTCCCCACACGGGCACCTGATGAATAGTTGCCCATCACTTTTGCATGGCCGGCCGGGAAATACTCCACGAAGGGACCATCAGGAATGCCATTTCTCATAGAGTAGATCTCACGAATGTTCCCGCTTATATAAAACCTTGTCACCTCCACTATTGCTGGATCCGATAGACTGGCCCTTGAAATCTCAAAGACATTTCCCTTAGGATCAAAAATCGTATCAATCAATTGCGCCCGGCAATCATTTTTGAATACGAATAAAATAGCCCAGAGTATCGTAGTCTTCATTTGTGCCTGGAAAAAGCTGTGGAAAAAAGTGTTACAAAAACTAACATTGAAAAAAAACCATGGTCAAATTCAGTGTTCATGATCGTTCATATGTGAAACATTGATAAAACTCTCCATTACGTCGCCTTGATGATAAAACTTTTTGTTCACCAAAATATTATCCTCAAAGAACATCCATACAAGATCCTTCGTCCAGCAGTAACCATATTCTTCATTCATATAGACAAGCCTGTAGTAGCCACTTTCAATCATTTGACGGGAGTTGTTATTTGTCTCATATTTTTCAAAATAAATCAGATCAGCTTGCTGATTAACTGTGAAATAAAAGTTTGTGCTGTCAGCACAATTCAAATTGCACGCATACTCCTCAAAGCTATATGTAATTCCCTGTTTTATTAAATGCTGCTGAATGCTGGAGGATGGATTCGAATAACCCTCTCTATATTCTACGCTTCTTTCCCTTATTAAATCTTGGGCATTCCCAACAAAGACTATTTGTGATAGAATAACTGCGAGTGCACTTCTTTTTAGCCACATAATATTTAACTATTATTACTGATCAATTACATACTCTATATCTGATAGTCGCAGTTGCAATCCTACCATCCGCCCTTTTCTATCTTTTAAATTTAGCCTAATAATTCATTACCACTCCAAATAGTACCTTATCTGCCACCTGCGTCTGCGCTGGCAATCTGTAGGAGCACCATTATAGCGGCAATTGGCCCCAAAACCCCCATTCCAACCCAAATAGCACCCTTTTAAAATATCTTTACCCACGCATCGTCATCCATATCAACTATGGATAACGCATTGAACCTGGGAATCCTGATGAGTGAACGACAACAGCTGATCATCAACGAGGCGGTGGACAAGGAACGCGGAAGACTGCTGCGCTTTATCCGCACCAAAGTGGCGAATGAAGAAGACGCTCAGGACATTCTGCAGGACGTATTCTATCAGCTGGCCTCCAACCACGGTATCGTGGAAGGCATAGAGAATATGACCGCCTGGCTGTTCCGGGTGGCGAGGAACAGGATCATTGACACCTACCGGAAAAAGAAACCGGAAAGTATCGATACTTCAGGTATCGGCAGCGATGAAGAAGACGGCGACAGCTACCTGGCGCAGATAGGTGCCATATCAGCTGTCAGAGATGATGACCCGGATGCCCTCTATGAACGCAGCCTGGTATGGGAGACACTCTACGAAGCACTCAGCGAGCTGCCGGAAGAACAGCGACTGGTATTTGAACTGCATGAACTGGAAAGCAAGAGCTTCAACGAGATCAGTGAACTTACCGGCGTGGGTGTCAACACCCTACTGAGCAGGAAGCGCTATGCCGTGCTGCACCTGAGGGAACGGATGAGGGACTTGTATGAGGAGATGATGGAGAGATAGTTGGCAGTAAACAGTTGGCGGTTGGCAGTTCTTACCGAAAGAACCTGACCCAAAACTAAAAACCAATAACCAACAACGCATAACGCACAACGATTAACGATAAACGATCAACGCACAACGACTATGAACAAGGTTTTAAAAATTTTCGGATTCATCCTGCTGGGAGTGGCATTCATCTTCCTGATGGGATACGCAACCATGCTGCTGTGGAACTGGCTCATTCCTGAGATCTTCAGCGGACCTGTCATCACCTTTGTACAGGCACTGGGCCTGCTGCTGCTGGTGAAACTCCTGACCGGTTTCGGCAACTGGGGTGGCAAAGGACACAAGCACCATTCCTACGGCCACGGCAAGATGCACTGGAAGAAAAAATGGGAAGCCAAGATGGCCGGCATGAACGACGATGAAAAAGAGAAGTTCAAGGAAATGTACTACCGCCGTTGCGGCCGGGTCTGGGATGATAAGAAAGAAGAGCAGTCCTCTCCGGAACAGGCTGATTAACCCTGACTGAACCAACGTTTAACTGCATCCCGGTAGGTAGCCCCTACCGGGATCTTTTTTTCTCCCATTACCACCGCACTCCGCTCCATATAGGACAGGTGTGCCCTGGACACGATGAAAGACCTGTGTACCCGCATGAAGTCTGACTCAGGAAGACGCTCGGCAAAGGATTGCAGGCTCTGCAGGGTTCTGACAGATCTGTCGGTCGTGTGGATGATCACATAGTCACGCAGGCTTTCCAGGTAAATGATATGTGCCAGAGGAATGCGGTGTACCTGCCCGGCAGAACGCACCAGCAACGCATCCTCCCGCTCAACCAAATGATGGCGCTGCAAGTACTTGTCAACCGATGCTCTGAAACGTTCAAAGGAAAACGGTTTAAGCAGGTAATCCACTGCATCCAGCTCAAACCCCTTCACGGCAAACTGATCATAAGCAGTGGTAAGGATGA
Organism: Chitinophagales bacterium; assembly: GCA_020636645.1. Taxonomy (GTDB): domain Bacteria; phylum Bacteroidota; class Bacteroidia; order Chitinophagales; family BACL12; genus UBA11426. Next base: position 330,213 of record JACJXO010000003.1, read on the forward strand.
CCGGAATCTGTCCGCCGGTCAGCTGTATGATCTCCAGTCCGTTCATACCCGGCATCTGAATATCCAGGAAGAGGAGATCTACCGGATGACGTTCCAGATATGACAATGCTGTTCGTGGGTCAGTGCCAGACATCACCACTTCCAGTTCAGGCACCTTCGCAGCATAGGTCACCATGAGCCTGACCGCCAGGGGTTCGTCATCCAGTATCAGGCATTTAATCCGCATGCAAGGGGAATTGGATGGATAATGAAAATTCTGTTTCAGTGAACTGCTGTTTCCATACCACCTGCCCGGGAAACAGCAACTCCAGTCGCCGGTGGATATTAGACAAACCCACCCCTCCTCTGCTGTCGGTACTGCCCGACCGTCCTAACCGGTTACGGGTTTCCACCACCATTTGTCCCTGTTGCTCAAACAGGTGAATGGTTACCGGCCAGCCATTCAGATCGCCGTGCTTGCAGGCATTCTCAGCCAGGGTGATGAGCAGAAACGGCGGCACCTTTGTGGAGGTGTCAACCTCTTTCCTGATCTGAATTGTTACCGGATGATCGTAACGAAGCGACTGCAAACCGATGTACTGGTGCACCTTCTCCAGTTCATCGCCCAGTGGAACAAGTGCCGCATTCTCACTGATGGCATACCGCGTGAGTGCAGTTAGCTGCAAAATGGCATCGCCCGCATGGCTGCTGCCTGATTCCACCAGTGCATAAATATTATTGAGGCTGTTATACAGAAAGTGCGGGTTCATACTGGCCATCAGGTACTGCATCTCCGCTTCTTTCCGGCTCACTTCCAATGCAAGACTGCGCTCTTTATGCCGGGCAGATTCTTCTGCAAAGAAAACGATCACTCCGGGAAACATGGTCACAAAGGCATACTGAATATTATCTATGATATAGTAAGGGAATGTGGGGTCATAGTAATTCTTTTTGCCGAAGAGCCAGACCGTGAGGCCCTGCTCCAGGAAGAAACGCACAACTATGAACAATGCAACCACCTGCACCAGGCCAAACGCCAGCATCAGCCATTTCTTCTGCCTGTAGTAACGCATGAACGCCACTCTTGTAAGCAGGATGGTCACCACAGTGTAAATGACCTGGGTGAGATCGAACAGGCTGAACATAGAAGTCCAGTTGCGCTGCTGATCAGGCATGGAAAGACTCAGCAACTGTACCGCATACAATTGAATGAATACCAGAATGGCGATGAGTCTCCAAGTTCGTTTTCCGGGCATGCAACAAAGAAATACAAATCTTTGTCAGTGTCGGGCAAACCATCGGCCAACACTATGTATTTGTCTGCAAACATCTGATAACTGTCAGAACAGGTTGTTCGTCAGGCAAACAAGGTTGTATGCAGATAAGATTTTTCGCCGGACAAGCTCCACCCTACTTTCGGAAAAAATCAATCCAATGAAATCATTTATCATCATCCTCCTCGCCCTGACCATTGCCGGGGTTGCGCAAGCACAACAACCTGACATTGATGCCATTCTTATAGGCGATCAGCCAAGACCGGCCGTAGCTGTTGTGGGCACCTTTCATTTTGCCTATTACAATCTCGATGCGCACAAAACCGAAGACCATATGCAGGTGGATATTCTGTCGCCATCGGCACAACAGGAAGTGGAGGCGCTGGTGCAGTATATAGCCCGTTTCAATCCTACTAAGATACTGGTAGAATCTGGCCCGAATACCGGTTATCTTATGCGTAAATATGAACACTGGCAGGCCGGAGAAGGTATGGGGAAAAATGAGAGGGAACAGCTGGGTTTCCGGCTGATGGCACAATTCGAACTGGATACCATATACGGTATTGATGCCTGGCCACTGGTTTATCAATTATATGACGGACAGGATTCCAATTGCATCCGACCGATCGTAGATTCACTCTATGAGGGCTGGGATTTTCAGAGCGATGAATTCTGGAGCAGTCGGTATGATGTATATTATGACAAGGACGATAGCCTGAATCTCGAGATGCCACTGACCGATTATTTCCTGTGGATGAATGACCGGCATGTGCTGGAACGGGGTTATGGCGCCTACCTCGTGGGCGATTTCAAGCTGGGTGATACGGAAGGGGCTGATGCACTTAGCATGCACTGGTATAACCGCAACCTGCGTATTTACCGGAACATACAGAGGCTGGCTACTTCTCCCGACGACCGTTTACTGGTCATCATTGGTCAGGGTCATGCCTGCATTCTGGATCATTTGTTCAGGTGTTCGCCGGAATTTGACTACGTACCTTTTACGGAGATCGGACAGTGATCAGATCTGGAACACTACAGAGTCCCCTCCGGGTGACACTGTGTGGACGTTAGTTGGGAGCCCTGAGGTCCCAATGAGTTATCTGCATTCCCAAGAAAGTCCCCACAGAGTTACCTGACCGACGAAGGAGGGAAAGGAACTCTGTGGATTGAACGATGGAACACCACAGAGTCCCCTGGCGGGTGACACTGTGGGGACGGTGGTGGGGAGTTCCCTGCCTACCCGCCGCAGGAGGACCGGGTAACGCTGTTGGCTTGAGGCTGGAATACTGCATGTGAAACAGTATGCACGTTAGTTGGGTATCTCGACACCCGGTGTCCCCACAGAGTTACCTGACCGACGAAGGAGGGATAGGAACTCTGTGGCTTGAACGATGGAATACCACAGAGTCCCCTGGCGGGTGACACTGTGGGGACGGTGGTGGGGAGTCCCCTGCTAGCCCGCCGCAGGAGGACCGGGTAACGCTGTTGGCTTGAGGCTGGAATACTGCATGTGAAACAATATGCACGTTAGTTGGGTATCTCGACTCCCGGTGTCCCCACAGAGTTACCTGACCAACGAAGGAGGTGAAGGAACTCTGTGGCTTGAACGGTGGAACACCACAGAGTCCCCTGGCGGGTGACACTGTAGGGACGATAGTTGAAGAGTAATTCTGTGGCTATTTGCTTGTAGATTAATTAATTAATATGTACTTTCACTCTATGTCTGTGAGAACCCTCAAGAGTGAAAAAGGACTACCCTATTTCTGCACCATTACTAATAAATCCTGGATCCCGCTTTTTGAAATGTGTCAGTTTCATGATGCCATTTACAGGTGGTTCGAGCTCCTGAAATCTAATGGAAATGATGTGCTTGCATATGTCATCATGCCAAATCACTTACATTGGATACTGCATGTTGATCATGAAGGCCAGTCCCTCGACCGACTGATCGGCGAAGCTAAAAGACTGATGTCTTATTCTTTGGTTACTCGTTTAAAGAAGTCAGGAAGAACAGAGACACTTGATACGCTTGCCGAAATGGTCTCTTCATATGAGAGATCCAAAGGGATCAAACACAAGTTATTTGAGGATTCTTTTGATGGTAAAGCCATTTACACGGATAAATTCTTAGAACAAAAATTGATATATATCCATGAGAATCCATGGAGAAAGGAAATGGTAAGAAAACCTGAAGAGTATCAGCATTCCTCAGCCAGATTTTACAAAACAGGAATCCATGCTGGTTATGCTGTTACGCATTACGTGGAGAAATACTACGGGAAAGAAGAATATGAATTTAATCGAAAGTTCTGGTGGGGGGCGCAATAACCACAGAGTCCCCTCCGGGTGACACTGTGGGGACGGGGGTAGGAAGAATCCAGCGGGTGGTACTGTGGGGACGGTGGTGGGGAGTCCCCTGCCTACCCGCCGCAGGAAGGCCGGGTAACGATGTTGGCTTGAGGCTGGAATACTGCATGTGAAACAATATGCACGTCAGTTGGGTATCTCGACTCCCGGTGTCCCCACAGAGTTACCTGACCGACGAAGGAGGTGAAGGAACTCTGTGGCTTGAACGATGGAACACCACAGAGTCCCCTGGCGGGTGACACTGTGGGGACGGTGGTGGGGAGTTCCCTGCTAGCCCGCCGCAGGAGAACCGGGTAACGCTGTTGGCTTGAAGCTGGAATACTGCAAGTGAAACAATATGTACGTTAGTTGGGTATCTCGACTCCCGGTGTCCCCGCAGAGTTACCTGACCGACGAAGGAGGTGAAGGAACTCTGTGGATTGAACGATGGAATACCACAGAGTCCCCTCCGGGTGACACTGTGGGGACGGTGGTGGGGAGTTCCCTGCGGACGAAACTGTGGGGATGGTGGTGGGGCGAAATCAGATCTCAAATTCGATTCTATCGCCTGCTTTCAGGCCGTACTTATCGCTGAAGCCCGCGATGACCTCCACCACATATTTGGCTGGTCCGGCTGAGGGGATGGTTTTTTCAGAGAACGGCTGGGTGTCTTTGGCAATGCTCACTATGCGCTTGTCTGCACTTACGTAAATGATATCGAGCGGAATAATGGTATTACGCATCCAGAAATTCTGCCGCTCTTCCAGCTCCATGATGAATAACATCCCCTGGGTCTCTTCCATCCAGGGGCGATTCATCAATCCCTGAGCTCTTTCAGCTTCATCGTCAGCCACCTCGATATCGATCTGCTTCAACACAGATGAATCGCTTATGAATGAAAGCGTGCCTTCCTTATGGAACTGAAAGGCATCGGCAGGACCTGTCTTTTTCGGAGCTTTCGGCTCGTCTTTACAGGCCTGGAAGAAGAAGAACATGCATGCCAGGGGCAGCAACAGGGTAAAACGATACTTCATAGGGTTACAAAAGTAGATAAAGGAACGTAAGTTTGGTCTGCCTGGTACAATAGACCGGCAATTCATTCGTCCTGTTAAGTCAACCGTAAATCCTTTTATTCGTGCGTACCCTTTACAGTTATTTACAACCATACCGCTGGCTGGTAGGGCTGGTGCTCTTGCTGGCAGCCTTCAACATAGGATTCTCCCTCATGGATCCGGTCATTTTCGGTAAGCTGGTCAACCTGGCCAATGCCCATCAATCAGGAGATACCGGCATGCTGAGCAGCGATTTCTTCTGGAATTTCAGCTGGACCAATCCCGGCGTGGGGGCGCTGCTGTTGGCCAGCATCACCGTGGCCATGATCAGCCGCATCGCCAAGAATTTCCAGGACTATTTCCTGAACGTCATCACCCAGAAATTTGGTGCCAGTATGTTCACTGATGGGCTGCAACACGCTATGCGCCTCCCCTACCAGGAGTTTGAAGACCAGCGCAGCGGCGAGACCCTGTCCATTCTGCAGAAGGTGCGCACCGACACCGAAAAATTCATGAGTGCCTTTGTGAATGTGCTGTTCCCTGCATTTGTGAGCATAGTATTCGTAAGTACCGTCGCTGCCCGCATACACTGGTCGCTGCCCTTCATCTATTTTGGTGGCATTGCATTGCTCACCCTCATCACCAATATGCTGAGTAAGCAGGTCAAGACCATCCAGAAAAAGATCGTGGGACAGACCACATCGCTGGCGGGTGCCACCACCGAATCACTGCGCAACATCGAACTGGTGAAAAGCCTGGGACTTACCGGACAGGAAGTGGACCGTCTGAACCAGAACACCTATAAGATCCTCGGCCTCGAACTCACCAAGGTCAAGCGTATCCGAAGCATCAGTTTCATCCAGGGCACTTTTGTCAACACCCTCAGGCAGGTCATTCTGTTCATGCTGTTATGGCTGATCTTCCGGGGCGAAATGAATGCCGGACAGCTGGTCATGATGCAGATCTTCAGCTTCTTCGTGTTCGGGCCGCTGCAGGAGATCGGCAACGTGATCCTGTCCTATCGCGAAGCCGAAGCATCGCTGAACAATTTCCGCACCCTGATGGATAAGGAACCAGAGCCCGAAGCCAACGACCCGCTGCCACTGGGCAAAGTGGAAACCCTTGATTTTGAACAGGTGAAGTTCAAACACAAGACAGCCGGCACCAATGCCATTGACGGTATTTCTTTCCATGCCAAAAGCGGAGAGACCATCGCCTTTGTGGGTCCGTCAGGTTCCGGTAAGAGTACGCTGATGAAATTGCTGGTGGGTTTATACCGTCCGCAGAATGGCCGCATTCTCTACAATGGAAAAGATGAGAACAGCATAGACTTCAATCAGCTTCGCAACCAGATCGGTTTTGTTACCCAGGACACGCAGTTGTTTGCCGGCACCATCCGCGAGAACCTCTTGTTCGTCAACCCGGAAGCATCGGAAGAAGACCTGATGGATGTGCTTAGCAAAGCCAGTTGTATGAAGCTGTTGCAGAGAGCAGAAAAAGGCCTGGATACCATGATCGGGGAAGGCGGACTAAAACTATCGGGCGGAGAAAAACAACGACTGTCCATCGCCCGTGCCCTGTTGCGCAAACCTACCCTGCTCATCTTCGACGAAGCCACCAGTGCCCTCGATAGTCTGACCGAAGAAGAGATCACAGCCACCATCCGCGACGTATCTGCAGAGCGCAGCCACATCACCATCCTCATCGCCCACAGGCTGAGTACCATCATGCATGCTGACCGGATATACGTGCTGGAGCAGGGAGAGGTGATAGAAACCGGTACACACGAAAAACTCCTGGAGCAGACAGGACTGTACTACGCCATGTGGCGGCAGCAACAGGGCGAACGCAGAAAATTACATGTGGCCTGACGAATGCGTATATTCGTTGCATGCGCAACCTGCTGATCGTATTTACCACCAGTTTGTTACTTGCTGCCTGTCAGGAAAGATCACAAGAGCAGACAACGGAAAGTGACCCGACCCTGATCGCTCAGTACAGCATCAGTGACTATCTGATGCGGTCGCTCGGAGCCAACAGCGGGTATGAAGGTGTCAGTTTTGGTGCGCTGGATACCGCCTGGCAATCACCTGATATGGACACTGCCAATTACTATATGGAGATGTCTGAATACTATCTGGGGCAGGCAGAAAGTGCGCTGTTCCGCAGCCATGAGAAGTCGCAGATGTATTCTGATTCTTCCATCTACTTCAGCAACATGGCAGTAGATTACATCAACAACTATCCGAAGATCCGCGATGGCTGGCGGATGGAACATACCTATCGCTCCATGATGCGTGATACCCTGCAGGTGTTCACCGCTACGTTCTACCTGAACGACAGTTTGCAGGTGACCGGCCTGATACCCGAAGACTTAGACCCCGAATGATATGACAGACCAAAGCTATTCCTTCCGGCTTCCCGGATTCAGTTCTGCATTGCCCTTTCTGGCGGCCATCCTGGGATTTTTCCTGGTATTCACTGAAGTGGACTGCAATGGTACCACGATGATCTCCATGACCGGTTATGACCTGGTGACAGGAGATCGACAGGACCCGGATACCGGTACGAAAGAGCAGGAAGATCCCAATATCTGGGCCATCATCAGCCTGGGTGCTGCAGCCCTCGGACTGATCCTGTTCGGCATTACCAAACGGCGTTTTCGCTGGTGGTCGATGGCTGCGATGGGATTGATCGGACTCCTGGCCATGTGGCAGTTACATCGTGATGTGGAACAGAGTATTCATGCCGGACTGGATTCCAAATCAGACGGCGACAAGGTAGATATGAACCTCGACATCGGGATACATTTCCGCATCGGATACTGGATCGTATTGGGCTGTTTCGGCCTGGCCACCCTTTGGAATATCACCATGGCCCGTCGGTCTGGTATGCTTCCCCTTCCTGTCGAAGAAAAAAAATCAGATTGATCTGAACAATTCACAGTTGATAGTGTTACTATCAACATGGAAAGCAATACTATCGGATTCAATCCAGCCTTCGGATCTCTGTCCGGGCGGATTCCGGAGACCCTTTTCCTGAAAGATCCGGAAAGCAGTGATCTGGGCAAACGCATTTTGTCAGGCAGCATAGATATGCTGTTTGAGATCGGGTTTGAGCAGTTCACTTTCCTGAAACTGGCCAGGACACTTCAAACCTCTGAGGCTTCAGTGTACCGTTATTTTGAGAATAAGCACAAGTTGCTGTTATACCTCACCACCTGGTACTGGGCCTGGATGGATCATCGGCTGGATCTGGCGCTGGCCAATCGCAGATCGGCAAAAGAACGCCTTCGTGCAGCGGTGCAGATACTGACCGAACAGGTAACGGAAGACAGCACATTCACCTACATCAATGAATCTCAGCTTCACCGGGTGGTCATTGAAGAATCTGCCAAGACCTACATGAGCAAAGAGGTAGATGATGATAATAAAGCCGGAGCATTCAAAGGGTACAAGCAGATAGTGGCCAGGGTATCAGATCTCATTCTGGAACTTCAGCCTAACTATCGCTATCCGCATATGCTGGTAAGCACCTTAATTGAAGGGGCACATCACCAGCGGTTCTTTGCTGAACATCTTCCGTCGCTAACAGATGAGCGGCAGAACGAAGACACCATCACACGATTCTTTACACAAATGGTATTTCAAACGATCGGATAATACACATGAACACTTCATTTTCTACTACCATGACACCGGTACAGCGTTTCTGGGGATTGCTGAAACCTGACAGACGAGAGATCACACAGTTGTATGTGTATGCCATCTTTAACGGTTTGGTGGGGCTTTCGTTGCCATTGGGAATCCAGGCCATCATCAACCTGATACAGGGCGGACAGATGTCCACCTCCTGGGCGGTACTCGTTGCCTTTGTCATTGCCGGTATCGCCTTTGGCGGATTCCTGCAGATCATGCAGCTGCGCATCACGGAGAACCTGCAGCAGAAGGTCTTCACACGGGCTTCATTTGAGTTCGCTTACCGGATCCCGAGATTCAAACTGGAGGCCTTGTATAAGCACTACGCACCGGAGTTGATGAACCGGTTCTTCGATGCCATGTCGGTGCAGAAAGGGCTCAGCAAACTGTTACTGGATTTTTCTACAGCCTCTCTGCAGGTATTGTTCGGGCTTATCCTGCTATCGCTGTATCACCCTGTGTTCATCATGTTCAGCGTCATTCTGTTGCTGCTGGTGCTGGCACTCTTCCGGCTCACCTATCGCCGTGGACTTGACACTTCACTTACAGAATCCAAATACAAATACCAGATAGCTCACTGGCTGGAAGAACTGGCACGCACCAATTTCAGTTTCAAACTGGCCGGACATACCACTTTGCCCATGCAGCGAACAGATGATATGATGGAGCACTATCTGCATGCACGTGAAGGGCATTTCCGGGTACTGAAACTGCAGTATATCCTGATGGTGGTGTTCAAGATGGTGATCGCTGCAGGACTGCTGATACTGGGAGGTATCCTCGTCATGGACCAGCAACTCAATATCGGCCAGTTCGTAGCAGCAGAACTCATTATCTTATATGTGCTCAGTTCAGTGGAAAAACTGATCATGAACCTGTCTGAATTGTACGATGTGCTAACAGCTTTGGAAAAAATAGGACAGGTAGTGGACCTTGAACTTGAACAACACAAAGGATCTGCTTCCATCACCAACACAGGCAAGGGAATGCAGATAGATATTCAGGGACTGCGCTTTCGTTATCCTGAGATGGAGAGAAATATTCTGGACAATATCAATTTGCAAATAACACCGGGAGAAAAGGTCTGCATAACAGGTCAGAACGGAAGTGGAAAAAGCACCCTGATCAGTTTACTGGCAGCCCTGTATTCAAACCAGGCAGGATCTGTTGCATACGACGGATTGCCTGCCGGCAATATAGATACAGAAAGCCTGCGAGACCAGATAGGGGCCTGTCTTACCGAAGAAAAGATCTTCCAGGGTACTCTGGCAGAAAACATTCACCTGGGTCGCCAAAATGTCACCCTGGAAGCCGTCAGACATGCAGCTTCAGAAATGGGACTGGATGCCTTCGTACAACAACTGCCACAGGGTTTTGATACCATCATTGATCCTGAAGGAAGAAAGTTACCGCGAAGCATCATCCAGAAGATACTGCTGGCCAGAGCGATCTGCAACCAACCCAGATTGCTGTTGCTGGAAGATGCATTTGAGCATATACAGCAGGAAGAGCAGGAGGTGCTCATTCACCGGCTTACTGATTCCGGCAAACCCTGGACACTGATAGCCGCAAGCAGCAATCCTGTTCTGGCCAGACATTGCGATCGTGTGATCGCTATGAAGAACGGAATGATAGAACAGATAAAATAATCAGACATGCTCAATATCACACATAATTCGATTCAGCAAAAAGTTCGTACCGGCGACTGGCAACGACTTGCACAGGTAGAAAACAGACGAAGCGGAGTAAGTCTGATGCGGCTTCTGGCCATCCTGTCTGTTATTGGTCTCATCATCCTGTTTCTGCCGTGGACACAGAACATCCGGGCAGGCGGTCAGGTAACAGCATTGCAGCCGGATCAACGTCCGCAAACACTGCATTCGGTTATCCCAGGAAGAATTGAAAAATGGTTTGTCAGTGAAGGTGATCTGGTCAGAAAAGGAGATACCATCCTGTATATATCAGAAGTTAAGGATGAGTATTTTGACCCTGATCTGCTGGCCAATACCAAAGATCAGCTGGCGGCGAAAGAACAGTCTGTTACTTCCTACATGGAAAAGGTCAGGGCATTGGATCAACAGTTTGATGCCCTGTTAGCTGCCCGTGAACTCAAGATCCAGCAGGCCGAAAACAAGCTCAGGCAGGCGGGACTGAAGATCGCCAGCGACAGCATCGACCTGGTTGCGGCAGAAGTGCAGTACAAGATCGCAAAGGATCAGTATGTGCGTATGCAGGAATTGCAGCAGCAGGGATTGAAATCACTGACCGATCTCGAGAACAGGAAGGCGAAGATGCAGGAAGCAGAAGCAAAAATGATCTCACAGGAGAACAAGCTGCTGACCAGCAGGAATGAAGCCATCAATGCACAGGTAGAGATCACCACGCTTGATGCAGAATACCGGGATAAAATGGCCAAGGTTAATTCAGAAAAGTTTGCTGCCATGTCATCCATGTATGATGCAGAAGCCACCGTTACCAAATTACAGAATACCTTTATGAATTATTCTGTGAGAACAGGATTGTATTACATCACAGCGCCACAGGATGGCTACATCACCAAAGCCATCCAGACCGGTATTGGCGAGACCATCAAAGAAGGTGAAGAGCTGCTGAGCATCATGCCTGCCAACCCCGAGCTGGCAGCAGAAGTATATATTGAGCCTATGGATCTGCCTTTACTCTCAACAGGTCAGCACATCCGGATGCAGTTTGACGGCTGGCCTGCAGTGGTCTTTTCCGGCTGGCCTGACATGTCTGTAGGCACCTATGGAGGCAGCATTGTTGCCATCGACAATTTCATCAGCACGAATGGCAAGTACCGGATACTGGTAGCACCAGACCCGGATAGTGACCCATGGCCTGATGGCATTCGTGTAGGAAGTGGTGTGTCTGCCATGGCACTGCTGAAAGACGTGCCGATCTGGTACGAACTCTGGAGAAAAGTGAACGGATTTCCGCCTGATTTCTACCGGGCCAATGAATCCGGAACTAGTGAAAAAAAGAAATGATGAAACAGCAATTACTGGCCATTTTGTTTTGTACATCAGCTGTTTTCGGGCAAGACAGTTTGCAAACACTGTCGCACGAAGAGCTGTTGACCTGGGTGGCAGAGCACCATCCCCTCACCTCTTCAGCATTGCTGGTGCTGGATCAGGCAGATGCCGGTATCATGAAAGCAAAAGGTGCTTTTGATCCGACTGCTTTTGCCGGGCGATATGACAAATACTATGATGACAAGACCTATTACAGCCTGTTTGATGCAGGTGTGGAGGTACCGCTTCGTGGTCCTTTTCAGCTGAGAGCCGGCTATGAACAAAACAGCGGGCAATACCTGGATCCGGAAAACACCCTGCCTGCAAGCGGTTTATGGTATGGAGGTATAGAGGTACAACTGGGTCAGGGACTGCTGATAGATGAACGGAGAGCTGCATTGCAGAAAGCGTTGATCCAAAGAGAACTGGCTGAACAGGAATTACTACTGCAGGTCAACCAACTGTTGCAGGATGCAAGTACTGCATACTGGGAGTGGAACCTGGCTTTCCAGAAAACTTTGCTGCTGGAAGAAGCTGTACAGCTGGCAGCAGACCGTCTCGATGCAGTCAGGATCTCTGCTGTTCTCGGAGACAGGCCATCAATTGACACGGTAGAAGCTGGTCTGCTATGGCAGCAACTGCAGATTGAATACCAGCAGGCAGAAATGGAACTGACCAAAAGCCGCCTCGCCTTGTCTGTTTTTTTATGGGAAGATGGGTACACCCCTCTCCTCCTCGACCCGAACACCGTTCCGGAAAACGAACCGGCAATCATCGGTCAGGATACCCCAACTCCGGTACTGCCTGCTGTGCATCCTGCGCTGCAATCGCTCACTTTTCAGCTGGAACAACTGGAAATAGACAGGATGTGGCAGGCCGAAAAATTACGCCCTAAGCTGAAACTATCCTATAACCCCCTGGTTGCCGCCAACGGCGATATTCCACTCGCCGGATTTTCCTCAAGCAACTATACCTGGGGAGTGGGATTCAGCATGCCTTTGTTCCTTCGGGAAGCCAGAGGTGGCCTCCAGGCTGTGGGAATTTATACCGAACAAACCTGGCTCAAACAGCAGAATAAGACCACCGAATTACAAAATAAAAGTGCTGCCTATTTCACAGAATGGGAGGTTACCCGTTCGCTGACCGATCAGTACCGCCAGACAGTTACTGGTTATCTGCAATTACTGCAGGGAGAGAACACCCTTTTTCTGAATGGTGAAAGCTCACTTTTCCTGGTCAACAGCCGGCAACTTTACTGGGTGAATGGCAGACAAAAGTTGCTGGAACTGGAATTTAAGGAAAAACAGGCGCTCAACAATTTGTATGGGAACAATGCCAACTATGCCAACTGGTACAGAAGCCGGTATCTGCAACCTTGATCACAGACCAGTTCTGTATAGCTTGTAGTTTTGCAAGCATATGCGAACAATACTGCTGTACCCTATCCTGCTGCTTGGTGTGCATACTTTAGCCCAGACCGTTGACGTACAATACCAGGCCTGGTTGAGATATCAGCCCAGGTGGGTGCTGAATGAACAGTGGTCATTGAAGAGTGATATAGATGAACGGGTATATGTATTCCCGTTCAGGCAACACCAGTACATTTTCCGGGTGCAGGCAGAATACGATCTGGGTGAACACTGGAAGGGCTCAGCCGGCGGTTCCTTCTTTCAGCAATACCTGCCCCAGGATCCGGATGTGGCAGTAACAGGAACCATAGCAGAGGTCAGGCCGGAACTGGAATCCAACAGCAAATACAAACTGACAGACAAATGGACCTGGCAACAACGGTTTCGAAGTGATTTCCGCTTCTTTGATGGCGAGGATGGTTTTGCCTACAGCCACACACGTTTACGATATATGACAGGAATGAAATACAGGATCAGTGACCCTTTTGCACTGACCATCTGGGATGAAATACTCGTGAATGGGATGGCAATCAATGAGGTCAACTTCTTTGATCAGAATCGCATCGGGGCATCATTGCAGTGGAAGTGGACGAACAAACTAGCCTGGGACCTCACCTACTTCAACTGGTATCAGCTTCGCAGTACACCGGGTACGTATTACAACAGGCATATTGTCCGACTGGCTTTGCAACATCAGTTCGGGCAATAATAAAAGGGATCGCATGAGCGACCCCTTCTGCAAAGTAAACCATAAACAGGTTAGACCATTGCGCCTGCTTCTTCTTCCTGAAGTTTTTTAAGACAAAAGAACCAGTCCACGCAACGGATATCTTCATCATTGCCATCCATTCTCTCTTTCGCTGTACCGCATGATCCTGCAGGAGGTACGATGACCTCTTCGCCGGGTTCCCAGTCAGCCGGGGTGGCTATATTATGCTTATCTACAGCCTGAAGACTTTTCAATACACGTTTCAGTTCATGGAAATTCCTGCCGGTGCTGAGCGGATAATAGATCATGGCCCGGATCTTTCCTGCCGGATCTACAAAGAATACAGCCCTCACCGCTTTTGTGCTGCTCTCGCCGGGTTGTATCATGCCATATAGCCTGGACACTTCCATAGTGATGTCTTCGATGAGGGGGAAGTTCACTTCAACATTCTTCATATCGCGGAAAACGATCTTCTCTTTGATGGTGCGCAACCAGGCGATGTGACTGTACAGACCATCGACCGAAAGACCTACCAGATCACAGTTCAATGCCTTGAATTCGTCTTCCATCGTGGCGAAGGTCATGAACTCGGTGGTGCATACGGGCGTAAAATCCGCCGGATGGCTGAACAGGATGACCCAGCGACCTTCATAGTCTTCCGGAAAGTGAATGGTGCCCTGGGTAGTAACGGCTGTGAAGGACGGTGCCTTATCGCCGATACGAGGCATACTTACAATTTTTTCTTCGGTATCCATATTGTTTTTTTTCAAGTCAAATTTCCTGCATACATGATAAACAAACAGTGACATCCATTACAATGGAAGGTGACAGGAAATAAAAAAGGCCTTGTTTGTGAACAAGGCCTTTATGATTCGATTGGAAAATGATCACATCATTCCGTCCATTCCACCGGGCATGGCAGGAGCAGCAGATTTAGGCTCCGGCTTGTCAACGATGGTCACCTCTGTGGTGAGCAGCAGACCGGCAATGCTGGCTGCATTTTCAAGTGCCACACGGGTCACTTTAACGGGGTCGATGACTCCGGCTGCCAGCAGGTTCTCGTAGGTTTCGGTGCGGGCGTTGAAGCCAAAGTCGGCCTTACCATCACGCACTTTTTGTACTACGATGCTGCCTTCTATACCGGCATTGTCAACGATGGTACGGATAGGAGCTTCCAGTGCCTTCCGCACGATCTCCACACCGATCTTCTCGTCTTCGTTGTCCAGTTCCAGTTTATCCAGCACAGCGCTGGCACGGATATAGGCAACCCCGCCACCGGGCACGATACCTTCTTCCACCGCAGCACGGGTAGCATGCAGGGCATCATCCACACGGTCTTTCTTTTCCTTCATGGCTACTTCAGTAGCAGCACCTACATAGAGTACAGCCACACCACCTGAAAGTTTTGCCAGACGCTCCTGCAGCTTCTCACGGTCATAATCAGAAGTGGTGTTCTCGATCTGACCTTTGATCTGGTTGATGCGGGCTTTGATGCCTTCTTTCTTACCCGAGCCGTTCACGATGGTGGTGTTATCCTTATCCACAGTGATGGTTTCGGCACGACCGAGGAAGGTCAGGTCGGCATTCTCCAGTTTATATCCACGCTCTTCGCTGATCACGGTACCACCGGTGAGCACAGCAATATCTTCCAGCATTTCCTTGCGGCGATCGCCAAAGCCGGGAGCTTTAACGGCTACTACCTTCAGGCTGCCACGGATCTTGTTCACCACCAGGGTAGCGAGTGCTTCACCATCCACATCTTCTGCGATGATCAGGAGTTGTGCACCTTGCTGGGCAACTTTCTCCAGAACCGGAAGGATGTCTTTCATAGTACTGATCTTCTTGTCGTAGATCAGGATATATGGACGCTCCATTTCGGCTTCCATCTTATCTGCATTTGTTACGAAGTAGGGCGACAGGTAACCACGGTCGAACTGCATACCTTCCACCACATCCACATAAGTGTCTGTTCCTTTTGCTTCTTCAACGGTAATGACGCCGTCTTTGCTCACTTTGGCCATGGCTTCAGCGATCAGCTTACCGATCTCCGGATCGTTGTTGGCAGAAATGGTTCCTACCTGTTCGATCTTGCTATTGTCGTCACCTACTTTTTTAGACTGCTTCTTCAGGTTGGCAACGATGGCTTCTACAGCCTTATCGATACCACGCTTCAGGTCCATCGGGTTGGCACCGGCGGCCACGTTCTTCAGACCGGCGGTCATGATGGCCTGTGCCAGTACTGTTGCAGTGGTGGTACCATCGCCGGCCACATCACTGGTCTTGGAAGCCACTTCGCGAACCATCTGGGCACCCATGTTCTGCACGGGGTCTTCCAGTTCGATCTCTTTGGCCACACTCACACCATCTTTGGTTACGTTTGGTGCACCGTATTTCTTCTCTATGACCACGTTCCGTCCTTTAGGACCCAGGGTGGCCTTCACTGCATTGGCCAGGGTATCTACCCCGATCTTCAATGCTTCTCTTGCATCGCTATTGAAATGAATCAGTTTTGCCATGATTGCTTATTGTTTTTTTTGGATTCAGATTACTGCAAATACATCACTCTCCCGCATGATCAGGTAGTCATCGCCGTCCACACTGATCTCTGTTCCGGAATACTTTCCATAAAGCACGGTATCACCTACTTTCAGCGTGGTAGGTTCATCTTTCTTCCCGGGGCCAACGGCCATTACAGTACCCTGCTGTGGTTTTTCTTTAGCGGTGTCAGGAATGACCAGGCCACTAGCTGTCTTGGTTTCAGCAGGAGCCGGTTTGATCACCACCCGGTCAGCCAGCGGCTGGATGGAGATTTTCGCTTTCTTAGACATATCTGGTATTTGGTTTTAAGTGTTATACAGATGACTGCCCGTGGTCAGAAACTGTGCCACAGAAATAATTGTGTCATTTTGTCAGAAATCACGTCAGAGTGAAGCGGGATGCAACTTCTTACCCATCCAATTGACAGGAAACAGTTGCGGCTGCATGCGCCGTAATGACAGCAGCAGGAAGAAAACCTTGCAAACAATGCTCAGGAAACGACATCATTATCCTGGTCTGCAGAGTTGTATTTTTCTCTGATCTTCTGGTATTCCTTTTCTACGGAATCAAAGTCATCATGGTAGGCGCCCCAGTAATGAAAGGCCAGGCCTATTCCCCATCCCAGCAAAGGATAGGCAAACCAGTAACCATCTCCGTTGTTGTGCTTATAGGAAGTAAAATACCAAAGGATTACAAGCAGCAGATTAACCAGTATATAGACCATCAGGTGCCGGCGAAAGGCAACCCGTTTCTCGGCCATTTCCCACATTTTATCTTCGTCAGGTCTTTTCATAGTATTGCTTATTTAGTAGCCGTATTTTGATCTCCAGAGTTCCCTTAACCTTTTACGCATTTCTTCCTCTCTTGGGTTCATTCCGGGCTCATAAAGCACTGTTCCCGACAATGCTTCGGGCAGAAATTCCATATGTGTAAAGTTACCTGTAAAATCATGGGCATACTGATAATCTTTGCCATACTGCATATCTTTCATGAGCGCCGTGGGTGCATTGCGCAAAGCGAGCGGTACCGGTTGATCACCTTGCTCCCGAGCCAGCTTTCTGGCTTTTTGCAAGGCCGTATAAGCAGCGTTGCTTTTGACGGAAGCTGCCAGATAAATAGCAGTTTGAGATAAGGTGAGCATACATTCAGGATAACCCAGCATAGTTACAGCCTGAAAGCAGGAAGTAGCCAGCAAGAGGGCATTCGGGTTAGCATTACCAATGTCTTCACTGGCCAGGATCAGCATACGTCTGGCTATGAATTTCGGGTCTTCGCCTCCTTCCAGCATGCGGGCCAGATAGTACATGGCTGCATTCGGATCACTTCCCCGCATGGATTTGATAAAGGCAGACACCAGGTCATAGTGCATCTCTCCTGTCTTGTCATAAGCTGCCATGCGACTGTGCACCACTTCTTCCACCAGCTGGTCAGTGACTACAACCGGTATCGTGCCAACGGTCTGGACTACCAGCTCCAGCAGATTCAGAAGTTTTCTGCCATCTCCGCCAGACAACCGAAGCAATGCAGTGGTCTCTTCCAGATGTACTTTTTTTTCCAGCAACCAGGCATCTTTTTCTACCGCCTGTTGCAGCAACTGAGCGAGATCCTGATCTGTAAAGGGTTCCAGCACATACACCTGACAGCGACTCAATAAGGCCCGTATCACCTCAAAGGAAGGGTTTTCAGTGGTAGCTCCTATCAGGGTGATGAGTCCTTTTTCCACGGCACCCAAGAGGGAATCCTGTTGCGCTTTGTTGAAGCGGTGAATCTCATCGATAAAGAGAAGAATGCGACCGCTTTTCTGAGCCAGTTGAATGGTTTCCTTGACGTCCTTAACACCTGCTGTAACAGCGCTGAGGCTTACAAATGGCAAGCCTGCTTTGGCAGCCAGTATATTGGCCAGGGTGGTTTTACCGGTACCCGGCGGCCCCCAGAAAATCATACTGGTAACCTGGCCCTGCTCGTACATACGGCGCAACACCTGGCCTTTTCCAACCAGATGCTGCTGGCCGGCAAAGGTGTCCAGATCTTTCGGACGGAGCCGCTCAGCAAGTGGCATATCTTTCACTGTGCTCATGTCATAAAAAACCGGAGACCTGTAAGACACAAACCTCCGGTTGCCAAGTTAGTTAACCTGTCAGTCTTCGTCAGGCCCTTTCACATACAACTCAGGATGTTCCAGACGCTTCCTGATGCCTTGTTCAATA
Organism: Chitinophagales bacterium; assembly: GCA_020636645.1. Lineage (GTDB taxonomy): Bacteria > Bacteroidota > Bacteroidia > Chitinophagales > BACL12 > UBA11426. The sequence goes on from JACJXO010000003.1 coordinate 348,460, forward strand.
TCAGGAAGACTTTCAAACAATTCCAGGCAGGATTCTATCACAAAATACTGTTCCTGAAACTTGTCTTTGATATAAGGTGTATCCAGTATCTTTTCTACCTGATAGTCTATGCGCCTGGAGGGGATTCCTGATTTCAGGCAATACACAGATTCTCCTGTAGATGAAAGGATACCGGAACCATAAATGCGAAGCAGACCATTATCTCTGATCAGGCCAAACTCTACGGTGTACCAGTATATGCGACTGATAAGTTCCACTGCTACAGGATTATCTATATAGCTCAGAGCGATCTTGCTTAGTCCGTACAGGTAGGCACAATAGGTCTTGTTGGTGAGCAGTGGCAGATGGCCGAACACATCGTGAAACATATCCGGTTCTTCCAGGTAATCCAGTTGCTCCATGGTGCGAAGCCAGGTAGATGCCGGAAATTTTCTGTTCAGCAGCAACTCAAAGAAGTCTTTATTGCCTATAAGCCCCGGAACCACTACAGCGTTCCATCCAGTCAGGGTGTCCAGCCTGATATTGAATTCATCAAATCTGGGGATGGTACCTGCCGAAAAATGAATGGCTTCGATACCGTCCATGAATACCTGTGCTGCCCTGTCTTTCAGTAAGGCCATCTGCCGGTCGAACAGGATCTCCCACACCTTAAAATGCTCCGGTGTATATTGGGTGTAATCCTGCACCATTGGCTTATCCAGTATCTCATTCATGTGTGTTACAATTTGATCTCTAAATTACAGAATATTCACCCGCTGAACGACCGCGATTTGTTCACCGGATGTGGACTTCACGAACCACCTCTTCAGCGAAAGCCTGGTTGATCCTTTGCCGGATATCATCCCGGTGAAAAAACAACTCCTGGCGCAAAGGCGCAGAGTCTATCCGGATGTGGAGTACATCTTTCTCCAGCCTGATGCCTGTAGTGTAACGTGCAACTGTTTTACCCATCACCTCCTCCCATACATCTCCAATGCGGATGGCATAGACCTTATCATCAATGTGATACGCTTTGAACAGGTCTTTGATGACCTCGCCGATACCTTGTTCCACACTCTTTCGTGGCATAAGACGAAGGTAGTATATGAACGTGAATCAATCCGGGTTATTGGTCACCACCCGGTCAAATAGCACTTGCTGGTTGCGCAATATATCCTGCGACCTGCTGCTGTCTGCATCAGTCAGGAACATACCTCCCCAGGAGCCTTCGCTGATCACACTGAACAGCGCTTCCATCCGCTTCCTGTCCAGTTTTTCAAAAATATCATCGAGCAGCAGTAATGGCTTCCGGCCGTCCGGGTCACCATGAAATGCCGCCAGTTTCAGGGCAATGAGCAATGATTTGATCTGGCCCTGGCTGGCCACTTGTTTCAGGGGTTCTCCATCTAAGGTGAACAGCAGGTCATCTCTGTGCACACCTGCCTGAGTGCGCCCGGCTGCAAGGTCTTCCTGCCTTGTGCGGGCATGGAGTTCTGCTGCATCTGCATGATTCAGGTCGCTCTGATAATCGATGCCAGGTACTTCACGGTTTCCTGACAAACGGGCATAGATAGCCTGAATACCCGGAACGATGCGTTCTGTGAAATTCCGCCTGGCCTGCCAGATCCGGCCGGCTGCCGGCCACAGTTGTTTATCCAGTGAATCCAGCACTTCCTTGTCAGCCCCCCTTTGCCAGGCCTGTTTTAGCAAGGCGTTGCGCTGTGCAAGTACTTTCTGATACTGTTGCAGATCAAACAGATATTCACGGTCAACCTGCGAGATGGTCAGATCCAGAAAACGCCGTCGTTCATCAGCATATTGCTGAATCAGGCGGGTATCATCAGGGGTGATCATGATGACCGGAAACTGCCCGATGTGATCAGCCAGTTTCTCATAGGCCACACCGTTAAGCAGCACCTCCTTTTTTCTGCCGCTAACCACCTTGACACTAACCTCGTCTGTCTGACCCTGGTTATCAAATGAGGCGTCCAGGCGAAAGAAATCATGACCATGCTGCACCAGCAACTGGTCTTGCCGCAGGAAATAACTTCTGCACATGCAACAGAAATAGATGGCGTCCAGCAGGTTCGTTTTCCCGGAACCGTTGGGGCCGTTTATCAGTACGGTCTGATTGTCAAAGGAATAGCCCGCAGACTGGTGGTTCCGGTAATGCAACAGTTGTAGCCGGGTAAGCAATGCGGTGGTTTTTATTATGTGACTTGTTTCTTAACTTTGCCAATCTTTTTAAACCCGTGGAGAGCATGGCAACAGCAGTGAAAACCGACCGGTCAAAAATAACAAAAGAAACCTACCTCGAATGGTATGAGATGATGTACCGGATGCGTCGTTTCGAGGAGAAGGCCGGGCAGCTTTACGGCATGCAGAAGATACGCGGTTTCTGCCATTTGTATATAGGGCAGGAAGCTGTTGCTGCAGGGGCCATTACCGCTACCCGCAAGGAAGACCCCATCATCACCGCATACCGTGACCATGGGCTGGCCCTGGCCAAAGGCATGAGCTGCAATGAGGCGATGGCTGAACTCTATGGCAAAGCCACAGGGTGCACCAAAGGCAAGGGAGGTTCCATGCACTTCTTCAGCAAGGAACACTATTTCTTTGGAGGTCATGGTATCGTAGGTGCTCAGATACCATTGGGAGCAGGCATTGCATTTGCTGAAAAATATAAGGGGAATGACAATGTGACCCTGTGCTTCTTTGGCGATGGCGCTGTCAGACAGGGCGCTCTGCATGAGACCTTTAATATGGCCATGCTATGGAAACTGCCGGTGGTATTCATTGTTGAGAACAATGGCTATGCTATGGGAACTTCCGTAGAACGCACCACCAACCTGCTGGACATTTATAAGATCGGCATGGCCTATGACATGCCCTCCTACCCCGTTGATGGCATGGATCCGGAAAGTGTACACATGGCCATTCATGAAGCAGCTGAAAAAGCACGGAATGGTGAAGGTCCTACTTTCCTGGAGATCAGAACCTACCGTTACAAAGGACACTCTATGAGTGATCCGCAAAAGTACCGCACCAAGGAGGAAGTAGAAGAGTATAAGATGCGTGACCCGGTTGAAGTGACCCGGACACGGATCATTGACAAGAAATACGCTTCAGAGAAAGAGCTGGAAGATATGGAAGCTGCCATTGAGCAGGAGATCGCAGACTGCGTGGAGTTTGCTGAGAACTCCCCCTTCCCTGATGATTCAGCAGTATATGAAGACATCTATCTGCAGCAGGACTATCCATTTATCAAAGATTAATATTTTTTATACATGACTGAACAGAAAAATGCTGTGGCCGAAGCACATGACGGCGACGTTTACCGCCAGGTGGAGCAGTTCTTCCTGAAGAACAGAAACATGATCCTGGGTGTACTGGCTGTGCTGGTGATCGGTATTGGAGGCTACTTTGGCTACAAGAAATTCATCCAGGAACCTAAAGAACTGGATGCCCGAAACAAGATCACCATAGCCCAGGGCTATTTTGCCAATGACTCTCTCGACCTGGCCCTGAACGGAGATGGTATCAACCCCGGTTTCCTGGCTATCAGCTCCAGTTACAAGAATACAGCTACCGGCAATCTTTGCCAGTACTATATTGGCGTCATCTACCTGAAACAGGAACAAACAGATCTGGCCATTGAACACCTGGGCAAGTACAAACCCGGTACCGATGAACTGAAAGGCGTAACCCATATGCTATTGGGTCATGCCTGGGCTGATAAAGGTGATAATACCAAGGCGGTTGCGGAATATAAGGAAGCAGGTAAGTCTGCCAAAAATGACATGTACAGCCCCTACTACTACAAGATGGCCGGCGATCTGTTGCTGGTCATGGAAGATTATGGTCAGGCACTGGATATGTACAAGCTCATCAAGAAAGAATATCCATTGAGCGAAGAAGGTCAGAATATTGACAAAGAGATCGCTTACGCCGAAACCAAAATGGGCAAATAATGGCTACCCGCGACCTGTCTTCCTACCGGGCAGACGAGGTTCCCTCAGGTAAGAGTTTCCGGATTGCAGTGATCACTTCCGACTGGAATGAAGAGATCACCCATGCGATGGAAAAAGCCTGTCTGGATACATTGATCCATCATGAGGTCGTGGAAGAGAATATCAGTGTGATTCACGTGCCCGGAAGTTATGAACTCACCTCTGCTGCACAGATGCTGCTGGAAACCAGTGAGCAGGACGCAGTGGTCTGTATAGGTTGTATCATCAAAGGAGAAACGCCGCATGATGTCTATCTTGCTCAGGCCGTATCTCAGGGACTCACCCAGGTCAGCATCGATTACAGTACACCTGTTTTGTTTGGTGTTCTCACCACACTGGACCTTCAGCAGGCAAAAGAACGTGCCGGTGGCCGGCATGGCAATAAAGGCGTAGAAGCTGCTGTGACTGCGCTGCGCATGGCCGCACTCAGAAGAAAATTCATCTGATCTCATTTCCTACCTTTAAGGCATGAAACTATATTCCATTCATGCCGGCTATTTCAAGCTGGATGGTGGCGCTATGTTTGGCGTGGTGCCGAAGAAGATGTGGCAGAAACTGGTGCCTGCAGATGAAAACAACCTGTGTACCTGGGCCATGAGATGTCTCCTGGTGGATACCGGCGAACGAAAGATCCTGATCGACTGTGGCATGGGTAATAAGCAGGATGAGAAATTCATGGGACACTATGAGCCGCATGGACCAACACTGGAAAGATCGCTGGCTAGTCATGGTTTCCAACCGGAAGACATCACCGACCTCTTCCTGACCCACCTCCACTTTGATCATTGTGGTGGAGCGGTCAAAAGAACGGAAGATGGCCAACTGATTCCTGCCTTTCCGCATGCAAAAGTCTGGAGTAACCACCAGCACTGGGATTGGGCAATACATCCTAATGACCGGGAAAAAGCCTCCTTTCTGAAAGAAAATCTGCTGCCGCTCGAAGAGCATGGCGTGCTGCATTTTCTGGATGAGGGCCAGTCGCTTTGCCCTGAAGTAGATACCATCTGGGTGAATGGCCATACAGAAGCCATGATGCTGCCTGTTATTCATACCGGCAACAAGACCATTGTCTATATGGCCGACCTGCTACCTGCAGCTGCCCATATTCCACTGCCCTATATCATGGGGTATGATATTCGTCCACTAATGACACTGGAAGAGAAAAAAGACTTTCTCCAAATGGCATTGGACAACAATTACTATCTCTTTTTCGAACACGATGCAGTGAATGAATGCTGCAACCTTCGGATGACCGATAAAGGCATTCGGCCGCAGGAATTTTTCCCGCTCAGTGCATTGTAATCCATGTTGGAAAAAACTACCTTTGCATCCACCTTTTGGCGGGGTAGCTCAGATGGTTAGAGCGTCGGATTCATAACCCGGAGGTCACGAGTTCAATTCTCGTCCCCGCTACCATAACCAGTCCAGACCTTGTGTCTGGATTTTTTTTTCCGCCCATCCTTTGAGCCGGTATGAAAATCTCTAATTTGTAACTTCACACGGTATGTCTGACCATATACTCTGGATACTTCTGGCCTTACTTTTAGGCATCCTCATCGGGTGGCTGCTTCATCGTATTTTTTTCAGCCAAAAAAATGTGGACCCTTCTCTTCTGGAAGAAGCCAGAACCGGCATGATTCGCGAACAGGAACAACACCAGCTGACCAGGCAACAGCTGCAGGAATTGCAAGGTATTCGAACCCAGCTACAGACACGACTGGAAGAATTACAACAGGAAACAGCTGCCATTCGCGAGCGCCTTGTTCATCAGCAGGAATCCCTTGTCGAAAAAGACCAGTCTGTCAGGAAATTACAGGAGGAACAGACCAGACATCAGCAACAGTTCATTCAGCAGGAAAAAGAGAATGCAGAGCTTCGTGCCGATAACCGGTCACTGCAGGAAAAACTGCGAACCTTTGATGAAGAACTGACAAGAAAATTTGAAGTACTCAGCCAGCAGATCCTGGACGACAAAAGTAAAAAATTCACCGAGCTCAACAAAGAACAGATATCCAGGGTGATGCAGCCTTTTGAAAAAGAGATCAAAGAGTTCAAAGAGAAGGTGAATGAAACCTATATAACAGAATCCAAAGAACGCTTCAAACTGCAGGGAGAGATAGAAAAGCTGATGCAGCTCAACCAGCAGCTGAGCGATGATGCACGCAACCTGACCCGTGCACTGACGGTTGATACCAAGCAGCAGGGCGACTGGGGCGAAATGATCCTGGAAAAGATACTGGAACAGAGCGGACTGGTCAAAGGCCGGGAATTCACCATGCAGGAAAGCATGCAGGATGCAGAAGGAAACAGACTGCGCACGGATGTGATCATCAAACTTCCAGATGAACGCAACATCATCATCGATAGCAAAGTGTCATTGACCGATTATGACCGGTTCATGAAAGCTGATGATGCAGATGAACAGGAAGCAGCTTTGCAGAGACATGTCAGAAGTGTAAAAGGACATGTGGACATCCTCCACAAGAAAAGCTATGCTGATTATCCCGGCAGTCCGGAGTTCATCTTCATGTTCATTCCGGTGGAGCCCGCTTTCATGGTGGCCATGCAAGGCGATCCCGAACTCTGGAACTACGCATATCAGAAAAATATCATCCTGATAGGTCCAACCAACCTGATAGCAGCATTGAAGCTGGTAGCAGAGATCTGGAAGAAAGAATACCAGAGCAGAAATGCCATGGAGATCGCAGATCGTGCGGGTGCCTTGTATGACAAATTTGCCGGGTTCACGGAAAGCCTGCTCGATGTGGGCAAGAATCTGGGTAAAGCCGGCGAGAGTTACGACAAAGCCCTGAGCCAGCTGAAGGATGGCAAAGGAAATCTGATCGGACGGGTAGAACAGCTTCGGAAGCTAGGTGCGAAGAATAAGAAACAGCTCGACCAGCAATTGCTCCTTCCTGATGATGACATACAGGATGATGACTAAGGTTCATTCCTGTTCCGGAAAGGTCAGATGAGGATATCTGGCCTGCAGTGCCTGTTTTATTGCCGACAGTTTTTCCCTGAACCTTGTTGATTCTTCCGCATCCGGATGCAGTATCCTGTGTGCAGCCATTGAACGGTATTGCTCTACTTCCTTTACCTGCTGCCTTCCGCTTGTATCCAGAAACACTTGCTGAAAGATGTTCCAGATATGGTCTGTGGCAACTGCATTCGGGTGGATCAGATCGGCCTCATAGAAGCGGTAGTCACGCAATTCATCCACCATGATCTCATAAGATGGAAAATAGGATGCGCTTGTCTGGTGTTGCAACACTTCCCTGATAGCAGATAGCAGTATCGCCTTGCTGTAGGCGTTCATCTCCAGACCATCCCGAATATGCCTGACCGGACTCAGGGTCAAGATGATTTGAAGGTCCGGCCTGAATATGGTCAGCTCACTGAACAGTTCTTCCAGACATTGTTTCACTTCCCGGAACGATAAGATCCGGTTGTTCAGATCACTTGATGGTAGTTTGTGGTTGTTGGCCATCAGGTGTCCATCGGCGGCCCTTTCATACACCCTGGCTGTGCCGGGAGTGAGTATCAGTACATTGGCTTCCTGCAACGCATTCCGTCCTGCGCTGACTGAATCCGCAAGAGTCTCAAGAGCTGCTTCTTTTGTGGCCGCGGCAAAGGATGAATGCCAGTCTGCATGACGCCACAATCCCTGATGCAGAAACAACTCATCTGGTTCCGGCTTCTTGTTCTGTATCCACCGGTTGATCTGAGCAGCTATGCTGAGTGGATTATACATCACCCCGGCAGGATTGATGGTTGTATGCCAGCCACTTTGTGCCAGTTTGCTGCCGATCTGAGAACTGAAGCAACTGCCTGTAAGCAGCAGCCGGTCTTCAGAAGTAATGCATTGTGCCGCCTGAGATGCATTCACAGGAGTGGACCATTGTAACATATCAACAATTCAATTGAGGCTGTGAATATAAAAATTCGAAAGAGGTTTGAATTTACCTTTGACTCACTTTATCTTTAGATACAGGAAATAATCTTTTTTCGATTACCGTCCGTTTCTACTATGGCAGCTGATCAGATACTCATTATTTGCGACGGTGAGTTCAGCTTTGGAAGCATGCTTGCTTCTTATATTCGATTCTATTCTATTGATCAGTTTCAGCCTGTTGTGATCACCCTGCATCAGCAACACCTGCATCCGCTTGCTGTCCAGGTCATGAGTGAAGACGGCATTGACATCAGTGAATGTAAGCCGCTGAACATCAACAAAATAAAAAATAACTCCTTTCGGGTTGCAGTGCACATCACCTCGCAAGTGCAATCCGGTATTCCAGAATACATCCACGCAGAAGAAGTGATCAGACTGCAGTATGATGAACCTGTCAGATCAACCCATTACAATGAAGTTGTACTTGCCTACAGGCAAACCCGTGAGGCTATCAAAACATCAGGAATTGAACTGGTAGGTCAGTGGCAACAGGTGCTTGTGTAATGTCATTATTAAGCAGATGTTAACCTCAGGTATCCTTATCTTAATATTATTGACCGTTAACCATTACTTAACGGTGTAATAATTCCAACGTAAACTCGCACTGGTTCCTTTGCGCTCAAATTAATAGCGCAATGAAAAGACTTCAACTTCTCACTCTGGCTGCTTTGGCAACAATGGGTACACAAGCCCAGATAGTTGTTACCGATGCAGACCTGGTAGCCGGCGGCACCTATACCTGGACCACCGGAAACACGTATTTACTGGACGGCTTCGTATTCCTGGAAGATGGCGGCAGCCTGACCATTCAGCCGGGTGTGATCATCAAAGGAAAGGAAACACCCACATCTGATGATCTGGCTTCTACACTGATCATCTGTCAGGGAGCCACCATTCAGGCAGATGGTACTGCAGAGCAGCCTATCATATTCACCTCAGAACTGGACGATCTGAGCGTGGCAAATGACCTGAGCTATAATGACCGCGGCCTTTGGGGCGGTGTGATCATTCTTGGATATGCACAGATCGGAAATGCTACCGAGACCGCCGCTATAGAAGGTATTCCTACAGAAGACCCTCGCGGTACTTATGGCGGTAATAATGACGCAGATAACAGTGGTTACATGCACTATTGCTCCATTCGTCATGGTGGTGCAGAGATCGGTGCCGGTAACGAGATCAACGGACTTACCCTGGGTGGCGTTGGTAGCGGCACCAACTTTGAACACATTGAAGTGTATGCCAACCTGGATGACGGTATTGAATTCTTTGGAGGCTCTCCTAACTGTAAGTGGATGGCTATGGCATTCTGCGGCGATGATTCCTATGACTGGGATCAGGGCTTCCGTGGCAAAGGTCAGTTCTGGTTTGCTGTGCAGGATGCAGCCTCAGGCGATTGTGGCGGAGAATGGGATGGTGCAACTCCTGATGGAGCCAGCCCCTATTCCAACCCTACCATCTACAATGCCACTTTCATAGGCGCAGGTACCGACGGTTCTGCCGAAAACGGTACAGCTATGCTGATGCGTGATGCCACCGGTGGTACAGTAGCCAACAGCATTTTCACCTCCTTTGTGAATCATGCAATTGAAGTGGAAGACCTGCCTTCAGCTTCAGGTGTTGACAGTCGTCAGCGTCTGGAAGACGGCGATCTGAGCATCCTCAATAACATTTACTTTGACTTCGGCACAGGCAATGATTTCGTTGCTGGTGAGCTGATCCGTGCTACCACCGATGCGGAAGATCCAACATGTGGCTGGCTGATCTCTCACCTGACCAGCAACAACAATACTTCTGAAGATCCTGAACTGGGAGCTATCAGCAGGATTCCTGACAACGGCCTTGATCCCCGCCCTTCTTCTGATGGCCCTGCCTATACCGGTGTGATGGCTACAGAGCCTGCAGACGCCTTCTTCTCTGATGTGGACTACAAAGGTGCATTTGAAGCCAATGGCCCTATGTGGCTGGAAGGCTGGACAGCATTATCTGCCAATAATCACCTGGTAGTGCCTGTGGCCATTCAGGAAACAGACCTGATCAGCCAGATCAGTATGTTCCCTAACCCGGTTAGCTCTGCTGCGCTGGTAAGCCTGAACCTGGAAAACAGTGCTTCCCTTACTATCAGCATTGTTGATATGCAGGGTCGTGTGGTCAACCAGATCGCAACAGGTCAGTTCTTTGCAGCCGGACAGCATACTGTAACAGTAAATACTGAGGCACTTGCAGCCGGTCAGTATATGCTGAACATCAGTAATGTAAATGGTCAGGTTGCTACCATCTCTTTTGTGAAGTAATCGGTTTATCCGGATGGATAGAAAGGGCTGTCATATGACAGCCCTTTTATGTTTAGTTAATGTTAAGTTTACGAGCCATTAACCGGCTGGTAATGATGTGCTGGTAGCTTTGCAAAAAATTTGGGTATGCTGCGCAACATTACCGCTCTCCTCCTGTCTGTATTCATATTTAGTTATCACCTGGATGTTCAGGCAGGCACCCTGCGTGGACAGGTCACTGACTCCAAGACCGGAGAGACCCTGATCGGTGTGAATGTGTTCATTGATGGCACCTCTACCGGTACCGCCACAGATCTGGATGGATATTATAGTATAGAAGGATTGGATGCGGGCACCTATACCCTTGTATTTTCCTATATCTCCTATACTACCTATACTGTTACAGACATTGAACTGGGAGCAAATGAGACCAAGGTAATTGATGTGCTGTTGTCTGAGCTTACCACTGAGTTGACCACTGTGATCATCACAGCCAGGCAGGTGGATAATAATGCCACTGCAATTCTCACACAACAGAAAAAAAGCATCAATGTACAAGATGGTATCTCCGCACAGGAGATCGCCAGGTTTGGTAGTTCTGACGCCGGCGAAAGCATGAAAAAGGTTACCGGTGCCTCACTGGTGGATGGCAAGTACGTCTATGTAAGAGGACTTGGCGACAGATATTCCAACACCCAGTTAAATGGACAGAATCTTCCATCTACAGATCCATACCGCAACAGCACACAACTGGATATCATTCCTGCAAATCTGCTTGACAACATTGTTACCGCAAAGACCTTCACCCCTGATCAGCCCGGCAATTTTACGGGAGGTAATGTCAATATCACCACCAAGTCGTTCCCTGATAAATTCACACTTGGTATATCTGCTTCAGCTGGATTCAATGACCAGAGTTCATTCCAGAGTGACTTCATTGGCATGAGCCGCGGAAAACTGGACTGGCTTGGCTTTGATGATGGCGGCCGCGATCTGCCCGAGGTACTGGCAGATGAAGATACCCGTCCTAATTTCATTCAGAGTTTCTATCTGACTGCACGCACCAACGATTCACTGGCAGCCCTCCTGGATGAAGGATCCAAAGCTATTAACCCGAATATGACCCCGATCTCCTATACATCGCCGGTTAACCACGGTTTATCCTTTTCAGTGGGAAATGAATTCAAGATCAGGGAAAGGCCATTGGGTTTTATTCTGGGCTTGAATTACAAACGAGATTATACACTCTACACAGATGGCACCTCTGCTCAGTGGCAGCTGATCCAGTTTGATGGCCCCGGGCTGAACAACAATTTCAATCTGACAGACATCAACGGAGTGGAAAACCCTCAGGTGGGCGGACTTCTGAATCTGGCATACAAGGTGACCGATAACAATGAAATTGGATTCAATATGCTGTACAACCACGATGCATCCATCAGCGCACGTGAACAGTATGGCAAATACCCGAGTGTGATCAGCAACTCAGATGCCATTTTTGAAACAAGAACCTTGTCTTTCCGTGAACGTCAGCTCACATCACTGCAACTAACCGGCAAACATGTGATAGCCAAAGCCAAAGACATTCGGATAGAATGGTCTGCCGGACAAGTGTACTCCAACCAGCTGGAACCAGACCTGCGTTTCTTTGCCAACTCAGTAGTAGGTGATACTTCATTTTATATAAACCCATCAGAATACCCTCAACCGTATCACTTCTGGCGATACCTCAATGATGATCAGACATTGGGTAAACTGGATATCTTTATTCCTTTCCTGACAGAAAAAGATAAGGGTAATAAGATCAAACTGGGCGGATTCTACAGCAGTAAGAACCGCGACTTTACCGAAGACCGCTGGCAGGTAGTTGCCCGTGACGGCGAATCATACAACGGTAACCCCGACGACTATTTCGGTCCTGCCAACACCGGAGTGATCGGATATGACGATGTACTGAACAGATATATCATAGGCAATTATATAGTGGACCGTACCGTTGGCGGAAACAGCTACGGAGGTAACGAAACCATCATTGCCGGATATGGCATGTTCATTTACCAGCTGACCCCACTACTTAAGTTCATTGGAGGAGCAAGAGCAGAATACACTGACATCAGTGTATCCAGTGCAGACACCAGCAAAGAAGCAGGCCAGATACAGGTAACAGACTTTCTTCCGTCAGTCAACCTGATCTATGCATTGAATGAAAACTCGAACCTCCGGGCTTCATTCAGCCAGACCATTGCAAGACCCAATCTGCGTGAACTTGCTCCATTTTTCTCCTTTGAGTTCATAGGTGGAGAGACCTATCTGGGCAATCCGGATCTGGAAAGAACCAATATCACCAACTATGACCTGCGCTGGGAATTATTCCCCAAGCCAGGCGAATTGATAGCCCTGAGTGCATATTACAAGACCTTCATCAACCCGATCATCAAAGTATATAATCCTACAGCAACGAACCCGGAGATCCAGTTCAAGAATGTTGATGAAGCCATTGTATATGGACTGGAATTTGAGTTCAGAAAGAACCTTTCTTTCATTTCACAGAAGCTGGAAAAATTCAGTTTCGGCACTAACCTCAGCCTGATCCAAAGTCGCGTGGACCTGGACAGCCTGGAACTTGCGGTCAATCAAAGTCTGAATCCTTCCTTCAGCGAATCCCGTCCATTCCAGGGCCAGTCGCCATATCTAGTCAACGCAAACCTGAACTATTTCCATCCGGATCTTGGCCTGGATGTAACGGCCAGCTTCAATGTTTTCGGACCAAGATTGACAGAGGTAAGTCAGGCAGGTACTCCTGATATCTATGAACAGCCTGCCCCAGCTCTGGATCTGTTCATCAAGAAAGACTTTGCAGAGAACTACTCTGTGCGAATTGGGGGGAAAAACCTGCTGAACAGCAAGCTTCTCAAGACCATTGAGTACAAGGATGTAGAGTACACGGTACAGTCCTACACAGTTGGAAGAACCTATTCGATCACGCTGTCTTACAATATTCAGTAGATCAGTGCCTTCGGGCGTTGTTTCTGTGTGCTTCCCACAGTTCTGTGATGATGCCATCAGAAAGCCCCTGTTTGGGCACATAGATTCGCTCTACACCAGCCCATTTAAGTGCATTGACATAGATGCGCATGGCAGGTACAATGACATCAGCCCGGTCTGGCTTGAGGCCCAGATCGCGGATGCGCTCTGCCATGGATAACCCCTCAATATATGCCAGGACTTTTTTCAATAAGGCAGGAGTCAGATACAGTCTTCCCTGCTTACCATACATCTTCATCACCTTGTTGATATTACCCCCTACTCCTATGGCAGCAAGTTTAGGAAAATCCTGTTTGACCTCCTGCAGCCATTTCATCTGTTGCTTCCAGTCAGTCTCTTCTACCTGATCATTTAATATACGTAGTGTACCAATATTAAACGACCGGTTACGGACCATTTTCCCCTGATCAAGCAGGGCAAACTCGGTGCTTCCGCCACCCACATCGATGTAGAGGTAGCTACCCAGTGTATCAATTCCCGCCTGTTTCAACGGGTAACGCATGATGACAGAAGCTTCGGCCTCTCCACTCAGTAACTGGATATCAATGCCAGCCTCCTTATGTACCCTTTTGATCAGCGCAGGGCCATTCTGTGCATCCCTCATGGCACTCGTAGCACAGGCCTTATATGCAACAGGCTTATGAATGTCCATGAGTAATTTCATAGCTTTCATGGTCTTGACCACCAGGTCTGCTTTTGCATCAGATATCTTTCCGGTCAGGAAGGCATCTTCTCCAAGTCTAACGGGCACACGAACCAGTTCATCTTTGTAGAAAACAGGTCCGTTCTTAGTTTCATACACGTTCGCAAACAGTAAACGAATGGCGTTGCTTCCTATGTCAATTGCGGCAAACTTCACAGGCTCTTATCAGGGTTTTCGGTTTCCAGATAATTCTTAAAGTATTCATAAATGGCGATCTGACTCCGCACCGGTGCCTCATGTGCTTCCGGCTGAATATATTCATTCAGATGTTGCTGAGAAAGATTTCGTGCTTTCATATTGTCACTCCACTGGATCTCGAGAATATCTATCACCTGCTGTCTGATCTTATGATCCAGCAAGCGAACCAATACCTCCACACGGTTATCAATATTGCGCTCCATGACATCTGCAGATCCAATATAGACATCTTCTTTCCCATCGTTATGGAAATAGTAGATACGCGGGTGTTCCAGAAATTTATCCAGAATGCTGATGGCACGAATGCGACTGCTCATCCCTTTTACTTCAGGCACCAGTGAGCAGGCACTCCTTACGATCAACCTGATGTCAACACCGGCTTCGCTTGCCTCATACAACAGCCGGATGATATCTTTATCTACCAGGTTATTCACCTTGATGAAAATACTGGCAGGTTTGCCGGCTTCGGCATTCCTTATCTCTCTTTTGATCAGTTGCCGCATTTTGTCGCGGAGGAACAGCGGTGCCATGATAAGATTCTTATAGGCACCAATATCATATTGGTTATCAAAGAAGCTGAAGACCTGGATCACTTCCCTGACCACCGAAGGTCTGGTTGTCATCAGCATGATATCAGTGTACAGTCTTGCCGTTTCTTCATTAAAATTTCCAGTGCCAATGGATGCATAGTGCAGGGTTCTGTTGCCCACCGATTCACGAACCAGGCAAAGCTTGGCGTGCACCTTCAGTTTGTTGACACCGTATATGACCCGCACGCCTTCTTCCTGTAGCCTGTTGGCCCAGTAGATGTTGTTCTCTTCATCGAAGCGTGCCTGCAATTCCATGACCACCGTAACTGATTTGCCGTTGCGGGCCGCATTGATCAGAGACAATACCACACTGCTGTTCTTTGCCACCCGGTAGAGTGTCATATAGATGTGGGTGACCGAAGGAGTGATGGCAGCTTCCCGCAGAAAATCGATCACATGATTAAAGGTCTGGTAAGGAAAATGCAGCATCACATCCTGCCTGCGAATGACCTGAAAAACACTCATTTGCGGATGCAGGTCAGGGTGCAATACCGGCGGATGCACACGGTACCTGAGGCCTATGCGCCGAAGGTCAGGAAACTTGATAAAGTCTTTGAAGTTATGGTAACGTGCCCCGGGAATCAGCGCATCATCCTTCTGCAATTTGACCTTCTTTGTAAGAAAGTCCAGCATATCCTTGGGCATCTCTGCATCATAAATAAATCTGACCGGCTCGCCCTTAACACGGCGCTTCACGCTCTTCTGAATAAGCTCTATCAGACTTTGCGAAAGATCACTGTCGAAATCCAGCTCTGCATCGCGGGTCAGTTTGATCGTGTAGGCTTCGATCTTGTCATATTCAAAGATCTGATAGATGGTATCCAGGTTATAGCGTATCACATCATCCAGCAGGATGATGGACAAGCGTTCATTCTGACTGGGCAGCACAAAGAACCTGGAAGGATCTTTATCCGGCACTTCGATCAGTGAGAACCTGGGCAACTGACCATCGCGGGTCAGCCTGACAGCGAGATAGATCGAAGTATCACTTAGAACAGGTAACCGGTTCAGGTTATCCAGCATGATGGGGAACAGTCTCGGACGCACATTGTCATTGAAGTGATCTCTGACGGCTTCCCCCTGCTGCTTGTCCAGCTGCTTCTCATTGAGCAGGAAAATATTCTCCTTCTCCAGTTCCTTTAGCAGCTCCAGGTAAGAGCTGTCAAAACGATTTTTGAGTACCAGAACTTTCTTCTGTATCTGGCCGATGATCTTGCTTGGGCGGATGTCAAAAGCTTTGATCTGTTCTTTCTCCAGTTTTGCCATCCGCCTGAGGGTAGCCACCCGCACCCGAAAGAACTCGTCCTGGTTATTGGAAAAGATACCAAGAAAGCGAACACGCTCATTTAGCGGAACCCTTTTGTCTTCCGCCTCCTGCAGCACCCTTTCATTGAAAGACAGCCAACTCAGGTCACGATGTATATACCTGAACTTGATATCCTTCCCCTTCTTAGCCATCCCGCTAAATTACGCGAAGCAGACTGGTTGAAATAAGATGTTGAATTAATAATTCTTTAATTCAGTCAGGGCAAAAAAAAAGCGGGCCATTGCCCGCTTGCAAGTCAATCCTTTACCCTGTCAAAGAGAAGATATACGCTTGAACTGAACCTGGTCAAGCAGGATCATTTCACTACCGGCAAATATTTTCAGATAAACCGGCGAACTGCTGTCCATCCGCACATACAATACCCTGTGATCCCAGTCAAGAGCTGTACCTTGTCCAATATTCACTTCCAGGATACTTTCACCATCCTGCTCCAGAACCAGATAGAACTCAGCCAGACATACAGCAGAGTATCCGGTGATCTTGGTGGCAAATGACAATTCATACGTAGCTCCTTCTTCTACGTTCAAAGGCTCATTGTAGTCCACTTCAAAGCACCCGATCGGTGAGATCGTCATAGCATGCAACCCCTGGAACGCCTGATCATCTGATGACAGACCCAGGCTGCCTTCGCCTATAGTGGTCCAGTAATTGGTTGCCAGTTCAATGTCTTCGAAGGTACCGTTGCGTACCTGGTCAGGAAAGATCATTTCATCTTCCAGGTCAGACTTGGAACAGGCGGTCATCATCAGAACAGCAGCGAGGGGGAAAATAACCTTTTTCATATGCAGCTATTTAGGATTAAAAATACACCTTTTCAGGCGCTTGCTGTGACATAAACTGCTAAAAACATAGAAAGGTTGCCTGTAATCAAAAATAATTTGTGACATCATTAAAATTACACAAACAACCACATATTGCTCAATATGATAAAATTATTATAATTATAGCTAATTAATGTGACAAAATGCATTGATTTTCTGTATGCACTTCGGCACAACACAGCTCACAAGTCGAAATCGTACCTTTGCTTCATGAACGGCAAGTATGATCTGAGAGGCGTTTCGTCGGGTAAAGAAGAGGTACATGAGGCTATAAAAGACCTGTCAAAGGGACTATTTCCATTGGCTTTCTGTAAGATCCTGCCAGACGTAGCCGGGCAGGATCCTGATCATTGCAACATCATGCATGCCGATACAGCAGGTACTAAAACTGCACTTGCCTATCTGTACTGGAGGGAAACAGGAAACACCGGGGTCTGGGAAGGCATAGCCCAGGATGCACTGGTCATGAACCTCGATGATATGGCCTGTGTTGGCGTAACCGATCAGTTTCTCATTTCCTCCACCATTGGCCGAAACAAACACCTGATACCGGGAGAAGTCATCGCAGCTGTGATCAAAGGCACCAACCGCTTTATCGAAAACATGGCTGAACAGGGCATACATATTCACCACAGTGGAGGTGAAACTGCAGATGTAGGTGATATTGTGCGCACTATAGATGTAGGTATCACTGCCTTTGCCAGAATACCAAAATCATCTTTGCTGGTGAACCGGATCAAACCGGGCAATGTGATCGTTGGACTGGCCTCTTTCGGTCAGGCTTCTTATGAATCTGCTTATAATGGTGGAATGGGCAGCAACGGACTAACCTCAGCACGTCATGATGTACTCCACCATGATTATTCCTCCGTGTATCCGGAATCCTTCAGCCCTGAAACTGATGAAGCTGTGGTCTATTCCGGCAGCAGAAAGCTTACAGACCCATCGCCGGTAGAAGGAATTGACACCGGCACACTGATCCTCTCTCCCACCCGAACCTACCTGCCTGTCATCAGAGAGATACTTGTGAACCACCGCGAGGCCATTGACGGCATGATCCATTGCACAGGTGGCGGCCAGACAAAGGTGCTGCACTTTGCAGAAAATGTACACATCATCAAAGACAACCTCTTTCCTGTACCTCCCTTGTTCCGGATGATTCAGGAAGAAAGCCGTACCGACTGGAAAGAGATGTACCGGGTTTTTAACATGGGGCATCGCCTGGAGATCTATTGCAGCGAAGAGGCTGCAGAAGGTATCATGAAGATCGCCTCATCCTATGCCATTGACAGCAGGATCATTGGCCATGTAACCTCCAACCAGGGAGCCCGTGTAACCGTTGCTGGTGAAGACAATACTTATATATATTCCTAATATTTTACTACCATTCAGGCTTAGCCTACTTTTACAAAAATTTTCTGTATGCAAACCATTTCATCAGCCCGCTTTATAGAATTGGAAGAACGCTACGGCGCTCATAACTATCACCCGCTGCCGGTGGTACTCAGTCGTGGCGAAGGTGCTCTGGTCTGGGATGTAGAAGGAAAACGATACTTTGATTTCCTCTCAGCATACAGTGCCGTTAATCAGGGGCATTGCCACCCGCGTCTCGTAGAAGTGATGCGTGAACAGGCCGGCATCCTTACCCTTACAAGCCGTGCATTCCACAATAATCTGCTGGGTGAATATGAACAATACATAACGAATATCTTCGGCTACGATAAGGTGTTACCCATGAATAGTGGTGTAGAGGCTGTGGAAACGGCCATCAAGCTATGCAGAAAATGGGGCTATCAGGTGAAGGGAATTGAACCTGGCAAAGCCCGTATCATTGTACTGGAAGATAATTTCCACGGTCGCACAACAGGGGTTATCAGCTTCTCTACTGACCCTTCCTCTACCACTGATTTTGGCCCGTTCATGCCAGGCTATGAAATGGTTCCTTACAATGATCTTCCTGCCCTGGAGGCAGCTCTGAAGGATCCTGATATTGCCGGCCTGCTTATTGAACCTATTCAAGGCGAAGCAGGTGTGGTTGTTCCTGACGATGGCTATCTGTCTGCCGCATTTGAGCTCTGTCGTAAACACAATATTCTGTTCATGGCAGACGAGATCCAGACCGGCCTTTGCCGTACAGGAAAAATGCTGGCCTGCGATCATGAAAACATACACCCGGATGTACTGATACTGGGCAAAGCTTTGTCAGGCGGTATGATGCCGGTATCTGCTGTACTGGCAGATGATCCTGTCATGCTGTGTATTCAGCCCGGAGAACACGGCTCTACTTTTGGCGGCAACCCGCTTGCATGCCGCATTGCCATGACTGCCCTGGATATTCTGCAGGAAGAACAGCTTGCAGAGAATGCCGACCGCATGGGTCAGATGCTGCGCAACGCACTGCAAAAAATGAGCGGCAACGTGATCAGGTCTGTTCGCGGGAAAGGCCTGTTAAATGCCATCGTGGTAGAACCTATGAATGGCAGAGATGCCTGGGATTTCTGCCTGATGCTGAAAGAAAACGGACTGCTGGCTAAACCTACTCATGGCGACAAAATTCGTTTTGCCCCTCCTCTGGTCATCACAGAAGAACAGATGCTGGAATGCATAGAGATCATCAGGAAGACCGAGGCACAATTCCTGGCCTGACCACCTGCTTGTACTCCGACATCTGCAGCCTGTGTCCGGCCATGGTAGTCTCTCTTTCCATATTAGAGCCTATCAGGATCAGTCTGCCGGAGGCATGAGACAATAACAATTGCTGATACCACTCAACTCCTTCCAGGTCAAGATGAGATGTGGGTTCATCCATGATCAGCAGACTGGCGTCAGAAAGAATGGCCAGCGTGTTGCGCAAACGCTGTTTCATTCCTGAAGAAAAGAAACGCAATTCCTTTTTTCGGTGTGCTGACAGTCCGGTAGCCTCTGCAACAGCATCAGTGTCCAGCCCGCCCCGGTAGGGTTTCAGTTTGCCCTGCATGCGAATGTTCTCCTCGAGGGTGAATTCTTCCGGAAGGTCTATATAAGGAGCAGTAACTGCCACATGACTGAAAATCTTTTCGCGGTCAATGGCATGACCGTCCAGCCGGTACCTGATGCTGCCTTCAGATGGTGTCAGCATACCTGCAACCATTCTTAAAAAAGTACTCTTTCCTGAGCCATTGGCACCGGTTACAGCCCAGATCTGTCCGCTTTCAAAAACCTGATCTATACCGCGGTAGATCCAGTCATAATTAAATCGTTTGGAAACACCTGTCAGTTCAACCCTCATTCGCTGAGATGTCTGAAACCTTTCATGACACCACCTTTTGATGTACGGATGAAAGTAAGGATCTGATCTCTTTCGGCAGATGCAGGAAACTCTGCTTCAATGATGCCCAGAGCCTTGGTGGTATTGAAGCCTCTAACGAACAACGTCCGGTAGATATCCTGGATATGTTCGATGGTCTCAGCGCTGAAACCGCGTCTGCGCAGACCGATGGAATTTACCCCCGCATATGCCAGTGGTTCACGTGCTGCTTTCACGAACGGAGGCACATCCTTTCTGACCAGCGACCCACCTGCAATGAATGCATGCGCCCCGATCTTGATGAACTGCTGCACCGCTACCATACCTTCCAGGATGACCCAGTCATCTATTTCAATGTGTCCTGCCAGGTTCACACTGTTTGCCAGTATCACGTGATCGCCAATGATACAGTCGTGCGCAACATGGCTGTATGCCATCAGCAAACAGTTGGAGCCAATAGTAGTAGTGTTGGCATAACTGGTACCTCGGTTAACTGTTACGCATTCGCGGATGGTGGTATTATCGCCAATGATCACTGTAGTATTCTCTCCGCGGTACTTCAGATCCTGGGGAATTGCAGATATGACTGCACCCGGAAAGATCCGGCAGTTCTTGCCAATTCTGGCTCCGGGCATGATGGTCACGTTGGCACCAATCCAGGTACCCTCTCCTATCACTACATTCTTGGAAATGAAAGCGAACGGTTCAATGACCACATTATCGGCTATTTCTGCCTGTGGATGTACATACGCCAATGGTTGGTTCATACTACAGCACTGCGTTTTACGACCTGGGCGGTCAGTTCACCTTCTGTTACCAGGGTACTGCCCACATAGGCTGTAGCCTTCATTTCACATATGCCACGACGAATAGGCTGCATCAGTTCCATTTTAAGGATCAATGTATCTCCCGGCAGCACCTTGCGTTTGAATTTGACCTTATCAATTTTCAGAAAATAGGTATCATAATTCTCCGGATCAGGTACCTGATTCAGTACGAAGATACCTCCTGCCTGTGCCAGCGCCTCGATCTGCAACACCCCAGGCATGACAGGATTATTGGGAAAGTGACCCTGGAAGAATGCCTCGTTAAAGGTCACATTCTTAATGCCTACCACATACTTGTCAGTTATTTCCACCACTTTATCTACCAGCAACATCGGATACCGGTGCGGCAGCATCTGGTTGATCCGGTTAATGTCTATGACGGGTTCATTATCCGGGTCATACTGAGGGGCCAGCATTTGCTTACGTTGTTTATGATATGCTTTGATGACCTTGGCAAACTCCACATTGGAAGGGTGACCCGGTCTGTTGGCAATAACCTTTCCCTGAATAGGTCTGCCGGCAAGTGCCAGATCGCCCACTACATCAAGCAGTTTATGGCGGGCGGGTTCATTGACATAGTGTAATTCCAGATTATTCAGGATACCTTCCTTTTTCACGGTAACGGAATCCTTATGGAACATCTTCTTTAGCTTGTCCATTTCTTCCGGAGTCACTTCCTTGTCAACGATCACGATCGCATTGTTGAGATCGCCGCCTTTGATCAGGTTGTTATCATATAACATCTCCAGTTCATGGAGAAATGCAAAAGTTCTGCAAGACGCAAATTCTGCTTTGAATTCTTCCAGATGGTGTAATGAAGCGTGCTGCTGCCCGAGTACTTTTGAATCAAAGTCGATCATGACCGTTACCTGGTAATCATCGGCCGGAATCAGCATCATTTCAGTTTGACGGACAGGATCAACATAAGAGAGATTCTCTTTGATGACGATGGGTTCTCTGTCGGCTTCCTGCTCTTCCACACCAACAGAATCTATAGCTTCCACGAACACCCTGGAGCTCCCGTCCATAATAGGTGTTTCGCTGGCATTGAGTTCGATCAGGCAGTTATCTACACCCATTCCTACCAGTGCCGCCAGGGTATGTTCAATGGTACTTACCCTGACATTATTCTTTGCGATGGTCGTTCCCCTGGCGGTGTCCACCACGAGGTCTGCATCTGCATCAATAACAGGGGTGCCATCCAGATCTACCCGTTTAAATTTAAATCCATGATTAACAGGTGCCGGCCGGAAGGTCATTTCCACCTGCTGACCTGTATGCAACCCTACTCCTGCTACAGTGACTGCTTTCCTGATAGTTTGCTGTCTGTTACTGGACATGATCTATGCTGATTCTTTGAGCTTTTTTTCCAATTCTGCTATGCGTTCCATCAGTTCCGGCAGCTTTCGGAAGACCACCTGCGCACGCATGGCCTCGCTGTAATCAAATGCCGGTGAGCCCGTAACCGCGGTGCCGGATTTTCTGATACCTTTTGAAACACCACTCTGTGCATTGATGCGGGTTCCATCGGCAATCTCAATATGGCCTACTATGCCAACCTGACCACCGATCATACAATTTCTGCCGATGCGGGTGCTGCCACTGATGCCTGTCTGAGCAGCAATGACCGTGTTTTCACCAACCTCCACATTATGTGCGATCTGTATGAGATTATCCAGTTTAACCCCTCTTCTGATGAAGGTTGAACCCATTGTGGCACGGTCAATGGTTGTATTTGCTCCAACTTCCACTTCATCTTCTATCACCACATTGCCGGTTTGCGGAACTTTGATGAATGTACCGTCAGGTTGTGGTGCAAAACCAAAACCTTCGCTGCCAATCACAGCTCCTGCATGTATGATACATCTGTTACCGATCTCACATCCATACAAAATATGTACTCCTGGGTGCAGCATACAATCCTGCCCTACACGTACTTCATTTCCGATATACGCACCGGCCATCAGTACTGTATTATCTCCTACTGTTGCACCTTCTCCCACAAAACAGAACGGAGCAATGTGCACATTCTGTCCGATCATGGCACTTGGGTGAATATAGGCG
Source organism: Chitinophagales bacterium (assembly GCA_020636645.1). Taxonomy (GTDB): domain Bacteria; phylum Bacteroidota; class Bacteroidia; order Chitinophagales; family BACL12; genus UBA11426. The sequence continues at coordinate 371,538 of JACJXO010000003.1, forward strand.
TGTTGTTCCACACCGTTCATGACGCTGCGCATCTTGCTTTTCTGCCAGGCATCCAGTACCTGCGAAAAACTGGTGTAGGCGTTCTTCACCCGGATGAGTGTAGGCTTCACACCGGCATCCAACTCCAGGTGCTCATCAATGATCAGCACCGAAGCCTGTGTGGTGTAAGCGAATTTGAGATACTTTTCGTTGCTCAGGAAACAAATATCACCCTGGCTTCCCTCTTCAATTTTAGCCGGTCGGGAAACTTTTACATCCGGATCACCCTCCAGGGTGCCTCCCAGAAGGGTACACAATTCAAAGGCAGAAATCTCCATCCGGTCAGGGTTTCGGATAACAAAGATAGTGCTTTACGACCGTATCAGCGAGGGCAGCCAGATGCAGATGATCTGACACTTTGGTCACATCTTCCACCTGCCCTTGCTTGCGTTTGATCTTGATGTTTTTATTCTCCAGCGTGTAGGCACTGTTGCTGGTGCTGTCGTGAAATACATAGTACTGCATATCAAAATCATCCTCTATTTGAAAACGCTTTCTGACCTTGTCGGTGATCTCTTTAAGACGGGATGCGCTGACCGGATGTTTATCCATCTCAATGCGGAACAGTTTCCGGTTTATGATAGACCTCGAAAGGAAAGAAAGCACTTTGTCTTCTGCGTTCATCCAGTATTTCAATGCTACATAGATATCAGTGTCATCCAGCATAGCAAAATGCCGGAACGCCTCGCTTCCGGGTGTAAAATCCTTTTTCTCCACCTCGTGTTTCAGAAAGTAATGCAAGGCTGGTGTAGCTTCAATTTCCACCCCGTTCTTGACCAGATAATTAGCCCGCCGAAGTACCTTGATCAGCATTTGTTCAGCACATACCACGGTCTTGTGCAGGTAAACCTGCCAGTACATGACCCGCCTGCTCACAATGAATTTCTCTACAGAATAGATCCCCTTTTCTTCTATGACCAGCTCATCGTTGACCACATCCATCATTTCAATAAGCCTGTCATATCCTATTACCCCTTCATGTACGCCCGTGAAGTAGCTGTCTCGAATGAGATAATCCAGCCGGTCAACGTCCAGCTGACTGCTTACCAGATGGTGCAGGAACTGCTTATGATACTGGCCCTGAAAAATACGGATGGCCAGATCCAGCCGGCCACTGAAAATTCCGTTCAGCTCTTCCATGATGCGAAGGCTGATATCTTCATGAGTTACCTGAGAAACCAGGGTGGTTTCCAGCGCATGAGAGAACGGGCCGTGTCCTGAATCATGCAGCAGAATGGCGATGGTAGCCGCCTCAGCTTCTTCTTCCGTAATATCATGTCCTCTGCTGCGCAGAACGCTGATGGCTTTACCCATCAGATGCACAGCGCCCAGTGCATGGTGAAACCTGGTATGGTTGGCACCCGGATAGACGAGGTTGCTCAACCCCAATTGCTGGATACGCCTGAGTCTTTGCACCAGCGGATGCTCAATGAGGTCGAAAATAATTTCAAATGGAACCGTAATAAACCCGTAAACAGGGTCGTTCAAAATCTTTCGCTTATTCAAACCTGGCTGTTTAACCTGTAACTTTGCCGAAGCTTCACAAAAGTAACTGATAACATGAGTAATATACGTATCCTTTGGGCTGATGATGAGATAGAAATGCTGAAACCACAGATCCTGTTCCTGGAAGAAAAGGGATACGAAGTAGTGGCAGTAAGCAACGGACAGGATGCAATAGACCAGTGCACAGACCCTCAGGTGGATCTGATCTTCCTGGATGAAATGATGCCCGGGCTTTCCGGACTGGAAACGCTGGAGAAGGTCAAGGAAAAGCGACCGAACATACCGGTGGTGATGATTACCAAGAATGAAACAGAAAACCTGATGGAAGAAGCCATCGGTTCACAGATCAGTGACTACCTCATCAAGCCGGTCAAATCTCAGCAGATCCTGCTTACAGTCAAAAAACTTACAGAGAACAAAAGACTGGTCAATGAGCGAACGGACATGAGCTACCAGAAGGAATTTCAGAACATCTTCTTCAGCCTTCAGGACAGCCTGAGTCATGACAAATGGATGGAGCTCTATCAGAAACTGATATACTGGGAATTACAACTGGACAAAGCCGGTGGTTCAGGTATGAAAGAGGTATTTCAGTCGCAGAAGAACGAAGCCAATGTGGAGTTCTGCAAGTTTGTTGACAAACAATATCTCAACTGGGTGGGTAAAACAGAAAAAGACAGCCCAACCATGTCTCACAATTTGCTGGAGCGACATGTATTCCCGCTCCTGGAACCGGGTGTACCGGTTTTTTTCATTCTAATTGACAACCTCCGTTTTGATCAGTACCGGATCATTGAGCCGTTGATCAGTGAGCGCTTCAGAAAGAGATCTGAAAACACTTATTACAGCATTCTTCCTACGGCCACGCAGTATGCCCGCAATGCCATCTTTGCGGGACTGCTGCCAGCAGAGATCCAGAAACGGATGCCTGCACTGTGGCTGAATGATGAAGAAGAAGGAGGCAAGAATCAGCACGAAGAAGAATTCCTGAAAGACAACATTGTAAGACATCGCCTGGATATCAAATACACTTACAACAAGATACTTAATCACCAGGAGGGAAAGACTTTACAAGACAACATCCTCAACCTGATGAATAATGATCTCAATGTGATCGTTTACAACTTTGTGGACATGCTGTCGCATGCACGCACAGAGATGGAGGTGTTGAAAGAGCTGGCCAGTGACGAGACCGCTTACAGGTCCATCACACGATCATGGTTTGACCATTCGCCCTTGCATGATGCCTTGAAAAAACTGAGTGGCAAGAAAGTGCGCATCGTGGTGACCACAGACCATGGCACCATCAGGGTAAACAGCCCGTCTAAGGTAGTTGCTGACAGGAACACTACTACCAACCTGCGTTACAAGAGCGGCCGAAACCTTCAATACAACAAAAAGGATGTGCTGGAGATACGCAAACCCGAAGAAGCAGGACTACCCAAGGCCCATGTTAGCTCCTCTTACATCTTTGCAAAAGAAGATAGCTTTTTTGCCTACCCGAACAATTACAATTACTACGTCAATTATTTCCGAAACACCTTCCAGCACGGCGGTATCAGTATGGAAGAAATGATCATTCCGTTTGCTGTCTTTGAGGGCTGAATGGTTGCAGGCAAGAGCATGGTTGGATAGCTTTGCAATATGCAATTGGTTGCCCATACAGAAGCTGACCTGGATCATGTGGTAACACAGCTCCTGGATCTTTACCCGGGCCAACGACTATGGATGCTCAAAGGTCAGCTTGGAGCCGGGAAAACCGCCCTCGTCAGAGCCTTTTGCAGACATTACGGTGTTACAGACGAGGTTTCCAGTCCATCATTTGGCATAGTAAACAGTTATGCAGGAGATCATCATGTTTTTCACTTTGATCTGTACCGTCTGGAAGACCCTTCAGAACTTCGGGAGATCGGGCTGGAAGACTATATTGACAGCGGAAACCCGGTATTTATTGAGTGGCCGGAGATCATAGAAGCTGCCCTTGAGGAAGAAGGGTTTCTTCCGGTTCGAGTGATCGTTATGGATAATCAGGACAGAATCTTTAATTTAGGAAAATGATTGATAAGCCGGCAAAATCCATTGCCTCAGAACTGGCCTCTCAGGCAGGGTTCATGGTCATGGAAAAAATGATGGAGATAGAAGAAAAACAGAGCCGCTTATTCATTGGCATCCCAAAGGAGACCAGTTTTTACGAGAATCGTGTTCCGCTGACCCCGGAGTCTGTGGAAACCCTTACATCCAATGGACACCGTCTGATCATTGAAAGCCGGGCAGGAGAAGCTTCCCGTTTTTCTGATAAGGACTACTCAGAGGCCGGTGCCAGAATTGTCTATGACAAAAAAGAGGTGTATGAGGCCGATATTTTACTGAAAGTTGCCCCTCCCTCGGCCGAAGACCTGGAACTGATGCACGAAGGTCAAACCATCATCTCTCCGCTGCACCTGCCCACACTTAAGAAAGAGATCATTACCAGCCTGATGAGCAAACGCATCACGGCACTTGCATTTGAATACATTGTGGACGAAAGCGGCACCTTCTCTTTTGTCAGGTGTATGAGCGAAATTGCCGGAAGCTCTGCCATTCTGATTGCCAGTGAGCTGTTGGCAACCCATAAACCCGGACGAGGGATCCTGCTGGGCGGGCTGTCAGGAATCTCTCCTACTGAGATACTCATTCTGGGCGCCGGAGTGGTTGGCGAATTTGCTGCCAGAGCTGCCCTGGGCCTTGGAGCTACAGTCAAGGTATATGATAACAATGTATATAAATTATCAAGATTACAAAATAATATCGGCACCCGTGTCTACACCTCGGTGATCAACAAAAAGACGCTATTGAAGGATATTCGCACTGCAGATGTACTGGTAGGTGCTATTCACAGTGAGCTGGGCCGCACACCCATCATTGTTAGTGAAGCTATGGTCATGGAGATGAAAGCCGGCGCCGTCATTCTTGATGTAAGTATTGACCAGGGAGGCTGTATCGAGACCAGTGAAGTGACCACACATGCACACCCCACCTATATCAAACACGATGTGATCCATTATTGTGTACCTAATATTCCCAGCCGTGTTCCCCGCACAGCTTCTTATGCCATCAGCAACATCATCACCAGCACCCTGATCAAATTTGCTGATCACGGTGGCATGGAAAGCATGCTGTTGTATAATGCAGGCATCAGACATGGCGTTTACATGTATAAAGGTCATCTGACCAATATTTACCTCGGGCAGCGTTTTGAACTAAAGTCTAACGACATCAACCTGTTCCTGGCCAGCAGCAGATAAGCAATGAAATTCCTGGCAGCTCCTTTGGTCCTGTCGCTTGTACTGAGCGGCCTGTTACAGTCGGCGAAACGCCTGCCTGTTGAAGAATTGATGCCTGCTGCGGAAGATACAGTTGCTGCTGATACACTGACCCACAGTTACACCAGCATTTCAGCCATAGGAGATCTTATGTGTCACAGCACACAATATAAATATGTTGCAACCGGCGATGGTCATTACGATTTCACCCCCTGTTTCTCGGCCATTGCTCCGGTTCTGAAAATGGCTGATCTCTGTGTAGGAAATCTGGAGACCACCCTTGCAGGAAGGTCGAGGCCGTACTCGGGGTATCCGCAGTTCAATACACCTGATGATTATGTGGTCTATCTGAAAGAAGCGGGCATCGACTTCCTGGTTACTGCCAATAATCACAGCAATGATACCGGCGAAAAAGGCATCCGCCGCACCCTGCAGGTGATCGATTCGGTAGGTTTTTATCATACAGGAACCTTTGGATCGGAGGAAGAAAGAAATGCACCGCAACTTCTGGAACTTAATGGCATCAAGGTCTGCATACTTGCCTATACCTATGGCACGAACGGATTTGAACTGCCTGCAGGAAAACCATGGCTGGTAAATCAGATAGATTCGGCTTTGATACGGCAGGATGTGCGGCAAGCCAGGGCACAGGGTGCAGAGGTGATCATTACTTTCATGCACTGGGGTACGGAATACAGCAGAAAACCCGACAGTTATCAGGAGAAGGTGGCTACCTGGTGTGTGGATGCCGGTGCTGATATTATTCTGGGCAGTCATCCGCATGTGCTACAGCCAGCCGGCAGATATATTACACGGAATGCTGCAGTTGATACCGGATTCATTGCATGGTCTATGGGTAATTTCATATCCAACCAGCGAGACCGTTATACCTATGAAGGAATTGTATGGCACATAGGCATTGAAAAAGAACTGGCTACAGGAAAGATTCGCATAGCAGATCTGTCTTATACACCTACCTGGGTTTACCGCGGCACCCTTCCTGACCATCAGGTACATATCGTGTATTCTGCCCGTGACACCTTGCCTGAATGGATGCCGGCAGGCATGTGGAAAGAATTGGATAACAGCGCTTTACATACAGCAGCATTGATGGAAAACCTGAACGGCATTATTTTTGAACCCTGACCCTTATGAAACTCCGGAACATACTACTTGTCTTGTTTGCCCTGCTTGCTTTTGCACCCGTAAAAGCGCAGATAGGTATTTTCAAGAAAGACAAGCAGGAAGCACCGGAAGATACCCTGTATCACCTTTTTCTGGACTCCGTGATCATAGAAGCTCGCAATCTCCGCAACTACAATTACAGCAGGTATGAGTATGTGGTCAGAAAGGTATATCCGCTGGCAGATACTGCGGTAGCTCTGTTCCATGAGGTGCATGAGGTTACTGCCGACATGAAGAAGAGGGAAGACAAAAAGTACCGGAAGCAACTAGAGAAAGATCTCAAAGAAAACTTTGAAGACCGGCTAAAGAATATGAGTCGCACAGAAGGGCTGGTGCTGATCAAGCTTATTGAACGAAAGACCGGAATGAGCATGTATGACCTGCTTCGTGATGTTAAAAACACACGCACCGCCTGGTGGTGGCAAAACTTAGGAAAGCTTTACGGGTACGATCTTCGTGAAGGGTATTCGCCGGATCAGAACCCGATGCTGGAAACCATCATCAGTGAATACGAGCAGAAGCACAATATTCCGCCCCCAACCCCTTTCAAATAAAAAAAAAGCACCCCTCAGCGGGATGCCTTTTCATGATTGTTGATCTATTTCTTATTCAGGTAATTCATCGTCTGAACCGGCCTGATCACCTGTATTGGTATCATCCAGCGTGGCGCCGTCTCCACCCGGTGCAGGCGTGAAGTTTTGCTCTGGCTGAACGGCCTGCCCTTCAAAGGGTGTAGCCTGCGCTCCGGTTGTACCCGGCTTGAACGCAGCAGAGCCCAGGCAAAGCACAAGCAGTGCTATACCCAGATACCAGGTGATCTTTTCAATATCATCGCTGGTTCGCTTATAGCCGAACAGTTGGTTGGCCGTTCCGCCAAAAGTGCCGCTCAAACCTCCGCCTTTCGGGTTTTGGATCAGAACTGCCAGAGCCAGAATGACGCAAATGACCAGGGCTATTATCAGTATTACAGTGAACATATCAGTGTTCGTTCTTTAAGTCTTCAATAAGGCCTGCAAAGTAAGCCATTTTTTCCGGGTATTTCAAACCCAGTTTTTCATAGATAAAAATGGCTCTTTCTGTTTTTCCCTGGCTAACCATGATGGCGGCAAGGGTTTCTGAAAGCACCTCTTCGCTAAGCTCTGAGCTTCTGCGAGCCAGTTCTCTGGCCTGCCATTCATCAAAATCGTCATCTGAGTCAGGCATGGAGGCCTGTTTCTTCTCTTCCCTGACAGGCTTACCGGGTTTGAGTACAATAGGGCGCCGGGCTGCTGAACGGTTGACCAGGCCAATGCGCTCTTCCCCATCAACCAGGGTAAGCCAGTCTGTAAATCTGTGCAGTTGCGTGTCGGTATCACCATCAGTCAATTGAAAATCATCTAATGATGGCAGATCAGGAAGTGTAGCCGCCTGACCCGTAAGTTCGAGTTCTCTGATAGCCTGCTGCATTTCGATCTCATAGGGAACATATTCAAAAACGGGTTCTTCCTGAGGCAATGAAGCTGGTTCGTTCAAGACTATTTCTTCCTGTCTTTTCTCCGTCAATTCAGTCCTTTCTGTCACTGTGTCCACTTCAATGACCTCTTCCAGCCATTCCTGGAGAGGTGTGCGCTCAATAAGCCGGAACAGCTGCTCTCTGTCTGGAACAAGCATAGCTGCCCTTGCCAGAGTTTCCGGGTAATCAGGATCCTGTTCATGGTGCTGCTTTTTTGCCAGGAGCACCCATGGCAGAGCATACCACGGATATTGTTCTGTCCATTCCTGTAAGACCGACATGTCTGTACGGGGTAATAAATGTATATCTTCTGCTAAATGCTGTAGCTGCATGGTCTCCATGATCACCAGTCTGAGGCGGCCTTCAAATATATATCATCCACAAGCTGGATGGTAATGAGCCTGATCAGTTCACCTTCTACCTCAGCCAAAGACTTACTGCTTTCATAATCTTCAAAACGGGTAAATGTCTGATTCCAGCTTTCCTGTTCATTCTTATGATTCACAAAATCGACTTTGACGCCAATGGTCAACCTGTTCAGTGCGGTAGTTTCGTTTCCGGTTGGAGCCATAGGAGTGTTTTGGTAGGTTACAATGGCTCCGCTGAATTCCCAGTCGCCACCACGATCTTTGAGATATAATCTGGTTTCTGCCGCCATCTTGTCTTTGAGAGCCTCTGTAAATGACTGGCTCAGCGAAGGTGCCACAAACGTACTCTGGTTGGCAAAGAAATTGACTGTAACACTTTCAATTTCATCAGGTATGCGGTTTCCATTGAAAGTGTAGCAACCCGAAAACAGGAGGATCATTATCAGCGACAGGTGGGTTACCGTTCTCATTCCAGTTCGTATTCTTTGATCTTTCTGTATAATGTCCGTTCTGAGATACCCAGATCAAGCGCAGCATCACGTCTTTTTCCCTTATGCTTCTTTAGTGCCTTGATGATCAGTTCTTTCTCTTTATCGGCCAGCGACAGGTTTTCTTCAACCTGCTGCTCTATCGGATAGGTTGTTTTACTGCCTTGTTCAATAACGACAGGTGCCTGCTGGTTCTTATGTTCCATCGGGAGAAGGGCAGCAACAGGCCTTTCTTCCATCAAACCGGACACAGCGCCGGAATCTGTTTTCAGTTCATTGGCCTCTGCCATTGTAAGCACAAACTGTTTCAGATCATTGAGGTCTTTCTTCATATCATACAAGACCTTGTAGAAGATCTCTCTTTCTGTGAATGAAGCGCTGTGCTGCTCTGCTTCCTGTCTGAGCATGGGCAAACTAGTTCTTTGCACATCAGGCAGGAAAGCCCTCAGGTCACCTGCAGAAACAGTTTGCTGGCCAGAAAGCACAGAAACCTGTTCTGCCACATTCTTCAGTTCACGAATATTACCAGGCCAGTTATAGGATGATAGGAGCTGAACCGCAGCGTCATCCAACTGGACGAGCGGTGTACGGTATTTTTCAGCAAAATCTGAACTGAACTTTCGGAAAAGGAGGTAGATATCATCATGCCGTTCACGCAGGGCAGGCACTCTTATTGGAACTGTATTGAGCCTGTAGAACAGGTCTTCGCGGAACCTTCCTGTCTGAATGAGCTGATGAAGATCTACATTGGTGGCAGCCACAACACGCACATCGGTTTTCTGCACTTTGGATGAGCCTACTCTGATGAACTCGCCGGTTTCCAGAACGCGAAGCAAGCGTGCCTGGGTACCCAGCGGCATCTCGCCGATCTCATCCAGAAAAATGGTGCCTCCGTTCACAGTCTCGAAATAGCCTTTCCGGTCATCCACAGCATTGGTGAAAGACCCTTTCACGTGGCCGAACAATTCTGAATCAATGGTTCCTTCCGGTATAGCGCCGCAGTTGACCGCAATGAAAGGCCCGTGTTTTCTCGGGCTGTTCTGATGTATGACCTGGCTGAAGATCTCTTTCCCCACACCACTTTCGCCGGTAATGAGCACCGTCAGGTTGGTAGGTGCCACCCGGGCAGCTATACTGAGTGCATAGTTCAGACCCGGTGCATTTCCTATAATGCCAAAACGTTGTTTGATGCTTCTGATCTCGTCTGCCATGAGGCGTTATTTGACCGCTGCCACTACCGGTTCGGTCATATGGCCGATGAGGGTGGCCGAAGTGGCATCAGTGATCTTTACAAATACATAATCTCCTGCGGCGGCGTTCTCCTTTGGAAACACTACCATCTTATTCTGGTCGGTACGACCGCACATATCCTCTGCTGATCTTCTGGAGGTCTTTTCTACAAGCACTTTAAATGTCTTACCTATATCTTGTTTATAGCGGTTTGCAGAATGGATGTTCTGCAATGCGATGATCTCGTTGAGTCTTCTTTTTTTGACGTCTTCAGGTACATCATCCGGATACTTTCGGGCGGCCAGCGTGCCAGGTCTTTCACTGTAAAAAAACATATAAGACATATCGAACTGCACCTGTTCCATGAGGCTCAGGGTATCCTGATGCTCCTCTTCAGTTTCTGAGCAGAAACCCGCTATGATGTCTGTACTAAGCCCGCAGTCAGGAACGATACGACGAATGGCATCGATCCTTTCCATGTACCAGTCGCGGTCATAGGTACGGTTCATTTTTTCCAGGATGCGGGAGTTGCCTGATTGCACCGGCAGATGGATGTAGTTGCAGATGTTCTCATATGCGGCCATGGTATGCAGTACCTCATCTGTGATATCCTTAGGATGAGAGGTACTGAAGCGTACCCGCAGCAACGGACTGACTTCTGCCACCAGCTTCAGCAGGTCAGCAAAATGATACCAGTTGTCTGTTTCCGGGTGCTGCCACTTGTAACTATCCACATTCTGGCCCAGCAGCGTCACCTCGCGGTAGCCTCGGTTGAAGAGGTCTTGAGCTTCAGCTACTATGGTGAAGGCATTGCGGCTTCTCTCCCGTCCGCGGGTAAAGGGTACCACACAAAAAGAGCACATATTATCACAACCCCGCATAATGGAGATGAACCCGGTAACCCCATTGGCATCGAGTCTGAGAGGTGCAATATCAGAATAGGTCTCTTCTCTGGAGAGCAGCACATTCACTGCTTTCTGTCCGCTGTCAGCACTGGCCACCAGTTGTGGCAGGTCACGGTAAGCATCCGGGCCACAGACAATATCCACCAACTGCTCTTCCTCCAGCAAACGTGCTTTCAGTCGTTCTGCCATGCAGCCCAGCATTCCGATGAGGGCTTCCGGTTTTTGCTTTTTGACCGTGCGCAGCTCCTGCAGGCGATTTCGTACCCTTTGCTCCGCATTATCGCGGATGGCACAGGTATTCAGCAGGATCAGATCGGCTTCCTGGAACTGACGTGTCAGGCCAAAACCGTGCTGGTGGAGGATGGAAGCCACGATCTCGCTGTCACTAAAGTTCATCTGGCAACCATAACTTTCCAGGTAGAACAGACGGCCGGCAGCTGCCTGTTCCATCTCCTCCCTGGTCAACACCTCACCTTGTCGGTCATCCGGCAGAAGAGATTCCTGCTGGTCAAGTGTTGGATTCTGATCATACATGGTGCAAATTTACAAAGAATGACTGTCAATTTGACAGCAAAACACCAGTATCTTTACCCTGCAACATGGATACCCGCAACGATCAGAATTATTTACACATTTCTTGGCTGATCCTGTTTTCAGGTTCCGTTTTGTTAACCCTGCTCCATTTGCACCTGCCGCTGTTCTCAGACCAGGAAACCATCATCGGTTTTCCGGCTATCTATTTCTATGAGCACCCTGGCAGCGGCATGCTACTTCCGGTCACTCAAGATACAGGACACCCACCACTTATACCACTGTATTTCAGTTTATTATACAGATTATTTACACCTTCTATTGAGTTATTGCACTGGGCCTCACTGCCCTTTCTGTTGCTGTCCGGATACTTGTTTCACAAGCTCTGCCAAAGGTGGCTTTCTGGTCCTGCTATGGTCTGGGCATCGTTGCTGTGGTTTGCCAATCCCACCTGGTTTACCCATATGGTATCAGTCAGCACCGAACTGTTTTTGGTAGCCTGCACACTTTTGGCACTTGAAGCCATACTTTCCGGAAAAAACCGGCTGCTGGCACTTGCCATTGCCGTACTGCTGCTTATCAGTTTGCGGGGGATGGTCATAGTGGCAACTGTCTGGATCACTTATCTGTTACTGGAGAAACCGGGAAGCCTCCGGCAGTTTGTCAGGTTGACAGGCCCATTTCTGGTCGGCGTGCTGCCCTTCATTGCCTGGAATCTCTATCACTGGCAACATACCGGCTGGATGCTCAGCCACCCCGATTCACCATGGATAGAACACCGTGCCTTACTATCCGGGAAAGCACTGATCTGGTCATCCGGAATATTTGTTTTCAGGTTCATGGAGTTTGGCTTGTGCGTTATCTGCGGGATATTATTCCGCTACAGACGATGGTTCAAAGAAAACTGCAGGCCGATATACTGGTGGACCACAACGGGAGTGGCCTTACTGGCACTTGCATCCATTCCGTTCAACAACCCGCTTACCAACAGGTATCTGCTTTTTATTACCGTGCCGCTGGTCATTCCGTTTGCAGCAATCCTGTCCACTTTGAACAGGCCGCTTATTTGGCTGGGCGTAACCTGTTTGCTGCTTGCATCAGCTCATTTTTATGTGTATCCTGAAAAATGGAGTAAGCGGGTTGGATATGCCTATGATGCAACCATGGCTTACCGCCCGTACAGCATGCAGCTTCGTACCCAAATGGCACAGTATCTGGATGAAGACGCTGGTATTTCCGGATCGACTGTGATCTGGTCTGGCTTTCCGGAATACCACCCATTAAAATGGACAGATCCTGAAGCTACCCAACGTATCTATCAGCACCAGATGGATACCCTGCATCCAGATCAGGCAGATCTCATCATCCTGTCTAACATCATGAATGAGGTTCCCTATTTCACAGCAAGTCGTATCAGGCAAACATGGACTCCTGTGGCCACTTTCAGAAAAGGGCTTATACAGCTGGAATGTTACCGTAACCCAAAGGCGGTTAAAAATGGTTAATGCGGTCAAAACTCCATACTTTTGACGCCATTGCGCTGTTGATTAAGCAATCAAGAAAAAGATGGAACCTGTACTACCCCTGGCTATGACACTTTACCTTATCGTGTCTGTAGTTTTGCTTTATGCCGGATTGTGGAAAATGTTTGAAAAGGCAGGACATGCCGGATGGAAGGCCATTGTTCCCTTTCTCAATGGATGGATATGTGTGAAACTGATAGGCAAACCGGTTTGGTGGTTCCTACTGTTGTTCGTGCCCATCATCAATGCAGTCATGCTGTTCCTGATAGCCAGTGAGCTGGTTCGGGCCTATGGCAAAGACGGATTCTGGGCAGGTGTTGCAGGTATGATGTTTCCCCAGTTCTACTTTCCTTATCTCGGATTCAATAAAGAGGTCAGATATCTTGGAATTCCGGCTGAGGTGTATAAAGGTCAGCGGAAATCTATCGGCAGAGAGTGGGCAGATGCAATAGCATTTGCAGTAATAGCTGCCACTTTTGTGCGCACCTTCATCTTCGAAGCCTACACCATCCCCACTACCTCCATGGAAGGCGAACTGCTGGCTGGAGATTTTCTGTTCGTCAGCAAGGTCAATTACGGTCCGCGGTTTCCCATCACACCCGTAGCTTTCCCGTTTGCACACCATACCATGCCTCTGGTTGGCGGAAAGGCCTATTCTGAGATCATACAGTTGCCTTATATGCGATTTCCCGGACTTCAGCAGCTGAAGCGGAATGACATTGTCGTGTTCAATTTTCCGGAAGGTGATACCATCTTCAAACCCATAGCTGATCAGGATTACTATGACATGAAGCGGGCCAACCCGAATGGTTTTGTGCCCAGGCCTGATCAGATTGGCACCAGACCGCTTGACAAGAAAGAGAATTATATCAAACGCTGTGTGGGTGTTCCCGGAGATTCACTGTCCATCCTTAACGGAGTGTTATATGTGAATGGCGAAAAGGCTTTTAAAGGCGAACATCAGCAGAAATCTTACCGGATCATCTTTAAACCGAACCTGAATGTTCCGCAGGAGTTTCTGACCGATCAGGGCATCAACCTGATGGACTTTGAAGGAAGAAATTTATTCCAGGACAACCAGATCTATATGGTGGTGAACATGGATGACGCCACTGCCGCTAAGCTGGAGAAAAATCCTTCGGTAGAAAGAGTTGAGCCGATCTACAAGGGGAAAATGAAGACTCCTGACAATCCGGATTATATACCATTGCGGTATTACCCTCACGACCCTGAACTACAGTTAAATTCTATAGATGAATTCGGACCGATCTGGGTACCTGAGAAAGGAGTCACCGTTGAGATCAATGAAAAGAACTATCCGTTTTATCAGCGCATCATTGAGTTTTATGAACACAATAAGGTTACGCATGACAGCCAGGGGTATCCTTATATAGACGGCAAGAAACTGACCTCCTATACATTCAAACAGAATTATTACTGGATGATGGGCGACAACCGGCATCGTTCTCTGGACAGTCGCTTCTGGGGGTTTGTTCCGGAAGACCACATTGTAGGTAAAGCCAGCATGGTATGGTGGAGCTGGGCTACTGAAGGAAGTATCTTCAGCAGATTTGGCACCATACGCTGGGATCGTTTCATGAAAATTCTTTAATTTCTCTACATGAAGTATATCGTTTCTCTTGCCACGATCATTTTGAGTGCCTCTTTATGGAGTGCGTGCAGTGAAGCACATGCAGAAAAGACCGTCAGCTTTAAGGTTTACGGAAATTGTGGGATGTGTGAGAAGACCATTGAAGGTTCACTGGACCAGGAAGGCATCTATTCTGCCAGCTGGGACAAAGACACCAAAATGGTAGAGATAGCATTTGACAGCTCCAGATACCGGATGGAAGATCTGCATCATCTTATAGCGGGATCCGGATATGACACCGACCTGGAAAAAGCTCCGGATGCTGCCTACGAATCTTTGCATGAGTGCTGCCAATACGAAAGGCCGTTGTAAGATCACCTTTTGCCTGCCAGAATCAGCAACATGGCGTTGACCACGGTGTTGACCTCAGGACATTCTTCATTGACGCGGTCAGCCACACTGTAAACAAAGGCAGTATCTTCAACATAGGGCGCAAACCTTACTTTTTGATCTTCCAGACATGCCCTGAGATCTCTTTCAATGACCGCACCCTGATTCAGCGTGGACGGATCTGATTTCAGGTGTGCCTCCCACTGAACAACAGGCTGTGCACAGTCGCACATAACAGAAGCCAGCACTTTTTCATCCCGGGTTCGCTTGCATGCCATCAAACTGAACATGCAGAGCAGGAGAAGTATCCAACGGTTCATAGAACAAAGATACTGCCCGAATCCGGTGTAAGCGATACCTTTATTTGATGGTAAAAGAAGCCAGCCGGCATACCGCACTTAAGACCGCCTTATGGAGTGTTGGCCTGAACACTGTTTTTGCCGTGGTGAAGGCGTTTGCCGGTATTTCCGGACACTCTTTTGCGCTGGTGGCTGATGCCATTGAATCATCAACCGACATTCTGGCCTCACTGCTGGTCTATGCAGGACTCAGGTATGCCACAAGACCGGCAGACAGCAATCACCCCTACGGACATGGTAAGGCTGAACCGCTCATCACCTTTTTAGTGGTCGGGTTTCTGGTAGCTTCGGCCTTATTCATTGCACATCAGAGCTGGACAAATATTCAGCAACCCCACGAGATGCCCAAAGCTTTCACACTACCTGTCCTGCTGGTGATCATAGTGGTGAAGGAAGCCGCCTACCGGATGGTTCACAGGCGAAGCAGGCAAACCGGCAGTTCATCATTGCTTGCCGATGCCTGGCATCATCGCAGCGATGCGATCACTTCACTTCTTGCCTTCACAGGTATTTCGCTTGCCCTGCTGCTTGGCCCCGGGTATGAAGAGGCCGATGACTGGGCTGCACTTGCAGCATCCGGGTTTATTATGTTCAATGCCTATCTGATATTTCGTCCGGCGTTGGGCGAGATCATGGATGAACATCAATATGATGAGCTGCTGAATAATATCAGAAAAACCGCTGCACAGGTAACCGGTGTAAAAGGAACTGAAAAATGTTATATCCGTAAAACAGGCATGTCTTTTCATGTGGATCTGCATATGCAGGTTGACGCACAGATCACTGTGGAAGAAGGTCATGCCATTGCACACAAACTGAAAGATACCCTGATGCGTCAGTTTCCTGATATTGCAGATATTCTGATACACGTAGAACCTTTCCCCCAGTAGAATACTTTTTACATTTACAGGATGAAGATATCGCTGCTGGCCATGCAGAAGACCACAGGCAAACAGTTGCCGGTGCTTATTGCAGATTATTCCGGCAGGGCATCTCGGTACTTCCCGTTTACCTACAGGGAGCTCCCTGTCAAATTTCCGGCAAGCGTTCCATCACAGGTGATCTGTTCCAAAGAAGGTGAGATCCTGCTTGGGCAACTCGACACATCAGATCAGCTGTGGCTGCTGGACGAACGCGGCGACCGTTTGACTTCAGCATCTTTTGCAGATTTTCTTGTATCCAGACAGCAGGAGAATGTCAAACACCTGGTTTTTGCCATTGGAGGCGCCTACGGATTCTCTCCGGAAGTGCGCAACCGGAGCAAAGGGAGTATCAGGTTAAGTGACATGACCTTCACGCACCAGATGGTAAGACTGTTCTTTGTGGAACAATTGTATCGGGCAGGTACCATTATCAGAAACGAACCATATCACCACAGCTGATGTCCATAAGTCTGACCATCATCATCATTGCCCTAACGGTCATCACTTCGATGATGGCTTTCAACAACCCGGTCATGAAGGGATCGGCATTATTCTATCCGCATGCCATCTCTGCACGTGGAGAATGGTACAGGTTCCTGACCAGTGGTTTCATTCATGCTGACTGGATGCACCTGCTGGTCAATATGTACGTGTTGTACATTTTCGGCGATATCCTGGAACATTATCTGTTACCCTTATACTTTCACCAGAAGACCCGGCTGGTCTATCTGGCCATCTATCTGGGAGGGATGATCGTCTCAGACATCCCCTCCTATTTCAAACACCGTCACGACAGTCTGTACCGCGCACTTGGTGCCTCAGGAGCGGTATCCTCTATTGTTTTTGCAGGTATTCTGATCAATCCGTGGCAGGGAGGAATAGGCCTGCTGTTCTTACCGGGAATCACATTACCTCCGGTAGTTTTTGGTGGTCTGTATCTCTTGTACTCAGCTATTATGGCTCGCAGACAGTCCGATAACGTGAATCATGATGCCCATTTTTACGGTGCCCTTTTCGGCCTGATCCTACCCGGTATTTTACAACCTGAAATATTCACCAGTTTCTTTTACCAGATCATGAACAGACTATGAGAATAGAGTTGCGCAGTGATACGTTCACACTTCCCTCAAAAGGAATGCGGGAGGCCATGGCAGTTGCCGATGTTGGTGATGATGTATTTGGAGAAGATCCGAGTGTGAACAGTCTGGAACAACTGGCAGCATCTATGCTGGGTACAGAAGCTGCCCTTTTTTGCCCCACTGCTACCATGTGCAACCAGATCGCAATGAAAGTGCATACCAGACCAATGGATGAGATCATCTGCGACCGGCTGGCACATGTCTATAATTATGAAGTGGGTGGTTTTGCATTTCTATCAGCCTGCAGTATCAGAACCATAGAAACAGAAAGAGGATTACTGGATCCGGATTCCATCATTGCAAACATTAATCCGGACGATGTACATAAACCGGTAACTCGCCTGGTTTGCCTGGAAAACACCTGCAACAAAGGTGGTGGTAGCATATACCCTGTTCAGCTGATGGAGCAGATCAGCCAAACCTGTTCTGCAAATGGCCTCTATCTTCATCTGGACGGCTCAAGGCTTTTCAATGCGTGGGTGGAAACCGGTAATGAATTAAGCGATTACGGCAATTGGTTTGATACCATTACCATCTGCCTGTCAAAAGGCCTGGGGGCACCAGCCGGCGCTTTGTTATGCGGCACAGCCAGTACCATCAGGGAAGCAAGGAGAGTGCGAAAGGTACTGGGTGGTGGCATGCGTCAGGCAGGCATCCTGGCAGCGGCGGGGATCTATGCCCTGAGAAACAATGTGGAGCGCCTGAAAGTGGATCATGAACACGCAAAACAAATCGGGGCTATTCTGGAAAACCAAAGCTGGGTAGATACCTGTCTTCCGGTAGAATCCAATATTGTGATCTTTCAATTAGCAGCGCAGTATTCTGCCGATGATCTCATCAGTTACCTCCAGGCGCAGGATATTCATGCCTTTCATATAGGCAACAACCAGGTCAGACTGGTATTCCATATGGATGTGTCAGCTGACATGACCGGGCAAATTGTCCGGATGCTCCAGTCATATATGCAGTGAATGCTGCCAGGAGCAGAAAAAATGGTGACATTAATCACTTCTGGCAGCAAGTGATTGTCAGTATCAGGCATATACCCTCCGGATACCTTTGTTCCAGCAAAGTAAAAAGATCATGAACAAGTTGATAAGTTTCTTCCTGTGCCTGATGATCAGCGGCGGGGTTGTTTTAAGTCAAACTAATTACACACTGTCTTCCGGTTCTTCCAAAATGAAGATCACAGGAGGATCAAATGTCCATGAATGGGATGAAACCGTAAACAAACTCAGCGGAGATGCCCGCATCACCATTGGCTCAGATGTATTTGATATCATATCTCTGAATTTTAAAGCCGACGTCAAATCCATTGAAAGTTCCAAAGGTTCTATCATGGATGACAAGACATATGAAGCACTGAAAGCCTCCAAATATCCCTATATCACCTTTGAGCTGGATAAGGTTCTGAAAGCCTCTCCTGTATCAAACGGTTACTGGCTGAACACCCAGGGCTATCTGACCATAGCAGGCAGCAGAAAACTGGTCAAGCTGGATGTGAAAGCTATCTATACAGATGCATCATCCATTGCCTTTGAAGGAACAAAGACTTTCAACATGAGTGAATTTGGCATTGACCCGCCAACCGCCATGATGGGATCCATGAAGGTAAAAGACGAAGTGAAGATCCAATTTAAGGTCTATTATAAATAACCAAACCATTACTCACTAAAATTTCATGCTATGAGAAACCTAAGCAATATTCTAAAAAGCTCGCTGGTAGTGACCATGTTGCTCTCTACTGGTTTGTTGTTTGCCCAACAACCCGGCATCAGCCACTTCCGTGGCTACGATAAGAATGCCGTAAACATGTTTGAAACCTCTCCACAGGATGTTGTTCCTTTTACAGGCATCAAAGTGCGTGTAGGTGGTGGTTTCACCCAGGTATTTCAGGCACTCAGCCACGAAAACGTGATCGACACTGTAGCTGCTTCGCTTATTGATGGAAACGGCGATGGTGTAGATGATCGTAAGTTGTACAATCTGTCTCCCGGTTTTGATCTGGCAGAAGCCAATTTAAATCTGGACGTGCAGCTTGCTGATGGTATCCGCCTGTCACTGGAAACATACCTGTCAACCAGGCACCACTCTGAAACATGGGTAAAAGGTGGTTACATTCAGGTTGACAAACTTCCTTTTGGCGATGACAACAGCTTTTTCAATGAGAATATGTTTGTTCGTGTAGGCCATATGGAGATCAATTATGGTGATGCTCACTTCCGTCGCAGCGATGCCGGTAACACCCTCCAGAATCCGTTCATGGAAGGTTATATCCTGGATGCATTCACAACTGAGATCGGTGGTGAATTGTACTACAATGCCAACAACATCCTCGTGATGCTTGGTATGACCAGCGGCGAGATCAAAGGAAACGTATTGGCAGAATCTGCTCTGGACCCTGCCAGTAACCTGGATCCTCTTGCACTTGATACCAACAAGCGCTCTCCTTCCATCCTGGCTAAACTGGGCTATGACAACCAGATGAATGATGACCTGCGCATCCGCCTGACCGGTAGCATGTACTATACTGCAAGTTCCAGCAGGAATACCCTGTATGGTGGCGACCGCAGTGGTTCAGACTATCACCTGGTGATGGAGAACACCGCAGCTACTGCTGATACCAAATTCACTTCCGGCCGCTACAACCCCGGCTTCACTGACAACGTCATGGCCATCATGATCAACCCGTTCGTGAAGTTCCAGGGTCTTGAAGTATTCATTACTTATGAAATGGCAACCGGCCGCAGCCTGACCGAACTTGCTCCTACTGAAGGTGCAGAAGATATCGATGTGAACAGGGCCGCTTCTCAGATAGCAGCTGACCTGATCTACCGGTTTGGTGCAAATGAAGATTTCTATGTTGGCGGACGTTACAACACCATGACAGCAGACTATCGCGACTTCAATGTCAATGCAGAACCTATCCTGTCTCAGGGTACCATCAATCGCATTGCCGGTGTATTCGGATGGTTTGTTACTGATAATGTTCTTGCCAAGGCAGAATTCGTTACTCAATCCTATGAAGGTTTCCCTGAAACTTCCATCTTCAACGGTGGCAAATTCAGCGGAATTGTACTCAGTGGATCTGTAGGTTTCTGACGTTTGGAATGATAGTGAACTCCCGGGAACATTCCCGGGAGTTTTTATTTATAGATACATTAGTTCCTCATGCGACTCGCAATCACCTGCCTATTCATTCAGCTGACCATCCTGGTTCATGCTCAGGTGAGCAAAGCATCATATACCATCACATTAAAGCAAACTGAACGCCTGGAACTACAAGGCACCAGCAATGCCGTTGATTTTACCTGCGGATACCCGGCCAGGCGTAATACTGCTCCGTTGTCTTTTGTCTGGAGTGAAGGCTGGTTTCATCCTGCTCCTGTAATATCTCTGAAAGTCAGACAGCTGGATTGCGGTGGTGCAGGCATCAATAATGATATGCGCAAGACCCTGCAGGAAGAGAGCTATCCCGAGATACTGCTCCAGCCTACCTATTGCGGTCAACTTCCGGTGCACTTGTCCAGATCTTCCAGTGAACTGCTCCTGGTAGCCTATATCACACTGGCCGGCACCAGAAAAAAAGAGCAGATCTATGCCCATATCCAGCACACAGGTCAGGGAAATTATAGGATCAGTGGTAGTCATCGTCTGTACTTCAGTCACTATGGCCTGAAACCACCATCAGCCATGTTCGGACTGATCCAGGTGAATGATGCCATAGACCTGTACTTTGACTTCCTGCTCCAGGTTACAGAAACACCCTGATCTGCCATCAGGAATTATTGCGGCAATCGCTACATTTGTATGTTAAATTAATCTTAATGAGGGGGAGATTTCTGTATTTACCTGCCATCATACTGGCCGCCTGCCTGTTGAACAGTTGTGCTCTGGGGCCCGGTGAAGGAGGGAAAAGCACCATCACCGGAAAAGTGTTCATACAGGAATACAACAGCGGTGGCATTCTGGTGAACGAGTACTATGTGGCAGACGAAAGGGTTTATCTCATTTATGGCGATGATACCACCTACGATGATGAGTTCAGAACAAGTTATGACGGAAGCTATACTTTCCCGTATCTGAGAAAGGGCAGCTATCGTTTGTTCTCCTATTCAGAATGTCTCGGTTGCGATGGTTCCAATGAACCTGTTTTTGTAGATGTTACCATCAATAAAAACGGAGAAGAAATTTCAGCTCCTGATATTGTGATAATCAACTATATCTGAATCCGGCATCAGACATATTGCAAAGCCTTGCACCCATCCGTCTGGAAGAGATGGAGGCGGTGGAGCTTCTCAACAGAAAGGATACCAAATTCATCTTTCCGGCTTCGCGTATCAACAGCGTTCTGAACAGGTTGAAAGACTCCTACAGGATACTGGAAGTGAACGGAGACCGGACCACCGGATATCACAATATCTATTTTGATACAGCAGATCATTTCTGTTACCTCCAGCACCATAACGGAAGGTTGAACAGATACAAGATCCGGATACGCTCCTATGTCAATTCCGGATTAACTTTTCTGGAGATCAAATTTAAAAGCAACCGTTTCCGTACCATTAAGAACAGGATTCAGGTGCCAACCGGAACCACCGAACTTCGTGATGAAATGAAACAGTTCATCCGGGATCATTGCCCGATCGACCCCGATCTTCTTCAACCGGCTGTGGAGATCAGTTTTGACCGGGTTACTCTGGTAAGTAAAGACATGACCGAAAGAGCTACCATTGACCTG
This sequence comes from Chitinophagales bacterium, assembly GCA_020636645.1. Taxonomy (GTDB): domain Bacteria; phylum Bacteroidota; class Bacteroidia; order Chitinophagales; family BACL12; genus UBA11426. Next base: position 393,250 of record JACJXO010000003.1, read on the forward strand.
AACCTGAAAGCATCCAGTATGGGCAAAGAACTGAACCTGCAGCATCTGGCCATAGCAGAACTAAAGCAGGATGGCATTATTTCCGGTTCGCTGTTCAAGTGGGTTTTACGCAGAAATCACGGCACTGAAAAACGGATCAGCAAGTACTGCATTTGTCTATCAGCCACACATCCTGAATTAAGACAGAACACCTTCAGGATCAAACATCATTATATCAGAAAATTAGAAAAATCAGACACCTATGAATGAAGAAAAAGACTTCCGGATCATGGAGATCAAGTTCTTTGATCCAGATTTCTATGATTTTATTCTCCGTTACGGATTCAATCTGATCATAGCATTCCTGTTACTCAAATTCATATACCGTGCTGATAAGAAGAACAAGAATTATGCATTCACTTTTTATGTCTTCAATACACTGATCTTTTTCCTTTGCTATCTGATGAATAATATCAAACTGGACCTTGGTTTCGCATTTGGTTTGTTTGCCGTATTCTCCATCCTTCGATACCGAACCATTAGTATTCCGCTAAAGGAAATGACCTATCTGTTTCTGGTGATCGGTATTGCGGTCATTAATGCACTGACCACCAAAAAAGTAAGCTTTGTAGAACTGATGTTCACTAATGTCACCATTCTGGCCATCACCTATCTTCTGGAAAGACTGTGGTATAAAGAGGGGCTGTCAGAACGTGTGCTGGAATATGAAAAGATAGAAAACATAAAGCCGCAGAACCGTGAACTCCTGGTACAGGATCTGAGAGACCGGACAGGCCTTGATATCAGAGAAGTGGAGATCGTCCAGACAGATTTTGTACGTGATCTGGCTCGTGTCAGGATCTTTTTTAAGGATAAATGATACGATCCGCCCTGTTGTTTCTGGTTTTCTGTACCGGTGCTTCTCAGCTACTGGCACAGCAGCAGCAAGTGCATGGCTGGATCCAGGCAGGTGCTGAATTCGATCTGACCAAAGACCTGGAACTGCAGGTCAGCCTGATGGCCAGACCTGAGATATACCCTGACTACACCCTGACACAATACAATACAGAGATCGGGCTTGCATATGCCTGGAACAAACACTGGAAAGCAGGACTGGAAGGCCGCTTCGGGCTTGATGAGGGTTTTCCGGAAAGCAGACTGGCGGCTTCAGTAAGATACCGGGATGGCATGGGCCCCTGGGAGCTGCAATGGCGCATGAAGGCTCAGATTCAATGGACCCAGTTTGAACTGCCGGAAAAAGAACTGCGCAACCGCTTCTTGCTAGGGTATGAGATCAACAAACACCTGATGCCCTACCTTGCAGCTGAATATTTTCTGACAGCAGACCATGCAGAAACATCTTTCAGAGAATACCGTTATATGGCAGGTGCTGAATATGAACTCAATAAAAAGCAGGATCTGGAACTCACGTATATTTACAGCAATGCCTGGAATACAGGAAACCAAAACATCAGGCATATTGCTTCACTCAGCTGGAAGTACAACTGGTAATATACTGGCCTGTTGTCTGCTTTTTTTTCTGACAATTCCCGGATATTCCCAGCAGAGCACTCCCGGTATCGTGTTGGCTGACACTTTCTTTTTAACAGACATGACTACACCTTCCCCACCCCTGATGATCTTTCTGACAGACAGGGTGTATGAACAAAAAGAAATATCCGGAACCCCTCACACAGGCAACCTCTATCTGCCGGCAGTTCCCTACGGCAATTTTTGCCGTTTTGAAGACTGGCTGAGTGGCAGCAGGAAATGGAGGATAGACCTGGGTACAGACTGATCAGCCCTTAATCACAGTTAAGCAGCAAGTCAGGGGTGCGAATGATATTACTGTAGTTTCCTGCCCTGTCACGGATCTGAATATTGTAGTGAAAGGTATCAACCGCTACCGGATTGATACATTGAGAGATACCTCTGGTCACATGAATATAACCTGATATCGCCTTATGGTTTCCCTGCAGTTCAACAAACGGAATCTTAAACGGTACGAAATAACCCGGAACCCTGCTGTCTTCGAAAAACATGTTCAGGCTGTCAATCTCTGCCCCACCAATGTCTCCGTCACCGTCTTCAAAGTAGATGGTCAGCTTCAGGCTGTCAGGATCATATTCTACAAAGGAGGTCTTGTTGATCTCTGAAAATTCCAGGTAAGGCACCTCAGAATATTCCGGTGGTTTGATGCAGGATGCCAGAAACAACAAGCCTACTCCTGCAGCGATATACCATTTGGCAGACATACGCATTATCAACTCTAAAAATACCACATTAGTATAACTTTATGCGGTGAATTTGGTTCGCGATATCCTGCGGAATCCTGCTTTCGACTTTTCCGTGACATGCCTGCAAACCTTTCAGGAACAGGCTGCCGCCAACCCTGTGTACAAAGCCTGGCTGGAAGGCATTCAAACAGATCCGCAGCAAATTACCCACCCGTATGAAATCCCATTCCTGCCTGTAGAGTTGTTCAAGACCCACACGATCAGAACCGGGCATTTTGCACCGGAACTGAGCTTCATGAGCAGTGGTACAACAGGGCAGCGTTCCACACATGACATTGCATCTGCCAACGATTATACTGCTGTTCTGCTGGAAGGATTCCGGATCACTTTTGGGCCACCCGAACAATACCGGATACTTTGCCTGCTTCCCAGCTATCATGAAACCGGGCATTCCAGTCTGGTTTTCATGTGCCGCCAGCTGATGCAATTCAGTGCGCATCCTGACAATGGTTTCTATCACGGGCAAACAAACCGTTTGCTGGATCTGCTGTATGCACCTTGCGAACGCCCTACCATTCTGATAGGTGTCAGCTATGCCTTGCTTGATCTTGCTGAAAATGTGCATGCACCCCTTCAGGATACAATCGTTATAGAAACCGGAGGGATGAAAGGGCGCCGTGTTGAAATGATCAGAGATGAACTGCATGAGGCTCTTTGCGCAGGTTTTGGACTGGATACTATTTACAGTGAATATGGCATGACAGAGTTACTGTCGCAGGCATGGTCTTCCGGTGGAGGTATATTCTATCCACCACCGTGGATGCAAATTCAGATAGCCGATGCTGAAGACCCATTCCATATGTTACCAGCTGGAAGAACCGGCCTCCTGCAGATCATTGACCTGGCCAATCAGCACTCCTGTTCTTTCATTGGCACAAGAGACCTGGGAAGGTTAAGAGATGATGGCGGATTTGAGGTGCTTGGCCGTGCAGACAACAGTGATATCAGAGGATGCAATCTCCTGATCACTTAAGACCTTAGTCTAAGAACCTCTTTGATCAGGCCGATGGTAGATCCATCATGTCCGGACGGTTCCTTTCTGCCTGAAATTTCAGGCAGGATCTTAGCTGCAAGCTTCTTGCCGAGTTCCACACCCCATTGGTCAAAGCTGAAAACATTCCACAGTACACCCTGAACAAAGATCTTGTGTTCATAAAGGGCAATGAGCTGGCCAAGTTGAAAGGCATTACATTCAGGAACAATGATCGTTGTAGATGGGATATTTCCCGGGAACACCCTGTAGGGCAGCTGAAACTGTATTTCTTCTTCGGTCATTCCGGAATGCTCCAGTTCTTCACGAACTTCTTCTGCTGTCTTTCCTTTCATCATGGCTTCACTTTGTGCCAGACAATGAGACAGAAGAATGGCATGATGATCACCCAACGGATTCTGCGATCGGGCCGGAACAATGAAATCACATGGAATGAGCTGTGTTCCCTGATGGATCAGCTGATAAAAAGCATGCTGGCCGTTGGTACCGGGTGCACCCCAAACCACCGGACCGGTTGGATAACTGACCTCCTTGCCTCTTCTGTCTATTCGCTTTCCATTGCTTTCCATATCTGCCTGCTGGAGATAGGCAGGAAATTTCTCCAGGTACTGATCATAGGGTAAGACTGCATGTGTGCGGGCTTCAAAAAACTGGTTGTACCACCAGCCCAGCAAACCCATGATGACAGGAATGTTCTTGTTCAAGGGAGCTGTTCTGACATGTTCATCTACCGCGTATGCACCATTCAGTAATGAATCAAAACCATCGGCGCCAATAGCCAGCATGATGCTTAGCCCAATAGCACTCCAAAGTGAAAATCGTCCGCCAACCCAGTCCCAGAAACCAAAAATATTGTCCGGATCTATCCCGAATGCCTGAGCTTCCTGTAAGGCTGTAGAAACGGCTACAAAATGCCTGGCAATGTCTTCTTCCTGCATGCCGCTTTCCAGGAACCATTGCTTTGCAGAACGGGCATTGGTCATGGTCTCCTGGGTGGTAAAGGTCTTACTGGCAATGATGAACAAGGTCGTAGCCGGATCGAGATCCTGTACACATTCTACCAGATGTGTTGCATCTACATTAGACACAAAATGCACCCGGATTCCCTTCTTGTGAAATGGTTTTAGTGCTTCACACACCATTGCAGGCCCGAGGTCTGATCCTCCTATGCCAATATTGACCACATCGGTGTAGGATCTGCCATCGGCACCAGTGCGAATTCCGGCATGAATCTCATTGCAGAATAGACGCATTTTTTCCAGCACCTGTCTGATTGCAGGCTTCACATCTTCACCATCCACCACCACCATCCGATCGCTCTGATCTCGCAAGGCAGTATGCAGTACCGCACGGTTTTCTGTACGGTTGACAGGCTCCCCCGAAAACAAGGCATCCATGGCCTCTTTCAGCTGGCAGGAAGCGGCAAGATCTGTAAGCAGTGTAAGTGTTTCATCTGTGATCATGTGTTTGGAGAAATCAACCAACATGCCCTCCTGATGAAAAGAAAATCGATCAAAACGTGTAGGGTCCTGGTCAAAAAGTGCACGCATGTGCTGTGTCTTCCATGTCTCTGCATGCTGCTGAAGAGAAGCAAAAGCTGGTGTTTCAATACCGTTTATATCAGGAAACATAGTCAGTGTTTTTGTTGATGAAAACGTATCAGACCCGGAAGCGGATCTGCGTGGATCTGACCGGTTAACCGGCCATGGCTGCTGCATACCTTCCGCAACTGATCTTCAAAAACGGCTGCTACAGAACCGGTTGCATGAACAGGAAGCCCGGAGGTTTCAGAACGACGGAGGAATGCCTGGTAGAAACGTTCCAACTCATCTGAAATCTGCTGTGCCATCCAGGGATGATCAGCATGTGCACTGCAGAATCTGCTATATCCGGCAATGTGCTTATTGGGCGATTGCTCCTGGTAAGCCATGTGCAACACCGCATCTCTGGTAACAGGATAGGAGGCAGAGAAGGCAGCCATCAGGTCAGCGGGCATCTGCTCATACAGATAGGCCGCGAGCATGCGCTTGCCAAAGGCAAAACCACTGCCTTCATCCCCCAGCAGATAGCCCAGGCTGTACTGATCATGTGACATGTTCACACCGTCATACAAACATGCGTTGGAACCTGTGCCAAGAATGCAGACTACACCAGGCTGGTTTCCTGCCAACCCGCGACAGGCAGCCATCAGGTCATTGAACACCCTGATCTCTGCATGAACAAAACAGCTGCCCAGTAATTGTTGAAGGATGGCATCATTGCGAAGGTTTCCGGCTCCTGAACCATAAAAATATACGGCAGAAACTGAAGCTGCCTGCGCAGCACTGAACACTTCTCTGACGGCACCTTCAAACGCTTCAGGTGAAGAATAATTGGGATTGAAGCCTGCAGTTGAAAAAGTATGCGCCTGAGTTGCTTCTTTCAGCAAAGCCCAGTTGGTTTTGGTGGAACCACTGTCAGCAATAAGGATCACGACTCGTTTTCGTTGGGTTCAGCCGGACGGAACAATACCTTATCGATCCTGGAACCGTCCATATCGATCACTTCAAACTCATTGTCTTTCCAGGTTAACTTTTCCCCTTCAGAGGGTATCCTGTCCAGCTCCTGTATGATCAAACCGGCAACCGTGTTGTATTCCAGTTCTTCCAGGTTGTCAAATTCTTCAATATCAAAGTACACCAGGAAGTCATAGAATGGAAGGCCAGCATCTATCAGAAAGCTGCCATCGTCGCGGCGAATGATGCTGTAGTCAGGCAGGTTCAGTTCATCAAACTCGCCTACAATGGCTTCCAGAATATCATTGATGGTAACCAGGCCCTGAACCGAACCGTATTCATCTACTACCAGGGCATAATGCACTTTTGATTGCTTGAACTTTTCCAGTACGGTATAAGAAGTATTGTTTTCCGGCAGAAACAGCACCGGCTTGATATAATCACGCAGTTTTCCGTATTTCTCTTCGTCGCTTGCAAGGAACAGGTTCTTGATATAAACAATACCAAGTGCCTTGTCCAGGTCTCCGTCACAAACAGGATAGACAGAGTGCACCTCTGTGGAGATGGTATGCTTCAGTTCTTCAGGACCCGAATTGATATCCAGCCATACAATATCACTGCGGTGGGTCATAAGTGATGCGATCCTTCTGTCGCCCAGATGAAACACCCGCTCCACAATGTCCTGTTCGATCTCTTCAATTTCGCCGGAGTCAGTTCCCTCCTGTATCATGGCCTTGATCTCTTCTTCTGTTACCCGGTCATCATTCGAGTGCTTCAGCCTCATGAGACGTATCAGGCCATTGGTGGCAGATGTCAGCACCCAGCTGAAAGGGGCAGTAACTTTTGACAGCATGGTCATAGGTGCTGCCATGATCTTGGCTATGGATTCTGAATAGCTGAGGCCAATTCTTTTAGGCAGCAATTCACCCACAAGGAGAGACAGGCCGGTTATGAAGATGACCACAATGGTGACCGCCAGACTATCTGCATAAACCGCAACTGCATCCCACTGAGAAAGCCAGCCAATAATGGGCTCTTTCAGGGTATCACCGGAATATATACCTGTCAGGATGCTGATCAGGGTTATTCCTATCTGGACAGTAGAGAGGAATCTGCCAGGTTGGTTGTGCAGTTCCAGTGCTGCAGCAGCTCTCTTATCGCCCTTTCTTGCGGCTGTTTCCAGCCTGCTTTTACGCAGTGAGATCATAGCGATCTCGCTCATGGCGAAAAGCCCGTTCAGGCATATCAACAGAAAAATGATCAGGAAATCGGTTATCATGCGTGATCGCTTAAAAATAGGTAATTCCGCCTTATGCCAAAGGAGGTCTGTAGATATGAAATGAACGGGTATTTCGGGGGCGGGCCGGGGTCGTCAGCAGCAGACATCAGGACAGGTCTTTGCGCAAAATTAGCTATTTGAACAGAATCGGTCTATTTCACGATAATGTCAAAAGGTCATAATTAGGTTTTGCACCTTGTTTTTACTCTATTTGGTCACTGATATTCAGTAATTTTGACTGTAAATACATCCTACATACCATTCTTATGAAAAGAACTGTATTACTCCTCCTGTCCGTGATTATTACTTCCGGTTTGTATGCACAGTCGGCAGAACAGTGCGGAACTCCTGATGTGGACCATCGCCTGCAGGAAGAAAATGCCGGTTACACAGCACGCCGTGCATATGTTGAAGATTTCACCCAGAAATATATCAATAAGCACCTGGCCAGTGGTACCAGAGCTGATGTCATCACCATTCCGGTTGTAGTGCATGTGGTATATGAAAATGACCTGGAAAACATCTCCGATGCCCAGGTGCTCTCACAGATTGATGTACTTAATGAAGATCTGCGCAGACTCAATGCAGATGCTGCAGATACACCAGCAGAGTTTGATGCAGTTGCGGCTGATTTTGAAATTGAGTTTTGCATGGCTACGGTCGATCCGGACGGAAACCCGACCACCGGTATTGTAAGAATACCAACTACGTCCAGTTCATTCGGCATCAGTGATGATGTAAAATTCACTGCTTCAGGTGGCGATGACGCCTGGCCTGCCGATGAATATATGAATATGTGGAGCTGCGATCTGGGTTCAGGTTTGCTGGGTTATGCGCAGTTTCCCGGAGGGCCCGATGAAACTGATGGAGTGGTCATCACATATTCCAGCTTTGGCCGTGAAGGATATGTAATTGCACCTTATGACCTCGGTCGAACAGGAACGCATGAGGTAGGTCACTGGCTCAACCTCTATCATATCTGGGGTGATGCAGCCGGTTGCGGAACAGATGATTCAGTAGATGACACCCCCGTACAGGATGTACAGACCTTTGGTTGTCCTACCTATCCGCTGGCAGATGCCTGCAGTGAGTCCATACAGTTTCAGAATTATATGGACTATACAGATGATGCCTGCTACAATATGTTTACCGAAGGACAGAAAGACAGAGCCCGTGCCATATTTGAAGCAGGCGGAGCCAGGTTTGCCCTGGGTAATTCTCTTGCCTGTGTGAGTTATAATTTTGATGCTGAGGCACTGGAGATCGTATCTCCTGTTGGCAACTATTGTTTCTCCACCTTCTCTCCTATTGTTACCATCCGCAATACCGGTCTGGAAACCATGACCAGTGTAGATATTCAATACAGCATTGACGGAGCCTCTCCATTAACATATTTCTGGACTGGTTCACTGGAAACCTATGAAACGGAAGATGTGACCCTGCCTTCCATTTCTCTTGGAGATGGTGCACACAGCATAGTAGTTACCGTGGTTGATCCAAACGGACAACCTGATGAAAACAGCAGCAATGACGAGGCCAGCAGTGATTTCTTTATCAATACCTTCGGGCTCACCCTCCCGCTTATTCAGGGATTTGAAGTAGATCCATTCCCCTATGCCGGCTATACCGTCCATAACCCTGATGGCAGCTTTACCTGGGAAAGAACAACAGCAGCTGCCAAAACTGGTTCTGCCTCCGTGTTCATGAATCACTTTGAGAATACTGCTATCGGTGCTGTTGATGAACTCGAACTGCCTGCCTATAATATGACCGGCATTCCTGCTGCCCACCTGGATTTTGATGTGGCTTACGCCAACTATACGCCGGGTGGAGAATACTCTGATTCGCTGGAAGTACTGGTCAGTACTGATTGCGGAGTCAACTGGACCCGTATTTATTACAAAGCCTGGCCAGACCTGAATACGGCCCCTGCAACAGGTGCTGCATTTATTCCTGCCAATGACCAGTGGCGACTGGAAAGCCTGAGCCTGACACCGTACATTGGCGATAAGCTGGTTGTGAAGTTCCGCACTGTGAGCAGCTGGGAAAACAATCTGTATCTGGATAATATCAATATTGCCAGTGGTACCGTAGCGGTAAATGATCTTTCAGACAACTATTGGTTTGAAGTGTACCCGAATCCCGCAGACAACTGGGTCAATATCTCTTACAACTTTGCTTCAGGCCAGTTGTTGCATGTTGATATAATTGACATGTCTGGCCGCATCGTATTCTCTGATGATCTGCGCAATACTCCGGGTACCATCAGCCAGACCTCTCTGCCTGTGATGGGATTACCCTCTGGCATGTACACCATTCGAATCAACGATGATGCACATACCGCACAAAGAAGTATGCTGAAGAACTGATCTGAAAAGCAAATAATTAAAAGCGCAGCACTGTCTGCGCTTTTTTATTTTTACAACCTATGCTCCACCTGGAATCATTCAGAGAATATTGTCTTGCCAAACCCGGTGTAACAGAAGGCTTACCATTCGGGCCTGATGTACTGGTCATGAAAGTAGGTGGCAAAATGTTTGCGTTGGCCCCACTGAACACACCCGAAATGCGCATGAACCTGAAATGCGATCCGGAAGATGCTCTGTTGCTGCGAGACAAGTACCCCATGCACGTGTTGCCGGGTTACCACATGAATAAAATGAACTGGAACACAGTAATTGTGGATGGCAGTATTCCTGACAAACTTCTATTGGAATGGATCGACCATTCTTATGATCTGATCCTGGCAAGCTTACCTGCGAAGGTTAGAAAAACCATTCTGCCATGATGGATCCTGCCAGGATCTTATATGAAGACAACCACCTGATCGCCGTCAACAAATTGCCCGGCGAGATCTCTCAGGGAGACAAGACCGGCGATATCCCCATTGGTGAGCTGGTGAGTGAATATTTAAAGGTAAAGTATCAAAAGCCCGGGAATGTGTATCTGGGTGTGCTGCATCGTCTGGACAGGCCTGCAAGTGGTGTACTGCTGTTTGCAAAAACCGGCAAGGCAGCCGAACGAATGAGCAGGATCATCGCAGAGCGTGAAGTTGAGAAGACCTATTTTGTCATTACAGACCGATGCCCCCAACCTGAAAACGGTTCATTGACACATCTGCTATGGAAGAACCAAAAACAGAATAAGAGTTATGTGATACAAGGAAACCGCACAGGCGCAAAGGAAGCCAGGTTGCAATACGAATTGGTGGAACGCTCAGAAAGTTTCTTTTTGCTGCGGGTATTGTTAGAAACGGGAAGACACCATCAGATCAGAGCACAACTTGCTGCCATTGGGTGCCCGGTAAAGGGAGATCTGAAATATGGCTCTGCCAGATCCAATCCTGATGGATCAGTTTGTTTGCACGCACATACCCTGGCCTTTACCCATCCGGTAACAGGTGCTTATATCAGCATCTGTGCCCCCACTCCGAAAAACCATCCGTGGACTCTGTTTAGCACATAAAAAAAGCCCCAAATCTTCAGATACGGGGCTTTCCTGTTTTCTTTGTCAGACTACTGTTTCACATAATAGTGAACGCCGACGGTAAATCCTACAAAAGCATTGCGACTAAACGCATAGTCTGTGTACAGATCTCTGGTTGGCTGTGAGTTGATGTCAGTAAAACCATAGAACATCCGAAGCTGAGGAGTAAAATAAACCTGCTTATTGGCATAGATATCTGCGCCAAAGGCAAACTGCATTCCCATATCAAATCCGCGGAAGAAATCTTTTGGTTCTTCTTCTGCATCTGTAGCTACAAAATCGGGTACAGCTCCTTCTATGATTACCAGAGGAATATCCACCAGTTCACCGTTACTTTCCACATCAGCCTGATAGGCCATGTCTGCACTGATCAGAAATCCGAAAGTAGGACCTACCAGAGCATGAAATACGGCTACGGTCTTTTTGCGTTTTTCTGACTGGAAGCGGTAGAAGATCGGTATCTGAACGTAACTCAGATCGATCTGGCGATAGGTATCCACCTTTGGGTTATTGTCAGAATCAGCAGAAAAATCTCTGTTTCTGTCAAAATAATCCTGACCCAGTTTTACGTAGTTGATCTCGGTCTGAACACCACTCATACCATCAAAATTGTAGGCAACATCCACCCCGCCCATCAGGCCAAATTTATTCTCATAATCCATTTCAGAATAGCCGTAGCTGTTCTGATTGTGAATGAAAACGTTATTGAATCCCAGGTGTCCGCCTACTCGTAAGCCTACCTGGGCACGGAGTGCAAAACAGGTCAACAATAGCAGAACCGACAATGTGAGTTTCTTCATGGTTGATTTTTGTGACAAATATACAGGTCAAATTGTAATACTATATTAAATATTGACCCAAATGTTAAAATAAAGTGACAAAAAAAAGGGAGCAAATGCCCCCTTTTTGAGAATGACAAGAATGATCAATGCTGCACCATAAGGCTGCTAAACAGGATACCCTGTGCACCTGCAACCTGATAATAATACTTACCAGAAGGCCATTGTGACGTTTCAATTGCTATTAATTGCTCGCCGGCTGTCTGCTGGCCTGACCACTGATAAACGATCTGGCCAGCCTGGTTGTACATGGTGAGTTCAACTCCCGACGGCTCAGCCAACCCATAAGATATACTAACCTGCTGGTTTGCAGGATCGGGATAAGCCGGATGCAGGGTAAGACCACCGTTCACTGCCCAGGCGTCATCCAGAGAAGCAGGAGGTGAATTATCCTCCCAGTCAACCACCCCGTAAATGAACAGGGCAATATTCAGATTCCAGGTACCTTCCCCTACATAAGGGTACCAGACACCATCAGACCATTTTTCCCAGACCTCTTCTCCGTTTCCACAGCCGTCATCGGTAGAAAGTACGCCTATGGAATCGCCGGTAGGATAGGTATCTGACACATCGATCCCGGCAAAGAATATGTCAATGAAAGAGTCAGGTGTCCCAATAGGGAAAGCGGTAAACAGACCGGCCGTGTCACACAGAGACACATTGACAGGATCGGATTCACCCAACAGTTCACCAGGTGAACCGTCCCCAGCCACCTCATACACCAAAGCCTTTACTGTACCATCACCATCTACCGATTTACCTCCGAAAAAGACCAGCACCTCATTGCAGGCACCTGTTCCGGAACTGGGCAGAAAGATCAGCTGCACCTTTTCCAGATCACCATAGCCGTTCGTTCCGTTCACAAATCCACCTCCTACAGAAGTAAAGATGATAGGGTCTGCAGCGCAGGGTTCGTCCAGCGCAAAGTTTGCCAGCGTGTCACCACTGGTGCGCACAGATGATTCCAGACCGGATAATTCAGAAGTAAACGGAACAGCTTCTGATTGCCGCTGTGCTGAAACAGCTGTTACGGCGATACTTAAGAATAAAAGTGTAACTATCTTATTCATCGATAACAATTTGTTGTTCTCAAATCTACTAAAAACCCCTGTCCTTTCAGAACGCTTCTTCCTCATATGAAGGAGAACCTCTGTTTGCATTCGTGTAAGGTGTACTTTTGCGGCATGGACCGACTGGTATCTGTGCTCTATTTCCTTCAACACCGCATGAGGTGTATTCCATACAGCCAGGTTCATTCACCTTTCCTGTTCAGCCTGATCCAGGAAGTGCTGCAGGATAAGCGACAGTATTATCTGTTTGACCGCTTGCAGCAAGAACGCCAGATACTTTTAACCGACAAGCATCTGCTGGAGATAGAAGACCATGGAGCCGGCTCCAGAACTTCCGGATTCCAACGCAACCGAAGCGTGTCTTCCATAGCAAGGCAGGCGGTCATTTCGCCTGCGCAGGGTGCAATGCTGTTCCGGCTGGTGCGCTGGGGCGGTTACCATCGGATCCTGGAACTGGGCACCTCGCTCGGACTCAGTGCTGCCTACATGGCAGGGGCAGGAAGCAAGGTCACAGTTGATACCATTGAAGGAAGCCCGGCCATTGCAAAAGAGGCCTTGAGCCTGTGGCAAAAAACCGGCATCTCCAATATCAGCCTGCATACAGGCACCTTTGATGAGCAATTACCTGAACTGCTGAACAAGCCTTCAATTGTTTTTGACCTGGTATATATTGATGGCAATCACCGGCTGGAACCTACCTTGCGGTATGTAGATATGATCACGCCATACCTGTCTGAAAAAAGTGTGGTCGTTCTGGATGACATTCACTGGAGCAAGGAGATGCATCAGGCATGGCAGATCCTCCAAAGCAACCAGTCGTTCTGTTATTCAGTAGATCTGTTCTACAAAGGACTATTGTTCCGTGAACCCGGGTTACAGGTTCATCAGTCTGCCAGTTTCTGCATTCCGCATTAACATTGTTTAACGGCAGCTTCTGGCCTGCTTACTGTCTGTTAGGTATCTTTGCTTCGTAAACCCTTCATATGAGAAAAATATATCTTGCGTTTGCAGCCCTGGCCAGTATGTTTACAGCCACGGCGCAAATGGACCTGCCTTCCAATTTCTATATGCAGAAACTGGATAACGGCCTCGAAGTGCTGGTGATTGAAGACAACACTGTGCCACTTGCTACTGTAGAAATCGTTGTGCGCAATGGTTCCTACACTGAAGACAGTTCCTTTAACGGTTTGTCGCACCTGTACGAACACATGTTCTTCAAAGCCAACAAAGACATACCTTCTCAGGAAGATTTCCTGAAGAGGGTCAATGAATTGGGCATCGTATTTAATGGTACAACCTCAGACGAACGTGTCAATTACTTCTTTACCCTCAGCAACCGGAATCTTAAAGAAGGTTTGCTGTTCATGAATTCCGCCATCCGCTATCCGTTGTTCCTGGAACAGGAAATGAAAAATGAGAACCCTGTGGTGGACGGTGAATTCCAGCGTGGAGAATCCAACCCTTACTTTGCCATGTTCCAGCAGTTTGGCCGGGAGATGTGGGGCGAGAACTACTACCGCAAGAACCCTATCGGTCTGCATGATGTGATCCTGACAGCCACTCCTGAAAAGATGAACATCATCAAGGAGAAATACTACTACCCGAACAACTCCATGCTGGTAGTTGCAGGTGATGTGGATCACAACAATGTCTTCCCTATGGTAAAAGAGATCTACAGCAGCTGGGAGCCGTGTGATTTTGATCCCTTCCAGAAATGGCCGATACCTGAAATGAAACCACTGGAAGGTGAAACCATGTTCCTCACTGAAAGCCCCAATGCTCAGGTACCCCTGATCCTTATTGGATTCCATGGACCTGACACCCGAAACGACCTGCAGTCAACCTACGCTGCTGATGTGTTCTCCTACATTCTGCAGCAGGCATCCAGCAAATTGCAGCAGGAACTGGTAGAAACAGGACTGGCCTTCCAGGTTCAGGTGGGCTACCAGACTGCCAAATACACCGGACCTATCCAGATCATCCTGGTACCCAACCCAATGAAAGTGCAGGAAGCCTACAACAAATTGTGGGAACAGATCAGCATGTGGAGCGACCCTGATTACTTTACTGATGAACAACTGGAAACCGCCAAGCGCCTGCTGGCTATTGATGATGCCTATGGTAAAGAATCCACTTCAAGCTTTGTTCATACCGTTACCTACTGGTGGGCCAGTGCCACCATTGGCTACTATACCAACTATGTAGATAACCTGCAGAAGGTGACCCGTGAAGATATTGACAGATATATCAAGACCTATATCAGTGGCAAACCTCATGTTGTAGGTCTTGCCCTGAACCCTGCCATGAAGGATATGATCGATCTGAAAGGAATGGGATTTGTTAAAGCTGAATAACCAATAAATACCCGCACAATGAAAAAGATATTATCTAGTGTACTCCTGTCAGTGCTGCTTGCAGGAACAACCCCTGCCCTGTTTGCCGGTAATGGAACTGAAGAGTTCAATGTGGATGGCATTCAGGTCATTTTGAAATCAACACCCAAAGATGTGATCTCTGTTCGCCTCTTTGTGGAAGGTGGAACCGCCAATTATCCTGATGAGTTGCAGGGTATTGAGAACCTGACTCTGAACCTGATGATTGATGGTGGCACCCAAAATATGGACAAGACCACGTTCAAGACATCTGCAGAAAAGCTGGGGACTGAATTCAGTGCCGGCACCAATCTGGATTACGGATCTGTGAACATGACCTGTATCAAGGCTTTTTGGGATGAATCATGGAACCTGTTCACCGATGCCATCCTGAAGCCTGCCTTTTCAGAAAATGAATTCAATTTGTTACAACAGCAACTGATTGCAGGGGCCAAAAATGCTGAAAGCGACCCGGACTCACACCTCGCACTGACCTCCCGCATCAATGCTTTTCCAAAGTCCAATTATCGTAAAGACCCCTCCGGTACACCGGAAGCACTGGAAAAACTTACTGTAGATCAGGTCAAACAGTACCACCAGAAAGTGATCAGTAAGAAACGCTGTTTCCTGGTGGTGGTTGGTAATATCAGTAAAGAAGATCTGACCGCCAAGATCAAAACCTCACTGGCAAACCTGCCCCAGGGAAGTACCGGAGCACAAGAACAAAGGACCATTCTGACCGAAGGCAAATACTTCATTGAAGACCGCGACATTGCTACCAACTACATTCGCGGTGTCATGAGTGCACCATATGCCAATTCCAAAGATGGAGTGGCCATGCAGATTGCCATGTCAATTCTTGGCGATCGTTACTTCACAGAACTGCGCACCAAGCGAAGCCTGTCTTATGCTCCAGCTGCATTCTATGCCATGGCAGCTGTAAACAACCCCTATAGTGTGATCTATATATCCACTACCAAGCCCGAAGAAAGTATGCAGGTTATGGTAGATGAGATCAACAAGATCAAGAAGGAAGGCTTTTTGGAAGATGAACTGAGAGATGTAAAAGAAGTCTTTCTGACCCAGTATTATATGGGCATGGAAACTACATCCAGCCTCGCCAATTCTCTTGGAGTTTCTGAGGTCATGGGAGGATGGGAACAAATGGAGTCATTTACAGATAATGTGAATGCCACTGCACTTAAAGACATCAACAAAGTCTTTGATGAGTACAGCAAAGCCATCGTCTGGACCTATCTGGGTAAACAGGATATGGTGAAGGAAGAAAACTTCATTCAGCCGGTCAACCTTCCGAACAAGCCATACTAATTTGATATTTAACCATAAAAAAAGCCGGCAATAGCCGGCTTTTTTTATGGAATAAATATCGCCTTTAACTCAGCCGCTTCTTCTGGTTTCATGCGCCCTGCCAGGATCAGACGCAACTCTCTTCGCCGCATGGCCCGCTCAAACCTGTGCTTCTCTTCATCGGTTTGAGGATCTACCGGAGGAACAGCACACGGACGACCGTCATCATCCAGGGCAACGAAAGTATAATAGGCTTCGTTGCACTTCACTTTTGCAGATCTGCTCCTGATATTCTCTTTGAATACCTCGATATAGATCTCCATGGAGGAGTTGAAAGCTCTGGTCACCTGAGCTTCAATGGTCACCACATCCCCGATCTTAATAGGGCGCCCAAAGCTGACATTATCCACTGCAGCAGTTACCGCCACCTTCCCTGCATGCTTTCCGGCGCAAATACCACTGGCAATGTCCATCCATTTAAGCAGATTACCTCCCATGAGATTGTTCATTGGATTGGTATCATTAGGCATCACGATCTCTGTAAAAATGGTCGTAGATTCGGAAACTTTTTTTGCTTGCTGGTCATTCATATTGCATGCAAAGGTACCGAATATGCACCGCAGACAATTCATACAAAACAGCCTGATGGCCATGACAGCCTTACAACTAAAAGATCTGACCGAACTGCTTCCAACCGGATACGACGGGGTGATGCCAGCCATG
This sequence comes from Chitinophagales bacterium, assembly GCA_020636645.1. Lineage (GTDB taxonomy): Bacteria > Bacteroidota > Bacteroidia > Chitinophagales > BACL12 > UBA11426. The sequence continues at coordinate 410,089 of JACJXO010000003.1, forward strand.
TTCGTGGGACATGGCAGCCCCATGAATGCCATAGAAGAGAATGCTTTCAGCAATGAATGGGAACGCATTGGCAAACAGCTGCCCCTGCCACAGGCCATCTTGTGCGTATCTGCACACTGGATGACCAATGGCACAAAGGTGGCAATGACTGACAAACCTGAAACCATCCATGATTTCTACGGTTTTCCGGAAGAAATGTACCGGATCAACTACCCCGCACCCGGCTCTCCTGCCTGGGCTTTAACCGTTAAGGACACGGTGCAAACCGTTTCTGTACAGGAAGACCATGACTGGGGTTTGGACCACGGAAGCTGGAGTGTGCTTAAAAAAATGTTCCCGGAAGCCAACGTGCCGGTCTTTCAGCTGAGTCTGGATGCCAAAGCAAGCCCGGAGCAACACTATGCACTGGCCCGGGAACTTTCTGGCCTCCGGGAAAGAGGATTGCTCATTGTTGGCAGCGGTAATATTGTGCACAACCTTCGGATGGCACAATGGAATGATTCAGCCTATGACTGGACGATAGAATTTGATGAACAGGTAAAAGAACTGATCAATAAAGGTGACCATCAGTCTTTGGTAGCATTCAGGAAACTTGGCCGTGCTGCCGATCTTTCCATACCAACAACTGAACATTACCTGCCAATGCTCTATGCCTTAGGTGCTTCCTTACCCGGCGATGACCTGTTCTATTTCAATGAAAAAAATACCATGGGATCTGTTTCCATGCGCAGTTTCGTGTTGGGATAATCTGGACCTGAAGGCGGTCAGCCACGGTGGCATTGTGTATCTTTGCGGGCAAAACAGTTGAGATGAATCTGCATGAATACCAGGGTAAAGAACTGATCAGTCGCTTTGGCGTACGCATACAGCAAGGCATTGTAGCAAAGACCGTTGATGAGGCAGTAGCTGCCGCCAAAAAGCTTCACGAAGATACCGGCACTTCCATTTGGGTGGTGAAGGCCCAGATCCACGCCGGTGGCCGTGGTAAAGCCGGGGGTGTCAAAGTGGCGAAATCACTCGAAGAAGTAGCAGAAAAAGCTGGCGCTATTCTCGGCGCCACATTGGTAACGCCTCAGACGGGCGCCCAAGGCAAACTGGTAAACCAGGTTCTGATTGCACAGGATGTGTACTACCCCGGAGCTGAGGATACGAAAGAATTCTATGTTTCGGTTCTGCTGGATCGCGAGAAAAGCAGAAACGTGATCGTGTATTCCACAGAGGGCGGAATGGATATTGAAGAAGTAGCCGACAAAACCCCACATCTGATCCACAAAGAATGGATCGATCCTGCTGTAGGAATCATGCCTTTTCAGGCCCGGAAAGTTGCATTCAATCTGGGATTGTCTGGCGAGTCTTTCAAAGAGATGACACGCTTCGTGACCAGCCTCTACAATGCCTTCACAGGAAATGATTGTTCACTTCTGGAGATCAACCCTGTTCTGAAAGCGTCTGACGGTAAGATCATTGCAGTAGATACCAAATGCGTGGTTGACAACAACGCCCTGGGAAGACATGCTGATATTGCAGCTATGCGAGATCTTACGGAAGAAGATCCTACGGAAGTTGAAGCTGGAGAAGCCGGACTCAACTTCGTCAAACTGGATGGAAATGTAGGTTGTATGGTAAATGGTGCCGGGCTGGCAATGGCTACCATGGACATCATCAAACTTTCCGGCGGCAACCCGGCCAACTTCCTCGATGTGGGAGGAACTGCCGATGCACAAAGGGTGGAAACAGCATTCAAGATCATTCTGAAAGATCCTGAGGTCAAGGCCATACTGGTCAATATATTCGGTGGCATTGTTCGCTGCGACCGTGTAGCGCAAGGGATCATAGATGCCTATAAGAATATTGGTGAGATCAGTGTGCCTATCATAGTCCGCCTGCAAGGAACCAATGCTGAAGAAGCCAAACAAATGATAGACGAAAGCGGCTTAAAAGTAAAGAGTGCCATCCTGCTGAAAGAAGCAGCTGCGCTGGTGCAGGAAGCTTTTGCTTAAGAATTCTGCCTTTATGTATCAGGTATCTGCTTGGGAAACATATTTCAAACCATTTCACGACCGTATCATCGGGGTGGATGAGACCTTTTCCGGACCTTATGGAGAAAAGAAGATCATCTATGCCGACTGGACAGCAAGCGGCAGACTTGATCGGAAGATCGAAGAAAAGTTTTTACGGGATATATACCCCATTGTAGCCAATACCCATACCGATACTAATTATACCGGCAGCGCTATGACACGGGCCTATCACCATGCCATGGGTATCATCAAGGCGCACGTACACGCCGGTCCTGATGATGTGCTGATATCCAGTAACTCCGGCATGACAGGAGTGGTGAACAAGCTGCAGCGGATCCTTGGTTTTAAACTTCATGAAGATTTCAGAAACAAGGTTAGCCTGACACCTGATGAACGACCTGTAGTGTTCATCACCCATATGGAACATCATTCCAACCAGACATCCTGGCTGGAAACCATTGCAGAGGTGCGGATCATAGACCCTGATGAAAATGGGCTGGTTGATCTGAAGCATTTTGCTGCCCTGCTGGAAGAATACCGTGACAGGCCGCTGAAGATCGCTGCCGTAACGTCCTGCAGCAATGTAACCGGTATCATGACACCCTATCATACCATGGCGGGTATGATTCACCGGGCTGGTGGATATTGTTTTGTGGACTTTGCCTGTTCTGCTCCTTATATTGATATCAATATGCACCCTGATGAACAGGATGAATACCTGGATGCAGTGTACTTTTCTCCCCATAAATTTTTAGGAGGGCCTGGGGCACCCGGAGCTGTGGTCTTCAATAAGAAACTCTATCATACATCAGTACCTGACCATCCGGGCGGAGGAACAGTGAAATGGACCGATCCCTGGGGTTACCATCTTTATCTGGACGATATTGAATTGCGTGAAGATGGCGGCACTCCCGCTTTTCTTGGCACCATGCGCACAGCCCTGAGCATTCTCCTGAAAGAAGAAATGGGAACGGAACAGATAGCTGCCCGTGAAAAAGAGATCATGGATATGCTTTGGCCCAGACTGAAGGCCATCACCAATCTGCATATCCTGGCAGGAGAAATACGTGAAAGATTACCTGTTATTTCCTTCTACATTGACGATCTTCATTATAACCTGGTAGTGAGAATGCTCAATGACCGTTTCGGTATCCAGGTAAGAGGTGGCTGCGCCTGTGCCGGTACATACGGTCACTATCTGTTGTATATAGACAGCCAGAACAGTGAAGAGATCGCAAATGAAATTCTGTCTGGCGACTTTTCCCATAAGCCGGGATGGGTCAGGCTTTCCCTGCACCCTACCACAACCAATGATGAACTGGAGTATATCCTGCAATCCATAGAATCTCTGTGCTTGCATGCTTCTGAATGGATGGAAGACTACGACTGCGACCTGCAACATCTGGAGATCAGAAACAAGGTGCTGACTACAGATCCTTCCGAAATTACAGCCCGCAGGTTATTGCAACTCTGAAACTACCTGTTATTTATTATATGTTGTTTATTAATGTGAAAGCATTGACAGCTTTTGACTATTTTCATTGCTCCGAACATGGAGCAGATCATACAATCTTTGCGATCCATCCCGGCAGACCGGATCAGTTTTGAAGAAGTGGGCAGGGTCTTATACCAGACAGATCCTGCTTCTTATCCTTATGCTGAGCACTTACCGGAAAAGGTTACCACCGGGTATTCCCGAAAGATCGTAACCCTGGACCCTATTGAATGTCTGGTGTTATACTGGAGCCCGGGAGCTGCAAGTGCAGTGCATTTCCATGAAGGATTCTGGGGTTATGTGGCAGTTGTCAGGGGTGTTTGCCAAAATGTGGAATATGCTATGAAAGATGGCATCCTTCGGGAAACATCCATCACTACCGTTCATGCAGGAGGCATTGTTCCGGAGCAGGACAATATCATCCACACCATACGGAATGGATCGGAAACCCAGCCCCTGATCACAGTGCACTTCTATCATCCCGCACTGGTGAACCTGGACGGTCTTCAGATCTATGATCTGGCAAATGGCCGAATAGGTATCCTGAATGATCAGGCTGCCAGTGCCAGCTGGGATGAGCCTGTTTCATCTTTCAGCAGAATCACAGACCATGCTTTCTCTTATGATACGTCAGGCGATGATGAACCCGCATCTCATATCATTCGCCCCCTCATCCCCAAACCGGATGCAACAACCATAAGCAACATGCTGGAAGCCTACTATGATGATCAGGCTACCATGTACGATTATCTTGACCAGGCATACGCATCCAGAAAACTATATATTGAAGGAATCAACAGTCGAATAGCAGGTCATTTACAACAGGCTGGCAATGTGGACCGTTTGCTGGCAATGGCGTGCGGAACCGGCAGGCGGGCTACAGAGATCAGAACTTTGTCGGGCCAAGATTATCAGATTATCGGGGTCGATCTCAGTAAGGAGATGGTGGAACAAGCTAAAGACAGAGACCTGGAGATCATGCATGCCAGTTGGAACGATTTTGAACTGCATCTAAGCGGGAAGTTTGACATACTGACCACGTTATATGCATTTGGTCATCTGTCCTGCCATGAGGTCCGGGTGGACTATTTGCGCAGATTACTCCGGCTTGCCAAACAGGGAGCATTGCTTTTTGTAGATGTTTTCAACCTGGATGACCAGACTGAATGGGGCCCGCTGATCAGAGAAATGCACCGGAAACTTCATCTGAAGCATTTCAACTATGAATCAGGTGATGTTTTCTACAGCAGGAACAGACACGACCACCTGGCATACCTGCATTACTTCACAGAAACGGAGATCAGAAAATTGGTGGCCGAAAGTGGCTGGAAGATCAGGTCACTGGAATATGTTGGATACAGCAACCACCCCGGCGAAACTTCTTCATCAGATTCGGGCAATATTTTCCTGGTACTGGAAGCCTGATCAACCACCTGGAAAATGCCTGAGATAGGCCTGCAACCTGCGTAAACTGGTTAACCTGTTCAGAAAGAAGAAATTCAGCACGACACCGGTCATCACTATGATCATCCCCAGATAACCGGTCGGCGTATAGTGCTCATGAAATATGAAGATGCCAAAGATGATGGCGAAAACGATCCCCAGAAAAGTATAAGGCGTTACCCTGCTGGCCATCTCAATCTGATATGCCCTGGTCTGATACACCTGGGCGATCTGTGTCAGCAACCCGACAGCAATTAACAACAGCCATTCGTTGCCCGAAGGCATCACCCAGTTGTTCACGGCAAAAGGCGTGATGACCGGAATGGTGACCAATGGCAAATAGAACACCACAACCAGTGCATGCTCAGTCTCGCCCGCCTTTCTGACTGCATTATAGGCAAAGCCGGTAAGCGCCGCCGACAGCATACCCAGTAACAACAGAGAAACGGGAAAATCATTGCCAAACCCTTTTATCAGCACCACCCCGGCAAAAGAGAGTAGTAAAAAGATCCATTGTTGCCAGCGAAGCTTCTCTTTCAGCAGAAAAGCAGCGAACAGAACAGTGAAAAGCGGCGACAGATATTGCACTGTGACTGCAGTGGCCAGTGGCAGGTGTTGCAGCGTATAAAAATAAATCAGCAAGGCCGCTGAACCAGCTATTCCCCGCATGATGAGGTAAAAGTAATTGCCTTTCCCGAACGGGAATATCCTGAGACGCAGCAACAGAGTAAGTGATAAGATGAAAGAGATCACAGAACGAAACAACACTATTTCATAGCTGGGTATTCCAGGCAACAGCTTGATACACACGTTCATCAGGGCGAAGAACATCGTTGACATCAATACAAAGCCTGTTGCCCTGTTACGCATGTCACAAAGGTAAACAACCGCCGGATGCAGCAGCTTTCCGGGATTTATGGCATGAAATGTGAAATACTTTTAAAAATTGCGTCTTATCATAAAAACTTGCTTCCTTTAACGTTGATAATTTGTTAAGCCTATCATTATGTACAACAGCGCAAAATCTCTTCTATTCATTCTGTTACTGACCGGGGCATCTGTGTTCGCACAGACCGCCAGCGACACTACCATGACCATGCAGGAAGCTCAGCTCAAGCTGGAGCGTTTCATGCAGCTCATAGATTCCAAATACCTGGAAGATGTGGACCCGGGCGTAATGGTCGATGAGGCCATCAATGCCATTCTGGAACACCTGGACCCCCACTCTGTCTATTTTACCGAAGAAGAATTACAGCAGGCCAACGAGCCGCTGGAAGGCAATTTTGAGGGTGTGGGTATTCAGTTCAATATTCTTCGAGATACCATCATCGTAGTGAATACCATTTCAGGCGGGCCATCAGAAAAAGTGGGCATCATGAGCGGCGATAAGATCGTGGTGATAGACGGCGAAAATGTAGCCGGAATTGGCATCACCAACAAAGGAGTGACCGACAGACTTCGCGGACCAAAAGGCACCAGGGTGAAGGTCAGTATTGACCGCAAAGGCCTGACAAAACCTCAGGACTTTTCCATTACCCGAGATGTGATACCACTATACAGCGTTGATGCATCCTATATGCTGGATCCTGAAACAGGCTATATCCGCGTAAGCAAATTTGCCGCATCTACTGTTGAAGAATTCCGTGATGCTGTGTCTGAACTGAAAGGCGATGGCATGGAGAACCTGATCCTGGATCTTCGCGGAAACGGCGGTGGATATCTGAATGCAGCCATTGATCTGAGCGATGAATTTCTGGATGCCGGAAAGCTTATCGTTTATACCGATGGCCGGGCTTACCCAAGACAGGATGCATATGCTACCTCATTTGGAAAAATGCAATCCGGGAAAGTAGTGGTGCTCATAGATGAATCGTCGGCTTCTGCCAGTGAGATCGTTTCCGGAGCCCTGCAAGACTGGGATCGTGCCTTGATCGTTGGAAGGCGCAGTTTTGGAAAAGGTCTGGTGCAGCGTCCGTACAACCTGACCGACGGGTCTGCTGTCAGACTTACTGTAAGCAGATACTATACTCCTTCTGGCAGGTGTATCCAAAAGCCTTATGACGATGGAATAGATGCTTATCACAAAGATCTCGATGAACGCTTTCAGGATGGAGAACTTACCGCCGATCATGTATTTGAATACCCAGACTCCCTGAAGTATTTCACCAATGCAAAACGGGTGGTTTACGGCGGAGGTGGTATCATGCCTGATATCTATGTACCAATAGATACTACCTGGACCACAGAGTACTATCTGGATATACTGCGTAACAGCCTGCACAACCAGTTCAGTCTGACATATGTAAATGACCACCGCGAAGAACTGAATAAACAATATCCGGATGCCTTTGCATTTCTGAATGGTTTTAAGGTGACCGAAGGACTTTGGAAAGAATTCATTGATTATGCAACTTCTGAAGAAGTAGCATTCAATGAGGAAGAGTTTGAAACCTGTAAGGAAAGACTTGACTTGTTACTTCGTTCTACCATCGCCAGAAATCTGTATGATTTTGAAGCCTTCTGGGTGGTCTATAACTCTCAGGATGAGGCGATAGACAAAGCAATGGAAGCTATGCATGACGAAACCTTCCGTAAAATGAAGATCGCTTCTAAATAATAGTTTCAAGATAAAAAAAGCCCCGTTGTTTAACGGGGCTTTTTTTTATCTGGCCAGATACATTTTACCCAGACCGCTCTCGAAATACTGATCGGTTCCTGTATCAAAGTGCTCCAGTGACTGACCGTCCAGTCTGAAAACCACACGGTACAGATAGAGTCCGTTTCCAACCGGATCACCAAATTTATCTGTTCCGTCCCAGGCAAACTCAGTGATATTCGTTCCTATATGCAATGGGCCAAGCTCAGGAGCCAGTACTTCGCGGATCACTTTTCCGCTCACGGTCAGGATCTGAACTTTAATGTAATCAGGTACTTCACTGCCAGTCAGCGTGAACACAAATCTGGTTTGTGTAGTAAATGGATTCGGGTAGGTCAGAACATTGCTCACCATCGGCTTATTGACCACTTCAAATCCGATGCGATAGTCCACCCCGTCGCCACTGCTGTTACCACTCACGTCAGCCCCGTTCACCCATAATTCGTATAAACCATCCTGACTGAAATCAGGATTCATTTCAATCCTGGCAGTATTGTTCGTGGCAGCGGTCTCAGCCGGATAGAATATCAGGGTGCCGTCATGGTAAGCAAATGGAACAACAGATCCGTCAGGATACTTCACAGAAACCTGCATCAGACTGGTATCAGAAAGTGCCAGAAATGTATTTTCATCTTTCAGGGCGATAACGATAGCCGGGCTGGCTGAAACAATATCGCCATCCAGAATATGTACTCCGTCAAAAGTGACGTCTATGTTCGGATCGGACAGATCTCCAGATACGTGCAGGGGTAAATAGCCTATGTTGTTGAAGTGATATTGTTCCGGCTGGTCAAACGGGGGATTGACCTCCACGATCAGCGTGGAAGCACCTGGAGGAATGTCTTTTGTGTCAATGGTAATATCGGCCGTTAACCTTTCAAATGCACGAATGGAATCCTGTCTTTCAAAAGGTACGGGATGCAATACATTGGCAGCATCCTGAATGGTGAACGCAATAAGCATACTATCCAGATCCCAGGCGCTCACATTATCTACAGCCACTCTGAAATGCAGCGGCTCACCCTGCTGTATGCTGTCTTTCTGCCAGGAAAAATCAGCAAATGCATTCAGGGCAGCCTCTCCTAGCGGTGTGTAGATGACCTGCCATTCGTTGAGTTGAGCAGGTGTTCTTACCACATCATCAAAGGTATTGGTGCGCAGGCGTATATAAGGATACATGTTAGCATCGATCCAGCTGATGGTGGTATCGCCGGAAACAAGCCCGCTGGAAAGTAATGTTTGCATTCCGTATTCATCTTCTCCCAGAACCTCCAGATACACACTGTCTGCTTCTGAATCCGGAGCTTCATAATTCCATTTCACCTGATCCCAGGCGGCGGCAGGTCCAATGCGTTCTGAAGTGTAGCTGCCTTCATCCCAAAGGCCTGAAATATTGACCACGGCATCGATCTTGTTTCCCAGCGTGTCGCCAATGATCTCAAATGCAGAAGCAGGTTCACCTTTTTTTGCATAGAAGATGTATGATCTGTCAAAATCATATACAGCCAGATCGTTGATCATGACCGCACCGTACTCGTTGAATGCATCGAAAAGGCTTTCGCCACCCAGTGACAAGGTATCATCGAGCCACTCATTGAATTGCGGATAGTTATTGCTGTAACACAAGAAATAGGTGCCGTCTGGTACACTGTCCTTCATGAAATGATAGAAAGCAGTTCTGCTCTCCAGATCAGCCGTACTGAACTGAATGATCTGTTCATAGGCATCGGCAGAACAGTAAATATCTCCATAAGGTCCGAAACCGGAATCATCCACTTCAGATACCTGCCAGGGATAGCCACTTACCGGATCGATCACAAATACTACAAACCCATTATTGGCACAGGAGCCTACAGCCATCTCTTCGCCATTCAGATAGCTGGTCACTTCGGTCCAGTCAGTGGTAGGGTAAATACCTGTAGCCACCTGGTAGTTGACATAGTTGTTGACGAAGTGGAAATTGCGGTCCTCATCCAGAGAGATGTTATCGTATAAATCATCGGCATACTGAAAATAATGGCTTTGATTCCAACCTATCTCCTCGCCGCTTTTATAACGGAAGGAACTTGTGCGCCAGAGATAATCAGCACCACCTGCAGTATCCACACTGACACGCCAGTAATATACCCTGCCGGAGAGCCATGTAACGGGCGGCGCTTCCCATTTCAGCACTCCTCCGCTCTGGGTAACAGAATGGCTTTGCAACAAAGGACTGTTAAAAGAGGCTGTGGTATCGATCTGCATCACATAAGTACGGGTACCTGCAAATGGATTACTTGTGGAAGCAGCAAGATAATCAGGTGCTTCATTGATCAGTGCAAATTCATAGGGATAGACCGGGTTAGCATCATCACCAAGTATCAGCTGGGTCTTGCTAATAACATTATTCCACTCTGCGATCTCAGCTATGGAATCTCCATAGTCAACGGTAATGGTAAAACTATTCAAACCCACTCCGCTGTTAGCATCGGTAAAAAGCCTGATACCTACGGTATCCCGAAACTGAGCACTTCTCAGTGTTCGGGTAACCAGCTCACTGCTGCCATCAGGCCTGATCCTTTCAACTGATACTGTGTAATCCTTGTCAATGGCCATTCCAATGTTGGTCACCACCACCTGCACTGTAAAAGAGTCTTCCAGTGTGGTAATAACTGAAGGTTCAAAAAACACATAGGGTTCTTCTATCACATAATCCGGTAAACTATGGGTATTGAGCCTGAGAGCCGGATCACCCTGCAGGGCTGTATGCTGCAGGGTCAGGAGGTCATAAATGTTGTCAAAAGCGGAAATATATTCTGCTGCACCCTGCAGTGCATCTCCTATGCCCTGACCATACCTGTATCGGGAAAGTTCTGCATAGAATCTCAGGCCATAGTTATACAGGCTGCCTGCAAGTGAAAAAGTAGTGGCAGCAATAAATGCGATAGAGGCCCTGTCTTCGGTATTGATATACTTTTCACCCAGTGTGATGGTGCCATCAAAGATTGCCGCAGTATTGCATCCGTTACCAAAAATCACATTGTACTTTCCATAATTCGTAAAATCTTCAGGATCGCCGATATTGTAATCAAATGAGCCGGTAGTGCTGTGACCAAAGAATGTGACCAGTGAAACTCCACTATTGATAAGGGAATCGATATAGTCTGATGTTTCATAAAAAATTGGATCTGTAGTGATCTTGTTGAACTGAATAACATTGGCTCCATACAGCGTGTCTTCAGCAATATCACCCAGGTTACGCAGGTAGGTATTGAACAGGCTCTGCTCATATTCATTCAACCCTCCTGCAAAATGCAGCATGTTCTTCATCCATGCTTTGCTTTCAATAGTCTGATCGGTCGTTGCCTGCACAGTTTCGTACTCTACCACTTTATCCAGGTAGTTTTTCACTTCTGTGCCGTTATATGCTACCAGTCTGCCAACTGGAAGTTCCGGAATATAGCTTCCCGGCCTGCACACCAGGAGTACATCTGAACCCGGATTGCCAAATGTAGGTACGGTATTCTGCGCAAAGCTTTCTGCATTGTTCCTGCAACCATCATACTTTCTTGCTTTACCTATCAGGAACAGATACCTTGGATCGGTTTCAAAATGATCTTCAGCAAAGAATACAAAATTCCTGACAGCCAGCGGATGTGTTTTAATACCATAAGCAAACTGATCGGTCAGCTGTGCTATATCCGCAATCAGCGGCTGGAAAGATCCGCCTGCAAACCCCTCTCTATAGTCAGCATAAGCTTGTATCCAGTCTTCACCAGTTCCGTCATCACGCAACCCTGCATGTGAAATGATCAGGTAGTCACCCTGGTTGACCGGGTTATTGAAATCAATGAAGGTTACCGGCTCCAGTTCCTGCACCTGCAGAATATCAAGGGTATCCTGGCTGCTCAGCCATATCCTGTTGCCTGAAGCATCGTAAGGCATAAGGATCTCTGTATTGGAACCAACAATGGTACCGATCATTCTTTTGTGATCGTCAAAATCCCAGATAACCGGATCGGTGGACTTTTCATTGAAATCAGTGATGACCAGATATTTGGTGGCCGATAAAGAGTTGACCAGCCGCAGACCCACTTTGCTGGCATTATTGAAATCCCAGATACGCGGATAGGTGATCTCAATATAACAGTTTCGCAGATAGTCATTACTGCCATTCAGTGACGCAAACGACACGGTATTACTGCTCAATAAATTGTCTATAGAAAATTCATATTTTTTAAAATCATATCCTGTAAAACTGGTGTCATACAAAGTGGTTCCATTAAAGGAAATGGTATAGTGATGTTCCACTTCATTGGTTGCAATGACCGCTGTTCGAAGGGTGGGCACAAAAGCATCTTCTCCGGAGTATATATTGGAAGTGCTCAGTGTCTTGTTTCTGGTGGTACCTGCAAACCTGGTCTCAGAAAAACCTTCTCCGTCGTCATATTTAGATGAATAGATCTCCAGGTAATACCTTCCGGGAGCAAAATAACTTGCACCGTGATTCAACACCGTAGTGGAGCCGTTGATCATGAGGGTGCGAAATTCATAATGCGATTCCGGTTCTGGCATGTCACTAAGCACATTGGCCAATTGTTCCATGCGCAGGTGGCCCGGATCTGAGTTCCAGGTGAGAAAATAAACTGCGGTATCGGTAAAGAGGCTGGTATAGGTATGTATCTGATACTGCTCATTTTCATAGAGACGGGTATCCAGCTTTCCATCATTACGGATTCCGTAAAACTCAATGAAGTCTCCCGGATCAAAGCTGCCATCTCCATCTCCTTCAATGTACAGATATTGCTCTTCGCCCAGCTGAAATAGCTGAAAGTCGTCAGGAGCAATAGTGGCTATATCTGTACCGATGGCTGTAAGTGCGTCTGCCAGCTCATCATAGTGCAGGCGGTAAAGCCCGTCTGCAGCTGTTCTGATCTTCAGATACTGCTGATCATATGATATCCATTCATTGCCATACAGGTCTGTTTGCGCCGACAGTGCCGAAGCGAACCAGAGCAGTATAATAAGCGAGGGTATGCGTTTGATCATAGGCGCAGGTTAGCGGATCAGTTTTGATCAGGAACCTGACGCGAAGGCATGGACAACTGCAGCGACACCACATGAGAATACAGCACTTCCGCCTGGTTTCCTATATTAGTATAAGCGTAATCAAGATGTATAGGTCCTATGACCACCCCCACGCCCAGATTGGGTTGCAATACCCAGCTTTCAGTGGTAGCGTCATCTGCAATGGCCTGTTGCACATTATTCACTCCGGCCCTCAGATAAATGAAATCTTTATAGCCGGCTTCAATGCCCAGATGCGGATCCATGCTGACCGGATCTGCCGCCAGCAAGACATTGCGCTTACCATCGGTGGTAAGGTCCAGATTCAGTTCAGGCCTCAGGGTAAAATGTTCGCCCAGTGCCATGTTGTAACCGGCACCCAGAATGATGCGGGGCGTGGTGATCTCAAGCGAGCTTTCAGGTAGCGCATTTCCGGTTGCCAGCAACACAGCCTGATCTTCTTCCGTGAAACCGAATGACCAGGCATTGAAGGTTCCGGTTATGTCGCGGCCCATGACACCAAATTCCCAGTTACCTTTCTCCATCTGTGCCCCGATGTCCAATCCGAAACCCCAGGAAGTGGCAAAGTATCCGGCAGTACGGTGAATGATCTTGGCACTTCCTCCTATGCGCAGGTCATTCCATGCCAGCCTGGTGGCGTAGGAACTGAGAAATGCATAATCAGCTACTGAAAAAGAAGTGATGTTATCGTAGTTGATGCTTCCGTCAGGTCCAATCAGAAAGAGCGTATTGGGAATATCATCCACACCAAAACGGATCAGTGAAAATGCCAGTACGGCATCTTTCTGCTGCAGCGGAATGGCCACACTTCCATAGTCATACTTGGCGATGCCCGCAAAATACTCAGCGTGCATCAGCCCCACCTGCATATCGTTGCCTATGAGCAGTAAGCCGGCCGGATTCCAGTATCCGGCAGTCACATCATCCACCCCGGCAACCATGCTGCCTCCCATAGCCATACCCTGGCCGGAAATGCCGATCGACAAAAACTCATTGGAATACTTTCGAACAGCCTGAGCCTGTGCAGAGAACACTCCGCACATCAGCAGTATGATTAATAAGTGGCGTTTCAGCATATCAGGAATCAGCCGGAAATTTAGGAAACTTTTCAGTGCGCAATATCCCGTCCATGTCATGAATCAGGTGGGTCAGCTGCATTCTGTCTGATTGAGTGAACGCAGGGTTACCAAAACCGCTGTTAATGGCATCCAGGATCATCATCAAACGTTCTTCATCGGCATAATGGTATATGAACCGGCGTTCCGTAAACACCTGAATATGCCTGGCTATCCCATCGGCATGGTCTTCCTGCTCCTGGAGGTTAAAGAAACCACTTACCGTCTTGGCGTCCAGCTCTTCCAACAAGCCATACATATTGTCAGCAATGGTTCGGTCTTCCAGCAGCAGTGACCGGTCCAGCATGAGCTCCAGAAAGACGTGGCTAAAGGCAAATAATCGCCTCCGGAAGCACTGAAAATCAAGGGCATGCACCTTTTCTTCAATGACACTGGTCATTTCGTCAAAGAAACCGGAGTCATGAAAAAAGCCATCTACAAAATAATGCTGCCTGACCCCCTCTGCCAGCGACCGGTAAGGCGCTTCCACTCCCGCTTTCAGTTTTGATGGATTCAGGCGCACCTTTTCGCCGTTCCGTTTGGAGTAGTTGGAAAGTATGTCAGGCATGATCACACCGGCCACGAAATACGGATCGCTGACAGGCAATTCATGGTAGTAGTGGCTCAGGAAGTTCATACTGGTTCAAGTGCGTTTCCGTCAAAATTGTTCAATTAACGGCTGAAAACCATGTCAGCTTTGACAGCGCAATGACGTGAATGGCCTATTTTTGCGGCATGTCGAATTTTGTGGAAGAGCTGCGCTGGCGGGGAATGCTGGCTGATATCATGCCAGGCACGGAAGATCACCTCAACAAGGGAATGACCACCGGTTATATCGGTTTTGACCCTACCGCCGATAGCCTGGGCGTGGGCAACATGGTTCAGGTCATGACCCTCCTCCATTTTCAGCGCTGTGGCCACAAACCCATTGCACTGGTAGGTGGTGCCACTGGCATGGTGGGCGACCCCAGCGGAAAAAGTGCAGAACGCAACCTGCTGGATGAAGCGGCCCTCCGGCACAATGTGGAATGCCAGCAAAAACAACTGGAGAAATTTCTGGATTTCGATTGCGGTGCTAACAGCGCTGAGGTAGTGAACAACTACGACTGGATGAAAGATTTCTCCTTTCTTGGTTTTCTGAGAGAAGTGGGAAAGCACATCACCATCAGCTATATGATGGCGAAAGACAGCGTACAGACACGTCTGGAAAAAGGCATCTCCTTTACAGAGTTCTCTTACCAGCTATTGCAGGGATATGACTTCTACTACCTCTGGAAGAACAGGGGTGTGATGCTGCAGATGGGAGGAAGTGATCAGTGGGGAAACATTACCACCGGTAATGAACTGGTGCGGAGGATGGAAGGCGGCGAAGTATTTGCCATTTGTACCAACCTGATCAAGAAGGCTGATGGTACTAAATTCGGCAAGACCGAAGGTGGCAACATCTGGCTCGATCCGAAACGCACCAGTCCTTATAAATTCTACCAGTTCTGGCTCAATGCCTCTGATACTGATGCCGAAACTTATATTAAAATATTTTCACTGAAAGACCGGACCACCCTGGAATCTCTGATCTCGGAACATGCAGCAGAACCGCACCTGCGCAAACTGCAAAAGGCACTGGCAGAAGAGGTGACCGCCAGGGTGCACTCTGAGGAAGATCTGGAAAAAGCAATCGCCGCCAGCGACATCCTCTTTGGAAAGTCCACCAGCGAGTCTTTGCGCAAACTGGACAACGATACCTTCCTGGATGTATTCGAAGGGGTGCCTCAATTTCATATTGCCAGATCGGTGCTGGAATCAGGTGCTGACCTCCCCTCCCTCTTGTGTGAACACAGCAATGTGCTTCCCAGCAAGGGAGAATTGCGCAGGGCCCTGCAGGAAAAATCCCTGCAGCTCAACAAAGAGAAGATCGAAGATGCGGATATGACGGTCACCACTGCAGATCTTATCGGCAACCGATATCTGCTGTTCCAGAGAGGCAAGAAGAACTACTATCTGTTCATTGCTGAATAAGTTCAGCCCGCAACACATCAAAGAGCGAGGAGGCTTTCAGCAGACATTCTTCATACTCCTGCACCGGATCAGAATCATAAACTATAGCCCCGCCGGCCTGCACTGATACCACCCCTGATCGCTGGTTATAGAGCACACTTCTGATCACCACGTTGAAGTCAAAGTCGGCATCGGGTGTAAAGTACCCGAAGGCTCCTGAGTATAATCCCCTCCTGCTGACCTCATACCTGTCAATCAGTTCCATCGCTTTGACCTTCGGGGCTCCGGTCATACTTCCCATGGGAAATGCCTGGCGTATGGTCTTCACGGGAACGGCATCATCCTGCAGCTCTGCACTGATCGTACTGATCATCTGAAATACCCGTGCGAAAGGATAGACCCCAAACAGCTCATCTACCCGGATGCTGCCCGTTTTGGCAAACCTGGTCAGATCATTGCGCACCAGATCAGTGATCATGACATTCTCTGCCCGGTCTTTGATACTTTGTCGCAGCTGCTCTTTGAGCTCTTCATCATCTGCACCTGCTCCCCTTCTGATGGTACCCTTAATGGGCATGGAAAGCAGCCTGTTACCCTGCTTCATCAGAAAGCGTTCCGGACTTGCACTGATGAGATACCTGTCGCCGTTCCGGTGCAGCACACTCATGGGAGCTTTATCAGCAGCGCACAAGGCATCGAATACTTTGACAGGTTCCAGACGGGCATTTTTTCCCAGAAATTCCTGGCAGAAATTCAGTTCATACACATCGCCGTTTATGATGTGCCGGCGGATCGCCTCTACCTTATTGAGATACGCTGACCGGGGCATGACCGGATGCATTTGCATGGCACCGGGCTGATAAGATGAAAGTGGTTCCAGGCAAACTATGGTATCCATGATCTGCTTTGGAGAGGCCGTCAGACTTTCTATACTGATTTCATGGCCCTGCAGTCTGATGAGGATCGTCGGACGAAAGAAAAAAAGATCCGGGAAACCAATGGAATCAGGATGGCTGCTGCTCAGAGATTCGGTTTCATTCTTCAGGTCATAGTTCAGATGCCCGAAAAACCAGTCGCCGGTTGCTGCAAATGATTCCAGTGCCTGAAAAGCATCGCCTGCTTCCAGAGAGATCGCTGATGCCATACCTGCTCCGCAAAGCATATCAAATGCGGGCGGGCCATATACATCATTGCCACAGCTGTCCAGTACGGCAAATACATCGAACGCCGAGATCCACTGCAGCAGTTGCTGCCGGAACAGAACCGGGTCTTCACAGGTAAAGACTTCCCGGATGCGGTCCATTATTAAAATTCCATGAGCTTATCCCTTTCAGGACCTGCAGATAACATGGTAACGGGCACTCCGACGGCTGTTTCGAGGAACTGCAGATAATCCTGAAGGGTTTGCGGCAATCCGCTTCTTCCGCCCTCTCCATCCAGCTCACACTGCCAGCCCGGAAATGCCTGATACACCGGTTCGATATCGGCACCTACCAGATCGAAAGGTACCCTGTCTGTGGTTTGCCCTTTATGCTTATAGGCTACACAAGCCTTCACTGAGGCAAAGGTGTTGAGCACATCCACTTTGGTCAGTGCCAGCTGGGTGACACCGTTCAGCATGATGGTATATTTCAGAGCCGGCAGGTCTATCCATCCGCACCTGCGGGGTCTGCCAGTAGTGGCGCCGAATTCATTTCCTATACGACGAAGTTCATCGCCTTCTTCATCGAACAGTTCAGTAGGGAAAGGTCCGCTACCCACCCTGGTACAGTACACTTTGGAAATTCCGATCACCTCGCCTACCATGTGTGGAGCAATGCCCAGACCAGTGCAGACTCCGGCTGTGATGGTGTTGCTGCTGGTCACGAACGGGTAGGTGCCGTGGTCCACATCCAGCATGCTGCCCTGTGCACCTTCGGCCAGTACTTTTTGTCCGCTGGTCAAAGCATCATGAATAAAATATTCACCGTCCACTATGTCCAGCTTCAGTAATTCTTCCACTGCGGCAAGCCATTCTTTTTCTCCTGCAATCTCTGTGGGCTTGTCGCCATACAGTGCCAGCAACTCCAGGTGCTTGGCTTTGAGTTTTTCGTATCGCTCACGAAAATCGGAGAGCTCCAGATCGCCCACACGCAGTCCGTTTCGTCCTGTTTTGTCCATATAAGCCGGACCTATTCCTTTCAGCGTACTACCGATCTTGTCATGTCCTTTGGATGCTTCTGAAGCAGCGTCCAGCATTTTATGGGTAGGCAGGATGAGGTGGGCTTTGCGGGAGATGAACAGCCTGCCGGCAGGATCCACACCGGTTTCCCGCAAACGTGCTATCTCCATGCCGAAGGTTACGGGATCGATGACCACACCGGCTCCCACCAGGTTTCTGGTATGCGGCAGGAAAATCCCTGATGGGATGGTATGCAGCACGAATTTTTGCCCGTTGTTCAGGATCAGGGTATGGCCTGCGTTCGGGCCGCCCTGAAAACGGGCTACTACATCATACTTTTCGGCCAGATAGTCCACTATCTTGCCTTTTCCTTCGTCGCCCCATTGCAGCCCTAATAAAACATCCACTTTCATGTGTGTCGCTTGAAAGGCAAAATTCAGGAATGGAGCCGACAATTCAGTCAGAAAATATGAACACGGGCCCGGCGGCTAGTGAACCGCCCCGGTTTCTTTCAGGTAATGCATAGCTGCTTCCTCATCAGGTTCGATAATAAAAACAGCGTTGAGTTTTGTTGTTACCAGCAGATCATTCAACAAATGGTTGAGTGCAACCAGAATGACCTCGCCGTCCAGGTGCCGCACCCGGGTCAGGGTCTTTAGAAAGAAAGACAATCCGGCAGATGTCATGAACTCCAGTTGCGACAGGTCAAAGATGATATGGCGGTACTGGTCTTCCAGCAGTTCATCCACTTCTTCGGTAAGGGGTACCAGCTGGTACTCGCCCACGATCCGTCCCCTGACGCTGATCAGTGCAATGCTGTTCTCTTTTCTTTCAACCTGGTATTCCATGCTCACGTTTTCGTCGCTTTTTCTGCCGCCAGCTCTCGGGCTTTCTGGCAGGTACCGCAAATGCCATACATCTGCAAAGAGTGGTGGGTGATGCGAAAGTTCAGCAATTCGCCCATCATACTCTGTATCTGCTGGATGCGTGGATCACAAAATTCCACAACTTTTTTACAATCCACACAGATGATATGATCATGTTGCTTGTATCCGTATGATTTTTCATACTGTGCCTGGTTCTTGCCAAACTGGTGACGCGACACCAGATCGCAGGTAAGCAGCAGTTCCAGGGTATTATAGACCGTTGCCCGGCTTACCCGGTATTGCTGCCGAAGCATTTCATTGTACAGCGTCTCAGCATCAAAATGATCGTTACGCCGGTAGATCTCCTCGAGGATGGCGAAGCGTTCGGGGGTTTTGCGAAGTCCATGCTGTTCCATATGGGCAGCAAAGATGTTTTTCACTTCGTCTATCAGTCCGGGTTTGTCTTTGCCTTCTGCTTGCTTGCTCATGTTTCGATCCTCGTTACACTGGTGATCTCCTTCAGGCTGCTGATGCGATGGATCAGGTCTTCCAGCTCGTCGGTATTCTTGACATACACCATGAAGGTGCCCTCAAAGATACCTTCTTTGGCGCCGATGGTCATGCTTTGCATGTTGAGTTTCATCTCGCCGCTGATCACATTGGTGACTTTATTGACAAGCCCCACATCGTCCACTCCGGTGATCTTAAGCCCTGTGAGGAATGCGATCTCCTGTTGTTTGGTCCACCTGGTCTTGACCGCCCGGTAACCATATTTACTGAGCAGTTCCGTAGCGTTGGGGCAGTTGGTGCGATGGATCTTGATGCCTTCATTGACCGTGATGAACCCGAACACATCATCGCCCACAATAGGATTGCAGCACTTGGCTAATGAGTAGGCGATCTTGTCGCTCATCTCATCAAAAATGAGCAGGTCTGCGTTGGCGGTAATGAGGTTGGGATTGATGGTTCCCTTCCCTTTATCCTGCCGCTTGGGTGCGATGATACGGCCTCCTTTGATCTGAAAATTCTTCAGGTCCTTCAGGTCGATGTCTTTGTTCTGTATCCGATAGAACAATTCCAGCGAGGTAGGCTGGTGATAGTAAGACATCAATTCTGCCATGTTCTTATCGTCCAGAGGCAGCTTCAGTGACTTCATCTTTTTTTCCAGCATGTCTCTTCCCACCAGTGCCACCTGCCGCTTTTCTTCTTTCAGTGCATGCTTGACCTTGGACCTCGCCCGGCTGGTGATCAGAAATCCGAGCCAGTCTTCATTGGGTTTCTGCTTACGACTCGTGATCACCTCCACCTGGTCTCCGTTGGAGAGGCGGTGGCTCAGGGGTACCAGCTTGTGGTTGACCTTGGCACCAATACAATGATAGCCTACATCGGTGTGGATCTCAAAGGCAAAGTCCAGTGCCGTACTGTCCTGTGGCAGGATCTTGAGGTCACCCTTGGGTGTAAATACATAGATCTCTTTCGAGAACAGATTGCTCTTAAAATCGTCCAGAAATTCCAGGGCGTTATAGTCGGGATTCCGCAACAGTTCACGGATCTCACGCAGCCAGGTATCAAGTGATTTATCTGCTGTTCCTTCCTTGTATTTCCAGTGCGCTGCAAAACCCTTCTCTGCGATCTCATCCATGCGAACAGTGCGTATCTGCACTTCCACCCAGCGACCGCGATGCCCCATGACCGTGGTATGCAGCGACTCATAACCGTTAGCCTTTGGCGTGCTGATCCAGTCGCGGAGACGGTCAGGATTGGGGGTGAATAATTCAGTAACGATGGAATACACCTTCCAGCAATCTGCCTTTTCCTTATTTTGTGGTGAATCGATGATGATCCGAATGGCGAAGAGGTCATATACTTCTTCGAAGGTCACATGCTTGGTGCGCATCTTGTTCCAGATAGAATGGATGGATTTAGGCCTTCCATAGATCTGGTATTTCATACCCTCTTCATCGAGACGCTCTTTGATGGGTCGTGTAAATTCATTGATATACCTGCTGCGTTCCCGTTTGGTGTCACTCAACTTACGGGCGATCTCCTTGTAAGTCTCTGACTCTGTGTATTTCATGCCCAGGTCTTCCAGCTCAGACTTGATGGCATAAAACCCCAGCCTGTGTGCCAGTGGTGCATATAGAAACAGGGTTTCAGAGGCGATCTTCAGCTGCTTTTTCCGGGGCATACTGTCCATCGTACGCATGTTGTGCAGCCTGTCGGCGATCTTGATCAGGATGACCCTGACATCATCGGCCAGGGTGAGCAACAGTTTCTTGAAATTTTCTGCCTGAATGGAGGAGGTCAGATCGAACACTCCGGATACTTTCGTCAGTCCGTCAATGATCTTCGCCACCTTCCCCCCGAACTCCCTTTTGATATCATCCAGGGTAAGCTCAGTATCTTCCACCACATCATGCAAAATGGCACAGATAGCGGCAGTGGCATTGAGACCCATTTCCTTGACCACGATCTGTGCCACCTGAAGCGGGTGAATGATGTAGGGCTCACCAGATTTTCTGCGCATATCTTTATGCGCCTCCAGTGCCATTTCAAAGGCAAGACGCAGTTGTTTCCGCTCACTGGTGGTGATCGTCTCCTTCAGCGAACGCAGCAGATTGCGGTACTCTTTCAGGATGAGCTGCTTCTCCTTTTCCTGGTCAATGGCGGGGATGGTGGGCATATTCGTGCTAAAATACAGTGTTTTAACAAAGCCTTTGCCTTATGAACAATCAGAAGTTCCAGGCAGTTTCCGGAAGGTAAAATTGACTAAGGATGCGAAAATGTGGTAATTTTGCACCTCCTTTTCCGTCCCAGTGAGGGGATGGCCGGGAACTGCGGGTGTGGTGAAATTGGTAGACATACCAGACTTAGGATCTGGCGCCGCGAGGCATGGGGGTTCGAGTCCCTCCACCCGCACTGAATTTTAAACGAAACATTTTGAACGTACAGATCGACAACCTCGGACCGCGACATGAGCGGGTAAGCATTCAGATCAGCCCTGCAGACTATGCCGATGCCTTTAAAAAATCACTGAAAGACCTTTCTAAAAAAGTACAGATCAAAGGGTTCCGCCCGGGTCATGTACCTATGGGAATGGTCAAAAAGATGTATGGTGATCAGGCCCTGGCCGATGAACTCAACAAGCTGGTCAACAAGAGCATTGACGAGCACCTGAAAGATAACAATGAAAGACTGCTGGGCGATCCGTTGCCATCTGCCGAAGACCGTGTAGAGATAGACCACACCAAAGAGCAGGAATACACTTTTGTCTATGAGATAGGCCTGCAACCATCCTTCGAACTGGGTATCAGCAGTGCTGATCATTTCACCTGGTATCGCATTCCGGCATCATCGGCAGAAGTGGAGCAGGAGATCGAACGTTTACAGAAAAAGTACGGAAACAGAGATGAAGTGGAAGAAGCTGCAGACGGAGATGTGGTCTATGTGCACCTGCAGGAGCTGAACGAAGACGGAAGTGCCAGAGAAGAAGGCCTGCACGTTCACAGCTTTTTCAACTTCGAAATGCTGACCGATACAGGAAAAGAACTGTTCGGCACCATTGCCAAAGGCGGGGCTTACAATATCGCAGACATCTTCTCCGTCTTTAAAGGAGAGCGTGCGCAGATAGCCCGCAATGTATTGCAGATGCAGGAACCGTCAGAAGAGATCGTGGAAGCCATTCAGCCTGGCTTTGAATGTAAGGTAGATCGTATCGTGCGACTGATTCCGGCCGAACTGAATGAAGCTTTCTTCCAGTCTGTATCTGCAGAATATGGCGAAGTAACCGACGAATCTGCCCTGCGTGAACGCATCAGCGGTTTCATAGAGCAGTATAATGACAATATGACCAGGGTACAATTAGACAATACCTTGTATAAGTACCTGATCGAACAGACCTCGATAGACCTGCCTGATCAATTTCTGGAAAAATGGTTCATCAACAGCCGTGCTGCCGATGGTGAAGACGAAGAGACCTTCTCACAATTTATGCGCAGGCTGAAAGAATCACTGATCTTCCGCAAAGTACAGCAGGAGCATCAGCTGGAGGCCACCCAGGATGAAATCATCCAGGCCGCTGTGCAGCATGTGCGCAACAGCTACGGACAGCTGGGTGAAGATTTTGTGCGTTATATTGTGGAAAGTCAGCTGAAAGAGCGTTCATTTGTAGAAAGCATGCACGACCGGGTCATGCAGGAAAAGTTCCTGGATGTGATCCGCAGCATGATCAGCATTGACGATCAGGCAACCACTTTGGAAGAATATCAATCCTTACAAAAAGAAACTGCATATGCCGAATAACGAATTCAAGAAGTTTGCTACCCGCCACATGGGTATCCCCACCACTACGCTGGAGAGTTACATGCAGAGTACCAGCCAGTTTGTGACCAATTTCACGCCCTATATCATTGAAGAAAGGCAGCTGAACGCCCAGGCTTTGGACGTCTTCTCCCGCCTGATGATGGACCGCATCATCTTCCTCGGAACACCCATTGATGACTATGTGGCCAACGTGATCCAGGCCCAGCTTTTATTCCTGGACTCAGTGGACTCCAAGCGTGATGTACAGATCTACATCAACAGCCCGGGCGGTATTGTTTATTCAGGTCTGGCCATCTATGACACCATGCAGTATATCAACCCTGATGTGGCCACCATCTGTACCGGTATTGCCGCCTCTATGGCTGCTGTGCTGCTCTGTGCCGGGCACGCAGGAAAACGCTCTGCCCTGACCCATAGCCGTGTCATGATCCACCAGCCGCTTGGTGGCATGCAAGGACAAGCAAGTGACATGGAAATTGCACTGAAGGAAACTTTGAAATTAAAAGCCGAACTTTATAATATTATCAGCCAACACTCCGGTCAGGGTTTCAACAAGGTTGAAGAAGATTCTGACCGTGATTACTGGATGACCGCAGCCGAAGCCAAAGACTATGGCATGGTGGATGAGGTGCTGTCCCGTAATCCGCGAAAAACTGCATAATGAAAAAGAACGACGACCAGCACTGTTCCTTCTGTGGCCGCCCGAAAACCGAGGTGAATATTCTCATCGCCGGTCAGGAAGGACATATCTGCGAGAATTGTGTGGGTCAGGCCCAGCAGCTCATAGAAGAAGAGATGCAGCATACCGGCAAGCGCTATAAGTTCGGTATGAATGCCATCATGAAGCCGAAGGCCATCAAGCAGTTCCTGGATCAGTATGTGATAGGTCAGGAAGAAGCCAAGAAGATCCTGTCGGTCGCCGTGTACAATCATTACAAGCGTCTCAACCAGCCCAAGATCGAGGAGGTCGAGATCGAAAAGTCCAATATCGTTCTGGTGGGTGAGACCGGTACCGGCAAGACCCTGCTGGCTCGTTCCATTGCCCGTTGTCTGAATGTTCCTTTCACCATTGTGGACGCCACCGTATTTACGGAGGCCGGATATGTAGGTGAGGACGTGGAGAGTATTCTCTCCCGTCTCCTTCAGGTCTGCAACTATGATGTGGCTGCAGCCGAAAGAGGTATCGTCTATATCGATGAGATCGATAAGATCAGCCGGAAGACCGATAACCCATCTATCACCCGCGATGTGTCCGGTGAAGGTGTGCAGCAGGCCCTGCTGAAGATGCTGGAGGGCACCGAAGTGTACGTACCACCACAGGGTGGCCGCAAACACCCGGAACAGAAAATGGTCAAGATCAATACCCAGAACATTCTCTTCATTTGTGGAGGAGCGTTCGACGGTATCCAGAAGATCATCGCCCGCCGTACCTCCACCCAGCTGATCGGATTCAAAAAGGAAGAAGAAGCTGTGGTTGACAAGGAGAACCTGCTCCAGTATGTCAATCCGCAGGACCTCAAGCAATTCGGACTCATTCCTGAACTGATCGGTCGTCTGCCCGTGCTTACTCACCTGGATCCGCTGGATGCAGAAACACTCCGTGCCATCCTGTCTGAACCCAAGAACGCCCTGATCAAGCAATACAAACAGCTCTTCCAGATTGAAGGCATCAGGCTGGAGATCGATGATGAAGTGCTGGATTTCATTGTTGACAAGGCCATGGAATTCAAGCTGGGTGCCAGAGGTTTGCGATCCATTTGTGAAGCCCTGCTTACTGATGCCATGTTCGATATGCCTTCAGCAGAGAACAAGGATGTGGAATTCCGGGTGGACCTGGAGTATGCCGAAAGCAAGCTCAACCAGAGCCGTATCAACAAGCTGAAAGTGGCCATCTGAGCCATGTTCAGCAGCTGCGTTCCCTCTCCTGCCGGTTATTTTGTGGCTGAATCTGACGGCAAAAGCCTCTCCCGTTGCTATTTTTCTGATACTGCACCTGTCGGTGTATCCGATCCTTTTACCGAACAGGCCGCCCACTGGTTCAGGTTGTACCTGACCGACCCCGGCACCCCACTACCTCATTTCGAGCTGCCAGCTGCTTCAGATTTTTCAAAGTTGGTCTGGCGGGCATTGCTGCGTATTCCGCCGGGCGGTTCCACCACTTATCTGTCGCTGGCCAGACAACTTGGCGGTAACCAATACAGCCGGGCAGTGGGCGCTGCGGTGGGGGCCAACCCGCTGCTGGTGCTCATTCCCTGCCACCGGGTGATCGGAAGTGATGGCAGCCTGACGGGTTATGCAGGCGGAATACACCGTAAAGAGTGGCTCCTGGCTCATGAAGGGCTGATTTCCGGGGTACAGCCTTCCCTTTTTCCCGGATCCTGAACCTGTGGATAACCCTACCACCAAATTCGGCTAATTTTAATGAATGCAAATCCTTGTCAAAGGAAGCTGCCTGCTCCTGCTGAGTTGCCTCTGCTCTTTGTCTGATGCCCAGTCTGCGTATGTGGAAGAGGGAACGGCCAGTTACTACCACGACAAGTTCGTTGGCAGGAAGACCGCCAGTGGCGAGATCTTTACCCAGGACAAGATGACCGCTGCCCATAAGAGCCTGCCACTGGGCACCTGGGTAATGGTCACCAACAAGGCCAACGATTCTGTGGTGATACTGCGCATCAACGACCGGATGCCGCAATGGAACAAACGGTCCATTGACCTGACCTATTCTGCGGCTGAACGACTTGGGTATATCCGGGCAGGTCTGGCCAAAGTACGCATTGAAGTGATCGATCCGCCGAATGAGACCCCGCCGCCTCCTGATCCGGGTCCGCCGGCAACTGTATTCATTGAACCATTGCCGGTCAAAGCGATACCGGTATCCAACAAACTTATCGAACCACGGTATCCTCTGAATTATGCGGATTTATTACCGAAGGAGGAGAAAAAGGTGTGGTGGAAGGTATGGCCCCGATAGCCATCGGGATGAAGAAATGTGGAAATGAGGTAATGTGAAAATGAGTTAATTGAACACTCCCTCCCATTCTGCATCATTCTCCCATTTTCACATTTTCCCATTCTCCCATTCTCCCATTCTCCCATTTTCACATTTTCAAATTCTCTCATTTTCACATTCTCCCATTTTCCCATTTTCCCATTCTCTTATTCACCTCTACCCTATCCTGTTTTTTTTCCAGTTGGAGACCTGCGCTGCCTGCTGCGTAGTTTGTTTGGCTGTTGGTCTGGATTGGAGGTGGGTGGCTACGTAAGCTGCCACTGCCAGTTCATCTTCTTCTTCCCGTTGAAGCATGTCTGGTTTGAAGTAACGCTCAATGAAACCGGTGTCAAACTGTCCGCTCAGAAAAGCTTCATGCTGCATGACGAATCTGCCAAAGGGCAAGGTGGTGGCAGCACCGCTGATGGTATATTCATCGATGGCTCTCACCATGCGTTCACAGGCCAGTTGTCTGTTCTCTGCATGCACGATCAGTTTGCTCAATAACGGGTCATAATAAATGGGAATATCCATCCCTTCTTCGTACCCGTCGTCCACCCGGACGCCTGCTCCCTGCGGTCTTCGGTAGGTGATCAGTTTGCCCACATCGGGCAGGAAGTTGTTGGCGGGGTCTTCGGCAGTAACACGGAGTTCGATGGCATGACCATGAATACGCAGGTCTTCCTGTTTTACTTTGAGTTCATCGCCCTGTGCCACTTCTATCTGCATGCGCACAAGGTCCAGTCCGGTGATGAACTCGGTGACCGGATGTTCCACCTGCAGGCGGGTATTCATTTCGAGGAAGTAGTAATTCAGGTCGGCATCTACCAGGAATTCAACAGTTCCGGCACCCACATAGTTACAGGCTCTGGCCACATTGACCGCACTTTCGCCCATGGCCTTCCGCATGCTCTCGCTGACCACTGCACTGGGTGCTTCTTCCACCAGTTTCTGATGCCTTCGCTGGATGCTGCATTCTCTTTCAAAGAGGTAGATCACATTGCCATGTCTGTCGGCCATCACCTGCACTTCAATATGCCTCGGACTGGTCACGAATTTCTCGATGAAGACAGAACTATCGCCGAACGCACTTTCCGCCTCGCTCATGGCACGATGCATCTGCTCTTCCATTTCTGCAGCATTCTGCACCACACGCATACCTTTCCCACCTCCACCGGCACTGGCTTTGATAAGGACAGGATAGCCGGCTTTTTCAGCCACATCCAGGGCTTCTTTAATATCGCTGATAGCATGATCTGTTCCCGGCACCATGGGAATACCAAAATCCTTCACCGCCTGCTTGGCTTCGATCTTACTGCCCATTCGTTCAATGCTTTCAGGATCCGGACCGATAAAGATGAGCCCGGCCTCCTGCACCTTCCTGGAGAAAGCGGCATTCTCACTGAGAAATCCGTAACCCGGATGGATGGCATCAGCACCGGTCTCTTTGGCAACGGCAATGATCTTATCGCCCAGGAGGTAAGACTGATTACTGGGCGGCGGACCCAGCAGCACGGCTTCATCTGCAAAGCGCACGTGCATGGCGTTTCTGTCGGCCTCTGAATATACCGCCACGGTAGCGATTCCCATTTCCTTTGCGGTGCGCATCACCCGGATGGCGATCTCTCCTCTGTTGGCAACCAGTATCTTTCGTATCATGTGCCACAAATCTAAAGCATCACATTGATACGTTTGGGGTAATTTCGCCCTGTGGGAAAACGTTCGGCCATTGGCGTATTGTTCATGCGTGAGCTTCGGAGTGAGTGGCGGAACAAGTATGCCATGAGCGGAATCCTGCTCTATCTGCTCAGCATCATATTTCTGATCACCTTCACTTTTGAAGAGACCGACGACCGCACCTGGATGGTGTTGTACTGGATCGCCATCTTGTTCACCAGTGTCAATGCAGTGGCCAAGAGTTTTCTGCAGGAATCAGAAGGCAGGCAATATTATTTCTATACCCTGGCCTCTCCGCAGCATATCATCCTGGCCAAGATGGCTTACAATGCAGTGGTCATGGTGGTGATGTCAGGTCTGGCACTACTTTTTTACATCGCCACACAGGGTTATCCGGTAGAAGACGACGCATCCTTTCTGCTGGCCATGCTGCTGGGTGCCCTGGCTTTTGCATCCACCTTCAGTATGATCAGCGCAGTGGCATCCAGGGCTGCAAACAACGGCACCCTGACAGCCATTCTGAGCTTCCCGATCCTGCTTCCTGTCATGCGCATTCTGATACGTGTAAGCCTGCTGGCGCTGACCGGACAGAACCTGGCCATGAATGCACAGGATCTGCTTTATTTAGCTGCACTGAACATCTTCATTGTGGTGTTGGCATTGATATTATTTCCGTACCTTTGGCGGGACTAATCGGGGATGATCAACCAGCTGCATAAACGGTGGTGGAAGGTGCTGGGAGCCGTGCTGATGCTCTACACTTTCACAGCAGGAATGATGATCCAGGTACCTGCCAGATTCGTCCTTCACGAGACCATCAGAAACCTCTTTTTTCACGTACCTGTCTGGTTCACCATGATCCTGCTTTTGCTGGTATCGCTGGTGCAGTCCGTGCGTTTTTTGCGCACCGGAAAGATGGTACATGATATCATGGCTGCAGAGACCGCTGCTGTGGCCGTGTTGTTTGGCTGTCTTGGCTTTCTTACCGGAATGTTATGGGGAAGCTTTACCTGGGGGGATACTTTTTCCTGGTTGTTTGCAGACACCAAGATACTGGGTGCCTTCATCGGACTGATGATCTACGCTGCTTATTTCATTTTAAGAGGCAGCATCAATGATGAAGAAAAACGAGCCAGAGTTGCTGCTGTGTACAGCATCTTCGCCTATATGCTGCTCATCGTTTTCATCTTCGTCATCCCGCGACTTACAGATTCCCTGCACCCCGGAAACGGAGGCAATCCTGCCTTCAGCACATATGATCTCGACAATAGCATGCGAACCGTATTCTACCCTGCTGTGTTCGCTTATTTTCTAACTGGCTTGTGGATCGCTTCCCTGCGTGTCAGGGTGCGCATCCTGCATTACAGAAAACATCATATAAACGTATTATGAGATTTTTTATCCGACTGCTGGCGGTACTGCTTACCGCTCTTCACCCTGCATGGCTGCTGGCACAAAGCAGCGATCAGGCAGAGATGGCCACAGGACTGCGAAGCAACGGACTGATCTGGATCGTGGTGGGTGTGATACTCATCATTCTGTGCGGTTTATTGTTGTATCTATACAACCTGGACCGCCGCATCACCAATATGGAAAAAGAACAATAAACCCTAAATACCAACATTCGTATGAGCAACATCAGCTTCTTAGAAAGCGTCGTTCAGAACTTCGAAAAGGCGGCCGATATTACCGGCCATCCGAGGGGTCTCCTCGACCAGATCCGGGCCTGTAATTCTGTGTACCGGATGAAGTTTCCCGTGAAGATCAAAGGTGAGTTCCGTGTGATCGAGGCCTGGCGTGTGCAGCACAGCCACCACCGCACACCCACCAAAGGTGGTATCCGCTATGACAACATGGTGAATGAAGATGAGGTCATGGCACTTGCCAGTCTGATGACCTACAAGTGTGCGCTCGTAGATGTGCCGTTTGGTGGTGCCAAAGGAGGTATCAAGATCAATCCGAGAGAATACACCGAAGAGCAGCTGGAACGCATCACCCGCCGTTACGCTGCAGAACTTGTGAAGAAGAACATGCTAGGTCCCGGTCTCGATGTACCTGCTCCCGACTACGGAACAGGTGCACGTGAGATGAGCTGGATCGTAGATACCTATATGGCGCTGCATCCTGACTCTGTAGATGGCTATGGCTGTGTGACCGGTAAGCCTGTTACCCAGCATGGTATCAACGGACGTACCGAGGCAACCGGTCTTGGTGTATTCTATGGTGTGAAAGAAGCCTGTACCTACAAGGAAGATATGGAAGCTCTGGGACTTACACCCGGTGTGGAAGGCAAGAAGGTCATCGTGCAGGGATTTGGAAACGTAGGTTACTACAGTGCCAAATTCTTCCAGGAAGGTGGTGCCATCATCGTGGGTATCGGCGAGTATGAAGGTGCTATCTACAATGAGAACGGACTGGACTACGAAGCCGTGTTCAACCACCGCAAGAGTACCGGTTCCATCCTGAATTTCCCGGGTGCCACCAATATGGAAAAGACCAGCGATATCCTGGAACAACCTTGTGATATCCTGATCCCCGCAGCCCTGGAAAATGTGATCACCAAAGACAATGCGCCACGCATCAAGGCGAAGATCATCGGCGAAGCCGCCAACGGACCCATCACCTCAGATGCTGATGACATCCTGAATGGCATGGGCATCATGATCCTGCCCGACATGTATCTGAACGCAGGCGGTGTGACCGTATCCTACTTTGAGTGGCTGAAGAACCTCTCTCACGTACGCTTCGGACGTATGAGCAAGCGCTTTGAGCAGGCCAGCAACATGAACCTGATCGAGAGCTTTGAAACGCTGACCGGCGTGAAGCTGAAGGACGAAGACAAGGTCAAGGCTGCACGTGGTGCCGATGAGATAGACCTGGTGTATTCCGGACTGGAAGAGACCATGATCAATTCTTACAACGACATTCGCAAGGAGTGGAAGAGCAACAACAAAGTGAACAACCTGCGGGTGGCAGCCTTCGTGGTGGCCATCAACAAGATCGCAGATGACTACATGGCGCTGGGTATCTTCCCCTGATCTGAATCATATGAGATCTTCAGACCCCTGTCATTCGGCAGGGGTCTTTTTTTTACTGGCGATGATAGATCTCCAGTACATCACCATCCACCGATCGTTTCTCATCGGGTACAAGTGATATTCTTGGCGCCGGTGTGCCGCCTTCCAGTGTCTGTGCAACAGAGAACCGCCAGATGTCATCCCACAGACCTTCCTGCAGGAACATTTCCAGGGTATTGGTACCGCCTTCCACCAGCAGACTGATGACATGAAGACCTTGCATCTTTTCCAGAAGAAAGGATCTGAATGTTCTGCCTTCCATATGGAGCATAACGGTATTTCCGCCATCGTTCAGCATGCGCAACTCAGGTGGCAGCATCCTGTCGTCACCCAGTACCAGTCGCAGCGGATCATTACCATACACATGTCTGACCGTGAGCAAGGGATCATCTGAGATGGCAGTGGCTGCGCCGATGAGGATGGACTGATGCTCCGCCCGCAGCTGGTGCACGAGTTTGTCGCTGGTCTCATTGGTCAGATGCACCGGCTGACGATGAAGTGCTGAGATGAATCCATCGGCCGATTGTGCCCACTTGAGGGTGATGAATGGCCTGCCCTTACGATGGAAACTGAAGAATGCTTTATTCAATGCAACAGCTTCCTGTTCCAACATACCTGTTTCCACTTCGATGCCAGCGTCCCGCAGTTTCGCTGCTCCCCTGCCTGCTACCAGCGGATTCGGATCGAGTGTGGCAATCACCACTTTACCGATCTGTTCAGCAATGAGGCGATCGGCGCAGGGTGGTGTTTTTCCGTGGTGGGAACAGGGCTCAAGGGTAACATACATGGTAGCGCCGATGATCTTCTCCTGATCATGCGGCAGCACACTGTTCAGTGCTTCGATCTCTGCATGCGGCTCGCCGAAGCGATGGTGATACCCCTCTCCGATCACCTTGCCATCGGCTACGATGACCGCTCCCACCATCGGGTTGGGCGCTACAAAGCCCCGGCCTTTGGCGGCGAGGGTCAGTGCTTGCATCATGAAATGCTGATCATCTGCCATCACTTAAAGGTAGTGCGGATAATCATTCTGACAAGGCAAACCATACTCAGGTAAACACATCAGTGATCAGGTAGCCTGAAAATTTGTAGATTAAAGCTTCATTAAATTTTTTCGCATCACATGAACCTATTGCAAACAAGTGTTCAGGAGGTAGAAGGCATAGGTCCTGCATACAGAGAAAAGCTTGGCTTGTCAGGCATACATGATCTTGCAGATCTGTTATCTGTTTCATCAGCAGTCCTTGCAGAAAATTCGGGGTTATCACAAGACCAGATCGAGAAATGGCAGGCCGCCGCCATGTTCATGGAAGCCGGAAGTATGACGGCACAATGGGCAGAAGCCACTGTTCATGCCGGAATACTTTCATTTGATGAGTGGCTTGATATGAGCCTTGACCACCTGCAGTCGCTGTTCAGCGAAGCTGTGGAAGCCGGCAGGATACCCCTTGCTCCAACCACCTCAGATCTGCTGGAGGTCACCAAAGATGTTTCCCGCCTTTACCTCGGTAAGAAGGCAGAAGGACAGGTTGCTGATCACGATGGAAATCCTGTTGCGGGCGCACAGGTATTGGCAGGCCTGCACTCCACTACAACCGATGAACGGGGCAGGTGGAGAATTGCAGGTATGAACAGCAATGATGCGGTCAGGCTGTTCATTATTGCCGACGGGTATGCCACTTACCACGATCCTGCCTTTCAGCTTACTACCGGAACACGAACCATTTCGGTCAGCCGGATAACTGTTCAACCAGGGATTTCCGAACCATTCCTCGTTGATGAATTGTTTGGCGATACCCTTCCTCCTCTGCAGGGGTATCGCAGCACCGTGCGGGTGTATGATGAAAATGAAGTGAGAGAAAACGAGATCCTGTCAGTAAGCAGTTACTATGATAATGGCGATGTGAGGATGGTATCTGAATTCCTGAGCATGGAGAATAATCTCCTGATCATCCGGGCCTACCGTTTATCTGCAAATAAGTTATCTGATGGTGCTGCCATCAACAGCCTGTGGCGATTCAGTCAGGGTGTATTCCTGTACCTATCGGATTCAAGGAATGCACTCAACCTTTACAAGCACATGCGCCATCAACTTCCGGAAATTGACCCTTCGGGTATGAGTCGTGACGAAGTGCTGATGGCATTTCAACCGCATGTATTTTCTGACCTGTCAAATGATGAAGCATGAGCGAATACTACCTGTGGATACCGAATTCAAATGCCTGTGAAATATGTTTGCGGATGGCAAGCAGACGGCATACCGAAAGACCGGACCGACCGCACCCACGATGCCTTTGCAGCATTGTTCATGTGAACGATGACAGTAAGGAGGCTGATTGTTTCCGTGAGTCTATTTCCATCCAGCGAAGTCAATATATGGGACAGGAGAACGAGATCAGTGACGGAAAGGTACAGGCAATAGTTCATGAATGGAACTTCACTGCTATCTGCAGGGATAATACTGTAGTGGATGTAAATGTCAATGTCCGGATCGATGGTTCTGAACTGGATCGAATCTATGATGAGATCGATCAGCATGGGTTTGACAGAGGTTATGAGTTGACTCAGGAAGCAGCTCTCAGAGAAGCCATGGACGAGATCGAATCCATGTGCCCGGACTGCAGTAACAAGCAAAGCTGAGTTACAGGTAGCAAGTATCGGGTATCGAGTATCAGGTACTAACTACCAATTACTAAAAACCAATAACCAACCACCTAAAACGCAAAACGAAAGACGAATAACGTTCACTCCCTCACCAATAAATTCAACCTGCTGCTGTTCTTGGCGATGAGGATGCCATGTTTGCCGTCGGCGAGGTGAATGCGTTGCATGGCCCGCACGTCGTTGGGTATCAGCACACCTGTTTCTACGGCGAGCGGATGTGCTGTCCAGATACCTTTCTCGTTGGTCAGCAGGAGACCGATGCCCGCATCCTGCGGGGTGATCATCATGCCGGTATGCGATTCATTTCCTGCCAGGAGGATCTCATTTTGATCGGTGACCACCGCGGCAAAGACCGGCGACAATTGCGCTTCTGCAGGCAGTTCTGCGAACAGCCAGTTGCCCTTGTCGTCCAGTTCTGCGATGCAGGAAGTGGTGATGAATACCTCTTTTTTCGTCCAGGATATGCCGGATAAAAGTGCATCCATATCTGCATTTGCAAGCGCATGTGCATCAGGATATTTTCCTGTAGTTTGCGGCAGCAATTCCTCCAGCTCCATGGGCATGAGCATGGGCCAGCTGCGGGAACCCTGTTGCATGGCTGGTATCAGCGACAAGCCTTTGGCACCGGCGAACATGTACAGTTCCAATGCTGCATCGGCAGTTGGATGAAACATGTCATTCCATCCCTGGTTGCCCAGCAACACCTGGTCCTTGCCTTCACCCGGAATGATGGTCGCCGACCGCCAGAGTCCGCTGTAGGCTGCACCTGCATCTGTTACCGTGGCCTTCTTCTTACCAAAGGTGATCAGCTTCGGAGAGGTCCACTCTCCCACCACTATGATGCTGAGTTGATCTGCACCGGTGAAATGTCCGGCTACTGCATCGCCGACCGGTCCGAGGTTGCTGAAGGTTTCGGCATACGTTGCTGTTACATCCGAAAACTTTCCGCCATCATTCTGTAGCAGATAACAGCCGGATGCATTCGGATAAGAACCGGGCATGCTGCTGCCGCCGATGAACAGATCTGTATCGCCATCGTTGTCGTAGTCTATCGGCACCACTACAGAAGTGGGCACTTTGATCTCCGGTAATTCAGCTTGTGTGAACATGCCTTTTCCATCGTTCAGGAACAGCAGGTCCTGGAAATAGGGTTCTTTCCCCAGCATGTCATTGCCGCCTCCGCAACCGATGTAGAGGTCCTGATCGCCATCGCCATCAGCATCAAAGAAGATGGCCGCTGTTTCCTCCGCCAGTTTGTTCACCAGGATACCCGATGCCTGGAACGGATGAAACTTTGAAGTGCTGTCCTGCAGATAGAGTGCACCTGAAAAGCCCGAGGCACCACCTACATAGAAGTCTTCCCGTCCGTCGCCGTTCACATCTGCGACTGCCAGTGCAGGTCCTTCGTAACCCGTCTGATGGGGAATGAAAGGCTGGATGGTATTGTCGTCGAAGCGGTTTTCGCTGTGGTAGTAGATGGGACTGATCTGTCGCGAACTCTGGTTGAGAAACAGGGGTTCGAAGACCTGGGGATCCACGGTTTCCTCGCCAGCATTCCTGTCGATGGTGATCGTGGAATTGGCCTGCGGACCGATCAGTTTTCGCACGCTGCCATCCGCCCAGGTGATGAGTGCACTGTCGATGGTGGTATCGTTTCCCAGTCCGAAATGGAAGACAGGCTCCACCGATGACTGATACCCTCTGCTCCACTGCCCGTATTGCGTCTGGGAGGAGGCGGACTGAAAGAGTTCTATCTGTCGCGGTTGTTCTCCTGTCGATTGAAAGCGAATGAAGTTTCCGCCGTTGTCATTCCGATAGACCGCAGCCGCTTCACCCAGGCGATTGAACACCAGGTCCAGGTCACCGTCGGCGTCGAGATCACCCCAGGCCGCACCCTGGGCATAATCAGGAGTGGTCAGTCCCCAGCTGTCACTCACATCGCTGAACTGCCAGCCTTTTTCGTTTCTGAAGATGAAGTTCTTTGTGGGCATCCTTGGAGCCTCCTGCAGCAATTTGAAATACGCATCCGCATCCAGGGTACCCGCCTGCACCCCTTCGGTCATGCGCATCCGCCAGTCCATGTCCATGGTCTCGCGGTAGTAGCCGTTGGTGATGCAGATATCCTTCCAGCCATCATTATCCAGATCCGCCATAAGCACCGCCCAGCTCCAGTCGGTGGATGCCACGCCTGCCATCCTCGCCGTTTCGCTCATGATGCCGATGCCCCGGTTCATGAAGAGGTTGTTGTGCATGACCTGCAGCGGACCGGCCGCCATGGGCATGCTCATGTCCATCCACATGGTCATATGACCGGCGTGGGTGGAAGGACTCATGTCCAGCACCATCAGGTCGGGCCAGCCATCGTTGTTGAGGTCGTTGGCATCGGCGCCCATGGAGCTCATGGTGGTATGGCTCACTTTGGAGGAAAGTTCATCGCGGTAAGTACCGTTCTCCTGGTGCATCCACAGGCGGTCGGGCAGGAAGAAATCGTTGGCCACGTAAATATCCAGGAAACCGTCCAGGTCATAGTCGGTGATGGCCACTCCCAGGCCGAAACCGATCTCATAGATACCGGATTCGCGGCTGATGTCGGTCCATTTATTGTTGTCGTTCCGGTAGAGTTTGTTGCAATAGCGGGCGTAGGTATCCGGATCCATTCGATCCACGAAGGCATGCCAGTCGGCTTCGGTGTTCGCCCAGTTGCGGACGGCATGATTCAGCACAAAGAGGTCCAGATCACCGTCGTTGTCCATATCGAAGAAGACCGCCTGGGTACTCAGGTCATTCCCGGCGATGCCATATTCCTTTGCCACCTCCTTAAAAGTGCCATCGCCCTGGTTCAGGTAGAGCAGGTTGGCGGTAGAGGTGGTAGCGAAGTCGGGACCGCTGCGGCAGACATAGATGTCCAGCCAGCCATCGCTGTTCACATCCGCCATGGTCACGCCCGTGCTCCAGCCGCCTGACCGTATGCCAGCCGACTTGCTGGCATTTATGAACTGCCAGTTGCCCTGGTTCAGCAAGAGCTGGTCATCGGTATCATTGCCAGTGAGGAAGATATCCGGCCGACCGTCATTGTTCACATCACCGATGGCCACGCCCCCGCCGTTGAAGAAATAGTCGTAGGCGCCGATGTTTCGTCCCGCTTCCTCCCGGATGGAATTGGTAAAATCGAGGCCCGTCTGCATCTTATCCATAGCAGTGAATCCCTGTGCAAGGGAGGCCAATGGCTCCAGCACAAACAGGACGAAAACGGGGATCAGGGGATGTTTCGGATGCATGCTATGAAGGTAGCCAAACTGCCGAAAAAAGCCATTTTAAGGCGGTTTTTTTGGAAATTGTGCAAACGGTGTATATTTGCGTTCGCTTTGATGAAAAGCGATACCCGGTCGGGTAGTTCAGTTGGTTAGAATACGTGCCTGTCACGCACGGGGTCGCGGGTTCGAGTCCCGTCCCGACCGCTTCTTAAGAGGCTCAGTAGCAATACTGAGCCTCTTCTTTTTTTAGTCACTTTTGTTCTCCACGCTCGCTGGTTCCCTCCCTCCTGCGGAGTGAGGCAGGGAGTCCTGTACTACCTACAAATAATGAGGCTTAGTAATATAGCATATTGGCACCATTCTCCACCTATCTACTATTATCCGACTGAACAAAAAAATACTTAATTTAACATCGATAGCGCTTAGAAACAGAAATGGGCGGATAGAAACTAAAAAACCTCACCGATAAACAAGTTACCGGTAATTCTATGGCGACCGTGCAACTTTAAACTGAACAACTTTTTTAACTACTTTTTTTTTGACCGACCAAGATAAATTCCCAACGCCCTATTCCTACATTTGTTGAAAATCTATATTGCAATTAAAATATGAACATTTCACTTTTAGGACAGGGATTTGAAGCGACATCACAAAATTCAGCAGGCAATAAACTCATCAAGTTTTTTGCGGATAAAGACTTTCACACATTTACAGGTAT
This sequence comes from Chitinophagales bacterium, assembly GCA_020636645.1. Taxonomy (GTDB): domain Bacteria; phylum Bacteroidota; class Bacteroidia; order Chitinophagales; family BACL12; genus UBA11426. Next base: position 447,610 of record JACJXO010000003.1, read on the forward strand.
TACAGCTTTCGCAAGTCAGGCGGGCATCAGAGGACTCTCAAAACATATCAAGACAGCTAAAAAGCATCTAAATATTATTACCATCGCTACAGGCATTGACCAAAAAGGGACATCAAAAGAAGCCCTTGAAGAACTTTTGGCTTTGAACATTGACGCATATGTTTTCTACCAACCTTCTATCACCATTTTTCACCCAAAGATTTATTTGTTTGAAGGTGCAGACAAATCAGAATTAATTATCGGCTCTTCAAACCTTACATCACAAGGACTTTTCACCAATGTTGAGGCATCGTTGCTTGTTTCCATTGACAACAGGGTAGAAACCGACAGAAAAATTGTAGAGCAACTCAAAGACTATTTCAAAGGCATTTTTGACTTCACCGACCCGAACCTTAAAAAACTCAGCAAAAAAATTATAGCTGACTTAGTTAAAGCTAAAGTTGTTCCGACAGAGGCAGAAAGAAAAGCGGCACAGGACAAAGCGGAGAAAGCCGTAAGAAAGGAAACTGAAATCATAATATCAAAAATCTTCCCCAAAAGAGCAATCGCAAAAATTCCAAGCGAATTTAGAGGAACAAAAAAAACAACAACAAAATCAGCCGCTACTGCCGCTGCGTCTACTGGCAGTGCTTCTGCTAGAGGAAAGTTGGTTTGGACAAGAAAGAAACTTCCTTCTTCAAGTGTTCAGGTTGGCGGATCAAGGACTAATCCTACAGGTGGACTTCGTTTGGTTCAGGACAATTTTATATCAGGAGGAAGCAAGATTGACCAAACAAGCTATTTCAAAAATCTGTTTAGCAAATACACCTGGAAACAAGTTCGAGCAACTCCTTATGTTGAAGCCGCCAAAGTTCCTTTTGAAGTTACTATTAAGGGTGTCTTTCACGGACGCTTTGACCTTGAAGTGCGACATAAGCCAAGTGGTGAAGCAGGACAGCATAATTACACAACTTCCATTTCGTGGGGTACTGCTGGCAATATTATAAGTAAAGCTAACCTCACAGGCTCACGGCTTGACCTTTATGCACCAAAGGGAAAAGGCAAACCGTTTCAAATTGTAATCAGCTAATTCCCTCTAAACCGAGAGTTGTTGAAAACTCTTTTCAAAAAAATTTTTTACGGCTCATTTTAAGTGCCTACTTTTGGACTGAAGTAGTCCAAAATGAAATTTGAAAAAACATTCGGTGAGACCGTAAAAAAACTCCGTGAGGAGAAACAACTTCCCTTGCGCGAAGTTGCAGAAGCATTGAAAATTGACACCTCTATGTTAGGCAAGATTGAAAAGAACAATCGCAAGCCGACTAAGCATTTGATTGAAAAGTTTGCCAAGTATTTTAATGTAAGCGACAAAGATTTGATGATTGCCTTTATCAGCGATACAGTTGCTTATCAGATAATGAACGAAGAAGATTTTGCCAGTGAAGTCCTCAAAGTGGCAGAGAAAAAAGTGAAGTATTTAAAAAACAAAAAATCCAACCAATGAAGTTAATCACTGAAGCAACAGAAGAAAAATTAAGAGGTGGTTTTTATACGCCAGAACCGATTGCAGAATTTGTTTTGCGTTGGGGTATTAATGGTAGCAGCGACTTTGATATTCTTGAACCGAGTTGCGGTGATGGAGTTTTTTTGAAACAACTTGCAAAACACAAATTCAAATACAACACAATTACAGCAGTTGAGTTAGACGAAGTGGAAGCAGAGAAAGCAGCGCAAATAAATTTGAAGAACAAAGAAATTATCAATGCTGACTTTCACACTTTTTGCAACAACACTCACAAGCGGTATGATATAGTTGTAGGCAATCCGCCTTATATCCGTTACCAGTTCTTTGACAGAATGCAACAGGTAGAAGCGGGAGACATTTTCATAAAAGCTGGTTTAACTTATTCAAAACTTACAAACGCTTGGGTATCTTTTGTAGTTGGTTCATCGCTCCTGCTAAAAGACAAAGGAGGCAGAATTGGCTTCGTGTTGCCTGCTGAAATTTTGCAAGTTTCGTTTGCACAGCAGTTGAGAAATTTCCTTGCTCACTTCTACAACAAAATCAACATCATTTCTTTTGAAAAACTTGTTTTTACCAACATCCAACAAGAAGTGGTTTTGCTTCTCTGCGAAAAGAATGAAACGAAAACTCACAACATTGAACATATTGAATTGAGAGATGCGAGCGAGTTAGCGAGTTTGGATGTTGCAAGATTAAGGAGTCCGAAAAAGAAAATTGACTTCAAGAGTAACAAATGGACTTTTTACTTTTTGGAGCAAGAAGAAATTGACTTTTTAGAGTACATCGCCAAAGACAGGCATATTCCAGCACTTGGAAAGTTTGCAAAAGTTGAAGTTGGAATTACCACAGGTTCAAATGATTTTTTCACCGTTCCGCTTTCAACCGTTGAAGAATACGACTTACATGACTACGCAAGACCAATGGTTGGAAGAAGTGTTCAGGTAAACAGTGTAATTTTTACAAAAAAGGATTGGGAGAAAAACAGAAACTCACCTGCTAAAGCTCATTTGCTTGTTTTTCCTGATGGAAAAAATCTGAACAAGAAAAACGGAGCAGCAAAATACATTGCTCACGGTGAAAGTTTAGGCATTCATAAAGGTTACAAAACAGGAATTCGTGAAGATTGGTTTGTAGTTCCTTCTTTGAAAATTTCCGATGCTCTTTTCATTCGCAGAAATAATCTTTATCCGCGATTGATAATTAACCAAGCCGAAGCATACACAACTGACACTATGCACAGAGTTTTTGTTCATCAAGGGACAAACATCAAAGCATTAACAGCTAGTTATTACAATTCGCTTTCATTGGCGTTTACAGAAGTTTCTGGCAGAAGTCATGGAGGCGGGGTATTAGAGTTGATGCCAAACGAAGCCGAGAGAGTTTTACTTCCCTATCACAAAGACAATGCTACTTTGCTTTCACAAATTGATAAACTCATTCGCAACAAAACCAACATTGAAGATGTTTTGAAAATCACTAATCAAATAATCTTGAAAGAACATTACGGTTTGACACAAAAAGAAATCAAACTGGCTCATAGTATTTGGAAAAAACTTTCTCACAGACGACTGAATAGAGGAAAATAGATAGTGAAAATTTGGTGCGACACATCTTCGGACGAAAGAAGAACTTCCGGTAACATGGGCTTAAACGAAATAGCGGGTGAAGTGGTCAATCATACATTATTACTTTCTACAAAGTATTGTGCTTGGTTGACTGTTGGTGCTTCTAAGCCGCCACTTCGTCAAGCCCCGAAACGTTATATCCAATAGTAGAACGACCATCAACCAAGTGAAAATATGACATTACACGAGGCAATAGAAAAACTTTTACGCCAAACTGGACGACCAATGACGACACAGCAGATTGCAGACGAATTGAATAAGAACGGTTGGTATCAGAAAAAGGACGGCTCAAAAATTCAAGCGTTTCAAATTCACGGCAGGACAAGAAAGTATGCAAATATTTTTAACCGTTACGGTTCGACTGTTTCTTTAATCGGACAAACAATAACCAAATCAAAAACTGCGACTACAGAAAAACCAATGACTTTAAAACAAAAAGTAAAGTCGACTTCGACAAACACCAAAACTTCATTTGACCCAATTTCCAATTCGGAAACAACCATTTTGATTTTAGGAACTATGCCAGGCGACAAATCTCTTGAACTTGGCGAGTATTACGGCCATCCAAGAAACAGATTTTGGAAAATCATTTCGACAATTACTAACAACGATTTGCCACTGAGTTACTCGGACAAGAAAGAACTTTTACTCAATAATAAGATTGGCATTTGGGACGTAGCTCACAATGCAAACAGAAAAGGCAGCCTTGATAGTGCAATTGAAGATGAAGAACCAAACGACTTGGACAACTTTATCGCCAGACATAGGAATTTAAAAATTATCGACTTCAATGGAACAAAATCTGAAGCACTTTTCGACAAGTATTTCGAAAGAAAGGGCCACATCAAATATATTTCTTTACCAAGCTCAAGCCCTGCAAATACAGGGATTGACTTTGACAGCATTTGCAAACAATGGCAACAAATATTAACCAAATAAATGACGAACTATCAATAGCCACAAATACTAACACACGTTTGGCTTCATGTGGGATGAGTAATTACATTCATGTTCAGTTTTCCTATTGTGCATTTATGTTGGCTGACAGATCTATGCGTCAAAACCTGCCCAAACGCTATGCCCAAAACCGTTAATTGAACAACCATTTAACCCCATGCCCTCCCCCTTTCACCATAAAGTCCAACAACTCCGCGAAGCTTCCACCCGCTTCGATCCCTCCAGCAACGCCCTCAAGCTTTCTCTGATAGATAGTATCAGCCAGGGGCGTATTCCCTTCAACGAGACATTGCAGGACTATTTCGAGTGCCTGCTCTTTCTCCTGGCGTTTCCGCCGGATGGAAAGACGGAGAAAACTGCAGAAAAGGAGATCGGGCGGATAGCAGGGTTACTGAAGAAGCAACCGGAATCGGTCAGGGACCGGTTTGTGAATTCAGGGATACCGTTCTGCGGGTATCGTGCTGCCTATTCACATGACTGCACCCGATGGCTGCTTGCCCACCCCGATTGTACGGTAAGTATCCATTCCATAGAGGATACCCTGTTCGATCTGGGTACTGCATTAAAGGTCACCCTGCCGGCCCAGCTGCGTAGTGCCACCACGGCCGGATGGACCAGCCGGGAGCTGCTGGATGAGCTGATGCCGGATGAAAAGAAACAACTCAGTTATATCATTCACGAACTGGGCCGACTGGACAGTACGCCGTATATCAAAGACCACTACTACGAGGGACTGGGTATTTACACGGATATCACACCGAAGAACAAACGACTGTCCAAGGCGTACAACCGGATAGCGATACCGGAGACCTTCTATCATACGGAGATCCTGAAGCATTTTGATGTGGCGGAACTGCTGGACAGGAAACTGCCTGCGGAGGCTGAACTATCGGCCGCAGAGAAGCAGGACCTGGTACGGGTCATCAAGAACGCCATGGTGGTGACTGAGCGGGAGACGGATACCACCACCTATATGCTTGAAAACTCGGTGCGGCTGTTTCACCTCGAGCGGGGCGTGTCGGTGGCTATCTATGGCATGCAGGCAAACAGGCAGCTGCCTATGGAGTCGTTCATTGGCAATACCATGTTCCGGAACGGATATCCTGTCGCCTATTCCGGCGGATGGGTATTCGGTCACCGGGCAGATTTCGGTTTGAACATTTTTGATCCATATCGCGGGGGTGAATCTGCGTTCATGGTGGCTCAGGCATTGCGGGTGTACCGACAGGTGTTTGACATCCGCCATTTTCAGATAGAGGCTTCCCAGTTCGGCCTGGATAATCCGGAGGGAATTCAGACTGGCATCTTCTGGTTCTACTACAAACTCGGCTTCCGACCGGATACGGCAGCCCTGCGACAAATGGCCATCAGCGAGCAGAAAAAGATCGTTTTGCGGAAAGGCTATCGCTCCTCTGAAAAGACCCTGCTGAAATTCACAGAAAGCAATATCTCCCTGAAGGGCAAGGGACCTGTACAACAGGGAGTCTATGACATCACGTCCAAAGTGAAGCAGATGATCACCAGGAAATATCAGGGCAACAGTACTGAAGCAGAAGAAGCATGCGTATCCGCCTTCCTGGCTAAGACCGGAAGACAGGATGCTTTCACGAAAGAGGAAACCGAAGTGCTGAAGCAGGTCTCCCTCTGGGCAGCCGCCATGAACATCACGGATAAAAAACAACTGCATCTATTGCTCGAAACCGTGAAGCTGAAACCGGTGGATGAATACCGCTATCAGGCAACACTCCGACAGTTCTTCGGCGATAAGTATCAATAGGATTTCTGATCACTTCATCCGGAAGGTACTCCAGTCCACCCCGATGCGGAAGGTCTGGTACAGCCTGACGTCGCTGATGCTTCCGCCAAAATGGTTGGTGGCAGAGTGCATCACCCCGGAAGGATATGCCACCATACGGTTGAAGCGGTATCCCACCCGGTCGATCTCCTGCCATTTGCTGCGTTTTTTGGCATCGTCCTCGAAGAGTTGTCGCAGGTCGGACAGTTTCATGTTGAGATTTCGGGCATCAGCAGCGGTCGGACAATCGGTGATGCCGGTCTTTTTATGCATCCACAGCGAAGTGCCGCAATCGAAGGGCAGGTCGGGTGTCAGGTAGATCACCACGGTGATGTCTTCGGGCGGATGGTCGTAGTGCACGCCCGGCACTTCCTTCTTGTTTCCTTTGGCGTAGCCGCAGTAGAACACCCCGTTCTCATCCAGCGGATCGGTATCGAAGCGGGTGATCTTGATTCCCAGTATCCTTTCCAGTTTTCTTTTCACGCCCGGCTGGTGATAGACCGTACGACTGCGCAGACCGGTATAGTACCGGGGTTCGTAGTAATCGGCCGACATAGCAGCCTGATACACCTCCATCGGATCATCATAGAAATCATCTTTGACCATCACGAACCGGGGATACACCAACTTGCTGCTCATATCGTTGTTTGGATACGTTGATAAAAGTAAGTGATCGTTGCTTACATAGTAATGACATTTATCAAACCAGTATCCTGTCCGAATTTGGTTTCCTGCATCTATCTTCACGAGATCAAACAATCATCCCCATCCCCATGAGATCCGCCACCAGTCATTTTCTATCCCGCCTAAGAACAGGTATGTATGGCCTGTTGATCTTACTGTCTGTTTCCCTTTCGGCACAACCCAACGCCCCCATCTGGCCCACAGATGTTCAGTATAAGTTCAATATCGGGACCTACACCTGGACCGACAGCAACAGCTACCAGTTCATGGTGTTGCAGGTGACCGGACTACCAGACATCAATACAGAATACAGCAAGATCATCGAACTGGAGCTTTCCTTATCAGACCAACCAGCTTTCACCTGGCAGCAGGATCCGTATTCCGGAGGCTATGGCTATGTTTCCCTCATCAGCAAGGATCAGACCTTTGCACCGGTCATGGTCCTGAAGGAGGTGGTCTATGACAGTGTCAGCGGCTTCCATCAGATACAACATACCAGTTTGTTCCTGACAGATGATTTTGACCGGATCAAACAAGACGAAATACTGGTCCTGTATTCCCGTGGCGGCTTTGGCTATGTGTCACAGAACCATATGGATATGATCAATTATACTCAAGGATTTCGCTTTGACAAATCAGATCTGATCAGAAATGGCGATCAACCACTCGCAGATAATAAATGGTATGCTGCATGGATCGCACAGGCGCCTCCCGGATATTGGGATCCCAGGAAGTCAGAGCATGTGGAAGATCTGCATCAGTATTATGATGACTATATGCAAAGCACCTATCCGGATGGCAGGTGATCATTTCACAATAGCATGTTGCAACCTGTCATAAGCTTATTCAGCCTGCAGTGTCACCTTCAGTTTATCGGTATCCAGTCCCTGGGCACGGACACGTTCCAAAATGCCATCGTAGGTTGCAGGATCCATTTGCGGGGTGCGGGATAGTATCCACAGGTATTTTTTCCCCGGATGCGAAACCACGGCATAGCTGTAATCATCCGCCAGGTCAATGATCCAGTAGCTGCCTCTGAACGGCCAGAAGAACTGCACCTTCAGTTTGGCATTGCCTGAGTTCTTTACCACGAAAGCCTTGCCTTTGATGTACGACTGTTTGCCATCCAGGGTGTATTTGTTGCACCTGTTCTCTACGATCACATATCCTTTGTCAGACAGCGTGTATTCTGCAGTGGTAGCCGTACAGCCCTCCTGGAATCTTTGTGGATAAGAGGCTATCTCTTACCACAGACCCGCATAGCGTTCGAGGTCCACATAGGGTATGGTCTGAAGTTCCTGTGCTGAAGACATGGTTGCAGATTGAAACAGAATGAAGATCGGAATACCGACCCGAAAACTGGTTCTCATATGGCTGTTGTGTAGTACAACAAATTGCTCCGGACAATAGTTGCAAATCAGTCTCCACTTTATGTCTGTTCCGTGAACAATTGATTTGTGTAAACTGTCTCTATTAAAATAAAAGCCTTATGAATAAAATACACATCATGTACCTGGCGATCAGCATCCTGCTGCTCTCTGGTTGTGCCATCGTTCGTCCGGGTGAAGCCGGCATCAAGACCACCCTGGGGAAGGTGGATGACAAAGTACTTGTACAGGGACCGAAGCTTTATTTCCCCTTCACTTCCAGGGTCATTAAATTACCGGTACGCACTGAGAACATTGAGATCGCAGTGGATCTTCCTTCCAAGGAAGGACTTACCATCAGGTCTGATATTTCCATTCTGTACAGACTGGAGACTGAGTCGGTGGTAAAGGTCTATCAGGATGTGGGACTGAACTACGAGCAGACCATCATCCTGCCTATATTCAGATCAGCAGCATCAGATGTGAGTGCACAATTCTTTGCCAAAGACATGCATTCCGGCGAGCGTGCATCCATAGAGCGCCGGATCCAGACGCTGATGACCGAACGCCTGGAAGGCAGAGGCATCATCATTGAGTCTGTGCTGATGAAAAGCATCAAATTACCTGATGGACTTTCCCGTGCCATCGAAGACAAACTGGAAGCCGAACAAAGAGCCCAGCAGATGCAGTTCATCCTGGACAGGGAAAGACAGGAAGCTCAGCGGAAGAAAGTAGAAGCAGAGGGTGTGCGGGATGCGCAGATGATCATCACCGAAGGGCTTAATCCGATGATCATTCAGTTCATGTCGATCGAAGCATTTGAAAAACTGGCGGAGTCTGATAATACAAAAGTGATCATCACAGATGGAAAGAGTCCGTTTCTAATTGAACAATAAAGTCCGGACAGCCTGGTGTGACCGAGCTTTAAAATCCATTACCCCGGTTGTGTCCCTGCAGCCGGGATTTTTTTTTCAGCATTAGAGGAAAGTCTCCGGATCTATTCATCTCCGGATCTGATATACACCGCACTGAAGGTGCTTCCCCTTTCTTCCTGTTTTTCGATACAGAAAAATCCTTCCTGCAATACAGTTGCGTGGATATCCTGTAGTTTTCCGGATGATAAGTTGGCCGTCCACCGGAAAAAGAGGTGCATGAGGCGGAGCAGGAATCCGGTGGTGCGTCGGCCGTCATGATAGAAATCAACTACGATCAACCTGCCATCCGGCTGCAGCAGGACTTTTATTTTCTGGATGGCTGTCTGCAGATCATCCGGTGCAAAACAATCCAGGAAGAAAGGCGTGATGATGCAGTCGAAATGTTCGGTTGATTCCCATTGCAGAAAGTCGGCATGAACAAAGTGCACCCGTCGCTTTTTCTTCGCCTGATCCAGCATGGCTTCTGACAGATCCAGGAAGGTGATGTGGCTGTCAGCAGGAAGGTGGTTCAGTATCTCTCCGGAGCCTCCTCCCAACACCAATATGTTTGCACCAGGTTCTATCAGGTTCAGATGTGTGTGCTGTACAGCTTCAAGTTTTCGCCCGTACACCATAAGGCTAAGCCATCGGTAGAATGGTGCCACAAAGTTGAAGTTGTTGGGTTGGCGCATGGGGTCTTACGAAGTAAGGGGTATTTTAGTTGTTTGTCAAACCAGAAGGTTTATGTTTCAATAAACAAATGTTGAGTGCATGTACATCACCCCCCTTCACCCCCCTGCGAGGGGGGACAATTATCCTTTGATTCATTTTAGTAAATTGTTCCTTTGTGCTGCTTCTTCGCTTGTCATTTATAATTGTTTGTACCTCCGAGAACACAGAACCACGATCAATTGATCAAAGGATTTGGGGGAAACTGTCCCCCCGGACGGGGAATACCCGCAGGAGGAGGGGTGATCTTTGATCAATCTGCCTTCCCACCAAAACCCTTACATTTAACACCAACCTGATCCATTATGCACCCACTTTCACAGATCCTTGTGGCCATCGTTGCAGCAGAACACCTCATCATCCTTTATATGGAAATGTTTGCCTGGGAGACACTGGGCAGAAAGGTCTTTCGCGGGGCATTATCCAAAGAACTGTTCACGCCCACCAAAGTGATGGCGGCCAATCAGGGATTGTACAATGGTTTCCTGGCCGGCGGACTGATCTGGTCTCTGTTCATTCAGGATGCTGTGTGGCAACAACATGTTGCTACCTTCTTTTTATGTTGTGTGGTGGTAGCCGGACTGTATGGCGGCTTCTCTGCAAGCAAGAGGATCATCATCACACAAGCACTGCCTGCTGCTGTGGCACTATGTGTGCTGCTGCTTGCCTGAAAGAACTTAAGCACACTGGATAATGCTGAAATAGACCGGCATGCCGATGGTGATATTGACCGGGAAGGTAATGGCAAGTGCCATGGGCAGAAAGTGACCCGGATTGGCCTTTGGCACCGATACTTTCATGGCAGCAGGGACTGCAATATATGATGCGCTGGCTGCCAGGATCGCAAAGATGAAACGGTTGCTCACATCATCTGTCACCAGACCGCTGAGCAAGGCCACCAGACTTCCGTTGAACAGTGGGATCAGGATGGCAAACAAGACTGGAAAAAGGCCAACTGACAAAAACACTTTCATTTTTCTGGCACTGATGATGCCCATATCCAGGAGGAAAATGGCCAGAAAACCTTTGAACAGATCATTGGTAAAGGGCTTGATACCCTCTGCCTGTTGTGCATCTGCCAGCATGCCGATGACCAGGCTGCCCAGGATCAGCAGCACACTTCCGTTGGTGAAGGAATGTTTGATGGCGCTGCGTTTGCTGATCTGCGTGTCTGCATCATCCTTGTTGTACATGGAGATCAGCACCAGCCCCATGATAATGGCCGGCGATTCCATCAGCGCCATGACCGCTACCATGTAGCCATGCAGATGGAGCCCCTGTGATTCGAGATAGGAAACTGCAGTTACAAAAGTGACCGCACTGACCGATCCGTATGCTGCAGCAATGGCACCTGCATCCCAGGTATTGAGTTTTCGCTTCAGTATAAAAAAGGTGTACAGGGGAATGAGGACAGACAAGCCAATTCCCAGCAGCATGGACAGTCCGATCTCTGTGCTGAATGGCTCGTGCGATAATTCCTGTCCGCCCCGGAAGCCGATGGCAAACAACAGGTACAGGGAAATGAATTTGGATGATGTGGGTGGGATCTCCAGATCACTCTTTACCCATACGGCGATGATGCCCAGCACAAAGAATAGCAGGGCGGGATTGGTCAGGTTGTCTATCAGCAGGTTCAGGTCCATTGGTAAACTTTCAGGCATATTCAGGCTGAGCGGGCGCTATGACCCGCTCAGCAAAATGAAATAAGTGATACAGGAATTATCAGATCTCGGTGATGGTGATCAGCACCTCAGAGTGAACGATGAGTTTCTTATCGGCAGCAACGGCAGATGCTACCTGCTCCCTGATCTGTTTCAGGGTTTGGCGCAGCTCGGGCAAACGCCGCACGGCATTGGCATCATCCACCCCGAACCGCTCCTGCGAACTGAAGTTCTTTCTTTCATGATAATTGATCTTGAAAGAGAACAGATCGTATAGAATATCTCCGGCTTCTGCTGCATCAAAAGTGCCGTCTATCAGGGTGTACTGTTCTGTCCTATTCATATCTGCTGCTGTTGGTTTGGGTAAGCAATCGCATGGTGAGGACTGCTGCCACGAGCGATAATCCTGCGAACAATCTGCTGTTTACCACATCATGTGAAACGATGGCTAAACCGAGACAAATGACCATTGCTGTAAAGCTGAGCAACAGTCCTATGGATACATGATTCATGTGCGTACTTTTTTATTTTGATCATTGTCCCTGTCCCAGTGAATAGGCAGGTCTTCCGTCGAAAGAATACAGGTTCTCTGTCTTGATGGTGTCTATATCATCCTGTACGGCGTGCGCAAGCAACTCCAGTATATGCTTGTTAGACAGCTGTTCTCCATCTGTTGGCTGGAATCGGCATCGCCAGTGGTCGGTACAGAAGGTCTCTTTGAAACCGTTCGGCCAGACCTTGATACCCCTGTTGGTGATCATGGTGAGCCGCAGCTTACCTGCTTCCATCCGGTGCAGTTTTTCTGCCAGTTCATTGGCATCATAGCCTGCCCAGTGTATGAACACATCTACCCCTTCCAGCTTTTTCTGCGCCGGCTGCTTACGCTGGTACCTGGGCAGGTTCAGCATCAGGCTGCCGGCAGATGCTGCGGGTTTCAGTTGCTCCGGCTTTTTCCCGAGGTTGTGGATGACCGCCTCAGCAAAAGCCCTGGTTCCGACTTTCAAAGTGCTCACTCCTTCCCGGTAAATATCAGCTGTATGGATGCCTTCTTCCAGGGTGCGCAGCCAGGCATTCTGTATCTGTTCTGCCACAGCGGTCTCGCCGAGGTGGTTCAGCATCATAACCGCCGCTTGCAGTAGTCCTGAAGGATTGGCCAGGTCTTTCCCTGCAATATCAGGAGCAGAGCCATGTATGGCTTCGAACATGGCACACTCTTCTCCTATATTGGCAGAACCGGCCAGCCCCACAGAGCCGGTGATCTGTGCCGCTATATCACTCACCACATCGCCATAAAGGTTTGGTGTTACGATCACATCAAATGTTTCAGGCGTATCAGCCAGTTTGGCTGCCCCGATGTCTATGATCCAGTGCTCACTTGCAATTTCAGGATACTCCGTGGCGATCTCGTTGAACACTTTCCGGAACAGACCATCTGTCTGTTTCATGATATTATCCTTGGTGAAACAGGTCACCTTTTTTCTTCCCTGCTGCCTTGCATATTCAAATGCGTAGCGAACGATCTTCTCACAACCCGGCCTGCTGATCAGCTTCAGACATTGCACCACCTCATCTGTCTGCTGGTGTTCGATACCGGCATACAGATCCTCTTCGTTCTCGCGGATGATGACCACATCCATGCCCGGGTGTCTGGTAGCGATGAAGGGATGCAGACTTCTGCAGGGTCTTACATTGGAATATAACCCCAGCATCTTTCTGGTGGTCACATTCAGGCTTTTGTAGCCGCCACCCTGCGGTGTGGTGATGGGTGCCTTCAGGAATACCTTGTTATGGCGGATGGTATCCCAGGCTTCTGTTGAAATACCCGAGGTGTTTCCCGACAGATAAACCTTTTCACCGATCTCTATCTCTTCAAATGCAAGCGGTGCTCCGGCCGATCTCAGAATGTCCAGTGTGGCTTCCATGATCTCCGGCCCGATGCCATCTCCTTTTGCGATTGTGATCTTGTGCATATGATTGTTTTTAACTGCCGCAAAATTGAATCAGGATTTTCATAAGTGAAAATATATCTTTGTGATAGTTTACATAAGTATTACTTATGAATTATACCCTGAATCAGTTACAGATCTTTCTGAAGATCGTAGAAACGGAAAGCGTGACAAAGGCTGCCGGGCAGTTGTACTTGTCTCAACCTGCCGTGTCCATGCAGCTGAAAAAATTCCAGGATCAGTTTGATATACCCCTCACGGAAGTGGTAGGCAGAAAGATCTATATCACAGACTTTGGCAGGGAGATCGCTGCTGCAGCAGAGCAGATCATTCTTCAGGTAGATGCCATCAATCACCGCACCCTGGCTTACAAAGGACAGCTGGCAGGCCGACTCAAGCTATCTGTGGTATCTACCGGAAAATATGTGATGCCTTACTTTCTGAGTGACTTCATGCAGCAGCACAGCGGTGTGGAACTGATCATGGATGTGACCAACAAGAGCAAGGTGATAGAAAGTCTGGAAAACAATGAGGTGGACTTTTCGCTGGTGTCTGTACTGCCCACCGGTTTACAGGTGGAGAAGCTGGATCTGTTGCAGAACAAACTGTTTCTGGTGGGTAATGCGAAGGCAAAATTCGGAAAACAGATCAGGGGGAAGGACATCTTCAGAGACCTGCCGCTCATATTCAGAGAGCCCGGATCAGGCACACGACAGACCATGGAAAAATTCATTGAGCGCCATCATATTGCAGCTGTGAAGAAAATGGAGCTCACCTCCAACGAAGCAGTAAAACAGGCTGTACTGGCCGGGCTGGGGTTCTCTATCATGCCTCTGATCGGCATTCGCAACGAACTGCGGAACAAGGAACTTCAGGTCATACCGGTAAGAGGTCTTCCCATCAAGACCAACTGGAGTCTGATCTGGCTGAAAGGGAAGAAACATTCGCCGGCATCTGAAGCCTATCTGGCACATTTGAGGAAGGAAAGAACCGGCATCGTGCAGGAAACATTCAGCTGGTATGAGGAGTTCTGACCTCCCCGCATGCCTTCAGAACCTGAGCTCAGCCAGTACAGGCCAGTGGTCAGACAATGCACCGATCTCCGGATCGCATAGCAGTATGTGATCGTATGCAGAGAAGGTGGTGCCATTCACCATGATATAATCAATCCGCTTGTCGTGGATCTGTTCACAGTCGAAGGCATTCCAGGTGCCGCGAACAGCATGTGGAGCGAAGGAGATATAACCGTCAGACATGATCGCACCCAACACCTTTAGCGGAGGATCCTTCGGCTCGGCATTGAGGTCGCCGGTCAGGACGACTGGACATCTGGTCGTGTTGTTCTTCACCGCTATCCTGCTTACGATCAGCCTGGCTGCTTCTTCCCTTGCCTTCCCGCCCATGTGATCAAAATGCGTATTGAAAACCCAGCACATCTTATTCGTTCGCTTATCCTGTATCAATGCATAGGTGCACACACGGGGCAGGGCTGCATCCCATCCTACGGATACTTCGCCGGGTGTTTCAGACAGCCAGAAAGTGGAAGATTCCAGGACGAAAAACCGGGTTGTGTCTATGAATATGGCAGAAAATTCTCCGGCCTGAGCGCCATCTTCCCTGCCCGCTCCCACGTAAGTAAAATTGGTCAGCACAGAATCCAGGAACTGCACTTGGTGAAACAGTCCTTCCTGAATACCGATCACTTCTGCACCGCTGTTTTGGAGCCAGTCGGCCATGGGTTGTTTTCTGTCGGCCCAGGCATGCAGCGAATCACCCGCATGATCATAACGGATGTTCCAGGACACCACACTGACCTGTGATCGCGTACACAGTGAAAAAGAAAGTGATACAATGAACAGGAATGACCTCATTTTCTACCTCCCATGCGGGCGATGATCTTTCGTATGTATGCCCTGAAAAAAGTAAACTGGCCTGTTACAATAGAAATGGCCAGCACACACAAAGGCCAGAGCAGGGTTACAAGTACAATATATACCGGAATGCGAACAGCCCTGGAAGGAATGTGAAGCCACTCCAGTGCTATCTCTGCCAGATAACCACAGGCGCTGCCGCCCAGGGCGAAGGTCAGGAAGATCAGGGCGAACCTGCCCCAGCTTACACCCCACTTTTCTTTTAATCGGTTGAACATGTATTTTACCTGCGGGCAAAACTACGCCCCGCTCCATCCGTTTCCAAGTTATACGTTGTGCACACGCAGCATGCGCACTTTTTCCTGCATATCTTTTCTGAACTGAAAATGAAGCAAGCCAAGTTCCGTTAGCAGAGAGATGAGCTGTTGTTCCATCTGCTCATGGATCTCAAAATAGAAATAGCCACCGGGTAACAGTTTCTTACAGCCTTCAGTCAGAATGGTCCGGTAGAACAAGAGCGGATCATCGTCAGGCACGAACAAGGCCTGATGCGGTTCATGTTCGCCTACATTCACATGCATCTCTGCCAGTTCATACAACGGTATATAGGGTGGATTACTGACGATGACCTGCACGGAGGGAAACGCATTCCATGCTTCAGATTGCAACACATCGGCCTGCAACAACACCAGTTGTAACTTGCTGTTGTTGCTGTTTTCTGCAGCCAGGTCAAGTATCTCATCAGATGTGTCGCAGGCAAAAACAAGAGCATCCGGAAGTCTGTCTTTCAGTGCCAGGGCAATGGCACCGCTGCCGGTTCCGATGTCCAGTATATTTCCTGAAAAGCCAGGGTGTTCTTCCACGATCCAGTGCACCAATTCTTCCGTTTCAGGTCTTGGTATCAGGACCCTGTTATCGACCGCAAGCGTAAGCCTGTCAAACCAGGTCTTCCCCAACACATATTGCAAGGGTTCACCCGTCATCATTTTTTGCAGGTCGGATTCCAGCATTCTTTTTTCTTCCGCCATCAACTCTCTGACGGGCGAAAGCGGCCTTTCTCCCAGCCTTTCTTCCAGCCAGATGCGCACGATGGAAGCAGCTTCCTGTGCCTCATAGAGACCGGTCAGCTGCTGCACAGCCTGCTGTCGATATGCAGAGAGACGAGACATAAATAAAGAAGCCCTGCATGTGCAGGGCTTTGGGTGACTGATGGGATTCGAACCCACGACCCCTAGAACCACAATCTAGTGCTCTAACCGACTGAGCTACAGTCACCGTGAAGAGGTGGGCAAAATTACATCATCTGCAGCATTTTTCTGCAAATGACCGGCCTATTTTCCGAACTGCTTTGAAACAAAGTCCCAGTCAACTACCTGGAGAAAACTGTCGATGTAATCGCCGCGGCGGTTCTGGTTCTTCAGGTAATAGGCATGTTCCCAGACATCGATTCCCAGAATGGGCATACCCCTTTCTGCACTGGTATCCATCAGCGGATTATCCTGATTAGGTGTGCTGGTCAATTTCAGATTTCCCTGCTGATCTTTAATGACCCAGGCCCATCCGGAACCGAATACACCCGAAGCGGTCTTTTTGAATTCTGCTTTAAAGGTGTCCATATCGTTCCAGGTGGCGATCATGGCATTGCGCAGTGCATCTGATGGCATGGAGGCAGCAGCATTGGGCGACATTACCTGCCAGAAAAAGCTGTGGTTCCAGTGGCCACCTCCATTGTTTCGAATGGCTGTTCGCACTTCTTCCGGCAACCCGCCCACATTCTTTAACAACTGGTCCAGGCTGCGGCCGCGAAGTTCAGGAGCCTTGTCTATGGCTGCGTTCAGCTTGGCCACATAACCCGCATGATGCTTATCATGATGGATCATCATGGTCATTTCATCTATGTGCGGTTCCAGGGCATTGTTGGCATAACCAAGCGCCGGGAGGGTGAATTCACCATCGGCCGGATAGATCCGGAAGCCGTTAATGCCGTCATCGGCACCCGGATCTCCCCATCCTGCGGCCTGCACCTTGCCTGCCAGTCCCAGGCCTGCGGCTGCCAGTACGGATTGCTGAATAAAGGTTCTCCTGGAAGATTTCTTGTTTTCCATTTTTTTACGGTTTGTCATGAAAGAATAAGAGGTCGGGTATGTCTGTGTATGCCAGACGGGATACATGAAGGTAACCATTTTGGCTAAATTTGTGTTCATACTGTATGACCAACGAATCTATGGCGGTCGATCTGGAGGTGCAGGGAATGACCTGTTCCAACTGTGCACTCGGTGTGACACGCTTTCTCGAGAAAAAAGGCATGAAGGATGTGTATGTGAATTTCGCTACCAATGAGGTGCGCTTTCACATGCCGGAAAATGAGGTGTCTGTAAGAGACATCGTGAACGGTATTCAGGAACTGGGGTACCAGGTCGTTCAGCAGGATATGGCTAAGCCGAAAAAGATAGGCGACATAGAACGCAAGTTCCTGTTCAGCGCCTTGTTCACCATCCCTTTGCTGCTTTCCATGATACCGGGTATTCCCTGGCTGGACAATATGTATGTGCAACTGGTATTGGCCACGCCGGTTTTTCTGCTGGGTGTGTGGCATTTCGGCAGGAGTGCACTGGCCAGTTTACGTACGGGTGTACCCAACATGGATGTGCTTATTTTCATAGGCAGCACGGCTGCATTTACTTACAGCCTTGCAGGTACCATCCTGCAACTCGGGCATGATTATATGTTCTATGAAACGGCTGCCACCATCATTACTTTGGTGTTGCTGGGCAACGTAATAGAAAAGCGCAGTGTCAAAAGGACCACTACCGCCATTGCTGAGTTGCAAAAATTACAACCGGATACTGCCAGGCGATTGTTCTTTGATCTGGCCAGTGGCGAACAAACCACCATGGAGGTCTCTGTGAGCGATCTTCGAGTGAATGATCTGGTGCAGGTAAATGACGGCGACCGAATTCCGCTGGATGCAGTCGTTAAGTCCGGACAAATGGAGGTGAATGAAAGCATGATCACCGGCGAAAGCATTCCGGTGGTCAAACAGGCGGGCGATCTGGTTACCGGTGGTACCATCATTATTAGTGGTCAGGCTCAGTTGCGCATTGCCTCGGTGCAGCAAGACGGCCTGCTGAATAATATCATTCAGCTGGTCAAGGATGCGCAGACCAAAAAGCCATCGGTACAGAAACTGGCCGACCGCATTGCAGCCTGGTTTGTACCGGTGGTGCTGAGTATTGCAGTCCTCACCTTTTTCATTTCCTGGTTTGCTGTGGATGTTTCCCTGTCCGGTTCTTTGCTTCGCAGCATTGCCGTACTGGTGATCGCCTGCCCGTGTGCCATGGGACTTGCTACTCCTACAGCCGTGATGGTAGGGCTTGGCAGAAGTGTGAAACAGGGCATTCTCATTAAAGGCGGCAGCACACTGGAAGAACTTGCAAGAACAGAGATCCTGGTGCTGGACAAAACGGGTACGCTGACCGACGGACAGTTTCATATAGACAGAACAGATATACTTTCAGGCGATAAAAAAGAGATATTCTCAGCTGTAGCTGCGCTGGAAAGACACAGTTCTCATCCTATAGCCAAAGCGTTACAGGCACATTTCGGTCCGATGTCTGAACCCGTAGAATCCGGCGATATACAGGAGACGAAAGGTGTGGGATTAAAAGGTCTGATCAACGGCAATTCCTGGCAGGTGGGAAACAAGCTTATACTGCACACTCCGGCCGATGAAACCTATGATGTATATGTGACCTGTAATGACCAGCTGGTGGCAGGCATCCGTTTAGCTGATCAGGTAAAACAGGAAGCAGCAGCAGCAGTCAGGTATTTTAAGGAACAAGGCATCAAAACGGTGTTGCTCAGCGGCGACCGTTCTGATACCTGTGCAACAGTAGCAGAACAGACGGGAATGGATTCATGGCTGGCAGAACAAACACCGGCATCCAAACTGGACTGGATCAGGGAGCAGAGTTCCGGTAAGAAACTCACTATGGTGGGCGATGGTATCAACGACTCTCCTGCCCTGGCTGCAGCGCATACCGGTGTAAGCCTGAGTGATGCCAGCGCCGCAGCTATTCACAGTGCACAGGTGGTATTGCTGGATGGCGATCTGAGCAAACTGGTCATGTCGCACAAGCTCAGTAGAATGACCCTGCAAACCATCAAACAAAATCTGTTCTGGGCATTCTTCTATAATGTACTGGCCATTCCGGTGGCAGCAGCGGGTTTCCTGAGTCCGATGATCGCGGCACTCAGTATGGCATTTTCAGATGTCATTGTGATAGGCAACAGCCTGCGGCTGAGAACCAGAAAGATCAGATGAAGCAGCCAGCACTGACCAGAGCATTTCAATTCTACCAGGTATGCAGATACGGTGCTCTGGTACTTATCGGTGTGATCCTTGCAAAGACCGGATTCAGCACTTCAGAGATCGGTGTATTTGAAACGGTCATCCTCGTTTCCGGTGTGACCAGTTTTTTCTGGCTGAACGGACTGCTGAATACATATGTAGCTCAGAGCAGTTCACAAGGCAGTGGTACACGGGCTTTGTATTCGGGAACTGCTGTTCTTACCCTCTTCGTGATCGTATTGCTTATTCTTGCCAGACCTTTGCTCAGCGACTGGCTGGCACTGGATGATACCGGATTCTTTTTGTTGTTGCTGTTCATCCTGCTGAACAACACCTCTTTTATAACAGAGCATATTCTGCTTGTAAGAGAACAGGCCCGCAGCCTGACCGGACTGGCGCTGGCGCATGCCATTTTGCTGCCGCTCATGGTCCTGCTTGCTGCGCTGTTCCTGAACGGAATGGAGGCCGTTATTCTGGCCATGTGTCTGTTTCTGCTGGGAAAGAATCTGTTTCTGCTGCTGTTGAAACCCTTTACACCAAATGGTGGCTCAACCAGAGAGTTGCTGCTTTCTGCCTCTCCGCTGATAGGCAGCTTTTTCTTTGGTGGTATCTCTGTTTACGTGGATGGTATCATAGTGAACAGCCATTTTGACAAAGGGGCATTTGCCGTGTATCAGTATGGCGCCAGAGAATTTCCGGTAGCGTTGTTGCTGGCCAATGCTTTCAGCATGGTCATGGTCAGGGCACTTGGTCAGCACCGGTCTGACGGACTTCGCGAAACAAAAGCTGGTAGTCTGCGCATGATGCACCGGCTGATACCTCTTGGCATCCTGCTGATGCTATCCAGCAAATGGATCTTTCCGGCAGTATTCAATGCGCAGTTCAGCGACTCTTATGTGTATTTCAATATTTATCTGCTGCTGCTCATACCCAGACTGATATTTCCTCAGTCAGTTCTGATAGCAGGCGGGCAGACACGTGTTCAACTATATATTTCCATTGCAGAATTTGTGGTGAATATCACCAGCAGCTTGTTGCTGATGCAGGTCATGGGACTTGCCGGTATTGCATTCGGAACGGTGATCGCCTTCGTACTGGAGAAACTTTGTATGGTATTCTACCTGCAACACCAGGGCATCCAACCAGGCAGCTACATACCGCTCAACTGGTTGATGCTCTATTCCTTCCTGTTGTTAAGTGTATTTTTGATGAGCACCCTGGCTGTATTATGAACCGGAAACTCATCATCATCTGTTGTACCCTGCTCACCTATGTGTTACTGGTAGTAAGCTGGGGGTATCAGTTCGGTCGTGGTGATCTGGTGCAGCTGGATCCGCTGATGGTACATGCAGCGCATCCGGAGCTCTATCCGAACGACCTGTATGTGCAGGAGGCAGAGTCCACCTTCCCCAATGAACGATTCTTTTTTCTGTTGTTGCTCAGGCCATTTACCGGTCATCTTGAGTGGGTGAGTTTTCTGTACCACGTCTTTTTCAGTTTGCTGCTGCTGATGGGCCTGTATCGTCTGTCTTCGCGGTACCTGCACAGCACCTGGCTGCGGCTGGCTGTTCCGCTTATTGTATTCATACCCTTGTATGGCATCAACCTGGGTCAGAATGAACTGTATTACGGCATTTTTCATCCCAGTCTGGTTGCCAAATCCATTGGCATCTGGAGTATCGTTTTCTGGCTGCGCAGACGGGTGATCCTGGCTTTGTCAGTTGCTGCACTATCCACGCTTTTTCATCCTGTGGCGGGACTGCAGGTATTCAGTCTTGTTGTTGCCGGCGAAGCGTTGTGGTCCATCACCGACAAGAAGAGCTGGCTGCCCAAGCGGCTGTTCATAGGCATACTGATCTGGTTTTGCACTGCGGGATTGTTTCTCATTCTGGTGCACCGTCGCTTTGAAACCGGTGTGGTGCCGGAGGGCATGGATCTGTATCAGATCTTCTATGTATTCAGAAATCCCCACCACTACCTTCCGGCTGCATTCGGCCAACGGAACTGGGTGATACTCACTCCTCTTATCATTCTGGGTAGTATCATCTGGTTCTTCCGTGAGTCCAGACTGGGCTGGTTCTTTGTTGCTGCTTTTATCTCACTGGGAATATATTGTGCCGGTGTACAAATGAGATCGGAGACCATCACCACTTTGCAATGGTTCAAGTCAACCATCTGGCTGGAGATGTTGTCTGTCATAGCGTTGCTCCACATGGCAGAAAACATTCTGGACCGCATGCCCGCAACCCTGCACAAAGCAGCACTGCCCGTCATCCTGTTATTGCCTGTTCTCTGGGGTGCGCTGATCAGTCCCGGAAATATATACAGACAAGCTACACCCTATTATGACCTGCCCTTTCGTGATTACACGGATGATGCGATAGACATAAGCAGGCAGGCAAAAGCCCTGACCCCGACCGATGCCTTGTTCATACATCCCTGTGGCTTCACAGAGCTGAAATTTTTCGGCGAACGTTCTTCCTATGTGGACTATAAAGCCCTGACCCATTCAAAGGCCTTTCTGACCGAATGGGCCCGTCGTTTGCAATATGTCTATCATCTGGATTACACCAGCTCTCCTGCAGGTTACGCCACCAGTTCCTATGCAGATGAACAGCTGGGTAAGCTGAGCACAGAAGAACTGAAGCAGATGTATGCAGAAAAAGGCATCGGTTATCTGATCACTTACAGAACATCTCCTGCTCCTGATCTTCCGGTCATGGCTTCCAATGATACCTATGTCTTATACCGGATAGCTCCTTAGAATTTCGGGCACGAATAACTCCGGTTCTTAAGTCTCTTGCTGATGCTGAACTTTTTGTCCAGAACATAAATGACATTCAGCTCCAGCCCTCCGCGTCCATAGCTGGCAGAAGAAAGATCGGAGGTATTGACATCATAGCTGAGTGCAAATACAGTAGTGTTGTAATCATACCTGACACTCACCACCGCAGCATCAGACGTGCGGTACCATACCCCTGCATACAATGCTGTTTCGTCATTGACGGTCACATGGTTGAGCTTGAATTTCAGATAGCTTCCCAGCAAAAATTCCGTGTATTGTCCCTGCATATTATACATGACACTGGGCAGGATGTTCATTCTGTCCATTACAGGGAACTGCATTCCGCCATGCAGGGAGTATCTGCTTTCCAGAATATCTTCAGAGTTGTTCAAAAAGCTCTGGTTGGGTTCATTGAAATGAAACCAGGCACCGCCAAGAAAAATGTAGATCTCATCGCTGGGAAGAAAATACCAGCTGGCACCCACGGTCATGTCCAGATATGAATAATGATCCTGGACATCAGTAGCAAATGGTTCAGGATCGAAGGCTACCATGTTGGTATAATCTATGGAGCGTCTGTTGACAGCTGCCTGCAGACCAAGGGTCAGATACTGGTTGCCATAGCCATTGAGTGCTTTGGAGTAGGCCATACTGGCAGCAGTATGCATGGTGGTAAAATTCAGATCGCCGGCCTGATCTGCCAGGATGGTAAGTCCAGCGCTGGCAAAATCGCCGTTGTTGATGACAGCAAAAGCTCCGTCAGCCGCCATAGAGAAGGTCTCATAGGCATTGGCAAACTGCCATTGACTCCGGTAGTTTCCAATGATGCGCAGGTCACCGTTGAACAGCCCGGTGAAGGCAGGATTGATCATGGTTGGAGCCGAATGGAAAGTGGAGTAATGCCAGTCCTGGGCCTGCACTTTACAGGAGACCACCCACAGCATGCACAACAGTATTACGGACCTCACCTTGTTCATGCTTACTTCTTATCGCACCAGGGTTATGTTACCTGTAATGATATTGGGCGCATCATTCACACAGATCGCTTCGATGACATACACATAGACACCGGGGTTACAGAGCTCTCCCTTATAGGTGCCGTCCCAGATCTTGTTGGGATCCTTTGATTCTGCCACCAGCTCTCCCCATCTGTCATATACATATATGTGTTCGATCAACGTGATGCCTTCGTAGGTGATGCGGAAAATGTCATTCATGCCGTCGTTGTTGGGGCTGATGATATTGGGGATGAACATCAGGGTCTCATCGCAGGGCATGACACGTACATAGACAAAATCAATATCGGTACAACCGTTCTCATCTATCACTTCCACACTGTAAACAGTGGTCACATCAGGTGAAACAAAAACAGAAGAACAATTATTGCAGTTGATCTGATCAGGCGGGAACCAGTTATAGGTAACCGCCGAACTGGAGCTTAACAGACTGGCGTTGATCTGTGCTACTTCGTCCTGGATCAGCAGGATGCTGTCAACCGCGATCTCTACATCAGGAGGTGCCACCACCTGGATCTGTGCATCTGCTGTATCACTCAGGGTGCCACAACTGGCAATGAGATAGTAGGTGATATCATCGGCCGAACTGGAATATGGATCCAGAATATCTGTCGCTGAAAGTTCTGTGGGCGGGAACCAGGTGAATTCGATCTGATCAGGTGGTACATCAGACACGAGTTCACCGTATAGCTGTACCCCTCCCAGCAGGCACAATGCGGTATCCGGTCCGGCATTGGTGATCAGTTCTTCCAGCACCCGCACCTGAACGGTATCAGATGCTTCACAGTAGCCGTTGCTGACCACAACAGAATAGGTAGTGGTTGCATCAGGCGAAGCACTGGGTGTATCACTGGTGGGGTCATCCAGTCCGTCGGGCGGCGACCAGGAGTACACGATGCCATCTTCGGCACTGAGAGTAACAAAGTTACCCGGACATATCACGGTATCCGGTGAGATGTTCACCGTAGGTGTATCCAGAACACCAACTGTAAACTCCAGTGTATCTGCGCAGCCCAGGGCAGTAGATACAATAAGAGAGGTGTTATAAATACCTGCTTCCGTGTAGGTATAATAGAAATCTGCCCCGGAAGTATCAACAAATACGGAATCGCCAATATCCCAGGACCAGTAAACGATCGGGTCAAGGCCGGTAGAGCCTTCATCAAAGAAGAACTCAGTTCCCAGGCAACCGCCGCTGTCAACTGCGTAAATGCTGTTGGGGGGGAATCCTACCCAGAGGCTGTCAGGAAGATCCAGTACATTGAAACAACCGTTGGTATCAACCAGCAGGATAGACACCACATAGATGCCTGATGTGTCATAGGCATAGTCCAGAAACATGGAATCCAACTCATCCTGATAAGGCAGGTCCAGTTCACCAAAATCGCCGTTGCCATAGAAAATGGTGGCGGTATCAGTAGATGAAAAATTCAGCTGGAAAATGGCATCATTGCCAATGCACACGGTATCTTCCAGTGGTTCCAGCGACCCGTAGGGTCCGGGCACAAGAATGAAGTCTTCTTCCGTCAGCGTGCCCACGCATCCCGAGCAGGTGGTCAGGGTAACACTCACATCATAGATACCGGCTTCCAGATAAGGATAGATAGGGCTGGAGGTTCCGGAGCCGCCAAAGCCATCGCCAAAATCCCAGTCATAAGAGCAAATGGTATCATCTGTGGTCACATAGAACTGCACCAGAGAGTAGTTGCAGCTGGACACCAGCTCATCATAGGTGATATCACCCAGAATGGAGTCCACATTCACATAAGCGATCTTGGTGGTAGTATCAGAACAACCGTTATCATCGGTTACGATCAGGGTCACATCAAATGCGCCATAAGATCCATAACTGTGTTCCGGGTTGGCCTCAGTTGACGTAGTACCATCGCCAAAATCCCAGAGGTAGGTGATACCGCTTCCGGTAGCCAGTTCTTCAAATACGACGATCTCATCCAGGCAGGGAACTGTATCTCCCAATACAAAATCGGCCACAGGCTGTGTAACGATCACGGTGTCTTTGTAAGAGGTGATACACCCCAGGTCATCCGTAACCGTCAGTTCTATCAGGTAAGCTGCTTTCGTATCATAAAAGTGCAGTGCAGCCTCCATTTCTGCAGCTGAATAGAAAGTATCCACTTCGCCGTCATCCCAGTCAACCACCCAGCTTTGAATGGTGCCGAACATACTGGATGAGCCATCGTCCAGGTTCACATATGCAGGCACACAGGCTGTGGTTTCAGAAGGTTCAAAGAATGCTTCCAGCTTATTGATGATCAGTGTATCCAGAAACTGTGCGGTACATTCTGCAGTATCTGTGATGGTAAGAGACACGATGTACTGACCATAATCTGTGAAGGTATGAGAAGGTGCTTCGGTGGTATCTGCAGAACCATCATCAAAATTCCAGAGATTATCCAGTGTCTCCGAGACCCCATCGGACGAAAGGTTGACAAAATCGATCGTAAAGGGTGTGTCGCATGACATCTGCGGCATTTCGAACAAGGCTATCGGATCGGTAAGTATCAGTTCCCTTGTGCCTCCGACACAAGAGGCCAGGCTCACGCAAAACAGCTCGGCATAAGTCTCGTAAATACCAGGTTCATCATATATATGTATCGGATTCAGGGTGGTGTCTGTTTCCCCGTCGCCAAAATGCCACAACCATCCGCACGACGAATCCGCCAGCAACGTATCCATACTGAAATAGACCGTCAGGGGTTCCAGGCAGGAGTAATCAGTTCCAAGGCTGGTATCACTTACATCAACAATAAATATATCAAAATACAATGTATCAGGACACCCCGAGCTGTAGGTGATCAGTTCGATGGAATGGAATCCTATGGGCAGATCCAGGAAGGTCAGCGAATCAATGAAATCTGTATAGGAGGTTGCTCCGGTACCGTCTATGTATCCGATGATGGAATCAACGGGAAAAATATCCAGATCAAGCGGTACCCCTGGACAGGAAGTATCAGGCACAGACACCCCGCCTGCGGCTCCTGTGAAGCCGGCACAGACGTAATCTTCCAGCACTACGGTATCTGTACAGCCATTCACTGTAGTTCCAATAAAGGTGACCGTATAGCAGGAATCATCATAATAGGTGTGCGATGGATTCTCTGCAAAGGAGCTGGCTCCGTCGCCAAAGAACCAGTGCCAGCTTACCAGATCTTCGGTAGCGGTAGCCACAAACTCAGTAGAAAAGGGAATACAACCCTGACTGGGCAGTGCTTCCGGAGTAATGACCAGGGTATCAATGGTAACCAGGTCTGAAGCAGTGTAGCTTACCACACAACCACTGCTGCTGGTAACGGTCAGAGTAACATCATAGGTTCCGGGTGCTGTCCAGGAATAGGTAGGAAACGGAGCGGTAGCAGTGGCGAAGGTGCCATCAGGCAGTTCAAACTCCCAGAAATAATCGAAAGGTCCCACGCCGGTCACAACCGGAGTAAATGAAACGGCGAAGGGCAGTTCACAGGCAGAATAGGTATCTGTGCTGGTAAAGGAAACAGTAGGTGCTGCACCAACGGTGATCAATGATGGATAGGAAATGGCTCCGGAACATCCAAGACCAAAATAAGCGTCGAGGCTGACGGAATAAGTACCCACTGCATCATAGACCACAAACGGCTCAAAATCTGTGGAGGTAGATCCATCGCCAAAGTCCCAGGTCCAGTCGCCGAAAGCCGATCCTGCCAGGTTATCAAAGAACACGGTGTCACCCAGACAAACAGCATAGGAAGAAGGCACAAAGTCGATGGCCACTTCCGGATCTATCTGTACAAAGTCATCGGCAGTGAAGGTGGTTGTACAGCCATAGGTATTAGTGGCAGTAAGTGTTACATCATAAAATCCGAAGGTGGCATATTCATGGCTCGGGTTCTCAAGGGTAGAGGTAGTTCCATCGCCAAAATCCCAGAGGTAGGTGAACGGCATATAATCGCCGGTGCTCAGGTTATCAAAGTTGACCGTGAAAGGCTCTTCACAGGAGATGGTCTCATCGGCTGTAAAGTCAATGGCGGGTGCTGGGTCAGGTATCACCAGTACTTCGGCAAAATCGCTGCATCCGGCTTCATCCTGCACAAACAGGAATACCGAATAGGTGCCTGAGGTTTCAAACGTGTAGTTGATGACATCAGTGGCGGGAAGCGACCCCGCTCCGGTTATGATCCAGTAAAAACTCTCAATGCTGCCCAGCGATCCGGGCGTACTGAGGTTCTCAGCAGTGATGGTAACCGGCGGGCAGCCAGAGGTAGGATCCACCTCAATAACCGCATTAGGTGGTGTAACCACAGATGCAAAATCGTCGGCCGTAAATGTATCAGACCCTCCGGGCCCTGTAGCAGTCAGTGTGACCGTATAGTCGTCCGGAGTGGTCAGAAAGAAAGAAGGATTGGTAAGTGTACTGCTGGCCACCAGTGTGCCTGATGAATTGTACACCTGCCAGGAGTAGGTGGTAGCATCCGTTGACAGGTTGATCATGGATAATTCCAGCACCCCGCAGCCAAGCGTGGTATCGGCATCAAAAGCCGCGACCACCTGTGCACGCAGGTTCACTGTCGTGACCGACAGCAGCAGTAACAAAACGACCTGTATCTTCAACCGCATGGCGTCCTGGTCAGACACACCAAATTCACCTGATCTTGCAACTATGTGTGACCATCAGTGTGTGCTATCCGTTTTAAAAGTAGGGACAAAAGTGAGCAGGCCAAAAGGAAAGTCTCATTTGGATGTTCACAATAGCGTGTTGGAAAAGGCACAGATATAACAGCCGGCAATTGTAATTTGGCTCGTTCCCTACCATGCTGGAATCCGGAATCACAAAGATTAGCCTCCTGCCTGTGCGCAGCGAGCCTCGTCAGCAAGCCGAACTTGTGACACAACTCCTGTTCGGTGAAATGTACACTATACACGAAAAACAAGGAGAATGGCTGCGAATAGTGACACATTCTGATCAGTACTCCGGCTTCATTAATGTATCCCAACACAGCCCTTTGGATGCAAGAACTGCCAGAGATCTGGAGAATAGTGACAAATCAGTTGTACTGGACCTGGTGCACAGCATCACCGAAAATGACCGGAAATTCCCTGTCAGTATTGGCAGTATTTTGTACCATTTTGACGGGGTAACGGCCCGGATCGGAAAGGATAAATACCATTTCAGCGGTAAAACCATCCCTTCCGGCCAGGGTTTCGGGCAACCAGATATGATCATAAAACTGGCCATGAAGCTGCTGCACGCCCCTTATTTATGGGGAGGCCGGGGGCCATTCGGCATTGACTGTTCCGGTTTCGTACAACTGGTGTACAGGTGCGCCGGTGTTGAACTGCCCAGAGATGCCTGGCAGCAGGCAGCAACCGGAAAGACCCTGCACTTCATTCATGAAGCCCGTGCCGGCGATCTGGCTTTCTTTTCCAATGAAGAGGGGCGCATCATACATGTGGGCATGCTGATGGGCGATGGTACCATCATCCACGCCTCTGGCATGGTGCGCATTGACACCATTGATCATTATGGTATATTCAGGAAAGATATCCGCAAGTATTCTCACCAGTTGCGGATCATCAAACGAATACTATGAAGATCTACGATGCCCCTTTCATTCGTGCAGCCGACCGTTATACCATAGAACAGGGGATCAGTTCTGCTGACCTGATGGAAAGAGCTGCAAGAGCCTGCAGTGACCAAATTCTGAAAGAACATCCTGACATACAGCAGGTACTGGTAATATGCGGTACAGGAAACAATGGCGGAGATGGCTTATGCATTGCACGGCACTTTTTAGAGCTGAGTATGCCGGTCAAAGTGCTTATTCACGGCCACCGCGAATCTGGAACAGAAGACTTTTCTCACCACCTGCGCCGGTTTGAATCTGCCGGTGGTATCTGTGAAAGCTATTCAGGCAGACTACCCGATATACCCCAAGATACGATCGTGATCGATGCCCTTTTTGGAACCGGTATCAACAGACCCGTAGAAGGAACAGCGGCTACCCTGATAGAACAACTGAATGAAAGTGGAAAAACCATTCTCTCCGTTGATATGCCCTCCGGTCTGCCAGCAAATGGTATCCCTGAAGGTACGGTGATCCATGCGCATCACACCTACAGTTTTCAGTGGCCTAAGCCCGCATTTTTTCTGCCGGAAAATGCCGGATATACCGGAAGCTGGAGCATACTGGATATTGGGCTAAGAGCAGATTTTCCGGGGCATGAACATGCCTGGGGTGAATGGGTGGACAGCAGTTTCGTACTCCCCTTTCTGAAGCCAAGAAAAACTTTCAGCCATAAAGGCAACTATGGTCATGTCATGCTGCTGGCCGGTAGTAAAGATATGCCCGGTGCAGCCAATCTGTGTTCCTTTGCCTGCATACGTGCAGGAGCAGGAAGGGTAACCCTTGCTGACGATGGTCGGGAAGAAACCCGTGATGAGATCATGCACCTGCACAGAAACAAACTGGTGCCGGCTCTGGAAAGTGGTCAGTACAATGTGTTTGCAGCCGGTCCCGGACTGGGTCGCACTCCTTCTGCCCACACGTTGCTGAAGCAATGCCTGGAATCCTTCAGACATCCGGTACTGCTGGACGCAGATGCACTGAATCTGCTGGCGGATGATCCGTCACTGACCATGTTGTTGCCTGCCGGTAGTATTCTCACCCCCCACCCCGGTGAATTTCGCCGACTTGCCGGAGATACCTCCGGCAGCCTGGAGATGCTGACCCTGCAACAACAACTCAGCGCCAGATGGCAGGTAACCATTGTATTGAAGCGGGCTTATACCTGCATCACCACACCTGATGGAAAAATATATATAAACGGCAGCGGCAACCCCGGTATGGCCACCGCGGGTAGTGGAGATGTGCTGACCGGCATCATAGCAGCCTGGATGGCACAGGGGCTTTCACCAACCGATGCAGCCATTGCAGGAACCTATCTGCACGGGCTTGCCGGCGATCTTGCTATGAAAGAACAGGGCGGGCTGAACATCATAGCCGGCGACATCATCGATCATTACAATTCTGCCATTAAAATTCTTCGTGCATGAAGATCGTGGTGCTGAGTGGTGCAGGCATGAGCGCAGAAAGTGGCATAGCTACTTTTCGCGGCGCAGGCGGGCTTTGGGAAGGTCATCGGGTGGAAGATGTAGCCACCCCTGAAGCATGGCAGAAAAACCCGGAGCTGGTGTTGCAATTCTATAACGAGCGACGGGAAAAGATCCGCCACGCACAACCCAACAAAGGCCATACATATCTGGCCGAAATGGAAAAGGAACATGAAGTGTTCATCATTACCCAGAACATTGATGATCTTCATGAACGTGCAGGCAGTACACAGGTCTTGCATCTGCATGGTGAGATCATGAAATCCAGGAGTGAAAAATATACAGAACCTTTATATGATCAGCCCGGACATATTTCAACAGGCGATCTGTGTGAAAGAGGCACGCAGCTGAGGCCGCATATTGTCTGGTTTGGTGAACCGGTACCAATGATGGAACCCGCCATAGCAATTGTTTCTACAGCAGATCTGTTGCTGATAACCGGTACCAGTCTGGTGGTTTACCCGGCCGCTTCCCTGTGGCATTATGCCCCTGCTGGCTGTCCGGTCTATCTGGTGGACCCGAATCCGCCGGCCGGACTTCCTGCTCATGTGCGCATTATCAGAGAAACGGCAGTCAACGGCATTCAACTTTTCAGAAAGATGATCAGTCATGGAACATAATCCCTGGACCACCCTGCAACGGGAAGAACAATACCGGAACAACTGGATACAGGTAGAAGAACATCAGGTGCTGAACCCGGCAGGCAATCCCGGTATCTATGGTGTGGTTCGTTTTGCCGCTTATGCCATTGGTATCATTCCTGTTGATACTTTTGGAAACACCTGGCTGGTTGGGCAATACCGCTATCCGCTGGAAGCTTACAGTTGGGAAATACCGGAAGGTGGTGGAAACAAAAACGATACACCTGAGCGATCTGCACTGCGTGAACTTCAGGAAGAAACCGGAGTCATGGCAGGCAGGCTGGAACTCCTTGCTCATCTGCATACCAGCAATAGTATCACCGATGAAGAAGCATTCATCTATCTGGCAACTGACCTCACAGAAGGTCAGTCCAGTCCGGAAGAAACAGAATCACTTCAGATCAGAAAGCTGCCACTTACAGAAGCCATACAAATGGCAATGGACGGTCGCATCACAGATGCCATGAGTGTGGCAGGTCTGCTGAAAGCCAAACTTGTTTTAGGTTTGTAAGATGCAGCAGAAACTGGTTAAAAGTATTCTGGGAGTTGGAGCATTCCTTTTCGTGTGCTGGAGTTTTGTTTTCTGTAAGCAACAAGAGACCGGCGCTGTTACCCCTGTAGCTGCAGATGTTGCCGGTTTTGTGGGCGATCAGGTGTGCGGATCCTGCCATGCAGAAGCCTATGCAGACTGGAAAGGATCTCATCATTTTCATGCGATGGAACTGCCTGACAGCAACAGCGTGCGGGGAAGATTTGATGGTAGCACTTTTACGGCCGATGGTGTACGGTACCGTATGTATCAACAGAACGGTCAGTACCTGTTTGACATTACCGAAAACGGACAGGCAACAGAACAATTTCCGGTTGCCTATACATTTGGATGGGAACCATTACAGCAATATCTGGTGGCAAGACCGGGAGGACGATACCAGACACTTCGCATATCATGGGATACAGAAAAACAGCAATGGTTCCACCAGTATCCGGATACCGTGATCACGCCCGGCGACTGGCTCCACTGGACCGGTGCTGCGCAAACATGGAACAGCATGTGTGCAGCCTGCCACAGCACCCATCTGGAAAAGAATTATATCGCTGAAAAAGATAGCTTTCACACTACCTGGTCCATTATCAATGTAAGCTGTGAAGCCTGTCATGGTCCCGGCGAACAACATGTTGCACTGGCAACAAAAGGCGACTGGAAGAACGGAGCTGGTATCAGTACCTTCAGCAAAGACGGCACACATGCCCAAACAGATATGTGCGGGGCCTGCCATGGCTTGCGCACCCAACTGACCTCTTCTTCAGACGCAGGCGGTTCATTCCTGCAGCGCTTTCTGCCCGAACTGATGACACCCGATATGTTCTTCCGCGACGGGCAACAGAAAGGCGAAGTGTATAAGTATGCCTCTTTTCTGAGTAGCAGGATGTATGCCAAAGGGGTGGTTTGTTCAGACTGTCACCAACCGCATTCCGGGCGCCTCAAACTGGACGGCAATGCCCTTTGTATGCAATGCCATACGCCATCCTATGACAGCCCTTCGCACCACTTTCATCCTGAGTCATCTGTTGGTGCATCCTGTGTGAACTGCCATATGCCGGGAAAGAACTATATGGTGAACGACTACCGCCATGACCACAGCTTTCGTGTTCCGCGGCCTGATCAGTCGGCGAAATACGGCACACCCAACACCTGCAATACCTGCCATGCAGACAGAACTGCCGGGTGGGCTGCAGAACAGATCAACAAGTGGTACGGACCAGAAAGACGCTGGCATTTTTCAGATGCCTTGCTGGCGGCAGGACAGGATCCTTCAGACGCCCTACCCTATCTGCTCGAACTTACCGGCCGAGATTCGGTTCCGGCCATCGTCCGTGCACAGGCAACCATGGAACTGAACGCTGCATACGGCCAACAGGTCATTCCCACTTTACAACAGCTCATCAGCGACAGCAGTGAACTGGTGCGCATGGCTGCGTACAACAGTTTGCTGCACCAGCCAGCAGACAGAAGTCTGGCCATGTATCAGGCAGGATGGCAAGATACCGTGCTGGCGGTGAGACTGGCAGCATACAGAGCTACAGCCGATATTCCGGTGAGCGGACTGTCTGAAGTTGCGCTGAAGAACAAACAATCTGCCGGCGACGAATATCTTCAGTTTCTGATGATGAATGCTGACATGGCCAACGGTCAGGTACTGTTCAGCGAATATTACCAGCAGCGAAACGATCTGGAAGGCGCCATTGATGCCTGTGAAAAAGCTTTGCAGATTGACGACAGACTGGGAGAAGTCAGACTAAATCTGGCCATTTTGTACAGCCGGCAGGGAAATATGGTTGCAGCGGTCAATCATCTGAAAACATTTATATCCTATTATCCTGACGTAAGCAGGGGGTATTATTACCTGTCGCTGATACTGAACGAACAGGACCGAATGACCGATGCCATTCAGATGATCAGGAAGGCTTTGTCTCTTGATCCGTATGACACCGGAATGGTGGCCAATTATGTGCTTATGCTATATAAGAGCGGACAGATCAATGAAGCAAGAGCTATTTTACAGGAAGCTCTGGAAGCTTTCCCGAATGATGCCGGACTGCAAAGCCTGATAGCGTTTATCGGAATAAGATAACAGACGCAGGTTGGCAAGCAACCGGCAATCACTTCCGGTTCATATCAGCGATCCGGGTATAGTGCTTTGTATTCTTCCAGTGAATCAAGCAGTATCCGTTCAAAGATGATCTTTTCTGACGGACCAGTCCAATTGACCAGCATCATCAGAGTTTCCCATCCTCCTGCCCTGCATCCACCATACACATTATACACCTTGACAACCAAGGAATCTCCTGCCAGTTCCGGATGGGTGAAAACCTGCATATGACAATCACCACCTTCTGTAAAGATGATGACCGTCTGACTGGTAAAATCCGGTATCATATCAGGAAACAGATCAGGAGCACCGGCAGAAAGCCAGGCACTGTCGGTATTGTACACACCCTGTTCCACCTGCCACCGATCTACAGGGTAAATGCTGAAAACCGGTTCTTCAGGTCCTGTACAGACCAGCGCCAGCAGAAAGGTCAATAAGTATGTATGCATATTCAAAGGATGCTACAACAGGATATATTGCATAAGGGTCACTTTTCCTGTAACCTGATCAGCAGGCCCTCGAGTACAGAATCATTGCCGTCAATTTCCTTCCTGATATCTCTTGAAAGCAAAAGATCAGGCATGACACCTCTGCCTGTTTCATCCGGCATGACCTGATGTTCCAGGAAATAGACAGGAATGGCAATGCGTATGCCGGTGTGGGGAAGTGTGAGGTCTGTCATCAGAACTGCATTGGAACCAATATCTGCACCGCCTGTCTCCTCTCCCGCTGTACGTGCTCCTGCTTTATGCTGCAATTCAGAAGCCACATAACTGCTGAGGGAGAAACTGTTTCCGTTGGTGAGCACCCAGACCTGCCCGTCAAAATGATCTTTCTTTTTGACCGAATATCCGATGCGATGATCTCTCCACGGATCAGTTTTGTCGTGATCAGGCATCAGACCAAAGAGGCGCATGGTCATACGAGAACTAAACTTCATGGTCAGATCCGGATGACCAGGAAGCTTTCTGTCGGGGCGGCTGAATGTAAAATCAAAATCTTCCGGCATGAGGTACCGCAACAGGTAGTTACCGTTGGGAAAATAACCTCCTCCATTGTTTCGCAGGTCTATGACCAGTTTGTTGATCTGCTGTTCTTCCAGGTAGCTGAAAGAACTGCGGTAGAATCTTTTCCAGTGTTTGAAACCAAATGCATCGATATCCATCACTGCTATGTCGGTACGTTCGGCAGGAAGATACAGCGTAGCGATACCGTCTGCATCCAGAATGACCTTCGCAAGACTGTCTGTCGGCTGTACAGCTTCCTCCGGTTTATCTCCGCCCTTCAGGCTGGAACTAACGGTCATGGAAGTTTTCCCGATACAGGTAACCATGTATTCATCGCTCCGGCCGTAAAGAAACAGGTAATAGGTGCGGAAAAGTCTCTCTGAAACTGCCGCTGCGGCAGATGCGCTGTATCCGTCCCGAGGGTGTATGGCATACATGGCTGATAGTATCTCTTCTGCCGCATGCCCGTTGATACCGATCACTTCCATACCCGGCACGAGAATGGAATCAGTGTCATAAACACTCTTTATATAAATCCTATCCTGTTGTATATAAACTTCCATCGGCAGCAGCTTACTGTCGGCTTTTTGTGCCGCATACCAGTCCAGTCCTGGTCTGGCCACGGTATGTCCGCAACCTATTTGCCTGATCCATTGCCTTACCAGAACATGAAACTGCTCTGTGGAGAGACCATCGTGCAACATCTCCCGGTACCGGTTGGCTTCCTGGTACAATGCTGCTGAGTCTGTAAATGCGGTAGCCCTGGGGTGCACTGCCAGTACCAGCTCCACCATTTCATCCCAGTCTTCCTGCAGTTCACGGATGGTATATTCCTGTACCGGAATTTCCTGGGCACTCAATGAAAGGCAGTATGCACAAAACGCCAGCAGGCTGAGCAAGCCTCTGCCTCGTTCAGCGAACATTGATAGCACTCTCATATAGACCGATCCATCTTTCGGTAGTGAATTTTTGTGCCAGCTCTTCGAACAGCCCGACCGGTATCTGATCTATTTTCTTCAGGCGGATACAGCTCTTCCCCATGTCCAGTTTGGTGGGAACCCTGCTGGCATATTCCTGCTGAAACCAGGACAGGGTTTCCGGGTCTGCATACAGCCCCATATGATACACAGCTACAAAATTCTTCTGGCTGATAATGCTGACAAATGGCAGGGGTTGTTTGGGATTGACGTGGTACCCATTCGGATAAATACTATGCGGAACAGCGAAATGTATGCCTGTTGGTCCGCCGGATTCTGAAAACCCTTTTGGCAGTTTTTTGGCAAATGCATCACGCAGGGCCTGCACGGCTTCCTGTCGCTCTGCCGGTAATGAACTGATGTATTCCTGGCTTGACATAGGGTCAAATTTAAAAAATCAGAAACAGTCCGGAACAGGAACTTATAGAACATATGCCTGAAGATGCGAACAGTGCCTTACTTCATGGCAATGTTTCCGCATACTTTTTAAAATTGTCCAGGATGGCCTGCCAACCCTGGCGCTGCAGTTCTGCAGAGTTGACATCTTCTGTTTCAAATGATTCGGTCACTGTGATACCACCCGGCCCATCTTCGAAACGTATATCAACCAGCCGGCCGTCTCCGATGGTGTAGCGAATCAACTTATGAGGTTCTACTTCCACGTAGGTACCCTCAAAATCAAAACCGGCGCTGCCATCTGTGGCTTCCATCCGATAATTGAACGTACCTCCGGGCAGCAGGTTGTTGGTTGCACCCGGGCAGCACCAGTCGTCAGATGCAAAATTCCAGTTACAGATATGATCAGGCTGTGTCCAGGCCTCCCAGACAAGGGGCATGCTTTTCTGAACAGTTGTTTGAATGGTTATAACGGGCATAGCTTAAATGTGTTGATCTATCAGAATGACATTCCCATCCGGGTCGGTGACCATCAGGCTGGCCGGACCTTCAGTTTGTTCATCGGCTTCAGACAGCAACGTCAGACCTTCAGCTTTCAGGTGCTGCTGAATCTTGCGCACATCGTCAAACGGTGCGACCTGCTGTGCCTCTTCATCCCAACCGGGGTTGAAGGTCAGGATATTTCCACTGAACATGCCTTCAAAAATTCCGATCAGTGCATTGCCGTTCTTCAGAATGTAATACTTGTGATCTGCACTTCCTGCGAATACGGCAAAACCGAGTTTTTCATAGAATGCACGGGAAGCCTCCAGGTCTTTCACATTGAGGCTGACAGAAAAAGCTCCGAGTTTCATGACGTTGGTTTGTATTCAAACATAGTCATTTAGCAGCAACCCCAAAAAAAAGCACCGGCCGAAACCGGTGCTCAAGCAGACATGCTTAACCCTCTGAATGTCTGCGTCCAGCAAAAGTAAAACCTTGCAAACAATCTTCCTACTTTCTAAAGAAGTATTTTTCACATTTATTGTGTGAAGTGTATCCAGAAAGCAACAGGGCCGTTTTTGACGTATAAAACAATTGTAAATACCCCTGCCGGCATGCCCCACAGGCCTTTTTTAATTCCGGCGGCCTGTGAGCAGATACCGGTTCTCAGGCCGTCAATCGAACTCAGGCTGTTCAGATCGCCACCAGGCATCCAGTAAAACAGGCAGAAAAGAGGCGATATCCGGGTACAGCTCTCTGTTATTTATATACTCCTCCATCAGGTTTTGCAGAACGGGCAGGTAGATGAAGCCTCGTTCGCTGATGCAGTATTGCAGGTATCTGTTGGCCTGTACCGTATCTCCGGTCAGCATGGACAGCTGATATTCACCCAGTCTGACCAGGTGTTCATCCAGGCACTGGCTCCAGGAATAGTATCCCTGTGCGTTCATGGCCTTTTCCATTGGCGCATTGTACAGAAAAGAAAGCCTTTCTATCAGAAGGAGGTTGGTACTATCGTACCGCAGGGGCCGCTCAAAAGCCGTATGTATGAGTTCATGAACAGCAATTTCACGGAAATATTCCGGATCGGTATAGCCTATGGTGATGTTTTCCGTATGATCCAGGTCAATGTTTGCTGACTGGGTGGACGGA
Organism: Chitinophagales bacterium; assembly: GCA_020636645.1. Taxonomy (GTDB): domain Bacteria; phylum Bacteroidota; class Bacteroidia; order Chitinophagales; family BACL12; genus UBA11426. Next base: position 485,224 of record JACJXO010000003.1, read on the forward strand.
TCAGCGCTCACAAACTGGTAGATATGGTCTTCCGCATGGAGGGTGATCTTCCGCGACCTGCCAATGCCGTTGAAGGATGTAACGGAAACAATTATGGAATAGGTATCTGCACTGTTTCCATAGAAAGAACGGAAGGCCGACAGGTAATTCTCAGGTGGCCGAACACCGGATAGTTCCTGCATCATTTTTTTATACAGGGGAGCTGCCTCACGGCGGAAGAAATCTTCCAGACCAGCATCCTGGTAAAACCGACGCACCGCAGCATGGCAACTGTCAAAGATGGCCTGTACTTCTTCGGCCGACAGAGAGTCGTTCTCATAATACATCTCCGGAAAGGGAGCATACTGCCGGAATTCAGGAAGTGGGGTCATATACAGCGACAGGTCTATGTCGTACAGATCTACCATATCATGCTCGTACAGATAGTTCACCCATTGCACAGCCTCATGATCAGAAAGATCGCTGAATCTGTTCGTGATCGCCCTGGCCAGCATGGCTCTTGGAGGCGGGTTGTGTTCAAACAGAAAGCTGCCTGCATCTGACAGGTTGTAGATGATGGCCATGGTTTCCAGGTTGACATCATAGCGGATATCCAGGGTGTCTTGTGCCCTGATGAACCAGGGTATTACAAGGAGGAAAACCGGCAGGCAGATCTTTTTCATACAGGCGTATATAACAAAAGTAGTGCCCGATAACAGAGGCATACCCGGAAAATGATAACTGCAGGGAATGACATGAAAAGAGTCTGCAATCAGAATTCAGAGAACAGCATCCAAAGGGATGGCCGCCATCATGATCCATAGATCATATCATAGAGATCAAAACCCGGTGCCCAGTAGTCAGGAATGACCTCTTGCAAAACAAATCCTCCTTTTTCATAAAAACCAAATGTATGCTGAGAGGTTCTGACCCGGATAAGCGGTACCGGATCGAGCTGCTCTAGCAAACTGATACGATGCTGCAGCAGCTGCATCCCTATGCCTTTTCCCTGATACTTCGGATGGATCATATCCCAGGCAATAACAGATGCCCCGTCTTCCCACTCGCTGTTGATACCGCCTGAACCTACCAGCTTGTCATCTATGAGTACCACGAAGTAAGATTCTACCTCATGATCCAGGTAGTTGATCAGACCGGCTTCTTCAGACTGATCAAAGTAATCAGGTACATTCATGCGAAAAAGGGCCAGGACCTCTTCTTTATAAGAAGGCAGGTAATCCTTGATCACCATATTCATGACTGAAGATCAAATTCAAGTGCAACCACACCGTTTCCGAAGGTTTGAACTTCCTTTCGCCGCATCACCAGGCGATCGGTCAACTCAGGGAATACCCGTATGCCTCCTCCCAGCAGTACCGGATTCACATAATAGCGTGCAGTATCTATCAATCCTTCCTGCATAAGCAATCGCTGGATGGAGGGGCTGCCCAGCAACAGGATGTCAGCTGTGCTTTCTTCTTTCAGGCGGCGCACGTATCCCAACACATCCTCACCCCAGAAATGATCCAGTCCGTTCACCTCTCCATGTCTGGAGGCAGAGATGATATGATGGGGCACGGACTTATACCAGGCAGCATGAATCTTATCATGTTCAGATGCATCAGGTTTATCAGCTGCAGTGGGCCAGTACTGATCCATCAGCATCCAGGTCTTTCTGCCATATAATGCCACCCCGGTGCGGTCGGTCAGTTCATGTACAGACTCGAACAATTCAGCGCTGTGCAGGATCCAGTCCATTTCGCCGTTCGGTCCGGCGGCGTAACCATCTAAAGTAACATGCATATGAGCGGTGATCGTGGCCATCTATGTGTTTTTTATATAATGTGACTGTACAATTGCATCTGCAAAGATCTTTGATTGGACACATCGGAACCAGGTGGGTGGATGTAATTCACCAAAAAGGGAAATACCCTCGCCCAGCACCACCGGAATGGTCGTGATGATCATTTCGTCTATGAGATCTTCCTTCATAAAAGACTGTATGGTCATGCCTCCGTCTATATATAATCGCCGGTGACCCAACGCATGCAATTGCGATAATACTTCAGATGTCCTGCCCTGAATGGGAAACACTTTTTCCTGCAGCTCGTCCGGTATGGTCAATGATCTACGGCTCCACACGAACACCGGTTTGGCATACGGCCAGTCGATGCCGAAACCCAGCACTGTTTCAAAGCTAATTCTTCCCATGAGGATGGCATCTGTGCGATCCATGAACGCATGGTAACCCATATCAGTACCTTCCGGTATCGGTATGGTATCGAGCCAGGAAATATCGCCGTCCTTCCCTGCTATAAAACCATCCATACTGGTGGCTATGAAGACCGCATTCCAGTGTTGCTGCTCAGTCATTCAGTCCTTTTCCTGCCAGGATATGATTCCTGTATTTTTCTATCCTGTCCATTCTTGTTTTGGCCTGTTTGGCCTGGGAGAAATACAGGAGATACCCTCTCTGTCTGCCGGGGGTCAATGCCTCAAAAGCGGCTTTCAGTTTTTTATCCTTTGTCAATATACTTCTGAATTCATCCGGCACCGGATAGGCTTTGGTCTTCTTCAATGCCACCTTCAGTCCGGCTTTCTCTGCTTCCATCGCCTCGAAGATGTATGCTGAAAGTTCCTTTTTCATTTTCCTGATCTGAGCAGCAGAGGTGAAACGGATCTGCCTGCTGGCCTGCACGTTTTCTGTCTGCTGTATGAGTATGCCTTCGGGATCCAGCAGCAGGCTACCCTTGAAGAACAGATAAGCACAGTACTCCTTAAACCCATGGATCAGCACCACATTCTTTTTGTTCATCGTATAGCAGGGGCAACCCCATTTCAGCTCTTCCGTCAAACCGCAGCCCAGTGCGATCTTTCGCATCTCGGCATAGGCTTCTTTCCACGGACCGTCGGCTTCAAAAAAGAAATTGGTTTTAGGATTCATTGCAGCGTGTAAATCTACCGAAGATTCAAGGATCCGATCCTGGTCCGGATCAATACGGCAAACAATCTTCCAACAACTGAAACTGATCTGTGCTGAACAGTCCGGGGTCCAGCTTCCTGTGGCGAATAAGTGCCTTCCCTGAGTATTGCTCTCCGTTCTGATCTGTGTACAACAGATGCGGATCCACGATCCGGAATTCCATTCCGCAGCACTTCCGGATACCCTTCCATCGAATCCATTGCTGCCCTTTTTTGATCCTGCCGGTGGCCATATCGAGCTGGTATCTGCTGAGCGACATCACCTGTTCATACATCGGTCCGTAATGCGGCATGTTATCCGGATACATCGCTCCCTTATTGATATAGTCCAGCCCCACAATGTCGGGGTTTGGATGGAGTATCACCTGATGATGGTCATAGCCATCCACGATATTCATTGGCGAACGGTCCATGCGGATGTGGATGGGAGCATATTCCTGTCGCTGCCAGAACTTTTCCACCAAAGACATCTCCTGTAACATCTCTTTTGTTGTCAAAGGAGGTCCTTCCTGAGCCCTGTGCTCCTCTCCCTTCCAGGTCCACGGCGGTTCGTACCAAAGGTTGATATCCAACCAGAAAAAAACTTCCACCTGCTTCGCATTGGTAACGAAGTAGCAGGTGGTAGATGGATAGCTGCGCCCTGTGTATCGCCCTACGATGGTATCTCGGTCACGCACCACCACATGCAGTTCATATGGCCTGTTCTGCTGAGAATAACCTTTCTTCGTGCCGATGGTATCTTCCCAGGTCAGGTAGTAGCTGTGCTGCTGTCCTGTCAGGGTAGAAACCTCCCCGTCATATATCACACTCAGGGAGATATTATTGGAAGGCACATCCACCGGCTGATACCAGGCCATTCTGGCAGGAGCGCTTTGAGCAAAACATACCTGCATCAGGCAACATGATACCAGATACAAGCCGACTGCGATCAGATTTTTCATTGGTTTTCGTCCAGGAATATTTTGGCTACTTCATCGGCTATGCCATGCCACACAGCTTCCTGTGCATACCAGCCATTGCAAAGAACGGTGATTCCGAGATCATGCCGGGGAAAGATGGTAAGGATGCTGCAGAATCCCACATTGGTACCAACATGAAAAACCGATGTACCCCATTGCTCGTAGGGATAGGTCCACCACCCCCACCCGATGGCTGTCTTCTTTCCGGCGATGGTCTGGTGGATGGTCCACATATCCTCCAGGGTACTCCGGCCTATCACCCCATCATATGCAATATCCTGATATATACGCAGCAGTTCAGTCATCCACAGGTTCAATTCAGGGGCATTGGAAATGAGGTTGCCGCTGCCGTTGTGTTCATACTCTTCTCCATACACAGGATAGGATTCTACCAGCAGAGGTTTACCGTTCATAACAGGATTTCTTTCACTGTCTCTGCCATATTGATTCAGTCGCGTCACCCTTCGTGAATTACCCGAAACAACCTGAGGTATGGCCAATGCTGTGCTGTCAATCGTTTCATAGAAATATGTGCTGCGCTGCATATCAAGAGGCTGCAGGATTCGGGCGGTGACATACTCCTGGATCGGCATGCCGGTCTGGCTTTCCACCACCATGCCCAGCAGATCAAAGGCAACATTGCTGTAGGTCTTGTAGGATAACGCTTCTCCGGGTGTGAACGAGAGTTTCTTCCTTTGTAACTCCTGCAGCAATAAAGGCAAAGCAGTGGCATCATCGGGCGAATCTTTCAGGATCACATCCCAGGGCAGCCCGGAGGTATGGGTGAGCAGATGGCTGATGCGGATGTTGCGGTAGCGCTCATCTTTCATTCGAAATTCCGGCAGCAGATCAGTGATCTTATCGTCCGTGTGCAGTTTCCCTTCTTCTATCAACTGAAAGACGGCAGTGGCTGTAAAGAGTTTGGTGATAGACGAAACAAGGAACATGGTACTGTCTGTTACCGGATGCCGCTTGCTTTGGTCCGTGTAACCGTATTGAAAAGTATAGCTCTTGTTCTGGTGCACCACACCCACCGACAATCCGACGATGGAATATTCATTTGCAAAATGCTGCAGGACGGAATCAATGGCCTGGCTTTTTTCAACAACAGTGTTCTGTGCCTGCAGATGATCCATTGCGCCGGAGAACAGAAATAAAAAACTTAAAAAGGCCTTGCCGTCATGCAATAAGTAAGATCCAGGAAACTTCAGCACTCGCAGAAGAATGGCCCCGGAGTGGAATATGTGCAAGAGGCAACGATCAAAATTTCGGGACATATACTGATACGGTTCTACAGTTTCTGAAATAAAATATACTCAAACAATAACAGAGCATCATTCAATCTTTTTCACAATGCCAACAGAGAAAAAAAATACAGGCCAGAATTCGGGTACTTCAGTAGTTGAATTTCAGTTGTCTGATCCTAAAAATATGTTCTGACAGCAAATTCAAACTGACCAATAAAAATGTCCTTAAAGGCTGAAATATTGTTCTGTTCATAGAATAGCAGCATAGCTTTCTTATAATCTAGTGCGTCCACTGTTCTGAAAGACAGCGGGCAATACATGTAATTCATTAAAATAGCATTGCTGACAATTCTTGCAGTTCGCTTATTGCCGTCCATAAAGGGCTGTATATAGGAGATCAACACGAGGGCAAGTAGTGCTTTTTCAAAGATGCTTTCCTTGTTATTTATAACACTGCAAGCATCTTTCAGAGCTTCCAGGATCTGAAACTCATTGTCCAATGGTCTGTAATTAGTACCTGAAATGCCAACCCGTCTTTTTCTTACATTTTTTTCAACGCCAAGTTCTTTGGTCAACATTTTATGGATGTCCTCAATTTTCGAAACTGTAAGCGGTGTAATATACTCCTGGTTTTCTATGATAAAATCAAGCGCATCCTTATGGTTTAACAGCATGACGGCTTCTTCTTTTGTCTTACCGGAGGCTGTTTGCTTTTCTTTCAATAGCCTCTCGGTTTCCAGAAGCGAATAGGTGTTGCCCTCTATCTGTGAAGATTTCCAGCTTAGGTCAATGGCCAGTCTTTCCAGTTCTTTCTGGTATTCTGATGGGCTCAGATCTATAATATTTGCAGTGTACACCTTTTGAAGCTGATCGAGTTTTTCCAATTCCTTTTCCGTAAATACACTGTTTCTGTTCAAGATCTTATTGACCAGCTCAAAATTGAAAGTTTCCTTGATTTGCCTTTCATCGATCTCTTTTTCATAATACTCATCTATGCTTATTGGTTGCACCAGTTCAAATGATGGTGAAAGAAAGTATCTGGTTCCTTTTCCCTGTCCTTCAATAACTATGCATCTCTCAGCAACCAGCTTTGTTAACATCCGTTTCAAGGTTGCATAACTCACAGATACAGCAGCGTTCTCGAAAACGTATTTAGACGAACTACCTGCGTTCTTTCTAATAAAGTCAATTATTTGCCGGTCTTTCTCTGTTATCATAAGATAATTTCAAGCTCACTAAAATACTATTTCAAGCTCAAATTAGTGTAAAATTGAACAGTATTCCATGATAAAATGAGCTACAAAGACCCGTCCAGGCATAAAGAGTCGGTAAAAGTCAGCTACGTTCCTTGTTTCATGGCCTTCACACGGCAAGACAGAATGCGAACATCAGAACCTCTTCACCATCGCAATACCCACACCCGCCTGCTCTGTTCCGGTTGGATAGCTGAAAACGTTCCAGGTGGTTGACCTGTCTTTTTTATGGCAATTGGACAGCAACTGATAAGCACTAAGAATGGTAGTGGTGGTGCCGATGCCTATGTTGACCAGGCTAAGTACTTTCTGTCCTTCATTGGTATCAGGGGGTGCATTGAAATAGACAATTTCCTCCGGCATGTTCAGGAATCCATGGATGACCTGCCCCGTCCCCCCGGCAACCCCAAGAATACCCAATGCCAGGGAGGAATTTCCTTTGATCATTTGTATGCTGTTCAAGGCCGACAGTGACATGTTCACCCCACCCAGCAAAGCAGAGGAAATGCCATATGAAGGTTCGATATAGCTTACAGGTGGGTAATACCCATAGGTTGGTTGTATCATGGCCACCTCTTCGAGGCTGAGTCCGCTGCCCGCTACCCAATCGGCCAGTTCAGGCAGGTCCATGTCTCGGATATAGTCGTACTGGTACTTTGCATTGATCTGCTCTGCCAGCTCTCTTCCGGCGCTCTGTTCCACCAGGTAACCCACGGCACAGATATTGCCGTCACGGTCTATGAAACAGGGTCTTCTTCCCTCCGGGTGATCGTAGTTGGACGGATACTGCCTGCCTTCCCGGTACTCGTGCAGCAGGTCCAGCATCTCACTGCGCTGTATTCTTTCTTCTGCCGATAACCCGCTCACATCTTTCTGTCTGAGCAGCTGCTCCACATATGCCAGGTGGATGGCGATGCGGTCATGCTCACTTACGCCTGCATCGGGTTCTTCTCCGTACATGGCCAGATAACTCTGATCTCCGATCACGGGGTTGATGGTATGGAGTTCATCCGAAGCCTGTTGCCTTGTGCAGGCACTCAACAGCACAATGGCCGGGAAAAGGAGGAGGATTGATTTCATAGGGATGAATATAACAGAATAAACCGAAACTGTTTCCTGCGGCTGTCAGAGTAAAAAGAAGGGTATTCCTGCCACCCCCCGGCAGCATTCATGTACGGTTTCCCTTTCTGCCATACAGCAGCAACAGGAGCAGGCCTGCACCTATCTGTACGATGACCAGTATATTTCTGATCAGTGTATGTTCCTGGTCTTTGCCCGCAATGAAATAGTGCATGGCCGGTGCCACGATGATAATGACCACAAGCAGGCGAAATTGGTTTAATTTATTCATTGCCTCGTATTTTGATTAACAGCGAGATCGCATACTGTCATACTCATGATAAATATAATGCAAGCAGATCATTGCGTACGTCTAATCTTCTATGTGGCTGCAGCCTCTGATCCGTTTTCAGATTCTCACATCAGATTGGCCGGATGCCGACACCAGGCACTAGTCTATTATGAACTCTTTGGTACCAGTCCGGCCATGCTGATACACTGTCAGGTAGTATCGTCCGCTGGCCAGGTGAGAGATGTTGATCGATGAACTGTTGGAGACCTTCCATACCTCTTGCCCAGCGGCTGATCGAATCACGATGATAAAGGGTGCTGAGGCATCAGGGAGCGCCACCTGAAGCACATCTTTAGCCGGGTTTGGATACAGCGCCCAGGAAATATTGTTACCTGATTCTTCGGCATAGGTAGCAGGCTCTCTGTATCGCATATAGACAGCATATACACCTGCTTCGTTCTTCTGGTGGTAATACAGTCTTTGTTTATCGTTTGACAAGGTAGCAGCTTCCGGAAAAAACCCGTAGTTGGAATACAACACGGCAGGTTCACTAAAGGCATCAGCCACAGTACTCCGCACTGCAACACAGATCTCTGTATCAAAACCGGTTTTCAGCAACCTTGTGAAATAGAGCTCCAGTCCGTCGCCGGACACCTGCGGGGCATACACCAGATAAGCCGTGTCATTTACATTTTCCAGTATGGCATCGCTGTAGGCGGTCTTGTCAAAAGTACTGTCATTGACCTTTTGAGCGATTCCCAGCATGGCTTCACAGGGCACCCCCACACATTCGGTATAGGTAGGGCCGAAATACCCGTTGCTGTAAAAGAGCAGGTCTCCGCCGGGATCAATGGCAGCATCCATGATGATCCAGCCGGGAGTCAGGACATTGCATGTACCATACACCGGCGAAATATCCGCTACATTGCCCGACAAGTAATTGCCGGTATAAAGGTTGGGGATACTGCGCAGCGAAACCCAGAAGAAGTGCCCGTCACTATCCAAAGACGCAACCGCATCCAGGTGCCCGGGTGCAGGATCATAGGTACCATTCACCAAACCACCGAATGTAAAAGTGGTATCATTCACCCTTTCAGCCTGGTACAGATTGGTATTGCCACCGGCATTAAGCGAGTTAAAGAACAGGGTATTACCGTCAGGCGACAGGAAAGGTTCCATGGCATCAAACGTCAGACCGGCAACAGTGACCGGGATCTCAGGACCGTAGGTCGGGTAGCTTTGAGAAAAAGCCAACCCTTTCACGGCCACCAGGAAGAAGAAAAACGCTACTGATCTCATTGGTCTGAACTGTTTAAATAAAGGGCTTAGGCTCCTTTGTCCTGCAGATTTTATGCCATTGACTCTGATATTCATTGCCGGCTGCAGGCTTTCTTATTCATTTGTTGCTATTTCGGTCAGGATCTCCCCATCATACTTCCATATACCATATTTGCCACCAAACCAGATGTTATCTTCCTGATCGCCAATAATGAACAATACATCTGAAAAAGTCTTCCCCTCATAGTTAAACTCAGAGAACTGCTGACCATCAAATACACATACATTTCCCAAACCTGTACCCAGCCAGATGGTTCCTTCCCGGTCTTCAAATATTGCACGTATGCGTTTATTGCAGAGTCCGTCTTCCACATAGTAGCTTTTGAATGATGTACCATCATACATGGTCAACCCGCTGTTTCTGTTTCCATTGAATCCTATCCAAATGTTTCCTGATCTGTCGCAATAGATGGTACGCACCTGGTTATCTGTCAGGCCGTCTTCCATTAAAAAATGTCTGAATTCAGTGCCGTCATAGCATGTCACTCCGCCATAGGTCATAGACGCAAACCACAAATACCCGTTGTTATCTTTTTCGATATAAGGTATCCAGTTATGGTAGAGGCTGTCTTCCTGTTTTCTTCCGGTTTCAGCTAAAAATGATCTGAATTCTTTTCCATCATACCTATATGCTCCGCCACCGGCTGTGCCGATCCACAGGTTACCCAAATCATCAGCAGCTAAAGAATGCACCGCATTGGGGCTAATGGTTGGATAGACCTGGTCCAGCCAGACACCAGATGTATCTCTGAATGGAAGCGGAATTTGTTCCAACTCTGTTCGGTCATACTTCGTCAAACCGTTCTGGGTTCCAAACCAGAGGTTATTATGGTGATCTGATATAACAGAAAAGACCTGATCACTACTTAAACCGTCTTTTACGGTATAATGCATAAATGACTCACCATCCAGATGAAATACACCACCACCGTTGCTGCAGAACCACATGGTTCCATCCAGATCAGCATAAGCATTTGAAAATCCATTCTGAGGAAGCGGCAGTTTGCCTGTTAGCGGTAAAAGTTCTTCCGAAACTGACCGCTTCCCACCATCATCCAGCCCACCGCAGGAAAACAATACCGAGATCCACATCCATACTGCCACATTCATACTTTCTCTTATCTTGCTTCTGATCAAGATTTGCTATTTAGGGATTGGTAACGTTTTGCGTGTTGCCGCAGTGGGCGATTTCGGAGTACTTCACTGTCAACCAGCACAAAAGTTTGATAGGAGCATTCAACTTCAATTTTGCACATCACCGCCAATTGAGGCAAAACGTTGTTACCTGCCGTTTTACTTTTCAAAGTCAGTTCGTTGCTTATAAAATGTCGTGATAAAATTCTGTAGGGTTGCCTTTTCGTCTGTACCCAATGTCAATACGTTTGAAGCACCAACATGAATTGCTTTGCCAATCATGTAGTTTATTAAGTCTTTTGCTTTAGGGTCAACATTGTTCCTTGAAATGTCGGGAATAAATTTTCGTGAATTTATGTTGGCTATAATAAAGTTTGTTTCAAAGATGGAAGCTGAAATAGGTATTATGAAACGAAAATCTTTAATAAGCACACTTCGCATAAAAAGTTCATTTCTTTTTTCGGGTGTCCGCCACCAATAAAGACTGCTGTCACGGTCTGCTTTGTCAAAAGGCAAATACAAATCATTCTTTCTCCCCTCAAAGAGAGTAATAGTTTTTACAAATGCCTTTGTAGTGCAGGATTCTGAATGTCCAATTTCTTCTAATTCTTCAAAACCGAGCTTGTCAAAAATGCCTCCGTTCCTTTTTATTGTTTCATCAAAAAGGGAACTTTGATAATCTTTTGGAACGATGACAGAAATCCATGTTAGTTCCCTATTCATTTTTTCAATTACTTCATCAACGTCATTGTTTGTAAATTTCATTCCGCTAATAAAGTCGTCCTCAGATTGTGATTCTACCAACGGAATTGAAAGATATTTTATCTCCTTTCCGTTAATATAGTCGTCAATATTGAGTGTAGAAAAATCATCTACTTCTAAAAATCCTTCATCGTCATTGTATCTGTAAAGAGTCCCTGGAAAATCAATTTCTTCGAACCTTTTAATAAAGTTGCTTTTGTTCTTTATCAAAGCGTAACCTTGAATGTCTTTGAGGTAATCTTGTAGTTCAATTTTAACAAGCCCATTGTCAAGAGGCGTTGATAGAATAATTGGGTTATTAATTTTAAAAATTTCTTCTGCAGATTTGTCTATCAGTTCAAAGTCAATACTGTCAGTAAGAAAGTAACTGTTTAAAAAGGCTTTAACACTTTGTGGCTTGTTGTCGAAAACCTCAATAAAGTTTGTGTAGTTCAGAATTACTTCCGTTCCTTCAAAAACTACATCTTCTGTTTCTGTCAATGATGTCCATTCGTTTCCCTTTTCAAGTTCAATTAGGTATTTATGTTTTGATTTGTAATGTCTGGTTAAAACTTTCACTTCATCGGATAGCATAAAACACGAAAGAAAACCAATTCCAAAATTTCCGATTGGTTTGTAGTCCAAATCTTTTAGCAAAAAGTCCGTTGAGTTGTAATACGAAACACCAATGTTTAAGAAATGCTTCTTGATGATGTCCATTGACATGCCTGTGCCGTTATCCTTGATGATAGCCAAATTTCTCTCTTGGTCTAATATGACTTTTATTTTGGGTTGATAAGCATCCTGGCCAAACTCTTTTTTTTGGTCTTCGGTTTCTTGGCGAATCCTACAAGAGTCGAGTGAATTTTGAATGAGTTCTCTAAGTCCTAATGATTTACTGCCATAAATTTTTTCCCCCATGAGCAAAGAACTAATGGCTCTGAACTCCAAAGTCATTTTGTAATCTGAAAAAGTGTAACCTTCTGTTTGAATATTGACTTCGGGATTAGTGTCATAAACCAAACTATATTGGGCTGGCATACCATTAACTAATACGGTAGCATTAGCTAATTCATTTTTTACCCAGCCAATATAGACAAGGATTTTTCGGTGTATGCTTGCGTTAGTTGCTTTACCATGAAAGACAACTTTTTTCTGCTGTGTTTTTTCGTTGATGACTATTTTCTCATTGTTGGAAATTACGAAATGTTGTTTCCATTCTTCATCGCTAATTCCTTTTGGAGAAATCAATTTGTATAGATTGTACGGCGTTCTGTTTCCGTCAATGTCAAGAATGTCAGCCAAACGAAGTATAGCGGCAATGAACTGCGGATTAAATGAATAGTCGCCCCTAACTTCCTTAGTTCTCAAGTTGGCCTTTATCCAGTCGTAATCTTCAGTGTGGGATTCGCAGATTAAAGCAAGTTCTTTAGTAAAATCAAGTGAAGTCAGTTTGGGTATTACTAATTTGTCTTTTAAATTTTCTCGGATATATCTACCCGATAAAGAAGCATGGATTCTCCTTACATATTCCTGCAATGCCAATACTTCATTGCCTCCCATGATTTTTTTCATGGCTGAAAACTTTACTTCACAGAAGGGAAATGAATCTGCCTTGATAGAATTTATATCGTCCTCGCTTACCGCCATTCCGATGTCGTGAAGAAGAGCAGAATAAACCATTAAAGTAATTTCAAGTTCGTTTAGCTTGGTGATGTCGCCAACCAACTTGCTCATATACTCCATAATCCTGAAAGAATGTCCCGTATTGTGAAGCGTATATTGTGGGAAAACATGCTGCACCCTACTATTTAGAATATCGTTCACTTGTTCATAGACTTCTTGAATCTTGGGAAGAAAAGGACTGTCAATACTTTTCAAATATTTGATAAGTGTCAGTTCGTCCAATGTATTGTCTGTATCTATGTTCATTTTGTGTGTATTAATTTGTCAACCAAGTTATACAAGCTGTAATTTCTGCATGGTCTGTCGCAACTACATTTAATGGATTTGCTTGTAATTGATTTACAAAGTTTGCCCAAATCTGTTCTGTCTTGCCTGCAAGTCCAATGTGTGCTTCAATTGCCCCTTTCTTCCAAAGCCATATGTTATGAGCCAATAATTTAGTGTGAAGGTTTATAATGTTTTGCTGTATTGGCTGTTGTGCTGCTAAAAAAGCAATCGCATCAGATGCCGACATGGAACTATTTCTATTTGTTGGATAACCGTCAGCTTCAAGTGCAATTCCGTTTGCTGCTGCAATTTGTCCCATGTGCTGATGACAAGCTGCAAGGTCTGCGTCTGCAGCTTGCAAAAAGCCATCAGTTACTGCATTACGAAAAGCGTAGTCAAGGTCAACGATTGCTTTTGTTGGTAAATCCATTGCATTCAAAACCATCATTGACTTTCTTGTGCTTGCAACTCCACCTTGTCTTACCAATGCGTATTTATATATCCCTAAAGTTTTACCTGTTACCTTTTCAAAAATCTTAGGTAACACTCTTTGTTCTGTTTTGCCTTCTGTCAATACAACTTTTTCAGAAAATAGAATGTTCGTTGAGTTACTTAACGAAAACATAAGTTGAATTTGACTTGCAGCATCGGCTGCTATTTGCGGAATTGCAGCTTTTAATGTTTGTCGTCTGTATGTTCCTTGTGGATGTCTTTTCCGAATGAGAATTGCGTTGGCTACATCTTCATGTGTTACCATCATTGCAGAGTGCGTAGAAAATATCACTTGATAACCTTGCGTAGAAAGTGTTTTTAGTGCATCTCTGATTATCTCAATAGCTTGAGGGTGCAAATAAAGTTCTGGTTCGTCTATGAGAAGTAAAGTTGTTGTGCCGTGATTTTGCGCCGCCCTTTTTAACTCTGCTAAATGGCGAACTAAAGCCATTTGAATTGAACGCTGTGCACCATGTCCAAGTGAAGAAATGTCTCTGCCTAATGGTGATTGTGGTTCGTAAATTTTAATTGTGCCTTTATTAAAAACTTCTTTGAATTCAGGTGTCGGCACATGCAACTTGATATTTACATCGGGAAAAAAGTTGTCAATCTTTTGATTTACCGCAGCATCAAACTGTGTTAATTCTGGTGCTCTGTTTAATCCGTCAGCATCAAGCAAACCCTTTAGTCCGTCTAAAATTCCTCTGACTTGTGCTCCATATTGATTTTCGATTGGCTCAATAATTTCTGCAAGAAGTTTTCCGATTGTAGTTCCCGCTTTTGATTTGCTAACATCTTCCTCTGCGTTTTCCATTGCACCAATGTGGATTGGTTCGGGAAACAGAACATTCAAAGCGTTGTCTATCCCGTTTGGGTTTGCAACCCAAGGTTGAGCTGGATTTGCCGCATTAGGGTCGTGAACAAACAAACGGATATTTGCAGCGGTGTCGTTCGGTTGGTTTTGAACTCTTTTAATTTTTAATTGGCCATTAATGATGTATGGTTGAATACTGTTTCTATGGTTTTGAGGTAACAAGTTTAGAAGTGCGTTGTCAATGCCGTCAATAACCCCTACCATTGTCACAGCAGTATTAGTTTGGTTAAAAGCGTCTGCACCCAAACTGCTTCTTCGTAAAAGCCACTTTATAGCATTAAGAATATTTGTCTTGCCAGCGTTGTTGTAACCAATTAAGGGTGTGTAATCGGAAAGGTCAAATGTCTCCGATACTAATGACTTGTAGTTGTCAATTTTTATTTGTGATATTCTATGTGACATACTTTATTAAATACTCAAATGTTTGAAGTTCGTACTGTCGCCAAAAATGGCAGGTAATAACGGTTTGCGACTTTGCGTTGTGGGGGATTTTCAGCGTTACTGTGCATACGAAGAACAAATGCCGAATCTTTCACAAATGTTTATACGAAACACATCAGCCCCCATAACGCAAAATCGCTGTTATAGACAGTTTTATTTATTGAGTGGTGGATATTCTCCGAATTTATCTGCATAATCCTTAAGTAATTCTTTTTCGCGGTCAAGAGGATTTTCACAAACTTCGAAATCAAAATAGAGCAAATGTTCTGCAAGTGTTGTCCTTATGATGTTGTTAGTCTTGTATTTTAATGCACCGCTATGATTAGTTGTTTTCCCATTTTGTCTTATTGTCGCCAGCAGATTATATATCCTCTTTTTCAAATTTTGTTTAGTCGTTTGTCCAATGTACAGAGTTCCAGAATTGTCAACCCCAGCAAACCGTTGAATAGAAATTCGACCACCATTTGTTTGAACTGCATATAGTCTATACACACCTATTTGCTCTGGAATATTCGGAAAACTGTTTTCTGTAAGATGCCACATAATTGGATTTTTATTCAAACCTGAGGAATAAACCTAAATAGTTTTCATGAATACCGCTTTTCCAAGGTTTACCGTAATGTCGGAATCCACATTTTTCAAGTATTTTAACCATGCCTGGATTTGCTGTAATTTCTGTTGATGCCATGATGTTTCCTTTTCCAAACTGTTCTAATAATATCCTAGAAACATTTGAAGCTATTCCCTTTCCTGAGTAATTTGTGTCAGTGTAGAGGTATCCAAGTTCCCATTCAAAGGAATTTTCCATATTCATTAAGTCTGCTTTGTCTTTATGAAAATCTTCTGTAGTCTTTGGTTTTATACCACCAATAGCGATTGGTTCTTCGTCTAATGTGACAATACAGATAATCTTGCAACGGTCCGCCTTCGTTAATAAATCTCCCTTCACTTTTCCCTGCCGTTTCAAAAGTTCTCCGAAGACAGAGCGATGTTTGTCTTGAATGTCATTACTATAAATTATGTCAAACTTGAGTGTCATAGCCAGTTTTTATTTCTTCATTTGATGTGTCTCAAGTAAATATATTGCAAGTGTTGAAGCTGCTCCAACGGCTAATTTTGCATGTCTTGGTTGAAGTCCTTTAAATTTTCCGTTTTTACCGTGTCCACTACCATATTCATTCCTTATTTCGGAGATCCCCTGAACAACAGAGGATAAACTTCCTAATATTTGTTTAATTGAAGTCGAAGCTTTGGCTTCGTTAGGAATGTCGTCCGGTGTGAGTTTTAGTAACTTGGTTGTCTCTTTCATTAATCGAGGTAAGTCCCAATTCTTATCATAGGGCTCCTTCCTTTCATCGAAGATAGATTTGCAGCAAGTTTCTATCAACTCTTTTGCTATCCCGATAGAAACATGAGGGGCGTTCTCTATTGAAACCTCCATTAAGTTTATTTGCTGCGTCACATATTCAGCATTAAGTATTTGCTTTAAGGCTTCTCCTTTTTTTGCGATAGTTTCGCTGCCGGAAATTTTAAGTCTTCCAATAAACAATGGCTTACCTGAAATTTTAGACTTCTCAACAATCTCAAAACTGTCATTGCTCAGATTGTCATTAAATATTTGAAGTAGCTTGTTCACTTCTGATGAATCAACTCTAACCAAAGGATGAATCATTTCACATAGAAAATTCAAAAAGATTGAATCATCACAATGAAGTAAATTAAACCTGCTGTCCCCAAATATCCAGTTGTCTTCCCAGTCGTTTGGATTATTTACTCTATGTTGCCAAATGTCACCTGCTGCATTTTTAAAACGACTATCAAAAGACTCCAT
>JACJXO010000004.1 GCA_020636645.1 Chitinophagales bacterium
GAGGGAGGATGCTGTTTGTGTAGCTTCTGATTCCTTTCCCGGAACGGCTTCTCCTTCCTGCAGCAGCTTTCTGGTCAATGCTGACAATTCCTGTTGCTGTGAAGCGGCATATTTCATGGGTGAAAATTAGGGAAAGAATACAGAACGCAGATAACAAAGACGGGAACCACAGAGGGCATGGAGTTGCACAGAGGGAACACTTTGAATAACTGACCAAACTCAAAATAGAATGTCTCTCCGGGCTTGACCCGGAGTCTCCTTCACAATCAGTAATAATAAACTGAGATGAGACTCCGGCTCGGAGGCCGGAGAGACAGTAGCCGAGAGGAGACTCCGGGTCAAGCCCGGAGAAGCAGAAACTGAGGAGTTAATCAGTTCAATCCCTGCTTTCAGCAGGCAAGTGTGTTCCTTATTCCGCCTTCCGTATTCCGCCCTTCGCCTTTCTTCTACCCTTCCTGATGCAGCTTATCAATAGCAGCAGCGAGTTTGCGGTCGCGGTCGGTGATGGTATCGCCGGCGTCATGCGTGCACAGATGGATCTCCACCTTGTTGTACACGTTGCACCAGTTGGGATGGTGGTTATGCTTCTCTGCTAAAAAAGCCACACGGGTCATGAAAGAAAAGGCTTCGGTGAAGTCTTCGAAAACGAAAGTGCGGCGCAGTTGATTGTTCTCTTCTATCCACATGGTTCTTCGTTTTTATTCTATGATACTGATGCGGAGCACATTGGTTCGCGATGGCTGGGTGACCGGCATGGTACCCAGGTTGAGCACAATGTCTCCCTTTTGTAACAGTTTCTTTCCTTTGAGTACTTCCTGCACGTCCATGAAGGTTTCGTAGGTGCCTTTCAGGCGGGTGTAGTAAAATGCCTTGACACCCCAGAGCAGGTTGAGTGTATTGACGATCTCCTGGTTGTTCGTAAAGATGTAGATGGCAGCACGAGGTCTGGAACTGGAAACCATGAAAGCAGTGTAACCCGTCTTGGTCATTCCCATGATGGCACGGGCGCCTACTTCATCGGCCATGTTGCAGGAATTGTAGCAGACGGCATCGCTCAGGAAGGTGCGGCTCTTCGGATCAGCTACATGCCTGCGGTTGTAGATGATGTCTTCCTTCTCTGCTTTGTTGATGATGCGTGACATGGTCTTCACCACCAGTTCGGGGTGCTGCCCCATAGCGGTCTCACCACTCAGCATGACGGCATCGGCACCATCCATGACCGCATTGGCCACATCTGTTACTTCTGCCCTGGTCGGTCTGGCCTGTTCTATCATACTCTCCATCATCTGGGTGGCGATGATGACCGGCTTGGCCTTCTTACCGCATTTGGTGACGATGGATTTCTGTATGAAAGGCACGTTCTCTACCGGCATTTCCACGCCGAGATCTCCGCGGGCCACCATGACGGCATCGGTAGCGTCGATGATGGCATCGATGTTCCGGAAGCCTTCCGGTTTTTCGATCTTGGCGATGACCTTGGTGAGTTTGCCGTGCTTGCGGATGATGTTCTTCAGGTGGATGATGTCTTCCGCCTTTCTCACAAATGACAAGGCCACCCAGTGGGCACCATTCTCCAGTGCAAAGAGCAGGTCCTCATGGTCCTTTTCTGTCAGACTGGGAATGGACACATTGGTATCAGGCAGGTTCACTCCTTTCCTGCTGCTCAGCACACCCGGGTGGATGATGCGCACGGTCACCTTATCTTTTTTGTTGGAGGTAAGTACCCTGCCTTCTATTTTGCCATCGTCTATCAGGATGGTATCGCCGGGCTCCACATCTTTTGCAAAGGCGGGATAGGTGATATACACCTGTTCATTATTACCGAGCAGTTCTTTGGTGGTGATGATGAGTTCTGCATTCTTCTTCAGCGGCGGAAGATTTTCCTCCACCATCCCCAACCGGATCTTGGGTCCCTGCAGATCGGCCAGGATGGCAACGTATGTGCCAAGGTCCTTGTTGATCTTCCGGATCAGTTTTATCGTCTTCTTGTGGTAGGCATGATCGCCGTGCGACATATTCAGGCGGAACACATCCACCCCGCTTTGTACGAGCTTGCGGATCATCTCCTCATTGCCAGATGCGGGTCCCAGGGTGGCAATGATCTTGGTTCTGTGATCGTGTCGGGTCATATTACAATTGAAACAGGTCCTTATTCCTGATTGTTTTGGGTTCGATGCCGATGACCGCCTGCACATCCGGTAATTGTTTCAGTGCGGTGGCGATGTCTTCACGCCTGTCCAGGTACCAGCTGCCTTTGATCATGAGGAAGTAGTCTATCTTCTTCCATTCAGGAGCATAGTGGGTACCGTTGTATTTGTTCTGGATCAGGTAAAAGGCCGAATGCGTGATGGGCTCTTCGCAGAGGAAACAACTGAACTGCGGCTGTCCGGTCTCTCCGGGAGGAGCAATGTCATCCTGCCTGACCAGCCGGATGCCCAGGTGCCGGTTCAGTTGCCAGCCCAGGCGATAGTCGGGGATGGCGCAGACAAGTCCCTGCAGCAGAAAGTCTGTATCACGTTCGAACCGCAGTTGTGTTTTCTTCATCGGTCGATGGTAAAATTACGATGAAAGCAGAGAAAGGGGTCCGCTGTTTTATCCATATTTTTAAAGCCGTTTTGGCTTCCGGAAAAGACAAGAACAAACCATCCCGACTTACGGGCAGCTCAGATACTGCTTTATTGCGCAGGTTGCTGGGATATGCCGGTCCTTACAGAAAGCAATTTATCCTCTCTGCACTTTTAGCCATTTTACTGGCCATACTGGGTCCGCTCCGACCTTACCTGGTACAACTTACTGTAGATCGGTACATCTTTCCCAAAGATCTGCATGGCCTCATCATCATTTCACTTATTTCACTGGCAGTGCTGGTAGTGGAATCATATTTGCGATACCAGTTCCTGTACATCACCAACTGGCTGGGGCAGCATGTGGTCAGGAATCTGCGGATGCGGGTGTTCAACCACACCATCCGTTTGCGGCTGTCCTATTTTGATAAAACACCGGTAGGTACTTCCACTACCCGGACCATCAATGACCTCGAGACCATCAACTCGGTGTTCACGGAAGGTATCATTCAGATCATCGCCGATCTGCTCACTATCATCTTCGTGATCAGCTTCATGCTGTACAGCAACTGGCGGCTCACCCTCATCTGTCTGATCAGTTTTCCGCTCATCCTCTATGCGACCTATGTCTTCAAAGAGGGCATCAAAAAGACCTACCAGAGTGTGCGCACCCAGGTGGCTTTGCTGAATGCCTTTCTGCAGGAACGCATCACCGGCATGAAGGTGGTACAGGCATTCACTGCAGAAGAACGGGAATACAAAAAATTCCAGGCCATCAACAACGAGCACCGCAAGGCGAACATTCGTTCGGTGTGGTACTACTCCATTTTCTTTCCGGTAGTGGAGATCATCACCTCACTGGCCATGGCTTTGCTGGTATGGTATGGGGCGAAGGATGTGATGCGAGACCTGGCCACCGTTGGACAGATCACTGCGTTCATTCTTTATCTGAATATGTTGTTCCGTCCGCTGCGTATGCTGGCCGATAAATTCAATACGTTGCAGATGGGATTTGTTGCTGCCGACAGGGTATTTCATGTGCTCGACAACCGGGAGATGATCGATGATACCGGCAAGCAGGAAGCACCGCATTTCAAAGGCGAGATCGTATTCGATCATATCTGGTTCGCCTATCGGGAAGAAGACTGGGTACTTCAGGATCTCCACCTGCATATTCCTGCCGGCGAGACCTGGGCAGTAGTGGGTGCCACCGGTGCCGGAAAGTCCAGCCTCATCAATATCCTGAACAGGTTCTATCCCATTCAGAAAGGACAGATCAGTATAGATGGAACGCCCATCACGGAATATGATCTTCGCAGTCTGCGCAGGCAGATCGGCATGGTGCAGCAGGATGTTTTCCTGTTCTCCGGAAGTGTGCATGAGAACATCACCCTGCATAATGAGCACATCAGCAGAGAACAGGTAATAGAAGCGGCAAAAATGCTGGGGGCGCATGAATTCATCATGCAGCTTCCGGGTAATTACGATTATCAGGTCATGGAGAGAGGAGCAACCTTATCATTAGGTCAGCGACAACTCATTTCATTCATCCGTGCCCTGGTCTATGATCCTTCCATACTGATCCTGGATGAAGCCACCAGCAGTGTGGATGTAGAGACCGAACAGATCATTCAGCATGCTGTAGAGAATCTGATAGCCAAACGCACGTCCATCATCATCGCACACCGGCTCAGCACCATTCAGCATGCCGATAATATCCTGGTAATGGATAAGGGGAAGGTGGTGGAATCAGGCAATCATGTTACACTGCTGGAAAAGGATGGGGCCTACAAGAGATTGTACGAACTGCAGTTCTCGCAGCCAGCAGTACCATAAAAAAAAGACGGGACCGAAGTCCCGCCCTTTGCAAACCTGATTTGGTTGAAATCAAACAGCAGAAGAAAGTTCCTTACCTGCCTTGAAGCGTACTACTTTCTTGGCGGCAATTTTAATGGTTGCTCCGGTTTGCGGGTTACGTCCTGTGCGGGCGGCACGTTTGGTCACTGAAAAGGTACCGAAACCAACGAGGGTTACTTTGTTGCCTTTCTTCAGGGTCTTGCGCACACTGGTCATCAGGCTGTCAAGAGCGGCAGCGGCTTGTACCTTGGTGATGCCGGCATCAGCGGCCATAGCATCGATCAATTCGCCTTTGTTCATTTTGTTTGTTATTTATTTGTGATTAAAGCTTGTAGCGCCAAATTTATGGACATTACCTGCAATCCAAAATCTAATACCCTCTAAAATATATGCCTTTCAACACCTTATTCACATTAGTTTTATATTCATGTTTCAACTAATTGGTAAACAATAATTTATCTATTTACATTTTTTATTAAATATTCTTTAGGGTGTCCTGAAAATGCACTAATCACAAGGGTTTCAGGCGATATACACCCGGGCAGGTCTTTGTTCAGGAAACCTTTCCCCACCATTTTTCGCCGGACTGCAGGTCATCCAGGTGGCGACGAAGGCCGGCTTGACCGGGTTGTTCCAGCAGCGGATCGGTGTCCAGAACTTCTATGGCTGCATCGCGGGCGGCCTGCAGCACATTGACATCATGACGAAGGTCTGCCAGTTTGAACAGCGGCTGTCCGCTTTGTCTGGTGCCTTCGATCTCGCCGGGGCCACGCAACTGCATGTCCACCTCAGCAATGACAAAACCGTCGTTGGTAGAGGTCATTGTTTTGATGCGGGTGCGTCCATCCTTTGAAAGTTTTTCACCAGTCATCAGGATACAAAAAGACTGATGCGCACCACGACCAACCCTTCCCCGCAACTGATGGAGCTGTGCAAGTCCGAACCGCTCGGCATTTTCTATGACCATGACAGTGGCGTTCGGCACATTCACACCTACTTCAATGACGGTAGTAGAGACCAGAATATTGGTCTTGCCTTCCACGAATCTTTTCATCTCGAATTCCTTATCATCCGCAGGCATTCGGCCGTGTACCATACCAATGGTGAATTGTGGTCGGGGAAAATCACGTTCCAGCCCGCGATACCCTTCCATCAGGTTATTCAGGTCCAGCTTTTCTGATTCGTCTATCAGCGGATAGACAATATAAACCTGTCTTCCTTCCAGGATCTGTTCACGCAAAAAACCGAACATGCGCAGCCTCATGCTTTCAGCATAGTGAACTGTTTTGATCGGCTTCCGGCCGGGAGGCAGTTCATCTATGACAGACACATCCAGATCGCCGTAATAGGTCATAGACAATGTTCTCGGAATGGGGGTAGCTGTCATGACAAGTATGTGCGGAGGCTGGTGATTCTTGGTCCACATACGGGCACGTTGTTCCACACCAAAACGATGCTGTTCATCAATGACCACCAGACCGAGGTTACCGAACACCACAGTATCTTCTATGAGTGCATGGGTACCCAGCAGCAGGTGGATACTGCCATCGGCAATACCGGCCAGTACTTCTTTTCTTTCCTTCCCCTTCACCGTACCTGTGAGCAGAGCCACTTTTATATCAAATGGTGCCAGCAAGGCAGTGAAGGTTTCCATATGCTGACGAGCCAGTATCTCTGTAGGCGCCATCAGGCAGGCCTGGTAATCATTATCAACCGCCATCAACATCGTCATCAGTGCCACCAGCGTTTTACCGCTTCCCACATCGCCCTGCAACAGCCGGTTCATCTGATGGCCGCTCACCACATCTTTTCTGATCTCTCTCAATACTTTTTTCTGCGCATCGGTCAGTTCAAAGGGAAGACCTTCTTCATAGAAGCGCACGAACAATCCATCAATTCTGGTAAAGGGTATGCCACTGAATTTTTGCTGCCGGTCTGTTCTGGTTCTGAGCATACGCACCTGATCTACGAACAGCTCTTCAAATTTGAGACGGCGAATAGCCTGGTCTGCTTCCTGCTGACTGGCGGGATGGTGGATCCTGTTCAGTGCGCTGTATCGTTCGGTCAGACGAAATGCTTCCAGTACCCGGGTGGGAATACATTCGGGTGTATCGGTAGGGTGCAATTGATCCAGCAATGCCTTGGTCATTTTACCCATCAGTTTACTGCTGAATCCTTTCGACTTCAGCTTATCCGGAACCGAGTACACCGGTTCAAGTTTTCCGGCGCCTCCCTGATCTTCCTGCCCGGCCAGCTCCACTTCCGGGTGTGATATGCTCAGCTTCTTATTGAAGAGATTGGGTCTTCCATATACATTATAGGTAGTACCTTCTTTCAGAAATTTTTTAAGCCAGGAGATGCCGTTGAACCAGATGACTTCAATTGATCCGCTGCTGTCATGCAATCTGGCGGTGATCCTGGTGGCACGAACACCACCAGCCGGGTTGATATGGGTGAGTGTTCCTCTC
Source organism: Chitinophagales bacterium (assembly GCA_020636645.1). Classification (GTDB taxonomy): domain Bacteria; phylum Bacteroidota; class Bacteroidia; order Chitinophagales; family BACL12; genus UBA11426. The sequence goes on from JACJXO010000004.1 coordinate 6,890, forward strand.
AGCAATACAGCACCACTGTCTGGTTGGATATCTGCAATGCGCACCACGGTGGTCTTGTCTTCATAGCGATAAGGGAAGTATTCCAGCAGATCGCCGAAAGTTTGCAGCTGCATATGTGCAGCCATGTCTTTGGCCCGGTTTTCACCAACGCCTTTCAGATATGTCAGGGGTGTTCGGAGATATCGACTCATGGCCGGTCTCAAAAATACACAATGCCTTCGGGCGATGGTTCTTACTGCCAGCGCCAGCTGTCCAGCATCCTGTCAATATCATCTACCATGAACCGGATCACAGGCTGCAGTGAGTCTGCATTCGGATGGGCATAGAAGTAGAGTGCACCGCGAACAAAATGTTGCGTGGTGTCTGTGATAAAGAACTGGATATTACTGGCAGCATCTCCGCCCACATAATAGATAAGTCCAACCCCACCATGACCATTATCCAGCTCCCGTGGCTGGATATAATCGGCCTTATTGGTATGCTTATAGGTGAGGCGATAAGCATCTTCCATCAGGTTGAGAAGAGACATGCGCTGATCAAGTTCTTTATAACTCAGGTAGATGGTGGCATTCAGGGTATCGCAGATGAGATTGAACCAGCAGTTACCCGACACATCTTCCTCAAAAAATTTTTCTTTCTTTTCCACCCGCATATAATCGGGTAATTCAAAAGTGTACGGGCAGTCCTGTGGCTGATAGACATAATGTCCGGTATCTGTCGGGAAGTGGATACGCGGGTATCCTGCAGGTTTTGGCGACTGATCCGTGTGGCAGGAGATCAGAACGGCCGACAAACTCAGCAACAGGAAAAAGATCAGACTTTTGTACATATATAAAAAAATAAGCCGGGGTCAGGCCCCGGCTGTTGGATAACTGTTCGATCAGAATGGCAGGTCGTCATCAGCCTGGTCAACACCAGTAGTGACGCCGCTGTCCTGATTCACATTATAGTTGTCATCGTTCGGATATCCGCCACCGTTATCGCTCTTACGATCCAGCAGGGTAAAGCTGTCTGCAATGATCTCCGTTACATAACGCTTGTTGCCTTCCTTGTCTTCCCAGGAACGACTCTTGATCTTACCTTCCAGGTACACCTTGCTGCCTTTTCTGAGCAGCTTTCCGGCAATGTCTGCCAGCTTACCCCACATGGCAATATTGTGCCACTCTGTGTGATCAGCCTTGTTTCCGTTCTTGTCGCGGTAAACCTCTGTTGTAGCCAGTGTAAAGTTGGCCACCATGTTACCACCTTCGAAATTCCTGAGCTCGGGATCCTTACCTAAATTACCTACGAGAATGACTTTGTTAACTCCACTCATAAAATTTGTTTTAACGTATGATTAATTGCAGCTAAGTTACGTGATTTCAGAAAATATGCGCCTGATCAAAACGGGGAAAGCGTGGTCAGATAATTTTTCTTCATCCACCCAGACCGCCTCCGGCCATAGGTTGAACGGTTCCGGCAGGTCTTGGAGCACAAATACCCTGGCGTGTACGGTCCTGTGGGTTAGTTGTTGCCGGAAAGGCCCCAGCACCTCGGGTTTTTGCAGGAAAGAGGTATTCCAGCCAAGTTGCCTGCAGATCAGGTTCCAGGTGCGTAGTCTGTCGCTTTCCAGGCAGGGAAACTCCCAAAGTCCTTTCCAGAAATCCTGTTCTGTTCGCTGGCGTATGAGCCACTTCCCGTTTTTCCGCACTATTATATAATGGTAGTACCGTTCACTGCGTTGGGTTCGTTTTTTCCGCACCGGAAAAGAAGTCTGCATTTCCTGCTTCCGGGCATAACAGATACCGGCCAAGGGGCAATGATCACAGTCCGGTTTTACAGGCGTGCACACAAGGCTGCCCAGATCCATCATCGCCTGGTTGAATGCCGCAGGTCTTTTTCGATCCAGTACATCATCGGCCAGTGTAGCAAATCGTTTTTTTCCTTCCGGCAGATCCGGCGATTCTGCCACCCCGAATACCCGGCTTAGTATGCGGTACACATTTCCGTCCACCACCGCAGCCGGATAACCGAATGCAAACGATGCGATGGCATTGGCTGTGTAGGGTCCTATTCCCTTCAGTTTTCTGAGTTCATCGGGTGTATCAGGAAATGTTCCGCCTTTTTCGCTGATCAGTCTGGCAGTGGCCAGCATATTCCGGGCACGGTTGTAATAACCCAGTCCTTCCCATTTCTTCAGTACTTCACTTTCGGGGGCAGCAGCCAGGTCAAAGACAGTGGGATAAGACCGTATAAAGTCCAGGTAGTAGGGCATACCCTGTTCCACCCTGGTTTGTTGCAGCAGTACCTCACTCAACCAGATGCGGTAGGGGTCCTGTTCACCCACCCAGGGCAGACTGCGGCCATGGGTTTCATACCAATGCAGCAACAGCTTGCTGAAAGTGCCGGGAAACAGTTTGGGTGTATTCACTTAAACGGTGAAATTCAACAAATTACCGAACTTTGTAAGAGGTATATTGTTTAAAGAAAACACAATAAATAAACAGGATATTTTATGAGAAAGGCAGATCTGGTCAACCGGATATCAGAAAAAACAGGCATCCCCAAGGTAGATGTGCTGGTCAGCATCGAAGCTTTTTGCAAGGAGATCAAAGATTCACTTGCAGAAGGCGAAAATGTGTACATCCGTGGCTTTGGAAGTTTCATTGTCAAGACCCGCAAGCGGAAGATCGGCAGGAACATCAAAAAGAATGTTGCGATAGAGATACCTGAACAAAGCATTCCGGCATTTAAGCCTGCCAAGGTATTCATGGGCAAGGTCAAGAATGCCAAACCACAAGCAGAAGAATAGTATTTTGAAAAAGCAGTTCCTGATTCCCGCTGCTGCTGTAGCAGTAGCCTTGCTATTGTATTTCGGCCTCAGCAACAAGCCACCAAAAGTGACCGCCTTTGATGAAAAGCGAGATCTTTTGCTGGACAGCCTGGACCTGCCGGGTGAAGAGCGGATGCACACCTTGCAGAATTCTTTGAAAAATACCGCTGACACTGCCGTTTTGGGGGAACTGTCGCACCTCTGGTACCATGCCGGCTATCCTGATATTGCGGCCGATTATGAACGGAAGATCGCCGACCTCTACCCTTCGGTTGATGGTTATATCCGGGCCGGACGCACTTTTTTTGAAGCCCTTCCCACAGACACCAGCCAGACCATGCAGGTCAACCTGGTTTATGGAGCCCGCTACTGCTATGAAGAGGCCCTGAAACTGGACAGCAACAGCCTGGATGCCAGTATTGGCCTCGCACAGGTCTATGTACAGGGCACCAATGAGCCCATGAAAGGCATTATGATGCTGCGTGAGCTGGATGCTTCTCATCCCGGCGACCCCCGTGTCAACATGGAATTAGGCCGGTTTTCTGTCATGAGCGGGCAGTATGACCGTGCCATAGAAAGATTTAATTCTGTTTTAGAGAAAGATTCTCTACATTTGCAGGCTCGTTTTTTACTTGCTGAAAGCTATTTATCCACGGGTGATACACTATCGGCAGTAAAAACACTGGAAAAAGCAATAGGGCTGACGGGTGATCAGCAAATGGACGCCCAGATCAGACAATATATTGACACGTTAACGAAATAAAATATTTCACATGCCCTGCGGTAAGAAACGTAAAAGACATAAGATCGCTACTCACAAGCGTAAAAAAAGGCTGAGAAAGAACCGTCATAAGAAGAAGTAACCCTTCTTCTTATCCGCTATATTCTTCCTGCTTCTTCTTCTCTTCAGTTCAGCCTCGGTTTATTCATTGCTGACCTTACAGGTTGGCACAACACGAGTACGTGGAAAAAGATCTTATTATTCAATCAACCCCAAGAGGGGTTGAAATGGCACTATTGGAAGACCGGCAGCTTGTTGAGTTGCATAAGGAAAGCGGAAGCAGCGGATTTCGCGTTGGTGATATCCTGATCGGCAAAGTAAAAAAGGTCAGTCCCGGCCTGAACGCTGTTTTTGTTGACGTTGGTTTTGAACGGGATGCCTTCCTGCACTACACAGACCTCAACCCCCATTTCCGGTCGATCGTCAAATACACGGAAGCGGCCCTGAACCGCAGGCCCATTCCTATGCAGTCGTTCCGCAAGGAACCGGAGATCATCAAGACCGGCAAGATCAACAATGTGGTCAACCGCGGCATGCAACTCATGGTGCAGGTCATCAAAGAACCCATCCAGACCAAGGGGCCCAGGTTAAGTTGCGAACTTTCCCTGCCCGGCAGGTTTCTGGTGCTTACCCCGTTCAATGACGTGGTGGGTGTTTCCAGGAAGATCGAATCTGCAGATGAGCGCAAAAGACTGCAGAAGATCATAGAAAGCATCCGGCCGAAAAACTACGGTGTGATCGTTCGCACAGTAGCCGAAGGACAAAGTGTTCAGACCCTGCACAACGACCTGATGGATCAGGTAAAGAAATGGGAAGAGATCACCAAAAAGGCAGAAGGCGCTGTACCTCCTCAGGTGCTGTTCTCTGAAGCCACCAAGACGAACACCCTGCTTCGTGACATTCTCAATGATTCTTTCAACAGCATCGTGGTCAATGACCAGAGCATGGCCAACGATGTAAAGAATTATATCAAAAGAATAGCCCCCGGTGCAGAAAAGATGGTAGCTGTGCACAGCGGCAACCGTTCCATCTTTGATGCCAACGGCGTAACCAGGCAGATCAAGTCGCTGTTTGGCCGCACGGTCAATATGAGCAGTGGTGCCTATCTCATCATTGAACATACAGAAGCGCTGCACGTCATTGATGTGAACAGTGGCAACAAATCAGCTGTTCGCGGCGACCAGGAGTCTAACGCCGTGGCAGTGAATCTGGAGGCAGCCAGAGAGATCGCCAGACAACTCAGGTTGCGTGATATTGGTGGCATCATCATCATCGATTTTATCGATATGAAGAAGCCCGACAACAAAAAGCTGATCTACACAGAATTGCGCAAGGCGATGGAATCTGACCGGGCCAAGCACTCCATTCTGCCCATCAGCAAATTCGGGGTGGCGCAGATCACCCGTCAACGGGTGCGGCCGGAGGTGAATATTGCCACGGCAGAGGTATGCCCTACCTGCAATGGTTCGGGTAAAATAGAGGCCAGTATCCTGATCCTGACGGAACTGGAAAGGAAATTAGGATATTTATATCAGCAGCAGAATCAGAAGAAACTGAAACTGGTGGTGCATCCCTTTGTGGAAGCTTATATCAAAAAAGGGCGTATTTTCCGTACCCTTCAATGGAAATGGTACAGACAGTTCGGGCAGATGCTGAAAGTAGTGGGCAATGATGACTACCAGTACATGGAATACCATTTCTTCGATGTCAATGATGAAGAGATACAGGTAGAATAAAATCTTTTAAGGTACCCGACCCATGCAGAACGAAGCTTTACAGGTATTGCAGGACAGCAAACTCATTGAGGAACTGCGCAGTTTCTCTGAGACGACTACTTTTCCACCCGATGCTGTCATCCTTCAACAGATGGATTACATCCGTTATCTCCCTTTCCTGCTGAGCGGAAGCATCAAGGTGATGGGTGAAGATGAAGAAGGTCATGAGATCATGCTCTACTATCTGCATCCGGGAGAGACCTGTATCATGTCTGTGCTGGGTGCTCTGAACAATGAGAAGAGCAAGATCCGTGCGGTGATCGATGAAGAAGCCGAGGTCATGATGATCCCGGTAGAGAAGACCCAATACCTGGTCAGTCAGTTTCCCAGCTGGTCTGCCTTCATCTTTCGCTTGTACCACAAACGCTTTGAAGAGCTGTTGCGCATAGTGAACAGCATTGCATTTCAGAAGGTTGACAAGCGTCTGGAAGATCTGCTGGAAAGCAGAAGCGTCGCTTCCAAAACAACAGAACTGCACGTTACCCATAAGCAACTGGCCGATGAGCTGGGTACTGCCCGCGAGGTCGTATCGAGGTTGCTCAAGCAAATGGAACGAGAAGGCAAACTGGAGCTGGGCAGAAACCGCATCACCCTGCTTCAGTAACCCGGGTCACCAACTGACCTGTCCGGCCCTGTTACTTTTGTCCCTCAAACAAAGAAAGATGTATCTGGAAGATCTGTTGAAAGAAGATGTGGCCATCATAGATGTGCGCACACCGATGGAATTCATGGGGGGCCATGTGGCCGGTTCCATCAACATTCCCCTGAATGAGATCATGAGCCGCGTGGATGAGCTCAAGGAAATGGCCAAGCCTCTGGTGTTGTGCTGTGCCTCAGGAAACCGGAGCGGGCAAGCCGCAATGGCTTTAAGCCAACTTGGCATGAAAGAGGTCTATAACGCCGGCTCCTGGCTTACTGTCAACGCCGTACAAAGTCAGGTTCAGCAATCATGAGAGAAAAACTGATGAAGTGGCTGGGACTTACCCCGGTCAACTACAGCGACCTGCTGGATCGCGGAGCTGTCATAGTTGATGTGCGCACCAAAGGCGAATACAGCAGCGGGCATATTCGCGGATCTGTGAATATTCCGCTGGATCGTTTATCTGACCAGATGAAAAAACTGCAGAAGAACAAACCCGTCATTACCTGCTGCGCCAGTGGTATGAGAAGTGCATCAGCCAAAGGCATGTTGCAATCCAAAGGTTTTGAAGTAGTGAACGGCGGAGCATGGCACAGCCTGCAGCGCAAATTGATTAACTTGACTGAAAAATCAGCATGAAAAAAACAGCCGCACTCAGACTCTCCTACCTGCTGGTTGGACTTAGCACCTTTGGCTTTTCTGCCTGTGCACAAACTGGTGGGGAAGAACAGCGTGATACGACCATGACAATAGAAGCAGCCGGAGAGGTGGTTGACCTTCCGCTGGCCCGGTTTCACGACCGCATGATGGAGCAACCCGGACAGCTGGTTGACGTTCGGACCCCGGAAGAATATGCCGGCGGGCATGCACAAGGTGCTTCCAACATCAACTTTCTGGACAAGAAATTCCTGGAAGAATTTGAAGCCGCTATAGACAAAGACAAGCCCGTCTATATCTACTGTGCTTCCGGCAACAGAAGTGGCAAAGCCAAATCTGCTCTGGAAAAAGCGGGATATAAATACATCTATAACCTGACAGGCGCAGGTTATGCCCAATGGGCGGCAGCCGGCTATCCAACAGAGCAATAGGTATGAACTATCTGCAGGCACTGGAAAATGGTATCAGCAGGACCTTTCACTGGACCTGGCAACTGGTCAGTATGCAGGTGCCCTGGTATCTGAATTTCTTCTATGGCCTGATCATCATTTCACTGGTTGTCTGGATGCTGGAGATCGCATTCCCCTGGCGGAAACAACAGGGAACTTTCCGCAAAGATTTCTGGCTGGATGGCTTTTATATGTTCTTCAACTTTTTCCTGTTCGCCATCGGACTGAACGGCATCTGGGCAATGTTCGGGCAGTTGGGCAGAGACCTTCATTTTACAGCCGGCAGCCTGACCCTGGTGGACATGTCTGCCTGGCCATCGTGGGCACAACTGCTGGTGTTCTTCCTGATCCTGGATTTCGTTCAGTGGTTCACGCACATTCTGTTACACAGGATTCCGGCCTTCTGGCAGTTCCACAAGGTGCATCACTCGGTGCAGGAAATGGGGTTTGCTGCACATCTTCGCTATCACTGGATGGAGAATGTATTGTACAAGCCTCTGAAGACCCTGGGTGTCATGGTCATCGGAGGATTCGAGCCGGAACAGGCCTACCTGGTACATTTCATCGCCCTGACCATCGGGCATTTCAATCATGCCAACATCCACATCACCTGGGGACCGTTGCGCTATATTCTCAATAATCCGGTCATGCATCTCTGGCATCACGCCAAAGAGCTGCCGTCCAACCATCCTTACGGGGTCAACTTCGGCATCAGTCTGAGTGTGTGGGATTATATCTTCCGCACCAACTACATACCGAAAGATGATCCGGATATTCCACTTGGATTTCCGGGCGTGGAAGAATTTCCAGACACCTTTGGCAAGCAGTTCATCTCCGGATTCGGAAAGCACAGAACATGACATTTTTCAGCAAGCATATCAGCACATTTCTTCTGCTGAGTCTTACATTAGGATTGGCGCCGTTTTCACCTGAACCGCACATCTGGGGAAAGATCCGCTGGATACGGGGCGGAGCCATCGGCATGACCGGCATGGACTGGTTTGATGTACTGCTTCACGGAACACCATGGGTATTATTGGTGCTGGCATTGATAGCCAAAGCAACAGAGAAGGTCAGAGGATGATCTTTTCCAGCAGGTCGCCCACCAGATAAGCGAGGGCTGCAGCTATGGCACCGAGCAATACTGTTTCACCTATTGCCCTTGAAACACTTGTTTCTGTTACATGTGATTTCATATACCCGATGCCAATGAAACCCAGCAAGGTAATACCTGCACTGATCAAATATTTCTGCTGCGGAACAGGCATGAAGTATGACAGAATGAAAATGATGAGGGGCAGCAAGCCCACCAGAAAAAATGAAATGAAAGTGGCCAGCCCTATCATACCCGGCGATTTTGATTCGGGTATCATTTCCAGTTCTTCCTTCATCATCACATCCACCCAGCGATCCTTGTCTTCGGTGATCCTGGCCACCACCTGTTCCAGTAGTTCTCCTTCAAATCCTTTGTTGCGGTAGATCTGCCTGATCTCTTCCACCTCGGCATCACGCAGGTGATCGATCTCCCAGTATTCACGGCGCCGGTGTTTATGGTACATGGCCAGTGATGATTTGGCACTCAGAAAGGCACCTACAGACATGCTGAAACCATCGGCAAAGAGATTGGCAAACCCCAGTATCAGAACGATCCTCGGTTCCAGTCCGGCACCGGCCGCACCTGCCACTACGGCAAAAGTGGTGACACTGCCGTCTATCCCACCATATACAAACTCGGGAAGGTAACGACTCAGGCCACCGGCAGAAACATTCTGTTCCTGATCATGATGCAATGAATTTGACTCTTCCATAGCAGTTGTGGTAGTTGCTAAGGTAAAGGTTTCAGGATTCGGGAATTATGACAAATACTGTCCTTCTATGGGCATTCTTCTTCCCATTCCGAAGGCCTTCGGGCTTACCCGCAGCACCGGAGCCATCTGAAAACGCTTCCACTCATTGCGGTTCACCATGCGCAAGGTCTTTCTGACGATCTCCTGATCAAAACCCTTGTCGATGATGTCTTCCGGACTCTGGTGCTTTTCTATGTATTGGAATAAAATCTGATCGAGCAGATCATAGGGAGGCAGGCTGTCCTGATCGGTCTGGTTAGGACGCAGTTCTGCTGAAGGTGCTTTATGAATGATATTTTCCGGGATCAGTTCGCTGTCTTTATTGATATAGGATGCCAGCTGATAGACCTCTGTCTTATATACATCTGCCAGTACCGCAAGCCCTCCGCAGAGGTCGCCGTACAAGGTGCCATAGCCCACAGCAGCTTCACTTTTGTTAGTGGTATTCAGCAGTATGTAACCAAGTTTGTTGCACATGGCCATCAGGGTCATACCCCTGATCCTGGCTTGCATGTTCTCTTCGGTCACATCAAACGAAAGATCACCAAAAACAGGATGCATCTGCGCCACCATCTGTTCATACATATTGTCAATGGGTATGATGGTATAGCTGATACCGTTTCTTCTGCACAATGCTTCTGAATCACTGACAGAGTGACCACTGGAGAAGGGCGAAGGCATCAGGACACAGTGCACATGCTCAGGCCCCAGTGCTCTTGCTGCCAGCAGAGCTGTAACAGCTGAATCTATTCCTCCGGAAAGACCCAGTATGGCCTTGTTGAATTGCAGTTTTCCGAAATAATCCCGGATACCAGATAACAATGCATCATGTATCAGTCCGATCTTATCTTTCCCGTTCACGTTCGGCGCACCTGTATAGCTTTCAGCTTTTTCCAGTTCAATGATATGAAGAGCCTCTTCGAAGTAGGGCATCTCCAGAAATACATGTCCGCCTGCACTTACTGCAAGGGAACCACCGTCAAAGATCAGATCTGTTTGTGCACCCACATGGTTCACGTAGATCATGGGCAGTGCGTAGGCCAGGGTATTGGCTCTGACCACTTCAATTCTGTCATGAGCCTGACCATAGTCAAAGGGTGAGGCTGAGATATTGATCATCAGGTCAGGACTCTGGGTGCGCAGGGTATCCATCGGGCAGCTTTTATACAATGGGTTCTCATTGCCTACATTCCAGATGTCTTCGCAAACTGTCAGGGCGATTCGCTTCCCTCGAAATTCGACCACACTGAACTGATCATTCGGTTCAAAGTATCTGTATTCATCAAATATATCATAGGTGGGAAGCAAGGCTTTATTGGCTTGTCCGGCTATCTTTCCATCAGCCAGCAGAAACGCTGCATTGAACAGGTCTTTACCTTCCACAACAGGATTGCGTGCCGGGCTTCCCACAATGATGCCGATGTCCTTGCTGAAGGCAGCCAATCGGTTCACTACCTCTTCGCATTTGTCTATGAAGTCTTCGAACTCCAGAAAGTCACGAGGTGGGTAACCACATACTGCCAGTTCTGGAAAAACAATGAGATCTGCACCTGCTTCCTTCGCTTCCTGCACACGGGCCTCCATCTTCGAAAAGTTGTGTTCGAAGTTTCCGATGTGAAAATTCAGCTGGGCAAGTGCAATGCGCATAAAAAACCCCGGAGGTTGGTCCGGGGTAAAGTTAGGGGAAATGACTTGTTTCAGAACAGTACACCCATGCGAAGTACCATTTGTTTCATCTGGATCATCTCATCGGTGGCGGCCGTTTCAAATACATTGACAAATCCATTCTGGAACACCAGGCCTGCTGTGAGGGTAGTAGTTTCTGTAATGCTGTATTCTGTTCCGATACCCATGCTCAAAGCCAGGTTAAAGAATTTATACTGGTCAATGGAATTCTTGTCGTTCAGGTTAACATCTTGCAGCTCACCGCCGTTTCCGTCCGGCAGATAATTGCCTGAACCATCGGTCACGTCGTAGCGTGCCTTGATATTCATGCCGAGGTTGAGGCCGAACATACCATAGTAGGTGAAATAGTTGATCTCATTGGTGCGCAGCTTGATGGTAGCCGGAATTTCAATATACTGTACCCGCAGGGTGGTGTTGATATTACCCAGGGTGGTATCTTCGGCGGTCAGAAAACCACCCAGCATATTGACGATCACACCGGTGCTGATGGCATAGCGTTCAACTGAACCAATGGTTGGTTCAAACAACAAACCGTACTGGAAGCCCAGTCTGGTACCGTCATTTTCCACATCGGTACCATCTACATTGAACCAGGAGATCAGGGGCGCAGCGGTCAGTCCGAAGCGAAAATCCTGGGCTTTTACTGAACCCGCAAGGAAAATAAACAGGCAGGATAGCAGGGCAATTTTTTTCATACTGTATAGTTTTACCGGACAATGAACACCGACAGATTCTACAGGCACAAACATAAGGCATTTTCAATAATCCCAATTGTTCTGGCAGTTTCCATCCTGCTGGTTTCCGGGTGCAGGAAAGGACCACAATTGCCCCACCCAGATGTATCAGGTATAGAAGTGGATGCCAGCATTCACCGGTTTGATGAAGCGCTGATGGCAGCTGATGGCTCCAACTACCGGGAGGTCATGTTGGCCATGGAACTGCAGGACAGTGCATTTTTTCATTTGTACACAGGCCAGATCCTGAATATGCGTCCATATGGCGATTCTACTTTCAGCCTGTATGATACTTTGTATAAGTACATGGTGGCTGATCCGTACATGATCCGTTTGTATGATAGCACCAAAGCTTTGTTTCCTGATATGCGTTCACAGGAGAAGGCCTTACAAAAAGCGCTCAAATATTACAGCTATTATTTTCCTGAAATGCAGATCCCGTCCTTCTATGCCTATATCGCTCCTTTTGTGTATCAGGTGGTGGTGGCTGACGAGGTCATCGGCATCGAGCTGAACATGTTCATGGGAAAGGATTTCAGCTACTACAGCGAACTGTCGGCCAACCTGCCGCAATATCTTGTTTACCGCTTCGATCCCGATTACATGGTGGTCAGTGTGATGCGAGCCATGATGGATGGCAGCATCCCCAACAAAGGCGCTGACGGCACATTGCTGGACGATATGCTGGCAGAAGGCAAAATGATGTACTATCTGGATCTGATGTTGCCAGATCTGCCGGATAGCATCAAGATCGGATTTACAGAAGAACAACTGAACTTCTGTTACGACAATGAATCAGACATCTGGAAGTTCTTTGCCGGAGAAGAGCTCCTGTTCTCCACCAGAAATCAGGACAGGCAAAGGTATCTGGGTGAATCGCCCGGAGCCTATGGTATGCCCGAAGGTGCCCCGGGAAGGATCGGTATCTGGGTGGGATGGCAGATGGTCAGGGCCTATATGGATGCGCATCCTGAAACCAATATTCATCAGTTGTTGCTGATGACAGAAGGGCTGGACTTTCTGCAGGAAAGCGGATACAAACCTTAATTGAGCACAGCGGGAACGATCATGCGGAATTCAGGGATCAGCACCTGAAAGGTTTCGTTGTCATGCGCACGTTCCATAGTATAGGTGCCGAACATTTTACCGGCCATCCCCCGAATGCTGCAGCCTGATACATACTGGTGCAGACCGCCCGGTTCAATAAGAGGTTGCTCGCCCACTACACCTTCGCCCTCCACTTCCCGCCAGTCATTGCTGCTGTCAAAGATGTGCCAGTGTCTGCGTAATAATCTGACCGGAACCGGACCTTTATTTTCAATGGTGATGCGATAGGCAAAGACATGTTCTGCCGTGGCCATGCCGGCATAGTCTTTCTGGTAGAAGGTCTCTACGCTGACCTTCACCCCATCAGTGGTGGCGGTAACCATGTCCATAACGAGTAAACAGGATAAATGTACAAAAAATACCTTCTGTCAGGACAGGAATGCGGTTACAATACGGGCCGCTTTCTGACAGGCAGTTTCCAGATCATCATTGATGATCACCTGATCAAAACTATTGCATCGCTCCAGTTCCATGGCCGCTCTCTGTAATCTGGCCGTCAGAGATTCAGGTGTTTCAGTACCTCTGCTTCGCAGTCTGTTCTCCAGCACCTCCAGCGAAGGCGGAGCGATGAACATAGACAGGCTTTCTTCCGGGTACTGGCTCTGCAGATTCAGGGCACCCAGCACATCAATATCAAAGACGATACACTTATCATCATTCCACAGACGATCCATCTCTGTCCTGAGGGTACCATACCATCTGCCCGGATACACCTCTTCATACTCAGCAAATGCATGCTGCCTGATCTTTTCCTGAAACGTATCATGATCCAGAAAGTAGTAGTCAACCCCATCTGTTTCATGGTCTCTTTTTGGCCGGGTAGTAGCAGAGATACTGAAGGCCAGCTGCCGGAAATGCCCGAGCAGATATTGAACGATAGTGGTCTTGCCTGCTCCTGAGGGAGCGGTAATTATGAGCAATTGACGGCTCACAAAACGTTATTCAATTGTTCTTTGATCTTTTCCAGCTCATCTTTCATGTCAACCACCAGTTTCTGCATGCCTGCATGGTATGATTTGGCACCTATGGTATTGATCTCACGCCCCATCTCCTGACTGATGAAAGCCAGCTTCTTACCTTTCTCTATCGCTTCCTGCGTGATGTTTTCCAGAAAGTATGTGCAATGTGAACGAAGGCGAATGATCTCTTCTGTAATATCCATCTTTTCAAGATAGTAGATCAGTTCCTGCTCAAACCTGTTCTTGTCTATCTGTTCATCACTGAACTGGCTGTTCAGTTGCTGCATGAGTTTGTCTTTGGAGCGATCTCTTCTTTCGGGATCCAGTTGCTCTACTGCAAGCAGTGTATCTTCAATATTTCTGGTGCGCAGTTCGAGGTCTTTCTGCAGATTACTTCCTTCCTGCTTTCTGAAAACGGTGAGCTCTGCGCAGGCATCCTGAAGTGCCTTCGCCACGGTGCTCCATTGCTCAGGCAGAAGCGTTTCCTGTGTTTGTCCTGCTACATTAGGCATTTGTGCAGCCAGTTCAAACAGCTTTTCATCACTTACCAGAATGGTGCCCGCAGCTTCCCGCAGACGCTGCACATAGGCGCTGATGAGTGCAGGATCCAGGTCTGCTGAACGCTGTTCTTCGCCGGGGTCGTTGTTGATCAGAATATCCACCTTTCCCCTGATAACAAGTCCGGATACAAGATTGCGAATGTCCATCTCCCGTTCCCGGAACATATTGCTGAGTCTTACATTGATGTCCAGTCCTTTACTGTTGAGTGCTCTTACTTCAACGGTATAGGTCTTGCCATTGATGGGTAGTCTGGATCGACCGTAGCCGGTCATGGATAAAAGCATACTGCCGTTTTGTGTAAAATTACTGGATACTTTCCTTTTGCACCGGTTTGCGACTTACCAGGGCTACACCGGTAAAGATCAGCAGACCAGCCAGCACCATGGTGACAGTGAGTTGATCTGTACCAAGCAGCACTGCTACCAGTGTTGCCAGCAGTGGCTGCGTGTAGATGTAAATACTGACCAGGGCCGGGTTGCCCAGTTTCAATCCTATAATGTTCATAATATATACGACCAGTGTAGATATAAATACCACATAGGCCCAGGACCACATGACCCCGGGTGCATATCCCTGCCATGGCATATGCAGTGCCTCCGGTACACCAAACGGCAATACCCAGATCAGGCCGTATAGAAACAACCAGAAGGTGACCGTGAAGGGTTTGTAGTTGTGCATCAGCGGTTTGGCAAGAACCAGGAACAAAGCATAACTGGCCGCATTGCCCATGATGAGCAGATCGCCGCCAAGGGTAGCTTCAGAACCTGCGTCTCTGGCTCCTGACCGTATCAGCATCCAGACACCGGCGGCACCTGTCAGCACACCGATAGCTTTCTTCCAGGTAAGCGGGTCACGCAGGAAGAACCACGACATGATCAGCACCAGAATGGGAGTAGTGATCATGATCAGGGAGGCGTGGATCTCACTTGTCAGGTCCAGGCCTTTGATGAACATCAACTGATTGGCTGCCACACCGAGCAGGCCACAATAGAACAGCTTGATATGATCTTTTCTCTTAACTGACTGCTTCTCCAGAGTAACAGCCAGCAAGCCGAAAATGAACAAAGGGATACTCACGCGGGTGAGTACCAGGGCAAATGGCGGAATAGCAGACAGAGCCACTTTGGCTATGACATAGTTCAGGCCGTAAATGACATTGGCGCCAAAAATATACAGGTGGGCCCTGGTCTCTGTTTGCACCCGGCAAAGGTAATCTGATTGCTGTCAGAAATCGAGGCTGAGGGAGGCATACCAGCGGGGGTCTGTAAAACCGTTCAGTTCAATACCCACGGCCCGGTCAATACGTATGAAATAACCGAAAAGAGTTGTGCGCAAACCAATACCTGTACCGGCAACGATAGGATCGCGGAAGAAGTTGACATCTACGCTGAGCGGTGCTTGTCCGAAAGTGACGGTATTGTATGGATTATCCTGTTCAAATGGAGAGAAACCTTCCCAGGCAGAACCTGCATCAAAGAATCCAACAAGTTGCAGGTTGCGCAGAAACTCTGCTTTAACTGGTTTCTTGAACAGATAAGTAAATACGGGCATCCGCAGCTCTGAATTGAATACAGCATAAGCGTTGCCGTTGCGTATGTTCTGTTCATATCCCCGCACGGGTGTTGCCTGTGTCTGAAATGCATAATTCTGTTCCTGATTGATCTCTGTAGTGTTGTTGAACTGCGGAAACAACCAGGAATCAACACCTCCCAGGTAGTAGATGAGTTTCTGGTTACCAAAAGACACACCACCGGCCAGCCTGTTGGCCCAGATGAACTGCCTGTGGATCTTCTGGTAATGGCGCACATCAAAACCAAGTACACCCAGATAGCCATCGTTGAGACTTACATCCAGTCCGTCGTCCAGATTCACGGCAAACTGTTTGTGCATTTCCACCCAAACTTTATACCGCATACCATACATGATATTGGTCATAACAGGCAGGGTATTATCGTGTACATACTCCAGGCGTAAACTGAACCAGTCTTCCTTGTAATTGGTCTGGTTCAGACTGAATGTATCACTTGCCAGGAAAATGACCTTATCTGCCCGATATGCCGCCGAAGCCCGTAAACTGCGGATCACATCAAAAGGATATTTGGCCGCAGCTTCCACAATAGTGGTGCGGGGTTTGGCTTCTACCGGAGGAAACCATGCAGGCTGGAATGAATATTGTGCCCGCTCGTGCTGGTAATACCAGATCAGGCTTTTATCTATCCGTTTGCTCACATCTTCATAACGAAGGAAATACTCACCACCACTGAAGGAGGTAGGAAAACGAAGCCCGCCTGTAAAACGATAATCTTCAAACAGATCACTGATGCTTACCGTCATAAGGCCGCTCAACGGAGGCTGAGAAAAGCTGCCACCGGTGGCATTGAAATTCTCATAAGGATTGATAAGCAGGCTGTTGTCCAGCTGTGTTTGTACATACTCAGAACTGAATCTAAGCTTGTATGCCTGAATACGTGATTGACGAAATCCTTCACTGACCAGGTTATTGATATCCTTTTTATCAGCTTCATCCAAGACGATGACAGGTTCTTCAAGCAACACTTCCGGCACATCAAATGGCGTCTGAAAATACATACCCTTTCGTTGTTCTTCACGCAGGCTGTCAGTAGTAAGTGCATCTGAAGAAGGTCTTTCTTCTTCGCGTAAGGAAGGGATCTCTGTTACCTCTTCCACTACCTTTTCCTGTTGCTTTCGCTCTTCATACTGTCTGTAACCTGTTTTCTCCAGCCTGGGCATATCCTTTCCGCCTATGGATGCCGGAACCCGGGCAAAATAGAACTGGTTCCTGCCTGATTCCTGGAATACCTCTAGCAGCTTTCCGGTGCGAAGAGAAATATCATGTGACAGGATATTGGTATTGTAATTGGTGACCGGAAATGTATAGGCCGTATCTCTGAAGATCTCTACATACTTCAGAGAGTCAAAATCTTCTCGTTTATAGACCTCGCTGATATCCCAGGTGGGGTTGACCACTACACTGTCTGACAGATAAAGAATGGTATTGGTGTGATCATAAATAGTATCCAGGTATCCGGCAAAGCGGTTCCTGATACCATTGTAATCACTCAGGAAGGCAAAATAGGTGTCATTAAAAGCAATGGGAGCTGTTTCACTGATGTTTCTGGTATGGGTTACCTGTACCAGATCCTTTGATTTTTTATCGTATTTGTAAAAATACAGATCATTATTTCCTACAGGCAGGATGCTGTCAATGTTCCGGGTTCTCTCCAGTCGTTTGTCATCCCGGTTGGAAGCAAACAGAATGCCTTCATAGCCATTATCTGTTTTGATATAACGCGGCGACAGATCATCGTAATAATCGTTGGTGATCTGTTCTACCCTGGCATTATTGATGAAATAGGTATAGATATCACTCTGTCCGTTGTTCATCACACTCAGCACCAGCATATTGTTATTCTTTCCGAACGACATATCCAGCACCCGCTGAAATCGCGAAATGTCTTTGGTCTCTTTCTTCTTATCGTCAGTATTGTAAGTAAACAGTACGGTCTTGTCACGCTTTTCATAAATGGCTGCCAGGATCTTGCCATCGGGGCTCCATGCCACCAGCGGATAACTCAGATCAATAGCTCTGGTTCGGGTGCGCATACCACCTTTTTTGATCACAGCAGCTTTACTTTCGCCGGCTTCCTGCAAATGGATACGGAATTTACCGATATCGTCAGACAGGTAAGCCACATCCTGTCCGTTGGGGCTGATGACCGGGCTGTGATAAACAAGGTTTTTCCTGGTCTTTCTGGCCATCTCTTCCGTTTCATCCGGATTGACCTTCCCGCGTAACTCAGCAGTGTATCTGTCGCGGTAATAGCTGTACCATTCTTCTATGGTCTGGTTGAGTGAAGTGCCCAGAACGAACAGGAAACCATTCTCCAGGCTTCGGTTGATACGAATGAGATACAGCAGATTCGGAATATCGCCGGGGCTGTATTTCTCAGCGATGAAATACCAGAAAGAATGACCTGCAAATCGTGCATCTTCGCCAGTAAGTCTGGTAAATTGCTCATACCGACCACTCAGGATCCCGTCACGGAGCTGGTTGTCGAGATCGGCATTCCATTCTTCTCCGATATAGGACACAAGCCCTTCTACAAACCATTCGGGCAGGTTGAGCAGCACAGCGTTCTGAACGATCTCCTGGAGGTTGCCACCAAAGACCATATTGTTGACCAGTATCTTGCCTACACCTTCCCTGATCTGGGTACGCAGGTGCTGATGGTTGCCATCAAAATACACAAAGAGTTTGTTGCCTATGATCTTGGTGCGACCGCCAATATTGTACAGCGCTTCATTGCCAATGGCAAAATTGCTCTGATTGAAATCGGAGATGTTGTTGTACACAATGATGTCTGGCCTGCTGCTCAGCTTGTAATCAAGCAGGCTTTCGATCTCATCCAGGTCGTTCTCAGCTATCTGGGCGGTAAATCTTCCCAGGTTCTGTCCGCCCTGATTGAAATACACGCGAAAGTGATCACTCTCATAGAATTGCCAGGTAAACTCTTTGTATTGTACCCTGTTCTGACCGAACGGAATCTGGGTGCCCTGTCCGGAGACAAGCAAAGGAAAGAACCCTGCCAGGGCCAGGAATAGCCAGCGCCAGCGCACGTCAGATCTGCTGTTCATACATCAACCACTACCAAAATACGTAGCTTTGGCCGAAAGTTCAGTCAAAGCGGGAAATTTTACAAAATAACGAGGTTTCATGAGTGGTATTGCTGTTTTTCCGTTCAATCCCTGGCAGGAAAATACCTATCTGATCTACGATGCAAACGGCATCGCTGCGGTCATTGATCCGGGCTGTTACAGCCGGGAAGAACAACAGGAATTGCGCAGTTTCATGGAAGCTCAGTCACTGCAGCCACTGCACCTGCTGAACACCCACTGCCATATCGATCATGTGTTGGGAAATGCTTTTGTGGCAGACACCTGGCAACTTGACCTGGCCATGCACCAGGGAGAGATCCCGGTGCTGAAGGCAGTAGATACTTATGCAGACAGTATGGGCATCCAATACCAGCGTTCACCGGATGCCACCCTGTTGCTGAACGAAGGTGATGTGTTAGAGGTGGGGAGTATTCGGCTGGAAGTCCTGTTCACGCCCGGACATTCGCCTGCCAGTATCTGCTTCTATAATCGGGCCGAAGGTTATGTGATAGGCGGCGACGTATTGTTTCTGGACAGCATTGGCCGCACTGATCTGCCCGGCGGAGATATGGATACACTGCTGGATTCCATACGCAATAAGATCTTCCCCTTGCCCGACGATACCATCGTCTATCCCGGACACGGACCTTCTACTACTGTAGGCCGGGAAAAAAAGCACAACCCCTTTCTGAACGGCAGGTATCAGCCCTGATCACCTATCAATCCGAAGCTGCGCTTTACGAATGCAGAGAGATCTGCTCCTTTGAGCATGCCCTGCGACAGCAGAGCCAGGTCTTGTAACTGCCTGACCGCTTCTTTCTGTGCTGCTTCTTCTTTCTTCAGCAAAGCACCAATAAGCGGATGGTTGGTGTTGACCACCAGGTTGTACTGATCGGGCATGGAAGCTGCAAAGTCCATTCCGTTGTAGCCGCTCATCTCTTTCATTCTGCGCATGAATTCCGGCCGGGTAATGGCAACAGGATTATCTTCCGGAGACAGCGGTGTTAGCACAACAGTTGCTGCCTGCTGATCAGCTGCCTGTTCAAAAAGCTCCTGTACCTGTTTGCTTTCCTCTTCGGTCAATACAGATTCTGTGGTTTCATCTTTGTCTATCAGTTTATCGGCTGTATCTGCATCTACCCGCTTGAACTGTACCTTTTCCAGTTTGCCTTCCAGGAAGCTGATGAAATGATTATCAATGATGGTATCAACCTGGATGACATCGTAACCGCGTGCTTTCGCTGCATCTATATACACATGATGTTCTTCCGGATTCTGTGAGTATAACACAGTGAGTGCATCATGCTTATCTGTCTGAAGCTCCCTGATGTGCTCCTTGTATTCCTCCACCGTGAAGTATTTGCCATCAGTATTTTGCAGCAGAACGAATTTGGAAGCCTTGTCATAGAATTTCTCATCGGTAAGCATGCCATATTTCACAATGACACTGATATTTTCCCATTGCTTCTCAAACTCTTCCCGTTCCTTGGTGAACATCTTTTCCAGGCGTTCAGCCACCTTTTTGGTGATGTAGTTATTGATCTTTTTGACATTGCTGTCGCTTTGCAGATAGGAGCGGGAAACGTTGAGCGGAATATCAGGTGAATCAATGACCCCGTGTAGTAAAGTGAGCCATTCAGGCACGATCTCTTTCACTTCATCAGTAACAAAAACCTGATTGCAGTACAACTGGATCTTGTTCTTCTGCACCTCATAGTTCTGTTTGATCTTTGGGAAGTACAGCACACCTGTGAGGTTGAAGGGATAGTCCACGTTCAGGTGTATCCAGAACAGTGGCGCCGAAGAATACGGATACAGTTCCTGGTAGAATTTCCGGTAATCTTCATCTTCCAGTTCAGCAGGTTTCCGGGTCCAGGCGGGATGGGTGTTGTTGACCACATTGGGAACCTTATTCTTCTTTTCCTTACCCTCCACCTCTATGGTCTCTTCCTTTGTACCAAAGACCACCGGCACCGGCAGAAACCGGCAATATTTGTTGAGCAGCTCGTCTATCTTTTCTTTCCTGAGAAACTCTTTGCTCTCGCCATTGATATGCAAAATGATATCGGTGCCGCGGCTTTCCTTCTCTGATTCTTCGAGGGTATATTCCGGGCTTCCATCACATGACCATTGCACTGCAGGTTCATTTTTCCAGGACCGGGTTCTGATGGTAACATGATCTGCCACCATGAAGGCACTGTAGAATCCAAGACCGAAATGGCCAATGATGGTCTTACCGTCTTCTACTCCTTTGTATTTATCCAGAAATTCCTGTGCACTGGAAAAAGCTACCTGGTTGATATAACGCCTTACTTCATCGGCGGTCATACCAATGCCTTTGTCAGAAATGGTCAGGGTACCTTCCTTCTTATTCACGATAACTTCTATGCTGATATCGCCCAGTTCTCCTGTAGCTTCTCCCAGACTGGATAATTTCTTCAGTTTCTGCGTGGCATCTACTGCATTCGAAACCAGTTCACGTAAAAAGATCTCATGGTCACTGTACAGAAACTTCTTGATGATCGGGAAAATGTTCTCCGTTTGTACTGCGATCGTTCCTTTTTCAGACATAGCCGGTTTTTTCATCGCCATGTGCAAAGGCAGTGCCAGCAGCAAAAAACTGTCATTTTGACTGAATAAGACGCACACTTTGTGACAGCACCTGTTTTTTTGTACTTTTTGGCCAGAATTACGCCTGATGGCCCGCACCTCCTCTGCGAGTAAGCAAGACCAAAAACAACGCATTGCTGATCTTCGGGAAAAGATCAATGACTGCTATGTAAGTACCATAACTGACATAGAGCGGTATGCCAAAGAGATCATTGAACTGGCCACTGCGGTAAAAGACAGAAATGCAGAGGGACTGGCATTTCTGGATCTGTCTTTTTACCATTGTTCTTCTACCAATGAATACAAGAAATCTCTGGACTGTGCCCAACGTGGGATAGACCTGCTGAGCGGTGCCCAGAGAACGTATTACCTCCCTTACTATCATTTGAACCGGGGTCGCTGTTTCCAGTTCATGGGAGATCAGATACGTGCACAGGAAGAATATCTGGATGCTATTTCCATACTGGAGAAAAGAAAGAACCGGACTGTTGAAGAAACCCGCTGGATGGGCTCCAGTTATTACAATGCTTATATCCTGTTCAACCAGGGAGGCATGGAGTTCAGCCGCGAAGATTTTCTGGAAAAAGCATATCTGCTGTATCAGCAGATCGATGACAAACCGGGACTCAGCAACTGCTATAATTCTTATGCCAGCATCCATTACAAGAAGAAGGAATTACCTGAAACACTGGAGAACCTGGAACAGGCTTACAAGCTCAGCTCTGAGATGCAGGCCTATACCCATATGAGCATTTTTTCTGCCAATATTGGTCTGGTGCATGCCCAGCTGGGCGATGTGAGCAAATTCAGAGAGTATTTTGAATTGTGTTCCAAACATACCCGAAAAACGAAGAGTCGGTTTCATGAAGCACATATGAACGGACAGATGGGTGAAGCACTTTTCTTTCTGGGTATGTATGATGAATCGCTGGAAAGGCTGGCTACTGCAGAAGAGATCTTTTCTGAACTGGGTGCCAAGAGCAGTCTGACAGAGATCCTTCGAAAAAGGTCTGAGATCTATGCCTTGCAGGATAATTACCGTCTGGCTTATGAATACCATACCCGGTATGCTGAGCTTATACGGGAGCGCTTCAACGAAGAAAAAGCCACCGCAATCATGCGTGCACGGATGGTGTACGAAATAGAAGAAAAAGAAAATGAAGCCGCCATTCTGAAGGAAAAGAACGAAGAGATCCAACAATATATGAACAAGTTGCAGGCATCCAACAATGAACTGCAGCAGTTTGCCTATGTGGTTTCACATGACCTTCGCGAACCTTTGCGCACCATCAGCACCTATATCAAACTGCTGGAAAAGAATATGACCGGCAGGCTGGACAGAGAAGAACAGGAGTTCATAGATTTTGTGGTCAATGGCACCCGCAATATGAACGAACTCATCAGTGATCTGCTCACTTTCAGTAAGATCAGTTATATCACTGAGACCGAACAGGTCGGGCTGCAGCAACTGGTACAATCTACAGCCAATGAGATCGTGCTGCATTATCTGCCAGCCAAGGATCCGGTCATTCATATCGGAAAACTTCCTGTTATTGAGGCTAACAGAACACACATGAAACAGCTGTTTGGCAACCTGATCTCCAATGCCATCAAATACAACAAGCACGTTCAGCCGGAGATCTCCATACAGTGCGAAGACACCGGTAAAATGTACACCATCACGGTGTCTGATAACGGCATAGGTATTGCCCCTGAATTTCGTGAAAGGGTCTTTCAGATCTTTCAGAGGTTACACAGCAAAGCAGATTACCATGGTACCGGTGTAGGCCTGGCCATCTGCAAGAAGATCGTAGATAATATGGGTGGTCAGATCACGTTACGGGGAAACAACCGAAAAGGCTCTGATTTCATCTTTACACTTCCTAAATGAGATACCTCTTACTTTGTTGTTCGATCCTGATGGCTGCAGCATGCAGTGTGCAATCGCCGCAGTACAAAGGGTACAGTCCGTTTACCATAGATAAGGAAGAAGCAGGCCCCGTCATACATACAGGTGTGCTGTTGCACAATCCTAATCCCATCGGAGTTTCGTTGCGCAATGCAGAACTCAAAGTAACTGTCAACAGTGTTGAACTTGGCGATATTAGTCTGGATGAATCAGTGCACATCAAAAGAAAACAGGATTTCATGCTTCCGGTCACCTTTCGCACTACCTATTCCAGCCTGTCGGGTGCCGCACTGGCCAATCTTCCGGCCATCCTGTCAGGAAGCCCTATCCCCCTGACCGTAGAGGGTGAGTTACGTGTCAGAAAATGGCTTTTCTTTCACAAGACCTTTGCGGTAGATTATCAGGATAAAATTGACCTGAAAAATATACAACTTTAATTTATTCGTTCCAGATATCCTGTCGGCAGTGTGATGATGAGCGCCTGCCGGATAGACTCTATCCGTACCACAAACCTGCGCTGGTTGCGCACTTCCAGCAACTCGCCGGTGCATCCAGCAAGCGGGCCGAAGGTAACCTGTACACGTTCGCCCGGAATAAGATCATCCGGTCCTGATTCTCCGGGTAATCCTGTTTCCACAAAAAGCTGTATGGTTCTGATCTGATCTTCCGGCACGATGGCATTCCTGCCGCCGGAGCGAACAAAATTCACCACCCCTTCCACCATGCGTACGTCTGCAAAACAGGCAGGTTCTGTGTGCACAAAAAGGTATCCGGAAAACATGGGCACTTCCACCATCTTTCTGCGGTCACTCCACTGTCGCATAACCTTCAGCAGGGGAAGGAAACAGGTAATACCTGCCCGCTCCAAACGCTCAGCCACCTTCTTCTCTGATCTGGACCGGGCATAAACCACATACCAGGACAAGCCTTCCGGATAGCGCATCGTTTCCGGTCTGGAAATATTCATACAGCAAGTCTTTCCACCCTGCCATCTTTCAGCACATACTGCTGGCCGGTTCCGGAACAAACAGCATGGCCACTTTCACTGAACTCCAGCTTATGACCCGCTTCACTCATCCAGCCGGTCTGCATGGCAGGATTGCCAATGACCAATGCATATGGAAGCACATCTTTGGTAACGACAGCACCGGCTCCTATGAAAGCATAGGCTCCTATCGTGATGCCGCAGATGATGGTAGCATTGGCACCAATGGTAGCCCCTTTCCTTACCAGGGTAGTTCGGTATTCATCTTTTCTGGAAACCGCTGCACGGGGATTCAGCACATTGGTGAACACCATGCTCGGGCCCAGGAATACATCATCCTCACAAATGACACCGGTATAAAGCGACACATTGTTCTGCACCTTCACTCCGTTACCCAGGATCACATCTGGCATGACCACCACATTCTGCCCAAGTGAGCAGTTCTTGCCAATGGTGCAGCCCGGCATCAGATGACAAAAATGCCAGATGCTGGTGCCGGCTCCTATGGTGCAACCCGGATCTACCACTGCCGTGGGATGTATCCTGTACTTTAATTCCTCCATAAACGGGTGGCAGTAAAATTAAGGTTTTAGCCGAAGGACGTATTTTCGCAACATGAAAAAGATCCGGTTGTCTTTGCTGCTGCCTGTAATTGCCTTGTCTGCCTGTCGTACAGGGTTTGACGGCAATTTGCTGGACAACCAGGCTCCTGATACCCATACGGTGGCAGATACCATTATCCGTTTTGGCGATGACAGACTGGAATCTGAAGTGGTGGTTCGCTGGTGGGGCGACGACCCGGATGGTGTTGTGGCAGGATATGAATTTACCTTCGGCGACCCATACAGTCTGATGGCCGACTGGCAATTTACAGAAAGACAGGACAGCACTTTTATTCTGGCTCCCCCTGCCGGAACTGATACCCTTGATTTTTATTTCAGCGTGCGGGCCATAGACCAGGAAGGGCTGCGTGATCCATCGCCAGCCACACTGGCATATCCGGTTAAAAATTCTCCGCCATCAGTTGCATTTCAGCCGGGACTGAATCAGCCGGTCATCAGTTTTCCGGCACTGACCTTTTACTGGGAAGGCAGCGATCCTGACGGAGATGCCAACCTGAACGGCTACGAAGTGGTGTGGAACGATACAACCGTGGTACCCGTTCCGCTGGAAGCTGGAGCAGGTTCACTCCTGCTGGTAGCCGATGACCCCGCCATCACATCGATGACCTGTAACATGTATGTGAATGCATCAGCAACGCCCCTGGCAACCTCGCTTTCAGGAATGCAGGCACATTCCTGGAATAAACTATTTATCAGGGCAGTAGATCAGAGTGGCGCCTATTCACCCTGGACAGCTTCCGATTCAGTGTACATCAAACCGGTACAATCCAATATCCTGTTGGTCAATGCTTATACCACCGCCAGCAACCCGACAGATTTTTATGGCAGCCACCTGGTGAACAATGGCTTTACAGTGCTGGACACCATTGACCTGTTTGAAACTGCGGGTGGCAACTACACCCAGCAATCGGCTGACAATCTGACCCAGGAAAAGGTCTTTGCCATGTTTGATTGTCTTATCTGGTACAGCAACAGTGCAGAGTCTTCCTTATCACTTGGGCAGCGCACCACTTCTGAATTCTTTGACAAAGGTGGTCACTTGCTCATGAGTGTTTATGTGTCGGGATCATTTGATCCGCTCAGTAACTTCCTGGACTTCACGCCGGTATCCAGTTTGGTCAGTCCTGCTGATACCACCCTGCTGCTGGAAGCCGGCGCTTTGCTTACACCCACTGATGATGCTTACCCCGACCTGCAGGCAACAGCCATAGTTGGGGTGGTCAAACCGGTCAACCTGCAGATCGGTGCAGCGCCAGTATATGAAGCAGCGCTGACAGCAAAAGACAATGCCACGCTGACTTTTTCGCCATGGACGGGAGGTGCGGTGGTCATGGCCAGAAAACCAGCTGCCGGAGAAGCAGATTTTATCCTGTCAACACTGGAACTTCAGAAACTGGATGGCCTGCTCAATATGGATGATTTTTTTAATAAGATCATGACAGATGCATTCGGATACTGAACAAAAAAAACTGGTGGTACTGGCTTCCGGAAATGGCAGCAATGCAGAGAATCTCATCAGATACTTTAGCGGCTCAGGCCTTGCAAAAGTAACCTGTGTAGTTACTGACCAGCCGGGTGCAGGTGTTATTGTAAAAGCGGGAAAACTGGGTGTTCCGGTTCGTGTCATTACCCGCCGGATGGCCACTGACGGACCAACCATGCTGCACTTACTGGAACAGGAAACCCCCGATCTTATTTTGCTTGCAGGTTACCTGCGTCTCATACCGGAACCGGTGGTTCGCACCTATCACGACAGGATCATCAATATCCATCCGGCCCTGCTTCCCGCCTATGGCGGAAAGGGTATGTATGGTGCTCATGTGCACCAGGCCGTATTTGACAACCGCGAAAAGGAGACCGGTATCACCATACACCTGGTGAACGAACGATATGATGAAGGCAGGATCCTGTTGCAAAGATCTACAGGCATAGAACCTGATGATACCCCAGACTCCATCGCAGGTAAAGTGCATGCACTGGAAATGGAATGGTATCCAATAACAGTGCAGGAATACCTGTCTGCCGGCTGAGCCACCTGTCAGCACTGTGTCATTCCCCGTTCTGAAACCATCCTCCCCCTTGTTTTTATGTATATTCGTATCATAGGCAAATTGCCTTTTTATGCGCACCAACTGTTTTGTTCGCCTGGTATTGTTGTATATGGCCATCTGCTGGCTGTTGCCGCTGCATGCCCAGCTCCGGCTCACAGAGAACAAAGGTCAATGGACCGATCAGATCAGGTACAGGATGGATCTGACCTATGGAAACATCTATGTGGAACAGAGCGGATTACTGTTCGATATGTCTGATCCGGAAGATCTGGAGAACATCCACTATATCAAAGAGAACAGCATTCCGGCAGATCCGGATGATGTGATCATCCGCAAACACGCCTGGCGCATGACCCCTGTCGGTATGCAGGAGCAACCTGCTATTAGCACCTCGCAACCATCTGCTGATTACAGCAATTACTTTATAGGCAATGATCCGGACCACTGGGCTTCTTCTGTAAGACATTTCAGCAGCATCACCATACATGATGTTTTTCCGCATACGAATATGCAGATCAGCAGCCATGCAGACAGACCTAAATATGAACTGACCCTGTATCCGGGTGCAAACCTGCACAACATTGCTTTTGTCTATTCCGGCCTGGATTCCATGCATCTGAAAGATGGGGCACTGGTCATGCAGTACAGCTTCGGGCAGGTGATCGATCAGCAACCTGTGGCCTGGCAGATCGTACACGGCAAGAGGGTTCCCGTTCCATGCCGGTTCACACTGAAGGGAGACACTGTAGGATTTGTTTGTCCGTCCGGCTACCAGACAGATCATCCTTTGATCATTGACCCGGAAATGGTTTTTGCCAGCTATTCAGGTTCTACATCAGACAACTGGGGATACACTGCTACCTATGACCAACTGGGTCATATGTATGGCGGTGGTATTGTTTTCGGAAGTGGCTACCCAACCACTACGGGAGCTTATGATGTGAGCTTCAGCGGTGGTTCCATTGATATGGGCCTGACCAAGTTCACACCGGATGGAAGCGATCTGGTCTGGAGTACTTATCTGGGTGGAAGCGGTCAGGATCTGCCTCACAGTATGGTGGTGAACAGTGCTTTTGAACTCCTGGTATATGGCACCACCAGCTCTCCTGATTTTCCAATGACCCCTGATAGTTATGATGATGTCTATGACGACGGACCTACCATCAGTCTGTACAGCGGCTTCATGACCCTTACAGGTGCCGATATCATCATTGCCAAACTGAGCGATGACGGTACCATGCTGGAAGGATCTACCTTCATGGGAGGCACAGACACTGACGGGTTCAACCTGGCTTCGGCCACCCAGTACAATTATGGCGATCATTCAAGAGGTGAGATCGTGGTAGATGCAGCTGATAATATTTACGTGGCTTCTTCCACCAGTTCTGATGATTTCCCGATAACAGCAGGTTCCTTTGACAACAGTTATAATGGCAGCCAGGACGCCGTGGTTTTCTGTCTCAACCCCGACCTCAGTGACCTGCTGTGGAGTACCTATCTGGGAGGCACCTCCGGCGATGGTGCCTTTGGCCTGAAGGTGAGCAGCAGCGGACAGGTAGTAGTGACCGGAGGAACAGCCTCTTCAGGTTTTCCCGTTACCGCCGGCACATGGACCACCTCCTATGCCGGTGGTACGGCCGATGGTTTTGTCAGCATTCTCAGTGCCGATGGTTCATCGCTCGTAGCCAGTACCTATGCCGGAACCAGTCAGTATGACCAGAGCTATTTTGTAGAACTGGATGAATATGATAACGTGTACATCACCGGACAATCAAAAGGCAGTTTTCCTGTCAGCGCAGGAGTTTATTCAGTTACCGGTGGCAAGCAGTTCATCGTCAAACTGAACAGCAGCCTTACCTCTGTGATACTGTCAACCGTATTCGGTTCAGGTGGAAGTTCGGTCAACATCTCACCTTCTGCTTTTCTGGTTGATGAATGTGAAAATATCTATGTATCAGGATGGGGCGGAAGCGTCAACAATTCTTTCAACCCGGCAACCGGAAACACCACCGGACTGCCAACCACGGCAGATGCACTTGATGCAACTACAGACGGATCAGATTTCTATTTCTTCGTTCTGGAAAAAAACATGGCTTCTTTGCTGTATGCCAGTTTCTTTGGTGGTTCTCCTGCAGAACATGTGGACGGAGGCACGAGCCGGTTCGACAAAGAAGGTACCATCTATCAGGCAGTCTGTGCCGGTTGTGGCGGCAGCGACGGATTTCCTACCACTGCCGGAGCCTGGAGCGAAGTGAACGGCAGCTTCAATTGCAACCTGGGGGTGGGCAAGATCGCATTCAACCTGGCAGGTGTCTATGCAGAATCAGATGCCGAGCCTTCCATTAATGGCTGCGCACCCTTTACCGTAAATTTTGAAAACCTGAGCTCAGATGCAGAAGAATACATCTGGGATTTTGGTGATGGCGTGGGTGGTTCTGTTGAATTCGAACCCATCTATACCTACGATAGCTCTGGCACCTATACGGTCATGCTGGTGGTCATAGACTCGAGCACCTGCAATATTGCAGACACCAGCTACCTGACAGTTACGGTATATGAAGACAGCATCTTTGCAGATTTCGATCTGATTTCTGAACAGGATTGTGAAGCACTGACAGCTTTCTTCTCAGATTCTTCTGACATACTGGATACCACTACCTGGTTCTGGAATTTTGGTGATGGCGGCACATCCACCCTGCAAAATCCGGAACATACCTACACCACACCAGGCACCTACGAGGTCATGCTGGTCATCTATGATCCCACCAGCTGCAACCAGTATGATACAGCCTATACTACCATTAGTTTTCTTTCGGAATTCAGTGAAGACTACTCCGTCAGCACTACCGGTTGTTTGCCACTGGTAGCAACATTTACCAGTGAGTTTACCGGCGCCGACAGTTACACCTGGAATTTTGGTGATGGTACTTCAGGAACCGGCCCTACCATTATACACACCTATGAAGAAACAGGCACTTACCTGGTAACCCTTTCTGTTGTGTCTTGCGGCATTGAAGACATCACCACTTTTCCGGTCATTGTCTATGGTTTTCCGGAAGCCTACTTTGACAGTGAACCGGAGATCGGCCTCTTGAACACCCCCATCACCTTTAACAACCTCAGCACAGGTGCGGTCTATTATGACTGGTTCTTCAGTGACGGAGGATACAGCGATGCAGAGAATGCTGTGCACACCTTCACCTCCCTTGGAGGCTATGAGATCTGTCTGACCGTTACCAACCCGGCCGACTGTGAAGACACTTATTGCAGAAGCATCATCATTGAAAATGAAGGTGTGATAGGGGTGCCATCCGGTTTTTCTCCCAATAATGACGGGTCTAATGACGTCCTGTACGTACGTGGATTTGGTATTGAGACGATGCTGTTCCAGGTCTATAACCGTTGGGGGCAACTGGTATTCTCTACCACAGATCAGCACATCGGATGGGATGGCACCTACCAGGGAGTACCTCAGGAAGTGGAAGTATATATCTATACCCTAGAAGCTGAATTCATGGATGGCAAGACCCATCGGGAAGAAGGTAATATCACCCTGATCAGATGAAAGGGATATGGTATATGATATTAATATCTTTCACAGGCCTGACACTGCAGGCACAAGACGTACATTTTTCTCAATTCTATGCAGCTCCGCTCCTGGTAAACCCTGCACAAACGGGCAACTTCAGCGGTACCGCCAGGGTTGGCGCCAACTACCGTGATCAATGGGGAAGCATCACGGTTCCATACCGCACCTTTGACCTGTACAGTGATGCAGGTATCCAGCCGGGGAAGAGTGTGAACAGATTCGGAATCGGACTATGTGTATTATCAGATCAGGCCGGCGATGGCGTGCTGCGCTCCAACAGAGCTCAGCTCAGTGCAGCCTATCATGCAATGCTGAATGATGATAAAACCGTTCGCTTGTCTGCAGGGCTGAGCGGTGGTGTGGTGCAGCGCAGTCTGGACTTCAGTAAGCTTACATTTGACAGCCAGTGGAATGGATACAATTTCGATTCTGATCTGGCAAATCAGGAAACAGGATTCAGAGAACAGTTCATCTATCCGGATTTCGGAACAGGTATATTGCTCACCATGACACCATTACCTTATGCCAGATACTATGTAGGTGCATCAGCCCTGCATCTTAACCAGCCTGAAGAAAGCTTTTTTACCGATGGCAGCAATCAGCTGGGCATTCGGTACCTCGTTACCGGCGGCGCTTATTTTCCTGTGTCAGAGCAGGTAAGCATGAGCCCGGCTGCATACCTCAGCATGCAAAAGAAAGCACTGGAGGTGACCACAGGTACCAACTTCCATATTGAAACAGACAATGGCAGCAACAGTGCCATATTTCTGCTGGGTCTCTGGTATCGCTATTTAGACGCTGCCTGGTTCATGGCCGGATATGTAACAGGAAACCTGACCGTCTCTGCCAGTTATGATTTCAACTTTTCAGGATTGACCGCTGCATCCAACACCCTGGGAGGTTTGGAACTGGCCATCATCTATACTTTCAACAAGAGTCAGCACAAAGATCCGCTGGGTTGTCCGGCATTTGAATAACCCATCAGCTGACAGCCCGGATCAGGTTCTTGGCAATGGTGAACGTGAAGGTGGTACCTCCACCGGGTGCAGAATCCAGCCAGATCTCGCCTCCATGTCTTTCAATGATCTTTTTGCATAGCGCAAGACCTATGCCGGTACCACTGTATTCTTCGTGGGTGTGCAGTCTCTGGAATATGATGAAGATGCGCTGAAAGTATTCCTGACTGATGCCAATGCCATTGTCTCTAACCTGGATCTCCCACTTGCCCGGCAATTCTTCTACTGAAATAATGATCTCAGGCGCTTCTTCACCTTTGAATTTGATAGCATTGTCTATCAGGTTCTGAAAGATCTGTGTGAGCTGGATCTTATTTCCCTGAATGGAGGGCAGGTTCTCAGCCAGAATGACCGCATCTGTAGAATCTATCTTTTCCTTGAGTGCCCGGTTCACCATCTGCAGCACCTCATTGAGATCAACCCTTTCATAGTCTGTATTGAAACGATTGATCCGGCTATACTCCAGCAGGTCTCTGATCAGTGCCTGCATACGCTTGGCTCCGTCCACAACGAATCCCATGAACTGCTGACCGTCTTCATCGAGCAGATGGCTGTATTTTTTTTCGAGGATCTGTATGAAACTGGCAACTGTGCGCAGGGGTTCCTGGAGGTCATGACTGGCTACATAGGCGAAGTGTTCAAGCTCCTGGTTGATCTCCATGAGTTCCTTGTTCTTTTCCTCCAGCTTCTGTTCTGCCTTTTTTCTGCGGTCAATATTCTCTACAATAGCAACCCTGACCACTTCGCCTTCAGAACGCTCCATCAGTGATACCCAGGTCTTGGCCCAGAAGGTGGTGCCATCTTTTCTCACATAGCGTTTCTCCAGATCATATTCAGCTATCTGACCATTGTTGAGCAGTTGTACCATTCGCATGGTATCTGGCCTGTCTTCAGAATAAGTGTAATCAAATACGTTGGTACCTGTCAGAAATTCCAGATCGTACTGCAGCATTTCAGCCATGGCAGGATTGGCATGGAGGATCTCCCCTTCATTCCGGGTGATCATGATACCGGATGGAGAACTGTCAAACACCGCTTTGAAGCGTTTCTCAGTGGCATCCAGCACCTTCTTGTTCATGCGCTCATCTTCAATGTCTTCCACCAGTGCCATGACAAGCTGCTCTTTGGGAGAGATCTCCAGGATGGTACAGGCAACACGTGACCAGGCAGCGTCTCCGTTAGACTTTTTCAGCCTGCGTTCAGCCACTGTACTTTGATGTTTGCCTTCCAGCAGATTCGCAAATAATGCCATGGAATCCTTCAGGTCTGCCTCAAAAATGAGTTCTTTTAAACGGGTTGGCGGAGCATCTGCATGATAACCCATTCTATTAAGCAGTTGCTGATTGATATTCAGTATTGAACCATCTGTTCGAAGCAGGAGAATTCCTACCGCAGTGTTTTCAAACAATGCATTGAAGCGTTGTTCATTCCGCCTCATATCTGAAAAAAGCGACACTTGAGATGTCACATTTCTTCCTATTCCGTAAATTACTTTTTTATCTGAATCTGAAACCAGGCTCCAGGCATAGTGCAGGCACTCTCCACCTGTAGTAAGCATGCGCTGCGTGTATTCGATGACCTGCAGCTTCCCATCACACATGTCCTGAAGGATCTGCTCCGTTTTTGGCAGATCTTCCCGATGTATGGTTTGCCGGGTATTCTGAGCCGCGAGTTCTTCAAGTGCGTATCCAAAAACCTGCTCCCAGGCGGGATTCAGCCTTTTTACCTGCTTGTCAAAGCCAACTACCATCAGCAGGTCATGTGACAAGCGGAAAAAAACATCTGCATCTGACTGATCGGAAAGGATTTTTGTTGCTTCCTGAGTTTTCTTCACCACATCTTTTGATTCAGTTTTAAGCATAGCAGGCTGTCACCTATTAGCTTAAAACTACTTAAATATGCTGCAAAATACAGGCGAATGCACCATTCTTCGGGTCACACAACCAACTGCTTTTTCTTTTGCCTGTATCGGATATAGGCATGTAAAAAAACAATGACCAGGATGATTCCTGCACCCAGATAAAAACCCGGCTGTAATTCATCCTGCTCGTGAAAGAACAGCATGGCCAGCAGAATGCCATACACGGGCTCGAGGTTGATGGTCAGATTTGCAGTGAATGCGCTGATGTGCCGCAGACTGATCAGTGACAAAATAAATGGCAAAGTGGTGCATACCAGAGACAATATCAGCAGGTATCCTATATCTGCCCCTGATGGCAGCAAAGGAGTACCCGGAAACCACTGCAGATACACAGGCATCAGAAGGCCCAGAAAAACAAACCCCGTTGCCAGCTCCAGAAACGTAATGGAAAAAGGATCATATGATACCGTTAGTCTTTTGTTTAAGATGGTGAAAACAGCAGCCAGAAATGCTGAAAAAACACCCATGATCATACCGGTAGCATAGCTGCCTGTGAACCGGAACACCATATACAGCGCAGGTATGACAGCAAGCCCAAACAGGATCTCTGTAAACCTGTGCCGGCTTTTGAAAAAAAGCGGTTCCAGCAACGATGTAAAAAATGATACAGTAGCCAGGCATGTAAGCGCCACACTTACATTAGCATACTTAATGGCTCCATAAAAGGTAACCCAGTGCACAGATACCATGATCCCTACTGATGCTATACGCCACGCATCCTGTTTTCTGATCGTGCGGATACCACGCCAGAAAGCCGGCAGAAAAAGTAAAGACAGACTGGTAATGCCCATTCTGTACCAGACAAGCACCGTTTCACGTAACGTGATCAGATTGCCCAGGATGGCTGTAAACCCCCATATGAAAACACAGAGGTGCAGCAACAACATGGCTTGTTTCTCAGAGGTTCGCACGGCGCCAAAAGTAGAACAGGTTTTGCCACTCATTCAAATGTCAGAGAATTTTCAATTTCTGCACTAAGTCAGATGGATCGGCCAGGTCTATACCTAACTTTAGGAGATAATATCACAAAATGAACAGAATACTTTTTCTTACCCTCATTATGAGCCTTTCAGCAGCAATGTATGCTCAGTTTGACCGGATGGTTCTGCTGGAAGAATTCACCCAGGCTAGCTGCGGACCCTGTGCCTCACAAAATCCCGATTTCAATGCCTTGCTGCAGGAAAACACAGACATAGCCACATCCATCAAATACCAGGTGTGGTGGCCCGGATATGACCCTATGTATGAACACAATACAAGCGATGTGGACACACGGGTTGATTACTACGGTATAACCGGTGTTCCTCACGCTCTGATGGATGGAGTGAACATAGCAAATGACTGTGGCTATTATGTAGGTGCCCCCGCCTGCGTCAGTCAGACAGATATTGATCTGGCTTCTGCCAGCAGTTCTCCCTTTCTGATAGAATTGAGTCATGTGGTGTCAGACAACTACGACCATATTGATGTGACCATGCACATCACAGCCGGTGCAGATGTTTCCGGTGCACTCAGTGCACATATCGTAGTGGTGGAAGAAGAAGTGATCTTTGACAATCCGCCAGGCTCAAACGGTGAAAAAGAGTTTTACAACGTCATGAAAAAAATGCTGCCATCAGCCAATGGCACCACACTGTCAGATACCTGGGCACCGGGCGATGAGATCACCCTGACCGAAAGCTGGAATTTTGCCAATGTGTATGATCCGTCTGAAATTGCTGTGGTGGCATTCATTCAGGACAACGCCACCGGAATGGTGTACCAGGCAGCATACAGTGCCCCTTACCCCGTGTACCTGAATGATGTGCTGAACGTGAGCAGCAACCTTACAGGCAGCAACAACAGGTATCTGTGTGATGGTAATACCAGCCCTTTGGTTACCGTCAAGAATACCGGAGAAGAAGTACTCAACAGTCTGACCATCAGCTACTCAGTGAACGGCGAAGACCAGGAGCCATACAGCTGGTCGGGAAGTCTGCCTTTCGGCGAACGTGAAACAATCAGTCTGCCCATGATCAGTTTTCTCCTCAATGATGAAAATGAACTGGCGGTCACCCTCAGCGAACCAAATGGTACGGCCGATGACTTTGACAACAACAATGAAAGCACCGCCATCGCTCTGGCAGCTCCGGAGTCACCTACCAATACCATTCACCTGAAGCTCCGCACAGATAACTATGCCAGTGAGACCACCTGGCAGGTGATCAATGAAGACGGAGATGTCATGGCAGAAGGCGGGCCCTATAATGGTCAGAATAATCAGGTTGTATTTGATAATGACATTGCTCTTCCCGCATCAGGTTGCTACGACTTTATCATATACGATGAATATGGCGATGGCATCTGCTGCACCTATGGCTCCGGTTACTATGAGATCACAGATACAGATGGTGCCATGCTGGTAGAAGGTGGTGCTTTTGGCTCAGAAGATCTTGCCATTGTCAAAGTAACCGATGTTGTAGGCACCGATGAAATTCCGGCACTGGAATGGCTCATGTATCCGAACCCTGCCACCGATCTGGTACAATTACAATTGCCCGGAAACAGCCATTACCTGCTGGAAATAACTGATATGACAGGCCGGCCGGTTCTTACCGAAAGATCTTATAGTTCAGGTAACCACACACTGCACACAGAGAATCTGGCACCGGGTATGTATCAGGTCATCTTACGGTCAGATTTACAGATCAGCAGCCAACTGCTCACCATACAGTGAAATGCTGCTCCAAAACTGGTTGATCAGGGCCTTCGGGCCCTTTTTTTATGTAAGGAAAAGAGTATCTTTAACCTCTAACAAATTTCTTATTAAGCAAATACTACAATGAAAAAAGCTTTACTCCTGTTGCTGGTGGCTTCCGGATCGGTTGCCATGGCGCAAATCACCGCCCTCTCAGAGGATTTTGAAGGGGGGGTATTACCGGATCTTTGGTGGCAGGAAACTGCTGCTACTGATGGTGGCTGGCTGGTTGGTGATGCAGACTTTCAATCCAGTTCTGCATGGCCGGTTGAAGAACATACCGTCATGATCGCCACCAATGATGATGCCTGTAACTGTAATAAGCTGGACGATCTGCTGTCAACTCCTTCCTTAAGCCTGGTTGGCATGACCAGCCCTTACCTGGTATTCGATTACTATTTCGGTGAATTCACCTATTCAGGTGCAACAGAAGATCTGTCTGTTGATGTATCACTGGATGGTGGTATCAACTGGACCGAACTGGTGAATCTGGATGGCGCAGGTGGATCACTATACTGGCGCACCGCTTCTATTGACCTCGGTGCCTATGCGGGCATGAGCGATGTCATGATCGGTTTCCGCTATACTGATGGCGGTGGCTGGTTGTATGGTGCTGCCATTGATGATGTGAAGGTATATGAACCTTCTCCTGTTGACGTAGAACTGAGCGCCCTTACCTTCGGACAATTCCAGGAAGTTGGTACAGGTGTTGGCATTACCGGAACCATTACCAACATTGGTCTGGACGCCATTACCTCTGTTGACATTACCTGGACCGATGGCGGTACTACAGAAACCTTCACACTGGATGGTATCAGTATTCCTGCTTTTGGCACCTACAACTTCACACATGAGGTGGACTATGTGCCTGCTTCTGCTATTTCCTATGATATCGATGTGGAACTGAGCGAACCGAACGGAGTTGTTGACCCTACTCCGGAAAACAACACCAAAGGTTCTGTAGTGAGCGGTTGCTCCTATATTCCTCCTAAACACATGGTTGCTGAAGAAGCAACCGGTACCTGGTGCGGCTGGTGCCCACGCGGTGCTGTGTTCATGGATATCATGACAGAAGATTTTCCGGAAGATTTCATTGGCATTGCTGTACACAACAGCGACCCGATGGAAGTGACCGAATACGATAATGGTGTGGGTGCATTCCCCGGCTTCAGCGGCTATCCTTCTGTGATCATTGATCGCAATGAAATTGTTGACCCTTCACAAATGCCTGATGTGATCGACACACGCCTGGCTGATATTGCCCCGGTTGATATGACCATTGATCTGACCTACGATGAAGCATCTCACAGCATCAGTGCTGAAGTAACTGCTGAATTCGTTACCCAGCTGAGCGGCATCAACTACCGTCTCAACCTGGTTCTGACAGAAGACAATGTAACCGGAACCGGTTCCGGCTACGCCCAGACCAACTATTATGCAGGTGGTGGTTACGGCCCTATGGGAGGATACGAAGACCTGCCCGGAACTGTGCCCGCTGCTGATATGATCTACCAGCATGTAGCCCGCGGCCTTGCCAGCGGCTGGAACGGAACCTCCGGTTCTGTACCGGCAGATGTGAACGCCGGCGATATGGCCAGCCACACATACGAGTGGGATCTGGATGCCGACTGGAATGCATCAGAAATGCATGCCATTGGTATGATCATTGACCAGAACTCAGGAAAGATCCTCAATGCGGTTTCTACTAAAGTGAGCAATTCACAGCCAGAAGCTATTGAAGACTTCCCCGGCCTTGCAGGTCTTGAGGTTTACCCTAACCCATCCAGCAATGTAGCTTATGTAAGGGTCAACCTGGAAAACACCATGGATGTGACCATGCGTATCACCGACATCAACGGTCAGGTGATGATGGCCCGCAACTATGGCAACCTGTACGGCGATATGCTGTTGACTGTGCCTGTATCTGATATGCCTGCCGGTATGTATCTCGTAGAGATCATCAGCGGTGCTTATCAGACTACAACCCGTCTGATGGTTGCACATTAATAAGAACTCTGTTTTGCAAAAAAAGCCCCCGGCATGCCGGGGGCTTTTTTATAACATGCCCTCATCTGCGAAACTGTAATATCCCTTTCCTGCTATGATCAGATGGTCTATCAAACGAATATCCATCAGCTCTGCGGCTTGTTTCAACTTCTTTGTAAGCTGAATATCAGCCTGACTGGGCTGTAACGTTCCGCTGGGGTGATTATGTACTACCACTACTGCACTGCACAAACGCTGCACTGCATTCCTGAGCAGTACCTTTACATCTACAACTGTGCCGCTCACGCCTCCCTGGCTCATGCGCTCTTTACCTATGATACGGTTACCACGGTTGAGGTATAGTGCCCAGAATTCTTCAACTGAAAGATCTGCCAGCAGCGGCTCCATCCAGGCATAAATATCACGGCTGGAGCGTATCTGAATGCGGTCTTCCGCTTCACTGAGCTGCCTCCTTCTGCCTAACTCAAGTGCCGCTACTATGGTTATTGCCTTGGCCGGACCAATACCCCTGAATGCGCAGAGATCTGCCACTTCCAGCCTTCCCAGTTCCTGCAAATTGTTGTTGCACGATAATAGTATGCGTTGCGCCAGTTCTATGGCCGTTTCCCTGTCACTCCCTGATTGTATCAGAATGGCCATCAGCTCAGCGTTGGTCAATCGCTGCCGGCCCTGGTTAAGCAATTTCTCTCTTGGGCGGTCTTCTTCTGATAACTGCTTGATCGTATAATTCTTTTCATCATAAGGCATGCTGTAAATATAGGCCTTCTGAGCATATATAAAAAAAGGCCGGTGCGTTGCACCGGCCTTTCAGGATATAAGGTCTATCAGGCGTTCACCTTCTTCATGAGCTTGCTCTTGAGATTGGCTGCCTTATTCTTATGTATGATATTGCGTTTAGCCAGCTTGTCGATCATAGAAATGACCTCAGGCAGACTCTGCTTTGCTTCTCCGGCATCTTCTGTAGCCCGCAGCTTGCGAACCGCATTACGGGTGGTTTTACCATAATAGCGGTTAGACAACCTTCTTTTGGCAGATTGACGGATGGATTTCTTTGTAGCCTTATGATGTGCCATGTAGCGTTAGTTTAAAACGGATTGCAAAGATAAGCCTTCCCAGACAATTTCAAAAGAAAAAAAACGGATTCCTGCCAGAAAACAATTGGCTGAATATCTGCCTAAATCATTGTAATTCAATAGAATCCAGAAAACTGACCGTCTGCATGATATCCGGATGCAGAAACCTGTC
This sequence comes from Chitinophagales bacterium, assembly GCA_020636645.1. Lineage (GTDB taxonomy): Bacteria > Bacteroidota > Bacteroidia > Chitinophagales > BACL12 > UBA11426. The sequence goes on from JACJXO010000004.1 coordinate 46,268, forward strand.
TGCCTGGTTGAAGCTGACCTGTTGGCGGTAGGTGGCCATCAGGCCTTCCAGCACCGGACTGGTCTTGAGCGGCCTTCTGAACTCCAGGGCCTGTGCAGCTGTCAGCCACTCAATGGCCAGTACCCGTGTGGTATTTTGTATGACCCGCAGGCATTTGGTGGCTGCATTGGCACCCATGCTCACATGGTCTTCCTGCTCATTGCAGGATGGAATACTGTCAACACTGGCAGGGGTGCACAGCTGTTTGTTCTGCGATACCAGACTGGCAGCGGTGTACTGCGGTATCATCAGGCCGGAATGCAGGCCACTGCCTTCCACCAGGAACTCCGGCAGGTCTCTGGAACCAGACAACAGCCGGTACACCCTACGTTCTGAGATGCTGGCCAGTTCACTCACTGCCATGGCCAGAAAATCAAGCGACAAGGCCAGTGGCTGTCCGTGAAAATTGCCCCCGGAAAGAATGGCATCACCATCTGCAAAAATGTTCGGGTTATCGGTAACGCCGTTGGCTTCCCGTGAAACGATGTCCCGGCAATACGCAACTGCATCTCGGCTGGCACCATGCACCTGGGGCATGCATCGGAATGAGTAAGGGTCCTGTACCTGTACCTTGGGTCTGGTGCTTATTTCACTTCCCTGCAGAATGGACCGGAGATTGGCTGCAGCCTGTTGCTGCCCGGCCTGATTACGAATGCGATGAATGCGTTCATCAAATGGCTCCGTCTTACAATCCCATGCATCAAAAGACAAGGCACCTGTCAGATCTGCCAGTTGCAATAATCTTTCGGCTGCAGCTATGCACCTTACTGCATGCGCATTCATGAACTGGGTTCCGTTCAGCAGGGCTAATCCTTCCTTTGAACGCAGTTGCAGAGGTTTCCACCCCAGCTCATCCAGCACTCCGGCAGCATCCCTCCTGATCCCTTTATACCTGACCTCTCCTTCGCCAATCAGCGGCAGGCTCATATGTGCCAGCGGACAAAGATCGCCGGAGGCACCCAGTGATCCCTGCTCAAATATGACCGGCAATACATCTGCATTATACATATCTATAAGTCGCTGAACTGTTTCAACCGCCACCCCGCTGTAACCATAAGACAATGACTGTATCTTCAGAAAAAGCAGGTATCTGATGGTCTCTGCTTCCAGCTCCGGGCCGGTACCGCAGGCATGAGATAAAATAAGATTACGCTGTAAGGATTCCAGATCATCAGGTGAAATACGAACCTTACATAATGATCCGAAACCGGTGTTCACACCATAGACCGGTTCAGGTCTTCTGTCAAGCACCACATCCAGATACTCTCTTGTGTGCCTGATGGCAGCTTCTGCTTCCTGACTCAGCACCAGCGGAATGCGCCGGCTTATCAGTTGGCTGATACGGTTTATCTCCAGGGGTTGAAAATCAATGGCATGCATATCCATAGCAGGCAAATTTGCAAAAATTACACTTGTCAGCGGAGTATCAGCAGTCGGTCAGCATCCAGCCGGAGCACAATGAATACCATGATGCTGAAAGCAAGTACCGAAGAACCACCGTAAGAGATGAAAGGTAAAGGAATTCCGATTACAGGCAGCAGCCCAATGGTCATACCTACATTGATCATGACCTGAATAAAGAAAATACTGGCAACTGAATAACAGTATATCCGGGTGAATGGAGAGCGCTGCCGTTCTGCCAGGTGAATGATGCGCAGAATAAAAGCCAGGTAGATGGCCAGAAAGAAGAAGGTGCCCAGAAAGCCCAGTTCTTCTCCGATGGTGCAGAAAATGAAATCAGTGCTTTGCTCCGGAACGTGTTTGAGCTGGGTCAGGGTGCCTTCCAGATATCCTTTTCCGGCAAACCCACCGGAGCCAATGGTCATCTTGCTTTGCGTCACGTTATAATTGGCATCCGGATCATCACTCAGCCCCAGCAGCGTGAGTACCCTTTCTGACTGATGAGACTCCAGCAATTCGTTCATCACGAAACTGGACCCGTACAGGGTGAATCCTGTCAGCGCCAGATATAACCAGAATACAGGAGTGATGCGCATATAGGCTACCGGGCGAAGTGCCATCCAAACTCCAGCCATGAAAAGCACCGCCAGAACGATCAGATAGATGCGAAGGGCCGGCAGATAATAACCGGCTGCAAAGGATGCTACTGACAATAAGAACAACAACCAATATCGAAGATACCTGGGCTTGTCTTTTCTCCACAACCTGCCGGAACTGAATGCTGCTATCAGCAGCACGACCCCGGAAAGCACCCATAATAATACCTGTACGGAAACCAGCATAGACAGGATGAAACCGGCTCCGAACAACAGGGCAATGATCACCTCTCTTACCTTGAACCCTTCTCTGTACAACACAAGAGATAATGAAGTATAGACCAGAGCTGAACCCATATCTTCCTGCAGAATGATAATGGCCATGGGAAGCAATATGATACCTGCGGCGATCATTTTCTGCCGGAATGTTTTTACCGCATTGCTCAGGCTGCTGATGTATTTGGCCAGCATCAGAGCTGTAGCTGTCTTGGCAAATTCGGCCGGCTGAAACTGCGCCGGACCAATCTGCAACCAGCTGCGGGCACCATTGATCTCTCTGGCAACTGCCAGCGTTACCAGTAACAATAAAATTATGATGATATAAAATGGAATGGAAAACTTGGTAAAAAAGTTGCTGTTGAAAGTGAGCATACTAAAGCCCAGAACCAGCGAGATGAACATCCAGGTCATCTGTCTTCCATGCGTCTGTGACAGATTGAAAAAACGACTGGATTCCTCATTGTAGTTGACAGCAAATACGGTCATCAGGCCAACCAGCAGCATGAGCAGATACAGCACCAGCATGGGCTTGTCCAGTCTCTGTATGATATTCTGAGGCTCTCTCATGGCTTGATGGCGGTAGTATCGTTGACCAGCACATCAGGATCGTTACGGTCTTCTTCCGGCTCCGGTGCTACTGGTTGTGTGGGGGTTCCTATCAGATTGGTGTTACGCATTCTGTCCAGCAGATACTGACGGGATGGTGAGATACTGCCTTTCAGATAATATTCCATGACCAGACTGGCGATCGGTGCCGCCCAGGTTGCTCCGAAACCGGAATTTTCAACCAGCACTGCAACAGCGATCTGAGGATTCTCTCTGGGTGCGAAGCCACTGAACTGACTGTGATCCTTCCCATGCGGGTTCTCTGCAGTTCCTGTCTTCCCGCAAACTTCAATACTGTCTATCCTGGCAACCCGTGCAGTTCCTGCTTTGACCACCATACTGAGCCCTTCGGTCACTACATCAAAATACTGCTCATCTACCTTGGTATAATGCTTCACAGAGAGCGCCTGCAACAGGCTATCCTCACCATCGGCATATTTGAACACATGCGGAGAAATATAATACCCACGGTTGGCTATTGTGGCCATCATATTAGCATTTTGTAATGGGGTCACGATCATCTGATCCTGCCCGATACCCAGGGTGATGAAGTTGGATGACTTCCACCGGCCCTTACCGTAGATGCGGTCATAGTCTTCCGGGTCAGGTACATTGCCTCCTTTCTCGCCCGGAAGGTCAATTCCTGTAGGTACCCCGATGCCGAAACTGGCCAGATAATCTTTGAGCTTTTCCAGCCCTTCGGGTGCATTGGCATTGTGGTCATCTATGAAATGCTTCAGCACGAAACAGAAATAGGCATTGCAGGAATGCTGGATGCCCATGACCACATTAGAAGGTGTAACATGGTTGTGACAACCCACGGTATGTCCGCTCATACGATAACCTCCGCCGCAGGGATAGCCCTGATCTGCAACCAGAGTGCCCTCCTGTAACGCTACCAAAGCCATCAATGCTTTGAACTGTGAACCAGGCGGATAGTAACCTGTAAGTGCACGATTATTGAGTGGCCTGCCTTCATCCATGACCAGGGTACCGTAATTTTTTGTCCTGGAACTGCCGGTCAGCAGATTGGGGTCATAGGCCGGACTGCTTACCAGTGCCAGGATCTCACCCGTTTTCGGTTCAATGGCTACTACCGCACCCTTCTTCCCCTGCATGAGTGATTCTGCAAATCTTTGCAGATCAATATCAATGGTCAGGGTAACATTCTTACCGGCTTCAGCTGCTTCATCCTTTTCGCCATTGGCCAGGCTGCCCATGAGTCTGTTATGGGCATCCACCACCATATACCTGTAACCTTTCTTACCGCGAAGTACTTCTTCATAGGATTTCTCGAAACCACTTTTACCAATATAATCACCTCCTTTGTAGTAGCCGTTGGAACGTTTGATATCGCTGCTGTCCACCTCGGTCACATACCCCAGCAGGTGGGCCGCATTTGCATAAGGGTAGGTGCGCATGGTGCGTATCTCCGGAAAGAAACCGGGAAACTCATACATGTATTCTTCCATCCTGGCAAATTCTTCACCCTCTATCTGCGGAAGAAATACAGAAGCATGCAGCGGCGAATATCGCTTCGCTTCTGCCAGCTTCTCCTGAAAATAGATGGTATCTATACCCAGCATCCTGCAAAACCTCAGGGTATCCATATCTTTCACCTGGCTGGGAATGACCATCAGGTTGTAAATAGGTTTGTTGTGTACGATCAGCTTGCCATTGCGGTCATACATCTGTCCGCGATCGGGATACACGGTAACCTTCCTGACGGTCCTGTCTTTGGCCAGTTCTGCATAGTCTTTGTTGATGACCTGCAGCACAAGTAACCTGATCATGAACAACAGAAATATACCGGCTATCAGTCCTCTGATGACCCAGGTGCGGTTCTTATACTGATCATGTATGGTCATGTGCGTTCTCCCTGTCTGTTGCCGCTGAAAATGAAAGCAAAGTTGACCATTAAAAATACAGAGAACAGTACACTGGCAGCGGTGTTCAGCAGGGTGTATCCCAGATTACTGAATGAGAGCACCTCCAGCTGAAAATACACCAGATGATGAATGGAGGTGAGCAACAGGGCGTATAACAGAAACCAGATGAATCCAAGCCGCCCCATAGAAGGCGCCTGAATACCTTCATAACCTGTGATGGGTGTGAGCAGCCGGGTTACAGCCGGGCGCAGGAAAGCCAGCACCAGCATGGCAGAGGCATGCATACCGGGGGTGTTGTTGAACATGTCAACGATCAGACCTGAAATGAAAGCCAGTATCAGTACCAGCCACCGTGGGGTGGCAAAAGGCAGCAGCATGATGAACATGGGAAATACATACGGATGCACATACTGTCCAATATTCAGATGAGTAAGCACCAGCACCTGAAAGGCTGTCAGAGCGATCCAGCCTATGACACGCCATATCCACCTAGTTACCTGCATGACTCTCCTCCTCCAGGTTTGTTTGCTCTTCTTTCAGCAGATAATCCACTACATAGACATAGTGCAGGCGACTGAACGCAGTTGTCAATTCCACTTCCAGGGTATAGAAATTACTGCCTGTTTCTTTTCCATATGACTTCAGCACTCCAACAGGATAACCGGGTGGGAAAGCAGCAGAATATCCTGTGGTCACAATGGTGTCTCCCGGCTCCAGGTGCCCGGGTTCAGACACGTCCACTATTTTGACAACTGTAGGATCCTCTCCATTCCATACCAGTCGTCCCTGCACATTGTTCTTCTTGACAGCGACCCTCGTATGGAAATGACTGTGCAACACGGATAGTACCACGCTGAAATGCGGCGATACGTCCTTTACGATACCGACCAGTCCGTTGGAGGTGATCACTCCCATATCTTTTACTATGCCATCTTCACTTCCCTTGTCCAGTGTGATATAGTTGTTGGGCAATGTGAATGTATTGTTGATCACCTTCGCAGGCATACAGGAGTACAGCATCTCTCCATGCTCATCCAGCATGCTGATGCGCCCGCCTGAATCTGCCGTGGCCTGCTGTATCATGGCTTCCCGCAAAAGGGCATTCTCTGCCAGCAGGCTGTCATTAACCTCAGACAAATAGAAAAACTTCGTAAGGTTGCCGTAAGTATTCAGCACATTGCCGGTCATACGGTTGGCTGAATGCACAAAAAAGGTGCGCTGATAAGCGTTATTGCTGAATAGGAACCAGAGAGATATCAACTCCAGTAAAAGAAACAGGAAGAACACATGGTATCTGAGCAGGAACTGTATGAAACTGCGCATCCGGCTCTGTCAGTTAGCCGATGAACAATGCCTGATAATGCTCTCTGTTCTTAAGCGCAATGCCGGTTCCGCGAACAACCGCACGCAACGGATCATCTGCCACATGAACGGTCAGTTTGGTACGTTGAGAGATACGCTTATCCAAACCCCGCAGCAAGGCACCTCCACCGGTCAGGTGAATGCCTTCACGTTGTATATCACTGGCCAGTTCCGGCGGAGTGGTTTCCAGTGCTTTCAGAATGGCTTCTTCTACTTTAGAAATGGACTTGTCCAGCGCATGGGCGATCTCCGAATAAGTGACCACCAGCTGTTTCGGAATCCCGGTCATCAGGTCACGCCCGCTCACCTGGTAATCTTCCGGTGCGTCATCCAGTTCTGCCATGGCAGAGCCTACATTGATCTTCACAGCTTCAGCTGTACGCTCGCCTATCAGCAGGTTATGCTGCCTGCGCATATAGTCCACAATATCTGCAGTGAATTCATCGCCCGCCACACGAATGCTCTGATCACATACAATACCAGACAATGCTACCACTGCGATCTCCGTAGTACCTCCGCCAATATCAATGATCATATGCCCGACCGGTTCCTGCACGTCCAGACCGATACCCAGTGCCGCTGCCATAGGTTCCTGGATCAGATAAACTTCCTTGGCACCGGCCTGCTCTGCTGAATCCTTGACGGCACGCTTTTCCACTTCTGTGATACCGGAAGGGATGCAGATCACCATCACCAGTGATGGTTTGAATATCCTGTTCTTGGGGAAGATCATGCTGATCATACCCCGCATCATGTTCTCGGCTGCCTGAAAATCAGCTATCACCCCATCCTTGAGCGGACGAACGGTCTTGATGTTCTCGTGCGTCTTTTCGTGCATCTGCATGGCCCGTTTGCCCACCGCTATGACCTTGTCGGTCTTCCTGTCGATGGCCACAATGGAAGGCTCATCTACCATGACCTTGTCATGCGCAATGATGAGGGTGTTGGCGGTACCAAGGTCGATGGCTATGTCTTGCGACAAAAAATTGAATAATCCCATGCAAGTATTTCTTTATGCCCGAAAGGCAGCAATTTACGTTTTTTTAGTGTTTGAAATGCCTGACACCTGTCAGTACCATGGCCATTCCATGGGCATTGCAGTAATCAATGGAATCCTGGTCCTTGATAGAGCCGCCCGGTTGAATGACCGCTTTGATTCCTGCATGATATGCTATCTCCACACAATCCGGGAAAGGAAAAAATGCCTCACTGGCCATGACCGATCCCTCAGTTTCAAAGCCAAATGCCTTGGCTTTGGCAATGGCCTGGTTCAGGGCATCAACCCGGCTGGTCTGTCCGGTTCCCATGCTTATCAGCTGTCTGTTCTTTACAAGTGCAATTCCATTTGACTTGAGATGCTTCACTACCAGTTCAGCAAACAACAGGTCATCTGTTTGCGCTGCATCTGGTCTTGCTTCTGTTACAAGCTTCAGTGCTGATGACGCGGTCAGGTGGTTGTTCCTGTCCATGGCCAGTACACCATGCAGCAGGCTGCGGAATTGTTCAGCAGGAAAATCAAACCTCTTCTGCTCCAGAATGATCCGGTTCTTTTTACCGGCCAGGATGGTCAGCGCATCTGCAGCATACGATGGTGCAATGATGACCTCAAAGAACAACTCATGGATCATGGCTGCAGTGGCAGCATCTACCTCTTTGTTGGCAATAAGCACCCCGCCGAATGCTGATACCGGATCAGCTGCCAGCGCTTTCTGCCATGCTTCAGACAAGCTATCGGCAAGCGCTACCCCGCAGGCATTGGTATGTTTGAGAATGGCAAATGCCGCCTGCTCACCAGCAAATCCCCGCAAGTCTTCCATCAGATAAACGGCAGACTCTATATCTACTAAATTATTATAAGATATTTCCTTACCCTGTATCTTATGGAATACTTCAGACAGATCTCCATAAAAGGCAGCATCCTGATGCGGATTCTCACCGTAGCGCAGGGAGGCCTTCGGCCCGAAGCTGTCCAGCATGTTCTGCTCACCGCCCTGCATCCAGGAGGCAATAGCAGTATCATACCGGCGGGTCACATCGAACGCTTCGGCTGCCAGTTGCTGGCGCTGCGCAAGGTTGGTGCTGCAGTGCTGGCTGCGCAACATCTCCAGTACCCTGCTATATTGATCTTTGGAAGAAACTATGGCCACATCCCGGAAATTCTTGGCCGCAGCACGTATCAGTGATACGCCGCCAATGTCTATCTTCTCTATGATGGCCTGTTCATCATCTGTGCTGCGCAAGGTTTCCTCAAAAGGATACAGGTCAACAATGACCAGATCAAATGAGGGCAAAGCATACTCTTCCATCTGCGCTACATCGCCGGCATGATCCCTTCGGGCCAGAATGCCGCCAAACACTTTTGGGTGTAGTGTTTTCACCCTTCCACCCAGAATGCTGGGGTAAGAGGTCAGGTCTTCCACCTGGTTAACAGGTAAACCGAGTTGTTCAATATAGGTTGCAGTGCCGCCTGTAGAATACAGCGAAACACCTGCTGATGCCAGCTCATGAACGATCTCATCCAGACCGTCCTTATAGAAAACCGAGATCAATGCATTGGAAATGGAAACAGATTGTTGCATGCCTGAAAAAGATGTGCAAAGTTAGCGCAATCAAGGCATAAAAGGAACGGGAAGCCTAGCAATTATTGCGTTCAGGTCACTCTTCCTGATAGATTCTTTTCACCCGGTGCGAGATACCGGTAAGCACTTCATAGGGAATGGTCTTCATGGCTTCTGCAAGTTGCCTGAGGGTCTGGTGTGTTCCCATCACTTCGGCTTTGTCGCCGGGACGAACATCCGGCAGATGGGTCACGTCAACCATACACATGTCCATACAAACCCTGCCCACCACCGGCGCATAATCGCCGTGCAGCCACACCCTGCCAACTCCGTTTCCCAGGCTTCTCCTGAAACCATCGGCATAGCCAATATTCAACACCGCCAGTACCATAGGTTCTTTTGCCCGGTATTGTCTGCCATACCCGATGCTCTCTCCGGCTTCCACTTTCCTTACCTGCGCCACTGTGGTAAACCAGCTGCTTACGGGCAACAGCTTTCTCTGCAGTTCTTCTGAGGGATCATCGCCATACAAACCGATTCCCAGCCTGACCATGTCATAGGCTGCTTCCGGAAACCTGGCAATACCCGGAGAGTTGAGCACGTGCCGCAGTACCGGCCGATCCAACTCCTGCATCAGGCTGTCACTCCATCTGTCAAAAAGGGCTATCTGCTGCCTGGACCAGGCATCCTCTTCAGGCATATCAGCAGCACTGAGATGGGTGAATATACTGACCGGATTTACCCGTTGCGATGCCCGTATAAGCCGGATCATGTCAGCAAACTCTTCTTCCCGGAAACCCAGCCTGTTCATACCGGTATCAAGTTCAATATGGATGCGCACCTCACGATCTGCGGCAGCCTGAATGACCGCCTGCAACTGAGGCAGGCTGAACACCTCCGGTTCCAGTTCAGCATCTATCAGCGCACCCACTTTTTGCGGATCGGGATTCATGACCATGACCGGAAGATGCACACCATGTCTGCGCAGCTCCAGTCCTTCATCGCCATAGGCCACTGCCAGATAGTCCACCCGGTTGAATGCCAGGAAATGCGCCACTTCTGCAGCGCCGCTTCCATAACCGAAAGCCTTGACCATGGCCATTACCCGAACCTGCTCCGGCAGCAGTGAACGGTAGGCATGCAGGTTATGCGCCATATGCTGCAGATCGATCTCCAGCACTGTATTGTGTTGTTTCGATGCCCAGGCTTCAATGACCTTTTCCAGCCGGAAACGCCTGGCGCCTTTTACCAGGATGATGGCATTGTGAAAAGCAGCTGCCGGCACCTGCTCCAGCAAACTACCGGTATCCGGAAAACAATGTACCTGTATGGGATGAAAGACTCCTGCATGCCTGCTCAAAACCGGACCAACGGCAAACAATCTGTCTGTACCTGCTGCCTGCAAACTCACAGCGAGCTGCCTGCACAACTGCTCCTCTGCCAGGCCACTGCCCTCCATATCGCTCAGCACCACGATCTTCTCCTGACCTGGTGTTTCATCTGCCTGCCTGGATAAAAAATGCAGGGCTGCTTCCAGTGATCCTGCATCAGCACTGTAGGCATCATTGATCAGCTGACAACCATTGTTGCCTGCTACCAGTTCAAGCCTCATGGTCACTACCGGCAAAGTGTCCAGCTGACCAAGCAGCTGTTCCCGGTCTGCATGCAGCTGCAAGCAGGTCAGCACTGCACAAACGGCATTTTCAATAGAAGCTTCATCTGTGAACGGAACGGTGAAGCGCAGCTGGTCATTCTCTGCGGTCAGGCTGATCATGGTTGTATGCAAGGAAGCGGCTTCTGCCGTTACCTGCCACAACGCTCTGACCTCCGGATCCATGCTCCAGCTTACCTGTTCTCCGGCCAGCTTGCAGCAGGCATCCCGCACAGGTTTGATATCTGCCCGGTAAATGACCACTCCTGCCTGACTGAACAACTTAGCTTTCTCTTCTGCCTTTTCCTCTTCTGATAAAAAACCTGCTGCATGCGCCGGTCCGAAATGGGTGAAAACACCTATGTCTGGTCTGATGACCTCTGCCAGATGATCCATCTCTCCGGGCCGGGAAACACCCGCCTCGAACACTGCCAGTGTATGGTGATGATCCATATGCCAGACTGATAAGGGTACCCCTGTCTGTGAGTTAAAACTTCTTGGGTTGCGGATGATGTCTTCCTGTGTCTTGAGCAGATGATAGATCCACTCTTTGACCACGGTCTTGCCATTGCTGCCGGTGATGCCTATGACCGGATAAGCAAACTGCTGCCGGTGAAAGGTTGCCAGCATCTGCAATGCCCTGACCGTATCGGCTGCCAGCAGATAGTTGGCGTCTGGTTGCCAGCCTCCTCCGTCAGACACCAGAAAGTTGCGAATACCACTGCGATAAGCCTCATCCAGATACCTGTGCCCGTCATGATGCGGCCCCCTGATAGCTATGAACAGACCCTGATCGCCGGCATAAAGCTTTCTGGAATCTGTGAACAAGCGGCCTACTCCCGCCTCCGGGCTGACAATCTGTCCGCCTGCTCCCAATATTCCAGCGATCTGTCCGACTGTATAATAAGCCCCCATGAATGACGTAAAAGTACGGTATGGAAAAGGAATCACGCACCAGGCCGCCGGACGCTAATAATTGTATCTTTGTGACCCTGCAGAACTGTCAGGACCATTTACCGGGGAACGGTTTTTGCCCCGGAACATACTTTCGCAGCTTATGAATATGTTTACCAAGTCCCTGTCGAAGCTCTTCGGTGGGAATAAATACGAAAAAGATATCAGAGCCATAGAACCTCTGGTAGCTCAAACCAACGAACATTTTGCACGTCTGTCATCCCTTACCAACGACCAGCTTCGCGGTAAGACCAATGAGTTCAGACAACGCATCGCTGACCACCTGTCTGATATTGATAAGGAGATCAACAGCATCCGTCAGGAAGCTGAATCACTGGACGTGGAAATGGTGGACGAGAAAGATGAACTCTATCGCCGTGTTGATGAGCTGATCAAAGACCGCGACAAATCTCTTGAGGTCATTCTGCTCGAACTGCTGCCGGAAGCCTTTGCTGTGGTCAAGGAAACTGCAAGACGTTTCAGTGAACACACCGAAGTGCGAAGCACCGCTACTGACCTGGACCGCGACCTGTCTGTCAACAAAGACTTCGTGGTCATAGAAGGAGATACTGCCATATACCACAACGAATGGACCGCTGCAGGTGCGCCTATCAAATGGAATATGGTGCATTATGATGTACAGATCATTGGTGGTATCGTATTGCACCAGGGCAAGATCTCAGAAATGGCCACAGGAGAAGGCAAGACCCTGGTGGCAACCCTGCCCGCCTACCTGAATGCACTGGCAGGACAGGGTATTCACATTGTTACGGTCAACACCTATCTGGCACAGCGAGACAGCGAATGGAATGCCCCGATATTCAACTGGCTGGGCATAACCGTTGATTGTATAGACAAGTACCAGCCGCACTCTCCTGAACGAAGAAATGCTTACAACTGCGATATCACCTACGGTACCAACAATGAGTTCGGTTTTGACTACCTGAGAGACAACATGGTGCGCAATGTTGAAGAAAAAGTACAGCGCAAACACCATTATGCCATGGTAGATGAGGTGGACTCTGTACTCGTGGATGACGCCCGTACACCGCTCATCATTTCCGGACCTATCCCGAAAGGCGATCAGCAGGAATTTGGCGCCCTGAAACCACGCATCACCAAACTGGTAGATACGCAGAAGCGCATTGCCAATATCTTCCTGAATGATGCCAGAAAACTGATAGGCGAAGGCAAGACGAAAGAAGGCGGTATCGCCCTGCTGAAAGCCCACCGTGCTTTCCCGAAAAGTGGTGCGTTGATCAAATTCCTGAGTGAACAGGGAATGCGCCAGCTGCTGCTGGACACCGAAGGGGTGTACCTGGCAGAAAACAACAAGCGCATGCCTGAGATCGACAAGGACCTCTACTTTGTGATCGATGAAAAATCCAATTCGGTTGACCTGACCGATATGGGTATAGAACTCATTACCGAATCAGGCGAAGACCCGGGCTTCTTTGTTATACCGGATGTGGGCGCCATGATAGCCGACATTGAAAAAAAGAACCTCAACCCCGATGATAAGGTGGCTGCCAAAGACCAGCTGATGCAGGACTTTGCGATCAAGAGCGAACGCATCCACTCTGTACAACAACTGCTCAAGGCATATGCCCTGTTTGAAAAAGACGTGGAGTATGTGGTGATGGACGGAAAGGTCAAGATCGTTGATGAGCAGACCGGACGTATCCTGGAAGGTCGCCGCTACAGCGATGGTCTCCACCAGGCCATCGAAGCCAAAGAGAATGTGAAGGTGGAAGCTGCCACGCAAACCTATGCCACCATCACCCTCCAGAATTATTTCCGCATGTACCACAAGCTGGCCGGTATGACCGGTACCGCCGAAACTGAAGCCGGCGAATTGTGGGAGATCTACAAACTGGACGTGACCGTTATCCCGACCAACAAACCTATTGTGCGTGATGACATGAACGATAAGGTCTTCAAGACCAGAAAAGATAAATACAACGCCGTTATTGCCCGCATCGAAGAACTTGTAGGGCAGCAAAGACCGGTGCTGGTTGGTACTACCTCTGTGGAAGTATCTGAGTTGCTGAGCCGCATGCTCAAACTCAAGGGTGTCAAACACAATGTACTCAACGCCAAACAACACCAGCGGGAAGCCGAAGTGGTGGCCGAAGCCGGTCTGGCCGGGGCAGTTACCATTGCTACCAACATGGCTGGTCGTGGTACCGACATCAAACTCGGGCCGGGCGTGAAAGAAGCCGGTGGTCTGGCCATTCTCGGTACTGAACGCCACGACTCACGCCGGGTGGACAGACAGCTGCGTGGACGGGCCGGCCGGCAGGGTGACCCCGGTTCTTCTGAATTCTTCGTGTCTCTGGAAGACAACCTGATGCGCCTCTTCATGAGCGACCGTATTGCTAAAGTGATGGACACCCTGGGGTACAAGGAAGGTGATGTCATTGAACACAGCAGCGTTACCAAATCTATTGAAAGAGCGCAGAAAAAAGTGGAAGAAAACAACTTCGGCATTCGAAAGCGCCTCCTTGAGTACGATGATGTCATGAACAGCCAGCGTGAACTCATCTACCGCAAACGCAACCATGCACTGGCCGGCGAACGCCTGAAACTGGACCTCAACAACACCTTCCACGACCTGTGTGATGAGATATCAGGAAACTGGACCGGCACCGGCGATTATGAAGGATTCACCCTCGATGTGATCCGCTACCTCGGTATGGAACCGGAAGTGAGTAAGGATAAATTCTCTGACGCCCGCCAGGAAGAACTGACCGGTATGCTCTACCAGACTGCTATGCAGTTCTACAAGCGCAAGCAACAGGCCATGGTGCAGAAAGTGCTTCCGCTCATCAAAGACCTGCATGCCAACAGAGGCGAAACCCTGGAAAATGTGGTGGTGCCATTTACTGACGGCCGCAAGGGTCTGAACATCGTGGTCAACCTGCAAAAGGCTGTTGAAACTGATGGTCGCGAAGTAGCCCTCGCCATTGAACGCACGGTGAGTCTCATGATCATTGACGACCACTGGAAAGATCACCTGCGCAACATGGACGACCTGAAACAGGCCGTGCAGGGAGCTGTGTACGAACAGAAAGACCCGCTGCTCATCTATAAGTTCGAAGCATTCAAGATGTTCCGCGAAATGCTGAGTGAACTGAACATGGAAATTGCCGGATTCCTCTTTAAAGGAAATGTGCCGCTGCGTTCGCCGGAAGAAGTTCAGCAGGCCGCTGCCCAACGTCGCACCGACATGAGCCAGATGCGCACCAGCAGACAGGAAGAAGTGGCTGAACGAGGCCCCGGAAACCGCCAGCCCGAAAAACGCAACATTGAACCGGTGCGGGTAGAGAAAAAAGTAGGTCGCAATGAGCCCTGCCCCTGCGGAAGCGGGAAAAAATACAAGAACTGTCACGGCAAAGACGAAGCCTGATAATACAGCTACATGTCTGATACCATCCTGCGGCTGAGAACCGCCATAGAACATACCATCCTGAAACCGGATACCATTCCGGCCGATATACAACGCATATGCAGGGAAGCCGCAGAATACGGTTTCGCAGCCGTTTGTGTGCCACCCTATTATGTAACGGATGCCGCCGAACTGCTGCAGGAAAGCGCCGTAGAACTGGCCACCGTGATCGGATTTCCCTATGGCTACAGCAGCCTGATGGCCAAATTTGAAGAAGCCGAAGACGCCCTGGCACAAGGCGCAGACCACCTGGATGTGGTCATCAATATTGCTGCTGTCAAGGCCGGCGACTGGGATACCATCAACAACGAAATGGACATGCTGACCCGCCTGGTACATACAGAAGGTAAGGTCATCAAGTACATTGCAGAGACCGGATTGATGACAGAGATCGAGACCGATCTGATCTGTCGCATGGCCAACGACCACGGGATTGATTACCTCAAGACCTCTACCGGCGTGAACGGTCCCGGTGCCAGTGTGGAGCAGGTTACCAGCCTCAGAAAACTTCTGCGGGCAGACATCCGTATCAAAGCAAGCGGAGGTATCCGCACCCGCGAAGATGCCATTGCCCTGCTGGATGCAGGAGCAGACAGACTGGGCACCTCTTCCGGCGTTGCACTGATGGCTGACAATGCCTCCTGATATTTACTAACTTTGAACTATGCGGTACCTGTTTTTCACCATCTGCACCATAGGTATGCTCAGCGCCCGGGCACAGCAAGGCAGCGTGGTCATTCATGACCATGCAGGAGCAGAAAGCCTGGTGGAAAAACACCAGTATTTCAATGAAGAACACAATCAGATACCAGGCTGGCGCATCCAGGTGATCTCTACTCCCAGTATGACCGAAGCCAAAGGTGAAAAGACCAGGGTGTTGCAGCAGTTTGACAACCAGGCATTCATCGTTTTTGAAGCACCCAACTACAAGGTCAGACTGGGCAACTACCGCAATCGCTTTGACGCTTACCGCGACCTGCAGGATGTGCTGTCCATGTACCCCAATGCCTTCATCTGCAAGGACCTGATCAATGTGCGTGAACCCCAGCCATGAGCCCCGAACGCATTAAGGAATTATCCAGACAGTATTTTGAACACGTGCGCACCCTGCGCAGGCACCTGCACAGCCATCCGGAGCTATCGTTCCAGGAACATGAGACCGCCGCATTTGTTGCTGAAGAACTCAGAAATATGGGCCTTCAACCGCATACAGGAATTGCCGGAACGGGCGTAACTGCTATTATAGAAGGTCAGGCAGGCAGCGCTGTGATAGCGCTCCGGGCAGATATGGATGCCCTGCCCATCCAGGAAGAGAATGAGGTGGAATACCGGTCTCAACACGACGGTGTCATGCATGCCTGCGGACACGACGTACATACCAGTTCACTGCTGGGTGCTGCACGCATTTTGCAGGAAACAAAAAACAACTGGCGGGGAAGCATTCGCCTGATCTTTCAACCAGGTGAAGAAAAACTGCCTGGCGGCGCCAGTACCATGATTGCCGAAGGTGTGTTGAAGAATCCTTCGGTCGATGGCATTTTCGGACAACACGCATTTACACCTTATAAAGTGGGAACCGTGGCTTTCTGTCCCGGACGCATGATGGCCAGCACAGATGAACTGTACCTGACCGTTCGCGGAAAAGGCGGGCATGCCGCTTATCCGCATCTGCTGAAAGATCCTGTGCCTGTGGCTGCCCGTATCATTGATGCGCTGCACCAGATCACCGGCAGACTGATATCGCCGCTGGAACCTGCCGTAGTGTCCATAGGAAAAGTGGAAGCCAGAGGGGCTACCAATGTCATCCCCGATGAGGTACACATGGAGGGCACCGTGCGGGCCATGAATGAAGACATTCGCAATACCATACTGGAAGCGGTGGAACGCATCACCCGACAGACTGCTGCCGCTTCAGGTATGGAAGTGGTGGTTGATATACGCCGCGGATACCCTTCTCTGGTCAACGATGTGGAGATGACCGGAAGAGCCATCGCCAGAGCAGAAAACTACCTTGGAAAAGAACAGGTATTCCTGGCAGAACCACGCATGGGTGCCGAAGATTTTGCCTTCTATTCTCAGGAAATTCCGGCTTGTTTCTACCGGCTGGGAACAGGCAATCCGGAAAAAGGGATCACCTCTTTCATCCATACACCCACCTTTGATATTGATGAAGATGCACTGATGACGGGTATGGGACTGATGGCCTGGAATGCCATAGAAGAACTTCAGTTCAGATCCTGACGTTCCGGAATATAGTCGTACCGTACATGATTCAGATAAAGTCCATGAGCGGGCGCTGATAATGCCAGCCGGAATCGCTGCTTCTCTCTGATGCCTTTTTCAAATTCTTCCAGACTCATTTTGCCTTCTCCAATCTGCAGCATCGCACCCACCACGAGCCGCACCATGCCACGCAAAAAACGATCGGCGGTAATACAGAATACCAGGTCGTTTCCCCGCTCTTCCCATTTCGCTTCATCTATCCGCACCAGCGTGGTCTTACTGCCGGCCTTGCTCTTGCAAAAACTGGGAAAGTCATGGAACTGCTGCAGGATGACACAGGCCTGTTGCATCCTGTCCAGATCCAGTTTGTGGAATGGTTTGTAATAGACATAACCAAAACGAAATACATCCTTCTGCCTGCAGAGAACGTACTCATATGACCTGGAACGTGCATCAAAACGGCTGTGTGCTTTATCATGTACCGGCAATAACCGGTACACCCCGATATCCTTCGGCAGAAAAGCGTTCATGCGCTGTAAAAAGTCATCGGGAACAGGCATATCTGTATCAAAGTGCAGATAGAACTGAGATGCATGTACACCGGCATCTGTCCTTCCGCACCCGATACAATGAATAGCATCACGTAGAATGGTACTCAGTGCCTTGTCAACCGTTTCCTGTACAGTAACCCCGTTGGGCTGCACCTGCCATCCATTGTATGCCGTGCCGTCATAGGCGATCTCCAGAAAATAGCGCACCACACAAAGGTAGCTGCTCACACCTTATATTTGCCGCATGTGGCAACGACTGCAAACCCTGTGGATGGCACTGGCCATCATCTGTATGTTGATCTATCTGCTGCTTCCAACCGGACATGCAGGAGATCTTGGTTTCTCTACCAAAGACGATATTCTGAGGGCTGCTCTGGCTGTAGCGGTCATGGCTTTGTCATTGTTTGCCATCACTTCCTATCGTAACAGAAAACTGCAAATGCGCATCAACCTCATCAGTGTGGCGCTGATCGCAGCGATCTATGTACTTTGGCTGATCAGCGAAGAACGCAGCCAGGAGGCATATACGGTGGCCTGGCCCATGTTTCTGCCGGGCTTTGCCATCCTCCTCCTGCTGCTGGCCAACAGGGGCATAGGCCGCGATGAAAGGCTCGTGAAGAGCATGGACAGACTGCGTTAAAATATCCATAAATACAGGCATTTACCCACATCTTAATATGCAATTAAAGCGTAATGCTTTACTTTGCAGTGAACCTGGTTTATGCGTACCTCCAACTGGCTTTTGGGCCTCATTATTTTATTGTCTCTGCCAGCCTCGGCACAGGTATTGAATGCCTGGGATGTGAATACACTGACCGGCTACGGACCCTCTCCGTATGGCCCTACCACGGAAGCTGCCAACATCACCAGCAGCGGCTGGACCAGGGCCGCCGGGGTGGCTACATCAGGTACAGCGGCAAACTATGCCTGGGGGGGAACCGGTTTCGCACTCACCACCGACGCTGCCACTGCTATAGCTGGCAACGACTACGTCTTTTTTACAATTACTGCCAATTCAGGATACACCGTTTCCTTTAGCGAGATCCCGACCTTCAGATACAGACATTCAGGCTCAGGCCCTGATTCTGCATTGCTCCAATACAGCGTCGGTGGAGGATCTTATTCAGATATTGTTGGTTTCAGTTTCCCATCAACCTCTTCTTCAGGAGCAAATGCTATTCCCCTACCTGTAGACCTATCGACTATTACAGATTTGCAAGCTGTACCTGCAGGTACTACAATAACTTTCAGATTGGTATTACTGGGAGCGACCAATTCAGGTGGTACCTGGTACATTTTCAATCAGACCGGCGATGATTTCGTCATCAACGGATTCACCACACCTGACGGCTGTACCACTCCGGATGATGTGCCGTCTATCACAGCCACAGCAACCGGATCGACCACCGCCACCCTGAACTGGACCTCTGCCACCTGTTACGATGAATACCTGATCGTAGCTGCAGAAGGGGGTTCTGTCAGTGCCGGAAGCCCTTCGGGCGATGGAACAGCCTACACAGCTGATGCAGATTTTTCCGGAAGCGGCTCAGCGTTGCTGGGCGGAAAGGTGGTCTATAAAGGAACCGCCCTTACTGCCGATATCACCGGCCTGAGTCCGGGCACCGATTACTGTTTCAAGATATTCACCCGGAAGGGTACGAACTGGTCGGCCGGCGTGGAAGACTGCATCACTACCCTGAACCCAACGGTGTACAATCCCGGCGAAATGGTTTTCGTTGGGTATGATACCAACCTGGGAAGCGGTACCGATAAATTCAGCATTGCGGTCATGGAAGACATGACCCCCGGCACCAGTTTCATCCTGGCCAACATGGTATATGAATACCGGGCTGCAGCCTATGAATCTACCGGACTGTGGTATAATGGAAACGGCGACCTGACCAATTCGCCTGGATTTGTTGAAATAACTTATATAGGAAGTACTGTTATTAATGCAGGTTCTGTCATTTGTGTAGAGCTGAGTGATGCTTCTGCAAATATTGTTAATGCAGTATTTGTGGATGGTACTGATGCAAGCAGTGATTTTATTGATGACGGAGGTGGCCATGTCAATGTGAGCAGTACAGCAGGGAACCCCGATGCCATGTGGCTGATGCAGGGTACTTTTTCAGATACTTTTTTTGACTCGGGCGATAGTGTAAGAACATTTGTTGGAAGTGTGCTGGGTGGTATCCAGTTCAGAAGCAGCTTCCAGCCCTTCAGTGCAGATGGTGATGCCGGTGGTTCACGTGTGTCCAGGATCCATCCGGACATCAGATGCATTGGCATAGACATCACTACAGATGCCAGTGCATTCTACGGATACTACAACAGCGGTGCTCCTCATACCGGTTCGGCCCGGTACATCCTGGGCAATATCATAGATGTGGCATCCAACTGGACCATTTCAACAGGCGGTGCGAGTACTGATGAGCTGGGCACCACATGCAGTACCACATTCACCATCACAGGAAGCCTGGAACCGGGTATCTGGCTGGGTGATGCCGACGATGACTGGTTCAATTGTTCCAACTGGGATAACTACCAGGTACCGGACGCAAGCATAGATGTGATCATTTCTTCTACCGCCATCAACGATTGTTATATTGACGATGCAAGCCCATATGCTTCCTTCTATGACTTCAACGCCTTGTGCAACAATCTGCAGATAGAAAACGGTCTTAGCCTGGAAGTTGCTGATGCCAGCGACTCCTTACTGGTGGGTGGCAGTGTGGTCATTGAATCAGGTGGATCTTTGCTGAATGAACACAGCGGGCTGATGGCAGTGGATGGCGATCTGCAGATAGATGCAGGCGGTTTCCTTTCGCTGTATTTTTCATTCCTCGAACTGAAAGGAGACTATGCCAACCTGAGCAGTGCCGCAGACTTTGATGAAACGATCTCCTTCATCACCCTGCTAGGTTCAGCAGATCAAACCATCAGCACCAGCGGTTTTGAAGAACAATTCTTTTATCTGATCATCAACAAACCGGCAGGGCAGGTAAATCTTTCCAATGACCTGGCCATCAGCGACGGATTGGTGTTCGCATCTTCCACCCTGATCAACACATTTGCTAATACTTTATATATCAACAGTATTTTTTCAGCCACCATTAGTGGTTACGGAACCAATGCCTATGTGAACGGTAACCTGAAACGTGATGTGAGTGCAGGAGCTACTTATACTTTCCCTGTTGGTACAGCTGCCCAATATGAAGAAGCGGTCATTCAGATCACCTCAGCTGTGGGTCTGAATAATATTACCGTGTCCTTTGACCCGACAGATCCGGTGGGCCCTGTTGGTTTGTTCTCTGAAGGACCTGTGGTAGATGGCATTGTTACCCCTGTCATTGATTTCCTTAATTACGGTTACTGGAACATCGATCCGGATGCCGTTACCTCAGTGACCTACAGTATTACGCTAACCAGCCGCGGGCATACCAATGCGGCTCCGTATCTGGATTTTCATGGCATATTCAAGAACAGCAATGCGTTGTCTGCCACCGGATGGGTGGAACCCGGTGTGGTAGCAGATCTGCCGCCCCTGATCACATCGCCAACAGACCCTGTTACGGTGACCAACTTTGGCGCTACTTCGTTTTCAGATTTTGCCATCGGCTTTAGTGAATTGTATCCGCTACCCATTGTACTGACCAATTTTTCTGCTGACAACCAGAAGGAGGAAGTCATCCTGCACTGGACCACTTCATCAGAGATCAACAATGATCATTTTACGGTGGAACGCAGTGGAGACGGGGTGTATTTTGAACCTGTTGGAACAGTAGCCGGAGCCGGCAACAGTAATACAGCCCTCCACTACCAGCTTACAGATGATGAGCCGCTGCCAGGCACCTCCTATTACCGGCTGAAACAAACAGATTTTGACGGACAGCATACCTGGAGTGAGATCGTTCCGGTGCAAAGACTTACGGGCAGTGTGGAACTGACGGTCTATCCCAACCCCGCACATGATATCCTGTACATCCCGGCGGTTGCAGGCACTGTAAGCATCTTTGCTGCAGACGGTCAGTTGGTTTGGCAGGCTACCGGGAACGGCCAGATGCAGGTACAGGTTTCAGATTGGGCTCATGGAACGTATATGATGCGCATCACGCAATCATCAGGAACCACAGAACAGATGTTCCTGGTGCAGTGACCTTCTCAGCTAAGACATAAAAAAAGAGCGGCCCGTTGGTCGCTCTTTTTTTTGTCTGAATAAATATCTTATTCGATCACCAGGCTGGTGTGGAAGGTTTCATCGCCACCCAGTATAACGAGATGGTACATACCGGCTGCCAGATCTGTTTGCAGCAGTTCTGCTGAACCATCCAGCACCTGAGTATATACGGTCTTGCCGCTCAGATCAGTGATGATGAGTTGAGCACCGTTCGTTACCGGACCATTCAGGTAGAAACTGCCATTGGAAGGGTTCGGATATACCGAGAGGTTCATACTGCTTTCGGTCATACGTTCAGCAGAAGCTGTGCTGAAATAGTACAGTTCTGACCAGGCAGATTGTGAACCATCCAGACACAGTGTTTTCACTGCAAACACGTAGTCACTGCCCGGAGACAGAACCAGTGGTCCGAGGAAAAGTGAAGTAGTACCTGCATCCAGTGTTTTGCGGCGGTTGGTTCCTTCAGCAATATTCTGCAGCTGGAACTTATAACCCTGAACATCCGGGCCCATATCATCCCAGCTCAGCACTGCAGAGTTGAGGGTGATATCAGATGCCAGCAGACCTGTGGTAACCGGGCAGGAAGGAGGAGGTGCACATTCAGTAACCTCAACAGTTCCGGCAAAGGTCTGGGGGTTGGTATCATCACCAGCCCAGTTGGCCGGGTCATACACCGTACTCAGTATGTTGGCACGGGTATCACTGATAGAAGCAATGGTGCTGGCCACATTATCCAGTTCATTGACAGCCCCTGCATTCACACCATTGGTCAGACCCATGGGCAGAGCGGAGGTGTTGGAACTGGTGGCATCAGATTGCCAGACAGCGCTGCCATCGTTATTCAGTGCGGCCAGGAAAACCGGAGCTTCGGTACTGCCCTGGTAAGCCAGGAGCTGATCGCCGGAAGAACTGAAGTCCAGAGAACCTGATTCAGAGGCTGATCCCACTGATGCCAAAGCATTGTAGTCGATGGTAACCACCGTACCACAAGCCACCCCTTCTTCAGGAGCGGTCCAGGTGATGATACCTTCACCGGTGCGGAAGGTATTGTCGGCCTTCCAGCCATTGTCAGTGAAGCTGATCATTTCGCCACCCGGAATGTCGGTGGTGGCCACAAAAGCCCAGTTGTCTGTTCCATCGGCATTCATCTGCACGATGGCAATGTCGCCCGCAGAGAGCGACTGAGCTGCCACTGCACCGGAGAAACCAAGTGCCACAGCCAGTAAGGTTAGTTGAAATGTGCGCATAAATTAATTGAGTTTAAACCACAAATCTATGTGCTTCCCGGATAGGAAATATGAACGCAAGGTTATTTCTCTAAGCCTGCCCTGACTGATAGGGAATCCCGGAAAGAAAATATACCAACATGAAATATCATTTTGTGACAGTATGAAATATTTTCAAATGCCTTTTTCCCTGTAATTTTAAAGAAAATCAATAAAATCTTGTCTGATTTGTGATGCGAAGGTCTTGCTTTGTTGGTGTTGATTTCCGGTGGGAAACCTGTTTTTGATGTAATTTAGTGACAAATTTTAGGTATGAGATCTGTGCTTAGCCTTCTGATGACGGTAGCCCTCTCCGCTTCTGTGGCTTACGGGCAATTCAACATAATCGTGGAAGATGATTTTACTCGTCCGCCCACCACTACAGAACTGGGTACAACCATGAACGGACTGAGCTGGTTTGAAGGTGGTGGATTGCGTGGCTTTGTATCAGGCGATGAACTTGTTTTCCCCAGTGAAGGAGTGACTGACCGTGACTGGGCGTTTGTCAACCTGACATCTGTATCGCCTTTCTATGTCAGCACTATGACTGATAATACAGCGCCTATTGTCTGGACCTTCAACATGCAGTCTGACGCTGCTTCTCTGAGTGGTGTAGGTACCTCACAGAATGGTATGGCATATGTGCTGGCATCCAACAACCAGAATTTCGAGTCCGGCAACGGCTATGCAGTAGTGCTTGGAAATCCCGGCTCACTGGACAGGCTGCGACTGGTAAAGTATAACGATGGACTGGATAATGGAACCAACCTGACCAATATTGTTAAGGGTGGTGACTTCCTGAATGAGTATCTGGCGGTCAAGGTCATTTATGATCCTGTATCAGACAACTGGACCCTGCAGTATGCATCCAGCGATGTGAGTTTCCCTGACCCGGGCACTGCAAGCTACTCCACCATCGGATCCAGTGTAGATAACACTTACACCGGCAGTTCAGGTTTTCTCTATACCGGCCCGATGTACAGCCACAGTGCGCTGACCTCAGAGATGCGTTTTGATAATCTGCTGATCATCCAGGAGTGGGTACTGCCCATCACCCTTGAAACATTTGAAGCTTATGTGGCAGAGAATGATGTAACGCTGAACTGGGTAACCGGCACAGAGATCAACAATGACTTCTTTACGCTGGAACACAGCATGGACGGCAGTCATTTTGAAGCCATCGGTACCATTGCCGGAAACGGCACTACCACCGATGCGCATCAGTACAGCTTCCTGCACGAAGACCTGTTTGCCGGAACACATTATTACCGTCTGGTTCAAAATGACTACAACGGTTTACAGCACTTCAGCAATGTGATCACAGCCAGGATATCTGCAGGGTTTGCGCATACCAGTGTTTCACCCAATCCGGTGTTTGATGTGATGCAGGTAAGCCTGGTGCAGAGTGCTGCACAGGAAGGAACCATCTATATCATGAACCTGCAGGGTCAGGTGATCATGCAACAGGATGTGAGCCTGAAAACAGGCCAGCAGGTCATTACCCTGAATACCGGCGATCTGGATGCAGGCACCTATCTCATGCAGCTTATGGGAAACAATGGTGAATCCACTTCCCTGCGCTTTGTCAAAAACAAATAATTGCCATTGAAAAACAAAAGCGGGTTCTGAAAATTCAGAACCCGCTTTTGTTTTTCAGGAGGTAGCCCTGAGCCATTGGGGCTGAACAGCTCACTTCAACCTGCATGCCTCACAGGTGTCTTGTCATTTCTCGGGCCGCATTTGCGGAAAGAAGATGACATCCTGGATAGACTGGCTGTTCGTCATGATCATGGCCAGCCTGTCGATCCCGATTCCCAATCCGGCAGTGGGGGGCATGCCAAACTCAAGGGCTCGAAGAAAATCTTCGTCCAGCAGCATGCTTTCTTCATCACCCCGTTTACCTAGTTCCAATTGTGCTTCAAAGCGGTGGCGCTGATCTATGGGGTCATTGAGTTCACTGAATGAGTTGCAGATCTCCTTTCCGTTCACCACAGCTTCAAATCGTTCTACCAGCCCTTCTTTGGTACGGTGTTTCTTGGCCAGCGGGCTCATCTCTACCGGATAGTCTGTGATGAAGGTGGGCTGTATGAGATGCGGCTCGCACTTCTCACCAAAGATCTCATCAATGATCTTGCCCTTGCCCATAGAGGCATCTACATGCACATGCATATCTTTCGCCGCCTGATAAAGTGCTTTCTCATCCATTCCGCTGATGTCAACCCCGGTGAAATGCTCAATAGCACCGAACATGGTATAGCGTGTCCACGGGCGTTTGAAGTCTATGGCATGTTCACCAACCTGAACAATGGTTCCACCGGTAACGGCAATAGCCACCCGTTCAACCATTTCTTCCACCAGGTCCATCATCCATTCGTAATCTTTATATGCTACGTATAATTCAACCTGGGTAAATTCAGGATTGTGAAAACGGCTCATGCCTTCGTTGCGGAAGTCTTTACTGAACTCATACACACCATCAAAACCACCCACGATCAGACGCTTGAGGTACAGCTCATTGGCAATGCGCAGGTACAGGGTCATATCCAGCGTATTGTGATGTGTTTTAAAGGGCCTGGCAGCTGCACCACCATACAATGGCTGAAGGACAGGAGTTTCTACTTCCAGATATCCCCTTTCATTCAGATAATCACGCATGGCATTGACCATCTTTGTGCGCTTGACAAATGTTTCCCGCACATGCGGATTGACGATCAGGTCCAGGTAGCGCATTCTGTAGCGTTGTTCCGGATCGGTAAAGGCATCATGCACCTGACCTTCACTGTCGGTCTTCACAATGGGCAGCGGTCGCAGTGATTTGCTGAGCATCTTCAGCTCTGTCACGTGCACCGTGGTCTCACCGGTTTTAGTCTTGAAAACATGTCCGGCCACACCAATGATATCGCCAATGTCCATATGCTTCTTGAAGACTTCGTTATAGAGGTCTTTATTTTCTTCCGGACAGATCTCATCGCGGGCAATATAGATCTGGATAGGGCCTTCCTGGTCATGAATGACCGCAAAAGAAGCCTTTCCCATGATCCGTTTACTCATCAGCCTTCCTGCCAGTTTCACCCCGGCAAATGCCTCCGGTTCTGAATCAAAACGATCCAGTATATCACGGCTGTTGGTATTCACTTCCACCGCTGCTGCCGGATAGGGTTCGATGCCCATTTGCCGGAGTGCGTGCATACTTTCTCTTCTGATGATCTCCTGTTCACTCAATGCCATACTTTCTGTTTGAGCCCACAAAAATACAATGGAATACGGGCAGTTGTCCTGGTAGGTCAGGGCAGGCCGGAATTTGGTACCTTTGCAGTCCTATTATGGAGAATAAAAAGGAAGTAAAACAGATCACCATCACCACCAAAGATGGTAAGCCGTTCGCGGTTCCACCGGAGGGTTCGCTGGGCTTGCTGGCACTGGGTCATGTAGGCCTGATGGCCTGGCGCCAGTCAAGGGCTGCCTATGCTGAAAAGATGAAGGAACTGCAGGCAGCAGGTAAGTTGCCGCAACAAACAGAACAGGAACAAAAGAAACAGGACTGATGGGTAAGCGATTAGCTAAAAAAGTATTGCTGATAGGCTGGGATGCCGCCGACTGGAAAGTGATCAATCCGCTGATGGATGCCGGGCATATGCCCACTCTGGAAAAACTGGTGAACGGTGGTGTAATGGGGAACCTGGCCACGCTGGACCCGCCACTGTCGCCCATGCTCTGGACCAGTATCAGTACAGGAAAGAGACCATATAAACATGGTATTCACGGTTTCACCGAGCCAGACCCCAGTGGCAAAGGAGTAAGGCCGGCCTTCATAACCTCCAGAAAGGTGAAGGCAGTCTGGAATATTTTCAATCAGCATCATATGAAAAGCCATGTGGTGGGCTGGTGGCCAAGCCATCCTGCAGAACCCATCAATGGCATCATGGTATCCAACTTTTTCCAGAAAGCCACCAAGCCGATACATGAACCCTGGCCCATGGCTCCGGGAACGGTACATCCGGAAAACCTGGCAGGGATCTTTGAAAAATTCAGGGTGCATCCCGGCGAGCTTTCAGCAGCTCATCTGCTGCCCTTTGTTCCGGATGCTGCAAAAGTTGACCAGGAAAAAGACAAACGCCTGCAAATGCTGGCAAAGGTCATTGCCGATGCCTCTTCCATACAGGCAGCAGCAACCTATATATTAGAGAATGAAGAATGGGATTTTGTTGGCGTTTATTTTGATGCCATTGATCACTTCTGTCATGGTTTCATGAAGTTTCATCCGCCGCAGTTGCCCGGTGTTCCTGATGACCTCTACCAACTTTACAAAGACGTGGTCATCAGTGGTTATAAATTCCACGATATGATGCTGGAACGGCTGCTGGAGCTGGCAGGCGATGATGTGACCGTGATGCTGATTTCAGACCACGGCTTCCATCCCGATCATCTTAGGCCCCTGCGTCTTCCCAAAGAACCTGCTGCTCCTGCACTGGAACACAGTCCGTATGGCATCGTGGTCATCAACGGGCCCAATATTAAAAAGGATGAGCGCATTTACGGTGCCAGCATCCTGGATGTTACCCCGACCCTGCTCACTTTATTCGGTTTGCCGGTAGCCAACGATATGGATGGCAACGTTATGATCAATGCTTTTGAAGAACAGATCACTCCAGACCGCATTGACAGCTGGGAGAACATTCCGGGGCCCAGCGGGCAACACCCGGCAGACCGTCAGGAAGACCCCTATGCAGCCCATGAGGCCATGGAACAACTGATAGAACTGGGGTATGTGGAAAGACCGGATGAGAATGCCGAGAAAGCCATTCAGAAAACAGTTGCAGAGAACAATTACTACCTGGCCCGGGCTTACATACACGGACGAAAAACTGAGGAGGCCGTTCAGATACTGGAAGGTCTTGTCAAAGAAAACCCTGATGTAAACCGATACGCCATGCGCCTGGCGCATTGCTATCAGTCAACCGGCAAGATCGCTGAATGCCGCACCGTTCTGAAGAACCTGAAAGAAGCCACCGGATCAGAATCTGTTGGTATGCAGGTCATGGAAGGCGGTCTGCTGCTGATGGAAAACAAACCCAAAGAAGCCACGGAGATATTTGAAGCCATAGAAAAAGAGCATGTAGGTGCAAGGGTAGGGCTGCAACTTGGAAAATCCTATCTCCTGCTCAAGAACTGGAAGAAGGCAGAAGCAGCCTTCCGCAAGGAACTGGAACATGACCCCGGAAATGCAAGTGCCTGGCACGGATTAGGTGTCAGCCTGCTCAGGCAGGGTAATTATGAAGAAGCAGCAGACTGTTTCCTCAACGCAGTGGGCTTCATCTACCACTTTCCGTTTGCACATTATCACCTGGGTGAGACCCTGTATCATATGGGCGAATACGAACGTTCTGCCGAAGCTTTTGAGGTAACACTCAAAATGGCTCCCGGTGTGAACAAGGCCAGACAGTGGCTTTCCAGGATCTACCGTGAACACCTGAACAAACCGGAACTGGCCGAGCAGAAAACCGAGGCCATGGAAGACCATATGCGGGGTGATGTGGTAGTGGTATCAGGTCTGCCCCGATCAGGTACCAGTATGATGATGCAAATGCTCGACAAAGGCGGACTGGAGATCTTTTCAGACAAGAAAAGAACAGCAGACGAAAACAACCCTAAAGGGTATTACGAGCATGAGGCTGTCATGTCCATTTCCAAGAACAAGGCCTGGCTGGAAGAAGCCAAAGGGAAAGTGGTCAAGGTTATCAGCCACCTTCTGTTTGAGCTGCCTGCACGCTACAACTATAAAGTGGTGTTCATGGAACGAGACCTCAATGAGGTACTGATGAGCCAGCACCGCATGCTGGTCAGAAACGGCAAAGCCAAGGAAGATACCATCAACCTGAAATTGATGGGACCCTTCAGGCAAAACCTGGAGAAGGTGCGCAATTGGGCAACCAATCAGGCAAATGTGGATATTCTATATGTATCTCATGCTGCCATGATGAATAACCCGGGTGAAGAGATCAGCCGCATCAACCAGTTTCTGGGTGGCAAACTGGACACAGCTGCAATGGCAGGTGTTATTGATCGTTCGTTATACAGAGAAAAAGCAAATGAAACTAAAGAATGATCAGCAACTGACCGGACGGCTGGCAGCATATTCTGCTCTGTCGTCCCTCCTGCTATGGTCTGCAGATGCCTCGGCAGAGGTGGTTTATCAGAATATTGACCCTGATCTCCTGGTCAACCCCGGCGATACCGCCTATCTTG
This sequence comes from Chitinophagales bacterium, assembly GCA_020636645.1. GTDB lineage: Bacteria > Bacteroidota > Bacteroidia > Chitinophagales > BACL12 > UBA11426. The sequence continues at coordinate 75,513 of JACJXO010000004.1, forward strand.
ATCTGGATGGTGATGGCACCGATGACCTGATGTTCTGGATCAGAAGCCAGCAGGGAATGATCAGCACGGCAGAAGGAGGAAGTTTCAGCTACACCTACAGGATGGCCTATGCTTCCGGTCTGAATAATAATGTGATCTTCGGTGAGCCCGGAAGTTCCGGTGGTTATGAGTTCCTCATGCCCTACAACTTTTCATCAGGTGCCTTCATTGCTGACACACTCGAGTTGTTTCCGGGCCCGGCCAGGCTGGCTGCTTTTGTGCAGCTGGATGGCATTCCCTTTGTAAGCAGCGGGCCGTGGAACGGTCTGTCGGGCATGCTGGGTATGCGTTTCAAGATTGGAGATGACAGCCATTATGCCTGGATTCGCCTGTCTGTTGGTATGGCCGCTACCTCCATTACGATAGAAGAATACGCCTGGGATGATCAGGCCAATATAGGAGGCATTACTGCAGGTATCACCGCACCTGTGCCTGAACCTGCCCTTGCATCAGCCATCCAGTGCTGGACAGACGGGCAGGCTGTGCTGGTACAACGACCGGAAGAGTGGCAGGTGCACTATTCCCTGTTCGATCTGCAAGGCCGGCTCATTCCGTTTACACAGCAGGCAGGTCAACCAGACCGGTTGCTACCTGCAACAGCGGTTCAGGATGGCATATACCTGGTTCAGATCAGCTCAGCAGAACACGGTACAGCAACCAGGAAAATATTTCTGGCGTCCGGATTTTAGCACGATTATGACCTGTTTTGGTTAATTTATCCTTTACAAAACAAAAATCCTGCGTACATTAGCGGGGTAAAAATCTTACAAATCGATTACGTATGAAAAAAATTTACAACGAATCTGCCAGCAAGAAACTGGCTGCCTATTCAGCCATGGCTGCCACTATGGTAGCTACTCAGGCAGATGCACAGACCATTGTTTATGAAGACATTGACGATGTGACCATTGAAATTGGTGATATCGTTCTGGTTGATGTGAACGGCGATGGTTATGATGACTTCCTGTTCCAGGCTACTTCTTCTACCGGTGGTGTATGGTCATTTGGTCGTGTGTTCGGTAACGTACCTTCTTACTCAGTAGGTGCAGTAAGCAACAAAGTAATGGGTTACAGTGGTGCAATCCTGCCTTACGGCAGCGCTCTGGATGCAGGTGCTCTGGTAAGTGCCAGTGCAGATTTCCTGGGCGACAGCTCCAGCAACCCCGGCAACGTTGCGTTCCTGAACTCTATCTACTCCGGTGCTACTTACGGTCAGTTTGCTGATGTTACTGACAAGTACCTCGGCTTTTCATTTGATGTGGATGGCAACACCCATTACGGCTGGATGCGTCTGGACGGAACTGTAGGTCCTGTTACCCTGACCATCAAAGACCTGGCTTACAACAGCACTGCTGGTGAGTCTATCGAAACAGGCGACATGGGCGATGTTGTTCAACTGTCGCTGATCGATGCTTCTCAGCTTACTGCTTACAGCTTTGGCAATACCATTCACATTAACGTGAACGGACTGGAAGCAAACAATGCACAGGTACAGGTGTCCAATGCACTTGGTCAGGTTGTTTATAACAACAATCTGGACATGTCAGGTATGGATATCGTGCTGAACAACGCCGCTACCGGTGTGTACAGCATCCGTATCGTTGCTGACGGTGCCGTATTCAGCAAAGAAGTGTTCATCGGTCAGTGACCTGTACATTGATCCTATACAAAGCCCGCCATTGGCGGGCTTTTTTTTGCACCTGACCTCCTGCAGAGACAAATCTGTTCCAGAACTGACAAGGGTCTGCAGGCCATTGACACCACATACAGTAATTTTGTACTGTATGAATAATGAAAGTGCCTTTTCTACAAAGCTTGCAGCCTATTCTGCAATGGCCGGAGCAACCCTGCTGGGTGCCGGAAGTACCTTCGGCCAGAACGTGATCCAGTACACTGATGTAGATCCTGATATTACCCTGGAGATGCAAGGTGATCTGTTTAACCTGGACCTGGACGCCGATGGAACAACAGACTTTGTCATATACAAATATTTTTCAGCTTATCCCTACATTTTCAGTACCGCATCAGGCAGCTCGGTAAGCGGAACCATACTTTTTAACCACCTCTTTGCGCTGCCCGCAACCGGTAATGCCATGTCAGGCTCCTATGGCTACAGCGGCTATCCGTATCCGTTTGCCCTGAATGCGGGCCAGTCGGTCAGCAATGCAAGTCAGATGATTCCTGCAGGCCTGCAAAGCCTTGTGTACAGCCGATACTACAGCGTGGAAGCATCCGGCTTGTCTGTCTCTAATGTGCAACGCGGAAACTGGCTGGGCGGCAAGACAGACAAATACCTTGGGCTGCAGTTCATGATAGGTGAAGAGACGCATTACGGCTGGGTCAGACTGGATGTAGCAGCTGACCACACCACCTGTACCATAAAAGATTATGCATATAATACCATTCCTGATATGGCAATAGCAACAGGTCAGAATGAGTTGGTTCCGGTCCTGGAATATTCCGCCATCGGTCAGACAGAGATCTACAGCTTCGGCCAGACCGTTGTCATTCAAACACCAGAGGCACCTGCTGCAGAAGCCACAGTTCATATAACCGGCATACAGGGCCAGGTGGTGTTCAGTGGAAACCTGGTTCCTTCCGGCATGCAGATCCATCTGGATCAGGCAGCTGCCGGTGTGTATCTGGTACAGGTAGAGACAGCCGGTTTCCGGTTGACCCGGAAGGTCTTTATTGAATGATCGAACGCCCCGCATATTAGAAACATCTCTCCTGTCATATGACCGGTTCATTGCCATTATATACCTTACCTTTGTTGTGATATTTCAATACCCCGTATGAAAAAGAAAAACACGCCCTCCCTGCTCGGTTATTCTGCCCTGGCAGCAACCTTTGTAGCTGTTGGAAGTGAGGCTGAAGGTCAGGTCATCTACACCGATATTGACCCGGATGTGACCATTGACCTGAACGGCGATTTTTTTGAACTTGACCTGAATGGTGATGCCACTCCGGACTTCCGTCTAACCAAAAGATTTCTGTCTTCATTCAACCCAACCATATATACTACCTATGGCAATGTGTATAGTGGTACCATACAACTGAACCACATATATGGCACTGCCCTGGGAAGCAATGCCATCCTGGGAGATATCACCACTTTCGGTTTTCAGTATCCCTTTGCACTGGACAGTCTTGCGTGGCTGTGTGAAGACGGCGAATGGATGGAAGGCGGATATCAGAGCCTCGTGTACAGCTATGGGTACAAACTGAATCTGGGAAGTTCTGTGGTCTCTTATGTACAGCTGAACGGCGATGGTTTCTGGTTTGGCGGACAAACAGACAAATACCTCGGCTTACAGCTTCGTCAGGATGGCGAACATTATTTCGGGTGGCTGCGCCTTGATGTTGCGCCAGACAATATTGCTTTCACCGTGAAGGAATACGCTATTTCTGCTGTGCCTGATTCCTGTATCCAGACTGGCCATCCCGCTCCTGATGCTATTACCGGTGTGTGGCCCACAGGATGGAATGCCTATACCTGGAATAACCGCCTGGTCATTCATACAGGCAATGACGTGACCGGTGCCCCTTTCCGCCTGGTTGACCTGACCGGCCGGGAAGTATTGTCAGGCCGGATTGATCAGCCACTATTGCAGATTGACACAGACCTGCCTGCAGGTATTTACAATATCATGATACAATTTAACGACCTGATCCTGCAGCGGAAACTTTATCTTAGTGCTGCATTTTGAAACCCTCTTTTATGACAGTTACCAAGACCACTCTTCGTCGAATTTCCAGAAAAAAAGCCTATTCTGCGGCAGCTCTTACCTTCCTTGCAGCAGGAGGTGCTGAAGCACAGGTTGTGCTTACAGATATAGACCCGGATGTCACTTATAGTGCACCCGACGGCGTCTTCTATCTGGACCTGGACAACGACGGCACAGAAGACTTTCTTTTTTCAGCCACTTCAGCTGCAGCGTTTGTAATTGGCAGTGGCGGAACCAACCAGTATGCCATTAACGGTGTGTTTGCTTCACCCTATGGCAGTAATGAAATACTGGTCAACAGCGTATTCAGTGGTTTTGCTTATCCGGCTGTCCTGAACAGTATGGATATGATCGGGTCATCTGATCTGTTTGCCGCAGTTTCCTTTCAGTCACTGGCCTACAGCTTTCAATATTCCAGTGGCGGAGGTCTGTCGCCGGTAGAACAAAACGGAAACTGGCTGGGGGGTACAGACGGCAAATTCATCGGGCTGAAACTGCACAAGGACGGAGCCGACCACTATGGCTGGCTGCGACTGGATGTTGGCAGTGACAATAAATCATTTACAGTGAGTATGTATGCTTATGAGGCCACCCCAGGTCAGGGCATCACTGTCATATCCACCGGAATTCAGGATGCGGTACTTACCAACTGGACGGTGTACAGCTATGGTTCGATGATACATCTCATTCAAAACAGCACTGCTGAAACAGGCACTTACCAGGTGCTTGATCTGTCAGGTCGAACCTTATTATCAGGCAACATGGACGGAACACATACAACGGTCATGGCCAATCAATTGCCTGCAGGAATATACGTAGTCAGACTGGAAACAGCTTCCGGAACGCTGAGCAGGAAAGTTTATGTGAATCAGTGATCAGCAAACCACACAGAAAAAGAAATGGCCACCCCGGGGTGGCCATTCGTATGTTAGTTACAAGCTGATTAAGCCTGCTCTTCGCTATCAGCTGCGGCATCTTCTGCCTCAGGTTTGATTTCTTCCACAGCTTCTTCAGCAGCTGCAGTCACTTCTTCCTTCTTCTCAGCCTTAGGTGCTGCAGTCTTTGCGGTACCGCGACGAGTGCGCTTTTTAGCAGGGCCTTTTGCTTCTTTCAGCATAGCTTCGTTGTAATCTACCAGCTCGATATAGCACATCTCAGCATTATCGCCGGCACGATTGTCGCTCACTTTCAGGATGCGGGTATAACCACCATTGCGGTTGGCCACTTTTCCTCCAATGTGATTGAACAGTTCGCTCACGGCTTCTTTGCTCTGCAGTGCAGCAAATGCTTCGCGGCGGTTGTTGGTGGTATCTTCCTTAGAGCGGTTGATAATAGGCTCTACAAACTTGCGCAGCTCCTTAGCCTTGGCCACCGTGGTATGGATACGCTTGTGCATGATCAGCGACGTAGCCATATTGCTCAGCATCGCCTTGCGATGACTGAAGGTACGACCCAGGTGATTGATCTTATTTCCGTGTCTCATTGATCAGATATTTTCTTCTTTAAGGATCAGTCTTCTTCCAGTTTGAACTTGCTCAGGTCCATGCCAAACTGCAGGCCCTTGTCTATGACCATAGCTTCGATCTCTACGAGAGATTTCTTACCGAAGTTGCGGAACTTCAGCAGCTCGTTGGTGTCATATTTTACCAGTTCTGACAGGTTGTTGATCTTGGCAGCTTTCAGGCAGTTATAAGCCCGAACAGAGAGATCAAGATCTTCCAGTGGTGTTTTCAGCAGCTTGCGGATGTGCAGGGTATGCTCATCAACGGCATCCACTTCTTTTTCTACACTTGTATGGAAGGTAATATTCTCATCAGTGATCAGCATCAGGTGCTGAATGAGAATACGGGCAGCTTCCTTGATAGCATCTTCCGGATGGATGGTACCATCTGTTTTGATCTCAATGAGCAGCTTCTCGTAGTCGGTTTTCTGTTCTACACGAGTGTTCTCGATGGTATAGCGCACATTTTTGATCGGGGTGAAGATGGCATCGATCGGAATAACACCGATGGTTTGTTCCAGCAGGTTGTTCTCTTCTGCAGGTACATAACCACGACCTTTCTGAATGGTCAGTTCCACGTCCAGTTTTACCACAGATTCCATGCGGCAAATGAGCAGGTCAGGGTTCATGACAGTAAAGCCATTGGTATGCTTCTCAATATCGCCGGCTTTGAACTCTTCTTTGTCTTTAAGAGAAATGAAGATCTTCTCTACCTGGTTCTCATCGCTGCCCATCACCCTTTTCAGGCGCACCTGCTTCAGGTTCAGGATGATCTCAGTGACATCTTCCATGACGCCGCTGATAGTGGAGAATTCATGATCCACACCGCTGATCTTGACAGAGGTGATGGCAAAGCCTTCCAGAGATGACAGCAGTACTCTTCTGAGTGCGTTGCCAACGGTAACACCGAAACCGGGTTCAAGAGGCTTGAATTCAAAGGTCCCTTCGAAGTCTGTAGATTTCTGCAGAGTGATCTTATCAGGACGTTGAAAAGTGAGTATGGACATAATTTCTGGTGTATTAGGTTGATGAATTACTTAGAGTACAATTCCACGATCAGTTGTTCCTTGATGGTTTCAGGTATCTGATCCCGTTCAGGGTACTGCAGGAAAACGCCTCTTTGTTGTTCTGGATTCCACTCCAGCCAGTTGTACTTGCGTGAATCCGGATTTGCTTCGCGAATGATCTTCATATCTTTTGAACGTTCGCGAACAGTGATCACATCGCCCGGACGAAGGCTGTGAGAGGGTGTACTGGACACCATTCCGTTCACTTCGATATGCTTGTGGTTCACCATCTGACGGGCTGCTCTTCTGGTTGGAGCCAGACCCATACGGTAGATGGTATTGTCCAACCGGGCCTCCAGCAATTGCAGCAGCACCTCGCCGGTAACTCCGTGGCGTTTGGTAGCTTCCTCGTAGGTCTTGGCAAACTGGCGCTCCAGCACACCATAAGTGTACTTGGCCTTCTGCTTTTCTTTCAGCTGCACGCCATATTCTGACGGCGACTTACGGCGCTTGGAAACTCCGTGTTGTCCGGGAGGATATTTCCTCTTTTCAAAGGCTTTATCAAATCCGAAGATCGGCTCGCCGAATGATCTCGCTTTCTTCGAAGTGGGTCCTGTATATCTTGCCATGTTACTTCTGGTTCTTTATGCTTAATAATTACACCCTTCTGCGTTTGGGCGGACGACAACCGTTGTGGGGAAGTGGTGTGATGTCTTTTATGACCATCACATCGATACCGGAGTTGGCGATCTGACGGATAGCTGCCTCACGTCCGCTGCCCGGACCCTTAACAAACACATCCACACGGCGCAGGCCTGCATCATATGCTACCTTGGCAGCATCGCTGACAGCAACCTGTGCAGCATACGGTGTGTTCTTCTTTGATCCGCGAAAACCGGCCTTACCGGCAGAAGCCCAGGAGATGGTTTGACCGCTTCCGTTCGTGAACGTTACGATCAGGTTATTGAAAGAGGCCTGTATATGGGCCTGACCATCGGCGTCTACCTTGACGACTCGTTTCTTGGTTGTTTTTTTACTTGACTTAGCCATTACTGTTATGATTCAAGATTCAACTGCTTTTATCCTTTAGGTGCCTTCTTCTTACCAGCCACTGTCTTCTTCCTTCCCTTTCTGGTTCGGGCATTGCTCTGGGTTTGCTGACCGCGAACGGGCAGTCCTTTACGATGCCGAACACCGCGGTAAGATCCGATATCCATCAGTCGCTTGATGGACAACTGCACTTCTGAACGAAGGGCACCTTCCACCTTGTACTCGTTGTTGATGGTGTTGCGGATGGCATTCACTTCATCATCATCCCAGTCTTTGACCTTCTTGCTCAGGTCCACCCCGGCAGTGGTCAGAATCTTGGCAGCAGTGGTGTCGCCAATGCCGTAGATGTAAGTGAGTGCAATGACTCCGCGTTTGTTCTTAGGTAGGTCAATACCTGCGATCCTTGCCATATTACTTTATTTTAACCTTGACGTTGTTTGAATTTCGGATTCTTTTTGTTGATCACATACAGGCGTCCCTTTCTGCGAACGATCTTGCAGTCGGCACTCCTTTTCTTGATGGACGGTCTAACCTTCATGATTACTTATTATTTATACCTGTAAATAATTCTTCCTCTGGTAAGGTCATACGGCGACATTTCGACGGTCACCCTGTCGCCCGGCAATATGCGTATGTAGTGCATGCGCATCTTCCCGGAAATGGTGGCCAGGATCTCGTGCTCGTTCTCCAGCTTGACACGGAACTTTGCATTACCCAATGCTTCCGTGACAACACCGTCCTGCTTGATGACTCCTTGTTTCGACATTACTGTTCCGTAACCTCTTCCGTTGTTATTAAATATTCATTCTTCGACACTGCTTCCTCGATCTCTTCGAAGGAAGACAGGATATCTGCCTTTTCTTTTCCCACTGCAACAGTGTGCTCATAATGCATGGACACTTTGTTGTCGCGGGTGCGGATGGTCCACCCATCCTTTTCCTGTACCACCTGGCGTCCACCAAGGTTGATCATGGGCTCAATGGCTATGACCAGACCTTCCTGCATCTGCACTCCCCTGCCGCGGGTACCGAAATTGGGCACTTCGGGGGCTTCATGCAGTTCTCTGCCGATGCCGTGCCCCACCAGCTCTCTCACCACACCATAACCCAATTGTGTTTCACAATAGGACTGAATGGCATGACTGATATCGCCGATGCGGTTACCAGCCACTGCCTTCCCGATACCGAGATACAGAGACTCTTTGGTAACCTTCGCCAGCCTGACCGCTGCTGCCGGTACATTTCCCACCAGGAAACTGTAGGCAGAGTCGCCATGAAAGCCGTTCATGAATGCGCCGCAATCAACAGACACTACATCGCCATCCTGGATGACCCGGTTGCCCGGTATTCCATGTACCACCTGCTCATTTACTGACACGCAAAGTGTACCCGGAAACCCGTTGTATCCTTTGAAGGACGGAACTGCACCATGGTCGCGGATCACTGTTTCGGCCAGTGTATCCAATTCCAGGGTGGTCATCCCGGGTTTGATTGCAGCTGCCACGGCAGCCAGCGTTTTTCCAACTAACAAAGAACTCTTTCTGATGAGTTCGACCTCATCTGATGTCTTATAATAGATCATCCTTACATTCCTACAGGAGTCTGGGCACCTGAAGAGCGACCCTTGATCCTGCCTGATTTCATCAAACCATCATAGTGACGCATCAGCAGATGGCTTTCAATTTGTTGCAATGTATCCAGGATCACACCCACCATGATGAGCAGCGATGTACCGCCAAAGAATCTGGCGAACTGGCTGCCCACACCAAAGGCTGTGGTGAACACCGGCATGATGGCCACCAGCGCCAGGAAGATACTTCCGGGCAGTGTGATACGGGACAAAACGTTATCAATAAACTCTGCCGTCTTTTTGCCAGGCTTCACACCGGGAACAAATCCACCATTCTTCTTCAGATCATCAGCGATCTGGGTCGGGTTGATGGTGATGGCAGTATAGAAATAGGTGAAAATGATCACCAGAAATCCATAGATGATGTTATAGGTCACAGAGGTGAAATCATTGAGTTGCATAATGAAATTACTCTGTGAATCCGGGAAGAATTGCTGTACAGTGCCCGGAATGAACATCAGTGCCTGGGCAAAGATGATCGGCATGACACCTGCAGCATTGATCTTCAGCGGAATGAACTGACGGTTACCACCGTACTGACGGGTACCAACCACCCGCTTGGCATACTGGACAGGGATCCTGCGGGTTCCCTGCACCAGCAGGATACAACCCATGACCACCACTACCAGGAAGCCGAGTTCCAGAACGAAAGGTACCAGACCGCCTGCATTCTCATTGACACGGCTGGTAAATTCATTGATCAGTGACGCGGGCAAAGATGCGATGATGCCCACCATGATCAGGAAAGAGATACCGTTTCCAACGCCGCGGTCAGTGATCTTTTCACCCAGCCACATAGTGAACAGAGTACCGGTGGTCAGGATGATCATACATATGAACCAGAACATACCATTGCTGGTCACGATGAAGTCTATACCACCATTTCCTTCTGACAAAGACTTCAGGTAGATATAGTAACCAGATGCCTGGAAAGCTGTGACCACTACGGTCAGCCAGCGTGTGTACTGATTGATCTTACGGCGGCCGCTTTCGCCTTCTTTCTGTAAACGGGCAAAAGAAGGTACTGCGATGGTAAGCAGCTGCATGGCGATAGAGGCTGAGATATAGGGCATGATACCCAGAGCGAACACCGATGCACGGCTGAATCCGCCACCTGCAAAGAGGTTGATCAATCCCAGCAGGCCGCCACTGGCGCCTCCTTCCACTGCCTGTTTGTACAGGTCAGCGTCAATACCGGGCAGTATCACATAAGATCCCAGACGGAAGATGAAAATCAGTCCGATGGAATACAGGATCCTCTTTCGAAGGTCTTCGATATGCCAGATATTCTTTAATGTCTCTATCAGTCTTTTCATCTGTTAACCGATCACGTTTGCGGTTCCACCTAATGCTTCAATTGCTGCCTTGGCTGTTTTGCTGAAGGCATGTGCATGAATGTCCACTTTTGCTTTCAGCTCGCCACGGCCCAGTACTTTCAGTTTATCATTGCGACCGATGACGCCGTTGGCCATCAGGATCTCCTGATCAAAACCGGTCATACCGTATTTGTCTGCCATTTCCTGGATCTGATCCAGGTTCAGGGTAGTGTATTCCACCGTATTCGGGTTCTTGAAACCGCGTTTCGGCACACGACGCTGCAATGGCATCTGACCACCTTCAAAGTGGTGTTTCTTCTTGTTACCGGAACGGCTGTTGGCACCTTTGTGACCACGTGTGGAAGTTCCACCGTGACCGGAGCCCTGACCGCGACCAATACGCTTGTTCTTCCTGACGGAACCCTTGGCAGGTTTCAGATTAGACAAATCCATCTTTATGCTTTTTCTACTTTCAGTAAATGCTTCACTTTCTCGATCATTCCCAGAACCTGCGGGGTGGCTTCCACTTCGACGGTCTGGTTCAGTTTACGCAGGCCGAGCGCCTTTACGGTGGCCTTTTGTTTGGCCGGGCGGTCGATAGTGCTTTTCACTGCGGTCAGCTTCAGTTTTTCCATGATATCAGCCCTTGAATACTTTTTGTAATGAAACGTTGCGCTGGGCAGCTACAGCCATTGGCGTACGCAGTTTGCTCAGGGCATCCAGAGTAGCCTTCACCACGTTATGCGGGTTGGAAGACCCTTGTGATTTAGCCAGTACGTCAGTAACACCTGCACTTTCCAGTACTGCACGCATGGCACCACCGGCAATTACACCTGTACCATGTGCGGCGGGTTTCAGCATGACCTTACCAGCACCGTATTTCCCGGTTTGTTCGTGAGGTATGGTGCCTTTATGTACCGGTACCTTGATCAGATTCTTCTTGGCATCATCAATACCCTTCTGAATTGCTTCGGTCACTTCGCGTGCTTTTCCGAGTCCGTGTCCTACTGTACCCTGACCATCGCCTACTACTACAAGAGCAGAGAAGCTGAAGGTCCGGCCACCTTTGGTCACCTTGGCCACACGCTGAATACCGACGATCTTTTCGGTCAGTTCGGTCTCGTTAGGTCTAACCCTTTGTATCTCTTTATTCGTTGCCATACTATTTCCTTAGAATGTTAATCCTCCTTCACGTGCACCGTCGGCCAGGGCTTTGATCCTTCCATGATACAGGAACCCCCCGCGGTCAAATGCTACAGATGCGATCCCTTTTTCAGATGCTTTCTTGGCCAGTTCCGTTCCCACCATTTTGGCGATCTCAGTCTTGTTGCCTTTGGCATCAGTCAGCTCACGGCTGGAAGCAGCCACCAGCGTATGCCCTGCCACATCGTCAATGATCTGGGCATAGATCTGTTTGTTGCTGCGAAATACCGCCAAACGAGGCCTGTCAGCAGTACCCGCGATCTTTTTGCGGATGCCGTATCTGATCTTTCTTCTTCTCTGGGCTTTTTTGTTCTGCATAGCTCTGCTATTTATTTGCCAGCGGTTTTACCTGCCTTGCGGCGCAGTACTTCATCGCTGTAACGAATACCTTTTCCTTTATATGGTTCCGGCTTGCGGAGGCTTCTGATCTTGGCAGACACCTGACCGAGCAACTGACGATCTGAACTTTCCAGTACAACAGTCGGGTTCTTACCTTTTTCACTGATGGTGTTCAGCTTGATCTCTTTTGGCAGCACCACCATGATAGGGTGTGAATAGCCTACAGAGAGTTCGAGGATCTGACCCTGATGGCTGGCACGATAACCTACACCCACCAGCTCCAGTTGCTTTTTGAAACCTTCTGAAACACCTTTCACCATATTGGCAATAAGTGCTCTGTACAGACCATGCATAGCACGATGCCGCTTCTGATCAGTGGGGCGTTCCACTACCAGTTGATTGCCATCTACTTTCACGATGATATCGCGGTCAACCTGCTGGGTCAGTTCTCCTTGCTTTCCTTTTACGGTCACGAGGTTCTTGTCGCTGACATTCACCGTAACTCCTTCAGGGAGTGCAATGGGTGCTTTTCCTATCCTTGACATGATTCTTTCTTTTCTCGCTGATTAATAAACATAACAGAGTACCTCTCCGCCCACATTCTGGCGGCGGGCTTCTTTTTCTGTCATCACTCCTTTGGAAGTTGACACGATAGCCATACCCAGACCACTCAGTACACGGGGTAAACCATCTACATGCTGATAATGGCGCAGCCCCGGACGGCTCACTCTTTCCAGTCCGCGAATGGCAGGAACCTTAGATACCGGATCATATTTCAGGGCGATCTTTATGGTTCCCTGAGGGCCATTATCATCGAACTTATAGCGATAGATAAAGCCGTTCTCATACAGGATCTCGGTCATGCGCTTCTTCAGATTGGAAGCGGGTATCTCCACGACTCTGTGGTTGGCCTGTTGCGCATTGCGAATGCGGGTCAGGAAGTCTGCTATCGGATCAGTAGTTTTCATCTGTTGATCGTTCTGTTTTTTACCAACTTGCTTTTTTCATACCCGGGATCTTGCCGTACAGGGCCATTTCCCTTAACTGGTTCCGGCAAATACCGAAATCACGTACATATCCGCGGGGGCGACCGGTCAACTGACAGCGGTTGCGCAGGCGCACCTTGCTGGAGTTTCTGGGAAGCTTATCGAGGTCTTCCCAGCGACCGTCATTTTTCATCTGCTCGCGACGCTCTGCATACAGCGCTACCAGCCTTTCCCTTTTATCGTTTCTTGCTATAATGGATTTCTTTGCCATGTCTTATTTTTTGAAGGGGATTCCCAGTCCTTTCAGCAGTTCGAAGGCCTCCGCATCAGTCTCGGCGGTGGTCACGAAAGTGATATCCATACCGGTCACCTTATTGATCTTGTCAATGTCGATCTCCGGAAAGATGATATGTTCAGTAATGCCCAAGGTATAATTTCCGCGGCCATCAAAGCTCTTGTTGTTAACGCCTTTGAAGTCGCGAACACGAGGCAAAGCCACTGCTATCAGCCTGTCGAGGAATTCATACATGCGCTCACCACGCAGGGTCACCCTGGCACCGATGGGCATCTCTTCCCGCAGTTTGAAGTTGGAGATTGCCTTCTTGGACATGGTGGGCACAGCACGTTGACCGGTGATGCGTGACATCTCATCAACCGCCACATCCACCAGTTTCTTATCCTGGGTTGCGGCACCTACTCCCTGGTTCACACTGATCTTCACCAGCTTGGGAACCTGCATGACGTTCTTATACCCGAACTTCTCTTTGAGTTGGGGTACCACTTCGTCAAGGTACTTGTTTTTCAGCCTGGGTACGTAGCTCATTACTTACTATTCTTAGCTGTTTTGAAAATTCTTTCTTTCTTGCCGTTCTCCACTTTCACGCTGGTGCGGCCACCCTTGCCTGTTGCAGGGTTGACCAGCAATACATTGCTGATGTGAATGGGGGCTTCTTTCTTGATGATACCGCCATTGGGATACTGGGCTGTTGGGCGTGTATGCTTGGAGATGATATTGATACCTTCTACCAGCACACGGTCCTTACCAGCAATGATTTCGATCACCTTGCCTTTCTTGCCTTTGTCTTCGCCTGCGATGACTTCGACCAGATCGTCCTTCTTGACGTGATATTTGGGCTTGAATCTGCTCATGTTCTATAACTTACAGCACTTCAGGTGCTAATGAAACAATCTTCATGAACTGCTTGTCGCGAAGTTCACGTGCTACCGGGCCAAAGATCCTGGTACCGCGTGGCTCATCTGAAGCGTTGAGCAGCACACAGGCGTTATCATCGAAGCGGATATAGCTTCCATCTTTGCGACGCACTTCTTTATTGGTGCGCACTACAACTGCAGTGGAAACAGTTCCTTTTTTCATACCGCCACCGGGCAGGGCATCCTTCACGGTCACGATGATCTTATCGCCCAGAGAGGCGTAGCGTCTGCCGGTACTACCCAGCACCCTGATACAAAGCACCTCACGGGCGCCGCTATTGTCGGCTACTTTCAGCCTGGATTCCTGCTGTATCATCTTATTTCGCTCTTTCTATGATGTCAACTAATCTCCACCGCTTGAGCTTACTCAGAGGGCGGGTTTCCATGATCCTGACCACATCACCCACATTGGCGTCATTGCTCTCGTCATGAGCGTGGTACTTCTTGGATTTCTTAACGAACTTGCCATACTTCGGGTGCTTCACCTTGCGCTCTACGGTCACGGTGATTCCTTTCTCCATCTTATTGCTGGTGACCACACCCTGGATGGTCCTTCTCAGATTTCTAGTCTCTTCCATCTGTATTAATTTTCAGCCAGTTCTCTTTTTCTGATCTCGGTTTGCAGCCTGGCGATCTCACGACGCAGGAATCTTACCTGCATCGGATTCTCCAGCGGGTTCACCGCATGGTTGAACTGCAGCTTCTGCAGGCGCTCACGATCATCCTCCAGCCTTTGCTGCAGGTCCTGAACATTCAGGGATTTCAGATCTTCTGATTTTATCTTAGCCATTATCTGCCGTTTTATTCGGTATAATCTCTTCTGATAACTGTTTTAGTGGCAACAGGTAACTTCTGGGCTGCAAGACGCATAGCCTCCAGTGCCAGCTCCATCGGTACACCATCCACTTCGAACATGATACGACCGGGTTTTACCACAGCCGCCCAGTATTCGGGTGCACCTTTACCCTTACCCATCCGCACTTCTGCTGGCTTCTTGGTGACAGGTTTGTCGGGAAAAATATTGATCCAGACCTGACCTTCCCTTTTCAGGTGACGTGTCAGTGCTACCCTGGCTGCCTCGATCTGGCGGTCGGTGATCCAGGCTTCTTCCAGTGTCTTCAATCCGAAACTTCCCTGGCTCAATTGGTTTCCACGGCCTGCGTTGCCTTTCATGCGGCCTTTATGGACGCGGCGATGCTTTACTCTTTTTGGCTGTAACATTGTTCTGCTCTTTTATTATCCACGTTTAGCCATACCACGACCCGGACGCTTGCGCTGACGTTCCTGCTGGGTGCCTACATTGGGCGACAGGTCGCGTTTACCAAATACTTCTCCTTTACAGATCCATACCTTGATACCGATCTTGCCATACACGGTCAGTGCTTCTTTCCAGGCATAATCAATATCAGCACGGAATGTATGCAGCGGCACACGGCCTTGCTTGTATTCTTCTGAACGGGCCATCTCTGCTCCGTTGAGGCGACCGGATACCCTGATCTTCACACCTTCTGCACCCATTCTCATGGTTGAGGCAACAGCCATTTTGATAGCACGGCGGAAGTTGATCCTGGCCTCCAGTTGTTTGGCAATGGTTTCAGCCACGATATTAGCATCCAGTTCAGGGCGGCGGATCTCAACGATATTGATCTGCACTTCCTTCTGGGTGATCTTCTTCAGCTCTTCCTTCACCTTGTCCACTTCACCACCACCTTTACCGATGATGATACCGGGGCGGGAAGTATGTATGGTGATGGTGATCCTGTTCAGGGTGCGCTCTATCACCACGCGTGCAATGCCGCCTTTGGAGATACGGGCATCCAGATACTTGCGGATCTTCTCATCTTCAATGAGTTTCTCCGCACCGTTCTTTCCACCGAACCAGTTGGAGTCCCATCCGCGGATGATACCTAACCTGTTGCCTATCGGATTGGCTTTCTGTCCCATTCAAATATTATTTTTCGTTACTGTCGTTTTGTTGTTCATTCCTGGAAGCTACCACAATGGTGATATGGTTGGTGCGCTTACGCATACGATATGCACGACCATGAGGTGCGGGGAGATAACGACGCATGGTTTTGCCACCATCTATGAAGCAGCTTTTAACATACAGGTTATTCTCTGCAGCATCCATTCCATACTTCTGTTCCCAGTTGTTGATGGCGCTACGCAGCACCTGCTCTACAGGAGCAGCAGCCGATTTATTGGTGAAGCGCAGAATGTTCAGCGCTTTGTCGATATCCAGCCCCCGGATCGAATCGATCACGAGACGTGCCTTACGCGGTGAGCCTGCGTTGTTATTGGTACGGGGGTTGTTGATCAGTTTTGCAACAGCTTCCATGTTTCTTCTTATTATCTGTTACCAGAGTGTCCTTTAAAGTTGCGGGTTGGTGAAAATTCTCCCAGTTTGTGGCCCACCATGTTCTCGGTCACGTACACCGGGATGAATTTGTTACCGTTATGCACGGCAAAGGTGTGGCCCACGAAATCAGGAGAAATGGTTGACCGCCTGCTCCAGGTCTTAATGACCGTGCGCTTTCCGCTAGCATTCATTGACTCGACCTTACCTGCGAGGTTGTGGTCTATATAGGGTCCTTTTTTAATGGATCTTGACATAGCTCAATTACTTTTTACGCTTACTGATGATGAACTTGCTGCTGTTCTTCTTCGGATGACGGGTCTTCTTGCCTTTCGCATACAGACCGGTACGTGATCTAGGATGTCCGCCGCTGGAACGTCCTTCACCACCACCCATCGGGTGATCAACAGGGTTCATGACCACACCACGGTTATGTGGCCTGCGACCCAGCCAACGCTTGCGTCCGGCTTTACCCAGGCTCTGCAGGTTGTGATCAGGATTGGATACTGTACCAACTGTTGCATAGCACGCCAGCAGGATCTTACGGGTCTCTCCGGAAGGCATACGCACAACTGCATATTTATCTTCTTTGGCTGTAAGCTGTGCCCAGGTACCTGCACTGCGGGCGATCATACCACCTTTACCGGGATACATCTCGATGTTGTGGATGATGGTACCCAAAGGCATGTTCTTCAGCATCAGTGCATTTCCTACTTCAGGTGCAACACTGTCGCCCGACAAAACTTCCTGACCTACGGCCAGACCATTCGGAGCCAGCATATACCGCTTCTCACCATCCTTATAGTTCAGCAGGGCGATGAAGGCACTGCGGTTGGGGTCGTACTCAATGGTAGCCACTGTTGCAGGGATATCATGCTTACTGCGTTTAAAGTCGATGATACGGTACTTCTGCTTATGCCCACCGCCGCGATAGCGCACGGTCATATGACCTGAACTGTTCCGTCCACCCGTACTTTTAGCGGGGGCCAGCAAGCTTTTCTCGGGTACGTTGGTCGTGATCTCGGCATAGGCGTTACCTACCCTGAACCTGGTACCCGGTGTTACCGGATTGTATTTTTTTACAGCCATCTTGTCACTTAAACATTACTGAAAAAATCTATTTCTTCTCCTTCCTTGAGTGTTACATACGCCTTCTTCATCTGGCCTTTACTGCCTTTGCTGATGCCGAAGGGCGTGCGCTGCCACCCGTACTTACCAATGCTGTTCATGGTTCTTACCTCTTCCACCTGAACGCCGTACATTTTCTCGATCGCCTGTTTGATCTCAATCTTGTTGGCTTTCGGGTCAACCTGGAAACCGTAAGTTCTCAGGCCTTCGGAAAGTTGGGTCAGCTTTTCCGTGATCAGTGGTTTGATCAAAACTCTTTTGCTTGACATCTCTCTTTATTTATTGCTCTGCCATCTGGTTGATCGCCGCCACACTCTGCTCAGTGAGCACGAGGTGCTTGGCTTTCAGGATAGCGTATGTATTCAAATCTGCTGCAGTAGCCACTTCGGTGCGCTGAATGTTACGACCACTCATCACTACATTCACATTGCTTTCGCTGAGCACTACCAGAGAACGACCACCGTCTGCACCGATACCTTTCAGCATACCTGCATAGGTTCTGGTGGATGGCTTGTCCATTTCCGGAGTTTCGATCACAATGATCTCATTGTTCTTAGCCTTGTAGCTCAGTGCTGAACGACGGGCCAGTTCCTTTACCTTGCGGTTCAGTTTGAAACTGTAGTTCCTGGGCTTGGGGCCAAAGATGGTACCACCGCCATAGAAGATAGGGTTCTTGGTATCACCCTTACGGGCACCACCGGTACCTTTCTGACGGTGTAGCTTCCTGGTGGAGCCTGCTACTTCTGAGCGCTCTTTGCTTTTGTGGGTACCCTGACGCTGATTGGCCAGGTACTGCTTCACAGACAGGTAGATGGAATGGTCATTCGGCTCGATGCCAAAGATGGCATCGCTGAGCTCCACCTGCCTTCCGGTCTTCTGTCCGGCGCTGTTGACTACGTCCAGTTTCATAGTTATTTCTCAATTATTACATAAGAACCTTTGCTTCCCGGAACGGAGCCGTTCAGGAGTATCAGATTCTGTTCTGAAATGATCTTGGCAATCTTGATGTTGCGGGTCTTTACAGTTTCATTACCCATGCGGCCAGCCATGCGCATTCCTTTGAATACCCTGCTTGGCCAGGAAGAGCCGCCAATAGAACCCGGAGCACGGTGGCGGTCATGCTGACCGTGGGTACGCATACCCACCCCGCTGAACTTATGGCGCTTAACCACACCCTGAAAACCTTTTCCCTTGCTGGTTCCCTTCACGTGTACCTTTTCACCTTCAGTGAACATGTCAACCGTGAGGTGCTCACCTACATTCAGTTCTGTATTGAAATCGCGGAATTCGCTGATCTGCTTTACGGGTTCAGCACCTGCCTTCTTGAAGTGACCCTTCATACCGGCCGAGGTGTTCTTTTCCTTCTTCTCATCGAACCCTATCTGAACAGCATCGTATCCATCGGTTTCAATGGTCTTCTTTTGCAGCACCACACAGGGGCCGGCTTCGATCACAGTACAGGCAACAGACCTGCCGTCGTTGTCAAAGTAGTGGGTCATACCCACCTTTTTTCCGATTATTCCTTTCATCGCCTGTTCTGTTAGATTTTGATTTCCACTTCTACACCACTGGGCAATTCCAGTTTCTGCAGTGCATCAACAGTCTTGTTGGACGCACTGTAGATATCCAGCAAACGCTTATACGTTGACAGTTCGAACTGCTCTCTGGCTTTCTTGTTTACGTGCGGCGAACGCAGCACGGTGTAGATCTTCTTCCTGGTAGGAAGCGGGATCGGACCGGTCACTACGGCACCGGTGCTGCGAACGGTCTTGATGATCCGCTCAGCTGTCTTGTCAACCAGTGTGTGGTCGAAAGACTTCAGTTTCATTCTGATCTTGTAGCTCATACCTGTCTGTTTATTATTCTGCTGCTACTTTACCTTTTGATTTTGCTACCACTTCTTCGGCAATGTTGGTCGGTGTCGGAGCGAAGTGTGAGAACTCCAGGATGCTGGTAGCACGACCGGAGGTGATGGTACGCAACTGGGTCACGTAGCCGAACATTTCACTCAGAGGCACTTTAGCCTTGATAACGGTAGCGTTGTTCTTGCTGTCAAAGCCTTCCACCATACCACGACGGCGGTTGAGGTCGCCGATCACATCACCCATATGTTCTTCGGGTGTGATCACTTCCAGTTTCATGATGGGCTCGAGCAGCTGGGCGCCGGCCATACGGGCAGCGGTACGGTAACCGATCTTGGCAGCCATCTCGAAAGAGAGGGCGTCGGAGTCAACCGCGTGGAAGGATCCGTCAAACAGACGCACCTTCATGCTGTCCATGGTATATCCTGCCAGGACACCGGTACCCATAGCTTCTTTGAAGCCTTTCTCTACAGCCGGGATGAATTCTCGCGGAATGGATCCACCAAAGATGTCATTCACGAACTGCAGGCCAACCACTTCGTCGTCGGCAGGTCCGATCTCAAATTGAATATCGGCGAACTTACCGCGACCACCGGTCTGCTTCTTATAGGTCTCACGATGCTTCACGGTCTTGGTCAGCGCTTCCTTATAAGCAACTTCCGGAGCACCCTGATTCACATCAAGTTTGAATTCACGCTTCAGACGATCTACGATGATCTCCAGGTGGAGCTCACCCATACCGCGAACTACGGTCTGACCGGTCTCTTCGTCGAACATCACCTTGAACGTAGGATCTTCTTCAGCCAGTTTGGACAGGGCGATACCCAGTTTGTCCACGTCTGCCTGAGCCTTCGGCTCAATAGCGATACCGATCACCGGTTCCGGGAACTCCATGCTCTCCAGAGAGATCGGATGGCTTTCCACGCAAAGGGTATCACCGGTACGGATATCCTTGAAACCTACGGCAGCTCCGATATCACCTGCTTCGATGAATTCGATCGGATTTTGCTTGTTGGCATGCATCTGGAGGATGCGGGAGATACGTTCTTTCTTACCGGTACGGGTATTGAGTACATAGGAGCCGGCATCAAGTTTACCGGAATAGACCCGGAAGAATGCCAGACGACCTACGAATGGATCGGTCATGATCTTGAAAGCAAGTGCAGCGAACGGATCTTTTGCATCCGGGCGACGGAGCTCTTCTTTCTCTGTATCCGGGTTGGTACCTTTTACAGCTTCCACATCAATGGGAGCCGGCAGGTAGCGGCAAACCGCATCCAGCATGAACTGTACACCCTTGTTCTTAAAGGCAGAACCACAAAGCATCGGGATGATAGCGATATCGATGGTTGCCTTGCGGATGGCTTCCACCAATTCATCTTCGGTGATGCTGTCCGGATTGTCGAAGAATTTTTCGAGCAGGGCATCATCATATTCTGCTACAGCCTCTACCAGCATGTTGCGGTATTCCTGCACCTGCTCCACCATATCGTCGGGGATAGGCACTTCGGTATAGGTCATACCCTGGGTATTGTCATCCCAGATCATCGCTACGTTGCGGATCAGGTCAACCACACCTTTAAATGTTTCTTCTGCACCTATAGGAAGAACCAGCGGCACCGGATTGGCACCGAGAATGGTCTTCACCTGGCGAACCACTTCGAGGAAGTCGGCGCCGGAACGGTCCATCTTATTCACGAAACCGATACGGGGAACCCGGTAGCGGTTAGCCTGACGCCAAACGGTCTCAGACTGAGGCTCCACACCACCTACAGCACAGAACAAGGCAACCACACCATCCAGTACACGGAGGGAACGCTCCACCTCTACGGTGAAATCCACGTGACCCGGGGTATCAATGATGTTGACCTTGAATTCTTCGTTGCGGTATTTCCAGAAGGTGGTCGTTGCAGCGGAAGTGATCGTGATACCACGTTCCTTCTCCTGCTCCATCCAGTCCATGGTGGCAGCACCGTCGTGTACTTCGCCGATCTTGTGGGTCAGACCCGTGTAAAAGAGGATACGCTCGGTCGTGGTGGTCTTACCGGCGTCAATGTGGGCGGCGATCCCGATATTTCTCGTGTATTTAAGATCTCTGCTTGCCATATACTATATCTGCTATTGTGCTGGGATTTATTAGGCTCTGAAGTGGGCGAAGGCTTTGTTGGCTTCGGCCATCTTGTGAACGTCTTCTTTTTTCTTAATGGTAGCGCCTTCATTATTAGAGGCGGCTACAATCTCGGCAGCCAGCTTTTCAGCCATGGACTTACCTGAACGCTTGCGGCTGTATCCGATCAGCCATTTGATGGACAAAGAGATCTTCCTGTCCGGGCGGATCTCAGTGGGGATCTGGAAGTTGGCACCACCGATACGGCGGCTTTTTACTTCCACACCCGGAGTGGAGTTGCTGAGTGCTTTTTTCCAAACCTCATAACCATTCTCTCCGGTCTGCTTCTCCACTCTTTCCAGGGCATCGTAGAATATGGCGAAGGCAGTGCTCTTCTTGCCCTGCCACATCAGATTGTTCACGAATTGGGTCACCAGCGGATCGTTGTACTTGGTATCCGGGTGGATGACGTGCTTTTTAGGTTTATCCTTTCTCATGATACTGTTCGCTTACTTGATTATTTCGCTGCTGCTTTCGGACGCTTGGTACCATACTTGGAGCGGCTCTGGGTCCGGTTGTTGACGCCGGCTGTATCGAGGGCACCCCTTACGATGTGATAGCGTACACCGGGAAGGTCTTTCACCCTGCCACCGCGGATGAGCACGATAGAGTGCTCCTGAAGGTTGTGTCCTTCTCCCGGAATGTAGGCGATCACTTCGGTCTGGTTGGTCAGCCTCACCTTAGCCACTTTACGAAGCGCCGAGTTCGGCTTCTTCGGTGTAGTGGTATAGACCCTGGTACAAACTCCCCGACGTTGCGGGCAGCGGTCCAGAGCCCTGGATTTGCTGGCATACTTGACGGTTTCCCGGCCTTTGCGAACCAATTGCTGAATCGTTGGCATATCTTCTTTTACATTAAGTTTTGTAGGCTACCGGTGAATCGTAGGAGGGAAAAATGATCCACAATAAGAGGTGAGCATAGCAGTCCCGGTGTTCCGGGATTCATGCAGGTCCTGATATTGTGAACGTTATCGGGGTCCACTCCCTTAATTTACCTGCCGCCTGTAAAAAACGGACTGCAAAGGTAACTGTAAGAAATGAATGTGCAAAATCCGCGTCAGAAATAATTTACAGGAGATTTTCTGCCTTTTGCAAGCCTCTTTCCCTGTCTGTCTTCTGCATTTAGATAAATAATTGATAACCATACAATTGTCTCATTTTTTTGCTGATTTTCCGTTTCCTGGCCACGGATGGCTAAAATCGTATCTTTGGCCTCCTGACGAATAAGCTCCTGTTATTATGAAGTATTTACCCATAGACCAGAACCTGTTCATCCGCAACAGGCAGGCATTTACCGGCCAGATGAAACCCAACGCCATTGCCGTTTTCCAAAGCAATGATGAAATGCCCTCCAATGCCGACCAGTTCCATCCTTTCAAGCAGAACAGCGATATATTCTACCTGAGTGGCATTGACCAGGAAGACAGCATCCTGCTGATCTACCCGGACAGCCCCAACCCCATTTACAGGGAGGCACTGTTCCTGAAGAAGACCAATGAGCATATTGCCATCTGGGAAGGGCACAAATACACCGAAGAAGAAGCCAGAGCGGCCAGCGGTATCCAGACCATCCACTGGAAGGAAGAATTCCCCGCCATCTTCAATATGCTGATGAACCATGCGGAAACATTGTACCTCAACAGCAATGAAAATGACCGGGCCAGTATCCTGGTAGAGACCCGCGATATGCGCTTTGCCAGGGAAATGCAGCAACGATTTCCCATGCATAAGCTGGAGCGCTCTGCCCCCATCATGGCCAGGCTCCGGGTGAGCAAAAGCAAATGGGAACAGGATCTGCTGCAGACAGCCTGCGATATAACCAGAAAAGCCTATCTGCGGGTTCTGCAGAACATCAAACCAGGTATGATGGAATATGAGGTGGAGGCAGATATCACCCATGAATTTCTGCGTAACCGGGCCACCAGACACGCTTATGGTGCCATCATCGCCAGTGGGGCAAGCGCCTGTGTACTCCACTATGTGGACAACAACCTGGAATGTAAGGACGGCGACCTCATACTGATGGACTTCGGTGCCGAATATGCCAACTACTGTGCAGACCTGACCCGCACCATTCCGGTGAACGGACGTTTCACCGAACGCCAGAAGCAGGTGTACAATGCTTGTCTGAATGTACAGAAGAAGGCGCTGGACATGATCCATGCGGGCATGATCCTGAAAGACTACAACGCCGAGGTGGGTAAGGTCATGGAAAGTGAACTCAAAGCCATCGGACTGCTGACCGATGCAGATATTAAAAATCAGGATCCTTCCTGGCCGGCATATAAAAAGTATTTCATGCATGGCACAGGTCACTTTCTGGGCCTTGATGTGCACGACATAGGCAATCACTACGAGCCTGTTCCGGTTGGCGCTGTCATGACTTGTGAGCCCGGCATTTACATTCGTGAAGAAGGCATTGGTATCCGTATTGAAAACGACGTTATGATCACCGAGAACGGTCTGTATGATTTCATGCGTGATTTCCCGCGGGAAGTAGAAGAGATCGAAGACATCATGAACAGCCGGAACTGATACGGATGAAACTGATCAGGCATCTACCCAATTTGCTGACCCTGACCAACCTGTTTCTGGGTTGCATGGCCATTGTTTACATCTACTATGATCATTTGCTCATTGTGGATGCCAAGCAGAATGTCTATGCCGATATGGGAAGGATGGAAATGGCTGCTTTTTGTGTATTTGCTGCTGCGATCATTGATTTCTTCGATGGTTTTGTAGCCAGGTTACTGGGTGTTACTTCTTCCATCGGAAAGCAGCTTGACTCACTGGCAGATATGGTCACCTTCGGTCTGGTACCCGGACTGATCATGTACCAGCTCATTGCCCGTTCCTATTATGTTTCTGCCGAAGCATTCGACTATCCGATCATGTATTTCACCAGCGGATTCTTTCTGACCCTTATGGCCGCTGTCAGACTGGCAAGGTTCAACACAGAACCGGAAACAGCGGGTTTCAGCGGACTTCCTTCCCCTTCAATGGCCTTATTCGTAGTGTCACTACCCCTGATCATTTTCAGAAATGATGCAGGGCTGGCGAGCATGCTGACCAATAAATGGGTGTTGCTGCTCATTACCCTGTTGCTGGGTTATCTGATGGTGAGCAGACTGCCTATGCCGGGTCTCAAACTGAAAGGTTTTGCCTGGGAAGACAACCGATGGTCCTACATCATTTTCCTGACCGGACTGATATTCGGGCTGGGGGGAATTCTCCTGTTCGGACTTACCTTTGCAGTGATCCCGTTGGTGATCATTGTGTACTTTATTCTCTCGCTGATAAAAAACATCTCTGAAAATGGCATATAGAGCCGAAATTGATATCATGCCCCTGAAAGAACTGCTGGATCCGAAAGGCAAGGCAGTGGCCAACAATATGAAAAGTCTGCAACTGGCTGCAGTCAAAGACGTGCGCATCGGTAAGCACATCACACTGGAGATCCAGGCCGGTTCTGAAGAAGAAGCCCGCACCATGACCGAGACCGCCTGCAAAAAACTGCTGGCCAATCCGATCATGGAATCCTACACCTTTGAGGTATTCCCGATGTGAGTAAACTCTACCTTGTTCCCACCCCCATCGGCAACCTGGCCGATATGACCTACCGGGCGGTGGAGGTATTGCGCAGCGCTGATCTGATCCTGGCGGAAGACACCAGAACCTCAGGTGTGCTGCTTAAACACTATGGCATCGACACGAAGATGCGTTCCTATCACGCTTTTAATGAGCATGAGACCGTCGGGCGACTGGCTTCAGAAATAGCCTCAGGTGTCACGATGGCACTTATCACCGATGCCGGCACGCCGGGTATCTCAGATCCGGGCTACCTGTTGGTTCAGGCTTGTATTCAGCAGCAAATTCCTATCGAAACCTTACCCGGAGCCACTGCATTTGTACCTGCACTGGTGAACAGTGGCCTGCCGGCGCATGAATTCACTTTTACCGGTTTCCTTCCCCCCAAAAAAGGCCGGGAAACCCGATTGAAAAAGCTGGCTGAAGAAGAACGCACCCTGATCCTGTATGAATCGCCACACAGATTGATGAAGACTCTGGAACAATGTCTGCAGTTCTTTGGCGAACGTCCGGCCAGTGCTTCCCGCGAGCTTTCCAAAAAATTCGAAGAGACCGTAAGGGGATCTTTGACCGATCTGATCACGCACTTCAGCGAGCACCCTCCCAAGGGAGAGTTCGTACTGGTGATCGGCGGAAAGGAAGCAGAAAAAGTCAAAAAACGTCAGGACAATCCAGCATCCTAGATCTGGCTTTTCTGCCGGAAGCACCCCCTATTGCAGCTGCTGCTCCTGCATGCTTCCACGGCATGACACGGATACCTGCATAAATATCTGCTCCATCCAGATCACCAGGTATAAGAAGTGACGGCAGGTTATCGGTACCTACAGTAAACCATCCCACCCGCAAGGAGGTGCCCACATGCACTTCTTCATAGTCATACACAGATACCGGAACAGATACGGTTACCAGTCTGGTGTCGAACTGCGGGATCAGTGCGACCATATTTGGTCTGGCGATCATTTGTTCGTGTACAGGTGCGGTATTTTGCACGATCAGTGACTGGAGGAAGAATCCTCTTCCGAGGTTCACAGAGCCCTGTACTGAAACAGCCATCGGGGTAAAGACCGGAAATTTATCATCCACCTGAGCGGCGCCAAGCTGGTCATACAGCACAAGATCACCTGCAGCAGTCAGTTCCTGCGCAGTGCTGATACTGTCCATCAGCTGATTGGCTACAATGACCTGATCATTGGCCGCAAGATGATAACTTCCGGCACCATCACGGAAACGGATGAAACCCATATCTACCACACTCACACCGACTTTCCAGTTGTAGGCTGCATACTCTTTCCTGCTTCTGGAAACCGGTTGCATCCAGGTAAATCCGAGATCAGCGCCCAGGCCCCAGCCATTCAGGTTGCTCTGATAGAGTCCATTTTCGGGATAACCCCCTGCATTGACTGAATAACTGTAGTCAAGTAATAGATTGGTAAGCTCAACATCACGATCTGTGCGGGTGAAAGTGAATGCTTCCCGGTTGTGTGCAGTGAGGGCATCAAAACCACCCAGGTATTTAATGTTCGCACCTACATGCAGGTTCCGCGTAAGAGCCATACCTACATTGGCACCAAATTCCATCCAGTTCAGCAAACCTAAATCAACAGTGCCAACCTGTACCGGTACATCTTCTATGATATTTTCCAGCACATTGACACCTTCCGGAAAGTTGCCGGAGTGGACATATCCTGCAGATCTGGCTGTGGTGAACAAACCAAAAGAAAAATAACCTGTATTGATAAAGCCGGACGGGCCTTGTACCAGCATATTAGAATGGGCATTGACATAGTCTGTGGTAAAGAAAGCAGTTTCTGCATCCTGTGCAGACAGCAAACCCACAGCACTCTGGCCAGGTGCATATATATAATTGTTTTGTGCAAAGGCACCGGCACTCACCAGGTTGACATCCCAGGGCAGATTGCCACTTAACAGTGAAGAAGGGTTGAGCAGCATGCCGTTGGAGCCGCTGAAATTTCCTGTGCGCAAGCCTGTAAATTCCTGTGCTGAGGCCGGCCATGCCAGCAACAGCATTGCATATAATAAGATGGTTCTCATACAAAGTCTTGTCGGACGCTGCCGGTGTGCGGGGAAGAATAAGAAGCAGGGTTCCGGGTACAGGTGTTACATCATATCAATAACCTTGCCCGGGTTCATGATATTGTGTGGATCGAAGACTTTTTTGATCCGGCGGAAGATTTCCAGCTGTATTTCGCTGAAAGCAATAGGCATATATGGTTTCTGCACATATCCGATGCCATGTTCGGCAGAAATGGTGCCGCCAAGTTTCACCACTTCGGTGAACAGTTCCCGGATGGCCACGGGAAGTTTTTCTTCCCAAGCCTCAGCTGACAGATCGCCACGCAGGATATTTACGTGAAGATTGCCATCGCCCGCATGGCCGTAACACACACTTTCAAAGCCATAGGCACGGCCAATGGACTTCACATTCTCCAGCAGAGCGGGAAGTTCGGCACGGGGTACAACGGTATCTTCCTCCTTGTACACAGAGTGCCTTTTGACCGATTCGCCGGCAAGTCTGCGAATGCTCCACAGCTTTGTCTTTTCTGTGTCAGATTCAGCAAACGAAATTTCGCCGGCCCCGAAAGCTTCCACTACTGTGGAAATACTTGCACAATCCTGTACCAGTAAGTCCTCATGGTTGCCATCTACCTCCACCAGCAGGAAGGCAGCAGCTTTGTCTGGCAGGGGAATGATCAGCTCCGGATGGTACCTGCATACCAGTTCCACAGCGGCACGTTCCATGAATTCCATGGCACTGGGAATGATGCCCGCCCGGAAAACAGCAGAAACTGCTGCACAGGCCTGCGTGGCATCCGGAAACGGAATGAACAGGAGTTTATCAAATGCGGGCAGGGGGATGAGTCGCAGAACGATGGCCGTGACCACACCCAGGGTCCCTTCACTGCCCACCATCAGCTGGGTCAGGTTGTATCCTGTGGCATTCTTGAGCACATTGGCACCGGTCATGATGACCTCGCCGGAAGGCAATACTACTTCCAGGTTCAGCACATAGTCTTTTACCACTCCGTATTTCACTGCTTTGGGTCCGCCGGAGTTTTCAGCCACATTTCCGCCAATGAAACAACTTCCTCTGCTGGCAGGATCAGGCGGATAAAACAGGCCTTTTTCAGCCACTGCTTCCTGGAGTACCTGGGTAATGACCCCGGGCTGCACAGTGACCTGGTGGTTTCGCTCATCTATGCGGAGGATGCGATCAAAGCGTTCCATGCTCAGACCAATTCCTCCGAACACAGGTAAGGCTCCGCCACTAAGACCTGTCCGGGCACCCATGGGAGTAACGGGGATCTTATACAGGGATGCCAGCTTCATGATGGCAGCCACTTCCTCCGTATTGGCGGGACGAATGACAGCTGCCGGGGGAAAATGCAGGTCTTCTGTTTCATCATGCGAATAGGACTCCAGTATTTCGGGAGAGGTCAACACATATCCGTCACCAACAATGGATACCAGTTCAGACATCAGATGCTGCGAAAGTTGACCATATGTGGCTATTCCTGACATTGCAATGGCAAAGTAAGTGGGTTAGCGGCAGAAAATTGGTAGTTTTGTTGATTGTACCTTAACCTAAATATCATCAATAACTATTTGCCAATTATGAAAAAAGTTTACGCATTAGGTATGGCTGCCATTCTGGTAATGGCATCTGTTACCACTTTCGGACAGGCTAAAAAATATCCTCTGTTCGAGCATTTCACCCAGGCTTCCTGTGGTCCTTGTGCTGCCCAGAATCCATACTTCCAGGCAGTTTATGAGGAAAACGTTACCAACGTACACCATGTGGCGTATCATACATCATGGCCTGGCTATGACCCAATGTATGAATACAACACAGCCGAAAGCGAAGCGATGGTCAGTTTTTACAGCGTTTCAGGTGTACCTACCATGATCCTGGACGGTGCTGACATTGGCAGTCCTGCCGGTGTTACTCAGGATATGATCATTGATGAAGGTATTAACGGCAGTCCTATCCGAATTCTGGTAACAGAAGAGACTGCCGGTACCACCAGAAATGTGCATGTTGAAGTGCAGACCGTTCAGGATGTACCTGCAGGCACCTACCGGATCAAAGGAGCTGTTGCTGAGCGTTTGATCGAATATGGTTCTGCTCCGGGTTCCAACGGAGAGACCGAGTTTCCTAATGTATTCCGTCAGGGTTTGATATCAGGTACAACCGGCGATATCATCACCTTTGCACCGGTTGGTTCTTCTGTTTCTTTTGATTACAGCTATGAACTGGATCCCCTCTGGCAGGAAGATGAGATCTATGCCCTTGTATGGGTTCAGAATTCTTCTTCCAAAGAGGTGCTGAACTCCGGAGCTCCCGGCGATCCGCCTCTCGAATATGTTAACACCTCATCCGTGCTGTTTACACAGGGTGGTGGTTCTTTTGGCTCCATTGTCAATAATATTGGCGATATAGATGAAGGGTTTACTGTGACGCTTACTGTTGAGCAACCTGCTGACTGGTCAGCTTCCTACACTTATGGTGGCTCTACCTATAGCGGTGCATTCAGCACATCTGCAACCGCCGGTGAACTGGAAGACCTTACCCTGAATGTAGAAACCGGTACTACCCCAGGTGTTGGATTCTATACCCTTACCCTGGATCCTGACCACGAAGGCTGGAGTAATATGATCATAAAGTACTATACAGTGAACGGTGTTACCGATCTGGTACTGAACAACGTGACTTCTTTTGGTGATGGATCTCCTTACGGTACCTGGAATTTTGAATCCATGTACACCGATGGCCTTGACCTGGCCGAGAATACCAGTTATGGTGTAGCCGGACACAATGTGTTCATTGCCGGGATGAAGGGAGATGCTTTTGGCGAACTCAAGAACATATACTTCAATGTTGGCTGGACCTTCCCGTCACTGTTGAATGATGAACTGCGCAATTATCTGACAGATTTCATGGATAACGGTGGTAACCTCTTTATTTCCGGACAGGATATTGGTTGGGAAGCTGATTATTATGCAACTGAATTTGGTCTGACAGGTGCTCTGAATTTTTACGAAAACTACCTGCACTCTGTTTTTGTGAATGATGGCGCAACAGGTGCCGGTACCCTTACAGCAATTGCAGATGATGAAGTATTTGGCACCGTAGCAGAATCCAATATCATAGATGATGTGTACGGCAGCTCTTATTTCTATCCAGAGCAGATTGATGTTGCTGACGCTGATGGCCATGCCATTTTCTCATATGGTGGCAACGATGCCAAAATAGCAGGCGTGCGCTCTGAAACCAGTGATAACAAGACCGTATATCTGGGTATTGGTATTGAGCAGATAGAAGACGAAGCTATACGCAGCCAGGTGGTCAAGCTCAGCCATGACTATTTTTACGGCCTGGTAAACGGTATTGAGTTTGATGCAGCTATAGCTTCTCTGATGGGAAGCGCTTCTCCAAACCCTGCCAGCAATGCCACCAGCGTTTCATTCAATGGTTTGGATCACAACGTAAGTCTTGTCATCACATCTTTGACCGGACAAGTGATCAAGACCCTTCAGGTACCTGCCGGTACAGGCAACTATGAAATTGATGTGACCGATATGGAATCAGGCATGTATCTGTATCATATTACAGATGGCCAGAGTCAGAGTCCGGCACAGAAATTGAATGTAATCAAGTAATCAGACAACAATGAGACGACTTTTAGGTGTTTTATCATTGGCCATACTGGCCGTCACTGCAGTGCAGGCACAGAGCTATATTACTCTGAGTGCTGACACTTCATATGCTACCGGTTCTCCTGATGAGATCCACAAAGCTGAAGTTGTAGTTACCAATAACGGTCCTGATGGTCAGAACATGACCTGGGTGCGTGTGGTGAACGACAAGCCGGAAGAGTGGGAAACTTCGGTATGTGATCCGAACCTCTGCTGGGCACCATTTGCTGATGCCCCTGGATATGGATGGTTTCAGCCTGCCGGAGCAGATGATGACTTCTATGTGCAGTTTGACGGTAGAAATTTTCCTGACGGTCCTGCCGTGGATGGACATGGAGAAGTTGAAGTCATCATCTACAGCGAAGATGACTCTGCCAACTATAATGCCCGTGGGGTATTCATTGCTGATCTGAGCGGTGAGGTTGGTTTTCATTCGCCAGACATGGACAACCAGTATGAGGTCTATCCGAACCCTGCTGTAAACGATCTGAATATTCTGACTTCCTATTCAAACGGAGTAGAGCAGATCCAGATCGTGAACCTGGTTGGAA
Source organism: Chitinophagales bacterium (assembly GCA_020636645.1). Classification (GTDB taxonomy): domain Bacteria; phylum Bacteroidota; class Bacteroidia; order Chitinophagales; family BACL12; genus UBA11426. Next base: position 106,889 of record JACJXO010000004.1, read on the forward strand.
AGGTCATGCTGGTACAACAGTGGAACAAAGGCACCGGTAAACTGGTACTGGATATCAGCAACCTGCCGGAGGGTATCTACTTCGTGCAGTTCATTGGTAAAGACCAGGTGCTGAAGACCAAGAAGATCAGCATCACCAGATAACAACACCATCACAAAACAAAAAGGCGCTTCTGCATAGAAGCGCCTTTTTGTTTTCCGGTTTGATCAGTAACAGTAGTTGTCTGCCTCTATCAGTCTGGCTGCAACGGTGCGTCGCAATGCAGTGGTATTCAACATGCGGTATTTGGTGAACCGCTTCAGCCCCAGCAGCATCATGCGCTGCTCATCGCCGGTGGCGAAACTCATGATGGCCGTCTTACCGGACTTGTTGATACGGTCCATCGCATCGGTGATCAGCACCTGCACCATGGCTTCTCTTTCGGCAGCACCTTCGCTTTCCGCATGCTTCATAGTGCGAAGCAGCGCAGATTCAGCCATGAAGGTGTCGATGATCATATCGGCCACCGCCATAAGGATCTCCTGTTCGTCTTTCAGCTGCATCATCAGCTTCTGCACAGCGGCACCAGCCACCATCAGAATTGCTTTCTTCATATTGGCGATGGCTTTTACCTCAGCCGAAAATGCATCGGTATCGGGTTCACCCATCTCCGGTATTCCCATCAGTTCCTTCTGTACTTCCATGGCAGGCGTCATCATATCGATCTGGCCTTTCATAGCCCGCTTCAGCAGCATATCTACGATCAGAAGCCTGTTGATCTCGTTGGTGCCTTCAAAGATGCGGTTGATACGTGCATCGCGGTAGGCACGTGCCAGCGGATATTCTTCGCTGAAACCATAGCCACCATAGATCTGCACGCCTTCATCTACCACATAATCCAAAGCTTCAGAACCCGCTACTTTCAGCAACGCACATTCAATGGCATATTCTTCAGCTGCACCCAGACTTGCTTCAGCCAGCGACTTGCCTTCTTCGGTCAGCAGTTTCTTTCTGTCGTCGATATAATTGCTCACCCGCCAGTTGGCAGCTTCCAGTGCATAAGTGCGGATGGCCATTTCAGACAGTTTGTACTGAATGGCACCAAAAGAAGAAATGGACTTTCCGAACTGCTGGCGTTCGTTCGCATAACGGATGGCGTTGGTGAGGGAACGTTTACAACCGCCCATGGCCGCAGCGCTGAGTTTGTACCGACCTATATTCAGGATGTTGAATGCAATGACATGTCCGCGACCGATCTCTCCCAGAATGGCATCTTTCGGCACGGCACAATTCTCAAAGAAGACCTGACAGGTGGATGAGCCTTTGATTCCCATTTTATTCTCTTCGGCGCCGACAGACAAACCCGGTGTATTTCTCTCCACGATGAAAGCTGTGAAGTCTTTGCCGTCGATCTTGGCGAATACTATGAAGACATCTGCGAAGCCCGCATTGGTGATCCACATCTTCTGCCCGTCCAGGATGTAATGGGTACCCTCTGCATTCAATACCGCTTTCGTCTTGGCAGCCAGCGCATCAGAACCACTACCGGGTTCGGTCAGGCAGTAGGATGCTTTCAGCTGTCCTGTTGCCAAACCCGGCAGATACTTTTGCTTCTGCTCTTCTGTACCGAAATACAGAATGGGCAAGGTACCGATACCGGTATGGGCAGAATAGGCCACAGAGAAAGCATGGGCAGCACCCACGATCTCAGTCACCACGGTGCCTGTGTTGAAGTCCTTTGCAAATCCACCGTATTCTTCGGGAACTGAAACACCCAAGAGTCCAAGCTCACCCGCCTTTTCCAGCAGCGATGGTACCAGACCCGGTTCGTGATTGTCTATTTCATCCAATCGTGTGAACAATTCATTATCAGTGAACTCCAGTGCCATGTCATGGATCATCCGTTGTTCTTCATTCAAGTCTTCAGGGGTGAAGGTGTTCTCAGCATCCCCAGGTTGGATGAGGAAGGATCCTCCGGATATATTGATTGACTTTTCCATTTTGCTCGTTTTGCGTTATTTGTTATGGGTTGTTCGTTTTGTTTATTATTTGATATTTCGATTGACCGATTGAATAAATTTGTATATCATTCTTTGGTTCTTATCAAGTTTGTCCTGCAGATCAAGGCTCAGATCTCCTGGTAAGTAGTTCAACATTTCAGACAAGATTACCTGGGTGGTAAGTTCGTTGGAGGATGACAATGCCACTGCAAGAAAGTGCCTGAAATCCGGAGCTGTCAACCTGCCAGAGCCTTCAGCTATGTTAGATGGGACACTTACAGCTGCCCTCCTCATTTGATTTACCAATCCAAATCGTTCAGAATTTGGCAGGCGATCTGAAGCCAAGTAGACTTGTTTAGCAACGTCCATACTCTGTTGCCAGATTTCGAGTTTTTTGAAATTTTGCATATACCAATATTTGAGGGTTAAGAATTTCTATTACGATCAACGCAATACGAACAACGAATAACGACTACAGTCTTTCAATGACCCCCGCTATTCCCTGGCCACCACCCACACAGGCTGTTACCATGCCGTACTTCTTGTTCAGTCTTTTCATGTCATTCATGATCTGCACGGTCAGTTTGGTACCGGTGCACCCCAGCGGGTGACCCAATGCCACGGCACCTCCATTGATGTTGACCTTCTCCGGATCCAGGCCGGCTTCTCTGATGACTGCCAGAGCCTGACAGGCAAATGCTTCGTTCAATTCTATCAGATCGATATCACTGAGTTTCATGCCTGCCATATCCAAGGCTTTCGGAATGGCTGCCACCGGACCGATGCCCATGAGACCCGGTTCCACTCCTACTGTTGCGCAGCTGACCATTCTGGCGAGCGGAGTCAGGTTCAGTTCTTTCACCATGCGTTCACTCATGACCACCACGAAGGCAGCACCATCGGAGGTTTGTGAGGCATTACCGGCTGTGACCACACCATTGGCTGCAAAGACCGGCTTCAGCTTTGCCAGTGCTTCCAGATTTGTATCCTTACGCGGCCCTTCGTCTGTATCCACCATATAACTTCTTTCATCACGCTTACCTTTCTCATTCACAAAAACTTCCTTCACGGTGATGGGGGCAATGCCTTCCTTGAAGTATCCGTTATCGATGGCATGGATAGCTTTCTGATGCGACTCATAAGAGAACGCATCTGAATCTTCTCTCGACACCTTGAACTCACGGGCCACATTCTCAGCGGTCAGTCCCATGCCGATGTAGTAATCCGGATGTTCTTTAGCGGTCTCAAAGTTGAGGACCGTTCTCCACCCAACCGTGGGTACCAGACTCATAGACTCCACTCCGCCGGCCACGATGCAGTCTGCCATTCCTGCCCGGATCTTGGCAGTAGCGATGGCAATGGTCTCCACTCCACTGGCGCAGTAGCGATTCACCGTCATGCCTCCTGTAGTTTTCGGAAATGCCCGCACAGCTATCATGCGACCGATCTGCAATCCCTGCTCCGCCTCCGGTACCGCATTTCCCACGATCAGGTCTTCTACTCTGGCGGGATCCAGTTCCGGTACTTTGGCCATCAGCTGAGCCAGCAGATCAACCGCCAGATCATCAGGACGCACAAAACGAAAGGCACCACGAGGGGCTTTTCCTACTGCGGTTCTGAGGCCGGCTACGATATAAGCTTCTTGTGTCATAGTATTGAGTATTGAGTAGTGGGTAGTGAGACTTGCTCCTACCTCTTCACTAGTTTTGATTTTAGTTTGTAGATCATCTTTTGATTGACATTCAACTTATCAAGAAGCTTGTCAATCTCAGTATCAGAGCTATAACCTAATCTCGAAGAAACGATCAGCTGAGTTTCAAGCTCATATGATGAACCAGCAGCAATTCCTAAAAAATGATCGAATTCTCCGGGATTATTTCTTCCGCTGCCCTCAGCAATATTGGAAGGAACTGAAACAGCAGATCTTCTTAATTGGCTTGTTAATCCATATTGCTCTGCTTTAGGGAAGGCTCCTGTCAGTTCATAAACCAATACTGCCATGTCAACGGCATCCTGCCATACTTGTAGTTTTTTGTAATCGTGCATATATTTCATTTGAGGGTTAAGAATCTTTTTTAGCTATCTCACTACACAATACCCACTACTCATTACCATTAATTCCTAAGCGGTTTCCCTGTTTTCAAAATATGTTGCATGCGTTCGAGTGTTTTCCTCTCGCCGAGCAATGAGAGGAATGCTTCCCGTTCCAGATCGAGCAGATATTGTTCACTTACATTAGTTGGTTGCGACAGATCACCACCACAAATGACATAAGCTACTTTCTTGGCGATGAGCTCATCATACTCGCTGATGTAGCCGGCCATGCGCATAGAAGCGATGAAGGTGTAGAAGGAGCCCAAAGCTGTTCTTCCCAGTACGCGTACATCCGTTCTGGGTTGCGGCTCGGTATATCCATCCTCCGCCAACTCTATGGCAGCGGCTTTGGCAGTTGAGATGACACGATTCAGGTTGATGACTTCCTTATCTATCCCCTTTCGGAGCAATCCCAGATCAAAAGCTTCCCGGGCGGAGGTAGCTACTTTAGCCATGGCAATATTGAGTGTCATCTCCTGCAAGGTGGGCAGCTCGATGTCTCCCTTGAAATATTTATCGCTGGCACGCAAGGCGAGTTCCTTGGTGCCGCCACCGGCAGGAATCAGTCCGGCACCCACTTCCACCAGACCTATATAAGTCTCTGCTGCTGCCACTGCCACATCTGCGTGCAGGGTCATCTCGCATCCACCACCCAGCGTGAGTCCGTGCGGAGCTACCACTACCGGGATCGAAGAAAAGCGCACTCTGGTGGTCATTTGCTGGAACATACGGATGGCCATGTCCAGTTCATCGAATTCCTGTTCAATGGCCAGCATGAGCATCATGGCGATGTTGGCTCCTGCACTGAAGTTGGCTGCGTCGTTACCGATCACCAGTCCGCGGTGGTTCTGCTCTGCAATAGCGATGCTCTTATTGACCGCTTCAATGATCTCAGCACCGATCACATTCATCTTGGTATGGAACTCCAGGTTCAGGATTCCATCACCGATATCGTGCAGCGTTGCGCCTGCATTCTGAAAGACCGGTTTCTGTGCCCGGTAGTTATCGAGTATGATGAAGGCATCGGTACCCGGTACTTCCTTATATGTCTTTGTTGGAATATCGTAGTACAGGCGTTTCCCGTTCTCACTTTTATAGAAGGAAGTATGCCCTGCGCTGAGCATCTCATCCACCCAGGCAGCAGGAGCGAAACCAGAGGCTTTCATGGCCTCTATAGTCTGTTGTACGCCCAGCACATCCCAGGTCTCGAAGGGTCCCAGCTCCCAGCCGAAGCCTGCACGCATGGCATCATCTATGCGGAAGAGTTCGTCTGAAATTTCCGGGATGCGGTTAGACACATATTGATTTACTATATAGGTAATCGCCCGGTAGAAATCGCCGGCTTTATCTTTTCCGTTGTGCAGGATGACCAGTCGTTGTTTCAGGTCGTCCACCTGCTTTGCTTCGCCTACTGTGGCGAATTTTGGCTTTGACTGCGTACCATATTCCATGGTCTTCAGGTCCAGAGTAAGGATCTGGCTTTTACCATCATCCCCCTTCACCTTTTTGAAAAAACCCTGACCGCTCTTATCGCCCAGCCACTTGTTCTCCATCATGGTGTTGATGTAAGCCGGAATGCGGAAATTCTCGCGGGCCTCATCATCGGGGCAGGCCTCGTAGGTATTGTTGGCCACCTTTACCATGGTATCCAGTCCCACCACATCCGTAGTGCGGAAGGTGGCAGATTTCGGTCGGCCGGAAACAGGACCTGTCAGCGCATCCACTTCATCCACGGTCATCTGCAGTTGGTCCATCACCTGGAGTACGGTCATGATGCTGAACACCCCGATGCGGTTGGCGATGAAGGCGGGAGTGTCCTTACACAAAACGGTCTGTTTGCCGAGGAAACGATCACCGTAATCCAGGAGGAAATCAATTACATTCTGATCAGTTTCAGGTGTGGGGATGATCTCTAAGAGGCGCAGGTAGCGGGGCGGATTGAAAAAGTGGGTACCGCAGAAATGTTTTCTGAAGTCTTCGCTTCTGTCTTCGGCGATCCGGTGGATGGGAATACCGGATGTATTGGAGGTGATGAGGGTGCCCGGTTTTCTGATGGCATCCACTTTTTCCATCAGTTGTTGTTTGATGTCCAGGCGTTCGATGACCACTTCTATGATCCAGTCGGCGGTGGCGATGGACTGCAGGTCATCTTCAAAGTTTCCGGTGGTGATATGCGACAGCACCTGTTTGTTATAGACCGGCGAGGGGTTCTGTTTGACCGCAGCCTGCAGGCTGTTGTTGACCAGCTGGTTGCGTTTGGTCTTGTTGGCGGCATCTGTTTCGTTCAGGCCGGGCGTGACAATATCCAGCAGCTGCACCTTGCAACCAATGTTGGCGAAGTGGCAGGCGATGCGGGATCCCATGACCCCGGAGCCCAGAACGGCTACAGATTGAATTCTTCTCTTCATTGCTCTTGCTGTTGTATGAGGGCCTCTTTGGTGGCCGATTCAAATTTTTTCAGGATCATGTCATTTGCCTTGCGCAGGAAATCCGGGTCTTTGTAGATGCGCATCATGAGTGCAGCACCTTCAATGGCACAGATGGTCTCACGGGCAAAGAACAGGGCCGCTTTGGGCGAATAGTGGGAACGGTAGATATAGACCAGGGCATCGGTCCAGTCATCGAAGAAGCTTTTGATATGCGGATGAAATTCAGGCACTACGTCTATGGTCTCGGAGGCGATATTACCCATGAGGCAGGCGCCTTCGCCACGGATGAAGATGTCCATACTATGTGTGCCCAGTTCTTTCAGGCGTGACATGGCAGAACGTTTATCATTATAAGCAATGGCAAACACATTGACCCGGTAGTATTCACGCAGGAATTCCAGCACCGCGATCATCAGCTCTTCTTTGGAGGCGAAATAGTGGTAGATGCTTCCTTTGAGCAGTCCGCAGGCTGCACCGATCTCTGCCATGGTGGTTTTATGGTATCCACGTGACCGGAAGAGCTTCAGAGCTTCTGTCACCACTTCTTCCTTGTTGACTTTTCTAACCGGCATAAGATAAAGGTAGAGTTGCTTTTTCATTTTACCAAACGTTTGTTTGGTAAAATAATTGTCAACTATTGCTTGACAAACTGATGACAATTCGTTTACTTTTGTGACTCCTATGTTTCTGTATCCCCGCATGCTCCTGAGCCTTGTATTAGGCGGCATTGCTGCAGAGATCTACTGGCTGAACAGCAGCAACGTTCTGTCAGGGTGGATTGCAGCCGGGATCGGGTTGTTGTGTGCCGTGGTCATCTGGCTGATCACAGCGAAACTTTTTCCGGTCATTCATGACGTGGCTACCCTGACCAGCTCAGAAGACGAGGAAGAGCGTGTACCAGATACAGACTGTAAACCAGAAGAGGAGGTACTGACCGGCAGAATGGCTGAAGCAAAGGAATCCGTTTCAGAGGTCAATCCTACTGTTGAAGAAGAATCAGAACCAGCCGAAGTCTATCATTACGATGTAAGCACGGAAAACCCAGAGCCTGTTACAGAGACCTGGAAGCAGCAGGCTTTGCCGGTAGCGGAAGACAGCTCAGTAGTAGAGACCATCATCTATGAGGCTGAAGAAGAGGAAGAGTTACCCACCAAGGCAGATACTACAATAGAAGTAGCAGAAGACCCGGTGGTGTTACTCATGCCCAATGAGCTGAGCGAGCTAGGGCGGGAGATAGAATCTTTTCAGGTAAGCAGTTACCGAGGCGGGCAACAAATTAAATTATACGGAACAGAAGCCTTGCAGGTTCATTTACAGCGCATTGCAATGTACTACAATGACACTTCTGTTTTTCAGTACACCCTTACCAAAAATGACGAGATCCTGTTTGGTTATCTGACCCGTTTCTACCGGTTTGCAAAAGGGTGTGTGGAGACCAGCAATACCTGTGTGGAAGTCAAGAATTTCTATTCAAGGTATATAGAGCCGATCACAGAGGGTTACCTTCAGCTGATGGTCCAGGTGCAAAATGAAACAGCCAGAGATGTACTAAAGGATATATATAAACGGGCAAGAAAATTGAGAAAGCTTATGGATCGTCCGTTCAACAAGTCGTTCGCGGCGTGATCACTGTTGTATCTTTTGCAATAATTCTTTCAGGTCTATTGCATAAACGAGTGAAAATTCCGGTACCAGATTGGATATTAAATTTGACCTGCTCAATTCATAGATGGTGCTGATATCTTCTATATAATACATCTGCAAATAGGACATTCTAAACTCCAGAAAGATTCGGCTTTGTCCGTTTCTTGTATTGACCAATAAGCCAATGTGCTCTTCTATCATTATTCCGTCTCCACCTGTTACCAGGTTACCTGATGACAGATACGAAGGTGTCCTGGTACTGCCCACTCCGGCACCAATAAAGGGTTGTGCAATTATTCGGTTCTGCTCTCCAATGGTAAGCATCAGGTCACTAAGAAGGGCATCAGACTTAGCCATTCCTGTTGCGATCGGAAACGGATCACCAAACTTTTCACCACCCAGCGGATTTCTGAACTGTTTATAGGTAAGCCGGTAGGATAATCTTTCCGAATACCGGGCAGGCGCAGAATAGCCAAGTTGCAGCGTATAACCGAAACCCAGCACCTGAGGTGCTGGTTCATCCGGAAAGTCGTTGAAAGGCATGGAAAGTCCCCCTCCAAAATGAATGGCGGGTCCGGGTAAAAAAGCATTCTGAGCCCGAGAATTCAGGCCCAGAATGACACAAACACAGAGGGTATAAAGTTTCACTACCAGATTTTAAAGAGGTGGGTTCCACCGTGGTGGAACCCACGCACTACACACACACTCTACCAGAGTGAAAGTTATTCGTCAATGGACAGACCACGTTGACGACTTTAAAACATCTTTCTTGAACTGAGAGGATGAAACTCTGCCAGGTTACCCTGGCAGAGTTCATATTCTCGTTCTGATTACGAGAGTCTTGCGGGTTAAGCATTACAGTTGCAAACATATCAAATAATATCCATCGGTGGTAATAATTCTGCGATTTTCTTCATCAAAAATTACTCCGTTGTTGAATTGAGGCTCCCAGCCAAGGTTTTTACCCTCATTTTTGCTTGTATAGGCCCATAATATTTCCCCATCTGCAACCCTGACGTTAAATAATTCACCGCCATAATTACCATAAAACACCGACCCGTCAAAATAACTCATATAACAGGAGGTGTTTCCCGCATCATAACGCTCCCAAAGCAATGCTCCGGTGCCCGGATCAAAAGCATGTATGCCTTCAGTACTGGATTTGACGATCAGTTTTCCTTCGGCAATCAACATGTTCCCTAACAATAAATCATCAAAATCTCCCGGAAACTCGTGCATCCATACCTGTTCTCCGGTTTCCACATTCACTGCATGGAGGGTCTGGAAACCACGGAAATAGACCAGACCATCATGGTAAAGCGGCTTGCATACACTGCTGTTTCCGTAGGGATCTATTTCCGGTATCTGCCAGACAAGGGTATCTGCCGTCATATTCCAGCAAAACAGATCCACCCGGCCACCATTGGCAGAGTTGGTAAAATCCCACTGCCTGTTTTGAAAAACAAGCAGGGTATCTCCTGTTGGATTATTTACAAAAACCTCCGGAGGGTAAAGATTGGGGTTGAAGTCGCCGTTCTTACCCTGACGAAATAATGTCTTTTGTCGCCCGGAAAAAGGATCAGCAACTACAAGTACAGAACTATCATAGCCTGTACCTAAACTCCCGAATTTTGTAGTATAAAATAATAATTGATCAAAACTGGAAATCTGATATGCAGTGGAAGAGTCTATTGCATACTCATTTTGCAGTAACAAGTTCTTCATGTCAATTACAATAGGCTGATTCTTACAAACACAATAAAGTAAATCGCCAACCATAACATGCCCAGACGACTCCAAAGATTTTATCTCATCACAAATTGAATTTTCATCCGGGCTTATTTGCCATACTACATGTCCAGTTTTGCTAACCTTAATCAAGTGCATCTTTTCTGCACTTAAGGGAGTAGGCTTTGATCCAAAGAAAATTGATTCACCTACAAATATTGGATCAAACCCAAATCCCAGGCTTGTATCAGGCCGGATAGGTACTTGCCAAACCACTTCCAAAGGCGAATTGCTATTGGTTATTGGTGGGCTAATGATATCTGTTGGCTTACATGACATCTGCAGCGTAGATAAACAACTAGCAATGATAGCTGTAATAATATGTCTTTTACCTTGGCGCAATTTCAAAATAGCTTCCATGAAAACCTCCAAATAATTCATCAAGACGTATTTGTGTCTGAAGATCATTACGCATGCTGAAGTGATTGCTTCCATCCATTTTCTTTCCACTCACCTTACCCGGGCAAGAGGAAGCAGACTCCTTCAGGACCACACCATCATTGATCTTTTCTATCACGTCCACCAGAACCACATCAACAACTTCGTTGCATTCACTGAATGGTTCATAATAAAATTCTATCTCATCACAAGAAAAGTCCATCAAGTCTTCTTCAGTGTACCATACCTCATAACCTTCCATAACATCCACACAAAGGCATGATGTATTTGTGCCGTACACCAGTTCTGTTGCACCGATAATGACCTTCCAGGTACTATTTGCCTGGGTAAACCAATCATACCCATCACGATATGCAGCAGCAACTTCAGCATCAGTTATTGCCGCATCATCTTCAAAAAAATCAATAATGAGATCCCAAAACTCGTCCCAGTTGACCTTATTGTTCTTGTACTCATTATACTTTGCCAGATAATAGTTCTGCATATAAGTTGCTTGTTCGGTCAGATAAGGATCATTATTTGCTCCGAAAGCGCCATATATCTCAGAGTTGACACTTTTCCCCGGAAGCATATGTACCATGGTATTCCAGGAAACCGGCTCTGTTTCTTCACCCCAGAATGTCACATACGGAATGTCAGGTGTATATGCGTTGAGTTCATCCAACTCCGGCGACCCTACATAATAGCCATCGGTCACACCCGCATAGTAGGCATCAAGGTTGAACATAACTGGCAGAATTTCATCTATCAGCAGGGCACAGACTTTATCATCAGCATTCTCTATTCCAGAAAACAAGTTCAGGATAGAAAAGAAAAAAGAGTCATCCAAAGTCTCCTGCCAGGGGCCATTTCCAAGATCATCACAAGCTTCATCCAACCATTGTACGATCAGATCGCGGTTGTTCAGGATCATGGCACCACCATGGGGTGTACCAAAGGTTACCACGCCGTTGAAGGTCCTTTCCCAACCCAGGTCGTGGATATACTTGTCAAACTGCCGGCTTACAATACCGCCCTGGCTGTGTGCTATCAGGAAAGCATCTGTAGATAAGTCGTAGTCTTCCAACTGGGTTCGCAGGGTAGTGCTTGCAGCGTCCAGGCTTACATCAGAATAGTCGGGCCTGCGTGATTCCATCTGGTAATTGATGTCTGAGGTGCTGGAAGCCTGGATCCAGCTGTTAGACTCATCACTGGCTGACAGATCACCGTGACCACCCAGACCGTGTATCCAGATGACCGACCTGTCTCCTTCCATTACAGGAGGCTCCCAGGTATCAATGATCTCAGGGCCGGGATCCACTTCAGAAACGGTCAGGGTACCTCCACCAAATGTGGCTACAGGCCCGCCGTCAGGGCTGACAATTTGAGCAAGGGTAAGCACGGGGCTAATATATGCAAATATTTGAATGAAAATCTTTTTCATAGTCGTTTTTTTACAGTTTAATGAACTGATCTCTCTCTATCTGACCACCGGAACGCAGGATCATGATATAGCAACCTGAGGGAAATTTGCTGATATCCAGTTCCAGCAACCGGTCACTATCCACCTGGCCCGAAGCCATTTCAATGCCTGCCAGACTAATGATCTGCCAGCTTGCCTCAGCACCATTCTCATTCATCCATTCAATGATGATCTGGTCCTGTGCCGGGTTGGGATACAGATTCCAGGATATGGCATCTTTGCCCTGGGCTTCTCTGAGAGGTGAGATATAGTTGACGGAATACTCCGGATAGGTGGTCAACTCCACTTTATACACCAATCCCTGCGGATACCTGGTATCCATGGATCGCACGAGCTCATAAGCCGGAACCAATTGATTCAGATTATTCTTGGCAAATCCTTTCTTTTCGTAGTGAATGATAGCGCCTTCAGCGTCAGAAATTTTTGTTTCCAGCACTTTTTTCTTGTTGTTGAACACTACCGTCAGGCTATCCTTGCTGAAGGATACAGCTCCTCCACCCAGGTTTGTCATACTGAATCCATTGAAAAGAAAATCCTGTTTTAGCTTGTTGGTCAATACAGGAAACCCAGGTATGATGTCACCTCCTGTCAGAGTCATCTTATCTTTCAACTGGTTATAGCTATCCAGATATGTAGCTGTATGAGGCAAGTTTAACATCAGGTTATTACCGGCATCATAGGATCTGGTGCGGATGTTGTCGATCACCGTTCTGGAAGGCTGATCCATCCACTCTTCCAGCTGGGTATTCTCCAGATGCCAGATCGTGGTTTTGATGTCATTGTCTGTGGTTACCTGCTTGATGACACTATCTTTTACAGTATAGGGCATCATACGCAACAGCTCCAGCTGGTTGGGCTCCCAGTCCAGGTCAGTTCTGAAAAAATACGTTTCTGTTTTTTCTACATAATGCAGTTCATACTGCATGGCAGGAGATTGTGCTGTTACAGATAATGGTATCCAGGCACAAAATCCTGCATACAAGAGACAGCATGCCCGCCTCGCTTTCGTCAAGATCATATCAAGCATTTTGAGGGTTAAGAATGAAGACAAAAGTAGGCGTCTCAGCGAACTATCAAAATATTTTCACTTTATTTTTTCCACTATTTTTTATCAATTGTGAAAAAAATAATTTTTGAATTAGATTTGTATTCCGTATTTAATATTATATATAGTATATACTATATAGGGGATTTCACACCACATCCCAACCGATATCTCTCCGGAAGTATCGGTTGCCGAAATAGATGCGGGCGGTGTTGGTGTAGCAGTTGCGCAGGGCTTCGGGCAGATCGGTGCCGTAGCAGCTCAGGGCCAGCACCCGGCCGCCGTTGGTGTAGAGGATGCCCTGGTCATCTGATACCGTGCCGGCGTGGAAGAGCATGCAGTCTTCCAGGTGTTCGCAGCCGGTGATCTCCAGGCCTTTCTCAAAACTGCCCGGATAGCCGCTGGAGGCCAGTACCACGGTGGCTGCCGCCCGGGGGTCTGTCTCGAACTCGGCTTCGGCCAGGTCGCCGCGGGCCACGCTGAGGTAGAGGGGGATGATGTCGCTGAAGATGCGGGGCATGATGACCTGGGTCTCCGGATCGCCCATGCGGCAGTTGTATTCTATTACAAAGGGGGCGTCGCCCACCTTGATGAGTCCGAAATAGAGAAAACCCTTGTAGGCGATGCCATCAGTACGCAGACCTTTGATAGTGGGCGCTATGACCTGCTCCTCCACCGTTGTCATGAAGGCCGGAGTGGCAAAGGGCGGCGGGCTAACGGCCCCCATACCGCCGGTGTTGAGGCCGGTATCTCCTTCGCCGATGCGCTTATAGTCTTTAGAGGGCGGTAAGACCTTCCAACTCTGGCCGTCGGTGAGCACGATGACGGTCAGCTCGATGCCTTCCAGGAAAGCTTCCACCACCACCCTGCTGGATGCATCGCCGAACATGCCGTCGAGCATGGCGATGAACCCTTCGGTAGCTTCTTCCAGGGTCTGGCAGATGAGCACGCCTTTTCCTGCGGCCAGTCCGTCGGCCTTGAGCACCAGGGGGAGGTCATGCTGTTGCAGGTAGGCCAGTCCTTCGGCTTTCTCAGCTACTGTGAATGACCTGTATGCTGCGGTGGGAATGGCATGTCGCTGCATGAACTCCTTGGCGAAGGCCTTGGAGCCTTCCAGTTGTGCACCTTCGGCAGGCGGACCGATAACAGGTACAGTGGGCAAGTGTTCGGCAAAATGATCAACCACACCGAGCACCAGCGGGTCTTCGGGTCCCACCACGACGAGGTCCACCTTGTTTTCCCGGCAGAAATCCACCTGGGCATTGAAATCGCGAACGGCGATGGGCACATTCTGTCCGCATTCAGCAGTGCCGGGATTACCGGGGGCGATGTAGAGGTATTTACACAGCGGCGACTGGGCGATCTTCCAGGCCATGGCATGTTCTCTTCCTCCGGATCCAAGCAGCAGAATGTTCATGTGTAGATTTTCGGGTAAAAATAGGAAGAGATGGTCAGTTGACCTTTTATGGTGTGTTCAGAGATATCAGACAGAAAGCTGTTTTGGTTAGCCTTTGGTCAGACATGCATCATCCATTCTCGGCAGATACCTGTGCTTTTTATTCCCCCTTCATCCTGTTTTCATAGATGACAAAAAAATGCCCGCCACCTGTACAGGCAGCGGGCCAACATACATGAAAACGGAAACGTCATTTTGTGCTCGCAAAAGTCAGGAACTGTTCCACCATGCCGATGAATTCAGCTCTGTACCCGTGCATATCTTTCCCTTTGGCACCTTTGGCCAGGGCAAGCACTTCTTCGTATTTGGCATCACCTTTGAATTCGCTGTCACGAAGCAGCAATCCGAACTCTGTCACAGCCACAGCAAAGCGATAGTTATCGGATGTCTGGCTGAGCGGCACTTGTTTATCCAGGACAGCAGTTTCGATCAGGCGGCTCACATCTTCATCGGGCTTCTTGTAGCGCATGCGCAGACTCATGATCTCTTCACTGTAGTATGCGGTCTCGTTGACCTTGGTCTGCTGGTATTTCAGCGTTTCGCCTTCCGGCATACCCTGAGGTGAAAAGCTGCGGTTGTCTGCCAGCTTCACTTCGTAGATTGCTGTGACCCGATGGCCTGCACCCAGCTCACCTGCGTCTTTTTTGTCGTCGTCGAAATCTTCTTTGTTCAGCATGCGGTTCTCATAACCCAGGAGGCGGTATTCTTCCACTTTGGCGGGATTGAATTCCACCTGGATCTTCACATCCTTGGCGATGGTGAACAGGGTACCCCGCATATCGGTCACGAACACTTTTTCTGCTTCTCTTTCATTGTCGATGTAGAAGTAATTGCCATTTCCGTTGTTGGCGATCTTCTCCATCTTGCTGTCTTTGTAGTTGCCCATGCCGAAGCCGCAGATGGTCAGGAACACACCTGATCTTCTTTTCTCTTCAATGAGGCGGACCATCTCTGCATCGCTGGAAGCGCCCACATTGAAATCGCCGTCTGTACACAAGATCACCCGGTTGTTGCCATTTCTTATCAGGTTATCTGCGGCGGTTTTGTAGGCCAGTTCTATTCCTTGTCCGCCGGCAGTGGAGCCGCCTGCCTGCAGGTTGTCCAGTGCTTTCTTGATAGCGATCTTGTCATTGGCCGGGGTAGATGGCAGCACCAGTCCTGCCGCACCGGCATATACCACGATGGCAATTCGGTCTTTTTCGCTCAGCTGGTCAATGAGTTTGTACAGGCTTTTTTTAACAAGCGGCAGTTTATTCTGATCTCCCATGGAGCCCGACACATCCAGGAGGAACACCAGGTTGGAAGGATCAGCTTTGGAATAGTCAATGTCTTTTCCCTGAATACCTATCATGATGAGACGGGTATCAGGGTTCCAGGGACATTCAGACATCTCTGTGTTGAGGCTAAAAGGATCCACACCGGTTGGCTGCGGATAGCTGTAGTCAAAATAGTTGATCATCTCTTCAATGCGCACCACATCTTTCTGGGGTACCTGGTTGTAAGTGATGAAGCGGCGGATGTTGGAATAAGATGCATTGTCCACGTCAATACTGAAAGTGCTGAGCGGATTGCCGATGACCTTGCGGAAACCGATCTCATTGATCTCATCGTATTCTTCGGTGTTATGTCCTTCTACATAGACCTCTTCGTTCATTAATGGTGCGTAACTGTAATTGGAAACAGCTCCGCTGGCATCATGTGTGCTAAGTGTCATGGCCGGCATGACATTTTCTGCTCTGACCTTTCGGCTTTCTTTCTCTGATACCACAACGACCTCGTCTAGTTCTGCCTGGCTGGAATAAAGTTGCATATTCACTTCAAGGGTCTCGCCGTCCTTCAGGCTGAGTGTGTATTCCTTGTCTTCATATCCTATCAATTTGAATTCCAGGGTGAATTTGCCAGCACCTAAGTCTTTGATCAGGAAATGGCCGTCTTCATTGGCGATATCGCCTATCTGGGTGCCCTTAATGACCACCGTTGTGAAGGGCAGTGGTTCGCCTGTATTACCATCGGTCACAGTGCCTTTTATGACACCTGTTCCGGAAGGGGGTGAATAGGTTGGTTTGAGGCCTGCCGACATGAGCAGGGCCGCCAGCAGGAACATGCCTGCGGCGGAAAAAGAAGGAATACGTTTCATATTGGTACAGTTTGATCTGATATCTCGTGGATGCACAGATCAGGAAGATTCCACAGGGGATGACAAAAAAAAGACAATTCTCCGTTTGGAAATGAGGAGACAGCAATGGGGTGCTGACACCAGCATGGACTAAGTTTGCTGCAGACGACTCTTCGTCAGAAGATATTCCTGCCAGATATTTTCCAGGATGGCAGCTGCCGGTAATATGTTGTGTATTCCTGCACTCACCTGACCGATCTCCAATTCACCTTCTTCCAGATCACCTTCGAACATGCCTTTTTTGGCACGTCCTCGCCCCAGTAATTGCTGCAGTTCTTCTTTGGAGGCACCGCGTTCTTCTGCCTCCTTCACCTGCTGATAAAATGCATTCTTGATAAGCCGTACAGGTGTCAGTTGTTTCAATGATAGTTCGGTGGAACCTTCGCCGGCACCCACGATAGCCTCTTTAAAATGAGGGTGAGCGCTGCTCTCTTCGCTTGCTGCAAAACGACTGCCTATCTGCACTCCTTCGGCACCCAATGCCATACAGGCCAACATGGCCCGACCGCTGCCTATACCACCTGCTGCAATAACAGGAATACTGACCGCATCGGCCACCATCGGTATCAGGCACAGGGTGGTGGTCTCTTCCCGTCCGTTGTGTCCGCCGGCCTCAAATCCCTCAGCTACCACTGCATCGCAGCCCGCATCTTCCACTTTCTTCGCAAACTTCACACTGCTCACCACATGTACCACTTTGATGCCATGTTCTTTCAGGGCAGCAGTGTATGTTTTTGGATTACCGGCACTGGTAAATACGATGGGTACTTTTTCTTCTATGATGGTTTGAATATGCTGATCGATATCAGGATACAACATCGGCACATTGACCGCAAATGGTTTGTTAGTAGCAGTTTTGCACTTGCGCACATGCGCTTTGAGCACATCGGGATACATGCTTCCGCTGCCTATGATACCCAGTCCGCCGGCATTGCTCACAGCACTGGCCAGTTCCCAGCCGGAACACCAGATCATACCTGCCTGGATGATGGGATATCTGATCTGAAACAGGTCAGTGATACGATTTTTCATCAGCTGATGCTTTGCGACAGATCGATCTCGGTATTATCGCCGATGCTCAGGCTCTGGCTCAGACCTTTAATGGTTGCGTCACTTCCTATGACAGAATGGTGCAACACCACGTCGTCTATATTTGAGTAGTTACCGATAATGCTGTCGCGGATGATGCTGTAGTTCACCACAGCGCCTTCGCCCAGGGTCACATTCGGCCCTACGATGCTGTTGCTGATCTGGCATCCATGGGCGATGCTGACCGGATCTATAATGATGGTATTGTCATAAGCAAACTGATCGTGCTTGGTGGTTCCCATCTTTTTCATCAGAATGGCATTGGTTTCCAGAAGGATCTCCTTTTTGCCGCAATCATACCAGTTCTGCACCTTAAAGCCTCTGAATTTCACGCCGGTTTTAATAAGCAGCATCAATGCATCGGTCAGATGAAATTCTCCTTGTGTTTTATAGGAGTTATTAATATTTGTTTCAAGTGCTTCAAACAGGGACTTCGCCTCCCGGATCTTGTATAGTCCCACCAGGGCCAGGTTGCTTTTTGGAATAGTAGGTTTCTCTACCAGACGGGTGATCATACCTTCCACATCGACTTCGGCCACTCCGAAATCACGTGGATCATCCACTTTCTTAAGCCCGAGCGCTGAGACCGGTTCCTGCATGACAGCTTCCAGATCAGCTTCAAAAATGGTATCGCCCAGGGCGATGAACACCCCTTCATCTTCCTGCACCAGATCTCTGCATAACCAGATGGCATGGCCCAGTCCTTCGCGGGTATGCTGGAGGATGAAATGGGAGGTGATGTCAGGGTATTCTTCTTTTACGAAGCTTTCGATCTTTTCTCCGAGATAGCCGATCACAAAGATGAACTCCTTGAATCCTGCTTGCTTCAGGCGGTCGATGATAAAACCAAGAATGGGTTTTCCCGCCACCGGAATAAGTGGTTTAGGCTGAGAGTAAGTATGTGGTCTCAGTCGCATGCCCACACCAGCAACGGGGATAATAGCCTTCATAGCACAAATATACAATTGCAGGGCATAGGCTAACTTCGCAGCGTGAAGGCAAACCAGTGGCTGAAACGCTTTCTGATCTGGCGAGCCCGGCATATCAGCAAACGAAATTTCCTGCTGCTCATCGCCGTGGTGATCGGGATGGCTGCGGGTGTTGCCTCTGCCTTGCTGAAATGGTTTGTTCATTTCTGGGAGGAACAGCTGATACATATCAACCGTGACTTTGCCTTTGAGTATCTCTATCTGATCTTTCCGGTCATAGGTATTGGTCTGACCATTTTGTTTGTGCGGTTGCTGAACCATGGCCACCTGGGCAGAGGCATCAGCAGTATCCTGCACGCCATCAGCCATAAATCGTCCATTTTACCGCGTGACATGATGTACTCGCATGTGGTTACCAGCGGACTGACCGTTGGTTTTGGCGGAAGTGTGGGGCTGGAGTCGCCCATTGTGGTGACCGGGTCGGCCATTGGGTCCAACCTGGGTATGCTGTTTCATTTCAACTATCGTGAACGCACCCTGCTCATTGGATGCGGTGTGGCAGCTGCCATCTCCAGTCTGTTCAATGCCCCCATAGCCGGATTCGTTTTTACGCTGGAGATCCTTTTGCTGGAACTCGCTGTGTCCAGTTTCATTCCGGTGTTGCTGGCATCTGTAGCCGGAGCCATAACCACCAGTGCCCTGGCCGGAACCGAGGTCATTTTCAGCTCAGAGCGCATTGATCCGTTCAGGCTGGATCAGATCCACCTTTTTTTGCTGTTGGGAGCAGCAACGGGCATTATCTCACTGTTCTTCATCAGGGTTTCCAACTACAGCAGGAGATGGTTTACCGGTTTGCAAGGCAGTACCCGGCCATTCCTGTACGGAGGTATCCTGCTTGGTTTGTGCATCTTTGTTTTTCCTCCTCTGTATGGTGAGGGGTACAGCACCATACGTGCTTTACTGTTAAATGACATGGATGTCATAGCAGACCAGAGTTTCTTCGGTTTGAAGGTGCAGGGAACTACCGCCATACTTTTGTACCTGGTTGCGCTGCTGCTGCTCAAAGTGCTGGCAGCCAACCTGACCCAGGGGGCAGGAGGAAACGGCGGTATGTTTGCTCCGTCTCTGTTTGTAGGCGCCGCTGCAGGCTATGCCTTTGCCCTGCTGATGAACAATGTTGGCCTGGGTTATCACCTGAACCTGGCCACTTTCACTCTGGTAGCCATGGCAGGGGTATTATGTGGTGTTAACCATGCCCCTTTAACAGGAGTTTTCTTCATTGCTGAGATCACTTCCGGTTATGAACTAATGATCCCGCTGGTCATCGTCGCCGCGATATCTTATGTGACGGTCAAGTATTTCGAACCTCATCCGATGCCGGTCAGACAATTGATGGATAAAGGATTGTTTGCCGGATATGACAGCGACAGCCGTGCCATCAGCAAACTGGACATCACCAAACTGATCGAGCAGGATTTTCAGACAGTACAGCCGAATATGAACCTGGGACAGCTGGTAGAAGTAGTTTCCCACTGTTCCCGCAATCTCTTTCCTGTGGTAGATGAAGAGGGCGCCTTCAGGGGTATCATTACCCTGGATGACATCAGGACACTGATGTTCAAACCGGAGCGGTATGCCGATACTTACGTCAGTCAGCTCATGCATGCGCCGCCCACAGTGCTGCAAAAGCAGGAGGGAATGGATCCTGCCATGAAGAAGTTCGATGAAACCGGTGCCTGGAATCTGCCTGTGCTGGATGGAGATAAGTATCTGGGGATCATCAGCAAATCACGGATTTTTGGTGTTTACCGGAAGCTTCTCAGTGAAGAATCCACACGTCTGGAACTCTGATCAGTGACCTGCCTCTCCTGAACATTTCAAGCTTCATGATCATTTTATGACAGATAAAAAGCTGGCTACTTAAAGAAATGCTTAATTTTATTGGTTGATTCAACGTAAGGCGTATGAAGGGAAAAACTACTCTCCTCCTTTTTGGACTTTTACTGGTCACTTCGCTTCAGGCACAGGTGGTCATCAATGAGTTCTCAGCAGCTAACTACAGTGATGTAGCTGATAACTATGGTGATTTTGAAGACTGGATCGAACTCTATAATGCCGGTGCAACTGCCGTTGATCTGGGCGGTTACTTCCTGAGCGATAATGCTTCCAACCCTGACAAGTGGGAGATTCCTGCAGGAACCACGATCAACGCTGGCGGTTTTCTGCGATTCTGGTGTTCGGGGCGTGATGAGGTATCAGGATCCAATTACCACACCAGTTTCAAGATCACCCAGACAGTTGTGGATGAAGATGTGGTATTTACTGCCCCTGATGGTGTGACCATCCTGGATGTGCAATATATTGAAGAGCCCAACCAGAAGAACCACAGTTGGGGAAGATATCCCAACGGTTCTGACAACTGGTATATCTACACGGATCCTTCACCCAATGCATCCAATGGTGCCACTCACTATGGCGCATATGCCATCAAACCTGACATGGAGCCGAACTCCGGAAACTATACCGGATCGGTTACGGTGTCTATCACTTCTCCGCAACCTGACGTGACCATTCGCTACACCACCAATGGTTCCTGGCCTACTGCAGCATCTCCTGTCTATACCGGACCTATCACGCTGGATGAGACCACAGTTATGCGTGTGGTTGGTTTTCATGCCGATGGTGATACTTTACAAAGCTGGTGTTCTACCAATACTTACTTTATTGATGAAAGCACCAACGTGCCTGTCATTTCCATTAGCGGTGAGGAAGTAGATGACCTGCTGAACGGCAATGGATGGCTCCATCCGATCGGATCATTTGAGCTTTTTGATGAAAACTTCGTCTTGCAGGATGAAGCCATTGGCGAATTCAATGAACACGGTAATGACTCCTGGGCTTATGATCAGCGTGGATTTGACTGGATAGTTCGTGACCAGTTCGGATATGACAACGATATTGATCTGGACTTTTTCAGTGATGTAACAGACCGCACAGGTTACCAACGTCTTATAGTAAAAGCCGCGGCCAACGATAATTATCCGGAATCTTCAGGAGGGGCACATGTGCGTGATGCGTATGTGCATCATCTGAGTCAACTGGGCGGTCTCGATCTGGATGAACGTTCCACCTTCTTCTGCCTCGTTTTTCTGAACGGAAATTACTGGGGGGTATATGACTGTCGCGAAAAAGTGGACGACAACGACTACACAGATTACTACTACAAGCAGGATGAATATGAAATGGACTTCATCAAATGCTGGGGCGGTACCTGGGCAGAGTTTGGCACCATGGCTGACTGGGATCCGTTCGTCAATTTTGTGACCACCAATGACATGACAGACCCGGCCAATTATGCCTATGTTACTGACAACCTGAATGTGTTAAGCCTGATCGATTACATCCAGGTCAATACCGTATCTGTTTGTAAAGACTGGCTGAACTGGAACACCGGATGGTGGAGGGGATATGACCCTGACGGAGGTGCACTTACCTGGCGTTATATTCTTTGGGATAACGATGCCACTTTCGGCCATTATATAAATTACACAGGTATTCCGGATGATTCGCCTGATGCAGATCCATGTGACCCCTTCGGCCTGTATGTGGACCCCAATGGTCATGTGGACATGGTGAATGCTCTGCTGGAGAATGAAGATTTCTTTTCCCTGTATGTGAATCGCTTCGCAGATATGAATGCAACCACATATTCCTGCGACATGATGCTCAGTGTACTGGACAGCATGATGAATGTGATCGAACCCGAAATGGAGAGACATACAGACAAGTGGGGAGGCACTTACAGCGGCTGGATGTCCAACTATGAAGACCTGTATGAATTCATTGAAGAGCGTTGTGCTTATCTCGAAGTGGAAGGCATGGAAGACTGTTTTGACACACCTGCATATCCAATTGAAGTACAGATAGACCCGCCCGGTTCAGACAATGAAGTAAAAGTGAATACCATCATTCCTGCTGACTTTCCGTTCTCTGCCGTCTATTTTGGTGGTGTCACCTTCAATCTGACAGCGCTTCCTGCTTCAGGTTACATTTTTGATCACTGGGAGTTTCTGCATAACACGCCTTCCAGTACCACAGATGAAGCCATAACCGTAGGCCTGGAAAGTTCAGATACCATTGTTGCCTATTTTACTGCAGATGTACTGCCTACTTATAACTTTACCCTGGATATCTTCCCTCCTGATGCCGGTACGGCTACAGTTATTGGAGTAACGCCCGGTACCTATCCATATTCCAACAGTTATCTGAGCGGTACCATTGTAGATATGCAGGCCAGTGCCAATGCCGGATACGTCTTTGATTACTGGGAGCTGGATAATCACCTGGTGAATCCCGATCCGTTTGCAGACGATGTTTTCTTCATTCAGAGCACAGTAGAAGATGTACTGGTACATTTCCGCACCACCACAGCCATAAATGATCTTGTGGATGGAATTGCGGCTT
The DNA here is from genome assembly GCA_020636645.1 of Chitinophagales bacterium. Lineage (GTDB taxonomy): Bacteria > Bacteroidota > Bacteroidia > Chitinophagales > BACL12 > UBA11426. The sequence continues at coordinate 129,843 of JACJXO010000004.1, forward strand.
TTGCAGTTGTTCCTTCTCTGACACAGGGCAATATCCAGGTGCAGTTTGAAATGACACAAGCAGGAGAAGTAAGCATCGACCTGTTCACCATGACTGGTTCCTTTGCAGGCAACCTGAGCAACGGCTACCAGCCGGCTGGTGAGCACAGTCTCTCCTACAACCTGCAGGATATGAACCTGGCTCCGGGAATGTATTTTGTAAGGATACAGTCAAATGGAATCAGCTACAACCAGCAGATAGTTTACAGCAGATAATAGTTTAGTTTAAGACATAAAAAAGGCTGCGCATTTGCGCAGCCTTTTTTATGTACTATGAGCTCTCTTTTATCGGAAGAATATCTTTTCGCTGTACACTACAGTTCCATTGTCTGTCAGTTGCAACAGATACAGACCAGATGCCCATTGCTTCCGGTCTATGACCGCAAGCCTGTCGCCGGCATACACTTGTTGTGTCAGTACCACCTGACCACTGATATCAGTCAACTGCAGCATCAGGTCACGGCCAAACACCTCTTCACTTCTGACCAGCACCTGCTCATTGGCCGGATTGGGGAAAGATTGTATGCCTATTAATGGTTCCTGTTCCGGTACGGAGGAAGGCAGGTTCAATCCGGCAGTATCTTCCAGATAGAAATAGATGAGAACCATCATTTCATCATCGCTGGTAAGTCCAAACCAGACAGGAGACGGGCCATCATTGATATAACTTGCCTCATGAATGACACCCTCACTGACTTTTATGGGCAGGAAAGAATCCCAGTATCTGATGGGCGGATGCTGATAATCATAGATCTCGTCAATGCATCCCGGAATACCGTCTGTGCTCTCGCAGGAAGCATCAAAGATCTGCTCGCCTTTGGTGCCGTCAGCTTTGCGCTTGTACACATTGTAATCTGTTCCGTATTTATGTGTATGACTGGAAATACCCCAAAGAAAGATCTCGTCATCACCTGAATCGTATAAAGATTCTTCAAAGGTGTACTCCAACCCGTTATTGGGTATGTAAATGTCTGTATTGGCGGGAAGCTCTGTATGCATTTCCTGAACAGCAGTACCTGCAGGCTGCGTATAGACATTCATATACACCTCACAGGCAAGCGGCATAGTGGATGAATAGTTGATGTAATGAGAATTCAGATCCAGCCAGGTATCTGATTCCCAGGGAAAAGCCGTATTGGGTGGCAGATGCAGGTCATAACTGAACTGATTGGCAGTAACGAGAGAAACGCCCAGAAATTCCGGATCGTTGTCACGCAGCCCATAAGGATTCATCAAATACGTTGGGGCGTCATATTTATAGATGATAAAATGATGTGAATAATCGCCCATGATGACATCAATACGATTTACTTCCAGGTCTTCCGGTATCTGAGTAGCGAACTTGCTCCAGTATTCATGTTCTGTCTCAGGCCAGAGAAACCAGGGGCCATAGTGTATCTGGAAGCCTTCTTCCGGAGCCGGTGGTGCCGGAGGGTCCGGAACGCTTTGTATTCCGCCCTCATCATAAAACGTAGCAATGATGGTAGTATCTACCATATTGCCTGTTTCTTTTGCTCCAAATATGATCCATTGCCTGATCAGTTCAATTTGTTTGTTATCCAGTACTGGTTCACCTTCCTGAGGGCAGGCCGCACCTTCGCCGGCTGTCAGGTTCACATCCAGAGCCAGTCCGTTGTTGATCTTGCTGAACAAAAAACTTTTATAGGGATCGCCCGGAGAGATCACTTTCATTCCCTTCCCCGCAGCTTCAGCATTGACCGGTATGGCATCATAGATAGCATCATACACTTCGGCTGCAGAGCCATTCAGGGTAAGACCGCTTTCGTGTGCTTCTATATGGCAGGAACCACATTTGGCAGAAATGATATCATACACCTGCAGATATGTGTCCTGTGCATGCAATCCAACTATAGACATGCACAAAGGCAAAGCCAGCAATACTTTTTTCATGATCTTCAAATATAAGGCAAAAATGGCCTGACACGAGCAAGTCTGGCCAATTTGAATCAATCATGACAAGGATTAAGAGATCTTATCATCCCTGAACCAGTCTGCATAACGAGTGTAGTTATTGGCGATTCGTTCTATATTATGCCTGAATACTTCAGGGGTCAGTTCCTTGACTTTTTTAGCAGGAACTCCTGCATACACAAAGCCCGATTCCAATATAGTATGTTCCAGCACCACTGCACCTGCGGCAATCAGTACTTCACTGTGAACCACGGCGTGGTCCATGACTATAGCTCCCATACCTACCAGCACACGATCGCTGATGGTGCATCCGTGTACAATGGCATTATGCCCGATACTGACTTCGTTTCCAATAGTGGTTGGTGCGGTCTGGAAGGTACAATGGATGACCGCATTATCCTGGATATTCACCTTGTTACCTATTCGGATGCTGTTCACATCGCCGCGAACTACTGCATTGAACCATACACTGCAATCATCGCCTGTAACCACATCACCCACAATGGTGGCATTCGGCGCCAGAAAACAACGTTCACCGAAAACCGGGTTCTTTCCTTCAACCGGCAGCAGCAGAGCCATGAGTTTTTTGTTTAGCCATAAAGGCGAAGATAGCCGTTTTGGCTGCTTCATAACCTGTCTGATAAATATCATCTGCCCGGCTCAGGTCAAAAATTCCAAAACGACTTACCAGGGGTTCAATGGCAATATCACAGCGCTTCAGTCTGTTCTGTACACGTTCCTGCAGACTGATATCAAGACAGCGTACACCCACATCACGAATGCCGTTAACCTGATCAATGTATTCAACCGTATTCACATTCACACCGATGAGAATACGGCATTTATCACGCAAAGGCTCAACCGGCAGGTTGTTGATGACCCCACCATCTACATACAGATGTCCGTTGATCTGAACCGGTTTGAACACCATAGGGATGGATGCAGAAGCGATCACATGATCTACCAGCTTATCACCCTGATGTATGATCTCGCAGCCACCTTTGTTGAGATTGGTTACGGCCACATAGAAAGGTTTTCGCAACTTACTGAAATCATCACCCGGAAGATGTTTGTACAGGACATCACGGAAGTATGATAATTCCATCATCCCTTTATTGGGAAGCCCCATTTTCACAATGCTGTACAAAGACTTGTTTCTGATAAGGGAAAAAATGGCATCTGCAGACAGCCCGGCTGCATGTAGCACACCCACAATAGCGCCAGCGCTGCTTCCCGAGATCACCTCGGGTTCAACAGCTGCTTCTTCCAGTGCTTTAAGTACACCGATGTGAGCAATTCCCCTGGTGCCTCCGCCAGACAAAACCAATCCAGTCTGATAAACCATTTATAGATGGAACGACAGCCTGTGCAAAAAGATACGATGCTGCTTACTTTTTTTTGATGACTGAGGTCTTTTCGCCAAATCGCAGCGCAAAATCACGGATCTCTGCAGCCAGTTTCTCGTCGTTATTGGCTTTCAGATAGGTATCTGCCATGGTAACCAGGGTCTGAAAGAAAAATACATTCATTTCTTCCAGCTGCATATCCTTGGTCCACAGATCTATTCGAAGGGTCTCTTTATAAGCCGGATCCCAAAGGCTGATCAGAAAAGCTTTGCTTACCTGTGGCTCAGCAGCCGTGCTGTCGCTGGCCTGCCAGGTGATCTGCTCGGGCAGTTGGTCATCATCCAGTTGTATTCTGATCCTGATCTCTGACTCTTTACTCATATGATCTTAGTCCTGTTTGGCACGAAATTAGCGAAAGTACAGGCAGGTGACGCCCCACAGGTTGCACCTCACCTCAAAGCCATGTATTTTTACCTAAAATCAAACACCATGAAAGTGTACCACCGCCTGATGATCTTTTCCGTTTTCATACTGACAGGATTGGTTGCAAAGTCGCAGGTGGTCTATGTGACCGAATGGAAAAGCGATGCAGACAAGATCGTTTACGTATCTGAATATACCAGTGAGGCCGATGTAGTAGTATTCCGCACCGAGTGGAAAAGCGATGCCAAACCCATGAGTGGTATCTGGTATTTCACAGAATGGAAGAGCGATGCTGATTTGCGCATTTACTTTACGGAATGGCGCAGTGAAGCAGACCTTGTCATAGCCTATACAGACTGGAAAAGCGACGCTGTCTGGCGAAAGAAATAGGCATGTTGCATCTGGTGGCTGACCTGGGGAATACCACAGGCAAATTTGCCCTTTTAAAGGATGGTGAATTGCTTAGTATGCATCGGACCGCCGATCGTGGAACGGATGCTCTCCGTACTTTTCTGGCTGATTCTGTTCCTGATGCCTGGATAATCAGCAGTGTGCGGACTGACAGTTCTGAAATAACTGCCTATTTACAGGATCTTGCGCCCGGATTCGTTCTGGATCATCAGATGCCTCTTCCCATCAACATTACTTATGAAACACCTGAAACCCTGGGGCATGACCGTATAGCTGCGATGGTTGGAGCCTGGAAAATGTTTCCCGGCAAACCGGTTCTGGTGATCGATGCCGGCACCTGCATCAAATATGACATTCTCCTGCCTGATGGAAGTTTTCCCGGTGGCACCATTGCACCGGGTTTACGCATGAGGCTGGAGGCCATGCATACTTTTACCGGCAGGCTGCCGTTTGTGGAGATACCTGAACAAACCTGGCCTGAAGGGCCGCCAGTTACAGGCACCAGCACAGCCGGCAGCCTTCTTTCCGGTGCTCTGGCAGCAGGTTTACTGGAAGCCGAAGGAATGATAGCCTACTACCAACAGAATCAGCCATACCTTAAAGTATTGTTAACAGGAGGAGATGCTCCATTCTTTGCATCCCGCCTGAAAAGTCAGATATTTGCAGTCCCGGAACTGATCCTCAGCGGATTGGATGAAATACTCCGGTTTCAATTCAACGCAATTTGATGCATTTTTCACGCAGTTTGTTCCTGGCCTTTGCTTTGGCCTGTACTGCCCCCGCATTTGCCCAGTTAAACTCACCCTATTCCAGAATAGGCCTGGGAAATATCTACACTCCTACCATGGGTGGAAGCATGGGGCTGGCAGGGGCCACCGGTGCTAATCTGTTGACCACAGAGATCAGTGCCCAAAACCCGGCAACCTACTGCTATTTGTTCAAAAGTGTGCTGGATGTGGGCATTAGCGGCCGATTTCTGACACTGGACGACGGAACAGAAACCTTTACCAGCGGCGAAGGCAACCTGTCACACCTGGCATTCGGCTTTTCACCCGATAACAATTTTTCCAAACACGACTGGGGTTTCAGCACCGGCATACTTCCGGTTTCCACCTCACAATACAATATAGAGCAGACCACCGCTTCAGCAGATACCTTGCTGGGCGACCTGATGTCGCAGTACACAGGTACAGGAGGCTTGTTCAAATATTTTGTCGGTTTGTCATACGGATTAGAGTTTAACAAAGACACCCTTGTAACACTGAACAAGAAAGGTGAGGCAGACAGCAGCCGCTTTTACCGGAATGAGTTCAGTATAGGTATGAACTACGAATACCTTTTCGGTTCCATTTACAATACCACCATTGCCTCCTTCCCGGATCAGGTAAACTCTGTTGACACGAAATATCAGCGCCAGACCTCCATGCAGGGTGGTGGCATCAGAGCGGGAATAACCTATCAGCGCAGGGTTGGCCGGGTGAACAACCTCAATGCAGGAGCAAGTTTTGCTCCGGGGCTTGACCTTCGCGGAACCCAATCAGTAAGCTGGTTCAATATCAATCAGTTTGGCACTATACAACAGATAACAGATACCTTGTATTATGCACCCGATGTGGCGGGCACTATTACTACGGCACCGGAACTGAATATCGGGCTGGCATTCAACAACTACAGGCAACGAAGCATCGATTCGGTCAAATTTCATGTTACGGCAGAATTCAGCTATCAGGACTGGAGCAAGTATGCCGGTTTCCTGTATTCTGACAGCCTGGCTTCCATGTACCGGATCAAAGTTGGCGCAGAGGTTATTCCGCCCCGCCGTGATGAAGTGGGAAAAAGCCTTATTCCCATCATCTACCGGGCAGGATTCTATTATGGAACAAGCTATCTGGTCATTGACGGACAGCAGCTAACAGAATTTGGAATGACTTTTGGAACAGGTATTCCGATGAGAGGAAGCAGGGTCAATCTGGCAGTTGGATTCAGTCAGCGGGGAGCTGCCGGTCTCATTCGTGAAAACTATGTGAACCTGCAAGCAGGATTCAACATTTCAGACTATAACTGGTTTATCAAACGAAAACAAAACTAAATTCAAGACAATGAGATCTTTGGTAATGAAATCATGGTTGATGCTATTCCTCGGTGCTGCCGCATTGCAGGCAGCAGCGGGCGAAGATGACCTCAGCTGGTCATTACAGGACACCTGCCGTGCGGAAGCTGAAAATCAGGAAAAATTTCTGGAAGAATACTCCACTTACCGTGAATTCTTCAAACAGGAGAACTATAAAGACGCTCTGATACATTGGCGCTATGTGATCAAGGAAGCTCCCGGCTTTCGCAAGCAGCCCTTCATAGATGGTATCAGCATGTATGAAACATTTGTGGAAGCTGAGCAGGACAGCGCCCGCCGTGAGCTGCTCATTGATACTGTATTCATGCTGTATGACAAGCGTATTCAGTGTCATGATGAAGCAGGATTCGTGCTCGGAAGAAAGGGTTACAGCATGTACAAACTCCGGTCAAAAGATTACGGAACGATCTATGAGACCCTGAAGGAATCTTTCAGCCTGCAGGGTAATAAGGCTGAGTACTTTCTCATTCCCACCTATTTCAATTATACCATCATACAGTGGAAACTGAAAAAACTGCAGAATGATGACGTGCTCAATACCTATGATGAACTGGTAGGGATCATTGAGTATAACCTTGCCAACAATGCAGACGAGGCAGAGTATTATGCAAAGATGCGTGATGCCATTGACCAGATGCTGCCTGCCAACCTGCTGTCTTGTGAAGCCCTGATTGAAAGGGTCAACAGCCGCTGGGAGCAGGACAAGGACGATGTCAATAAAATAACACGATACTATTACAGCATGCGTATTGCCCGCGACAGCAGTGGCAACAGCTGCCTGGAAACCAAAGAATATGAAATGGTGGTTCGCCGGCTGTATGAACTGGCCCCCAGTTCTGAATTGGCAGAACAGGTAGCAGTGTACCTCTTTAAGGAGGGCAAAGAGAATGAAGCCATTGAAAAGTTCAATGAGGCCATTGAGATGGAAACAGATGCCGATAAGAAAGGCAGCCTCTGTCTGAACATTGCCCGCATTTTACGCAGCCAGAATAAGTTCAGCCAGTCCAGAACCTATGCCTATAAAGCACTGGACTACAAACCAAGCTGGGGAGAACCCTATCTGCTCATTGGCGATCTGTATGCCTCCAGTGGTCCGCTTTGTGGCCCCAGAACTGGTTTTGACAGCCAGGTGGTAGTTTGGGTGGCCCTGGATAAATACTATAAAGCCAAGTCAGTGGATCCTTCTGTAGCAGATGATGCCAATGACAAAATAGCCCGGTATTCACAGTACATGCCAACCAAAACAGACCTTTTTGAACGTGGTATCGATGAAGGCAGTTCCTATACTGTAGGCTGCTGGATCAATGAATCAACCACAGTTCGCGGCAGAAAGAGCAATTAATAAACAAGCATACCTGTTTGAACACCCGGCTTATGCCGGGTGTTCTTGTTTAACTTAGCATCATGTTCGGCCGGTTGTATTTCATCTGCTGTGTCCTGCTTCTGGCAGGCTGCGTCAATGATATGTCTGAAGTGGAACAAACGGCCGCTCTGGCTGACCCTGGTATTGAAAAAGGGAAAGATGTGGTGCTGTACTATTCAGAAGATGGGATGGTAAAAATGTGTATCCAGGCCACTACCCTTTGGCGCTATCTTACTGATGATCCTTATGTGGAGTTTAAAGATGGCATGAAGGTAGAATTCTTCAATGATGAAGAAAAGGTCATTTCCACCCTCACCTCCGGCTATGGAATAAGGTATGAAAAACAGCTCAAGACCATTGTTCGTGATCAGGTAGTGGTGATCAATGAGAACCAGGAGAAACTGGAAACAGAAGAATTGGTTTGGGATGAAAAAAAACATATTATATTCACAGATAAATATGTGTCTATCACGACGGCCGATGAAGTGCTATATGGCACCGGTCTGGAGGCTGATGAGACCATGACCGAATACACTATCCTGCACCCGGAAGGGATCATTAAAATTGACATGGACGATGCTCAGACTGATGAAGATCTTTGAAGTTCTCTGGCTTGCAGCCAGCCTGATTGCCCTGACCATGGCCATCATCAGGGCTACATCAGGCCAGGCATATGGCAACTACATCTATATCACCCTCTTTACGGCAGCGGTAGCCTTATTCATGTACAGATTCAAGAAACGCAACCGTCTGTATCTGGAAGAGCGTGAAAAAGAACATATCAGGCAGCAGGAGGAATTGCAAAAGAAACATGAATAATCTGACCCAGCGCATTCTGACAGGTGTGGTTGGCGCAGCTGTTATCATCTTTCTTCTATGCTGGCATGCATGGAGCCTGACCATTCTGTTTCTGTTGCTGGCCATGTTCACCCAGTTTGAATTTCTGCGTGTTGTAAACAAACTCAAAGAAAAGGCAGATAGTCCTGCCCATATTTATGGCAACCTGTTTGCCGGTTTGCTGAATTTCTTACTCATTACCGGTAGCATGGCAGGCTGGCTTCCCGGAATGGCCTGGACCGGAACCCTACCAGTACTGGCCGCCATCTTTCTGCTGGAGCTATATCAGGATCGCCCTAATCCCTTTCAGCATATTGGCTTTCGGCTAACCGGGCAGATCTATATCATATTGCCTTTTGCCTGGATGGCAGTTTTAGGTACTGCGGGTAACAGCTTTCAATACCTGTACCCAATGGGTGTGTTGTTCATCATCTGGACCAATGATGTGTTTGCCTATTTTACCGGAAGATTACTGGGAAGGAACAGGCTTTTTCCACGAATTTCGCCTGCCAAGACCTGGGAAGGTTTCATTGGCGGGGTGATCATGGCCCTGGTTTGTGCATCCATTTTTGACCATTTTGATCAAAACCAGCCGCTGTTTGTCTGGCTCGTACTGGGATTCCTGCTGGCAGTGGTAGGTACCGGCGGAGACCTTGTTGAAAGTCTGCTCAAACGCAACCTCCAGATGAAAGATTCCGGCAGCATTTTGCCCGGCCATGGAGGCTTCCTCGACCGGTTTGATGCCCTGCTTCTGGGTGCACCGGTAGCATTTGCCTGGCTCGCAATCTGGATCTTCTGAACCTTCAGCAGGCCTGAATTGTATTATTTTTGCAACTACAACTATGTTCAGGATCATACACAAAGAAGGCAGAACCATTCTGGCCATATTCGGCCTGCTGCTGGTAGCGCTCAACATCGTGCTGCAACGCATGTTTCCGGAAGACCTCTCCCTGCATATCATAGCTCTTGTTGTTTCATTGGGAGCGCTGTTCTTTGTTTTATATTTCTTCCGTAACCCGAAACGCCTGTTGTTCATTGAAGAAGGAGCAATCATTGCTCCGGCCGACGGTAAGATCGTAGTGGTGGAAGAAACTGATGAACCGGAGTACTTCGGCGACCGCAGGATACAGGTATCCATCTTTATGAGTGTCAAGAACGTACACGTGAACCGAACCCCCATCGGAGGTCAGGTGAAATACTTCCGCTATCATCCAGGAAAATACCTCGTTGCCTGGCATCCAAAATCATCCACCGAAAATGAACGCACCACACTGGTCATAGAAGACAACGATGATCAGGTGGAGATACTCATGAGGCAGATAGCCGGAACCGTTGCCCGCAGGATCAAATTTTATGTGGAGGAGGGTGAAGATGTTAGTCAGGGTGCAGAGTTCGGGTTTATCAAATTTGGCAGCCGGGTGGATCTGTTCCTTCCTCTTCATGCTATAGTGGAGGTCACTCCGGGACAAAAGGTCAAGGGCGGGCAAACTGTCATTGCACGCATTCCCGGAAAGCATTAAATTGCAGTCTAATAATATGGTTATGAAAAGGTTCTTTCTTGTGATCGCAATACTGGGTGCCGGTGTTATTGCTGCCCAGGCTCAATCCAATACTTCAGTTGCTCCTGCCAGTGATGCTACTCCGGTAGTGAACGCTGCAGATCATATGGGTCAGGGCAAGTCCTGCTGCAGTGCTGCCGGTCAGGAAAAGCAATCCTGCACTGCAGAAAAAGCTGCATCTGCTGCTAAAGACCAGAAGAAAGGCGGTTCCTGCTGTTCTGCAGGTGGTAATGCAGAGGCTCAATCAGGCAAGTCATGCGAGGGTGTAAGCTTTGGCATGGGTGCTGCCAAACCGTCTAAAGACGAATAGTCTTAGAGCATAGCTCCTATTGCCTTAAGCTCTGTTACTGCACAGTTAAACCTGTGGGTGTTTTGTTCTTTCTTATAGTTAAACCAGATGAAAGACATACCTGCATTCATGGAACCGTGCCCGTCTGCATCAGGAGAATCTCCTATATAGAGACTTTCTGAAGCTTCTGCTCCAGCCTGACGCATTGCATGTTCGAATATCTTTTTTCCGGGTTTGAGCTGACCTGCACTTTCTGCTGTGGTGATGGATCTGAAATACTTTCTGAGCCCGGTGTTTACCAGTTTGAAATCCTGCACTTCTTCAAAACCATTGGTGATGATGTGCAGCGGATATTTTGCAGATAACTCTTCGAGCAGCTCGACCGCTCCGGGTACCAGGTCTTTCACCCTTCTTGTGTTCTCAATATAGTAATCTGCCAGACGCATAGCCATAAGGCGGTTATCTATTCCATGATCATATAAAGTATGTTGAAAACGTTCCAGCCGCACCTCTTCTCTGGTTTTGTTGCCCAGTTTGTATTCTGACCAGAGATGGCTGTTACGCATTCGGTACTGATCATGAAAACTATCGAAGGCATGTATGCCCATCTCCTGCAGATCAAAAGCCTGATACATCTCATAAAGAATGCGATGCGAATTAGCTGAGAAATCCCACAGGGTATTATCCAGGTCAAAGAAAATATGTCGTATATGTGAAAATTTATGCATGTTCAAATGATAGAGGGTGATGACATCCATCCTGCTGTGTAGCCTGAAAGCAGACACATGAATCTCTGATGGTTTCTTCCAGCGAACGAAATTCCATGCCCAGTCTGCTCTTCACTTTCGATGAATCGTACCGGGTCTGTCTGTTGGCCATACGGGCTGTTGTTCTGGTGATGGCCTTGTTTCCCAGACCAAACATCCTGAGTATAGCATTAAGTCGCCAGGCCAGGCCACTTAGTTTCGGGCCTGCTTCCCACCTGGGTGGAGGCACCTGCAGATACTTCGCCATGGTTTCAAAGAGATGCTGATAGGTCAGGTTGTCTGCACTGAGCAGAAAACGTTCGCCGAAATGTTTTTCTTCCATCAGCTGATGGGCCATTTGCACCACATCACGCACATCTACAAATCCGGTAATACCTTGTGTATAGAATGGATAGCGTTTATAGACCGAGCGGAATAATCGTCCGCTGCTTTGCTCCCAGTCGCATGCACCTAAAATGATGGAGGGGTTGACGATGACCGCCTGTAATCCTTCTGCCACACCACGCCAAACTTCCTGCTCAGCCCTGAATTTGCTCACAGCATAATCAGAAAGTGCTTTCCGGCTTTCCCATTTGTTCTGTTCGGTGATGACCTCGCCACGGGTGTATTTTTTACCAATAGCCGCCACTGAACTGAGGTGCAGCATGGGGATGTTTCTGTCCAGACAGGCGTTCACCACTGCCTCTGTACCTGCTGCATTGATCTGGTGCAACCGGTTCTTGTCTTCCTTTTTATAAGATACCAGGCCGGCACAATGGTACACCGCATCCACCCCTTCTGTGGCATCAGACAGGGCAAATATGTCGCGGATATCTCCGCAGAATTTTTCCAGGCCCTCTACTTCTTCCAGCAGATACCAGGAGCTTTCTGACCGGTGCAGGATACGCACTTCATGCCCCAGTTGCCTGAGGTACCTGACCATATAACTTCCGGTAAATCCGGTGGCTCCTGTTACCAGAATTCGGCTCATTGTTCAGTTGGATAGGATATCACACCCCCGCTTACTGCTGAACGGGCACCGGTTACGGAGGGCAGGAAATTTGGCATTTCCCACCACCGCAGTGCGCCCATCAGCGCCATGGCAAGCGCTTCCTTGTAGCGGATGATGTGGTCATCCGGTAAAGATACATGATGCCTGCTCAGGGCTCTGATGCGTTCTGTCAACAGGTCATTGTAAGCTCCGCCTCCTGTAAGCAGCACCCTTCCATTTTTCTGATGCAGGTCCATGGCCTGTGCTATCTGTAAGGCAATATGTTCTGTGGCCGTGCGCAGCCTGTCAGGCAAGGAGTGGTCATCTGCTTTAAGTACCCGCACCCAGTTTTGCTGAACATATGCATTATCCAGCGAACGGGGAGGAGGCAGACAGAAGAAATCATCGGCATTTAACTGATGCAGAAGGCTCTCGGCTACCCGGCCTGATGCTGCCATGCTTCCCCGCTCATCAAATTCACGGCCGGCTTCTTCGGCAAGTGCATTAAGCAACTGATTGGCGCCGCAAATATCAAATCCGATACGACGGCCATCGAGTTCCATTGATACATTCGCAATGCCGCCAATGTTAAGACATAATTGATACTGCGGAAAGAGGAGCTCATCACAGATTGGAACAAGCGGAGCACCCTGGCCTCCGGCAGCAATATCAGCCATGCGGAAATCCCAGATGACCGGAAGTCCCGTAAGATCTGCCAGTATTTGACCGTTACCGATCTGCAAAGTGTGGCCAGCCTCCGGATGATGGCTCAGCGTATGCCCGTGACTTGCAATGAGATCAGGGTTATCCAGCTGGTGTCGAGACAAAAATGCCTGAATCTCTGCGCCCATGAAGGCTGCGAGTTGAGCAGATACCTCTAAGGTATCATTTCGGTCTGTGCTTCCGCTGTAAGTTTTCAGCAGTTGCCTGAGTGGGGCAGGAAAGGGAATGGTTTCAGCTGCGTCTATGGAATAAAGCCAGTCAGTTCTGGTGATGGTGCAGACCGCTATATCCAACCCGTCAAGAGAGGAGCCAGACATTGATCCCAATACCCTCACCTTATTATTCGTCATGCAGGGTTTCTATATATGCTGCAACCTGATCGATCTCTTCTGCAGTAAGAATATCCTTGTGGGGTGCCATTCCGTTCCGGCCGAAGGTGATCACCCCGATTTTTTCATCTGGTGTAAGGGTGGACTTTCTGAGGTTGGCCGCACCGCTCAGACCCAGATCACCTTTGCTTCCATGACAGATCTTGCAGTTCTTCTGATATACTGCCTGACCCGGCAGTTCATTGGTGGCAGCCTGAGCAGCCTGTTGATTGCCGCTTGGTCTATTTCCGTTGCTGTTGTTGCAGGCGGATATCAGAAAAGCAGTAACAAAAAATAAAACCGGTAGCCTTGCCATGAGTTGGAAACAGTGCAAAGCTACCGGTTGTTTTATTAAGAAATCATCGTACCAGAATGAACGAACCCTGCAGATTGATCAGATCTCCGGTAATATCTTTCGCTCTCACCACATATACATAGGCGCCCACATCCTGTGGTTCATCGTTGTATTTCCCATCCCACCCGAAAGTAGGATCATTGGTAGTAAAGAGTTGCTGCCCCCACCGGTTGTAGATGGAAAACTCATAAAAATCTGCCACGGTATGGGTGTACACAAAGAACAGGTCATTAACACCGTCATCGTTTGGTGAGAAGGCATTAGGCACATCTACAATGGTGATGTCTTCCACATAAATAGTAACCGTATCACTGGCACTGCAACCATCCGGGCTGGTCACGGTCAGGATATAATCATAGGTCTGATCAGGCCTGATTTGCGGGTTTGCAATGAACGGATTGCTGACAAATGCTGCCGGCGACCAGCTGAAGGTACCATTGCCTTCTCCCATCAGGGTGTAATACTCCAGATAGGTAACAGTATCATCCAATCCGGCATCCGGATAAGGCAGCTCACCTATAGTGATGGATTGTGTAATAGTGTCCTGGCAGCCATTGTTGGTGGCCACAATGAGTGTCACCTCATAGGTACCCGGTTCCTCGTAGCTATAGGAAGGATCCTGGTCACCCGAGGTACCACCATCACCAAAATCCCAGAACCAGTCTGTCAGGGTAACACCATCGGGGTGCGTGGTCTCATCTTCGAACAAGGCGTCTTCGTTCAGGCACACATCGTCAGCAGAAAAATCTGCAGTCGGTCCTGACAGCAGGGGCACATCCAGCAAGACGGTGCTGCTGCATCCTTTATCAGTGGTTACGGTAAGTGCTACTTCATAAATTCCTCCGATGGTATAATCGTGCGATGGATTTTCTGCGGTACTGGAACCACCATCACCGAAATCCCATTCCCAGGAAATGATCTCACCCGCTTCTGTGGAGGTAGATGCATCAGAAAACTGCACAGCTTCACCAGAACAACCGGCATTGAATTCAAAATCTGCCGTAAGGGTATTAAAAATATGGATCTCAACAACCGAAGTATCAGCGCATACGAAACCCGGATTACAGATCAGTGAAACAGTGTACACTCCGGTATCTCCATACACGTGCACCGGCTCATAATCTTCTGAGGTTGCACCATCGCCAAAGAGCCACAGATAACTATCTGCCCCGGTGCTGAAGTTGCTGAATGGGATGGTAAAGTCTTCGCAATCCAGGTACACATCGGTTACGATCTCACCATCTACGCCCAGGGTTGAAACAAGTGCAGGTTCACAGAGCTGGACATTGAACTGAAAGTCTCGGATATGATTACCCAGCAAGACTCCGTCTCGCCATTCTTCCACCACCACGCCAAGCACATAGCGTCCTTCATCTGTAGCTGTACCGGTAAGCAAACCGGTATTCACATCGATCTCAAAACCAGGAGCACCATCTACCATGTAGAGTACGTCATATCCGGCTGACCATGTTACGGGGTCGTAGGGAGGAGGAGGAGGCGGAAATGGTGCCGGATCAAATGGACTGGCTCCTGCATATGGTGTAAAGAATTTATAGGCCAGTGAATCGCCGTCAGGATCTGTTGCCGAGTGATCGAAACTGATCGGGTCGCCCACACAGATCACGCTTGGCGGATAGTTGGTAAAGACCGGCGAACTGTTGCAGGAAGCGTCTTCTCCGGGCGGTATCTGTTGCCACATGGTAGAGCCGGTATCTTCAGGACCCACAATATTTACAATGGATGCATTGCGGCAACAGCGTTGATAGACCAGGTCGAAAACCTGAAGATCATCAGGCACAGTTATGGAAACCGTGTAGATAGCCTGTTCCACACACAAACCAGGTGGCACGATCAGACAGGGATTATCCACTTCGATGGGCACATCAGAAAGTACCGGCGAGAACATCGAAACAGTGTTTAGAAGGGTACCGTCTTCGTCATAAATACCTAAATAGGCTGGGTCGTCAAATGGAGTTCCCCCACCTATGGGAGAACAGTCTCTGTACAACACAAGGGTCACATCATAGGTATTAGGTCCTGTGCAGGTGTAGTATAGCTCTCCTCCAATAATATGCGTGGCATAGGTGGTGTGAGAGACAAGAAGGATGACCAGAGACAGCAGTGTGTAGCGTAAAGCGTTCATGCTCAATAGTGTCTTTACTTTAAAGTTACATATTAATTGAGTAAGGTGATGTTACCTGAATAAACAGCCTGCTGACCTTCACATGCTATTGTAATATAGTATATATACACACCTGTCTCCTGTTTCTTTCCGTCGGTGGTTCCATCCCAGGCAGTATCAATACTGCCAGCTTCAAAAACCAGCTCTCCCCATCTGTTATAGATCTGGTAGTTGCTCACTTCATCATCTCCAAAACTGCTAATGCGGAATACATCATTAAGTCCGTCACCATTTGGTGAAAAGGCGGTAGGAATAGTAAATCGCATACAACGCAGCCATACAACTATACTCACGGTGTCTGTAGCTGTACAACCGTTCTCAGCGGTAACAGTGACCACATAGCTGTCTGTTTCAGATGGCATGACCACCGGATCCTGGCTGAAAGGGTCATTCATATAGTTGGGAGGATCCCAGCTGTAACTCACTCCACCGGCAGCATGCAACACCACTGGTTCAAACCGGTACACCGCAGTATCATTCCATGCCACTGCGTCTGGAGCTGGCAGTACTTCTATAATGATCTGAGCTGTGTCACTGGTGCAGTCATCACTGATCACGACCGTATAGGTGGTAGAAACATCCGGATACACAAAAGGATCATGATCCAGCAGATCACTGATGTTGTAGTTGGGTGACCATTGATAGTATTTACCGTTCCGGGTAAAAAGCTGAATGGTATCGCCTTCACAAATAGTAGAATCGCGAAACACGTCGGCCACTACTTTGGGATAGACCACAACCTGGTTGGTGATACTGTCCATGCACCCTTTGTTACTTGTAGCCACGAGGGTGACAGGATATGCACCTGCGGTATCAAAGTAATAAGCACCGAAAGAACCCGTGCTGCCTGTACCATCCGGGTAGGTCCATTCCAGTCCGGTAATGGTGTAGGCAGAATCTATGAACACCTGCTCTGTAAGTGTACCTACAGATTGCAGGCAGGCATCATCCCACACAAAATCCACATCGGGCGTAGGCCACACGGTAACTGTATGCTCCACACCTTTTGTACACCCGTATCCGTTCAATATCTGCAAATGCACTTCATAGGTACCTCCCTCCTCATAGACATGAGAAGGTGTATTGCCGGTGCCTTCTGTGCCATCGCCAAAACTCCAGCTCCACTGTTCCAGATATCCGTATGTACTCACTGATACATCACTAAAATTCAGGGGCTGTCCGGCACATTGCGGTTCATAGGCAAAATTGGCTACCAGACCGGGATAGATCTGCACTATTGAATAGGCTGTATCTGCACAGACCGTATAAGGCTTAGCCACCAGCATCACTGTGTAGGTACCGGTATCGGGATAGACATAACTGGGCGACATAACTACTGAAGTATCATTGTCAACCGAAGGATCGCCAAAGTCCCAGAACCAGGTCGTTGCACCGAATGAATTGTTGTCAAAAAAGATGGTATAATCGTCGCAGTTGTTATACTCATCAGGAAAATCTGCATATAAACCCGGGGTACAATCGGTTACGTTAAACTGAAAATCACGGTAGTGTTCACCAATCAGCACTCCATCACGGTATTCTTTGACACAAACTCCCACAACATACTGCCCGATAGACGCAGGTGTACCTTCCATCCACCCGGTCAGTGAATCTATGACCAGCGGAGGGGAGGCATCCAGCGGATATCCTTCAGAATAACCACCTGTATAAGTAACATATGGAAACGGAGGTGGTGATGGAATTTCAGGAGCAGGAACATCAAAACTGGCTCCCTGGTAGGGTCTGCAAAATTCGTACACCAGCTGATCGCCGTCAGGATCTGATGCAGCGTGGTCAAAATTAAACGGGTAACCGGCACATATGACCACAGGAGGAAAGGAATTGAACCTCGGACTGCTATTACAGATGCTTCCGGGATCAGGAATATGGGCCGTATAGGTTGCGCCCTGCTGTTCAGGAAATATCAGATTCACAATGGTGGAGTTGCGGCAGCATCTCTGATAAACTATGTCATACCCCAGGGGGTTGTCAGGCAAAGTGATCGTTCTTGTATAGATAGCTTCTTCTACACAAACATCCGGAGGATTGACCATACATGGATTGGTAAGATCCGGGTCTATCAATGTGGATCCGGGAAATGGCAGTTCCAGACTTTGAAACAGTGTGCCATCGCCATTATAAACAGCCATGTACAGCGGATTGTCAAAAGGGGCTCCATCGCCACTGCAATCGCGGTACAGTTTCAGGGTGATGAGATACTCATTCCCTCCCAGGCAATCATAATACATCTCGCCACCCACAATGTGGTAGGCTTTGGCAGGCAGTGCCAGGCCAAAGCAGAGTAATATGGATAACCAGGATCGCACCGGGCATTCTTTGGGTCAATAAAAGTAAAAATTCAGCAGCGGTTCTTGTGTAATAAAGAAGTCATTTGATGTAAAGGATCGCTGCAGCAGAGCAGTATAGCAGTGAGTGGTGAGTGGTGGGCCAGGAGTAACAGGGGAACCGGATAACAAAACTGTCAACCGTATTCAGGACGCTACACGCTACACACTGATAACTACAAATTGCCAACCGCCAGCTCCTAATACTACCTTTGCCACATGCAGATCTTCATATTGGTGCTGGCCATCATCTTCACCCTCATCGTGGTGGTGGGATTATTCATTCCGAGAAAACAAACGTTCACAGAAACGAAAGATATTGCTGCCGACAAACGGCGCATCTTCAACCTGATAGACGATCTGGACAGCTGGGAGACCTGGAGTGCCTGGAGCAGCCTGAATGATACCGATCTGCAGAAGGAATTTCCCGGAAAACACAGCGGCTCGGGTGCCTCATTTGAGTGGAAAGGAAGCAAAATGGGAAAGGGCAGCGTAGAGATCGTTCGGGCAGAACCTTATTCCTCCCTCGAAATTGCCACCCAGTTCCGCAACAAAAGATTCCGTGTCATCCATCATATCCAGCTGCATGCCGATCGGTTGCCCGTACAACTGACCTGGACGGCCACGGTCAAGACAGGCTGGAGTTCACCGTCCCGCATCCTGGGCAGGGCGGTAATGAACAACATGCAAACGGATATTCACAAGAGTCTGATCCTGCTTAGTCAGTTAGCCGGCACTGCCGCTGAAGCGTAACCGTATCTGCTGACCGATCTGCCGGAAACTCTGGAAGTTGAGCGGGAATTCCAGCACCACATGCAGGAAGCTCAGGAAGTACAACGCCATCAGCCCGGTGCGGTAATCGGTGTAATACAGCACCACGGCGATGATCCACAGGGCGAAGATGGCCACCAGCTGTGGTTTGGATACTTCGTGCCATTTGATGACCGATGTCTTGCTGAACCAGTTCAGGTAATGATAGGTATAGGCGTAGGCGATGAAGCGGGTGATCAGTATGCCCGCACTGCTGTAGTAGATGGCATCTTCGCCGGCAGCAGGTTCGTGCAGGAAGGACTGAAAGATCTGGACGTTCAATGAGCGGAAGGATACGTCATAACTGCGCTTGGCATACTCACTGATCTGGTAGCCGGCACCATCGGGAAGAATGAAAAAGAAGCTAACCGCACAGCCGATGAAGACCAGGATGGAGAGATAACCACTCGTACTGTGGCTCTTCAATGCACCCACCAGAATGAAGGCTCCGGTAAAGAGGAACACATGAATGAGTGTGGGCAGGAAGATAGTAAAGATGACCTGCGACAGATCATAATTTCTGATCATATATCCCACGATGGCCAGCAACACAAAGCTGATGATTCGGTAGTTCAGTTTCTTGACCAGGATCATGATGAGGCTGGCACTGAATGCAAGGAACATGACAGCGGGATTGAGGTCGAAGAAAGTGTACAGGCTTTTGGAAATGAGCGGCTCACCGTTGATGTCTTTCGGACCAAAATGCAGCATGATACCGGGCAGGGTCAGGAAGAAGGTAAGCAGGGTCAGCAGGATCCAGTCGTACTTGTTGGGCGAAAAATATTGTCGCTTATGCAGCCAGGAGATCTCTGTCAGATAATGCAGCGGTCCCAGTACGGCGTAAGAGAACAGGAACAGCTCAAAGGGGATGACAAATGCCACAGCAGCCGATATCAGCATGAGGGCAATGTTGATGTAGTTCACACGGGCGACGGTCATGGGATAAAATTAGGGAAAAGTAAAAAGGGAGCATGCAAAAAGAGGAAAGCCACAGGCTTTCCTCTTTCTTGTTCATTTTAATTTTCAGTTATGTTCATCAGGCTTCACCGCCGGCAGATTCTGTGCGCATACCGCCCAGTTCCTTGTCAATGTAGTAGTTCGCCTTGGGGTCATTGCCCAGCAGTTTGATCTTGTCAATGACACCGCGGAACAGGGTCTCTTCTTCGTGTTGTTCCATCACGAACCACTGCAAAAACTGGTTTGTACCGTAATCTTTTTCCTGCAGACTGATATCCACCAGGTTGTTGATGCTGGCGGTCACTTTTTGCTCATGTGCCAGGATGGCCTCGAATAATTCCAGTACGGAACCGAACTGCAGGGGTGGCTGCTCCAGGGCAGGAGCCTGTGCATGGCCACCGCAGTCGTTCACATAGTGGAACATCTTCATCATGTGCATGCGTTCTTCATCAGCATGCGCATAGAGAAAACTGGCAATTCCTGCCAGCCCTTTGTGGTCGCAAAAGGAGGCAGCTGATAAATAATAGCTGGAGGCATATCCTTCCATCACGATCTGCGCATTGAGCGCCTCTTCCATTTTTTTAGATAACATATCTGGTTCGGTTTTACATACAAGTAACAGCCTGAACAGGAATACGTTCAGACAAGAAAAACGCTGGGTGCAATTTAGACTGATTCAACACTCAGGGAGTGGTGAGCGTCTGCATGGTGCTGTTCTCCACGCTGCCGAATTTTGGACAATCGCATTTGTCACCGCCCAGGTTGCAACCGGCAACAAGCAGCATCGTGGTCAGTATGACCAGCATAAGAAACGGTTTTCCAATGGTCTTCATACCCGTACTTTTCATAGTTTTATGGCCGAAGCGAATGTACCATTTTTCCTGAACACATGCCGGCTGAAACAAGCAACAAAACAGTCCTGGTAGCCCCTTTGGACTGGGGACTGGGTCATGCAACCCGTTGCATACCGGTCATCCGTGAGCTGCTTTCCATGGGTTGTCATGTGGTCATTGTAACGAGCGGGCGCCCCTTGTTGTTGTTGCAAAAGGAATTTCCGGAGGCAGATTTCTATGACCTGCCCTCCTACAATATCTACTACCAGAAGCGGGGCAGTTTTCTGGTCAAACTGACCATACAGCTGCGCAAGATACTAGGAGGCATCATGCGGGAAAAACGGGTCACCAGCCAGCTGATCGAACAGTATGATCCGGTCATGATCATTTCAGACAACCGCTATGGTGTGCGGAGTAAACACGTTCATACGGTATTCATCAGCCACCAGATGATGATCAAGATACCGGGGTCTAAATTCATCGAATGGATCGTCTGGCAATGGCTGAATTTTCAGCATCGCCGTTTCCATCGCATCTGGATACCGGACGTGGCAGGTGAACCCAACCTGTCGGGCGACCTGTCTCATCTCCACCCGGTACTTCCCAACACCACCTTCATCGGCTTGCTGAACAGGTTCTCCGGCGAATACGACACTACCCTGCCACCCAATGATGTGCTTTGCATCCTGTCAGGCCCTGAACCGCAACGCAGCATCTTTGAGAAAATGATCCTGGAGCAGGCAACAGCCATACGTCGCAAATTCATAATCGTACAGGGTCTTTCAGAAGAGCGCTCCGATCAGTGGGTCTCTGACCATGTCCGGCTGGTGGCACATGCCGGAGCCAGAAAACTGCACCAGTTGGTGGCAAGTTCACAGATCATCATCTCCCGTGGCGGCTATACTACCCTGATGGATCTGGCACCCCTTGGCAAGCATTGCATTTTCGTGCCCACCCCGGGTCAGACCGAACAGGAATACCTGGTGGAAGAACTGGCCCGTCATGATCTCTGTGTATATCAGGAACAAAAACACTTTGACCTGTTATCGGCTCTCCAACAGGCAGGGTCCATCAGACCCTTTCAGCTGGAAGTGGAGGCCAACACTTTTGTGCCCCAGCTTCATGCGGAATGGCAGGCAGCCTTACAGCGAAAAATGATGTGACGCTACAGACTCGCCAAAGAATATCGTGGCGTGGCGATTGAAAGATGCAGGGTCATCTGTGGTGAAGAAGGTGCGTTTGCCCGTCTTGCTGCAACGACCAGCCATGTCGGGATGGCGCTCCAGGTAGTCATCCAGCCTTTCTGCCACCACCGGACCCTGACTCAGCAAGTGGATATGCGGGGGAAGGAAACGGCGTATGACCGGTTCCAGCAGGGGATAGTGTGTACATCCTAAAATGATAGCATCAATGCGGGGATCCTGTTCCATCAGCTGCTCTACCGAACGCTGCACGAAGTACTCTGTGCCTGCTCCGTCCAGTTCGTTGTTCTCCACCAGTGGCACCCACATGGGACAGGCCTGCTGGTGCACTTCCACATGGGGAAAAAATCTTCCGGCTTCGATGACATAAGACGCACTGTTCACGGTACCGTTGGTGGCCAGTACACCTACCTGTCCGCTATGGGTGAGTTGCCCGATCAGCTCTGTAGTAGGACGGATGACACCCAGTACTCTTTTTCCTGATGCCATGCGGGGAAGGTCCTGCTGCTGGATGGTCCGGAGTGCTTTGGCTGATGCGGTGTTGCAGGCCAGGATGACCAGCTCACAACCCATGTCGAAGAGGTGGAAGACGCTTTCGCGGGTGAATTCGTACACCGTCTCGAAGGAGCGGTTGCCGTAGGGGGTGCGGGCATTATCGCCGAAATAGACATAATCATACTGCGGCAACCTGTCCACGATGGATCGCATGACCGTCAGCCCGCCGTAGCCGGAATCAAAAATGCCGATGGGTGTTGCGCCGAGGTCCATAAGGTAAAGGTAGTGAGTAGTGAGTATTGGGTAGTGAGAAAAGGGTTATTGGTATTAGCATATGTTTCCAATTACCGAATAACACCTTGAAAAGAACACGTCATTCCTGAAGCCGACGAAGGAGGCTATCAGGAATCTCTTATCTCATTTACCGTTCACTCTTATAAACTTTTGGTCAATAGTTCAGTAAGAGATCCCTGCTTTCGCAGGATGACCCGTCCTCCGGAAAAAGTATCGTCAATAACCAGTAAACCTCCTCAAAGCAATACTATGGACTCAGGACTAATGACTGCAGACTGCTATCAGGAATCTCTTATTTCGGTTACCGTTCACTCCTCCAGAGCGAATTGTCATCCCCTGCCTGCCGGCAGGCAGGGGCTTCTTTCTGAAGAATGAGGGAAGAATGCCAGGATCTGGATTCACACTATGCGAGAAATAAATACTTGCAAGTCAGACCCCGGCATTGTTCGTTCCTCACAAGCCCCTGCCTGACTGCAATCACGCAGGCAGGGGGGTGACAAATACTTTAATTAAAAGAGGGATAATAATGCAGCAAAATCAAACAGGTGCGGGTATAAACCCGCACCTGTCATGCAATGCATCTGTTATGCAATCTGAAACTTGTTTCGCTTCCGGACCAAAGACCACAAACAAAAAACCAACAAACACTCCTACTTCCCACCCGGGGTCACACCGAGAATACGGAGCACATCATCGCTTCTGTCATTCTTCTCATCAGCAAAGAGTACAGTGGTGCTGTTGGCCTTGTCAAAGATGAAATCATAGCCGCGTTCCTTGGCCAGTTTTTCAATGGCAGCATATACTTCGTCCTGGATCGGCTTGACCAGTTCTTCCCTTTTCTGAAAGAGCTCTCCTTCGTAACCAAATTTTTCTTTCTGGTAATCTTTCATGGCCTTTTCTTTGGCCTCGATCTCCTGGATACGCTGCTTCTTGACCTCTTCAGTCAGGAGGTACTGTTCATTCTGAAACTTGCGGTACAGGTCTTCAATTTCCTTCTGCTTCTTGGTGATCTCTGCACTCCATTGTTTAGAGATCTCATCCACCTGTTTCTGGGCTTCTTCAAAAGCAGGAATGTTACCAAGAATATAATCTGTGTTCACATAGGCGAAGCGCTGCGCAAAACTGCTGCCGGCTGTGGCCAGCAGAACCAGGAGTACAAGTAATGACTTTTTCATACGATCTCTTTTTATTCAGGTTCAAACCCTAATACCACGGTGAACTTGCCGTTGTTGACAATGTAGTTGAATACACCTGTTGACGGCACCAGCTCTCCCGGTAGTTTCTCGTCAAATCTTATGCCATAATCCAGACCAAGCAATCCAAACATAGGCAGCCATGCCCGCAAACCCACGCCCACACTGCGTTTCACATCAAACGGATTGAACTCGTTAAAACTTGACCAGAGGTTTCCTGCTTCTGCAAATGCATGTGCAGAGATGGTTGCACTCGGATTCAGACTGATCGGGTAGCGAAGTTCCAGGGTGTACTTGGTAAAGATGGGTTCGGTGCGGGCGGTGCTGAATCCGGAAGCCACATTGAAGATCTCATACCCACGCAAAGCAATGATGTCTGTTCCGTAGAAGTTGAAATTGGTAATGCCATCGCCACCCAGCTGGAAGCGTTCGAAAGGAGATATCCCGATATCCTTGTTGTAGTATCCCATCAGACCGAATTTGGCTGCTGAACGGAATACCAGCTTACCTACCACAGGTGTGTACCAATCGGCAGTGAAACGCCACTTATGGTACTCAATAAATTTATACTTCTCTGTGTTCTCCAGTCCGTCATAATTCTTCTCATTGAGCAAGCTGTATGGTGGTGTGAACTGTACACTGAATGTGATATTGCTACCGCTGGACGGGAACTGCGGATTGTTGACAGAACTTCTGGACAGCGTCTCCTTGATGCTGATGTTGTGCGAGTTGCCATTCTCGATGATGAAACCTTCATACTGATCGAGCTGGTACAGCTGGTAACTAAAGGTGCTAACCAGGTTGAAATAGTCATCGGGGAATTTCAGACGAATGCCATAACCCACAGAAGCACCGTTGGTAGTAAAGCTTCCTTCCAGGGTGGTGAAGTCGGCATCGTCGTTATCGGCGAAGAAACTTCTGTAAGCCGACAGTGACAGGGAGTTCGGTTTCTTGCCACCAAGCCAGGGCTCCACGAATGCGAAGTTATAAGACTGGTAACGCCTTCCGTTGGTGTTCACCCGGATAGAGAGGGTTTGTCCATCGCCACTGGGCACCGGACGCCAGGCTTCTTTCTTGAATACCTGACTCATGCTCCAGTTGTTGAACACGATACCAGCCTGCAGCACCACACCACCAAACACACCTCCTGCATAACCGGCACTGAGTTCAAGCTGATCTGACGGTTTCTCTACTACAGTATATTCAATATCGACGGTACCATCGGCCGGATTGGGAACCGGATTGATACCGATCTGTTCCGGATCAAAATAACCCAGCCTGGCGATCTCACTCTGAGAACGAATGAGTGCCGAACGACTGAATTTCTGTCCCGGGTAAGTGCGTAGTTCCCTCCGCACCACGTGCTCTTTCGTCTTGGTGTTTCCCTTGATGATGATGTTGTTGATGGTAGCCTGCGCTCCTTCCTGGATGCGGATCTCCAGGTCTATGCTGTCTCCCACCACGGCCACTTCTACCGGATTAAGCTGGAAGAAGAGGTAACCATCGTCCATATAGAGTGAGGTCACGTCGCCATTCACCGGGTCATAGCGCAGTTTTTGTTCCAGTAACTGCTGGTTATAGATATCGCCGGGTTTGATGCCAAGAATGGAATCCAATCGTCCTTCACTGTACTTGGCATTTCCCCGCCAGCTGATGTTTCGGAAATAATATTTGTTGCCCTCTTCCACATACAGGTCGATGCGCAGGTTGCGGTCGTCCACGTAATAGACCGTGTCTTCCACGATACGGGCATCGCGATAACCTTTGGCATTGTAAAGTGCTATGACCTGTTTCTTATCTGCCGATAAATTTTCAGGCATGTATCGGCTGCTGTTGAAGATGCGCAGTGATGCACGATCACTCACATAATCGCGGATGCTGTTTACAGACAGGTTGGAGAGTATGTAAACGGGATTGTAATTCGGTTCAGGAGCTTCGGGATCCTGGTACTTGGGACGCAACTGTGTCTTGACCCGGGTGTCTTTCATAGTAGCCCGCAGCTTACGGTCGCTGATCTCTTCGTTGCCATAAAAAACGATGTCGCTGATGCGGGTTTTCGGCCCTTTGACCACGTCTATATACATGACCACCCAGTTCATCTGGCTGGTGTCTGGTTTGGCATAGACCTCTACCGTTGTAGAGAGGAAACCCTTATCTGCAAAGTAATCTTTGATCTTGGTCTCAATATCCTTGCGCACAAAATCAGTGTAAGGTGTACCGCGAACGATCTCGATCTTTTCTACAATGTCATCTTCTTCTGCCTTGCTCAGACCATCAGGAGAATACTTGCTGATGCGGGGCAGCTCATCCAGCTGAATGACCAGAAAGACCTGATTGCCCACGATCTTTTCTGCTTCAATGCGGATGTTGCTAAAAAGGCGCAGCTTCCAGAGGTTCTGAATGGCACGGCTGGTTTCATCGCCGGGAACGTTGATCATCTGACCGACAAACAAACCCGAGCGGGCCACCAGGCTTCTTTCATCCAGGGTCACAATGCCTTCCACCCGGATACCGGCTATCTCCAGTTCTTTCGGCTGGGCAAAATCTATGGCAGTGGTGTCTTTTCCGAGGTTGGTTTGCGACATGGCGCTCAGGCCCGGCAACAGCAGCAGCATCAAAGTGATTGGTCGCAGTAGTCTCATGGTTTCATTGGTAGTTGTTCGCTGATCTTTCCGAAACGACGCTCTCTTTGTTGAAAGCTGTGGATAGCCAGCAGCAGTTCTTCTTTATCAAAATCAGGCCAGAGGGTCTCTGTAAAATAGAACTCCGCATAGGCACTTTGCCAGAGCAGGTAGTTGCTGATACGGTATTCGCCGGAAGTACGGATCACCAGTTCCGGGTCGGGAATATCAACTGTATAAAGATGGCTGGCGATGGTTTGTTCATCTATGGTATCCGGATCCAGTCTGCCTTCGGCCACTTCTTTCCCCATGGCCTGCATGGCAGCAGCCAGTTCAGAGCGGCCGCTGTAGCTCAGAGCCAGTACCAGGTTCAGTCCGGTGTTGCCGGCGGTCAGGCTGATAGCTTCCTGCAATTCATTCACACAATCTTCCGGCAGCGAACCGGTATTGCCTATGGTACGGATGCAAACATTCTGGCTATTGAGCTCTGGTGTCTCCTTTCTGATGGTGCGCACCAGCAGCTCCATCAGGGCATTCACTTCTTCAATGGGTCGCTTCCAGTTCTCTGTGCTGAAGGCATAGAGGGTCAGGTATTCCACACCCAGTTCTGAGCAGGCTTCCACCACCTTACGGACGGATTCAACGCCCTGGTGGTGGCCATAAATGCGGGCCCGGCCGTGTTGCTTCGCCCAGCGCCCATTCCCATCCATGATGATGGCAATGTGGCGGGGAATGGAAGCATGTTGTTCAGCCGCTGGTTCAGACATGGTTCAAAGGTACGAATTACGGCAGGCTCAGAACTTCTTGCCGCCGCCCGGCATGGGGCATTTGAGGTTGACAATGGAATAACTCAGGAAAGCACCTGCATAGACGTAGGCATCATTATGCAGGGCATCGCCCCGCTGACGGCCACCGCCGCCAATGGGCTGGATATCGGATAACTCGGCAGAACGATCAGCCAGGGCCACCGCGAGGTCGCCGTTTGGCTGAATAGCCAGCAGGGCAGGATCGAAATAGACCGAGCTTACATCATCGAGGTAATCGGTGAACAGTTTATGCCAGTTCAGTTCCACACCGAAGGTAAAATTCTTGCTCAGGGCCACCTTGAAACCACCCCCTAACGGGACAGCCACCTGATAGCGATAATAGGGATCCAGGCCACTTAGTTCCTCTGCATTCTGACCTTCGGTACCCAGGGGCTGGAGGTCTATCCACTGCCCATCATAATAAGCCTGGGGGTTGAAATGATAGAGTGCGAGGCCGGCAAATACGAATGGGCTGAACCATTCATTCTTTTTGGTGCGGCTCAGGGAAAAGAAATTGAGCTCCATGCGGCTGGCCACTTCCCACAGACCGGTACGGTAGCTCAGGTTGCGGGTCTGCTGGAACAGATCGTCGCTGATGGCATCCTCTCCATAGGTGGAACCGAAAGCTCCGCCGATGTACCAGGCCAGGCGGGTATTGAAATTATGCCTGTAGAACATGCCAAAGGCCGGTTCTGCAAACTGGATGCTTTTACGGGAGTTATTGATGTCTCCAAAAGAATGGCCCATACCTCCCCAGAAACCAATTTCGTGTTGCTGGGCAGAGGCGGTCAGCGGCATGGCCAGAAGCCATCCCAAACCCGTGATACATATGGCTTTGAGTACTTTCAAAAGAGGAGCAAAGTTACGTAACCGAAGGGATATAACGGGGGTGAAAGGGGGATATTGTCAGTTGGCAGTGGGCAGTTGGCAGTTAATACAATGTAGCGTCCTGAATACGGTTGACAGTTTTGTAAAGTTAGATTAGTTGTTTGTTTTGAAGCTTTACCTGACACTCAAAGGCAAAAGGTGTGACTTTGCCTAGTGATTGGTGTGGTTTTTCTTGATTATACATTCTTACAGCTTTTGCAAGATATGATTTAAGTTGACCATAGCTGGTAGGATTATAGGGTTTTATATAGTTATTCTTGATCGTGCCGTTTAATCTTTCTGCGTGCGGGTTCTCATAGGCTGTTTTCCCCATACTGTTTAGAAAGCGCCCTTTTGTTAATGTTAGAAAGGCTTTTGAGTAGTATTGTCCGCCTCCATCAGAGTGGAGAATAGGTGTCTGATGTTTGTATACATGCCTCATTGCCATCTTAAGTGCCGGAATGGTTGTGTGTTCGCACTTCAGAGTTTGGCTGGCTGCATACCCTTTTATCACCCTGGAGTACAGATCCATGATCAAGGTCAGGTAATAGAATCTGGAGCCTAGTTCATAGTATGTAATATCACTGACCCATACCTGGTTGACATCTGTCAACTGCAGCTCGTTTATCAGATTATCAAATCGTACCACTCCGCTGCTGTCAGTTGTACGGCGCCAGTTTTTCTGAGGGTGCACTGAATAACCGTTTTCCTGATACCAGATCAGAAATTTGTCTCGTCCCATGTGCTCAGGGCACAGACGTGTATACAGGGATTTGGCGCCCATTCTTGGATGATCCCGACGCACTGCATCCACCATATACCTTAATGACTGGGTAGCCTGCCATTCCGCTTCTGCCTTTTGCAGGCGCTGGTAGACATTTTGTCTGCTCGTGCCTATGGCTCTGCAAAACTGACTCATTGTCCAACAGTATTGGTCTTGTCTGGAGATAAACCATCTGACAGTTTCGACCCAAGTTTTTTTTTAATATCGACCTGGTATTGCTCTTCCGCCAGATCGATCATCTTGTCCTTAAACTCAAGTTCTATCTGTTTTTGGCCAATGATGCGTTCTAATTCCCGAATGCGGGCCTGAAGCGCATCTATTTTGCTGCTATCGCTCATAGGCTCTACTATTAACCGGGCTTTTCGCCCGTTGTTTACCGAGTATTTATCTAACCACTTGTAAACAGCTGTTCTTGAAACCCCATGCTGTCGACTCACCTGGTTAACAGTCGTTAATTTACATTCTATTTCTTTCACCTTATCCTGCTTAAAGGACTCTGAAAAGTGACGTGACTGTTGACGATGCCACTGAGGGCGTGTTCCTTTGGTTTGACTCATTCTTTTAAGTTTGTTAACCTAAAATCTTGTCAACCTATTTCAGTACCCGACACAAGGCGGAGGTCGGAATATGTGAGCAGTGAACCCTGTCGGAGGCAGGGAGTGAGTTGTGAGGAGCGTAAGTGGGAGTTTGAGGTGGTATTGTCAGTTGGCAGTTAATACAAGGCGGAATACGGAATGGTGATGTGTAAAAGAGAAAATAGCGGAGTGAGTACCTGTTTGAGTGGAGAGTGACTTGCCAACTGAGAACCGCCCCCGCAGGGGTTAACTGCCAACTAGTTCCTTTTATCATACCCCAACCCCAGCTTGTTGCGCAGGGTATCGAGGAAGTTGGTTTCGTGGAGGCGGAGGAGGGTGATCTCGAAGTGTTCTTTGCGCACTGCCAGCTGCACGTTGCTGCCGATGGTCTCGTGGCGGCTGTCAAGCGATGCCAGGAATTTCTCGCTGCGCCCTTCAATCTCGAAGCTGATGACTGAATCGTCGCCCACCACGATGGGGCGAATATTGAGGTTGTGCGGAGCGATGGGGGTGATGACAAAATTGGCGGAAGTAGGGAAGATGATGGGGCCGCCGCAGCTCAGGGAATAACCGGTGGATCCGGTCGGGGTACTCACCATGAGTCCGTCAGCCCAGTAGCTCATCATGAACTCGCCGTTGATATAAACGTGGATGGTGATCATGGCCGATGAATCCTTTTTGTGGATGGTGAATTCATTCAGCCCGTATGGATGCCCGTCAAACAGGGGCACGTTCGCATCCACGTGGATCAATGTGCGGGGATCAGGTGTATAGCTGCGACGTTCCAGCGCATCGATGCAGGCACGGATCTCATCCTTGCTGATGCTGGCCAGAAAACCCAGCCGGCCGATATTGATTCCCAGAACAGGAATATTGCTGTCTTTGATCAGGGTGACCGTATCCAGCAGCGTACCATCGCCGCCCAGGCTGAGCATGTAGTCTGTATCCTGCAATGCCTTCTGATCTGAGGCACTAAACAGTGCAGGCTTCTCAGAAAATTTGATGTTGTTGATCAGGTGCGGGTAATAAGCCTCGTAGATATGGAAGTCAATACCCCGCTGCTGCATGAGGTCAAATAACTCCTGCACATAGGGGATGGCTTCCTTGTGGATCAACCTACCATAGACTGCAATTTTCATAGGTATTGAGGTCTAGTCCGAGGTGTAAATATAGCCCGAATTCTCCCAGGGCATTGACGGCACCTTCAAAGCGGAACACCCAGTCGTAATAGGTGGTGATGTCCATCCCGATGCCGGCAGAATACAGGAGTGTGTTGCGCAGGGTGTTGGTACTGGTGAAGACATCGTCAGACACATAACCGGCATCGGCAAAGACCTTGGGATAGACCTGTACCGGAATGGTACCGAACTGCGAGTTCCGGAATATGGGCGAATGCAGGGTCTTGTCTATCGCTTTCACCCGAAGGTTGCTCCGAAACAGGCCGATGCCCTGACCATCCACTACATAGTATTCATAACCCCGCACGAAATTCTCACAGTAACCCAGGCTTTCGGTCAGAAAGTAGGGATATTCTGCCGAGAGATTCTGGCTGCCATACAACATGGCCGCCGCATACCACTTACCGGTCAGGTGTCGGTAGATGTTCCATTGTCCGCTCACGAATATCTGATCGGCAGTGTTGTTATCCGGATCATCAGAACGAAAGAAGCCAAAGCCTCTTTTCTGCAGGATGGCCCGCAGGTAATTGCCTTCCAGCGGGTAGCTTCTGTTGTCCACCCGGTTGCTGATGAAAGTATAACCCAGGGTCATGAATTGCAGTCGGTGGGCTCCGTTGCCCAGGTATTCCGGGTTCAGGCTGTCCATGGCACCTGATACACGTGTGTCGTTGTATTTGATCTCTACCGTATGCAGTTCATAAGGACCTTGCCGGTGACGCACATAGGTGCCCAGCTTGATGCGTTTGCGAAGAAAATCTTCTGTTTCCATGAACACCTGCTGATCGTATTGAGTATTCACATATATCTGTCTGTTTGCTGCATACATGGCAAACAAGCCCCATCCTGTTTCAGAATCTTTAGACAGAAATGGTCTTTCATATTCCAGTTCCATCTTCTGACTAAAGCCGAAGATGGCACGCACATTCAGGCGATCTGCATGTCCGGTCAGGTTGTAGTGCACCATGTCCAGTCCGTATTCCAGGCGACTCAGGTCGTGGTTCTGCTCAAACCACCAGTAGTTGATGTTTCGGTCTGCTATATCGATCCAGGGTGCAGGGAAAAGGAACCATCGTTCATCCACCTGCACCTGAATGGTAGCCTGTCTGTCAGTGTTGTTGAACAGGGTACAATCAGCCTTGAGGAAAAGACCTGTATTCAGGATGTTCTCCTTCGACCGTTCCAGTAAACTATCGACCGAAGAGGCAGTGATGGTATCGCCCGGATGCAGGAGCATCTGTTTGGTGATGATATAGGCTTTGGTGTGGTCATTGCCGCTTACCACAATGGTATCGACCACCAGTAAATCTTCATTCTGTGACCATCCCCGCAAGGGAAGACACAGCACGCAGATCATAGTAACGAACAACCATTTCGGCACGTCAGATATTCAGGTAGTTCATCAATGAATCAAAACGGTCTTTGTAGATCTCGCCGAGGTCGGTCTCTTCGAAATAGGCCTTCACTTCATATTCAAATCGCTCGAAAGTGGCGATGATATGCCGGATATCGGTCTTGTCAACCTTGATGGTAACGGTGTGGCTGTCTTCGCCGTGCTGGTGTACAAAGCTGCTGAGAATGTGGGCATCATTGCTTTCTACGATGCGGGCAATATCACTCAGCACATAATCTTTTTTGTTGCCCAGTTCCAGCACGATGACACCACCTGCTCCGCTGATGGAGGTCATCGCAGCGAAGTGGTAGAGCAGGCTCTGCAGGGTGATCATACCCAGGTAGTGCATCTCTTCATCCACCACCGGAATGACCGGAGAGTTGAGTCCTGCAGCTACCCGCAGTACCTCAAAGATGTGCTCACTGGCTTTGACATAAGGCTTGTAGAGGTTCTTCAGGTAGGCACCAAGTTTTTCGGTGGTATCGTTGAAGTCGAGTATGTCTTCTTCAGACACCAGTCCGATGTACACCCGGTTGTCAACCAGCGGCAGGTGAGAGAGTTTGAACTCCATCATCCAGTCGATGGCCTTCTCACCGGTGTCGCTGCTTTTGAGCGGCGGAATATTTTCGGTGATGATGTCTTTGGCCAGCACTTTATTTCAGTTGATCCAGAAATTCTCTTAAATAACGATTGAACTGCTCCGGTTGTTCCATCATGGGAGCGTGTCCGCATTCGTCAATAAAAAGCAGTTTCGAATTCGGGATGAGTTTATGGAATTCTTCGCCTACAAAAGGAGGTGTGATGGTATCGTTATTTCCCCAGATCAACAGTGTAGGAGCTGTGATGGAAGTGATCTCATCTGCCAGGTTCTCACGGATGGCGCTTTTGGCGGTAGCCAGCACACGGATCACCTTGTTGCGGTCATTAACGATGTCAAAGAGTTCATCCACCAACTCTTCTGTGGCATGTTTCGGGTTGTAAAAAGTGAGTTCAGCCTTGTTCTGTATATACTCCCGATCACCCCTTTTAGGATAGGAATCACCCATTGCACTTTCAAACAATCCGGAGCTGCCTGTCAGGGTGATGGAGCTGATCTTGTCTTTGTTATCAAGAGCATACAGCAGTGCAATATGACCACCCAGTGAGTTGCCCAGTACATGCACCTTGTCATAACCCCGGAAGGCTACAAAACGCTCTACATACTGCACGAATCCTCGCACAGTGGTCTCTTCAATGGGCAGTTCATACAAGGGTAATATTGGAATGACCACCTTGTAGGAATCCTTGAATGCTTCGATGATGTCGTAGAAATTACTCAGGGCGCCGAAGAGTCCGTGCAACAGCATCAGAACCTCGCCCTCACCTTCTTCCACGTAACGGAAACCGTTCTCCTCTGTAAATGTATGCTCCATAGCCTTCAGGGTCGGTTACAAATATAAACCTTTTGATTGCCTTAGTATCAGCGGTACAAGTTACGCCAGTTGTGCAGCAGTGTCAGTCCGTCAGGTGTGAGGATGCTCTCCGGATGGAACTGCACACCCCAAAGGGGAAGCTCCCTGTGCCGCAGTGCCATTGGTTCCGCACGATCTGTCACGGCAGTGATCTCCAGTTGAGCGGGCACATCAGCAATATTCAGGCTGTGGTATCGCATAACCTGCATGGTGTCAGGAAGTCCGGCAAACAGATCCTGCCCGGAGTGGCTGATCATGCTTGTTTTGCCATGAACAGGTACAGGTGAACGTTCCAGCCTTGCTCCGAAATACATACCAATTGCCTGGTAGCCGAGACAGACCCCAAGCATGGGAACGGATGCATGAAACCGATCGATCACCTGCATGGTGATGCCTGCCTGCAGGGGTGTTTCCGGTCCGGGACTGATCACGATGGCTTCCGGTTGCAAAGCCCCGATCTCATTCAGTGTGATGGCATCATTCCGATGTATGGTTACATCTGCGCCGGTCTGACAGAGATGGTCGTACAGGTTCCAGGTAAAGCTGTCATAATTATCGAGCAGCAGGATCATACTTCCATGGTTTCCGGAACCGGCAGGACGCCGTTCTGCTTATCGAACCAGTCCTGCATGTGCTCAAAGACATCGCGAACAAGAGGAACGGCATGCCCGATCAGATCCATTGCTGCGGGTGCAAAGCCCACCAGTGGTTCATAGACCTTTGAAGCAGTTTTCAGTTCTTCTGTGAACACACCCATATTATTGCCATACCAAAGGATACTGCTGTACACCAGGGTCCAGCTCAGCATCCACACGAAAGCACCTGCCAGCTTGTTCAGAAAGTTGAGTTGCAATGCCTGGAAAACACCTTCTACCAAACGACCCAGCAGCCTGAAGACCAATCCAATGAGGAACATGGTTACCAGAAAAGAGATGAAGGGCATATAGTCTGCATGCAGATGGAACCATTTTTCCAGATACGTTGCTGTGATATGGCTGCAGGATACTGCTGCCGCAATTCCCACCAGAACAGACAGCAACCAGAAGAGCGAAAAGATGAGCCCCCTGCTGTAGCCCCGGAACAAGGCCACCAGTAGTACTCCGGCATAGAAAACGTCCAGGATCATCCTGCCAGCAGGTTGCGCACCATGGCAGAGATGGCCTTACCATCTGCTTTGCCGGCCAGTGACTTGGTTGCCACACCCATCACTTTACCCAGATCGCCGGGACCGGATGCGCCGGTTTCGGCGATGATCTTCTCCAGTGCTGTTTTCAATTCATCTTCGCTCATTTGAGCCGGAAGGTAGCGTTCAATTACAGCGATCTCTGCAGCTTCATCAGCGGCCAGATCAGCCCTGTTCTGGGCAGTGTAAATATCCAGGCTTTCCTTACGTTGTTTGACCAGTTTGGTCAGCAACTGCATTTCCTTTTCAGCACTGAGATCATCACTGGCACCTTTTTCGGTCTGGGCAAGCAGGATTGCTGATTTGATGCCACGCAAAGCACGCAGAGTAGCCTCTTCCTTGCTTTTCATAGCTTGTACAATGTCTTTATTGACGGTATCGAGCAGCGACATAGTTAGTGATTTGACTGGTTCAAAAGTAGGAAGAAAAAAGGGCGGAATACGGAAGGGTAAGAAAGAATGGTTTGCCGGTATTATTTCCCCTTGCGGCCGAAGGTGCGGATATAATCAACCAGGTTGGGATCTTCCAGTCCTTCCATATCACTGAGCTCCAGTTCCAGCGCACGGGTGCTGCGCAGTATCTCAATGAGACTGATGACCAGACTGGCACTGAACAGGATCATGGCTGCAGCAAAACAGGCATTGGCCCAGCTCATATATTCTATGTAAATAAAATACATACTTAGTAAGGCCAGGATGAAACTCAGCACCCCCAGGAACTGCATGCGCCTGACCAGTTTCAGTCGGAAACGCAGGTTGTTGATCTGTTCTTTCAGAAACGGGCTTGTTTCGTTTCTAAGGTACTTTTCATGCAGGTTTCGAACCACACTCGATAAGGCAAGAAAACGGTTGGTATAAGCCAGCATGATCAGGCTGATGGCCGGAAACAACAGGGCAGGTGTATTGATGGTGATGCTCATACTCAGGCGGTAGCAGATGCCTGTTCCAGCACCCGGATGTAGTAGGCCTCATAGAGCGGCATGATCCTGTCAAGAGAGAAGCGCTGAGCTTGTTTGAAAGCCCTTTCCTTAAACGCTGCCAGGGTCTCTTCATTTTCCAGGATACGAATGGCATTGGCGGCCATATCATCTACATCGCCAACAGGACTTAGAAAGCCGGTTTCACCGTAAATATTGATCTCCGGAAGCCCTCCTGTATTGGAAGATATCACAGGCACCTGGCATGCCATAGCTTCCAAAGCTGCAAGCCCGAAGCTTTCTGTTTCAGACGGAAGGATGAAGAGGTCTGAGATGGCCAGCAGTTCTTCAATGGCATCCTGTTTTCCCAGAAAGTGAACATCATCCTGGTGGCAAACCTGTCTGCTCATCTTTTCGATGTTCTGGCGTTCCGGGCCATCACCCACCAGCAATAGTTTAGCGGGCATTTCCTGCCTGATCTTGCAAAACACCCGCACTACATCATCTACTCTTTTCACCTTTCGGAAGTTGGAGGTGTGCATGATGATCTTTTCGCCATTGCTTGCAATGACCTTGCGGAAATGGTCTTTATCCAGTTTTTTAAACCTACTGAAGTCAATAAAATTCGGAATGACCTCGATGTCTTTTCGGATATCGAAATGTTCGTATGTGGTGTCTTTGAGACTCTGAGAAACGGTAGTGATGCCATCACTCTTATTGATGGAAAAGGTGACCACCGGAACGAAGGTCTCATCTTTGCCCACCAGGGTGATATCTGTTCCGTGCAGGGTGGTAATGAAGGGCAGATGGTACCCTTTTTCTTTCAGGATCTGTTTGGCCAGATAGGCTGCACTGGCATGCGGAATGGCATAGTGTACATGCAGCAGTTCCAGTTGTTCGTACTCGGCAATATCAACGATCTTACTTGCCAGGGCGGTTTCATAAGGGGGATAATCGAACAGCGGATAGTTGCTGAAATTCACCTCATGGTAAAATATGTTCTCATGAAAGGAATCAAGACGAAATGGCTGCTTGTAGGTAATGAAATGCACCTGATGGCCTTTATCTGCAAGGGCCTTGCCCAACTCTGTGGCCACTACGCCACTTCCACCATAGGTGGGATAACACACGATCCCGATCTTCATACGCTGCAAACTTATGTTACTTAATGCATTAATGAGACGAATGGTTCACCTCCATTATTGCAAACGATGTCAGGTAATGACCCTGATCACAGCACATCCTGTCACTTTCTGTACAGATCCTGCATGGCTGCGGTCAGGTCAGGAAAACGGAAACGGTAACCGGTATCCAGAATTTTTTGCGGGCTGACACGCTGGCTGGCCAGTACCGCTGTGCTCATCTCACCCACCAGCAGGCGAAGAACAAAGGGTGGTGCAGGTGCCGGGATACTGAAGCCTCCTCTGGCTGCAGACATAGCACCCAATATCGTTTTCTGATCCTGAATGCCGGGAGCCACAGCATTGAAGATACCTGATAGTTCCTGTTTGACCGAGTGCTGAAAAATTCCTGCCACATCTTCCAGGTGTATCCATGGCCACCACTGTTTTCCTGCAGCGAAAATAGGTCTGATACCAAAACGCAGGTAGTTGTCCATCTCCTGCCACACACCTGAACCTCGACCCAGCACCAGACCTATGCGCATGATAGCCACAGGCAGTCCTGTTTCTTCCAATCCATGAGCAGCCTCTTCCCAGGTTTGAACAGAAGTGCTCAGAAAACCTGCACCAGGAGTGGAGGTTTCATCCAGCAGCTCATGGCCTCTGGTGCCATAGAACCCGACAGCTGAGGCACTCACTATTGATCTGACAGTATGTGATCGGGAAAGGAGCGCCTCTTTCAGCAATGAAATACCCTGTACCCTGCTGTCTATGATCAGTTGTTTGCGTTGATCTGTCCATCGCTTGTCAGCAATGCCTTCGCCCGAAAGGATGACCAGCCGGGTGATGCCATCAAAGGCATTTTCGCCCAGGAATTTCCGGGAAGGATCCCAGGCGATCCTGTTCACCGCACCTTCCTGTCCGCTCTTCCGGCTCAGCCAGGATACCTGATGACCAGA
The DNA here is from genome assembly GCA_020636645.1 of Chitinophagales bacterium. Classification (GTDB taxonomy): domain Bacteria; phylum Bacteroidota; class Bacteroidia; order Chitinophagales; family BACL12; genus UBA11426. Next base: position 167,517 of record JACJXO010000004.1, read on the forward strand.
CTCCTGTAACAATGATGTAAGTCTTTGTCCTACAAATCCACTGCCACCGGCTATCAGTATATGATCTTTCATTTTCAGGTCTGGTTCCGTTGCAGAAACAACCCGGGATTGGTTTGGTTGCCCCACACCGCTTAAAAATCGTACTTTTAAAACTCTAAAACAGCCATATGCTTCGCCCAACCCTGTTCTTAAGTGTTGTGATCACGCTGCCTTTCCTGTTTTCCTGCAAGGGAAACAAGACGGCTTCTGAACATGCTGATATTATTGGTATTGACAGCAGCAGATACATCCGCATTCCTGATGCCGACAGTTTACTTCCCGGCTGGCGAACAGACAATTCTGTGGTCAATCATTGGATAGGCGACCCTGATAACCTGCACCCTACCAACGGACGGACCGCCTCGCGTTCCTGGATTCTCAGCCTTACACATAATTACCTGATGAGGCTCGATCCGGTCAGCATGGAGGTTGTGCCCGATCTTGCAACAGCCCAGCCTGAAATCAGTGCCAACAAACTGGAATTCACGTATTCCATTCGTCCGGATGCCCGATGGGATGATGGCAAACCTGTTACAGCGGCAGATGTAGCCTTTACATTAAAAGTAAATAAATGTCCGCTGACCGATAACCCCAATGCACGGTCAGAGACTGAAAACCTCATGGATATTCGTTTGTATCCGGATGACCCGCAAAAGCTCACCCTGATCATGCACCATGAATACCTTTTAAACATAGCATTTCTGGCAACCTTCGCTATCATGGAACGCGACTTTCATGATCGTGATCAGGTGATGGATGGTGTCAGTTTTGCACAACTCGAAGATCCCGCCTGGTTGGAGAATCCTCCTGCTGATGTAGTGGCATTTATGCAGGAGTTCAATGACGGCAAATACGGGAATGACCCGTCCTTATACAATGGAAGCGGACCATATAAAGTGGTCACCTGGAACAGGCATGCAGATCTGATATTAGATAAGAAACCAAATCACTGGACCGATCAGATCAAAGACCCAAAAGTTTTTCAACAGGCAAAAAATGACCGTATCGTATTTCTGGAGATCAAAGATGACAATGCACAGATGCTTGAGCTCAAATCTCAGACCATAGACGCTACTGTCTGGCTTTCTACCCAAAGTATGCTGGCATTAGAAGCAGATGAGAATTTCAAACGCAACTACAACTATCGCTATACTGATAATTACAGTTTCAATTACCTGGGTGTCAACACACAGCCGGACGGTATCCGGCACCCCAAAATATTTGACAGCAAAGAGGTGAGACAGGCCATGACCTATCTGGTTCCAATAGAAGATATCGTGCATGTTATTTACAACGACAGGGCCACTGTTTGGCCGGCTTTCCTGTCGCCGTATAAGAACGGGTTCAACGACACACTAAAGCCTTACTACCATGATCTGAACAAGGCTGTTAGCTTACTGGAAAATGCCGGATGGACTGATACCGATGGCGACGGAATTCGGGATAAAATGGTAGATGGAAAAAAGACAGATATGCGTTTTGAACTCTTGTACAGTCATGCAGGTGCCTGGATAGATCAGATGGCAGGCATGATCAGGGAAGCATTTTTAGCCGGAGGAATTGATGTGAAAGTAATGGTAATGGATCTTCCTGCTTTATCACAAAAAGTAAGTTCGCATGACTTTGATGCTTACCTGGGTGCCTGGGGAACCAATAGCCTGCCGGACGATTATACCGCCTTGTGGCATACCTCCTCCTATGCCGGTGGCGGACCGAATTTCTGTGGCTTTGGCAATACCTATACGGATGCATTGATAGACAGTATGAACCTGGTGGTGGATGAGTCTGTAAGGGCACCCATGATCAGAGAGCTACAGGCCATTGTTCATGATGAGGCACCTTATATCATGTACCTGTCAGCAAGCAGAAAGAATGTCATCCATAAAAGACTGGGCAACCAGATCATGACCTTTGAAAGACCTGGCAATATGGTCAATTACCTGCAGGTCATCGGGCATGGAATGCAGGAATTGCAATAACCGGTCAGCGCTATGAGCAAAGTTCTCCTGCGCCGTCTGTTATTTTTTCTGCCCACGCTGGTGGTCATTTCGTTGCTGTCATTTCTTATCAGTATTTCTGCTCCCGGCGATCCTGTTGACAGACTGCTTCCCACCGCCGGTACCAGTGGAGAAACCGGGCTTGTATCAAAACGCATCATGGAAGAACGTCAGGCTATGCGCCATCGTTTAGGTCTGGATCTGCCTGCGTTTTATCTGTCTGTTTCTTCTCTGAGTATGGCAGCTGAGATGCCGGATTTTCAGAATCCGGAGGAAGAAGAAGCCTGGCGAAGATTAACACAGCTGTGCGGCAACGCAAAAGCGGCTACCAATGTTTATCAGGCGTTTGACAGCTGGCTGGAATTACATGCGGCCCTTGATCTGTCGGTGCTGCCCGACAGCGCATATCTTCTTGTAAGACAGTCATCTGCCATAGTGCGGTCACTCAGGCAAAGTGGCAATACAGATCTGATACTAAGCAGTATCGACCGGATGCTGGATCGCTATTCTGAGTATGAAGGATTGAATGAACTATCCGATGGTGCGATGAACACCCGATCAGCGGTGGATGCACTGGGAACCCACACAGCAAGATGGAAGAATCTGGTACCGGTGGTGCAATGGAACAGGCAGAATCAATACCACCGATGGCTGTTTGGAGATGGCCACTGGCTAACCGGAAAGGGCGCCGTCGAAACAAAGGGGGTCATACGAGGTGATTTCGGCAGATCATACACCACCAAACTACCTGTATCCAATATACTCCGTGAACGCATCGGATGGTCTTTGTTCTTCACATTCACGTCCGTACTGCTGGCCTACCTCATCAGCCTTCCTGTCGGATTGCGGGCTGCAGCTAAGCCCCATTCACTGTTTGACAGAAGTTCATCTGTGGTCCTGTTCCTGTTGTATTCCATGCCCGCCTTCTGGCTGGCCACCTTGTTGCTGATGAACTTCGCCAATCCGGATGTGCTCAAATGGTTTCCGGCCAGTGGTGTAGCGCCGGCAGGTGGTTTTCCCGCAGGCACCGGCTGGTGGGGAAGAATTACCGGAACCATCCCCTATCTGGTGCTGCCCACCATCTGTTACACCTATGCGCAACTGGCATTTCTGAGCAGGATGACCCGTGTATCTACCCTCGAGATCTACGGACAGGATTTCATTCGCACCGCCCGTGCAAAGGGTCTTTCAGCACGGACAGTGCTTTACAGACATGCCTTTCGCAATGCCCTCCTGCCCATCATCACCGTATTTGCCAATGTATTTCCTGCAGCCATTGGCGGGTCGGTCATACTGGAAACCGTATTCAGCATACCAGGAATGGGCAGAGAGATCGTGCAGGCTATATATCAGCAGGACTATCCGGTCATTGTGGCTGTGTTCACGCTGACCGGTGTGCTGACTTTAGCCGGTTATCTGCTGGCTGATATATTATACTCTGTTGCAGACCCAAGGATCACATGGAAAAGATGAGCAACAGTCTGAGCCGTGCTTCCTGGAAGCAATTCCGCCGCAACAGACCGGCCATGGCTGCACTCTGGTTTTTGTCAGTGATGCTGCTTCTTGCATTAATGGCCCCGCTGCTGGCTAATGACCGTCCGCTCTATGCCCGTTATCACGATAAACATATTTTTCCTGCACTATATCCCAACAAAACATATATATTTGTTTTATCAGACGGATCTGATGAATATGTCAAATCTGCCCTGGTCAACTGGAAGACCCTGCCCCTCGAAAAAGCTGTCTGGGCTCCTGTGGCCTGGTGGCCGGGTGAGAGCGACTACGCCAATGCGCATTTTGTTTCTCCGGGCGGTAGTCAGCAATTCAGAGACGCTTCCGGTGTTCTGACAGAAATGCCACAGAAATTCCGCCACCGGCTGGGCACCAACAATACCGGAGAAGATGTAGCTGCAGGACTGATACACGGAGCCAGAGTCTCTTTGAGCATTGGCATGATCGCCATGGGTATTGCGGCCTGTATCGGGTTGTTGCTGGGTGCAGTTGCAGGTTACTTTGGCGACAAAGGCATACACATGACACGCGGGCAGTGGAGCACCCTAATACCGGGACTTTTCATAGCCTGGTTCTATGCATTCCATGTGCGCCATTTTGCGCTGACCGATGCCCTGCAGGCAGGAGGTTGGAAAGCTGTAACTTCCCTTTCCTTCAGCACGATGTTGTTTACCGCCATACTCTTAGGATGCTGGTGGTTGGGTAAACTGCTGAGCCGGATACCGTTCTTTCAAAAAGGCAGCTGGTTGCCGGCAGATAACCTCATCTCCCGCACCATAGAGATCATACATTCCCTTCCGGTTTTTATGCTGATCATCACCATTGCAGCCATTACCAAACCATCCATTGTCAGTGTGATGATCCTGTTGGGACTGACCTCCTGGACCGGCATTGCGAGACTTACACGGGCAGAGTTTCTCCGGATCCGTGAACTGGATTATATGCAGGCAGGACGCTCACTTGGCCTGGGAGCTGCGAGACTTATCTGGCGGCATGCGCTGCCCAATGCGCTGGCACCTGCGCTTGTAAGCATCGCCTTCGGAGTAGCGTCAGCCATCCTGGCTGAATCAGCTCTGTCATTTCTCGGTGTTGGTGTGCCCACTGATTTGGTCACATGGGGTTCACTTGTCAATGAGGGAAGGCAACAGTACAGTGCCTGGTGGCTGGTGGTGTTTCCCGGCCTGTTCATCTTTGGTACCGTGACAGCCTACAATCTGATCGGTGACGGACTGCGGGATGCCATGGATCCAAAGCTGCGAAAGCAGATCCGTATCTGAGCATCAGCCGTTCACATGCATGGTACCACCACCCGTCCAACCATTAGCAGAATACCAATAACGAAAAACAAATGACCAGCAACCCTGTACTTCCATACCTTCAGACAACCATCTTCGTTATATTTTTGTTGTTACCATGATGCGCCTTTTGTTCCTGTTTGTACTGTTTTCAACTGTGCAGGTTTCTGCCCAGCAGATCTATATCTCAGAAGGTCAGAAGCTGAGCAGTGAAATGGTGGGCTATGATATTCTGGGGAAAGGACCGGCCGGAGAACTGTTTGTGTATAAGAAATACCGTTTTGAAGATGAGGTGGATGTGTTTGACAAACAGATGAATCTCAAGCGCACCCGCAACATCACCCTGAAAGGCATCAACTATGATACCAATGAGCTGATCAAAATGGGAGATCGCATCTTTCAGTTTTATACGGAAAGAAGTGGCCGTACCAGTTATCTGAAATTTCAGGAATACAATCTGGCTTTGGAAAACAAAGGTGATCCTGTGTTGGTTGACAGCACCGTATCCAGAATTGGAGAAGCCTGGTCTGAATACAAGGTGCAGCGTTCTGAACCGGATGAATACATCTTATGCTATAAGTTCAGTCTGAACAACGGTAGGATGGAACAGACCTATCTCCAGATCCTGAACCGGGAAGGCAAAATGGTATCTCAAAGTCAGTTCTACCTGCCTGCCGGCAATGACACGTATGAATTGCTTACCACCCAGATAGGCCGCGGCGGTCAGCCGGCTTTCCTCTTCCGTAACAATTCATACAATTGCAAAAAAGACGAAGATGGTATTCATTACTGGATAGCCTTTCCCGGCAACGGAGGCAAACTGTCCACCTGCCCGATAAGCAATGCGGGCGATCAATGTATCAAAGAACTGAATATCGGGTTTGATGAGGCCCGTAACATACTTGTGGCAGCCGGCTTTACCGGTGAAGACAACCGGTATTCCATGCAGGGTTATACCGTCATCCATATTGACCCTTTAACCGGGTTGGTAACAAGCGAAAAGAACGATCAGTTCAGCGATGAGCTGAGCAGCAGTATCACCAGCATGCTTGACAAGTATTCGCGGTACATTCCGGCATATCAGGTAACACGTGTCATTCCCCGCATGGATGGAGGGGCTCTGCTGGTGGCTGAATATTACGACAAGACCGTAGAGAATTACGACTACACCAATTACGATCCGTATTATGGCTACCGCACTTCTACCAGACAGGTTGAGTTTTACGAATACAGTGATATCCTGTTGCTAAGCACCGGACCTGAAGGCAAACTGGACTGGAGCAACATCATCAGAAAAAAACAATTGTCTAAAGAAGATAAAGGTGTCAATTCTTCCTTCGGACTGATGAACAGTTACCGCAACCTGTATTTTATTTTCAATGAAGACATCTCACAAAACAGCAATGTGCTGATGTATGCTCTTTCAGCCGATGGCACACTTGATCGTCAGAGTCTGTTCAATCCATCCAAACAGGAAGTGGAACTGCGGCCGGTAGCTGCCCGGCAGATCGACTTTGACGAGGTCATCATCCCCAGCATATATAAACGTACCTTAGCCTTCGTCAAGGTCAAACTCTGAAGCGTTGATACGCCTGTTCCGTTCAGTCACTCCGTTTTCCCTCCTGGCCGGTCTGCTGTACCTGGCGGCCATGTCTTTGCACCTGTTCCTGCATCCTGTTGTACCGGATCTGCGTCCTTTGCAGGAACCTTATTCTGACTGGTTTCCTGTTGCGCAATGGAGTGGGCATGATCTGTACATGATCGTACTGCTTGTCTTGCTTATGACCGCTGCTTTCATGGTCAGTGTTACTGCAGCAGGCGCCTCTTTCACGCATGGGTTATCTCCGTTGCCGGCAATTGTGTACCTGACACTTTGCTTCCTGGTGCCTGATGCATTCATCCATCCTGTTTCGGTCATAACTGTTACAGGCTTTCTTCGCCTGTACCAATTGATCTTCAACAGTTACAACAAGCAACAGGCAGACAGTTTATTGCTCAATGCCGGTATTTGGTGCGGCATCCTCAGCTTACTTGAGCCTGCCTATATTCTTATTGTTGTACCTGTGGTCATTGGATTTTCTACTATCAGGACCCTTACATTCCGCGAATCACTGGTCATACTTTCAGGAACATTGGTCATGCACTTCCTTGCAGTTACAGCTATGTTATTATTCGGAAAATCAGACTGGTATTTGGCCGCCTGGAAGAACTGGCATATACCCGGACAAGATGGCTGGCCACACTGGCTGATATTGATCCAGCTGGCTCTGGCTCTTATGTTCCTGCTGGCAGCAACTGCTTACCTGACCCAACACCTGAACAATCAGCTGATCCGCTTCAGAAGAAACACAAGGGTGCTTTTGGTATTTCTGCTGGGTGCCTTGCTTCTGGCATTGATACTACCTGCCGGGGTAACTGCTGTTTGGTGGTGGATAGCCGCACCTGCAGCACTGATGATCAGCTGGTGGTGGACACAGATGAAGAATCAGGATGCTGCGGCTATCCTGCATCTGACCTTACTCGGACTGGTTTTCGTTTTTCAATACATTAACTTTGCCTGATAATCAGAGCTTATGCGTTTCGGTGTGGTCATTTTTCCGGGTTCCAACTGTGATCAGGACATCATTCATGTGTTACGTGATGTAATGGGCTGTGAAGTGCTGGAACTCTGGCATAAGAACACTGATCTGGGGGGTCTTACCACCAATGACTGTGTGGTGCTGCCGGGTGGATTTTCATATGGAGATGCACTGCGCACCGGTGCCATTGCACGATTTTCTCCCATTATGCAGGCTGTGACCGAACACTGTAACATGGGCGGCTTTGCCTGGGGTATCTGCAACGGATTCCAGATCTTGTGTGAGGCAGGACTGCTGCCCGGAGTGCTGCTTGAAAACGCTCACCAGCAATTTACATGCAAAAACGTCTGGCTGAAGGCGGCTAATCACGAAAGCATGGTCAATGCTGCGGTAGGTGACAATGCCTTGTGCATCCCGATAGCTCACGCTGAAGGCCGCTACTATGCTGATGCCGAAACCATACAAACACTGGAAGACAATAAACAGGTTCTGTTCAGGTACTGCGATGCCAACGGTGTTATTACCGATGCCTCCAACCCGAACGGATCTGTCAATAATATTGCAGGAGTTTGTAATGCGGGGCGCAATGTGTACGGCATGATGCCCCACCCGGAAAGAGCTGCAGAAGGAGCCCTGGGCAATACCGACGGCTACCGTTTGTTCGCTTCTTTTCTGACATCTGCCGGTGTACCCGTAGCCTGAAGGAACCGTCAGGTATTCCCGCTTGTTGTAAAACCTTTGTAAGCCTTTTTCGGGGCTGATGACTTAACTTTACCAACCCCCTATTTTTGTAGGTTAGATGAATTTCCGGATATGAGAAGATCTATTACTGCTGCCCTGTTTTTCCTGCTGGTGCTGCCCGTAACCCTCCGGGCGCAGCTGCTGCAGCCTGTCACCTGGCAAATGTCTGCAGAAAAAACAGGTACCAATGAATATACCCTGATCTACAAAGCCACCATTGAAGAAGGCTGGAAGGTATATGCCACTGATATTGAAACCGGAGGCCCCGTACCTACTTCTGTAAACTATGAAAAGATACCTGATGGTCTTACCATGCAGGGAGAACTGCAGCAGTTAGGACGAAAAGAAGAAGCTGTTGAGCCCCTGTTCGATAACATGACCCTGAAGTTCTTTCATAAGCGGGTCACTTTACGACAGGTAGTGACCATTACCAAAGATGTGACCCTCAAAGGATTTGTGGAATTCATGACCTGCGATGACAGGCAATGCCTGGCCCCCGAAGCAGTAGATTTTGAATTCAAACTGGTAGCCGATGAAGCAGGCAGTGACACAGAGACCGCCGGACACGATGGTATCCTGACTCCTGTCAAGTGGCAGGTGTACAGTGAAAAAATAGATGAAACTAATTACTATATCTACTTCGATGCATCCATAGACAATGGCTGGAAACTGTATTCACAAAACATCAAACCCGGCGGGCCCGTACCAACCTCTTTCAAATTCAAAAATGCAGGCAGTGGGTATGCACTCATCGGAAAAGTGGATGAGGTAACCAGACCGGAAGAGAAGAAAGAACCGCTGTTTGATAATATGATGCTGCGCTACTTCAAACACCACGCTCAGTTCAGGCAGCACATCACCCTGACAGATACAGCTGCAGTTGTAAGAGGCAGTTATACCTTTATGACCTGCGATGCTTCTCAGTGTCTCCCTGCAGAAGAAGTGGACTTTGCTATTGACCTTCGAAGCGGACTCATCATAGCTACAGAAGAGCCGGGTGAGGATACGCTGGAAGTAGCAGAAGCAGATTTCGGCATCAATACCACACCTCTTGGTTCCTGCAATGATGAAACAGGCGATACTGTTACAACCGCCGAAGGCAAGAATCGCGGTTTTGCAGGCATCTTCCTTCTTGGATTTGTTGGTGGGCTGCTGGCTTTGCTCACCCCCTGTGTATTTCCTATGATACCGCTAACCGTCAGCTTCTTTACCAAGCGCTCACAGAGTAAATCCAAAGGTGTGTTCGAAGCCCTGTTCTACGGCTTCAGTATCATCCTGATATACGCCCTGCTAGCATTGCCATTTGTCATATATAAATTACCGCCCGATACACTGAATGCCATCTCTACCAACGTGTATCTGAACATCGCTTTTTTTGTAGTGTTCCTGGCATTTGCCTTCTCATTTTTCGGCTATTATGAACTGACCCTTCCAAACTCCTGGTTGAACAAGGCAGACAGCGCCAGCAATGTAGGTGGTCTCGTGGGGATCTTCTTTATGGCACTCACACTTGCACTGGTCTCCTTTAGTTGTACTGGTCCTATCCTGGGCAGCCTGCTGGTAGGCAGTTTGTCTGCCGAAGGTGGTCAGATGAATCTCATGGCAGGTATGATCGGATTTGGAGCTGCTCTGGCTTTGCCATTCGGACTGTTTGCGGCCTTCCCACAGTTCATGAACAAGCTGCCTAAAAGCGGTGGATGGCTGAACAGCGTGAAGGTGGTGCTGGGTTTTCTGGAAGTGGCACTGGCATTCAAATTCTTTTCCAATGCCGACCTGGTGGCTCACTTCGGAATTCTGAAAAGAGAGGTCTTCTTCATCATCTGGACATTATGCGGCATCGGTATTGTGATCTACCTGCTGGGATGGATCAAATTTCCGCATGACAGCCCGGGTAAAGTGAAGATCGGTCCGGCAAGAGCTGCATTCGGCATCATCTTCCTGGCACTTAGCGTGCACTTTGGCAGTGGCATCCTAAAAGGGGGTAACCCTTTCCTGGCAAGTGGATTTGCGCCACCGATGTTTTATAGCATTTATCCCCAGGATACCCATTGTCCGCTGGGACTGGACTGCTTTCATGATTTCGATGAAGCGGTTGCATATGCCAAAGAAGTGAATAAACCTGTCATGGTGGACTTCACAGGCTGGGCCTGTGTGAACTGCCGTAAGATGGAAGAACATGTCTGGCCTGAAGACGAGGTTTACAAGCTCATATCCGAAGAGTATGTCCTGGTCAGTCTGTATGTAGATGACAAAGAGATGCTGCCGGCAGACGAACAATATGTCAGTGCTTTCAGCGGCAAGAAGATCAGAACCATCGGCAACAAGTGGAGCGATTTTCAGAGCAGTTATTTCGGTGTGAATTCTCAGCCTTATTATGTGCTGATCTCTCCGGATGGTCAGGTGCTGAACAACCCGGTTCCTTATACACCAGATGTAGAAGAATATGCCTCCTTCCTGGAGTGTGGCCTGAGTTCCTTCCGCGAAGCTGAACAGGTAGCTGAAAAGTAGTTCAGTGCAGAAGAACGAATCCGGCCCAGTAGTAGGGGTTGGTATATCGTTTTCTGACCAGAGTTCTGGCTGTTTGAAATGCAGTTTCTATACCATTTCCATCGGCAATTGACTGGTAAAAATACTGCATGAAATAGGCCGTCTGAACATCTGGCACTGTCCACAAGGTCATCAGCAGGTAATCTGCACCTGCTGCTTTAAACGCCCTTTGAAGTCCATAAACGCCTTCATATCCTGAAGCCTCACCGAGGCCTGTTTCGCAGGCAGACAGCACCACCAGTCTGGTATGGGGTAAAAAGAGATTGGCCGCTTCTCTGGATGTGAGGATACCATCTTCATGTCCGTGTGCAGGCTTGCCTGACCAGGCGGCATTCGCACCGCTGAACAGCAATCCGGATCGGTCCATGACATCAAGTTCTTCTCCATGATCCGGAGGAATAAAAAATCCATGCGTAGCAATATGGAGAATATCAGGCGGATTTTGCGGGCCTAAGGCTTTGATCTGTTCCTCCACAGCTTCTGCTCCGGAGTAAGCTACCACATGCACAACGGCCGATTCAAGTTTACTGATGGCCTGGATCTCCTGAAAGGTGCCGGGTAGAAAGGTCCAGGTGGATGAACCTTTAAGGCTTCCTGATAAACCGGGAAAAGACCCCGGTTGCGGAAAGGATGCGGTGGCCTGGTTCCATTCCTGTTCGCTGAGGTCATACTGCATACCACCAAAAGCAATGATATTATGAATGTTGCCAGCACCATAAGGGGTTTGGGTAACTACAGACAATGATGAACAGGTGATGAAAGTGTTTCTGTCCAGTAACCGCCTGCCGGATCCTATTGGTATGACATCCAGGTTCAGCTGATGCATCATGCCTGTTGCCGTGTAGAATACTGTATCTCCCTCTGGTATCCATTCTTCCAGTGGTTTCCAAAAGGTTTCCAGCAAATGTGATCCCATATAAACTGCAACATCTTCGTCCAGTTCCGGCCAACCATATAGTTCATCCATACCCGACTCAACAGACTTGTTCAGTACAGTTCCCGTCAGTTGCTGCAGTTCCTTTTCTGTGCCGATCCTGATCAGTTGCGGATGCTCCATATCCTTCCGCAAAATGATGGCCACATAGATCACACTGTCTGTCCATCTGTTGCCATCATAATATCTGAAGTTTGTGTATTCAACCGCTGTCTCCTGTTCACCAAGTGCAGACCTGATATCTGTCCACCGCACACTCAGCAGATCGCCGGTGGTGCGCATGGATCTGGCCATTCTGTACAGATCCTTTTCCATGAGGTTGTTGCGCTTCTCCAGTGCCGCCAGACCGCGGATCCTTTTGTCAGGAGGCAATGCATACTCACGGGCTATTTTCTCCTTGTTTTCAGTCCACTCATCCAATAGTCTGACTGCCGAAGTATCACCACCGGACAGAATGGTTTGCCTCATATCGATACTGCTGTTCAGGATCATTCCACGAGTGGCCAGTGCAAGGTCCATGGCCTGATCAGCAAGCTCGGGAAATCTGTCAGCAAAAGAATAGCAAAAACTCTGATGCATATACAGGTTCTCGCGATACCGGTTCACATAATCCGTTTGTTCAGCTTCCGACAAAAATCCAAAGCTTTCGTCCAGATCCTGCAGAAACAGGGTGATGATCTCCACCTGGTTTCTGATGGCATACTCCCAGTTCTGTGCAGAAACGGTCAACGGGAATAACATCAATACAATTCGTATAATTATTCTCATGCTAAAATCATAAAAAATGCCGACAAAGAGCCGGCATCAAAATTATCGCAGAATCCGTTAAATGGATTCTGGCAGCGTACAGGTTCTGCCGGCATTCACCCGTTGGAGATATTCCATCAGCGGACCGAAATAGTCCACCATAGGTTTGGCGCTCATATCTGCTCCGATACTTTTCCTGATATGCTCCCGCCAGTCAACGGTGGCACCGGTGGCCATGACACCAGACAGGAATTCACCTGTCTCTTTACTACCCCAGTAGTTGGTGGCATGCGGGTCCTGATGCAGGATGTTCCGGGCAATATAATCGTGAAACTGGAAGAGCAGTACATTGCTGATACTGTAGTCGTAATACTGCGCAGCGTCATCATTGATATGGGTCTTGGTGGCGGCATCACAATATTGTGCACCACGTTCTGAGGGAGGTACAATGCCCTGGTATTTCTTCACCAGTTCCCACCATTTGGCGTTGTATTGATCTGCCGGCAGGTTATTGGCATACAGTTCATATTCGAATTCGGTCATGACACCGCTTCCCCAGGGTATGTGCACGATGAAATCCAGTGCTTCCTTCAGCAGCAGCAATGTATCATTGGTTTGCAGGCCGGGTTCTATCAGTCCGAGGTTTTCCAGGAAAGGTTTCTGCAGAGACGCCAGGCCGATCATAGATCCGAATGCTTCATGATATCCGCGGTTGGCACCACCTCTCAGTACCATAGGTACATCAGGGGTGGAATAAGACATGTAATAATAGATATGGCCGAGTTCATGCAGCACCGTACTCCACCATTCGGTGTTGGCTTCTACACTCATGAGCGACCGCACATCATCCTGCAGGTCCATATGCCAGGCAGAGGCATGGTTATTCTTTTTATAATCAGCATCTTCCGGCAGCGGGTACAGGGAAGACTTGTCCCAGAAGGTTTGGGGCAGTTCAGGAAAACCCATACTGACCCAGAAAGCTTCGCCTTGTTCCATGACCCATTCAGCACCCTTCTCTTTGAGTGCGGGATCGATGTCCAGGCCTTCCACGCTGACCATGGCAGTCCAGTCTTGTCCCCAGCGGTTAGGCAGCCAGTGCGCCGGCAGGTAGTCAGGAACCGGTTCGTTGTATCTGGCCGCGAGTTCATACCTGGCCCAGGTGTGCAGTTCACGGTAAAGTGGCCATACGTCGCGGATAAGCTGGTGGGTCAGCTCCATCATTTCCTGACTGGTCATGCCATACTCAGACACCTGGTAAGCAAAAAAGTCATCATAACCCAAAGGGGTAACACTGGCATTTCGCAAACGCTGCAGTTCAGCCAGACCATCTTTCAGTGTGGTGCCCACCTCTTTGCTTGCATTCCAGGCATCGAGTCGCCTGGATATGTTCTTTTCATCTCGCAGTAAGTTGTCAATATCATTCGTACTCACCTCTTTGCCATGAAGCATGTAGTGGTAACCATAGAGCAGTTCTGTCTGGTGGTTGGTGGCATCGATGCGCTCCTTTACCACCTCGCCGGCAGATGCCGGATTGTTACCTGCCATGAACAGCATAGCTTCCAGCTGCCGAACCTGTAAAGGCAACAGTTTGTCTTTCATAGCGAGGTACTTTCTGCAGCTGTCAATATTCGCAGAACTGCCGGTAAAGGCAGCATAGGCTTCATCAGCTCTGGCAGCAGCAGCAGATGCGGTAGTATCGCCTTCCACGATGCGGGTGTTCAGGGTCCACTGGCCTTCGGCAGATGCATAATACAACGCCTGGTATTCCTGGCTGTACTGATCCAGATAGCGCTGGGCTGCAGCCTGTACGGCACTGTTATCTTCCTTTTTTTCGCCGGCACAGGAGGCCAGCAAAACGGCAGGAATGAACAGTAAATTGGTCCATTTGTTCATTTTTGGCAATTATGATTACTAAGGTACATAAGGCTGGAAAAGCGATTAAATTTTTAACATTCGGTTATCTGTTAACAAGCTGTGTACATCCTTTATTCTTTTCCTAACTTCGGGGGATAATTGTGTACTTTCGCAAGTATTGTATAATAATAATATTATTGATTAAATAAATATGGCAGAAGCAGCAGACAAACTGAAAGCCCTGGGGCTTGCCCTGGATCAGCTCAATAAGACCTACGGCAAGGGTACGGTCATGAAACTTGGTGAAAGCCCCGAGATCAATGTAGAAGTGATCTCTTCCGGTTCTATCGGGCTGGACACGGCATTAGGAATTGGAGGTTTCCCCAGGGGGCGAATTGTAGAGATCTACGGACCGGAGTCATCGGGTAAGACCACCCTGGCCATCCATGCCATTGCAGAGGTGCAGAAAAAAGGTGGTATAGCTGCCATCATTGATGCAGAGCACGCGTTTGACAAAACCTATGCTGAAAAGCTGGGGGTAGATGTGGAAAATCTGCTGATCTCACAGCCTGACAATGGAGAGCAGGCGCTGGAGATCGCAGAACATCTGATACGATCAGGTGCACTGGATATCGTGGTGATCGACTCGGTGGCTGCACTGGTACCTAAGGGAGAGCTGGAGGGCGAGATGGGTGAAAGTAAAATGGGTCTGCAGGCCAGGCTTATGAGTCAGGCACTGCGGAAGCTGACAGGAACCATTAACAAGACCGGCTGTACCTGTATCTTCATCAACCAGCTTCGCGAAAAGATCGGTGTGATGTTTGGCAACCCTGAAACTACCACTGGTGGCAACGCACTTAAATTCTATGCTTCGATCAGGTTGGATATTCGTCGCATCGGACAGATCAAAGAGAAGGATGAAGTGATGGGTAACCGGGTGCGTGTAAAGGTTGTGAAGAATAAGGTTGCTCCGCCATTCCGCATGGCCGAATTTGATATCATGTACGGCGAAGGCATCTCTAAGCTGGGCGAGATCGTTGATATTGGTGTGGATGCGGGTATCCTGCAGAAAAGCGGTTCCTGGTACAGCTATGACAGCACCAAACTGGGGCAGGGTCGTGAAGGAGTGAAAGAGCTGCTGCGAGACAACCCTGAACTCTCTGATGAAATAGAAGGCAAGATCAGAGAAAAGCTGAAGGAAGGCAAATGATCATTTCGTTCTGATAACAGAAAAGGCCGGCAAATGCCGGCCTTTTTCTTTAGATGTTTGTTGTGATTACTTCACAAACTTAACAGTCAGTTTTTCTTCTTCACTGCGGATAACAGCTACATACATACCATTAACGGCAACGTTACCGGCTGTAGCGATACCATCCCATACAATGCTGTTGGAACCATTACCATTCAGTACCGCGATCTGCTGACCTGCATGGTTGTAGATGATCAGTTCAGTTCCGTCATGTGTAAATACATCGCCGAAGAATACAAAGCCTTCACCCATGCGGTTCACAGTTACTTCCTGCTCTTCCAGCAGTTCTGTCAGTGAACGGGTTTCTGTGATGTTCAGTTCTACCAGACCAAAAGGACTGGCACCAACTGCATTAGGTCCAACCTGGAAGGTTTCACCAGAAGTACGCAGACCGCAGCTACCACCGCTGTAGGTCATGGTATTGGTACCGCTTCCGAGGTAACCATCGCAATAGTTGTTCCAGCTCATCTCCAAATAACCAGGGGTCCAGAATGTGCTGAAGAACTCAAAGTTATCTACGTAGGTAGCACAACCTTCCGGGTTGATCACGTTCATGTAGAAGCTTTGATTGAAACGATCCCAGTAGCCTTCTACATCCCAAAGGTAACCGGAAAGTACATCTGCCACACCGGTCATTTCCCAATACATAGGGCCAGTCTTGGTAGCAGTTACCTGATAGGTAAAACCATAGGAGTCAGAAAAGCAAAGATTGGCTGCTTCTGCCGTAGTTGCTCCGATCAGGCCAATTGAAATGGCTGCTGCGAGTAGTGTTTTTCTCATTTTGTGAGTTTTAAATGGGTGATATAATGTTCCTAAATTAGAATTATTAACACAATTACAAAAAAAAGGGGCAGAAAATTCTGCCCCTTTACATACTATTTAAAAGAAATGTTACTTGACAAATTTCACAGTAACATCTTCATTCTCACTGCGCATTACGGCTACATACATGCCCGGGTCAGTCATTTGGCCGCTGGTAGCAATACCATCCCATACAATGGTGTTGGAACCATTGCCATTTAGCACAGCGATCTGCTGACCAACATGGTTGTAAATGATCAGTTCTGCTCCAGAGTTGGTAAACACGTTGCTGAAGAATACAAATCCATCACCCATGCGATTCACACTCATCTCTTCTTCCATCAGGATTTGATCCAGCGTGCGGGTCTCTGTTACCTGCAGTGGATAATGAACAGCAGCTGCTTCATCAAATCCAACCGTAAAGATGGAGTTGGAGTAGTCAGGTTCCATAGAGCGACCAACGCATGCACCGTTTGTATAGGTCAGATCAAAGGGTGTTCCTGTAAATACAACGGCCCCATCACAAACCTGCTCGTAGTTCCAGCTCATAGTACCCGGAGCCCAGGCGGTTGACCAGATATTCAGGGCATCTACATAAAATGTACAACCATCAGGAGAAGGATTGGAAACGGTGATATAAAATTCCTGGTTGAAAGCATCCCAGTAACCGTCAACTGGCCATGGCACCGCTGCACCTACGCCTATCTCACCAGACAGGGTCCAGTATTTAGGGGCTGTTTTGGTTGCGTTGATCTGGTAGCTGGATCCAAATGCATCTGTAAAGCAGATAATTGTGGCAAAAGAACTCGTACTGAGCATTCCAATTGCCAATACTGCAAGGAGTAATTTCTTTTTCATATGCATGTTTTAATGTGATTAATTACTCCTAAAGTAAAAAGTTTTGACATAACAAGAGCAGTTGGTGAAAAAAAAACCAGAAATACTCAAATCAGGCAGACAAATGTGACCTACTTCTTACCCAGGTGTTTTAGCTGAACCACCTCTCTTGGGGTGAGGTAGCGCCAGCGACCCCGTGGCAGGTCTTTCTTGGTCAGTCCGGCATAAACGGTCCTGTCCAGTTTGGTTACCTGATAACCGAGGTGTTCAAAAATGCGGCGAACGATCCGGTTCTTACCTATGTGCAGGCTGATACCTACCACGTTCTTCCGGTGGGGGTCGGGCCAGGCGATCTCATCTACCATGGCTTTTCCATCTTCCAGTTCCAGGCCTTCAGCAATGGCTTCCATATCATGCTTTTCTACCGCTTTGTCCAATGTGACCTCATATACTTTCTGGACACCCCGGCTTGGATGCGCCAGGTCCATGGCCAGATCACCGTCGTTGGTTATCAGCAGCAGTCCGGTGGTATGCCTGTCTAACCGGCCAACCGGATACACCCTTTCCTGGGTAGCTTTGGCCACCAGGTCCATGACGGTTCTGCGGTCACGATCATCGGTTACAGTGGTCAGGTAATCTTTGGGCTTGTTGAGCAGAAGATAGACGAAGCGGGCGGGTTTGACCTTTTTACCTTTATAGGTGACCTCATCATCCGGGTGCAGTTTATACCCCATTTCCATAACCACTTCTCCGTTCACCTTGATCAATCCGGCTTTGATGAGTTCATCTGCCTTACGCCGGGCGGCCACACCTGCATTTGCAAGAAACTTATTCAGTCTCATGCCCTCATCCGGGCCTTTTTTAGGTTTTTGAATATCCTGTTCCCGAATGAACTGACCTTTTCTCAGTGTTCTTTTCGGAGCAGCTCTCTGAGCAGATCTGCCTTTGAAGGACAGGGGTTCCTGTTCGGTCTTTTTCTTTTTAGGGGAAGTGAGTTTGTCTTTCTTTTTGGCATAATATGCCTGCTTGCGTTCTCTGTTGGTCATAGACGCCAGGGCCTCCCGTTCTTCGGGCGACATTTCATCCTTGCGTTTTTTAGAAAATCTGAGGGTACGTTCGTGCTGCGAGCGCTCACGCTTCAGTTTCGCCTCCTCCTTCGTCAGGGGTTGCGTTTTCTCTTTGGTCACCTTCCGGGTCTTCTTCTGACCCGCCTGTCTGTTCGATGTTCTCTTCATGTTGCTGGTTTTGGGCGTCTTCCCGACGCTCGGCGCTCACCTTGAGCGTAATGGTATGGTCGTCATTCTCTTCGGCGCTGACGATGATATCGCCGGGGTCGCCGATAGAGAGGTCTTTTTGTTCGAACTCTTTGAGTTTGGGCAGTTCATCCAGGGCATTGATACCAAAATAATCCATAAAGAACTGGGTGGTACCGTACTGCAGAGGTTTGCCCGGTGTATCTGCTCTGCCGGTGATGCGGATCAGATCACGTTCCAGCAGTTTCTGCAGGGTGTAATCGCAGTTGACTCCTCTGATCTGTTCTATATCAGTTTTGGTTACCGGCTGTGAATAGGCAATGATGCTCAGACATTCCAGTGCAGCTGTTGACAGTTTGCGTTTTGCCCGGTGCTGCAACAAGGTGCTGATGGGTTTGTGGTACAAGGGTTTGGACAGAAACTGATAGCCTCCTCCGCTTTGCAGGATCTCGAATACATAGTCATCGCTATCGTATTTGGTCTTCAGCTGGTCAACCAATTCCTGAATGGCTTCCAGGCTCACTTCCTCTCCTGAGTAGGTGAATAAAACGGTTTGCAGCTCTGCCACAGAAATGGGTTGTTCTGAGCTGAAGATCAGTGCTTCGAGTATTTGCTGGAGCTTGTCCATGGATTACAAAGATAGCTGAAATGAATGAACGAAAAGCCCTGACGAAGCTGACTCAGAAGCTTGATAGCCGGGATTGCAGCGGCATCCCGCCCCTGCAATGGTTCGAGCGAAGCGAGTTAGCAGTGCAGGGGCGGGATACAGTGGAAAGCCCGACTTCGGTCTGTTAAGGGCACCCCGAAGCTTGCTCCAAAAAAAAAGGCCATTCAGATGAATGGCCTATGAAACACATTTTATTATATATCAATTACCCTGCAGGGCTGCCGCACCACTCACGATCTCTGTGAGTTCTGTGGTAATAGCGGCCTGGCGTGCCCTGTTATAGGCGATACGCAGATCTTTCAACAGTTCATTGGCGTTATCGCTGGCCTTATCCATAGCGGTCATACGGGCACCGTGCTCAGAAGCGTGGCTGTCCAGGATAAAGCGGTAGAAGGTGGTATTCAGGATACGCGGAACAAGTTCGCCTATGAGCTCGTGTTTGTCGGGGTCAAAGATGAAATCTGTCTTTGCCTGTGTTTCGCCTTCGTCCACCTTGCGTATGGGCAGAAACTGCTCCGTTTCCAGTATCTGGGTAGCGGCGTTCTTGAACTTGTTGTAGATCACCATGACCTCATCAAATTCTTTGTGCAGGAAGCCGGTTTTGATGTACTCTGTAGCAGCCTTTACGTCTTCAAAATTGAGGTTGTGGAAGAGGTTCTGGTACTTTGTCAGCAGGGTGTAGTTGCTGCGCTTATAGACATCGTACCCTTTCTTGCCGATGAACATCAGGTTTACCGCGGTTGCCGGCAGATGGCTGTAGCGTTCTTCGATGACCCTTCTGGCCGCCTTGGCCACGTTGGCATTGAAGGCACCGCACAAACCTTTGTCTGATGTGATGATGACAATGAGGGCCTTTTTCACTTCCCGCTGGTCTGCATATTCAATACGCACATCGCCCTGGGTTGCAGCAGCAATATTTTCCAGCATGCTGCCCATTTTGATGGCGTATGGACGCATCTGCAGGATGGCATCCTGCGCCCGGCGCAGCTTGGCAGCACTGACCATTTTCATGGCCTTGGTGATCTGCTGCGTACTGGTTACGCTGGTGATCCTTGTACGTACTTCTTTTAATTTACCAGACATGCTCCTGTATTAATAGAACTTAAGCAGTGTATTTTTTGGCCATATCTTTACCAACCTCTTCCAATTTGGCACGTACCTCATCGGTCAGCTGGCCGGCTTTCAACTGGTCGAGCACCTCTTTATGGTGGGTTTCCAGGAAGGCCAGGTAAGTGGTCTCAAATTCCTTGATCTTGTCAATTGGCACATTGCCCAGCAGCCCCTGTGTACCCAGGTAGATGATGGCGATCTGCTTTTCAACCGTGATCGGTGCATACTGCTTCTGCTTCAGGATCTCTACGTTGCGCTTTCCCTTGTTCAGTACGTTCATGGTAGCAGCATCCAGGTCAGAACCGAACTTGGCAAAGGCCTCGAGTTCACGGTACTGTGCCTGGTCGAGTTTCAGGGTACCGGCCACTTTCTTCATGGACTTGATCTGGGCATTTCCACCCACACGGCTTACGGAGATACCCACGTTGATGGCGGGACGCACACCGGCGTTGAACAGGTTGGACTCGAGGAAGATCTGACCATCGGTAATGGAGATCACGTTGGTCGGGATATAAGCGGATACGTCGCCGGCCTGGGTTTCGATGATAGGCAGAGCGGTCAGAGATCCGCCACCTTTCACCTTGTGTTTGATACTTTCAGGCAGGTCGTTCATATTGGCAGCGATCTCATCGTTGTTGATCACTTTGGCTGCACGTTCGAGCAGGCGGCTGTGCAGATAGAACACATCTCCGGGGTATGCTTCCCTTCCCGGAGGACGGCGCAGCAGCAGAGATACTTCGCGGTAGGCTACAGCCTGCTTGGAAAGATCATCGTAGATGATGAGGGCAGGACGTCCGGTATCTCGGAAGAATTCACCCATGGCTGCACCGGCAAACGGAGCATAGAACTGCAGCGGTGCAGGGTCAGATGCAGATGCAGAAACGATGATGGTATAGTCCATGGCTCCGTGATCCTGCAGGGTCTTGGCAACCTGAGCTACGGTTGAGTTCTTCTGGCCGCAGGCAACATATATACAATACACCGGGTTGCCTGCTTCAAAGAATTCACGCTGGTTGATGATGGTATCCAGGGCGATGGCGGTCTTACCGGTCTGGCGGTCGCCGATGATCAGTTCCCGCTGTCCGCGACCGATCGGGATCATAGCATCAATAGCTTTGATACCGGTCTGTAATGGTTCATTTACGGGCTGTCGATAGATCACACCGGGGGCTTTGCGCTCAAGGGGCATCTCAAAGAGATCGCCTTCTATGGGGCCTTTGCCATCAATAGGTTCACCCAGGGTGTTGACCACACGACCCACCAGGCCATCACCTACATTGATGGATGCGATGCGGCCGGTACGGCGAACGGTGTCTCCTTCCTTGATCTGGTCAGAGGCACCCATCAGAACGGCTCCCACGTTATCTTCTTCGAGGTTGAGCACGATGGCCCTGACACCATTTTCGAAGGCTACGAGTTCGCCTGATTTGGCATTGTTCAGTCCGTAGATACGGGCAATACCATCGCCCACCTGCAGAACGGTACCCACTTCCTCCAGTTCAGAGGCATTGTTGAAGTTGGACAACTGCTGTCTCAGTATCGCACTGATCTCGTCCGGTTTTACATCTACCATTGGTAAGTTTTTATAAAGCAGTTAGAATTTACGTATATAATCGTTGTTATCAAAGTCGTCTTTCAGGATGTTCAGACCACGCTGGATACTGGTATCAATAAGCTTGTCTTCAAAACGCAGCACATAACCGCCAATCAGGCTGTCATCAATGGTGGTCTTCATGCGTATTTCCTGCAATCCTGCCATACTGCGAAGACGATCCATGATGGCTTGTCTGGTCTGTTCAGAAAGTTCATAGGCTGTGCGAAGTTCAACTTCTGTAATGCCTTTATGGGCATTGTACATATTGCGGAACACATCGATCACATCGGGCAAAAATCCTTCTCTTCCTTTACGCACGAGGATCTCCAGAAAGTTGCTGGTGATGCTGGTCAGTTTATTGCCGAATACACCATTGATCACAGCCATTTTTTTGTCGGCATGGATGATGGGACTTTTCAGCATCAGGTAAAAATCGCGGCTGTCATCTGTAGCCACGTTCAGCATTTCCATATCGCGGTTCACTTCTTCCAGCTGACCCTTTTCAATGGCCAGTTGAAGGATGGATTTGGCGTATCGGTTGGCTATTCGGATGGCAGACATGGTCGTTCTTTATCAGTTTACTTTGATCTCATCAACCAGGCTGCGGGTATAGGCTTCCTGTGCATTGCGGTCTTGTAGTTCGCGGCGGAGCACTTTCTCGCTGACCTCCAGCACCATATTACCTACCTGATTTTTAATATCGATCAGGGCAGCCATACGCTGGTTATCAATCTGTTGCTGGGCTTCTTCCACGATGCGGTTGTACTCTGTATTGGCCTTTTCTCTTGCCTCGGCAATGATCTGCTCTTTGGCTTCTTTGGCTTCACGCAGCATTTTAGAACGCTCTTCACGGGCTTCGTTGAGGATGCGTTCATTATCGGCCTTCATATTGGCCATTTCTTCCTTTGCTCTTACAGCACTTTGCAGAGCCTCTTCAATACCCTTTTCACGATCGCCCAGGGCTTTGGAAATTGGGCCGAAGGCAAACTTCCACAGGATGAAGAACACCACCAGGAAGATGAACACGGTCCAGATGAACAAACCCGGATCCGGTGTTACAAGGTCTAATGCATCGATCAGGATGAACATGTATATATTTTTTTAGTCGTTTTTTTGAAAGATCCGGTGGCAACCAACCGTTGCCACCGGACAATCTGTTGGATGGATCAACCCTGCAGCAGGGCAACCACCACGGCAAACAGGGCCACACCTTCTACCAGGGCCGCAGCGATAATCATGTTGGAACGAATATCACCAATGGCTTCCGGCTGACGGGCGATGGATTCCAGGGCGCTACCACCGATACGGCCTACACCGATACCGGCTCCTACGGCTGCCAGACCGGCGCCGATGGCAGCGATCCCGTTGATCCCTGCTTCCTGAAGAACTGTCAATAATTCCATTGTTACTTGTTTATAATGAATAATAGAATCCGTGATCAATGATGAACTGCTTCTTCATGGTGGTGCTCATGCTTCTCCATGGCCAGCGAGATGAAGAGCGCACTCAGCATCACGAAGATAAAGGCCTGCAGGAATGCCACCAGCAATTCCAGAAAACTCATGAATATGGTAAATGGTACGGCCACCAGGGCTCCGCCCAGACCTCCTCCGAGGCTTTCACCTGCGTTGCCGAAGATGAAGATCAGGCCTACCAGGCTGAGGATAATGATGTGTCCGGCTGTGATATTGGCGAACAATCGGATCATGAGGGCGAAGGGCTTGATGAAAATACCGAGAATCTCAATGGGCACGAGGATGATCTTAACCCAGAGCGGAACACCCGGAGGCCACAGGATGTGCATCCAGTAATCTTTGGTTCCGTTCACATTGGTCAGAATGAAAGTGAGCACAGACAGGGCCATGGTCACTGTAATATTTCCGGTCAGGTTGGGATTGGAGATCAGGGGGATCAAACCCAGCATATTGGCAAACCAGATGAAGAAGAACAGCGTCAGCATATAAGGCAGGAAACGCTCTGTATTGTCACCCAGATTGGGTTTCACCACGTCATCACGCACAAAAATGATGAGGGGCTCCATGAGCGACTGCAGTCCTTTCGGCGCCTGACCCGGCCTGCGGGCATAAGCTCTGGCCACTGAGGTAAATATCCAGATGAGCAATAATGCCGTCAGGATGAGTGTGGCTACGTTCTTGGTAACAGAAAGGTCCAGGAAGGCAGTACCGTCTGCCCGGGCCACACGGTCGTGCACCATAACATAGCCCTTGTAAGAAGCGGGCTCATGGTGAGCAGCTTCCATATCAGGATGCTCCTGTTCCATGCCTTCTTCTACCTTCCCCATGTCCATGCCATGCTCTTCGTGGGCCATTTCGGTCTCCACTTCTTCTGCATGATGGGCTTCGGGAAGCTTGTTGGACAAGAAGATCGCCAGCCCGTCTTCCTTGTGGTACACAATGACCGGAAGGGGGATGCTCACATTACCTACAATATGCCAGGTATTGGCATCAGCAATATGGTGAAGAGCGAAATCCTTGGGGTTGTATGCTCCTTCTTCAGCGGCCATCAGACTGCCGGCAGAGAGGAGTAAAATGGCGGAAAGAACTACCTGAATGATCTTTTTCACTGGAATTTGTTGAAAAGGCCTTTCAAAAACCGGTGCAAAGGTAGGGGTTTACCGGGAAAAAAAGAAAGCCAAACAACTAAATTCGCAGCTACATGAAAGTCAAATTCTATGCGGTTTCCGGGGCATTGACGGCCCTGTTGCTGATACTATCGTGCGGGAACAAAGCAGGGCGTGATTACCAGGCTGAAAATACCGTTCCTGCGATCAAACATCCGTCTGTTACCGGCGATCTGGAAAACCAGTTCCTGGAAGCCGGCCTGGTTGATATTGCCGGGGTTGTGCCGGGGATCCAGGTGGACCTGAAATATTCCACCACAGACAACTTCATGCATACCGATATGTATGGCAGTCTGGAAAAAGCATACCTGCACCCGGAAGTAGCGGCCAAACTGGCAAAGGCCGCCGGTGCACTTTCTGATTCACATCCGGATCTTCATTTCCTGGTATATGATGGCGCCCGCCCTCTCAGCATACAGCAATTCATGTGGGATCATGTGGACCTTCCGCCCGATCAGCGCAGGCAGTTTCTGAGCCCGCCTGATCAGTTATCGCTGCATAACTACGGAGCCGCTGTAGATATCACCCTGGCAACCGCCGATGGTCTGGCCATTGATATGGGCACTCCGTATGACGATCCGGGTGTACTCAGTTACCCCATCCGTGAATCAGAATTTCTGGCTAACGGGTCGCTCTCTGCAGAACAGGTTGCCAACCGGCAACTGCTTCGGTCAGTGATGCGGGAGGCAGGTTTTACCGGCATTGACAGCGAGTGGTGGCATTTCAACAGTTGCGACAGACAGTTCGCAGCCGCTCATTATACCCTGCTTCGCTGATCAGATCTTAAATCGGAATACCCCGATTGCGTAAGAAACGGTTGGCTTGCTCTGTCCGAGAAACACGAGTATGTCTCGGGTTGATACACCAAACTCCCAGAAGCCGAGGTCCACACCAATACCGGCAGGCACATTGAACCCATAGTTGCCGCCCGCGGTGAGGCCGCCGCTCAACTGCAGAAAACGGAGCAGGGTCAATCTGGCGCCGGCACCTGCCTGGACAGAACTGAAGTCTTGTGCAGTGGAAGACAATGGCAAAGAGATATCGGCTGCAAGGGTAAGCATGTCACTCATTTTCAAGGCTGCTCCGGCTCTTAATGCCGTTGGCAGCGGCACTTCAAAGCGCTCTATACCATTGTAGTCAAGCAACTGCTCTCCATCCAGCAGTTCAGAAACCAGGTCAAGGGTCTGGGTGCTGTTGATGCCATTGAAATAGATCGTATCTACAATGATGTTGTTGAACACCAGGGTATTCAGGTCATATGACACCTTTCCGATCTGCACTACGCTCAAACCCACGCTGAGATCCTCACCCAGGTCTGCACTGAAGCCGATATCAAATCCGAATCCGGTACCTACCGGTTGGAGTGGCTGCTGATTCGGATCAAAGGTTTCAATATAATCCGGCGAATTGACCAGATCCAGACCCAGAGCGGCCTGCCCCACGATCTCTTCGTTCTGACTGCGAAAGTCAAGCCATCCATAAGACATGATATAGTTCAACCCGATGCCGGCATAGATATTCAGGTGATCAGAAGCAAACCATCTTCTTCCCCATGCAATGCTGGCAGCACTTCGCAGATTAAAATGAAGGCTGGTTCCTTCCGTTAGTCCGGCCAGTGACAAGGGCTCATAGGCCACCCCGTATATGTTACTGGTGTCTTCAATTATGATGGTATCTATATACCCTTCGTAGTTAAATCCCTGAAAAAGGAGGTTACTGGCTTCACTGCCCAGGGTAAAGGACTGATTGGCTGTAACAGACAGACCAATGGCCAGGCCGCCGGCGTTTCCCAGATCGAAACCAAATGCAACCGGTCTCACAAAGACATCGGTCTGAAATCCATCCTGTAAAAGTGTTTCTGCAATGGCCGCCTGTTGTTCCTGTGTAAGCTGTTCACCGCCGGTTGGCTGGAAATACCTGACCTCCTCTTTGGTCAGAGCTTCGGAATAGACAGACAAGCCCATACTACCTATTTCAAATGACAGCTTGTAGTCTGTGTCATACCCAAGATTTGCCGGGTTGATACCTATAGACTGGTAGTCACGCACCAAGGCAGTGCTGGCTCCCATACCCATATAATTGAACAACATGCCATCTGTCTGGCACCAGCTGAGGGAGCTGATCAGGCAGGCAAACAGTGTAAGCAGGGAAGCTTTCATCATTTTTCTGTAGTTTATCGACAAAATTACAAGATATGCAATCCAACTTTCGCTTAACCGGCTCACTCTTTTCAGTTTTGATCGTATTGCTGTGTATGCCGCTGGCCACATCGGCACAAAAGAGTATTGCTGTTTCAGAGGTACAGGAGACCATGAGCATGGGAACCAGAAATGGGTTTCAGGCGATTCTCAGTGATCAGTCTAAAAAAGACGTGGAAGCCGTGCTGGAAGACCTTCTGAAGGAATATGACAAGAAAGCCAAAATGGAAAAATCTGGCAAGAATGAAGCTAAGGTGGATGATGTGATCATTCCATCCATAAGTGACCAGCCGGTAGATCTGTATTTTCTGTTCAGCGAAGACAAAAGCTCCTGTACGGTAACCGGTTTTTTTGACATGGGTACTTCATTTCTGTCATCACAGGTTTATCCGGATCGGTTCAGATCAGGTGAGGTTTTCATGCAAAAACTTGGCCTTAGGGCAGAAAAAACGAGGCTGGCTGGTCTGGTAAAGGCTGCTACAGACGATATGCAAAGTCTGGAAAGAGATAAAGCCGGCCTGGAAAAAGACAAAGAAAAACTGGAAAAGTCCATAGCTGACTGTGAAGCCACCATTGCTAAAGCGAAATCTGACCTGGACACCAATGCCAGTGATACGAAGAAGAAATCTGAGGAAATAGGTCAACAGAAAGAGAAACTGGGCAGTCTGCAAAAAGAACTGGACCAGTATCGCGATCACTGAGCCGTTGCTTCTTCTACATTGAGGCGGAAACCATTCCCGTGAATGTTCACGATCTCCAGGTTGGGATCGTCTTTCAGGTATTTGCGCAGTTTGGTAATGAACACATCCATACTTCTGGCCGTGAAATAATCATCGCGGCCCCATATCTGTTTAAGCGCTTCTTCCCGGTACAGGATGTCGTTCACTTTCATGCACAACATCCGCAACAGTTCAGCTTCCTTGGGAGATAATTTCTCCTGCACACCATCGTGGGTAAGGATGCGGTTTTTGTAGTTGAAGTGATACTTACCAACCTCAAACTCTTTCTGCTGGTTGTTCTGTTTGAGCCTGCCCCTTTTCAGAACTGCAGCGATGCGGTACAGCAACTCTTCTGAATTGAACGGCTTGGTGATGTAATCATCAGCACCTATCTTGAAACCTTCTATCTTATCCTGCTGCTGGGTCTTGGCAGTAAGAAAAATGACGGGAATATCGGGGTTCATACGTTTGATCTCAGCAGCGGCTGTAAATCCATCTTTCTTAGGCATCATGACATCCAGCACACACAGCCCGAATTGTTCTGTGCGGAATATATCCACGCCCTTATCACCATCGGTGGCCAGGGTCACTTCATATCCGTTCATGGTAAGGTAATCTTTCAGTACGGCACCGAAATTCGGATCATCTTCACAAAGCAGAATGCGGATCTTGGGTTCTTCCATGTTGGTCAGTTTTGTGGTAATTGTATGGTGAAGGTGCTGCCTTTTCCGGGTGCACTTTTAACTTCTATAATGCCACCGTGTGCTTCCACTACGGTCTTTACATAGGTCAGGCCAAGGCCAAAGCCCTTGATATTATGGACATTTCCGGTTGGTACCCGGTAGAATTTTTCAAAGATCATTTTCTGCTGATCAGCACTCATTCCCATACCATGATCCTGTACACTGATCAGAATATGATTTCCCTTATTGCGTGTACTGATCACAATGTCAGGGGTTTCAGGCGAGTATTTACTGGCATTATCCAGCAGGTTGTAGATCACATTGACCAGGTGTACATTGTCGCCGGTAAAGAGGGCATTGTCTGCCTCCAGTCTCTTGGTTATCCTGCCCTGCTTTTCTTCCACCAGCAAAGTCACATTGTCCACTGCGTGTTCTATGACCTCATGCAGATCCAGTTCTTCCGGTTTGAGATTGAGTTCATGTTTATCCAGCAATGCGGCCTGAAGTACTTTTTCCACCTGACCGTTCATTCGACGGTTCTCTTCTCTGATGATACCGGTATAGTGTTTGACCCGTTGTTCATCCTGCAATACCAGCGGGCTGTTGATCGCATCTACTGCCAGACTGATGGTTGCAAGAGGCGTCTTGAACTCATGGGTCATGTTGTTGATGAAATCATTCTTAATATCTGAGAGTTTCTTCTGACGAAGAATGATATGAATGCTGTAGCTGAATACAAAAATGATAACGGAGGTGAACAGCAGAGAACCCAGCAAAAGGACCCATATGGACTGAAGCAGATAGGTGCGCTGATCAGGAAACTGCACCATCAGCAGGTCTTTACCAAAAAAGATATTGTTGGGAAAAAGGCTGGCAGTATGCTGGGTCTTCAGTAAGGTGGATTTTTGTTCATCAGCCACTGGCGAGATCAGGGTCTTACCATTCAACAGAACGCCATACTGGAATTCTGTTTCAATACCCCGGTTTCGGAACTCAAGCTGCAGCATTTGAGAAAGGTAAGCAGTATCCACCTTATCGCCCGGCTGCGCCCCCTGCATGATCATTTCCACGATCATCTGCTGCATGACCTGGTCCAGTTTATCTGCGCTTACCTGAAACTGTTTATCGATCTCTTTGAGTATGGTGGAGATGATCTCATCATTGCCCCCTTCCTGCCCGACCCTTGTACCCATCTCTACCGGCTCCAGTATCATTGTGGGCCGGTTAGGCAGAGCTCCGGGCGCAGGATAACTGTACGATGCTCCGGGTTCGGTCAGTGCTGCAATATTGATGTGCTCTGACTGCATAGCTTCCTGAATCAGGGTATCGCTTACCCAGGTTTTATTGATGCGCATACTACCGTTTACCGCAAAAGCGGAATCACTGAAGATGAGGTCGGTATGGCTCTTCAGCATGGTGGCGATCCAGTGGGTCTCTACATTCTCTGAAACCCTTGTCAGGGCATCTGCTACCTGATAGCCGAAGATCTTCTCCTTCTGGTTGAGGGTGCTCTGAATCCAGTACACCTGCACCAGGATGATACCGAGCAATGCGGTACTCATCAGGGCTATGATGATGCGGATACGAGCCTGTTTCATGTGGCCAAAACTACGATATGTTAAAACGCCGAAAAACCTGTTTAACGTGGCCTTAACACAATTTAGTTGTGCATTAACTTGGAGCCGAAGACAGCAGAAATATTTTTGTGTAACCGGTTTGCAGAATATTTTTCATACCGGCATCCAATAAGTTTAAAAGTACACACGATGAAAGCGATAACCAAATGGACATCAGGCACCGTCATGATGTTGGCCGTATTGATCCAGCTACCTGCCAGTGCACAGGAAAATGATCAGATCCGGTTGAAGATCGATGCTAACGTAAATGGCCAGCATATTCAGATCGACACGACCATCGAACAGATGGAAGATTTTGACCTGCAGCAATATCTGCGTGAACTAGGTCTGGAAGAGGAGATGGACGGGCTGCAGACCATGGATATTCGCATCCGCGACAACAGCGACCATACCTTCTTCAATTTTGATGAACTGGAAAATGCTGAATGGGCCAATGACCTGAAACTCCATCTGGAATCCATCGACATGCCGGAGATGCCTGAACTGCCCGCCATGGGCCATGTCATGTTCTTTAACGGAAACAAAGCATTTCTGGGTGTGGTAACTGACAATACAAAGAGCAGAGACGGGGTGTTGGTCAACGAAGTTGTAGAGAACAGTGCTGCTGCTGCAGCAGGGTTGCAGAGAGGCGATATCATTACCATGATCAATGACAAGACCGTTGAATCTACCAATAACCTGATCGAGATCCTTTCTACCTATCAGCCGGGAGAGGTGATCAACGTGACTTACCTGCGTGATGACAGCAAACAACAGGCTACAGCTACCCTGAAAGAAAACGAAGGATATTTTGAATCTGCAGAATGGGAACAGTACGGTGAGCGATGGGAAGAATGGGGCGAAGCTTTTGAAAAGAAAATGGAAAATCTGGGTGATGATTTCCAGATGCGATGGGAAAGCAATATGGCTGATGTGCAGAAACCTTTTCTGGGAGTTTACCTCAACGAACATGATCAGGGAGCAGAGATCACAGGTGTTAGTGAAGGAAGTGCTGCTGAAGCAGCAGGCCTGCAGAAAGGCGATATCATAACCGCAATAGACGGCATAACGATGGAGACAACCCGACAGGTATCTGATTACATCAGAAGCAAGCAGATCCATGACGAAGTTTCAGTCACAGTATTGCGCCAGGGAACTTCCATACAGATACCAGCTATTCTCGGTAAGCATAACAGTGATCTGTTATTCTGGATGGATGATGAAAAAGGGGTTAGCCCTTTGGGTAATGAAGAAAGGCACATATTCTTTTCACCTGGAAACGGAAACTGTCATTCTTATTCATATGAGCTGAATGACGATGGAAAAAAGACCATCATCATTACCATGGATCTGGAAAACGAACAATCTTCTTCAACAGACAGTGCTCGTACAGGAAATGTGTTTCGTGCAGAAGATGTAGAGTTCTATCCCAACCCCAGCAATGGCACCTTCAATCTTCGTTTTGCAGTTGAAGAGCCTTCAGGTGTGCTTGTTCAGATACGTGATGCCCGCGGCAACATGGTGTATGAAGAAAACCTGGAGAATTACAGCGGTACCTATGACCACACGATCAGCCTGGGCAATGAAGCCAAGGGGAATTACTTTATCAATATCGTGCGGGGTGATTATATCATCACCAAACAGATAGTGATCCAATAAGAAGCTGTCTTAAGTTGTTTTGGCCGGTGCATTGCACCGGCTTTTTTTATGCCGGCTGAATGACCTGTAACGGAATGAAGTCTGCAGGGTTCAGATAAGTCTCAAAGAACTCATCACACCATAGACATACATTCTTCAGTGCCCGTGTTCTTTCATGCGCATACGCTTCTGAGATACCGAATGACTCGCCCATCTTCCAGGGATCACCTTCATTGAGTCGTTGAAAGACCGGATTGGAGGCTATGCGTTCCAACACATCTGCAACCTTTTCGGTCCTTGCATCTCCCAGGGGAAACCTGGTGCCCGGACAGCACGGGTTGATCCTCCACAACTGTATGCTGATCTCCTGCGGAATATCATCCACACCACCTAAAAATCCGATGGCGCCACTCAGGATGTTGCAGAAGTTATGTTCCGGATCTTTCTTCCAGATGTCTTTCTCCATCGCCCTTCCGCGTGCCCAGTTTCCTCCCAGCCACATATCTTCTGTAGCACCCCAGAAACCAAAACTGGCTGACTGTTTATGCAGATAGGTGTCTTTTTCAATCAGCGGACTGGTGTTGTCATCGGTCATGCCTCTGCTCAGAAACAATTCTTTAAGCTGATCTATCCTTTTACCTGCATGCTTGTGGTATCTGTCTATGCTGGCAATGTCAATACGGGAAACACCTTTTTCCAGTAAAGTATCCAGGATCTGACCGGTCATGAGATCACCATTGGTTTGCAGCATGATCTGGGTACTGCTGCCATACCTTTCTGCCACCCGATCCAGCAGAAGGAAGAGCTGTTTACGCTCAGCAAGCGGCTCACCCCCACTGAGTATCAAACGATCCATTTTCTGGGGCAGGTTGTCAATGATCTGCAGCACCTCCTCATCCTGCAATCTGGCACCCCGGGGGCCACTCAGGTTGTAACAATGGTCGCACTGATCATTGCACAATTGAGTGAATACCCAGTACACAGATTCTATATGGTCAAAACGATTCATCATGATTGGTTATACTTTTTCCAGAATGCCATTTCATCTTGTCCGCCCGTTCTTGGGTCTGACAGGAATGCGCCCGTATCAGGATACATGGTCAGCACACCCGACTCCATAAATGCAGTTTGCTGACCGGTCAGAATGGCCTCTTTCAGATCATGTGTGACAAGCAGGCTGGTAATTCTATGCGCAGTACTTAATCGCATAAATAATTCCTGCATTTGTTTTCTGGTGTCCGGATCCAGATTACCAAAGGGCTCATCCAGCAATAATACAGAGGGGTGTATGATCATGGCCCTGCCAAAACTGACCCGCTGCCGCTGACCTCCTGACAACTGATGCGGACGTTTGTGACCCTGATCTTCCAAACCCAGTTCAGCCAGCATTTGCTCCGTTTGCCGGCGTATATCTGAAGCGGGTACTCCACGCACTTCCAGGCCATAGGCAATATTGGCCGATGCAGTCATGTGCGGAAACAACAATGGCTCCTGGTTGAGATAGACCGCATTTCGTTTATGTACCGCCACACCACTCATGTTCTTTCCATTGAGCCAGATCTCGCCGTTGTCTGCCAGCTCCAATCCTGCGATGATGCGCAACAAAGTGGTCTTGCCGCACCCGCTCTTACCGAGTACTGCCAGTGTATGACCTTCCTCCAGCACCAGGCTGATGTCTGTAAGGACCTGCTGCGCACCGAATGACTTGCTGATATGTTTCAATTCCATCAAAGGCTGACCTCTTTAAAAACAAAACGCCGGTTCCAAAAAAGCAATATGGCAGGTGGCAGGATCAAAAGGGTAGCAGATAAAGCCGCCATAGAAGGGTTTGATTCCTGAATATACAGAAAGACCTTGAGTGTAAGAGTTTGTATCTGACCGGTACCGATCACAGAAGTGAGTCCGTACTCCAGCCAGGATATAATAAAGGTCTGAAAGAAACAGACCAGCAAAAATGGCCTGGCTACAGGCCAGATGATATACCGGTATGTATGCACAGGAGTGCTTCCAAGTGTGGCACTCAGCTGCTCAAGCCTGAGTATCCGCTCACTCCAGAATGAATGAAAATATATGATGGCAAAAGGCAGGGCGATGAGCATTTGAGCAAGGATGACCCCGGCTAACGTTCCTGCAAGACCCGCCACCTGAAAATAGAATAACAGAATGGTAGCGAATAATACCGGCGACATGGTGACCGGCAGCAGACTGAAAAACAATCCGCCCTGCCGGAATGACGAATAGCTTACCGCCCTGGATAACAGCAATCCGCCAGTGGAAGCCAATGTAGCAGTACAGGTCGCTATGCCCAGGCTTAGCAGAAAACTTGCTCCTACTGCTCCCTGACTATGCAGAAATGAACCCCAGTGCTGAAAGGTCCAAGTTTCCGGTAAGAGAGCAGGAAAATGCCAGCGCCCAAAGAAACTCATGAGCGGCAGGATACCATAAGGTAAGGCTGCCAGAATGATACTGACTACAAGACTTGCATATGTTTTTCTTCTATGCATGTCTGGCATTTTTTCGAAGCAGTAACATATTCAGCAGCAGCACAAGCAGCACATAGCTTACCAGCATGGCATAGGCCAGGGGCTTGTCCAGCAGGTCGAACCGAAACATCTTATCAGCGATCAGCGGCGATAGCATCCTGGGATCTGATACCCCCAGCAGTAATGGGATCTCATAACTTCCCATAACGAACAGCAGGAACATCAGGATCGATGGAAATGCTGAGCGCAGCAACAACGGAATCACGATAGTTCTGGACGCCTGACCATTTTCTGCCCCCAGATTCCTGGCTGTAAGCAACAGCATATCTCCCTGTTCCTGCCGGTAAATATTTCTGAACAAAGCTGTAAAGTATGGTACCGCCAGAATGATATGTGTGATGATGATACCTACCGCAAGCCTGTCATTGATCAGTGCCGGAAATGCATCCGGACCAGCGGTCAGACCAACCGCATAGGTGAGTCTGGAGAGCCAGCCCGAAGGTGATAACAGCTGGTAGGTCATCAACGCTGCTACCACTGCCGGTATCCCCAATGGCAGAAGCAGTATGAATGAGATGTTTCTTCGTTGCAGCGTGGTGCCATATCGCAGTGTCAACCAGAGGGCAATACAAACTGCCAGGCCAATGCTGATCACTGCAATGATCATGCTATACAGCAGAGAGAAAAAGAAAGGACTATTGGTCCGGAGTTGCTGCCAGTAGGCTATTGTGTATCCATCTGATAGTAAACCGGTCAACCCGACACTGTACAGGAAAGCATAGACCAGGCTTGCACTTACCGGCAGGATCACCAGTAAGACAAAAACGATCCACGCTATGGATTTACCTGCCTTCAATGATAATGTTTCTGAAATCGTCAAATAACCTGATCATATATTCCGGACTGAGTTCCATAAGAGCATACCGGCTGATACTGGCCCGGTCAGGAGCATATTTTCGTCCCGGAATTTCCCGGAATTGCTGAGGCCAGTTGTCCGGTAATTCGTCTGTTCGAAGCACGGTACCATCGCCCCACACAGCAGGCTGCATCTTTTCAAACTGTGCTTCAGGGCTGATCAGAAAATTGATGACCATCATGGCACCCGGCAGGTTGCTGCTTCTTTGTGTCAGCCCCAGGTAGTGTGAATTCCGTATAGTACCGGAGGTGAAGACATAAGACCTGGCTGTTTCCGGCAAAATGCCCTGCAAAACTTTGTTGTCAACTTCCCCGTCATTATTACTCATGCTGAAGTCTATCTCACCGTTGGCCAACATCCTGTGCATGGTTGCCGGACCATCAGGAAAGGTCTTGCCTTCCTTCCACATATAAGGCTGCAATGCCCTGATGTACTCCCATAACTGCGCACTGTAGTGCTGGTATTTCTGCTCATCAAAAGGACCTGCCAACACAGAATCGCCACCGGCAATGGCTATGAGCCAGCTCTTCAGAAGAGTCATACCTGTAAACTCATTGGGAATGGTGAAACTTCCCGGATGCGCCTGTACATAGGTCAGCAGCTCGGTCATCGTTCGGGGAGGTTCCGGTGTGCGCAGGCTGTCATAGATGATGGAAAGCTGCACATTGCCCCACGGGCATTCCATTCCATTGATGGGTTGCTGAAAATCTGTGGCAATGTAGGGATTATCCCAGTCTATGTATCGTTCGTTGGGAAGGATCCCTGAAAATGGCCCGTACAAAGCGTCTATCTGCCGTAGCTGATAAAAGGTCTCGCCGTTGATCCACATCATATCTATGGATGACTGCTTTTTTCCGGCTTCCAGTTCTGACAGCAGCAATGATACGATCATATTTCCCTGACCTGAAGAGATCTCCAGTTCGATGCCATACAGCTCTTTCAGTTTTGGTTTTACATATTGCTGCATGTAGGTGTTAATGAACGGATCACCTTGCCACATCATCATGCGAACCGTGCTGCCTGTTCCGGCTGCCACCACTTCATCCCACGATCCGGGAACTGTTGCCTGATCCCCTTTCCGGTGGCATGATGAAAATAACAACGCAATAAATAATATACTAAAGTACTTCATAAAATTTAGATAACAAGGGGTTGCCTTCGCAACCCCTTGTATGATCAGAAATAATATCGTGCGCCAAACTGGAACTGTCGGGGTGGTGCCGCATTGCGGCGAACCAGCACACCGGAATCAGCCGGACCTACCTGCACCTGATTGCTCTGGGTAGCGTTATTGCTGTATCCACTCAGGTTCTGTGCATTCAGCAGATTGAAAACGTCGGCCCTGAACTCCAGGTTACCGGTACCCAATGACCAGGTGTATTGTGCACCCAGATCTATGGTATTGCTCCAGGGCAGGCGGTCATTGTTCCGGCTCTCGCCCGGACTGCGGTCACTGTTGCCCACATAGGCATCGCCGAAGGAACGGCCATCACCATTCAGATCAGTGGTGCCGTAAACTGATGCATCGGGAATGCGGTTGATGGGCATACCACTTTGAACCAGTCCGGCAAATGTGAACTCCCATCCATCGCACGGGTAGAGATTGAAAATGGTATTGAACACATGGGTGCGGTCGTTGATACTGGGGCCCCATTCGTCTTCAAAGTTATTGCTGTCCATCGCCCGGAAGTTGATGTCTTCCGTGTTGTTCTCATTTCGGCTCAGGGTATAGATGAAACGCCATGCGTAATTATCGTTCATCCGTTCCTTCTGCAGGTTGAGACTGATGCCATAATACCTTGCTTCACCGGCGGTCTCACTCATGACCACGTTACGTGCCACACCATACACGGTATCACCATTGATGATGGCATAGCTTCCTTCGTAGATCGCCACCGGACGGGTCAGGTCTGCCGTGGCCTGATCACGAACGTCACCTGCTTCAAAGTTCTCATCGACCGGATATGCTTCCGGAGCATTCAGATCTACCAGCCTGTACAGGAAGTTGGTCTTGTTATAGAAGCCATCTATATAGAAAAGCTTGTCTTCGGTCAGCTGCACCTGGTAGCCCAGAGATATCTGGTGGGTTTGCGGATTCTGGTAGCCGTTCGGATTCAGGATGCGGCGTTCATTGCTGAATGCCTGGTCACGCTGGCTCTGTAGGTCATCTGCTGAGGGGCCGTTCAGATATGGCACACCAGATGCAAAAGCAGAGAGGTTTCCTTCAAAAGTGATCTTGTCCAGATCGGTTGTTGATGGCAGTATCCCCTGGTCTATCAGTGCCTGCAACTGTGCCCTGTAGTCATCGCTGGTAGTGTTCTGCTGCAGTGCATCGCTGTAGATGGCATAGAGGATCTTATCGTACACCATAGCATAGCCACCGCGAATCACACTGCGGCTGTTCAGCTTGTAGTTGAAGGATGCACGCGGGGCGATGTTGTTGAAATCGCCCTGATCGCCACCACCTTTACTCAGGTTGTCATAATCATACCGGATACCATAGGTCAGGTTAAGTTTGTTGCTCACACTCCATATGTCTTCTGCATACACGCTGAAAATATTCTGGCGTGTGCCGAAAGTGGCAGGACGCAGCTCCACTGCATATCCTAGTACCTGCACATCAGATGGAATATCATTGACATCCAGAGCTGATCCAAAAGTGGCCAGCTGGGCCAGCTGATCTTCGGTTACCTGAACGGTGTAACTGCCGTCGGGGTTGCCGCCACCTGCCAGCTGGAAGTCTGAGCTGATCACTTCCACACCAGTTTTGAATGTGTGGTTCTCCCGGTAGATGTTGAGCTTCTGCTGGAACTGCAGGGTATTTTCCAGATCATCAAAATAATAACCCGGATGCCCCAGTATTGCCACCGTCAATCCATCAGGTCCAATAACGTTGGTGTTTGGTCCTGCTCCGTTCACAGGATCTGCGTAGTTCCAGCGGAAACGGCTGAACTGCAGGTTGGTCTCTGTGCTGAAACCATCGCCCACATAGCTGTTCTTGCTGGCCAGCAGGAAAGAATTGCGCATTTGGGTATTGGCTGCCGAAGGAAATACTACGCCGCCCTCCAGTCCACCGCCCTGTCTTTCAATTCCCACCAGACCAACATTTGCCCGAAGGGAAGAACGAAAGCGTTTATTCCATACCTGATCTATTTTTCCGCTCAGGTAGGTGAAGTTGTTACGTCCCGGAACGGCTTCTGTCAGCCCCAGCTGAGGAACGTCCAGCACATTCTCTTTCAGGTCAAAGGTTTGTTCAGCATTTACATAATAGAAGGTCCTATCTGGTTTGATGGCTCCGCCAAATCCTATACCCAGCTGCTGGCGCATGAAGGTATTGTTCACCTGATTACCGCTCAGATCTCGTTGGGTATAAGGTGATGCACCTACACCCAGGGTATCTATCACAGCACCGGGGCGTGTCAGATAAAAAGCTTCTGCAGAAAAATCGTTGGAGCCGCTGCGGGTGGTGATGTCAATGATGCCGTTGCCGGTCAGACCGTACTCGGTACTGAAGTTGTTGGTCAGCACAGAAATGTTGCGGGCAAAGCCTACGGGGATGGCAAATTTCTGCCCGCCCAGAAAACGCTCATTGTTATCGAAACCGTCGATGGTGTAATTGGTGTACAGTGAGTTACCACCCATGATGCTCACGTTAGGTGCTTCGGGATAGAATCCGGTTGCCTGTACCACGCCCGGAAGCCTGAACAGAACACGGGTAATATCGCGACCTTCTACCGGGATCTGCCTGATCTCTTTCAGTGAAAGCTCTGATGAAACCTCCGCATTGATCGTATTGATGCGGGAGGTACTGGCCGCAGTTATGGCCACTTCATCCAGTGTGGTCTCGGTCTTTCTTGGCATGGCAAGTTGCACACTGGCCTTTTCATTGTTTTTGAGCTCTACTTCGCTCAGGCTGACACCACTGTAGCTTGCGTTGCCCGCAGCAGAGATGGTATAGGTGCCGTTCACGGGCAGTGATCTGAAACGCACTTTACCCTGAGCATCAGTTACTGACTGGTCTGTATAACCTATAGCAGTGTTCTGAATACTGACGGTAATGCCTTCCAGAGGTCCTGCAGATGCCAGGTCGGTCACATTGACCTCCAGATCGACCTGGGCTATTATAGTTGATACAAATAATATATGTAATAAAGTTAATGCAAATGTTCGCATAACATTGGTTTTAGGTGTAAAAAAAAGCTGGTTGGAAAATGTCAGGCAAGTACAGGCGGACCCCTGCGAATATGCACCCGGTTCATATAGCGGGTGTGAGGCAACTCAGGTAAATTCTTTTGATCTGATGCCTGGATCAGGAAAGAAAGAAGCCACTGCAGACCAGATGGTTTGCGGATCCTGGCAAGCAGCCGTTGTATATCCTGCAAAGAATGCAGGTCGTGTAGTCTGGTGAGCAGATTGACGGTAGCAAGTTGCATCAGCTCCTTTAGTACGACCGGGGTCTGCCAGTGTATGTTCAGAAGATCAGCCTCGTCAAAGGTCTTTCTGTCTATAGCCATCAGATAGACCCCTCCTCTGTGGTCGGGTCCCAGTACCAGTCCTTTATCCAGTCTGGAAGCTGCCTGCAGCAGATGGTGACTTCGCAGGAACGGACAATCGCTGCCTACAGTGATCACTTTATCAAAACCTGCAGCAAATACGGTAGTAATAGCATGATGGAAACGTTCGCCGAAGCTTTGTCCCTGCTGTCTGGTGGAATCAATGACAAATACCGGAAGCCCGGTGGCATGCGCTTCAGAACATATACTTCTGAACAATCTGGATGCCAGGGTAGTATTGGCCCGATGTCTTCTTGCACCCAGCCAGTTCTTATGACGGGCCTCATCTTCCGGATGCCGGGCAAAAACGAGAATAGCAGTATCAGTACACGATCGGTCCACGAAAACAATGGCTATGTGGCTGTAAATATACAGGAGCAGAAATTAGTTCAGTAAACTCTGATAAACTATTCAGTTGCGGATCATGATCCGGTAGCTGTAAGGAGCTGCACTGAAAGCATCCTGCAGCACCAGTTGATCGCCTGTTAAGAGATCTACCCACACACCGCGAAGGGTCTCCGGGCAAACCGTACTGATCTCCACGTCTCTTGGATTGATCATTACCAACAGTTGGTCGTTCAGCCAGGATCGGGTAAAAAGGATCATATGATATCCTGTGTCAAACCACTCTCTGTTTCCTCTTCGTAACGCCGGATGGATACGATATAAGCGCATCAGATCCTGATAGGCCTGTAAGATCTCCGGATTAGAAAGCCAGTTGGTGGTGGACTGATTGAAAAAGGAAACTGTTCCTGTTCGTCCCACTTCCTGTGTACCATAGATCAATGGCATACCGGCACCACTGGTCAGGGTAAGTGCAAATGCGGTGAGCGCCGCCTCCTGACTGCCAAATAAAGTAGGTGGTGCAGCGTCCCAGGCTGATTCATCATGGTTCGTGGTAAATACCAGCCGGTTATGCAATGGGGCAGTTGAGCTGGCCACCGGAAGACTTCCCACATCTGCATTACTGTTCATGACGTTTTTGAGATCACCGTACCAGCTCCAGCCAAAATTCAGATCAAACCCGGCTGTCAGGTGATCGGGTCTGGCACCTTCTGCCAGCATGAACAAAGTTTTATTTGCCCTGCTTCTCAGAGAATCGTTCGCCTGCTGCCAGAAATCAAACGGCACCAGATCTGCAGCATCGCATCTGAAACCATCTATGCCTGTTTCTGTTATCCAGTACCACATTGCATCGATCATGGCCAGCCGCATGTTGTTGTTGCTGTAATTGAGATCTGCCACATCATTCCATCCGGTGCCGGGTGGAGAAATGATATTGCCACTGCCATCCTGGGTGTACCAGTCGGGGTGTTCAGTGATCCAGGGGTTGTCCCAGGCAGTATGGTTGGCAACCCAATCCAATATCACTGCCATGCCATGTGCATGTGCTGCTCCTACAAGTTCTGTCAGTTTATTCAGATCGCCCAGGTCAGGATTGACCTCGGTATAATCTGCCACGGCATAAGGTGAGCCTACTGCATTCACCTGCCCTTCCGGATAAATGGGCATGAGCCAGATCACATTCACTTCCAGGCTATCCAGATTGTCCAGTCTGTCTATGACAGCCTGCAGGTTGCGTGTAGGGCTGTAGGCTTTGAAATTTACTTCATAGACCACTGCATCCTGCAGGGCTGTAAGTTCGAAAATTTCAGGCGAGATCGTCTCCTTACTACAGGAAAAGAACAGAACGATCGGAAAAAACAGAAATAAAACTTTCTTACTCATGCCTGTGTAGATCCGGACAGGAGATCACCGGGCTTCGTTACCCAGATCTTCCAGTTGTTCAGACAGATCATCTATTGCATCACCCATGTCATCCAGGGTTTCCTGCAGGTCATTCAGTTCCTGGGTTTGCTGTTCCATATCTCCCATACCCGGAATAGTAAAATCTACCAGCCATTTACCATCTACTTTAACAAGACGATAAACAGATTCATTATTGAATTCATCAAGTGTAGTGACCGTAGCTGAGTCTCCGTTGATGACCGTTTTGTCAGACAGGATCTGGTATTGATACATTTCTACATCACCATCTTCAGAACTTCCGAAATTGGCTGATTCCAGCCAGGCCAGGAATCCATGGCTTTCAGGAGTAGTCAGTGCTTTGGCTTCATCCCAATTCTGCTGCTCCAGCGCTTGTATAAAATGATCGGTGGTCTTTTCAACCTGTTTGTTGGCAGAACAGGCACTCAGGGTCAGACCAAGGGTCATCGCCATTAATAGGTGGTTGACTTTCATAGTGGTTGGTTTGAGAACTGTTACGAAGGTAAGCTGAAAATGTTACTCCTGATCCTGCCTGACAGCCTCCGTATTGGTAGCCAGAAAAGGAACAACTTTTTGCGTTTCCAGTCGCTCATTGCAAAAGTGAATATCGACCGGAGCATGATGAAACACTTCTTCTGATAGTTGAATGGTGAAC
The DNA here is from genome assembly GCA_020636645.1 of Chitinophagales bacterium. Taxonomy (GTDB): domain Bacteria; phylum Bacteroidota; class Bacteroidia; order Chitinophagales; family BACL12; genus UBA11426. The sequence goes on from JACJXO010000004.1 coordinate 209,142, forward strand.
AGACCTACGTTTCGGAGTGCTGTACTGTCAAGGGTAGTTGTATCAGGAAATACCCAGCGGAACAGGTAAGTTGTCTGGTCCTTATCGAGCTGTACGGTGATGACCTGGCCACTGAAAATGCCGTAGTCCACCAGGTATTCGCCCAGTCTGGTAGCCTCTGATTCTGTAACCCGCTCCGTGAAGTACAGTTCGGCATTATTGAAATGCAGCAGGGCACCATAGTCTGGCCTGGAACAGGAGCCCAGAACAAGCATCATGAACAGGAGCAAGGGATAGCGCACCTTCAAATTTACCATATAGCTGAGATTCATGCACAAAAAAAAGCCGGTCATCTGGTGACCGGCTTATTGATTGTGTTCATTATCGGATCAGCTGCAACCCAGGCTTTCTCCGCAGTTCAGGCACTTGTAGCAGGTACCGTTCCGGATGGTGGTATGGCCGCACTTGTGACACGGAGGTGCATCGCCCATCAGGGTCTTGTTGGCAGCAGATACCGGATCGCCGTTTGCGCCTGTTGCTTTTTTCTCCACTACCACTGCTACCGGTTCCACTTTTTTAGCGTGTGGTTTTTCTACCGGATACTCGCCTCGTGCTTCTGATGACAGATCCAGCGGAGACTTCTCTTCTATCTCTTCCGGTGCCACGTGAACCAGGTCTGTCCGGTCCAGGTATTCGAATGCCAGGAGGCGGAAAACATAATCCACTATGGAAGTACTGAACTTGATGTTCGGGTGATCTACCGGACCACTGGGCTCAAAGCGGGTGAAGGTGAACTTGTCTGCAAATTCTTCCAGCGGCACACCATACTGAAGCCCGATGGAGACGGCAATGGCAAAACAGTTGACCAGCGAACGGAAAGATGCTCCTTCCTTATGCAGGTCAATAAAGATCTCGCCAAGTGTATTGTCATCATACTCGCCGGTACGAACGAATACGGTCTGTCCGCCTATCTTGGCTTTCTGGGTGAAACCACTGCGCTTGGCAGGCAGCTTCTTCCTTTCCACCACCCTGGACAGCTGACGCTTGAACATGGTATCCTTAGAACTCATGATGAGCGAGCGGGCTGCTTCCAGCACTTCGTCTTCGGTCCACTGATGGTCTGTACTGACCTCGTCTTTCTTATCACTTTTGGTTGACAATGGCTGAGACAGTTTGCTGCCATCGCGATACAGGGCATTGGCTTTCAGGCCGAGTTCCCAGCTGAGACGGTAACATTCCTGGATCTCTTCTACCACTGCTTCATGCGGCAGGTTGATGGTCTTGGAAATAGCGCCTGAAATGAACGGCTGAACGGCTCCCATCATCCGTATATGGCCTGTAGCCGGAATGAATCGCTTACCGATCTTACCATTCTTGTTGGCACAGTCAAATACCTCATAGTGTTTCTCCTGCAATTGTGGTGCACCTTCAATGGTCATGGTACCACAGATGACATCATTTGCCTCATCGATCTGAGCCTGGCTGAAGCCAAGTGCTTTCAACAGGTTGAACATGGGGTCCATGTATTGTTCACTCTTGAAGCCCATTCGCTGAAGTGCCACTTCGCCAACTGTGAACACGTTAAATGCGAAAGTGATCTCAAAGGCAGACTGTACCACTTTGTCCAGATGGTGCAGTTCACTGTCGGTAAAACCTTTTGCTGCAAGCGATTCAAAATTGATATGGGGTGCGCCCTGCAGGGTTCCGGTTCCTTTTGCGTAATCCACAATGGCTTTGATGGAATCTTCCTTGTAGCCCAGGTTTCGCAGCGCCAGCGGGATAGACTGGTTGATGATCTTGAAGTATCCTCCACCAGACAGTTTCTTGAATTTCACCAGTGCGAAATCTGGTTCTACTCCGGTGGTATCACAGTCCATCACCAGGCCAATGGTGCCGGTAGGTGCAATGACCGTTGCCTGTGCATTCCGGTAGCCGTGTTCCTCACCTAGTCTGACAGCATCATCCCATGCGTTACAAGCTGCACGAAGCAGATACTCCGGACACAGCTTCTGGTCGATGCCCATTGGTTTGATCTCCAGTCCTTCAAAATTATCTGCAGCATTATAGGCTGCATACCGGTGATTGCGCATTACACGCAACATGTGTTCCTTGTTTCTTGCATAACCGGCAAACGGCCCTATGGCGGCTGCCATCTCTGCTGAAGTCTTATAGGAGATACCGGTCATGATTGCAGATATGGAACCTGCAATGGCACGGGCCTTGTCACTGTCATAGGCTATACCACTTACCATAAGCAGAGAACCCAGGTTGGCAAAGCCAAGACCCAGTGTGCGGAATTCGTAAGACAGACGTGCCACTTCCTCACTTGGGAACTGCGCCATCAGCACAGATATTTCCAGCACAACGGTCCAAACACGACAGGCATTTTCAAACGCAGCTACATCAAAAACGAGCTTCTCATCATCATAGAACTTGCGCAGGTTGATAGATGCCAGGTTACAGGCGGTGTTGTCCAGGAACATATATTCTGAACAGGGGTTGGAGGCATTGATGCGACCATCGGCAGGACAGGTATGCCATTCATTGATGGTGCTGTCAAACTGTACACCGGGGTCAGCACAACGCCATGCTGCATGGGCTATCTTATCCCACAACTTCTGGGCATTGACCTTCTTCATGGTCTCGCCGTTGCTGCGGGCTTTCAGCTCCCAGTCGCCATCTTCTTCCAGTGCTTTGAAAAAGCTGTTTGGAATGCGGATGGAGTTGTTGGAGTTCTGCCCGGCTACGGTGCGATATGCTTCACCTTCATAATCGCTCGGATAACCGGCTGCAATTAAAGCAGCTACTTTGTCTTCTTCCTTAACCTTCCAGTCAATGAAGTTTTCAATCTCCGGATGGTCGAGATCCAGGCATACCATTTTGGCAGCACGGCGGGTAGTGCCTCCGCTTTTAATTGCTCCTGCAGCTGCATCACCGATCTTCAGGAAAGACATCAGCCCGGAAGATGTTCCTCCACCTGAAAGTCTTTCTCCTTCTCCGCGAATGCGGGAATAGTTGGTGCCCACTCCGGAGCCATATTTGAAGATACGGGCCTCACGGGTCCAAAGGTCCATGATACCACCAGGATTCACCAGGTCATCATCTACACTCAGAATGAAACAGGCGTGAGGCTGCGGACGCTCATAAGCAGACGTGGATTTTTTCAGTTTACCTGAATCAGGATCTACATAATAATGACCCTGTGGTTTACCACTGATACCATATGCGGTAAATAAGCCGGTGTTGAACCATTGCGGCGAATTGGGCGCTGCATACTGCCCGATGATCATATAAACCAGCTCATCATAAAAGATCTGTGCGTCCTTGGAAGAGGCGAAGTAACCGTACTTCTCTCCCCATTGTTTCCAGCAGTCGGCCAGGCGATGAGCCACCTGCTTGATAGAGGTTTCGCTGCCGGTGCTGCCGTCTTTCTGCGGAACACCTGCTTTACGAAAATATTTTTGTGCAAGGATATCAGTGGCTACCTGGCTCCAGGAGTTGGGAACCTCCACATGGTTCATCTCAAAAACAATGTCGCCGGTGGTGTTGCGGATCACGCTCGAGCGATTGTCATACTCGAACATGTCAAACGGGCTGATGTCGTCACGGGTAAAATTGCGCTGAAAGGAAAGTCCGTTCGATTTCGCCTTGTGTGCTGCCATAGTCTGTTTCAGTTGAATAGGTTAAAAAAGGGTCGTTTTCAGGTTCAGGAGAAAACAAACCACCCGTCTTTTTGACCGGGTGGTGCACCGAAAGTACGAAGCATCAGTGTAGCCTTTCAAGTAACATTTCTTCACACCCCTGTGAATAAACGGCGGAGTGTTTGGTAAACACTGCATTCAGCCTGTACACATTTATATTTTACCAAACCGACACATTCCGTTCATATGTTCTTAACCCGACCGCCGCTCAGTGACCGTAGGGGCCGATGCCATTTTCAGAGCACACCGGACACGGCCGGCAAAAATGCCTAATTTTGTCATCTCACAGGCTATGCACAGCATTCGCTCCTATATAGAAGACGCCCGTTCAAGACACCAGAAACTATTTGCGGTTCTGGTGGATCCCGACGATGTGGATGAGAGTTCACTGGATCGAATTGCCCGGCAGGCCCTTGACAATGGAGTGGATCTATTCCTGGTTGGCGGCAGCCTGGTAACCGGAACAAAACTGCCTGATACCATCGCCCGCCTGAAAACCACCACCAACCTGCCTGTGGTCATTTTTCCGGGCAGCGTACAACAAGTGGATCCGCAGGCTGATGCCCTGCTTTTCCTGTCTCTCATCTCCGGCCGCAACCCTGATCTGCTTATCGGCAATCAGGTGCTGGCAGCCCCCTATGTGAAACGCTCGGGTATTGAAGCTATTGCTACAGGATACATGCTGGTGGATGGTGGTGCCCCTACCACTGTTTCCTATATCAGCAATACCCTGCCTATTCCGGCTGATAAAAATGACATCGCTGTTTGCACTGCATTAGCTGGTGAAATGCTGGGCATGCATACCATTTATATGGACGCCGGCAGTGGTGCCCGCCAGGCTATTCCGGCATCTATGATCAGGGCCGTCAGTACTCAGGTGGATCTGCCTGTCATAGTAGGTGGTGGCATCCGCACACCCGACCAGGCCTACCTCAGTGCTGAAGCCGGTGCCACCGTCATTGTGGTGGGCAATGCCATAGAAGAAGACAGTAACCTGATCAGTGAACTGTCTTTTGCTGTACACTCTGCCTCCGGACAGGGGGTCAAACGATGAGCCTTAATTTTACAGCATGCGTGGACGTGTGATCCAGAGTACCGGCAGCTGGTATGAAGTGCTGCTGGACAATGGTGCCAGTATCAGTTGCCGCCTGAAAGGCCGGTTTCGCCTCGAAGACAAGAAGCTGACCAACCCCGTTGCTGTGGGTGATGTGGTGGAGGTGGATGCTGATCAGGAAGGATCTTCGGTCATCACAGAGATCGGTAAGCGACAAAATTATCTGGTACGGGAATCTCCCCAGAAAAAAGAACATACGCACATCATCGCCTCCAACATTGATCAGGTGGTGGTGATCGCAACGCTTCACCAGCCACGCACCAGCACCGGATTCATTGACCGGGTCCTGTTCATGGCTGAGGTCTATGGTATTCCGGGGTATGTGGTGTTCAATAAGTGCGACCTCTACGATGAAGAAGAAATGGATCAGCTCATGGAATACGGAGGCATGTACCTGGAAGCAGGTTATCCGGCTTTTCATACTTCTGCAACTACAGGCGAACATCTCGCTAAACTGAAGTCATTACTGCAGAATAAGACAACTCTTCTGACCGGACATTCCGGAGTAGGCAAATCTTCTCTGATCAATGCCCTTCAACCCGAACTGAATGTGCGGGTGGGCGATATCAGTGCCTATCATGAGAAGGGACAACATACCACCACCTTCGCCCGGATGTTTCCGCTTGCCTTTGGTGGCTTTATTGTGGACACTCCCGGTATCAAAGAGTTCGGCATGGTGCACGTGACAGCTGAAGAAGCAGGTCATTATTTCCCTGAGATCAGAGAACGCATGGAACATTGTAAATTCAATAACTGTGTGCACTATAATGAAAAGGAATGCGCCATCCGCGAAGCGGTGGAGACCGGACACATGAGCGGGCGTCGATACCTCTCCTACCTGAGCATCTATGAAGAACTGCAAGCAAAAAAACCCTGGTAGATGCGGGCTGTGATACAACGGGTCAGTAAGGCATCCGTAACAGTGGATGGGGAAGTCATCTCCCGTATTGGTACCGGTCTGCTGGTCCTGCTGGGTGTGGAGGATGCGGATACACCCGAAGACGCCGACTGGCTGGTGCGCAAGATCATTCAGCTGCGCATCTTCGCCGATGAACAGGGACTGATGAACAAGAGTTTGCAGGATGTACACGGAGATCTGCTGGTGGTCAGTCAGTTCACCTTGTTCGCCTCGACCAAAAAAGGCAACCGCCCGAGTTTCATCCGTTCCGCCCGACCCGATCATGCCATACCTTTGTACGAAGGATTCGTGCTGCTGGCCGAAAGCCTGCTGGGCAGACAGGTGGCCACCGGATCTTTCGGCGCCATGATGGAAGTGGACCTGGTGAACAGCGGACCGGTTACCATCACCATCGATACAAAGAACAAAGAGTGAAAAGAATCAAAGCCTTTTTTCAGAGATACACCGAGATCATCCTGGTCATCCTGACCATCGTGTTCGTGTTCTATAAAAGCAGTTTGCCTAAATACGGCGAACGCATCAGTCTGATGTTCTTCGGCACCCTGGCATTTTATTACCTGGCCAGTGGTGTACTGGTGTTCCTGGACAGGCATCGCATCCTGCGCACCATCCGTCTCATTTATCTTATTGGCCTGTGGGCAGTCAGTATGGCTGTGATCGGCATCATGGCCCGCATCCACCTCATCAGAATGAATGAGGAATTATTATATATCTCCTGTGCAGCACTGGCAGGTACCCTGGCCTTTTCCTGGCTGGCTTACCGTCAGGTAGATGAAGGAGAGCAGCAACAAGCATGGAGGTGGCAGCTGCAACCCATTGTGATACGCAGTACCGCAGCCCTGCTCTTTTCATTGGGGATCGTGCTCATCACCCCTTATACCGTCTATCACACTTTTGGCACCTATCGCAATGATGCGCAGTACACAGAAGATGCCGTGTATGTATATGAACATCCGGAAGATACTGCTGCGCAGAAGAAACTGGAAGAAGCGACGTTACTAAAATCGGAAGACGGAAAGCGGAATGCGGAATAAGGGGTGGCACTCTTGCCTGCCGGCAGGCAGGGATTGAACAGATGGCCAGAATATTGTGTTGAAATCGTCAGTTAAAACAATCGTCTTCACTGTTACTTAATAAAATTCTGTGAGCCACAGAGTTTGATATGATCCATTTTGCACAATAAGTGCCCGCTCCGTCAGAGAACCATCCGAATATTTCTAAAATATCATCACTTTTCTCAAGCAGAAAATGTTTGTTTGAAATTCCATCGTAAAAAGTTGGATTGTACATTCTGCTCACATCCAGGGATATAGTGTCATCTTCATCTATGAATATCAGGCTTTTCAATTGGTACTTTGGCAATTCCATCCCTCTGTCCATACCAAACCATTCTTCACCATCAATGCGACATATATACGGGGTTTCATTTGGGCTACAAGTATCATAGTAATGGTCTAAATAATTGAATTCATCGATCTCCACTCTCAGTATGATCCCATCATCAAAGTGGAGTTCACTTTGTGCAAAAGTGTGGCAAGACAAACAAACCCAGAAGAAAGAAAATAATAATCTCATGACTCTGTTTGCTAAATTGTTGTACAGATGTTGAAGATACTAATACCTGATACCCCTGTCCCAATACTCAATACCCACTACCCACTACCACCTACTTCATCCTCACAAACCCTTCGCCATCATACACCGGTACCACGTCGTACTTGTGGTTGCCCATGCAGAACTTGATGTCCTTTTCGATGCCGAGTTTGGCGAGGCGTTTGAAGTGCTGGGCCTGCTTCACAGAACGGAGCATGTTGGCCCGGATGTAGCGGTACATCATCTTGGTGCTGAGCGTGGCATCGTCGAGGATCTGGAACTGATCACTCAGGGCCCTTACCACAGAACCTGCGTAGAGCGCATCCTCCATATTGTAGTGATCCTTCCACCCTGCACAGAACAGGATGGTATCGCGATTCTCCTCCCTGATCCAGTCAACAACTGCCTCGATATTCAGAAAGGAACCTGCAACGATGTTTCTGGCACCCTTTGACATGAGTACACAACGGGTACCGTTGGTTGTTGTGTGGATGATGGTCTTGCCCTTCACATCATCGCCCATGAATTCATATGGTGAATTGCCGAACTGAAAATGCTCGATCTTATACCCGTCCCGTTCACCGGCTACGAGGTAACCTTTGGCCAGATATGCTTCTGCTTCCTGCACGGTCTCTACGGGGATCATCTTTTCGACGCCGTGGTACAGGGCTGCTGTAATGGTACTGGTGGCCCGGATGATATCAATGACCACCACATTCTTCTCTGCATAATCGAACTGATACCACAACGCCGGCGTCAGGCATACCTCGATCACGGGGTCAGAATCTACTGGTCTTTTAATGATGGACATGCTGTCTTACTGAAGGAACGGAAGCTTGACCACCACAGCCTGTACGGGCTTCTGGCGGATGTCAATATACACTGTTGAGCCGGGCTCTGCAAAAGCAGTGTCCACATAACCCATTCCGATGGCCTTGCCCAGTGTGGGCGATTGTGTACCGCTGGTCACCTTACCGATGACATTTCCTGCTTCATCCACGATGGGATAATCATGTCTCGGTATGCCCCGATCCACCATTTCAAAGCCTACCAGTTTCTTCTTCAGACCATCTGCACGTTGCTGCACGAAATGAGCCTTATTGGTGAATTCGTTGTTCGCTGCTTTCAGTTTGGTGATCCATCCCAGTCCTGCTTCCAGCGGACTGGTGGTATCATCGATATCGTTGCCGTAGAGACAGAATCCCATTTCCAGTCGCAGGGTATCACGTGCACCCAGTCCGATCGGCTTGATGCCAAAGGCAGCGCCTGCTTCGAACACTGCATTCCAGATCACTTCACTGTGCTCTTTGGGAAAGTACAGTTCAAATCCGCCCGCACCAGTGTAGCCGGTTGCAGAAATGATCACATTGTCCACCCCTGCAAAACGATGCTTGGTGAATGTATAATATGCGATCTCAGACAGGTTCACATCGGTCAGAGACTGCAATGCTTCTACCGCTTTGGGTCCCTGTACGGCCAAAAGAGAGGTCTGATCGCTGATGTTGTGCATCTCCACACCGCCTGTATTATGCTGGCTGATCCAGTTCCAGTCTTTCTCCATATTGGAGGCATTCACCACCAGCATGTAGTTGCCGTCTTCCAGGTGATAGACCAGCAAGTCATCCACGATCCCTCCATCATTATTCGGCAGACAGGAATACTGTGCCTTACCCGGACTCAGCGCATACACATCGTTGCTGGTGACCCGTTGTACCAGATCTGCAGCTCCTTCGCCTTTCAGGATGAACTCACCCATATGGCTCACATCAAATACACCTACGGCATTCCGCACGGTCTGGTGTTCATCATTGATACCACTGTAGGAGATGGGCATATTATACCCTGCAAACTCAGCCATTTTGGCTCCGAGTTGCTCGTGGATATGGGTCAGTGCGGTTGATTTCATACGGGTTTTCGTTGCGGCGCAAAACTAAGCAATTTCACCCGAAGCCCGTCCGCTGCGTACCTTTGACACAAAGTTCGCTGTATGCGTTTTACAGAATCCTATACACTAGCCGACATTGCCCAGTGGCTGGGGGTGTCTTATGCCGGTAGCGGCGATGCCCCTGTAACTGGTCTCAATGAGATTCACAAGGTGGAAGCAGGTGATATCACTTTCGTAGATTTTCACAAGTATTACGATGCGGCCTTGAACAGTGCTGCCACCTTCATCATCATCAACAAGGAAGTGGACTGCCCTGCGGGGAAGGGACTTCTGTTCAGCGATGATCCGTTCCGCGATTTTGTAAAACTGGCGAAGCGCTTTCGTCCTGCAGAACACAGCCTGCATCCGGTGGCCGATAGTGCCGTTGTTGGCGAAGGAACCATCCTGTACCCGGGTGTGTATGTGGGTCCGCATGTGCAGATAGGAAAGAACTGTATCATCCATCCGAATGTGGTGCTGTATGACCACACCATCATCGGCAATAATGTCATCATCCATGCAGGTGCCGTGCTGGGTGCCGATGCGTTCTATTACAAGAAGCGCAAGGAGCCTCAGCCATTTTTCGATAAACTATACAGTTGCGGACGTGTAGTGGTGGAAGACAACGTGGAGATCGGCGCTGCCTGCACAATTGATAAGGGCGTTAGTGGTGATACGGTGATCGGCAAAGGAAGCAAGCTCGATAACCATATTCACATCGGTCACGGCGTGGTGCTGGGCGAACGCACCCTCATAGCCGCACAGGTAGGTATCGGCGGTAAAACGGTGGTGGGAAATGACTGCATCTTCTGGGGGCAGGTGGGTATCTCCAAAACCCTGCACATTGGTGATAATGTCACTGTGCTGGCACAGTCTGGCGTAGGCAATGACCTGGAAAGTGGCAAGAGCTATTTTGGTTCACCGGCTATCGAAGCCCGGAAAGCCTGGCGTGAAATGGCGAAACTGAAAAAGCTGGCGGAAGGAAGTTGAAAAGCGGAATTTGAAATAGGGAATGATTGGTCAGTAGTGAGCCCCGATAGCGATCGGGAGGGGTGAATGGTGAGACCTTTCATTGAAAGGATTTCCCAATACTCAATACCCACTACTCAATACTCTCCCCTACACCATCCCGATCATTCTGGTTCTTTTCAGCACGGTTCTTTCCAGTTCTGAGATATACGTTTTTCGTCTTGTTTCGTCCTGGATCTCCAGGAGTGCAGAAGCATGTTGCCAGACATCTTCCCGCCAGTTGGCGATCAGTTTTGACAGGAGATACTCATCCAGTCTTCCGAATGCTCTGTCAACCACCGCCATAAAAGGCTGAGCGGGTTCCAGTATATTGTCCTGCACCACATCAATGGTATTAGCAATAACAGTATTCACCCGCTCATGATCCTGTTGTTTCTGCCTGCGTTCAGACTCTGACCAGGCAGACCAGTCCTGATGCAAGACATCATACAAGGTGAGCACCAGATCATAGTTGATGTGTGCATTGACTCCCATCAATAGGCGTTGTAATGCTGATATATTTTCCTCCTTGCTCAGATCATGCACCTGCTTCCAGACAGCAGCAGTTTCTTCTCCATTTTCATATCGCAGCAATGCATCGAAATAGTAATCAGCAAAATGATCGAGGAGGCTTTGTACCCAGGGAGAGTCCTGAAAGAACTGCTTCTCCAGGTGGGCCAGCATGTTGGCGGTCATGGTCCGGTAGCATGCCAGAAATATGGCTCGTCTGTCGCCGGCAGCTTCCCATTGAGACAGCTGTTCATCCATGTATTGCAAAGTGGCCATGAGAGGTGGAGTGCAATATAAAAATACTGAATTTGAAATACGGGAGATAAAGTAGTCAGAAGTGAGTAGTGAGTGGTGAGGTCCTTCATTCAAAGAAAATCCCAATACCCTCCCTCCCGATAGCTATCGGGAGGGGTGAGTAGTGAAAGAACAGATCCGTTCCGACAGAAAAGATATCCCAATACTAAATACTCAATACCCACTACTCACTCAAAGACGAATGCCGGAACAAAAGTTGCCTTCTGTCCCGGACATTCGCTTGCGGTACCCAACCACAGAGTAGGGTTATACAAAGATGATCTGAGAATGGTCGCCACCAGCCAGTTCATAGAACTCGGCAATGGTGATGATGTCTTTTACATGTTCACTGAGGTCTTCCTTTTTCAGACCGAACATATCGACCGCCAGTTTGCAGGCGAATATTTCGCCGCCCCCTGCTTCGATCATCTCCATGAATTCTCCCACGTGGGGAATATCCAGTTCTTCCATTTTCTTTCGCATCATGCTGCTGGCCATTGCTTCCATTCCGGGTACGATACCCATGAGGGAAGGGAAGGGAATGTTGCCGGGCAGGCGCATGGCGGGATTACCCACCACGGCTGTATGCAGATGCTCCATATGTGATTTGGTGATGGCCTCCAGGCCAAAGAAGGTGAAGAATAATTTGGCTTCTATTCCTTCCATGACAGCGCCATTGGCCATGACCAGCGCAGCGTACACATCTTCCAGATTGCCCTTGGCACAGATGATGCATACTTTTTTTAGTCTTTTATCTTCTTCGTTCATGACGTTTACTTTTTGGGGTCAGACACAACTGGTGGGTTTCGGCACTCCGCTGATGCGGGTAGCATATTTGAGGGGTTTACCCGGAAAGAGCTGGTAGAATTCTTTCAGGTCCACCACACCTGATTTTCCCATGCCACGCATAGACAGTTGTTCGCCTGCAGCTACCCGCTTCCTGATGTACTCGATCACGTCATAGTGCTTGTCGCCCAGGGCATCAATGCCTACTTCCTTTGCGATCTCAGGAGCCATGTCTTTGGTCCATGCTTCTTTGTCAAGAAAGAAACCTTCATCGTTTACTTCTACCGGTTTTCCGGCATACATTTTCGTTGCCATAATTATTGTTTTTGGGTTGGGTGAGAAATCAATTCCTGTTTGCCCAGGTTCTTGAGGAAGGTCACGAAGAAGCCCAGGCCTTTCTTGGCTTCGCGACTGTTGAGTTCACGCATGACCCGGAAGAGTCCCATTTCGGGCACATCCTGGGTCTCGACATTGCGGAAGATGACAATGGCATTGTTCACCGCTTCCATCATATCAGGTTGTGTGATGCGTTTCACGGTTTCGAGAATGTTGACCACATTATCTGCCAGATCGCGGATGTCATCGGTGCTGAAGTGTTCTACCACCCTGTCCATCACAGTGCCCATTTCGCCCGCAAACCGGAAGTATCCTTTTCGGTGCAGTGCATCCAGTTTTTCAGTAGCGTCCATACTGGCATTCTGAATGATCTTCTCTGCGTCTTTGCTGAGGTCAGAAAAGCTTTCCAGCATGTCCAGCATACCGTTAATATTATCCAGGTTGCGCAGCAGTTTGAGCAGCATTTCGCCCACGAGTTCCTGATCTACCTGCACACCTGACTGATCCAGCTGTAGGGTAGCAGTCTGTGTAAGGTCTTTTACAATGTGGCCTGCATCGGCCATCAGGTCATTCACTTGTTCCTTTTGCTGCTGCTGTTCCTGCATGCCCTCCAGCAGCAGATCCAGCTTGCGGTTGATGTCTTGCATCAACTGTTGATCTATGTTGGTTTCAGTGATCATGGTTGGGTCGTTTATTCGTTCAGATATCTTTTCCTGCCAGACTCATTTTGTTGCTTACCGGCAGTTCCTTGCCTTTGAGCAGTATATGCCAGTAGATCCAGCGGAAGATGAGCTTGCCATAGTGATTGGCCTTGCTTTCACTCAGCAGGGTGAAAGGACCTACACCCGGCAGCGGAAAAGTTCCTGTTGTTGGTTCGGTATCGTAGTTGAAATCGAGCAGGGCGGCATTGCCAAATCCTGTTTCGATATAGCAGTTGGCATGTCCGTCAAAGCTGGCAGTCATAGGTCTGCCGTCTATGGCACAGAGTATATTCTCATGCAGCACTTCGGAAGCGAAATGCACCACACTGCCTGCTTTGGAAGTAGGTATGTTGGAGGCATCACCCAGCACAAAGATGTTTTCATGATCTCTCGCCTGCAGGGTGAATTTATCTGTGGGTACAAAGCCGAAATCATCGCCTATGCCACTGTCAATGATCGCCTGCTGACCCATGTGCAATGGTACACTTACCAGCAGATCGAAGTCCACTTCGGCACCACCAAAGTCCACGATCTTCTTCTCTTCATTATTCACTTCACCCAGGAAAAAATCGCCTATCACATGGATGTGCTTCTGTTCCAGAATGCCACTGAGAATGGCAGAGGCTTTGGGTTTGGTGAAGGCTCCTGACATGGGGGTCACATAGTAGATCTCTACTTTATCGCGAATGCCTCTTTCCTGGAAGAACCAGTCGGCCAGAAAAGCGAATTCCAGAGGTGCTACCGGACATTTGATCGGCATGTCAGCGATGTTGACCACCAGTTTGCCTCCTTCCCAGTCCCGGAGCTTCCTGGCTAATGCGAGTGATCCTTCCAGTGTATAAAAATCAAATACATCTTTATACCACAATTCACCTTTCAGACCGGGAGTTTCTTCCGGAGCCACCCTGGTACCGGTAGCAATGATCAGAAGATCATAGTGGAGTTCTTTGCCGCTGTTGAGTATGACCTTGTTACTCTCGGGTTCTATCTTCTGAAATCCTTCAAAAATGCGGTTGACGCCCCTGGGCAGAAAATTAGCTTTCGGCTTCAGGACGTCTTCTTTCTTATAAATGCCAAAGGGAATGAACAACAGGCCGGGTTGATACAGATGTTCCCGGTCTTCATCCACTATGGTGATTTCCCACGCATGTGTGGGGAGGTCTTTCCTCAGTTTATTGGCCATGATGGTACCCGCGGTACCGGCTCCTAATATCAATAACCTTCTCATGGTTGGGTAGTGCTTTGATTACACTACAAAGCAACTCCAGCCACGAAACAGGCTGTGCAACCGTGGTTACACAAGAAAATGACAGATATCACCAAAATAAAAACCCCGTCCCGGAGGAGTGTGGGACGGGGTTTGAACCGATCTTAACCTTAACTATCTGCAATAGTGCAAACCGTATGCCAGAGAACGGCCCACTCATCAAAGTACGACCAGCTGACCAGTATATACACCGGACTGGTTGGTCACACGAATGGTATATGTACCGGCAGGTAAAACGGGCCATGGCTCCTGGCGGATGCTGGCCACCTGCTTGCCTGTCAGATCAAGAATCTCAATTTGCTCTATACCACTACCATTCACTACCGGTTGCTGACCGGCAGCAACAGGGTTGGGATAGATGCTGATGCCACCTGCTTCCAGATCATTCAGAGAAGAAGGTTCGCTGATATCAGCAGTGAAGGAGGCAGATTGTGCATCTACCGGTATCTCGCTGCGATCCAGCATGATTGCCTTGGCATCAACGATATGCAGGGTGATGTCTTCCGTTTCCAGTTTTCCGGCCAGGTTATCGATGACCACTACATCCAGTGTAGCGATCTCACCTTGTCCTTCAGTATTGGTCCGGGCAGTGCGCACCATGGCAGAGGCAGCTTTCTTTTCTTCGGCACTGTTCACACTCAGTGACAGCTGTTCATCGGCACCGGCCATCCAGCTGTCGCCAAAGCGGATCTTCAAAGATGCACCATCCACACTTGAACTGGATGTGGTCACGGTGAAGGCGATTCCATAAATGGCATCAACCGGATCAATGGCATCACCCAGCAGGATCGGAATATGATTCATACCCACTTCGAGGGTGGTTACAGAAGGATCGAAATACAGGGGAACACCTTCAGCAGATGTGCGGGTGGTATTAAGCGGATGATCCAGGCCGAAGTTGCTGATCACAGCGGTGGTATCGTCGTCGTTGATGATACCGTTTCCATCGCAGTCAGTGTATTTCAGGTCGTTGAGTACATACCAGTAGAGGGTATCTTCTTCCATCCAGGCACGGGCCAGCTTGGCACTCCAGTCGATGGCATCATCGTCTCTGGTAAAACCTTCTGCACCATAATTGATACCAATTTCGAACAGGTCATCTGCATCAGCAAAGCCGTCGTTGTTGGCATCGCCGGGCCACACACAGTTGAAGATACAGGGACCGAAACTTCCGTCTGCTTCAGATTTGATGACGGTGAACCGCTGATCGCAGTCTTCCACATACTGACGTCCGGAGATATAATAGCCACCATCGGCAGCAGGTCGAATAGCCCAAATTTCCATACCAGTTTCGCCAAAGCCCCAGGTGCAGTTGATGACAGGTATGAATACGCTGTCTATTTCGGCACCGCCGGCATCCAGTACCCAGGCGTGCGAACTGTTATCGCCGGCATCCTGTGTCCAGGCGTAGTAATAATCGCCTACCTGCATGGCATGGCTGCCTTCTTCCCAGTCTGCACCGTGATTCAGGTAAGTGGTCCATTCCAGGTTTCCGGCTGCATCCATCTTGCGAACGCTTCCCATATAGGTACCAAAAGCTCCGCCACTGCCTGAGGCAGCCAGCAGATACCCGCCATCTGAGGTTTGGCTCAGACAGTTGTTGTAATTGCCATACTCCCAGGTATCGGGATCGTGATCATAATCAGCACTCCAGTCCAGGTTCAGGTCACTGTCAAACTTCATCAGGTTGAAGAAACCTTCACCACCTGCTGAAAATGCGAAGCCGCCATCTGCTGTGGCACAGAGGCCGGTCTCACGATAAGAGAAGTAGGAGAAAGCCCATCCGGTGGTATCAGCTTCTATCTCAAATTCAGACAGCAGGCTGCCGTCTGTTCCTACTACTGAAAAGCGGTAGAAGTAATCTTCGTTGAAGCCACCTATGACGATACGGCCATCACTGAGTTTTGCAGAGGCACCCTGATACAGCAGGTTGTTGTTGCTGGTACTGGTCCATGCTTCAGAATCCCAGGTAAGGTTTCCATCTGCATCCAGACCATAGGCAGCAGCGGTTGCAAAGTTGGAATAACCAACAACGGTACAACCGCCGGCTCCGTCAGGAAACACATTGGTAGAAGTGAAGTAATCAAATGGTATGTCCAGGCCATCATTCACCCACAATTCATTACCATCGGCATCCAGTTTAATTACATAGTTGTCGTTATAGGTAAGAAAATCAGGGTCATTCCAGGAATAACCGGTAGCAAAAACATTGCCATCAGCATCTGCGGCAACGTCTGCTGCCCAGTGACCTTCGCGGGCATAACCCCAGGACTGGGCTGAAGCAGCGCCAAAGGTGGCGACTGCCAGTAAGGTAAACAGGATCTTCTTCATAGGCTGCTATTTGTGTGGATACAATTCCACGTTACAAATCTGCAAGACCAGCTGCACAAAAATATGTACAAAAAATAGTGTTTACAGGTGCTGTTTGATAAAATAAAAAAACACAAAGTGCTTAATAACAGCACTTTGTGTTTAGCAGTCCAATTGAAAAACAGAAAATTCTATTCTATTACCAGATTGGTCATATAAGTATTGTTCAACCAGTTCAGTTGTATCTGGTAGGCACCTGCCAACAGCATGCTGATATCCAACATGGGCGAATCCGGTTGCTGAACGCTTACCACCCTGCCGGTAAGGTCAGAGATGGTGACCAGTTCAGGCAGATCCAAACCACGCAGATCCAGCATTACTGATGAACCCTTTACCGGATTAGGATAGAGCCGAACAAGCACGTCTTCTTGCAGGCTGATGCCTGTGGGGCCTTCTGAATCTACAACCGCTACACTGCCGTTCACATTGATCTCATTCATATCTACATCAATAGCACGTACATCGGTGATTTGGAATACGATGGTCTCGCTGCGGCTGCGGCCTGCAATATTATCGATGACCACGAAACCGAGTTCTCCGATCTCGCCATAGCCGCTGGTATTGTTCTGGTCTTTTCGAACCAGTGCTACGTCCAGTTGCTGCAGGTCTGTATCATTTCTGCGAAAGCGGATCTCATCTGCCGCGGTACCGAACCAGTTATCATCAAACAGGAAGTTGACAGAAGAAAGATCCAGGTCATTACCCTCATAGGTAACAGTGAAACGAATACCATAGATGGCATCAGGATAATTAACGGCATCACCCAGCAACACCGGGAAGGTATAATAACCGGGTGTCAGTGTGGTTTCCGGCAGGTCGATGGCAAGTTCAATTTCGCCTGCTTCGGTGCGCAGTGCATATATGGGATGTTCTGCACTATAGTTCAGAGCAACCGCTGCCGTATCATCATCGTTGATGGTACCATTGCCGTTACAATCAACATACTTCAGATCATCACCTGCCGCAAGAGAATCAGACCAGCTGAGAGCAGCATGCGGATACCAGTCGATGGACATATCGTCCCGCTCAGGACCGGAGCTTCCTGCAGCCACACCAATGGCCAGGATATCATCTGTGTTGGCTAAGCCATCATTATTGGCGTCGCCGGGCCAGACGCAGTTGTACACGCAGTCAACAAGGGCGCCTGCAGCTGATGATTTCTGCACCATATACACCTGGTCATAGGCAGGATCCAGATAATCGTTGATGGTGAAGTTGCCACAGAAGGCATAACCTCCGTCTGCAGTTGCGATCATTTTGTTAGCCCTGTTACTAAGACCTGCCGCAGCTGTTATCCTATCAGTTTCTGTTCCGGTTTCGTCTATCAGTAAGACTTCAATGTCGCCATAAAACAGATACCAGGTATCCAGATTCACGTGCAGCATGGCATAGCTGCCATCAGCCAGCTGTGCTATATCATAGGCATAAGCAACAAAACCCGGGTCGGTCGCGGCATAGGTATTTCCCCATTCAAAGTTGCCATCGCCGTCCATTTTGATCATGGCAGTAGAGCCGCCAAAGAAGTTATAGGCAGACAATGCATAGCCACCATCGGAGGTAGCACAGACTCCATACGCTTCCAGGCCTGCATATTCCGGGAACAGACTTTCCCAGACCACCTCGCCTGCAGCATCAAACTTCACTGCATAAGGCATCCAGGTGGATGTAGCATCCAGCCCACCTCCTGTTACCACGAAGCCATCGCCCTGAGAAGCGAGATCCCATGCAGAAATGATATATACTTCATCCAGCGTGGTGGAATGGGTCACCTCACTGATCAGTTCGCCATCCTCATTTACGATGAAGATCTTGATGTTGGTAGGAACGGATGAATCCAGCCCGAACATAGCGATGGTGCCATCGTCCAGCACGCAACCTCTCACATCAGTTGCAATACCCAAAGCCAGTGGGCTGCACCATAATTCCGTGTTCCATACCTCAGCACCATCCGGGTCCAGTTTGTAGATGAGTGGTTTTTCAAAGCCACCACAAAAGATGATATAACCATCGTCCACTACTGATACCCCACTGGCAGAGATGGAACCTATGCCTGCCGGTACGCTGAGTTCCACTTCCCAGATCAGATTGCCGCTGGCATCTAGCTTGGTGACCCGCGGCGGACCATCACCCAACAGCGGGTAGCCGAAAGCCCCTCCCACCGCTATGATATTGCCGAAAGCGTCTTCAGCCATGTTATTAGCCTGGGCCTGAATTGCCGGATCGTCCTGAATATATGACCACTGGGCCATGGTTGTTGCACCTGCAACAACGATCAGAAAGCAGAATGTAAAGAGTCGTTTCATAATTATTCCATTTAACGTTAGCAAAAATGCCTGGTTTTCACCATTGACAATCATACTTTTCAATCCATTTACAGGGTCAATATTGTAAATACTGCAGGAGATATCACTGATTTTCAACGAGTTTTATCTATACTTACAGATAATTTACAGAATGGCAAGTCCTAAAGCCATACAAACCTTTCAGTCATTGGGTGCCGACCGGCAAAAACGATTCCTGCTGTTTGTGCAGAGCCCGTATTTCAATACCCGGGAAAAACTGTGGCAGCTGACTGATTATATCCGTCATCGGACAGAAGAGGAGGAAGACTGGGATGCCACGGGGGCTTCCATATTCATTTTTGGTGATGCACAACAGCAAAAACCGCTCACCAATTTATTGAGTGATCTGAATCGATTGCTGGAACAGTTCCTGTCAACCGAGGCCCTGCTTGATCATGAAGACCTTCGTGAAACAGCACTGGCCAGAGGCATGACAGCACTCAGTGCACCACGGGTAACACAAGCTTATCTGCGCCGCAAACAAAGGCTTGGGGTACAGGATCCATTGTCTCTTCATCACCTGAACCGGCTGGCAGACCAGTTCCATTTTCAGCAAACAAGACAACACAGCAATGAAGACCTGCTGGAAAGTCAGAAACAGCTGACATTGTTCTACCTGACCCGCCAGCTCAAGACCTGGTGCGAACTGCTCAACCGCCGGCATGTGCTGGATCTTCCTTTTGATCCGGAACAGCTCAACCTGTTCAGACAGATCCTGGAAAGCGCCTCTGATCTTATTGACACCCATGCCACCAGCGGCATGTACCGGGCCATCTTCATCTGGCTGAGCAACCAGGAGAGCGATGCCTGGTATGATCGGTTACAGGCAGACCTGCTGGATATGCTGGCTGCTACCGATGCCGATGAGATCAGGGAGGTGTGTGCCTATCTGCAAAACTATTTTGTGCGCCGAATCAATGAGGGGAAGAAAAGATTCCTGCAGGAACTGTATAATCTGTTCCAGTATATGCTGGCGCATGATCTGGTACTGGAAGGGCAGACCATCAGTCAGTGGACCTATAAGAATATAGTGACCGTAGGTTTGCGTTTGCAGTATTTCGATACAACAGAGTCGTTCATTCATGAGTGGTACAGTCGCCTGCCGGAACAGGACCGTGACAATGCCTACTATTACAACCTGGCAGCCTTGCATTATGAGAGCCGCCAGTATGATAAAGCCAGGAAGTTGCTGCAAAGGGTGCACTTTACCGATCCGGTCTATTACCTGGACAGCCACTGCATCCTGCTGAAGATCTACTGGGAGGAAGGCGAAGACGAAGCCATCCGTTCACTTCATGAGACCGTAAGGATCTATCTGCTCAGGCAGCGCAGTCTGAACAAGCAACAGATACAGTTGTACCGGCAGTTGTTCCGGTTCACACTCAGATTGTTCCGGTTGCGCTATACATCTGCTCATTTATCAGCAACTGAACAACAACGCATCTACCGCAAGATCAGAACCGACCTGGATCTTCAGGAAGAGGTGGCCAACCGGGGCTGGCTGCAGGATCAGTGGAAGCTTACTGGAGGATTCCTAAAGATCACGCCTTCTGATAATGAACCAACTGAGGAAGTTGAATAACCCGATATACACCAACCCCATAGTGACCGGCAGCCAGGCCAGTGCGGTTTGCGCTTCTTCACCAAAGCTTCTGATCATGTTTCCCGGCCACTCGATGATTCCCTTGAATAAGACACTGACAGGCAGGTAGTCATTACAGCAACCCTTGAGTAATCCCTGATTCAGAATAACATCCAACGGAAAGATGAACAAAATGAAAACAATTGTTGCCAACCCTGAACGCTTCAGGATGATAGCAAATAATGACGCCATGGAAAGGGTTCCGAAACAGGCAATGGCATACCCGCCAATCAGGACATTGCGTTCCAGCAGGTCGCTGAACGTTGCATCAGGATTATACACCTTTCCTGCAATCAGTCCGGATATATAAACCACCAGTGTTGACAGAAATGTGAGAATGGAAATGAGCAGTAACTTGCTGACAAACAGCTGGTTCCTGTTCAGCCCGTCTATCAGATTCTGGCGCATCGTCTTGAAGCTGTACTCGTTACTGATCACGAAAATGACAATGATACCCAGTACGATGTTCAGCAATACAGCCACAAACAGATAGTAATTCCATATATTTGGAACAGATAATATTTTGAACAGCTTGTTCAGCTCCTCACCTTCTCCGTTGTTCAGGCTCCTGCCTATGAGCAGACTCAGACCGAGCAACAGGAAATATACGATGAACAGGATGCGAAAAGCCTTGTAAGGCCATAGCTTGATCCATTCAATTTGCAGCAGTTTCTTCATCAGGCTGTGATTTCCAGGAATGACTCTTCCAGTTTCTTTTTACGTACTCTGAGGTGATGAATGGCTTGTCCGGACTCCACCAGTTTTTTATTCAGCGAAGAGGCGTCCATACCCTCCGGCAAACCAACCAGAAAAAGACCGCTCTCATCAGAACGAACCGAGCAATGTAGTTGCTCCAGCTGTAGCTTCAGCCCTGCCGGGTCAGCAGATGCGATCTCCAGCAGTTGTTCATCTCCCAGTATCTCATTGACATGCCCCTGTGCCAGCAGATTTCCATTCTTAATGACCGCCACATGGGTACATACTTTTTCCACTTCATCAAGCAGGTGGCTGGCTATCAGAATGGTCTTGCCGGAGGCAGCTACCTCGCGGATCAGCCCTCTGATCTCTGCTATACCCTGCGGATCAAGCCCGTTGGTGGGTTCGTCCAGTACCAGTACTTCCGGGTCGCCCAGCAATGCTGCTGCAATGGCCATACGTTGTTTCATGCCCAGTGAATAGGTAGCAGCAGGGCTGTTCTTTCTGGCACTGAGCTCTACGATCTGCAAAACCCTGTCCACATCTTTTTCGGGCACACCCTTGATCCTGGCGGTGATGCGCAGGTTCTGTGCTCCACTCAGATAGGGATAGAAAATAGGATGTTCCAGTATAGCGCCAATGCGTTTTCTGTTCTCATCTCCTGTTCCTTTTCCAAACCAGGAAAAACTTCCTGAACTGGGATGAATGGCACCGAGCAGCATCCCAAGGGTAGTGGTCTTGCCACTGCCGTTCGGACCCAGAATTCCATATACAGACCCCCGCTCTACATGCAGGTCAATACCATTCACAGCAGTGATAGGGCCGTAGTGTTTGGTAAGTGCCGCGGTGTTCAAGATTGTTTCCAATTGCACGCTTTTGGGTAAAACTACTAATTTCACTCTGACGCATCACACGTTAAAAATGTTACAGTCGCACTACCAGGATACCCTAACAGAAGCCGGCTGCGATGAAGCAGGTCGCGGTTGTCTGGCCGGGCCGGTAGTAGCTGCTGCCGTTATCCTCCCGAAAGGGTTTTACCATCCTGACATCAACGACAGCAAGCAACTGAACGAGATACAACGCAATGCTCTGGTTCCTGTTATCAAGGAACATGCCATAGCCTGGGCCATCTCTTTTTGTACCCCGGAAGAAGTAGATGCACTCAATATTCTTCGTGCCTCTTTTGTGGCCATGCACAGGGCTGTCAGACAGCTTCGCCCGCCCCCCGGTCTGCTCCTGATAGACGGGAACCGTTTTTATCCTTACCCCGGTATTCCGCACCAATGCTTTGTTAAAGGTGATGCCCGCTTTACACCTATAGCTGCCGCCAGTATTCTTGCGAAGACAGAAAGAGATCATCTCATGGACATTCTGCATGAACAACACCCGGAATATGGGTGGAAAGAAAACAAGGGCTATCCTACCAGTGTACATCGTGATGCCATCAGACTGTATGGCATCAACCACCACCACCGGAAGACTTTCCGGCTGGCGCCCGATACTCAGACCTTATTGTTCAATGAATCAGATCCGGTATGAAAAGATCCCCCTTATACCTGTTACTGCTCCTGATCGTCAGTGCTTGCGGTGGCCAGCAGCATCTTCCTCCGGGAATTCACTATCCGGCCACCTTTGCTGCCATCATTCCCTGCGATGATTGCTCCGGCATCAAATATGAACTGACCCTGGACGAAAACATGACCTTCACGGAACGGATGATATATATTGGAAAAGATGACAAGATCTATCAGCAAAACGGCTCCTGGTATATGGTCAGCGATAGTGTGCTCCTCCTGGAGAAAAAACAGGGTAGTATGAACCAGTTCCTGGTTGAACAGGGCGATCTGCGTATGCTGGATACACACGGCAAGCGTTTTGGCGGGGCTCTGGCCGATCGTTACCTCCTGATGCCCGGTTCACTTAGCGGACTGATCTCACCATCCTCAGAGATCACTTCAGCTGACGCCGGGCTCAGCGACTTCCGTGCCACAGGCTCAGACCCGGACTGGACCCTGGAAATTGACTTTGCCCGCCACATTATCTTCCGCCTTCGCGGGGAACCTGAATGGGTCATGCCGCTACCTTATATGCATATAGATTCAGGCTTTCAGCTGCAGTACAGCGGACAAGGCGACCGCGGCGCCATGCACATCGTGTTGCTGCCAAAAGGCTGTGAGACCGGTTTTCAGCAGGTCAGGGTAACTGCCGGTCAAAAAACCTTCAATGGGTGCGGTCAGTACGAAAATCAAAGAGCACAATTAAACGGTTACTGGGTACTTCATGAACTGAACGGCAAACCGGTGGAGAGTGATGGTGGCCGCACCATACCGCATTGCCAGATCGACATTGGCGCCGGTACAATTTCCGGTCATACCGGCTGCAACCAATTCAACGGGCCCGTCACTATAACACGAAACACCTTTCAGCCGGGCAATCTGGCCATGACCAAAATGGCCTGTCCGACAAGTCCTGAATCAGCACTTGTCAGTTTGCTGAATGTGCCTTCACAGTACAGATTTGACCAGGGTCAGTGGCAGATGATCGTAAATGGCAACATCGTTGCACGTTGGATAAGACCTGATATTCAATAGTGCATGAAGGCTTCCACCTCGATCTCCACCAGCATATCAGGATGGATCAACCCAGACACTTCTACCATGGTAGCAGCCGGCCGTATCTCATCAAACACTTCAGAATGAGCCTTTCCTGCTTCCTCCCACTTCTGAATGTCACGAATATAAATTCTCGTCATGACCACATGGTCCATGGACGAACCGGCCATGGTCAGTGCGTGCTCAATTTTTTTATAGATCAGATGACATTGCTCATAGACCGAATCGCCCATGATCTGACCCTGATCATTGACCGCTGTGGTACCGCTTACCTTAATAAAATTGCCTACCCGCACACAACGGGAATAACCTATCATATTTTCCCAGGCTGTGCCCGAACTGTAATTCTGCCTCATAAGATCCGGTTTATTTTCTTGTACGTACAAAATTAGAAGGGGTTTTGGTGATACTTGTCAATACATTCATTAAACATGCAACAATAAATGATCATCAGTACTACAGAACTCCGTGTAAAAGATCTGCTTCAGTTGCCCCTTTTCTTTCGTCTGAGCATAGCCTCTGTAGAACAGGCCAGACGGGCTCCGGGAAACCTGCAGGTCTCAGTCAGAGGAACCCTCCTGTCTGGTATGACCCTGACCGCCTGGAAAGACGAAGCAAGTATGATGGCATACCGCAACAGCGGTGCCCATGCAGAAGCTATGCGCAATTTGAAAAAAGTTACCCGCAGATACCGAACCATATGGTATGAAGCAGACGGCATACCAAACTGGAAAGAAGCCCGGCAAAAATTGCTGCAAAAACCTTTCAGAGAGTTTTAAAAAAAAAGGGGGCAATGCCCCCGTGTTTACTGCAGTAATATCTGGCGGGTTTCCTGACCACCGGTATGGATCCAGTGCAGAATATATAAACCCCTGTTCAGGTGATCTACCGGTACAGAAAGACTGGTGCTTCCTTCAGGCACATCCAGTTGCAACAACTTTTGTCCGCTAAGATCATACAAACTGATCTGGCCCGTACCTCCCGGCAGATCCATATGCACAACATCGCCTGCAGGATTTGGATATACCTGCCAGTTTTCAGTCATCTGACCTGCCTCTCTTTCTGCAAGTGTTTGGAAAGATGAAAGACTTAAGAATGGCTTCCACCCCTCAGTACACTGAGCACTCACCCTCCAGTTATACAAAGTGGAAGGCAACAGGGAAGACAACTGAACAGACGTATCAGAAATGTACTGGGTCAACCATGGGCCTCCGCTGGTGGCCCTCCAGGCAACTCTGTACAGCAATGAACCCGGAATACTTTCCCAGGTTACCAAAGCTGCGTTTGCTGTGGTCCATGATACAGACAAGTCTGTTGGCGATGTACACAAACTGCCGGTTGCCGGTGTCATAAAATTGCTGATTGCAGACCAGGCTGTCCAGCTGCCTTCACATTCAGCCCGCACCTGCCATTGATAACGTTTATTTGGAAGGAGTGAAGTGAGCTGCATAAATGTATTGTTCACTTCTGTACTGATCCAGCTGCCTCCTTTAGGTCTGTAGCGAACTTCGTAATTCAGAGCGCCCACATTGTCCCATATCAACGTAGCACTGTGATCTGTCAGGTCATCTGCCAGCAGCCCGCCGGGAGTGGCACAATAACAAGGCAGACACAGGTTATCTACACCCTGCTCATCACTGTCGCTCACCTTCAACCCCTGAGAAAAGATCTTGATAACCAGAAACTGATAACCCGATCCAAAGTCAATATCCTGTGAGAATGTCTGCCAGTTGTAAGAAGTAAGGCCCCATTCTTCTGACAGCAATACAGTGGAGCTGAATTCCGGATCACCATTATTCCAGGCAGAAATATGATCCGGATGAACAGGATCATCATCAGACAGTTCGCCGTTCACGCCGGTAATTTCCACCCGCAATGAATTGGATGATGCGCCATCTCCGATGTTCCGCAATTGAATGGAAAATGGCACCACACCTTGTAACAGATGATCATTTCTGTTTACCTGTACCAGATAGCGGTCGTTGAGGCTTTTATGAATGACCGCTTTTCCGTCCATAAGGGTCCAGTCTTTTCCGGTTCCCCAGCTGCCGGAAGTGAACCGATCAAGACTGGTTACCAGCTTCCAGTCGTGCAGACTATCCATCTCCATGTTACTGAACCTGATCTGATTACTGTAATATTCTGTGTTTACTGATATGTTTTTTGTTTTATCTGTAGTTTGGCCCAGGCAGTCTGTCACCGTCAGGGTAACAGTATAGGTGCCCGCCGAACTAAACGTATGCAAAGGGTCTTTTCCATACCCGGTTTCTCCATCTCCAAACTGCCATCTGTAAGCTGCGATCCCGTTTCCGGCATTGCTAACCTTTGGATCGGGATCAGCTGACATGCCCGCATCAAAGCTGATAGCGAGGCCACCTGCAGAGGTATAGCTGAAATCAGCCAGCGGCGGAAGATCTGAAGCAATTGTTTCGAAGACATTGTCTTCTGTAAGCTGAAGATAGGCTGGGAAACGTTCCACACCAGGAACGTAATAAGCATCCTGTCCGGTCTCCGGCACCAGGCTTACCACATTGTTGAACAAGGTATTACCGGAGATGAGAGAGGTCTTGTAATTGTACTCCAGGTCATCTCCATTCACCAGATTATCTGTACGCAGTGCTATCAGGGCTTTTTGCCATCCGGCGATGGTACAACCCGATATCTGTACTTCTCCGGTTACCCCATTGCTGACAAATGCAGAACCGGCATTTTCTGACACGAGTGAGCCGTCAGGGTTGGTATAGAGATGCTCCATATCACCCAGCAGAATGCCATCTAAGAAACGCAGTTGTGAGGAATAGTTGATGGCAATTCCTTTGTCGCGAATATTCCATATATGGAAATTCTGTACTGTGCTGGTTGCATTATGGGTAAGGCCGTCGTATTCCATCCGTGAAAAATCACCCACATTGTCGTTGTTGTACAGGTGGGTCCAGAAGTTCATGCCCTGATTTACGTTATATGCCTGCGAACCCACATTGGCACGAACCGGAGTCACACCGGCATAGATACTATCCAGTGCACCTGTAATGGAAGGGTTGGGCAAGGCAGCTTTTGGTATTTTCAAGCGGCGATTCGGTGTGATGTCATCATCATCGCTGAAATAATTGAAACCTGCGCCTGAACAGGAGGTTGCTATATTGTCGATCAAAGAAAGGTTGCTGCCCATCATCCAGAAACCATCACCTTCCAGACCCAGATCAAAGGCGTTCAGCCGGTCCAGCAGATCAGTGTAATCACCATCCTGCAGTCCATAACCTTTGACAGACAGGTTGTGAACCATAGAACCCAGCTCATCGCCTGCTTCCGCCACAAAACCCGCACCCTTGAATCCGAAAACGATATTATCTGTCAGATCTGCATGGCTGCTGTGATGTACGAATCCCCATCCGGGTGTTCCTTCTACCACACAACCTGTGATGGTAAGCGGCTCACCGGCATGATCATGTCTTCCTGCCTGATGAACATGACAGGCGTAACGGCCTCTTGGGTTTGATCCGCCGCTGATTAGCATGCCCATGCTGTCAACCACCGGATCATCCACTAACAGAGATTTATCACTTCTGCCCAACCCATACATGTACACATAATTCATGTGTTGTGCCGGGTTGTGCATGAGCATCAGATGACCTCTTTGCTGCACGGGCAAAGCCCCGGCATTCTCTGCTTCAATACGAATGTTGCGTGTCAGGTTGCCTACCACCGGTTGAAGTCCGAAGCCGGGCGGTGGGTCATGGCTGTATAACAGAGAATGACTTCCATCTGCCTCCCGCTCAAACTGCACGTTGGTTCCGGAAATGGACGAGATGATCAGCACTTCATCTTCATATCTGCTGTTATCTTCCATACTGCCGCCACCATTGGTATGCACTCCGGGTAAAATAAGCCGATCTCCGGGTTGCCAGCCCAGCGGAGACTCTGTCAGGTGGAGGGTATTCACTCCCTGCGCCAGTGATCCGGTCAGACTGATCGTCGATTTTTTTGCTGCCCCGTACATGGTGGTGGATCCATGTGAAACCAGCCCTTTGCTGAACTGGTAGGGATCCCACATGGTATTGATGGCACCCTGATCGGGAAAGATGATCTGTGCCGTGACTGCCGCATTGACCGGGCTGGCAGCTGTACCAATGGTAAAGATCCCGGCCGGATCAACCACCAGTGTATTGACCACCAGCAGGGTATTTATGCCTGTGGCAAACTGCAGGGTACCATTTACCCGAATGGTGAAGATCTCAGTGTTGCTGCTGCCGTCATAGGTCACCACTGTGCCGGAGTCTATCAGAACAGTTGCATCTGCTCCGGGAACCGTTCCGGTGTTCCAGGTAGCAGGCGCAAACCAACTGCCATTGCTAACAGAAACATGAGATGCGCCATCTTCCGGCACCAGTGCAAATACGGCACAATGCTCATCATGCATCATCATATCATCAGGATGCGCAGAGCAATCCATTTGAGCCCGGAGCAAGGCAGGAAAGAACAGGTGTGTGCTGCACAGGAAAAAGAATAGGGTTCTTTTTCTCATACTTGATTTTTTACATGTGTTCAGGTGTGTGTCACATGTTGATGTGGGTGCTGCACAAGGCTTACCTGTTGCCTGCGGGGAAGCGGGTGTTCAGGTAGTGTATGTTGGGGGGGGAAAGTCTGGTCGGGAATATGGATTAGACGCAAACTTAAAAAAAACCGTTGCATCGGTCAATAAGAGTACTCTTTCAGAGTCTTTGCCTTCAGTGCAGTGTAACCCACAATCAGGAGGGTCATACTTCCGCCGAACAACACACTGCCCACCGCTCCGAACCAGCGGGCGGTCAGTCCGCTCTCAAAAGAACCGATCTCATTGCTGGAACCGATGAACATACTGTTGACAGCAGAGACCCTGCCACGCATCTCATCAGGCGTTTCGAGTTGTATGATATTGGCCCGGATGATCACACTCACACTGTCAAAAGCTCCGTTGAGAAACAGCAGGAATAACGACAGGTAAAAACTGGTGCTGATGCCAAACAACAGGATGGTCACTCCAAAGCCTGTAACAGCCCATAACAAAGTTGTACCGGCTTTCCCCGGTACCTTGCGCAACGAGAGCCAGCTCATGGTCAGAACCGCACCAACCGATGGAGCTGCTCGCAACACCCCAAGGCCCTGCGGACCAACCTGCAGGATGTCTTCGGCAAAAACGGGAAGTAATGCCACCGCACCGCCAAACAGCACAGAGAACATGTCAAGTGCCAGGGCATTCAGGATGACCTTATGGCCGAAAACAAAACGCAGACCTTCCCGCAAACGATCGGCTACCGGTTCTTTATTACCAGCCTGTACAACTGGTTTGGAGCTGATGCGGGCTACGCTGACAAAAGACAGTACACTGAATACCAATACGGTGGTCATGGCACCCGTCATGCCAAAACCTGCATATAAAAATCCACCCAATGCAGGCCCGATGATGGCTGAGAATTGCCAGATGGTGCTGTTCAGTGTGGTTGCCTGACTCAGTTGTTCTTTCGGTATCAGTTGTGGGATGAATGAAAATCCGGTTGGTGAATAGAAACCTCTGGCAAACCCTGAAAGAAAGATCAGTGCATACATGGCATTTACTGTGAAGGCAGTGGAATGCGCCGCCTGAAGCTCCGGTGAGGTAACCAGTGCCAGTCCGCCGGAACAAAGAAAAAAAGCTGCTACGGTCCACAACAACAGGTTGCGTTTGTTGCTTTTATCTGCCAGATGACCTGCATACAGGGCAATGGAAATAGAAGGGATGGCTTCTGCCAGACCGATAAGACCCAGTGATAGCGGATCGCCGGTCAAACGATAGATTTCCCAACCGCAAACCACCGCCTGGATCTGGTAGGCGATGGTGAGTGCCGACCGCATAGCGAGAAAGCGCCTGAATTCTATTTGTCTGAGCGGTTGAAGACGTCCTGACAAAGCGTTTGTTTGCCGGCGAAGTTAGGGACTATTCAATGATCATTCGGGCATTGCTGATCAGCCCCCTGGCAGTTTGCAGGGTTATCAGATAAATGCCGGGCAACAGACCTGTTGTGGTAATGACCAGATCATAAGGGCCGGTCATTTCTGCTTCTGCAGATACATGACGACCCTGCAAATCAGTGATAAGCAATTTCCCCCCTGATAGCTCATGAATAGAATGCAACTGTACCATTTGTCCGTCAGACGGATTAGGATATAGGTTCAACTGCCCGTTTGTTGCTGCATCCAGGAATACCGAAACCATGTTGGAATTGCGGCTTCTGCCTGTACTATTATACTGTTTTATGATATAATAGTTATAAAACTTTAATGGCTGATCATCTACAAAGACATAATCAGAAGATCCGGCTCCGTAGCCAACACAAGGTACCGATCCGATCACCTGCCACTGGTTGCCGTCATAGGATCTGTAGATATCATATCTTTCACAACTAAACTCATCACCACTGGTCCATGACAAGCTTACCAGCTGTTCTGACAGCAATTGAGCGTTCACATAAACAAAACCAACAGGAAGTAAAGGGGCTTCGCCAAAGAATATTCCGGAATCGTCAACCCCTTCTCCATCATCGGCCGCTCCGCAGGTATAACAGTTAAGTCCTCCTTCACCGTTTGCTGTTGAAAAGGTCAGATAGTCCATCGGCATCAGATCCATTTCTTCGGCTTCCACATAGATAAAACCCTGGCCGCCACCTCCGCCGCCGCCGTGATCATCGTCATGATTGACATCTCCGCCATCACCTCCGTCTGCCGAAACAGACAGCGGACAACCGGCAGTTGCCCCGATGTATTCTGTATATAAGATGATAGAACCTCCGGCACCACCACCACCTTGTCCGTCATTCTTCTTCGAGGGTGCTTCACTGGCATTGGCAGAGATCTTTACAGAACCGGCACAATCAGCAAAAATACTGTCGGCCTCAATAATGATGATTCCGCCTCCGTAGCCTCCATGAGATCCTTTGCCGTTATTCTCATGGCCACCACCACCGCCGCCGCCTAAAAAGATCCGATAGATCGTATCGGCCGGGATCCAGGAGTTCAGAGCATGCCCTCCGGCACCTGCTCCGCCAAAAAGTGCGCTGCAGGTTCCGGGATCACCATCTCCGCCACCGGTAAAATTACCTCCGCCACCGCCACCACCGTTGTGACCAACTCCACCACCACCGCCATTGGCAATAGGTGCTCTGCCACACATTTGGGTGGTCAACGGATTTTGCAATCCACCACCCTTGTAAGCGGCATGGATGTTTCCATCTTCCTTCACATAATAAGTAGAATACCAGCATTCGGTTGAAGCGGATGTACCGGCTTTGGCACCCCAGTCAAAACCCATGGAATCTGCAGATATCTCATGCGCCAGATAGAGATTACCTGATACATTGAAGGCAATCACTCCGCCAATTTCACCAGACCATTTCCTGGCCCTCAGATTTGATGTAGTGGTATAATTGCCGCCACCGCCCATAGTTGGATAAGACACAACCTGTACACTTCCGGCAATTGGTTCATAGGTATTGGAAAGCGGCGCTGTAAGAGTGATGGAAGACGCTGTATGGGTCAGAATAGTACCGATCTCAAACAAACCCGCAGATTCAATATCTGTGATCGTTCCAAAACCGGCACCTGTTCCACCGGTAATGGTTGCACCCTGCATTTGCATGATGATCACAAACTCACCGTCTTCAAAAGTGTCGTACGTTTCTTCCATGGTACCCAGGTTAAGTACGGTACCCCCACCAGAAACAGAGGTGACCTTTGCATAAGCATTCACCAATTGTGCCTTCACCTGCGGCATGGCAAGCAGACAAAACAACAGTAGGGTGATTCGCCAGAGTTTCATGATCAAATGTTCACCCCGGCAGACACTGAGCCGAAGTTCAACAAATATAGAAGCAAGTCTTGCCAAAAGGGTTGCAGGTACCGGGAGTTGTTACAGGAAAAATGTGGACTGTTCTTTGCCTGCTACACTATTGACCGGCCATTGATCCGCTATCTACTGCAATTTTTCGTTGTTTTTGTGACGTTCTGCGTCTCTGGATGACTTTTTTTCAAGATTCCGCCGCAGTGCTTCTTCCAGATCTACCCCTGTCTGATTAGCCAGGCAGATCAGCACAAACAGGACATCGGCCAGCTCATCTGCCAGCACTTTTTCGCGGTCGCTGTCTTTTTCACTTTGCTCTCCGTAACGCCGGGCAATGATACGAGCCACTTCGCCCACCTCTTCGGTCAGCATGGCCATATTGGTCAGTTCATTGAAATACCTGACACCGGTGGTGTTGATCCATTCATCAACCAGTTGCTGTGCCTGTTGCAGGGTCATGGGGTTAAAAGTAGAAAGTGAAAAGTTAACATGTGCCTGCCTTCAGGCTGGGATATGGGAAGGGGTGTTGTAACCGGTTTAAATCCGTCTGGCGTACCTGCCTTCTTTTACTACCTGACCACTGACAGACGTGTAGTGTTTCCCGAATCCGAGCGCAATATATAGAGCCCCTCGGGAAGCGCAGAGATATCTACCCAACCGCTGGCTGCCTGTAATACCTGCTGACCCTTCAGATCAAATACCGTGATGCGTTCCGGTTCTAGGGTTTGGACCCATACCACCTGACCAGCAGGATTAGGCCGACAGAAAAAAGCGTCGTGTGCCGATGACTCATCGATCGCCACCACAGCAGTACAGTCCAACGCTCCTTCAACAAAGTCAAGCCTGGCTTCCATAAAAGACATCAGCCCAAAAATGGTACCACCTCCCGGTCCGCCACCTGTAGTTATATCTTCATATATATTATTTTCAAACTGTATATCGGTGTACATTTTGTTTTCATCTGCATACACATAGGGTTTGATCAGTTCATAATAGCGGTCTATTTCTTCCTGGATCTTTGCAGACGAAAAATCACCGTTGATCCAGTAGCACAATGCATCATCAAAGCGGGCCTGCATGCCGTCAATTTCCATTATCCGCTCCAGCAAAGGCCGGGAATTGTTCACATAATGCAAGTCCAGTTCGGTCATGGATAATCCACCCCCCATTGGGCCGCCCTGGTAGGAACCAAAAGCTTCGTTGCAATCCCATTTGATCCAGTTCCACCTGCCGGTTCCTTCATGATGGTAGATATAATAATTGCGGGCTGAGTTGATGTAGGCATCCAGATTGGAAAAGAGGTTATCCATGGCCATACTGCGCAGATACTGATCGGTTTCAAGCCGGTCATCGATACCTGTTTCAAACTCTGCATCGGTGGTGTTATTAATAAAATCAATGAAAGCTATCAGGTCTGTCCAGTCGTTGAGGTCTTCATTGTTTTCGATCTCATACCGTTCTGTATAGGAAGACTGATCAGCTCCATAGTACACCAGGTCAGCTTCGCCACCGGGACCGTCAAATGCATCGCCGGCTTTGAACATATTCCCACCGTCATCTTCCATGTTCCAGTCCAGGAACTGATCATCTATCTGTTCGATGACCGTATAAAACCCCCAGTGGGTGCCATTCATATACACATCAGCATAGGAAGTGCGGGGAGCAGGCAGGTCATTGGAAAGACACAGGTCAGAATAGATCTTCTCCCGCAGAAATGTCGGGTCTTTGAAATTGTTGGAAAAGTTGAGTTTTTTGAGTCCGTCGTAATTCTGGCCACTCACATATTCGTTGAAGTCTATCTTAAAACTTTTCTTGTTACCCGGATGACCATAGCTGGAGTTGCCTTTCAGACGTACCCCTATCTGGGGAAATGAATACGTACCGGTTTGGTCTGTGATGTCCAGATCAGCCAGCATGTAGGATGCGGTTTCATAATTGGCCACCAGGCTGTCCCAGAATCCCTCCTGTGTAAAGGTCAGTTCAATGGTGACCACCTGGTCTGTGGCAAATAACTGATCGCCCTCTGTCTGGGCTTTAATTGTTATAGCAACTAAAAATACTGTAAAGGCTGTCAGGAGTTTTTGCATGGTCATTGGACTGCAGTATTCCATTATGGTTTAATGGATTTGGTATTCCGGATGAAAAAAAGAGAATGCTTGGGTCGCCACGCAATATTGGACATTATTGGTCTAATAAGTGCCCATTTCGGCTCATTTCTTAAGCAGCTCTCTGCATAATTTGCGTGTACTTTTCTGCAGGGTACCTGTAGATTTTGGAAAGGTTTGCCTGAGTTGTTCCTTGACCACTGCCTGGCCTGCTTTCCAAACCTGCTGGCCTGCTTTGGTTGGCAGGATCAGAAAAGAACGCCTGTCGCCGGGTGCAGGTTCCTGTACCACCCAGCCGCGGTCAGCCATCAGTCTGAGCATGCGGGTAACTGTTGGTCTGTCTTTGCCCGACTGGTCTGCCAATACATGCTGGGCTATGCCATCAGATTCTACTACTATGCGCAGCAAGGTCCACTGATCTGCCGTCAATTCCAATCCGGATCTCTGCAAGGCGGCTACCAGTTGTTGCTTGGCATGCCTGACCGCCTGGTCCATCAACAGTAACAGGGCAGCCGGATCGGTCTTCTTTTTTCCTGCCATAATTGCTATAGCAACTAAACTACAAAGATTCAGGAGCTACTGGTATGTTCAATGGTGGATAACTCTGCCGGATCACTTAATGTACCGGAACCGGTATGATCTGCTGACCCCTTCCAGATCTGAGCTGCAGCAAGCAGAAACCGGCAGCAAATTCATCGAGCGGAAGGTTCAAATGACCGGCAGCAGGAATGGTACCGCTTGTCAGCACCTTTCCGCTGCTGTCCAGCATCCTGTATCTGATCGCCTCCGTGGAGGTGGTCAGGGTCAGCACATTTCCTGACAACACCCAGGAAAGTCCCGGAATCATGTTGGTCACAACGTTCGGCTCTGATACTGTTACAAGAATGGTTTGCTCTGACGTATCGCCTGGGCAATCACCCCTGGAAGCTATCAGCTGAACCATATAGCTGCCACTTTCTGCATATGTATGAGCAGGTTCTGCATCTGTGTACACCGTGCCATCACCCATGCTCCATTGCCAGGTATCTGCCTGTTCAGACAGGTTTTCTGTTTCTATATGACCCTCTGGTCCCGGCCAGACACTGAATGCTGCAACGGGGTCGTATTCACCTACATGCCAGTGATCAAGACTGTCAAATACCACCGCAGAAGCTGCAGCTCTGATGGTACTGGCCAAAACCGGATCCAGCCCGGCATCATAAGAAGTAAGCACGGGGTCTTTCCTGAACATCACCGAATAGAATGCACAGGCAGTGGCAAAGGTGCCGGCCACAGAAGGGTGGCTTTCATCTGCTGAGTACAATTCGATGGTTGGATCGGTCTCGCGAATGTACCGCCATACAGCACCTGCCGGTGAAACAAGGGCCTGGTTATCGGCGGCCATGATCTCATACCGTTCCCGCAACAGGTCATCCATACCTGTATAGGTGCATACCGGCGGCCAGAACGGACAGTTCATAGCATCGCCGTTCTTTCTTCCCCAGGTCATATAAAAAACGGTCTCGGTGCAAGGGTTTGCCTGGCTGATCAGACTGTCCAGTAATGCTGCATAAGGAAACACTTCCACTTCTACCTGCTCGATCGGGAAGCTGGGAAGCTGACTCTGTTCCTGCAACACGACAAAATCCCAGGCACCGGTACTGATCATTGCCAGCGTGGTTGCGTTCGTACTGTGTTGCTGCAGCGTATATCCGCCGGGTGTATTGCTGTCATAGATCAGGGTATCTCCGGTGGTCAGCGCTACATCAGCTATCATCTTGGGCAGATCATTCACGTAGGTATAGGAGTTTCCCAGAAACAGTGCCGCTCTGGTTTGCTGTGCAAACAATTGCCCGGTGCACAACAACACAGAAAACAAAAGACCGGTAACGTATAAGCGCATAATCTCCTGGATTGGATCTTTAAACCGATACCCATTAGTTTCAGAATGAACCTTTCGGTCAGCTGACCACACCCAACTCCTTACCCACCTTGATGAAGGCTTCAATGGCTTTATCCAGGTGATGCCTGTCGTGTGCGGCACTGAGCTGCACCCGGATACGAGCCTGTCCTTTAGGAACAACCGGATAGTAAAAGCCTATCACATAGATGCCTTCGGCCAGCAGTTTTTCTGCCATCTGCTGACTAAGTACAGCGTCATACAACATGATAGGAACAATAGGGTGTTCTCCGGGCTTGATATCAAATCCGGCAGCCGTCATTTTCTCGCGGAAGTACTTCGTGTTCGACTCCAGTTTATCACGCAGCTCGGTGGTCTCGCTCAGCAGGTCCAGCACGGCGATGGAAGCACCGGTGATACTGGGCGCAAGGGTATTGCTGAACAGGTACGGACGGGAGCGCTGACGCAGCATGTCAATGATCTCCTTGCGACCGGAAGTGAATCCGCCGGAAGCGCCGCCCAACGCTTTACCAAGGGTGCCGGTGATGATATCAATACGACCCATAACGCCCCTGTGTTCATGTGTTCCGCGACCGGTCTTTCCGAGGAAGCCTGATGCATGGCATTCATCTATCATGACCAGTGCATCATATTTTTCTGCCAGATCACAGATCAGATCCAGGCGGGCGATGGTTCCGTCCATACTGAATGCACCATCTGTTACTATGATTCTGGTGCGGGCACCCGAAGCTTCTTTCAGTTTGGCTTCCAGATCATCCATATTGTTGTGTTCATAGCGGAATCGCTGTGCCTTACACAAACGCACACCGTCAATGATGGATGCATGGTTAAGGGCATCGCTGATGATGGCATCTTCTTCATTGAACAGCGGTTCGAAAACCCCACCGTTGGCATCGAATGCCGCGGCATAGAGAATGGTATCTTCCGTTCCTAAGAACGTGGCGATCTTCTCTTCCAGCTCCTTATGAATATCCTGCGTTCCACAAATGAAACGTACAGAGCTCATGCCATAGCCATGGGTATCTATCGCTTTTTTAGCAGCCTCTATCACCTTCGGGTGTGCACTGAGTCCGAGATAATTGTTCGCACAGAAATTGATGACCTGACTGCCGTCAGCCAGCGTGATATCGGCTCCCTGCGGGGAAGCTATGATGCGTTCATTTTTATAGAGTCCGCTGTCTTTGATCTCCTGCAGTTCATGTTGCAGGCGTTGTTGGATAGAACCGTACATATGGAGGTTTTGTGCAAAGGTATGGAACCGGGGATAGATGGCTGATAAATACCTGCTTCCCTATCAGCATACAAGAGTGATACTCCGTGCCGGTTCAAACAAATACACGTGAACTGAACAGATACAATGCCAGAACGGATATGATGAGAAACAGAAAAATGATGATCCGCAAACGACCGGCATTTCTTCGATGACTTTCCCTTTCCTGCCTGGCTTCTTCCAGCTTTGCCGGATCTGCCTCCCTTCTGAACAGGTGCTTTTTCTGATCCGGTTTATACCCTTCTCTTTTGGGACGGGCATTCCTTTTCAGTGTGGCGATCATTTCTGCTATGGAGCCAAAAGACATATCAGGATATACGCAGGATATTTCAGCCAGGTTACAATGGCCCACTGAATACCGGAAGATCAGTAAAACATCTTGTACCGTTATCTGCACTCCCTTTCGAGCATTCGGCAGAATACTTCCATAGCCTTTTCAACGTTTCGCAGATGTTGTTGCATTCTGAGCCG
This sequence comes from Chitinophagales bacterium, assembly GCA_020636645.1. Taxonomy (GTDB): domain Bacteria; phylum Bacteroidota; class Bacteroidia; order Chitinophagales; family BACL12; genus UBA11426. The sequence goes on from JACJXO010000004.1 coordinate 246,531, forward strand.
GCGAAATATCCTGATCATCTCTGATGATATATTTCAGAATAGATATATCACCAAATCGCATGACCTGATGGGTGCTGAAACGAATTTATCTCAACCAACCCTTTCTGATGCACATACCGGCATACCAAACAAGAAAGATACCCAGCACGAGGATCATCACGGGCATGACCACTGACCCCGGTCCATATACCTCTCTGGCATCGGTCATGAAGACATTCTGGATCATTTGAGGGACTATTCCGATCAGCGAAATGATGAAGGCCAGACGTGCCCACCTTTTTCGAAGTAACAAACCAATAGACCCAATGCTACCTCCAAAGACCGCAAGCGCAAAGACCACCGTGACCCAGCCCGGATAGCTCTCATATAAAGCCCGTTCTTCCACTGAAAGCCTGGCCAGTGACTCATCAGAAATGAAGGTAATGGCGAAGAACTGGCTTACACCCATCAGATTCCATAGGAGGAACAAGACGGCCAGTATCCAATACCAGCCGGGAACAGATCTGTTAGATTGATTCATGTGGTTGATGGCACAATTTGATGTACTGCTAACTTACATAATTTGCAATACTTACCCGGAGAAAGGCTGCAGATCTGCGGTACATTTTACCCGCCGGTGTTGTGTTTTTCTCCAACAAACGTCAGTAACTTCGGTGGCAAATCATACCCATGCGCCGCTATATCCTGATCTTTGTCTTGTTCATGCCCATTTTCAGTATGGCACAAACTGCCATTCATGGGGTAATCAATGACTACACGATAGCCACTGGTATAGGATGTGATAATAAACTGGAGGTTACTGATGCTGCTGCTTTTTCGCCGGGCGACAAGGTCCTTATTGTTCAGATGAAAGGTGCTGTTATTGATTCTTCCAATACTTCATCATTTGGCACTATCCTGAACTGGGGAACCGCCGGAAAATATGAACTCAATGAATTGGCTGATGTGGGAGATGATCATCTGCAACTGGCATATCTCACTGAGAACACGTATGATTTCAGCTTCCGGGTGCAGGTTGTCAGGGTTCCTGTGTATGATGATGTACTGGTCGATTCTGTTCTGACCTGTCCTGCCTGGGACGGTGAAACAGGAGGCATACTGGCTCTGATTGTAAACGGCACACTGACCCTGGAAGCAGATATGGACGTCAGTGAAAAGGGATACAGGGGCGGAGAGTTCACCAACTTTCCTGACAGCTGCCCCTTTGGTTTTTCCTGGAACGGTTACTATACCACCACAACCAGTGGCAACGGAGCCATCAAAGGTGAAGGTTTTACTTCCGTTTCAGATGCTCGTCGTGCCGGTCGGGGTAAACTGGCCAACGGAGGAGGTGGCGGAAACGATCACAATGCCGGTGGAGGTGGAGGTACTTTAGGAGGTGAAGGGGGTGAGGGAGGTGAACGTGATGTGGATCTGTTCTCCTGTCCCGGCCCCGGCACAGGCAGACCCGGAGTACTTCCTGATCATTCCAACGCAGAGAACAGGATCTGGCTGGGTGGAGGTGGCGGTGCCGGACATGGCAACAACGGATTTGCGAAAGCAGGTGGTCATGGTGGAGGCATCATTTTTCTGCAGGTCAACTCACTGGATGGTAATGGATTCTCCATCCGCTCCAACGGTGGTTCTCCGGCATCAGCCAACGGCGATGGCGGCGGTGGTGGAGGTGCAGGCGGAAGCCTTTTGCTGGATGTCAGTACGCTGAGCAGTGACGTGCTGGTAGAACTGAAAGGAGGAAACGGAAGCAATATTACCGGAAACGCCTGTACCGGTCCGGGCGGTGGTGGTGGCGGTGGATTGGTGCGCCATACTGGTGCCTCTCTGCCGGCAGGTTTTCTGACAGACTATGGTGGAGGTGCTGCCGGTATCACTACCACTGCAAGCAGCCCCTGCTTCAATGAAACAAACGGTGCGACCGATGGTGCAACCGGTCAGACCATTGCTGACTGGCCTCTGCTGGAAGCTGATATACCCTATGTACCGCTGATGGCAACCATCAGCAATGATACGACCATTTGTGCGGGCAATATCGTTGAACTGACCGCCGGTGGTGGCACCACTTTCAGCTGGAGCCCGCCTGACTATTTATCGGCAACAGACATTGCAGAACCTACTTGCTTCCCCGATGCTTCTGTCACCTATACGGTCATTGTAGGTAATGGCACTGCCTGTTTTGATACGGTATCCGTGAGCGTGGAGGTGGAACCCGGACTTACTGTAGTGGCCGGACCTGATACGACTCTTTGCGGAGCAAATCAGATACAGTTCTTTGCCAGCGGAGGCGATACCTATACCTGGAGTCCTGGTACCGGAGTAAGTAATGTCAATATTGCAGACCCGATCGTTTTTGTAAGTACTACAACAGACTACGTGGTGACGGCAAGCAATGGTACCTGTACGGGAACTGATACTGTTAGTGTGATCATTTACGCCAACCCGGAGGTGGTCACTTTGAATGACACAACCATCTGCCTGGGTGAGAGCCTGGACATTTTTGCTGATGGCGCTCTGTATTACAACTGGTTTCCGGAAACGGCTGTTCCTTGCACAGACTGCAGTAGTATGAGCATCAGTCCGACAGAAAATGTCTCCTTGTCAGTAACAGGAACCAACGCTGTTGGCTGTACCAGCACCCAGAGTTTTACTGTTACCGTAGAGGTCTGTCAAAGTGTTGCCGACAACTGGCCTGCAAACTGGAATCTATATCCCAATCCTGCTGCAGACCATATCACCCTGGAAACCGGAAGTGCTGCCGGACTAAAACAGTTGATACTGATGGATGCAAACGGCAGGAACGTGCGCAACTGGTCAGTTACCGGACAAACAACACAACTTTCTCTTTCGGGCTTGCCGGCAGGAAATTATCTGCTGATCATTCAGGAAGATGATCATCGTTTCAGCAACAACATCATCAAATATCAATAAAATAAATACTACCGAAGCAGGGTAACATTCCCATACTGGATCACCTGCTTTCCGGCTTTGGTGCGTACTTCTGCTACCCAGGCATATACCCCTGCATTGACGGGTTGCCCCTGGAAGCTTCCATCCCAGCCCCGCTGATTATCATATGGATCGAATTGTTCATCCAGATAAACGATCTGACCCCAGCGGTCATAGATCCTGAAAGACAATACCAGATCCAGGTTATATCCATATAACAGGAAAAGATCATTAGCTCCGTCGCCATTAGGTGTAAAGGTATTGGGTACAAATACCGTGTACTCTTCTGATGGAATGACAGTCACCGTTACCTGATCAACAGCAATACAGCCATTTGGATCTGTTGATGTAAGCGTGTAGGTAGTAGTTGTTTGCGGACTGGCCACAGGATGACTGCAATCAACACAGCTAAGCGAGCCATTAGGGCTCCAGCTGAGTGACCCCGTTCCGGATGCCAGCAACATGGTGGAATCTCCTTGTTCAATGACCTGATCAGGACCTGCGTCAACAACATTCGTCAGAATGGAAATGCTTTCAGTCCAGGTTCCCGTGCAACCCGCTGCATCTGTATAGGTGTAGTAAATGGCAGCTACATTGGTATCAGACAAAGAAGGTACAAAGTAGCCATCTGCCATGCCGTCACCATAAAAGCTACCACCTGCGGGATCACCAGATAACAACAGAGGATCAGCCTCCAGACATATAAAAGGCGGAGCATCAAATGATACAACAGGCAGGTCGTTGACCCAGACACTTATGCTATCAGAAGACAGACAACCGGTTGCAGTTGAATAACTGTATGTGATCCAGAACGGACCTCCTGAACCTGCAAGCTCAGGATCAAAAAATCCACCCGCTATTCCTGCTCCAGAAAGGACACCACCTGCCGGTGAAACTGCAATTTCCTGTATTCCTGCATCCAGGCAGAAGGCATCATCAACGGTTGAAATGCTAAGTTCTGGAAGCATCTCCAGCAACAGGTTGATGGTAACAACTGAATCACATCCACCGCTCGACATCAGATCAAATACATAGGTGCCGTCTGTGGAGGCCCAGGTAGCATCTGGCAACAGGAGACTGTCGCCGGAACAGATAGTGGTATCTATCAGCATATCCCAGCTTTCAACTACCACGAGGTTTACTGTTACCAAGCTGTCACAGCCCGAATCTGCCGTAAACACATAAAAATAATCACCTTCGGAAGAGGTCGTGCTGCCATCCGGCAGGGTGTAAGATTCTCCGCTGCAAATAGCCGGAGAAAGCACCACACTATCTACTGGATCTACAACAAGATCAACACCTACTATACTGTCGCAGCCTGCTGCTGATATAAAAGTATAGGTATAAATTCCGCTTACCGGATCATCAACCAGTGTACCATCAGGCAATACAATACTCTCGCCTTCACACAAACTTACTGGCAGAATATTCTCATAAACCGGATTTACTTCCAGATCAACCACAACCATACTATCGCAACCAACAACAGAGGTGAATGTAAAAGACCAGCTACCGGCCAAATCGGTTACAGAGCCATCGGGCAAGACATACAGATCACCCTCACATATGACAGGCGACAGGGAGATAAGATACATATCTGTCACAATGATATTGGTGGTGACGATGCTATCACAACCCGTTGCAGATGTCAATGTGCTTGTGTAAGTGCCATCAGTTGTAGCGATGGTGCCGTCCGGCAAGGTATAAGATCCACCATCGCAGATGCTGACATCTTCAGTGGTCGATGAAATGGCATTCACGGTCAGATCGACCGTTACAATACTATCGCAGCCTGCTGCTGAAACAAAAGTAAATGAGAAAATCCCGGACGAAGTCGTCGTACTGCCGTCGGGTAGAGTATAAGTGTCACCACCACAGATGGATGGAGTGAGTGTAATACTGTAGGCATCGGTGACCGTTACGTTGGTGGTGATGATGCTATCACAACCGAATGCAGATGTCAAAGTAGAAATATAGGTACCATCGGTCGTGGCGATGGTGCCATCCGGTAAGGTATAAGATCCTCCGTCGCAGATGCTGACGTCTTCTGTGGTGGACGATACTGTGTTAACTGTCAGATCGACGGTTACAATGCTGTCACAGCCTGCTGCTGAAACAAACGTGAATGAGAAAATCCCGCCTGTTCCTGTTGTGCTGCCGTCGGGCAGAGTATAAGTATCGCCATCGCAGATAGACGGAGAAAGTGTAATGCTGTAGGCATCGGTGACGGTTACGTTGGTGGTGATGATAGAATCACATCCTGCTATGGATGTTAGTGTTGACACGTAGGTGCCGTTGGTCGTTACAACAGTTCCATCCGGCAATGTATAGGATCCGCCATCGCAAATGCTCACATCTTCTGTCGAAGTGGATGCTGCGTTGACTGTCAGATCGACCGTTACGATACTATCGCAGCCTGCTGCTGAAACAAACGTGAATGAGAAAATTCCGCCTGTTCCTGTAGTGCTGCCGTCGGGCAGAGTATAAACGTCGCCGTCGCAAATGGAGGGAGACAATGTAATGCTGTAGGCATCGGTGACGGACAGGTTGGTGGTGATGATGCTATCACAACCGAATGCAGATGTCAAAGTAGAAATATAAGTGCCATCGGTTGTGGCGATGGTGCCGTCCGGTAAAGTGTAGGATCCACCATCGCAGATGCTTACATCTTCTGTGGTGGATGAAATGGCATTCACGGTCAGATCGACCGTTACAATACTGTCGCAGCCTGCTGCTGAAACAAAAGTGAATGAGAAAATTCCGCCTGTTCCTGTAGTGCTGCCGTCGGGCAGAGTATAAACGTCGCCATCGCAGATAGATGGAGAAAGTGTGATGCTGTAGGCATCGGTGACGGTTACGTTGGTTGTGATGATGCTATCACAACCGAGGGCAGATGTCAGAGTTGAAATATAAGTACCATCGGTTGTGGCGATGGTTCCATCGGGCAATGTGTAGGAGCCCCCGTCGCAGATGCTGACATCTTCAGTCGAAGTAGATACTGCATTGACTGTCAGATCGACCGTTACGATACTATCGCAGCCTGCTGCAGAGACGAAAGTAAATGAGAAAATCCCGCCTGTTCCTGTAGTGCTGCCGTCGGGTAGAGTATAAGTGTCGCCATCACAGATGGATCCGGAAATGTCGGTTACAACAGCCGGATCAACGGTCAGGTTGGTGGTGACTACAGAATCACAACCGAATGCATTGGTCAACGTGGTGGTATATGTACCGGCTGTGGTAGTAGTGGAACCATCGGGCAACACATAAGCTGCGCCTGAACAGACCGATGCATCTATAGTGGAAGCAGTGGCAGAGTATGCCACCAGGGTTAATGTGATCACACTATCACATCCGGAAGCAGCGGTGAGGTTAAACACAAAGGAGCCTCCTGTTGTTGTGGACGTGCCATCAGGAAGGATATAGGTATCGCCTGCACAAAAATCATCATCAAGCAGAATGGCTGCATCTTCTCCAATTACGATCTCAAATGTGGCAGAAGTGGGGGGACAAGAACCTATTGCACCAATCGCATTGGTGATGGTATAGGTGCCGGGTACGGACACCGACAGATCTACAGCTCCGGTAACAGCATCTATCACCAGTCCTGCAGGAGTAGCGCTCCATGTTCCGGATACGGCACCGGCGTCCAGCACCGGCAAAGGGTCTGAATCATCAGGACAGTACGGAGAGCCGGTATAGATAAAACCGGCAGATGCGCCATCCACCACTGTAACTGTAACAGTGGTATCTGCAGTACACCCGCTTCCATCTGTTACTGTAACGGTATAGGTTGTGGTAACTACAGGGCTGGCATAGGGATCTTCCACAGTAGTAGATGAAAGACCTGTTGCCGGCGACCAGACTATGTCGGGTGTATTGTCACATGCGAAGGTGAGGGATGCAAACTCAATGCTTCCTTCTCCGCCTCCCGGTGTATCATCAGTAATATTCAGATACCAGATACCATTGGATGTGCAGCCTGCAAAATCAGACAGGGGTTGTTCAGGTAAATAGCTTCCTGCAAATGGAGCAGTTCCGGAGGTGACAGGAGGTGCGCCGGATAGCACAAAGCAGGTTCCGTTATAGTCGTTTCCGGTTCCTCCATTATCAGTTGACAATTCTATCTGGGTTCCATCCGGACATTCCAGCCAGATATCTACTTCAGAGTCTGTATCATGTTCAACATCTATGCAAACACTTTCCAGCAGATCAGCGGTCATCACACCAGGAGCAACTCCACTGACTGGAATGGGAATGCTCAGAACTCCTCCTTCAGGAATATCATAGCCTTCATCCATGATGAATACAAGGGGTTCACAATCTTCGGTCAGTACATAGGAGAGGTCAAGGGTCACACCATCTCCGAGACATATTACAGGATCTTCGGGATCGATACTCAGGTCTGGTCCGTCAGAGACGATGACCGTTTCAGTAGCGACTGCATAACACCCTCCGGGAGAAAATGAGATCAGCACCACTTCGTAAGTTCCGGCACTCGTATAGGTATGGTTGGGTTCATCACCGGTGGAAACGCCACCGTCACCAAAGCTCCAGTAATACATACCATCGCCCCCGCCTTCCACTTCAAAGCCGTCAGATTCTCCTACACATACTACGGGGTCATATTCAAACTCTGTTTCAGGGGAGTCAAAATTGACCGTTCCACCAAAAGACAGGGTAAAGCCACTGGAAAAAGCTGCAGTTTCCCGATTGATCAACAAGGCGTAGGTATGACCAGCAATAAGCGAGAGGGTTGGTTCACAGGCAATTCCTGCACAACCCGCTCCGGTGACACCAGTGGTTACAGCGCTGTTACAGGCCAGCTCATCTGAAAGATTACACATGCTACCAGGTGAACCACTAATGTCATAAAAAGCCCAGTCGAAATTGGTTGCACCGGATGGTGTAATATCAAATGTCAAGGTACCTGTGTTGGCAGCAGTAAAGGTGTACCACCAGGATGCGATCTCTCCGCTTCCAAAACAGGAAGGCACTTCTTCCAGGGTACCATCACCCCCGGTGCCGTCTGGTACCACCACCAGGTCTTCTTCCTCACAAAGAAAAATGGCTTCCGGGCAATCATCACCGGAGGGAGATGGATATGGCGACATATCTTCCACGCAGATACCGAACTCACCGTCGGCGCCTCCAAAACCATCTACCATGATATAGTAGGTGGTTCCCGCCGACAGGCCATCTACATACAACATGACATCTGTAATTCCCAAACCTGCATCCAGGTCTTCCTGACAGGAAAGTTCTGTGAATGCCCCACAGGATCCTGCAAAAACAGCCACCTGGGTATTGCTCAGACTTCCTGCAAAGTTGGTTGAGATCATCACCGCCCCGGTGGTCGGGGTAAAGGTGAACCATACGGTTTCATCCGGCGTCCAGCAAGACGGCACAGGATCGGTACCTGATACAGTTGCGTCAGAGTTGCTGTAAGTGGGGGGTGAAATACAGTTTCCGGTTACCGGAATCTCAATCGCATCACTGCAATCGTCGTTTACTGGTTGTGCAAACAGCAACACTTGCCATATACACAGCAGGATGAACAACACTTGCTTGTTGTGCATCGCTTATTCTTTTGTTTCCAAACAGGCGTGTGTCCCCCATCAGGTATGTCGTTCAAAAGTAACTTAAATCATGATGTATTCCGGTGACTTTTATCAAAAGCCCGATCCCGCACTGTCACCTAACCAATGTGATGTTTCCATATTTCATGATCCGCTCTCCGTTGGCCAGCAGGATCTCTGCTACCCAGGCATATACGCCTGCATTGACGGGCATACCGGCGAATTTTCCATCCCAGCCCTCCTGTTCTACTCCAGGATTCAGGTTTTCCCGGTCAAAGACCGGTTCACCCCACCTGTCATAAATATGCAGGTAAACGATCTGTTCCAGGTGGAAACCATTGATAAAGAAATAGTCATTCTGCCCGTCACCATTGGGAGTAAATGTATTCGGTGCAAAGAAGATGTAGTCGTTCAGGTCTTCTACGAAAATGGTCAGGTTGTCTGTGGCGAAACAGCCGTGTTCATCAAACTCAGTCACCACATAGGTTGTGGTTTGCAGTGGAAAAGCCACCGGTTCGTAGCAATCTGCACAGCTCAATCCTGTGCCCGGCGACCAGTTGATCAGCCCCGTACCTTCTACCAGTAATTGTATGGAATTACCTGCTACCAGAATCAGATCAACACCTGCATCCACTGTATTTTCCCAAACCTCAACCGGAACAGTAATGGCTGCAGAACAACCATTGGCATCTGTAAAGGTGTAGCTTACCCAGGCAGGCCCTTCACCTGCCACTGAAGCCAAAAAGTCTGTACCTACCACACCTGTTCCGGAGTAGATCCCACCGGCAGGTATGCCATTTAGTGGTATCGGGTCAGCTTCTATACAAACTCCTTCCGGAAGTAACAACTCAGGTGCCGGCACAGGCCAGGCAGAGATCGTGGTCCAGGCTGTATCAGCACATCCGGAAGCATCCGTGTAGATATACCAGATGTCATACGGGCCACCTGCGCCTGCCAGCATTGGATCAAATCCATCGGCAGAGATACCGGTTCCGCCCAATACACCTCCCACCGGTTCCATGCCCACCGCCTGCCAACCGGCATCCATGCAATAGCCAGAGGCATCCATCCAGACATCGACAACCGGAAGAGGTATTACATTCAGTTCAATGTGCACGATACTATCGCAGCCAGATGCAGTAGAATACGTAAATGTGTAGGTTCCGCCTACAGTAGTTACAGAGCCATCCGGCAACACATATACATCTCCATCACATATAGATGCAAGATACGTGCTCTCGAAAACAGGAAGCACCTCCAGATTTACAGTTATAACACTATCACAGCCTGTTATTGTACTCAGATCGAAGACCCATGAACCTGATGTACCTGTAGAAGTTCCATCTGGCAAAATGTAGCTACTGCCTGAACAGATCTCTTCATTGATCACTTCATCATAAATGGGATAAACTGTCAGGTCAACACCCACTACAGAATCACAACCCGAAGATGAAACTAAGGTGTATGTATAAACACCGGCCGGTGGATCGTACACCACTGATCCATCCGGCAATACAATGGTCTCATCATCGCAAATGGCATATGGTATGATGTTCTCATAGACCGGATTCACGGTCAGATCGATCGTCACAACACTGTCGCATCCAGCAACCGAAGTAAATGTGTAGGCATATACACCTGAAACATCTGCACTGCTTCCATCAGGCAGAACATAAGATTCACCATCACAGATCGCAGCAGTTATGTCTGTAGTCAGTTCAGGAAGGACTTCCAGGTTCACCGTAACGGAACTATCGCAACCTGATGCTGTAGTGAGGTCAAACACATAAGTGCCTGCCGTGCCGGTTGATGAACCATCAGGAAGCGTATAGAATGCACTTTCACATATCTGTGCTTCCAATACCAGATCATATACCGGTAAGATACTCAGATCAACTCCTACCACAGAGTCGCAGCCGGCAGCTGATGTGAAGGTGTAAGTATATAAACCGGCAGGAGGATCATATACTACAGAACCGTCAGGAAGGATAATGGTGGCGTCATCGCATAAGGAGTATGGGATAATATTCTCATATACTTCATTGACTGAAAGTGAAACGGTAACAATACTATCACAACCGGCAGCAGAAATAAAGGTGTAGCTATAGACTCCTGCTGTGTCGGTCAAAGAACCGTCCGGCAGGGTGTACACCTCTCCGGAGCAGATTCCGGGCGAAAGGGAAATCAGGTATGCATCAGTTACAGAAACGGTAGTAGTAATGGTACTGTCACAGCCATCAGCACCAGACAAAGTGGTTACATACACACCGGCTGCAGATACTGCGGTTCCATCCGGAAGCAGATAACTGCCACCTTCGCAGATGCTCACATCTTCTGTGGCAGATGAAATGGCATTCACGGTCAGATCGACCGTTACGATGCTATCACAGCCTGCTGCTGAAACAAAAGTAAATGAGAAAATCCCGGACGAAGTCGTCGTACTGCCGTCGGGTAAAGTATAGGTGTCGCCGTCGCAGATGGAGGGAGACAATGTAATGCTGTAGGCATCGGTGACCGTAACGTTGGTGGTGATGATCGAATCACAACCGGATGCAGATATCAAAGTAGAAATATAAGTGCCATCGGTCGTGGCGATGGTGCCGTCGGGCAATGAATAGGATCCACCATCGCAGATGCTCACATCTTCTGTGGCAGATGAAATGGCATTCACGGTCAGATCGACCGTTACAATGCTATCGCAGCCTGCTGCTGAAACAAAAGTGAATGAGAAAATCCCGGACGAAGTGGTCGTACTGCCATCAGGTAAAGTGTAGGTATCACCATCACAGATGGACGGAGAAAGTGTGATGCTGTAGGCATCGGTGACGGACAGGTTGGTGGTGATGATGGAATCACATCCAGATGCAGAGGTCAATGTGCTGGTATAAGTACCATCGGTGGTTGCGATGGTTCCATCCGGCAAGGTATAAGATCCACCGTCGCAAATGCTCACATCTTCTGTCGAAGTGGATGCTGCGTTGACGGTTAGATCGACGGTTACAATACTATCGCAGCCTGCTGCTGAAACAAACGTGAATGAGAAAATCCCGGACGAAGTGGTGGTGCTGCCGTCTGGCAGAGTATAAGTGTCGCCATCACAGATGGACGGAGAAAGTGTGATGCTGTAGGCATCGGTGACCGCTACATTGGTGGTGATGATGCTATCACAACCGAGGGCAGATGTCAGAGTTGAAATATAAGTACCATCGGTTGTGGCGATGGTGCCATCCGGTAAAGTATAGGATCCACCGTCGCAAATGCTCACATCTTCAGTAGTCGATGAAACTGTGTTGACGGTCAGATCGACGGTTACAATACTATCACAGCCTGCTGCAGAAACAAAAGTGAATGAGAAAATCCCGGACGAAGTTGTCGTACTGCCGTCGGGTAGAGTATAAGTGTCGCCGTCGCAGATGGCTTCAGTCAGATCTGTTGTAAAAGACGGTTCTATTGTGATGTTGGTAGTAATGACAGAATCACAACCGAAGACAGATGTCAAAGAAGAGATATAGGTACCTGCTGTACCAACACTGGAACCATCGGGCAGGATGTAAGAGGTACCATCACACAAGGACACATCCTCGGTCACTGCCGTGGATGTGTGTTCAGTCAGAATAGTTGTGATCACGGAGTCGCAACCATCAATAGTAATCAGGTTAGCAGTATAAGTACCTCCGCTGCCGGTAGTACTTCCATCGGGCAACACATAGGTATCTCCGCTGCATATTTCATCAGTAAAGGTAAACGCATAGGAAGGGCTGATGGTTATGGTACTGGTTTCCAGCGCATCCGGGCATGCACCTGGTCCGGTAACTGCATTGGTAATGGTGTAAGTGCCCGGGGCAGAAAGGCTGAGATCTACTATACCTGTGGCAGCATTAATAACCAGACCTGGGGGACTGCTGCTCCAGGTACCGGAGCTGGCACCGGCATCCAGCAGTGGTGCAGGGTCTGCTTCATCTGTGCAATAAGGTGATCCGCTGTAAACAAAACCCGCTGTAGGGGCGTCGGTTACAGTAACAGTAGTAGTAGCTGTGGTGGCACAGCCGGCTGTTTCTGTTACGGTTACGGTATAAGTAGTAGTGGTTACAGGGCTGGCATCAACAAGGCTGTCTGTAGTAGATGACAGTCCTGTTGCAGGGGTCCAGCTGTATGATTCAATTTCATTGGTACAGACAAAACTGATGCTCCAATCCAGCAGGGTTCCAAGATCGCCGGCAAGGTCGTCATCTATGACCAGGTTCCACGTACCATTCACTGAACAGCCTGTCAACATAGAGAACGGTTGCTCAGGAGTAAAGCTGCCGGTAAATGGGGCAGACCCTGATGTAACGGGAGGTGCCCCGCTTACTACGAAGCAGGTATTGGTATAGTCATCGCCGGCACCGCCATTATCTGAAGACAGGTTAATGGTTGTGCCATCCGGACACTGGAGGGAGATATCCAGGTCTGCATCAAAGGTATGGTCAATGTTCAGGCAGACCGACTCAAGCATGGCGGTGCTGAATCCCAAAGGCGAAATGCCGCTTACAGCGATCGGTGATGATACCGTTGGTCCTGCCGGGATGGCATAATCTGTCAGGTTGCTGAATGTAACCGGCGAACAGTCGCCGCCAGATGGTGTAGCGATCGCCTCCAGTTCAACAGACTCTCCTGTGCAGATGACCGGGTCAGTGGGGTCAATGATCACTTCCGGGCCTTCCAGGATGGTTATGGTGACACTGTAGTACAATGGATCACAATAGCCCGGCACCACTACGGTATTGGTTACGGTATAAGTGCCCGGAACGGATGCATCTATATCGATCTCTCCGGTGGCAGTATTGATGACCAGTCCGGCAGGAGTAGAAGAAAAAGTTCCAATGGTAGCACCCGGATCCGGCACGGGAACAGGATCCGGATCGGTTGGACAATAGGGGCCACCTGAATAGGAAAAAGCTATATTGTCAGTACCACCCAGACTGTTAGCCTGCAGAAAGACTCCGGAGTCAACAAAATGATCGGCTTCATCGCCTATTGCAAGTTTCAGGTGATAGGTCTCACAGGGTATCACCTCCTGTGTGGCAGTAAACACATCTGTAAAACCATCATATTGAATATAATACGGATCTGTTGAATAGACGCCTCCTGCACCTGTACCATTGTTATTGTAATAAGCAGAATAGGAGGTAGAATTCACGGTAGAAATACCTACGGGTATAGAGGTGCCGGGTACGAGAGCAATATTGACAGTTCCAGCAATTCCTGGACCACTGATGAAGAATGCAAATACATCATTGATCGGGCCTACATATTCCAGGTATTCATCAGATCCAAAGACGTACTCAAAACTGATCTCATCAAATACCGGAGTAATATCAAATTCCAGCACGCAACCATCGTGGGTATTGCTCACACCGGGTAAAGCATTGAGGTCAGCATCGCCGGCGGTACCATTATTGGTAGAGATCTCTGTATTGTTATTTGGGCCTACGGCACCTGCTGCCGATCCTGTAGTAAGGATCACGCCGTCAGACAAGCCCACATTGCAATCTACACAATCGAACATACCGCTTGCACCGTTGGCACAAACAAGGGTAGCCCCACTAATGGTAACACCTGTTCCTGCCAGTGCATTGGCCAATTCTGTTGCGGTATATCCGGTAGTGACCTCTAACTGAGCCTGCAGGGTGTGGGGTATTTCTACAAATGCTGCCAGGATGATCCAGACAGCCCACTTCCTAATCGGCATAATTCTTCAGGTTCCGTTCTTAGATAACAGAACCTAAATGTAATTAAATTGTCAAATAATCTCTAAGGAACCGGGTCATAGCTGGTGAGAATAGCTTCGAGCTGTCTGACCAGCGGACGTTTACGCATATCCGGTGCATAGACATATCCGTCCAGGTACACCATCCGGTTGTGCTGTTCATCATAGACCCAGAAGTTGATATAGGGGCCACCCATGAAGTCATTGACCAGCCGCCACAAACCCCTTGATCGCAATGCATAGGCGCCGTTGAAATCTATTTGTTCATGCAGCTGCGCTACGCGGTATTCGGTTTGCATAAAGCTATTGGCAACCTTGCTGCTTTCGTAGGTCAGACCGAGGCTGTCACGGAGGTGTAATACATATTCAGGTTTCAGTTGTGCAGAATCTGAGTAGGGTTCCCAGTAGATCATGATACTGGCGGTCATATCAATGGTACTCTTTCGCAGAAACCAGAAGTTCTCTTTTGACACAGAAAGGGCTTTAAAGTCGGCAGGAACCTGCAGGTTGATGCCTGCGTCTGCCAGAGCTTCTTCCACTTGCAGGTTGTGTCCAGCCACATACTGGTTACTTCTGATCTTGTTCAGCTCACGATCAGAAACCCGCTGTAACAGTCCGGTCAGAATATTGTCCAGGTCTGCCAGCAGCAGGTCACGGTCTGCAGCTACAATGGCTTCTACATACTGCGGGTGTGACCACATATTCTCCAGCGGCAGATAAAAACTATTGCCTGCCTGTTTGAGTTTGGCTACGCGGTCTTCGCCCACAAGTTCGCCGATGAAGCGTGAAAATGCAGTGGGTTGTTCCAGATCGCCGATGAACACCAGGTTGCGATGCCGTTCAAAGGTGTTCTGGTAGGTGGCCATGTCTGCATATATGACATTGAAGCGCCGTTCGGGTTGTGGTGTATAGCCATAGCTGGCACCGAGGTATTCATCTATGACACGAAACAGGGTATCTGTTGAATCAACGCTGTTTAGTACCACTACCATTTCATCTACCGTGCCTATTGAGTAAGGGAGGTTGGTAGAATCTACCTGCTTGCAGGATACTACACCTGTGATGGTAAGAAGAAACAGGAATAATTTTCCTGAACGATTCATTTTACGATCTTGATTTTCGAACCCACCTTCAGGGTTTCGTTCTGTCCGATCTGATTCATTTCCTGCAGTGTTGCGATCGTATTTTCCGGATACTTTTTAGAGATAGACCACAGTGAATCGCCTGGTTTGATGGTGTAATACACCACTTCAGATTCTTTTTTCTGTTCGCCGCTCTGTACCATCTGCATGTCTGACAGTTTCTGTTTATCACTGAAGCTCATGTGGGTAACAGATGCATAGTGTTCCTGCTGATCTGCCGGCACAACGATCTTTAGTTTCTGACCGGGCATGATCTTCGTGGAGCTGAGGTGATTCCATTTTTTGAGATCCGACACACTGCAGTTGAACCACTGGCTGATATATCCGAGGTTGTCGTTCTTCTTTACTACATAGCTCACTGTAACAGTGGAAGCAACTTCTTTCTTTTCGGCAACTGCAGTAGTAACTGCTGCAACCGGTTCTTTTTCTGATCTGCTGACCGTTGCTGTTTCCTGTTTCACCGGAGTTTCCAGTGAAGCATACAATTGTTCTTCATTGGTGATCCACATGGCTACGGCTTCATTGGGCAGACGCAGGGAGTAAGGTGTATTGCCACCCGGAACGGTATTGGTTTTCAGGCAGGGGTTGTAATATTTCAGTTCATCTACAGTCATGCCCACATACGGACCGATCTGATCCAGTGTCATCTTGCGGGTAACCATCACTGTGTCCACCATATCATAGTGATAGGTAAATTCAGCCGGCAGGATGTTGTGTTCTCTGTGGTATTCGAAAGTATAGGTAGCTGCAATGAAAATGGGCACATACGACCTGGTCTCTCTTGGCAGATAAGCCCATATATCCCAGAAGGTCTTGTTTCCACCCCCGGCTTTGCGAAGTGCTTTGTTCACATTACCCGGTCCGCAGTTATAGGCCGCAATAGATAATAACCAGTCGCCGTAAATGTCATACATACGGCTCAGGTATTCTATGCCGGCTTCGGTGGCCAGGTAAGGATCTCTCCTTTCATCTACATAGCTGTCAATGCGAAGTCCCAGCAACTTGCCGGTTCCGTACATCAGCTGCCAGAGACCGGTTGCGCCTGCTTTGGAAACTGCGTGGGTATTGAGAGCAGATTCGATAACTGCCACATATTTAAGTTCCATAGGGAGCCCCCGACGATCGAGTTCTTCTTCGATCATGGGAAAATAGAACTGCCCGAGGGTGAGCATCTCCGATACCTTGCTGCGGCGTCGCTCGGTATAGAGATCAATGAAGGATTGAACGGTGCTGTTATAGGTAAGCGGAATAGGTGTTTCAATAGCATCGAGGCGCCGGGTGATCTCATCCGGATTGTAACGCGGCGTATCGGTAGCGGCAAACCCTAAAGAGCGGTACTCTTCTTCAGCAAAACGTATGGCAGGGTTATCAGAGAACCAGCTCTCGATCAGACTGTCCATCCGGTTCACTTCTTCATCAGGTAAGGACAGTTCCAGGCTGGTGGAATCCGGTCCGTTTCCCCAGGCAACAGAGGCAATGGCCATTAAACTACAACAAACGAATACTTTCATATCTGGCATGTGCATAGTCACAAAGAAATCGATTTTTAAAACTACTACAGAGTGGTTTTATTTTCTGAGCGACCTAAATTAAGCTTTCCACAATCAATTATCTGAAATGCTGCATCAGGTGGTCAGTCACAGCGAGCAGCAGGTCTTCGCGAAATGGTGCTGCCATCAGCTGCATACCGTATGGCAGTCCGTTACTGTGTGTATGCAGGGGAACAGATATGGCAGGAATGCCGGCAATGGGGGCCTGCACGGTATAGATATCTGCGAGGTACATTTCAATGGGGTCTGTGGTCTTTTCGCCGATAGCGAATGCGGTAGTAGGTGTGGTTGGGGTGATGATGATATCAAACCTGGAGAGCACATCGAGGGTCTCATTGCGGATGATCCTTCTCACTTTTTGCGCATGTGTGTAATAGGCATCATAATAGCCCGAGCTGAGTACAAATGTGCCCAGCATGATGCGCCGTTTGACCTCTTCACCAAATCCTTCGCTGCGACTGCGGCTGATGACCTCATCCACATCGGCGGTCACTTCGGTGCGATGACCGTAATGGATGCCACTGAACCGCGACAGATTAGACGATGCTTCGGCGGTTGTCAGTACGTAATAAGTGGGAACAAGGTAATCCAGATACGTGAAGTCAACTGATTCTACCGTATGTCCGGCTGCTTTCAGTTTTTCCAGCAAATCATGGAACTGTTGTTTCACTTCCGGATCCAGCTTGCCATTGTCTATAGTTTGCGGATACCAGGCTATACGGAGTTTCGCGGGTGGTTCAAGCAATGCTGCATAATCGGGTACCGGCTGGCTGGACGAAGTAGCATCATGCGGATCCTGTCCGGCCATGACTTCTGTGAGCATGGCTGCGTCTACTGCATTCCGGGTGAAGGTGCCGCACTGATCAAAAGAAGAAGCGTAAGCTATAAGTCCGTACCGGCTGATGCGACCATAGGTCGGCTTGAAGCCAACGGTGCCTGTCAGCGATGCGGGCTGACGAATAGAACCACCGGTATCTGTGCCGAGGCTGGCCATGCACAGATCTGCCTGCACTGCCACTGCTGAACCTCCTGAAGAACCGCCGGGCACTTTGGTCTCATCGGCGGCATTGAGAACAGGACCATGTATGGAGGTCTCATTGGATGAACCCATGGCAAATTCATCGCAGTTGGTGCGACCGATGATAATGGCATCTTCGGCCAGTAATCTGTCTATGCAGGTAGCGTTGAAGAGACTTTCGAAACCCTGCAGAATAGCTGAGCTGGCGGTAGCTTCCTTGCCCTTCATTACGATGACATCCTTCACGGCTATCACCATGCCATAGAGCTTTCCTAAAGGCAGGTCATTGCGCAGTTTTTCATCCAGTCTATCGGCCTGTATGAGTGCATCTTCCTCAAATACTTCCAGCATGGCATTCAAATGCCTGTGGTCGTGACATTGGCGAACATAGTGTTCTACCACTTCACGACAACTCAGTTCCTGTTTACGCAGTTGTTCCTGCAGCACAGGTAAGGACTCATACCGAAAAGACATGCGGGCAGTTACTTCTCTTCTGACTTCTTGGGTTCTTCATTCATGCCGTCACGCAACTCTTTGTTGATGTTGTTCTTGGCATCGTTGAATTCACGGATCCCTTTGCCGAGACCCTTCATGAGTTCCGGGATCTTCTTGCCGCCGAAAAGAAGTAAAATGGCAAATATGATAATGATCCATTCCATTCCACTGGGCATGCTGATGAGTAACACGCTGTTCATCTGCTGTGATTTACTGCAAAGATACAGAATTGCAGGGCGCTATTTGGATATCCAGGCAGCAGGGTCCAGCAGGGTGGTGTTTTTCCAGATCTCCAGGTGTACTTCGGTCCGGTCATCATCTGTGTAGGCGGTACCGATGGTCTGTTTGGTGCTGACCTTATCGCCGGCTTTGACGCTCACAGACGTGAGGCCGGTATAGACCGTATAATATTCGCCATGCTTGATGATGACCCCTTTCTGGAAGGATGGATTGAAGATGATATTGACCACTTCTCCATCAAAAAGGCAGCGCACTGCTGCTCCGGCAGTTGTAGTGATATCAATTCCATTATTCTCTACCGTTACATTCTTGAGTACGGCGTGAGGCTGGGTTCCGAATTTACCGGTGATGGTGCCACGTTCTACGGGCCAGGGTAACCTGCCCTTGTTGCTGGCAAAGTTCTGGCCTATGAGGGCCATTTCCGGGGTAAGGCCAGCGTTGACCGGAGCGGTGGTCTTCTTTTCCTCCTTGACCGTACTGGTGGTGGACGTACCGCTTTCTTTGGCGGCTTTTTCTGCTGCTTTCCTCGCTTCTGCTTCCGCTCGTTCCTTTTCTTTTCTGATCTCTTCTGCAATGATGGCCTGGATCTGCTTGTTCAGGGCATTAGCGTCTTTTTTCTTCTGGTCTATCTGGGCCAGGATCTTTTTTTCTTCACCCTGCAGCCCCTGGAGGGTGACATCCTGTTCTTCTTTTTCTTTGGAAAGGGTGTTTCGCTGATCCTGTTCTTCCGTCAGCAGATTTTGTTTGGTCACCTTGTCCTTCTCCAGTTCAGCTATGCGCAGCTCCAGTGCAGCCTGTGCAGCTTTTATGGCAGATGCCTGTTGTTTTCTGTACGTTGTGTATTCTCTTACATATTCAATTTCTGTATAGGCATCATTGATACTTCCGGAGGCAAACAAAAAGTGGATGGGTTCATATTCCTTGTCGTTCACATAAGCATAATAAACCATGCGGGCATAGTCTTCACGCATACTCTCCAGGTTGGCCTCCATAGCGGTGATCTTCTCTGAAGATTCACGGATCTGAATAGCTGTTTGCTGCACCTGCATACTCAGGTTGCGGATCATTTCTTCACGCACATTGATCTTGCGATTGAGCAACTTGACCTGACTGAGGCTGTTGTTCTTCTTTTCACGGGTCTGGCTAAGCAGGTCCTGTGCATCTTTGATCTCACTCTGCAGCTGGTCATATTTTTTCTGCAGGCTGAGCTTGTCCTGGGCACTGAGTGTCAGTGGGAGGAGCAGCAGGGGAAGAGACAGAATTTTAGTGTACCACTTCATACCGGGGGTTTACCTGAAAATCGAACGAAACAGGGTCGTTTAAAGATAGAGATGCCCACTCGAGCTGAATTGCATACTTGTCCACTGCATCCAGCCGGATGTGTCTATTCATGGAAAACGTCTGTCCGTCGGTTTTCTTGTATCCGCCGGTTTCCAGATCCAGCGTTCTCTGCTGTTCTGTATCTGTGATCATTTGTCTGGCCGGCAGAAAACCGGGGTAGATATCCAGTGTGTTCTGCAGACCCGGACGGGTAGCCTGTAACCTGTAGAGGTCTTCGGCCACGACAGGATACCAGGTACCTTCATCCCAAACCGGTCTTCCCAGCAGGAGATCCTGAAGCGTTTCAAGCGAAAGAGGAATGCCAAACCTTGCAGAAAAATCAGCCATCGACCGGGGAAGATATTGCTTGTTCACCCGGTCCATGATCTGTACAGAATCTGCGGTGATGTATATCCTGGCAACTTCCATCCCCAGCACCCGCATGGATATGCCTATGAAACTGTCTGTCTGCATGGTTATATCTGCCAGCATAGACTGGACACCATCATCATCCATATTGACTCTGGCACGTCCATGCAGCGTTTCACACTGCACCAGTTCGGCTTGCATGCTGGTATAGAGCTCTTCGCCGCTGACGTCTTTGATGCGCCCATGGGTGTATCTGCTTCCGGCACAAGCAGGAAGCAAAAAGAGGAGCCATGCACCAAAGAGCAGCTTATTCATAGAGTTTTTCGTCGCGGATCTTCCTGAGCAGTTTCTCGTTTTCAGCGCCTTTTTCCTGTGCTTTCTTCCAGTACTGCAGGGCTTCTTCCTTTCTGTCCAGCTGATACAGGATATCACCATAGTGTTCCAGCACCACAGCACTGTTTTGTCCGCCAACCCGCAGGGCATCTTCTATGACCTGCGCAGCTTCCTTGTACATGGATGAACGATACAGCACCCAGGCATAGGTGTCCAGTAGTGAAGGATTGTCAGGCACCAGCCGAACAGCTTTTCTGGCCATGTCGGCGGCCTTGTCCAGCTGCTCTCCTCTCAGTGATAAATAATATGCGTAATTATTTAATGTATAAGGATTGGCCGGATCGAGTTTCAGGCTTTCATCATACGCCTGATCGCTTTCCGGATGTTTTCCCATTTCATGATAGGTATCGCCCAGCCGCAGCCATATCTCTGCCCGCAACTGGTTGTTGCCAACAGACATGGGAATGCTCCTTTTGTACATGGTCACAGCCTGATCATAGGCCTTGGTCTGCTGGAAGGAGACTCCATTAAAATAGTAACCCAGAGCCTGGTTGGGAAACAACTCTATACTGCGGGTGGTAACGGCTTGCAGACTGTCCCAGCGTTCTTCTTCAGCATCTATATAAAACATTTTGACCCAGACATCATAGACATCTGCCCGTATATCTGTACTCTTCAAAAAGCTTTCACGGGCTGTGGTCTTTTGTCCGGCATAGTACAACAGATCTCCCTGCATGGCCCATGCCTTGGCTTCGGTGGGATGTGCGATGGTCATCAGTCTGGCCATCTCCAGGATGGAATCTTTGTCGGTAAAATTTTTCTTGTCCACTGAATCTACGTAAGGCACCAGAAAGAACACTTTCTTATCTATGGAAGCCCTGTTGTTGGAAAATACCTTTCGCAGTGTGTTCCAGTATGCTTCACGATCGCCTGATCTGATCTGATAGCTGGCCTTCTTGAACTGCAGGTCTGCATTGTCAGGATCTATTTCCAGCAGTTTATCAAAGGTGGCTTCTGCCAGTTCTGACTGATCGGCCAGTTCATATACATCTGCCAGCATGCTGACATATACCGGCTCATCAGGATTGTTTTCTATTAGACGCAGAAGGACATCTATGCCTTCCTGTAACATGCCATTTCTAAGGAACAACCGGTATTCTTCCATCAGAATGCTTTCATCCGGACCGAACTGCTGCTCCATCTGCTGCAGAAAGGCCAGACTTTCTTCAATACTGCCGGCACGTTCCAGGGAAAAAGCCAGCTGAAAAGCGGCATCCATATCGTCCGGTCTGATGGTCAGGAGTTGCTGGTAAACTTCTATGGCACTGCGGTACTGTGCCAGGTATAGCAAAGCACTTCCATAAGTTTCCAGATAGTAGGTATTGGAGGGATCCTGTTCGGTGGCCAGACGCAGTAACTCTCTGGCATCATCCAGTTTACCATATTCAAAATAGATCTTTCCCAGCTCATACAGGGCTGCATCATTCAACGGGTCTACCTGAAGTACTTCCCTGAATAATTCTACAGCACCTTCATCATCGCCCAGTGATCTGGCCCTGCAGGCATCAATGAACAGGCGGGTCATGGCCAGGCTGTCGGCCTTCGGACTGTGTTGACTGCTGCCATATTCACCATCGGTGCTGATCGGCGCAAAGACTCCGCCTGATGTTTTCTGCGGTGTGCTGCAGGCACTCCACAGTCCGCAAAGGACGAGAAAACCGATGATGTGTTGCTTCATTTATTTACTCGTGCTGTAATCGCTGAGGCTTAGGTCATCCGGGTGACCCTCCAGTACCGCGTGGCTGCCTACCATGCTGTTGGTGATGATCCGGTTGTGAATGTGAACGGACTCCTGTATGATGGAATTGGATACCACGGCATTTTTAACGACCGTTCCCTTACCAAGTGATACATGCGGGCCTACGACTGCATTGTCAAGCACCACATCGGGGCCGATATAGCAGGGTTCAATGACCACACTGTTGCGGCTGACCAGGTTGGCGGCAATGAGTTGTTCCTTTCCTTTTTTGAGCTCCAGTACCCGCTGGTTGGTATAGACGGTTGCGTCCTTGTTGCCACAATCCAGCCATTCATCCACTGCACCCGGGACAAATTTTGCTCCTTTTTGCCGCATGGCTTCCAGCGCATTGGTTAGCTGGTATTCTCCTTTATCTCTGATGTCATTATCCAGCAGATACTGCATCTCCTTCCGGAGTGTATCGCCGTCTTTGATATAGTATACTCCGATGATGGCCAGGTCAGACACGAATTCCTGTGGTTTCTCCACGAAGTTGGTGATATGTCCGTCGCCATCCAGTTCCACCACGCCAAAATTCTGCCAGGCATCTACTTTATTTACCCAGATCACTCCGTCCTTCTCCGGATCGATGCGAAAATCAGTCTTGAACAGGGTATCAGCAAAAGCGATGATGATGTTGCCGCTCACTGTATCGCCGGCGCAGAGAATGGCATGTGCTGTGCCCAGTGGCTCGTCCTGATAGCAGATCTTTCCTTTGGCACCCATACTTTCGGCAATGGCGATCAGCCCGTCTTCCACCTGCTTACCAAAATGACCTACCACAAAAGCGATCTCTTCGATGGGTTCGCTCACCGTGGCTGCAATGTCTTCCACCAGTCTTTGGACGATGGGCTTTCCTGCCACAGCAATCAGAGGTTTGGGAACCGTCAGCGTATGCGGCCGCATGCGTTTTCCCATACCGGCCATTGGGATAATGATCTTCATATTGTCAAATGTGCTGCAAAGATACAGAAGTGGTTTTTTCGGCTTGTTATAGCCGGACCAATGGATCACTTCCCGGTACTGCCAAAGCCTCCGGTACCACGGTCCGTATTCTCCAGATGGTCCGTTTCTTCCCATGCAATACGGGCATATCTGGCTATGACCAGTTGCGCAATGCGTTCACCGGGCTGAATGGTGAAGGGCTCTTTGCTGAGGTTCACGACAATGACCTTGATCTCGCCCCGGTAATCTGCATCAATGGTACCCGGACTGTTCAGCATGGTGACGCCGTGTTTGATGGCCAGCCCGCTGCGGGGCCGCACCTGAGCCTCATAGCCTTCCGGCAAGGCGATGAACAAACCGGTCGGGATGAGTTGTCGTTCCAGCATGCCCAGGGTGACCGGTTCTGAAAGGTTGGCACGCAGATCAAGACCTGCAGCATGCTCTGTGGCATACTCCGGCAGGGGAAAAGGAGATCGGTTGATGACCGGGATCTTCTGCATGGGGTAAAGATATAGAATGACCGGGGTGACAGCACCCCGGTCATTCCTGGCTTTCAAAAGATCGTGTCAGCGGATCAACTGCAGTTTGATGGTCTGTTGCTGTCCTTCCAATGCTGCGTTCAGCAGATACATACCGGCCGGCCAGTTACCGGCATCGATCCGGTATTCCTGCGATCCGCTGCAGGATTCCTGCAGGATGATGTTCCCGGTCATATCCACTAATGTCAGCATCCAGGCGCCTTCCCCGGGCAGGACCACATGGATCTGATCTGTGGCCGGATTCGGATAGACCGCCAGTTGCCAGAGTGGCGTGTCATCCAGCCCAACCGTGTACCTGTAATCCGGTGTGATCAGATAGGTCAGATCACTTGCATTGAAATAGTCACTTCCGGAAAAGGAAATACCCGTGAACAGGATCTTTTCCGTCACCCTGTTCCAGGACATATGGCCCATGATCCATTCGTTGGCACCAAGAGCAAAAGATGCTTCCGGCATATACACATGGCCGGTATGCAGATCTACCGTGACCAGACAAACCGGATAGGGCAATGTTTCATAGGTATATCCCAGCAAGTAGGCCATGTGTCCTCCGGCATCCAGAACCAGGTCATAAAATCCCTCTGGTGGTCCGTCGGTCAAACCGGCATCCAGTGAAATTCGCTCAAAGGTCTTTGTATCCGGATCGAATGCGATCAGGGCCCATTCAAATACCGGTGTATTGCGATAGGCTTTAAAGAGGTAGCGGCCATCAAACATGACCTTCTCCTGAATGGGGCGGCTCTCCGTAGAGCTGTGTACCAACCAGCCCGGGTCTTCCGGGATCAATTCACTGCTGAATTCAGAAAAGGTGTTGTTCACTGCATCATAGTATTCTACAGAGGTGTACAGATCTCCGCCATAGGTAGGCCAACCCCCAAAAACCAGTGCGCCACCGTCATTGCATGGAAGTACCACAGGGGCAGCCCTGGGTGTATTCATGGAGCCGGTCATACTAAAAAGGCTCATAGAAGGTGTGAATAGTTCTGCTACAGCAGCTCCGTCAGGATTGTACCAGCCACCTGCAATAAGTACCCGACCATCAGCCAGCTGCGCACCGGCACATTGCATGCGGGGAATGAATAGCTCTCCCACATAAGAAAACGTGTTATCTGCCGGGTCAAAAACTTCCGCGTCCTGATAGCCGGGTGCTATGCCATAGTCATAGCCGCCGCCAGCCAGAAAGAACCGGCCGTCATTCATTTTGACAACCGCAGCAGCATCTCTCGGATAGTTCATTTCAAAGGCTGTGAAACTGTTGGATTCATAGTTGAAGACATCCGCATAGCTGCAGGAAATAAATCCGGATTCTCTGCCTCCGAAAACGATCTGCCTGCCATCATCCAGGGCAGCTGTATAGGCATAGATCCTGGTCTGGTTCATAACGGGTCCGTATTCCCAGACTGCCCCGCCACCCTGAGCCCAGGTACTCAGCGGAAGCATTACCACCACTGCACTTGTGCGCAGGGCCTTCCAAATTTCGAGCACATGTGTTCTCATAACCATCTGTTTAATTAACAGCAATGTATTTCACGATACAACAGCAGGAGCTGCCATCTATCACTATGCTCGAGAGATTTCTGTCAATGCATCACCGCTGATGCGTATCATCAGAGCATTGTAACTTTCAGCCTCAAATGCACCGAATGAGATCTGTCTGGCTATTGCTTACCACTTCATTGTTTTCTGTTCAGTTACAGGCGCAGGTGGTCAACACTTTTGGCGACTGGATGCCCGTCAACCTGGAAACAGATACTACCGTGATCTATCTGGCAGATTATTTCGAAAAACCAACCATGGTGACCGGAGTAGAAGCACCGCCCAGAATGCAGGCACGTTTGGATCCGCTGAAGCAACAAGTAACCATTGTTCCGGGGCAGGACATACCCCCTTTGAGTGTACTCACTTTCCACACCGGTGAACAGGAGTGGAGCCTGGTGTTGCGCAGAAGTAAAAAGGAAGAAGTGTCGTTTATTTTCAACCCGGGAGGAGTTGCCTATCTGGATGTTAGCCTGGCAGGCGACATGAACAGCTGGAATCCTGATGCAACTCCATTTGAGTACCACAACGGACAATGGCAAACACGATTGTGGCTCAACCCCGGTCGCTATCAATACCAGATCGTAGCTGACACCTCCTGGATGCTGGATCCGAATAACCCCGTTCAGGTACCCAACGGTATCGGGGGCATCAACAGCCTGCTGGTGGTGGGAGATACCAGTTTTGCCGGCAGACCATATTTCTACCTCGATAAAACGGAAGACAATAAGATCGTTATCGGATCTGAAAACAGAAACGCACTGGATCCTGTATTTGTGTTGATTAACAACCACCTGATCCCTTTCAGTGAAGGCACCAGCCTTTCATTTGTAATGCCGGAAGAAATGGCAGGGCAACCTGAAGGGAGCATACGGGTTTTTGGATACAATGAGGTCAATGAGGGAAACGATATGATGATTCCTGTTTCCTTTGGCAAAGTTGTGGAGGACGCTGCGCTTATCAACCGCCACGACTTCCACAAAGCGATCGTGTACTTCCTGCTGGTGGATCGTTTCTACAACGGCGACAAAACGAATGACGCTCCGGTCGATGACCCGCGGGTCGATCCCAAAGCCAATTATATGGGCGGCGATCTGGCTGGTGTACAGCAGAAGCTTCAGGACGGGTATTTCACGAATATGGGCTTCAATACACTATGGCTGTCGCCGGTCATGCAGAACCCTCATGTGGCCTATCAGGAATATCCGGAACCCCACCGCTGGTTCTCCGGCTATCACGGTTACTGGCCCATCAGCCTGTCGCAGGTGGACGACCGCTTTGGAACCAACACCCAGTACAAAGCTCTGATCGATAGCTTGCACAAAGAAAACATGAATATTGTTTTTGACTATATTGCTAACCATGTGCATGCAGAACATCCGCTGTGGACCGAACACCCCGACTGGTTCACTCCTCTGGAACTGCCGGATGGCAGAAAGAATCTTCGACTCTGGGATGAACAACGCCTCAGCACCTGGTTCGAACCCTATATGCCCAGCCTGGACCACAGCCAGCCGCAGGTAGCCGAAGCCAGTGCAGACAGCGCTATGTGGTGGTTGCGCAATTACGATATAGACGGTTTTCGTCATGATGCCACCAAACATATTGAAACAGAATTCTGGAGATTACTTACAGAAAAGATCCATCAGGAATCACTGAGACCCGGAGGTTACCCGGTGTACCAGATCGGCGAGACCTTTGGCAGCCGGGAGCTCATTGGCAGCTATCTGGGCAGCGGTTTGCTCAATGCTCAGTTCGACTTCAATCTGTTCTTTGATGCCCGGAATATCCTGGCCGAAGACGAAGGTTCCTTCCGCGATCTGTCACTAAGCCTTCACCTCAGTTTTGACTACTACGGATACCATCACCTCATGGGTAACATTACCGGTAACCACGACCTGGCCCGGTTCATTTCATACGCCGGTGGGGCCTTGTCTTTATCTGAAGATGATAAGGCTGCGGGATGGGAAAGGGCTATTGAAGTGCAGGATCCAAGAGGTTATAAGAAGCTGGAATTACTGCATGTATTCAATATGACCATTCCGGGTATTCCGATCGTATATTACGGAGATGAGATCGGCATGCCCGGTGCAGGCGATCCGGATAACCGCAGAATGATGCGTTTCGAAGGACTCACCCAGCCGGAACAACATGTTAAGCTCACTGTGAGGCAGCTGGCTAAAATGCGTGCTTCACATATGGCATTGTTGTATGGCGACTTCCATGAGTTGTATGTAGATGATCAGGTATGGGTATATGCCCGTACCTACCTGGATGATCAGGTGATCGTTTGTCTCAATAAAGGGTATAATGCGGCAACTGTTGACCTGGAGCTACCCGCTTACCTGAACGGGTTCATTGGTTCTGGTAAACAGGACGGTCAAAACCAGCAGCAAGAGCAACAAAATCAGCAACAGGGCGAAAGCACGGAAGGTGGAATGTCTATTTTGGGAAACACTCTGCAGATAAGTGTACCACCATATGGATATCAGATCCTGTTCAGCCACTGATTCCTGTCTATCTTTGACTGAAACCCAATAATTTGTTTCACTTAACCACACATACCATGAGAACTGCTTTTGCAGCCCTATCCATTTTATTGATGACCCAGTTGCAAGCACAGGAACTGTTTAAAGACCCGCCCGAGTGGAGCCGCAATGCCAACATCTATGAGGTCAACATCCGCCAATATACTCCTGAAGGAACCTTCAAAGCATTCCAGGCACACCTGCCTCGCTTGCAACGTATGGGCGTAGATATTCTATGGCTGATGCCCGTTCAACCGATAGGTGTAGAAAACAGAAAGGGCAGTCTGGGCAGTTATTACTCCATCAGCGATTACACCACCACCAACCCGGAGTTCGGCAGTATGGAGGACCTGAAGGAACTGGTGGAACAGGCACACCAGAAAGGCATGAAGGTCATTCTGGACTGGGTGGCCAATCATACTTCCTTTGATAACGTTTGGGTCTCCCGCCATCCTGACTGGTACACCAGAGATAAGAACGGAAACCTCACCCCTCCGGTAGAAGACTGGAGTGATGTAGCCGATCTGAATTTCGACAATACCGACATGCGTCGTGCCATGATCGACGCTATGAAATTCTGGGTCAATGAGGCCGGTGTGGACGGATTCAGGTGTGATGTGGCCATGATGGTGCCAAATGATTTCTGGAAACAATGCGTATCGGCTTTACAGGAGGTCAAGCCTGACATCTTCATGCTGGCTGAAGCCGAAGGGCCTAAATTCCACGCCAGTGGTTTTGACATGACCTATGCGTGGGATATTCACAACATTATGAATAAGGTGGCCAGCGGCGAAAAGACTGCCGATGAACTGGAGGCATTTGTGCAGGAAGATATCGTTAAGTATCCTGAAGGTGCCTACCGTATGCTGTTCACGACCAACCACGACAAGAATTCCTGGGAGGGGACAGAATTTGAACGTATGGGCGATGGTGCTCAGGCATTCTATGTGTTATGTGCTACACTACCGGGTGTACCTTTGATCTACAGCGGACAGGAAATGGGCTTGAACCGGGCCCTGCGCTTCTTCGATAAGGACACCATTGGCTTCAGTGATAATCCGCCCTATGAATCATTCTTCCGTTCACTCAACAATCTGAAGAAAGACAACCAGGCCATCTGGAACGGCGACAACGGCGGCACACTTTATACCGTACATGTGGACAATGCCGTTTGGGTCTATGCCCGTCAGAAAGGGGATGATAAGGTACTGGTCATTGTCAACCTCTCACCAGACGTACACAACGTGAAGCTTAAGAGTGATGTCTTTGCCGGCAAGTACCGCGATACTTTCACCGGCGATAAGGTCAAACTCGGCAGCAAGTATAAAGGAGAATTGAAACCCTGGAGTTACGTGGTGCTGGAGAACTGATATCAATGAGCTAATGTGGAAATGGGAAAATGGAATTGTACTGTAAGCTGAGCTCATTCAAAAAGCCAATTCTCACATTACATCATTTTCACATTAGCTCATTAATAAATCACCTGCTGTAATTTGGCGCTTCTTTGGTGATGACCACATCATGCGGGTGGCTCTCACGAATTCCTGAAGAAGTGATCTGCACGAACTGCGCCTGCTTTAATGCTTCAATATCATGTGCACCGGCATAACCCATTCCGGCACGTAATCCGCCGATATACTGCACCATCACTTCAGCTACTGTTCCCTTGAAGGGTACTCTTCCCACGATCCCTTCCGGCACCAGCTTCTTGATATCATCTTCCACATCCTGGAAGTACCGGTCCTTACTGCCTTTTTCCATCGCCTCTACGGAGCCCATACCGCGGTAGCTCTTGAATTTCCGGCCTTCGTAAATAATGGTCTCGCCCGGACTTTCTTCCGTACCTGCCAGCAGACTTCCTGCCATGATGGTATCGGCTCCGGCAACAATTGCTTTAACAATATCTCCGGTGTAGCGGATACCGCCATCGCCTATCACGGGAACCCCGCTGCCAGCAATGGCTTTGGATGCTTCGTGAATCGCACTCACCTGGGCAACGCCCACACCGGCCACGACCCTGGTGGTACAAATGGAACCCGGACCGACACCTACTTTCACACCATCTGCCCCAGCATCTACCAGGGCTTTGGCGCCGCTGCCAGTTGCGATGTTACCTGCCACCACTTCCAGATCTGTGAATTGTTTCTTTACCTGCTTCACCATGTCCAGGACACCTTTGGAGTGACCGTGAGCGGTGTCGATGATGACCATGTCGGCACCAACATTTTTCAATGCGGCCACCCTTTCCAGTGTGTCTGCCGTTACGCCCACAGCAGCCCCAACCAGTAACCGGCCATACTGGTCTTTACAGGCCCGCGGATGACTTTGCAGTTTTAATATGTCTTTATAGGTGATCAGTCCCTTGAGAAAATTCTTGTCGTCCACCACCGGCAGTTTTTCAATGCGGTGATTGCGCAGGATCTCTTCTGCCTGTTGCAGGGTGGTGCCGATAGGTGCCGTGATCAGATTCTCCTTCGTCATCAACTCAGCGATCGGGCGTTCGGTGTTGGTTTCGAAACGCAGGTCGCGATTGGTCAGAATGCCCACCAGGTGGCCTTCATCATCCACCACCGGAATGCCGCCGATGCGGTTCTCTTTCATCAGCTGGAAAGCTTCACCCACCAATGCATGTTGATTTAGTGTAACAGGATCCATGATCATACCACTGTCAGCACGCTTCACCCTGCGCACCTGTTCTGCCTGTGCGGCGATGGGCATGTTCTTATGTATGATGCCGATACCGCCCTCTCTTGCCATTGCAATGGCCATACGGAATTCGGTTACGGTATCCATCGCAGCAGACACAATGGGTACGTTGATGCGAAGGTTGCGGGTCAGACGGGTGGAGATGTCCACTTCTCTCGGAAGCACTTCCGAATAAGCGGGAACAACTAACAGATCATCGAAGGTGAGGCTGGTGCCGAGGAACTTGGCAGATAGATTTTCCATGTGCAAAGATAGAAAGGGGAATTAAATAATTCATTTCCCACACTGAAATCCAAACAGACGGTCACTGTTTCACCCATACCTGCTTACCTTTTACTTCTCCGGTTTCATTGCGTATTACTGCCACATAGGTACCCACAGGTAGTTCTGCCACCGGCAGGCGATTGGCCGAGCCGGATTGGAGTGCTTGTGTGAGCAGGAGTTTCCCTTCCAGATTTCTGATATCTGCATATAGCTGTTCATTTTCATAATACCTGATCTCTATCCAGTCTTCCGCCGGATTGGGGTATAGTGAAAATAGCAACTCATGCTCTGTTTGAATGCCAACTGCTTCGCCCATGTCACCGGCTATGATGCCCACTCCGGCCTGGGTTTCATAGGCATAGTCTTTAATGACCAGCACCCTGCCACTATCCGGGGCATCGCAGCGTATCCAGCCATAATGGGTACGGTCTAAACCATCCTGAAAACGAATACCGATAAAACGGTCGGTTTGGATGTCTTGCCAAAAACCAAGTTGACCTGCAAAAAGAAAATTATCTTCAAAATTCTCCCAATACTCTCTGGCACAAATAAATGCGTTAGATATATTTTCAATTCCCATAAAATAGTTGTTGAAAAATATGCCCTTCGTAATTATATGCAAACAAACAAACCATGTACTGCGTAGATTTTATCCAAATATACTTGGACCGTAAATTTGCCACCAATACCAGAGCCATATCTTATAGTGCCCATTCCACAAAATCATCTGTTCCTCATTGATATCTAAAAATAAATACTCAGTAACTGTATCAACAACTATATCTGGCTCTATGTTTGTATAGCTCACCTGTGCTTGAATAACCGAGCCTGCTCCTATGATACTGTTCGCCAACAGACTGTATTGTTTTAAATCAATTCTCATAATACCACCAGTTTATTCGTGAATACTTCAGCAAACTTGCATGTAGCTTTTACTGTTTCCCCGATAGCTATCGGGACTTCACCCATACCTGTTTACCTTTTACTTCTCCGGTTTCATTGCGTATTACTGCCACATAGGTACCCATTGGTAGATCTGCCACCGGCAGGCGATTGGCCGAGCCGGATTGGAGTGCTTGTGTGAGCAGGAGTTTCCCTTCCAGGTTTCTGATATCTGCATATAGCTGTTCATTTTCATAATACCTGATCTCTATCCAGTCTTCCGCCGGATTGGGGTAGAGTGAAAAGATCAGTTCATGCTCTGTTTGAACGCCAACCGGCTCGCCCATGTCACCGGCTATAATGCCCACTCCGGCCTGGGTTTCATAGGCATAGTCTTTAATGACCAGCACCCTGCCGCTATCCGGTGCATCACAGCGTATCCAGCCATAATGGGTGCGGTCTAAACCATCCTGAAAACGAATACCGATAAAACGGTCGGTTTGGATGTCTTGCCAAAACCTATTTGCAGAAAATTATCCAAAATCCCAATATCTCGGCACAATAAAGGCGTTGATAAACTTTACTTCCATCAATAGTTGTTTAAAATATGCCCTGACCGTAATTATATGCAAAACAAATAAGGCATCAGCGTTTGGATTTTATCCAAAATACTGACCAAATTTTCCACAAATACCAGACCATATATTATAGACCCATCACAAGAAGTCATTGTTCCGTTGATATCTAAAAAATTTACTGTGAAAGTATCAATTTCTATATCTGGCTCAATATCAATATAATTTACCTGCGCCTGAAGTACAGAGCCTGCTCCTATGATACTGTTCGCCAACAGACTGTATTGTTTTAAATCAATTCTCATAATACCACCAGTTTATTCGTGAATACTTCAGCAAACTTGCATGTAGCTTTTACTGTTTCCCCGATAGCTATCGGGACTTCACCCATACCTGTTTACCTTTTACTTCTCCGGTTTCATTGCGTATTACTGCCACATAGGTACCCATTGGTAGATCTGCCACCGGCAGGCGATTGGCCGAGCCGGATTGGAGTGCTTGTGTGAGCAGGAGTTTCCCTTCCAGGTTTCTGATATCTGCATATAGCTGTTCATTTTCATAATACCTGATCTCTATCCAGTCTTCCGCCGGATTGGGGTATAGTGAAAATAGCAACTCATGCTCTGTTTGAATGCCAACTGCTTCGCCCATGTCACCGGCTATAATGCCCACTCCGGCCTGGGTTTCATAAGCATAGTCTTTAATGACCAGCACCCTGCCGCTATCCGGTGCATCACAGCGTATCCAGCCATAATGGGTGCGGTCTAAACCATCCTGGAAGCGTATGCCCAGATAGCGGTCGGTTTGGACGTCTTGCCAAAAACCTCTTTGTCCAAGGAAATTCCATACGGGATATCCAAATGAAAACCATTAGCATATGATTGTGCACAAATTGAAAGCCTGATGAGCAAAATCTGTGGCAGTTCCTAACCAATAATTTCCCTCACCAAAATATACGCCGGATTCATAATTATATGCAAAGGCGAATATGGCGTTATCATTGTTGATTACATCGGCTAGTAAATCATTATCATTTTCAAAACTCCAGCCTATTGCAGGCCCATATAATTTTATTTTAAAGGTGCCTGAGCCAATGGTATAAGTAAGTTCCCCCATTCCCAGGACAAAGTCATCTGTACCGTTGTCATCTATATCTAGAAATATATAGCCATCTTCATCATCTATTACAAAATCAGGGTCTATATCTGTGTATTGAACCTGAGCGTTAACCAAATGGTGGCTTCCCAGCAACACGGCTGCCATTAAACTGTATTGTGTTTTATTGAGGTTCATAGTACCACCAGTTTTTCAGTGAATACTTCAGCAAACTTGCATGTAGCTTTTACTGTTTCCCCGATAGCTATCGGGACTTCACCCATACCTGTTTACCTTTTACTTCTCCGGTTTCATTGCGTATTACTGCCACATAGGTACCCACAGGTAGTTCTGCCACCGGCAGGCGATTGGCCGAGCCGGATTGGAGTGCTTGTGTGAGCAGGAGTTTCCCTTCCAGGTTTCTGATATCTGCAAATAGTTGTTCATTTTCATAATGCCTGATCTCTATCCACTCTTGTGCCGGGTTGGGGTAGAGAGAAAAGAGCAGCTTATTCTCTGTTTGAATACCAACCGGTTCGCCCATGTCACCGGCTATGATTCCCACTCCGGCTTGTGTTTCATAGGCATAGTCTTTGATGACCAGCACCCTGCCGCTATCCGGTGCATCGCAGCGTATCCAGCCATAATGGGTGCGGTCTAAACCATCCTGAAAACGAATACCGATAAAACGGTCGGTTTGGATGTCTTGCCAAAAACCTATTTGTCCGAAAGGTAGCCAGCCACCATATACCCCACCATATTTATTTCCGCAAATAAAAGCAAAATTAGGTAACCCCTCGATCCAAAGGTTATGTTCCCCAATTAGTTTATCATCACTATAATTGGATGCAAATGCAAAAATTGCATAATCATGCGAAATAGTTTCGCCTATAATTGCATTTTGAGGTTGAAAGCTCCAAGCTATCGCAACACCATTAATTTTATCCTCAATTGATCCGGTACCTATGTAATAGGTTAGAGCTCCTATACCGAATATAAAATCATCCGTATCATTTCCATCTATATCTAAAAATAGTAGGTCGTCTTCATCATCTATTACAAAATCAGGGTCTACGTCAGTATACTGCACTTGGGCTAAAGACTCATGAAATGATCCTAAAAGGGCAACTGCCATTAAGCTATATTGAGTTCTATTTGGTCTCATAACACCACCAGTTTTTCAGTGAATACTTCTCCATCAGTGCAGATAACCTTCACAGTGTACACACCTGCTGAATACGTGCTGATATCAGTTTGTTTACTGCCTTCTAAATAAAGCTGATCGATTAGAATTCCCTGACCATTATAGATCAAAATGGTTGCCCGGGTTGCGTACCCAATATCAAATTGCACGCTTCCCATCGCCGGATTGGGAATGATGCGTACATCATGCTGAATCAATTGTGCTTTTCTTTCTTCTGATGGGGTGTTTTTTTCAAATATAGAAAAAATAATCAAGACCCAAAAGTGACATTCCTATCGTTTCCTCACCATGACCGTCAGCCGGCTGATACAACACAGCCTGCCTTTGGTGTCTGTGATGCGTATCTCCCAGACATGCAGGGTCTTGCCCAATTGCAGCGGTTTGCAGGTGCCGGTAACCGGTCCTTCTGTCATGGCACGCATATGATTGGCGTTGATCTCTATGCCGAGGGTCATGTACTGATCGTGGTCCACCACCATGGCGCTGGCCACTGAACCCAGGGTCTCTGCCAGCACACAGGAAGCGCCGCCGTGCAGGAGTCCGTAGGGTTGTTGCGTGCGATGGTCCACAGGCAGAGTGGCTTTGATAAAATCTTCACCCACCTCGGTGAATTCGAAACCTACATGCTCTCCCATCGTTCCGGGATTCAGTGTCATCAGATCAGCGGGCTGCAGATCTTTTTTGAACCAGATGGACATTGGCAGAAATTTATCTGATAACGGTTACATTACCCTTTTTGGTGATCACCTCGCCATTGGTAGCTGTAAAAGTGATAAGGTATCCGTATGATCCCATCGGAACGGGATCACCGTCAATGGTTCCATCCCACCCCACATCTGTACGTGTGCTCTCAAAGATGAGCTTACCATACCGATTGAAGATCTGCATGCTGTACCCGTCACTTTTGCCAAATATGATGTATGGAAGAAATTCATTATTCAATCCGCCCGGCACTATAGCATTGGGCACATAGATACGTGGGCCTTGTTCCAGACACAGCTCATTGGAATAGCTGAGCAGGTCATAGTCAGCACCTACTTCAGGTGCATTGAAATGATACAATGCTTCTATTCGGTAGCAGAACTGCTGTACTGCATTCAGGCTTTCCACCACATTATCCAGCAAGCCCGTGTGATCAGGTGTATTGGTGGCAATGAGTACCTCCGGATCTCCGTTACCCGGATTTCGGTACACCCGGTATTCCAGCACTTCCGCATTGGTCATTTCGAACGGTGTCCAGTTCAGGCTGTTGGTAAAATCAGCATTATCACTTCCATTCAGCAGGATGGTGCGGGCATAGCCTGATTCCATGGTCAGGTTACAGGCATCATCTGCCGCAGATTTATAATAATAGAACTGATCTCTGGTGTTTACTCCATTGTCGGTATAATAGTAAATGAGCGGAATACCTCCAAGAAAGTTCGTATTTCCAATATTCAGATACGAGCTGCCGTCTTCGCTTCGCTGTACAGTGTATTCGCTGATATTGGCGTTCACATCAGGAAAGAATTCCAGACTGATGGTATTGTTGAGGTTTACCGTGGCGTTGCGGATAACATTATAGGCAGAAGGCTGATTGTTATTTACTTCAAAGCCACGGGTATTACTGTCGCTGAAAGTGGAGCCATCAGCTCTGACAGCTTTAACATAAAATGCGTTGATGAAGCCGTCATCGAATTCCGGACCGCTGTACACATAGGAAGTTGCAAACGAAGCTATGATATCATAGAGTACAGCTCCGCTTCCATCATCATTGATCCAGATCTCCTGGTGTTCGATACCATCGGGCCAGGTATCATACAAATTCCACAGCAGGGTGATGGTATCTGTACAAATGGTCCAGTCCACATCGAGCTTGATGGTGTGGTGGCTGTTCTCATTAAAAGGGCCCACATTCCCGCAGCTGTCGCGGGCAGCAATAGTGTAGGTCTCCACCTGTTCTGCAGGAGCTGCAGTACCGTCCACCACAGTAGTTGTAAATCTACCATATACAGTATCAATTGGTGTAAAGCCACCAATATCCCGATAGATAATATAGCTTGTGGTTTCTGGCGAAGGGCCCGGTTCCCAATTAATGCGCACCTGGCCACCGGTGATGACGGTAACAGAAGTGATCTCAGGTGCCACCGGATCAATATTATCCAGTGTATCGCTGGGTGTCATGGTATAGCCGGGGCAATCATACACTGCTTCAATGTAATAGTACCAGGTGGTAACAGCTCCATCGGCACCTACATGTATATAGGTGTCTGTGCCCACACCTGTCAGGGTGGCCAGTAAACTATAAGGGCCGGCCAGGTTCGTGGCAGCAAAAACATGGTATTCGATGAAGGGCCCGCATGCTTCGCCAGATGGCTCCCAGAGCAGGGTTACATCGCCGTTGATATCTGTAGTGGCACAATACAGAAATGGCGGGGTAGTGGACTGTGCAAAAGCCCGGCTTACCGCCAATAACAGCAGGATCAATATAATTCGTTGTTGTAACAACTGTTTCATATAGGTTGGCCGCAGATGATCTCTTTTTGTTTGGTTGGATCGAGGTATTTGCCGGCCAGTTCCTGTATTTGTTCTGGTCTGGTTCGTTGCACTGCGGTAACCAGCCTGTCAAAATACTCAAAATCCAGTCCACTCATGACCATATTACGGATCACCTGGATGCGGTTAAATGAGCCATCGGTAGCCCGGATAAGGCTTCCCAGCATATAATTCCGCACTACGGTCAGTTCATTGTTATCTACCGGAACCTCTGCCAGCTGCTTCATCTCTGCATATATTTCGTCAACGGCAGCCCTGCACACCTCATTGCCTACTTCAGTATCTATGACAAAATAACTACCGTTGTGGTGGTGTCTGATCAGCGAATAAATACCATAGGTATAGCCCTTGTCTTCGCGGATATTGCTCATGAGTCTGGAACCAAAGTAGCCACCCAATACGGTATTGGCCACATTTAACGGCGCATAATCAGGATGGTCTTTACCGATGGTGAGGGAGGCGATGCGGATGGAAGACTGCACTGATTCTGCATTCGGCACCAGGATTTGCTGTTCTTCAGCAGAATGCAGCGAACGCTGATGGGCTCCGGTAATGGGTTCTGCAGTCTGGCTGCCCACAGATCTTTCCAGTTCCTGGATGGTAGCATCTGTTATATTTCCAGAAAGGAACACTGTTGCCAGTCCTGGCTGATAGTGCTGTCTGCTGAAGTT
Source organism: Chitinophagales bacterium (assembly GCA_020636645.1). Lineage (GTDB taxonomy): Bacteria > Bacteroidota > Bacteroidia > Chitinophagales > BACL12 > UBA11426. Next base: position 284,541 of record JACJXO010000004.1, read on the forward strand.
ACGCATGGATGTTGTGTCAAGCGCTCTGATCATATCTGCATCTACAGCGTAGCCATATGGGTGCTGATCACCAAACAGGGCTGCATGCATGGTGCGGTTGGCCACAAAGTCTGTGTTCCTCAGGCCTACCTGCAGCTTCTGCAATTGTTTTTTCTGAAACAACTGCAGTTCTTCTGGCGGCATGGAGGCGTCCTGCAACATCTCGCCCACCAGGGGCATGATCTCCGGCAGATATTTTCCCAGTGAGAAGATCTTCACGGAGGTATAGTCGTGGCCGTTCGCTGTTTCCACAGATGCCCCGTAAAATTCAATGCGGTCTGCCAGCTCTTTGCTGCTGAAACGGCTGGTACCTTTGGTCAGCAGCCGACATACGGCCCTGCTGAGCATGGGAGACGGTTCATACCACCGACCGGCCGGAAAACACAGTTCGATCTTCACCACATCTTCCGTATTGTTATCGGCGATATATACCGGCACCCCGTTGCCCAGTGTCAACTGCCTGTAGGCTCCCAGACTTACCGTTTCAGGTATCTGCAGATCAGGTGCGGCTGTTCTGTTGATCATTTTAGTTGTCATAACAATTATTTGCCGTAAAACATGGTGGAACACTGGTCTTCTCTGAACAACAGTGATGCAGCTGCATCCATATCAGTGGCCGTTACGGCGGTGTACATATCTATTTCTGTGTTGACGAGATCGGCATTGCCCAGCATCTCTGCCATGGCAAGCCCCTGCGCCTTGTTCAATGCATTCATATAACTGCCGGCCAGATCGGTCTCTACCATGTTCTTGACCCTTTGCAGCTCACGATCGCCACATCCTTCCGACTGAAGCTTTTTCAGTTCGCGGGTGATGGCGGCATTTCCCTCTTCATATGAAACACCATCGGCCAGCTTGCCGCTCACCACGAACATGCCTGTATCCATACTGCCGGACACATAGGCGCTGATATCTGTGAACAACTGCTGTTCCATTTTCAGCGATTGGTATAACCTGGATGATTCACCGTTGCCCAGCACGTCGCTCAGCAAGTTCTGGGCATAGTATCCGGAACCATTTCTGCCATCCATATGCCAGACCTGATAGACCAGATTGACCGGTACATCGGCTTCCACTTTTTTGAATCTGGCTGCACTTTGTGCCGGTTCTTGCGGGATGATGCGTTCCGGTTGTACTCCTGCCGGAATATCGCCAAACCACTTCTCTGCCAGTTCCAGTGCCTTTGCAGTGCTAATGCCTCCGGAGATGCTGAGGATGGCATTATTGGGACGGTACCAGGAATAGAAGAAGGACTCCACGTCACTGAGCTTCGCTTCGCGGATATGATCCAGTTCCAGACCTATGGTAGGCCAGCGGTAGGGATGGGTGGTGTACACCATCTCCCGCAGCTTGTGCCAGACATCGCCGTATGGGCGATTGATATAATGCTCCTTGAATTCTTCGCATACCACATTGCGCTGCACATCGAGCGAACGCTCGCTGAAATCAAGATGCAGCATGCGGTCGCTTTCCAGCCAGAGTGCTGTCTCTATGTTATTGACCGGCAGTACATCGTAGTAGTTGGTGAGGTCGTTGGTGGTGAAGGCATTGTTGGTGCCTCCGGCTAACTGCAGTTCTGTATCAAAATCAGGTGCATTTACACTGCCGCCGAACATCAGGTGTTCAAACAGGTGAGCAAATCCGGTCTTATCGGCCGTCTCATTTCTGGCGCCAACTTTATACAGGACATCCACAGCTGCGATCTGGGTGCCGAAGTCTTCATTGACCAGCACGGTGAGGCCGTTGTCCAGAGTGAATTTGTTGTAATTGATCATACGTTTGTAACAGCAACAGGATTGAAATCGTTGCGGTGCGTAAAGATACACGGATTAGAGGATGCGGTTTCATACGAATCTGTCACCCGCCTGCAACAAGTATCCCTGACGGTTGTTGTAATTTTGCTGTTCTGTTATGCAACTCGCCGATCTGTATGAAAAAGCCCTCCGACTGGAATGGCTGACCGTAGAAGAAGGGATGTTTCTCTTTGAACACGCACCGCTTGCGGAACTGATGGAGGTTGGTCACCGCCTGCGGATGATGAAAAAGCCCGATAACAAGGTCACCTGGATCATCGACCGCAACCTGAACACCACCAACGTCTGCATCGCCAACTGTAAGTTCTGCAACTTCTATCGGGTGCCCGGTCATCCGGAATCATATATCACCGACAAGGAGACCTACCGTGTCAAGATAGAAGAGACCATCCGTTATGGCGGTGAACAATTGCTGCTGCAGGGCGGACACCACCCGGAACTCGGACTGGACTTTTACAAGAAGATCTTTTCAGAGATCAAGGAGATGTTTCCGAACATCAAGCTGCATTCTTTAGGTCCGCCGGAAATCGCACACATCGCCCAGCTGGGAGGCTATACCCATACCTATGTGCTGGAAGAACTGATGAAGTCGGGACTGGACTCTCTGCCCGGTGCCGGCGCTGAGATCCTGGTGGATCGGGTACGCAGGATCATCAGCACAGGAAAATGTCTGAGCGACGAATGGCTGGACGTGATGCGGGCAGCGCATCAGCTTAACCTGACCACCAGCGGTACGATGATGTTCGGACATATCGAGACCATCGAAGAACGCTTTTTACACCTGGAGAAGATCCGCCAGGTACAGAGTGAAAAGCCGGCAGATGCGAAGGGTTTCATCGCATTCATACCGTGGACCTTCCAGGATGTCGATACCACATTGAAGAAGATCAGAAGGGCCAAGAACGATACCACACCAGAAGAATACATCCGCATGATTTCCCTGAGCCGTATTATGCTGCCCAACATCGACAATATCCAGGCAAGCTGGCTCACGGTCGGGAAGCAGGTAGCACAATTGTGCTTGCATGCCGGTGCCAATGACTTCGGCAGCATCATGATCGAAGAGAATGTGGTGAGTGCCGCCGGTGCTCCGCATCGCTTCACTTACAAAACCATCCAGGACGCCATCCGTGAAGCAGGCTTTGAACCGCAGCTTCGCAACCAGCAATACGAAGACCGGGAGTTACCGGAAGGTATTGAAGAGCAGGTGATCGCTTATTGAATGTCTAAATTTGCAAATGTGAAAATGTGATACTCCAACAATCTGATCATTTTCACATTTGCACATCTTCACATTTTTGAAATGCGTTTCCTCTCTGCCACCACCATCCACCCCGTATCCTCTCCTGCACTGAGCGGCTATGTACTGGTGATCCATGATGATGGCACCATAGAAGATCTTTTACCGGAATCAGTTGTCGACCCAACTCATGTCGAATTCTTTGAAGGCGATCTGATCCCTGGTTTCGTCAATGCACATTGCCATCTGGAGTTGTCGCACCTGCGTGGAAGTTTTCCTGAAAAGACCGGACTACCCGATTTCCTGAACAAGGTGGTGAGTCAGCGGCAAGCAGATCCGGATGCAGTAGCTGAAGCCATGCGCTTTGCCGACAGCGAAATGTGGGAGAACGGCATCATGGCCGTGGGCGATATCTGCAACAAGTCGGATTCCTTTTCTGTGAAAGCTGATAGCCGGATACACTATCACAGCTTCGTGGAGTTATTGGCATTCGATCCGGACCGGGCTGTCAAAGCATTAGCAGAAGGCAATTCGTTGTTAGAGCAATTAAATCAGTTCGGTCTGACCGGAAGCCTGGTGCCGCATGCGCCTTATTCGGTCAGTCCGGCCCTCGTATTTCTCATCACCCGTCAATGTGCAGATGCCGGCCTGCCTACGTCCATCCACATGCTGGAGAGCAATGATGAGACCGAGTTCTTTGTGCAGGGTACCGGACTGTACCGCAGGTTGTATCATGATATGGGCATGGCCATCGATTTCTTTGAACCTTCGGGGAAGACCTCACTGGAAACCCTGTTGCCCTGGTTCCACCCGATGGCGAAGACCCTGCTGGTGCACAATACCATCGCCACGGAGCAGGATGTGTTCTCAGCCGTTTCGCAGCACACCAACCTGTGGTGGTGTTTTTGTCCGAACGCCAATCTGTATATAGAAGATCGGCTGCCAGACATCCCTCAACTGCTGCGCACCATGCCTCCCGGCCGCATCACCCTGGGCACCGACAGCCTGGCATCCAACCACCAGCTCAGCATCTGGCAGGAAATGCTGACCATCCTGCGGGCTTACCCAGACATCTCACTGGAGGCCATCCTACCCTGGGCTACCCTGAACGGCGCCCGCTATCTCGGACTGGAGCAAACCCTGGGGTCTCTGGAAACTGGTAAGCGGCCAGGTATCCTGCACCTGCACCAGGATTCGATCGGCAGGATCATCTGACCTCGCACCCTGTTCTTCGTTGGGTATTCAGGTCTGCCAGTTTCCCCAGCTTTGAAACCAGTTTTCATCCTGCTGTATTGTGAAAAATGCCGCCAATGTTAAATATGGCAATGATATACCTTCTGACACCACAGGGATTACCTCTGGGTAATGAAAAGAAAATTTGCCCTAAATTGTTACTAATTCCATGGGCCCGGTCTGGTAAGCTCAAATCCGGATACAGAGGTGACTATATTGGGGAACTGGTTGTCACCCAATAGCTTCTTTCCCACATTAAAGTACCCGTTTGCCTGAGCTCGGAGTGTTGAGGAGTTCCTTCTTGGAGGAAATGCGATAAATACTCTTTTACCAAAGGTGTTCTGGACTGCTTGGATTGGAGGTAAAAGATCGCTGTCGCCACCTACTATTACAGCCCTATCATACTTGTCATGGTATGCGTCCAGCAACAGTTGGGTCGCTATGTTTACGTCGGTCATCTTTTCTTCGTTTTTTATCCATGTATGATGACATCTGTGGCATTGAGCTGGTTTACCCAGGTAATGACCATAATAAACCTGAACTGGGGTGGTGTCAATGGCGTCCAAATACCTCCTTTGGCGTGATTCCTTCGTTGGATCACCTGATATCCGGGCGGTAAAATATTTAACGTCAATAAGCACCTGCTGGCCCTTTAGCATCGCCTGAGACATTTTGTGAACGTCTAGCCATTTATATCTGGCATGAAGATCGCATATACCAAAATACAAGTTGAAACCGTCAATATACACTGAAACTCGCTCCATATTCCTGCAATATATATTGTAGAATTAACATTGTTGCTGAAAAACTGCAACATTTTCTTGCAAATGAGCGTTTCAGTAGTAATCTTTGCATCAGAACCCCTCATTCGGTAGTCCCGGATGACCAACCGCCCTAGAGGCGGTTCTTTTTTTTCCAAAATCTGCTTCACGTTTTAGGCAAAACCCAGCAAGCTCTGTTGTATGACTTTCTGTGACGCTGATAAGCCTTTTCAGTGTTTCCATAGCCAGATCAACCTCTGTGATGGGAAACATTCAGCAATACCCCTGTTTGGCTTGATTGATCTCAGGTGGTTTCTGGATGAGATAACACCTCTGTCTGTTAAATAATTAAAAAACTTTGGAAACTTTTAAACTAAAATTTGTTTCCCCTGTTTTCGTCTGTACATTTGCGGCCCGAAAAGCCGGAAAATGGCAGAATTGAGCGAAGAGATCAAAATACTGGAGCGTTGTGTACGTCTGTTCATGCGGTATGGCGTGAAGAGCGTGACCATGGACGATATTGCCCGCGAGCTGGGTATGTCCAAAAAGACCCTGTACCAGTACTTCTCCAACAAAAATGACCTGGTGAACAAAGTGGCCCGTTTGCATTTCGAAGCTGAGAACGAGGCCATTCATACCATTTGCACCACCAGTGCCAACGCCATTGATGAATTGCTGAACATCTCCCGATGGGTCAGCACCCAGATGAAGGGCATCAACCCCACCCTGATGCTGGACCTGCAGAAATACCATCCGGATGCCTGGGCCGTCTTTCAGAGCCATAAGAACAGCGATGTCTATCAATGTATGCTGCAGAACATCCATCGTGGAATGGAAGAAGGCCTGTATCGCCGCGACATCAACCCGGAGATCATTGCCCGGCTCTATATCGGCAAAATGGAACTGGTGGTTGACACGGAACTTTTCCCTCCGGGCGAATTCAGCTTCCAGCACATCCACCACGAATTCATTCATTACCATATCAGAGGCATCGCCAGCGAACGCGGTCTTGCCTATCTCGAACAAATACAAAACCAACCCTATGCGCAGTAACCTGATGATCTGGTTCCTGCTGACCGGCGCCTTATCTGCCAGTGCCCAGGAAATGTCCCTGAGTCTGGACGAAGCTAGAGCATATGCCGTGCAGCACAATACCCAGATGCAAACCAGCCAGTTGAACATTGCCGATGGCAGAACCACCTTGCAAAGCCGCACTTCTGTAGGGCTTCCGCAATTGAGTGCATCGGTGGGTTACAACCATTTCATTACCCTTCCCACCAGCCTCATCCCGGCTGAATTCTTTGGCGGCGAACCGGGCGACTTTGCAGAGGTGCAGTTCGGTACACCTGAGAACATGACCGCCGGTATCTCTGCTTCGCAGTTGCTCTTCAGCGGTCCTTACATCTATGGGGTGCAGGCGGCCAAAGTCTATGTGGAACTGTTGCAACAGCAGGATAAGGTTACGGCCAATGATGTGAAGAAGAACGTGGAGCTGGCCTATTACACAGTACTCATTGCGCAGAAGATGGCGCAGATCGCAGGCGAAAACCTGGAGGTGGTCAATCAGACATTGCATGAAGTGTCTGAAATGAACAAGGCCGGATTCGTGGAAGAGATCGATGTGAACCGCCTGGAAATGACCAGTGCCAACCTCAGTAACATACTGGCCAATGCCAGCAGACAGGAGGTCTTTGCGAAAAACCTGCTGAAGTATCAGATGGGTATGGACCTCAGCCAGGAGATCGTACTGACCGATTCACTGGAGCAACTGGAACAGGGACTGGTACTGCTGCAAAACGACCAGAATTTCCTGAACCGTCCGGAGTTCCAGGTCATGGAAACCACCAAGCGACTGAATGAGCTCAATGTGCAGGTGAACAAGTCTTCTTACCTGCCCACTCTGGCCGTATTCGGTTCCTATGAACAGGCTGCCCAGAGAAACGAATTCAATTTCTTCGATGGCAATGAACCCTGGTTCGAAACCTTTCTGGTAGGCGTGCAGCTCAATGTGCCCATCTTCTCCGGCATGGATAAGAAAGCAGCCATTGAAAGTGCACAGATCGGGTATGACAAAGCTGTGGTTGCCGAACAAACGCTAAAACAATCCGTGCAACTGGAAATTGCCCAGTACACTACTGATTACCTGAATGCAAAGGATGATCTGGCTACCCAGCAGTCAACCATTGAACTGGCCAACAAGATCTTTAACACCGCATATGTCAAATACCGCGAAGGGCTGGGTTCCAGCCTGGAGCTGACCCAGGCACAAGGCGACCTGCTGGCAGCACAAGCCAACTATATCAACGCACTATATTCATTACTCAACGCACAAACCAACCTAAAGAAAGCCCTCGGCTATCTGTAAAAACCTGCATATGAAAAGGACTATCGCAATCATTCCGGTCATCGCCATTCTGCTCAGCGCCTGTGGTGCCAAAGAAGAAGTGACCGATTCCGTAGAAGCCAAAATGGCACAGATAGCGGAATACAAATCAGAGATCAAGGACCTGGAGATCAAGATCCGTGATCTGGAAAAGGAGATCATCGCAAATGGTGGCAGCCTGGAGCTTCCGCCTGATACCGTGGCGGTCACCACCATGACCATTGAACGCGGTACTTATGAAGAATTCGTAGAAGTGGCCGGCTCCGTCAGCTCTGACCAGAACATTCTGGTGAGCAGCGAAATGGGTGGCACCGTGACCCGCATCTATGTGAAGGAAGGACAGCAGGTAAGCGCCGGGCAACTGCTGCTTAGCACAGATGATCAGGTGTTGCAGAAAAGCATAGACGAACTGCAGAATGCCTACGATCTGGCAAAGACCGTGTATGAAAAGCGCAAGGCCCTGTGGGATCAGAAGATCGGTTCAGAGATCGAATACCTGACGGCGAAGAACAATATGGAAAGCCTGGAACTGAAACTGAACACCACCAGGACCCAGCTGGCCAAGACCCAATTGAAATCTCCAATCAGCGGAACGGTTGATGAGATCATCACCAAGACCGGCGAAATGGCATCGCCCGGTATGCCCTTGCTGCGGGTGGTCAACCTCAGTGAAGTACAGATCGAATGTGATATCAGTGAAGCCTATCTGGGTCGTGTGAAGCGTGGCGATAAAGTGAACGTGAGCTTCCCCTCCATCAACTTCGAATCAGTGGCTACTATCACCAACGTAGGTCAGGTCATCAACCCATCCAACAGAACCTTCAAACTGCAGGTGAGCCTGAACAACCGCGATGGCATGCTGAAACCAAACCTGCTGGGTTATCTGCAGATCCGCGAATATGTAGAGCAGGATCAGGTGATCATTCCTACCCGTCTGATACAGAATGGTGTGAACAGCGATTTCGTCTATGCTGTAACCAATGGCTCTGTAGTGAAGATCGATATCACCCGTGGCCGTTCACACAACGGATTCACGCAGATCAAATCAGGTCTCAGTGGAGGTGAAATTCTGGTAGTGGAAGGAAACCGCCAGGTGAAGGAAGGAGATATTGCCCGTGTAGTGGGCGGAGAAACCGCATCAAAGGAATAACATGAGCAAGGAAAGTACCATCATAAAAGAATTCGGGCTGTCAACTTTTGCGGTGAAGAACCGCATCAGCGTCATGTTCCTGGCGCTCATCATCCTCATCATGGGGGTGAGCGCCTACAACGCCATGCCCCGTGAAAGTTTTCCGGAGATCACCCAACCAGAGATCTATATCGGTGTGCTCTATCCGGGTAACTCTCCCAAGGATGTAGAGAACCTCATCACCCGTCCTATCGAAAAGGAACTGAATACCCTGACAGATGTAGATGAGATCCGTTCCACTTCCATCCAGGATTATGCCACCATCACCGTGGCATTCAACTACGATGTGGATGTAGATGCCGCCCTGCAGGATGTGAAAGATGCTGTCGATAAAGCCAAAGGCGATCTGCCCAACGACCTCGACAATGAACCCAACATTTTCGCCCTGGATTTTTCAGAATTCCCGGTCATGAACATCAACCTCTATGGCATCGATGACGTGGACCTGCTGAAAGATTATGCCGAATACCTGGAAGATGAGATAGAAAAGGTAGAAGCAGTATCCGGCGTGGATATTCGTGGTGTGCTTGATAAGGAAGTGAAGGTGAGCATCGACAAGGAGCGGATGGAAACCCTCGAGATCAGTTTCTATGATATAGAGAGTGCCATATCTGCCGAAAACCTCACCATGAGTGCGGGCGAGATCCTGACCGATGGTGCCCGCCGTGACATCCGCATCGTGGGTGAATTCAGCGATGTATCGCAGCTGGAAAATGTCATCGTCAAATACGAGAACCAGCGCATCGTGTACCTGCGTGATATTGCTGACGTTTCTTTCGATTACATCGAACCCAACTCCTATGCCCGTCTCGATGAAGAGAATGTCATCACCCTTGACGTGAAAAAGAAAAGCGGTGGCAACCTGATCCAGGCATCTGAAAAGATACAGGAGATCATCAAGGATGCCGAAGACAGCGGCCGCTTTCCGCCGGAGCTGAAGATCATCATCACCAACGACCAGAGCCGTGATACCAAACTGATGGTGGACAGCCTGGAGAACAACATCATATCCGGTGTCATCCTGGTGGTGCTGGTACTGCTCTTCTTCCTCGGATTGCGGAACGCCTCCTTCGTGGGTATCGCCATTCCACTGTCCATGCTCATGGCCTTCATGATCCTGAACGCCTTTGGTATCACCCTGAACATGATGGTGTTATTCAGCCTCATCCTGGCGCTGGGTATGCTGGTGGACAATGGTATCGTGGTGGTAGAGAATACCTATCGTCTGATGAGTGAAGGCAAGAATCCGATCCGTGCAGCCATCGAAGGCGTGGGCGAAGTGGCCTGGCCCATCATCGCCTCCACTGCTACTACCGTGGCTGCCTTCATCCCCCTCCTGTTCTGGAATAACCTGATGGGAGAGTTCATGAAATACCTGCCGCTCACCCTCATCATCACCCTGTCTTCATCGCTGTTCGTCGGCCTGGTCATCAACCCGGTCATCGCAGCACGCTTCATGAAGGTGCAGGAAGAGGGTACCACTGCGAAAAAACCTTCCAGGAATTTCTGGTACCTCGTGGCGGGTGCGCTGATCATCGGAGTGCTGGCGCATCTGGCCAAAGCCACCTTCCTGGGTAACCTGTCTATTGTAGTAGCACTCATAGCTACTCTGAACCGCTTCGTGCTGACCCCTGCTTCCATCAGATTCCAGAAAGGTCCGCTGGTACGACTGGAAAGTTTCTATAACCGCACCATCAGCTATGCGCTGAAAGGTTACAGACCAGTTTGGTTCTTTCTGGGCACTGTGTTGCTGTTTCTCGGAAGTTGTGCCAGCCTGGGCATCATTCCGCCGAAGGTCATTTATTTCCCGGAAGGAGACCCCACTTATGTGAACGTATTCATAGCGGCTCCATTGGGAACTGATATACAAAAAACAAATGCGATAACCGAACAGGTGGAAAGTAAACTCAAGACCATCCTGGCCGATGATTCGGATGTAGTGGAAGCTGTACTCGCTCAGGTGGGCGAAGGCACTTCTGATCCCAACGAAGGGGTCAGCATGGGCAGCTCGCCACATAAAGGACGTGTCACCGTTTCCTTCGTTCCCTTCGAACAACGGAATGGCAAAAGCACCAGTCGCATCATGGAAGACATTCGTGAAGGCGTGAAAGACATTCCAGGCGCACAGATTACGGTGAATCCATCGCCTTTTGGTCCGCCGGTGGGTCCACCCATCAACCTGGAAGTATCCGGCGAGGACTTCACCCAGCTCATCCTGCTTACCGAACAACTGCGTGAGTACATGGAAGATGCCGGCATACCCGGTATCGAAGAACTCAAGACCGATCTGGAAACAGGCAAGCCTGAACTGGTGCTCCATGTGAACCGCGATGCTGCCAAGCGATATGGCGTGAGTACTGCAGATGTGGCCATGTCATTGCGTACGGCGTTGTTCGGCAAGGAAGTGTCGAAGTACAAGGAAGGTGAAGATGATTATCCCATCATGCTGCGCTTTGAAGACGATAAGCGGTACAACCTCAGTACTTTGTTGAATACCCGCATCACCTTCCGCGATCAGGCCACCGGTAAGATCAGCCAGGTACCCGTGTCGGCTGTAGCTGACCTGGATTACTCTTCCACTTACGGAAGTATCAAACGCAAGGACCTGGACCGGGTCATCACCATTTACTCCAACGTGAATGTGGGTTACAATGCCAATGAGATCAACGCCCAGCTGAAAGAAAGACTGGAAGCTTTTGATATGCCGGAAGGCTTTACTTATAAATTCACGGGACAGCAGGAAGATCAGGCCTCTGATATGGCCTTTCTGACCAATGCGCTGATCATAGCAGTGCTGCTCATTTTCCTCATCATCGTATCGCAGTTCAACTCCGTGTTGATGCCCCTCATCATCATGTCTTCTGTGGTATTTTCCATGATCGGTGTGTTGTTGGGTATCCAGATATTCCAGATGGACATTGTGATCCTGATGACGGGTGTGGGTATCATTTCGCTGGCAGGTGTGGTAGTGAACAATGCCATCGTCCTGATAGATTTCATAGAACTGGAAAGGAACAGAAGAGCACTTGAACTCGACCTGGAAAATCCGGAACACCTGCCGTATGATGAACTGCTGATGTCCATTGTAAAGGCAGGTTCCACCCGTATGCGACCGGTGTTGCTAACTGCCATCACCACCGTGCTCGGACTTATTCCTCTTGCAATGGGTATCAACATCAACTTCTTCACCCTGCTGAGTGATTTCGATCCGCAGTACTATGTGGGCGGCGACAGTGTGATGTTCTGGGGGCCCCTGGCCTGGACCGTGATCTTCGGTCTGACCTTTGCCACCTTCCTCACCCTGGTCATTGTACCGGTCACTTACCTGCTCATTGATCGTGTCAAGATGCGGGTATTGCGTGCCACCGGCAGTATGCCCAAAGAGCAGAAGCCTCCGGTTGGTGCTCTGGATGCCGACAGTTTATAAGTAGTTCTTATCTGATAGAAAGGCCCGCGAAAGCGGGTCTTTTTTTATTCCACCACCAGCTTACCTGCATACCTGGTATATATGCCATCTGTAGCTGTAACCATGTACAGCCCTGCAGGCAGGTGGGTGATACTGATCTGTGTCTGTTGGCCGGCTGTCTGGCAGCGCCACACTTCCTGACCCATTGGGTCATAGAAGCGCCAGGTCAGCTCATCGCTCACGCTGTTTTGTATAGTGAGGTAATCACTAACCGGATTTGGGAAAATGCGTGGTGCGGGGGTGCCTTGCAGTACCTGCGGGGTAATACCTACCAGATCAGGGAAACAGCTGGCCGTATCGCACAGGCCATTGCCGTCTAACTTCATGATCCAGGCGTCCTGG
>JACJXO010000005.1 GCA_020636645.1 Chitinophagales bacterium
CAGCAGTCAGCAGTCAGCAGTAAAATTTTTGGATAACCAAGTTAGAACCTATCCTTCCAACCTTTTCCCACCTATCCCCCCCACTGCACTTTTGCTCCTGATAATTTGGACGGTTTTACCGGTAACAATTCAAATATGAACTGCCAACTGCTAACCGCCAGCTTTGGCGAACTGCCAACTCCACACTCATATTTCCCTGATCATCCATCTGTCGCAGCCATGATGTCCGCTGTTGCCCATCGGGCCATCGAGGTAGCGGAAACCGAAATGGGCATATAGCTGAAGTGCCTGTTTCAGTTCAGGCATGGTTTCCAGATAGACCTTCTGATAACTGAGTTCCCGGGCAGTTTCAATACATTTTTCCATCAGCATGCGGCCATATCCTTTACCCCGGGCTTCGGGCAGCAGGTACATCTTGACCAGTTCACAGGTATCAGCAGGCAGGCCATCGGTTGGGAAGATACCAGCGCCGCCCAGTATTTCGCCCGATGATTCCAGGACGAAATACCGGCTTCCGGCAGCCTGGAACACCTCAGACAGGTGATCGGTGGTTTCGTCATAATAAACAGTGCCGGGTTTATTGGCACCAAATTCCGTCAAAACATCTCTGATCAGTTTGGCCAGATGCTTGTTGTCAGTAGGTTTTATGGCTCGGATCATAAAAAAATGAAAAGTTGTTAAACAATTCCTTTAACAATTTGTTGAAGACGGAATATGAAAACTAATCCTTTTCGCTCGATCGGAGCAGATTTTCCCGCCAGTATAGTGGTTCTGCTGGTGGCCATTCCGCTTTGTCTGGGCATTGCGCTGGGGTCCAATGCCCCGCTGTTCTCAGGTCTGATAGCAGGAATTGTTGGAGGCGTAGTGATCGGGATCTTAAGTGGTTCTCAGCTGAGTGTAAGTGGGCCTGCCGCCGGTCTGACCGTGATCGTGGCAGGAGGAATAGCTACTCTTCCCAGCTGGGAAGCATTTCTGATGGCTGTGGTACTGGCAGGTGTTTTTCAGATCATTTTCGGAAGTATCCGGGCAGGCATCATCGGCGATTATGTACCCAATGCCGTGATCAAAGGAATGCTGGCTGCCATTGGTATTATTCTGATCCTGAAGCAGCTTCCACACCTGGTGGGGTACGACGAGGACTTTCTGGGCGATGAATCGTTCCAACAGGCCGATCATGAAAATACTTTTTCAGAGCTGATCCATATGATGGGAGCCCTTCAAATGGGAGCAGTCTTGGTAGGCATACTGTCCATGCTGGTGCTGATCATCTGGGAGCGACCTTTCATGAAGAAGATGAGCTGGAGCAAACTGGTTCCCGGCCCCCTGGTGGCTGTACTCGTGGGTACTTTTGCGCACCTGATCCTTCGTAATACAGGTTCTGCCCACAGCATTCAACCAGAACATCTGGTACAGATTCCTGTTGCAAGTAGCTTTACCGGGTTCATCGGATTGTTTTCTTCGCCAGACTTTTCATCCATTGCACTTTCAGAAGTGTGGGTACTTGCCATCACACTGGCACTGGTGGCCAGCCTGGAAACTCTCCTGAGTATCGAGGCTGTTGATAAGATAGACCCGCATAAACGCATCACCCCGCCAAACCGAGAACTACTGGCGCAAGGTGCAGGAAATATGCTGTCGGGGCTTATCGGAGGTCTTCCAGTCACCTCGGTGATCGTGCGCAGTTCTGCCAATGTCAATTCCGGTGGGGAGACCAAATTATCGGCCATTCTGCATGGGGTCATGCTGTTTTTGTGTGTTGCGCTGATACCCGGAGTGCTGAATAATATTCCGCTAGCTTCGCTGGCGGCCATTTTGATATTTACCGGATACAAGCTGGCCAAGATAACCCTGTTCAGGGAATTCTGGAGTAAGGGTATGGACCAGTTTGTTCCCTTTGTGGTGACCATTGTGGCCATCCTCTTTACGGACCTCCTGATCGGCGTTTGTATTGGCATTGGTATCAGTATCATATTTCTATTGCGCACTAATTTTCACAGTGCCATCATGATCGTGCATGATGGAGACAACTATCTGCTTCGATTCAGAAAGAGTGTCAGTTTTCTGAACAAACCACTGATCAAAAAAGAGCTGAGAAAGATCCCTTCCAACAGCCATCTGATCATTGACACGGCCATGTCTGATTTCATTGACATGGATGTGATCGATACGGTCAATGAGTTCCTGGTAAGTGCCCGCGACAGGAACATCACAGTTTCTATGGACAAGCACGGGCAACGCAGGTCGCAGGCATTTTTTCAAACCAATGATAACTAAAATATTGTAATATGATGCATTCAACTGATAAGCTTCTGCTGGAGAACAAAGCCTGGGCGCAGGAAATGATCACAGATGATCCGGAATATTTTTCCAGATTGTCAGATATCCAGACCCCTGAATTTCTCTGGATCGGCTGTAGTGACAGTCGTGTTCCGGCTAACCAGATCACCGGCACACAACCCGGAGAGATCTTCGTGCACAGGAACATAGCCAATATGGTGGTACATACAGACCTGAACCTGCTCAGTGTACTGGAATATGCAGTAGTTTATCTGAAGGTGAAACATGTGATCGTTTGCGGCCATTATGGATGTGGTGGTGTTAAAGCAGCGATGGACAGTCACTCTTACGGCATGATCAACAAGTGGCTTAGAAATATCAAGGATGTGTATCGCTATCACCGTGATGAACTTGCCGGAATCGAAGACCAGGAGCAAAGAACCAATCGTCTGGTGGAGCTGAATGTCATGGAGCAGGTAATGAATCTGGCCAAGACCAGTATCATTCAGAAAGCCTGGTCAGAAGAACAAAGGCCAGATCTGCATGGCTGGGTGTACGGCCTGCACGATGGGTTGATCAAAACTGTATATGATATGCCTGCCGGCACGCACCTGGACCCCTTGTATGAGTTTGACAACCTGAAGCAATGAGGTCAGGATCTAAATTAAAAAGCCCGGTGCAAACCGGGCTTTTTTTTATTTCAAAAAAACGGGTCTTAGCGTAAATAGTGCCATAGCCGGAAAGAAGTGCATGGGCAAAGCCAGTGCCGGAAACACTTCCGGAAAATCAATGTCAAGTGGTAAAGCATATGACAGTGGTAGCACCAGGCTGGCGATGGTGATCACGCTCAGCAACAGGTTAAAGGTGATATCTCTGCCTTTCTTCATCCATCTGTTCAGGATAGCAAAACCTGCCACAGCAACCATGGTGCCTATCATACTGGCAGCCAGGATGGTCCACAAGTTGATGACCCGGCTGAAATCTGCCATCATGGCGAAGAAATACACCCTGTCCCAGATGAAACCGGCCAGTGTACTCATCAGTCCGCTCAACAAACCCCAAAGAAATATCTGCCTGTTCATTACTTGCCGGATACTGGAACAGTTACTTCCATTTGCAGCACATGAGAAGCTTTATTTCCCGGATCACCCAGGTTAAAATCAGTTCTGTTCACCTGGAATTTGCTTTTGAATACACCTTTTCCACTTGCGCCTTCAAACTTGAACGGGAGGTCCATTTCTTTTTCCACGCCGTGAATAGATAGAGTACCGTGTGCTACAAAGCCTTTGTCAGTTTTTTCAATATCTCTGCTGGCAAATCCGATGTGCGGATATTTTTCTGCATCAAACCAGTTTTCGCTGACAGCATGCTTGTTCTGCATGCCATTTCCTGTGTTAATGGAACTCACATCTACTTTCACTTTGAAGTAGGAGTTCTCCAGGTCATTTTCATCGAACACGATGTCACCCGCCATTGCGGTGAATACACCGGTGGGATCGTCGCTGGTAAATTTGATCTCATAGCCATCTTCGATGGTCCATGAACGTTGTTCCACAAGGGTGAAAGCTGAGGCGGCCACAATGATGGCGGCGGCAGCAGGGTATATCCAATTTTTCATCATACGGTTTTATGCAAATCTCAGGCCATAAAACCGCTGGGACATTGAACTAGTTCAAGAAAATTGTCAGGATCTGCCCCTTTTGTCATTTTTGTCGCCGCGGGGACGTCTTCGCTGGTTGCGGTTGTTGCCCTTTCCGCCGGGTTTCCGGTGTCCGCTTTCTGAGCGCTGTTCCGGCCGGTATTCAGGTGCTTCACCCAGATCTGCCGGCACGGGCATTTTTTCCACCACTTTATCGATCAGTCGTTCAATGGAACCGAATTTTCGCTGCTCCATCGGGCTGATGAGGGTTATAGCCTCTCCGTCATTTTCTGCCCTTGCGGTTCTGCCTATACGGTGCACATAGTCTTCGCCATCGTGCGGTACATCATAATTGATGACCAGTTCGATGTTGTCAATATCAATGCCTCTGGACAGAATATCGGTGGCAACAAGTATCTGTAATCGCCGGCTGGCAAATCTGTTCAGGACATCCGCCCGCTGATCCTGTTCCAGGTCAGAATGGATCTGGTCTGCATTTAGTTTCTCCCGCTTCAGGTCGCGGGTAAGGTCTTTCACGCTGGTCTTTCTGGAGCAGAATATGAGGATGCTCTTCAGGTCTTTGTGTTCTTTCAGAATATGCAAAATGAGGCCGGCCTTTTGCTGCTCGTAGATGACATATGCCCGCTGTCTGATCTTATCCGGTGGTCTTGAAATGGAAATATTGACCTCTGCCGGATCTTTCAGGATCTGCCTGGCCATCTGGGCTATAAGTTTTGGCATGGTAGCAGAGAACATGAGTACCTGTTTTTTTTCAGGGGTGTTCTTGATGATGCGCATCAGGTCGGGGTAGAAACCCATGTCCAGCATGCGGTCTGCTTCATCGAGGATGAGGTAATGCAGGTGCTGGAGTTTCACATACCCCAGGTTGATGTGAGAGATCATCCTGCCCGGGGTGCAAATGACAATATCAGCACCCTGGCTCAGGGCCTTCTTCTCCTGGTCAAATGAACCGCCGTCGTTTCCGCCGTAAACTGCAATAGAAGATATGGAAGAGAAATAGGATATGCCCTGCAGGTTCTGGTCTATCTGTATGGCAAGTTCTCTGGTAGGAGCAATGATCAGTGCGTTGATATGGTGCTCTTCATGAGGCTCCTGCAACAATCGTTGCATCAGGGGCAGCAGAAATGCTGCTGTTTTGCCTGTACCGGTCTGGGCGCTGGCCAGTATGTCGCGACCCTCCAGAATAAGGGGGATTACCTGTTCCTGAACCGGAGTGGCCGTTTCATATCCCATGGTCTGGATACCTTCCATGACCCTGTCATCAAAACCGAATTCACTGAATGCTTTAGCCATAATGCAGAATGTGAGCAAAGGTAGCTGAAAATATGAGGGACATTGACCGGTAGCGGTATGTGCTGAAATTGTGTGACTCCGGTGCCTTGAATTGCAATGTCATGAACTGGTAAACTTTTCTCCATCTGTTGCGGAAAGCCGTATCTTCGTACCCGATGTTATTGCGGCGTATTTTCTCCTCAGTGCTATTTTTTATGCCCGCTGTTCTGTGGGGGCAAACCAGTATCTCAGGTATCATCAATACCTATACCAAGGTACTGGCTGTTGATTTCTGCAACAATAATGTGGTTGTGGAATCTGCCATTGGGTTTATTGAAGGAGATCAGGTACTGCTGCTTCAAATGAGCGGAGCCACCCTCGATCAGTCCAATACTGCTACCTATGGTACCATAACCGATGTAGGACTGGCAGGCAATTACGAGATCCTGACCATTGCAGATGTGGTCTTCAATGTGATCACTTTTGAAGAGACCATGGAACGGTACTATGATGCTTTTGACGGCAAAGTACAGCTTGTTACCATACCTCATTACAACGACGTGGATATTGACGGCGAAGTAACCGCGGCAGAGTATGACGGATCCAAAGGTGGGGTGGTCATTTTCTTTGCAGATGGAACCGTGACATTCAATAATGAGATCGATCTGACCGGGCAGGGCTTCAAGGGTGGCGATGATTATTCTCACCTCCTGTGTTATGGTGGTACCGGAAATTACGACGGATATTCCTGTTCTGAAGTAGAATACTGCGGCAGCAGAAAGGGTGAAGGTATTGGTAAACAACTTGGAACTGATAGCCTGGGCCGTGGTGCTCCCGGAAATGGTGGAGGAGGTGGAAACGATTCCAATACCGGAGGTGGAGGAGGCAGTAACTTTGGTACAGGTGGCCAGGGCGGACAGAGGCTGAATGTTGGTGCCGGCGATTGCGGAGGAAGCTATCCCGGGCAGGGCGGTAAACCGCTTACATACAGCAATGCCGATAACAAGATCTATATGGGAGGCGGTGGTGGCAGCGGCGACCAAAACGAGAACGATGGCAGCCGTGGTGCAGATGGCGGCGGAATAGTCATTATTCGTGCCGATGAAATTGTAGGAAACGGATGGGCTATCAAAGTAAACGGACGGTCTGTCTTTGAGGTTGCAGGAAGAGATGCCGGTGGTGGCGGTGGTGGCGGAGGAACCGTTCTGCTGGATGTTGCTACCTATACCGGTACGATCAATGTGCAATCTATTGGCGGCGATGGTGGTGATGTAGATAACAATCTGGATAATGTAAGTTGCAATGGCCCGGGTGGGGGTGGTTCAGGAGGAATGCTTTGGGTTACCAATGCCTCGCTTCCGGCTGGTATCACTTTCACATCTACCGGCGGGCAGGCCGGAATGACCATCAACCCAACGGCACCTGCTGCCTGTAACGGCTCTACCAACGGTGCCACAGCCGGCACAGCGGGTGGGTTTCTGACCGGACTGGTATTGCCTGAACCTACTACCATCTTTATTCCCCTTACCCTGGAGGTTACACCAGATATGGCTGTTATTTGTCAGGGTGAGTCAGTTGACCTGTCTGCAATTACAGACGGTACAGGTGTGCTGACCTATCAATGGAATGACCCGGATAACAGTACTGTTACAGATTTAACAGTAACTCCGGATAACGACTATACCTATCAGTTTACCGTAACTGACGAAAGAGGATGCCAGATCGTCAAATCCTGTATCGTAGAAGTGATCGACTCCGTTTCAGCAATTGCAGTTCCTGATGCCACGATCGTGATGGGTGAATTTGTCACCTTGTCTTCCAATTTGTTAAGTGATGATTTTACTTATGTATGGACGCCGGACTATAATATCAGCTCTACCATTTATCCGGTAGTTACGGCTAATCCGTTTTCCACAACAGAGTACTGCCTGACGGTAACAAGCAATCAGGCACCCTGCGTAACCACCAGCTGCGTTACCATTGAGGTGATCAGCGATGTGGTCATTCCCAATGCTTTTTCACCAAATGGCGACGGGGTGAATGATAAGTTCAGGGTTCCTGAGTTGGGAGATATTTGCAACAGTATCACGCAATTTACCATCTACGATCGGTGGGGTGAGATAGTTCATGATTTTCAGGGCGGAACCGGACTGGGTATCGGTCCTACCTGGGAAGGCAGGCATTATCAGACCAATATCGATCTTCCTATCGGTACCTACATCTACTTCATTCGCCTCGATTGCGATGGAGGAGAGCGGATCTTTACAGGTGATGTACTCCTGATCAGATAAGTGTTTTTTCAGTTTGGTACGGTTTTGGAATTCCTTGGGCAAAACGATTGCTATGAGGAATTGGATGATGATCCTGGTGTGTATGGCAATAGCTGTAAGCACTGAAGCGCAGGTAAGCTCTGTACAGGGCAGCGCAAGTGAAAAGAACAGGGCATTTAAGGTGGATCCTTTTTCACCGTTCACAGGAAAACTGACCCTGGGCTACGAACAGAAACTGATCAGTAACATGAATCTGGATGCAGATTTCGGCATCATTGGTCCGAATGTGTTCACCAACGACCGGGCTGATGCAAAGGGATTCTTTATCAAGGCCGGCCCCCGCTTCTATACGCATCCTGACTTCTTTACGGATGATATGAAGCGATACAGTGACTTTCAGGGTTTCTATTTCATGCCAACGGTGGGTTATACCCAGTATGCATACACCCCCCTGGATCTCAGTTTCGAGGGTAGTGATGAACGACGCACCCAACAGGCGGGAAGTATTCTGCTGAACATAGGCAGGCAGTGGGCCGTTGGCGACATGGTGCTGCTTGATATAGGAGGTGGCATTGGTTATGGATTCGCGTCTGAAAGTGCACGCATCAAGAACTTCAGCCACTCAGGCGATAATTTCATAGGTAGTTTTACCGTCAGCATCGGGTTTCTGACCAGGTAGAACAAGCCGAAAAAGCCAAAACCCCGGTCTGATGACCGGGGGTTTTTGTATGTAATGTTGGCTCTGTTATTCTTATTCAAAAGTGAGGTCATTCCTGCGAAAGCAGCTTGCCTGTCCGGTAGGCAGGGGATCTCTCATTGATCTATTGACCAACTGTTTGTTTGAGTGAACGGTAGCTGAGATGGGAGATTCCTGATAGCCTCCTTCGTCGCCTTCAGGAATGACTTATTCTTTTGGAGGGGTTTTTGGGTTATAGATGATGTTTATCCGGAGGAGGGGTCATCCCTGCGAAAGCAGGGATCTCTTACTGATCCATTGGCCAGCTCTTTACAGGAATGAACGGAAACAGAGATAAGAGATTCCTGATATGGGCGACGAAGGAGCTCACTTTGTTGGCTTCAGGAATGACTTATTCTTTTGGAGGGGTTTTTGGGTTATAGACGATGTTTTTCCGGAGGAAGGGTCATTCCTGCGAAAGCAGGAATCTCTTACTGATCAATTGACCAGCTCTTTACAGGAATGAACGGAAACAGAGATAAGAAATTCCTGATAGCCTCCTTCGTCGCCTTCAGGAATGACGTATCTCTTTGGAGGGGTTTTGAATAATGGACGATGCTTTTTCCGGAGGAAGGGTCATTCCTGCGAAAGCAGGAATCTCTTACTGATCAATTGACCAACAATTTATTTGAGTGAACGGTAACCGAGGCAAGAGATTCCTGATAGCCTCCTTCGTCGGCTTCAGGAATGACATTTCTCTTTGGAAATGTTTGAAGATTATAGACGATACCTTTTCCAGAATTAGGTACAATAGAAAAAGTGGTTGTCACCCCGGCTTGTGAGGAACGAACAATGCCGGGGTCTGACTTGAAAGAAATTATACCTCGCATAGTGTGAATCCAGGTCCCGGCATTCTTCCCTCATTCTTCGGGAATAAGCCCCTGCCTGCCGGCAGGCAGGGGGATGACAATTCGTTTTAGAGGTGAGAACGGTAACCGAGATGGGAGATTCCTGATAGTCTCCTTCGTCGCCTTCAGGAATGACGTATCTCTTTGGAGGGGTTTTGAATAATGGACGATGCTTTTTCCGGAGGAAGGGTCATCCCTGCGAAAGCAGCTTGCCTGTCCGGTAGGCAGGGGATCTCTTACTGATCAATTGGCCAGCTCTTTACAGGAATGAACGGAAACAGAGAGAAGAGATTCCTGATATGGGCGACGCAGGAGCTCACTTCGTCGCCTTCAGGAATAACATATTCTTTTGGAGGGGTTTTTGGGTTATAGATGATGTTTATCCGGAGGAGGGGTCATCCCTGCGAAAGCAGGGATCTCTTACTGATCCATTGGCCAGCTCTTTACAGGAATGACGTATCTCTTTGGAGGGTTTTTGTCAATCTATAAAATCTTTAAAGTCTTCATCTGAGTACCAGTCTTCCGCAAGATCCAGCCAGGGCGGGTTTGATTCATCTATCAATGCTGTCTTCCAGCCACGTTTCCATTTTTTAAGCTGCTTCTCCCTTATGATTGCATTTGACATATCCGAATATCCTTCAAAATAGATCAATCTGTCACATTCATACCGGGCAGCAAACCCATCCGGATGCAGTCTGACCTTGTGCTCAAAGACCCGTCTTTCCAAAGAATTTGTAACACCTATGTACAATACAGACCTTGTTTTATTGGTCAGGATATAAACGTATGCATTGAACTCCCGGAACTCCATACCAGCTTTTCAGTGCTAAAATGGCCATTTTCAGGTAGTTGCAATGAGATTTTATTAACCGAAAATCAGTAACTTTGCACTCCCTTGCGCCCGAAAACGGGTACAGGCGCCGGGGTACCGCTTGCGGTAAGGCTGAACCCGGATCATTCACGTTTAAAAATTGTCCTTTGACAACAGAGAACGAAAACATGGAGTTGGAGAACAACTCCGAAACTACTGTTACAGAAGAAGTAACAGAAACTTCTACCAAGGCAGAGACCTCTGCCACCGAATCCAAAGATCAACCTGCTTTTGATGACTTCGACTGGGGTGTCGACAAGCGTAACCGTACTAGCTACGCTACCGACAAGGCCGAGGCCATGGAAAAAGAATTCGAAGCTACCTTCCGCACCCTGCAGGACGACGAGATCGTTCTGGGTACCGTTGTAGGTATCACCGACAGCGATGTGGTGATGAACGTTGGCTATAAGAGTGATGGTCTGATTCCCCGCACTGAATTCCGCGACATCGAAGACCTGAAAGTCGGCATGGAAATAGACGTATATGTCGTTTCCAAGGAAGACACCAAAGGCCACCTGGTCCTGTCTCGCAAGAATGCCAAGATGATGCAGGCATGGGATAAGATCGTTGATGCGTATAATAACGAAACGGTTGTAACAGGTAACATCGTCAGCAAGACCAAAGGTGGTCTGATCGTGGAGGTGTTCGGTCTGGAAACATTCCTGCCGGGTTCACAGATCGACGTGAAGCAGATAACCGATTATGATTCTTACGTAGGTAAGAAAATGGAATTCAAAGTGGTCAAGATCAACGAGGCCATCAAGAATGCTGTGGTATCTCACAAAGCGCTCATCGAAAGCGATATCGAATCTCAGCGTCAGGAGATCATCTCCAAACTGGAGAAAGGTCAGGTACTGGAAGGTACCATCAAGAACATCACAGACTTCGGTGCCTTCATCGATCTGGGTGGTGTGGATGGCCTGCTGTACATCACCGATATTTCCTGGGGTCGTATCAACCACCCGAACGAAGTACTGGAACTCAACCAGAAACTCAACGTGGTGGTGCTCGACTTTGATGACAACAAGAAGCGTATCAGCCTCGGTCTGAAGCAGCTGACCCCGCATCCGTGGGATGTACTGGATGCTTCCATAGACGCTGGCAGCAAAGTGACCGGTAAGATCGTGAACATTGAAGACTACGGTGCCTTCCTGGAGATCTCTCCCGGTATTGAAGGTCTGATCCACGTGTCTGAAGTAAGCTGGAGCAACCAGCCTATCAACAGCAAGGAATTCTTCAAGCTGAATGATACTTATGAAGCCATGGTTGTGACCATCGACCGTGAGGATCATAAAATGTCCTTGTCTCTGAAGCAGCTGAGTGCTGATCCGTGGACCGAGGTCAATGAGAAGTATTCCATCGGCAGTCGCCACTCCGGTCTGGTGAAGAACCTGACCCCGTATGGTGTATTCGTCGAACTGGACGAGAACATCGGTGGTATGGTACACGTATCTGACCTCAGCTGGGTGAAGCGTTTCAACCATCCTTCCGAATTCACCAAAGTAGGTGAGAACCTGGAAGTGGTAGTGCTGGATATTGACAATGAGAACCGCAAGATCAGCCTCGGTCACAAGCAGATCGAAGAGGATCCGTGGGATACTTTCGAAACAGTATTCCCTGTGGGCTCTGTGCATGAAGCCACGATCATCCGCAAGGACGACAAAGGTGCTGTGGTATCTCTGCCTTACGGCGTGGAAGGATACGCACCCAACCGTCACCTGGCCAAGGAAGACGGCAGCTCAGCACAACTGGATGAGACCCTTTCTTTCAAGGTCATTGAATTTGACCGGAATGACAAGCGCATCCTGGTTTCTCATGCACGCTTCCTGAATGACAAGATGGCTGACGATCGCAAGGATCGCACCGAGCAGCGCAAGAAGGATGAGAAAAAAGGCAAGACCGCTCTGAAGAATGTGCAGAAGAACATTGAGAAGACCACCCTGGGTGAACTCGATGTACTGAGCCAGCTGAAAGAGAAGATGGCTGCTGATGAGCAGACCGCTGCCAAGAGCACCAAAGCCACCAAGGCCAAAGCGGCCAAGGAGGAAGCACCCGAAGCAGAAGAAAATGCTCCGGAAGCAGAAGAAGGCGGCGACGAAGCCTGATCAGGTTAGTCCTTAAGTTTCATATGAACCACCCCATTCGGGGTGGTTCTTTATTTTTGGGACATGCAATACTGGTTGATCAAGTCTGACCCGGAAACATACGGGTGGAAAGAAATGGTGCGGGATGGCAAAACATCCTGGGATGGCATTCGCAACTATGCAGCACGCCTGCACCTTCGTTCTATGAAAAAAGGTGATAGATGCCTGTTCTATCAAAGCGTGAAACAACCGGAGGTGGTTGGTGTGGTGGAGGTGGTGAAGACCGCCTATCCGGACCCGACAGCTAAAGACGGCGACTGGAGCGCAGTGGATGTAAAAGTGGTGGCTGCATTGCCACGGCCGGTAACCCTGGCCGATATCAAAGCGGAAAACTCCTTGAAGGATATGGTACTGGTCAACAATACCCGTTTGTCAACCCAGCCGGTTACAGAGTTTCAGTTCAACTATATTCTGGATATGAGCAGGCGCTGACCTTATCTGTCCAGCCACTTTTTGAAATCTGACGATCGCTCTACACTGACTACGGCTTCGAGGCCAAGGTCTGGTTGCAGACGGATCTTCACCCTGCTTTTAGAGTGCGACTGCATGCTGTCAATGCTATTAACAGACAGCAGGATCTTCCTGTTGATCCTGAAGAATTGTTCCGGATCCAGCGCTGATTCCAGTTTATCCAGACTATTGTCCAGGATGTATTTTTTGCCATTCGTCGCCACCAGAAAGACCACTTTATCTTCCGCATAGAAATAGGCTGTATCAGATATGGCAATGGACCTGAGTTCAGTGCCCTGCTGTACCAGAAATCTTTCTCGGTATTCCTGACCAGGCGGACGGATA
This sequence comes from Chitinophagales bacterium, assembly GCA_020636645.1. Lineage (GTDB taxonomy): Bacteria > Bacteroidota > Bacteroidia > Chitinophagales > BACL12 > UBA11426. Next base: position 12,874 of record JACJXO010000005.1, read on the forward strand.
GCCTGCATGATGGATTCTACGGTACCATTGGACAGTGAAGCTTTTCTGAATTTTTCTGTCGCTTCAAGAAATTCCTTTTTGTCGATGGGTTTAAGAAGATAATCCATGCTGTTCAACCTGAATGCCTTCACAGCATAATGATCAAATGCGGTAGTAAATATGACCGGTGCCGGTACATCACATTCTTCGAAGATGCGAAAGCTGAGATCATCAGCCAGGTGGATATCCATGAATATCAGATCAGGATGATTGGCCCGTAGCCAGGCGACCGTTTCAGTAACAGAATCTGTCTGTCCGATGACCTGCATGTCAGGACAATGCTCTGCGATCAGTTTTTGCAAATAATCAGCAGCAATGGGTTCGTCTTCAACGATCAGGACGCTGTATCTTTTATTCATGAGTTGTCAGTAGTGGAAGTATGGCAGTGAATTTCCCGTCATCTCTTCTGATAACAGGTTCACCGGCATTGAGCAACTGATATCTTTTAAACAGATTCTCCAGGCCAATGCCGGTATTTGTTCCTGTGTCTGCCCTGGGCTGCAGCTCATTGATCACCTGTATCTGGTTGCCGCTTGCCAGGATGCTGATATGCAGAGGTCTGGATGCAGAAACGATGTTGTGCTTGATGGCATTTTCTACCAGGATCTGCAATGATAATGATGGCAGCAACATGTTCATACACCCGGGTTCGGCATCAATGGTGCTTTTCAGATTCTTGCCAAACCTGACTTGTTGCAGATACAGATATTTTTCAATGAAATGCAGTTCATCTGATAAGGGAACCAGAGGTTCTTCTGCATTGACCAGGGTATATCTGTACATGCCTGATAGCTGTTGTACGAATTGCTGTGCTTTTTGCGGGTCTTCTTCTATCAGTGATTGGAGTGCATTGAAACTGTTGAACAGGAAATGTGGGCTTAGCTGATGTCGTAATCCGGCCAGCTGGTTACTGATCTGTTCTTTCTCCATCTGCTCTTTCTCCAATACACTGTGTCGCCAGAGTTCAATGAAATGGTATCCAAGAAACCACAGACTAACTACCAGGGTAATGACCGTAACGGCCACTACATTGCTGAACAGTTCTACCGGACTGCCAGACCACATATTGAACAGGAGGCTGATGAGCAGTGCCAGCATATTGGATCCAAGAATAGTGGCAGTAAGTGCTACTGCAAGTCTTTTCCTTTGCTGTGCAGGTTTGGGCCATCTGACGAAAGTGGCATCAAGTACCCAGGTATTGTAGTAAAATAAGGAAGCAGTTATAGCAAAAGATACCAGAAATCCGATCAGGTAGCTGCTGATGTTCTTCTCTTCGGCTGAGGCTTCCGGATCCAGCAGATTCAGCAGGAAAAAGAACGTGGGGGGAACCAGGCTCACCCCCACGATCCATTTCAGGATGGACCTGTTCTTGAAGGTATGCAGCTGCATAATTTGGTCAGAAGGTTATTCTGTATTGCATGACCGGAAAGATACCTAACTGATAGGTGGTTTCTGTTTCTCCTGTTTCAAAGTTAAAGGACTGGCCGTAAGGATTGCTTTTGTTGGTGATGTTCTGCACATCCACAGCCCATTCCTGAGATGTAGAACGTCCTTCCATTTTGAATGCCACCCGTCCATCCCATCGGAAGTAGTCATCAAATCTTTCCGTGTAAGCTTCAGCCCAGTTGTAAACTGTTTCACCTTCCAGAAGAGTAGCCTCTATATCAATTGGAGTATAGCGCTGTCCGCCAGCTGCTGTGACCCTGGTGTCCACCACGATGTATTTCGGCCTGCCACTTTCTTTTCCAGACGGCAACCTGAATTCTTTTCCAACCAGTGCATTGATGACATAATCTCCGTCAAAGGCGGTCTGTCTCTCCATGCCATCGCTGCCCACATAAGTTGAATTATACAAAGATGTGGTGATCAGAAAATAGAAACCACGGTGGAGAAATTGTTCAAAGGTGATCTCCATACCGTAGTTGTTTCCGGTACCTGTGTTGGCGAGCTGATCGGGGAAACCGGACAATAATGAACCGTAATTGACAGTAGAGAAGGAAGAGCTGTCAGCATCTACCAGCACATCAAAGAGCTTCTGGTAATAGACCTCTGCTTTCAGGCGAAGGTTTTCTGTGAACAATCTGTCATATCCAGCCACAAAATGGTGAGAGCGCATGAAACCTGCATCTTCATTGGGTTGTTCAAATACCCCCGGGCTGGTTTCCACGGTCCGGAAGAACACTGCAATAGGAGGCATTAGGCTATGCAGGCCATACCCGACGCTGAATGCATCTTTCTCGGTTACCTGATACCGCAAACCGGCACGTGGTTCCAGTGCATTGCTGCCGTTCAGTCCCAGGTATTGCCAGTGTAATCCGGTGTTCAGCGTGATCCTGTCAGTGAATCTGTGCTGCCAGTTTACGTATGGTTGCAGCAGGAAAGTATTGCCATCAAATGAGGTAAGCGGAATGAAAACACCTTCCGGTTGCCTGATGATGCTGTCGGCCAGATCTGCGAGTATGTATTCATATCTGACGCCAGCCTGCAGGTTGTTTTTCGGATTGAATTTCACTTTGTAGAAGAAGCTTGCGGTCAGTTTGCTGTTCTGGAAATTCTGCCGATAAAAATCAACAGGATCGCCGGTTTCTGCCGATAAAGAATCCACTACATCTTTGTTGATGAGGGTGGAGGCGGCCAGAGTCAGGCGTGTGTAGGAGTTGTTGTTGATCAGGTAGGTGTGGTTCAATCCGGCCACTGCAAGTTTGCTCCTGTCGTAAATATCAAGTTCATTATTATATAAGTTATCAACTGTATCTGTTTCATCGCTGGCCAGCAGGTCAATCTGACTGATTCCACCCAAAGCAAAAACGGAGATCTTGCCCGCCGGCGTTTTTGGGAAGTCCAGTTTCATGGCTATATCCTGGTAGTAGGGTATAGCGGCACCGGTTCCGAAATCGAATCCAAGGGCACTCATGACGCCCAGTGTGGAGTACCTGTAGTTGATGAGGTAAGTTGATTTGGAATCGCGGTGGATGGGGCCTTCAGCACCAAACTCAAAGCCATTGAATCCTATTTGCCCCAGAAACTCATGGTGCTCATAATTTCCGCTTCGCATCCGAAGGTCGAATACACCACTAACCGCATTGCCATAGTCTGCCGGAAAGGCACCTGTAAAAAAGTCACTGTTGCTCAGCACGTTGTTATTCAGCATACTAACCGGTCCGCCGGTAGAACCAAAATCGCCGAAGTGATTGGGGTTGGGTATGTCCACACCTTCCAGTCGCCAGAGCAGACCAACAGGAGAGTTCCCCCTGATCACGATGTCATTCACTGCGTCATTACCCCCTCTCACACCGGCAAAGTTCTGCGCCATTCTGCTCACATCATTTCGTGCACCGGCATAGCGCATGCTTTCTTCTATGGTGAATTCACGGGTGCTGACAGTGGCCATTTCATTCAGAGCTCCGGTCTTGTCTCTGGAAGCTTTGATGACCACTTCCTCAACGGTGACCACCTGTTCTGTCATCTCCACATTCAGCAACAATTCCTTGCCGCTGGTCAGCTCCAGATTATTCAGGAATACTGGTTCATAGCCTACATATGTGAGGGTAAGGCTGACCCTTCCCACCGGAACATTTTCCAGTACAAAATAGCCGTCCGGGTCGGAGGCAGAGCCAATAAGCGGATCACTGTTTTCTACCAGTATGTTGACACCCGGCAGGGTAGCGGTAGTTTGTTTGTCAGTAACCTGTCCGCGGATTCGCTGGGTAGGTACTTGCGCAGAAACTGCAGAAAAAGCCATCGCCAGCAGGAGTAAAACAACAGAATTTTTCATGGTTTTGGTTTTGATAGAGCAAAGGAACAGAACGGTCACATGGGTAAAGAATATGTCTGAAGAACCGGAACATACAGGCGATGAACCGGAAGAAATACATCATCCTATAGGCAGGGTGATCCGGAAGGTCGTGCCTTTGGCGTTGGACTGTTTCACAAAGATGCGGCCATTGTGATAGGATTCGATGATGCGTTTGGCCAGTGTCAGGCCCAGTCCCCAGCCGCGTTTCTTGGTGCTGTATCCCGGTTCGAAAACGGTGCGCTGTTTATTCTTGGGAATGCCTTTTCCGGTATCGGTGATATCTACGATAATGTCTTTGTCTGTCAGGTTGGTGTGGATGCTGATCTCGCCCGCACCTTCCATAGCATCCAGTGCATTTTTGAGCAGGTTCTCTACGACCCAGTTGAAGAGGGTAGGATTTACACGTGCTATCAGCGGGCTCACATCTTCCTGCATATGGAACTGTACTTTTTTACTGGCACGTCTGCTGATGTATTCCAGCGTAGCCCGAAGCTCGCTGTTCAGATCACGCTCCATCAGGTCGGGTGCTGACCCTACTTTGGAGAACCTGTCGGCTATGAGTTCCAGGCGTTTCACGTCCTTGTCCATTTCCTCCACCACGTTCTGCCGGCTGTCGTCAGGAGAGGTATGTTCTTTCAGGTATTCGATCCAGGCCACCATGGACGAAATCGGTGTTCCCAGCTGGTGGGCTGTTTCTTTCGCCATTCCCACCCAGACCCGATTCTGTTCTGAACGGCGGGAAGTGTTGAAGAAGATATAAGCTGTGAACAGGAAGGCAGCGAAAATGACCAGCTGCACGATGGGGTAGAGGCGCAGCTGTGCATAGAGTTTACTGTGCTGGTAGTAGATATACTGGTGACTGCTTTCAGTGATGTCAAAGCGGATAGGCTGGGCGAAATTCTTCATCTCTTCCAGCTGTTGCTGCAGGTAGTCAGGATGGGTAGCAATGCGGGCACTGTCAATGTTCTGGTAGGCCAGAATATTCCCGTCTTCGTCGGTTGATATAACAGGAACGGTCTTATTTGCCTGAATGAGATCGAGGAAGAAACCAAAGTCTTCAATATTATCAGTAGTGGCCAGGTAGCGGTACACATCGGCTATCTGGTTCACCTTTCGCAGTTCTTCTTCAGCCAGTCTCGATGCCAGGTTGTTGGTGTAGAACAAGGTAGCGCCAATGATGATATTGGCGATGATGAACAGGATCAGCTTCCATCGTGACCTCCGGCTGTACATCTCATTGGCCATGCCTGAAAATTAGTGATTTAGTCTGTTAGGGGATGAAAAACCGAAGGTTGATCTGGTAATAGACAAAATGGGAGGTATTAGTCATCTTCCCATTCTATGAATTCCAGTGTATCAGTTTCAGTTTCTTCCGGCCTTTCCTTTTTGAACAGAGGTTCTTCATACAGAGGCGTATCAGGTTTGAAGATGTCCAGGAATCCACCCTTGTCTTCTTCCTGTTCAAAAGCATCTTTGGCGCCTTTCTTATTGACCTCGATGATGGGGTGATCAACCGTACCGGTCATACTCACATAAATGTTCACGCCATTACCGGATGACTCATATTCATCCTGTTTGTGCCTTTTCAGAAACTTCTTACTGAGTATCTCGCCGAGGCGGATCTTGAACTGGTAGTTGATATGATTATCGAACGTATGGGTGCCGGTTACATACAGGTTGAGGGCCGAAGAGTTGACCTCCATGGCCGGGATGGTGATGACCTCTTTGTTGATCTCGATCTGGTTTTCCATCCGATTGAATCTGATGTGTTTCAATTCATCCACATCGATGTAACCCGACAGCTCTTCCAGGGGTTTGTAGTCAATGAGTTCACCATCATTGATGGCCACCTGAGCAAGTACATATACGGAAGGATACTGCAGTTCATAATTTTCATCGAAGGTCATGTTGGCGTTTTCGATGATGATATCGGCGGTGCCATTCAGGTTCTTCGAGGTCAGATCATCCTGGCCGAAATTGCCGAAACTGTCGAACAGCCGGGCAATGTCCATCCCGCTGATCATCCCGATGGTTTCCAGCATGAAACGACGATCCGGCATTCGGCGGAAGGTAGCGTTCATGTTCACCTTTCCCAGCTTTGTGCTTCCTTTTATATCCCGGAAGGCGATCAGCGATCTGCCGAAATACAGATCACAGGCCAGGTTATCGAGTTCAAGGTCCTGATAGCTGAATTGATCCATACGCAGGGCAATTGTGCCGCTCAGTCTTTCCCATAATTCTGCAGATGCAGCTGTTTTTTCTGCCGGTTCTTTTGCAGTAGCCGCAGATGGTGAGGAAGAAACGGCCAGCATACGATCCAGGTCTATGCTGTTACATTGCAGGGTGCCATTGATTGCCAGTTGTGCCTGCGGGTCCACAATGACCGGCAGCCATTGTGCAAGGGTACCGGAGAACTGGATATCGGTACCCCATCCGTTCAGCGAGAGATCATCCATTCGGAGAGCTATTCCTTCTGTAGCCAGAGTACCTTTCAGGCTGATCTTTTCATCACCGGTTTTAAAAGCCACATCTTCCATCACGATCCGGCCGGTTGGCGCTTCGGTGAAGGCCCTTCTGGAATTTTCGGCCCGGATCTTCCCGGCAAATCTGAAGTGATCTATGAGCAGGGAACCTGAGATATCTTCCAGTCCGGGTATGAGAAAAGGAAATACTACAGAAGCGGGCAGACGGCCATTGAAGTCGAACCGGATGGTCGGGTCAATAAAGTTTTCATAGGAGAGCGTACCTGAAATTGGTTCACCGAGGTATTCGCCACTCAAAGAGGTCAGTTGCAGACTGGAACTGGAAGCCCTGTGCAGGGTGCCGTTCGAATAAGATCCCTGCAGATCTACCCGACGTATCTTTTCTTTGGCCGCAGCGTGGTACAGGGTGCCATCATGCAGGTTGAAACTTGCTTCAATACCCGGGGTGCTGGCAGAACTTGCAGTACCCAGTACTTTGGCTGTAAGACTAAGCTGACCTTCTGAGGCTATGGCTTCGATCTTTCCGGCATAGCGTTCGGGCAGCAACTGCAGGATCTTTTCGAGTTCCAGATCCTGACCGGCAATATCCAGGTCCAGCAGGGTTTCTTTGGATGCTGTTACAGTTCCGTTGGTCAGGATCTTGTTTCCGGCCACTTCCAGCACCATATTGTTCAGGGTGTACAGGTCATCGGATACAGAAACCAGAATGGTTCCATTCACATGGGCATCCTGATCGGAGAGGTAGTGATCGCCACCCACCTGCAGATCACGGTGAAACAGGCGGGCATCCACTTTCAGGTCGAATTTATCTGACTGCAGGTTTCCGCTCAGTTTGCCGTTGTTGATATCGTCGGTCATAAAGACCTTTGAGGGAATATCGCGGTAAGCGAAGCGAACATTTTTGAATGACACCTCCTGCAGTTCGATGGCCACTTCTTCGCTATCGCTTCCTTCACTGTCTTTCCAGAATTTGTAGTTGATCTGTCCGCCGGCATTCCGTTCCAGGCTTACAGAAGCATCTTCGATGATGATCCTGCTTACGGTATAATTTTTTCGCAGCACCTGTACGGTATTGAACAGGAGGCGGATGCTTCCGGCTTCCAGGAAATTCTCTTTGGAGCCGGGATAACTTTCTCTGATGGCCACGTTGCTGAAGCTGACGGAGGAGTAGGGGAAATGGCGCAGCACTTCCAGCTGGATATCATCTTCACTGATGACGACCTCGGTGGCCAGATTCTTGTTGAGTTCTCTGATAAAGGCCGCTTTGATCTGGTCGCCGAAGAGCACCGGCACCAGGAGGCCTGTTAGCAGAATGAACAGGACCAGCGAGGCCAGGACGACCAGTGAGATGCGGACGGCTTTATACTTCAGCATAGAGCGACTGTAAGATTACAAAAGGCCATACGGTCACTAAAACGTGGTGCGCACGGTAAATTGTGAATAGCGGGCAGGATATTTGGAAATAATGGACAGCATATTATCTTTGCACTCTCCTTTTTTGGAAGTCCAATAAGCGAGGGTAGCTCAGTTGCATGCCTAACGGCAGCCAGGGGTTCAGAGCATCCCGCCCTAACAGGCGGGAGGGTCACTGGTTCGACTGAGAAAATAAAATAGGGAGCTTAGCTCAGTTGGTTCAGAGCATCTGCCTTACAAGCAGAGGGTCACTGGTTCGAATCCAGTAGCTCCCACACGACACACCTTACCAGAGATGGTAAGGTGTGTTTTTTTTGGTGGAACGGTAACGGCCAATTAGCTGACCTGATTCCGTATTGGATGATGGTTCAGAGCATCCCGCCCAAACAGGCGGGAGTGGTCACTGGTTCGAATCCAGTAGCTCCCACCTCTAAAGCACACTTTACCATGCTAGCAAATTCTGCTTTTTATGCCATGTACATTTTATATTCTTTATTCTAAGGATCTTGACAGGTACTACATCGGACATACCTGCGACCAGATCGAAGAAAGATTGAGAAAACACCTTTCAAATCACAAAGGCTTCACTGCCATGACTAAAGATTGGGAAGTAGTATATACTGAGTATTATCCCGAAAAAGCTATTGCCTACCGACGTGAAATGGAGGTAAAGAGTTGGAAAAAAAGATCAAGAATTGAACGGCTATGTGCAATGAATCGGGGTTCAGAGCATCCCGCCCCTTAGTACCCCCCCCCTGGATCTCACGGAGTGCAATCCAGTCATGAGATTTTCCAATGTATCTATTGAAAATCGATACCGTCCCGGCGACAGCCGGATGATTATATACCCAGGTATCCATACCCATAACATGTTATGTAATATGGATTCATAAAGGACTGTATTACAACTTCAACAGCAGGATTGACATAAATCATCCCTCATATAATACTCCATATTGCACAACCACTTAGTTTTGCAAAAAACCTAATCGTATGAAAAATCGCTACTATTCCATTCTGGCAGCTGTCATGCTGTCTTTTGGCACCATGAGTGCTTCTGCCCAGGCTTTTTCAAGCGAATCTCTGCATGTATCTGCAGGTTTCGGTATCGGAGGCTATCTAAGCTATGTCTCTTACGGTAACTTCACCAACTCACCGGCCTTATTTCTGGCTGTGGAGAAAGGTACCAACATTGAACTAGGGCCCGGCACAGTAGGTATAGGTGGTTTTGCTGCTTATAAGACAGCTGGCTATACCTATGAGTATTTCGGAATCACAGATGAAGCTCACTGGACCAATGCGGTGGTCGGTGCAAGGGGCGGCTGGCACCTGAATACACTGGCGAATGAAAAGCTCGACCTGTATGGTGCACTCAACCTCGGGTTGGTATTCCAGTCTTACAAGTACACCAGCTCATTCTATACTGAAACGAGTACCAAAAGCAATTTTCTGTACTACTCTTTCAGCGTGGGTGGCAAGTATTTCTTTACCGATGCCATCGGAGCGTTTGCTGAACTGGGCTGGGATATCGCCTACCTGAAGGCAGGTGTGGCCATCAGCCTGTGATGAGTATAGAGAACTATCACCGGTCGGCACATACGTGCCGACCGTTTTTTTTATCACTAGCCAGGATTTCAGTAGTTTGGCCTGTAGCAGATCATGACCAGCAAACAAAAGACCTATCTCTTCTTTGCACTCATCCCAATTGTTGCATTACTGCTTTACCTGCGACATAGCAGACCTGATCCTTCAGACCCCCGGGTCATTGCAGAGAAGATCAGCGGACTTGAGATTCCGGATGGCGCCAGACTGATAGAAAAAATGGTCAGAGATGATGGCACAGTGCAGATCTGTTTTGAGCTGACAGCTGACCAGATGGAGGATCTGTGGTATGCCGCAGAAAAAAAGAATTATCTGAAAATTCCTGGCAGGAATACTGATCAGGAAAATATGTCAGGCAGCAATGATGGCTGGACCCTGGTGAACTTTGAAACAGTTGATTTGAATCTGGTGGAATTATCAGTACTTAATAAGGCAACTAACCAGTTGTGTGTAGTAAGCGGAACCAGTGCCAGTATCCCTAAATGAGCAGACCTGCGGACCTGCACGTTTTTCTGTACTGTTTAGTTTAGGTTCATTCAATACATACCTTTGCTGCATGTTGCGGTATCTTCTCCCTTTCTTCCTGCTTATTTCTGGTCTTACTTATTCTCAGACGGATACCCTGATGTCTGTGAACGGCACACAGTTGTTCGTGCACACCGAAGGGAAGGGAGAGCCATTACTGATCATACACGGTGGACCGGGAATGAATCAGACCTACCTACAACCCTGGCTCAGCAAACTGAGCAAGAAGCATACATTGATCTATGTGGACCTTCGGTCGATGGGCAGATCTGCTCTCAGTATCCGTGACAGCATGAACCTGCCCACCTTTGCCAGAGATCTGGATGCACTGAGACAGGCATTAGGATATGACCACTGGCAGGTGATGGCACATTCTTTCGGCACCACCATCGGCCTCTACTATGCACAAGCATTTCCGGGAACGGTTTCTGATCTGGCACTGGTCAGTCCTGTTCCCCTCGACCGTTCCTTCGACCGCAACATGGCTGCGCTGATGCAGTTGCGCATTACTCCGGAAGACAGCATCTACAGAACAACCCTGCTTGGCAATGGTATGCATACTCCCGGATTGGATACCATGGAACTATTGATGAAACTATCGGTCAAACTGGTTTTCTGTGATACCGCCAGGGTCAACCGATTCACCATCGACCTTCCCGATAATTATATGGTCGCCTCGCTGAGCTATGCCGGATTCGGCGATCTGCGCACCCGCTATGATCTGCATGCCATCGCCACATCGGCCAACCAGGCCACCCGGATCACTGTTTTTCATGGCCCCTGCGACATCATCCCGCTTGAGGCAGCCGCAGCGATCAGAGATGATCATCAGGTGGTTAGCCTTAATAAATGTGGTCATTATCCATTCATTGAACGGCCGGGTTATTTCCTGCGGATGGTGGAAAAAGCATTGTAATCTTCCCGGTCCTTTCCTATCTTCGTGTTTAGAATCATTCTAAACAAAGTGTCGGTTTCGGTAATAGTGGCCCATCAGCATGCACTGGTCCGTGAAGGACTCTCTCATATTCTGCAGGAGATGCCTGATGCCGAACTGCATGCCACCTGCACCAATGCAGCCGATCTGCTTCCGATGCTGGAATCCGGCAGCGGGGTCCTGATCCTTGATCCACTGCATGTGGATGGGATGGAACTGCAGGACGTGGAATTACTGCAGCAGTTTTCTGGTTGGAAAGTATTGCTCATTACTGCCTGTGAACAGATGGCGATGGTCAGGCAACTTGTTGGCACAGGCATTCAAGGATACCTGACCCGGACCTGCGACAGACAAGAGATCGAAGAGGCCATTATGCGTGTGGCCAAAGGAGAGACTACCTATTGTCATAAGGTGCTGGATATCCTGATGGGACAGGCACCTGCCGATAGTGAACGTTGTGATCCGGCTATACTATCTGAAAGAGAAGTAGAGATCATACGGCTTATAGCCAGCGGACTAACCACACGAGAGATCGCCGGGAAATTATACCGAAGCGAACATACCATCTCCACCCACCGCAAGAACATCATGCGGAAGCTGAACCTCAGAAGCAGCTCTGAACTCATGGTATATGCGATGGCCAGCGGGCTCATCTTGCAGGAAGGACGAGCGTAGTAGGATGAGTGGGAGGGGTGAGTGAGAGTGAGAGTGACCCTGTACCCTCTACTTGATACCTGCTAATTCTTTCCCACTACTCAATACCCACTACCCAATACTCAATACTCAATACTCAATACCTTTGTAGTCTGTAGCAGATGAAGATCCCCCGGATACGAGTACTGATCATGCTGGCGGCCATTGCCATCATTGGCATTGTCATCACCCAGGTTTTCTGGATCCGGAAAGGTCTGCTCATCAACCAGACCAGCTTTGAGAATGCGGTGGTGGTTACTCTTGATCGGATTGCCAATAACATCTGGTTAAAGCCTGACATTCCTGTTGGCGACAGACCGCAGGTGATACGGATTTCTCCGAGGTCATACCTGGTGCAGATGAACATGCCTATTGACCTTAATTATCTGGACAACCAGCTGCGTGGCGAATTTACCAACCCGTTTCACAAGATCGACTTTACGTACGAAGTATTTGAGCACAGCACGGATATGATGGTGTTCAGTGATTCGGTATATGTAGAACTGGCTGATGATGACTTTCATGAAGCAAGGTACCTGCCTAATCTGACCGAATCAGGATACTATTTCAAGGTCAATTTTCCTCAGCGGCCTATTGTACCCAGTATCATGATCACCATCTGGGCAACTGCTATTCTGATCCTGACTACGGTCATCATATTCTTTACCTACTCTTTGGTGGTCATTGTGAGACAGCAGCGCCTCAGTGATTTCCAGAATGCCTTCATCAACAACCTGGCGCATGAATTTAAGACGCCTTTGTCAACCATTGGCATCTCTGCCGGTGTGCTGAAAGAGCCAGAGATCATCCATGATCCCAAAAGGCTGCAGGTTTACAGCAATATCATCGAACTGGAGAACGAGCGGCTGAAAGGACAGGTCAACAAGATCCTGGAACTGGCAAGACTGGAGAATCGTGAGATCATTCTGAGGAAGGAACCCATCAACCTTCGTCAGCTGCTGGAAGAGATCGTTCCTCCCTTTATGGTACAGCTGGAGGCCCGGGAAGGAAAATTTCACAAAGAGTGCCCGGACACACCTTGTGTGGTCACTGCTGACCGGATACACCTGAAGAATGTCATCAATACCCTTCTGGATAATGCCCTGAAATACAGCGAAGGCACCCCGGAAATTGGCATACGCATCCATTGCGGCGAAAAAAACATCTATATACAGGTGATCGATAATGGCATAGGCATTCCCAAGGAATACCACAAGCGGATCTATGAGAAATTCTTCCGCGTACCTACCGGCGATGTACATAATGTCAAAGGTTTTGGTTTGGGCCTGAGTTATGTCAAGATGATAGCCAAAGCAGCGGGGTGGAAGATCAGCCTGCAAAGTGAATTAAACAAAGGCAGTACCTTTAGTATAGGTATTCCTGCAAATACACCTATGAATGATGAGCAGTGACAAGAAGTATCGGATCCTCTATGTCGAAGACGACGAACACCTGGGTTTCGTAACCAAAGACAACCTGGAAAAGCGGGGCTATGAGGTGATCATGTGTCAGGATGGTCTGGAAGCCATACAGACCTTTCAGCAACACCGGTTCGATCTGTGTATATTGGATGTCATGCTGCCAAAGGTTGATGGATTCACCGTAGCACAGAAGATCCGCGACAAAGACACCCATGTGCCGGTGCTCTTTCTTACAGCCAAATCATTGCTGGAAGATAAGATCCAGGGCTTTCAGCTGGGAGGCGATGACTATATCACCAAGCCCTTCAGTATAGAAGAACTCACCTACAAAATAGAAGTGTTCATCAGAAGAAGCCTGGTGCTGAGTGAGAATACCAGCGAAAAGAACATCTTCGAGATCAGCAAATTCTCTTTTGATTTTAAGGAGCTCAGCCTGACCTCCGGCAAGGAAAAGCATACCCTGACCCTGCGGGAAGCAGAACTGCTCCGCATGTTCTGTCTGAATCTGAATCAGGTGGTCAAACGTGATGATATCCTCAAACAGGTCTGGGGTGAAGATGATTACTACATAGGCAGAAGCCTTGATGTTTTCGTATCCAGATTGCGCAAATATTTCAGCAGTGATCCAAGTATCAGCATCGACAACGTGCGCAGTGTTGGTTTCAAACTCAGTGTGTCAGGAGAGTGAATTTTTGAACTCTGGCATTACTGCATTCTCTTCCTTTTTGTTTTCTTTTAAAAAACTCTTACAGTTGGTTTACAATCCTTTTGCATTGCCTTATGGATCATTAACATTCATCAGGGGGTGCTGCACGTACCTTAGCATCACCGGTTCAGGTACCGGTAAAGAAGGAAAACTGTGGAAGCCCATAAACCGAATACCACCGGCATTGCCATTTTGTATGTAGAAGATGATCCTTCATTGGCTATGGTAACTGCTGATGCTTTATCACGTAAAGGATATTCTGTCACTCATTGTAGCAACGGAGTAAAGGCCATCGAAGCATTTCTGAAAGGAGACTTTCAGATCTGTATCATGGACGTGCTGTTGCCGGATATTGACGGATACAGCCTGGCAAAAGTTGTTCGTTCTACCAATGAAAGCATACCTATAATTTTTCTGTCAGGCAGAAATGATGATAAAAACAGGCTCGATGGTTACAGAGCCGGTGGCGATGATTATATCACCAAGCCTTACAGCATTGAGGAACTCATGTACAAGATCGAGGTGTACTGCAAGCGCAGTGGAGTACAAACGCTTACTATTGCCAACGGTGAAGCGGTTAACCGCATTGGGCAGTATCTCTTCGTGCCTGAGAATTTTTCCTTGCTGCACAATGGTAATGAAGTGCGTATGACCTCCAAAGAGACCGCACTGATGTCTTTTCTGATCCGCAACAAGAACAGACTATTGAAAAGAAGTGAGATCCTGGTGGCTGTGTGGGGCTCCAGTGATGACAGGAGCTCCCGCAGTCTGGATGTATTCGTTTCCAGGTTGCGTAAATACCTGAAAGAAGATGAGAATGTCAGACTGGAAAGCCATAAAGGCGTGGGCTACAAGTTGTCTGAGCTGGCTTAGGCGTTGTCTTCAATAAAAGATTTCAGATCGTGAATGTGCCCGAACAATACCAGGATATCATCACCCTGAATGATGGTATCTGAGTTCACAACACCCACTGCATTTTTGACTGTTTTCTCAAAACCGAAAATACTTTCTTTGCTTTCTGTGCGAAGTATGGTAATGATGTTCAGCTTGTACTTCTCTCTGATCTCACATTCGCCGATGGTCTTGTCCACATACTTCAATGGCGTTTTCGTTTCGATGATGTTATACTGGCCGGTGATGTTGAAAGATTCCACCACACCTTTCATGTCCAGTTTCTTGCTCCATCGTTCTGCGGTCTCCTGTTCCGGATGAACCACCTCATCTATACCGATGGCTGAGATGACGGTCTCATGCAGCGGACTGATGACCCGGCCGATGATCCTCTTCACCTTGAGTTGTTTGAGCAGGGCGGTGGTCATGATGGAGGCACCCACATCCTCGCCGATGGCTACGATCACCGCATCGGTGTCTTTCAGGGGCAACGTTTTTAATGCCTGAATATCGGTGGTGTCCATTTTCATCACGTGCGTGATCTTGTCTTTCATGGCATCCACTTTGGTCATACTGAGATCCACACCGATCACTTCATGCCCCGAGGTGGTCAGGTTCTCGCCGATCCAGGCGCCAAAATTTCCAAGTCCTATGATGATGAATTTCATATTGCGTGATTTAGCTGATCATGATGGATTCTGTAGGATAACGATAGTTAAGTGTTTTCACCTTTCTGAACAACGCTACAAACAAGGTCAGGGTGCCTACCCGGCCAATGAACATGGTCAGAATGATGACCCATTTGGAGGCTGTATTCAGATCGGCAGTGATGCCCAGCGACAGTCCTACAGTGCTGAAAGCAGAGATGCACTCAAAGATGACCTGGGTGGTGTCCAGTCCGGGTTGTACTACATGCAGCAGAAAAACCGATAAGCCGATGGCCAGCAGTGATAAGGAGATCACCGCAAAAGCCCGTCGCAGTGAACCGATAGACAATTCTCTTCTGAAGACCTCCACACGGTTCTTTCCCCTGGCAATGCTGATCACATTCATGACCGTAACGGCAAAGGTCGTGGTCTTGATACCACCGGCTGTAGAGCCCGGCGATCCGCCTATCAGCATCAGCAGAAAATAGATGAGGATGGTGGCAGGAAGCAATGCACCCATGTCAATGGTATTGAAGCCGGCTGTTCTCGGGGTAACACTGGCAAAGAATGCGGTGACCAGTTTTCCGAAGGTGCCGTGTTCTTCCAGTGTATTATGGTATTCCAGCACCAGGTTCATGATGAACCCGAACACCAGCAGAAAGGTGGTGGTGATGATGACGAGTTTGGTGTGTACTTCTATGATGCGGGCTTTGTACTGCACCACATTGCGGGTAAACAATTGCTTCGACAGCCTGATGAGCCGGTGCTTCAGATACCGGAAGAAGTTGAAGATGATGTTGAATCCCAATCCGCCGGTAATGACCAGAAAACTGATGATCAGCAGGAAAGGATAATTGAACCGGTAGTGCACATCATACAAACCATCACTTAGCAGAGAAAAGCCCGCATTACAAAAAGCGGAAACAGAATGAAAAACAGAAAACCGTATCATTTCTGAGTGGGAGGGGAACTGTCGTTCATCCAGGGTGAAATATATGAACACCGCAAACAGTGCCTCTACCAGAAAAGTAAAAACGATCACCCGGACGATGGTCTTGAACACATCGCTGATGCGATCCTCATTGAGCATATCTCCGATCATGAGCTGGTTCTGAAAAGACGAACTGGTGCGCAGATAGATGCCGAAAAAGGAAGTAAAGGTCAGGATACCCAGTCCACCGGTCTGGATCAGTACCAGGATGATGTTCTGCCCAATGGGCGTGAAGTAAGTGGCCGTATCCACCACTATGAGCCCGGTCACACAAACAGCAGAAGTGGAAGTGAACAAAGCGTCTGTCAAACCTATGCCCTGATAGGTCGAGTTGGGAAGCAATAACAGTATGGTGCCAATGAGAATGATCAGGACGAAACTGGCCAGGAAAACCAGGGCCGGGTTCAGGTTGTACCGGGACATATTAAGTGAACCCAGCGACAATTCTGCCAGGAACAGCAGCACCACCAGAGCCACATCTATGATGTACAGATCCAGGATCCTGTGAAACAGGCTCTTTTCAGAGAACAATCCAGCTAATGGAAACTGACCCAGCCACAGAAATGCAAAGATGAAGAACAGTGCCAGTTCCGTTTTTGTGTACTTTACCTTTTTGCGGATCAGCCCTGCATAGTCCACCCGCAGTAACAGCAACATAAAAACAACAAAGAGGAAGTAGTCATAAAACCTGACCAGAAGTGCAGCCGTTTCCGGTGTATGTTCAAATCCGAAATCGTAGAGCAGGATGATGACACCTATGACACTTACAAGAGGCAGCAGGAAACCCGCCAGCCTGCGGAGCGACTTCAGTATTTTGAAAAAACTCTCCAAGGGTGCGGTACAAATGTACAGGAAGTAAGGTGATATTTAGGAAATAGTATAGTGAGCTGACCAAAGCATGCACGGCAGTGCCGTATCTCTGATCAGCCCATTTTTTCCTTCCTATACAATTCCCTGTGCCAGCATGGCATCCGCCACCTTCATGAATCCGCCAATGTTGGCACCCTTCACATAGTTGATATGGCCTCTTTCTTTTCCGTACTGCAGACAGGTCTTGTGAATATTATGCATGATCTGACGAAGCTCCTCATCTACCTTTTCTCTGGTCCAGTTCTGGCGTATGCTGTTCTGGCTCATTTCCAGTCCGCTGGTGGCCACTCCACCGGCATTGCTGGCCTTGCCCGGTGCATACAGCACCTTCGCCTGTTGTAACACATAGATGGCTTCCGGAGTGGATGGCATATTGGCACCTTCGGCCACGCACAGCACACCGTTCTTCACCAGGGTGGCTGCATCTTTTTCGTTCAGCTCATTCTGGGTGGCACATGGCAGAGCCACATCCACTTTCACACCCCACGGACGCTTCATCGGGAAGAACTCACACTTATACCGTTTGGCATATTCTTCTATCCGACCACGGCGCACATTCTTAAGATCCATCAGGTATGCAAGCTTTTCGCGATCGAAGCCATTTTTGTCATAGATATAACCTGAACTGTCGCTGGCAGTTACAGCTTTGGCTCCCAGATCCAGGCATTTTTCAATGGCATACTGCGCCACGTTGCCGGAACCACTGATGGCTACGGTCTTTCCTTTCAGGCTGTCGTTCTTCTGGTTCAGCATTTCTTCTGCGAAATACACACAGCCATAACCGGTAGCCTCCGGACGAATGAGACTTCCACCCCATGACTGTCCCTTGCCGGTAAGTACACCGGTGAACTCGTTGCGCAACCGTTTGTATTGCCCGAACAGGAAGCCGATCTCACGTCCACCTACACCGATATCTCCCGCAGGAATATCCGTGTTCGGTCCGATATGCCTGTACAGTTCTGACATGAAGCTCTGGCAGAAGCGCATTACTTCCATATCACTCTTACCCTTGGGGTCGAAGTTGGAACCACCCTTTCCACCACCCATCGGCAGGGTAGTGAGGCTGTTCTTGAACACCTGTTCGAAAGCGAGAAATTTCAGGATGCTGAGGTTGACCGACGGATGGAAACGAAGTCCGCCCTTATAGGGTCCGATGGCGGTATTCATCTGAATACGGTATCCGCGATTGATCTGTACATCCCCCTTGTCGTCCACCCAGGGAACCCGGAAAATGATGACACGCTCAGGTTCAGTGATCCTCTCCAGGATGCGTGACTTTTGTATATCAGGATAGTTCGATGTAAAGGGAACGATGACTTCGGCTACTTCCAGCACTGCCTGCAGAAATTCCGGTTCGTTGGGGTTGCGATCAGCCACAGATTGCATGAACGCTTTGACCTGTTTGTTCATAAGGAGCGATTTTGTCAGTAGCGAATGTAGCAATTATTTGAAACGGGCAAATTGACTTATATCCCTGTTTTTCATGTTGAAAATCCCCTTTCATCCGGCCGGCTAAGGGAATTATTTGATGGGCACGCTGTTACGCCAGTTCAGGCAGGCCCTCCAGCATAGTAAAACTTTGTGCCTCGTGATCAATGGCTGCACAGTAATGAGAATGGCCATTGGATATCATCATGAAGGGCACTTTCCATTCCAGGTTGTAGATGGCTGCCTGACGAAAGGTCTGGTCTGTAAGCGGCACATCGGGCGATTTACACTCCACCAGCAGCAAAGGTCTGGCTTCCTGATCGAACAGAAGGATATCAGTGCGTTTTTTCAATCCGTTTACCACCACCTGCTTCTCTACTGCCACTCTTCCGGCTGGGAAGTGCAGGTCATGCACGAAATAATGCAGCAGATGCTGACGAACCCATTCCTCAGGAGTAAGTGTCACCCATCTGCGTCTGATGATGTCCCATACCTCTTCTTTTTCGCCACTGCGTGTTCGGATGGAATAGTTGGAAAAATGCAGTTGCATGAACCTGCGAATTTCGGTAAAATTACCGGCTGTTCATGACCATCAACGACCTCTATAAAGGACTCAAGGCACGCCAGTTCGTGCCCGTATATCTGCTGCAGGGCGATGAACCCTTCTTCATCGACCGGGCCGTTCGTTTTTTCGAGACGGAGATCCTGCCGGAAGCCGAACGCTCTTTTAATCTGACCATCTTTTACGGAAAGGACAGTAAAGCGCAGGATATCATAGATACCTGTATGCGCTACCCCATGTTCTCAGAACACCAGGTGGTCATCATCAAAGAAGCGAACCAATTGCGTGACCTCGAGAAACTGGAATCTTATTTCGAGCACATCGTACCCACTACGATCCTGGTCATCGCCTACAAGAACGGCTCCTATGACAAGCGCAGAAAGGTCTATAAGCTCATCAGCCAGAAGGGCGTAGTGTTCGATTCGAACAAGATCTATGACCGTGAACTACCCGCTTTCGTTGACAGACTGCTGAAAGAGAAGAAACTGACCATCGACGACAAGGCCAGCCGCATGCTGGTGGACAGCATCGGAAATAACCTGGCTGCCATCGTCAATGAGATCGATAAGATCAGTCTGCACCTGCAGGCGGGAGAAAAGGTCACTGCCGATCACATTGAAAAATTCGTAGGCATCAGCAAGGAGTTCAATGTGTTCGAATTGCAGAACGCACTCCTGGAAAAAGATCACAAAAAGGCCTTCCGCATCCTGCACTTTATGCAGAACAATCCCAAGGCTAATCCCATGGTGCTGACCATGTCAAACATCCATGCAGCCTATACCAAACTGTATAAATACATGCATGTCGGTCAGCTAAGCTCCAACGAACTGTGGTCAAGATTTCAGATACATTCCTCCAGTCTTGCGTCTTTCAATAAGGCGAAGAAGTTGTATTCCAGAGATGAGGTGGAAGATGTGTTCTCTATCATCCTGGAGTACGACCTGCGCTCCAAGGGTTTGTTCAACAGTGGTACAGATGATTTCGGACTGCTTACTGAACTGGTGTACCGGGTATGCCATCCCCGCACTACAGCTGGTATTGGAAAATAGAATTGATTCAGGCGATCTTTTCCAGCAAGGCACGGCTGGCTTGTTCATCTTGCTGCATCGCCGCCATCAGTTCATCTGCTGATGCAAATTTTTCTTCCCCCCTGATGCGTTCCAGCATCTCCACCCGGAGCCTGTCGCCGTACAGGTCTTTGCTGATATCGAAAATATGTACTTCTATTCTGGTGTCCTGACCATCGAAGGTAGGTCGGGTGCCAATGCTCATCATCCCGCCGTATAACCTGACATCTCCCGGCAACTGCACCCGGCAAACATAGATGCCATTCCCCGGTATCAGTTTCTGATCATCGCCGGCCAGCAGATTGGCCGTCGGGTATCCCAGTGTTCGGCCAATGCCATCCCCCCGCACCACCACACCGGAAAAGGTGTACTGATAGCCCAGTAAGGTAGCGGCGGTAGCTACATCTCCTTCCTGTAAATATTTCCGTATGCGGGTGCTGGAAACGGTGATGTCTTCGATCTGTTGCTGACCTATCTCTGCCACTTCCACACCGGCAGCCTCCGCCAGTTGACGCAGTAAGTGGATATCACCACTTCTGTCACGACCGAATTTATGATCATACCCGATCACGATGCGTTTCGGATGGAATTTAGCAAGCAGAAAATCTTCCACATACCCTGCTGCACTCATCTCACTGAACTCACGGCTGAACGGTACCACCACCACATGATCCACGCCAAGCTTTTCCAGCAGCTCCAGTTTTTCCTGGATGGTGCTCAGGCAGAACAGGGTCTGTTCCGGCCGGATGATGTTGCGGGGATGCGGATGAAAGGTGATGATGATGCTCTCACCCTGCAGGGAACGGGCATCCTCCACAATGCTTTTGATGATGGCCTGGTGTCCGTGATGCACACCGTCGAAAGTGCCGATGGTGATGACGGCATTCCGAAAATTTGGCAGATGATCCAGGCTGCGGTGTACTTGCATGTCGGGCAAAATTAGGACTTCGGCTTGTTTCTCAGTTCCTGCAAGGTGGCTATGAATGCTTCCGTATCCAGTGCATTGTCTGCCAGGAAGGAACCGATACGTGTTCTGCGAAGACCGGATAACCAGGCTCCGCATCCCAGTTCCTGTCCGATGTCATGGGCAAGAGAACGGATGTAAGTGCCCTTGCTGCATGCCACACGCAGGTGCACATACGGAGGTTCAAAGGCAGTGAGTTCCAGTTCGCTGATGTTGATGCTGCGGGACTTCATTTCAGGCGTTTCACCTGCACGGGCAGCCAGATAGACCGGTCTTCCGTCCTGTTTGATGGCAGAATGAATGGGCGGAACCTGTTGCTGCACACCGGTGAATTTTTCCAGCACACGCAGCACATCTTCCCGGGTGATATGCTCCCAGGGTTTGCGTTGTTCCTCTGCTGTTTCACCATCGTAGGAGGCAGTGACCGCTCCCAGTTTGATGGTACCGGTATATTCCTTGTCGGCGTCGATCAGGTATTGCAGTTTCTTCGTGTTCGGACCCGTGGCCACCACGAGCAATCCGGTGGCTTTGGGATCCAGTGTCCCTCCGTGCCCCACCTTCAGCTTCTTCACTCCGCAGTAGCGTGTCAAATGATAACGCACCCGGTTCACCACATCGTGACTGGTCCAGCCTAACGGCTTGTCGAACAGGATGAAAGTACCTTCTGTGTATGTCTGCGGAGATGAAATCATACGATCTGCAGGTCCACACCCAGGGCCAGCATGAGCAGGATCGCAGAGCCTATGATGATGCGGTACCAGCCAAAGAGGCGGAATCCGTTTCTGGTGAGAAATTGAACGAAAGAGCGCATGGCAAAGATGGCGATAATAAAGGCCACCACATTACCCAGTATCAGAGGTGTCCATTCATGGCTGCCGAAACTGTAGCCATCTCCATAGAACTGATATAGTTTATAGACGGTGGCAGCCAGCATGGTGGGTACGGCCAGGAAGAAACTGAATTCTGCAGCTGCTTTTCTGGTCAGTTTTTGGGTAAGCCCCCCAATGATGGTAGCAGCAGAACGGGATACACCCGGCACCATGGCCAGGCACTGGAAGAGACCTATGATGAAGGAACTCTTATAAGTTGGCTCGGTGGCATCTGTAGCTTTGTCATCGCTGAACAGCCGATCGATGAACAGCAGGATGATACCACCTGCCACCAGCGAGATGGCCACTACGGTCACATTTTCCAGGAGGGCATCTATCTTATCGCCGAACAGCAATCCCGCAATGACCGCAGGGATGAATGCCACCAGCAATTTCCAGTAGAACCCGAAGGTTTTGAAAAACCTTTTCCAGTACAGGATGACCACAGAGAGAATAGCACCCAGCTGTATGGCCACGGTAAAGGACTTGGTGAACGGATCATCCGCAATGCCCATGAGGCTGGAGGCAATGATCATATGACCGGTACTGCTCACAGGCAGGAACTCGGTGATGCCCTCCACCACGGCCAGCACAATGGCCTCGGTAATGGTCATGAATTATTGTTTTTTAGGCCGGTGGAAGATGGCGTAGATCTCAACGGCAAATCCGATGATGACCACGATCGGAGCGAGGGTGATGCGCCTGGCTGAATACAGCTCCTCTCCGTTGAACACATTCGGATCGTCATACTTGCCGCCCGACATGAGGATGAATCCGATCACGAGGATGATCACGCCCAGCAGGATCAGCATATAATTCTGCCTGCCTAAAGGGATCTCGGTATTATTCGGTGTTTTTTTTGCTGCCGACAGCTGGTCGGGTGTTTCCTGATCTTTCATAATAGCGCTTAATACAGGTCATCCAGTTTCATCCTGACGTATTTGTGAACAGCCCTGCGGGTGCTCCACCAGGTGATCAGGATGCCGATGCCTGTCAAAATTAAGGCTAAAATGCCAAAACCGCTGGTCAGCATCTTGTCCTGCATATCCCAGTACCCGTATTTGTGGTGGATGAACCAGACCGCAGCTCCCAGCACTACCAGCGCCAGCACAGCAGCAAGTATGCCGTTCACCACACTGCGTTTCACATAGGGGCCGGTGATGAACCTTCTGGTAGCACCCACCAGCTGCATGGAGCGGATGATGAAGCGGTTGGAATACATGCTGAGCCTGATCGTCTTGTCGATGATGAGCACAGAGATGACCACGAACAGGATGCAGAGGCCTGCCATGACATACCCGGCGGTGCGGAATCCGGTGGTGACCGAACTGACCAGCTGTTCATCCACTTTGGTGAAATTGACCTCAGGGTAGGTCTCCAGCTTCTCGCGGAACACCCGGATGGTATCGGCATTCACCATATCGGCCTGCAGATAGATCTCGACCGATGCGGGCAGCGGATTGTATTCTCCCAGAAAGTCTGAAATGTCTTCTTCGAATTTTTCCCGGACGATCTCGGCTGCTCTTTCCTTGCTGATGAACTCGGTGCTCTTGACCATGGGTTCAGACTCCAGTTTGCGCTGCAACAGCTCTACATCGCCGGTCTTGGCGTCGTCGTTCAGGAATGCGCTGATTCGAATACGTTCTTTCAGACGGGTCTCTTCCTGTTTGAAAGAGAGGTAGCTGATGCCGATGAGTCCCAGCAGGAAGAGCGCCAGTCCTGTTACCAGGATGGCATTCATATAGTGGGTGGATTTTCGTCTGAGGGAGTTCGAGCTCATGAAGCACAAATTTAACCGCCTGTGGTGTAGGTAGTTAAACGGTTATGAACAGAGAAATATTGATTAGCCGATTAGCCGATGTACCGATTATCCAATTGTGGCTGATATTTGATGTCAATGGCAACATTTCAGCCCGGCAACGCAAGCCCCGGACTCCTGACAGTAGATTGTGGACTGAAGACTGAAATCAGGAGCTCGCTCCTTATGCCACCCAGCCACTTCGGTCCCGTGCTCCGCTGTAGAGCCGGTCGCTGCGCTTCCGGGCTGCCGCTGCGCCCGGGGCTATGAAGAAAGTTGCGGCTGCTTCGTCGGGGCGGGTTGGTGCGGTTCCGGCCATGAAACGAATGCTCCTGCAGAAAAAACCAAGACCAACTACCAGAGGAACATGTCTACCTTCTAATGGGGCAGAGGGATGTCTGGTACAGATCTGGAATGGTCTGTTGGAGAGTATTCCACCTGAAGATTTTTTTTACTGCCGTATTACTTATGCAATGTCCATATATAACTTTGTGATACATACACACACCTATGATGACCATACACGCTCCGGGCAGGCTCTTCATGAAGACATTGGTCCTGACCATCACCCTGATCACATCCTGCTTTCAAACAGGCTTTGCGCAGAACAAGGTCTTCGACATCGTGCGATCGGGTGATCTGGAAAGCTTGCAGAAAATGCCGGCATCCTCCTTTGTTGGGGAGGTGCGCAACGCTGATGGATATACAGTACTTCAGTGGCTCATTCTGCATTATGTGGATTATGATCTGGACAGATACTATGGAGATGAGGAAGCCATGACGAATAATGCCATACAGAGTGATGCTTACAGGAGTTGTATGCTGCATCTGCTGAACAACGGGGCGAACATGGATGACCGCAGTCCGGAGGGATACAATGCCCTCCAACTGGCAGTGGTCCATGGCAAATGGGGAGCAACGGACCTGTTGATCCAGCGCTCGGCAAACCCGACTGTCAAAGACGCTGCCGGGAATACCCTCCTGCACCTGAGTGTGCTGGCTGATAACGAAAATACCCTGGGTCAGTTCTGGGACAGGTTGCGTGACAGACTTCTCAGCGATGAGGTGAATCTGACATCCCTGAATTACGCCGGACAGACCCCCATTGCCTATTATTTTACCTCACCACATCAGTTATCCAACAACAGCAATAAGCTGGTGAGTGCATTGATGTCATCGGTTTCCTTGCAGGCAAAAGATGTATCCGGAATGTCGGCCATGGATTATGCCGGCATGTATAATGACTGGGCGGTGTTTACGCTGAATATGTACCTGAATGCTGCTACCAGAATTGAAAAGGAATGGGAGGAGGTCAACAGGAAACTGCAGGCACAGATCGAAGAGAACAAGCGTCTGCTGGAAGAATATGAACGCAGGCAGGAGAGTGGTGAGGGAGAAAAACTGCTCAGCGGGTCATTTACACAAACCTATTATTCAGAATGCAACATCAATAGCGGGGGAAAGCTTTATGGTTCCAGGCTGGATGAACCCATCACGATCACGGTGACACCAGACATGATCTGGGTCAGCAGCCTGGAAGCCTATTACGGAGGCTTTGCAGTAGAGAGCAGCGGATACGAAATGGTGGGCTCGGAGAAATGGGAGATCTATTATTTCAAGAGAACGGCCAACAATACCACCTACCTCGCCATCGGATTTCCTGTCAACATAAATCACAGTCGGGTCATGTTCAAGACCAGTTCCGGCTTTGAGGGGTTGT
Source organism: Chitinophagales bacterium (assembly GCA_020636645.1). Taxonomy (GTDB): domain Bacteria; phylum Bacteroidota; class Bacteroidia; order Chitinophagales; family BACL12; genus UBA11426. The sequence continues at coordinate 38,293 of JACJXO010000005.1, forward strand.
GCTATTAGACGTTTTTACGTGGCTGACAGGCTGTCGCTGTGCCCGGGGTAAGGAATACAGTGGCGGCTGCTTCGTCCGTCTTTGGTCAAAGAGGTTCTGTAGGAAGTTGTTTTCTCTTCCAACCGGTTATGGAGACATCCCCCTGCCCCCTTGAAAGGGAGAGAAGTCCCTTTGATAGGGATGCCGTGAACAATTTACCTTTGAGTATCCTCTTTCCCTTGTTGGTAGAAAGGCTTCGCCTTTCTCGCTATGGAAACGAAGGCGGCTGCGGGAACTACAAAGACCAACTACCAGAGGAACATGTCCCCCTTTCAAGGGGGCAGGGGGATGTATGGTACAGATTACATTTCATGTTGGTCATCTTAAGATAGAGTTTGTCCCGCCGCTGTTACCGTCCATTATTTTCTTATCATCTTCCGTAAGCATTTTGCGGAACTCCGGAGTTTGCCAGAATCTGGTTTTATGTTCCTTTTCAGAGAAATTGATCAGATTTGAAGAAAAACAAAGGCAGTTGGTGGGGACACCAACCGCAGATTAAAGAATTCTGATTCAAATAGGAGAATTGGAATTGTAATTAAGTAATGCAGTTATGAGAACACTTTGTGCATTGGTATTGTTTGCTATGGCTTTAGGCTGCGATTCGTCTAAGAGAACAGTAAAAAACACAAGGGAGATTGTTATCATCTATGTCCCTGAACTTGAGGAATGTGGAAATCCATATGTTTTTCTTTATTCCTGTGATCAAACAATAAGTGATTCGTGTATCGAATCTGGAGAAATTGTTAATCTAATCTTTACGGATTGCAATGATTTCTGAAAATAATCGTTATTATTCTGCATGGATGTTTTTATTCTACCTATTTGAAAGTATCAAAAATACTGAAATAAAAAATATTAGAATGTGTTTTGTTTTTTACTTCTAAGCGGATTATTAATTGTCAAATTATCAACAGGTTCTTATTTAAAGAAGTAATTTATAAATAAATTTATTTGCCTCATTGATCCTTGATACGTAATGTGTTTGGATCTAAATATTCTTGACAAGGCATATTTGTCAAGATAGATTTGCAGAAGTGTTTTGTAGATCAAGCTCGGTTTGAATTAATACTGACGTTTTTTGATTCGCAGTCTACCCAACATTAAAGATTATGTGTTATGCTACTAAACGAAATGATTACTATTCGCCTAGATGGAAATATCGCTTGCAGAATTATGTTCCAGAAAGGACATTATGATGAAGTGAGACAACGCGACAACTTTCAATCCATATCACTAATCTCGCCCATTAGTATCTTGTTATCTAGTATAAACACTTATTGAATGATCCATACCAAATAGCTTTAAATACTTTTTGAACCTAAATTACATTGCCCCATTATAATATCTCAATAGCAAACATTAGCATATTCTATGAACATTTGATTTGCTCCAATAGAAACAAAGTCTTTCATATTTTATTTCTTTTCTGTTGAAACTTATTACATCAAGTCATTCCATGATGGGAGGAATCAAGAAAATTTTAAAAACACTTGGACCCTGTTTCAACAATAATTCATGAAGTGGCCATTGTGTAACAGGACAAAATGACGAAGGTCGAAAGAATTGATGGTATTGAGGATTCAATCACTGTTGATATAAATATATAGTTCACATCGGGCCTTGGAAGCTAAAAGTGGCACAAAGGTTTATGGGTTGAGAACTAAGGAACTAGTAACAATTTTGATATTCACTTTCAATGCATTCAATTGCTGAATTGTAAGATTTATACAATGTATCACCAGCATAGAAACCCTTACAACTTACTAATATTTGCATATATATTAGTAGAGTTAAAAATATGTATAAGATGTATTTCATTCTAACTCTTTGCCCGCGGTTGGAGTCCCAACCAACCGCAACTTGATTGGAAATAAAATTAATCAAAACGGACAAGAACCGGTATAAATTTATCTGCCAATTTCGCCGGATAAGTATCGGACATGTCAATCCCTTAACCCTTTTACTCTTTTACCCTTCCACCCCTCAAATCGGCCAATACACCACCATCAGCAACTGCACTACAATGAACAGCAGGGTAGGGATGACCAGAAAGCCCATGACATCACGGGCCTGTATTCTTGTTCCTGCTCCCATGACCGGAAGGACCATCAGCAGAAAGAATGGTTGCAGCATATTGCTCAGGCTTTCGCCATAGGCCACAGACAAGGATGCTCTGGCTATCATGGCGGTCACCGTTTCTGCCGGCATGCCTGCACCTACTTCCTGCACCGCCTGGATGACACTGGGGCCCACCACAGCAAATTCACCACCCGCACTGGGGATGGCAAAGTTGACCACTGCCCCGGTGATATAAGCGAAAACAGGATAGGTATTTGCCGTTGACAAAGACGCCATCCAGCTGCCGATGGCAGAGCCCAGACCGGTACCCAGCATGATGCCCATGATACCGGCATAGAAAGGATACTGATACAGCACGTCTGCAATATTCCGGCTGGATCGTTTCATGGAGATCACATACTGCATCGGAGTTTTATGCAGCGTCATCCCCACCACCAGGAACAGGAAGATCATGATGTTCAGGTCCAGGTCCACACCTTTGGTGAGCAGGTGATGGATGATATAAGCTACCCCCATGCCCACCATGATCAGGGTCAGCAATCTGCTGTTGTTGAGCAGGTCAGAGAGTGCCCGGTAGGGAAGTCGCATCTGTCTGGCTTCTTCTTCGATGGTCTCTTCCCTGGCAACAGAACTTCCTGTTTGCAGATCACGCAATTCCATGCCGTTGGCCTGTTTCGGTCGCAGCAGAAAAAACAACACCGGTGCTGCCACGATCATCAGGACCATCATAGCGATATTGAGTCCTGCACCCAGCGTGACCGAGGTGGGGATCACAGCATCCAGGGTGCCGGCCTGAATGAGATAATTGTTTTCGGTGTTCAGCAGCAGTGGTATGGTGGATGATAATCCCAATACCCAGGAGTTCATAGAGAAATACACACAGGCTATCAGAAAGCCATAGTGCACACCCTTGACCCTCTCTGCCAGCTCCCGTGCAAATACTGCGGTGATGACGATCCAGCCAAAGCTGACCATGGATAAAAACATGCCGATGGCTACCACCAGAAAATATACCTGTGAAGGTGTGCTGATCCGTCTGGCAATAGCATCTATGAGCCGGCCCACCTGGGGAGATAAGGCAATGCTGAATCCCGTCACGATGATCAGAGCGATCTGCATGGCAAAGGCCAGCAGGTTGAAAAACCCGTTATACCAGGAAGTGATGACCTCCAGCGGAGTGGACCCCATACAGATCAGCGCACCCGCTGCGCACAGCAGGGTCAGCAGGATGGCAAACACAAAGGCGTCCGGCATGAAGCGGAGGAACAGTCTGGTTAAGGTTCGGCCAAATTTTTCCAGCATGACTCTCAGGTTGATATTGAAGATAAAAATTTTGTGGCTTAACCATATACATGGGAATATCCATCCATTATCTTTGATAGAATATGAGACTGAAAACACGCACCATCCTGCTGGTAACCGGCATGACCAACCTGTTCTGGGGTTGTCCCATTGGCCTGGATCATCCGCTCGGTGAACCGGATAAGGAAGCCATTCTGCCAGATCTGATCGGGGTATGGGAGAATGCGAATGCAGAAGCTGTTGTGAAAGTTGTTTCGATCCTGCAGAAAGATGCATTCAGCTATGATGTGCTCGTCCGGGAGCGGGGACTGGATTATGTGCTGGAAACAGATACACTCACCGGCTGGGTGACAGACTTGAACGGCATGACCTTCTTTTATCTGCGTCCTTCCAATGAACAGCAGTACTATCACTACGCTATTCTGGAAAGATCAGCAGACCAGCTGGTAGTATGCGACATGGCATTGCTGGAAGGGGGCACGGATGCTGTAACCGACAGAGAATCTCTGCGTAAGGAAGTAGCTTCATCTATAGGCAAACCGGAGTTTGGCAGCGAAAAAGAAACATGGGTAAGGATTGATTGAGTGGCCGTATGACAGAATTATTGGCCCACAATTCATTTCACCGCCTGAAAGGTTTCTGAAGTAGAAGAGCCCATGCCCATCAGCACATAGTGGTAAAAATCTATGGTGTCTTCGTGAAGCTGAACTGAGATGCCGGATGCAGAACTGCCTGCTCCCCAATATTGCTGTCCCAACCCTGTTTCGTCGATCAGCACATCAGAGTAGGTCTCCAATAGGGTATCGTTGTAGGTGATCAGGAAGCAGAGCATGCTGTCCTGCGCACCGGTCTCCACGGTCATGGTGTAGGTCCAGTCTTCAAAGTCCACCACCGGGTTGTAATCGGCGTCAAAGTGATAGAAGGCGTGCACCGCTGTGCCGGTATAAGTGCCCAGGTATGATTCCCAGGCCAGGGGATTATCGGGTTTGGTACAGGAGATGATCAGGGTCGTTGAGACCAGGAGGATCAGGGTGATCTTTGCCTTCAGTTCCGACAGCTTGTATAGAGGGGTAAGTGTATTCATTTTGTGGCCTGAAATTCTATAGTAATCCAATTTGTATGTCCCATCAATTGAAAATAGTAGAAATCAATTGTGTCATCATGTAGTTGTAGGTTCAGTTTGGAGGTCGAACTTCCCGCACCCCAGCGTTTCTCTCCAAACCCCGTATCATCTATTAGCACAGAGCCTAGTGATGCAATTGTTGTGTCGTTATAGACTACTATAAGATTCAGGCAATTTTCAGTAGTGTCTTCAGAAACTGTCATAAAATAATCCCAGTCAGAATACTCAGTAATAAAGAATGAGTTTGTGGCGTCCAAATGTTTATAGGTGCGCAAAGCCAGCCCAGAATAGTCACCATAGTATCGTTCAATACCCAGTGAAGGATCCACCTCAGAACAAGCTGAGAAAAACAACCCGGAGAGGAGCATCAGATACAGCCTTCTGTGAATCATGTACCACAATATTACTCGCATAAGGCGGAAGAATTGTCTGCAGCCGGAAATATGGCAATTGTCTGGCGTTCTGATAGTTCGCAGCCTTCCGTATTTTTGCCCGTAATGGAGATCAATTTTCCCGAAATAGAGTCGAAGTGGAAGTCGAAATGGGCGGAATCCGGCCTGTACAAGGTGTCGGAAGACCCCGCCCGTCCCAAATATTATGTGCTGGACATGTTTCCCTATCCCTCCGGGGCAGGTCTCCATGTGGGGCATCCCCTGGGTTATGTGGCCAGCGATATCGTATCGAGGTACAAACGCCTGAAAGGATTCAATGTGCTGCACCCCATGGGCTTCGATGCCTTTGGTCTGCCGGCTGAGCAATACGCCATTGAAACCGGTACCCACCCACGCATCACGACCGAGAAGAACATCAACTACTATCGCGAACAGCTGCAGAAGATCGGGTTCAGTTACGACTGGGATCGGGAAGTGCAGACCTGCGATCCGTCCTTCTACAAATGGACGCAGTGGATCTTCATGCAGCTCTTTAACTCCTGGTACGACAGAAGTGCGGGGAAAGCAAGACCGATATCTGAGTTGACAGAACTGCTCGGTACTTCCGGTTCGTCTGCACTGGTAGCAACTGGTCAGTGTGCAGAAAATATCTCTGCTGCCGATTGGCATGCGATGGATAAGAAGTCCAGGCAGCAATTTCTGATGCAGTTCCGTCTGGCCTATCTGGACTATGCTGAAGTGTGGTGGTGTGAAGCGCTGGGTACTGTGTTGGCCAACGACGAAGTGAAGGACGGCGTAAGCGAACGGGGTGGCCACCCGGTGGAACGTATCCGCATGCGACAGTGGTTCCTGCGCATCACGGAGTATGCCGACAGACTCCTGAACAGCCTCGATACCCTGGACTGGAGCGAGAGCATGAAAGACATGCAGCGCAACTGGATCGGCAGGAGTGAAGGTGCCAGTGTGCACTTTCAGCTGCAGGATCATGACGCACAGATAGAAGTATTCACCACCCGACCTGATACCATCTTCGGTGCCAACTTCATGGTACTGGCACCGGAACACGAACTGGTGGCGAAGATCACCACACCGGATCAGAAGAAAGAGGTGGATGAGTACCTCGCTTATGTGAAGACCAGAAGTGAACGCGACAGACAAGCCGAAGTGAAGAAGGTGACCGGTCAGTTCACAGGAGCTTATGCCATCAATCCCTTCTCAGAGAAACCCATTCCGGTTTACATAGCAGAATATGTGCTGGCAGGTTATGGTACCGGTGCCATCATGGCGGTGCCCAGCAACGATGAGCGGGATAACGCCTTTGCACAGAAATTCGGCCTGGACATCATTCCGGTGGTGGACCAGAGTGCACACCCGAATGCCGGTATGGAAGAGAAAGTTGGGGTGATGCAGAACAGCGGTTTCCTGGATGGGATGGAAGTGAAAGAAGCCATTGCAAAGATCATCGGAAAGATAGAAAGCAAAGGCATCGGCAAACGAAAGATCAACTATCGTCTGCGTGATGCAGGATTCTCCCGTCAGCGCTACTGGGGCGAACCATTTCCCGTGGTATATGACAACGACATGCCCGAACTGCTGGATGAAAGCGAGCTGCCTTTACTGCTGCCGGATGTGGAAGAATATAAGCCGGGCGGACAGGCAAGGTCACCGTTGGCAGCCCTGACCGACTGGGTCAACCTGCCCGATGGTAAGGTACGGGAGACCGATACCATGCCCGGATATGCCGGTTCCAGCTGGTACTTTCTGCGGTATATGTCGCCGAAACACGATGACCGTTTCGTAGCCGAAGAAGCAGAACAATACTGGCGCAGTGTGGACCTCTATATAGGTGGTACAGAACATGCTGTAGGTCATCTGCTGTACAGCCGCATGTGGCAGAAATTCCTGTTCGACCGCGGATGGGTGAGTGAAGACGAACCTTTCAGAAAACTGGTCAATCAGGGGATGATACAGGGACGGTCGTCGATCGTGTATCGTGTCAACGGGACGAATCAATTTGTTTCTGGCGGACTGAAAGATCAGTATGAAACAACACCCATTCACGTGGATGTGAAACTGGTGGATGGTGATGAACTGGATACAGAAGGATTGAAGCAGTGGCGACAGGATTTCGCTGATGCCACCTTCATTCTGGAAGATGGAAAGTACTTCTGCGGACATGAAGTAGAAAAAATGTCCAAGCGATATCACAATGTCACCAACCCCGACGATGTCATCGCCCGTCACGGAGCAGATTGTTTCCGCATGTATGAGATGTTCCTCGGTCCCATTGATGCCTCCAAGCCCTGGGATACCAAAGGCATCACCGGTGTGAGTGGTTTTCTGCGCAAGCTCTGGCGTTTGTATGTCGGAGATAACAACGAGTGGAAGGTGAGCGACAGTGAACCATCGGCCGACAGTCTGAAGACCCTGCACAAGACCATCCTCAAAGTGGGAGAGGATGTGGAGCGTCTCAGCTTCAACACCGCCGTCAGCGCCTTCATGATCGCCGTCAACCAATTGAGTGAGGAGAAATGCAACAGCCGTAAAGTGCTGGAACCATTGCTGATCCTGCTGGCACCGTTTGCGCCGTTCATCACGGAAGAACTGTGGAGCCGGATGGGATATGCCGGAAGTGTACATGAGCAAAACTGGCCCGAGGCAGATGAAAGTCTGCTGGTAGAGAACAGCTTCAACTATCCGGTCAGCATCAACGGCAAACACCGGACGAATGTGGAGTTTCCGCTCGATATGCCGAAAGGTGATATGGAACAGGCCGTACTGGCACTGGAAGCTGTTGTCAAGTGGACCGAAGGCAAGCTGCCGAAGAAGGTTATCATCGTCCCGGGCAGGATCATTAATATTGTAGTATAACAGAACGGGAATTGATTCCTGTTTGTTGACAGCATATGCAGCAGGTCAAGATCATCGAATGTCCGCGGGATGCCATGCAGGGATTGCACGATTTCATCCCTACAGAGGTCAAGGTGCGCTATATCAACCAGTTGCTGAAAAGCGGATTCGACACCATAGACTTCGGCAGTTTTGTGAGCCCGAAGGCCATCCCGCAAATGGCTGATACTGCGAAGGTCGTAGAACAGCTGGAACTGGATGAAAACAGTCCGAAACTGCTGGCCATCGTAGGAAATGCACGCGGAGCCAATGATGCATCAAAGTTCGGACAGATACGCTACCTGGGTTTTCCGTTCTCCATTTCGGAGACCTTTCAGCAGCGCAACCTCAACAGCAGTATCGCAGAAAGTGTGGACCGGGTCAAAGAGATCCGCGACATCTGTGCGAAGCACGATAAGGAACTGGTCATCTATGTGAGTATGGGCTTTGGCAATCCGTACGGAGATCCGTGGAGCGCAGAAGTAGCAGAAGAGTGGGTGGACAAACTGGTGGCGATGGACATCGGTATCATCTCTCTGGCAGATACCATCGGTGTGGCCGATCCGGAAAGTATCGCCTACCTGTTCGGACATCTCATACCGAAATTTCCCGATGTGGAGTTCGGTGCACATCTGCATACCACGCCCGATGCCTGGCTGGAAAAGATCGATGCGGCCTGGAAACACGGATGCCGGAGGTTTGACGGAGCCATCAAGGGTTTTGGAGGCTGCCCAATGGCCAAGGACGATCTGACAGGCAATATGGCCACCGAGAATATCATCCAGTATTTCAACCACGAAAAGGTGGACACCGGACTGGTAAGAACAGAATTCCGCGAAAGCGTCCGCATGGCGCTGAAGGTGTTTCCGGTGTGATTGAATTGGGATGTTGGTTGTTGGTCGTTGGTTATTAGCTATTGGTTGTTGGTTGTTAGTCCCTCCCGATAGCTATCGGAGACTGTTCAAAAAACTGTGTCACTTAAATTTGAGTGATACATGAAAAAGGAGAAAAAAGAGAAAGTCGAGCTGGATCCTTATATGGAGGAGCTTGCAAAGGGCCTACAAGCAGGCAAGCCGTTAATAGGCGAGGGTGGGATATTTACACCATTGCTGAAAAGGTTACTAGAGGCAAGTCTTGACGGGGAGTTGGAAGCTCACCTGGCAGAGACCCGTGATGAATCAAAGAATCGCAAGAATGGCCGTATGGGCAAGACAGTCCAAAGTTCTGTGGGGGACTTTGAACTGCTTGCCCCGCGAGACCGCAACGGCACGTTTGACCCCCAGTTGGTCAAGAAACGGCAGCACCGTATATCCAGTGACATAGACCGTCAGATCTTATCGCTGTATGCCATGGGATTAAGCTATCGGGATATCCAGCAGCATTTGCAGCAGATCTACGGAGTAGAACTGAGCACTGGAGCGATCACAGCGATCACCGATCATGTACTGCCGGCCATCAAGGACTGGCAGAACAGGGCATTGGACGATCTGTATCCGGTCATCTGGATGGATGCGATGTTTTTCAAGGTACGTGAAGAAGGCCGGGTGATCAGCAAGTCGGTCTATTCGGTACTGGGGGTAACGTGCGATGGAGAGAAGCAGGTGTTGGGGATTTATATCGGAGATGCAGAGTCCAGTACCTTTTGGCGTCAGGTGCTGCACGATCTGCAGATACGGGGTGTGCGAGATATCCTGATAGCCTGCATCGACAATCTCACAGGACTGGCCGATGTGATACAAGACATGTATCCTGCAACAGACGTACAGTTGTGTTTGGTACACCAGATGCGCAACAGCAGCAAGTATATCACCAATAAAGACCTCAAACCCATGATGCAGGATCTGAAGAAGATATACCAGGCTACAAATACTGAAGCAGCACTGTTTCAGTTACATGCTGCTGAGGCAAAATGGGGCAAGAAGTACGCTATCGTCTTTAAGAGCTGGCATCGAAACTGGGATAATCTTACCAGTTTTTTCCGCTATCCGGTAGCGCTGAGAAAGGTCATCTACACGACCAATCCGATAGAAAGCTATCATCGCATGGTCCGCAAGGTCACCAAGACAAAAGGAGCCTTTACCAGTGAAGATGCCGTCCTCAAACAGATCTATCTGGCCATAATTAATGCTCAAACCAAATGGTCAGGTACTATGTTTGCATGGTCTATCGTAAGACGTGAACTAACTGAGTACTTTGGAGACCGATTTTCTAACGCTGACACAGTTAATTGAACACTCCCAGCTATCGGGGCTCACTCTCACTCTCACTCTCACTCTCACTCTCACACCTCACTCCTCTCTGCTCATTCCTCACCCTGTCCCAAAGACTCCTTTATTCATTTATAATTAATTCCACAGCTATGCTATCCCACCGCATCATTATGTAGATTTACCTATTCCATCACCCTCAATCATATGCTATGATCGATCCCAGTCAGGTACAATCCGGTTTTGACAGCGAGACCCTGTTCAACAGACGTTATATCCGCTATCTGTTAATGAGCAGCATAGAGACCGGTTCACTGCCCTTACAGATAACAGTACCCATTCCTGGTCCGGGAGGCACCCCCATCAATGTGACCATAGACCTGTATGTGCCAACAGACTATGACCGCAACTACACACCGGATGCGCAGGCATCACCCCCCGTCAATACATCATCACAGGCTTTCGCTACAGAGATCCTGTTCAATGATCCAACAGGCGGCGACCTGAAGGTTACCATGGTAGCTAATGTAACGGGCTTCGCACCAGGTCAGGTAGTGGATATTTACATGACCTTTCAGTTGCTGGTAGATACTGATGAGAACGGCAACCAGTCAAATGCACGTTTGAGTTTGACCACGGTAGATGTGCAGGGTCCGATGATCCAGTTCATCCTTTCTACAGGCCAGGTTACGCAGCAGGATATTATTAATATATTCAGACAGTTTGTTGACCGCGATGTACCATTGAGTATGGTGGGAAGTTCGGTGCAGAAGGTGGAGATGCAAAAACTGCAGGGAGCTGATATCGATACCCATGTCATTGCCATTTATCTGAACCTCATTCTGAAGAATGGCCCGGCCGATGATGATATAAGAGGCGACAGGGGTGATATATCCAATGGCATCAACTTTCTGCCCGATGGTGATGACATCGCCTTCGGAATGCCATCAAACATTTATAACCGGTTAAGCACGGATGCTTTTGAACGCATGGCAGAAGAGACCAGCGAGGGAAGTGGCAGCTTCACCCACCCGATACCGAACCCGGATGATCCGGATGGTGACCCGCTCGGCAGGATCAGAAGCATCACCATTCGCCCCAAGCAAAGCGGCGGCACCTTCAGCGATGAACTGGAGATCGTAGTGGACGGAGAGTTCATCCTGGACCGGACCATTTTCGGCCTGGATGTAATCCCTGACCCGGATTTCAAACTCTATATTACCATCACGCCGGTCATCACCAACGGTATCATCAGCTGGGACCTCTCGTATGACCTCGACTTTGACCCGGTGCTGAAATTCCTGGGAAACCTGATCATTGCCGGACTAATGACCCTGCTGTTCGTACCTACCCTCGGGTGGGGTTCTCTGATCGTAGGTGGTATTGGATTCGCATTGCTTTACGGAATGGAAGAATGGATCGTGGAGCCGCTGATCGCCAACGGTATAGGCGACAGTGCAGGTATGGATACCAGTTTTCTGGACAGCATTCCCAACCGGCTGACCATCGAGTCGCGACGCTGGGATCCGTTTTATTTCACCGACCACCAGATCGTGGCAGCCACCGATGGTATGGCATTTCGTGATACCGGACTGGGATTTTCCGGTCAGGCTAAACTGGACAGAGTGGCACGTTTTGTTACGCATATCGTGGCACGTACTGAAGAACGGAATGGCGATGGCGAGATCATCGGGCTGCGCTATCGCGTGAAAGACCATACCAACAGCGCCAATGATTTTGTGAATCACTTTGCAGGAACTGACAGGGAATCGTTCACGCAGGTTACCAACGATGCAGAGACCAACCTGTATGCACTTGATCTGGCTGAGATCACCGGCAGGATAGCAAACGGGAAACTCATTCCCCGCATCCTGTATCTGGCACAGAATGTTCACATAAAGGACAACCAGGTAGAAGAGATCGCCGCCATCACCAACAGGGAAGTGGATGAGATCATCAACCGGTTGATAGACGATTTTGAAGAGGTCAAAGAAACAGAGATCCGGGCGTCAGATGAAGATGTGCTGCGTGATGAAGCCCTGGAAGAACTGGAGGAAGAGCTGGACGATACACCCACCAATGATCAGGTGGAAGAAAGGCTGCAGGAGAAGATCGATGAACTGGTTGCGGAAGCACTGGATGAGTATGCACTTGATGAACTGGATACCGATCTGGAAGATGCCGTAAGAGAACAGACCCGCTTTGATATGGCACCATTCGAAATGGGAGATCTGCAGCTGAAGAAGATCCTGCTGCTGTACCGATTTGACCTGGTGATCAGAAAAGGCAAACCTTATTACCGCGACCGTCCCGATGGCTATATACCCGATAACCTCATGGAGCTGCCCGGATTTACGCCGGATGATGATTGAGGTGGAGGGGGAGTCGTTGTTCGTTGTTCGTTATTCGTTATTCGTTGTTCGTTGTTCGTTGTTGGGCCATCTCCGTTAACTTAGCCTGTTATATGATGTCTGATCTTTTTCTGCGGATGGAAGAATTGCCATCACTTCAACTTGCTGCCAAAGGCATCACCATGACGATGGCTGAGAACCGGACAGTAAAATTGTGGCAGTCGGCCAAGCCGATCATGATGCGCATGCAGGGCAGACGTCCGGGTTTCATTTCGATGGAAGTGTTCCCTGAGGGAATAAACTTTGAGAACTTCACCCCCCGAACACCCTTTCAGAAATGGGCTGCCGTGCAACTGGATGAAGGCGCTGCGGTGCCTGAGGGGCTGGAAGCCTATTCGCTGCAGGGTGGTCTGTATGCAGTGTTCCGTTTCCGCGGACTGCCGGCTCAGGTCGCTGCTCTGATGCAGCATATTTTTCTGGAATGGATACCCGCATCAGAATACGAAGTGGACGACCGCGAACAACTGGCCTTCATGCCCGAAGATTATCGGCCCGACGATCCGGATGCGGAAGAAGAATTTTTTATCCCTGTTCAAAAACGATGAGATCCTTATTTACACTGCTGTTTATTTTTTCTGTTCTGACTTTATCTGCTCAGAACAAAAAAGTGATCTACTGTCTCCCGGGACAGGGAGCAGACTCCAGGCAGTTTGCACACCTGCAGGTCGATACCTCAGGATATGAAGTGCAGATTCTGGAGTACGACATACAATTTGAGGGGCAGACTATGACAGAACTGGCATATGAGCTCAGCAAAGAGATCAACGACGAACAACCTTTTGTACTACTTGGTGTCTCGTTGGGCGGTATGTTGTGCATGGAGATCAATGCGATCAAACAAGCCGAAAAGATCATTTTGATCTCCAGTGCAGCCGGTCGTGAAGAGTTACCTGGAAGGTACACAATTCAAAGACATACACCACTGTATCAAAGCATACCAGAATCAGCCTATGTCTGGGGAGCTTCATTTTTACAACCGCTCGTTGAACCCGACAGTAAGAAAGTGTCTGCATTGTGCCACAGCATGTTGAGTGATAAGGATCCCTCTTATATGAAGCGATCTGTAGAGATGATACTGGAATGGGATCGATCTGTTGATGAAACACCAGTCATTCATATACACGGAAGCAAGGATCACACCCTCCCGGCCCGAAAGATCCCGCATATCAATTATCTGATAGATGGTGGTTCACATATGATGATGCTGACCAGAGCAGATGAGATCAATCGTATTCTGCAAGAGGTTCTGGCAGATTGATCGTTTTACCTTGCTATTCGCATTAGCTAATGGGGCTCACCCCTTTCACTTTTTTAATTTTCCACCCATTAACCTGTAACTTTCCATTCATGAAACCCAACTTCATTTTCCTCCTCCTCCTCGCCTCTCTCGCCTCCTGCAAGACCCAGCAATACGCCGTCAAAGTGCCTGATTGTATAGATGACGAGATCCGGCGCATCCAGGCCGAAGCACCGGCCAAACCACCATTAGAGGTCTGGCAATGGAAGGTCGGAGAGGAGGTGTTCTATTATATCACAGCGCCCTGCTGCGATCAATTCACTACCTTAATGAACAGTAACTGCGAGCGGGTCTGTGCCCCTGACGGTGGTTTTACCGGACAGGGTGATGGCAACTGTCCGCCCGGTATCGATCAGGCTGAAAAGACCCTGGTGTGGAAAGATGAGCGATAACCCTTTATTCGATAAACTAAACGCCCTCAACGGCGATGAACTGATCCACATCATGGAACAGGCGGCCACAGGGGAGGATACAGAAGAGAACGGCCTGATATGGAGTACCGGGTTTGATATTGCCGATAAAAAGGGATGGCATGAATACTTTATGGAGTATTTCATTCGCAAAGGCATCATAGCCGAAACGGAAGATTCAGAAAAGGACACCATACCACCCGAAGAACTGGAACGTCAGTCGCTGGAAGACCTCGCCGTTTCCGGATTTCGCATCACCATGGAAGAGCCGGGCATGACCACCCTGATCCGCGAACTGCAGCAGGCTTCAATACCGTATCTTAAGTTGGAACAACCGGGTATCCCGGTCGTATGTGTCTATGAAGATGATGTACCGCAAATTCATGTGATCATGGATAAGTTCGGGCTCATTTCAAAGAGAGAAATGAAACCACCTGCTTATAATGCGGCCATATCTAAAGCCATCATCATTGCAGCAGCTTTGTTGCTGTTCGGCATCGCTATGCTGGCATTTTTCATCATGCAGACCTAAACCTCCAGCTTGCTGATCAGGTCACGGCATCTCTCCAGTGCTTCCCGGTAGGTCTTTTCCTGTATCTGCAGGATACCGGTCATGCTGAATACCAGGTTGCGGAAACGGGTATCGTCAAAACAACAGGGTTTGCCGTACATGAACAACTCCATCTGGTCCACATGCTCCATCATGTAGGTAGCATAGTAAGACCTGGAAAAATTCTCTATACGCTCGTTCTCATCGTAGAGCGATTGGTAACTGTCATAGTGCCTCGTGATGGCGATCTTCAGGGAGGCGTCATCCAGCAATGCAAGACTTCCTGTTGATTCCATGGTGTTGTAAGTGGCATCATGGGCAATGAAATGTATGAACTGGGTATGCTTGAACATGCTCTGAACCACAGTATCACGTCCCGGCAATTCCCGGAAGAAATGGGGGATGATCCCCTGCAGATAGGTCTGAAATTCTGCGATCTGTTGTATCGAAGTATAGATGTCTGTGCTGTCTTCCAGCAGGTCGGCATGAAGGCTCTCCAGATAGGTTTTTGTCAACTCGTGGTCCTGCCTGGATTCCTTGACCTGACTGAGCTGAAAGGCTATGAGTACACCGGCAGTTACGATGATCAGCTCACCAATGAAGTATCTGATGTTAAAGGTTTTCATGTATCTCCGAAAATAATGAAAAGGTTAAAGAATGTGAAAACCCTTACCTTCACTGTGGATTTAAACGCCCCCAATACTCCTATAACAAACAACAACAATGAGAACAGTACTTTTTACGGCAGCCCTGCTGCTGGGCCTGGCAGTACAGGCGCAAAGCGACAAGATCGTTGGCCGATGGACCGGCGATGACATGGGTGAACCCATTACCCTGGTATTTGATGAAGAAGGTTTTTGCACCATCCTGTCGGGTACAGATGTAGTTGGCGGGCCGAATATGGATGTGGGAGGCTTTCCGGGCTATATGGCCTATGAGGTGAGCTTCGGAGACCCGTATAACTTCATTGACCTGAATGTGTATCTGAAAGAAGACGGTTCATTTCTGGGAGGTATGCCGGGAATTTTTACCCTGGATGGAAAAGAAATGCATATATGTCTTAACTTTAACGGTGAAGTTAGACCTTCGGCCTTTGTGGAAGACGATTCACTCTGGCTTACGAAAGAGTAACATCATCTTGTTCTGATTACAACCGGGCCTGGCCCGGTTTTTTTTTGAAGCATAGTATCTTTCGGAAAACAATTCTATGCGTCTGGTTTCCAAACTGCCGGCAACTGCTGTTCTCAGCCTGTTGCCTTTTTTTGTGTCTGCCCAGGTCATTGGTATCTGGATCCAGGATGTGGATGATGATCCCCTTACCCTGATCCTGGAAGAAGACGGGTCGGCTACCATCATACTTGGTGATGACATTTTTGGAGGTCTGGATTATGAAACGAACCGTGGTATGGCTACCATGAAGTATCGTACAGAATCTGCCGGCGATCTGCAGCGGCTGACCATAACCATGACCCTGCAGTCAAACGGAGAAGTGCTGCTGACCTATTACGGCCTTTACCGGATTCTGGGTGATGGCAGGATGCAGCTCGCACTCTATCCCGAAGAGGAAGGGTTCCCCGATGAGCTGACAGATGATAACTCCATGTGGCTTACCAACTACGATTAATTCCTGCATAACGAACAAGTCAGGTTCTTGGTAACTTGCATGCTCGTTGTAAGCTATCTGACATGGACATTCTGACAACCTACAATCCATCTACCGGAGAGAAACTGGCAGACTATCCGCTCATGCAGCAGGAAGAACTGGACAGGCGCCTGCAGGAAGCTGGAGAAGCATACCGGTACTGGTCGGCGCTGGAAGTGGCACAGCGATCATTTGCAGTGGGAAATCTGGCTCGTGAACTGGACCGTGATCTGGACGATCTGGCCAGACTCATGTCAGAAGAAATGGGAAAGATCAGGCCGGAAGCGGAAGCAGAACTAAAGAAATGCATCAGGTTGTGTGAATACTATGCCGCACATGCAGAAGCCTGGCTGGCAGATGAAGATCGTTCTCACGGAGAAGTGAAAGCAATGGTACAATACGCACCGCTGGGTGCAGTGCTGGCCATCATGCCCTGGAATTTTCCGGTGTGGCAGGTGCTCCGATGTGCTGTGCCTGCCCTGCTGGCAGGTAATGTGGTGTTGCTCAAGCACGCTCCGAACGTGACCGGATGTGCTTTGCAACTGGATGACCTGTTCGTGGCGGCGGGTTTCCCGGAATATACTTTTCAGTCGCTGGTCATAGATGTGGATCAGGTGGAGAGCATCCTCGCCCGGCCGCTGATTGCCGGTGTAGCGCTTACAGGTTCCACCCGTGCAGGTGCAGCGGTGGCGCAACTGGCCGGAAAACATATCAAAAGAAGTGTGCTTGAGTTAGGTGGTTCCGATCCTTTCATCGTGCTGGCTGATGCAAACATAGACAAGGCAGTGGAAACGGCAGTGCAGTCCAGATTCGGCAATGCAGGACAGTCCTGTATCGCTGCCAAGCGATGGATCGTGGTAGAGGAAGTCTATGAATCGTTCAGGGTAAAAGCTATTCAGAAGATCCGAAGCCTCCGTCAGGGTGATCCTGTACAGGATGATATTCAGGTGGGTCCGATGGCCAGACCAGACCTCGCTGATCAGTTCATGGAGCAATACAACAGATCTGTGTCAGAAGGTGCAGAAGTGCTGGTGCCCTGCATCCGGAATGCATGCCATGTCAGTCCGGGATTACTCGGTGATGTCACACCCGAAATGACCGCTTTTCGCGAAGAACTCTTCGGTCCCTGCGGGGTGCTGATCAAGGCCAAAGATGCTGATGATGCTATCCGGCTTGCAAACGATACCATCTATGGATTGGGCTCAACCATCTTCACGGCCGATCACGCATTGGCAATGCAGCTGGCTCAGCAGATCCATTCCGGCAACGTGTTCATCAATACCATCATGCGCAGTGATCCTGCTTTGCCATTCGGTGGCGTGGGTATGTCTGGCTATGGTAAGGAACTGGGCAGGGAAGGGATACTGGAATTCGTGAATAAGAAAGTGGTGGTAGGATAGTTGGAGAGTGAAAATGTGAAAATGGGAAAATGGGAGAATGGGGGAATGTGAAAATGTGAAAATGTGAAAATGGGAGAATGGGAGAATGGGAGAATGGGAGAATGGGCGAATGTTAAAATGTAAAATTAGCTAATGTGAAAATGAAATGCCAGTTGGAAGGCAGCGATGCTCTTTAGTAATATTGATGTAACTGCTGCGTGATCGTGGGATCGCTGCATTTAGGATGAAAAAATGTATTAATGAATTTTGAATTTCTCTTGTGCAAAATCATTTGACGCCTCAGCACATTTTCACATTCTCCCATTTTCACATTGTTTTCTTATTCTCTGATCAATCTGATCTTCGTGATCTCGGGCCAGATGCCCAGTCTTCCCGGATAGCCTACTGTACCCAGACCACGGTTCACATAAATTTGTTGCCTGCCTTCGGCATAGAGCCCGGCCCACTGACGGTACACCCATTGACTCGGACTGAAACGGAAAGCAGGTGTTTCGATACCCATCTGGAAACCATGTGTATGTCCGCTCAGGGTAAGTTCCGGTTGGAAGGGTGAATCGAGCACATGTGCATCCCAGAAGGAGGGGTCGTGCGACAGTAATATCATGCAGTCATCGGCCGTCAATCCGGCAGCTGCCTTGCCCAGATCTCCGAATTTGGGGAAGTCGCCTTTACCCCAGTTTTCGATACCGATAATATGTAATTGCTGTCCGTCTTTTTCTATGACCGTACGTTCGTTCAGCAGCAACTGAAATCCCAGTTTGCCATGAATGGCCTTTACCTGGTCCAGGTTTCTTTCTTTGGCGGCTTCGTCGGGCCAGTTGACATAATCGCCATAATCATGGTTGCCCAGAATGGACAGTTTCGTTTCGGCGTGGAATGTCCGGAACAGTTCATACCAGCCATCCATTTCATCGGCACGGCTGTTCACGATATCGCCGGTAAAGAATATGGCATCAGAGCCAAGGGCATTTACTTCCTGGACCATATCTGCCAGTTCGTGCATGGTACTGTGATCGAAAGAACCGATATGCAGATCGCTTAGCTGGGTGATGGTAAATCCATCAAATGCGGGAGGCAGGTTGGAGATGGCAATATCGACTTCATGTAATGTAAAACGGAACCGTCCTTTTGCCATACCGTAGATGATGCCGGTCATGGGAAGCAAACCGGTCAGTATGGCTCCTTTGGCGATGAACTGTCGGCGGGAGATCAGGGTCTTTGCTTCCGCATCTTCCGACTTTCTTTTCTTTTTGGTGAACAGGCTGTAGATAAAACGGATGAACAATTCCACCAGCAACAACAACCCCGTGAACACCTTGGCAAATAGAATGGCCACGAACAAACCAAAGAAATACAACTGTATGCGTTGCAGTATCAGTGTGCTTTCGCGAAGCAGGAAGGAAGACAGGAAAACAATGCCGAACAGGACAAGGTTGGATATAAGATAGATCTTCCAACCCCGGCTGTTCCAGGCTTTTTTTACCGCACCATACAACAGTAGGTCAGGCAGGAAAAATGCCAGTCCGGTGCTCAGCAAACGGATGAGAATGGAAAGCAGATCCATAGGAAAGTATCAGGCTAACAGCTTACAGACGTATCGGGTTCATGCTTATTGTGCAGCGGCAATGGCAAAACGAACAAATACTGATTGCTCCAGCTGTATCTTCTGAAACTGCAGCTCCGGCAGTGGCTCTGATGCTTTATCCATATCGTCCATCCTCACGTTGTACATTTCCATATTGCGATTACCATAGTACATCTCCTGCTCCCGGACTATCAGCGGAGCACCCAGATCGGTATCTATGGCGGCCAGCAGGTAAGTGGCCTTATCTTTCGCTGCCCGGACTGCCTCCATCCTTACTTCCCGGCGCAAGCTGTCCATCTGAGAATGATCCACCCGGCTCAGATAGGCATCTTTGATCTCTTTTTCATCCATAGCCTGGAAGGCTTTGCTCAGCAGGGTAGGGGTGGTAACTTTCAGGGTATAGTTTTTCTGGGTGATGACATCTTTGGTATTCCACCGAACCTTCATATAATCTGCATCCACATCAGCCAGGTAGAACTGGGTATCAGGAATGCCGATGGCGATAAATGCCCTTCGCAGATCTTCTTCCTGTTTGTCGATGGTGATCTTGTCGCGGCCATCATACCGTTCACGCAAAGTGATATTCACATAGAATTCATCCGGCACCACCTCCAGTTTTGCGGTCCCGGTCACTTCTATATAGGGTATCTCCAAATGGCTTTGGGCGCTGAGGTTCGTTGTCATGCCTATCAGGACAGTTACACAAAAAAGGGCGACACTTTTCATTTAGCAGTGAATTTATTGCAGGAAAGGTAGTCCTTTAGCAAGAATTAAACTGCACAGGTGTGCACACTACTAACACTTACCCTCTAAAAGTTCACGCATGAAGAACCTGCAAAAGATCCTGTTACTATGCATGATGATCCTTTTTGTCTCATCTGGCCTCATGGCGCAGATAACGGGCGATCAGGACGTGTGCATCGACGAGACGGAAACCTATTATTCGTCGTTGTCCGGTACACTTACCTGGACCATCACCCCGGTTAGTCCGGCCACTTTCCCGTCGGGTAATTCCCTGTTTCTGACATGGAATGTACCGCCGGGTACCTACACCCTGATCGCAGACAACGGTGCCGCATCAGAGAATCTGACCGTTCAGGTGTATGCCACCCCGGCTCCGGTGATCGATTATCTCGAGAATGACTGCAATACACATGAGGGTATTGAAGGAGCAGGCGCAGGAGTAACTGCATGCGACACTTTTTGTATCAATGAACTGGTGGAATATGCGGTACCTGATGATCCGCTGAATACCTATCTGTGGACCATCAGCGGCGGTACCATCGTCGGGCCCGATAACCAGTCAACCGTCTATGTGATCTGGGATGTGGCCATGACAGGCGGAGATTTTCCCTGCGGCCGGCTCACGGTCACAGAAACCAACCCTGCCGGATGCAGCGGAACCGATGAAGTGTTTGGGGTGTCTTCCTATCCCAACGGAACCATTACCGTCAGCCCGGGCATCAGTACCATTTGTCTGAATCAGTCAGTAGCCTTTTCACTGAGTGTGACCGGTGGGCCATTCATAACCTACAGCTGGGATTTTGGCGATGGTACCATTGTGGTCAATTCCGGCGCTTCGCCTGAAACGCATACATATATTACTTCCGGTACCTATCAGGTGGTGGTCACTGCTTCCACTGAATGCTGCAGTACCTCTGATACCGTAGAGGTGATAGTGGACAATACAGAGGGGCCGAATATTTTCTGTATCAGCGCCGTTTGTGCCAATACCGTGGGTGCAGAGTATTGCACGGATGCAGTGTGCAGTACCTACGACTGGGATGTGGACGGAGGTGTGATCACCTCTGCTCCGAATCAACCCTGCATCACCGTTGACTGGGGTGCAGGTCCGGTAGGTACCATCAGTCTGCTGGTAGGAGGCTGTTCTCCGGGCTTGTGCGCAGATACGGTCTTCGCTACCGTACCCATCATGCCTGATGGTACTTTTGATATTACCGGCCCGGTCGTCGTTTGTCAGGGAGTGACAGAACCTTATTCAGCACCTTATGTGCCCGGTGCTTCCTATACCTGGACACTGATACCACCCTCTGGTATTCCCGTTACGCTGCCGTATGGCATGCCTCCTTATATCCAGGATATTACCTTCTCTGCTGCCGGTACCTACCAGCTTATTTGTTCCATGGAACACGACCTGCTGGATTGTGTGGGAGCCGATACACTGATCATTCAGACTGCACCGTTGCTGACTTTGAGTGGTCCTGCCTCTGCATGCGATGGATCTACTGTGTTCTTTAGTTCCAACTATCCCGCCGACTGGGAATACAATTTGCCGATTACTCCTTTCGGAACAGCGACCACATCAGCAAGTACTACCTTCCCCGGGCCGGGTGTGTATCATATCATCGCATCATCGGCATCTGTATGCAACTCGCCTGATTCCATCAGTATCGTTATTAATCCACTACCTGCAACACCGGTCATCTCAGGCCCTTCAGTTGTTTGCCCCGGAGGCACCTATACCTATACGGTGAGCGGCTATTCGCCAACGGCAAGTATCGTCTGGACCTTCACAGATGTGTCAGGATCCATTTTTGGTTATGACAATTCGTTTGACCTCACACTGCCTGTTGCCTTCACAACTGGTACACTGTCGGTCATGGTAACCGAGAATGGTTGCAGCAACTCTGCCAGCATTACCCTGGATGCTCCGGGAACACCAGCTCCTGTCATCACCACATCGGCAGCAAATGTTTGTCCGGATCAGACCGTTACCTATTCAGCTACCCTGAGTTATCCCGGATTGTCTGACGTGGAATGGACCATTTCTCCGCCTTCAGCGGGTACCATTACACCGGGCCTGCTTCCCGGCACGGTTGACATTCTCTGGCATGGTAACGCCTCCAACACCACGCAAACAGTAACACTGACCGTTACAGAGACCACCTGTCTGACCAGTACCGGTACAGATGTGATCACTTTTGATATTTATCCAAGACCTGTGATCGTGGCCACCGGCGGTGCGTTCTGTCCGGGAACTTCCTTTACACTGACCGCAACCGGAGGGAATTCTTATCAGTGGTTTGATGAAAACAGTGTGCCTGTGTCTGCAACTGTCACCCAACAGGGCAGTTATTATGTGGTGGGCACAGACGGCAACGGCTGTACCAATATTGACTACACAGATGTCTTTGAATATCCGGAACCGGAGGCATTTATTTCTACACCTGACAATGTTATTTGCAACGATGATGGTACTGCCATGACCAACAGCATAGATCTGTATGCACTGGACAATGGCTATACTTTCCTGTGGTCAACAGGTGGCACTACCAATCCGATAACCATCAGCAACCTGGGTACCTACAGTGTTACAGTTACTGATATGAACGGGTGTACCAATACTGATACCTATGATGTGTTCTGTCCTGTTCCTGTTGAAGATACCTGTGATACAGCCATCACTCCGCTGTGTGCCTGCGATCTCTTTCCACCCACTTTTGTACAGAGTTCGCCTGATTGTAATGAGTTCACCTTTAGCAGCAACTCCACCTGTGTGGGCGGTGTGTTCAACTGGACTTTTGGCGACGGTTTCAGTGGTACCGGAACATCGGTGGTACATTCCTATAACCAGGCCGGATACTACCATGTGTATTACAGTTACTATGATCCGACCTGTTGTCCGCCACTGCCGGAAGATACCGTTGTAGCTGTTCCGGTAGCAGCAGATTTTGCATGGGAAGTGGTGTGCAATACGCTGACCGTAGTGGACAATGCCAGCTTCCTGCCACCGTATAGCATAGTCACATGGGAATGGGACTGGGGCGATGGTAGTCCGCTCACATACGGCAGTGCTCCCGGCGTACATACCTATGCTGTTCCCAACACATACCCTGTTACTCTGACCGTATATACAGCAGCAGGTTGCGAAGCCAGCTATACACAAAACATCACCATTGGCGGACCCGCCGTCAGTACCACCATTTCACCTTCTGCCTGCAACGGACCGGTTGCCTTCGCGGCTACCGTACTGGGCGGTAACGTCATCGACTGGCAATGGGATTTCGGCGACGGATTTACTTCCGGTCAGCAGAATACAGAACATACCTATGACACACCGAATACCTACACCTGGACATTGACCGCAACAGATGCGGCGGGATGTCAGACAACAGCCACCGGTAATATCACCGTTGTTGCGCCTCCTGCTTCGTTTGCGTTGTTGTATGCTTCACCATCATGCGGACCAACCACCCTGTCTGTTCCCGGTGCAGTGATCTATACTTCCTACCAGTGGTTCAACAATGGCACCGCTATTCCGGGTGCCACAGGAAGCACCTACACGGCTACATTGAGTGGAAATTATTCGGTGGAAGTGGTGGATGTGGACGGTTGTATCATCAACAGTCTGCCGGCCATGATCACCATCTATCCTCAGCCTGTTATCACCTTCACCTTCCCGCCGCTTTTGTGTTCTGATGATGATATCATCATTCAGTCCAATACTTACGGGCTATATACCTGGGACTGGAAAGTTGATGGTATTCCGTATTTCGCTGGCCCCACCCTGACCATTCCCGGAGGAACACTTGGCGCCGGCCCGCATACAGTGGAACTGACCGTTTCCACCACCACCGGCCCGACACCCCCTTGTTCTGATTATCAGTCTGTCGTGATCATGGTGGAACAATCGCCAACAGTGTTTGTGACCAGTTCTGATCCGGGTGGTGTTTGCTCCGGTACACCGGTTACGCTGACCGCCAATTCTGCCACTGCTGTGATGTGGGATTGGAGCAACGGCGATATGACCAGCACGACCATCGTAAATGCGGCAGGAAACTATTCGGTCACTGTTACTGATGCAGTGGGATGTACAGCAAGTGCATCAGCATATGCCAATATCTTCCCGCTGCCTGACCTGAGTATGCTGCCGATAGGTTGTGATTCATCCTGTATCTATCCGACACCGGAGATCATTCACGGCCCTCCGGGCATGCTGTCTTACCAGTGGTATATTGACAATACACCTGCCGGCACATTACAGGATCTGGAGTTGAATACCTCCAACCTGCCCACCTTTGGTGTTCCGTATCAGATCAAACTGGTAGCAACTTCCATTTATGGATGTGTGGACAGTTCTGAATTCCAGTACACACCACTGGAGTGCGAAGTAGAATGCTTTACCATAGAAGATACCATCTGGTGCAATGACGATGGCACTTACACGATGGAAATTCAGGTAACGAACCTTGGTGCCGCTACTTCTACCTATTTGTGGCTGCATGATGTGAATATGCCGTTCACCCTGACACCGTCTTTCGTGGTGCCGCTTACGCTTGCTACCGGTGCCACTTCTGCACCTATCTCCATCAATGTATCGTATCCTATAGGCAGCCCACTGCCTGCAGAACTGTGTTTCCTGGCGTCACTCTATAACGCTGATACCTGTTGTCATGATACCACGATGTATTGTATCCCTTTACCGCCCTGCGGTCCATGTGATAACCTCGTGGTTACCGCAGATACCAGTGCAGGTTGTTGTGCAACTGTCAACCTGACAAATGGATATAATGGCAGCTTCTTCAGTGGTATCGAGGTAGCACCGCTATCTCCCGGCGTGAGCATTGCATCGCTCATGGTAGGTCCCTCCTATACCGGTACCTGGTCTGCCTATGGAACGGCATCTGCCATGTATGTGCAGCCAACAGGAGGCTTTGTGCCGATGGGATCCATACCCGGTCTTTTTGATGTGTGTTTAAACGTTACAGTGGTGGCACCACCGGTGCAACTGGTGGCCGTCAACTGGCTCTATACTGATGCCGATGGCAACCAGGTAGTGGCCTGCTCTGATACGCTGGAATTTACCTGCCCGACTCCGAACGTGAATCCATGCGGAGAGATCTCCGGCGATATCACCTGTCTCGGAGATGGTACTTATGCATACAATTACACCTTCACCAACAACAACCCGAATGATGTCTATATGCTGGTGTTCACCAGTGTGACGCCATTTGTGAACATCACCCCGAACCCGGTCATCCTGCCGTCTGCAGTTGCATGGGGAGGTTCATATACAGGAACTGTGATCATTGATCCACTCGGGCTTCCCGCCGGCACGAACATTTGTTTCGACCTGACACTGGCAGACTATGATGGATGGTGTTGCCATGAGATGGACAGCATTTGCATTCCAATTCCCGAATGTGATACCTGCCAATGTAATAAATGGGAGAACTTCATTGCCAATGTGGATCAGCCGGGTGCATTGCCAGACTATTCTCTTATTGCAAGCTGTGGTGCTGTTTACAACAGTATCCCTGCAGGAACCGTGATCGATTTCATCAGTGGTGGATATTCATGCCTGGCATTGGACGGCACCTCCTGTGATGCAGATCATTCCTGGACACTCACGGGCCCCGGTACAGCGATAGACGGATCCGGATATCCATCATTCAGTCTGCTGAATCCCGGTCTGTACACGCTTGATGTAGTAGGCTATTGCCAGGGAAATTCCTGCGATACCTGTACCATGTACTTTGAAGTGGTAACGGCCGATTGTACCTGCGGAGAATGGGGATTATTCACCGTCAGTACTCCATTCAAGACCTGGATCAATCGCCCGTGTGGCAGTAAGTTCACGGTCAATGCTTTTGATGCGATCTCATTGAATGGTGTATATAATTGTTCAGGTGCCTGTGATGCGGTCTATCAATGGACCATCAGACAGAATGGTGTGCCTTATGCTAGTGGTTTTGGTATGCCTGTTAATTTCACTCCGACAGCAGCCGGTAACTATCAGGTGCAGATGACTGCGATTTGCGGAGGTGTCAAATGCGATAAGTGCACCATGACCTTCCGGGTAAAAGATGCTGATCCACCATTGAGAATAACAGAAGAGGATGAACAGATCCTGCGCATTCAGCCAAACCCTGCATCCAGTGAAGTGACCGTTCGTATTGACTCGCCTGAAGAGGAGAGCGGCCACCTGCAAGTACTGAATGAGCTTGGGGTTCCGTTGCGCCTGGAAGAAATGAAACTGGAAAAAGGAAGTAATACCCTGTTGCTGGATATAGCTGACTATCCCGCCGGTATCTACTACATCCAGTATGTAGGCAATGGTCGTGTCCTGAACGGACAGCTGATCATTGTGCACTGACAACAAGTGCATGAATAGGAGAGGTCCGCCGCAAGGCGGACCTTTTTTTGTTGGTATATTAGCTCTATGGCAAATTGGAAACAACCGGAAGAGGGAACCTTCATCCCTTATCAGAAGACCTATTTTGACCTGGTGCCTGCTGGCGATCTGGTAGATCTGATCACCAACCAGTTCAACGATACTGAAACACTGCTTCTGCGACTGTCAGATGATCAGGCCGGTCATGCCTACGCAACCGGAAAATGGACCATCAAAGAGGTGATCAATCACCTGGTGGACTGCGAACGCATCATGTGTTATCGTGCTTTGTGCATCGCAAGAGGAGAACAGACCTCTCTGCCCGGATTTGAACAGGATGATTATGTAACTGCATCAGGTGCCAATGAACGCAGCATGAAAGATCTGGTAAATGAATTCCGCACCGTGCGACAGGCTAGTATCAGCCTGCTCAGGACTTTTGATGATGCGACCCTCGCCCGTATGGGAGTTGCCAACAACCATCCCGTGTCGGTCAATGCCCTCTGTCATGTCATCGCCGGACATGAGCTGCATCACATGAAGATCATCCGGGAGCGGTACTTGCTGTAGTTAGTATCGGGTATCAGGTATCAGGTATCGGGTATCAGGTATCGGGTATCAGGTATCAGGTATCAGGTATCGGGTATAGCGACATTTCACTTCTCACTTTTCACTCTTTCCATTCCTCACTCCTCACTCCTCACTTTTCACCCTTTCCACTTCCCACACCCACCACACTCCATGCTTCGGGTTTGTCGTTGAACAATACTTTGGTCTTAGCCCAGGTGGTGTTAAAGAGCTCAGAAGCACGGTACCTTTCCAGTGCTTCATGGTCATCCCATACAGAAAAAGTGAAGAAGATATGCGGATGGAGGATGTCCTGAAGTAATTCTACGCCATGGCAGCCGGGAAAACTACTGATTCGCGGCTGAGCTTCTGCAAAAACAGCCCTGAATGTTTCCGTCTCATCGTGGCGGAAACTCATTTTGACAATTCGTCTGATCATGTAAATTCTATGAGTACAGTGTCGTTGATCTTCAGTCCGAGCAATTCATGCGCATTGCCTTTATTGATAGCAATTTCCAGGTAGCCGCTGTCGTTGAGAATACAGCATTTCTCGCCTTCCGGCACATCAGCATAAGAGGCGGAGATCTGGCTGATATGTTCCCGCTTTCCGAATTCGATATCGAAATTCCTGTCGCCAAGTACCCTGGTGAATTCTTCTGTGCTGATGGCCAGCACCACATTTCCGAAATGATCGATGTAGTTGACACGGGTACGGATCATGCTGTCACTGAAAGGAGACTGCAGATTCTGCAGCATGAAGACGTTGCCGGTAAGCGTTCCGATCTCGTTGAGCGGATGTCCTTCCGCAAGACCCGCAGCCACAAGAGCCAGGTCGTCCATATTGTTGCCGCTGGCAGCCGGTGTGAACACATCACGGGGCATGTTCGAAATAGCGAGCGGAAAAATGCCGTTATCCGGACCGGCAAAATAGTGCCCGCCCATAGCAAAGAAGATACAGCGAAGCGGATTGGTGTGCTGCATGTTCACCGCTACCACATGCACCGTTCCTTCAGGAAATGCCTCCCATCCTGCACGAAGAAGGTGAGCCCCCTGCTGCACATTAAAGGGTTCAACCTCATGGCTGATGTCCATGAACTGCAGGTCCTCGAAATGCCGGAGGATCTTTCCCTTCAGTACCGCCACATAGTGGTCGCGGAGGCCCAGGTCAGTGGTCAGGGTGATCAGATTCATCGGCTCGGCGGTTGCGCCAAATGGTTTAGATTTGTTGGCAACAAAAGTAACCGAATTTGATAGAAGTATTGATCCCGCTGGAGGGTGTCAGAGCCATTGATTTTTACGGTGTGCACAATGCACGACTGGGTATCATCAAGAAATCATTCCCCTATCTCAATATTGCAGCACGTGGCAGCGAGCTTCGTGTTCGCGGAAGTGAAAAGGATATCCAGGAATTTCAGGATAAGATCGGCAAGGTCTTGCACCATCTGGAAAAATACGGCCAGATCAGCGACTCCAACCTGCAGAGTCTGTTATTCGGAGTGGAGAACAACGACCTGCCCGACGTGCAGGCCATCCCGGAAGATGTGATCGTACATGGCCCCAACGGACACCTGGTAAAGGCCCGCACACCTAACCAGAAGAAGATGCTGGCCATGGCAGATCATGATGACATCATCTTCGCCATCGGACCGGCAGGAACAGGCAAGACCTATACAGCTGTGGCACTTGCAGTACGTGCGCTGAAAGATAAACTGGTAAAACGCATCATCCTTACCAGACCGGCAGTAGAAGCAGGTGAGAACCTCGGCTTCCTGCCGGGAGATCTGAAAGAAAAGATCGATCCCTACCTGCGACCCCTCTACGATGCGCTCGATGATATGATCCCCATCGAAAAACTGAACCTTTTTATGGCCAATCGGGTCATAGAGATCGCACCGCTGGCCTTCATGCGTGGTCGTACCCTCGATCATGCCTTCATCATTCTGGATGAAGCGCAGAATGCCACCGAAGCACAGCTGAAGATGTTCCTGACCCGTATCGGTCCGAGTGCCCGGTGCATCATCACCGGCGATCTCACCCAAATAGACCTGCCGCGAAACCAGCGAAGCGGACTGTTCAATGCACTTCGGTTGCTGAAAGATATTGACGGAATTGGTACCGTATTCCTGGACGAAAAAGACGTGGTCAGACACCGGCTGGTCAAACAGATCATCAAAGCCTACGATAAGGACAGGCTGGAGCATGAGGCGAGGGAAGAGGATTGACCAGTTGGCGGTTGGCAGTCAGCAGTTGGCAGTCTGTAGCGTCCTGAATACGGTTGACAGTTGGCGCTCAGCAGCTGTTTTCCATTCCTTATTCCGGCTTACCAGTACTTGATACCTGATACTTTCTACTATCCCTCCACCATTGTTCATTTGTTAATGACCACACATCATGCAGTGCGTACCTTGGCGTTATGGATAGTACCTCGTACGATCTGGTGCTGCAATTGCAGCAGACCTGCGCAAAACTCGAAACCCTCATTGTCTCTGCCGATCAGCCCTGGACAGATCACGGTTATGTATGTGTGGAAGCTATGATCAGTGGTCAGGCATTCACCATTCCTGTAGATGATGAATATGATGACCCGATAACCGCCAATAAGGCTATGCAATGGCATATGATCCTGAGAACGGTTGCAGATTATGAAGACAGCAATGATTTCCTGACCTGGTGCAATGAGCTGGGTATGGATAGCACCAGCCTGGAAGTGCTTGCCATGTACAGACACCTGAACGACATCGTTCCGGGTCTTCGCAGAGTGGCCGGTGAAGTACAACCCTTATCGCATTTTGACCAACAAATGAACACAGGTGCCATGCAATCGCTGCGAAACCGGGTGGGTTATTGATCTCGTGCCGTAATTTTGCCGCTATGTCGCCCACTGCTGATCTGTCTTATGTGCAATTGTTGTCTGCCTCTCCTGACTGGCAGTCACTGGCGCAGGCAGATCGGTACAGCAGCATTTTCATTCTCACTGACAACAATACCCAAGAGCATTGTCTGCCTCTGTTGCAGGATGCTTTTCCTGCAGCTATTCATCTGCATATTCCGGCAGGAGAAAAAGAAAAGAATATTGAAACCTGTTCTTACCTGTGGCAGGAAATGCTAATGCACAATGCTGATCGCCAGGCGCTGCTCATCAACCTGGGCGGAGGGGTCATCGGAGATATGGGTGGCTTTGTGGCCGGTACCTACAAACGAGGCATCAACTTCATCCAGATACCAACTACCCTGTTATCTATGGTAGATGCATCGGTGGGTGGGAAACTTGGAATAGATCACCACGGACTGAAGAACGTGGTAGGATTGTTTCGTCAGCCGCAGGCAGTACTCATCTATCCGGAATTTCTGAAAACCCTTCCGGAACGGGAATTGCGCAGTGGCTATGCAGAGGTGCTCAAGCATGGACTGATAGCCGATGCTGCTTACTGGAACGAAACAGCTGCCGGACTTCCGGATGCAGATAAGTGGTCTGATATCATTCGGCGTTCGGTCATGATCAAGCAGGAAGTGGTGGAAGATGATCCATTGGAAAACGGCAGACGTAAGATCCTCAACTTCGGGCATACGGTTGGACATGCACTGGAAACATGGTCGCTCCTGCACGATGAAGATCCATTGTTGCACGGAGAAGCCATCGCCCGTGGTATGGTCATAGAAGCAGCACTGAGCCGGGAACTGACAGGTTTGTCAACCGAAGAAGAACACCACATTACAACAGCCATGATGCGTTTCTTCCCCGAAAAAAAATCTGCTGCAAATGCAACTGAACTGCTGCACCTGATGATGAATGATAAGAAGAATACGAAAGGAGAGATACGTTTCAGTCTGCTTGGTTCGATAGGCCATTGCCGCTGGGATATTCCTGTACCTGCTGATGTGTTGCTCTCCACTCTCCAAAGATTCGGACATGCCTGATCTGATCGTTGACGGACATAATGCCTCTGTACAGGGAAGTATAGAACTGGAGGGCTCCAAAAGCCTGAGCAACAGACTACTCATCATGCAGGCCATGGCTGATGAAAAGCTGGAACTGAGAGGACTTTCTCCGTCAGATGACACCGAAGCTCTGCAACGGATTCTCAAAAGCAAAAGCTCGGCCGGAAATGTAGGCGCAGCCGGAACAACCATGAGATTTCTGACTGCGTTCTATGCCGCTCATCCCGGTGATCAGGTGCTCACGGGTTCGGCCAGGATGCTGCAGCGACCCATCGGTATTCTGGTAGATGCACTTCGTGCACTGGGAGCTGTCATCAACTATGCCGGAGAAGAAGGATATCCGCCTCTGCATATACGCGGCAGCAAACTTCGTGGAGGAAAACTCTCTATACGTGCCGATGTGAGTTCACAGTACATCAGCGCACTGCTCATGGTTGCACCGGAAATGGAAAATGGCCTGGAGCTGGAATTGACTGGCAAGGTCGGTTCCTTTCCCTACATCCGTATGACCCTGGAGCTCATGTCCATGTTGGGTATCAGATACAGTATTGACAGACAGGTGATCAGAGTGGAACCCGGAAAATACCATGGTGGCATCGTTCAGGTAGAGGGCGACTGGAGTGCGGCATCCTACTATTTCGGCTTGTGTGCTTTGGCCGATGACCCGCAGGTGGACATTCATGGTCTGTTTAGCAGAAGTCTTCAGGGTGACAGTGTCCTGCCTGCTATCTATGCGCAACTGGGTGTAGTGACTGCCTGGGATGGGGATGTGTGCCGTCTCACTAAAACCGGAAATAGGGTAAATTATTTTGAATATGATTTTTCTGACTGTCCTGATCTGGCACAAACGGTCGTGGTAACCTGTGCGGCCCTGGGTATTCCGGGAAGTTTCAGCGGACTGGAAAGCCTGCGCATCAAGGAGACCGATCGTACGGCGGCGCTGGCCGCGGAACTCGGCAAATTTGGTGTGCAATTCACGCAGGATGGAGACAGCTGGAAACTGGAAGGTACATGTGAGAGGAAGGAAGGGGTACACATTGCTACCTACGATGATCACCGCATGGCCATGGCTTTTGCACCACTTGCATTGTTGCAACCAATCATCATAGAAGACAGCAGGGTAGTGGCGAAATCTTATCCGTCTTTCTGGGATGACCTGTCCATACTGGGCGTTTCCTCCTCACCCGCCTGATCATCTGATATTGTTTCCCGGAAAAGATCATCGCGACCTGTGGGTCTGAGATCCATGGCCCAACGAAATCCGTCCAGGCGGAAAGAAGCAGGATCGATCTGCTGCATAGGAGAGAAAGTGGCTTCAGGCAGCTCGCGGAAGCTGATGCGCCTGAACTGGTTTTCACGAATGTACAGATCGATGTCTGAACACACCGCCTGATTGACACCCAGATAGCGGTCTTGTTCATCTTTGCCAAAATAGATGCTTTCGCCATTGCCCCGAACACTCACTTTGTAGAGATCACCGTCCTGGAAATAGCCTGTGATCTGTCGCCCCTTGATCTGGTTGTAGATCAGACTATCATCTTCATTCACGATCATGGCGTTCGAATAGAAATACATCTCCCGAAGGGTATTTGCTTCCAGCTGCATCTGGATGGTATCGCCGCTGAACTGGGTGCTGTCACTCCACAGCAGGGGCATGCCAAATAATCGAATGATACTGTCGGCATCTGAATAGTACAGCGAATCACAGACACCCTGAAAAACTTCTTTGTACATGCGCACATTCGGGTAGGCATACATGGTGTTTCCATTCAGTGAATCCTGGACTATCCGGATGGTATCGCCGGCAATAAAAAGGGTGTCATTGTCCAGGATGTATCCGGCCATCGACCGTTCTGTGGAAGTGATCACGCCGTTGACCTCATCATACAATGCCACTTCGCTGTACTGCAGAATGTGCTGGCTGGTATCGCGGAAGAAGATATTGCCAAATGCTTTACCAAGTCCTGTTTCTCTGTTGTAAAAGATGCTGTCGGCCTGCAGTTCCTGTGGTGGATTGTCCATCTGCACATGCTCATTGAATACAGCTATGCCGGATATCGTTTCATAGTAACCGTCTTCACAATAGACCGTACTGTTCTCGTTGTAGATCGTTGTCGGACCGTGGAACCAGGCAACCTCTGTACCGGTGTTGTACTGCAGGGTATCTGCTTCCAGCCGGTACTGCGGATGTTTCAGTCTGACATCGCCCCGGAAAAAGGCATCCTGGCTGATGCTGTAATAGTAACCGCGGTCTGAGGTCAGCACTGCTTCCTGGTTGCGCAGTTCGCCGCCATCAGTATAGATACCAATGCGGTTCTCCATATCATAGGTCAGGAAATCAGTGGTAAGTATCATGGCTCTGTCGGTAAGCCGCACATTCTGGTACAGGCGGGCTATCCTGGCATTGCCATCGTAGGTGGCAGAATCGCCGTAGGCATGAACTGAGTCAGACTGGTTGATGTGCACATGACCAAAAGCTGATGCCAGGTTCCAGGCGGGAAAAAGATAGGCACTGTCGCAGTACAGTGTGGTCTTACCCTGCTGCAGAATGACCGCACCGCTCAGAAGGTAGGTCTTGACATCATTTCGGTCTGTAAAGCGCAGTTTTTCGGCCTGGATGATCTCGATCTCCTGCTTTTCTTTTTCCTGTGCATATGCATTGCTGCTGCCAAACAGCAAACAGAGCCAGATGATAGAAAAGCAGATACGCATAAGGCGGGGTATGAACGCCCGGATCATTCAGAATATTTTCTGCCACCGATCTGGATCAGAGGCGGCACATATTTGCCGGGTGTCTGCTGAAGCTCTTTGGTAATGGCATCCAGGGTCTGGGTGATGCGCTCCAGGTTCTCATACAGCTCAGGATCATTCACCAGCATACCCATTGAACCTTCACTGTTATTGATGGCGCTCATGATCTCATTGAACTGGGTCAGTGCTGTATCAAGTGAGGTGGAGATCTCTGTCCAGTTGACTGCAGCCAGTTCATCTGTGATGCTCTTCAGGTTGTCAATGATCTGGTCCAGCTCTTTTTCATTGGCATCTACATTGTGTGTAATGGCTGAAACATCTGTTATGATGCCTTCCATACGATCCTGCTGGCTGGTGAGCATCTCATCCAGCACGCGGGCGCTGTTGTTGAAGCTTTCCAGGGTCTGCTTGATGTTGGCAACACTGGTCTCAAAGTTGGCTTTGAAAGACGGGGTGAAGATGCTGCTCATGACCGTAATGGCAGTATCTACACTGACGATCATGCTCTGGACTTTTTCAGTAAGTGGCCGAAGCTCTTCCTTGATCTGGTTGGTGAGGTCTGCTTCGATCTCGCCGGTAATGTGGTCGCCATCGCGGTAATACTGGTTGCCTTTACCCAGGATCATGTCCACATACTTTTCGCCCAGCAGGTCGGCACTTTTGATGATGGCCCTGGAGTCTTTTGGAATGGAAATATCTTCTGTTACATTCACCATTACCTCAATGACCCCTTTTTGCGCATCCGGCAGGGTGATATCTGTGACCCGGCCTATCTGATAACCGTTGATCTGCACCGGATCGCCTTTTTTAAGGCCTGGAATGTAGCTGTATTCGATCGTATATTGTTTCCCTTTAACGAACAGGCTGGTGCCCTTCAGGAAATTATATCCGGCGATCAGTAAACCAATGGTGACTATGGACAGTACACCTACCCTGAATTCATTCGACAACTTCACGGAGACCGCTCTTTAGCAGGCTAAGTTATGGGTTTTTGCAGCAGGGCACAAAACTTTAGCGGATGCTCAGTGACCTGGCTTCCTGTACGTCCATGCGTTCTCCGTTGTGGTGGGCGATGAGAAAAGCATCCGGATAACCTGCTTTTTTCAGTTCCTGCAGCCTTGTCTGCGCTTCTGAGTAGTTACTGAAAGGACCACTGCGGTACTTGTACCAGCCGTTTTCCTGCACCCAGGTAACCGGCATGTTTTCGGCTCCTTTTAAAGAGGCATGACCGCTGGGATACAGCTCTTTTGCCGCCAGAAACTGCACACGGAATTCCACACCCTGACCATAGGCGTCAGGAGTAACTCCTTTAGCCTGAACGGTCTTTTTGGGCTCTTCCTTGCTATCGGTTTGTACGATCAGGTCAGGGCTGACCTCGGTGCCTTCCATCTCAGCCTTGTAAGCACTGAAGGCACGGAAGATACCGGATGCGATCTTGTCCTGACCGGCATCTGAGTTCAGGAATTTCTCTTCTTCAGCGTTTGTCAGGAAACCCGTTTCAATGAGTACCGCCGGCATACTGGTCTTCCACAATACCAGAAATCCTGCCTGCTTCACCCCGCGGCTGGACCTGCCCACATAGCCCTTGAACTGGTCTTCGCATTTGCTGGCAAAATTGATGCTCTGCTCCATGTACGCATGCTGGTACAGAGAGAATATGATATGTGCAGAAGGATCGTTCGGATTGAAGCCGTCGTAATGATCAGAATAGTTGTCTTCCATCAGGATGACATCGTTCTCTCTTTTGGCAACAGACAGGTTGGCTTCCGTCTTGTGCAGACCCATCACATAGGTCTCTGTGCCGAATGGTGCACTGGAATTATTGGCGTTACAGTGAATACAGATGAACAGATCAGCCTTGTTCCGGTTAGCAATGGCTGCCCGTTCATGCAGTTCTACAAATACATCCGTCTTGCGGGTATAGACCACCTTGATATCCGGAAAGTTCTTTTCGATCATGCCACCCAGCTCCAGAGCGATCTTCAGTGCCACATCCTTTTCTCTGGAATGCTTGCCACTGCATCCGGCGTCATGCCCGCCATGACCGGCATCAATGACCACGGTCTTCATGTGATAAGCAGCCTCCCTGTCTGACTCAGGTAGCTGTGCAGGATTGGAATACGAACTCCATGCAAGGGATAAGAGCAGGAGGCTTGTTATCTTTACGGCAGCTTTCATATGGAGGCAATATTTGGCCTGTTAATGCATTTGACATATTAAAATTATTCCAACTCCGCTTGATCAGGCAAGTCTCTTTGCTCATATTCCTTCTGTGCACCTGCATATCCGGCCATATTCTGGCTGAGAACGCAATTTTTGTACCATTTATTGAGCATCAGCAGGTTGTTTCTGTGGATACGTCCAAAAGTTTTGAGGCCGATACAAGCGCTTTGGATACACTTTCCTCCGATAGTCTGGTCATGGATTCCATATTTATGGATACCATCGTGACCTGGTATGACATCTCACCTGATTCTCTCGATGCCATCATCAACTATAAATCTGTTGATAGTATCGTATATGATATCGACTCCGGAAAGACCTATATCTACCTGAGTGGTGAAGTGACCTATACCTCCTTTTTTCTGAAGGCCGATTACATCGAATTCGACTGGGAAACGAAAACACTGACTGCAAAACAACTGGTGGACTCTGCCGGTGTGCCGGGTGAAGCTGCTTACTTTCAGGATGGCGATGATACCTTCACTGCCGAAGGTATGCACTACAATTTTGCTACCAGAAACGGAAAGATCTACAACCTGAAGCGGCAGGAAGGAGAGGGCTATGTGTATGTGGATCAGGGAAAGAAGAATGCAGAGAATGAATACTATGGCCTGCATACTGTTTATACCACCTGTGATCTCGATCATCCGCACTTTTACATCGCTGCCAACAAGGCTAAGATCGTTCCGAAGAAAATAGCGGTGACGGGCCCTGCCAATCTGGTAGTGGCCGACGTGCCCACACCCTTATTCCTGCCATTCGGCATTTTTCCCATCAACCAGGGAAGGACTTCCGGCATTCTGATACCACAGTACGGGTACAGTTTTACGCAAGGTTATTTTCTGCGGAATGGTGGCTACTACTTTGCCATCAATGACAATTTCGATCTCTCTCTCACGGGCGATATATATTCCAACGCATCTTACAGATTACAGACCTCCAGCGGTTATGCCAAACGATACAAGTATCGCGGCAACCTGAGTCTGGAATATTCGAAGAACAACTATGGTCTGGATTTCGATCCGAATTTTAGCAGCAACCGGGGCTTCTTCGTCAGGTGGAACCACAGCCAGGATCCGAAGGCAAGGCCGGGTTCTTCTTTTGCTGCGAATGCCAGTTTCGGTACGTCAGACTTCCTCGCCAACAACTCCTTCACGGAGTCTTACCTGAACAACTCCTACAACAGTAGTATCTCCTATAACAAGTCATTCACAGGTTCGCCTTTCACCATGAGTGCAGCACTGCGCCACAGCCAGAATACCTCCACCGGACTGGTTGACCTCACCCTGCCGGATGTGTCACTGAATATGAGTCGTATCTATCCGCTTAAGAAAGTACTCAACGATCCGCGAAACCAGCTCAACCAGTTTGGTATCAGTTACAGCATGAACTTCCGCAACTTCCTCAGTGTGCCTGATTCCACCTTGTTTACTCCTGAGTCGCTGGCTAAGATGGAAAATGGCTTCTCCCATAATTTTTCTGCCAGTTCGCCCTTTAAACTGTTGCGGTATTTCACACTTACACCGTCCTTCACGTATAATGAGAACTGGTATTTCGAAACAGTGCGCAAGAACTACGAACCCGATACCATCGTTACCGAAGTGTTCGATCCCGTCAGTGGTGAACTAACCTACGATACTGCCATCGTATATTTCCAGACAGACACCATCAGCGGATTTGATGCTGCACGCTGGTTCAACGCCAGTGCATCACTTACTACCAAGTTGTACGGCATCATGCAGTTCAAACGAGGCAAGGTGAAAGCCATCCGTCATGTGGTCACCCCATCTGTCAGCTTCAGTTATCGGCCTGACTTCAGTGATCCGGAATACGGCTACTATGGCAGCTACTATCCATCACCGGGTGCAGAGGCAGTTACTTATTCCATTTTTGAAGGGGCCCTTTTAGGTGGGCCACCTAATGGTAAATCAGGCAGCATAGGGATCAATCTCGCCAACAACTTTGAGATGAAGGTGCGTGATGAGACGGATACGCTAAAGGGTGAACGCAAGGTGAAGCTGATAGACAACCTCATTCTGAATACGGCCTATAACCTGGCAGCAGATTCACTCAACTGGAGTTTCATTAACGGAAGCGCCTACACCACTCTGTTCAATAAACTGCGGGTGAATGTGAGTGGTTCTTTCGATCCGTATGTGCTTGATTCCACCGGGCGGCGCATCAACCAGTTCGAATGGGATGTCAACGACCGGCTGGCCCGGTTCTCTACCGGAAACGTAGCATTGAGTACCTCCCTGCGATCGAAACGGCGGGAGAACGAGAACCTCGAGACAACAGCAGGCACCGAGGCAGAACGCGACATGGTGTGGTCTAATCCTTCTGCCTACATTGATTATGAGCTGCCCTGGCAGATGACCCTGAACTACAACCTTCGTATCCAGAACATTCAGCTGACCGACGGAACAGATTCCATTGCCACCACACAGACCTTCAACCTGAGCGGCGACGTCAGCCTGACACCCAACTGGAAGGTGCAGGTGAGTACCGGTTACGATCTGCAGCTAAAGGATTTCACTTATACTGCGATAGACATTTACCGCAACCTCCACTGCTGGGAGATGAGCTTCCACTGGGTGCCATTTGGTGCCAGACAGAGCTACTTGTTCAATATCAATGTGAAGGCCTCGGTTCTGCAGGACCTCAAACTGACACGGAAGCGTGACTGGAATGAGTATAGTTTTTAGTATCGGGTATCGGGTATTGAGTAGTGAGTATTGAGTAGAGGGAGAGTGTGAGAGTGTGAGTGGGAGAGTGTGAGTGGGAGGGTGATAGATGAACGGAAACTGAGACAGGAGATTCCTGATATGGGCGACACAGGAGCTTCACTTCGTCGGCTTCAGGAATGACATTTCTCTTTGGAAATGTTTGAAGATTATAGACAATACCTTTTCCAGAATTAGGTACAAAAGAAAAAGTGGTTGTCACCCCGGCTTGTGAGGAACGAACAATACCGGGGTCTGACTTGAAGGAAGTTATTTCTCGCTCAGTACAATTCCAGATCCCGGTATTCTTCCCTCATTCTTCGGTAAGAAACCCCTGCCTGCCGGCTGGCAGGGGGATGACAATTCGCCTTGGATGAATGAACGGAAACTAAGACAGGAGATTCCTGATATGGGCGACGCAGGAACTCACTTCGTCAGCTTCAGGAATGACATTTCATTTGATGGTATCGAACGGTTATTGATATTCAGTCCAACAACCAGTATCCCAATACCCAATACTCACTACCAGATACCTGATACCCGATACTAATCTATGACCACCAGCTTTCCCTGTCTGATCTCACCAGTATCCAGATCTTTAACGCTGAACAGGTAGATGCCCTGAGAGATGGTTTGTTTGCTTTGTGAGAGGATGTCCCAGGCGTGTTCGCCACCACTGAAGACACGGTCTTCCGGGTCTCCGCCATACGCATCGAACCAGCCGGCATCACTGCCATTGTAATCGCCGTCGTGCTGCAGCTCTGCCACGATCTCGCCGCTGGCCGTGAATACCGTGATCAGTGCCCTGGCAGGCAGATTGTAAAAAACGATCTTCCTGGTAGTGGAAGTGGAGCCATCCCAGGCGGCATGCAACGGGTAAGGGTTCGGATACACACCAACAGGCACCTGCACATCTGAGGTAGGTAAGGATCCCGGCCAGATGCGCACAGAACCATCCACAAAAGAAGATTCCAGCGAACCGATGTTCAGCGCTTCATCACCACGGTCGAAGGAGGTGAGCACAATGAGATACTGCCAGCCGTTCAGCACCTGATCCAGCTGGTAGTGATAATAGAAAGTATCACCTTCTATGACTTCCGGCTGGGCAAGTCTGATGGAAGACAATCCGTTGTTATAGCCGATGGCATTGCCGGGAAGGTCCCACTGTGCTATCTGGTTGGCATCGCCCAGCATGTCGAGATTGAAGTCATCGCCAGGCTGGGTGCGGTACAGCCGATAGCCTTCGAAGTCCACTTCTTTCGAGATCGGATCGATGGAGAATTCGGCTTGTTCATCCCAGTATATATCAATGGTTTTGTCGCCGGCTATCACTTTGATCTTCGGAGTGGCAGGAGGCTCCGGTAAAATATATCTGTCCAGGATACCATCGTCGTCCAGGTCTTCACCATCATCCAGCAAGCCATTCTCATTCAGGTCTTCGCCCAGATAGGTGCGCTTCGCCCAGCCCAGGTGTTCCAGGAGTTGCGCACGTCCTTCTTCGGTATCCATCTCCGGTCCGGTTGTGCCACCTGTTTCTATCTGCTTGGCAGCTACTACGGCCCATACCATTTCAAAACTTTCGCCCGGCTCTACGCTTTCCAGGGTGCCTGCAGAAATGAGGTTGGTAAGTCCACCGCTGGTATTCGGGTCCTGCAGAAAATCCACCAGATCCGGATCGGAATAGTTCAGGCTGCTTCCCATCTTTTCATAGCGTTCCACATCATTGGCAGGTGCGTTGTAAGGTGGTGTACCGGTCGAGTTGAATATCCAGAAATTCGAATGCACTTCTGGTTCAGGGTATCCCGCTGCTATGACCACTTCCGCATTGTTGGGGTGGATGAACTGATCACGCCATTCCATACCAAGAAATTGCAGAGAGCCGTATGAATTGGTGAAGCCCGGATCACCATCTACGTCAAATGCATAGTTGGCCAGTAAACTGTCTTCAAAGCCATAGCCACCATGGCTGAAAAAGGCAGAACCAAAATCGGTATTTACGTTCACATTGCGCACCACCATATCGCTCCACAGACCGGTGCGTACATTCTCCCAGGTGGATGTTCCGCTGTTGGTAATGGTATAGCGAAGGATGACAAAGTAATCTGCAAATGAAAAATTCCAGGCATAAGATTCCAGGTGCACCTGTGCATTCAAAGGCTGCGTATGCTCGTTGATGGTGATGGCCGTACCGGGGATGATGATATTCTGGTCTGAAAAGTCCATCAGCATATCTTCATGGCTGATGGCATCAAAGGAAAAGAATTCGCTGTTGGTAAGGCTGGACCGCTGGGCGATGGTATTGCCCACTTCTGCGGTGAATTCAAAACCCGATCCGCCGGTCGAATATCCGCTGGCAGCATCTTTGGCTGAAGTAGATACCAGAATTTGTCCGTCCACTTCGGCACCGATCCAGAAACCCGCTTCGAACAGGTGTTCTATACCGGTATTCAAAGGGTACTCCATAGACGGATCGCCGGTTGGGGTATTGCGCACATCAGGCCTCCCCAGGGTTCCTACATTGGTGACCCGCAGCCCGATATTACCAATGTCAACGATCCTGGAATCAAAAGACACCTGTGCTATGGTAGCAGATAAGTTGCAGGCGAGCAGGCAGCATAATACCGGGCGAAGCATGATGCGAAATTAGAAGAAAGAAGGGATTCTGCACCGGCAAACAGCAGAAGTGAATGTTAATACAACCGGTATTTCGTTCCGGAATTTCCTGCTATTTCTGTCTTGTTTCAGCCTTTGACAGCATCACTTATCAGTCAATAAGATGCAGTTATCAGATAATCAGGTCCTGTTTGGTCAGGAATGGGGAATTTCGAAAAGCTGCCATGCACACACATTCGGCCGCTCTGCTATCCCTGCCTGAAGGTCTGCACGCATCATTACGCGATAGATGATAAATGTTGGCCTTGCTTCCGAAACGGTACCCTATTTTTACGCCCGATGAACAGATACGTTTGTATCCACGGGCATTTTTATCAACCCCCAAGGGAGAATGCCTGGCTGGAAGTGATCGAGCAGCAGGAGGGGGCAGCGCCCTACCACGACTGGAATGAAAGGATATCGGCAGAATGCTATGCGCCGAATGCGGCATCGAGAATACTCGACCAGGAAGACCGCATCATCCATATCGTCAACAACTACAGCAACATCAGCTTCAACTTCGGTCCGACGCTGCTGAGCTGGATGGAAAGACATGATCGTGATGCCTATGCCGGAATACTGGAAGCTGACCGCCTCAGTATGGAACGCTGTGGTCATGGCAATGCCCTGGCGCAGGTGTACAACCACATCATCATGCCATTGGCCACCACCCGCGATAAGGAAACGCAGATCATCTGGGGGCTGGCAGATTTTGCATATCGTTTCAACAGAAAACCCGAAGGCATCTGGCTGGCAGAGACAGCTGTGGATCTGGAAACGCTGGACCTCTGTGCCAAACATGGCATTCAATTTACCATCCTCGCTCCGCGACAGATTGAAGCTGTCAGACTGCACAAAGGCGACAGCTGGACAGAAGTACATGAAGATTCAGTGGATACAGGCAGACCATATCTGGTGGAAACGCCATCGGGAAGAACCATCACGGTCTTTGTGTATCATGGAGAACTGAGCAGAGGTGTGGCTTTCAACGGACTGCTCAATTCGGGACGGATGTTCGCTGACAGTATCCTGGCCGCGTTCCCGAAAGATCAGGAGACCCACCTGGTCAATCTGGCCACCGATGGAGAAAGCTACGGCCACCACCATCGCAACGGCGATATGGCCCTGGCCTCCTGCCTTGATTTTCTGGATCAGGAGGAAAAAGTGGAAGTGATCAACTATGCCACTTTCCTGGAGAAATATCCCGCTACGGCGTATGCCCGCATCCGTGAGAACTCCAGCTGGAGCTGTGTACACGGCATCGAACGCTGGCGAAGTAATTGCGGCTGTCAGGACGGGGCACATGCAGACTACCACCAGAAATGGCGCAAGCCGCTGCGTGATGCACTTGACTGGCTGAAAGCACTGGCAGATACCCTCTATGAAAAAGAAGTGGGCACCTACTGCCCGGATCCCTGGATGCTGCGCAATAAATACATCCGCGTCATTCTGAACAGAGACCAGCAGGAAGCAGATACCATGCTGGACGATTGTTTACCCGAAGAGGTGGACGAAAAGACCCGCGAGTTCATTATCCGGTTACTGGAGATGCAGCGCAATGCCATGCTCATGTTTACCAGCTGTGCCTGGTTCTTCGATGATGTATCACGCATTGAGACCTTACAGGTTTTGCAGTATGCTGACAGGGTCATACAGATAGCCGAAGGAGAGACCAAAAAAGAGATCCTGCACGATTTTCTGAAGCGACTCAGCCAGGCTCCTGTAAATGCTCCGGGATGGGAAGATGCTGCTGAACTCTATGTCAGCAAGATCAGAAGCAAGCGCCTGGACCTTAACAGTGTGGCCATGCACTATGCTGCTGCCAGCCTGTTCGAACATAAGCCGGAGAAACTGCAGCTCTTTAACTATACCTACGAGAATATTTTTTTTGAACGATTTGAATCAGCTTCTCACAAATTAAGTGTGGGGCACATCAGGGTGCGCAGCCGGGTGACCTTCTATGAACGTCCTTTCTATTTTGCAGCACTGCATCTGGGTCAGCAGCATATAGTAGGACACTTTGCCAATGCCATGGACGTGGACGCTTTTGAGACCATGCACCTGGAGCTTCGGGATGCTTTCCGACAGCATGCTGTCAGCGATATGCTGCGCATCATGCAAAAGTATTTCGGTGAACACCGATTTTCCTTTGAAGACCTCTTTCGCGATGAGCAGCGTAAGGTATTGTCCATGTTGATGGAGAATGACCTGGAACTGGCCAGGATCTCCTATAGGAAGATCTACGATCGCAGCTATGATCTGGTGAACAGGATGCGAAGTTCCGGCATGTCGATTCCTGTTCTGCTGAAACGTAACATGGAGACGGTCATCAACAATGAGTTCATCCGTTTCTTCCAGGGCGATAACCGCTCTGTTGGACGACTTGACTTTCTGGCTGAAGAGACCACAAGATGGAAACTACAGCTGGAAAAAGGTCTCATTGCCAATGCCGCCGGCGACTGGCTGGACAGGGTGTTTGCAGATCTGAGTGAACGACCCTATGACATGGACATCCTGGATCTTATCAGCAAGGTCATGCTGCGTTTGCACGATGTAGAGGTGCGCCCCGGGTTGTTCCGTGCCCAGAACCGCTGCTTCATCTTTGGAAAGGCATATCTGAACAAGACCACCAGCGATCTGAGTGAAGAGGCCTTCCTGCGCTGGCAGATCAGGTTCAAGGGACTGGCTGCACAACTGGGTTTGGCGTTTTAAACAAGTCTGAAGGTATCTGTTGATGTCAGCATCATATCAGCTGCCTGACGCCGGAACCTGTATTTCTACGGTCTTGTGCGAACGAATATTCTGAACGAAGCCTGACATGACCAACGATGAGATCTATCGTCTTGTCATTGCAGAATCGGTAGCGGGGTCTTTACAACAGTGCGCTGGGTTGCTCGGGGTCATTCGATCATTGCCTGCTGACAAATTTTTACCTGATCTTCCCAATAACCACATTTCCTCATTCCCTCATTTTCACATTTCCTCATTTTCACATTTCTACATTCCCTCATTTTCCGATTTTCACATTTCCTCATTTCTACATTCCCTCATTTCCCCATTCCCACATTTCCTCATTTTCACATTTCCCCATT
Source organism: Chitinophagales bacterium (assembly GCA_020636645.1). Classification (GTDB taxonomy): domain Bacteria; phylum Bacteroidota; class Bacteroidia; order Chitinophagales; family BACL12; genus UBA11426. Next base: position 82,701 of record JACJXO010000005.1, read on the forward strand.
CCCTCATTCCTTCAAACTATCAAACCATCCCCGGCAATAGATGAAACTGGGTTCTGCACATCCTTCATGGCCCAGCGTAGGGTTGGTTTCCCAGAGTGATACGGAAGTTGCGCCTGCAGCATCAAATACTTCTTTAGCTACCACGCTGTTCTGACTGGTTACCAGTTCGTCGCCGGAGCAATAGAACAGGATCATAGGAGCCTGTGGTACCCAGTCGTAGATCAGGTCATTATCTGCAAGAGCTATCCGGAATGGATTGGATGAATTGTTCAGAAAATCGTCCAGCACTTCCGGCCTGATGATCTCTTTAGGAACATCCGGCATGACCCCGTCAATTTCTCCACCAGCATGTTGCCCGTCAAACAAAGGAGGCAACAGTGTGTCGTAAGGTGCTTTCAGAAAATCGCTGTATTGATCATACATGTCATACACCTCATTGTATGCAAACATCAGATAGGGCAGGTAATAGGGGGCGGAATAGGGCTCGTCACTCACCACCAGTTCTGTCTGGGCGCCGCTGATGTCATACGGCCCACTCATGGGTGCGGAAGCGGTCAGGGTGAATTCATCTGTGTGGTATAACTCCAGTTCGCGGGCAGCGGCCATGGTGGCATGTCCGCCTTGTGAATAGCCGAATAAGAAGGTCTGGTCGTTCAGGTGAATGTCTTGTTCATCACAAACCTGTCTGGTGGCCCGGAGCATATCTACCGTAGCAGTTGCTTCGCTTTTGGCATGGCAATAGGGATGCAGACCTTCGCCCAGTCCGAGACCCAGGTAATCAGGCATACAGACCACATAACCTCCGGGTGCAAATACAATGCCCAGAAATAACTCTCCTCCTTCAAAGGAAGGCACTTCGTACCGCTCGGTGATGGTGCCATGCTGGTAAGAACAAAGCGGAAAAGATACAGTGGTATCCATCGGCAGAATGACAGCACCTGAGGCTGTGGTCTCTTCTCCGAAAGGATCCACCGTGATGTAAGTGATGCGATATATTCGGATGGGATAATCCACCGGATAAATAGCCAGGAATTCATCGTATCCGGTAATGATAGAGTCTGCTTCTGCTATACTGTATTCTTGCAGTAATTCGCAGCTTAATAATTTACCTCGTTCTGTCTGAACCGATAGTGGATTGTCGGCCTTACAACCAAGTAAAAAAAGTCCTGCGGATAGTATGATCAGGTATCGCATAGGTAGTTGGTTGGATTAAAAGTAGGCACTTTACCTGACTCATGCTGTTGTTCATCCGGTCCTTTTGGCAGATTATATTCTTTTTACATGCCATTTTGATGGTACTCCACCAGTGTAATCAGACAGCTTGTCATTGTTGTAGATCAGGAATCTTTTTTGATGCGGGCATAGCAGGCAAATCAACGATCATGAACTTATCGAATTATACCATTAAATCACAGGAGGCCATCCAGGCTGCGCAGTCGCTGGCCATGCAGATGGACCACCAGCAGATGACCAATGAGCACCTGCTTAAAGCTCTGTTGTCTCTGGATGAAGAGGTCATTTCCTTCCTGTTGAAAAAACTGAATGTGAACCTTTCGCATCTGCAGTCCAGACTGGATGCGCAACTGGAAGCTCTGCCCGGATCTGGCGCAGGTCAGGGTGGTCAGTACCTCTCTCGTGAAATGAATATGTCGCTGGCCAAAGCAGCCACATTCCTGAAAGAATTCAATGATGAATTTATCTCGGTGGAACACCTCCTGTTGGGCATTCTGGTTTCCGGAGATGGTGTGAGTAAACTATTGAAGGAACAAGGTGTGAATGAAAAGGACCTGAAAGCAGCCATTAAAGATCTGCGCAAAGGTTCAACTGTGAATACCGCATCGGCAGAAGGACAGTACAATGCCCTTGAAAAATATGCCATCAACCTGAACGAAAGAGCAGGCTCCGGAAAACTGGATCCGGTAATCGGACGTGATGAAGAGATCAGACGGGTGCTGCATATCCTCTCACGGCGCACCAAGAACAATCCTATTCTGGTGGGTGATCCGGGTGTGGGTAAGACCGCCATCGCCGAAGGCATAGCGCACCGTATCGTGAACGGTGATGTGCCCGAGAACCTGAAAAGCAAGACCATCTTTTCCCTCGACATGGGAGCTCTCATTGCCGGCGCCAAATACAAGGGCGAATTTGAAGAAAGACTGAAAGCGGTGATCAAGGAAGTGGTACAAAGTGAAGGCCAGATCATACTCTTTATAGACGAGATACATACCCTTGTGGGTGCCGGAGGCGGTGAAGGAGCCATGGACGCAGCCAATATCCTCAAACCGGCATTGGCAAGGGGAGAACTGCGCAGTATTGGCGCCACCACCCTGAACGAATACCAGAAATATTTTGAAAAAGATAAAGCCCTGGAGAGGCGTTTCCAGAAGGTTATGGTGGATGAACCATCTGTAGAGGATGCGGTGAGTATTTTACGCGGACTTAAAGAACGCTATGAAAACCACCACAAGGTGCGCATCAAGGATGAGGCCATCATCGCATCTGTTGAGTTGAGTTACCGATATATCTCAGACCGTATGCTGCCCGATAAGGCCATAGACCTGATGGACGAAGCTGCTGCCAAACTCCGGCTGGAAATGGACTCTGTACCGGAAGAGCTGGATGAAATAGAACGTCGCATTCGCCAGCTGGAAATAGAACGGGAGGCCATCAAACGGGAGAACGATGAAAAGAAACTGGAAGACCTGGGTAAGGAGATCGCTGACCTCTCTGAAGACCGCAATGCGCTGAAAGCCCGGTGGCAGGAAGAAAAAGGTTTGGTTGATCAGCTGCAGGCAAAAAAGGTGGACATTGAACAGTTCAAATTGCAGGCCGAGCAGGCAGAACGGGAAGGTGATTACGGCCGGGTGGCAGAACTGCGTTATGGCAAGATAAAGGAAGCAGAAAAGTCCATTGAAGAATTGCAGAAACAGATCGAAGATATGGACAGCAGCCACCGCCTGATGAAAGAGGAAGTGGATGCCGAAGACATTGCTGATATTGTTTCGCGGTGGACCGGTATTCCTGTCAGTAAAATGATGGAAAGTGAGAAGATGAAACTACTGCGGCTGGAAGACGAACTCCACAAAAGGGTGGTAGGGCAAGATGAAGCCATCGTGGCTGTAGCGGATGCCATTCGACGCTCACGTGCCGGACTGGCAGATGCGAAGAAGCCCATTGGCTCCTTCATTTTCCTGGGAACCACAGGTGTGGGAAAAACAGAACTGGCAAAGGCCATCAGCGAATTTCTGTTTGATGATGAACAGGCCATGACCCGCATTGACATGAGTGAATACCAGGAGCGCCACAGTGTGAGCAGGCTTATTGGTGCGCCTCCGGGTTATGTGGGCTATGATGAAGGCGGACAGCTGACCGAAGCCGTGCGCAGGAAACCATATAGTGTGGTGCTGCTGGATGAGATCGAAAAAGCACACCCGGATGTATTCAACATATTGCTGCAGGTGCTGGATGACGGGCGGCTTACTGACAACAAAGGTCGCACGGTCGATTTCCGGAATACCATCATCATCATGACCAGCAACATCGGTTCACACATCATCCAGGAGAAATTCGAAGGGGTGACAGAAGAGAACCTGCTGGCTGCAACCGAGGTGGCAAGACTGGAGGTCATGGAATTGCTGCGCAGAACCATCCGTCCGGAATTCCTGAACAGGATCGATGAGATCATCATGTTCAAGCCGCTCATGCGCTCAGAGATCAGGGGCATCGTATCCATACAGCTCGGGCTGTTGCAAGGTCATCTTGATGAGTTGGGGGTACACATGCGGTTTACCGAACACCTGGTTGACTGGCTGGCAGCAGAAGGATTTGATCCGCAATTCGGAGCCAGACCTTTAAAGCGAGTGATCCAGAAAGAGATCGTGAACACCTTATCCAAACGGATACTGGCTGGTGAGGTGCATAAGGAGCAAATGCTGGTGGCAGACGTGGTAAAAGATGAGGTGGTCTTCTTCAATGAAGCCGATGAGATAGCTGCCTGAACAGGGTAAGCAAGATCATAGAATAGAAGCAATAAAATTTTTGTCTTCTATTTTTGGCCATGTGGATCTGCATCTTCTAAATCAGCATTGGACCCTGCTCCCTGAAAAGGCCATCCTGTGGAAGAACGCTTCAACTTTGTTGCTGAGTGATCTGCACCTGGCAAAGGACAGTCATTTCAGAAAGCATGGGTTTGCCGTGCCACCACAAATGAGTGGCCAGACTCTTAGCAGACTGAGCACTTTGCTTGATACACTGAAACCTGAGCGATTGCTGTTGCTGGGCGATCTGTTTCACAGCGAGGCCAACAGCGGGCTCGACCTGTTCAGCAAATGGAGACAGGATTTCAGATCACTTTCCATGGTCCTGGTGGCAGGCAACCACGACATTCTGGACAGGCAGTGGTACCATGATCAGCACCTGGAAGTACATGATGTACTCCAGGAAGGTCCGTTCACCTTTCAGCATGAGCCGCAGGAGGATGCAGCTTCGTATCAGGTTTGCGGCCATCTGCATCCTGCGGTTCGCATTTCAGGAAACGCCAGGCAAAGCCTGCGCTTTCCCTGTTTCTGGATCGGGCAACACCAAACTGTTCTTCCTTCCTTTGGTGAGTTTACCGGCAGCAAGACCATCCGGTTTAAAAAAGCAGACAGGGTAGTGGCTATAGCAGAGGGAGAGCTGTTTCTGGTAAATGGAGGCCTTAATTCAGCGAAGGGTCTTCCGGGTAGTGAATGACCTCTGCATACCTGCCGCCTTTGTCTTGCAGGATCTTACTCCACAGTGATGCTTCCGGAATACCAAATACATACTGTCCCTTTCCGGAAGCCGTAAGCCAGCTGTTTTCTTTCAGCTCATCACCCAGTTGCCCCGGGCTCCAGCCGCTGTAACCCAGAAAGAATTTGATCTGCTTTGGATCCAGTATTCCCAGTTTCAGCTGTTCTGTGATCTGCTCGAAATTGCCACCCCAGTAAATGTTGTCCATGATATGAAGACTGTCTTCCACTGCAGATCCGTAGGTATGCAGGTAGTGCATGGTATCCTGTGCTACGGGGCCACCATAAAATAATTCACTGTCAACCATGTCCATGTCAACCAGCGTATCGCATACCTTCATGCCAAGTGGTCTGTTCAGCACAAAACCCACAGTTCCGTCGTCATCAGAATGTTCACACAACAACACCACCGTGCGCTTGAAGTGCGGATCAGCCATGAACGGTTCAGACAAGAGGATCAGTCCCGGAGCGGGTATAATGGCAGTTTCTGTCATAGAACGAAAGTAAGATTTCCTGAAAAATGGGGTACATCTTTTCCACCAGATATTACCGGAATGTGAATTCAGGTCTGGTGGTTTGTGCCACCACCCGCTCTGGCCTACCTTTACACAAAATATTGAACATGCGATTACTTTCTACCCTTGCCATTGCTGTAGCTGTTTGCTGCCATGGCACGGTACAGGCACAGCTGGAGCTTACGGCTCTGGGTGTTGCGGCTACTGAAGACTTTTCCGGATTTGCCGGTGCGGGTTTTGATGCTTCACCGGATGATGGCATGCTGGACTCTGATACCTGGATCGTGACCGGATTGAGTGATGGCGATGTGGACTTTGGAGGCTCTGCTACCACCGGCGATTTTGCCAGGGGAAGTACCATGGGCGGCATCACTACAGGTGGTGTCTATGCAGCAGATATCCTGGATAATCAGGCATTGATGGTGCAGCCGGGTGCGGATGATTTTACCCCCGGAGCATTTGCTCTGCAGATGATCAACAATACCGGAGCCACCATCGGCGAACTGGAAGTGTTCTACGCCATTTATTACCTGAACGATCAGGGCAGATCAAATTCATTTAACCTGTCATATTCCTATGACCATGAAACCTGGGTAGATCTGTCTGATTTTGATTTTATATCGCCGGAGGCAGCTACCTTCCTGCCTGACTCTGTAAACCGTTCCGGTACCATTACCGGCCTGACCTGGAATGACGGAGAGTTTTTCTACCTGCGCTGGCATGGAGATGATGTGGCAGGATCAGGTTCTCGTGATGAATTTGCCCTGGATGATGTATCTGTTACTGGATTTGAAGGAGAAGCCATACCTGTGATAGGTTTTTCAGGAACTTCCGCCACTGTCAGTGAAGATGCAGGATCTCTGGATATAAGCGTGAATGTGTCAACCGACAGTGATTGTGAACTCACCGTTGAACTGGATGGCAGCTCTACTGCCACCGAAGGAGTTGACTTTACCTTCAGCTCTCCTGTTGGTATTACCTTTTCTGCCGGTGGAGCACTTAGTGAACTGTTGAATATTCCTATCACCAATGATACAGATATTGAAGGCGATGAGACCATTGTTCTTACCCTGACAGATCCTACCGGAACCTGCGTTCTTGGCGTTGCTGATATGATCACCATTACTATTGCTGATGACGATGAACCGGTGGCTACTGAAGCAGATATTGCTGATGTGACGGGAGAAGATGCTGACGGTATTGCTACATCTGACGGCGAACTGGTAACCATTACCGGTCTGGTGTATGGGTACAACCTGCGCAGCGGCGGTTTGGAATTCACCCTGATAGATGAAACTGCCGGCATCAAAGTATTCAGCTTCTCAGAAACTTTTGGCTATACCCCGAATGAAGGAGACGAGCTGACCATGACCGGCACCATCACCCAGTTCAACGGACTTACCGAGATCGAACCCGAAAGCCTGGAAGTGCTGAGTACAGGCAACACACTGAAAGTTCCGGCTACCGTTTCAGCACTGGATGAAAGTACTGAATCTGACCTGATCCATCTGACAGGCTGCACACTTGTTGATGATGCAGAATGGCTGGGTGATGGATCCAGTTTTAATGTCAATATCACCTGCGATGGTTCCGGCACTCTGGTCATGCGCATCGATGACCTGGTGGACCTGTCAACAGCAACAGTTCCGGACGGAGCTTTCAACCTGACCGGCATCGGTTCACAGTTTGACACAGATGCACCTTATCTGGATGGCTACCAGATCATGCCACGCTACACAGCAGATATAGACATGATCGAGGATACTGCTATAGCCATAGTTGATCTGGATCCGGTTATGATCGAGCTGTATCCTAATCCGGTAAGCAGGCTGGTGCATGTGCATGCGCCAGGAATACAAATGGACATGGTTACTATTTCAGATCTGCAGGGTCAGGTTATGATGCAGGAGATGGTCAGCAGAACAGGACAGTCTGCCGTTACTCTGGAATTGAGTGCGCTGCCATCAGGAATGTATCTGTTGCATATCATTTCCGGTGATCGTTTGCTTACTACCACACTGGTGAAAGAGTAAGATAGATGATGGAATTTTTCCGGGGCGGGTACCAAAGTACCCGCCTTTTTTTTGATCGTGGATTCCGGAACGCAACCACCGTACTGTAGTCTGAATTGATTACTTTAGAGCAAAATCCGCTGATGCGCTGGTTATTGCTTTTCCTGATCTGTCCGTTGATTTCTGAGGCTCAAACGAATGATGGTTTCTTCCTGTTTTCAGTGGCAGATACCGCCAGTCACTGGCTGGTAACCGGGCAGGATCATGTGCAGGCTCAGGTGCAGGTGGGAGAAACAGAAGACATGTTTCTGCCAGTGGTGCAGGTAGGCAGCAGCGAGTGGATGGCTTTGCGCATTCCATATGAATTTCTCGGACAGCCCATGTTGATCCGCATCTCCAGACCGTCGGGAAACATGGAGGAGGTCATGGAACTGCAACTGGCAACGGCAGTGCCTGGCAGTATGGAAGGCTGTTACCGCTGCATGGCCGGTAGCATCATTTTCAGCAAGGCCAGGGTGGTCATAGATATGCCGAAGCAACCCGAAAGCTGGGAATTGCTTCCGCGACGTAATGTAACGGCCGCCAATACTTCTTTCGATTGTTATGACCTGAGCATCCTGCAACCTTTTTGCGCTGTAAAGCGTAATTAGACAGAACAAATTCCATGCAAATTTTGCTGTTTGTCATCGGTCTCGGGCTGGTGATCCTGGGTGCCCGCCTGCTTGTAGAAGGGGCTTCCTCCCTTGCCAAGAAATGGAGAGTGTCAGAATTGGTCATCGGACTTACCATCGTGGCATTCGGCACCTCTACACCAGAACTGGTTGTAAACCTGTATGCTTCTTTCCAGGGCAGTGCTGATCTGGCCATAGGTAATGTGGTGGGCAGTAATATCTTCAACATTCTGGTAATACTTGGCATATCGTCATTGATCTATCCGCTCACCGTTCAAACATTCACCGTATTACGTGAAATACCATTCAGCCTTTTAGGTGCCATCGTTTTGTTGATCATGGCTAATGATTTTCTGCTTGATGGAAATGCCCAGGATCTGATCAGCAGGGCAGATGCTCTTGTCCTCCTGGGTTTCTTCTCCATCTTCGTCTATTACTCTTTCATTATTGCCAGATCGGTCAGCGAAACTCCTGAAGTTACCATCATGGAAAGAAGCACTCTCAGAAGTATTTTAATGGTAGCCGGAGGTCTGACAGGTCTAACCTTGGGGGGGAAGTGGATGGTTGACAGTGCTGTGCAAATGGCCCGGGTCATGGGAATGAGTGAATCTGTCATTGGCCTGACCATACTGGCGATAGGTACTTCTATACCTGAACTGGCTACTTCAGTAACGGCCGCTCTCCGGAAGAAAAGCGACATTGCTGTTGGCAATGTGGTGGGCAGTAACATCTTCAATATTTTCTTTATTCTGGGAATCAGCGGTACTGCTCGGCCACTATTTGTCAGTACCGGCACCAACAGAGATCTGCTGGTCTTGCTATTGTCCACCAGCATGCTTTTCTTTCTGGTTTATTTTCATAAAAGGAAACAATTACAACACTGGCACGGTATTATTTTCATCCTTATGTATGTATTTTATCTGGCTTTTCTTTTATCCGGACGGGTTGTTTTTTGACATATATCCGAAAGACTGTAGATTGGCCATCTAAACTTGAAAACCATGAGAAGATTTTACTCCTTTTTAGGGCTACTGGCCATTGCCGGTATGGCTATGGCACAGCCGGTCGTAAACGGCGACCTCTCAGATGCAGATTATGTGGTAATCGGTAATAAACTCAACAGCAACGCAGGTTTTGGAGGCAGTATCGATGTCTCTCAGATCCTGTACTATCCCGATGATGCAGCCGGTATCCTGTATCTCGGATTTGAGGGCAGACTGAATACCGGTTCCAATGACGGATTAGGGGTTCTGATCAATGTAGCAGGTGCAGGATCTCCCGCCGGTTGGGGTGCAGGCAGCAACCTGGCTTTTGGCGGAGGGGGGCACTTCCTCGATCAAACCTTTTATGCCGATTTCGAAGTGGATTATGGATTTGCATTCAATCCCGGATTCTGGGTTACAGATGTGTACTGGGATGCAGTAAAATATACAGGTGGCGGCGGAGCAGAATACCAGGGTAATTGCAACCAGACCGGTGGTGCTGCTGCCAATAGTTCTGCTGGTGGTGCAGTGTTTTCCAATGGCAGTGTGACCTTTGCCTTCCATAATGGCGGAGGTGCTGGCCAGGGTCTGGAAATGGCCATACCTTATTCGGAACTGGGCGCAACCGCTGATATGGATATAGAAGTAGCAGCTTTCATTGTAAGTGAATCAGCTTATTTCTCAGATGTGACCGTGCCCGGAAATGTGACTACCGGCAACCTTGGTTTCGGTCCAAATTTCGGATTTATCGGTGGCGGTCCATACCATACCGGCCCCGATGCACTATCCCTGTTTGTGTGTGAAGCGCCTGCAGGACTGGCAGTTACCGGCCTGACTGCTACCACAGCGACCCTCAGCTGGAACGCAGTGACAGGGGCCACCGGATATGTGCTACAACTCAGTAACGATGTTATCTCATCTGGTAAGCGGGTGAAACTTGGTGCCGGTATTACCAGTGTCAATTTAGGTCCTGGGCAGCTTGTACCCGGAACTGATTATTCATGGGGAGTTCGTACCCGATGTGACGGAGAGATGTCTTCCTGGTCTGCCATGCAGAATTTCAGCACCCCACTCCGGCTGGCTGGTGGTGAAGATGACCTCGCTCTTGTCTATCCAAACCCGTCCAATGGTCAATTCACGGTCAGTTTGCCGGCACAGGGTAACGGGAGTGTTGTTATTAAAGTAATTGACCTTCAGGGCAGAATAGTGAGTATGGTCAATTCCGGCGATTCCAATGTGCAGATTCATGTAGAGAATCCCGGCGTGTATCAGCTCTGGATACAATATGATACGGTCAGCTTTGTACAACAGGTCATTATTCAATAGGCTTGAAGTGTATGCCTGGCAGAAGGCGGTTTGGTCAGACTGCCTTCTATTTAATAAATTGATAATCAACATATTATAAGAAAAATTGGCAAATAATCTATTATTTGACATTTTTTTTCTTATTTGTTCTTAAACTGTTGGATAATCTGCAAACCTGCGCTGTAGCTTTGTGTCAAACACATACACAATGAGAAAGACTATTCTCGCACTTACAGCCTGTATCAGTATGATACTGCCTGCTCATGCACAGCTCAGCGCAGGGAGCCTGATGTTCGTAGCCTTCAATGCCGACGGAACCGATGGTGTTGCCTTTGCTGCTCTGGAAGATGTACCTGCCGGTACCATCATTTATTTTACAGATAATGAATGGGACGGATCTTCTTTCAATACCGGAGAAACCTACTGGCAATGGTCTTCCGGATCTACCCTGACTTCCGGTTCTGTGGTTATCATAGAAGGTATTGACCAGGGTACACTCAACGGAAGTTCACCCAACCCTACTGCCAGTGTGGGTTCCTGTAGCTGGAGTACTACTTCCTCTCCGGATAACAACAGCGGACTCTCTGCTTCTGGTGAAGCGGTTTACATGTATCTGGCAGCATCCTATAATATGCCTACCACTTTCATTTCAGCAATTGCCACCGGTAATTTCAACCCGTCTCTTGGCGAACTTACCGGTACTGGCCTGACTGAAGGTGTAAATGCTATTCAGGTATTGGGTAACAGCGATGTTATTATTTTCTATACCGATGTTTTTGGTGCAGATTGCGTTGAAACCATTGCAACAGAAGGTAATTGGGTGGAAGACAATGGCTCCGGCGACCAGTCAAATGATGGAAACTATCCTGATTTTCCTGCTGATGTTATTGATTTTCTGGGTTGCATCTGTTCCTGCGAAACACCTGTTGGTTTAACAGCCTCAGCCATTACTCCTTACTCTGCAACCCTTTCCTGGACCGCAGTTGCAGGTGCAACGGGATACGTGATCCAGTACGAAAATGAACTTACCGGACCGAACTATCGTGGAAAGATCTCTGACGGCACTACCTCTGTAAATGTTGGAGCTGGTAAGATCCAACCGGGCAATTCTTATGTATGGGGGGTTAAAGCCCGTTGTGCTGATTGCTATTCTGACTGGTCTGAGCCTTCCTATTTTACATCACCGATGCGTCTTGCAGGTGGTGATGATGCCGTCGCACTTATTTTCCCGAATCCGTCAAATGGTCAGATGACCATCCAGCTGCCCGAAAGCAATGCTGAGACCATGATCATGATAACTGACCTTTCCGGTAAAATGGTACTTTCTCAGTCAGTAGGTGCAGGTGAAACTGCTGTTCAGCTGAATATCGCTGTGCCAGGCATGTACCAGGTGCTGATCTCCTCTAATGAATCTTCTTTCATCCAGAAGGTGATCGTTCAGTGATCTGTTAATTAATACCAGAACGGCCGGGCTTGCGCCCGGCCGTTTTTTTTGTGAATGCACAGATCTACTTTTTCCTCAGGTACAGGTAATCCAGGTAATAGATCACTTTAACACTGAAGTTGTTCCCTACAGGTGAGTTAAATACTGCTTCCAGATCATCGCCGTAGTTCGGATAAACATAATCGCCAAACTGATAAATGGCCTGCTTCCATACCACATTCATTTCACTGCCCGGAGCAAAGAACCAGGTATAAACAAAGTCAATATTGAAGGCATTGAAATTGGCATCGTTGTCAGTTCCGCCCAGCGCATTGGAGGTATTGTAAGTGGTCGGGTTCAACAGTCCGTCTTCGTCGCCCAGCTCATAGAACTCCTGATAGGTGGCGAAACTCCAGTAATGGCGAAGCCGGAAAGTAAATCCCATTTTTACTGTTGGTGTGTAAGCCAGGTTGATCACACTGCTGTATTCGCTGTAATCACGGCGCCCTAACAAAACAAAGTTCTCAGGTATCTCTTCCCATCCGATGGAAGGATCTGTCCAGCCGATGTCATTTGGCCATACACTGACCGATTGATCAAGTATGAGTGTGAGCTTATCGCTGAACCGGACCCTGGGTGAGAAATATACATTCACCCTGCTGCGCTTACCTTCTATGTCGCGGTTCACCTCTTCTGCAAACCACCGGAAGTTGGCGTTCAGATCAAAGGCAATTCTTTTAGAATAATCTGTTGATACAAACCCGCCTATATTATTGTTGACAGGAAAGGTATAGTATCTGCCCGGACTGCGTGGCTCGAACCAGTCATAGGTGACCACCGGTTCCGTTGCCCAGAACATGCCTGCAAACAGGAAATTCTGAAAACCTGCTGTTACATTTAGCCAACCTGAGAAATTGAAGAATTCGTTGGGATCTACTATGCGGGTATAATCCAATCCACCAGAGGTGTACAGCGAGTTGATATGCCAGATCGGGTCAAAATGATTGTATTGCAACTGGATGCCATAATTCACAGTATTGTTATTCTGTAAAAATCCCAGATCATTTGGATCATAGGAAGGGCCCTCAAACCAGTAACCCGCCGTCGCCTGGAAGTTTCCACCTATTTTACCTGCATACAGGCTGTGGGCATATCCCATATCGGCACTGTTCTGTCCACCACGGTATTGCTGCGATGCAATGAATTTTCCTTCTGCCCCGTAAGTCTGCTTTTCGTTCTTTAATGCAAATCCACCGCCCGTTACATTGGCGTCGTCAAAGCCTCCGTTTCTGGTCACGTTTGTATTGATCAGATAGGCATTGCTGTTATTCTTCAGGTTCTGATCGAACACCACAACATTATAGTTGGTGAGCGGACCGGTAAGCTCTTCTCTGGATGCACCTTCTGCATCTTCAATGGTAGCATAGGTTTCGCCTTCTATGGCATTGAAAACTCCTATTCCCAAACCACCCTGAGTCCTGCCGGATACTTTCGTGGCGTTCAGTAACCTGGCCTGCTGTGGGTTGTTGATCACCGTCTCTCCATCGCCCAGGTTGCCGTAAACATCCCAGAATGCATATGGAGTTCCGCCCACCCTTCGAGAGTAAAAGAGATTGCCTTTGTCAAATAATTCAACCCCCTCTGTAAAGAACTGCCTTCGTTCCACAAAATACACCTCAAAAGGGGTCAGATTGAGAACCTGATTGTCACTCTGCACCTGGCCGAAGTCGGGTATCAGGGTCATATCGAGGGTGAATGCATCATTGAGGCCGTACTTCAGGTCGGCGCCACCATTGTATGAGGTGGCATGACTTACCTGATCATTGGGTCGGTCATTGAAGACATCATAGTAGGCCGACAAATATGGCGTAAGAGACAATCTTATGGGAGCTTCAATACCATTCACTCCCAGCAATGTTCCTTGTTGCAATGTAAAACCCGCTATCTCCGGATCGATCGGACTCCATGTTGACTTATCACGGCTTCTGTTCACCTCCCGGAAAAACTGCAATCCCCATTCCTGTACATCCTGGTTGGGAAAACGAATGGCACTGTATGGAATTTTCATCTCCACTACCCAACCCTTTTCATTGATATGAGCGGCACTCTGCCAAACTGCATCCCAGTTGAAATCTTCGTTTCCACCGTTAATGGTTTTGGCCTCCAGTTGTACACCACCTGCAGATACGATAAACTCAAATCCGTTGATGCCGTCTTTGTAGGTGTCCAGGGCGATTCCAAAAAAATCTGTGGCACCCAGCTCGTCCCGCTGGCTGAGCTGCTTTCTGATACTGTCAGGCGAAGGGTCATACAACATAGCTCCAACATATAGGGCATTGTTGTCATATACGATCTTCACTTCAGATTTGTAGGCTGAGGGAACCTTCCACTGAAACTGGAACTGGGTAAAATCAGTAGCGGCATCTGCCTGTTGCCACACTGCTTCATCCAGAATACCATCAATGCGAATGGATTCTTCCGTGCGAACTGCCTGCAGGGTTCTTTTTTCACCGTTCAGCTGACTATATGCCAGCTCGGTCTGAAAAAAGAATGCCAGTGATAAAAGATAGTGGTACTTCATGTGGTTGGTCTTCAGGCAAACCTACTCAATACCCCAAAACGGTACAGTTGAAGGGTTCTCAAATATTGTTAATGCTTGTTAACGTCTGATGGCTTGTTCAGGTATGCTGAGCAGCTATCGCATAGATTATTCCAGCTCTGCAAGCTCCAGCCAGCGCATACTTTTTTCGTCCAGTTCATTGGATACACTCATCAGCCTTTCTGATAACGCACCAATAGCCTGATGATCGCCGGTAGGTGAACTCAGCTGTTGTTCAATGTTCTGCTTCTCCTGTTCCAGTGCAGCTATGTCTTTTTCCAGCATTTCCATCTCTCTGTTCTCCTTGAAACTGCGTTTCTTTTTAACGGCCTCTGCTGCTTGTTTTGGTTTGGGCGCAGTTACTTTTTTCTTGTCTTCCTTGTTCTGCTTATCTGCTGCCTGTCTGTACTCTGTGTAATTGCCTGTAAAATCGCTGATCAGACCATCTCCTTCAAAAACGAACAGGTGATCCACCAGCTTATCCATAAAGTAGCGGTCGTGCGATACGATCATCAGACAACCGGTATAATCCAGCAGGAATTGCTCCAGGATGCTGAGCGTCAGGATGTCCAGGTCGTTGGTAGGTTCGTCCAGTATGAGGAAATTCGGATTGCGGATGAGGATGGTCATCAGCTGCAGCCTGCGCTTCTCGCCGCCACTCAGTTTGGATACAAAAGTGTACTGTGTTTCCGGTGCGAAGAGGAATCTGGTCAGCAGTTGAGAAGCACTGAGCTTGCTTCCATCGGCCATCGGAATGAATTCAGCGATGTCTTTCACCACATCGATCACCCGTTTGTCGTCGGCCACCCGAAGCGGCTCCTGTGAGAAATATCCGAATATGATGGTCTCGCCGGCCTGGATCTTCCCGCTGTCTGCCTGCTCCATGCCCATGATCATATTGAGAAAAGTGCTCTTTCCCACACCATTCTTCCCCACAATGCCTACCCGCTCACCTTTCTTGAATGTGTAGGTGAAACCATCGGTGATGACCAGTGAGCCAAATGCCTTCCGCACCTTGACCATCTCCAGGATCTTCCCGCCTATGCGGTTCATTTTTACTTCCAGTTTCAGCTGTTCCTCAGGGCCTTTACCGGATGCTTTTTCACTCAGTGTATCAAAAGCATCCAAGCGAGATTTGCTTTTTGTGGTCCGGGCTTTCGGCATGCGCCTCACCCATTCCAGTTCACGTCGGTACAGGTTTCTGGCCTTGTCCAGTTCTGCGGCTTCCACAGCCTCGCGATGTGCCTTCTTCTCCAGAAAATCAGAGAAATTGCCGGAGTAGTTAAAGAGCTTTCCGTCTTCCAGTTCGATGATCTGATTGCACACACTGTCCAGAAAATACCGGTCGTGCGTAACCACCAGCATGGTCATATCGCGGGTGCCGATATACTCTTCCAGCCACTCGATCATGGCAACATCCAGGTGGTTGGTCGGTTCATCCAATATGAGCAGGTCGGGTTCCTGTATGAGCATTTTTGCCAAAGCTACCCGCTTCGCTTGTCCACCTGATAGAGTCTCCACCGGCTGGTCCAGATGATGAATGTCCAGCTTCGACAGGATCAGACGGATCTTCTGTTCATAATCCCAGGCCTCCAGTGCATCCATCTGCGCATGTGCTTCTTCCAGTCTGGCGGCATGCGCAGGTGAATGGTCTTCTTCCATGGCTTCCAGACATTGTTCATAGGCACCAATGGCCTGCAGCACAGGTGTGTTGCCGGAAAAAACATTCTCCATGATGCTTTGTCCCGCTATCAGTTTCGGCTCCTGTTCCAGAAATCCGGTTCGGATCTCCTTGTTGATGACAACGGTTCCTGAATCTGCGATCTCCGTGCCCATGATGACCTTCAGCAGGGTGGACTTGCCGGCGCCATTGCGTGCTACCAGCGCTGTTTTTTGTCCGCGATTGATATGAAAGGTGATCTGATCGAAAAGCAGTTTCGTATCATAGATCTTGGACAAATTTTCGACCTGCAGATAATTCACCCGGCAAAGGTAAGTATGACTTGTTACTGATTCACTTCGAATAGAATTGTCATCCCCTTCCTGGCGGCAATTATACGGCATGGGAATGGGAGTGTAGGAGAGTGGGAGAGGGAGAGGGAGAGGGGGAGGGAGAGTGAGAGTGGGGGTTGGTTTGAATATCCAATAATCGTTCATTACCATCAAAATGATAAGTCATTCTTGAAGCCGACGAAGTGAGCTCCTGCGTCGCCCATATCAGGAATCTCTTTTCTAGTTACCGTCCGCTCAAACAAATAGTTGATCTATGGATCGGTTTGAGATCCCCTGCCTACCGGACAAGCAGGCTGCTTTCGCTGGAATGCCCCGTCCTCCGAAAAAGTAACGTCAATAATTCAAAATCCCTCCAAAGGAATAAGTCATTCCTGAAGCCGACGATGGAGGCTATCAGGAATCTCCTGTCTCAGTTACCGTTCACTTAAACAAATGGTTGATCTATGGATCAGTAAGAGATCCCCTGCCTACCGGACAGGCACCCTGCTTTCGCAGAGTTGACTTCCCCTCTGGAAAATATATTGTCGATAACCACAAACCTCTCCAAAGGAATACGCCATATCAAGTAGACAGTGACATAGCTGCGAAGTAAGATTTGCCACTCAGATAATCCTTGTAACTTTAGGTATGCACAAATCATTACTCCTCATGACACTGTGCGTGACCACCTCTGCATTGGTCGCACAGACCTTTGGCGAGCTGCTGACCGTTCCTCTGGAAGCAGTTACAGATGATGCAGGTCCCTCCCTGACGTTGACCTGGCCATCATCTGTCGGAGCCGATGGATATGAAGTTTACCGCAAAGAAATGAGTGCAGGCATCTGGACGAGCCTGGCTGAGCTGGGAGGATCAGATACCTCTTACACTGATATAGGCATTGGCTACAACCACCGGTACGACTATAAAGTACGTCGCTTTGGTCCGGACGGGGAAGCCTTCGGTTACCTGAACGGCGGAGTGGATGTGCAGATGCCGGAAAATCCGGGGGGCATCATTGTGGTGGCCGATGATACCTACATGGCCGACGATGATTACCTGGCAGCTTATCAGCAGTATGTGAACGATCTGGTGCTGGACGGATGGAAACTGGCAGAGATCCTGGTATCGCCTGATGATGTGGTAACCGGTGTACACGAACAGATACAAACCATCTATGATACAAATCCGGATGCCTGGACACATGTCGTTCTGGTGGGACATGTACCGGTGCCATATAGCGGTGACCTGTATCCCGATGGTCACCCCGATCATGAAGGCGCCTGGCCAACCGATCTGTACTATGGAGAAATGGAAACTGCATGGACGGATGTTAGTGTGAATGTGACCGTAGCAAGTGATCCGCGAAACCATAATATTCCGGGCGATGGCAAATTCGACCAGAGCTATATTCCCGGCACGCTCGAACTGGCAGTAGGTCGGATCGATATGCACGACCTGCCTTCTTTTGCTGAGGATGAAAAAACACTCATGTTGCGGTATTTCGACAAAGTACATCGTTTTAGAACCGGAGAACTGCGTGTGGATCAGCGGGCGGTCATCGACGATAATTTCACCGGTTACACCGAGGGTTTCAGCCAGAACGGCTACCGCAATTTTTCAGCTCTGGTGGGAAGAGACAATACCATACAGGGCGATTACCTGACGGAAACATCCTACTCCAATCCCAGCGGCGATACTTACATGTGGAGCTACGGCTGCGGAGGTGGCTGGTATCAGGGAGCAGGAGGGGTCGCTACTACCACTGATTTTGCCAATGATTCGCTGAGCGCTGTGTTCACTATGTTGTTTGGTTCCTACTTCGGCGACTGGGACGTATCGGATGCCTTTAGCAGAGCTGCTATCGCCCAGGGCAATACCATGATCACTTCCTGGGCCGGCCGACCCAACTGGCACTTTTACCGCATGGCGCTGGGCTCTACTACCGGCGAATGTGCCCTGCTTACCCAAAACAACAACAACACGTATTTCGGCAGCATCATCTTTGGTCTGGACAAGATCGTATCCACCAACCTCATCGGCGATCCGGCGTTGAGAAGTTTTTATCCCAAACCGGCAAATATGTTGGAGACTTCTTACTTAGATGATAACAATTGGTTACCTGCTACCGAACCTGTGGATGGTTATAATATATATATGACATGTTCGAAAACTGGATGGCCGGAGAAGTCCGGATGGGTTAGAATGAATGACGAACTGATCGAAGAAACATCATTTCATATCGATCTTATTTCCTCTCCATGGGATTTTTACCAACATCAAAATTGCTACGTCGGAGTTCGATCTGTTAAGAAGATCACTACACCTTCCGGCAAGCTGGTATGCAGAATCATTGATGGATATAGACAGCAGCACTATTATCTGGGAACCTGTAATTGACCTTTCACCAATTCCAATCAGGGTCTATCCCAATCCCACCACCAGCTGGGTGTCTGTAGAACTTCCTGAAGGTCAATTGCAATACTGGGAGCTACTCGACATCCAGGGCAAACGTGTACAGGGCGGTACTTATATGCCTGATCATACACTATGGCTGAATGAATTGCCGGCGGGTGTGTACCTGTTGCAGGCGGTGGTGGATGAGCAAAGATATCAGGCGAGGATCACTAAGGAATAGTCTTGGGGAGTGGGAGTGGGAGTGAGAGTGAGAGGGAGAGAGTGGGAGTGGGAGGGAGAGTGAGAGAGTGGTTGAGTTTTCAATAATCTTCAGTACCATCAAAAGGATACGTCATTCCTGAAGCCGACGAAGTGAGCTTCTGTGTCGCCCATATCAGGAATCTCTTATCTCAGTTTCCGTTCATTCATCCAAAGCGAATTGTCATCCGTCTTCTTCCGAAGAATGAGGAAGAATACCGGATCTGGAATTGTACTGAGCGAGAAATAACATCCTTCAAGTCAGACCCGGCATTGTTCGTTCCTCACAAGCCGGGTGACAACCCTATTGTACCTAATTCTGGAAAAGGTTCGTCTATAATCTTCAAACATTTCCAAAGAAATGTCATTCCTGAAGCCGACGAAGGAGGCTATCAGGAATCTCTTACCTCAGTTACCGTTCACTCAAATAAATTGTTGGTCAATTGATCATTTCACGGCACTTTCGCAAGGATGATCTTCTGAAAGTATCGCCCATATCAAGGAATCTCTTACCTCGGCTACCGTTCACTCAAATAAATTGTTGGTCAATTCATCCAAAGCGAATTGTCATCCCCTGCCTGCCGGCAGGCAGGGGCTTCTTACCGAAGAATGAGGGAAGAATACCGGGATCTGGAATTGTACTGAGCGAGAAATAACATCCTTCAAGTCAGACCCCGGCATTGTTCGTTCCTCACAAGCCGGGGTGACAATCCCCTTTTGAAATGTACATTCCAGTCATTACGTCATGTTCTGTAGCAGTTGACCTGGCTTGAACAAAGTCTATTGCAACAGAAACCCTTTCTCCCGCAGCCAGTTCTCTGTTAACTGCAGGGTCTCTTCGTAGTATTTCCCATCATTCTTATTGCGCTGATAGAATCCGTGTTCAGCACCTTCAAAAGGAACGAAGGTCACGTCGTTTCCGGATGCTTTGAGTTTATCTGCGGCTTCCTTCGCATACCGATAGCCCGCCATCTCATCGGCGGTGCCATGATAGACGATCATGGGCGGACAGCTGTCAGGCATATGCGTCATCGGGTTCAGAGCTGCGGCGGCGCCATCGAATTTCCGGATACGAAACTCGTACTCTTCAAAGTTGGTAACCGGGTTGAACATGACCACCGCATCAGGTTTGCAGCTGACAGATACATCATCAGCCGCATCCGTGAACTCCGGGTTGTCGATCATATTGGTCCAGCACAAAGCACCACCTGCAGAACCACCACTCATAACGATCTTTCCTGGATCGATTCCCAGTTCATCCGCATGTACCCGCAGATAGCGAATAGCTGATTTGGCATCCATGATGCATTCCACAGCCGTACAGTTATCGCGGCTGATGACACGGTAATCGGCACACACTGCAACAATGCCTTTACTGCTCAGATATTTCGATTGTTCTTCGAATTGAGGCGGATTTCCGTTCACAAAACCTCCCCCGAAAAAGAAGATGATACAGGCAGCAGAATCGCCCGGCTGATGACCTTCCGGATTGAATATATTGAGGTGAAAGTCTTTACCGTTGACGCTTTTATATACCGGTGTGGCGTCGGCAGTTGGCAGAACCGGATCGTAATGCTTGCCATCGCCCGCCTGCATCTCCTCCAGACTGACATCCTTTTTTTCCAGTTTGCTCTTGCATGATGTAGCTAATGTGCTGATGATCAGGAGGCTGATAACCAGCCGAAGAATGACTTTCTGTTGCATACCGCAAAGGTAGGTAACAGGCTTCGCTCCCTCTTTGACTATTGCCCCTTCGTTGGCTACCTTTGCGCAAATTTCTGTGTCATGAGAGAGATCCGTTATCGTGAAGCACTGCGGGAGGCCATGTCTGAAGAGATGCGCAAAGACGCATCCATCGTACTGATGGGAGAGGAAGTGGCTGAATACAACGGCGCCTACAAAGTAAGTCAGGGTATGCTGGACGAATTCGGACCGGACAGGGTCATTGATACTCCGATCTCTGAGCTTGGATTTGCCGGCATTGCTGTCGGCGCCAGTATGAATGGCATGCGTCCTATCGTGGAATTCATGACCTTCAATTTCGCCGTCCTTGCGCTGGACCAGATCGTGAACGCTGCTGCCAAGATGATGGCCATGAGCGCCGGGCAGTTCACCTGTCCCATCGTATTCCGCGGACCTTCCGGATCTGCCGGTCAGCTGGGTGCCCAGCACAGCCAGGTGTTTGAGAGCTGGTATGCCAATGTGCCAGGTCTGAAAGTGATCTCTCCGTCCAATCCCTATGACGCCAAGGGCCTGATGAAATCAGCCATCCTGGATAATGACCCGGTCATCTTCATGGAGAGCGAACTCATGTATTCAGACAGCGGCGAAGTGCCGGAAGAAGAATACTACATCCCCATCGGTAAGGCTGATGTGAAGCGGGAAGGAAGCGATGTCACCATCGTCTCCTATAATAAGATGATGAAGGTGGCTCTCGGTGCTGCCGATGAACTGGCCAAAGACGGTGTGTCTGCCGAGGTGATCGACCTGCGCACCATCCGCCCGCTGGATATTCATACCATCGTAGAGTCAGTGAAGAAGACCAACCGCATCGTGGTGGTTGATGAATCATGGCCCTACGGCTCAGTATCTTCCGAGATCGCCTACCAGCTTCAGAAAGATGCGTTCGATTACCTGGATGCTCCGGTTCGCCGCGTCAATGGCGCCGATACTTCCATGCACTACGCTCCCAACCTCGTGGAAGCCTACCTGCCCAGCCCGGCCAAGGTCATCCAGGTAGTGAAGGAAGTGATGTATAAGTGATTGGTAGCGGGTAGTGAGTATCGGGTATTGAGTATTGGGTATTGGGTAGTTAGCCCCGATAGCTATCGGGGTGACACTTTCTACTTTTCACCCTTTACCCCTTTCCCAAAAAAAAACCCCGCCGACTTTCCGGGAGGAAAGTAACCGTGGCGGGGTCAACCTGAAAACCCAATTACCCTAATATCTTATCAAAAAACGTTCCAGTTATACTAACGAACGAAGATTCAAAATCGTTTACAGGCTGATGCCATAATTGTAAATTTTATTCGGGTAGGCCGGGTAGATGCCTTCTACTATGACATTTTCGCCTGATTTGTTCTTCAGTTTGCGGGCCAGCTCATTTCCGTTCTTCACAGATTCACCGTCCAGACCGGTAATGATGAATCCTTCGCGGATCCTGGTCTGCGCAGAGATCTTGCCACTGTGTATCTCGGTGAGCCTGACGCCACCATCCAGCTGATAATACTGCGCTTCGCGGTCGCTCAGGTCCTCGTAACGAATACCGAGGCTTTCCACCACATCGTTGGTCTCTTTGATCAGGATATTGGTGTTGCCTTCCTTGTTTTTCAGCGTAACCACAATGTTCTTGTGGTCATCGCCACGCACCAGGTCCACATTGACCTTATCGCCCGGATCATACTGGCTCACCTGCTCCTGTAATTCAGGGAAACTGGTGATGGGTGCTTTGTTGATGTGGGTAATGATATCGCCTTCCTTGATACCGGCTGCATCAGCTCCGGAGCCATCCACCACACTGGCCACACGCACTCCGCCCAGGTCATCTTTGGTGATGTCAATTTCCACACCCAGGTATGCCCGCTGCACGGTTCCGTATTTCTTCAGGTCACGAACCACCTTTTGAACGATGTTGACCGGCACGGCAAAACTATAGCCGGCAAAGGTGCCCGTTGGTGTGGCGATGGCAGTATTGATACCGATCAACCTGCCTTCCGTATTCACCAGCGCACCTCCGCTGTTACCCGGGTTCACGGCTGCATCGGTCTGGATGAAACTCTCTACCGGAGTGGAGGCATTTTCTCCAAGAATATCGATCTTCCGGCCTTTCGCACTCACGATGCCGGCTGTAACGGTGGAGGTCAGGTCGAAGGGATTTCCCACAGCCAGCACCCATTCGCCCACGCGGACAGAATCTGAATTACCATATTGAATGGTGGGCATGTCCTTACCATCCACTTTAAGCAGAGCCACATCTGTGGAAGGATCAGTGCCAACCAGGGTGGCTTTCATTTTTTGTTTATCGAACAACACCACTTCAATATCATCGGCATTCTTCACCACATGATAGTTCGTTACGATATAACCATCAGCACTTACTATCACACCCGAACCGGTAGCCTGTGCCTGCCTGCTGCCATAATCCCAGTTGAAATCATCACCAAAAAACTGTCGGAAGATGTCTTGTCCGCCTGCAGCAGCAGTCTGTGTAAAAGAGGTCTTTACGTGCACCACGGCAGGAGTGGTCAGCGCAGCAGCGAAGGTAAAGTCAACAGGTGCCATGCCATCCGGAGCTACCGGAAATTTATAGTCTGCTAAATGGAATGGAGAACCCGTCTGTGCAGCGGTATCGTTGCCGGCGGGGAAATACCTGTTCAGGGCGAACATGGTTCCGAAGGTGGTCAGAGCGGCCACCAGCACAGTCATTACGAGATGTTTGGTCTTCATCATGGTTCTACTCTTTTGTCAGAATACCAGCAAATTTTATGCTCAAACGAGATCCTTGCCTTCTGCCGTATCTTCGCTTAACAAACTTTAACGGCAAACGTACCGTTTCGGTTTAATATGGAGATACCATTTCATAAATACCAGGGTACAGGCAATGATTTTGTCATGATTGACAACAGAGGCCTGTCTATTCCGCGTGACAGTGTGTCGCTTTTTGCAGCTCTGTGCCACAGGCACCTGGGGGTAGGTGCAGACGGCGTCATACTCCTGCAGGAAAAAGAAGGCTTCGACTTTGAAATGGTCTATGCCAATGCTGATGGCAGAGAAAGTACGATGTGCGGTAATGGCGGACGATGCATCGTTCGGTTTGCCGAAGCATGTGGCATCGTTCGTGAGCGTTATCACTTCCTGGCTGTGGATGGTATGCATGAAGCTATGGCTTATCCAGATGCAGTAAGTCTGAAGATGCAGCATACTGCATTTCCTGTGCGGGATGGAGAGGCATGGGTACTGAATACAGGTTCACCACACTGGGTGCGGTTCACCGATGGAGTAGGGCAACTGGATATGAAAAAGGAAGGTGCTGCGGTGCGATATAGTGATACATATAATAAAGAAGGTATCAATGTCAATTTTGCCGAATGGCTGGGCGACAAACTTTTCATGCGCACCTATGAAAGAGGTGTGGAAGACGAGACCTTATCATGCGGTACCGGTGTAACGGCTGCGGCTTTGTCGCTGGCAGCTGAGCTCCACTGGCCGGCGGGAGCACACAGGATCAGCGTGGATACACCAGGGGGGACTCTGCGGGTGCACTTTACCCTGGAAGATGATGGAAGTTATCGGGATATCTGGCTGACCGGTCCGGCCAGACATGTGTACAGCGGAACCATACGCCCTGCCGGACTCTACTGATACATGTTAAGCATGTAATTAAAGGAGATGTTGATCTGACTGGACTGGTTACCCGACAGGTCGATCATGTATCCGGCGTTAATGTCAAACGGAGCTTCGCCTACATCAAAACGAATACCCCCGGTAGCATATGGACCGTAATTACTGTAGGTGCCCCAGCCTTCATGAAGGGCAGCTCCCGCCCCTATATACCACCCGGATTGTTCAGTGGCAAAACGGGTGTTACCATTTTTCATGTTCCAGTTAATGGTTACCGGAAAGAGGGTGGTAAAGT
The DNA here is from genome assembly GCA_020636645.1 of Chitinophagales bacterium. Lineage (GTDB taxonomy): Bacteria > Bacteroidota > Bacteroidia > Chitinophagales > BACL12 > UBA11426. The sequence goes on from JACJXO010000005.1 coordinate 107,257, forward strand.
ATGCTTCTTCAGCATAGGTTCCCTGCTCCACATAATAACCCAGAGAAAGGCGGGTATCCAGAGACAGGGTTCCGTTCCATCCCATCTGGAGGAAATTCAGTCTTGGCCAGTATTGAATGGCGCCATACTTATCCAGATAACTGTGGTAGTAACCTACCCCGGCACTGTGTATATATTCCAGTTGCGCATTAGCCTTGCTCAGTCCGCCCAACAGGGCTATGATCAGGAGGATTCTCTTCATACGTAAAGGTTGTGCCGACATGTTTGTTACCTGCCGGTCAAACAAAAATAAGCAGGAGTATTGACATAGCCTGACCCGGTGGCACGATGAACGCCCCATTGCACTATAAATTATACAGGTTTTGAAAAAAACAGGCTACATTTGCATGTTCCAAATCCTTCACCGCTTCATGGGCAGTCATGATCAAATACTACAAAAGAGAACAGAATAACATTGTAGAAATTGACAGGCCTGAAAAAGACTGCTGGATCAACGTATATCCCCCCTTCGACCATAAGCGACTTGCACAGCTGAGCGATGCCATAGACATTCCTATCGACTTCCTGCTGGACTCCATTGATATCAACGAACGTTCCCGCTTCGAGGTGGATGACAATGTCAAGCTGATCGTGATCAATACACCTATTGAAAATGACCTGGAACATTCGGTTGACAATGAGGCATTTTATATAACGGTGCCTATTGGTATCATCCTGACGAAAGATCACAACATCATCATCTCCAGTGCCCAGAACCGGGTCATTGACTGGTTGTTCTCAGTAGCCATCAAACACCTGGATCCGGCCGATAAGGATACGGTTGTGCTGAAGATATTCGAGAAGAACGTATTCTATTTTACTCAATATCTGAATGAGATGAACAAGCGGCGTTATCTCATCGAAAAGGAACTGATGCACAGCAGCCGCAACACAGAACTTTCCAAGTTGCTGAACATCCAGAAGTCGCTGGTATATTTTGTAACAGACCTTCGGGCCAATGAACTGCTCATGATGAAAATGGCCAGGACCAATATCGTGCTGGGCATTAAAGACGATGAGGAGAAAAGCGATTACCTGCAGGATATTCTCATCGACAGCGGCCAGGCTTCAGAAATGGCCAACGTATATACCAATATCCTTAACGGCACCATGGATGCTTTTGGCTCCATTATATCCAATAACCTGAATATGGTGATGAAACGACTCACCTCTGTGACCATCATATTAATGGTACCTACCCTGATCGCTTCCTTCTACGGCATGAACCTTTCGCCTCTACCGCTTGCCGGCGAGGGGAATGCCTTCTGGTATATCCTTTTCATTTCTCTGGTGAGTGCGGGGGTGCTGTACTGGGTATTCAGAAGAATACGCTGGTTCTGAGGGGTGTGGATTTGTGAATTCCGGAAATACATACTTTTTTTGTATCTTTAATGCAACTTCAGCGGCCTTCAGGTCGTTTTACCATTATGAAGAACCTGATCACAGCATCCCTTCTCCTGATCACACACACCGTTGCGTTTGCAGACGTGACACTTTCAGAGAGGCTGGAAAAGCCACTTTATGTGGTGCTTTCCAATGATAATGTGACCATCAATCAGGAGCTCCGAGAGGCTTTTGATAATAATTGGGTACTGAATGAGGTCAATTATATCACCGAAGATGAATATGAACCTCTCAGCTGGACAGAAGAAAATTGCTTCCTCATTTACCAGAAGAATCAGCAGATAGACGGAGAGGGCAATACGGTCTTTTCAGAGGTGATCCGTATCGTGGCTTTTACTAAAAAGGGCAAACTGGTAGAGAATATTGCCGGTACACCGGTGTTCAACACCAATGAACCCCATGAGGCTGACCTGGTCAGTTCCCTGCGGATCCTGCAGGATAAAGTGAGGTTTGAGCTGTACCGGGAGCAGGGGGAAACAGAATTTTCCAGCTATTCAGAAAAAATTCAACAAAGTTCTGGTATAGTTCAACTGAAAAAGTTGTACATTTCGGCTCAGGATCTGGAACAAGGGATGGATTATGCATCCATCAGTGACATTTATGAAGGTGAGGTCCGGATCGTTGACCGTTCTTATATTGAGCAATTGATTGAACAAAAAGCGTCGGATGCTGTATATGTTTTAATAGACCATATGCAAACTTCCGGAATTTCGTATCTTAGCACCAAGACCATCATGGACGCGGAAACAGGTACGGTTCTTTACAAAGATTCAGATACCGCCCTGTCGCCCAGAGGGTTTGGAAAAAGAGATTTTAAGAAACTGGCAGATTGAGGGTTAAGCATTTGTCAGGTTTTGCAAGACCGCCTCTCAGGCGGTCTTTTTTTTACCCCCTGTAGCCTCTCAGATAAGCTTGTATGTCCATTCTTTTCTTGCCTTCAGGCTGAATATCGGTCAGATAGACCCAGCCATCAGCGCCTGCTACCCGCAGGTAGGTCTCGCCGTCAGTTTCAAAACTGCCTGCAGCTTTTGTTGATCCTGATGGCTCAGCAGAACAGCTGAAAACCTTCAGGGTCTTATCCTGAAAAGTGGTCCAGGCGGTAGGATAGGGCGACAAGCCGCGAACGAAGTTGCGAATGTTCTCTACCGGCTGATCCCAGTTGATCTCACAATCTTCACGAAATATCTTAGGTGCTGTCTTAGAGCTGTTGCCCCATTGAGGAACAGGCTGAACTGCTCCGGTGGCAATGGCTTCTACCGTTTTTCTTACCAGTTGTGCCCCCGTTTGCATGAGTTTATCATGCAGGGTACCGGCAGTATCATCCGGGGTAATAGCCACTTTTTCCTGCAGGATGATATCGCCTGTATCTATAGCGTGTTGCAGGAAGAATGTGGTCACTCCGGTCTCTGTTTCGCCTTGCAGGATTGCGTGGTTGATGGGAGCAGCACCGCGATAATCGGGCAGGAGCGAAGCATGCAGATTCAGGGTGCCCAGAGGGGGCATGCTCCAGACCACTTCCGGTAACATGCGAAAGGCTACCACTACCTGCAGATCGGCGTGATAAGAAAGAAGAGTATGCAGAAATTCCGGGTCTCTCAGTTTCTCGGGCTGAAGTACCGGAATGCCTTTAGATTCGGCAAACGCTTTTACCGGCGATGCTTTCATCTGCAGACCGCGGCCGGCTGGCCTGTCAGGCGCAGTGATCACCGCTGGAACGGGAAAACCTGCATCAAGTATGGCCTGCAGGGAGGGCACAGCAAAATCTGGTGTGCCCATGAAAATGATGCGGGGATGATCCGGCATTATTCGAAATCAGGATAGAGCAGATATTTTTTTCTGATGGCCTTGAAACGTATCAGTTCATCCTGCCAGCTCAGCCTGATCTCTTCTTCGCTCAAACGTGCACGCAGTTGTTCTGCCAGTACATCATTCCCTGCCAGTTTGTCGAAGAATCCGTCAGAACGAAAGAACTCCTGTCCGGGGTCAAAGGCCTTGTACATTTTCATCAGGTATTCCAGGTGGATGCGTCCATCGGCAACAGAATCTATGGGCATGGTTCTCAGGTCGATGCCGTAACAGGTCTCATCTTCAAAGACCGGCTCTGATCTGCTGAATTTCTTACTGGGAACAAATGAAAAACGGTACCCACGAACATAAGGGGAGCCCACTACAGAGAATGGGTCAGGTGTGCCTCTTCCCACAGAGAAGTTGGTACCTTCAAACAGGCAGAGCGAAGGATACAGATAGATGCTTCGCATGGTCTTCAGGTTTGGAGAAGGAGGTACCGGAAGGTCATATTTCATCTTGTGGTCATAACCTTCGCAGGTAATAACGGTCAGCTCGCAGGTCAGTCCGCCGCTCAGCCAACCTTCCCCATTCACCATCTTCGCATATTCACCAACGGTCATCCCATGAACTATCGGCACCGGATGTATCCCTACAAATGACTCATAACCGGTGCGTCTAACCGGACCATCCACATAAAATCCGTTTGGATTTGGTCTGTCCAGAACAATAAGAGGAATATTGTTTTCTGCACAGGCCTCCATGACATAGGTCATAGTACTGATGTAGGTGTAAAAACGGGCGCCTACATCCTGGATATCAAAGATCATGATATCCACTTCCTTCATATCTGCAGCGGTAGGCTTCTTGCGTTTTCCATAGATCGAAACGATCGGAATGCCTGTTTTCTGGTCTTTTCCGTTAGAGACGCTCTCTCCTGCTTCCTGCTCACCCCTGAATCCATGTTCAGGAGCAAAGATGGCCGTAACCTCAAAACCTGCACCCTGCAAAGCTTCAGGAAGCAGGGTATTGCCTATCATGGAGGTCTGGTTAACCACTACCCCGACACGCTTTCCAGCCAGCAGGGGGTAATATTCTGATGTTCTTTGTGCACCCACCTGAATGGCAGCGGGCTCAGGCCCGGAAGCAACAACTCCGCTTGCTTCAACTGAATCGCTATTTTTACACGCAGCTGCGCTCCAGATGGTCAGAACCAGTAGGATTTGTGATATCATCTTGGATGCTAAATTACACGCAATCACGGAATGAAATTCACGCTTTTTATTGCACGAAGGGTTATCCGTCAGGAAAATAGGTCATTTTCAGGGCTGATCATCATCATCGCCCGCCTGGCAATAGCCCTGAGTCTGGCGGTTATGATCGTGGCAACTGCCATGGTGAGCGGATTTCGTGAAACCATTTCTGACAAGATCTATGGATTCTGGGGGCATGTGAATATTTCCAGGCAAAGCCTTCGTTCTTCTTTTGACGATCTGCCTATGCCGGTAGATTCGGCTTTTCTAAACTGGGCAGGTCAGAAACCTGATATTGCCGCTGTACAGGTCTATGCCAGAAAAGCCGGGATGCTGAAGACCCGAACCGACCTCGAAGGGGTGATCGTGAAAGGCGTGAGCAGCGATTTCTACAGTGATTCATTCCGGAAATATATGGTTGGGGGCGAATTGCCTGCTTTTGATGGAGATCAGCCTGCCGGCGATATGGTTTTATCACGTTCTATTGCGCAGCGCATGCAGCTGGAAGTGGGTGATAGTGCCGTTTTGTATTTCATTGACCAGGATGAATCCGGTCTCTTTAACCAACGATACAGGAAACTGCGTATTGCAGGTATTTACAATACCGGTCTGGAAGAGTTTGACAAGATGTTTGTGCTGGCAGATATCCGGCATATCAGAAGGCTCAATGACTGGGGGCCGCAGGAAGTTGGTGGCTATGAGATTTTTGCCAACAGGACAGACCTGATCCTGCCGGTCTATGAAGAGGTGGCCAGAGAAGCTGATCCTTTCTGGGAAGTACAATCGGTGTATGAATTGATTCCGGGAATATTCGATTGGCTCAACCTGCAACGAATCAATGAAAGAATAATTATTATTTTAATGTTAGTGGTGGCGCTGATCAATATGGTCACTTCGCTGCTGATCCTTATACTGGAGCGTACCACCATGATCGGCACACTGAAAGCGCTGGGTGCAAACAATCGTTCTGTCAGAAGTATTTTTCTTGTTCAGGCAGCCTATATCATCGTCTGGGGCATGGTTATCGGAGATGCGATCGGACTATCCCTGTGCTATCTGCAGCAGGCCTTTGGTATCATTCGCCTGCCGGAAGAATCCTATTATGTGTCTGTGGCACCTGTATCGATACATTACGGCAGCATCATCTTACTCAACATCGCCACCCTGGCTGTCAGTTTGTTGTTTCTGCTCATCCCCAGTGCCCTGGTATCCAGATTGCATCCGGTTAAAACGCTTAGGTTTTCCTGATACCTTGTCATAAGGACAATTCCTGCAGCCGTTGCCGCAGCAGTATCCGCGTCTAAGCAGGTATGCAGCGGTCAGTACGAGTAATCCGTTCGTATCAATGATATAGTCTCTGCCTTCTTCCAGCTCAGGCATGTCAGAAGAAACGGAAACCGGTATAATTGAATGGGCTGATGCCTTTCATCTGTTCTTTCAGTGCAGCATTGATATCCAGGCTGTCAATGAATGCATGCATGTCTTCACGTGTGATGCTGGTCTTTCCACGGGTGAGGGCCTTCAGTGCTTCATATGGCTGCGGATATCCTTCCCGCCGAAGGATGGTCTGAATGGCTTCGGCAACTACCGCCCAGTTTCTGTCCAGATCTGCAGTTATCTTATCTTCATTGACCTCCAGTTTCCGCAGGCCTTTTAATATGCTTCTGAAAGCGATGGACGTATGGGCCAGGGGCACTCCGATGTTGCGCAACACCGTACTGTCTGTAAGGTCACGCTGTAATCTGGATACGGGCAACTTGGATGACATATGCTCAAACAATGCATTGGCGATGCCCAGGTTTCCTTCAGCATTCTCAAAATCAATAGGATTTACCTTGTGTGGCATGGCAGATGAGCCAACCTCGTTTGGATTGACCTTTTGTCGGAAATAATCCATAGAGATATAGGTCCACAAGTCTTTACAAAGATCAAGCAGGATCACATTGATGCGTTTCAGTCCGTCAAAGGCAGCTGAAAGGTTGTCGTAATGCTCGATCTGAGTAGTGTACCGGTATCGCTGCAGGTTCAGCCTGTTGCTGACAAACTGATCTGCGAACATGATCCAGTCCACATCCGGATAGGCTACAAAATGTGCGTTGAAATTACCTGTAGCACCACCGAATTTGGCACCGAAAGGGATATTGTTGAGCAAACTGCGCTGTCCGTTCAGCCTTTCAATGAAAACCCTGATCTCCTTTCCCAGCATGGTGGGAGAAGCAGGTTGTCCATGGGTACGTGCCAGCATTGGAATGGTACTCCATTGCCCGGCCAGTTCACTGAGCTGCCCGACTATATCTTCCAGCACAGGCGCATATACATCCAGCAGCGCATCGCGGAAGCTGATAGGAACAGCGGTATTGTTGATGTCCTGACTGGTCAGTCCGAAGTGGATAAACTCCTTGTAAGCCTCCAGACCCAATTGATCAAAATGTTCTTTGATATAATACTCTACTGCTTTGACATCATGGTTGATGGTCTTTTCGATCTCTTTGATGCGGAGGCATGATTCAGGTGTAAACTTCTTATATATATTTCGAAGGTCACTTCTTTTGTTGTGGTCAAACTGCTGCAGTTGAGGCAAGGGTATCTCTGTCAGGGAGATGAAGTATTCTACCTCTACGAACAGACGGTATTTGAACAGGGCGAATTCAGAAAAATAGCCTTCCAGATCGCGAACCTGGGCTTTGTATCTCCCGTCAATGGGAGAAATATTCATCAGCACATCCAGCATGCTGCAAAATTACTGATTTGCGGTCGCATTGAGTTCTCCGGCCTTCCGGGCGATGGCTTCCATGTTCAGGTCCGTCATACATCTGAAATGTCCTTTTGGGCATGCTTCAAACCCGATCTTGGAGCAGGGGCGACAGGAAAGGGATACGTTTTCGATGACGAGGCCAGCTTCTCTTTGTTCGTACAGTGTTTTATGGTTGCCGAAATAGGGATACATGCCAAACTCAGGGATGGTATTCCCCCAAACAGAGATCACCTGTTTTTTCAGAGCCGCAGCAATGTGCATCATACCGGTATCATGGGTGATGACCACAACTGCGTGTTTGATCAGCAAGGCAGATTCCTGCAGGCTGCTGATACCGCACATGCTGAAAACTTGTTGCCTGTTGGTACATAATGCTTCTGCTTCGGAAGCATCTTCAGGTCCGCCGATGATCACCACTCCTGTTCGATATACCGATAGCTTATCAAGAAGTTCCTGCAGTTTTTGCAACGGTAGTTTTTTGGTGGCATGCTGGGCGCCGATGACCAGGGCTATGAAACCATTCCGATATGTGTCTGGTAACAGAACTCTTTGGTCATTGGTATCGGGAGGAATGAAATGTTCCAGGCCTTTCCCGTCGTCGATCACTCCCAGACCGGAAGCTGCACGTATATAGCGCTGCACAATATGTTCATCGGGCAGTCTGTTCCATTTGAAACGCACCATCAGCCATTTGGCTATGTTCAGTTTATGGAAAGAAGCACCCGGTCTTTTCAAGGATCGTTTCACACGCCAGGTGCGAAGGTTGTGATGCAGGTCCACCACAAAGTCAAATTGCTCTTTGCGCAATCTTCTCAATGTATCTTCCAGGTCATCATCAAAAGCATGGATCTGATCGATATGCGGGTTCGCCTGCAACAAGCTTACATAAGGTCTTCTGGTCAGGTAGTGAATAGATGCATCACCCACCTGCTCTTTGATGCATCGCAGCACCGGAGTGGTCAGCACGATATCGCCGATACTGGAAAAGCGGATGACAAGGATCTTGGGCATTGGCTACCTTTGGTGTACAAAAATGACAAAAATGTTAGGACTGAAACTACCAACAGATCCGCGATGGGTAAACCTTGCTGAAATGAGCCTGGAAGAAGTACTGACAGATCATGCCTACTGTGAACAGAAGGCAGCTTCTACCTGCATCAGTCTGATTCAGCAGTATCCTGAGCGGGAAGAACTGGTAGAACAGCTGGCACCCGTTGTCACAGAAGAGTGGGGGCATTTTCGCATGGTCATGAAAGAGCTGAAAAGAAGAGAATTGAAGTTGGGCCGGCAGCGCAAAGACGAGTATGTGAACAGGCTGATCGAATTCAGAAAGAAAGGCCAGAACGGAAAAGAGGAGGTGTTACTGGATCAGTTGCTGATGGCAGCTTTGATAGAAGCCCGCAGTTGTGAGCGTTTCCGGTTACTGAGTGAAGGGCTGGAAGAAGAACATCTCCGGAAATTCTACAGAGAATTCATGGTCTCAGAGGCCGGACACTATCGCATGTTCCTGGATCTGGCCAATACCTATTGCAGCAAAGAGCGGGTTAAGGAACGGTGGCAGGAATGGCTTGAATATGAAACATTGGTCATGCAGGAGCTCGAGCTTCGCGGTGAGCGCATGCACTGATTCACAACAGATTTCTTCTGATGCCGGCGGGTCCGGGTCGGCTTAACGGTGAATTTTTGATCAGGGCAAGCATCACTTCATCGGTCATTTCCATCCAGTCATTGCGATCCATATGCATAACGGACTCATCCGGATGGAATCTGGGTTGCCGGTGGGGTTTGGAAAAACGATTCCACGGACATACTTCCTGGCAGATATCACAGCCAAACATCCAGCCTTCCATCTTGTCATGAAATTCGCCGGGAATGATCTCATCTTTTAGTTCGATGGTCAGGTAGCTGATGCAGCGGGAGGCATCTAATTTATAAGGTTCATATAAGGCTTCAGTAGGGCAGGCATCCAGACATGCGGTGCAGGTGCCGCAATGGTCTTTGATGGGGCCGTCTGCCATCACTTCGATATCGCAGATGATCTCGGCCAGAAAATAAAAGGAACCGGCCTTGGGATGGATGAGGTTGGTGTTCTTTCCCTGCCATCCGATGCCGCTTTTTCTGGCCCAGGCTTTCTCCAGAACAGGAGCAGAATCTACGAAGATCCTGGCATGGAAATCGCCGATCTGTTGCCGCAGGTCAGCCACCATTGCCCGAAGGATGTCTTTGATCACGTAATGGTAATCTTCGCCATACGCATACCTGGCGATCTTCAGTTTGTTGTCAGTTGCAGGTTCTTCTTTCGGATAATAGTTATACATCAGACTGATCACGCTCTTCGCACCAGGAACCAGCAAAGTAGGATCGACCCGCTTGTCAAAATGATTCTCCATGTAGTGCATCTTTCCGTGCGAACCCTGCTTCAGCCACTGTTCCAGCCGGCGGGCTTCTTCCTCCAGCTTTTCAGCCTTAGACAGTCCGGCAAATGCAAAACCATGCTTTGCGGCCAGTTCTCTGATGATCCTGCTGTGTACTTCAGGGGTCATAATTTCAGGAATTCCAGCCCAGATACTTCCAGGATTTTCTGATCAGAAAATGCAGGTAATACCATGCTGCAACAGGTCGGGAGAGACCTTCATGTTCTCTCAGAATGATCCAGTTGTATCTGGCCGACCGAAGTTTATTCCTGGATAGGGACTGATCATGCAAACGGTAGGCAGCCAGCACCAGATCGAGGCCTTTTGCCGGTCCGAACTGCCGGGTGATGGAAAGCCATAAACCCCAGTCATGGCGCTGTGGTGTATCAGGCATATACAGCTTACCGCAGATGGCCGTATCATATACTGCTGTGAGGCAGCCAATGCTGTTATGTTTGAGCAGATCACGGTGGGTGATGGTTTGTGGTGCATGAATGGTTCGTCCTGCGGGGGCTCCGTTTGCTTCCACCCAATCGTATGCAGTACAGGTTAATGGGCATTTTTCCCTCATCATGAAGGGTATCTGTCTTTCCAGTTTATCAGGCATCCATCTGTCATCGGCATCCAAAAAGGCAATGAATCTGCCTGTCGCCTCCAGAATGCCCGCATTGCGGGTAGCAGCAGCTCCGCTGTTCACGGGCATATAAATGGAACGAATGTTCGGATGTACACTGAGCTCCAGCATGATCTCACGGCTGTTATCAGTGGAACAATCATCTATCAGCAAGATCTCCAGCTGTTTCCAGGACTGATCAAGCACAGACTGCACGGAACTGCGCAGGTAGTGTTCAGCGTTGTACACTGGAATAATGACAGAAACGAGAGGTTCATCCATGCCGTTGATAGTCCTTGCTTCCGGAATAAATATACCTAAGAAATGCTGCCGGCGACATCTGGTCTTTGTAGAGTCTGAATTTGCGACAGGCGAACAACAGATTCATCAGCGTTGCACCTGCTCCATAGCGGGCAGCATGTAAGGCACCTTTTGAACGCACCAGCTCTGGTGTGAACAAGATACCCGTTCTTATTGCCGGATGGCTTCCGATATACATCGGGAAGAACCGGATCTTCAGTCCTTTCTTCAAAGCCTGATCAAGCAGCAGATTCTCTTCTCCGCTTATATATTCTGATCCCAGTCCGAAACGCTCATCAAATGCAAGACCTGCCTGTAGCAAGGAGGGCAGGTGATAGATCACTTCCGCACTGCTCACACCTCCTGCAGTTCTGCGGTTGATCTGGTATGCTTCAGCAGCGTACCGCTTCAGAGCATGGCCGTTTTCATCTTTCAGCATGAAACAGCAGATGGAAGTATCAGGCTGATCTTGAACAGCTGTCTTTAACAAATGAGAAATATTTTCAGGTATTACATCATCGTCGCACAGATAGAGCCACTCTGCACGGGAAGAATGCAGTAGTCTGTTCCGGCTTTTGGACAGGCCTTTTTCATGCATCACCAGGAATTCCACATCGGGGTAGCGCTCATACACATGTGAATGGTCTTTGCTGTCGGTCACCTGATGACAAACCCTGTAGCGAACATTCGCCAGGCGCTGATCCAGGATCATACAAGCCTGTTTTATCCTGTCATCAATGGTTGATATGCCGATCTCAATCATGTCTGAATCTTCCCCACAACCTGCCAGCGGTAGCGGCAGCCGGTATCATGAGCATCATGACCATCGGCATGCGATGTCGCACGGCACCGGTCAGATGATATTCATACATGGCAAATACCACAGCGAAAACCACTACAATTGCCAGAAGATACCGATAGTGTTTCCAGTGAAAACGCAGATCAGCCAGAATCAGCAACAGCAGTGTGATAACGAGAATGACATCCAGATTGGCAAGGGTCATTCCTGTAGTATCGTAGCTGGAGAATATGGGCATAGGTGACAGCATGAACTGCAATACCAGAAAAGGCATATCAACCAGCATGTCACCATAACTCTGCCAGGCCACATTACCGTATGCCAGGTTACCACCATCGGCGATGTACTCATTTCGCAACGCTGACAACGCTTCCGGGCTGAAAGGTTCACCCAGTATCATGAATCTGAGGTAGGTGAGTACCAGGCCGATGGTGATCAATACGGTTGTCAGTTTCCATATCCGGTGCACATCAGAACGCAGCACGATCAGGAATGCAGCTAACGGAGCAAGGCAAACGAACAACTGCATACGAAGTAACAGGAGGAGCACACTGCCTGTGAGCAGCATGAGGAATTTTCTCTTCTGGAGATAAGAGAAGAATCCTGCCAGGAAAAGTGCAGTGGCCAGCAGGATATAGGTCTCTCTGAGTGGCACAGACAGGTACATCAGTCCGGCTGGCCAGAACAGCATCATACCTGCAAATACGGTTTGTTGTCTGTCTTTGAGTTTTGTATCCTCGCCCGGAAAACGGGACATCATGAACTGCACTGCCACGAGAAAGAAAAAGACATTGAAAAAGGTGAAAATGATCGGGCTGTTCAGACAGAGTATGGCAATAACGATACTGAAATAATACAGGGCCAGGATATTTACCGAGGTGGTATCAGGATACAATCCCGTTTTGATCATATAGGTGTACATACCGGTATCTGGCAGAAACGGCAGGAAATCCAGAAAGCTGTCGGCAATTAGTACAGCAGCATACAGCAGAAAGGTGAACATCTGAAGTTTCACTGAGAGGGAAGAAAGCCCGTAGGCCACCCGGCCGATGCGGTGCAGCAGGTACACAAACAGGAGGATGTAAACCAGGTACAGTCCGTAGTCGTACCAGTGGATGTCAAGAAAATAGGTTTTCAAATCAGGTAGTTTGGTTGTTGCCCGGCAGGTTGAGGTGTGTAAAATTATTACTTTCGCCCTGATGCGTAAAGCGGTCATAGCTTTTTTGTACCCATCGCACTATCCGGTCAGCGGCGGGTCAAGCATGCACGGGTATTTTCTAGCCCGCGAGTTAAGTGCGCTGGGTTACCGCCTGATCTCTTTCCCCAGAACACCTGACGGCTTCAGTAAATGCCTGCCTTACCGTCCCTGGTTTGTGCTGTGGGCTATTTTGACCTCCGATCTGGTGTACCTCCGCATCAGTCCTGAAGGTAAAAGCACCCGGCTTCTGAAATGGCTGAAACTGTTACGCAAACCGCATGTGGTAGAATTGAACGGGCCATCAGATGAGCTTCGTGTCACCAAAGGATACACTCTGGAGCAGATCGAGCAGATGGACAGGGAACTGGCTACCTCACTCACCGCTGCCAGAGCTGTCATTACCGTGAGTGAAGTGATGCAAAGATGGTGCAAGCAATATCTCCAGCTGGAGCATGTGTATGTGATCGAAAACGGTGGCGAGCAATATGATGCCCGTTCACTTCGGCCTGATGCGTCTCTTATGCAACAGCTGGATGACTTTTCAAATGGTGGAAGCCAGCTCATTTTATGGAGCGGTAATGCCTATCCGTGGCAGGGAGTGGATGAGATCTGCAAACTGATAGAAACAGCCTCTCCCGATATGCGGTTTGTATTGGTCAGTGACTCTGTCAGCGCATTTGAAGAAGTGGCCACCCGGAACAACGTGCTGCTGCTTCCAACGCAGTCTCAGGAGAATATGCGTTACCTGATCACTCAGGCACATGCAGGGCTGGCTCTCTATGGCGATTTTTCCTGGTTCAGGCTGGGTGAGATGTACAACAGCAGCCTTAAATTATATGAGTACCTTGCAAATGGTTTGTGGGTGGTCACCAATTACCCCTTGTTCGGCTCGGCTCAGCTGTATGTGGGTAAAGAAGCTTCAGATATGATCGCCTGGCTGAATGGAAAAAAGGAAGAATTTGTATCGCCGGGGCAGCCTTATCGAAGCTGGCGACAGGTAGCACTGGAAACAGCAGCAATACTGGAAAAATGATAGCAGATTTCATCAAAGGGAAACGGATACTCCTGGCGGCGTTGATCAGTGGTATTGCAATTGCAGCTATATATGCAGGGCTTCAGTATCTGATACCCGATACCCAACTGTATATGCTTACAGGGTTACTGGTAGCCTGGTTGACAGGCCTTCTGCTCCTGATGTGGAGGGAACTTCATGTACACATCAGAAAGCAAACGCTGGAGCGGCACAGATGGCAGGAAGCCTGGGATGGTATCCGTGATATCCTGACTTTCTATCACCCCCTGCCGCCATCTACAACTTTCACCATTGCGCCTGATGCAGCTTTGTACCTGTTGCGACATATCATGGAACAACAACCCCGCCTGATCGTAGAACTGGGCGGCGGATTATCCACTATCCTGATGGCCAAACTGATAAAAAGCAAAGGCTTTGACACCCGCATCATTACCATTGAGTCAGATGCAGTGTACGGCGAGGCACTCAGGAAGGAATTGCAGCAGCATGGCGTGGAAGACCTGACAGACCTGCGCATATGTCCGATCGAACCTACCAGCCTCGGAACCTGGTATTCGATAGCCGGTAACATGCCGAAGGATATCGATCTGTTATTGATCGATGGTCCGCCCAAAGCAGTGGCAAAAGACTCACGATACCCGGCATTCCCCTATTTTGAAAAATATCTGTCGGCTGATGCCTCTGTCATTGCTGATGATGCAGACAGGCCGGATATGTTGCGCACCATTTCCCGCTGGCAGCAGGAGTACACCCAATGGAACACAGAATGGGTGCGCCTGTCAAGAACCATAGCAGTGTTCAGGAGAGGATGATGGATTCGCCCGACATATCGGTAGTGATACCGGCTTATCAATCTGAACAATTCATTGAAGCCTGTATCCGCTCTGTACTGCAGCATGATTGTGTAAAACAGGTGGTGGTGGCCGATGATGCTTCCACAGACGATACCGCCGCTATCATACAGCGCCTTGCTGAAGAAGACCAAAGGGTAGAATACACGACACATGCCGATGGTAAAAATAAAGGAGCAGGTCCTACCAGAAATCTGGCAATTGGTGTTTGCAGATATGCCTGGATCGCATTTCTGGATGCCGATGATCTGTGGTTACCGGAAAGATTCGATCAGACCTTTTCAGTACTGCATGCTTATCCTGATGCCGATGGTGTATATGAATGCCTGGGCATACAGTTTGATACTGAGGAAGCTGAGCAGCAATGGATGGAACGCCACGGTTATACGCTCACCACACTCCAGGAAAGAGTGGAACCTGAAAGCCTGATTTTTTCCATGGCTCCTTTGGGTAACAAAGGCTGGTTCAGCGGAGATGCGCTGCTTGTTAAGAGAACAATGCTGGAAGTATGCGGAGGTTATTCTGATCTTCGGCTGAGTCAGGATACAGAGTTGTTCATGAAACTGGCAGTCAAAGGCAGGCTGTACCCCGGAAATATCAACACTCCGGTAGCTCTGCGAAGGGTACACGGAAACAACCGCATCACCACTTCACCCGAAAGATTTTATGCGCACAGATTGATCCTGTGGAAGCAGTTCTCTGATTGGTGCCTGCAGGAAAAATTGCACGGAAAGCTCCTGCAAAAGGTATGGCTCATGCGAACACATGATATTCTGGTATATGTCAGGTGGGTACCCGGAAATCTGGCAAGATTTATTTTCACCTGGCGTTCTCTTCGGCCAATGTTGCACCCTCGCTGGCTGAAGACCTTTTTCTGATCAAAGCCTTTGCTGCAGTTTTTTGATCTCACGCCAGGCCGGAAGGATGGTAAGCACCCGAAAGAAATTGGCGCTCTGGCTGGAAAAGATATGTCTGGTTCGAGGGAATAGTGCGTAAGCAAAGTAATAGGCGAATGCATATGAGATCAGTGTGGCCCAGGCAGCACCTTGAATGCCCCACTTGGGTATCATCCAGAGGTTCAGCAGAATATTGGCCAGTGCACCCAGACCAGAGTTGATCATCCAGTAGCGCTGTTGTTTCCGAATGACCAGCCAGCGGTTGGAAACCGATCCGAGAAAAATGAACAGACAACTGAAGATGTGTATTTGCAATACTCCTACAGAAGGGTCATAGACCTGTCCGAAAATAAGATGGATAACTGGTTTCGATAGAAAGGCAACAGGCAATGCTACAAGGAGTGCCATGGATATCAGCAGAATATAAGCCTGGTTAATGCGGGTATGAAATGCCTGTTCGCTTTCTTTGGCTGCATTCACCATTGCAGGAAAGAGAGATCCGCTGATGATCCAGGGTACGGTTATCCAGACCTCACTCAGCCGTACTGCAGCTGCGTAGTATCCTACCTCTTCGGCATTCAGCAATTCCTGCAGCATGACCTGATCTATCTTCATGTAGATGGTCACGAAGATGCCGGAGAACAGAGAAGGCCAGGACTCTGAAAGCAATCTTTTTCCATAGCTGAAAGAAGAATGCCAGGTATAGACCCCGAGACCTATGTTCCGCATATACCAGAGCATGATGCCACCAATTACAAGGGCGTCTAGCGGCAGCATCCAGAGAAACCAGGAAAGTTCTTTTTCTTCAGCAATGCCATACAGTCGCAAAGCGCTGATCAGTATCAGGCTGATCATTTGTGCCCGCACAGCCTTTCTGCTTTCCACCCTGGCCTGAAAGTAGCTGTTGATGATCTCGGTAGATTTGATGATCGTTTGCAGTCCGGCTATCAGCAGCAGCATCCTGACCGCTTCGGCATCTTCCACAAAAAAAGTACAGGCAAGAACAAGCAGAAATGCCAGGCTGCTTCCGGCAAGTTTCAACATGAAACCGGTGCCCATTGCGGTCTGGTAATCGGTCTCTTCTGCCACCATATCTTTCACCACCACCGTAGCAATTCCCATGGTTGACAGGGCAGAGAAAATGGCCACAAAGCTGATCACATAGTTGTAGGTGCCATACTTTTCGGGGCCGAGGTAGCGTGCAACCAGTCCGCCAATGACCAGTGCCACCAGCATCTGAAATATACGGGCACCCAGCAACCAGGAAGTGTTGCGGAAATATTTGCGGATTCCCGATTCCTGCAGGAAAAGCACCTGCCAGATGCGTTGCAGCAGGTTGCGACGGTTCATCCTTTCCTCCTCATTCTCTGACGTATGAATTTCAGATAGATGATCTGTCTGGTTTCCGGCACATCACGAGACAGGATGATCTTGAATACCAGTATGAGCATCATGCTGGCCAGCGTGGAAAGCGCAGCCCCCATGATCCCATAAGGTGGTATGAGCAGAAAATTCAATGCCATATTAACCACGGCAGCAATGATGGTAGCCCAGACTATGGAGCGATCACGTTTTCTGACATATAATATATAATGGAATATCAAAGTGAAGTTAAATACCATTTCAGATAAACACATGACAGCAAATACAGGCAGCTCCTGATAGAATTCATCCTTATGCAGAAATGAAATAATGGGTACTATGGTGATGGCCAGAAAGACGGCAGCCAGCATTGTGAAGCCAACCATATTCCGGGCAAAGGCCGCATGGGTGAGCCGGTAATGCCGGTTGCTGGTATGGAAGTACTCGATCAGTTTGGGCGAAAAGATGATGACCACTGCCGTATGCCCGATGATCTCTATCAGGTTGGCCATATTGGCATAGAATGTATAGATACCTACTTCTTCTTTTCCCTGGTAGTGATCAATGAAGTACCTGTCTGCCAGTTCTATGATCTTAAAGGCAATGGTGGCCATGAAGAACATCATACTGATGCGAAGGCCCTGGCGGATCCATTTCCAGTTGACAGGCGTTTTGCGTGCAATATGCAACCCCAGTTTTCCATAGAAATAAACAGCAGTCAGCATGGCAGCGATGCCACCACCCATCCAGAAGAAGAATGCAGCTTTGACATATTTTACATCGTCCACACCAGCCATCCACAGCAGTACCAGGGCATAAGCCCAGGAGCCGGTTCTCAGGAAGAGAATAACATTGGCAACTACAGGTTTGGAGAAGACCACAAAGATGCGGTAAGATTCCTGTGCAAAATGTTCCAGCACCAGGATCACATAAAAGAAGACAAGGTACTGCAGGGGCATGAGTTTGAAAACAAACAGCAGACCTAACAACGGGAAGAGGATAATATACCCCAGCAGGTAGAACAACAGCTGATCACGCAGCATGACACCTCTTTCAGCCACAGGATGTTCCAGCAAGCTGCGGGTGGAGAAGGTATAGAAGTCCAGCCCGATAAGGTACAGACTCAGGGCAATGGACGTGGTGAAGATACCCCACTCACCCAGCTGGTCAGTGGTGAGGTGCTTGGCCAGGAAAATGATGAATATGAATTTCCCGCCCAGCGTGATACCGCGTATCAGCAGATTCGAAGAGGTAAGCCTGTATCGCCGGAGCAGTTTATTCAATGGGCAGCGGATTGCCTGAGACGCTATGCAATGTTAGTATTTTCTTTGGTCATCAACAGGTAGCTGAAAGCTGCCAGAGCCATACATGCCGTAGTGCCAAATGCCCATCCCGGTCCGGCCTGCCACCAGATGAGTCCAGCAGCTGAACTGGCAAACAATGCAGCCATGCTGTTGAGGCTGGCATATAAGCCCACCGCTGTGGCCGTTTCTTCCTTAGGCACCCGAAGGGTGATCCATGCTTTAGAAATACCTTCCGTTGCGGCAGCATATAGTCCATACAAAAAGAACAATCCCCAGTACCACGTGCCTCCTGAAACCACGGCGAACCCGACATACACGAGTATGTAGAGCAGCAATCCGGTCAGGAAGGTGCGTTTGATCCCCAGTTTATCTGCCACCCAACCAGCAGGGAAGGCTCCAATGGCATATACGAGGTTGTAAAAGATATAGACACCAATGACTGCCGCGTCACTCCAGCCGCTTTCTTTGATGCGCAGTAACAGCAATACATCAGAACTATTGAAGAGCGCAAACAACAGGAGACCGGCAAGCAGGTGCCGGTATGCTGACGGACTGTCTTTCCAGTACTTCAGAAAATCAAAGAGCCCGGGGCGCACCTGCTGCACTTCTTTTTTCTTTTCACGCAAGAGGTAGAGCAACAGGATGCTCATGGCCCCGGGGCCAAATGCCAGCAGGAAAAGGGTCTGGTAATCATCAGGATGTTTCTGCAGGTACCAAAGGGCAAGCAACGGCCCGATCACTGCTCCGAGGGTATCCATACCACGATGGAAACCGAATACCCTGGCCCGGTATTCCGGGTCAGACTGATCAGAGAGCATGGCATCTCTGGCGCCGGTACGAACGCCTTTTCCAAGACGGTCAACGGTTCTTGCACCAAACACCCAAAGTGGCCACACGCTCACAGCCAGCAGGGGTTTGCTCAGCGCACTCAGGGTATATCCGAGGCGAATAAATGGCAAGCGGCTGCCCCTCAGGTCAGAGAGTTGCCCAAAGTACCCTTTACTCAATCCGGCTGTGGTCTCTGCAAGTCCTTCCAGAATTCCAATGAGCAGGACCGAGAATCCTATGCTTTCCAGATACACCGGCATAATAGGATACAGCATCTCACTGGCCATATCTGTAAACAGACTGACACCGCTCAGCAGGAGGATGGGGCGGGTGATATAAGACCATCTCTTACTCATCTGTTGAGGCTGGTATGATCCAGATCTATTGCTTCATCGCCGGGGCGATAAGGCATATAAGTGATGATGAATTGCAACATTTCATTGGTAGTGCGCATACTTTCCCAGGGATGCGCTCTTTCTACTATGACACGTGGAGGGTCATAAGGGTTGTTTGGGTTGTCTGATGTGTTGTCAAACCCAGCTTCCACAATGATCTCAGAACCTGCTGGTATATGCACCGGATTCTGAAAAGTATAAAAATACTGCCAGCGGAAATCCCATTCCGGGATCCTGATCAGCCTGATGGTATCCTGTTGTGGTGTCAACGCATAGGCAAGGAAAGTTTTGCCCAGCAGGTGCATATGCGGATTGACCGTTAGCAGTGACATATCATCCTGAACCTTATACCTGGTGGTGAAAGTGGCGATCTCATTAGCCGGAATGACCAGCCGCGGTTCTACCGGTGTTTCTCCCAAAGAACCCATGAGCAGTTCATAGGTGGGGCGTTCAGGAGGGGTGTCCATGAAAAAGATATTGAAGTAGCCTCCTGCTTCGAAGGTATCTACCGGCGACGGGCCAAAATGCAGGTCATTGATAAAGAAGGCGCTGGTGGTATTGATCTGATATCCGCCTATTCCTGTTGGGTAGATGGCTGGTGAAACGCCGGGCAAATAATTGCAAACCAACGGTACAAGCACCGGATAGGAGCCGTCGTCATTTTTGTTTTTCATGCGATCGTTAACAGATTCAGCTGTCAGTGTCAGATCAGTTGCGATCACTTTTTCGCCATCAAATACATTTGTTTTGGCTCCATCTGCATAGCGGATAAGATTGGCATTCATGTGATGGGCCAGTTTCTTGTTCCCCGGTATGTATTCTATGGTTCGTATGAATCGTTGCTGATCTGTTGTGAAAGGCACCTTTACCAGAAAAAAATGATCATCATTATCGCCCGGAAGGATGATGGTGTCTGTGAACGGCACCACCAGGTCTGGTTCACCTAACATAGATCCATCCGGGTAGTGGGGGGGAGGGCTGAGGAGGGTCGTATCGCCCAGTGGTGTACCGGCTTCCACCCATTTTCTGATCAGTTCTTTCTGATCTTCGGTGAGCCGGCGTTCTCCTGCAAAGTGGGTGTACTCAGGATCGGCCGGCCACGGAGGCATGAAACCTGATTGTGTTACCCGAACGATGGTCTTGGCTTTCCTGACCATATCATCATAGGAGATGAGGCTGAAAGGTCCTGCAGATCCGGGTCGGTGGCAAGGCATGCAGTTTTCTCTGATGACCGGGGCCACATCGGCAAAGGTCACTTCTTTCTTTTCCTTTCCGCAGGCTATCAAAAGAATGACCGGAATAACAGCTATGACCAGGTATCTTTTCATTCTATATAGCAGCCAACTGCAGTGGTTTTGGAAATGGGAACCGGTTGCTTCTGCAAGATGGCATCTATGGCATCACGAAGATAAAATTCGGTCACCACTTCCCGTTTCTTTCCCAGATCAACCGCCCAGTTGTCAATGGCTCCGGAGTATAATGTTTGTCCGGCAGGGTCGGTCAGAAAGGCTTCAGGTGTGATGGTTGCGCCCAGCACGTCACACAGGTATTTATCGGGATCCAGCAGAACAGGTACATCCAGTTGATAACGTTGCAGAAAATCATTGATCTCTTCGCTGCTGAACAGAGCACCTGGTATCACAGCGAAGAACTGCACCCCTTCAGAATGGTACTGTGCCTGCAGTACATTGGTTTGCAGGCAGTAATTTTCACTGAGCGGGCATTGCGGTGCAAAAAAAATGAACACAGTGGCTGCATGCGAAGAGAGATCTGTACCGTTCCAAGTTTTTCCTTCCGTTGTGGACAGGCTGATCTCATCCAGGCTGTCAGGCCTTTGATGGGTGCAGGCCGTAAGCAGCAGCAGGACTGGAAGTAAGTACCTCATTTCCCCTGGCTTTTCAGCATCAGATTTGATAATTTATAAAGTAATCTGGCGCCTACATTGGCATCCCATTCATCGTCTGAAGGACCCACTTCAACCAGATCAAAACCAATGACCTTTTTGCCTGCATGTACCAGTTCCTGGATCAGAAAGACCACCTCTGCATATTCGAAACCGCCGGCCACCGGAGTACCGGTATTCGGACACAGTTTAGGATCCAGGCCATCAATATCGAAGCTGATATAGACATACTCCGGCAGTCGATCGATAACGGTTGCGCAGACCTGTTTCCAGGAATGTCCTTCATAGAGTGATCGGCGAATGTCCTGGTGGAAGAATGCATGGATACGATCATCTGATCTGATCAGGTCCATTTCTTCCTGACAAACATCGCGGAGCCCTACCTGAACCAGACCTTTTACCTGTTCGATCTGCAGCGCATTGTACATGATACTTGCATGTGAATAGGTGAAGCCTTCATATGCCTTGCGAAGGTCAGCATGTGCGTCAATCTGTAAGATGCCGAATGACGGATATTTTAAAGACAGGGCTTGCATCAGTCCAAGTGGAGTGCTGTGATCACCACCCAGCAAAGCAGGCAGCTTACCCTGCTCCAGTACTTCACTGCATTGTTCAAAGACCCACTTGCGCAGCCGGTTGCTGGCATCGTTGACCTCTTCAACGGTTTGACCTGAACCGTCAGCATGACCAGACTCCATCAGTCTGATATGTTCTGCTGCCTTCACACGAAGTTGCCTGGAGGTCTTTCCCCACTCTGGCGATACGGACAGCATATAGACCCCTCTTTTCCAGGCATCAGGCAGGTCAGCATCATACAGGTCCACCTGATAAGAAGCTTCGAGAATGGCCTCTGGTGCACCGGCAGTTCCGGGTCTGTAGGAAACAGTCACTTCCCAGGGCACAGGAAGTATGACCACCTCAGCGTCTTCAAATCCAAATGGCAGACCGAACAAATGTCCGTTAGCCTGCCCGATGCCATTGATATCAAAGGCATCTATCTTTTGTTGCTTGCTTGCACTTACCGCCATATGACAAAGATAAGGATGCTGTCATGCTCCCTGAAATGGAGTACATTTGGCTGAACCCAAACAGGGGTATGATGTTGTATCTGCACACATGCTAAAGGAAGATTTTATTCAGCGTGGACTCAAGGATGACAGATTCCCTTTCCGGGTATCGGCTGCATTCAGTTTACTGGCTCTGTTTCTGCTGCTGCTGGCTTCACTGGCAGCAGACAGAAATGAGATGCTGATGGCAGCCGGTGGCACCGATCTGCTGCTCTATCTTCTGGCAAATGCCATTTTCTCACTGGGTGTTCATGAATTTGAACGTTTCGTAAAACGCTCTGTTCTGGCCTATCTGATTCATGTGGTCATTTTATCAGGACTTTTGTACCTATTTCTGGGTGGATTGCCGGAAGATGCCAGGGAAGTACTGCCGGTGTATGGTGCACTGATCATGAGTTTTTTCCTTTCGGTCGGACTGGTAGTATTGATTCGTCAGGTTTTATCAATTTTACGTGAAAAGTAAGCGGGTGGATAAAAGCATTTCCATTTTCGTGACCGGTGGCACCTTTGACAAGGAGTATGATGAGATCAACGGTCAGCTGTATTTTAAAGAGACCCATCTGCAGGAGATCCTCAAACTGGGTCGATGCACCGTTCCGGTAGAGATCGACACCCTGATGATGATAGACAGTCTGCAAATGACCCCGCATCACCGAAGCAGGATAGTAGATGCCTGTAGAACCTGCAGGCACCACCGCATCATTATCACACATGGAACCGATACCATGGTAGATACGGCTAAGGTATTGGCAGAAGCTGGAATGGATAAGACCATCATCCTGACAGGAGCTATGATACCTTATAAGTTTGGCAGTTCTGACGGGCTGTTCAATATGGGATGTTCCCTGTCATTCGTACAAACCCTTCCTCCAGGGGTTTATGTGGCCATGAATGGCCGGTATTTTTCCTGGGATAAGGTGCGGAAGAACCGCATTACCGGAATTTTTGAAGAGATCTAGTGGATCCTTCCGGTAAAGTACATGAATAAGGAGAACAGTACAATGGCGATCATACCGATGGTAAGCACCCGGTTCACCAGCTTATACTGTTTATTGCTGTGCAGTACCACCCGATGCTGAAACAGGCGTTCAATAGCAGCCTCAGTACGCACAAAACTGGTCTCGTTCTTCACCACATAGTCATAGGCTCCTGAACGCATGCATTCAACAGCTACGTCAATATTATCCTGACCGGATATCATGATGGTGTAGGTATCAGGATACTGCTTGGTGATGTAATTCAGGATCTCAATACCGTTACGGGCGGTCTTGTCAATGGAATCCAGGTGGTAGTCCAGTATCACAATGCCGGGATTCTTGTCCATATTGTCCACACACTCTTCTCCGGTTTTATAGGAATGGATCTCGAAATGCGGGTATTTGCTGCGCAGGTGGTCTTCCATCATCTGGGCGTGCATGGGTTCATCGTCGACAATGAATACGATCTCTTTGTGCATAGGTTGTCTGGTTTGGCAGGTAAAATTAGGACATTTTCTCCACGAGACTTTTTAACTCGTCAAAAGCGGCAAGACAGGTATTTTCTACCTCGCCGATCAAACGGGCGATCTCTTCCGGTTTTATGGACTGACCTGCATATTCTTCAATGCGCAGTATGGTTTCCTTCAGCCCGTTGATACCCATGTAGGTCAGCTGCGGTTTCAGGCTGTGGGCAGTGGTTCTGAGATCGAGAAAATGGCCCGCTGCCAGTTGTTCTTTCATGGTGTGAATGGAACCGGGTGCAGACTGCAGGAACATATTGATGTATTTGACCATTTTGGTCCTGTCGCCATTGGTGAACTGTTCCAGAAAACTGATATTCACGATCTGCTCATGTGCATTCATCGCTTACTGTTTTGTGCTATTTTTTCAAGTAATTCGTCGGGATTGAAAGGTTTTCCCACAAAGGCGTTCATACCGCTTTCGAAGCATTTGTCCACCTCGGCCTGAATGACGCTGGCTGTCATGGCTATGATCGGCACGGCATTGATCCTTTCGTCATCATAACTTCTGATGAGACGGGTGGCTTCATAGCCGTCCATCTCCGGCATCTGAATATCCATCAGGATCACATCATAGGTGTTTTTAACTGCCATTTCAACTGCTTCTTTTCCGGTGCCAGCCACATCTATGGTCACATCCGGAATGAGTTCTTCCAGGGTATCTACCGCTACCATTTTATTGAACTCATTGTCTTCGGCCAGGAGAATGTGAAGGTTGTGCAACCTGACTTGTTGTATATCTTCTTTTTCTGTTGATTGCTGAGGTTCTGACTGGATCTTGCCAAGGCCATAAGCGATGGTAAAGGAAAAGACCGAACCTTTACCCGGAGTACTGTTTACCTCGATATTGCCGCCTTGCATTTCTATCAGGCGTTTGCAGATGGACAATCCCAGACCGGTGCCACCAAATTTTCTGGTGGTACTGGTGGTCTCCTGGGTGAACATGTCAAAGATGTGCTGGAGCTTGTCTGGACTTATTCCGATTCCGGTGTCTGCTACTTCTACCCGGAGAACAGATTCTTCGGCGGTCTGATCAAGCTTGTGAATGCGTATGGCTACTTCACCTTTTTCAGTGAACTTGACAGCGTTCCCCGCCAGGTTCATCAGTACCTGGTTCAGGCGGTAGGGATCGCCGATGAGCTGGTCAGGCACATCTTCATCCACTTCCAGCCGAAACTCAAGTCCTTTTTCCGGAGAGGTCAGCTTCAGTGCATTCAGTACCGCATGGGCTTTTTCACGAATACTGAAACTGATGTGCTCAAACATGATCTTACCGGCTTCGATCTTGGAGAGGTCCAGGATATCGTTGATGATGACCAGCAGGTTGTCTGAAGATTCTTTGATGGCGTTCAGGTATCTGAGCTGATCTTCTCTGGGTGCTTTGTCCAGCAGCAAACGGGTAGTGCCAAGGATGGCATTCAGAGGGGTTCTGATCTCATGGCTCATATTGGCCAGAAACTGCTCTTTTGCTTTTTCTGACTGCTCTGCACGCTCCATTTCCAGCTCCAGTTCATGGGTCTTTTCTTTGACCTTTTCACGCAGCCACTTCTGGGTATCTGCTGATGCTCTGATGCGCCTCCTGATGAGCAGCAGAACCACTGCTACAGCTAAGGCTACGAACAACAGATCCATATACCAGGGATCTCTCATTGGCCAGATTGATGCAGCAATGGTGAGGAGACGGATCATGGCATGAAGGAAATCAAATGTACCTAATTCAACTTAAATGGAAGGTCAGGTCTGTGTGTTGTTCAGGGATCATGGAGCGTTCCAGATACCTGTTGCCTGTATTATTTCCGGCCAGCAGAATGGCAGTGCTTCTGGTGCCATAGTGTGGAAGTCTGATACAAACTGCCGAAAGTTGGTGTTCCAGTTCATGGTCAATTCCTGTGTCGGGCAGCGCATCTTCTTCTGCCAGCGTGGTATCTGAGAACAGGTTGAACATCAGGTTGGTATCAGGTGGTCCCTGCAGCATGGTATGAAAAGCAAGGGTGGTCTTCTTCACCTTAGGCCATGGTGAATCCAGACTGGCATTGCTCAGTCCATAGATCCCGCTGCTGAGGTTACTCCTTTCATTCCTGACAGAAGAGTAATAATATAATGTGTCCAGGTCGCCATACAGCAGGTTGAATCCATTATAGTCTGCACCATATTTTTCCAGCCACAGGTGGAGCTCTGACACAGACATTTCTTCCAGGAATTGCCGGACTATCTGTCCTCTTGACGGCCTGTCTGTGCGCATCATGGCCGGGTCTCTGTAGTTGGTCAGCGCAGCAAAGCGCCCGTCAGGTGCAACACCCATCCAGGTGCCACCATCCTGCAGGTCTTTTCCTGCCAGAATACCGCTGTTCCATTTGTGCAGGGGTTGGGTTGGCCGGGCATAAAACTCATCGCGATTGGCAAGCACGACCAATGGGTAAATATCATGAGTTTGCCAGGCAATATTGATCAGACACATGGATCAGAAGATGGTGTGTTGGCAATAAACATACAAAACGAAACGATGCAGCTGGTAGTTCGGTTCATTATCCGGAACCTCCTTCCTGCAGGCTATTCCTTACCTTTATCCGATGCGCCTGATTCGCATACTCACTTTCTCCAATTTCTGGATAGCTGTGGGCGCAGCAGCATTTTGTCAGGCAGGCTATTTGTTTCTGGGTGACCAGCCACATTGGGATCTGCTTAATTTATTCTGCTTCCTTTCCTGCTGGTCTGTGTACCTGTTGATCAGGGTGGCTGCGGTAAAACGAATTACGCATTATGAACGTACCCATCGCTGGCAGTTTTTTCTGGATCATATCAGGTTTTTTCGTCTGCTTACTTTTTCCGGATTGCTGGCCGTAGCTGTTATATATTTTTTCCTGCCTTTCAGGGTGCGCATGGTTTTATTGCTTCCGGGTTTTATCTCTCTCATCTATGGCCTGCCGGTCACTGCCCGAAGAAGAAAACTCCGGGATATCGGTATCATCAAAGTCTTTCTGATAGGTTTTGTCTGGGCTTTTGTGGGAAGCATCCTTCCTGCTGCAGCTGGAGAGGGCGCATTCAGCCCGGATACAATTGCTTTATTCTTTGCACAGTTCCTGTTCATTTTTGCCAATGCACTGCCATTTGATATCAGCGATATGAAATCAGATGCCATGCATGCAGTGCGCACTATTCCCTACTATCTGGGCGCAGAGCTGACCTACACCTTGTCTTTTGTTTGTCTGGTTGCATCCGGAGCCATTCATGGTTATTTCCTTCCTGATACTGCCGTTCCGGCGGGGGTTACCATCATGCTGAGCGGGCTTCTTATATATATGTCGGGACAGATCAAACACGAACAGGTTCTGTTCTTTGGAATTGACAGCCTGATGCTGCTTCAGTTTCTACTGGTATGGAGCTATTTGTTTGTGCACTGATCAGCAGGGGCAATCGTCCGGCAACTGCAGGTCTTTGAGAATATCGCCACCATCTCCTGTTTCTACTGTAAAGGACACCTGCTTCCCATTCTTTAGATGTCCTTTAAGAGCATAACTGGTATAATGGCAGTTGCCAAAATCACATTGATCCTGATCCAGATTTTCAGAGACCAGCAGATCCTTCAGATCTGTGGTCGTTATGCCTGCACATTCCATGATGCACAAGGTATGCTCATCGGCCTGCAAAGTACGTCCCTGCAGATCCTTCAGCAACTGTGCATCCAGCATTTCAGTGGTTGGTGTTTGATCCTGTTTGTCTCTGCGCATCCAGGTGCCGGCAAAAAAGAGAGCACCCACTATCAGTAAGAACCACAGTTGTTTACGATCTATGTGATGCATAATGGCCATGACAACGATTTGTGCAAAATTACCTTTCGGTTACCTTTGCCACAAACCTTCCACATGGCAGAGATCAGGAATGACTGGACCCGGGATGAGATCGCTGAGATCTACAACGGGCCTATCATGGAGTTGATGTACAAAGCTTCGGTAGTGCACCATGAGATGCAGGCTACCGGCGAGGTACAGGTTTGCACCCTCCTCAGTGTAAAGACCGGAGGTTGCCCGGAAGACTGCGCTTATTGCCCGCAGGCAGCCCGCTATCAAACGGAGGTGCAGGTTCACAAGTTGCTGGAATATGATGAGGTCATTACCAAGGCCCTGATAGCGAAAGAGAACGGCAGCACACGATTTTGCATGGGCGCTGCGTGGAGAAATATCAGAGACAACCGTGATTTTGATAATGTGCTTGAAATGGTGAAAGGAGTTTCCGGGCTTGGGCTGGAAGTGTGTTGCACACTGGGCATGCTCACAGAAGACCAGGCAAGAAAACTCAAGGAAGCAGGGCTCTATGCCTATAACCATAATCTGGATACTTCTGAAGAGCATTACCACGACATTATCACTACCAGGGAATACAAGGACAGGTTGGATACACTGACCCATGTTCGAAACGCCGGGGTTTCTGTATGTTCCGGCGGCATCATCGGACTGGGCGAAAGTGAGGAAGACCGGGTAGGCTTACTGCATACACTGGCCACCCTGCCACAGCACCCGGAAAGTGTTCCTGTCAATGCGCTGGTACCTGTGAAAGGAACACCCCTGGAAGAGATGAAAAGGGTAAGCGTATGGGAAATGATACGGATGATCGCTACCGCCCGCATCATCATGCCGGGAAGTATGATCAGGCTCAGCGCAGGAAGGGATGAAATGTCGGTGGAAGAACAGGCTTTGTGCTTCATGGCAGGCGCCAACAGTATTTTCGCCGGCGAGAAGCTCCTGACCACACCTAACCCGGAGTTTCATGAAGACAAAGCCATGTTCGAATTGCTGGGATTAACCCCCAGGCCTTCCTATAAGCAGCATCCATCACTGGCAGAATCCAACTGATCATGCAGGAATTGCCGGAACGACTGCGGCAAAAGCTGGCAGACAGAAAAACTGCCCATGCACTGAGAGCACTCAGGCAATTCCCGGCACTTATTGATTTCAGTTCCAACGATTATCTGGGCTTCTCCGGCAATATCCGCATTGCAAATGCAGTGAACAATTATTTGTTGTCAGGCGGTGAAACGGGAAGCGGCGGTTCTCGCCTTCTTACAGGTAACCACCCGAAGCTGGTGGAAGCAGAAGAGTACATAGCAAAATTTCACCATGCCGAAGCAGCGCTTTTTTTTGGTTCCGGCTATGAAGCCAACAGCGGACTGATCGCAACTGTTTGTCACCGACATGACACCATTATACATGATGAATTATGTCATGCAAGTCTTCGGGAAGGCATCCGGGCATCAGGTGCGAAAGCGATATCATTTGCACACAATGATCTGCATGATCTGCAGGATAAGCTACAGCATGTAGCCGGCAACAAATGGGTCATTACAGAATCAGTGTTTTCTATGGACGGCGATATTTGTCCGCTGCTGGATCTGGTAACCATCTCCCGGTCAAATGGTGCCATGATCATCCTGGATGAAGCACATGCAACAGGGGTGATCGGAAAGAAAGGCGAAGGACTTGCCCAATCATGTCAGGTTCAGGATCAGATATTCGCCAGGGTACATACATTCGGAAAAGCAATTGGAGTGCAGGGTGCTGTGGTCATGGGAAGCAGGGAACTGAGATCTGCACTGGTAAACTTCTGTCGTCCGTTCATCTACACTACTGCACCTTCACCGATGCTGGCAGTGGCTGCTGCTGCTGCCTATTCTTTGTTGGATGGTCCATGTGATGAATGGCAGAAGTTACAGGAACTGATACATTTTGCAGATGAACTGCAGGATGTCATCAAGGGGGAAGGCACCGCCATCAGGCAGGTGATGATTCCCGGCAATGAAGCAGTCAGGTCTGCTGCAGAGCAGATTCAACATGCAGGTTTTCTCGTCCTTCCCGTATTATCTCCTACCGTACCGGCCGGCAGTGAACGGATTCGCATCTGTCTGCATGCATACAATACTAAAGAAGAGTTGACGGCTCTTACTGAATTAATCAAAACGATCAGGCAGCAATGATCAGAGAAGTACAGCTTCGGCTAACACCCGAACAGGCACAGGATCCGGATCTGCTGAGAAAGGAAGCCATCAGCAAAGCCGGAGCAGGAGCATCTGCCAAAGTGGAGTTGGTCAGGCGCAGTATAGACGCACGCCAGAAACAGGTAATGCTGCAACTGGTGGTCCGTGTTTATGAAGAAGAAGAGATGCCGGATAACGCCTTTGCATTACCTGATCTTTCATCGGTGACTGATGCACCGGAGGTGCACATCATTGGTTGCGGTCCTGCAGGTCTTTTTGCAGCACTGACCTGTTTGCAAAGAGGACTGAAACCTGTCATTCTCGAAAGAGGGAAAGATGTGCGCAGCAGAAGGCATGATCTGGCGGCGATCAATCGCAGGCACATAGTTGATCCTGATTCTAATTATTGTTTTGGCGAAGGTGGTGCAGGTACCTACTCTGACGGAAAACTTTACACCCGTTCAGGCAAGCGTGGCGACATCCGCAAGGTACTGGAGTGGCTGGTAGCATTTGGAGCTTCACATGAGATACTGGTAGAAGCGCATCCTCACATCGGTACCAATAAATTGCCGGGTATCATAACAGCAATACGACAGTTCATCCTGGACCATGGCGGGGAGGTGCATTTTGGCAAAAGGGTCACTGCCATTCAGACAAAGAATGGAAAGGTGAGCCAACTGGAATGCAACGGACAGGAGAATATTCCTGTTGCACAGGTCATACTGGCAACAGGACATTCTGCACGTGATATTTTCTTCATGTTGCACAGCTCTGGCATACCTGTTGAATTCAAACCATTTGCCATGGGTGTTCGCATAGAGCACCCGCAGGTATTGATCGATCAGATGCAATACCATTGCGATGTGCGTTCAGCATATCTGCCGCCTGCATCCTACAGCATGGTGGAACAGGTAAATAAACGTGGCGTGTACAGTTTCTGTATGTGTCCGGGAGGCATCATTGCTCCATGCGCTACTGCATCTGAAGAAGTGGTAACCAACGGCTGGTCACCGTCTAAGCGGAATAACCCGTTTGCCAATAGTGGATTTGTGGTATCTGTTGAAGAAAAAGATGCAGAGGCGTACGCACACCATGGTCCATTGAAAGGACTGGCATTTCAGATGGCCACAGAATACAATGCCTGGCAATACGGAGGATACACACAGGCAGCTCCGGCACAGCGCATGGTGGATTTTGTACAGAAGAAAGCAACAACAGAGCTTCCTGCCTGCAGCTACCAGCCCGGAGTTGTATCTGCCAGGATGAGTGAAGTGTTGCCCGATTTTATCGCCAACGGATTACGCGGTGCATTCCTGCAGATCAGCAAACATAAGCCTGCCTATTATACGAATGAAGCCATCCTGGTGGGGGTGGAGTCCAGAACCTCTTCACCGGTGCGCATACCCAGAGATCCCGATACCCTGCAACACCCGGGTGTGTCGGGTCTGTTTCCCTGCGGGGAGGGAGGAGGCTACGCAGGAGGAATAGTCAGTGCAGCGATGGATGGGATCAAAGTGGCGATGGCTATTCCGGCCGGGGTTTGAATGCGCATCACTTTGTAATTTTTTTTGTTGCTTTTGGAGCGTACTTATCCCGGTTCTCAGCTACCCTGAAAGCTATGATCTTTTTAATAAGTGGTAATGGAAACGGGGCATCATTCGGAAACTGAACGGATCCCTTTCCCTGCTTGTATCCTGCCAGTTCTTTGGCAAATGCCAACTGTCCGGTAGGGGTTGCATAAAGTCCTATATGATGCTCATAACCAGCATAATATACCAGCGGCCTTGCAAAGGTTTTGTAAGCCGGCATGCCATAGCTGATCATTTCTTCGGCATCAGGAGCAGCTTTTTTTATGGCCGCTCTGATCTGTTCCATGCGGCTCTTTACCGGATCCGGAAATTCCTTCAGGTAAGCATCAACTGTTGCAGGTTTTTTCATGGACTTTCCATAATCAGGTCCTGCCCGAATTGGAGCAGGTATCCGTTGTTATCAAAAATGCCGAACTCCCGCATGCCCCATTCGAAATCTTCCGGCGCATAACATATCCGGGCCTTGTCTTTTACTTGCTCCCAGAATTGGGTAGCATCATCCGTGTTGATGTAGATGGATCCGGTGAATTTCGGTGCGTCGAATGGTGTGTGTGCGTTCGGAATGGCCAGCATGATCTCCACGTCATCCAGGTGCAATGCTGCCCATCCCCAGTCATTATTTCTGGCCCCGCAGGTGAATCCCAGCACTTCCGTGTAGAACCGGATGCTCTCATCCAGATCGCGGGTATACAGCATAGGCCTGAGTCGGGTCAGTACCATATCTATCTTCTGACCCGGTGAAAGGTGTATTCCATCATGTCAATGAAATCTGCAACCGTCATGTGGTAGGCTGAAATGCCTGCTTCATCTTCATCAAAACTGACCTGCTTGATACCATATATGCTTTGATTGTAGGTACATACAAAATCATTTCCTCCTAAGGGTTCAAGCGTACCCGACAGATCCGGATGGTGTTCGAAGTAGATATGCAGCATACCGTCTTCCAGTTTGATACTGGCCATGCCATACACGTCACTGATGTAGTTCCCGACATACTCGTTAAGGGCATGTTTTGCTACAGCTCCGTTTCCGTGGGCTTTATTCAGCAAGGCCTGGGTCTCTTCTGCCTGTCTTTTTCTGCTCCTGACATAAAAGGTATTATACATCTCGCTGATATTGCGATAAGGCATATCCAGAAAGGCTTCTATTATCTGCATCTTCATGGCTTCGTAGAACCAGTTCTCATCCGTATTGGTCAGTACCACAATACCAAGATCCAGTTCAGGCAGGAAACAGGTGGTGGTAACAAAACCGTTTGCTCCGCCATCATGCCATACCATTTTCTTGCCATTATAGTCGGCCATGAACCAGCCCAGTCCATACAGTTCAAAATGCTGGGCAGCATAAAGACCACCGCGGTTCTCGCTTACAATATTATAGGGCGTGGTGGCGGCCTCTATGACTGAAGCCGGAAACAGCTGCTTACCCTCAAAGGAACCTTCCTGGCTGTTCATGATAAGCCAGTTGGACAGGTCTTTCACACAGCTGTTGATGCTGGCTGCAGGGCCCAGGTTGTTGATGTTTTCATAAGGTATCTTTTCCAGGTTTCCCTGGTTCAGGGTATAGGCTGAACAGGCATTCTTGTCTGCAATGATCGCCTCATAGGTAGTGCTGCTGCGCATCATATGCAAGGGACTGAAGATGCGGGTGCTGACAAAATCATCCCAGCTCATACCGCTTACTTCGCCAATGATCTCTCCGGCTGCAACAAATCCCATATTACAATAGCCATAACCACTTCTGAAATCATATTGCGGTTGGTGTACATCCATTTTTTCCAGCAACTCACGCCTGCTGAGGTTGCTTCCCCAATGGAGAAAATCACCCTGAAAGGTTTGCAGTCCAATTCGGTGGGTTACCATGTCTTTGATGGTTACCATATCTGTCGCACAATCGTCATACAGATCAAGCCAGGGCAGGTAGTCTGTCACATGATCGTCTAAATGGAGTTTGCCTTCATCCTGCAACAGAGCCAGTGAGGTTCCTGTGAAAGCTTTGGAATTGCTGGCTATCATGAAAAGTGTTTCATCATTGACGGGATGACCATTTTCCAGATCGGTCATACCATATCCTTTGCTTATCAGTATCTGCCCGTCTTTGACAATGGCAATGGCTGCTCCCGGTATCTGCCAGCGGGCCATTTCCCGGTTCATGAACTGATCGATGCTATCAGTCAGGAAAGCAGGAATCTGTGCCTGTACCAGCCAGGGAGTGCAAAAAAGAAAAAGTGAGGCTAATTTTTTCATAGTGGTTTGTTGCCTTGATTGAAGAGGTAATCAATGATACTCAAATTGCGCTGGAATGGGAAACGATCACTGAACACCTGGTGATAATCCGGAAACTTTGAGGCGATCTCCTCATGTCTTGGGTCATCAGTTCTTGTAGTTCTCAGATCTGTGATCTGGCTGGTTCCGGGTGGTACGTACTTCTCAGTATAGGTGATCTCCGGATGAAACTTCAAAGCCCTCAGGCAGAATTCCAGCCATCGCATATTCCAATCCAGCAGATAGGTCGGTTTGCTTTCAAATATTGGTTGAAGGTCGTCTTCGAAGTATTCAAAATACGCTGACCGGCGATAACATGATTCCAGTGTTCGTTTGTGAATGTGCTGCCAGGGGTGTTCGTACGAAATGCGCACATCACGAAAGGCTCTTCGTTCGTTCTTGCCCTTTTCCAGGGGTACTGACAGCAACTGCATTCCATTCGGTCCGAGTATATAGCACCGGTTCAGCCAACCGCCCTTCTGGTAGTGTCTGTACACATCGAACTGCAGGGCTTTTGCCTGCCTGATCAGCATGAACCAGGATACCGGAGGGCAATAATACAGGTCGGTCAGTATGTTGTCAGAATTTGTATCCCTCATGCCTGTGAACGTAACTGCTTCACAACGAAATTCGTAATTTTAGACAGAAACATCATCAGATGAAAAACTTGATCTTCTGTGTGTTGGCAGGATTTTCCATCCAGGTTTCTGCCCAGTCACTTGAAAATATGGTCAGCATCCGGACCGCCGTTTTTGATCACCCCGAATCCGGACAATATCTGGAGGTCTATACAACCATTTCCGGAAACGCCATTCACTACGAACGCAACAAGAAATATCTGTACCAGGGTGGTGTGGATGTACAGCTGGTTCTGCTGCAAGGTACCGAAGTGGTGAACTTTGACAAGTTCAGACTCAATACACCCCAGGTGGTTGATACCAACAGCATAGATTTCTCTCTGATAGATCAGCAGCGGATGGTCATTCCAAATGCATCTCTGAGTATGGAGGTGACAGTAACTGATATTCTGGACAGCCTGAACACCTTTACCTATACAGAAGCTTTGCTTCCGCTTGATACAGCGGGTCTGAGATTTTCAGATGTACAGTTGCTGGATACTTTTTACAGGAGTGCAGGCGAAAGCGCTTTTTTGAAGAACGGTTTTGAAATGAAACCATACACTTTGAATTTTTATCCTGACAGCCGCAGCCACCTGAGGTTTTACGGAGAAGTGTACGGTACAGAAACACTGTTGAATGACCCTCAGTTCCTGCTAACATTTCACATAGAATCAGCAAGTGGTAATATTAGTTCTCAGCAGTTCTTTCAGCATGCCAAAGTGCAGGCAGGTCCTGTTGTTTCTTACTTACGAGACATTGATATCACAGATCTGCCTTCCGGAAACTACAACCTGGTAGTAGAAGTACATGACCGGCAGAACGAAGTGATAGGCAAGAAGAAGATCTTTTTCCAACGGGCCAAGAAAGGAGCGGTTTCTGCCTATGACAATCTGGAACTGATCAGTACGGATGGCACTTTCGTGGACGATTACAGCAGTGAACAGCTCAGCTATTTCCTGGATGTCATCATACCCAGAAGTACAGCAGATGAAGCCAAACTGATCGCTTCTCTCAGCCCCAGGGTGGAAGATGAAATGAAAAAGAAATTTCTGTACAACTTCTGGCTGGATCGTAATCCGGACGACCCATACGGCGAATGGAAGAGATATCTCCAGCTGGTCAAAGAAGCGAATGATGCATTCTCTACTCCATCCAGACAAGGCTATCGCACTGACAGGGGAAGGGTGTACCTGGAGTATGGAAGGCCATATGACAGGGTCAATTCAGTCAATGAACCAGGTGCCTATCCTTATGAGATCTGGTTTTATACTGTATTACCTGATAAACAGACCAACATTGGTTTTGCTTTCTACGAGCCCAGCATGGTCTCCAATGATTATATCCTGTTGCATTCCAATGCAAGAGGTGAACTCAATGACCCAAGGTGGAAGATCAGGATATATGAGAACGTAGCTTCTCCGCAAGAAATTTTTGACTTTGATAATACGGATGTGCAGGATCGTACCAATGTTTACAGGGCCATTGATGCCTACGATTTCTGAGTACACAGTATCTTCGTTTGGTGATGGATCCGGCCGATATTCTTGAACACCCGCATGTGGCGGTTGTGATCCTGACATGGAATGGCAGGGAATTTCTCAAGACCTTCCTGCCTTCTGTGCTTGCTTCTACTTACCCTTCACTGGATATCATTGTAGCTGACAACAGCAGCACAGATGATACCATCACTTTTCTCCGTCAACAATTTCCGTCTGTCAGGATCATTCAAACCGGTGGTAACCTGGGCTTTGCCAAAGGATATAACAAAGCACTGGAAGAGGTCAGAGCAGATTATTTCATTTTGTTGAATCAGGATGTGGAAGTAACTCCTGGTTGGATAGAACCACTGGTAGA
This sequence comes from Chitinophagales bacterium, assembly GCA_020636645.1. GTDB lineage: Bacteria > Bacteroidota > Bacteroidia > Chitinophagales > BACL12 > UBA11426. The sequence continues at coordinate 143,249 of JACJXO010000005.1, forward strand.
TGCCATGGATACCGATTCTGAGTGGGGGGCTTTGATGCCGAAGATCAGATCATATCACCACAGAGATCACTTTGAACACGCAGGTGCTTCCGGTGGAATGATAGATTCGCTTGGATATCCTTTTTGCCGGGGACGGATTTTCGATAAGGTGGAAGCTGATACCGGGCAATACGAAGAGCCTATGGAAGTATTCTGGGCAAGTGGTGCCGCACTTTGTATCAGGCCGGCTCTGTACAAGAGACTCAAAGGCTTTGACGAAGACTACTTCGCACATATGGAAGAGATCGATCTCTGCTGGCGTTTGAAACGGGCCGGCTACAAGATCGGTGTGATACCGTCATCAGTAGTGTTTCACGTAGGAGGCGGAAGTCTTAAAAAAGAGGATCCACGAAAGATCTATCTCAACTTCCGCAATTCACTCAGCATGCTCTACAAGAACCTTGATTTTCTGGAGCTGGTGTGGAAGTTGCCGCTGCGTATGTTGGTGCTGGATGTGATCGCCCTACTCAAATCACTGATGGAAGGCAAATGGAGAGAAGCATGGGCCATCATTCGTGCCGATTGGTATTTCTTCTGGAGCTGGCCAAGGCAGGTGTACAAAAGAAACACGACCAGGAAACGTATCCAGCACCATGCAATTGGGTTCTCCAGGGTGAAAGAATCCGGCTATTACAAGGGAAGCATAGTCTGGCAGCATTTCATCAGAAAAAAGGACCACTACTCAGACCTATACTGATCGTTGCAGCAAAAATTGCAGAGCCATCTCATACCCTTGTAAACCCAGACCACTGATCACGCCTGCACATCTGGATGACAGCACATCTGTATGCCTGAAAGTTTCACGTGCATATATGTTGCTGATGTGCACACCTATCACAGGGCTTTTGATGGCACTTATGGCATCTGCAAGCGAATAGGAATAGTGAGAAAGGGCACCTGCATTCAGTATGATTCCATGCGCTGAAAAACCCATCTCATGCAGATGGTCTATCAATTCTCCTTCGTGATTGGACTGAAAATAGCTGATCTCCTGGTTGGCATATCGCTCCCGCAGGTCATCCAGATAGTGACTGAAAGAGGTCGGTCCGTACACATCCGGCTCGCGGGTACCCAGTAAATTGAGGTTCGGTCCGTTCACGATGCAGATCTTCATAAATCAAAGGTACACCTTGCCAGGTAAACAATAAGTTGGTCAACTGCCGTTTTCCTGTTGACATCCCGGGGTATTGACCCTTTGGTGTCAGGTAAATTGCAGCGTGAACTGGGAACTCGCTATATCAGAGTATTTGACCTGGATCCGTCTGGAAAAAGGGCTTTCTGCCAATAGCGTAGAAGCTTACAGGCGTGATGTGCAGAAACTGCAGGCATTTGTGAAGAGGCATTTTCCTGACACAACACCTGATACCGTCAGCTCTGAACAACTCCGGTCGTTTGTAGCTGAACTGCACGAACTTGGCCTGAATGACAGAAGTCAGGCCAGGGTGGTGAGCGGCGTCAGGTCTTTCTTCCGATTTCTGCTCACTGATGATCAGATCACGACAGACCCTGCTGAATTGCTGGAGCTGCCTAAACTCCGGCGTAAACTGCCGGACACCCTGAGCTACGAAGAGATCGAAAATATTATAGGAGCACTGGACTTGAGTAAGCCGGAAGGGATGCGGGATAAAGCCATCATTGATACATTATACGGATGCGGATTACGGGTAAGCGAATGCATTGGTTTGCAGATAACCCATATTCACAAAGAACTCGGGTTTATCCGGGTAATCGGAAAGGGTAACAAAGAAAGACTGGTTCCGGTTGGAGATAAAACCCTTAAAAGTATTGACCTGTACAGGCAATTCGTAAGGAACCAACAATCTGTTGCCAGGGGGTTTGAAGACCATGTCTTCCTCAACAGAAACGGGAAAGCCCTGAGTCGTGTCTATGTATTCATGATGCTTAGAAAAGCAGCGCAACTGGCAGGTATCCGTAAAACCATCTCACCCCATACCATGCGCCACAGTTTTGCCACACATTTGCTGGAAGGGGGAGCAGACCTGCGGGCTATCCAGGAAATGCTGGGGCATGAAAGTATTACCACAACAGAGATCTATACCCACCTCGACAAGACATTCCTCCGCGATACCCTGATCCAGTTTCATCCGGGATTTCGCAAGAGTTTATCCGGCCGGTAATGGCCCTCTTAAGAAATAAAAAATGCGGACTACAGGCACTCTGTACTCCGCACTCTAACCATTTTGTGCCCAGGACTGGACTTCCCGCCTTCCGTGTTTTGAAAGATGGGAGTGGCGGGATAAACTTCTCGTCCAGTCCCGTTTAGCCAAACAAAAAATGCGGACCACAGGCACTCTGTACTCCGCACTCTAACCATTTTGTGCCCAGGACTGGACTTCCCGCCTTCCGTGTTTTGAAAGATAGGAGTGGCGGGATAAACTTCTCGTCCAGTCCCGTTTAGCCAAACAAAAAATGCGGACCACAGGCACTCTGTACTCCGCACTCTAACCATTTTGTGCCCAGGACTGGACTCGAACCAGCACAGCCTTGCGGCCACTACCCCCTCAAAGTAGCGTGTCTACCAATTTCACCACCTGGGCAGGGGACTGCAAAGGTATGCGAAAAAAGAGATTGCAGAAAATACCTGATAAAAAAGACGGATGATCATGCCTGAACACATGATGTCATGCAACCAATAGGAGTAATCAGGCCTCTTGGTGGTAAGTGTTTGGTGACGGTTTGTTCATGTATGCTTCCCCTGCCACGGTAACGCATATCATTTATCAGATCTAAAGAGCAACTGTCAACCCACCCTGATCGCAGGCCGAAAGGCCTGCTTTTTTTTTGTCAGAGATCACGTAACGGGCTCATGAACCCACGCATATAATCACGAAGCTTCAGCACAAATGCCATACTCATATAAATGATCAGCGGAGAGCCGAGCGTCATGAATGTGGCATAGACAAAGAACAGCCTGATACGTGACGCAGCAATTCCGAGTTTGTCACCCCAATAGGCGCAAACACCGAACACACCGGTCTCTACCATATATTTCAGCTGCCTCATCTCTTATCAAATATAAGTCACCTTTTGCAGATGTCTGTAACCAATAGGACAGGATAGGCAACGCTTTTGGTTGCAAAATGTTTTAAACAATTGCAGAAGAGCCTGTGAATCGCCTGCATGCCTGGCTTGTATGCCATGCTTTTTCCACTTTCGGATGATTTCATTGTCTTCGGCCGGAATCTGTTCCAGCAGATCCAGCGCCCGCTCTACACCGGGATCATCTGCCTGCTGCTGCCCCCAAAGCAGGAGCAGCGGCACTACGGCATTGATAAGAATGCTGTCAATGGTCCCCTTTCCCAACCTGGCAGAATGTGGAACCGATGCATGTTTCAGGTGGACATGTTCTTTCCAGTAGGCAGAAGCTTCTGTCTGGAACATCTGCTGCAGGGTCTTGTAATCTGCTTTCTGGATGGCAGCGAACAAACGCGGTGTTTCCTGCACAATGGCCGCCAGCTGACTTAATCTGACCCCTGGGAAATGTGCCGGCCTGAGCCTGCCAAACTTCCATTGGCCCGGTGGCAAAGATTCCAGACCATGCAGCTTTCTCAGATGACGGTACCGGCTCTGCAGCTCCAGCGGCATCAGCTCCTGAAAACCCGCCTCCAGCATGCCCGCCTGACCCAGCAATAACGCCTCCGCCATCAATGGATCATGGCTGTGTTTCTGAAGCAATTTTAAAGGAATACTCCTGGCTACCTGCTCCATGGGCTCAGCATTGACAGGATTTCCCAATGCACGGGCAATAAGCTGCCAGGCCGTTTCATCCCAGTCGCCGCGATTCATTTCCAGCCTCTGTGCTATCACCATAGCCTTGTCTTCAAGACGGCCCACTGCCAATCTTCCAAGCCAGGACAATAATTCTGTATCTGTTGCCACCGGAAGACTGCCCGCACAGGGTATCCACCGGCCGGAGTGCATCCATTGTCTGTACTTGTCCAGTAATTCGGGTTTGATCCTCTTGCCCAGCTCAATGGTTGGTATCGCCGGCATTTCACTGTCTTTCTCCAGTACCACATGCAGGATAACATTGTTGTAGGCAGGATCGTGGTGGTGACCATGCTCCTTCCATTGCGAGCTGCGCAGATGTAACTCAGCGTTTCCCGCCCAAAGTGTATCGCCTATGCGAATACGTGCATGGCTGAAATCAGGGCCTGCATGATGGTTCTGGGTGCCGGGGTGCAGTATATCTACCGCCTCACCGTCTGTGGTGTTTAAAGCAGCATGATCAAACAGCCGCATTTTCCAGATGAATTGGAATAAAGCTTCGTTCATGAGGGTAAGCATGAGCGATGGAAAGATATTAAAAAAACGGAATAGATCAAAGATTCTGCTCGGCAAGCAGGCTGCTCATCTCAGCAGCCAGGATCGAAGCTTTTGCTGCAGCAGCTTCCTGGAAGTCATCGCCGGAAGATGCGTAAATGATATCACGTGTTGAATTGATCAGTAAACCACCATCGGTATTCAAACCTGACTGAGCCACTGCACGAAGATCTCCACCTTGTGCACCCACTCCGGGTACCAGCAGGAAATGATCAGGTATGATCTTCCTGATTCCGGCAAATGCCTCCGGATGGGTGGCGCCAACTACGAACATGGTGTTGCCGGTATCTCCCCATGCTGCAGTGCGTCGCATCACCCGCTCGAAGAGGGTTTCTCCGTTCTCCTGCATGTGCTGAAAATCTGCAGAACCCTTATTGGAGGTCAGCCCTAGTACTATGACCCATTTGTCATCGAATGAAAGAAATGGGGTCACACTGTCTTCGCCCATATAGGGAGCAACGGTTACCGCATCGAAAGGCATTTGCTTGAAAAATGCTTCCGCATATCGGGCAGATGTGTTACCGATATCTCCCCGCTTGGCATCTGCTATCCGGAAATGGGTGTCGGGCAGATATGATGCGGTCATTTCCAGCTGTTCCCAACCCTTACTTCCGTATGCTTCATAGAATGCCACATTCGGTTTATAAGCCACACAATGGTCACGGGTGGCATCAATGATCTCCTTGTTGAATGCAAACAGGGGGTACTTCTCTTTCAGAAACTTTTGAGGGACCTTCTGCAGGTCGGTGTCCAGTCCTACGCAGAGAAAGTTGCGATGGCTTTTTATAGTATCTGCCAGCTCCTGTCTCTTCATGAAACAGCAGAAACGGTTTCTATACCCTTGATCTGTGGAATGGCACTGCGGATGGATTCTTCCACACCCGCCTTCATGGTCATGAAACTCATGGGGCAGCTTTCGCAGGCACCCAGCAACCGCACCCTCACCACGAGGTCTTCTGTGATCTCCACGATCTCGATGTCACCACCATCGGCCTTCAGATAGGGACGAATAGTATCCAGTGATGATTCAACCTGCTCGTATATGGCGGTGTCTGAACTCATTGTCATACAAAGGTACAACGCAATCAGGTGTATTTGATATCCACTTTTTTAGTGGGTTGCAGTTCTTCATTTCTGATGGCGATATACCTGGCTGTATTGAAAACCAGATCTTCCCAGGCCTCCTGAACTGGATTTGTCTGATCTAACATGACCGGATTACCCGTATCGCCACCTTCACGAATGGATTCCACTATCGGAATTCGACCCAGCACCGGCACTTTCAGTTCATCTGCCAGCTGCTGCCCGCCGTCTTTTCCAAACAGGTAATATTTGTTTTGAGGTAACTCCGGCGGACTAAACCATGCCATGTTCTCCACAACACCCAGAATAGGTACCGTAATATTTGCCATATGGAACATGGCCGCTGCCTTTCTTGCATCTGCCAGTGCAACCTCCTGTGGAGTGGTCACGATAACGGCACCGGTAACAGGCATGGTCTGCACCATGGTAAGATGAATATCGCCCGTTCCGGGAGGCAGGTCGATGATCAGATAGTCCAGCTCTCCCCAGTTGGTATCTGTTACAAATTGTCTCAGTGCTGAACTCACCATCGGCCCACGCCAGACCACCGCCTGGGTATCATCCACCAGAAACCCGATGGACAGGATCTTCAGACCATGCTTTTCTACCGGCTGCATCATCTGCTTTCCGTCTTCCTGCTTCACCTTCGGTTTTTCGTTCCTGACATCCAGCATGATGGGAACAGAAGGACCGTATATGTCAGCATCCATGATGCCAACCTTGGCACCTGATTTTGCCAGACCTAAAGCAAGATTGACAGATACTGTGCTTTTTCCCACTCCTCCTTTGCCGGAGCATACAGCAATGATGTTCCTCACTCCAGGAAGGATGTCCTGATCCTGCTGACGTGTGGAGGTCACTCTGGCCCCCATGGTGATATCCACTTCTAATTCTTCACTTACCAGTTTGCGGATGGCTGTGCGGCAGGCATGCTCTATCTGGTCCTTCATCGGGCAGGCAGGAGTGGTCAGCTCTACCATAAAAGAAACAGTATTGCCACTGACCTTCAGGTCTTTGACCATACCCAGGGTAACAATGTCTTTGTGCAGATCAGGATCATCCACATAGCTCAGGGCTTTCAATATATCGGTCTCATGTACAGGCATGAACAAGGCTTGTTTTGCACAAAACTATAACTGAATGTTGAATGAATTGTTTAACCTTTGCGGGAGATGCCGGTCAGAAGCTACATTTGGTAATTTCTGCACACGGTTATATTTGCATCATATAAAAGGAAGAGGAGACCGGTACATGACGAAGAATCTGATGATCGTTGAGTCGCCCGCCAAGGCGAAGACCATTGAGAAATTTTTAGGCAAAGACTTTACCGTAAAGTCTTGCTACGGCCACATCCGCGACCTGGACAAGGGCAAGGATTCCATTGACTACGAAAAGGATTTCAAGCCCAGATACATCATTCCTGCCGATAAAAAAGACGTGGTCAAGGAACTGAAAAAACTGGCCAAATCAGCCGAAGAGATCTGGCTCGCAACGGATGAAGACCGCGAAGGCGAGGCTATTTCCTGGCATCTCTGCGAAGTCCTGGGCATAGACCCGAAGACCGCCAAACGCATTGTATTTCATGAGATCACCAAGACTGCCATACAGCATGCGGTAGATCAACCCAGACAAATAGACCTGAACCTGGTCAATGCACAGCAGGCCAGGAGGGTGTTGGATCGCATTGTGGGTTTTGAACTCTCTCCATTATTATGGAAGAAGGTGAATCTGTCAAGATCACTCAGCGCCGGCCGGGTGCAGTCTGTGGCTGTGCGCATCCTGGTGGAAAGAGAAATGGAGATCAACGGCTTTGAGGCTACCTCTTCCTTCAAAGTAAGTGCAAGGCTGATAGCCAAAGAAGGGAAAAAGAAGCATAAGGTAAAGGCTGAACTCCCCGATAAACTGGCTACCGAAGAACAGGCTGCCGCTTTCCTGGATTCCTGTAATGGAGCAGTGTACACGGTTGATGATGTATCGGTCAAACCCGGCAAACGCAGTCCTTCAGCTCCTTTCACTACCTCCACTCTGCAACAGGAAGCATCCTCCAAACTGGGCTTTTCTGTGGCCCGTACCATGATGATCGCACAGAAGCTCTATGAGGAGGGGCATATCACCTACATGCGAACTGACAGTGTCAACCTGTCTGAACAGGCCATCTCTGCCGCAGCTGATGAGATCAGCAAAAAGTATGGTAAAGAGTATTCTGAGCCAAGACGGTACAAGACGAAATCAGGCAATGCCCAGGAGGCACACGAAGCCATCCGCCCTACTTATATAGAAATAGAGGAAGCAGGCTCCTCTGCTGATGAAAAGAAACTCTATAAGTTGATCTGGCGCAGAACCATGGCTTCGCAAATGGCCGAAGCAAGGCTGGAGAAAACCACAGTGAATATTGACATCAGTACTGCCAAAGAATTTCTGGTGGCAAAAGGTGAGGTCATTTTGTTTGACGGTTTCCTGAAACTCTATACCGATTCACGCGACGAAGACAGTGAACAGGAAGACTCCGGCATCCTGCCTCCGCTCAAAGCCGGCGATGTACTGGACCTGGAAGATATGCAGGCTGTGCAGCGATATACCAAACATCCGCCCAGATATACTGAAGCATCACTTGTCAAAAAGTTGGAAGAACTGGGCATTGGCAGACCTTCCACCTATGCACCTACCATCTCTACCATCCAGAAAAGAGGCTATGTAGAGAAGCGTGACAAGGAAGGTACACCACGTGCCTATGTGCAGTTACAGCTTACAGACGGGAAAGTGGAACGCGAAGTGCTGAGTGAAAATACAGGGGCTGAAAAAGCTAAACTTTTTCCAACAGACCTGGGTATTCTGGTCAACGAATTTCTGGTGCAGTATTTTGGCGAGATCCTGGATTACGGATTTACCGCTTCTGTGGAAGAACAATTCGATGAGATCTCTGTGGGTCACCAGGACTGGCCGGAAATGATCCGTGAATTCTATGATCCTTTCAGCAAGACCGTCAAGGATACAGAGGCCAATGCACAAAGGGTCAAGGGCGAACGTATCCTCGGAACCGATCCTCAATCCGGCAAGCAGGTCAAAGTGCTGATGGGCAAATATGGTCCCATGGCCATGATCGGTGAAGCGGAGGATGAAGAGAAACCACGCTTTGCAGGATTGCTGAAAGACCAGGACCTGCAGTCTATCACCCTGGAAGAAGCACTCAAATTATTTGACCTTCCGCGGACGGTCGGCTCCAGAGACGGAGAAGACATCGTGGCCGCTATCGGGCGCTTCGGGCCCTACCTGCGCTACAAGGGCAAATTTTACAGCATTCCTAAAACACATGATCCTATCAGCATCAGTTTGGAAGACTCTCTGGAGGTGATCAGGGCAAAGGATGAGAAAGATGCCAATATCATGATCCACAACTGGGAGAAAGAAGGCATCCAGGTACTGAACGGTCGCTATGGCCCTTATATAAAGGTGGGTAAACTGAACTACAAGATCCCCAAAGGAGAAACGGCAGAACACCTGTCGCTGGACCGGGTCAAAGAGATCATCGCCGATTCAGAACCAACCGGAAAAGGCCGGCGTTTTTCCAGAAAAGGCAGTTGATGGCAGAAGCGTCTGAACGGGAGATCAAAGCACTCATCGCCCTGCTGGATGATACAGACAGGGAGGTCTTCGAACATGTTTCAGACAAACTGTTCTCTATGGGTCCGGGTGTTATCGGGGTACTCGAAGATGCCTATACTTCCATCGCAGACCAGCTGACCCAGCAACGCATTGAGAATCTCATCCACAGCATCCAGTTTTCTCTCGTTAAGAAGGAACTGACAGAATGGATGCACAGTGAACCCGATGATCTGCTCAAAGGCCTGCTGATCATGAACCGATACCAGTATCCGCTTGCCGATGAAGATGCACTTATGCAGCGATGGCAGCAATTCAGAAAAGATATCTGGCTGGGATTGAATATGTATCTTTCGCCGCTTGAACAGATCGATGTGGTCAACCAGGTACTGTTCGGTCAGGGCGGACTGACAGGAACCGATGAAGAAAAAGATGCAGCCCGATTCAGTTTCATCGGCCACGTGCTGGGATCAGGAAGAGGTAATCACTTTTCCATCGGGCTGATCTACCTGGCGCTTTGCCAGCAGCTGGGACTGCCCGTTTACGGAGTGCTGCTGCGCTCTCATTTCATCCTGGTAAGATGTCGCGAAGAGATCCTTCAGATCAGAGACCTGAATACATTGATAGATGAAGTGCTGTTTTATATAAATCCGTACAACCGCGGACTCACCTTCAGCGAAAGAGAGATCCGGAATTATATTGAAAAGGCCGGACTGGAACCTGTGAAACATTATTTCCTGCCGGCCGGTAACCTGGAAGTAATGGCTGAATATCTGCGCTTCCTGCAGGATCAGTTCGCTGATTCAGGAGCACAGTGGAAATGTGATGACCTGGAACAACTCATCCATTTGCTGGACAAGGCCTGATCATTTTTCCTTACCGTCCCAAAGCAGATACGCCTTGATGAAGTTGTCTATCTCTCCATCCAGTACGGCCTGCGTATTGCCCGTTTCTTCTCCCGTGCGGGCATCTTTTACCAGCTTGTACGGATGAAGCACATAGTTCCTGATCTGAGAACCCCACTCGATCTTTTTCTTGGTGCCTTCCACCTTGTCTTTCTCTGCCTGACGCCTCTGCAACTCCATCTCATACAATTTGGAGCGCAGCATCTGCATGGCCATATCACGGTTCTGTCCCTGCGTCCGGGCAACCTGACAGGCTACCACCGTACCGGTAGGAAGGTGGGTCACCCGCACTGCGGTTTCCACCTTGTTCACGTTCTGTCCGCCCGCACCACCTGAGCGGAAAGTATCCCACTCCAGGTCATTCGGGTGAATGTTGATCTCGATGGTATCATCGATCATTGGGTAAACAAAGACGGATGCAAAAGAAGTATGTCTTCTGGCGTTGCTGTCGAATGGTGAGATGCGCACCAATCTGTGCACGCCGTTCTCGCTCTTGAGCAATCCATAGGCAAATTCACCTTCTATCTCCAGTGAAGCACTTTTGATACCGGCCACATCGCCGTCCTGGTAATCCAGCTCGGTCACCTTGAAACCGCTCTTCTGCGCCCACATATTATACATGCGGTAAAGCATGCCGGCCCAGTCGCAGCTTTCTGTTCCACCGGCACCGGAGTTGATGGTCAGGATGGCCGACATCTGGTCTTCGGCCTCATCTAAGGTGGACTTGAATTCCAGTTCTTCTACCAGTTCAACAGCTTCCTTATAGGCTGTTTCCAGTTCCTCTTCGGTGGCTTCGCTGGCTTGCACGAATTCCTGCAGCACGCCGAGGTCATCGACAGCTGTCTGTGCGCTCTTGTATTGATTGATGAACAGGTTGTTGATCTTGATCCGCTTCAGCACCTGCTCTGCATTCTTGGGGTCATCCCAGAATCCGGGTTGCTGTGTGATCTGTTCGTCTTCCTGTGCCTGGTGTATTCTGTCGTCGTAGTTAAAGATACCTCCTTAACACCAACAGCTTGTCTTGCAGGTCTCTGTAGTGTTCACTCGTCATAATGGCGGCAAAGATAGCATATTGTACCATGCGTACAACTACTTCGTTTGTGTAGTGACCACTAGGTAGATTTGTACCATGTCAGCCAACAGCCGTGAACAAAGTATAGAAAAACTGGAATCAGAGGTCTTTGATCTGGTGGTCATCGGCGGAGGCATTACCGGGGCTGGCATAGCACTCGACGCCGCATCACGGGGGCTAAGCGTGGCACTGCTTGAGAAATATGATTTTGCCGGCGGCACATCAAGCCGCTCCACCAAGCTGATACATGGCGGGCTGCGATATTTGAAACAACTGGAGCTCGGACTGGTGCGGAAGGTAGGAAGAGAGCGTGCTGTCATCCACCGGCTGGCACCACATCTGGTTCGTCCGGTCCCCATGCTGCTGCCGGTTTATCGCAATGGCAGCCTCGGCCGATGGTCCACCACACTGGCGCTCTCTGTGTATGACCGGCTGGCCGGAGTGAAAAAACAAGAACGTTTCAAATGGTATGGCCCGAAAGAAGTGGCCAACATGGAACCTGGATTGCTGACAGATGAACTGCAGGGTGGTGCGGTCTATACTGAATATCGAACCGATGATGCCAGACTGACCATGGCCGTTTTGAAATCTGCTTCCGGTGCAGGAGCGGTATGTCTTAATTATATGCTGGTGAAGGATTTTGTGCGGGAAAACAACCGGCTCAGCGCAGTGTTGGCCGATGATCTCATAGGAGGAAAGATGATAACGGTTCGGGGAAAACTAGTCGTATCAGCCGCCGGACCATGGGTGGATGAGATCCGTCGGATAGAAAACAAGAGCAGCGACAAAAAACTACAGCTTACCAAGGGTGTCCATCTGGTGCTGAAAGCAGAACGTTTCCAGATAAACTATCCTGTGTATGCTGATGTGGGAGATGGTAGAATGTTCTTCATCATTCCTCGTGGTAATAGGGTATATATCGGTACTACCGATACGTTGTATGCCGGCCCGACAGAAAACCCACAGGTCACAAAAGATGATGCAGACTATTTGCTGGCTGCAGCAAACCGCCTGTTCCCAAAACAGCACCTGTCAGTGAAAGACATCATTTCCTCCTGGGCAGGTGTTCGACCTTTGTTGTTTGAAGAAGGGAAGTCACCATCAGAATTATCCCGCAGAGATGAGATCTGGGAAACTTCGTCCGGGCTGATCAGCATAGCCGGAGGTAAGCTGACCGGCTATCGCACCATGGCAAAAGAAGTGGTTGACAAGGTCATGTTTAAACTGACCGGAAGTAAAAGTGTCTGCAAGACCGAATCTTTGCTACTGGATGGTTATGTATCTGAACAGGAGCTGGAGGCACTGATCACCAGACTGAAAGGAGAGGCATCACAGGTTGGATTTTCTCATGAAGAGATCCGGCGACTGGTCTTCACTTATGGCTCCGAAACAGAACTTATTATCGAGCAGGCCTATACGTTACACCAGGAAGTAAAAGATCAGGAAAAAAGGATATTGCAGGCAGAACTGATGTACTGTGTGCAGTTTGAATGGGTGCGCAACATCAGCGACTTTTTTATTCGCCGCACCGGCATGCTGTACTTTGACAGGCAAAGGGTATTGAAACAATATCTTCCGGCAGCTGAGATCATTGCCGAACTGCTGGATCAGCAAGATGGGCAAACCCGCGAGGATATCGCATTTCTGGAAGCAGCACTCAGCCAGGCAGTGACCTTTAACTAAAACCTTTTCTGTTCTTCGATGTTCTTCTGCCATGCACACATATTTGGTAGTGGGAGGCAGCAGCGGGATAGGATATGAAACCTGCCGTCAGTTGCTGAGCGCCGGACATCAGGTGGTGGTCATTGGACGAAACAAACCTGACCTTCCTGTTACTTTTTTTCAAAGTGATGTGGTAGCCAATGATACCCTGCCCGTCTGGGATGAGCCACTGAACGGTTTGGTATATTGTCCGGGTTCCATCAGGCTGAAACCATTCAAAGGGTTGACAGCGTCAGACTTTGAAGAAGACCTCCGCATCAACTATCTCGGGTTGGTAAAAGTGCTGCACCAATACCATCCTGCTTTGAAAAGATCAGGTCAGGCCAGTGTGGTTGTGTTCAGTACGGTGGCTGTGAAGACCGGCATGCCGTTTCATGCTTCCATTGCCGGGGCGAAAGGTGCAGTGGAAGGTCTTGCCAGATCTCTGGCCGCAGAATGGGCACCTTCCATCCGGGTGAATGTAGTGGCTCCATCTCTGACAGATACACCACTGGCGGAACGGTTGCTGGATTCCGACAGTAAAAGAGAAGCTTCAGCAGCCAGACATCCCTTGAAACAGATCGGGGATGCAAAGGACACAGCTTCACTGGTAAGCTGGCTGTTGAGTGATGATTCGGTTTTCATGTCAGGGCAGGTGTTGCGACCGGACGGCGGCATCTCTTCTTTGAAAGTATGAACGTGAAAAAACAAGACCTGCCACAAAAGATCTGTCCGGTATGTAACCGGCCGTTCACCTGGCGAAAGAAGTGGGAAAAGAACTGGGATGAGGTGAAATATTGCAGCGAACGTTGTCGCCGGCAAAAAACAAACTGAACATGCTATACCAGATACATACAAAACAGTTCCTGCCGATAAGTGTCAAAGAAGCGTGGGATTTCCTGTCATCACCTGCAAACCTCCAGGCCATCACTCCTGACTACATGGGCTTTCAGATCAGAAGCGGGTTCAGGGAAGGAGAGAAGATGTATGCAGGCATGATCATCGAATACACGGTCAGACCGGTACTGGGTATTCCGTTGCACTGGGTCACCGAGATCACACATGTACAGGAACCTGAATATTTCGTGGATGAACAGAGGTTTGGTCCGTATGCACTCTGGCATCACAAACATTTTATCAGGCCGGTGGAAGGCGGAGTGGAAATGGAAGATGTGGTGCATTACAAATTGCCGCTGGGCTGGCTGGGTAAACTGGCACATATGCTTTTTGTAAAAAGACAGCTCAGGCAGATATTTGATTTCCGGGAGAAGAAACTGACGGAATTGTTTGGCCAGTCACTTCGTGTCTGATATTAACCGGTTATTAATAATTCTGCATAAGGCAGCAGGAAGGATTTTTCTGTCCTTTCTATGAACAGGCTCAGCTGCAGCCCTTGCGGGCTTTCAGCTACAACTTTGCGCTTTTCCACATTAGAGGGTGCACTCCTTTGTTTGCATTGAAGATTCAGACTGGTATTATTGATGGCATAATCGATCTGCATGCCGGTAAAAAAGCGTTCTGAAGAGAAGAAGATCTTTGTCCTAGACACTTCCGTCATCCTCCACGACCACAATTCTGTCAAGAAATTTGAAGAGCACGATGTGGTGATCCCGATCACGGTGCTGGAAGAACTGGACAACTTCAAGAAAGGAAACGAGACCATCAACTTTGAAGCGAGAGAATTCATCCGATTCCTTGATCAGAAATCAACTGAAGGTACCCTGCAGGACTGGGTGCCCATCAATGGTAAGTCCACAGGGCTCATGAAGGTCATGATGTTCGAAGAGAACAACGGCGTCAATGCAGAGGTCGTCTTCGGCGAAGAAAAAGCCGATCACAAGATCCTGAATACTGCACTGGTCGTGAAACAGCAACACCCGGGCAGGAAGGTCATCCTCATTACAAAAGACATCAACCTGCGTCTGAAAGCAAAGGCTTTGGGTCTTGTTTCAGAAGATTACAAGAACGACAAGATCGTGGATGTGAAATTCCTCCGCGACAATGTCGAGACCATCGAAGGCATCAGCAGCGGCACCATCGACAAGATCTATGCAGAAGGGCATATCGGCTTCAAACAGATCCTGAAAGAAGAGCCTTTCGCCAATCAGTGTTTCGTGCTGAAAAATGGCAGCAGTTCAGTGCTGGCATCCTATAATAAAGACGAACAGATATTTGAACGGGTCAATAAAAGCAGTGCCTATGGCATCAAACCACGCAACGCCGAGCAGGTATTTGCACTGAACGCCATTCTGAATCCGAATATCAAGCTGGTGGCCCTCCAGGGTATCAGCGGAAGCGGTAAAACCTTGCTGGCTCTGGCAGGTGCTTTGGAACAAAGACGCAATTACCGCCAGGTATTCCTGGCTCGTCCCATCGTGCCGCTGGCCAATAAGGACATCGGTTACCTGCCGGGCGATATCAAGTCGAAACTGAATCCTTATATGGAACCACTTTGGGACAACCTCAAGATGATCCAGAGTCAGTTCGACAGCCACGACAGTGAATTCAAGGCCATCAACCAGATGATCGAAACTGAGAAACTGGTGATCCAGCCGCTGGCATACATCCGCGGACGAAGTATCAGTAATATCTTCTTCATCATCGATGAAGCGCAGAACCTCACGCCGCTGGAGGTCAAGACCATCATCACCCGTGCAGGAGAGAATACCAAGATCATCTTCACAGGCGATGTCAACCAGATCGATACGCCTTACCTCGATTCACAGAGCAACGGACTGAGCTTCCTGATCGACAAGATCAAGAACCACCCGATGTGTTCTGTCATCACCCTCGAGAAAGGCGAACGCAGCGAACTGGCCAACCTAGCGAACGAATTGCTGTGATCTGAAAATATTTTACAGTCCCCACAGTGTTTCCCAAAGGGAACGCTATGGATTATAATTGCTTTGGCATTTTGGCGTTTGCTGAAGTCCGGCCTGTATTATCCATCATGCAAGTAAAAATGTATCTAGCTGTTTCCGTGGCTGTAATGCTTCTTGTGTCCTGCGCTAAAGCAGAACGAGAGACTGATCTTTATGTACGAATGTATAAGGTGCAATACAGACCGACCACCAATGACAAAGAGATACTTACTGATCAAAAAGTGCATAAGCAGATCAGGATCGACAGGACTGAAACTGGAATTATTCTGACGGATGAGATCTATGATGTTGACTCAAAGACCTTTCATTCTCCTTTTGTTAGCTGGAGTATATCATTTAATAGAAATGATATTGTTGCTGTAGGAAAATATGCTGGTGATAGCATCAATGATTTGAAGTTGGAATACGCGATCATTGATTCCATACCGGTCATGATCAATGCTACTGAGGAGCAACTTTATATTCTGCGATCTGTAGATCCTCCTGTTGATGCAAATGGGCTGTTGTATCTCTCCTTGAAGTATGGTGTAATATTTCAATACAGCCTGGATTGGCTGATATATCTGTATTTGTATGAAAAACAAAGTTTACAGTACGATGTTGATGAACTATTACGATCGGCTCAGAGATACTACCAAGATTAATATTATTTGAATGTTCCCACAGTGTTGCACGCCCGCCCGCCGAAGGAGGGCAGGGAACTCTGTGGTCAGTTGACAGATCCGGGTATCTCATATAACCTGATACCCTCATACTCACCCAGAAATGTCAGCGAATCTACCGGCGTATCCTCGCTTTGTTTGGTGGGCTCTCCACTTACCACCACATACCTCGCACCTTCGTCCACTTTTTGCTGATAGGTGATTTTCCGTCTGTTGTACACATCCGTCCAGCCTCGCCTGTTCATCAGATACAGCGATATATTTCTGGTCTGGTCTCCTACACTGATGACCCTGGCATCGGGAGGTACTCCCATGCTCTCCAGCCAGGGGCTGATCGTGTAGAAGCCCGATGCAACGTTTTCATATTGTACACCCTGGTTCCGCAGCTCCTGCATGCCCGGCTGATACAAAAGGATGACTGCAAGCGAACCTGCGGTAAGTATTCCGCCAATAGCATTACTGACAACTGCAGTTCGTCTGCGTAACAGATACATGCTGCCAATGACAAGAAAGATCAGAAATATAAAAGGTGTCAGCATGTAATAATCATGGTGGTACAAGGGCTCGGTCCACAGCAACAGATACACGACAGATCCGATACCTGTCCAGCTGATCACCTGCCTCAGCAATACCGGTAACCTTTTGAAAAACACAAAAACCTGTAGGCACATCAGCCCCAGAATAACCCATACTGCCGGATGAAATAGATGCAGGCTCCAGTCCCGGTAAAATCTGGCCGCAATACTTTGGAAATAGTCTTCGTCATATTGCCAGAAAGGCAGTATGCCTATCAGACTGAGTTCATTCTGGTGGATCCGGTTATACCATGCAGCGAACATGATCCATATTCCCAGCAACATAAGTGTTACCAGTCCGCCGGCAAACCACCCCCGCTTCCACCAGGCCTCTTTTCTTTCCTGCAGGAGAAGAATGATACCGGCAGTCAGCAGACTCATGCCATCTGAGGTCTTCAGCAAGGCACCTGACAGGAAGAGCACCAGCCAGGTGATCAGCCATTTTTTTGATGGCGTTTCTCTCCACTGAAAAAAGTAGAACCAGCCTGCAATACAGCAGCTGATGGCCGGTACATTCGGCAGAAAGTGTACACCATAGTACACCCAGACAGGGGAGCTGATCAATAACAGAACGGGTATCATCGCCAGAAGAAAACTGCCGTGTAGCAACATCCCAAGCCGGTACAGGTACCCAAGCCCTGCCACCAGGAACAAAAGATTCACGAGGCGCATGATCAGTTCATGCGCACCAAACAGACGATATAACTGGGCATCCAGATAGTACAGAACCGGAAATTCGCTGACGGTGGCTCCGTTTTCTCCGGTCAGATTGTGCTCCTGCGGATGAAAAAATCCCGGAGAATCCTGGAAGTAATTCAGAGCAATGGAGGCACAGTCTGTCTGTCGCCACTGGTGCACACCTCTGGGAGGCCCTTCCATGTACCGGAATATGCCTGTGGCCGCGATGGCTGCAAGAATGAATGCTGCAGCCAACAAATGCTGTGTATATCTCCCGAAATCCATGAACGTCCAATAATACACATTCCCCCTGCATGTTGTGCATATTTTGAAGGGAGAAAAATGGGCTGAAGCCTGCATCAGGGCTAATTTTGCCACCTATGGCCTCGAACGACTACAACTATTCCGAAGAACATATCCGAACGCTCGACTGGATCGAGCATATGCGCCTGCGTCCGGGTATGTACATCGGAAAGCTGGGCGATGGTACCTCTCCGGATGACGGTATCTACATCCTGGTAAAGGAAGTGGTTGATAATGCCATTGATGAGTTCGCTATGGGTTTCGGCAAGAAGATCGAGATCAGAGTGGACAAGCAGCAGGTCATGGTGCGTGACTATGGCAGGGGCATCCCGCTGGGGAAGGTCATCGACTGTGTCAGTAAAATGAACACAGGTGCCAAATACGACAGCAAGGCTTTTCAGAAATCTGTCGGTCTGAATGGTGTGGGTACCAAAGCAGTCAATGCACTGAGTTCCTGGTTCCGGGTACAGAGTACCAGAGAAGGTAAGTCCAAAGTGGCCGAGTTCGAGAAGGGTGTCATCACCAAAGACAATAAGATCGCTGCCAGTACTGACCGTGATGGTACACTGGTGGAATTCATTCCGGATCCTGACATCTTCCGCAATTTCCATTTCATTCCGGAATACCTGGAGAATCAGATCTGGAATTATGCCTACCTGAATGCAGGACTTACTATCCAGTTCAACGGTCAGAAATACTATTCACAGAATGGTCTGCTCGATCTCCTGGAACGCAAGACCAACAAGGAAGAACTGCGCTATCCCATCATCCACCTGAAAGGGGAGGATATCGAGATCGCCATGTCGCACAACAACGACTACGGCGAA
The DNA here is from genome assembly GCA_020636645.1 of Chitinophagales bacterium. Taxonomy (GTDB): domain Bacteria; phylum Bacteroidota; class Bacteroidia; order Chitinophagales; family BACL12; genus UBA11426. The sequence continues at coordinate 161,920 of JACJXO010000005.1, forward strand.
GAATACTACAGCTTCGTGAACGGCCAGTTCACCACCCAGGGCGGTACGCATCTCGCTGCATTCCGGGAAGCAGTGGTCAAGACCATACGTGAGTTCTATAAAAAGGACTACGACGCCTCAGACATCCGCCAGAGCATCATTGCCGCAGTGTCCGTGCGGGTGCAGGAACCTGTGTTCGAAAGCCAGACCAAGACCAAACTCGGATCGCTGAACATGGCACCGGACGGTCCGGCCGTGCGCACCTTCATCAATGATTTTGTGCGACGAGAACTGGATAACTACCTGCACAAGAATCCGCAGGCTGCTGAAGCGCTGCAGAAGCGCATCATGCAAAGCGAGCGGGAGCGGAAAGAGATATCCGGCATCAAGAAACTGGCGAATGAACGGGCCAAGAAAGCCAACCTGCACAACAGGAAACTGCGTGACTGCCGCTTTCACTTCAGTGAAGACAAAGACCCCCGGGCTAATGATACCATGCTCTTCATCACTGAAGGTGATTCTGCCTCAGGTTCCATCACCAAGGTGCGCAATGTGGAGACACAGGCGGTCTTTTCTCTGAAAGGTAAACCGCTCAATGTGTTCGGTCTGACCAAAAGGGTGGTGTATGAGAATGAAGAGTTCAACCTGCTGCAGCATGCACTGAATATTGAAGATGGTGTGGATGGATTGCGTTACAACCAGATCGTCATCGCTACCGATGCCGATGTGGATGGCATGCACATTCGTTTGCTGCTGCTCACTTTCTTCCTGCAGTTCTTTCCGGAAGTGGTCAAGAACGGTCACCTGTATATTCTCCAGACACCTCTGTTCCGTGTGCGCAACAAGAAAGAGACCATTTACTGCTACGACGAAGAAGAAAAACAGAAGGCCATGGCCAAACTGGGGGGCAAACCGGAGATCACCCGGTTTAAAGGTTTGGGAGAGATCTCACCGGAAGAATTTGCCGGATTCATCGGAGATGACATACGTCTGGAACCGGTCATGATAGGTACGGAAAAGAAAGTGCAGGAACTGCTTCAGTACTATATGGGAAAAAACTCCATGCAACGCCAGGAGTTCATCATTAAAAATCTTCGCATCGAGAAAGATACGATCATAGAAAACGCAACAGTAGAAGAAACCACAGAATCATGAAAAATTATTTGATCATATTGTCTGCAGGTATGCTGACATTCGCAGCTTCCTGTGCATCGGTTGAACAGGAAAATGACACTAGTGCTTTGGAATCAAGAATTGATTCTCTTGAAGCAGAGATCGCAGAGCTTAAAACTGAACTTGCTCCCGGACTGGCGGTACTGATGAACCAGAACTATGACCACCTCAAAAAACTGGAGGTGGCCATCAATGAAGGGAACTGGGAATACGCAGATTTTTGCCTGCATGAAATGGACGAGACATTCGAACAGATAGTGGATCTGCATAATAACCACGATGAGTTGGTGCAACCTGCAGACACACAGTTCAAGGCCTTTATCTTTCCAACGTTTGAACAGTTGGAAGAGAAAGTGGATACAAAAGACCAGGCAGGAGCATCTCAGCTGTTCATCGAACTGAAGACCAACTGCAGTAAGTGCCATACAGCCAATAACCACGGATTCATCAGGCTGTAAGCAGAACCAACAAACATGGAAGAAACGAACAAGCGGGAAGAAGGGCAGGTGTACCATGTGTCGGGCATGTACAAGGACTGGTTCCTGGACTATGCCTCCTATGTCATTCTGGAAAGGGCGGTGCCTGACAGCCGCGACGGACTGAAACCGGTGCAGCGGCGCATCCTGCACGCCATGAAAGAGATGGATGACGGTCGCTTCCACAAGGTGGCCAACATCATTGGACAGACCATGCAGTACCACCCGCACGGTGATGCGGCCATCGGCGATGCACTGGTCAACATGGGCCAGAAAGATCTGCTCATCGATACCCAGGGTAACTGGGGTGATGTGCGCACCGGCGACTCAGCAGCTGCACCGCGATACATCGAAGCACGCCTGTCCAAGTTCGCTCTCGAAGTGGTGTTCAACAAGGATACCACCGAATGGCAGCTGAGCTACGATGGCAGAAAACCGGAGCCTGTTTCACTGCCGGTAAAATTCCCCCTCGTCCTCGCCATGGGTGTGGAAGGCATCGCTGTCGGCCTCAGCACCAAGATCCTCCCGCATAATTTCTGTGAGTTGCTGGAAGCCAGTATCGCCTGCCTGAAAGGTGAAGAGTTCCAGCTTTTCCCTGACTTCGCCACCGGTGGTTTCATCGATGTGAGCAATTACGATGATGGCATGCGGGGCGGAAAGGTAAGGGTCCGTGCCAAACTGGAAGTAGCCGATAAAAAGACCATTATCATTCGTGAGATCCCTTACGGAACTACCACAACTTCTATCATTGATTCTATCCTGAAAGCGAACGATAAAGGCAAGATCAAGATCAAAAAGGTGACGGACAATACCGCCAAAGATGTCGAGATCCTGATCGAACTGCCTGCAGGTGTGTCGCCCGATGTTACGGTCGATGCACTCTATGCCTTCTCCGATTGTGAAGTGAGCATCTCGCCTATCTGCTGCGTCATTCGTAAAGACAAACCGGTATTCGTGCCGGTCAGTGAACTGCTGAAAGACTCTGCCATGTTCACCAAAGGCCTGCTCAAACAGGAACTGGAGATCCGCCTTGCTGAACTGGAAGACAAATGGCACTACAGCTCACTCGAAAAGATCTTTATTGAGAACCGCATCTACCGCGACATCGAAGAGTGCGAGACCTGGGAAGCCGTCATAGAAACCATAGACAGAGGCCTGGATCCTTTCAAGAAGAACCTGCAAAGGGAGGTGACCAGAGATGATATCGTCCGGCTGACGGAGATCAAGATCAAGCGCATCTCCAAATATGATTCCTTCAAGGCAGATGAACTCATCAGATCGATTGAAGCGGAGATCAAGGAGGTCAAGAACAACCTGAAGAATCTGACCAAATATACCATAGCCTGGTTCCAGGGCCTGCTGGATAAGTTCGGTAAAGGCAGGGAACGAAAGACCGAGATCAAGGTGTTCGATGTCATTGAAGCGAAAGCGGTGGTGGCCAACAATACCAAACTGTATATGAACCGTGCCGATGGTTTTGTTGGGTTCGGCCTGAAGAAGGAGGAATTTGTGTGCGAATGTTCCGACCTCGATGACATCATCGTCTTTACCGAAGAAGGTATCATGAAAGTGGTGCGTATTGCCGATAAGGTTTTCATCGGAAAGAAGATCATTCATGCAGGTGTCTGGCGGAAAGACGACGACCGTATGACCTACCATGCGATCTATACGGACGGCAAAACAGGAAAGTCCTTCGCCAAGAGATTCAACGTTACCTCTATCACCCGAGATAAGGAATACAACATCACACAGGGTACTCCCCGAACGAAGGTCTGGTACTTCACCGCCAATCCCAATGGTGAAAGCGAGACCGTCAACATCCAGCTGCATCCCAATGCACGGGCCAAGATCAAGAACTTCGATTTTGATTTCGGTCAACTGGCCATTAAAGGACGAAGCGCCATGGGCAACACCGTTACCAAGTATCCGCTGAAGAAACTGGTGCGCTCTGAAGTGGGTAGCAGTACACTGGGCGGAAGAGGATTATGGCTGGATACCACCGTGGGAAGACTCAACCGCGATAACCGTGGTCAGTACCTCGGCGAATTCGATACCGGCGATATGATCCTGGTGCTGTTCAAAGACGGAAATTATGAGCTTACAGATTTTGAACTCACCAACCGCTACGAGATGCGTGAGATAGAACAGGTGAGCAAGTTCGATGCAGATGAGGTCATCACCGCCATCTACTATGAGGGAGAATCCGGTGTTACCTACGTCAAACGCTTTTATGTGGAAGCTACAGTGCCGGGTAAGAAATACCCCTTTATTTCCGAAACGAAAGGTACGCAGTTGATCTATGTGAGCACCGAAGAACAACCACGCATCTCCATGACCATCCTGAAAGGAAAGAAGGAAGAAGAGGTTACCGAAGAGATAGACCTGGCATCATTCATAGACATCAAAGGCTGGAAGAGTCAGGGCAATCGCCTGAGTCCGCACACCATCAAAGAGATCGCAGGTCTGGTCGCTGAAGAAGAACCTGAAACCGAAGACGATAATGTCGGCATCGGTGGTACCATCGAGTGGGACCTGGAAAAGGGCGATAAGAAAGTAAAAGGTGGTAAAGGTCAGGGCGAGTTATTCTGACCGCAGTAACACATGCGCATGACTGACCGCCAGATCTGCAGTATCGAAGCTGGTATAGGAGGAGTGTAAAGGTTCTTTTTCCAGTTGCGCTTTGTGCCCCGGACGGATCTCTTCCGTGATCAGCTGATAGCCTGTTTCTCTGAACAACTGATGGTACTGCGATAACCGCCACCTGTTTTGTGGCTGAATACTGTTGTCTATACGCTTCCACTGTGCTTCACTGTACCGCAGGAAATGATAGATGCTGATGCTGCTGTCCATGTGCGCAAAGTGGTCTGACATGTCAATGAAGTGACTGTGCAGACCATCCGGTTTCCCAATCCGTCTGAACTCTTTGAGGATATCCCGAAGAATGTCAGGATAAACATGCTCAAAGGTGTTGTTGGAGTGAATGAATTCCACCGAATCACCAGGTAAACCGCTCTGCCTGGCATCACCTACCCGATAGTCAATACCCAATGGTGACAACATAGTTCTGGTATCAGATTTCGGGGTTTGAAGCCATGCAGTAAGTTGTGCTTTCCGGTCGTCCTGAAAGCCTGGTTCATCCGGAATTTCGTCCAGGATTCGCCGGGCAGTTTCCAGGGCAAAACCCGGTTTGCAATGGCGTGAAATATCTGTGGTCATCACATTTTCAGCACCACACAGATAAAAATAAAATGGTACGATAGGATACCAGCCGGTACCTAATTCGATTGTCGATGAAGGACAGTTCCGGCCGGTATGTGCCCGGTACAAACGAATATGATCTCTGGCATGCTGGAGCTTATCTGAAAAATACTGATCACTCAGCTGTACACCTTTCGTCACATGACGCTGAAACAGGTAATTGAGATGGTGTGATCCCGGCAGCACCGATAAGGTCTTTTGTACCAGTGCCTTGAACATCCACTTTCCCCGCATTGCCATCGCCCAAAAATACGGGAATTGCTCTTGTGTCTCTCCGGATGGGTATTGCCCGCCCTCCGTCGGCGTACAAGCAGGGGGAGGGGTGATTGTCTCCCCACCACTGCGCTAAAGAAAAGCATTGGTTCGCCAATACCCCACCACCATGACATTTTAGCCTATTTTCAGGTGGTGATTTATATCATTTGTTGTCACCGCTCACGGGCATTTTGCCTACCTTTGTACCTGAATGCATAAACTTCTCATAAAGTATTGACAATGAAAGCCGTAGGACATAAAAATCCGAATGCAACCCTGGAACAATACGGGTTGAAACACAGTGCCACCAGCTACTGGAACCTCACACCCGCAGAGCTGACAGAACACAGCATCAGCAGGGGGATGGCCGAAATGGCCGATTCCGGAGCACTCGTGGTGGATACCGGAAAATTCAAAGGCCGTGCGCCCAAAGACAAGTACACGGTGAAGGATGCGAAAACCGAAAACACGGTGGACTGGAACAACTTCAATATTCCGACCGACAATGCCACCTTCGATCACCTGTACAACAAGGTCATGGCATACCTGGCCGATAAAGATGTCTGGGTGCGTGATGCCTATGCCTGCGCCGATCCGAAATACAGACTGAACATCCGGGTCATCAACGAATTCCCCTGGGGCAATATGTTCTGTTACAACATGTTCCTGCGCCCCACCGCCGAAGAGATCAACACCATGAGCAACGACTGGCTCATCGTGAACGCTCCCGGATTCCAGGCTGACCCCGCTACTGATAATGTGCGCTCTGCCAACTTCGCCATGATCGATTTCACCAAACAGATCATCCTGATTGGTGGAACCGGCTACACCGGCGAGATGAAGAAAGGCATCTTTACCGTGCTCAACTATGTGCTGCCCCAGGACAAGGGCGTGCTGGCCATGCACTGCTCTGCCAACGTGGGTAAGGATGGCGATACTGCTGTCTTCTTCGGACTGAGCGGTACCGGTAAGACCACCCTGAGTGCTGACCCTGATCGCAAACTCATCGGCGATGATGAACACGGCTGGACCGAAGACACGGTCTTCAACTTTGAAGGCGGATGCTACGCCAAGTGCGTGGATCTGACCAAAGAGAAAGAACCCCAGATCTTCGATGCCATCAAATTCGGTTCTATCCTGGAGAACATCGAATACGTACCTGGTACCCGCACGGTCGATTTCACCAACGTGAAGAAGACCGAGAACACCCGTGTCAGCTACCCGATCGACTACATCGATAACATCATGGTACCCAGCATGGGTGGAACACCGAAGAATATCTTCTTCCTTACCTGCGATGCATCGGGTGTACTGCCTCCCATCAGCAAACTGACCCCGGGTCAGGCCATGTACCAGTTCCTGAGCGGATACACCGCCAAGGTAGCAGGTACTGAAGCAGGTGTGACCGAACCGCAGCTGACCTTCTCTACCTGCTTTGGCGCCCCCTTCCTGCCACTGCATCCTACCAAATATGCAGAGATGTTGGGTGAGAAGATGCGCAAGCACAATGTGAACGTATGGCTGATCAATACCGGCTGGACCGGCGGACCTTACGGCGTGGGTAACCGCATCAAGCTGTCATACACCCGTGCCATGATCACCGCTGCTCTGAATGGAGAACTGGATAAGGTATCTTATAAGAAACATGAGGTGTTCGGACTTATGATGCCCGAAACCTGTCCGAATGTACCGGATGAAAAACTCGATCCGCGTTCTACCTGGGCAGACCAGAAAGCATACGACGAGAAAGCAGCCAACCTCGCTGCGCAGTTCGTGAAGAACTTTGAAAAGTATGCCGACAAGGCCAACGAAGAGATCCTGGCTGCAGCACCCAAGGTGCCTGCGAATGCGTGATGATCAAAACATAGTTACAAAAGGTGCGGTCATTTGACCGCACCTTTTTTTTGGAGCAATTCACCTGCTGCTCCCCATTAAATGTGGTCGGGCTTTCCGCTAAATCCCTCCCTTGCAGCATTGTGAACGATCAGAAGCAGTGCTTCAAGGAAGGGGATACCGCTGCAATCCCGGCTATGAAGCAAACTATGGAGCTTCGTTGGAGCTACTGCCAGACGATCTTTTGCTGACCCAGCACCATACCCGTTTCATCCAGCAGATTGATCAGGTAGATACCGGATGGGGCATTGTTTCTGTCCAATTGCAGCAGGCCGTCTTCTGGCCATTTGCCGGAAGCAATTACCTGGCCGGTAAGTGATACAATAGAATAATTTGCAGCTAACTGATTTGATACGGTCAGCTGAATATACACTCGTTCATCTGACGGATTTGGCCAGACCCTGACCGTTGTATTGCCAGACTCTGTTAATCTGAAAGGTTCAGGAGTGATGCCCCAATATACATACCCGTAAGAATAACCTTTTAACACAATGGAATCACCATTGCACAGATCCACTACCTCTTGTGAAATTCCTGTAATATCGGGGGTTTGTTCGTCTGAATAAAAGCTGTTGTCCATCATCCATTTATTGGTACCTCCGTGTTCATAAAGTTGACCTACCTCTACATACTTCATAAAAGCAGCATTATCACTGGTAGGGTTAAAAGTGTGATCAGGATCATCTTCCCATCCGGTCATTTCTTCATGTTTGAAAGTGATATCATCCGGGTAGGGATTGTAGTAATATATGTAAAAAACCGGACTGGTAAAACCTGATGGCTCTTCGATACAGAAGCTGGAAGGCAGGTTGACCGACCATGGGTTGTCATAGTAAAAGCATTTCAGAAATGGCGTCCTGGTTTCACCATCTAGTTTTACAGTGGAGGTGATTACCCGTTCATAGTTCTTGTGGTAAATGTCCTGCATCAGAATGAACGGCCAGTATTTAGCTCTGCGGTAAAAGGAAGGTGGATCATCATCAAGTTGTAACGGTTCAGAAATGGTGCTACCCAGTTGTTTACTCAGGAAGTTGTGTTTGATCATGTAATCTATGTCAGCCAGGTGTGCGCTGCCTACACCCGCCTCGTAGTCAGTCATTTCCAACAGGAACTGAAAGGCAAATGCACCATCAATGAAGGTATTGGCAAAATCGCCAGAATAGGTATAATTGACACCTCCCGACTCAAATTCCTCTATACCTTCTACCCCAAATCTGCCCCATTCGGTCATCCAGTAAGGCTTGTCATTACCAAGGCAGGAATCACAGCTACCTGCCCAGTTATTCATAATTGCCTTGATGGTATCATGTGTATATATCCGGAAACTGTCATTGGCGCATTCCCAGGCAGCAACGATGGCATCATCGTTTGAAGTGGTTATTGGATCACTAGGATTGGTTAGGACATAATCTTCATAATACATATTGTAACACCAGGGCATTTCGCTGGGTACATTGTATAAATGGACGGTATAAGCATCAAACAAGTCTCCGGCGGTTAATGATTGTGCACTGTCTTTTAATGCGGTATTCCAGGCTTTGTAACTGGATGCGGTGACACCGCCAAAGTGCCCAATGGCCTCACCGTGATAAGGCTCCGGTGCAGCCACTAAGGAGATGGGGATACCGCTCAATGCCGGATCGCTGTCCAGGCTATCCAGCAACGGCAGACATGCCTGAAAGTAGCTATTGAAGTACAACTCATTAGGGTTAAGTGGATTGTTGAAAATGGGTTTGTCATTGACTTCCTTGCGGTCATCGTAGTGTTCATTGCCCATTTCGATGCCAACAATTTTAACACCCTGATCTAATAGATACCGGATAGCAGCCAGGTTTTCTGACTCAACCTCTCCCGGGCTGTACAGATCTGTTAATTTGGTAAGCACCACATTGGCTACAAAGATGATTTCGGGTGCATAGCCGTTTTCTTCTTCGCAGAATTCCACAAAGTCAACCAAGCGTTCTAAGAAAGGAATATCTATATAGTGATCTTCCTGATAATTATACTTGTATATTAGTTTATTTAGGGCATCAGGGTCAATGATCCATCCCTTGTCTTCAATTTCTTCAATGTCTTCATAACGCAATCCGTATCCGTTCGGATCTGTCAGGTGCATCAGGGTATGATCACCCCCTGCCGGAAAGCGCAACACCCTGGGTTTCAGGTTGGCGGCCATTTGCATGCATAAATCAATATCCACATCCGGGCCGGGGCTTGTATCTTCCGGGTCATAGCACGCACAAGATTCAAAGAAATTGCTCATGTGGAAGCCCCACAGGTCTGGTTCTATGGCCTTATTGTTATAGTAGGAGATGCTTACGGTGACCTGGGCTGTCAACTGACCAAGACACAGAAAGATGACACAAAGTACTTGTATTTTAGTTTTCATAGTGGTAGCTTTGTGTACAAACGTATAAAAAAAAAAAAAATACCGTGCAAACTAATTATGTTAAAATTTTATTGCCGGCTTTTTTTTATTGCCTCTTTGGATGGTGGATAAGCACACCTGTTCAGGCACAGCGTGTAGTGGCTATTTTTGATTTTGATGGAGAATCGTGTGGTGATTATGATGATGCCAATGAAGATGTGATGCTTTTTAGAGATGTGTTTGGGCATGAGGCGTTTGGTGGGTGGGAGCGATATACGTATGATGAAATAGATTCTGCTGCAGAGTTTTTAGATGGGACATGTTTATTATATATTGAAGGGCTCTGTGATACTACAACATTTCAAAATTTTTACAATACTTACAGAGATAATATAGAAAATTATGTTGAATTCGGAGGTAAACTACAAGTAAATACTGTTACAGCAGAGCGTTACTACATAGGATTTGATTCAATTTATATTTCTAAGCATGCCTCGGGTGTTTCCTATGTTTATACGAAGTATCAATCGATTGTTAGAGCTCCATTTTACGTAAACTTAGAAAAAGAGTTTTCTGCCACTGATTACCATGATTTTGCCTGGAGTTCTGTCACAGGGTTTGGATTTGATACGTTGACATTAGATACAACACTTCATTCTCTTGGAGGTATCCCTTTCGATGATCGGGTTACGTTGGGATTGAAATATTGGTCGCAAGGCCAAGTAATTATTTCGGCTTTTTTCATTCATGAGGATTGGGAAGATTTACGCTTAGACTACCGTAACCTGCGCCGCAACATTCTGTATTACCTGTCGGGTTGTGTGCGTGGCACGCAAAATGCCGGCATCTATCATTTGTTGTCACCCACACCTGAATGCAACCTGACCAATGCAGAAGAACTGCGGGTTATGGTGTATAACTACGGGTATGATACCATTTACAATATAGAAGCCTGTTATAGAATAGAGGGAGGTACCACCACCTGTGAGCTGTTTCCCATTACCCTGCCTCCACAGGGTTTTGATACCCTGGTATTTACAACCCCGGCAGATCTGAGTTTGTGCGGTTATAACACAATCGAGGCTTGGACACATATACCCGGTGACAGTGATCTGAGCAATGATACACTTTCGTGGGAGCTGCGTAATATCTGTGCATTGATCACAGACTCAGGTATTCCGGATACGGTTTGTATAACAGCACCGGTCATACAGGCACACCCACAGGCCGGACAGGGTACCTGGAGCGGGGTGGGAATAGTTGATGAGGAACTTGGATTGTTCGATCCTGCTTTAGTGGGCGATGACAACTATACGGTCATTACTTACACCTATAACATGCCCATTGACTACAACATGTATCCCATTGATTTTGAGATGCCGGAGTTGGAGGATCCAAATTATTTGGAAATGGAAGACCTGGACATAGAAGAAGTAGCATTCGGTTTTAGATTTCAATATTTTAATCAACAGTTTGAAAACGGATATTTGTCCTCTGATGGGTTCATTAATTTGAATGATACGGTGTATGATTCTTCTCCTGCAACAAACGAATACCCAAACATGGTCGCATTTTGTGGTTCAAACCTTATGCCAAATATTAGCGGTGAAACTAAAATAGAAACCCAGGGCGACGCTCCCAATAGGAGATTTATCATTCACTTTGATGATGTATATACCTGGTTAGTGCCGGGACAGACTATGAACGTAGCTGCCATATTGTATGAACAAGATGGAACTATAGAGTTCCAGGTAGATAAAATTCCTGCTTTACTCTCTCCCGGTCTGGCTTTTTGGATGTATATCAACAACGAAGATTATACACTTGCCTACAATACAGCAGGCACAAATGACCTGTCATTCAACAAGTGGAGTGACGGCGCCAACGATACGGCGTTTCGCTTTGAGCCCATCCTGTGCAGCCGCACCATTACTGATACCATCTTTGTAACGGGCAATGTGAGTGTTCCTGTATTAGGCAATGACACCACCTTTTGCCCGGGCGGTGAACTGACCATTGGCACCAACTATCCCGGCACTGA
>JACJXO010000006.1:0-67500 GCA_020636645.1 Chitinophagales bacterium
CAGCTCTTTTGATCGTTTTTACGGCACCTTCGGCGCCATGTCAAAAAATGGCTTCTGGGTTGGGTTAAAAAGAGAAGGATCAGACAACTATCTGCAAGCTGAAATTTGCAAGGTATCCGATACTGGTACCAGCTCTATACTGCAATTCAAGTTTTCGCTGACAGACATCAATGAAGCCGAAAATGAGCCTATATTCTGGGTCAATGAAAACTCATTCTATTTAGCGGTTATTGATTCAAACAATTCTGAAAAGAAAGATCAGCAGTTTTACGAAATATCTTTCAACATCAAATAAGAAAAGCCACCCTCGCAGGTGGCTTTACACTATACATTATAGATATCTTAAGCCTGACGCTTTTCCTTGATACGGGCAGATTTACCTTTCAGTCCGCGGAGGTAGAAGATACGGCTTCTGCGCACACGACCTACCTTGTTCACCTCGATCTTTTCGATATTCGGTGAGAACAGCGGGAAGATACGTTCTACACCCACACCATTGGAGATCTTCCTTACAGTGAAGGTCTGTGTACGACCAGTGCCTTTGCGCTGCAGGACATCGCCCTTGAACAGCTGGATACGGCTCTTGTCGCCTTCCACGATACGGTAGTGAACAGTAATACTGTCGCCGGCCTTGAATTCCGGGATATCTTTTGCGGGGATGAGGTCCATCTCCAGTGTCTTCAGCGCATCCATTGTCTGATCTTTTTAAATTTCCTGTAACAGGCCTGCAAAGTTAGTGTTTCCCTTCCTGATTTTCAAAATCCTGCCAGATGTCGGGCCTGCGCTCTTTGGTACGCTCTATGGCCTGCTGCAGGCGCCATTCAGCAATTTTCGCCTCGTGGCCGCTCAAAAGTACATCGGGAACCGGCCAGCCCTGGTAATCGGCCGGACGGGTATAAACGGGCGGAGCCACCAGTCCGTCCTGAAAACTGTCGCTCAGGGCCGATGTCTCGTCATTCAGCACCCCGGGAAGCAATCGGCCGATGGCATCCACCAGGACCGCTGCTGCCAGTTCGCCGCCACTGAGCACGTAATTCCCTATGGAAACTTCGCGGGTGATCAGATGTTGTCGTATCCGCTCATCCACGCCTTTATAATGCCCGCAAAGGATGATCAGGTTACCTGTCAGGCTCAGGCGATTGGCCAGGGGCTGGTCCAGTAATTCGCCGTCGGGCGACATATAGATCACCTCGTCGTAGTTTCTTTTAACCTTCAGATCAGCGATGCAACGGTCAACAGGTTCCACCATCATGACCATCCCTGCCCCTCCGCCAAAGGCATAATCATCCACCTGACCGTACTTGTTGACCGCATATTCCCGCAGGTTGATGACATCCACCTCCAGCAGGCCGCGATCGCGGGCACGCTTCATGATGCTGTGGCTGAAGGGGGATTCCAGCAGATCAGGCACCACCGATATGATATCAATATGCAGCATGGTTCAGTCCAGGTCCAGCAGACCGTCGGCAATTTGTAATGTGATCGTCCGATGGTCTTCCTGTAAAGATACAATGAGGTCATCGTGCAGGGGCAACAGGATCTCCCTGCCCTGGTGGTCTATCGTCAGCAGGATGTATTCTCCCATTTCCACCGCCGACAGGATCACTCCTACCGGTTTTCCATCTGCATCCTCCACTTTCCATCCCACCAGATCGCTGTCTTCCTCAGCACTTTCCCCGACCAGATGTGCCTGCAGCCAGAACGGGTGTCCGGCATAGCGACGGGCTGCTTCCCTGCTCTGCAATTCCTCCACCTGCACCAGCCATTCGCCTTCTTCCAGCGGTTCAGCCTGCACAATGAAAAAGGGCAGACGGATGCCATCTTCCCATAAAAAAAGAGCTTCCCCGGGGGCAAGCTCTTCTATAGGTTGGTCAGCCAGCAGGTGCAGGGTGCCGTCCACGCCGTGGGTGCGGATGACCTTTCCTGCTTCAGCCAGTTGAATGGCCTTCACTTATTCTTCGGTCTTGGGTTCCTCAGCAGCTTCTTCAGCAGCGGGAGCCTCTTCCACAGCAGGTGCTTCTTCTGTGGCAGCTTCAGCTACCGGTGCTTCTGTTTCAGCAGCTTCGGTCACTTCCACCTCTTCTGCTACTTCAGCACTGGCTTCCACAGCCTCTGCTTCTGCAGCAGCTTCTGCTTCTGCGACAGCCTTCTGTTCAGCTGCGATGCGCTCCTGACGCTTGGCCTCGTAACGAGCAGCTTCTTCAGCCTTGGCTTTGGATGCTTTGTCTTCCACGCTCTTGACGTGATCCATCACTGCATTCTCATGGCTCTTCTGCCAGTCGGCAAATTTTGCCTCAGCAGCTTCCAGATCAAATGCACCTTTCTTCACACCACGCATCAGGTGCTTTTTGTACAGCACGCCTTTGTAGCGGAGGATGGCACGAACGGTGTCTGTAGGCTGAGCGCCTTTGTCCAGCCACTCTACTGCCTTGTCCACATCGATGTCGATCTGTGCAGGAACCTTGGTCGGGTTGTAGTAACCAAGTCTTTCAATGAATCGTCCGTCGCGGGGTGCGGTGGACGGAGCTACTACTATGTGATAGTAAGGAGCTTTTTTGCGCCCGTGGCGCTGTAAACGCAATTTAACTGCCATGTTGCAATAATTGAATTATTGTGAATAATGTCCCTCAGCCCCGAATGAATCGGTTATTGGGATTTGCGGGTGCAAAAATAGGGAATTTTTCTGTGCAAATCAATCATCTCCGCCCTCAATGTCCTGGCTGAACCAGTGGCTGAGATCACGGCCTATGAGTGCAGAAAGGCGTTCCACATCTTCCCGGTACAGGTCTTCCAGCTGTTTTCGCTCTTCTGAGGTGATCTTCGGGATGCCCTTCTGGGTGTAAATGACCGATTTCAGCCTTTGCTTGAGGTTGTCGGGGAACAGCTTTTTAAATAATCCGTACAGCCCGATCTGGGTCATCCAGTAATTCAGCTTGCCGAAGCGGGGCATGCCGGCCTCGTTATATCGCTTGCTGTAATCAATGCCGGGGGCAGGATCCACTCCCAGAAAACCAAAAAGGTCTGACATGGCTCCTGCTACGTCCTGCTTGAAATCGTCGAACAGCATGATATGTACCTGCTCCCGCGGGAAGAGGTCCAGGTAGCGCTTCACCTGTTCGTGATACATGCCCACCTCCACATATAAATGGCTTACACCCCAGCCTTTATGTTCCTTGGCAGCGTCGTGGGCGATCTCTGTGAGCAGGTCCTTCTCGGTGATCTTGCCCAGCTTGAGGTTCATGAGGTACTGAGAATACAAACGATCCACAGGATTGCGCAGCACCATGACGATCTGCACTGCAGGCAATGCCTGATGGATGGCTGCGGCGGTGGACGGACAATATAGATAGGAATTACTGACCTCGCCGATGGCTTTTTCGTCTTGTACATTCTTGTACAAAAGGCTGTATTGTGCAGCTGTTCTGACGTGGGCGATGTGGATCTTGTGATCCATGGTACCAGCCAGATATTTGTCGAGGTTGTGATCTATATCCTGACGATAGTCCACATTGAAATGCGCAAAGTCCATGTCGGCATCACTGAAATGATTGGTCTCCTTGACCGGCGACATATACACCTCCGGGTGCTGCTGCAGGTATTCATGCAGCGAGGTGGTGCCTGCTTTCACAGCACCAACTACCAGGAAAGTGGGTTGCGTTCCTTTCATCAGCGCAGGTAGATCCAAAAAATTCTTCGCATCACATTGAGGCAGCGATACAGGGCAAATGAGTACCAGGGCGTTTTGAATTTGCTCCAGCTTTCCGGAAAATCATAGCCCCATCTTTTCAGATAAGGTCCGAAGATGTATTTGGCCCGTTTCTTTGCCTTATCGGTCTCGTAATATTCCCAGAAGGACTTTGTTTTTTCAGCGGTCTTGTTGGCTACCGGAATATCACGCACTTTCTCCATACCCAGTTTGCTCAGGGCAGCATCAAAATCGCCCTGCAGGTTCTCAAAGCGGATGATGGCGTCGAACTTATCGTGGTCCAGGATACTCCAGCTGGCATAGGGCACAGAGTAAGCCCGGAGAAAGAACTGCTCAAAGGTTTCGTCTTTGCCGATGATGTTCTTGTACTGACGCACATTCCACCAGCGCATGATGTATCTCCGAAGAAGACCGTGCTTCATGAGGCGGGGATTGGAATACCTGTTCTCGTGGTCGGTCTTGAACTTGAAATAATTACTTACACAGATATCCATCGGGTTGCGCAGTCCGCTGATGACCCGGTATTGCTTTTCTTCCGGAGTAGCCTTCTTCAGAAAATCTGTGCGGTAGAGTGCGTGCTTGAAAAGGATCTCTTCTCCGTCATAGTTGGCTACCAGTTCTCTGGCAATGGCGCTGGATGCGGTTTGCGGCAGTTCTACGAATACGTACTTATGCTTGTGGCTGATGATCATGTCTGGTGCTTAGGTATTCAGGATCGCTTGATAGATGACTCCGGCTTCACGAAGGTTGCCTCGTAGAATATACCGAAGCGACCTGCGGAGCAGGTGGATATATAAATAAGGTAAATATTTTCGATAATACTTCTTGTACAAGAGGATCTTGCCGCGATACTTGTAACGCAGTGCCTGGATGGCCCATTTGCTTTTTTTCGGACTGTTTCCGGTGCTGGCGCCCTGCTTGTGATACACCACACTGTCTGCCGCTACACCCACGGTCCATCCTTTCCGTGAAGCCCTGGCACTCCAGTCATTCTCTTCGTTGTAGAGAAAATAATCTTCACTCATCAGGCCTACTTCTTCCAGGAATTTCCTGTTCACGAACATGGCTGCACCAATGGCATAGGTGATCTGTTCAGCTTCCTGATCGAACTGACCGTGGTCCTCTTGCTGCGCACCTATGATGCGACTGGTACCTTTTTTCGGATTGAACACAGCACCCAGACCCTGCAACACTTCCGGCTTATGATACAACCGTAACTTGCTGCCTGTGATGCCGGTATGATCTCCATGTGATTGCTGATGTCTGATCAGTGCCTGAACGGCATCCGGTTCTATGACCGTATCATTGTTGAGCAGCCAGGCGTAGTCGAAACCATGCTGCAGCATATAGCGCAGGCCCACATTATTTCCACCGGCAAAGCCCAGATTCTTGTCAGACCTGATCAGCACGAGTGGTGCTTCTGTTTGAATGCCCTGTGTATCGCCCGCATTGCCTGTGGCGAACTGCAGCGGTTTGGAAGCTGGTGGAGTGCTCAGATGTCTGAGTTTGTTATCGGCAGGAATTTCTACTGTTACTTCTCCCCTGGCCCAGGCATTCAGTTTCTCCCAGCTGTCATCGGGCGAATCATTCTCCACGACAACGATCTGCATACCAGGAGCATCAGCCCGCAGTAAACTCTCTATGCACTCGGCAGTATCCTGCCAGGTCTTCCAGTTGACCAGTATGACGCAGACCCGGTTCATGAAGTGCCCTCCTGTTTGGGTATCCAGTGGTTCAGGTCGCAACCGATCAGTTTTGATAGTTGATCCACGTCTTCGCGATAGATATCTGCCAGGTAGTTGCGTTCTTCATCGGTCATACTGCCTTTGTCCTCCTTGTTGCGGAACATCGTCTTTACAACAGCCTGTTTCATGCGTTGCCCGCTGAGTCTTTTGATCATGGGGCGAATGCCGGTCTTGTTCAGGAACCATGTCAGTCCCTTGAACTTGGGCGTATAAACTTCATTGAAGCGTCCTGTCGTATCCGGCTGAAAATCCGGGTTCACACCAATGAATTCGTACAGATCACGGACTACTTTCTCAGGATGCTTACGAAGCTCCTGAGAAAAGATGATTTTGATATGGTCAGGAGAGAATTGCTCATAATAGCGCTTCACCTGTTCATAGTACAGGCCTATTTCCACATACAGGTGGGCGTTGCCCCACACCTTGGGTTCATGGGTCTGGTCTTCGCGAAGCGCCTGCATGAAGGTCTTTGCCTTGCTGTTGCCGGTCCACAGGTTCATGCGATAGTGAGAATAAGCCCGGTTGATGGGATTGCGCAGGCAGATGATGATGCGGATATCACCAAGTGCTTCGCGGATCTCTCTGGCTGCTGCCGAAGAATACAGGTAAGAGGTACTCAGTTCGCCGATGGCTTTGGCACCATTGGCGAACTTGAACAGCTTACAGTAATGATCCCAACTACGCACGAAACCTGCGTGTTTATGATCGGTCATGGGGCCGCTGACATAGGCGGCAATGTCTCTCAGCTTATTGTGTGCAAATCCCTTACTGAACTGTTCCGGGTCTATGTCTTTGGAAAAGTAGTGAGGTTCCTTGAGCGGACTCAGATACACCTCCGGATGTTGCTGCAGGTAATGGAACAAGGAAGTGGTGCCACCCTTATTGGCTCCGACTACGATGAAAGTAGGTAATGGGTATGGGCTTTCAGCGGGCATGGTCACACCATCTGCAGCAGCTTGTTGGCTACATCGTTATCGATACAGTAAACGTTATTGATCTGTTCAATATTCGGAATCATGATGGTCTCTTCGATCTTGTAATCTGCTGCTTTTACCACCTGCACCATATTGGGTACCGAATCACCACCGGGAAAGAGCCCCAGGTAGCGTTTGCGGGTAGCAGAAACTCCTGCATAGTACAAACCCGTTTCGGGTTGGTATTCACCACCGCGACCAAAACCTTTGGTATTGATGCTCTTCTTGAGCTTCCACTGCTGATCGAAGACCTTCAGTTCAAAATGTCCGCTGTCAAAGACCCAGTACTCTCCGTTGATCCGGCGAACACTGTGTGGTGCCTTGAAATTGAGCGGATAGCGCTTCTTCGTATCGATGTTCACCACACCGCCATTGCCCTGGCTCTTGATGAATTTCTGGGCGATGCGCTTGATAAGTTGTCGGCCGGAGGTATGGTGCACCAGTATATACAGATGTCCGTCATAGCCCTGGAAAATGAGGTTGCAATGGAATTTATCTACCACTTCCACGCCTTCCCCGCCTTCTCCTTCTTCTGGTGTGGACGATGCAAAATCACTCAGGTCAATGCGCCTGCTCACCCTGTTCTCTCTGATGTGGTAAGCCACGATCTCGTCGTGTTTGGTATTGGAGATCCAGAGTTCATCACCCACCATACTGATCTCATGAACATCGGTCAGATTGGGTATCTGCAGATCGGTCTGTTCATTGGCATGCAGGTTGAACAGGAATACCTGGCTGCTGGTGGCAAAGTACAGTTTCATTTTATCGTCCGGATGAACGGCCATAGAACTCATACCAAGCTCTCCCCAGCTATGAAAAAAAGACACCTCTGATATCTCTCTGTTAGGATGTATAAGCTGCACAGAACGAATATCCTCCCGACTGATCTCCCGGTCAGCAGGATTGGCATTCAGTGAGCCTATCACCATGATCATCTTATTCTTAGGCATAGTTTCAGTTAGCTTTATTGACTGCAGTTTCCGGCTGCAAAGGTACACCACGTTTATCCATATCTACTTCCAGCAATTTGAAGGCGTAGATAATGAGAATGAAAATGGCTGTAGAACCCGGCTGCGAGAACAGATTGCCCTTTGCTATGGAGGTCAGAAAACAATAAAATAAAAAGTATTTGGCGGTCATGAAATACACGTCCTTTTTATACCTCTTCACAAACCGCATACTTCTGAAGGCTATCCAGAACTGGATATACATGATGACCGTGCCTATGATACCATAGGTCATGACAGAACCAATGATACCAATATCACCCGGAGCGATCTGGGTGATGGGTTCAGACGGATCTATGTAGTCAGAACCGTATTTTCCTACCCCGATGATCCAGCCGATGGGATAGTTGATCATATATGCGAAAACAATGACGATCTCTTCAGCCCTGGCATCCACCGAGCCTTCACCTGTTTCCTGACCTAAGAAAACAAGCACTACGTTGACATACTGCTCTACATAACGGCCAACAAACTCCGGAAAGAGAAAAGACAGCAGGGTCATGAGGAGCAGAAATCCCGAACCGAAGGTGACCACATACACAATGGTTTTCTTCCAGTTGACCTCGATCAGGTAATAGAGAAAAATACAACCGATGATAGATACCATCACGATACGTCCCTGGTGCAGAAAGAACAGGTAAGCCAGCATCATGATGGAGTACAGAATATAGATCCGCTTGCGATCCACAATGAACTTGATGGTGGAGAACAGCGCCACATAGGCGATAAAGTCAACCCCGAAACGGAAGCGATAGCCACCCTTCACATCACTGTATCCCACAAAGGAATAATCGAGGTAATCTCTGGGGTCCAGAAATATATAACAGTAGAGATATAATATCAACGTAAGCCATCCCATCCACTCCAGCGCCCGGAAAAAATCCTTGATGGTGAACATATTGGCCTTGAACAGGTATATGATCAAAAAGATACCGCCCAGACCGAACCAATGTCGCTGTGCAATTAATCCTCCAGGTATGGATTGTCCTTCCGCAAGATTTGCTGCCACGGCAGACAAAACCGGAAGGGAGAACATCATCACATAGAGGTAATTCATCTCATCCACACCCTTTCGCTGAAACAGCACATATGCGAGGTAGATGAAGGAGAATGCGGTAATGAACATGTACCAGAACCCTTCAAAATACATGTAGTAGTTTACCAGCGTGGTCTTGATAGGCATCCGCGTGGTGAACACGATGATCATGATGGCCAGCCACAGCTTTCCCCATACCGAATACGGTTCCTTGAACATTCCTTTTTCGGGGGTCAGCAAACTCATATGCTCCAGTGTTCAAATGGTAATCCGGTCAATTCTCTGATACCTGCGATCTCTTCTGCAAAATATTTGCGGTTGATCTCACGGGCTTCTTCCTCCTCCAGCCTCGAAGCAGATGCTGCCTGTTGGTTCCGTTCTATCATGAACCTGCGTGCTTTCTTTCTGAATCTGGCGGAAGGGATCAGTTTCTTCAATACAGTTTTCACAAAATTAGGCCTTCTGACCATATCTCTCACGCTGTCATTTACAGCTTCAGACGCCTCATTGCTTCTGATGGTGTGGTCCAGATCCAGCACAGATACCCCTAAAAACTCCTGGATGTGCCTGAGTGTTTCAGGAAGTTGCTGAACGATATCTTTTTCAAAGTCAAGAAAGAGGAACTGTGTTCTTGGGAACAGTTCCAGCCAGCGCTTTAGTTGTGTGGCATACAAGCCGCGTTCTACATAGGCTACCGTTTTGTAATTGGGCCAGTTCCTGCGGGAATCTTCTGCCGAAAGTGCTTCGTTGAACCCAAGCTTCTCAATTCCTTTTTTGCGACTCATAAGGTATTGAGAATAGGCCCTGCGTGCAGGATCTCTGAATACAACGATCAGTTTGATACCATCACCAAGTGTTTCGCAAACCCTGCCTGCCGCTTCCGGATGCATGATATAGTCGGGATCAAGTTCTCCCACTGCCTTATGCTCTGAACATCCCCTATAAAAGGTGTGGTTATAGTGGTCTATCCCCTTTGAATAATCTTCAGCAAAATAGAAGAACTTGGTCTCTTTGACCTCCGGAATACAGATATCGGGATGGGTGGCCAGAATATCAGCCAGTGTGGTGGTGCCGGCCTTCTGCACCCCGATACACAGGAAGGTTTGTATGGATCTCAGCGTAGCCATGCCGACAAATCTCTGCCAATCAATTTTTGTAATTGTTCAATATCCCTGCGATATAATTCCACCAGCTGTTTTCTGGTAGCCGGATCCATATCAACCTTTTTAAGGTTGTGTTTCAGCACCAAGCCTTTCACATAATTGCGCAGCTGCTTTCTGGCTTTTCTGGACATCAACCGGCGCAATCCGTTCAGTACAGGGTTTGTTCTGTTAGACATCAGGCGCTTGATCCACTTGTGTTTCATCTCGCCGCTCTGATTCTTCTTTTTCACCATTCCGAGGTCCACATCATCCGGTAGTTCCAGAAAATCCAGCACACCATTAACCACAGCCACTGGGTCCTTTTCAAATTCTTCGAACAGAATGATATGTACTTTGTCAAATGCCTGCAGATAGGCCTGCACCTGCTGGAAGTAAAAGCCCTTGTCCACATAGAAAAAATCAAAATGCCAGTTCTCCTGCATCCTCTGTGCTTCTGCAGCAATGGCATCTTCAAAGCTCAGTGGTTCACGGAGGTCTCGTCTGTTGTGCATGTATTGCGAATACGCACGTTCTGCCGGATCACGAAGCACCATGATGATGCGGATGGCTTCATATCCAGGTACCTGCTGCCGGATATTGGCAATGCTTTTATCGAAGAAGTATAAGTAGGGTGTGGATGATTCACCCCATAATCTGTCTTCACAGTCTGCACCCAATTGCAGATAATCTTGTTTGGTAGTGGTGTAGCGGTGACGGGAATCTTTGAAGGAGGGATCTTCACCGGCAAAAGTGAAGTAACAGGGTTCCTTCTGCAAGGGCACAAATATGCCGGGATGCTTGCCCAGGTGTTCATGAAGAGCAGTCGTGCCGCTCCGGGCGGTTCCAACGATCAGGAAATCAGGCCAGGGGTGTAGTTGATTCACATCAGGCATGCTTCCTCCTGAGTTTCGAGATGAGCAGCCACAGGTCAGCAAAAGGATTGTATATGGTCACGATCTTCATGGTGAAATAAATGTGTAAGGCACACCCCAGATTCAGCACAGTACGTGCTACTGCTGTAGCTATGGCAGCACCCAACATTCCCATGGAAGGGATCAGCAGAAAACTAAGGCCGATACTCGTGATGGTTGTGATAATAGCATAACGCTGGGTGACCAGTTGCCGGCCGGTCATGTTCAGTAACTGTGTAACCGGACCTGTCATAAAATTAACAACCTGACCTGCATTGATGACTGCAAAGGTGAGAATGGCATCTGAGGTATTGAACTCATCTCCGTAAATACCGAGAATGGTTTTGGGAAAAAGATAGAAGGCTGCCATAATGGGCATCGCGGTCCAGAAGATCAATCGGGTTGACAGGCGAACTGTCTTACGGAGTGACTTTTCATCATTCTCTCCGAAGGCTTCAGCAAACCTCGGACCTGAAATGTTGTTGACCGCAATTAGTGGCATGGTAGCAAATGCCGACATCCGGGCGGCACCGTTGAAGATACCCACATGATCATCTGTCACATAGGCTGCCAGTATCAAAGTGCCCAACCAGGTATAGAGGGTGGTCAGGTATTTGGCAGACAACATGGGCAGTGACACTGCCAGCAGGTCTTTTCTTTTCAGCTGGGGCTCTTCGATCTTCTGGTGGGGAACAAACTTGTACCAATAATAAATGCCCAGAATAAATGTGAATATCAGTCCGGCCACATACGAGATGTTGACCATGTACGGATTCGTGGTGAAGAACAAGGCAACAAGCAAAATGATGGTGCTGAAAGCCTGAGTACTGACATTATTGATCCAGGTATATTCTTTTATCTTTTTCAGACCTCTGATACCTTCTTCAATAACTCCGCTCAACACAAAGAACAGGATACCTATGGCGAAGATCTGAATATAACCGGTATAGGGTTTATGATATACGTGTTCTGACAGAGCCGGCGACAGGAAGAAAACACCTATGGTCAGGATAACTGCTATAGGAAAGACCAGGCGGAGTCCCATCTGAAAGATCTCATTGACCAGGTCATATCGATTCTGTTTCCGGTATTGGGCAACGAACCTGCTGATGGCCATATCCACCCCAAATCTTCCCGCTATGCCTACCAGGCTCAGGATGGAAAAACAAACACGAAATACACCGAATGCGGCCGCACCATAGTAGTTGGTGATGACCAGCTGCTGCACGAAACCGAAATTTCGACCCAGTACACTAATAAAAAAACCCGAGGCGCTCTTCTTGAAGATCTCTGAAAAGTCGCCATCCCGGAAAGCTTTCCGGATCTTATTTCGAACCTTGCGGATCATATCGCTGCTCCCGTATCACCGGGCGTCTGCACCCTCCTGTGCTTCTACCTTTTCGATGAACTTCGTTGCGAAAAGATCTGTAAAAAGTATGGATCCCTGCCGATTCAGATGCGCCAGATCGAAAAGGTTGTTTCGGTCATTCAGTTCAGGGTATTCAGCGGGATTGGCAAAAGAAACCTTGTTGGCTTCAGGAAGTCTGTTGTACAGAGGTATCAGATATTCATATCTGTCGCCAAGTCTCTGAGATAACATGACAACCATATGGATACCTTTCCCGTTGCAGAGTTTTATCAGATCTTCCAGCTCCTGCTCCATGGTCTTGCTGTAGCCGGTACCTTTATCCCTGTACTTATCATACAACTTCTGGCATTGCATGGTACGGAAGTCTATGGTATCCTGGG
The DNA here is from genome assembly GCA_020636645.1 of Chitinophagales bacterium. Classification (GTDB taxonomy): domain Bacteria; phylum Bacteroidota; class Bacteroidia; order Chitinophagales; family BACL12; genus UBA11426. Next base: position 12,271 of record JACJXO010000006.1, read on the forward strand.
TTCTGAGTACATCATACCGTATGGCCAGATCACCTTCCGGGTCATCAACCATTTCCTGATCCAGAGAATAATATCCGTTTCTGTCAGGTCCAAGTGCCAGCTCTTCTATATTGATGCCGGCATGTTGTTCCAGCATAGCAGAGCCCATTCCAACCATGAGCAACTTCTCACCATAAGAGAACAGGTGAAGCAGTGGCACACCAATCTTGTTGAGCGTGCCCTTTTCAGAGTCATAGCTGGTCTGCATAACTGACACGATGTTATCTCGTGTGTACCAGTAGATCATCTCTTTCTTATGGAGGTTGTCAACGCCCATTTTGGTGAGCTCACTGAGATCCAGTACAATATACTCGATATCATTGCCCTTCATTTCGATCAGATTTTTGAGGGCATAGATCGATTGTGGTGTTCTGTTGGCCGGAATACCAAAATTAAAAGAATGTATATGCCAGTCTGGTTTCTCTTCAGCCAGTCTTGAATCAAAAATGGTGGGGTCAATATGACGATAGGTAGTACTGGCTCCAATAAAGATTGTATTGAAATCTCCTACCCTGCTTTTAAATTCCTCATACTTTGTATTCAGCCTTGTATTACCCCAACTGAAAGGCAGGCTGTTCACGGCCACCTGACTGATCACAATGTAGATCAGCAACAGCAGAGCAATATTTCTGAATAGCTTCTTCATATCAGAACTGGAAGTAGATGAATGCTGCGTTGGTGGTCATGGCAAACCAACCAACAAATATCAGCAGTACAACATAAAATGTCCATCTTACAGCAACCGGCTGACGGGTGATCAACCCTTCAATAGTTTCATCTTTATTGGTGTACATCCTTATATCAAAAAACAAAAGAAAAGCAATGAACACCCAGGATAGGATGAATTGCACACTTGTATCAGCTCCGGTCAAACTGTTATGGATCAGGGTGTGCGTAGTATTCGGAACGGTGAAAATGCTCTGTATCTGGATCATGGCATCACCAGAGGTAGCAGAGCAAAAGAAAATATCAGGAATACAGGTCAGGTTGAATACCCAGAAAGCCGAAATGGCAAAGGTGAGCCACTTTAACCTGGGGCCAAGATCAAATTTCAGGTTGGGGAAGAATTTATCTGCCGTTCGTCGAACACTCAGCAAGACACCATGAATGACACCGAACATGACAAATGTCCAGTTGGCTCCATGCCATAATCCCATCACCGCGAAAGTGAACATAGTATTGAACATGAGTCTGGAATAGGTGACCCTGCTGCCGCCCATAGGGAAATACAGGTAGTCTCTGATCCATACAGACAAAGTGATATGCCAGCGCTGCCAGAACTCTCTGATGGTTTTGCTGAAGTAGGGAGTTTTGAAGTTGTCTGTCAGATTGACTCCCATCATCCTGGCTGAACCTATAGCTATATCTGAATATCCGGAAAAATCGCAGTACACCTGAAAGGCAAACATCCAGGTAGCCAGTACCACAGCAAAGCCTCCGTGTTCGCCGGGATGCTGATAAACCTGCTGCACAAAAATGCTGAGGCGGTCAGCTACCACCACCTTCTTAAAGAAACCCCAGCCTATCCTGATAAGTCCTTCCCTTACCCTGTTATACTCAAATTTGAATTCCTCTCTGAGTTGTGGTAGCAGATCTCCGCTTCTTTCAATAGGTCCTGCCACCAGTTGCGGCCAGTATGAAACGAACAGCGCAAAGTAGCCAAAGTGCTTCTCAGCTTTTGTGGTACCTCTATACACATCAATGGAATAGCTGAGCGTTTGAAATGTATAAAATGAAATACCTACAGGGAGGAACATGTTGAATTCCGGAACATTGTAGAAAATGTTAAAGGAATCAAAGACTGCTCTGGCAGACTCATTGAAAAAATTAAAATACTTAAAGAGTAACAGTAAACTGAGGTTAGTAAAGATGCTTAGCATCAGGAAAGGACGGCGTTTCTTCTTATCTGTAATGGCCGACATCCGCATACCTGAATAATAATCGATAGCAGTAGATGCTACGATCAGGAATGCATACTCCGGCTTCCAGCTCATATAGAAATAATAGCTGGATAGCAACAGAAATAACCACCTCCATTTTGAAGGAATAGCGAAATACAGGAATATTACGCAGGGTAGAAAAACAAGAAACTGAAAGGAGTTAAAGATCATTGCTGTCTCTTTACGCCTGTGCGTTATTCAATTTCTCTGTTTTCTTTTTGTTCCAGCAAGACAGCAGCCTGTTGTTCTTCATACTGTCTGATGAGCTCCTGCTTCTGTTTTGCCTCAGCTACAGAATCACGGGTGTACTTCCGGATCACCAGAACTATACTGGAAATAACTATACCCAGTACAAAACCTATGATCATGAACAGCATGATCTGCTCTTTTTCCTTGATCGTGCTATAACGTGGTGAATCAACCACGCTGACAAGCGGAGTCTTGTTTCTAAGGTCAAACTTGGCTAATTCCAGCTGCGCAAATACTTCGCCATACTCGAGATTCAGCAGTTCAATATCACGAAGCAGACGCCCCTGATTGATCAGACCGGCGGCTTTTATGGTAAATGCAGTTCTGTCCTGCAAGGCGGCCAGCTGATCTTCCTTGCTTTCCATGACAGCCCTGATGGAATCTGCACGGTGCTGGATCATGCTGACCGTTTCCACTTCCACTACGATCTGGCTGTTGATATAGAAATCTGAAGCTGCGTTTGCCAGATAATTAGCAAAGTCCAGTGAAAACTGCCGGTTGATACTGGAAAATTCAAGCTGGTTGAGGTCCAGGTCATCCGTATAGTCAACTGTCAGGTCGTGGTCTATGATCTCATCATAAATAATAGACAAACAGCTGTCTTCATAGATCGTCAGGGAATCAATATTTCCATGATCCATCCTGAATTTTTTGAGCTTTTTCTTCTTGGCCCACCTTGGATACATGTCCAGGTAAAAATTCACCAGATAATCTGTGCGTGGTTCCTGCTTGTCCAGCTGAATGGTCCTCTCCTGCAGCAATGTTTCCTTGATCAAGCGGCGTGACTGCATGATGGCAAGGAAATACTCATTGGTGAACTCCGCACCTGTAGAGATACCGAAACCGAATGAACTGGCCAGAGATCCAAGAGTAGAGGTAGATTCTCCCTCAGTTCCCTTTACTGAGAAATCCTGATGAGAAATATAGTGTTCAGGCCTCCAGTTGATATAGAACCGCAATGCCATACCCACCACCAGGGCAGAGACCAGAATGACCCACCATTTCTTTACGAGATACTTCCGGTATTCACCCAGTTTGGTGATCAGGTCACCAATATTGATCTCATCATTGTAAGGACGCTCGTACTGCATGTTGCTCCTGCTGTTTCGCCGGTTAGTTATTTCTGTTGGAGTTGTTGATCAGCACGTATATCGTGGCAAAGCTCAGGATAGAGGCACTGATGGTAGCCATGAATACATTCCAGTCGAATGGTTCAGCTGCTACTGTATCTGTTTGTTCAGGCTCTTCCTTTTCCTTCTCTTTATAGGGCACCACAACAGTGCTTCCCTTGACCTTGACATGTGGATAGAAATGTATGAACCAGAGGAAATTGTGGGTGCGTTTAACATAGCCGTTTGGCTGAACTACATAAGTCTTGCCCCGCTCTGCGTCATCATCAAAATTCTTACCGTATTTCTTGATGAAAAATCTTGCAGTCCTTCCCTTGTCATATGGCACCATGACCTGTCCGGTCTCCTGGTCAGCTTCTGAGATCTCGAAAGGAAACTCAATGGCTCCTTCCAGACTCACCAGATCACCCTGTCTAGGTATCACGATGACATCGAGATCACGGAGTACATAGTTGTACTTGGACTCCGGATCTTTCATGGCTTTATCCAGGAACAGCAGCGTATTGGTAACATTGTTTCTTTTGATGGTGGCACCTTCCACATAGGCATACTGGGTAACACCACCCGCTCTTTCTATGACATCAGCAACTGTTTCTGTTTTAGACAACAAGGTGTAATTGCCGGGATAAATGACCTCACCCTGAACTGTCACCATTTTCTGAAGTTCAAACTCAGGTGTTGTTCTGATATAGACATGGTCATAAGGCTGAATGATGAAATTTTCAGCTTCGTCTGTGAGCTCCAGTTCCTTACCAATGCTGATACTTTCGATCACCACCCGGGTTGGTTCATTCTGGTCCTTGGCTTCGTTAAAGTTCACAATACGTGAGATCTCTATCTTGTTGTTTGCCGCTTCCACACGCAAACCACCTGCATAGTAAAGCAGATCTTTCAAGGTCATTTTGTCGTAGTAGGAGAACTGACCAGGAGCCTTTACTGCACCTTCTATAGAGACGTTGAAGACTTCACGGAAGCGGTCTTTGCTGAAAACTTCGATCACATCAAATTTGGTCAGTTCGAAGTTGAAAACAGAATTGGGATCATCCATCACCTCCTTAAGGTCGAATGGAATATATACCTCATTCATCTTTTCATTCTTGCGAATGAGATAAGCACGAGTCAGGTAGGCATCATAGTTAAGCCCTTTGGCTTTATCTACCAGATCTGATATCCGCAATCCTTCAGAAAGCTGATAAGTGCCGGGAAAGCGCACAGCTCCGGTAATACTGACCACATTCTCCACCACTTCCGGGATCTTTGCTATGGTGATCATATCACCGTCTATCAACTCATAATCTTTACCTTGTAAACGCAGGCTATCAAGATTAATATCAATGACCTGATTTTCATTCTCAGCGTATCTTTTAATGGTAACTGTTCTTGTATAGGCAGTTCCTTTCAGTCCACCGCTGTATTCCAGCAACTCCATCAGGTTCTCACCTTCTTTCAGTTCATAGCGGAACGGGCGCTTGACCTCTCCTGCAATCTCTACAACTTTACCAACCGGAGTAACTACGATGTAATCATTGTTCATCAGGTAGGTATCATCTGTGTTTCCAGGATTCATCAGAAATTCATACACATCCAGGGTCTTGACCACCTCACCAGCTCTTTTGATCTGGATATTTCTAACTGAGCCTATATCATTAGGGCCACCCGCTGCGGTCAGAGCATTATATGCGGTGTTGATAGAAGAGATGTTATAGGAACCGGGTGTGATCACTTCTCCAACAATATTCACCTTGATGGCTTTGGAGTAGATCAGATTGACATCAAAACTACTTCCTGCCAGATTGATGTAACCGCTGTACTTCTGCCTTAACAGTTTCTTAGCCCCTGCGTAGGTAAGTCCCTTTACGTATATCTTGCCAATGCCATACACATCAATATTGCCATCATCACTTACCGTAAAACTTTCATTATAGCTGGATACACCTCCATATACCGAGATCACGATCTGATCTCCGCTGCCCATGATATAATTATCATTCACTTTAGCATTGGGCACCCTGTCAAACAACTCAGCATTTCCTGTACGGAAGAAATTCTGTCCGTAGATGGTAGCAGGAGGTGGTCCGCTTGAACCCTGATCCTGCGACTGAGCCTGTTGTTGCTCACTTTCCTGCTGCTGCTCTTGCTGTTGTTGCTCTTCCTGCTGCTGTTGTTCACCCTGCTGGCTGTTTCCTTGCTGTTGCTGCCCTTCTTCATTCAGCAGCTGATTGGTTTGCTCCATGGCATTGGTGGATGCAGGTTCAGCCGGAGCACCTACAGAACCCATGATGGAATTGATCTCATCATCACTGAAACCCATAGACTGTAGGGTAGATTCAGAGATAGAACCAACACCAGGTACACTTACAGCTCCTGCAGGAGAGCCCTGCGAGCTCTGGCTGGAGCCTTGAGTGCTCTGGGAGGAGCCTTGAGTACTCTGAGAGGAACTCTGTGTGCCTGTCTGGGCTGATAAGGATACCGAAGCAAAAATAAAGGGGATATACAGTGATATCCGTAGCAGATCCTTCATAGGTGGTTTTAAAATTTCGTGCAAAGATACGAGTAAAAGCAAACTTCCATTCCTGTAAAACAGAATACTTTTTTCTGCCTGAAAAGTGGAAAATTGGCCTTATAAGACCCCTGTAAGACGCTGTTGATGTAGCTTCCGTTGCAATACAAGCCCGGAATATCTGAAGTTGGGACGGATCAGCTATCAGCTTACATTCCAGCCTCCCAGGCCATCAGGGCCGGTTCCGACAAAGAAAAGTTGCCCGGAAGGGTCTTCTGCCATCAGGATCATGCCCTGGCTTTCCACGCCCCGCATTTTCCTGGGTTCCAGATTGGTAACAACCACCACCCGTTGGCCTGCAAGGCTGTCTGGCTTAAAATGAGCCGCAATGCCAGATACGATGGTGCGGGTCTCTGACCCCAGATCAACCTGTAGTTTAAGCAACTTATCAGCCTTAGGAATAGTCTCTGCCGCAGTGATCACACCGGTTTTGAGCTCCAGTTTAGAAAAATCTTCAAATTGTATCATAGGCTTGTATACCGGTTTTTCAGGCTCAGTAACTGTTTTATTCCGGCCTAGATTATCCACCTGCTGCTGAACCGTAGCATCTTCAACAGGAGTGAACAGGTGTATAGCCGGGGCTATGTCACGACCTGTTTCCAGTTCCGGGCTGGCAAATGAGTCAAGGTCAAAGAGGTCATTCAAACCGATCATACTTCGAATTTTGCCGGCAGTAAAAGGCAGGAAAGGATGCATTACCAGCGAAATATCTGCAAGTGAATCCAGACAAACCCTCAATACAGCCAGGCAGGTTGTAGGGTCAGATTTGAATATTTTCCAGGGCTCGAAATCAGTAAGGAGTTTATTACCTGAGCGCACCATATCCATAGCGGCAGCAAGTGCCTCCCTGAACCGGTATTGCTCCATTGCCGGCTTGTAGGTCTCTTCCAGCAGAAACCGCATGTTTTCCCTATAGGAAACGATGTACTCCTGACTTGAAAATACCTCATTAAACTCCGGTATCCTTCCTTCGGCAAATTTATGGGTCAGCACGAGTACCCGATTTACAAAATTCCCAAGTATCGCTACCAGTTCGCTATTGTTCCTGGCCTGAAAATCCTTCCAGGTGAACTCACTGTCTTTTGCCTCAGGCAGATTGGTGGCCAGCACATATCTCAACACATCCTGCTGATCAGGAAAATCCTGCAGATATTGATGCACTTGAACAGCCCAGTTCCTGCTGGTTGACATTTTCTCTCCTTCCAGATTCATGAACTCATTGGCAGGCACATTAGTGGGAAGAATGTATCCGCCATGTGCTTTCAGAAGAACCGGGAATATGATACAATGAAAAACGATATTGTCTTTACCGATAAAGTGGACCAGCTTGGTAGAAGCATCCTGCCAGTATGGGGTCCAGTCCTTCTGATGATCCATCGCCCACTGTCGGGTAGCACTGATATAGCCGATGGGGGCATCAAGCCATACATACAGGACCTTACCTTCGGCACCTTCTACAGGAACAGGCACACCCCAGTCCAGATCACGGGTGATCGCCCGCGGATGCAAACCTTCTTCTATCCACGATTTGCATTGACCAAGCACATTCTTTTTCCAGTCTTCCTGTCTTCCTTCACCATCCACCAGCCAGCTGCGAAGCCACCCCTGATACTTATCAAGTGGCAGGTACCAATGCCTGGTCTGTCTCTTGACAGGCTGCTTTCCACTCATGGCAGAACGTGGTTCTATCAGGTCATCCGGACTGAGAGAAGTACCACATCGTTCACACTGATCTCCATATGCATTCGGGTTCTGACATTTCGGGCAGGTGCCTATTATGTACCTGTCTGCCAGGAACTGCTTATACTCTTCATCATAAAACTGTTCACTTTCCCGCTCTTCAAATACACCCTTGTCGTATAAAGTCCGAAAGAATGCCGATGAAGTTTCGTGGTGTAATGCCGACGATGTTCTGTGGTAAATATCAAAGTCAATACCCAACTCCCTGAAAGAGGCTGCGTTGATCTCATGATACTTGTCAATGATCTCTTTAGGACTAACCCCCTCCTTTTTGGCTTGAATAGTAATCGCTACTCCATGCTCATCGCTGCCGCAAACAAAAACAGCATCATGTTTTTGCATTCGCAGGTAACGCACATAAATGTCGGCCGGAAGATATGCCCCGGCAATATGACCAATATGAAGAGGACCATTTGCATAAGGTAATGCAGCTGTGATCAGATATCTTGCGGGTGTATTCATTATTTTGGGCCTTAAAATTACGAAAGCTTGGCACATTCACCCCGTTGGAGACCCCTGTCATCCGGTTCAGCAATAGGCATTATAAGCACTGCCCGTGCTATCATGCAAGATGATATCAGAGAGGCCATTTCTATGATACAGGCCAGAGGCTTTCAGGTAAAACTTGGCAGGAGTATAGGTGTATCTGATGATCAGTTTGCCGGATCAGACGAACTCCGTGCCAATGACCTGAAAAACTTTCTGGAAGACCAGGACATAGAGGCCATACTCCTGGCCCGAGGTGGTTATGGAACCATGCGAACATTGAATCAACTCTCTGAAGATGTCTGGCAATCACACCATAAGCTGATCATAGGCTACTCTGATGTGACTGTATTGCATGGTTGGCTGAATACCCGCCTGGGCACTCCCAGTCTGCATGCCACCATGCCGGTCAGTTTCACAACCCATTCTGCAGCATCGGTAGAAACACTGCTGGATAGTTTGCTGGGGAAGCTTCCTGAATACCGAATACCTGCTCATTTGAAGAACAGGGATGGTTTGGCAAAAGGGGTAATAACCGGAGGAAACCTGTCCATCCTGTACAGTATGCTCGGCACACGATGGGACTGGGATGCTTCGGGAATGATCCTGTTGTTGGAAGATGTGGATGAATACCTGTATCATATTGACAGGATGATGGTAGCTCTTTACAGTGCGGGAAAACTGGAAAGGCTGGCCGGAGTGATAGTGGGGGGGATGACCGATATGCATGACAATGCCATACCTTTTGGGATGGATGCGACATCCATTATCGCATCCTGGCTTCCGGAAAACATTCCGGTATGCATGGGATTTCCGGCAGGTCATCAGTCAGACAACCTTGCGGTCCCGTTCGGAATAGAAGCCACACTGGAGGTAAACAGCTCGGGCGGACATCTGTATTATTCCTGATCACCAATTCCGCCAGACAAATTATAAAACTGCGCATCAGGATAGAGTGACTGTAATCTGGATATAACTATTCTGCTTCTGACCCCATGTCTGCAATAGAAGACTACAATTTCGTTACTGTTGATCGGTTTGAAATTGTTTTGCACAGAACCAAAAGGCATGTGTTCACCACCGATATGGAACACTTCTCTTTCATCATCTTCCCGCACATCTATCAAACGGAAAGGGCGGCCTTCCAGCCGCCACTCTTCCAGTTCCTGTAAAGAAAGTTGTTTGATCATTTCACTTTGGCGGTGAAAGGATATTTAATGCCTGAATACGATTTAAGGTCACAGGTGATACGTCCAACCAGCAACTGCGATTCTATCCTGACCGGAATGCGGTTGTCATCATCGGTAAACCAGATGGTCATACCTTCTCCGGATCTGAACACCTGACCTTCCACCAAAAGAGGTTTAACCTTCATACAGCGAAATGTACCTTGTTTGGTCTTGTACTCTTCTTTGCCTTCATACTTGATATAGATGTCATATACCTTGTCATCAGCTGCCAGGGAGACAGGGATCTTATCTCCTACCTTATACTTCTCAAAATCAATGGTTCGGGCCCAGTAGAAAACAGACAGCAGGTCAGTGGCACACGGATCCACACCGGTAATGGTTTCCGTCTTGGTCTTTCCATTTTTCCTGTCTTCAAAAGAGATGATGGTATTGGTCTTTCTGTCCCAGTCATAAGATCTATAGAACGTATAACCACCTTCATACACATCACGCTTGAACTCATAGCTCTGCAGAGTAACCGGATCCATATAGGTCTCCAGCTTATCTCGCACCTTGAAGAACCAGTCAAAGGAAGAATAGGAAACAGCTTCTGAAACACCGTACAGTGTTTTCTTTCCTTTATGGTCAATGTCATGAAGTTTAAAATAGACCTCACCAGCCCCGACCCACATCGGGCCGGCATTATAATAGACCTTATAGGTCAATGACTCGCCTGCCTGGAAAGCATCTTTCTGTACCTGACACATCTCACCACCGGGTACCACTTTGGTGTCGGGCGCAGAGGTCATCATAGCTGTCGCTAGTAGAACCGGAATGAACAGTGTTGCTTTTCTCATTGGTTTCTGGTTTTAAAGAAGTTCTTACGCAGAATGAAAAAGTAACCGGCTACCGCAGGAAATATCAGATTCAGCAACCACAGCGAAGTCGATGCGGCCAGAATAGCTCCTGTATTGTCCGTGTAGTAACGCAGGAAGTACAACGAAATATTACCTCTGGTAAACAACTCTGCAACAGTAAAACTAGGCAAAGCTGTCTGAGCCAAAAATATTACACTGACCGCCGTCCAACCTTCTCCAATCTGTAAATGAACTCCAAACAACCGTAGTAAAATCAAATACTGTGCCGAGAACACAGAATAGCGCAGAAGTGAAAGCAGGAATATACGGGTAAAGTCTGCTGGCGAGTAGAAAGAAAGCACCTCGATATACCTGACCAGACGTCTCATGATACGCCTGTTTCGCAACAGGTCAACTACCAGGTACAGATAGTAGTAAGCAAGTGTAAGCAGCGCCAGGAGGATCACTGAAAGAAAAACAATGATGGTAAAGGAAGGCCCTCCAAGCAAATCCTGTTGGCGAAGAAATACCATTAAGGCAATAATACCTGCATATAAGGTAGCCAGGATAGTGGCATAGCTTCCTACCAGTGAACTGACCACTCCTGAGATACGAAACCCGGCAGGAAGATACAGGATGCGTCCTCCGTACTCACCAACCCTATTTGGGGTGAATAACCCCAGTGTAACCCCTGTCCACACAGCCTGAAATGCCCTTCGGAATCTGATATGTACCAACTTATTGATCAGCAGATTCCATTTAAAAGCCTCTACGCCCCAGTTTGCGAACATGAGGAGGATACACACCAACACCAGATTCCAGCCATTCTCAGCTACACCACTGCGAAATTCTCTTACAACATCGTCCAGTCTTCTTTGCGATATCAATTGTTCATAAAGCGCCCAACACAGCAGGGCGAGAATCACTACCTTTATTACAACAGACCAAATATTATTTGCCGGACGTTTCACGTTGACAGGTATTTACCAGGATTCGCAGCACATGGAGAAAATTATTCTGGGTATTGACCCCGGTACAAATATTTTAGGATACAGTCTGCTCCGGGGAGTTAAAAATACTATTAATATCAGCGCCTGCGGAATAGTCAGGTTCTCCGGAAAAGAAGATCACTTTGTAAGGATCAATAAGATCTTTAACAGCATCGGAGAATTGATTCATCAATACCAACCAGATACCCTTGCTATTGAGTCTCCTTTCTTTGGAAAGAACGTTCAATCAATGCTGAAACTGGGGCGGGCGCAGGGGGCAGCCATTCTGGCTGGTATGCAACATAATCTGGAAGTGGTAGAATACAGTCCAAGCAGGATCAAACAGGCAATCACAGGCAATGGAAATGCCAGTAAAGAGCAGGTTGCCAACATGTTGAATAGCTTGTACAAAATTGATCTGACTTCTGTGCATCTTGATGAGACCGATGCCATAGCAGTAGCAGTGTGTCATTACTTCGAGGGAAACAGGCCGGCGGGTTCTGGCAAGCAGTTCAGAAACTGGAAAGATTTTTTAGAAAATAATCCAGGCAGGGGTGTCAATCCAAAGCAGACCTGATCTTCTGAGCCATATCTGCCAGTTCTTCCGGAGACACCTTCATCTTAGGCCTGCTGAAATTGATATCATCCATATTGCGCAGTGGTATCAGGTGCACATGTGCGTGAGGCACCTCCAGTCCAATGACAGATACACCGATACGTTCACAAGTGAAAACCTGCTCCAGTGCGGCTGCAATTCTTCTGGAAAAAGGCAGGATTCCGGCAAGAAGATCTTCTTCCAGGTCAAAGAGATAATCAACTTCTTTCTTTGGCACCACCAGGGTATGACCGGGGGCAAGAGGCATGATATCCAGAAAAGCAAAAAAACTATCATTCTCCAGCACCTTATGTGCCGGAATCTCACCTGCTATGATCCTGCTGAATATTGAAGCCATATCAGATCCTGATATCAAGTATCTTCATTCCCAACTTACCAGCAGGCACCTGTATCTCGACCTCCTCTCCTACCTTTCTGCCCAGGAGACCCTTGCCAATTGGAGAGCTAACAGAAATTTTGTTTTGCTTCAGATCAGCCTCTTTCTCTGTAACCAATGTGTATTCAATCTCTTTCTTTAAACCCATATGGAACACCCTGACAGTTGTCAGTACAGAAACCTTACTGGTGTCAATTTTTGCAGTGTCCATAACACGGGCATTGGCCAGTATCTCTTCCAATTGTGATATCTTCAGTTCCAGGAGGCCTTGTGCTTCTTTGGCCGCATCATATTCAGCATTTTCGCTCAGGTCTCCTTTTTCACGGGCTTCTTTGATCATTTGAGCCATCTCAGCCCTTCCTTTTGTCTTAAGCGTCTGGATCTCAATTTTCAATTGATCCAGACCTTCTTCTGTCATATAATTGATAGTTGCCATAGCATATACATTAAAAAAAGAAACGTTTCTTCAAAAGAAACGTTTCCAAATAAGTTGTTAGACAATGAATTACAATCCCAGACGCACTCCCAAAGAGTGGGTTCCATCAAAAGGATCTGAAGGACGGTAAGAATAGCTTATCGCTACTTTACTGTTTCCGGTATTATTCAGTCTTGTCTGGAAGGTAACTCCGGCTGCCACTCCCGTATTAACGGTGCTGCGGAGATCCGGGTCTGAACTGGCAATTCCATTTTCATAACGGTAACCGGCCCTGATCTGGAACATTTCCTCACCTTTTACTTTTAAGCCGTACTCAACACCTCCTCCAAACTGATCTTTATAGAAAGAGTTGGAAACGAAGTTACCAACTGCTGTCAGGCGATGCTTGGAACCAAAATAGAAGTCATAAGACAAGCCAATGGTAAGCAATGATGGCAACTCAAAATTCTCAGTTCTAAAAGCAATGGTAGTGCTGTAAGTACCTTCTGGCACCTGACCACTAAAGGTCACACCATCACCCTGGAAACGCATGGGTGATCCGATATTTCGGAGAGCTACACCCATTTTGATTTGCTCGGGATGTTCAGCAGAACCGGTAATATACTGAATACCCACATCCATACTGACTCCGAAGGCTCTGGCATCGGCAATGCTTTCAGAAATACCACGAATGGTAAAACCACCTGACAGATAATCAGCGAATTTGCGGCTGTAGGCCACAGCAAAATTGCTAAGTCTGGGTGTATATACGGCTCCTGTTCCTTCGGGGAGCTGTGTGGTAGTAACCGGCACTTCGCCCAGGCTGAACGTGCTTAGACTCAGCCCCAGCACACCTTCACCTACACGTTGGGCCAGGCCAAAAGTGTTGATGCTGATATCAGAGCCCACCAGATAATCTGTGCGTGAAAACGCAATTTCGGTGTTATTGATAAAACTCAGGCCTGCAACATTCAGATTCATTGCTTCTACTCCTTGAACAGAGGCAATGTTCAGACCATACCATCCTGAGCTTTGAGCCCACGGATTGATCAGGAGTTCAGAGGCACCTGCTTCACCCGCCCTGTCCGGATTTCCGGCGAAGGTTGATACAGATAAAGCTCCTGCTACTACAACACCGGTAATTTTTAAAAATCTTCTCATCATTATCAGTTTAGAAGGTGTCAAGGTCAATTGGTCTGGTAACACCGAACCATTTCAACGTGCGCTCACCCAGAGCGCCGGCATCAATATGGATCAGGTAAACACCGCTGGCAATAGGAACATTCTTCTCATTCTTAAGATCCCATTCCAAAGAAGTATCCAGATTGTCGTTCTTAGTGGAGAGTACACCTCCAGAACTGTTATCTACTGAAACGGCCCGATCAAACCTGCGGATCAATGTGCCATCCATCATATAGATACTGACCGTACAATTGGGTGGCAAATTGGTGATCTTGATCCTGTTGTCAACCGGGCTATTCTCATAGCCGGAATAGGCATAGTAAGGGTTCGGTACCACATTGATCAGATCCAGTGCCGATGAAGCGATATCTGTATTACCTTCTGATGCTGCAAGTCCATTAGTTGAGAAGGAATATTTAGGAAAACCTCCATTCTCATTGTTCTTAATGTTATTGATGAAGCGTCGTGTTACACGAACACTCACTTTGGTCTCCGTTGGGATCAATCCGTCCTCCAGACTGAGTAATTCCTGACCTGTTGCCAGTATAGGTCTGTAAACGTAGATCATATTTTTGAAGATCTCACGATAGATGGTTGAACTTGGACGAGAACCATCTACCCAGGTAAGAGAGTCCATAAGACCCTGACAACCATCATAATCGGTTCTGTGTACAAATACTGTATGCTTCCCTCCAAATACAGGGTTCACACCAGCACCATCAAAAAATCTGGAGCTGGGGTTGAAGAGCATATCATCTGCATTTCCATCTTCATTCACAAAAGGATCTTCGCCAAACAGAATATTCAACCTTCTGCCTGTTTCAACTTCAATAGCATAACCCGGGAACCAGGAACGACCCACCTCACCCGTGGTAACTTCATTTCCATTGATGTCCTTGGAAGGCTTCTGGCGTAAATCAAGCTTGTCTTCGCCATATGGATATGTAAACTCCTCTTCTCCAGTATTTAACACCACACACTGAGACCACTTGGAGCGATCTGAAGTGAATACGATATCCACACTGGTGAGGTTAGACAATTTCAATTGCGGAAGAGAAATGGTCAAACCTAAGATCTGACGCAAGGGCATAGCATACCTTGTTGTTCCGTTTATCTGTACCAGCCCGGTAGGTGCTATGGAACCACCTGCTAGGAGTTCAAATGCCTGATTATCATCCTGGCCGCCAAGATCTGACTCATCAACACCTGAACGGATCCAGTCCAGGAATGGCACACCATCCACATCAGGGATACCGGCCAGCCATTGAAAACTGGTATTTGCATAGGTGATGTCTGAACCAATCACACCATTATTTTCTTCCCATTCCACACCGGAAACTACAGGATCCGGACCCGGAGGATTCACTGCTTTCACTGTAACAGACAAGCCCCATTCCGGAATGATCTGCTCATTGATAAAATCAATTGGCAGGTCAGATTTGACTGTCACACCGGTGTTCAGGTTCTTCATGATCCACCAGGTAGAATCTCTGTTCAGCACATAACCTGTTGATGCACCGATTGCCGCTACAGATGAGTCATACAAAGTGACCTCAAACTCAGCGTTTGGAACCCGAAGCGGGTCATAGATCATCACATCAATCGGTGCGTTACGACCCATATAGGTAGGTGAATCATCTATGCCGTTTGCAATGATCGTGTTAACAGATTCATCCACCAGCTCGAGATAATATCCTCCATTACCCTGGCCTTCAATTTGTGTAATGTCGGGGCCATCACCATACTGAGCATTCAGTATAGTTCCATTATTCTCCGGATCGGTCTTGTGAGGTATGGCTGTATAGACCTTAATGTTATTACGTCCTTCCAGATACGGTGTTTTCTGAGAGTTCGGATTCACCGGATCGTAGGGCCTGTAATCATTGTATGCATAGGCCACAACTGAGAAATAATATGTCTGGAAGTTGACCAGCTTAGTATTTTCAGTTGCGAAGGCGTCATCAGTTACCTGAAGAGTGTGTCTGATACCACCGTCTTCTCCATCAACCATCAGTTCAGGTACGTCAGCACCCAGCAATGGATCAAATTTGAAGTTGACCAGTTTGGAAACGCCATCCTTCAGATCACACTGGAAGATCAAACGGGCCTTAGCCGGATCGGAATATTCTGAAGGAGACACCTGACCATTTATAAGCTGATAAACTTTATAACCCTGAAAATTATAAGTGGTATCGGTTACTTCAGGGTCTTCTGCAGCAATACTGTTTATAATAGGATCAGTTTCTTCGTATGCTTCTCCGTTGTTATTCGAATTGGTGGAGTTGGTCAGAGACAAAATGATCTCACGATCCAGCTCGCGAATACTCATATCAGGTGCATCCGGACCATCGATGAGATCAAAATCTGCATCGAACAATGCCTGTGCCTTCTGGTCAGCCAGAGCAATTGCATCAAAAGTGGTAAGGCAGCCGCCGGAGATCGGAGGACGAACCCATACTGCACCAATTACCACTTCGTTGGCTGCACCCGGTTCCAGGCGGAACGGGCCTGAAGACTGGATCATACGACGGTCTGCCGGAGGATTGGATTCTGTACACTCACTCCAGCCAAGAGGGTCTGAAGGATCACTGGGGAACATGAACGGAGTAGGATCTGTACCACCGTAGCCGTTTCCTCCATAAGTAAATGGAGAACCATCTTTCCAGCTACCTGACAGATAGCCATAATAGTGAGCGGCAACTTCCGGGTTACCGATCACAGAAAAGTCGTTGTTATAATACAGGAAGGCGGCCATACCAAGGCGGATAGAATCCACAATGGAACCACCATCATAAATATACTTGATAGGCCCCTGGAAAAAGTCAGTACCAAAGATCGGAGGATTCTCACCGTATGAAGCAATATCCGGTCCGTCAACGGCATCACCATTGAATGTCATACCGAGTGAAAGAGTAGTATCACAACCTACCCAGTCATCGTTGTAGAAACCAAGGTCAGAGTCAACCCAGTAACCAAAATAAACTGAGTCCAGTGGCGTGGTGGCAAAGTTGATGACATTATACCTGTAGAAGGTCATGTCGTTGATCTCATCGTTTGTGGAGAACGCAAAGGCCATCGCCTGGATCTCAATACCAATGGCATCACCACCAGATTCGGTATGGATGTTTCCTTTGTCGTTATACACCCACCAGATGGCCTGGTCGCCGTCGATGTCCGGATATTCACCATACTCTGGCTGGTAAAAACCATCGAAGTTGACATCCACAAACGGAGCCAGCGGACGGTTGATCGACAACACATCAGACTGTGATTTGCCACGTGCATACCCGTTACCAAGTCCCGGCCATTCAAAGATCACCCGGTAGGTGGGATCATATGAAATGGGGCTTGTTTCACTGGCATTGGCATATGTTGTTTTGAAACTGTCAATAAGACTCCTGTTCACTTTCCAGTGACGGTCATAGGAAGTACAAACAGCATCATCTGTAGTACCAGCATCACTAAGCGGACCCGGCCAGAAGTCGTTACCACTCTGACGGTAGGTCTGCGCTGCGATCTTTAACTGACCACCGGCGTCAATTCCGCCGATCCACATAGCACCAGCAAAGGTTGAACTGACTTCAATTTCAGGCGGATAAACTTTCGGAATAACATACTTTCCGTTATTCAGATCCCACCAAAAGTCGCCGGCTCCCAGTATCCTGGTACGGACGTTGTTGATATCCAGCTCTATCTGAGCCGTAGCATCATTACAATTGGATGCCAGACGGCTGTAACTCTGGGCGTTTTTTCCAACAAGACCGATATTCTCTTTAGCCTGTACCGACATAACGGTGAGCAGGGAGAATGCCGAGGCAACTATGATCCTTTTATTCCACATATGTTACTGTTTGCTCAATTTTAGAAATCAATACCGATACCCAGTCTGATACGACGAGGTATGCTATAGTTATTAGGGTTCTGCATCTTCATAGTGTACAGGTCAATGAAAGACTCGGCATTCACCTGGCCTTCAATAGCCTCCTGCCCGAGTGCTGATGACAGATAGCCGTCATCATCAGGGTTACCGGTAAAGGCATACACAGAGATCACATTTCGGTTATCAAACAGGTTCTGCACCCAGAGATAAGCATTCAGGTTCAGCTGTCTTTCTTTGGAACCACTTCCCATTGTCAGACCAAAGCTCTTGTCAAGCCTCATGTCTGTACGGAAGTGCCATGGCAATCGAGAACCGTTGATAGCGCCTTCCAGATTAGCACGGGTAGCCACACCAAACTGAGCAGTTGGGGTAGGATTCTGCTGACGAGTATAAGGTTCTCCAGAACGGGCGTTCATGGTAAGGTTCAGACCAACCAGATCCAACCAGCTTGGCTGGCTGCCATTCGGGTCATCAAAGCGGTAATCCAGCACCACTTTAAAGTTGTGGCGAGAATCATAGCTCAGTGGGATGATGGCACGCAGGTTAGGCTGACCGGATCCTACCAGGTTCAGCTGTGAGGTAGAGCTCGAACCTGTTCCGTCTGCAAACTGCAGTGTGTAGGAGGTGGACATCTTCAGGTTCTTGGTACGTTTGGCCAGATCATAGGTAACTGTCAGACCCTTAACGGTACCAAAGTCAATATTTCCGTAAGTGGTGTACTGAACCGGGAAGGCATATGGTACACTGATGATCTGAATCATGTCACGTAACTCGCGATAGAAGGCAGAAATCTTCAGAACAGATACTTCGTTCAGCTGCTGCTGGAAACCGATCTGGTAATCAATTGTTTTTTCGGGTCTCAGGTCAGGGTTATCGAATACGTTATTGACATTCTCCTGGAAGAAGTAGTAATCATAGGCGGTTGCCGATGTTCCTGTTGGCGGACGTTGAGTCAGGATATCATAATGAGCAAAGAACAAGGCTTCTCTGTTTGTTTCCTTAGAGATCGGGAAAGAGAATGCCACCCTTGGCATCACAGATATCTGCGGCACATAATCCTTAAAGGAAGAGCTGGGGTCAAAGTTCTCGTCTTTGATATTGGCATCCGGATCAACCAGATAAGGGGTGATCACACCTGAGCTGGAGCTCAGGGCAATTGTTCTTGGATCAGAAACCTCTTCACCATCTGCATTGAACCAGGTATCTCCATCACGGTATCCTAAGATTACCGGAGAAGGGCTGTTATAATCATCAACATACACTGCATAATCATCTCCAATATTACCCGGGTGGGCTCCATTGGGGTTTTGGCTTCCGTCAATTTCACCTTTGGAGTAGATATCATATAAGGAGTACTTATCCTGAAGTACGCTGCGGTTGGCATCATACCGATCCACACGAACACCTACCCGGAATACGATATCGTTAAAGTTGAATCTGTCTTGAATATAGCCGGCAGTATAAACCGGACGGAAAGCTGCAATGGGTCTGGTGTAGTTTCCGAATTCATCTTTTTCTGTAAAGAAATCTCCAAAGGAAGGTTGTGTGGTCAATTGATTACCCAAATAATCGTAACCATTGTAGAATACAAACGCGTTACCGTTATTAAGGAGTTCATCAGCGCTGAACAGGTCGAGCGACAGCACGTCCAGAGGCAGTGCATCCACGTTAATGAAGTCAAGCTGTTCAACACCATAGCCAAGCTCATTCAGTTTATCCCGCAGTTGTTCATCAAAGAATGACTGGTCTTCTGCAATGAATAACCTGTTGTAAAAAATCGTATCATAGGCACCGAACTCGATTCCTGATGCCAGGTATTCATCATAAGAATATTGCTGGCCATCAATAACCAGAATCGGATTATCTGTATCCAGGGTCTGGATGTGACGGTTGGCCAGCTGGCGGGCAAGTGTCCAGAGTCCAATAGGCGCTACCTGATAGAAGCGTTCAATACGCTGCTGGAATTCGAAACCAAACTCTATACTGTGCTTAGAGATGTTGGCAGACTTCTTGTTACTCTTGAGGTCAAGAGCTGCGTTGAAATTAAGCCCATACTGATCGTCGTTCTGCTTGTTGTAAGAACTGAAGGGAACACCACGGCTCCACCACAAGCTGTAGGTGGAAGTGGAGTTCACAAAAGCATCGCCGTTCAGCAGACCACTACCCAGCTGGATATCAAACAACGAGCCGGGAGGCGCAGAGGCCAGGTCGTAATAAGTTTGGGTATAAGTAGCCAGTTCAGGGTTCAGAGTACCTGCATCGAAAGTTACCAGTGTGTCCTGATAGCCGGCCAGATACCATCCGTTAAGACCTGACACTTCATCTGTTCCATAGAAATATACCGGAGAGCGATAAGTATCAAATGCTCCTATATAGCCATAGTTGAAGGGATTCATTTCATGATCCTCATCCATGCTGGTACCGTAATACTTGGTATAGTCAAACTGGATATTGTAATAAGCGTTTCCGAGAATAGAGGAAGATTCTCCTTCAGCAGCCTTCCTTTCCGGGAATCGCTGGGTGAAACGTACAAATCCACGGTATGTATTCTGATTGGAGACCGGATTGTTTTCCGGGTTCAGGAGTGCAAAGGTTCTCACATAGTTGTGAGCAAAGAAATTCCGGTAAGTCAAACCGACCTGGAAGTTCATTGTTTTGGACAGCTTATAGTCTATTCGTGAGGTAAGTGCAAGGCCGCGGCTGGCCACATTCTGCCTTGCATCTACAACTTCAAAGTCATCGTTGGTCAGGAACTCTGTATTCTTATTGAAACCCGTACCAGTGACTGCCGGGCGAAGCGGGTTATCCAGCAAGGAAGCTGCCACGTCATCCTTCAGCTTGAAATTGCCGAAAGCTGACGGATCGCTATCTTTTTCTCCTTCATATTCTGCAGCAATGAAGAAACCGAGTTTGGCACTGGCAGAATCGGTGCCCTTGTTTTTGGTGATAATAGGGCCAGTGAGGAATAATGTGGCAAGATTGTATCCGTAAGGATCGAGAAACTGGCTGGAAGCCAGTTCTACGCTACCGTTATAGTCTTTACTTGGACCGCGGGTAGTGATGGTTACAAACCCCCCGGTTGCATCACCATACTTGGGATCCACACCACCGGTGATGACCTCCAGCTGTTCAATGGCATCCTGCGGGAGCTTTAGTGAACCGGAAACCCTTACACCATCTACTATATATTCAGTAGCATCTCCACGGGAGCCTTTGATGTTCAGTCCGCCACCTTCGTCACTCTGATACACCCCTTCCTTGGTTGCAGCAATACTGGTCACATTCCTGGTAGCTATGCGCTGAATGTCTTCCTTGGTCACCACACCACCTGTAGATGTATTTCCTTTATCAACAAGGGGAGCTTCGTACACAATGACCACCTCATCGAGCGAAACCCCTTCTTTAAGGGTAATCTCATCCAGGAAGATGATACCGGATGAAACGATGATATCGGTGATACGAAATTTGTTTCCCTGGTAAGATGCTTCCACATCATAGGTACCTGGCACCAGACCGGACACGGAATACAATCCGTCAAAGTCGGTTTGAGCCCCGGTTTCCAGCACTCCATCCTTAAACACAGCGACGTTGGCAAAGGGGATGCCTTCACCTTTCTCATCTACCACCTTTCCCTGTATCTCCCCTTTCTGTGCCATAGCAGCACCAGCGGATACTATCAGGATTACCAGAGCGTAGAAGAATTTCCTCATACTACCAAGTTTTAAAAATTGTTAATAAGGCGTAAAAATATCTAAATATCCGAAAACAAAAATAGGGTCCTGTATAATTTTTCAGGTCACCCGGCCGTAAAAATAAGTTAAGGCTAATGTAATCCTTTTTACAGGAGATCGCTGAGTTTATCCAGAAGCACCGAAGATAACAGGTATTTTGACTCTTTTGTCCACCCAGCTATATGAGGTGTTATGAGCACCCGGTCTTCAAAAGCCATCAAGGCTTCATGAACCTCTTTTTCTTTGGTTGTGTACAGGCTGAACTGCTCATTTTCCAGTACATCAAGTGCTGCGCCTCTGATCTTTCCTGAAGACAACCCATCAATCAGGTCAACCGTACTGACCACTTTACCCCTGCTGGTATTGATCAGAATGAACGGATTTTTCATGTTATCAATGAAACTCCTGTTCAGATAATAGTGCGTTTCAGCAGTAAGCGGAACGTGAAAGCTGATAATCTCAGCCTGTTCCGAAATTTCCTGGATGGAGGCAGGTGTAACATACAACAGGTCAGTATTATTCCTGTATCTATCATACCCCAGAACCCGCATTTCCATTCCGCTGAGTTTCCGTGCAAAGGCTGTTCCTGTATGTCCAACACCAATAATCCCAATGGTTCTGCCTTTCAGTTCTATACCCCTGTTTGCCTCCCGGATCCATTTTTGCTGCCGAATTTCCTGAACCGCCCTGGGTATATGACGCAATAGTGCCAGGAGCATACCAAGAGCATGTTCAGCAACTGCATTGGCATTTCCTTCAGGCGAACTGACCACCCTAATTCCCTTCTCCTGCGCATAGAGCATGTCTATGTGTTCCATACCAGACCCTACTCTGGCAATAAACCGTAGATTCGGAGCTGCATCTATGATCGCTTTGTCAATGGGTAGCCTGGTACTGACGATAAGGCCCTCAAACGGTGCGATCACTTCTGATAACTGCTTGTAGGAGATGGCAGGATCAGAAGTGACCTGATGCCCGCGTTCAGCAAGCAAGCTGACCAAATCAGGGTGAACGAAGTCGGTTATCAGTATTTTCATGACCGGACAATTGCCTGATACAACTGTACATACTGCACGGGTTCCAGTGCTTCTGGTCTGAGGTCTTGCCAGCCAAACCCTTCCAGAGCCTGCCTAGCTCCATCGACAGCACCAAGGGCATTACTCAGTTTTTTTCTCCTTTGCTGAAAAGCCATTTTGACCAGTTTCAGCACTCCGGCATCGTCAGCACCGGGCACAACTTCAGCTCTTTTTATAAGCCTGATGACCGCCGAATGCACTTTAGGTGGCGGATCAAATGCTTCAGGTGGCAATTCAAACAGGATCTCTCCGAAGTAGAACAAATTCGTCCAGACAGAAATGACCCCATAATCGCGGTTTCCCGGTGATGCACAAATACGCACAGCCATTTCCCGCTGGAACATCCCCACCAAGGCGGGAATCTTTTCTCTGTGCTCTAACATCCTGAAAACGATCTGAGAGCTGATATTATAGGGGAAGTTACCTGCAATATATAAAGGTGTGGGAAGCTCCTGCAGATTACACTTCAGGAAATCTCCTTCAAGGATCCGATCTGCAGACACACCGGGGTCAGTTGCAATCAAGCGTACCGATCGATGGTCGATCTCACTGACATACAACTTCCGGCCGAATGCCCTGAACAATGGCCTGGTAAGTACCCCTGCACCGGCACCGATCTCCAGCACGGCTGCATCAGCGGCTTCTGCCGGTATGGCATCCAGAATCCTTTCTGCGATATCCGGATCCCTGAGAAAATGCTGTCCCAGTGATTTTTTATGCCTGAAACTGTGTGCTGGATTCATGCGGGTTGATTCCGTGAGGACTGCTTACTTTTGTGCCGATCAAAGGTATTGACTTCAGGTATGGAAAAAAAAGTACGAATTGGCTTTACAATCGGAGATATCAATGGCATCGGGCCGGAGGTACTGATCAAGGCGCTCAGCGATCACAGGATCCTGAATTACTGTACGCCTGTCATTTTTGGCTCAAACAAAGTGCTGTCCTTTTATAAGAAGCTGCTTGATGCAGAACATTTTAAATATGCCCACTGTGATCAGGTCTCTGATGCAAATCCGAAACTGATCAATGTGATCAACACACTTCCGGAGGAGTTCATTCCAGATCCGGGCATTTCCAGTACTGCTGGCGGGCAGGCTGCCATGTTATCACTGGAAGCGGCGGCAGATGCCTTGTTAGACGGTCAGTTAGACGCATTGGTTACTGCACCCATCAATAAGCACAATATGCATGAAGCCGGGTTTACATTTCCTGGCCACACTGAATACCTGAATCACCGTGCAGGTGGACCCGGTAGTCTGATGATGTTGTTAAATGATTCCATGAGAGTTGCTCTGGCAACCCATCATATGCCTTTGCAGGAAGTTCCCGGAACTTTGAGTGTAGAATACCTGGTATCCAAGATACGCATTCTGGCCACCAGTTTGCGACAGGATTTCGGGATTGACAAACCATTGATTGCACTGACCGGATTGAATCCGCATGCCGGAGACCAGGGTTTGTTGGGCAGAGATGAACTGGAGGTGATCATACCTGCTATGGAACAGGTGCGGAAGGATGGTATCATCGTTTCAGGTCCTTTTGCTGCCGATGGTCTTTTCGGAAGCGGACAAATCAGTCAGTTTGATGCTGTCCTTACCATGTATCATGACCAGGGGCTTGTTGGTTTTAAAGCACTTTCATTTGACACAGGAATCAATTATACGGCAGGAATGCCATTTGTGCGCACCTCGCCTGACCATGGCACAGCCTACGATATAGCAGGAAAGAATGTTGCCTCTGCTACCTCTATGCTTCAGTCAATATTCTGTGCCCTTGATATATACAGAACACGGCTGCAGTATGTTCAGAATCATGAAAATCCGGTGAAACGAACAGAATTAGCCCAGGAGCGGGGATAAATTTCAGATTTCCTGAATTATAGCTAACTTTGTGGGCTTTTATTGAAGGATGAAGGGTCTGAGGGAATATGTTATACCCTTTATCGGGCCAAAGAACGGGTTGCACCATTTCAACTTTGAGATCGGCGCACCTTTTTTTTCCCATTTCCCAGACAGTCTGATTCGTGAATGCGGGCTGTTTGTGGATCTTGCCTTCGATAAAAAGGAAAGACTTTTCGTTCTGAATTTCGATATTTCCGGAACCATCAGCACAGAGTGCGATCGTTGCGGGCAAGCACTTGATCTTCCGATCCACGGCAATCACACCCTCTATGTAAAAAAGGGTGAGCAGCCTGAAGAGGAGGATGAAGAGGAAGACATCACCTGGATTGCAGATGGTGAAAGTGAACTGGATACCTCTGAATGGATCTACGAGTTCATCCACCTGAGCATACCGGTGCGAAAGTTGCATCCGGATCTGGCCGATGGAACCCCCGGTTGTAATCCGGACATCCTGGCCCGGTTAGGACATAACGAAGATCAGCCGAAAGATTCAGACCCCAGATGGGATCAACTAAGAACGATCATAAAAGACAAGTAAAAACAGAGCGTCATGCCACATCCTAAACAACGTCACTCCAAGCAACGCACCCGTACACGTCGTTCACATCATGCCCTGGAACAGCCGCATGTAATGAACTGTTCCAACTGTGGTGCCCCGGTACTTCGTCATCGTGTGTGCACCGAATGCGGCTTCTACCGCGGCAAGGTTGCCATAGATAAAAGCAGCGAAAACTGATCAGTCACCGAATCTGAGTTGAACTGATGTCCAGGATCTACGCAGCTATCACCGGTGTTAACGGTTGGGTACCTGAATACCGTTTAACCAACGCAGAGTTGGAAAAGATGGTGGATACCAATGATGAGTGGATCACCACCCGCACTGGTATCAAAGAGCGCCGTATCCTGAAAGGGGAAGGTTTGGCCACATCAGACATGGCCGCTGAAGCGGTGAAAGGTTTGTTGAAAAAAACCGGTACCGATGCTTCAGAGATCGATATGCTGTTGGTTGCCACCACTACTCCTGACATGCCATTTCCGGCTACTGCCAACATAGTTTGCGACAAGATCGGAGCGGGTCACATACTCAGTTATGATATTGGTGCTGCCTGCAGTGGTTTTCTATATGCATTGACCACTGCTTCCAAATTCATAGAGACCGGCACTTATAAAAAAGTGGTGGTAGTGGGTGCAGACAAAATGAGCAGCATCATCAACTACAATGACCGTGCAACCTGTGTCATATTCGGAGATGGCGCAGGGGCGGTCATGCTGGAACCCAGCACGGAAAAAGTTGGTGTGATTGATTCGGTGCTGAAATCAGACGGTTCCGGAAGACATTTCTTACATCAAAAAGCCGGTGGATCTCTTAAACCAGCTACTTTAGAGACCGTTGCCAACCAGGAGCACAGCGTGTATCAGGAAGGTAAGACAGTTTTCAAATTTGCCGTCAAAAACATGGCAGATGTAGCTGAAGAGATCATGGTACGGAATGAGCTTCAGGGCGATGATATTGCCTGGCTGGTGCCCCATCAGGCCAACAAACGCATCATTGACGCTACAGCAGAGCGCATGCATATACCAGAAGAGAAAGTGATGATCAATATTGAAAGGTATGGCAATACCACTGCAGGCACCCTTCCTCTGTGTCTTTGGGAATGGGAAGATAAACTCCATAAAGGTGACAATCTTGTGCTGGCAGCATTTGGAGGTGGTTTCACCTGGGGTGC
Source organism: Chitinophagales bacterium (assembly GCA_020636645.1). Lineage (GTDB taxonomy): Bacteria > Bacteroidota > Bacteroidia > Chitinophagales > BACL12 > UBA11426. The sequence continues at coordinate 38,334 of JACJXO010000006.1, forward strand.
CACCCTTATCAAATGGGCATACGACCCCCAATAACCAAATAACTTATGGCAAGTACAGCAGATATCAGAAACGGCCTGTGTATCGATTTTAACCATGACATCTGGCAGTTTGTAGAGTTTTTACATGTAAAGCCGGGTAAAGGCAATGCTTTTGTTCGCAGCAAGCTCAAAAGTCTGACCAGTGGTAAGGTGGTTGAACATACATTTCCATCAGGCGCTACTTTGAATGAGGTCAGGGTGGAGAGAAGGGTGTATCAGTTCCTGTATCCGGATGAATTCGGTTTTAATTTCATGAATAATGAAACTTTCGAGCAGGTGAGCATACCAGAAGACATGATAGATGGTAAACAGTTCCTGAAAGAAGGACAGGAAGTGGAGATCCTTTTTCATGCAGATACAGAAAGACCTCTATTGTGCGAACTTCCAACCCATATCGTGCTGGAAGTGATCGAAGCTGAACCCGGTGTTAAGGGAAATACTGCTACAAATGCCACAAAGAATGCTACCTTAGAAACCGGAGCAACCATTCAGGTACCTCTGTTTGTAGATGCCGGTGAAAAAATCAAGATTGACACCCGCACCAAAAGCTACGTTGAACGAGTAAAATAATTTTCATGGACTTCAAACAAATTCAGGAACTTATCAAACTGGTTGGCAAAAGCGGCATATCTGAGCTGTCAATCGAGAACCAGGATATCAAACTGAAGATCAAGACAGGAACTACTTCACATGATACCCCGGTAGTTATGCCTCAAATGGTCATGCCTCCTGCGGTTCAGCAAGTTGCACCTGTAGCGCCCCCTCCTGTGCAGGCTTCTGAAAATAAACCGGTTGTAAAGGAATCTGATACAACTGCAGAAAACGGCAACCTGATCACCATCAAGTCTCCTATTGTTGGAACGTTCTATCGCTCTCCGGGACCTGATAAGGAAGTGTTTGTCAAAGTAGGCGATGATATTGAGGTTGGCAGTGTATTGTGTATCATTGAGGCAATGAAACTATTCAATGAGATTGAAAGTGAATTTGCTGGAAAGATCGTGAAGATACTTGTAGATGATGCCAGCCCTGTAGAATTCGAACAACCCCTCTTCCTGATCGAGCCCCGTTAATACTGAGAGGGTCAGAAAACGAGCCACATGTTCAAAAAAATACTGATCGCAAACCGCGGAGAGATTGCCCTCAGGGTGATCAGAACAGCCCGCGAAATGGGCATAAAAACGGTTGCGGTTTACAGCACGGCAGATAAAGACAGTCTGCCAGTCAGATTTGCAGATGAAGCTGTGTGTATAGGTCCGGCTCCGTCTAGAGAGTCATACCTGAGCATTCCCAACATCATGGCTGCGGCCGAAATCACAAATGCTGATGCCATTCATCCCGGATACGGGTTCCTTAGTGAGAATGAGATGTTTGCAGACATCTGCCAGAAATATGGCATCAAGTTCATTGGTCCTCGTGCCGATCATATTCGCTCCATGGGCGATAAGATCACAGCCAAAGAATCTATGCGCAAGGCTGGCGTGCCGGTTGTTCCGGGTAGCGATGGGTTACTTAAGGATGTAGCAGACGCCCGTGAACAGGCCAAAAAGATCGGTTATCCGGTCATGCTAAAAGCTACTGCCGGTGGTGGTGGAAAGGGAATGCGGATCGTTTGGGGTGAGAAAGATCTGGAAAATGCATATGCCAGTGCAAGCACCGAGGCAAAAGCTTCTTTCAACAACGATGGCCTCTATATGGAGAAATTCATTGAAGAGCCAAGGCACATTGAAATCCAGGTTGCCGGCGATCAATACGGCAAGGCCTGCCACCTTAGTGAACGTGACTGTTCTATTCAACGCAGACATCAGAAGCTTGTAGAAGAAAGCCCCTCTCCTTTTGTGGATGAAAAGTTACGGGAAAAGATGGGCGAAATTGCTGTCAGAGCGGCCGAAAGCATTGGCTATGAGGGTGTCGGAACCATTGAATTCCTGACTGACAAGCATAAGAATTTCTACTTCATGGAGATGAACACCCGTATTCAGGTGGAACATCCTGTTACAGAGGAAGTAGTTGATTATGACCTGATCAAGGAACAGATCAAATTAGCTGCCGGCGAACCGATCAGTGGGAAGAATTATTATCCCATATTGCATGCCATGGAATGTCGCATCAACGCCGAAGACCCGTCACAGGGATTCAGACCCAGTCCGGGTAAGATCGTCAACTTCCATTCACCAAAAGGTCATGGTGTTCGTGTGGACACAGCTGTATATGCCGGCTATGTGATCCCCCCATATTATGACTCTATGATAGCCAAACTCATTTGTCGTGCACGTACCCGCGATGAGGTTATTCTGAAGATGCAGCGTGCACTGGATGAATTCATTGTAGAAGGAGTAAAGACCACTGTACCATTCCACAAGAAACTGATGCGAGATGAGCGATTCCGTGCCGGTGTATTTGACACGTCTTTCATGAACAGCTTTGACCTGACTGATCTGCCTTCCTGATAACTACAGCTTTTTCAGTGCATCAATGATGCGTGATTCTGTTTCTTCAGCCGAAGAATGGTCAGGAACGAAACTATTTCCTGTAACCTGCTGGTATAATTCCTGGTATCGTTCACTGATGTTCAGTACCACTTCATCAGTCATATCAGGGATCAGCTGACCCTCTTTCCCCATGAATCCGTGGCTGATCAGCCATTCTCTTACAAATTCTTTAGAGAGTTGTTTTTGTGGCTCTCCGGCAGCCTGTCTATCCTCATAACCTGCTGCATAGAAGTAACGGGAAGAATCAGGTGTGTGGATCTCATCCATCAGCATAATGTTACCATTGTGTACACCAAATTCATATTTGGTATCAACCAGGATCAGGCCTTGAGCAGCTGCATATCTTGTTCCGAATGCAAATAACTGACGGGTAATTGTTTCCATCTGCAGATATTCTGCTTCCGGCACAATACCACGTGCTATGATCTCTTCTTTGCTGATATCTTCATCGTGGCCTTCAGATGCTTTGGTAGTGGGTGTAATGATTGGTTCGGGAAAGGGGTCATGCTCACGGAGTCCATCAGGTACCTGCACCCCGCAAATAGTTCTTTTACCACTGCTATATTCTCTCCATGCATGCCCTGTAAGGTATCCTCTGATGACCATCTCTACTTTATAGGGCTGACATCGCAAACCGATGGCTACTCTGGGGTCTGGTGTTTGCAGTAACCAAACCGGAACAATATGCTGCACCTGTTTCAGAAATCCTGCAGCGATCTGATTCAGGATCTGTCCTTTATAGGGGATTGGTCTGGGCAGAACTACATCAAAGGCCGAGATCCTGTCGCTGGCAACCATGACCAGCAGATCTTCACCGATGGAATAGACATCTCTTACTTTTCCTCTGTAAAACCCTGTTTGCCCGGGTAGTTGATAATGTGTTTCTGCAACCGGCATGTGCACTTGATTTACATCCAAAAGTACACAGAAGCCCACTATTCGACCCTATAGCTCTGCAGGAGCTGCCCATCTGACACCACCAAAATGGGCAGTGGCTTGCTGGTCCACGCAGCTTTGCCACTCATGGGAAAAGGATCAGTTTCAATCAGGTTTCCATGCTCATCCAGCAGATAACTCTGTGCAGTTGTAGTGACATTGACAAGGATCCGGTATCCATTTGCACCATTCAACAGTTGAAGTGTGCAGGCCAGTGGATCGCCGGGGTCAGTATGAAACAGTACCTTTCCTGTTTGTTCAACGGCAAATATCCCTGCACTATTTGCATATATAATATCTGTCTGGCCATCTCCATTAATATCGGCCGCCAAAGCATGGTGTGCATCTGTAGCAAACGGGATAACTGTTGCATCGCCGTTCCAATTAATTTTCATCAGCTCACCGCCTTTCTTCATCAATATCAGGCCATCCGGTTCTCTGGTTTTGTCAGGAACTGGGTCAAAAAGCCTGTCGGGTGGAACTGATGAAGGAGGAAAGCGTAAATCACCACTTCTGCTTCTTACCTGCAATTCATTTGTTTCTGTAAGAAAATACAAATAATCTTTGCCGTTACTGCTGCAATGCATGACGCGGGTGGTCACTACACCGGTCTTTAGAGGTTTCCATCCGGTAAGCGGCTTGCCATTTCTATAGAACCCATATGTATTTCCATTACTACAACCTGCAAACATCCTGTAGTCTCCATCATGTTCATAATCTATAGCTGACAGGCCGGATGTAACGGGTGCGCTGATGCGAATGGGAAAACCTTCCACATCATTACCTTTCATATCTACCAGCTGAATAGCATGACTGGTTGCGAACAGCAACTGGTACTTTCGGTTGTTGTAGAAATCAACTGTAGATATATTTCCAACAAGCGGTTGCTCCAACGCCTTCTTCCACAACAACCGGCCTTTCGTATCGATCAGATATAGCTGGTTCAGGCTATCCTGCAGTACAAAACAATCTGTTTCTGTAAGCTGATTATAGAGCGCCACCGGGCCATTCATTACCGGAGCATCCAGTTCAACAGCCCATGAACCACCAGGCTCTTCTTCCACAGCGGCGGGCAGGTAGGCATTGATCAGGAATAACCCGTTGTGAGGATTCATCTGCACCACCAATGGGTTGATCTTGTCAGAAAAGACCAACTGATCTCTGACAGGTTCATCAAACAAGTTGCTCCATGCGTCAAGATCAAGAAACAATAGTTGGTTCCAAGCAGAAAGCTGAACGCTGTCAATCAGTTTCATTGCAGACCGGTCAGCAAGGACAGATCTGCTCCAGCCGGCATCAATACAGTCTTCAATGGAAGACAGGTATGGAGAGAACAGCAAATAATCATCTATGCGTGTGCAAAAAGTTGAATCAGATATTCCTGCCATCGATCTAAGAACAGAAGAAGGTGCCATTCTGTACACCAACTTTTCCCGGTAATTCAGAGGCTCTGCATCCATCATGGGCGTCAGTCTGTCCAGGGCATCTGTTTTTCGGGTTGACACTGCGAATATTTGTTCAAAATGGATTGATGTATCCCGGAACATAGAGGCCGCTGTTGCCCACGAAGAGCCTACCCAGTCATTCCAGTAATTTTGATATTCATCCAGTGCCAGCTGGTCTCCCTGCAATATGGTTCTGAATTCTTGCCCGGGCATGCGTTCCCAAACAAAATCAGTTTCGGCAGGTAATACGGATGACAAGCCGGACTTACCCGAAGCAGTAGAAAGATATGGGTGCAGTGTCTGGTTATTGGTGCCTGCCTCCATATACCCATCAATGAGCAACATGCCTGTAGATTCTTTGCATTGCAACACCGCCCATCCTGCAGGTGGATTCAACTCCTGTCCTGGAAAAACCGGAAATCTTCCTTTAGTTTGAAGATAAGATAGCATGGACGGCAGGTACAAGTAAAATTTATTGCCTTCTACCGGAGCAGAATGAACAGCCTGAAAACCTTCATCCACAGAGATACCATTCTTCTCTTCCAGGCAGTTCAAAGCATTTTCAACCAGAAAGGAAGATTCTGATATCATGATCAGATCATCTTTTCTGGCCAAATACAGTTTCAGATCATCATAGGTTATATGGTAAATCAGATCTTTGCCTGACCTGCGCTCTTCAATAATAGCAGAAACGCTATCAGGATTGGGCAAATGCTGTTCGGGTTTAAGGCTATGGATACCATCGGCATATAAAATCAGCAAGAGGTCTGGTGCTTTATTACCTGACTGATAGGCAGCCAGAACCCACTCGGTCCTGATGCTGTCCAGGTGAAATGCATCAGTTAGGAACCTCAATGTTTTTGTACTCTGTATCAGATCATCCAGCAATGGAAAAGAATACTGATTGCTCAGAGAATCGCTAAGCCACATTAGCTGGCCTTGGCCACCAGTTACTAAAACAGGTGAAGTAAAAATGCCTTGCCAGGGATCGCTATACTTCTTCCAGCGTATCCAATTCTGCTGCCAGGCAATAACCGACACTGCCGCCAAAACGATCAGCGCTGCTCCAAGAATCTTTTTCATTTGCACAATACCTTTGCAAAACTACAAGGGTCAATATCAGCCCAATACACAAACCTTTGGTTCAATGTACAGAATATGAAGCAAGTAACACTGATCAGAACTGCGACCATTTCCGGAGCTATAGCGGTAGCTGCCGGGGCACTTGGGGCACATGGACTTGAAGGACGTATAACGACAGAATTACTGACGGCTTTTCAAACAGGAGCCCGTTACCATTTAGTACACAGTGTCGTGCTTTTGGTGCTGGCTCTAAATTCAGGTAACCAATACAAGTCAGGTTTTTGGCTAATCACAGCAGGCATTCTGCTCTTCTCCGGATCCTTGTATGGTTTAGCGCTAAGCTCCCTGGCAGGTTTACAATTGTCCATACTAGGTCCGCTCACTCCGGCAGGCGGGTTGCTGCTGATTGCCGGTTGGCTGGTTACAGGCTGGCGGGCTGCACAAATAAAAAAGGGCGGTATTTGATACCGCCCTGTATTGCTAACCTGATTGGTTATTTACACTTGAAACTTACTTTCTTGGAGTCAAAGGTACATCCGCCTTTTTCAACTGCCTTTACACCTACTACCAGGTTCTGAGGAGTGGTGGTGTTGATCTTGGTAGTAACATTTGTCAGCATCACATCGCCCAACTGTAATGACTTCAGGATGAAAATATCGCCTTTAGCAGTAGTACCATCAGACAGTGCTGTTGCATTTTCATTTTTAAAATCAGCATCAGAGACTGTTCCGGAGGCTTTCAGCTTCACAAAGAATTCATCGCTGACCATTGCGATATCCAGACTTGGAGACATGTTCAGGATATAGGTTGTGGCTTCAGCACCATTTACCATGGCAGAACCTTCATAGAATGCACCTTTCTTGGTAAGCTTGGTATCTACGCTGGCTTTATCGGCAGTTCCACCGGTATCGCCACCACCAGTATTGGTGTTGGTCTTGCCTCCATCAGCTCCATCATTGTTGCTGTCTCCTCCATCCTCATCCAACTGCTGCAGATCTTCCAGGCGCTTCTGACGATCCATATCTTCTTTCTCCTTCTTCTCACGTTCCAGAGCTTTCAGTGCGTCGATCTCAGACTGGTTGTATGTAATGTTTGTATTCGGGATCTCGCCAATGATGGTAAACTCCGTGCGACGGTTAATAGCATGTTCTTCTTCAGAACATTTTACTCCGTTCTTACACTTATTCTTAAGTTTTGTTTCACCATAGCCTGTAGCAACCAGTCGGGCTGAATCAATTCCCTTTCCAACCAGGTAGTTCACTACAGACTGGGCACGGCGCTGGCTGAGGTCCAGGTTATAGGAATCAGAACCGCGACTATCTGTATGAGATCCAACCTCTGCGATAATGGCAGGGTTGTCAATCATTACATTATACAATGAATCAAGTGAAGGATAGGACTCCGGACGAAGTTCAGCTCTATCCAGCTCATAATAGATGTTCTTGACCTCGATCTCTTTTTTGATAGGGATCTTTTCAATATACACGTCCACATACAAAGTGTCATCCAGCAGGAGTCCAACTGTACTGGTTTTTGCCTTGCCCTGGTAGTAGCCATCCTTGATGGCTGTAACTGTATAATTCTCAAACTCTGAACCCCGGTAGAATTCAAACATCTTCGCAGAAGAGCTTGCCGCAGAATCGATCTTACCGGCAGATGCCAGCAACTCTACCGCTGCGCCATCAACCTGTGCACTATCCTTCACGTCAAAAACACGACCCATGATAGTAAATACAGGCGGAATGATATATCTGTACTGATAGATATCATCACAACAGGTCTCACCCTTTACAGAGTATCCTCCAGAACGGTTAGAAACAAAGAATCCTGCACGGAAAGTTCTTTCATTCTTGCTGTCAGTGGAATAATAGAAATCATCTACTGAGCTATTAATAGGAAATCCAACATTCATTGGGTTTTTCCAGCTTTTCAGTCCACCTGTTACACGATAGATATCCAATCCACCTACATTGATCAGGCCATTTGAGCTGAAATACAGCACTTCTTCCTTTTTGCTGTAAAAGGGTGTGATCTCATCACCCATGGTGTTGATCTTACGGCCACAGTTTTGCGGAGCTGTATATTCAGCGCCCTTATTTCTTACCTCTGAGTACCAGATATCCATTCCACCAACAGTTCCTTCCCTGTTAGACGCAAAATAGAGGATCTCTTTCCCTTTGTACTCTCCGATACATGGATGAGTAGTTGTAAACCCGTAGGCAGCATTGACATCGTTCAATGGCTTTGGCTTACTCCATTCTCCTGCTGCATATTCACTTACATAAATGTTACAGATCATTTGCAGACTATCGTTCGGGTTACACTCTGTAAAGTAGAATCGTTTACCATCCAGAGAATAGCTTCCATTTCCGGTATGTGCCGGAGAATCATTAAAGGGACCTGATATCATCTCACCCTTGGCCCAGCCTTCACCTTGCTGCTTGGCTTCAAAGATGCGGCTGCGCAATTCAGTCTTTTTGTTTGCTCCCATGTCTATCACTTCTTCAGACACCAGTGAAGCATACACCAGCTTATCGTTGTCGGGATTATATCTGGGAGAAAAGTCTGTATAGGGGTTATTGATATTGCGGTTCAGGTGAGTGATCTCCACTTCCTCAGGTTGCTCCAGCAGAGCGAGTGCCAGATCACAACCTTTCAGGTCATTCTTTGCCAACCGCTTATAATAAGCTGCCTGAGAACCCCGCATTCTGGTTTTATTGAATGCCTTGAACTCATCAGCTGCTGCCTGATATTTGGCATTATACTTCATGCTGAGAGCATAGTAATACTGGGCTTCCGGAAAGTTTGTCGGATCGAGTTTGAAAGCCTTCTGAAACCATGTCTCAGAATTCTTATAATCCCGGGCCTTGAAGTAGGCATCTGCCAGGTGGAAAGCCACATAAGGTTCGCCGTCTTCATTAAACTCCTGTAAATAGATATCAATAGCGTTATAGTATGAGCCTGATTTTACCAGTTCATCTGCCATCATTACGTTCCTGTTCACTTTGATCTTCTTCCCACTAGTCTGGGCCATAGTGAACGCTGCACTGCCCAACACGATGGCAGCCAGCAGAACGAATTTCATTTGTTTCATATGCTAAGTTTACGCTTTACTTTAGGTAGATCAATATCTTGGACAAGGCAATACATAGTTTTCAGGTACAACCGGCAAGATACATCCGGTGTACACCAGGCTGATCTCAAAACCACCGCGTCCGTTAGTGGCTACGTCCAGTCCTGAGGTATTCACATCATAGCTGATACCCAGTTTAAAGTTCTTATAGTCCATAGCAATACTTGGTATCAGTGCGTCACCATTTCTGGTGTACAGCCCTACATAGATCGTAGCGGGGAAGTTCGGATTACGGAGGAAGTACCCCAGATCTGCGCCCAGCACCATTTCCTGAGCTCCGCTTTGTGTCTGATACAACACTGTTGGTAGCAGGCTGAGGTCTTTGGTAAAGCCGATGATAGCTCTCATATGACCTACGTATCTCATACCCAGTTCATTGCCAATTGTACCATCGCGGTCTGTGATGGTATCAGCAGACAGGAATGATTCTCCGGGAGTTAACAGGTGATTGCTGGCACCGCCTACTTCCAGGCTGAAGTTTTGAGAGAACTGCCCTTTGTAAGTAAGGCCCACATTCAGATCTGCATTGAGGATATTATCGCCGGTATAAGGTTCAAAGTTTGGCGTAGCGCTGTTGAAATCAACTCCATCAAACTGATTACCAAAAAGCAGATTGTTCCAGTCCAGTGATTTTTGCATCATTCCTCCCTGTAAACCAAGAGAGAGGTAATGGCTCGGGCTTCCGAGTGCAAGGTGGTAAGCTACTGAGGCCAGCACAGAGAGGTTTGATAAGTTACCATCTCCTGACACATCATTATACAGCAACAAGCCTGCTGCGAGTTTATCGTTCCCACGGATACCCTGTACAATGGGCATATCAGCGAATGCCGAATAGGTCACATAAGGAGCCGGAATACTGTTCCACTGGTTCCTGTAGTTCAGCCCCGCACGCCAGTCGCAGGCATAATTACCAGTAAGTGCCGGGTTCAATGCAAGCGGTGCGGCATTGAATTGCGAGAAGTGAATATCCTGAGCATATGACCGGAATCCGGCCAGCAGGAAAACGACAAGTAGCAGTTTGTTGAATTTAGGCATATATGCTGTTTTTATCTAAGTAATGTGACTGTTCCGGTTAGTGTGAATTCATTTCCACGTTCGTCCAATGCTACAAATATATACATGTAGGTGCCAATTTCCTGATCCACCCCGTTCACACTGCCATCCCAACCGGACGACATGTTGCTGGTCTGGAACACCTTTTCTCCCCAACGGTTATAAATAGAGAAGTCAAGTGGCGTTACTTCATTGAAAATGAGCACATTAAGTTGATCGTGAACCCCGTCATTGTTGGGTGTGAAGGCATTGGGTATATACACCTGGGGTTCAAAGAGAACCACCACGTTAACTGAATCAAAATACGTACAACCCAGGTCTGTGGTAACGGCCACTACATAGGTAGTAGATTCTTCCGGAGAGGCGATCGGATCAGAAATGTTGGGGTCACTTAAGCCATCTGCAGGCGACCAGACATAGGTCGCACCACCTGTTGCTTCCAACTGGGTATCACTGCCATTATAAATGGTGACATCCATGCCAGCATCTGCAGAAGGTTCTTCCACCTCAATGGTCAGGTTTCTGGTATCGGTACAATCATAGAAGTAACCGGTTACCGTGTAGGTTATTGTTTCTTCAGGTGTGGTGGTCACCATATCTCCATCTGTAGTATCCAGAAATTCATCGGGAGTCCAGAGATAGGTGGTTGCTCCCGATGCCTGTAGTGTCACTGATTCTCCGGGGCAAATCAGCGTATCTTCGGGCCAGGCATCTAACGGATAACTGTCTGCAATGAACAAAACTATGCTATCGCCGCTGGCAATTGCACAGGTCAACTCACCTGTGATGACAATGGTTTCTACACCTTCTGCTGTGGCGTCCGTAAAAGCCTCAATGGGAATGACCACACTGGTATCGCCGGGATAAAAAGTTACAAATGTTGGAATAGATGAATAATCCAGACCGTTGGTGGCGGTTCCGGAAACCTCCAGATTCACTACTATGGTATCAACTGCGGCAAAGCTGAGGCTCAACACCAGTTCGCCGTTGTTACAGCCTTCTATCATTTCCGGGTATCCGGTTATATCATAATCATAGGAAATGGTAACACCCGGGCTGCTGAGACTACCTGCTTTGATGAATACACCGGAATCCAGAATGCCATCGCCGGCATCAGACACACCGATCTTCAGGTGGTAGGTTTCGCAGGGAGTCACTGCAGTTCTGGCGGTCAGCACCGTGGTGAAGCCATCCCATTCAATATAATAATCATCAGTAGTGTAAGGCGCCGTCAGAAAACCTTCAGAACAGGACATGCCAAAAGGCGTACATCCAACACCATTATCTATGTAGTATTCTTCGTACTCCAACGGGTTGACGTTATTGATGGCAACCGGAATGGTAGTTGTAGGAATCAAAGCCAGATTCTGCAGGCCTACGATTCCCGGTCCGGAAATAAAAAGTCCGAATACATCATTGAAGCTGGAGTTAACGTAAGTGGTATATTCTTCAGAACCGAATACATAATCGAACTGCAGAGAATCTGAGTTTACCAGTACATCAAATTCTATGATACAGGCATCAAAAGTGGTAGAGGTGGTGAGGTCTTCCAGATCCGGATCTCCACCTCCTCCCATACTCATTCCTGTACCAGAGGCATTGTTCGGGCCTGCAACTTCAGAAGCAGGTCCAGACACCAGTACGATTCCTGAATCCATTCCCACATTACAATCTACACAGTTGAAAAAAGCAAATCCTCCGGCATGGCAATCAATTGTTACATCACTGATGGTCACACCTGTCCCAATGAGTGACTCTGCCAGCTCTTCGGGTGTATAGGTGTCATCTATGAGGATCTGTGAATAAGCCGGGATACTTCCCAATAGGGGGGTGAGGATGAGTACCCGGAAAAGGCCTTTGTAAATATGCTTCATGGCATCTCCGGATTTAATGATGATATGTTTGCGTTAGTCTGCAAATTCTTTTCTTATCTGACCAATGTGAATTGCCCTTGCTCCTGTGTAGTGTTACCTTCTGTATCTGTCCACTTCAAAGTATATACATAAGCCCCCATAGGCTGTTCTATATCATTATACATTCCATCCCATCCGGCACTGCCAAGAGAGCCCAGATAAACCTGTTCACCCCATCTGTTGTAGATGGCAAGTTCAAAAAATGACAACTGCCCCCTAACCACTATGGTAAAGTTATCATTGTAGCCGTCATTGTTGGGTGAAAATGCATTGGGCACCCATACTTCAGCATTGCCACTCACAAATACTGTCATCTGATCTGTAGCTGTACAACCCAGAGCAGTAGTAATCGTGACATTATAGGTAGTCGTTTCAAGCGGGAAGGCATTGGGGAATTGTGCGTTTGGATTGTCCAGTGTACCTGCCGGTGTCCAATTGTAGCTGACTCCGCCTGTTGCACCCAGGGTAGCTGTTTCTCCAAAGAAGATGGTAGTATCAGGATCAGCAGTTGCAACCGGAAACTCCACATCAACAAAGATCTCTGATGAGCTTACACAAGCATACAAGGTTCCTTCTACTGAATAAGTTGTAGGTTCATCCGGCGAAGCATTCACCGTAGCTCCTGTAGTAGAACTCAGACCTGCAGCAGGTGACCAGGTATAGGTATCTGCACCGGTTGCTGATAATACAGCATTGCCACCAGGACAAATGATGGTATCTGCACTTACTTCGATAGGCAGGTAATCCAGGACATTGATGACCAGGCTGTCGCCAAAACCGATGGCACATCCCAGTTCCACATAGAGCACAATAGTTTCGAGCCCTTCATCTATGGCATCCTCAATGATCTCGATGGGAATGGTATAGGTGGTATCACCCGGTTCAAACAAGACAGAGTCTGGAATAGTGGTATAATCCACCCCATTGGTTGCAGTACCGCTGACGGTGACCGGCACCCAGAGTGAATCAACTGCCGGGTAAGACAGATCAAATGTCAGGTAACCGTTGTTACAACCTTCTATCAGGTCCAGATAGCCGTCAATATCGACATCGTATTCAATAGTAACACCGGGGCTTGACAAAGATCCTGCCTCAATGAATACACCTGAATCGTATGCATTATCAACCGCATCTGCGATCACCATTTTCAGGTGATAAGTCTCACATGGTATAACCTCCCTGACAGCTGTCAGCACGGTAGTGAATCCGTCGTACTGGATATAGTAATCATCTGTACTGTATGGCGCTTCGAAACCTGATCCGTTATCCACGTAAAACTCCGGATTAGAAAAGTCATTAACATTGTTAATGGTGACCGGATCTGAAGTTCCGGGAATCAGCGCCAGATTCTCCAGGCCTACTATTCCGGGACCCGAAATAAAGAACGCAAATCCATCGTTAAATGAACCTACCCATTCCAGATATTCATCGGAACCGAACACATAGTTAAAACTTAATGTGTCTGAGGTTACTGTCAGATCGAATTCCAGGATACAAGCATCGTTTGTAGTAGCCCCAATGTAATCTTCCAGGTCGCCATCTCCGGGCGTAAACGTAGATGCGCCTGCAGATCCAGAATTGTTTGGCCCTACAGCTTCATCTATAGATCCGGAAGTGAGGATGATACCATTTGGGATCCCTACATTACAATCCACACATTCAAAAAAACCAAATGCTCCACTGGGGCAATCCAGTTCCACATCTGAAATGGAAACCCCTTCACCTACGAGGGCCTCAGCCATATCTTCTGCTGACGGAGAACCGTCAACAACCAGCTGACCGAATGCTGCAGATGAAGCCAAACAAATGCCTGTGAACAAGGCGGTAAAGAGGAGGTTTCTCCGACACATAGAGTCCGAAATGATTTGAAATCAAATAATTATCAAATTTAGAGAAAAGGCCTGAAATAATATAACCGGAGGCCTGAAAAGCCTTCTCCTTTATGACGCTGGCATGACCTAATGAAGATAGTCTGTATATATCAGACCGTCCGGTTTCGGGATCGTTGCCAGAGGAAGGCCATAAATGCCAGGCCGAACAGCATAAATCCCACCGAGATGAACTCTGCCTGGGTAGCTCTGATCCCGGCAAATTCCAGCACATTGTTGACACGGATCTTCTCGATCCAGAATCGCTCCAGTCCATTGAAGAAAATATACAAAGCAAAGAGGCCTCCAGCGAATCTCATTCTTCTGCGCAAGACCCAAAGGACACCGAAAATGGCCAGGCTCATCAGTATCTCATAGAGTGGGGTTGGAAAGACCGGAACCGGCAATACGGCGCAGAAAGGGCCTTCACAACCCGGAATGGGCAGGCCATCGCCATTGACATTGTGGGCATAGTTCTGGGCAAACAGGAAGCGGGGCAGAAAATCCGGGCCTTTGAACTGTCCATGCGGCACCTCTTCCATACCCTTGAAAGAGTAGTCAAAATATCTTGGGTACATGGCCACCACAGAATCAAAATTTCCGGGTTCAGCATGCTGAATGCCGGCATCTTCCATGGTCATGTAAGCTGTGTTATAAATGCCCCAGTCGCCGTCGCCGGCCACCTGACATCCTATTCGACCAATACCGTACGCCAGGATCAATGCGGGAGCCACGGCATCCCCCAGATGCAGAACGGAGATCTTTTTTCTGCTTGCAAACCAGATCACTGAAGCAGCGCCCAGTAATAGTCCGCCGTAAATGGTAAGTCCGCTAAAAAAATTACCCATCGGATCCTGCCAGAATTGCTGCCAGCCGCCAGGTTCTTCGAAATTGGAAAATATTTTGGCCCCCAGGATGCCGGTTACCGCAGCGATCACTACAATATCTCCCACTCGCTGATGTGGATAGACCTGCACTGTTCTTTCTTCCGGCCGGGGAAGTTGTTGTTTCTTTCTCTCCTGGTATTTCAGCCATCCCAGAAGAACCAGACCCATGATGCCCCCCAGCCAACTTCCTTCAGCTGAAAAAACAAACGCTTGTGGGTTGGCGCTGAAAGTGGCATAATCAGCTATTATAGCGCCCACCTTGAACCCTAAAACAAAACCGATGGCTGCATTCAGAATGATCTCAGCTGGTTTGGGAGGAAGACCAACTACCTGTTTCTCGGGGATGGGATGAAGGAGCCCTTCCTGTTCTTTTCTGGCCAGTTCTTTTGACAACAACCAGGCTGCAACCAGAAAGGCGATGGCTACAAAAAAGCCGAATGAGAAAATGGGAAGATTGATATGTGCTCCGGTCAGGTGGCTGATGAGTTCACCAAGAGTGGCATAGGCCCTGAGTATTGTCATACTGATTTGCTTACGTTGTTTAAAATGAGAGATTCATCAGAAACCGGTACCGGAGTCTGGCATTCGAACTGGGTATCCGGCAGCAGTTCATCGAGACCACACCAGGCAAGTTCATTGACCAGAAGCGGGTCAAAGGCTGTTCTGACCCTGATATAGTTATCAGTAAATCCCGTCATCCATATGCCGTCAGTTTCTGCTTCCAGCAGGACTTTTCTCATTGTGCCGGAATATTTCTGATAG
Organism: Chitinophagales bacterium; assembly: GCA_020636645.1. Lineage (GTDB taxonomy): Bacteria > Bacteroidota > Bacteroidia > Chitinophagales > BACL12 > UBA11426. The sequence continues at coordinate 53,942 of JACJXO010000006.1, forward strand.
AATGCCCGCTTCTTTTTTTCTGATAGTGAGATCAGTTGTGTGGTGCGCTCCTGCCTCACTGCTCCGGGTACCGGATCTGCCATTTTAATGGCACGGGTATCAGGTCTTTCACTATAGGTGAACACATGCAGATAGCTCACATCCAGCTCCTGCAGAAAGTGATAAGTTTCCAGAAAGTCAGCATGAGACTCGCCGGGAAATCCGGTGATCACATCAACACCGATACCTGCATCGGGCATCAGATCACGTATCAGTTGAATACGATGTGCATACAGATCTTTTTTGTAGCGGCGACCCATTGCTTTCAGGATCTTGTCGCTGCCGCTTTGCAGAGGAATGTGAAAGTGCGGAACAAATCTCTTTGACCCGGCTACAAACCGAATGATATCATCAGACAACAGGTTGGGCTCAATGGAAGAGATCCTGAATCGTTCAATGCCTTTCAGCTCATCCAGTGTCTGAATAAGTTGAAGAAATGTTTCCCGGTCTTCCGGCAATACTCCTTCCCTTCTGCCAAAGTCGCCAATATTGACCCCTGTTAAAACGATCTCTTTCACGCCATTTGCAGCTGCATCTTCTGCCTGCCTGCGCACCTGTTCAATAGTGCCGCTTCTGCTCTTTCCTCTGGCCAGGGGTATCGTGCAGAATGCGCACTGGTAGTCGCATCCATCCTGTACCTTGAGAAAAGTGCGTGTGCGATCCTGAAATGAGTAGGCAGGCAAGAAATCCTTTACTACATCTATGGGGCCCGCTATCACACTGGTTTCTGTAGTATCTGTCAGGTTGTTGAGGTGTTGGGGAAGGTTGAACTTTTCTGCTGCACCCAATACCAGATCAACACCATCTATCTCAGCAATTTCCTTTGGTTTCAGTTGCGCATAACACCCGACGATGGCCACTCTGGCATCCGGACGAAACTTTTTTGCCTGTCTGACCACTTTTCTGCATTTCTTATCTGCATGATCGGTCACACTGCAGGTATTGATCACATATACGTCTGCACCCTGCTGGAATGGCACCAGCCTGTATCCTGCTTCTTCCATTTGTCTGGACAGGGAGGAAGATTCAGAAAAGTTGAGCTTACACCCCAGTGTATAGAATGAAACCGTGCGCTGCATGGTACTGCAAAGTTACGAAACCACGGCCGGGTGCCTAACTGGCCAAAGTCGTAATTTCGGGCCATGGGAATGTTGGCCCGCATAGGAGCTTATGAATACGATCTGGAACAGGGTTTTGCTATCTGTATCCCTTTTCATCAGGGGCCTGATCAGGTCAATTGCTATTATGCACCACCATTTTCAGTTTCGCCTGTAGTGATGGGCGACTTTACAGGAGAGATCAGTTCAGGCGCACCTGTCAACTACCGCAACATTTCTGTCAATCCACATGGAAACGGCACGCATACCGAATGCCTGGCTCATATTTCAGATGCAGACCTGGATGTCCATGCAGCGCTCACTGATTCCTTTTTTCCGGTTCAGGTGCTGACCATTGCTCCGCATCGTCTTACAAACGGCGATCAGGTTCTTCGTTTCAGAGAAGCAGAAATTCTTCCTGAAATAAAAGCGCTTGCCATACGCTCCCTGCCCAATACATCAGACAAGCAACACAGAGCCTATTCCGGCACCAATCCGCCTTATCTGGATGCCGCTTGTGTGGCTTTGCTGCCTGACCTGGGTATTGATCATCTGCTCATTGATCTGCCTTCGGTTGACAAGGAGGAAGATGGTGGTGCCCTGGCTGCCCACAAAGCTTTCTGGAATTTTGCTTCCGTTAAAAGAACGCATGCAACCATAACAGAACTGATATTCATTCCTGATCACATCAAAGACGGCCGGTATCTCCTGAATCTGCAGATAGCTCCATTCAGAACAGATGCCAGCCCCAGCCGGCCAATACTTTTTCCTTTACAAAAAAATAACCACCGGTAAGCACCGGTCATGCTTCCCCCAATGGTCGTATAGGTATCTTTGCACACTTAAAATCCATCCAATACATATGAAACGCGTCTATCTCTTTTTGTTTTTCATTTCTGTATTCCTCCGGGTTCAGGCACAATTGATCACCATTGCAGAAGCCAGAGCAAGTGCTGAGGGAACGACCGTTACTGTTCGGGGTATCGTTGTTAATGGTTCTGAGTTGGGCCCCATTCGGTATATGCAGGATGAAACCGGTGCAATTGCAGCCTATGATTTTGCAGCAACAGCAGATGTGGTAGCGGGCGATTCCATCGAGGTTACAGGTGTATTGGATAATTACAACTCATTGCTGGAAATCAGTCCTGTAACATCACTGACCATACTCAGCTCCGGGAATCCGGTTCCTGCTCCACTACCTGTTACACTGACAGATGGATGGGTGGAAGAAATGGAAGGTTATCTGGTGGAAGTGAGTGGTGTTCATTTTACCGAAACAGGCACTTTTTCAACCGCCGGATCAGGCACCAATTATGACGTAACGGACGGTATCAGTTCCGCACAGGTCAGAATTCAGACAAGTACCAACATAGACGGAACGGTCATACCGGAAGAAGATCTTTTCATAACAGGCATCATGAGCCAGTATGCACCAGGTGGCAGTGGCGGATATCAGCTGCTTCCCCGGGATCTGACAGACATCTCAACCGGAGGAAACCCTCCTGTCATTTCTTCCGGTTTATCACAGACCAATATCACTACAACTGGTTTTACGGTAGGTTTTGAAACATTATATAATGGCAATACCATTATTTATTATGGAACCAGTGCAGGTGCCCTGACCAGTACATCTGAAGATGCTGCCATGACCACCAGCCATGCACTTGGACTTGCAGGTCTTACCCCTGCCACCATCTACTATGTACAGGCAGCATCAGTCAGTGCCTCCAATGATACCAGCTGGTCTGCGGTAGCGGCTATGGCTACATCATCTAACAGTTCTGGTGAGATCAGGGTCTGGTTCAACAACCCCGTTGATAACAGTGTGAGCACCGGTGTCAATGCCATGTATGACACACATTTTGCTGATACGATCATTTCTTACATTGATAATGCTGTGTATTCCATTGACATGGCTTTGTACAACATTGACAACATCAACAATATCGTTACTGCACTGAACGATGCATATGTGCGTGGTGTAACAGTGCGGGTCATTTGCGATGCAGGGGTCAACAGTGCTGCATATGACCTGCTAAGTATAGGGGCCGGAAACAAGAAGAAATCTCCATCAGGAATGACACCAGACGGCGATTACTATGGCATCATGCACAACAAGTTTCTGGTCATAGATGTGGTTTCTACAGACGCTGATCAGCCGTGGGTGATAGGCGGTTCTACCAACTTCACAGATGAACAGCTGAAGATAGACAAGCAAAACATGATCGCCATTCAGGATCACACTTTAGCGAAAGCATACAGGGCAGAATTTGAAGAGATGTGGAGTGGCTCATTCGGCCCTGAAAAAACCAACAACACGCCGCATGATTTTATAATAGATGGAAAGCACATTGAACTGTATTTCAGTCCGAGTGACAATACAGAGTCTCATATTCTGTCTTCGATACAAAGTGCAGACCATGATCTGTATTTTGGTGTTTTCTCCTACACGCGTTATGGTATCAGCTATGAAATTCAGGATGCTATAGACCGTGGAGTATTTGCCGCAGGCATCTGGGATCAAACAGATCCCGATGATCCAACGGCCATAGAAGTACTGGAGTCAGCTATGGGATCCACATTGTTTGAGGCATCAGGATCACCGCTTTTCCATCATAAATATCTGATCGTTGACCCGAACTGTCCGCAATCAGATCCGCTGGTACTGACCGGTTCTCACAACTGGACCAGCAGTGCCAACAGCAGGAACGATGAAAACACCCTGATCATACATGACAGCACTATTGCCAATATCTACTACCAGGAATTCAGCCAGCGTTATCAGGATGAGGGAGGAACAGAAGTGGTAGGTGATGTGTGTGACTATGTTGCCGTGGATGCGGTACAAGCTGTTCCTCTGCAGGTATATCCGAATCCGGCAAATAACTGGATCGTGCTTGAATCTGATCAGGAAGGAAAGGTGAGCATCTTTGATCTTTCCGGTAATATGCTGAATACCTTCCAAATTACTGAGGGCACCAATACCATACCTGTAATTGCTTTACAAACCGGCATGTATGTGATGTTACTGCAAACCGAAGGTGCGGTATTTACAGGTATGATCAGTATTCAGCACTGATCAGCGGTTCAACAACAGCCTGTACGCTCCAAGGTCCTTTCGGAAGAAAAGCAGGACCAGAATTCCTGCTACAGCCAGTTGCAGCGATGCTGCCAGGAAATACTGATTTTGCGGAATCAGGTAGAAAATTGTCATGGTGGTCAACACATACAGGATCGGAAGCAGGAACATCTTGTAGTTATTAAATTCAAAACGGAATATCTTCCTGCTTTCCATCCAGGAAAAGAAAACTACGGCCACCTTAGACAGGAAAAAACTCCAGAAGGCCCCTTCTAATCCAAACCACTGCAGGAAGGCCACACAGCTGACAATCTGCACCAGTGAACTGTATCCGTATGCACGAGGCAACCCTCCTGTCTTTTTGAAATACATAAGCGGATTATAGTAGGTATTTGCCAATACCCGGAAGGCAAAAGAAACAGCAAGAACAGGAATGAAAGGGAATATTGCATAATAGCTTTCATTGCGCACGAAAAGTTGAACAAGCAGGGGTAGTGCGAGAATAGATACAGCAATCATGATCACGCTGAACATGGTAAAAACATGATGAAACCGATTCTCGCCGGTTGTACTTTTCTGCAAACCGGTATCAGTCCAGATCTGATAGATACGCGGGTTGATAGTAGCCGATACAGCTGTCTGGGTCACATCTATCAGCAAAACTACTTTCAGAGCAAAGTCATAGATACCCACATCAGATGTAGTATTGTAATAGTTGATGATAAAGCTGTTGATATAGAATACCACCCAGCCCAGTATGACATAGATATAAACAGGGAAACAGAATTTGTGCAGCCCTTCCAGATAGGATCTGTTGAACCTGATACCATATTCAAGCTGAAAAAAAACAGCAGAAAGCAGGAAAATAGCAATTCCGGAAAGAAAACGCCCCCAAATGGGCCCTGTTAGTGCTTCGGGATAGCGATACACACCTATGGTACATACAGCAATGGTCACCACAAAATTGAACAGGTTGAACACCACATGTCTGACAGGTTTATCACGGTAATACAGAAAGTTGATATAGGTTCTGAAGAAAGCATTGCATACGCCGGTAATGACACACATGAATCCAAATGGGAAAAAATCCAGCTCACCGTGGAATACCATTTGAAAAATGAAGGAGCCAAGCAACAGAAATACTGTTATCAGTACAATGCCGATAACCAGCAATGCGCCAACAACAGACCCCACGAATGCCTTCATCTGCTCTGGATCCTTCTTATACCGGAAATGCTGGATACCGACATAGTTATCCATGCCATAATTGGCGGTAAACTGGATAAAAATGGTAAAGGCGATATAAAGTGCCAGCTCACCATACAATGCAGTGGAAAGATTTTCTGTATAGGGAAACAGCAACACCACACTGGTCAGGAGCGGCATCATATTGCCCATGGTAAACAGGGCTGAAGCTTTTACAATACCTTTTATCATGCAGGCCGGTTCCTGCAAATGTATCATTTATGCCCGCAGGCCCTGGGTTGCTGCCAAAAAAAAATCCGGGAGGCATAACCTCCCGGACACTGACTAATGGCAATCCTGGTCAGTCTTTCTTTTTCAGCAGGATGAGATCACTGATCTGTACTTCTGATGTATAGCGTTTCACGCCCTGCTTATCAGTATATGATTTATGGATCAGTTTGCCCTCTACAGCCACTTCAGAGCCTTTTACAAGCAGTTTCTCTGCCAGGCCGGCCAGCTTGCCCCAGGCCACTACCTGATGCCATTGGGTGTCGGTTACCCGCTCGCCATTGGCATTTTTGTAGGACTCATTGGTAGCCAGATTGATCTTGGCAAGTTTTCTGTCATTTCCCATTTCAATGATCTCAGGGTCTGCACCCAGGTGGCCGATCAGCTGAACTTTGTTTCTCATTGTACTCATAACATCTTTGATTTAAGCGTTTTACATTTTTAATACATCACTGAACTGTCTGTTTCGAAACCTGACGGTGCAAAGATTTCCCGAGTTTTTCCAATTATTCGTATAATAAACGTTTATATCCGATAATAAACGTTTGCAACTGGTTATTGTCGGCTTTACAGGCTTGTGGTAAGGCCTTCAACAAAAGCAGCATTTTGCAGTATTTTTGCCGGTCTATGTTCTGGAGTTCACTTCCGCCACAAAAAGCTGTATTTATTGTTGGATACTGGAATTCCGGCACTACTTTACTGACCGATATCTTACGCAAACATCCTGATCTGCATCTGGCCAGAGGTCGTCGTTTGCCAAATCTGGAAGAAAGAAGCATCGAAAAACTTTTTCTAAAGGCAGGAACTCCATTTCATCAGTTTGGCGATTACAGTGAGGTTCTGGCCCATGGATTTGAAAATTATCACTCGCCCCATTGGAATAAAGACCAGACCGCTGATTTTTTGAGAGCTTTTCACAGGAAATTCAGAACACCTAAAGGAAAAGACCTGTTGCTCAAAAACCCCTGGTTGTTTTTTTATCAGGAATGGATCAAAGAAACTTTTACAGGTTATCCTGTCAGAAAGATCATGATCCTCCGCAATGGATATTCGCAGGTGGTATCGAAAGACTATTGGTTACGCACGGAAGGAGAGCCCGCCTCACAATTGAAGGCCAGGGCCATATTCTGGCATAAGGCCATGGACAGATACTTTCAGACCTGGCACAACGATCCTGACTGCCTCACCATTCGATATGAAAACCTGTGCAGTGATCCGATGGCCATCGTCAGGCAGGTATGCCTGCACCTGAACATTGATCCTAATCCACTTACACCTCATCTTCCGGATGCTTTTGAAAACAGGCTCACCAGATGGCATCAGCTGGAAGACGGACTCAAAGAGATGGTGCATGCTGAGATCAGTGCTGTTCAGGATAGGATGGACAAAATCTTTCCTCTCCGGAATCCGCTTACCTGAATCTGTTCGGAATTAAAAATAACATACTATATTTACGCATGTTCAATTCATGCAAAACCATAGCTTATGACCCTCAAGCGATGTCAGGAATGCGAACGGGAGATCCTGGGACGCACAGACAAAAAGTATTGTTCAGACATGTGTCGCAACAATTACAACAACAGAGAAAGAAGTAAGGAGCATCAGATCGTAAGACAAATCAATTGTATGCTTCTTCGCAACCGTAAGATATTGTCCCGGTTGTTGACAAGCAAAGTCAGCAAGATATCGCGTAACAAACTGATGGAACAGGGCTTTCATTTCGGCTACTGCACATCGACTTATACCACCCGAAAAGGAGAGACCTACCTGTTTTGTTATGAGTATGGTTTTCTGGAGCTGGCTGATGGACAATTCTGCCTGGTCAAACGTGCAGAGCAGTATTAATGATCTGACATTGCAATTCGTCCTGACGATTGATAAGTGACTGTTTCCTGCTTTTGCCCGTCTATGACCATCGTATCAGTAGAAAGCACTCCACGATCATCAGCTACCAGTTCTTTGTTTGCCGTATAGTCGGTCTGAAACCCGGATTGTGGTGCTGTGTGCTGGCCGACCGAAGCCTGAGAAGAAGTAGCCTGATCTTTGTTTGCCTGTGATGGCTTTACGCCGGGTGCCCGTAAAGCAAGGGGTTTACATCCTACACGACTTCCCGGATCAAGGATACGTATGGCGGTACTCAGGTGGTCAGGATAGTCGCCTATACCCCATCCTGTGTTGGTGGTTTCGATGTAATAGTATTTTTCACCCTGGTACTCGACCCCAGTTCCGTCTAGATCGCCATCGACTGCAAGCCCCACACCCATATGACCTTCCGGAGACAGCAGGATCGTTTCATACCCCATGCTTCTCAACAATGCTGCCAGCAAGATGGCAGTGTCTTCACAATCGCCGCCCTGTTCCACCAGTGTTTCTGCCGGATATCTTGGATATTCATATTTGCCGTCATCCCGATACCGAAAATGTTGCACGAAACTGGCTACAAACTCGACAGTTTCTTTCTGATTCAGCTTGTACTGCCTGGCCATTCGGTTTAGCTCCAGAGCAAAATCATCTGCCACATTCCTTCCGGGTGTCTCCTTCATGTACACGGTAAAATCGTTGTAATCACGTTTGATCTGCTTGTAATATTTGTAATCATCTGCATCAAAGGAGTATCGGAGGTTATACCGTTTACCTTCGAACTCCCAGAAATAGCTTTTTTCCAGAGTAGTTGCGTGCAGAGTTGTGGACAGCAACATCGTTGTGCCAATCAACAGGGTGCAGATGTATGTATTCATAAGGTGCATTTGAATGTATTAACCGATCAGAGTAGCATTTTTATTTATCATTCAAAAACTTTACCAATTTTTTAAGCATAACGCAATCAATCCTGAAAATATTTTCCAAATTGAACTAACCCATTCTAAATTTGTGCGCCGTGGGTGCTACGTATATTATTGAAACCATTCGCTGCAGGCTTCGTCCTCTGGAGCCTGATGACGCTGAAAAGATGTATGCATTAAACCTGGATCCGGAGGTGATCAGGTTTACCGGAGATGCCTCTTTCAGCAGTGTAGATGAAGCCCGGACCTTCCTAAAAGCATATGATCAGTATAAGAAGTATGGCATAGGCAGATGGGTGGTAGAGCGGAAGGAAGACAAAGAGGTGATAGGTTGGTGTGGACTGAAATTCCATCCGGACGATGATCTGTATGATATTGGATACAGGTTTTTCAGGAAGTACTGGGGCCAGGGCTACGCAACTGAAACAGCCGGAGCCTGTCTGCGATACGGCAGGGAGCAGCTTGGGCTAGCTGAAGTGTACGCCCATGCCATGACCGGCAATATTGCGTCGTGGAAAGTGCTGGAAAAACTTGGAATGAAGCGAATGGAGGAGATCATGATGGACGGTGAGCCGGCTTATCTGTATAAGGTACAATTCTAACCGGCCCAGTTTTCTCTGTCCAGACTTCTGAATTGTATGGCTTCTGCGAGGTGTTCAATACGTATATCAGAAGCGTCTGCAAGATCTGCTATCGTTCTGGCTACTTTCAGGATCCTGTCATAGGCTCTTGCTGACAAGCCCAGTCTTTCCATAGCTTTATTGAGCAGCATTTGACCTGGTTGATCTATCCGGCACCATTCACGCACAGCAGAAGAGGGAAGCAAAGCATTGGATCCATAACTACCTGATGCATATCTGTGTTCCTGGATCTCTCTTGCCCTTATGACCCTGTCTCTGATGGATGCACTTTTCTCTTCTTCTTTAACTGCGGTCAGTTCTTCAATGGCAACAGGTGTTACTTCCACATGCAGGTCAATGCGATCCAGTAATGGTCCTGAGATTTTATTGAGATATCGTTGTACGACACCCGGACCGCAAACACAATCTTTTTCCGGATGGTTGTAGTAGCCGCAAGGACAAGGGTTCATACTGGCGATCAGCATGAAGTTGGCGGGATAGTCAACAGAAAAGCGGGCTCTTGAAATGGTCACTTTCCTTTCTTCCATAGGTTGCCGGAGCACTTCAAGGGCATTTCGACGAAATTCAGGCAGTTCATCCAGAAAAAGAACTCCATTGTGTGCCAGGGAGATCTCTCCCGGTTGGGGATTATTTCCACCACCCACAAGAGCCACATCGCTGACAGTATGATGCGGCGAACGGAAGGGGCGATTATACATCAGTGAAGCACCGTGCCCCAGCTTTCCTGCCACAGAATGGATCTTGGTAGTTTCAAGAGCTTCATGGAGTGTCAGGGGTGGCAGGATGGTAGGCATTCTTTTAGCCAGCATGGTTTTTCCAGCGCCCGGTGGGCCGATGAGGATCACGTTATGTCCGCCGGCTGCTGCAATTTCCAGAGCCCGTTTGATATTTTCCTGACCTTTCACATCGCTGAAATCTACATCATGCTGACCAAGGTGGTGCATGAACTCATCGCGGGTGTTGATATGAACCGGTTCAATCTTCTTGATATCCATCAAGTGGTCAACCACTTGATTCAGGTGGGTAACGCCCAGCACATCAAGATTATCAACTATTGCCGCTTCTCTGGCATTTTGTTCCGGCAGGATAAAGCTTTTAAAACCTTCTTTTCTTGCCTGGATAGCAATGGGCAATGCTCCTTTTACGGGTTGAATCTGTCCATCCAGAGAGAGTTCGCCCATGATGAGGTAATCTTTGAGATGTGTATCAGGGATATTTCCGGTGCAGGCCAGCAGGCCGATGGCCATAGGCAGGTCATAACCGCTGCCTTCTTTCCGGATATCAGCCGGTGCGAGATTGAAGACATATTTTTTTCTTGGTATTCGAAAGCCGTTATGGCTTATAGCAGTTTCGATTCGCTGCCAGGCTTCTTTCACTGCATTATCGGGAAGGCCTACGATGAAGCTTTTCATCTCAGTACCGCCGGAGGTCATATTGACCTCAATAGTAATGGTATGTGCCTGCACGCCGTGCACGGCGCTGGCGAAGGTTTTAACTAGCATGCGGGTCAAGCATTTGGGCAAACTTACTCTATAGAGTTGATAAAAGCAGATATGAAAGAGTGGAAAAACAAAAAGCCCCGTCCATTTGACGGGGCTTTTTCAAAAATCGGCGACGACCTACTCTCCCGGATTACCTCCAGTACCATCAGCGCTGTGGGGCTTAACTTCTCTGTTCGGAATGGGAAGAGGTGGACACCCACGCTATAGTCACCATAGACTCATGCGGCATAGGCCAATAAGTTTGACATGCGTTTGGAGTTGTATGAAACTCTGTTCAGTAAAAAAAATGAAAGCTTACGGGTAATTAGTACTGCTCGGCTTTGATGTTACCACCTTTACACCTGCAGCCTATCAACGTCGTCATCTTCAACGACCCTTAAAAGAGATCTCATCTTGAGGCGGGTTTCGTGCTTAGATGCTTTCAGCGCTTATCCCTTCCGAACATAGCTACCCTGCGATGCAGCTGGCGCCACAACAGGTACACTAGAGGTTCGTCCAATACGGTCCTCTCGTACTAGTATCAGCTCCTCTCAAATCTCTAACGCCCATAACAGATAGGGACCGAACTGTCTTGCGACGTTCTGAACCCAGCTCGCGTGCCGCTTTAATGGGCGAACAGCCCAACCCTTGGGACCTTCTCCAGCCCCAGGATGCGACGAGCCGACATCGAGGTGCCAAACCTCCCCGTCGATGTGAGCTCTTGGGGGAGATCAGCCTGTTATCCCCGGCGTACCTTTTATCCTTTGAGCGATGGCCCTTCCATGCGGAACCACCGGATCACTATATCCCACTTTCGTGCCTGATCGACTTGTTGGTCTCTCAGTCAAGCACCCTTATGCTATTGCACTCGAAGCACGGTTACCAAGCGTGCTGAGGGTACCTTTGAAAGCCTCCGTTACTCTTTTGGAGGCGACCACCCCAGTCAAACTACCCACCATGCACTGTCTCCCTCATTGAGGGGTTAGAATCCAATCAAATAAAGGGTGGTATTTCAAGGTTGACTCCACGACCACTAGCGTGACCGCTTCAAAGTCTCCCACCTATCCTACACATCATTTAACCGAATTCAATGCAAAGCTGTAGTGAAGGTGCACGGGGTCTTTCCGTCCCGTTACGGGTAATCGGCATCTTCACCGATGCTACAATTTCACCGAGCTCGTGGCCGAGACAGTGCTCAGATCGTTACACCATTCGTGCAGGTCGGAACTTACCCGACAAGGAATTTCGCTACCTTAGGACCGTTATAGTTACGGCCGCCGTTTACTGGGGCTTCAGTCGAGAGCTTCGCCTTGCGGCTTACCCCCTTCCTTAACCTTCCAGCACCGGGCAGGTGTCAGACCCTATACGTCATCTTTCGATTTAGCAGAGTCCTGTGTTTTTGCTAAACAGTCGCCTGAGCCATTTCACTGCGCCCTCATTGCTGAGGGACCCTTTATCCCGAAGTTACAGGGTTAATTTGCCGAGTTCCTTAGCCACGGATCACTCGAGCGCCTTAGGATTCTCTCCTTGACTACCTGTGTCGGTTTGCGGTACGGGCAACTATTATCTAAGTTTAGAAGTTTTTCTTGGGAGCCGGCTTGGGATCATTATCCACTCGCCCGAAGGTTTGTGGTACTGTCAGGCTTCAGCACTCCAGGCGGATTTTCCTACCCGGCGTATACCTAAACCCTTCAACGTGCACTTCCGTCCGCACGCAGATCTTACGCTTCTCCGTCACTCCATCACAATAATAGCTGGTTACGGAATATTAACCGTATATCCATCGGCATCACCTTTCGGCTTATCCTTAGGCCCCGACTAACCCTGATCTGATTAACATGGATCAGGAAACCTTAGTCTATCGGCGACCAGGTTTTTCACCTGGTTTATCGTTACTTATGCCTACATTTGCTTTTCCAGCCGCTCCAGCATGCCTCACGACACACCTTCAGTGCAACTGGAATGCTCCCCTACCACTCAGTAAAACTGAGTCCATAGCTTCGGTAGTATGTTTGATGCCCGTTTATTTTCCGCGCCGGATCACTCGACTAGTGAGCTGTTACGCACTCTTTAAATGAATTGCTGCTTCCAAGCAAACATCCTAGCTGTTATAGCAATCTGACAACGTTTGATCAACTTAACATACATTTAGGGACCTTAGCTGATGGTCTGGGTTGTTTCCCTCTCGGCGTGTGACCTTAGCACCCCACGCCTCACTCCCGGATAAAAGTTATAGCATTCGGAGTTCGTCAGGATTTGGTAGGCGGTGAAGCCCCCTAGTCCAATCGGTAGCTCTACCTCTATAACTATAGGTCCGAGGCTGTTCCTAAAAACATTTCGGGGAGTACGAGCTATCTCCCAGTTTGATTAGCCTTTCACCCCTACCCACAGGTCATCCGAGAACTTTTCAACGTTCACCAGTTCGGTCCTCCATTCTGTGTTACCAGAACTTCAACCTGCCCATGGGTAGATCACTAGGTTTCGCGTCTACCTCCACCGACTGTCGCCCTATTCAGACTCGCTTTCGCTGCGGCTCTTCCCGTTAACGGGATTAACCTTGCCGGTGAAGAGTAACTCGTAGGCTCATTATGCAAAAGGCACGAGGTCGCTTGCGCTCCCTCCGCTTGTAGACGTATGGTTTCAGGTCCTATTTCACTCCGCTGTTCGCGGTTCTTTTCACCTTTCCCTCACGGTACTTGTTCGCTATCGGTCTCTCAGTAGTATTTAGCCTTACCAGATGGTGCTGGTGGATTCAAGCAGGATTTCTCCGGTCCCGCCCTACTCAGGATACTGCTAGATCGTACATTCTTACGCTTACAGGACTATCACCTTCTTTGGTTCAACTTTCCAGAAGATTCTGCTTCGTTTGTACTTTCATATTGCAGTCCTACAACCTCCCGAGAACTAAGTTATCGGGATTTGGGCTCTTCCCCGTTCGCTCGCCACTACTTAGGGAATCACTATTG
>JACJXO010000006.1:72500-123047 GCA_020636645.1 Chitinophagales bacterium
CTTCAGGTGCTGCGTAGTCTGATCGAATTTTTGTTTTACCCCAAAAGAAAGATCTGCGTCTTTAAAGTCTGCCTCCCGGATCTCATCCTGCATAGTAACTCCAACATCAAAGGTCAGGATCATGCTGAAATCTTCCAGACAAAAACCTTCAGTTGGGCATCCGTCCTGCATGTCAAAATAGAACTCTCTTGTGGTGTGTATCAGGTCATCAGTGAGAACAGGTGCCAGACTGGCAGCCAGAAACAAAAGTACTTGCATGATCTCCAATATTAGTGGTGTAAAGCTATTGACATGTTTGCGGAGCAGTTAATTATGTCAAGAACGTTTGTACACCTGATTTTCGTATCTGACCCCGATAGTTGACAATGATTCCGCTATCTCAGAATTGTATCTTTGCAGCAAAATTTCCAGAAGATGTCGGTCATCAAACCATTCAAGGGGCTACGTCCCCGTCCTGAACTGGCTAAAGAGGTTGCCAGCAGACCCTATGATGTACTTAACAGTGAAGAAGCCCGAGAAGAGGCTGCGGGAAATCAATATTCTTTTTTGCATGTGTGCAAACCTGAGATCGACCTTCCTGAAGAAACTGACCACTATAGCCAGGAGGTATATGATAAGGGCAAGGAGAACCTTGCACAAATGATCCGGGAGGGCATTCTTATCCAGGACGAAACTCCCTGTTTGTATGCATACCGTCAGATCATGAACGGGCATGGTCAGGTGGGGCTTGTGGCCAATTCAGGCATTGATGATTATTTCAACGACATCATCAAAAAGCACGAGTTCACCCGTCCTGAAAAAGAGAATGACCGAATCAGGCATATGGCTACATTGTCATGCCATCCGGAACCGGTATTTCTGACCTATCCGGATGTAGATGAGATCACCCCGATCATGGAAGCGGTTGTGGCACGAAAAGCTGTATATGATTTCACATCGGAAGATGGCATCCAACACACTTTCTGGGTCATTGATGATGCATCTGAGATCAATGTGATCACAGAGATCTTTCGTGAGAAAGTTCCGTTCACCTATATTGCCGACGGTCATCACCGAAGTGCCAGCAGTGCCAAAGTAGGTCAGCAACTCCGGGAGGCTAATCCGGGTCATACCGGAGAAGAGGAGTTCAATTTCTTCCTGTCTGTACTCTTCCCATCCAGCCAACTGATGATCATGGACTATAACAGGCTGGTAAAAGACCTGAATGGCCATACTCCAATGGACTTTTTCAGGATGATTGCAGAACGTTTTGACATCAAGCATACTGGCACTGAACCCTACAAGCCTGAAGTACTCCATACTTTTGGGCTTTACTATGACGGGCATTGGTATCAACTCACTGCAAAGCCGGGAACCTATGATGATATGGATCCGATAAAATGTCTGGATGTAACTGTTCTGTCAGATCATTTACTTGACCCCGTATTGGGCATCAAAGACCAGCGAACAGACAAACGAATAGATTTTGTTGGTGGCATCAGAGGCCTGCATGAATTGGAAAAACGGGTGGACAGCGGAGAAATGAAGCTGGCCATTTCTCTGTTTCCGGTTTCCATTGATCAGTTGATCCATATTGCAGATTCCGGAAATGTGATGCCACCTAAATCCACCTGGTTCGAACCCAAGCTACGCAGCGGACTTATTGTGCATGCATTCTGATGTCTATTTGTGAATAAGCTGCACCGTATGCATGCTTTGATCACTTTTCAGGATCAGAATATATACTCCGGAAGGTAACCATCGGGTGTCTATAGTTGTAAAGGAGCCTTCTGCTGTGATCCATCCCTGCCTATGTATCTGACCAAATAGGTCTGTAATGATCCAGGATATTTCTTTATCAGTAGTGACATACAGGTCATTTTCAAATGGATTTGGCCAGACATGAATTGTACAATTTTCAGCCACACGAAGTACAGAATCTTCAGGCATGTTGAATGTAATGAGCGGCGATTCTGAAACAGTGCCTGCACATGCAAATTTGATCTTGTATTTGATCTGTTGCCCAAGCAGAGCAGGTATATCAACAGATGTTTCGCCTTCCGGCACCGGAATGCTGGTAAAGCCTCCGCCTGTTGTCAGATTTCGGTAGAATGCCACATAGCTGGCTATTTCAGGACCTGTCCAGGACACCCTGAAAGAAGTATTGGTGGTGTCACTGACATAGATCCCATAAGGGAGGTAGCAACTATCAAAGTCCAGATACAGGCTTTCAAAAAAAGAACACCCTGAAGTGTCAGTAAGAGTAAAGGAATAATATCCAGTATCCAGACCGCTGATGGCAGTACCTGATGATCCTGCGGACCATGCAATCATAAAGTTTTCCGGATCATCTTCCAGAAATGTGAGTTCAATGGCACCGTCAGCATTGATAGGCCGGGAGGCCGGTATCACATCAATCAGCAGTCCAGGCAGCACGTCTGCTGCTACCAGCACAGTATCTGAATAAGAACAGATACTGTCTGATATAGTCAGGAAAACAGTATCCGGAACCAGCACAGACAGAACACTGTTCGTGCTGCTGTCACTCCACAGATAATTGCCTGACGCCGTCCCTACAGGTGATAACACAATTGCATTCCCTGCGCAACCGGAAGTATCCGACCCCAGGTCAAAGTAATAATGGAAGCAAATCCCGGTATCCACTGCGCCGGAAAATGAGAAATTGCACCCATAACTGTCAGTGACCAATATCTCGTAATAACCAGGCGACAGCTCTTCTGCCAGTGAATCAGCATCTCCGTTGCTCCACAAATATGAATAATCTGAGAGAAGCGGATCAGGAATAAAGATCAGTGATCCGTCTGGATGTAAACTATCGGAAGCAGGTATTGATAGCACTGAACCCAGTATCGGTTCAGCATCATCCACAAATACAGAATCAATGGAAGACCCGCATCCGGACCAGGTCAGTTCCAGGCCATACCAACCTGATTCATAAACCCAGATCTGCTTGGTGGTATCTTCCGTTGACCAGAGGTATCCGGAAACTGCATCATACTGATTAACCAGCAGAAGACTATCGCCCGGACAAAGGCGGAGCGTATCTTCCGGTAACACAGCATAGTGCAAATAACATGTATCATAGTTTACATAGAAGGAGTCCTGAAAAGTGCATCCAACTGCATCTACCAGAAAAAACTGGTACCAACCCGGAAGAATACTATCCAGCAGATAGTCATTAGGGCCGGGTATCCAGTAAACATCTATAGGGAATGTTGCTGACAAAACGTCCACAGCTATGAAACCATCAGCAATTTCAGGGGATGAAGCATCTGAAATGACCACAGACAGCAATGGTTCAGAAGATCTCCATACATATACACTGTCTGCAATGGCACAATTTCCAAAAGAGCTTTCCACAGAATACCAGCCAGATGAATCAACGGCGATCACCGGAGTAGTATCGCCGGTTGACCAAAAATAGTTTTCTGCAAAATATACTGAACCATCCAGTATTGTGGACTCATAAGAACAATCAATGAGGGTATCCGGCAGGATACTGCCGGTAAAATAGCAGCTATCAGCTTCTGAGTAAATGGATGAAGCAACCGCAGAACCTTCTCCATTAC
Source organism: Chitinophagales bacterium (assembly GCA_020636645.1). GTDB lineage: Bacteria > Bacteroidota > Bacteroidia > Chitinophagales > BACL12 > UBA11426. The sequence continues at coordinate 76,070 of JACJXO010000006.1, forward strand.
CACCGTTAAATGGCACTGCAGAAAGCTGTGCAGATACTGTTACTGCAAACAATGTTATACTCGCAAAAAGACCTATATAAACAACGGCTCTATTCATATGAGGTTCTTACAAATCTGAATCCTGCATTGTGGTAACGGCTGCCCAGATGACTTCCAATCAGAAGTCTGTCTGAAATGAGCATTCTGTCTTTTTCTACATTCCATTTTCCACCCCTTCCGGAAGACCCTACAGGAAGTGAAGCAGATGGCCAGTCTGCATTGGTATGAAATCCATCGGTGGTCAGATAGCCATCACCGTGTGAACCTTTATAGTTCCGGCCTTCAGGAAACTCAAGAGAGATGACCCTTTCCAGAACGTTTCCTCCCATCTCCATAACACCATAATAGGCGGCCCCTGTAATTTTCCTGTTGGCAATCGGGCTGCTGGCTGCGAAAGCACCACATCTGACTGGGCCATTAATAACGCCATTTACAGCTTTATACATGGCATTTCCCTGAGACAGATCCAACAAGTTCAGCTGTTCACTCAGCGTACCTTCATTGATCAGTGTATAATCCAGATTTGTGATGGTTGAGTCGCCCCAAGGAAACTGACCGGGGAAAGAACTTTCCGGACCTCTGCAAATTTTTTCAAACTCCAGTTCTGTCATTGGCCGCAAACCCGCCCAGTCAGCGTAAGCGGCACCGTCTGCATAACTGAGTACATTGAGTGCTACATACGGATTGCCGCTGACATATAAACCAGACACTGAGTCCAGATGAATATCGTATCTGAAAGGTGATTTATCAAAAGTCTCCAAAGGTTGAAAGCACTGTGATGCCTGGATCGGAGTAAGATCGTTGAGAAAATCAGCATATTGCTGCTGACTCATCTCATATTTCATGCAGAAGAATGATTTATACCCGTTGGGGAAATTATTGTAGGCAGGAGCAACCTCTCCGGCCGGAAAGCCCCCGGAAGGTGTACCATCTATTCCGTCTGTGCCGGTTGGGATGGTTTCGCTCAATCCGGTATTTATTGTTGTGGGAGTAAAAGGGTCAACTTCGCCGCCTCCGGCTGATGTTCCTGCCACGAATGCCCCTTCAGGTATCCTGACCATTTCAATGGCAAAGACCTTAGCTGATATTTCAGCTGTATCAGAAATTCCATAATCATCGTAGTTCCACCGAAAAGCGATATCAAAAAATGCAGCATTGCCTGAGGTGGTATCATTCAGACTGATAAAAAATCCCACTTTATCAGGTGGCACCTCTATATGGGCATTGACAGGCGTCACTATGTCATCCAACTCAAACAACAGGTGCATGGAAGCTCCGTTGTTTGCCCTGACCTTAACAAATACCCATGCAGCATCATAATTTCCCGGGGCGTTGGCAGCATCCAGATGCCATGCATTATTCCAATGGATATCTGCAAGTATCCATATGGTATTTGCAGTTGTATCTCTGTTCACCAGCCGAACATTGCTTACCTCCATGCCATTTGCCAGCAACAAATAGCCTGAAGAGAGCAGCAGGTAAATTAAAATAAGATACTTTCGGAGAGCGCAAGTCATTACAGCATTTAAAAGTATGCTTCAAATGCGCTTAAAAAAATACCAATTTTGCACAAAATGTGCCTATGAAATTCAATACCAAAGCCGTTCATGCGGGTGTAGATCCGGACCCTTCCACCGGAGCCATCATGACACCCATCTTCCAAACCTCCACCTATGTGCAGGCGGCCCCTGGCGATCATAAAGGGTATGAGTACGCCCGGACGCAAAATCCCACAAGACATGCTTTGGAAAAAAGCCTTGCTGCTCTGGAAAACGGAAGTCATGCGGTCTGTTTCTCCAGTGGCATGGCAGCTGTAGATGCCGCAATCAAGCTACTGGACCAGGGAGATGAGGTCATCTCCACCAATGATCTGTACGGTGGCACCTACCGTTCCTTCACGAAAATATATTCGCGTTTCGGACTGGGTTTTCATTTCACTGATTTGACCAATCCTGAGAACATACTTCCGCTCATCAACAGCAATACCAAAATGATCTGGGTAGAAACACCCACCAATCCGATGCTGAACATCATTGATATTGAGGCGGTGGCAGCCATCGCCAGGGGGCACGGTCTCCTGCTCGTGGTTGACAACACGTTTGCTTCACCCTATTTACAGAACCCGTTAGATCTTGGGGCCGATATCGTATTGCACAGTGCTACCAAGTACCTGGGCGGACATAGTGATGTCGTGCATGGAACGCTGATCGTAAAAGATCCTAATCTGGCCGAACGATTATTCTTTATTCAAAACGGCAACGGAGCTGTTCCAGGACCACAGGATTGTTTTCTTGTACTCAGAGGAATCAAAACATTACATCTTCGTATGCAAAGAGCCTGCGAAAATGCGGCAAGAATAGCCCGTTTCCTCCATGATCACCCCAAGGTGGATAAGGTTTACTGGCCGGGTTTTGAACACCATCCCAATCATGCGATAGCTGCAAAGCAAATGCGTGATTTCGGAGCGATGGTCTCCTTCACTCTGCATGGAGATGATTATGATGAAGCGCTGCGAGTGCTGAGCAATACGCATCTTTTCTCACTGGCTGAGTCATTGGGCGGAGTAGAGAGCCTGATCGGGCATCCTGCCAGTATGACCCATGCATCAATACCTAAGGAAGAACGATTGAAGACCGGTCTGGTAGATTCCCTTATCCGTCTGAGCATAGGTATTGAAGATGGTGATGATCTTATTGAAGACCTTCAAAAAGCAATTGGATAATATGGATTTCAGAACACTGTCTCTTCTGGCTCTGGCAATCGGTCCTGCCATAGCGATCATGGCTTTTGTATATGCCCGCGATGTACACGACCGAGAACCCTTCGGCGTTCTGCTGATGAGTTTTTTCTGGGGGTGTTTCAGCGTGGTGCCTGCCATCATACTGGAAACGATACTTCCAGGACTTGTACCAGGCAGCAGCGGATCAGGCATTCTGTCCATTGCCATTTATACTTTCGTGATCATTGCATTCAGTGAAGAGTTTTCCAAATACATTTTTCTCCGTTACTACAGCTACCGAAAGCGTTCTTTCAACGAACCTTTTGACGGGATCATCTATATGGTCATGGTAGGTATGGGCTTTGCAACCATTGAAAACCTCATGTATGTTTTTGGTGCAGACACTCCTCAGAACCAATGGGCAACAGCAGGCATGCGTGCCATTACTGCGGTACCCGCACATGCCAGTTTCGCTATTGTGATGGGATACTACGCCGGACTTGCCAAATTCAGCAAAGACAAAGAGAAGCAGTTGTTAATGCAAGGAATCCTGTATGCCACTATCCTACACGGTTTTTACGATTTCTTCCTGTTCCAGAATATCAGTGAGGGTATTGCCATCGGTGCATTGGTTTCACTTATCATTGGAATCAGATTCTCTCTGAAGGCCATGCGTATGCACAGAGATTCTTCCCCTTTCAGAAAGCCCGCAACTTCTGAAGCAATTACGTCTGAAGATGAGGATGAGGGTCATTTTGAATCGCCTTACAAGCCGAGCTGATATTGGCAGATAAACGGATCGTAGATTTATTACAATCGGCAGCAAGCCTGTATAACAATCCATCATTTATACAGGAGGATCCGATCAGCATTCCGCACAGTTACAACACTCTGCAGGACATAGAGATCAGCGGTTTCTGGACGGCACTTCTTTCTTGGGGACAGCGTCCAGTCATCATCCGCAATGCACGACATCTGTTTCATCTGATGGATGATGCCCCTTATGATTTTATTCTGCATCACCAGGAATCAGATCTAAAAAGATTTCTGGATTTCAGACACCGTACCTTTCAGCCAACAGATACACTGTATTTCATTCATTTCTTCAGGTGGTACTACCAGCAGTTTGATACCCTGGAAACAGCATTTCTGATCTCTGGCCATGCACTTCATCTGACAACAGAGCACATGCTTGATCATTTTCATCAGTTGTTCTTTTCGCTGGAGGATGCACCTCAACGCACCAGGAAACATGTGCCCCATCCCTTAGGAAAGAGCACCTGCAAAAGACTGAACATGTTTCTGAGATGGATGGTAAGAGATGACGGTAAGGGTGTGGACTTCGGACTCTGGAAGAATATCCGTCCTGATCAGCTGGTATGTCCGCTGGATGTCCACGTAGAACGGGTAGCCAGGAAACTGGGATTGATCACCAGGAAGCAGACCGACTGGCAGGCCGCAGTTGAGCTGACTGCAAACCTTCGAAGAATAGATCCCGATGACCCGGTAAGGTTTGATTTCGCCCTGTTTGGTCTTGGGGTGCAGGAAAGAATGGCATGATTTTTCCGTTATGATGGATATGCAATCTTCAGAATCCTGGATGCAGTCTGCACTGTTACAAGTTTGCCGATATGCCGAGATCGAACCAGACGAGCAACAACTCACAGATATCGTTAATGAGGACATGCTGCAGGCTAAGCTGGAAGAGCTTGTAAGCTGGCTGCTGGATAAGGATTTTGAAAAATTACTGTGGATTTTATACCGCGTTGATGTGGATGAACAGCGCACCAAAGAGATCCTGGCGCAACATGTTCCGGCCGATGCACCTCATATTCTGGCCACACTGATACTGGAACGACAAAAACAAAAAGAGGAGATCCGGAGATCCTTTCAAAAGGCACCGGTTGCAGATGAAGATGAAGACTTGCTGCTTTAAAGGATCCACTCTCTGATAAAGAAGAACAGCATGACCAGCGCCACTGTCACTTTCAGCACAGAACCTGCCATAAACCCAACGAGTGACCCCCAGGCCGATCGCAACGCTTTATCATTGTTTTCACTGTCATCTATCAACTCGCCCACATAGGCTCCAACAAATGGTCCGAGCAGTAATCCCAGTGGCGGGAAAACAAACACACCAACAATGGTTCCCACAAGTGCTCCGTTCTGGCCAGCCCTGGTGCCACCATATTTTTTTGTTCCCCATTTTGGAATCAGGTATTCAATGACCACCATGATGAGGATGATAACGGCCCATGCGATCAGGAAATAAGAAGAAAATTCGCCGAAGGCAGACCATTGGAGCAACAAAAATCCCAGATAACAAATGGGAAGACCGGGTAGTACCGGCAACACGGAACCAACCAGCCCAACAAGCATACAAACAAGACCCAGTATCAATAGAAGTACTTCCATGTGCTTCAAAGATAGCTTCCGTACCTTTGCGCTTGCAAACTGGAGTTTATGAGCAGAGCAAATGACCCCGGACTACAGTCCTGGATATCAGTACCAGAAGAAAGCGATTTCCCTATCCAGAACCTGCCATTTGGCATCTTTCAGACAGATGGTCTGTCGCCACGGGTTGGGGTTGCCATCGGAGACCAGGTGCTGGACCTCGCAGCCCTGAATCGCGATGGATTCCTGACAGCATTTGACCTGCCCGATTCCATTCTGGAGAATCAGTATTTAAACGACTTTATTAAACTGGGAAAAGACAAGACCTCTGCTGTCAGGGAACATTTGTCAGATCTTTTACAGGAAGAAAATGCAGTACTAAGGGATGCACCTGATGCCGTGAATAAATACTTTCATCTACAAGCGTCAGTACAGATGCTGTTACCGGTTCAACCCGGTGATTATACCGATTTCTATTCCAGTGAAGTTCACGCTACCAATATTGGCAGGATGTTCCGTCCTGATAATCCACTCATGCCAAACTGGAAATATATTCCGGTTGGATATCATGGAAGAAGTTCTACCATCATAGTTTCCGGAGAGCATTTTCATCGGCCGAAGGGTCAGATCCTGGAGAAGGACGGAGAACCTCCGGTCTTCAGGGCCAGCACACAACTGGACTTTGAACTGGAAACTGCTTTCATCACTTTCGACGGACCTGCCATGGGTCAGTCTATAACAACCAGTGAAGCGGAGCAATATATCTTCGGTATGGTGCTATTCAATGACTGGAGTGCAAGAGATATTCAGCGCTGGGAATATGTGCCACTTGGCCCATTCCTGGCAAAGAATTTCGCCAGCAGTATTTCACCCTGGGTGGTCACGCTTGACGCTCTGCAGCCATTCTATTGTGAAGGACCTGTACAGGACCCGCCTGTTCTGGACTATCTGCGATTCAACGGGCCAAAGAATATCGACATTTCACTTGAAGTGGGCATCATTCCTGAAGGAAATGAAGAAACCACTGTATGTCATTCCAATTTCAAATACATGTACTGGAACATCAACCAGCAACTGGCTCATCAGACCGTGAATGGTTGTCTGGTTCGTGCCGGCGATATGTATGGCAGTGGTACCATCAGTGCTCCCGCAGAAGATGGTTACGGCAGTATGATGGAGCTCACCTGGCGTGGACAGAACCCACTGACAATGAAAGACGGTTCCACAAGAAAGTTCATCGAAGACGGAGACACCGTGGTCATTCGCGGTTGGTGTGAACGAAATGGAATTCGTGTAGGTTTTGGAGAAGTCAGCAGTAAAGTATTACCTGCAATTTAACCTGATATCATGTTGAGAATTGTTCCTGAGGAAGTAAAGGTGCCGTTGCGGCATCAGTATATGCTGGGTGCTATCAGCCCAAGGCCTATTGCATTTGTAAGCACTATAGATGCCGGTGGCAATCCGAACCTTTCACCGTACAGCTTCTTTAATGCGGTGGGCAGCAATCCGCCAACGGTCATATTCTCACCAGCTCTGAGTGGCAGAGACGCAAAGACAAAAGACACTTTGCTGAACATCCGTGAGACCGGTGAAGCCGTCATCAATATTGTAAGCTACAGCATGGTTCAGCAGATGTCGCTGGCCAGTTCACCATATGAACGAGGTGTCAATGAGTTTGAAAAGAGCGGGTTCACTGCGCTGGCATCAGAGATCGTCAGGCCGTTTCGGGTGGCAGAATCAAAGGTACAGATGGAATGCATTGTGCAGGATATCATAGAAACGGGTACACAGGGAGCAGCGGGAAACATTGTCATTGCTGAGATCGTGCTGATGCATATTGATGAATCGGTATTGGACGAGAATGGCAGAATAGATCCATATAAAATGGACTACGTTGCACGGATGGGTGGCAACTACTATACCCGTGTGATACCGGAAAGCATATTTGAACTTGTACAGCCAAAAGATACCTGCGGACTTGGAGTAGATCAGTTGCCTGAACAGATTCGTTTGAGCAAAAGACTTACCGGTAACCACCTGGGTGCACTGGGCAACTTCTTGACACATCCAACACCAGCAGAGGTTGCTGATATGTTGTCAGCACATCCGGAATGGACCGATCCGGCAGATAAAGAAACACTGGCCATTTCTCTCCTGGAGAACAATCAGGCTTGGGAGGCTTTTTGTATTTTAGTTGCCTGAAACATGGCTCCTAAAACCGTAGAATCATTTCTTGAAAGTAACGGACAATGGCAGAAAACACTGACCATTCTGCGTGACCTTGCCTGCAGCACAGGCATGGAAGAGGCCATCAAATGGGGTATTCCTGTGTACTCTTACAAAGGGAAAAATGTACTTGGCATCAGTGCCTTTAAATCCTATGCAGGATTGTGGTTCTATCAGGGGGCATTACTCCCGGACGAAAAAAAAGTACTGATGAATGCCCAGGAGGGAAAAACAAAAGCCATGCGGCAGTGGCGCTTTGGGCCAGGTGAAAAGATCCCCAAACCAACAGTGCTGCGATATATGCGGGAAGCCATGAAACTGGTGGATGATGGCAAAGAGATCAAACCTGAGAAAAACAAAGCCCTGGAAATTCCTACTGAATTACAACAGGCTCTCGCAGGGAACAAGGCATTACAACAAGCCTTCGGGTCTTTGTCTTTGTCGCACAAACGGGAGTATGCTGACTACATTGCCGAAGCCAAACAGACTATCACACGTGAGAGACGCCTGAAAAAAATAACCGGAATGATCCTAAAAAAGACCGGACTTCACGACCACCACCGGAAATGAGATCTTTATTTACCAGAACTGTTCCTGTCATACTTACTGCTTTGTTTTTGTTGCAGGCAGTGTTGCTAGGAAAATGGCAGTTGCAATTCGGTCCGCTTGATAATCCCGTCTGGTATTTCGTTTCCGGAATGCTGGCTGCTGTGATCTTCCTGCAACGGGCTTTCATTGTGGTACAACCAACCATAGGAGAGATCAGAAAATCTCTTACCAGGTACCTGCACTGGTTGGTCTTTGTTGCTGGGGCCGTCATTGTGGGAAACTTGTTTAGTGAGTTGATCACCGTTTACCCCCTTGATATGCTGGATACATCATTCTCTGATATCTATCCGCAGGTGCATATCATGACCGACAGATTTTTACATGGTGAGAAGGTGTATGCAGATATCCCTTTCAACGGATATACCTTATTCCCCACTTATCTGCCACTCACCTGGATGCCTTTCATTCCTGCAGAAATACTTGGACTGGACTACCGATGGGTGTCATACACCATCTGTCTCGCGGGTATCCTCGTATATGCCATATGGCTTCACCGTTCTGCGATCGCATGGTGGCAGAAAAGCCTGTATATGGTGTTGCCTTTTGCAGGGTGGCTTTCCTATGTCTGGTATCACCAGCAGGAAACTGCCTATTCGCTGGAAAGCATGATAGCAGGATTCTACATGCTGCTGCTGTTCAGTCTGTTCAGCAAACGCCCAGCAGTAAGAATACTGGCACTAATGCTTTGCCTGCTTTCACGCTACTCTGTGGTCTTATGGATACCACTGTACATCCTTGTCATGTACAGGGAATCAGGTAAGATGGCCTGGCGCATGACCGTATATGGTGTGGTGATACTGTTGGTTTTGTACGTTATACCTTTTCTGATCCATGATCCTTCAATTTTTCAGCAAGGCTATGCCTATCATGACAAGGCAGCTTTGGCAGAATGGCAGCCGTCAGAACCAGATCAGATACCAGGAAAACATCTGCACGAGGGAGCAGGTCTGGCTATTTTCTTTTTCAAGTACGGTAAAGGAGAAATGGACCACAGACTTCAAACTCTGCAACAGGTCCATTTACTGCTTACTTCGATGATCGTGTTGCTTTGCGGAGTACTCTATCTGCGATTCAGGCCTGACAAAGACCTTTTCCTGGCGGGAAGTCTGATATTATACCTGACCTTCTTTTATCATCTGATCCAGATACCTTATTCTTATTTGTTTCTCACCCTACTGTTAATGGGGTCGGTCCTGCCGGTACTTTTGTTGAGAAAGAGTATTAGCTGAGATTAATCCCACCTGGGAAGTTCCTGTGATTTTTGTCGTTTCACACGATTCCATTCAATGGGCTTGATGATCTCTTCATAGAACAGTGTGATGGGATTGAATATTGTTGGTGCAGGAGGCACTGTATCCACCACCGTTTTAATTCCGGGAATAGGCCCCATCCTGAGCTCATGATTTGCCAGTTGAAGCGCCAGAAAAGCATCTGCAAAATCATCTCTGGTGGGCCATGGGTACACTTCGACCGTTTCCAGCTGCATGGTATCTATGGGAAGGAACACACCAATGGAAGTGATCACATCGGTCAGGGTATCTGGCACTACAAACAACCTGCTTTCATAACCCACTGAAGAAAAACGGATACTGTCGTTTGGAGCTACCACCAGTGAAAAAAAGCCGTTGGCACTGCTGACAGTTCCGCGGTAGGTACCCAGCACATGCACGGTAGCAAAAGGCAGCGGGTATCCGGTCCGGTCTTCAGCCACAATACCGGATAACTGGATCAGTTGTGCACTTGCAGAAAAAGAACACAGCATTACACAGACCAGTATCAGGTGTTTCAGGTTCATCCGGTTATGAACGTAAAATATTGTTCAATGGCATAAAGTTCACCAATCTTAACCCAATGGATACATAAATCATCATATTGGCCGGTCTTTGACCGTATTTTTGGTGAAAAGTTTAGCCATGGATATTGCTGGAATGCGAGAGAACTACCGAAAAGGTGCACTGGACATGGATCATACGGATCCATTACCCATCACACAGTTTCGCCAATGGTTTGATGAAGCCGTACAATCAGCCATTGAAGAGCCGAATGCTGTAATCCTGGCCACATCAACTCCGGACGGACATCCAAGTGTTCGCACCATGTTGCTCAAAGGTGTGGAAGATAACGGCTTTGTTTTTTTTACCAATAAGCATAGCAGAAAAGGCCGGGAAATGGCTGATAATCCGTTTGCCAGCCTGCTGTTCTTCTGGGGTGCTCTGGAAAGACAGGTGCGTATTGAAGGGCGGCTTACAGCACTCAGTGAGGCAGATAACGATGCCTATTTCTATTCCAGACCTATTGAGTCTCAGTTTGGTGCCATGGCATCACCTCAAAGCCAGCCGATAGAAAGCCGGAGCTGGCTGGAAAAGAGAATGGAAGAGCTGCAGGCAATGAACAAACCTGTCAGGCCTGCCCATTGGGGTGGATTCTTACTGGAACCGGATGTGATGGAATTCTGGCAGGGAAGGCCCGGCCGGCTGCATGACAGAATACAATATGTACTTACAGATGGTGTCTGGATCAGACAAAGACTGGCACCCTGAAATTTGAACAGCGCACCTGCTATGAACCGGTCATCATTATACCAGTCTCTGCAGAGCTGATAAAAAAGTACTTCGTGATATTGTACCTGCACCCAGGCTTTTCAGATGGCGGGTCTCCTGCTGACAATCGATCAGTTCAACACCCTCCTTCTGCAACTTTCTGACCACTGAAATAAACCCGTACTTACTGGCATTGCTTTGCTTACTGAACATACTTTCGCCAAAAAAGACCTTCCCGATCTGGACACCGTACAAACCGCCAACAAGCTGCTCATGATCGTCCCAAACCTCCACAGAGTGGGCATATCCTGCCTTGTGCAGGCGCCTATATGCTTTAATGAAATGCTCACTGATCCAGGTCTCTTCCTGTCCGGTCCGGTGTACCTCAGCACAATTTCTGATGACCGCTTCAAAGTCCTGATCGAACGTTACACGGAACGCCTGTTTGTTGAACAGCACCCGCATACTGCCGCTCACTTTCAGCTGTGCGGGTATCAGCACACATCTGGGGTCAGGAGAAAACCAGAAGGGCCATCCGTCCTCTTCAAACCAGGGAAACAGTCCGATAGAATAGGCTGCCAACAATCGTCTTACAGATAATCCTCCACCAATGGCTACCAGGCCATCGGCATCTGAATGGTATGGAAAAGGAAACGGATCGGTTGTCTGCAGAATGACCGGACGGTTCATTCAATGGTAGCATTGATACCTCTGTCAACCAGGGCTTCCCGCATCGGACGCAAAGTATCATCCTGCCCCTGACGAACGGCATATTTGCCTTTGAAATGTATGATCATGGCACACTGCTCGGCCTGCTCCACAGAGTGGCGGCAGATCTCTACCAGTGACTGTATGACCCAATCGAAAGTATTCACTTCATCGTTGTGTACCACCAGGTGGCGACCCAGCAGATCTTCCACCGATACAGTGGTCTCGGTCCTTTCATCTGTAAAAAATGCGCCCATGCCTGAATTTGCTACAAAATTATAGCGAAAATCGGGGAATGAAAAAACCTTACTTTTGAAATCCATGGAAAACGAACGCCTTTCTGCCGCAAATACATACCGAAAAAAGATCTCCAACGGGCCTACATTTAAACTATTTATGTTTGTCAAAATGCCCATTGCCTGGCTGTCCGGACTGAAGATCATCTCGCTGGATCAGAACGAGTGCACCGTGAGTATTCCGTATAAAAGACTGACACAAAACCCTTTTCATTCTGTCTATTTTGCTTCACAGGCCATGGCGGCAGAAATGAGTACCGGGGTACTCGCCATGGCAGCCATACAGGGTATCAGACCGTCTGTTTCGATGCTTGTGGCTAATGTGGAAGCGGCATTTCACAAAAAAGCTGACAGCAGGATCTTTTTTACCTGTAAGGACGGAGCAACATTCATGCGGACAGTTGATGAGGCAGTACAAAGCGGAGAAGGACGCACTGCTACAGGGATCTCTGAAGGATTTCTGGCAGACGGAACCCACGTAAGTACGTTTAAGGTAACATGGACGTTCAAACAAAAAAAGAGCAAATGAGATCAGCAGGATACTTTTGGATAGTAGCCGGAATATTATCCCTCTCCGTCAGCTGCAACCGCAGTTCTGACAATAGTGAGACCTATGAACAGGGTGGCGCCGCCTTGAAGAACATGTCTAAAGTTGATCCGGAAGATCCGTTCAGTGGTCAGCCAAATAACCTTTGTACCGTCATTCGCATCCTTCCTGCTACAGATATTGCTGAACCAGAAGACAAGTACTGTTTGCTGGACGTTTGTCTGGATGCAGACGAAGAAAGCCTGCTAACAGTTGATCTTGGCGATGGAGAAGACCATGCCATGGCTGCCTACAAGCTCATCAAAGTCTTTTCAACAGCCGATGAAGCACGTCAATATGCAGCACAATATCAGATCATTGATGTATTGATAACCGATTAAGCTGCCAGTGCACCAAGGCGGAGTATATCGGTTGGCTGTTCACAGAAGACCGCCCGCCTGCCTTTTATTGCAATGGGCGCCCTTATAATTCCCGGATTCCGGATGATGATGTTCAGAATATCTTCCCGGTTGTAATCCTTACCTCTCAGGTGTTGCTGATAAAACGGGTGGGCTTTGTTCAGCAGCGATTTAGGTTCTGGATCTCCCAGCATATGCAGGATCTGTCGCCAGATGGTGGTGGAGAATTTCGTTTTGTGGTACTCCACTTCATGTACATGCGACGAGAGGGTTCTTGCATAGGCGAGTACCTGGCGGGCAGTGGTTTGTTCCGGATCATAATAGATCAGGATCTCGTTGGAGGTGGTTCGCATATGACAATGATTTGCCCATTAAACTAATCAATTGGCATAAAATTGTCAAATTGTTCAATATTTTTTAATTGCACAAGCGTATCTGATTCCTTTTTAATAATGACTATTTTCCTCGTTGAGGTTACCTGAATGGCGAATTTTTCCATTTCATGGCGTGTAGAAATCGGGTGCCTGATGCAAATTCAGCATGCAGGAGAAACTGGCCGGCCGGTACAAATGGGGCAAAAAAAAGGCCGCCAATCGGCGACCTGTATCGTAATTCCAGAAATGATCACCTGGTGGCGATATTGGTATAATCCCGCTTGACTTCGCCGGTATAGATCTGGCGTGGCCTGCCGATCGGTTGTCCGGCCTCACGCATCTCTTTCCATTGAGCGAGCCAGCCCGGCAGGCGACCCAGCGCAAAGAGCACCGTGAACATCTCTGTCGGGAATCCGATGGCCCGGTAAATGATACCACTGTAGAAGTCCACATTCGGATAGAGTTTCTTCTCTACGAAATAAGGATCCTGCAGGGCCACTTCCTCCAGTTGCTTGGCAATGTCGAGGATAGGATCGTGGATGCCTAATTTGTTCAGCACATTATCACAAGCCTCTTTGATGATCTTCGCCCGTGGATCAAAATTCTTATAGACCCGGTGGCCAAAGCCCATCAGGCGGAACGGATCGTTCTTGTCTTTGGCCTTCTCGATCCACTTGGCAGTATTGCCGCCATCGTTCTGGATCTGATCCAGCATTTCAATGACCTTCTGGTTGGCACCACCGTGCAACGGCCCCCAGAGTGCAGCCACACCAGCAGCTACAGATGCATAAGGATTTGCCTGAGAAGAACCCACCAGTCGAACGGTACTGGTAGAACAATTCTGCTCATGGTCAGCGTGGAGGATCAGGAGTTTATCCATAGCCTCTACAATGACAGGATCCACATGAAAGTCTTCCGTGCGCATACCATAGGTCATGAACAGGAAGTTGCTGACGTAATCCAGGTTATTGTTCGGATAAATGAGCGGATGTCCGATGGACTTCTTATATATCCAGGAAACCAGTGTTGGCATCTTGGCCAGGATGCGGATGATGCTCAGATCCACTTCTTCCTGGCTCCTGTTCGGATTCAGTGATTCCGGATAAAAAGAAGAAAGGGAGCATATCAGTGAACAGAGCTGACCCATCGGGTGAGCAGATGAAGGCCAGCCATCGAAGAACTTTTTGACATCTTCGTGCACCAGGGTATGTCTGGTGATGCGCTTGGTAAAGTCTGTTAACTGCGACGCACTGGGCAGTTCTCCGTACAGCAACAGATAAGAAACCTCCAGAAAATTACTCTTCTCAGCCAGTTGTTCGATTGGGTATCCCCTGTAACGAAGAATTCCCTGCTCACCATCCAGAAAGGTGATGGCACTCGTGGTAGCACCTGTATTCTTGTAGCCCGTATCCAGGGTAACATATCCGGTCTTATCACGCAGTTTGGAAATATCTATGGCCTTTTCGTTCTCCGTTCCGGTAATAACCGGAAGTTCACATTCCTGACCATCGAGGAGTACTTTTGCCGTTTCAGACATATTTTAAAAAATTTAAATCATTCAAAATCCACCCCAAAGTTAGGGCATTTGCACCGTGAAAGGAAGAGTATGCTTCCATTTTTCGGCCAGAAAGGCAAGACTCTCTGTCACGGTTTACTGAACCTGTAACAACACCAGGTGTCATTGAGTTTAGCACTTTTACAGATCGGGGATGGTAAAACGATCCACATGGGTGATCAGCTGGTACATGACCGCTGCATAAATGAGCAGAATGATCCCCATTTTTAACCAAACCGGTGCATTTCTTACCAGTCTGTACACACCCATTCCGGCAAAGACCCCAATAGTACCGTAAGGGATCATGGCGATGCGGAAATCGTAACCAAAGGTCAGCGTCTTACCCAGGTTCGGGATGACCACCAGGGTGGCAAAAATGAAAAAACTGAGGTAATACAGCCCTTCCCACATATCAGACCAGTCGGGTCTTTGCGCTGTTTCAGTGGTATCCATGACTCAAAGGTAGCGCAGTCAGGAGAAAATAACATGCCGGGGTGATGATAATCATCGGGTGCCGTAAAACACCGCCCTACCTTCGCTGCTAAACCAGACCAAATGTCATTCAGGACCATTATAGAACCCTTCCGCATTAAAATGGTGGAACCCATCACTATGACCACCGAAGAGGAACGGAAAACACTACTGAGGGAAGCACATTATAACCCTTTCCTTCTGGAGGCTAAAGATGTCTTGATCGACCTGCTGACAGACAGTGGCACCGGAGCTATGAGCACCCGGCAATGGGCCGGTATGGTCATGGGCGACGAAAGCTATGCAGGTGCTGTGAGCTGGCAGCACATGCATGCTGTCATACACCGCCTGACAGGCATGGAGCACGTACTGCCCACCCATCAGGGTCGTGCTGCTGAAAGGATCCTCTATTCCTATCTGGGCGGCCCCGGCAAGACATTCATCTCCAATACCCATTTCGATACCACCAGGGCCAATATTGAATACAGTGGTGCAGAAGCTCTGGATATCCCCATCCCGGAAGGCACGCAACCCGCCACCATCCACCCTTTCAAGGGGAATATGGACACAGAAAAACTGGAAGCCCTGCTGCATGAAAAAAAAGCAGAGAATATTGGAGCAGTGATCCTGACAGTGACCAATAACAGTGGCGGCGGGCAACCGGTCAGCATGGCCAATGCCCGCGAGGTGAGCCGGCTGTGCAGACAACATGGAGTCCTTTTTGTCCTGGATTGCTGCCGGATAGCTGAGAATGCCTGGTTCATCAATCACCGGGAGGAAGGCTATGGTGATATGACCTACGAAGCTATTGCTCAGGAGATGTTCGGCCTGGCAGACGCAGCCATCATGAGTCTGAAAAAGGACGGACTGGTCAATATGGGCGGGTTCCTGACCATGCGTAACAAGGAACTCAGCGATGCCTGCACCAACCTGCTCATCATCACGGAGGGTTTTGCCACCTACGGCGGTCTGAGTGGCAGGGATATGGAAGCCATTGCCATCGGTTTGCAGGAAGTCTTTGAACCGGATTATCTGCGATACCGTATCCGAAGCACTGCCTACCTGGGTGAGAAGCTGGCAGCGATGGGCGTGCCGCTCATTCAACCCATTGGTGGGCATGCAGTCTATGTAGATGCAAAAGCCATGTTACCGAATATACCACCAAGTGAATATCCAGGTCAGGCTCTTGTTTGTGCTCTGTATGAAGTTGGCGGCATCCGGGCGGTCGAGATCGGCTCGGTCATGTTCGGAAAATATGATGCTGCCGGTCAGCTTGTGACCGCCCCCATGGAACTGGTGCGTCTGGCCATACCCCGGCGTGTCTATACCCAGAGTCATATGGAATATGTGATCGAGGTGTTCGAAGAAGTGCTCAGGAGAAAAGATCAGCTAAAAGGATTGCGCATCATGGAAGAACCAAAATTTCTGAGGCATTTCACCTGTAAACTGGAAAGACTGCACTGATCAGAACCAGTCAAGGTGGACGACTGGCTTATAACCAAGATAAACCTGCAGATACCAGGTCAGGATCCCTAATATCAGATACAGCGGACCACGAACCACCCACTTGAGTGGCTTGCGTGGAAAGTAGATACCGATGCTTTCAAACAGAAAGGCATAAAAGGTGATGCCCTCGCCTTCTTCCAGATCATGCCCAGCATTGACCACGCATTTATTCAGTACAGCAAACTGCAGCAAGACGATGGCATAGATGGCACACATCAGCCACCAGTCTATCAGGAACGGACCCACCCACGCAAATAATGTGATGGCCAGATGCAGCCAGAAGGCTCCGTTGAGTGGAATCAGGATGGGTTCAGGTCTGGTTGTCATGCATCAAAAATACACGTTAGGCAGGAGAGAGCCCGCACTACGAAGCTTATATAACTTATGTATCTTAGACGTTCTCAACCTGCTATGAAACATACACTACTGACCACGGTCTTTTTTATAGGCACTATTGCCTTGCAAGCTCAGACCTGTCCAGGCTGTTCCATTGATTACTCCTATACCAGTCCGGGATTGTATCCGGAGATCTTACCTCCGGCAACAGCCGGCGAATATTATGAAGTGGACCTGACCTTTCTGCTGCAGGAAGACACTACGGTAGAAGTACTTGGATCTGATGTGACCTTTGCTTTTCTCAACTACCACATCCTGGAACCGATCGGTCTGCCTTATGGCATTCATGTGACCAGCAACCTGGGAGATTTTCCTGTTGACTATGATCCGGCCGATGGCTTGTTCGGTTGTGCCCGTGTTTGTGGCACGCCCCTGGTGGCAGGTTCCTATACCATCACTGTTCCGCTCATCGCCACGCTGGAAGATCCTGCGGGCGATAATCCTGCTGAATATGAACTGAGTCTGGAAGTTCTGCCACCTTCCGCTACTGATGGCGGTATCGTGGCAAGTACCACCTTTGGCTGCAGCCCGCTCACGGTCGATCTCAGTACCGGTCACCCGAGTGACGGCGCAGGAGGCTTCTCTTATACATGGGACTTTGGCGACGGCACTTATTCCATCCTGGAGGATCCTGTATCGGTCACCCTCACAGCAGATGGAACTGAACCGGTAGAGTACGTGGTGACCCATACCGTGACCATCGACACGATCGGATACAACCTGGACTATGTAACAGTGCTTAGTACTGGATGCGATGATTGTGCTTTCTTCGGTTGCACCGGCTTGTTTGCCGAAGAAAACCCCGACATCTATCTGTACTTCCCGGAACTGGGTATTACCACCGACTATTACCTGGATACCAATCCACCAGTCACCTTTTCGCTGAATACCGCACTGGATCCCGCTGCCACTTACAATATGCAGGTCAAAGACGATGACGACGGTGGCTTCGGCGCTGACGATAATTGCGGAAACCTGATGTTCAGTGGAGATGATGTGGGCGTTTTCACCTATGACATCGGTAGCAGTGATGTAGAGATCAGTATCTCTCATCCGATTATCTTCTATACCTATACAGATACTATCGTGGTGTATCCGGTGCCCTCCATACCCGAACTGACTATCAGCGGAGAGACCGAACTCTGCGAAGGCGACAGTGTATTGCTAAGCACGACTCCTGACCCAACTGTCACCTACCAGTGGCTGCAGGATGGAGATCCCATTCCTTCTGCCTTTGACGCCGATTTTTATGCCATGGAGACAGGTACGTATGCACTCCAGGCTACTGCAACAGGTGGATGCACAGCAATCAGTGAATCGGTGGATGTGGTGGTGTATGAGCTGCCTTTCCCACCCTTCGTAAGTATCATCGGCAACACGTTACAAACCAGCTCTGACTATCCGATCCAATGGTATTACAACGGTGATCCGATACCCGGTGCGAATGACAGCATCTATGAGCCTGCCATCGAAGGCATATACCAGGCTGCCGCCATCAACGGACCATGTATCAGCTTTTCTTCTGAGATCGATTTTGTATTTCAGTCAGTTCTTGACCTTGATCCATTCCAGCTTACCATAGCACCCAATCCGGTGGATGATATGTTGTTCCTCTCCGGTAATACAGCAGTTGCAGGTACCATGACCATACAGATCATCAATGCCACAGGTCAGGTCATAAGGTCAAAGACCTTGTCTGTAGGATCAGTATTTTCACTGCAGTTACCGATGGATGAAATTCCCTCAGGATATTACAGACTGATCATGCGATCGGCAGAACAACAAGGCTCCTATCCTTTCCTGCGTCAGTGATCATCACCCTTGCCAAACAGGAAAGTGATCGGAATATGCACCCGGTCATGCCAGGCTTCTTCCGTATGCGGTGCACCTTCAAAGACCAGTGAAAGGCTGTTGGCAGCAGTGTATCCCCCTTCCCGCATGATCTGATCAGCGGATTGCTGGTATGGCGCATAGAGGCTGTCCAGTGTTGTGGTGCCGTGATCGAAATACAGTTTGTGGGTGGATGGATCAGGCAGGTGATCTTTAAAATATGCCAGCATAGCAAAGGGGAAAGGGTTGTTTTCCTGTCTGTACAATCCGGTCCAGTGTGTGGACAAACAAGCCGCTCCGCCAAACACTTCCGGGTATTCACAAATGGCGAACATGGAGATCAGTCCGCCGAAACTGGAACCCATGATGAACGTATCCTCTCTGCCGGATAAGGTAGGATAATGACTGTCAATGTAGGGCTTGAGTTCGCTTACCAGAAAACGCAGATACAGATCTCCTTTCAGATTATCACCGGTGAACAATCGGCCGGTAGCCGGTTCATCCCGCAGGATGGCCATATCGCTGTCGCTGAAATAGACAAAGGGTTTCATAGAGGTGTATTCCAGGTAACGAACCGGTGCATTATTCCAGACCGCCACCAGGATGAAAGCTTGGATCTGTCCGCTGTCGATCAGTGCAGGAATCACTTCATCCATCCCCCACTCCTGCTTATTCCAGGTAGTGCGTGCATCAAACAGCATCTGTCCGTCCTGCATGTATAAGACAGGATACTGTTGCGTAGTTTCATAGCCGGGAGGCAGCCAGATATCTACAGGCCTGGCATCCACATAACTGCTGGCAAAACTGTCGATGCGAATCAGTGTACCGGCACTCAGTTCCGGCATAGGAAGTTGTGCTGCGAGCACCTGCGAAAGGAGCATCAGCACCAAAGGAAATACGAAACGTCCTCTCATGGTTCTAAGATACATCGTATTCGGGCTTCGACCGGAAAGGGCTCTTCCCTTACCTTTGTGATATGCTCTCCGATACATTCGGTCGCAGGCACGACTACTTGCGCATATCGCTGACGGATAACTGCAATTTCCGCTGCCGCTACTGCATGCCCGAAGAGGAGATGCAATTCCACCCCGATGAGCAGCTGATGCAGCCGGATGAGATCGAGGCTCTGGCCAAGATCTTTGTGCAACTGGGAACGAGGAAGATCCGGCTTACCGGCGGTGAACCCCTGGTGCGGAAAGATGCCGGAAACATCATCGAAAGACTGGCTGCCTTACCGGTACAACTTACTTTGACCACCAACGGTTTCCTGGCCGATCGCTACATCGATCTGTTCCATGCATCGAACATTCGTTCATTGAATATCAGCATCGACAGCCTGTCGCCCGAAAAATTCCTGGCGATAACAAGACGAGACAAGTTCGACACAGTATGGAAAAACATTCTGACCATGGTGGAACAGGACTTTCATGTCAAGCTGAACTGTGTGGTGATGGAAGGGGTCAATGATGATGAATTACTGGACTTTGTGGCGCTGACCAAAGACCTGCCCGTGCATGTGCGTTTCATTGAGTTCATGCCTTTTACCGGAAACCACTGGAACAACAAGGCGGTGTTCACATGGCAGCAGATGCTGGAAAGGATCTCAGGAAAATTCCTGTTCAAGAAGCTGTCGGATGAACCGAATGACACGGCCAAGAAATATCAGGTGCCCGGTCATGCAGGCACCTTTGCGGTCATCAGCACCATGAGTGCCCCGTTCTGTTCCACCTGTAACCGCATGCGACTGACCGCCGACGGAAAAATGAAAAACTGCCTGTTTTCTGCCGGAGAGACGGACCTGTTGACAGCATTGCGCAAAGGTGATGATGTGGAAGCCATGATCAGGAAAAACCTGGATGAAAAACAGGAAATGATGGGCGGACAATTCACCGATTATTCGGTCACAAACCCTGATGAAATTCAAAACCGCACGATGATTTCCATCGGCGGATGACTTACCTTTAAGCATTATGATCTCCGTTGACGAAGCAATTCAACTGGTCATCGGACACACACCATCCCCCCGGACCATCACGCTGCCGCTGCAGGCATGCGCAGGACATGTTTTGGCACAGGATATCCTGTCGCCAGGCCCCTTCCCGTCTTTTGATCAGTCGGCTATGGATGGTTATGCTTTTTGCTTCGCCGACTGGCAGCAAAATCCCTTACCCGTAGATGGTGAGACCGCCGCAGGACAATTCCCTGAGCCCCTCATTCAGGGCACCACCAGAAGGATTTTTACCGGAGCAGCGATACCGCCCGGTGCTGATACTGTAGTGATGCAGGAACACGTACAGACGCACGACGGGGTCATACATATAGAAAACTCAACATTGATAGCCGGTGCCAATGTGCGCAAACAGGGATCGCAGATCCAGGCCGGAGAGTGTGCCCTGCCCTCTGGTCATACATTACAGGCTGCGGGTATCGGATTCCTGGCATCCATGGGATTTGACCGGGCAACTGTTTTTGAAAAGCCTGTGATCCATATCGTAGTGACAGGTTCAGAACTATTGCCACCTGGTGCTCCTGCAGAAGCAGGTAAGGTCTATGAATCCAACAGTGTCATGCTGCTGGCTGCCCTGCGTTCCATCGGAATGGAAGCGCAGGCCGTACACCACGTGCCGGATGATCCGCAGGCTACACTGGCATTGCTGGACCGACTCAGTACGGAATGCGACTATATTCTCGCTACAGGTGGGGTATCTGTGGGAGATTATGACTTCGTCGGACAGATGAAACACCATCCTGCGTTTCAAAGCATCTTCCACAAGGTGAAACAAAAACCGGGAAAGCCTTTGCTGTTCGGACAATTTCATCGTTCGCTGGTGTTTGGCCTGCCCGGAAATCCCGCCAGCGTGCTCACCTGTTTCTATGCGTATGTGATGCCGTCATTGCTAAAGGCATCAGGCATCTCACATAGCAATCACTACAACAAGGCAAGACTTTCAGAAGACCTGCAGAAGAAGCCGGGCCTGACCGTTTTTTACAAGGCAGTACTACAGGATGATGTGGTCAGGATACTGCCGCAACAGGAGTCCTATATCCTCCGCAGTTATGCCCTGGCCAACTGTCTGGTGGTGGTTCAGGAAGAAGATACTTTGCTTCACGCCGGCTATGAAGTTTCCTGTTTGCTCATTCCTTTAATGCCTGTCTGATGGAAGCCGGTTATGTTTTCTACGCCGCACTACTGATCATTGCATTTTTGTATGCATCGGTCGGGCATGGTGGTGCCAGTGGTTACCTGGCGTTGATGGCATTATATAGTTTTTCGCCCCTCGTCATGAGACCCACTGCCCTGGTACTGAACCTTTTTGTGGCAGGCATTGCATTCATACACTATTACCGGAACGGATACTTCAAATGGCGTTTGTTCCTTCCCTTTGCGGCTGCCTCCGTACCGGCATCATTTCTGGGTGGCCTGATCACACTGGATGAACATATCTACCGTCAGGTACTGGGTGTACTGTTGCTGTTTGCGGTGCTGCGCATGCTTATCCGCATGAAGCACGGCGAAAAGGTGGTGAAGGAAATCAATCGCCCGCTGGCATTTGCCATTGGAGGCATCATCGGATTGCTGTCTGGCATGATAGGAATTGGCGGTGGTATCATTCTCAGTCCTGTGTTGTTATTGTTGCAGTGGGCCGGCATGAAACGTACGGCAGCTGTAAGTGCGCTGTTCATCCTGGTGAACTCGATGGCAGGGCTTTGCGGACAGCTCATCAACGGGGTGGATTTTTATCCCGAAATGTGGCTGATGGTGACCGTCGCTTTTGCCGGTGGATTTGTGGGTTCTTACATCGGCGCCAGGCATACCCCTCCGCATTTTTTGCGTATCTTACTGGCAATGGTGCTGTTGGTCGCATCATTCAAACTGATCTTTGCCTTATGAAAGGTCTGTGTATCTCCATACTGGCCGGTGGCCAGAGCAGCAGAATGGGTCAGGATAAAGGCCTGACAGAATGGGCCGGAAAATGCCTCATTCAGCACATCATTGACGCTGCACGTCCGCTCAGCAACCACATTCATATCATCGCAAATGACGCAGCTTATGCCCGACTGGGCTGGCCGGTCATCAGCGATCAGTATCCGGGCACCGGTCCGGCAGGCGGCATAGCCACAGCGTTGCTCCACAGTCCGTTCGAGACCAATCTGATACTGTCCTGCGATATACCCAGAATAGATACGGGTACTTTACAATTCATCGTAGCCACTCACAAACCGGGTATCAGTGTACCGATAGTGAATGGTCAATGGCAACCATTAGTGGCAGTGTATGATCACAGTATCTTTCACGGCTGGATGATGTTATTGCAGAAAGGAGAAAGGGCATTGCACCAGATGATACGGCAGTTACCACATCAGGAGGTCGATATGCGTTCCTATCCGCACTACCATGAAATGGCATTTCAGAATATGAATACTCCGGAAGAACTTCGACAGGCAGGGGCATGAAAATACAGATCAGAACCTTTGGTCCGCTGACCGATCACCTAACAGATACAGAACTGGAATACTCCGGTGAACCAACCATAGCAGCTCTCAGAAGATTTCTGCTGGAACAGTATCCCGCCATCAAACCTGTTTATTTTCGCATGGCCCTGGGAAGCAGGATGGCAGATGATGGCGAAGAGATCATGGACGGTGATGAAGTAAGTCTGATGCCACCCTTTTCGGGAGGATAAGATGCAGATAAGATACCAAAGACAAGTACAATTGCCCGGATGGGGTGAAGCCGCACAGGCCCGCCTGAAATCATCATCTGTGCTGGTGGTAGGTGCGGGAGGATTAGGTGTACCTGTACTGCAATATCTGGCCGCAGCTGGTGTGGGGCATATCGGTATCGCCGATGGCGATGTGGTGGAGCTCAGCAATATCCACCGACAGCCATTGTACGATCCGGATGATACCGGACGAAACAAGGCGACCGTAGCAGCAGAAAAACTTTTTTTGCTGAATGGTGAGGTGCAGACCACTGTATATTCTTATCATCTGACCGCTACGAATGCCGGGGACATCATCCGCCACTATGACCTGATCATCGACGCCAGCGACAACTTCCCTACGAGGTATCTGCTTAACGATGCCTGTGTACTGCTTGACAAACCCTGGATATACGGAGCCGTTTTTGCCATGGAAGGCCAGCTGGCTGTGTTGAATTTTCATAATGGTCCCACCTATCGCTGCCTGTTTCCCACCCCACCAGAACCGGGTGCTGTTCCTGATTGTGAGACCAGCGGCATTCTGGGCACTATCCCAGGCACCATCGGCATGCTGATGGCTACCGAAGCTCTGAAGATCCTGGCGGGACTACCAGTGGTGATGCAGGGGACCTTATTGCACTGGCAGGCAACAGAACAACGCTTCGACAAGTGGACCTTCAGGCGGGATGCGGAATACAAAAAGCATGTGCCGGCAACCCTGGATGCACTGCGTCAGACAGACTATCCTGCTTTCTGCGGAATCAGGGATGAGACCTCAGTTTCCGCCGATGATCTGGTCGTACAAGACCGGACCTATCTTTTTCTCGATGTCCGTAATACCGATGAACTGCCGGAACCCTGGTTCGATCATCTCAGATGGTCGCTGGATGAGATCAGATCCGGTATCAACCAACCGGAATTGCAGGGCGATGTGCTGGTGTATTGCCAGACCGGCAGTCGCACACCGGAAGCCATCAGACTATTGAAGCAGCGCTATCCGGATATACATTTTGTTTCTTTGCAGGGAGGCATCAAAGCCTGGCAACTGGCAGAAATGAATAAACGGTATGGCAGAACATAAAAGGAAAACAGTATTTGTTCAGGGTGCTGTATCGGCACAGTTCGTTGCCGACAGCATCGCCAACCACAGCAGCAAGACTGACATCGGTGCACACAGCATTTTTCTGGGACAGGTGCGCAGAGACGAGAAGGATGGAAAATTCGTGCAGGCCATTGATTATACGGCGCACGAAGAGATGGCGAATGAACAGTTTCATCGCATACGGGAAGATGCCTTTGAAAAGTATCCGCTCACCTGCATGCATATTCATCACAGCCTGGGTGCTGTCGCTGCTGGCGAGATCAGCTTGTTCGTGTTCACTTCTTCACCGCACCGGAGAGCAGCCATAGACGCCTGCAACGAGATCGTGGAACGCATCAAGAATGAAGTGCCGGTGTGGGGAAAAGAGGTGCTGGAAGACGGGGAGTATGTGTGGAAGACCAACTAGTAGTGGGTATAGGTATTGAGTATTGAGACCGATAGGTTGGAATGCTGAAATACCTTTGCGGTTGAATTAAGCAGTGAGCAGTGAGCAGTGAGTAGTGAAAAATAAGCCGAAGAACAGCACATATAACTATCGGAACAACCAACTAAAAAACAAGATACCAACTACCAACAACTAATCACCAAATACCAATAACTAATAACCAACAACCAACCACTCCTCCATGAACAACATCACCCATAAATCTCCCTCCTATCGCATGGCAGTGGCGCAGGCTGTTGTCAGTGTGAGCAGGGAAGAGACCATCATAGCGATCAGAGAAGGAAAAGTGCCGAAGGGGAATGTATTCGAAATGAGTCGTGCGGCGGGATTGCTGGCCATCAAAAATACCTCCAACGTCATACCCGATTGTCACCCGCTGCCGGTGGAAGGTGCATCTATCAGCCATGATATACAAGGCCTGGATATTCTGATCAGCGTACAGGTGGAAACGGTCTACAAAACAGGTGTGGAAGTAGAAGCCATGCATGGTGCCTCCATCGTGGCGCTGACCATCTATGATATGCTCAAACCCATCGACAAACAGGTGAGCATCTCCAATATTCGTTTACTTGAAAAGAAAGGCGGCAAGAGCGATTTCAAAGACCAGCTTGCCAGGAATATCCGGACCGCCGTGGTGGTCTGTTCCGACAGCATCTCTTCCGGAAAGAAGGAAGACAAAGCCGGCAAGGCCATCATCGAAAAACTGGAACCCCTCCAGGTGGAAGTGGAACACTATACCATCATCTCCGACGATAAGGATGTCATTCAACAAAAAGTACGTGAACTGATCGCCGGAGGTACCGAACTGCTACTCATTACGGGAGGCACCGGATTGTCTAAACGGGACATCACACCGGAAGCAGTTGGCCCGCTGCTGGAAAGAGATATCCCCGGTATGATGGAAGCAGCCCGTGCTTATGGACAGCAACGGATGCCTTATGCGATGTTTTCACGGGGTGTGGCAGGCATGATCGGCGACAGTGTGGTCATCACCCTGCCCGGCAGCACCAGAGGAGCTATCGAGACCATGGATGCATTGTTTCCCTATGTCCTGCATTTGTTCAGGGTCAGTGCGGGTATGCGGCATGATGGGTGAAGAAGATGTGCAAATATGGAAATGTGAGAATGAAGCAATTGGCAGAAGAATTTAATATGCAAATACTTCATTTTTGTTTATTCCAGTAGCCTGGGTTTATGCTTTGCCTGGACACATAAGCCAGATATACCCTGCAAATTCCACCCCGATTTCACATCCCAGCTTTTCCCCATTTCGTCATTTCCACATTTTCACATTTTCACATTTTCACATTTTCTCGGCTCATCGGCTAATCAACTCATTTTCCTACATTTGTTTCCAAACAACAACCCAATGTCTTTTCCAACCGATATCGAGATCGCACAGAAGGCTGCGATCAGGCCCATCACTGAGATCGCAGCCAAACTGAACATCTCCTCAGATGACCTCGAACTCTATGGTAAATACAAGGCGAAACTGCCTCTGAGTCTGATAGACGAAGAGAAGATCAAAAAAGCCAAACTTATTCTGGTCACCGCCATCAACCCCACCCCTGCCGGCGAGGGCAAGACCACCGTATCCATCGGTCTGCACGAAGGCATGAACAAGATCGGGAAGAAATCTGTCGTGGTGATCCGTGAACCATCTCTCGGTCCGGTGTTCGGTATCAAGGGTGGTGCCGCCGGTGGCGGATACAGCCAGGTGATACCGATGGAAGACATCAACCTGCATTTCACCGGCGATTTTTCAGCCGTGGAAAAAGCCAACAACCTGCTGGCAGCACTCATCGATAATAACCTCAACAACAAAGAGAACCTGGGCATCGATCCGCGAACCGTCGTCTGGAAGCGGGTCATGGACATGAACGACCGGGCCCTTCGTCAGATCGTGATCGGACTGGGCGGTAAGACCAATGGCGTTCCGCGTGAAGATGGATTCAACATCACTCCTGCTTCAGAGGTCATGGCCATCCTGTGTATGTCGCAAAGCTTTGCCGATCTGAAACAACGTTTGGGAAATATTTATATCGGACAGACCTACGACAGGAAACCGGTCTTTGCCCGCGACCTGAAAGCAGAATCTGCTATGGCCATCCTGCTGAAAGATGCCATCAAGCCCAACCTGGTGCAGACACTGGAAGGCAATCCTGCCATCATCCACGGCGGACCGTTCGCCAATATTGCACAGGGAACCAATACCATACTTGCTACCAAGATGGGTTTGTCCTTAGGAGATTATGTGGTCACAGAAGCCGGTTTCGGCGCCGACCTCGGTGCAGAGAAATTCATGAACATCAAGTGCGGATACGCCGGTTTCGGTCCCGATGCCATCGTGATCGTAGCCACCATCCGTGCCCTTCGTCACCATGGCGGAGCAAAGAAAGAAGAGTACAACACCGCCAGCCTGGAGCGGGTGCAGAAAGGTTTCGAGAACCTGCAGAAGCATATCGAGAACTGCGGTAAGTATGGCCTGACACCTGTGGTTGCCATCAATGCCTTCCCGGCTGATAGTTCGGAAGAAGTACAGTTCGTCATTGATGCCTGTGCCAGACTGGGTGCCAAAGCTGTGGTCAGTGAAGGCTTCGCCAAAGGCGGTGAGGGCACCATGAATCTGGCTCAGGCTGTGGTAGATATGATAGAAAGTGGTGCGAACAAATTCCATCGTTTGTACGACTGGAACCTGCCGGTGGAAGACAAGATCCGCACCATTGCGAAAGAGATCTACGGTGCCGATGATGTCAACTTCTCTTCCAAGGCATTGCTGCAACTGAAGACCATCAAGAACCTGGGTTTTGACAACCTGCCGGTTTGCATGGCCAAGACGCAAAAGTCGCTGAGCGATAACGAAAAGATCGTTGGTCGCCCGACAGGATTCACCGTCACCGTTCGTGAGTTCGAGTTCGCTTCGGGTGCCGGTTTCGTCATTCCCATTCTGGGCGACATGATGCGCATGCCGGGATTGCCGGAGCATCCTGCCAGTGAAGGCATGGACATTGACGACAACGGCAAGATCACCGGACTGAGCTGATCTAAATAATCTGAATCAGTTAAATAAAAATTTATGAACTCCAGGGCCCGGCAACTGATATGCATACTGTTGATCATGATGGGGTCACATGCACATGCCCAATTTGCTGGACTTCAGGTTGGCCGGATCCAACCCCTGTCGAATATCTCATACTTCTATGGCAATTCCTGGCAATTCACCCTGTTCAATCAAAGCTCTTTCACCGAATCAGATTATCTGAGGATCGGACAATCATTTGAATTTTCACCTTTGTCTGTCAGGTCAGACACATTCAATATCGTTTACTTTGATGATCTGAATTACGACGAGGTGGTTCCGGGAATTCTGGTGATCGACAGAGCTATGTTGTTCGGACTTTCCGTGTTTGTTGACGGCTGCCCCTACCAGCCCCCGGGCATCGATCTGTTTGGATTCGGAGGCATAGGTGCCCGTTTCGGCTGGTTCAGCATGAGTTATACAAGAGATTACTATGGTGGTACAGCTGCCCCATCTCTGAGTTATACCGGGCCGGAATATCTTGGTGGAATTTCCGGCAGGCTGGGAGTAGAATACGAATTCAATGAATTTATGTTAGCAGGATTGCTCTTTGAACGCTCATTGAACTACAATTTTGACACAAACGAATTCGTGGACTATTATGGTCTGGGAATCAGGATCGGATACTACTATTGATGGCAATAAACAACACACATATCATTCTTTTTCAGGTGGCCATGTTCTCTATGGTGTCATCGTGTATCAAGCCTTTTGAAAACGTGGAGGATTACCTGCCGGTGGTCAGTATGGACTCTGTGGTCATCAACGATGACGGAAATATCAGCCTTTACGGACATATACTTGATGAAGGGTTCACGGATATACAGCATGCCGGTTTCTGCTACAGCGAAAATGAAGAGTTCAGCATCCTGGAGAACCAGTTGGAGGTGACCACCTATGGCTCATTCTTCAAACTGGAACTTGAAAGCGCAATCTTTGAGAACAATACCGTTTACTATTTCAATGCATGGGCATCCAATAAACAGGGATACGCAAAAGGTGAACCGATTTCAACCGCCGACATTACCAATGAAGTGATCGCACCCTGCTCATTTGACACAAACTATTTTTATCTGGATGCATTTGCCAGCTCCTATAATGTCTATTATGCATCGGCTCTGAATGATGCAGGCGGCGATTGGGAGATCACGGCTTCAGTCAGCGGAACATTGATGTCCATCCATTTCAGGTTCAGTGAAGAACCATCATCAGGTATCTATTCCAGCTCCGGCAGCACAATGTTCCCGAGCGATCCGGAGAAGGTTTATGTTTCCGTCACACAAGGGGGTCCCCTGTTCGGTTACCTGCAATTGAATGAAAAGATATACCTGAACAACTATGGTGACGGTTCCTATTCCGTAACTCTATGTGATGCTGTACTCATCACAACCGGTTTCGGGGAAACCTATCACATTGATACCTACTTTCTCGGACCCTACTGATACGGAGCTCCATGAACTAAATCACTTACCTTCATTGTTCCAATACCATGGAACAGAAACCCGTTCGCAGATACAACGCCCACAAGGTGGTGCAGGGAACTGCGCAACCTGTGGAAGACCCCCTCACTGTAGAGGTCATGCTGAGCATCTATGTGAACGGCGAGCCCTACACCATCACCATGCACACGCCGGGCGATGAAGAAGCCCTGGCCCGTGGCTTGTTATTATCTGAACAGGTCTATACAGAAAAAGAGAATCCGACATTCAAAATCACCGAGGCGAATGATGCCGGTTATATCACAGCGGTGAATATCAGTGGAGATAAGAATGCATTCCGCACAGAAGGAAAAGTGAATCGCACTTTGGTGTCGGTTTCCAGTTGCGGTATGTGCGGTAAGACGGAAGCCGAATTGTTGCTGACCGGTGTGGATATTCCTGTACACGAATCTCCTTCGGCCGAACGTGTACAGCAGATGTTCCGGACCATGCGGGAACACCAGAATACTTTCGACAGTTCCGGTGGCTCTCATGCTTCTGCCATCTTCGATGAGGCTGGAAATTTACTCGTCATCAAAGAAGACATTGGCAGACATAACGCAGTAGATAAAGCCATCGGACAACTGATGCTGAATGGCACTTTAGATCAGGCATTCTGCATCATCGTAAGCGGACGGGTCAGCTATGAGATCGTGTCCAAGACCTATCGTGCAGGTATTCCTGTGCTGGCTGCCGTATCTGCTCCCTCTTCATTGGCTGTAGAATCCTGTCGCAGCGCAGGCATCACCCTGCTGGCATTTTGCAGGGATGATAAGTTCACGAACTACAGTTGATCGCATTTATTCTCTGACCACCAGGAAGGGTGACCTTTGGGTACTATCACTTGTTTTCCATTCCAGCAGCCATGCGCCCTCAGGCAAACCAGTCAGATCGATCCTGGTCATATTACCGGAGAGCACACCTTGAAGAATGACCTCTCCTGTCAGGGCGTAAACAGCATAAGAACCCGAACCGACACCTCTTCCTGAAAACTCCAGTAACAGCTCACCATCAGCCGGGTTGGGATAAAGCGTCCAGCCCTCCTGCCCGATGTCTGTTACTTCTACCAAACCTTCGTCAACAGCAAAGTTGCAATTATCATCTATCCCATTGGGCAGTTCCGGCGCTCCCGGGTAGATATCAGGATTGGAGTCATCACAATCATTAGCGTTTTTGCAAAACCCTGGTCCGGGGTCAGGACAAGTATAAAAACCAGAACCAGGCTGACCATAACCATCCAAATCGTTATCCTCATAAAACAATTCAACATCAACCACATCGGGGTTGCTGTCATCGCAGTCGCCATTGAAAGATGAATATCCTTCCGGCGGGCTATTCAAACAAAACAGATCAAAAGAATCATTGGTGCCGTATCCATCACCATCCGCATCAAGCCAATAGGTCACCAGATTGTGTATGGTATTGTCCAGATCATTACAATCCCATGGATTGTTGATGTATCCATCCGGGATGAAGCAGGACAGAATCAAACTATCCGGAGTGCCAAATCCATCGCCATCAGCATCCAGATAACAATTGATAAGTGGTACTTCATCATCAATCAGGCCATTACAATTTTCATCAACCCCGTTACAGGTTTCTGTTGCTGCCGGATGAATGGCAGGATCCAGGTCATTGCAATCACCCTGTATAAAGGAATATCCTGCAGGAAAGGAACATGCCAAAGTCACGATACTATCACTTCCACCATATCCATCACCATCCATATCAAAATACATAGAAACTGTATCTGAACAAGATGACATTTCCATGAACCAATAGTCAAGCAGTCCCTCGTTATCGATCTCTTTACTTCCGGATATACCCGAATAAGAAAAGGTAGAGATAGACAACAAATTATTCATTACAGATGCTTCAGACAGATAATCATTGCCAAGTCCTCCGGATGAAATATCAAAAAGTACATTGTAATCCATATCTGTAACTACAATCCAAATATCCAAACTACCATACCAGGCAGAAGTCTTATCTACAGAAGGCTCAGAACCTGATTCACCCACTAAAGCAAATGTTGAATCAGAAAGCTTCACAATACTTTTCAGGTAATCAGCTGCATAGGCGCCAATTACCTCATCTTTAACGACTGATCCATCCGGAGTAATTTCTGCCAGCCAATAATCAAATGATCCAATACTCGCTTCTGTTTTTTCTCCTGATATATTAGAGTCCGATGCTCCTCCCAGCAAATAATTCCCTGTTGGAAGTTCAATGCCGTCATACACATAGTCTAAAGAACTACCCCCGATGGTCTTTTCCCAAACCATTGCACCAGCCGAATCAAGCAGCACCACCCACCAATCAGAAGACCAAAGGGAAGTTGATTCAGATTTATCTCCGGAGGCAGGAGAATTGGAGTGCCCGCATACCAAATACCCGCCGGAAGATGTTTGAATGACCGTTGTCAACTCCTCGTCCTCTGAACCACCAAGTGTTTTATCCCATTGCACCTCTCCAAGAGTGTCAAGCTTTACAAGCCAGTAGTCATACCCTCCCCGACTATTCTCTGTCTTTGTACCATATGCATCTGACTCAGATTTTCCGGCAAGAATAAGACCGCCATCAGCTGTTGGGACAATGCACCTTAAAATGTCATTGTCATCTCCACCATAGCTGCTTTGTGATATACTGCTTCCAGAAGTATCCATTTCAACCAACCAGTAATCGACCCAACCAATCTTGGGAGCTGTCTTATTACCTGAAGGTGCCGAAAGTGAGGATGATCCAAATAAAAAATGTCCATTATCCAACAGTACTACGTCGTGTAAAAAATCATCCTTATCTCCTCCAAATGTCTTTTGCCATACGATCTCACCTGCCGGATTCGTTTTTATGATCCAGGTATCTGCCATACCATACAGTTCCGTATCCTTATCACCACTGATACCGGATTCAGAGGTTCCAAAAAGAAAATAGCTGCCGTCACTTTCCTGGAAGGTCTTTTTTAGTGTATCTCTGTGGGCACCACCAAACCCCATTTGAAAATGTACATCTGGCGCTTGCCCATAAAGAGAAAATGCGCCACAAAAAAGTATAGCAAAAAAATGAAGGATATATGTTTTCATATACATGCAAATTTAATCAAAGTCCCTTGAATAACGCTGGCCAGCCAGTGTTGGGGTACACACTGTCGTCCCTACAGAGTTACCTGCCAAGGAACTCTGTGGTTTTTCTGTTTATGAGACATTCCGATTCACCTTCCACAGAGTCCTCTACGGTTGACTCTGTGGGGACAAAAGAGTAAAAATGTATAAGCAACGAGACAAGAATAAGAACAGAATTTTTCATGGGTTATCGGTTTACGATGAAGGGAATCGAATGGTTGTGTCCATTGACATCAAACAAGATGATCTGGTAGGTGCCAGATTGTAATGGTGAAATATCTATATGTTGTTGTGCAGCGTTATGAAGCAAACCTTCCCACACTACTCTACCCAATATATCAATGATCTGGATGTTATATTCAGTGTTGGGAAGTTGATTAGAGTTTATGTGTAAAAAGGAATCGGCAGGGTTTGGATACACCTGAATTGTAGGTTGTTGATGTGGTTCAACTATACCCGTCGTCAGGTCGAATACTACCAGCCAGGCATCATCACCACCCCCTTTACTACACGTAATATCGTAATCGGGTAATACGGAAACTTCTTCAACGGATAAAAAGGCTATTACGTTATTCTCATCAGCAATGATGCTGCCTTTTAAGCTGGATCCGCCCAAATCACCAAAAAACTGCGACCCACCAAAGTTTCTACTCCATGCAACTGAATAATCGGGGTTTAAGGCCAGGAGCCAGTAGTCTTCTTCTGCCCCGTCGTTGTAATTGTCAGGTAGGTCAATGTCGCTGGAATAACTGTACCCTAACAAGTAAAACCTGCCATCCGGTCCAGATTTTAGCCTTGTTAATACATCAAGTTTAGAGCCCCCATATTGATATAATGCTTCAAAGGTTAAATCTTCATAATTTATCAATGCCAGGCAACCGTCAAATTGCCCATAACTTTCAAAACCCGGGAAGGTGGCACCATCTTTTAAAAACCCGGGAAGCATCAAATGATCTCCTAAAACAACCGATTCTACAAATACTGATGCGTTATTCGCATAATAATCTCCATCGTAAAATGCCTGTTGCATCACATTGCCCAGACTGTCCATTTTGCAAAACCACAACTTGCGCCCTTCAAAACCGGCAACAGCCAGGTCATGATCGTTGGAGGTAGAACCAAAGGTAAACAGGTATTCACCCCTTGCTGTTTCGTGGATGTTGCTCAGTGCAGCTTCCCCAATGCTTCCACCTAAAACCTCGAGCCATAATAGATTTCCAGAAGTGTCCACTTTGCCAATAATGATATCTTGATAAAATCCGCTGCCGTAATGTATTGGTACATCACCTCCTGAACTAAAGCTCTCACCCGCAAACAGCAAGCAACTATCTTGAGTAACAATCGCAGTACCGTACTCTTCAAAACCGGGGCTGCCAAAAAGCCTGGTCCAGACTACCTCACCATCTAAAGTGATTTTGGTAATCACAATATCATTATTGCCATTTACTTCAGGGCATTCTGACCCGCCATAACCCAGCAGGTAATAATGGGAAGAGAATTCTAAAATTTGAGCCGCTTGTACATTGCATGGATTATCTGCATAGAAATTTTGCCATTGAACATTTAAAGTTGAATCATATTTAATAATCCAACCACCTGGAGTTTCAACGTCCGTCAAGTCGCCATCTGTTGATCCACTTACAATTCTAGCTATATAACCCCCATCGCTTGTTTTTATGGCGTTATAATAATGATCTGTACCCGTACCTCCATAACACTGCTGCCAGGCAATATCAGGGCCTGGGTTTACCTGGGCATGGAGCAGGTGAGTGTTAAAGATGCTTAGCAATAGAATGAGGTATAGTTGGCGCATGGTGGTGAACATCAGATAATACAAGTTACGGTATTTTTATTATGTGTATGTGTTTGGAATGTAAAAAGTGGTTATTCCTGGATAAATACAATAGATTCACCATATATAAAATTGGGACTATTTTGTAAAAAATTAATGTGTGGCCATGATTTTTTCTGTATATATCTCTCCATTGGTGAGTTGCATTTGTAGCAGGTACATACCCATTGGCCACCTGCTTACATCCATCTGGAACTCAGCTTGTGTGGTGGAATTGTTGCTGTAAAACAGCTTTCCATCCAGGCTATAAATCTGCAGTCTTTTAACCGCTGAATCCGGTGCACTTATAGTGACCCAATCTGTTGCCGGAATGGGATAAATCTCAATTAAATCAGAAACGGGAACCTCTGGAATATCCACGGTAGAAAGGTCAAAAGCCACCAGCCAGGCATCTGATGTATTGAAAAACTCATTGTAGTGCCCACATTCAATATCGAAATCGGGTAATGAGGCTGGAGACACACTTTCGGTAAAGGCATACAGCATACCGTCTTTGGCGATCAATGTGCCTGTAAAAGCACCGCAACCCAGGTCACCACAGGATGGACTATTTCCTCCTCCAAAGGATTTACTCCATAGGGTATTGAACGAAGAGTCAGTGGCCAATATCCAATAGTTTTCCTCTTCATCAGGGTAATAATTTACTAAGACATCATGATCTTCTGACTCGCTTACACCTAGAAAATAGAAGTTACCTTCAGAATCCTGGGTACCAGTAAACAGGTAGTCATGTAATGTGCCTCCCCATTGCTTTTGACTAATGATGTTTAAGGCAGAATCAAGTATTATTACAGAACCCTCTATACCAGCATGCTCGGGCACTGTAGGGTACAGCGAACTCTCAGAATTTCCATTCAATACGGCAACGACACCGTCTTCATATGGAAAAACTTTTGATCCATTGTTATAGAAATCCTGTTCCCCTGAATACACCCTGTCTCTGACAACCTCGCCAGTGATATCTATTTGAACAAATAACCATCTTTGAAGATCAGTGATATCTTCACTATAGAGGTCATGGTCACTTGATGTAGTGGCTATATGAAACTGAAATAGATCCGGGCGCAACTCTACAATGCCATATGAAGGACGTTCAAAACTACTCCCCCCCAACACCTGCACCCATTCCAGTTCGCCCAGGCTGTCAGTTTTGAGCACTACTGCATCAGTTGACAGGGTGCCCCCGTAGTGAAAAGGAATATCACCACCACTTCCCATACTGGTGCCGGTCAAAAGAAAACCGCCATCAGAAGTGGGTTCCATCCAGATCAAAGCTTCCTGAAAAATACTTCCGTAGGTTTGGTACCAGAGTTCGTTGCCGAAGGAGTCGGTTTTTAAAAGAAAGAAATCAGACCCACCAATCTCTCCAATACAATCAGAACCAGAAAAACTTGCAACAGCTCCTCCAAATACTATATCACCATTTTCAAGCTCAATAATTTTATATACTTCGCGAAAACAATCTAGATATCCAAAATGTCTTTGCCATTGGATACTCATATCAGGATTGTATTTGATTACCCAACCTGATGCTTCTGCCTTAGTCATTCCTTCTAAATCTCCCTCATCAGATAAAGGCCTGATAGCCGCCAGTATCCCGTTGTCTTGGGTAATAATGGCATCTGTAAAATAATCGTTACCAAAACCTCCATAACACTGTTGCCAGGCAATATCCGGGCCGGACGAAACCTGGGCAGAAGCCATGGTTATCATCAGCATGAAAGTCCAGCCGAAAGCAACTCTGATGAACAAATTCTGATATGCCATTTTCCTGATCAGGAAGGTAGTAAATGCGCAGGATTTTGCCGGATACCTTTGTCATCAAAAGGACAGAATCTATTCACGTATCCGGTACACCTCTATCGCATCCGGAGTGAGCACGAAGACCTTTCCCGCCAGCACCCGCACCTGCCGGGCATTTTCTACGGGCAGGGAAACGGCATCGCTTCCGTATAGCTGGCGATGTATGATGTGTAATTGTCCGTCTTCCAGGAAATAGTAATTCTCCTTGTCTATCTGTAGCAGTGTCTGGCGGGTGATGTCATTGGCCTTGACGAAACTGCCATAGCGGTCGAAGATCAGCAGGCCCTTATCACCGTCTGCCAGAAAAAGAGTTTGTTCCTGGTAGTAGAGAGAAGGTTTCACCACGGTAAAGTCGAACATGCTGGTGAAGGGTTCACTCATGGCCACGGTGTTGCCTCTTTCGTCCAGCTTGATGAGTTGCTGCGCCAGTCCGTCGTAGATCCAGAAGAAATCATCTTCCGGCTGCGCACAGGCAGCGAGGGGTAGATAGGAATGACCATCTCCCGTGGCGAGTAGCTTGATGAGATTGATCTGTCCCATCCTGCTGTCTAACAACACTACCGATTGCACATCAGGATACAGCACCAGCACCTGCATGGGGTTGGAAGCATCCACCCAGGCGGGTTGCCCCAGTTGTTTGTTGCTGTAAGTGAAGGTGCGTCCGTCCGTCCACTGGTATTTGATCACCTCTCCTTTAGTGTTCAGCCAGTAGAGATTGGACAGGGCATCGGTGGTGAACATGCCGGCATTGGCGGGAATACTTTTCTCCAATACAAGACTGTCCTGTGCCTGCAGCGAAACGGCTGCAAAAAATGATAGTCCGATCAATAATTGTTTACTGATCATATTTTTTCAGGTGACAGGTCTCTCCGTCAAATTCCAGGTAGGTATGGTGGGTCATCCAGTCGCCGATGTTGTAGAACATGCTGTTGCCGATGGGCAATTCCAGGCGTATATGCCGGTGACCAAATACAAAATAATCGACGTGCTCTTGTTGCAGCACCTCTTTCGCATAGATCACCTGCCACTCTTTGTCTTCGCCCAGGAAGCCTTCATCTTCATGACTATTACGGCTTTTTCCCGACCAATATTGTGCCATACCGAATGCAATGCGTGGATGCAGTGCCCCGAATAACTTCTGCGCCACCTTATTGGTGAATACCTTCTTGATGAATTTATAACCTTTGTCGCCCGGACCGATACCATCGCCGTGGCCCACCAGGAATTTCTTGCCGTTCACCTCAAAGCGGATGATGTCATGATGCACCGGTATGCCCAGCTCTTTTTCAAAGTATCCGAACATCCACATGTCGTGGTTGCCGGTAAATACCTGTACGTCGATGCCGCTGTCTTTCATTCTGGCAAGTGTGCCCAGCAACCGCACATGACCTCTTGGTACCACATCACGGTATTCGAACCAGAAGTCAAACAGGTCGCCTACCAGATACACCCTGTCAGCATGCGGAGCGATGCTGTCCAGCCAGCGAACGATGCGCTGCTCTCTTTCCAGGCTTTGCCCGTGACCGGGAACGCCCAGGTGAAAATCGGATGCGAAATAGATATTCCCCAAGCCTCAGGATGTTTGGTCCAGCAAAAAGACGAACACTTCCCTGGGGCCGTGGGCACCCAGCACGAGGGTCTTTTCAATATCGGCCGTGCGGCTCGGACCGGTGGCCAGGTTGATCATGGAAGGAATGGTGCCTTCATATTTTTTGCGCAGCAGATCGAATCCGTCCTGGATGTCATAGACCAGTTGCTCTGTAGTAGCAATGACGATGTTGACCGGCGGATACACCGGTAAAGTACGGCCACTGGCCAGTCTGGAGGAAATGAGTATGCTGCCGGTTCTGGCGATGAGGGCATCGCAGGCCATGATACCGGCATCCATACCGGTTACCGCACCGTCCTTCAGAAAATCGCTGAACCCGTTCTTCTCCAGCAGCTCCTGTATCCAGGGTTCCGGACAAAGCGCATGCTTCAGCTCGCGGATACTCACCACCTCTTTCAGTATCTCCACCAGTTCTGCTCCTGTTTCGCAAAAGACAAACTGACCGCTCACCGCTTTTAACTCCTGGGCGAACAATACCTCCAGCGATTCCTCTTCGCGGCTGTACACCTGCTCGGTGCCTTCCAGGTTGGGGAAGGGCTGCTTCGATTTGTTGATCAGAGCGTTGCGGATGTTCGTGAGCATGAGTTCCTTGCTCGACACGTTGCGTGACATGCCCTAAAGGTAATGTGTTCAGCAGAATGCCGGAATACTATTCATGCACAAAGCGGCTCAGCACCTCGCCCTGTTTATTCAGGACAAAATAGATGCCTGCAGGCAGCCAGGCCACATCGATGGTATGGTCTGTTGTTTCCAGGACAGGAATACCCGCCTGATCAGCAAGGATGACCTGCATATCATCAGGCAGTCCGCTCAGGGTGACTACAGTGGTAACAGGAGAAGGATAGCACTGCACGAACAGCGGACTGTTCACACTTACAGGATTAGACTGCAGATCAGTGCCATTGGTTCTGGACAGGACTATTCGATAGAATCTGGATTCATCGGTACAGGCAGGTTCCGGCTTGTAGTAATAGGAATACATTTCTGCTCCTGTGGTAGCTTGCATGTCGGAGATCGTGACCCACTCTCCCTGTAAAAAAGTCTGGATCTGGAATTGTCCTTCCTGCTGTTCAGGGCAGGTCCAGGTCAGGTGATCCTGCCCATCATCATAGAGTCCGTTCAGCTGTATGGACTGCTGTGCCAGTATGGTTGGCTGACCGTATTTGGCGATGAATGCACTCTGGTAGGAGAGTCCGCCAAATCCATATGCAAACCCGGCACCAAAGTCAAAGTCAACCGTACTGTTATAGTAACCCGACAGATGCACCTCATCTGTGGAATTGATATCTACTGCCGACATGTTCTGGTTGCTGGAACCGGTCAGGATGCATTTAAAAATGTGATTGCCATAATGATCGTAGGATGTAAGATAACCGTCGTACAGCACTGGCGTTGTAACAGAACCAGCTCCATAGGGATCAAAATCCATGGAGTAATAAAAATTTCCCACTGCATATACCATGCCGCTGGCATCCAGGGCCAGATCGACACAGTTTGCAAAATCGCTGTGCAGCGGAATGGTGTACTGTTGCAAACCGTAGTTGTCGTAGGCGCTTACAAATGCATGAAAGAACATACTGTCATTGCTGATGACATCACCTGCACCCAGAGGGTCGAAGTCCACATCTCCCATGAAGATGCCACCCACATAGAACCTGTTTGAGCCACTGGTAACCAGCGTTTTCACTTCCGTCTGTGTTCCATCACCCAGGTTCAGCACAAAATGCAGGGCGCCGGATGAATTGTATTTGGCCACAAATCCGTGATAGACACCTGTTGCCATTTCATAATCTGTACCGGGAGTCAGGTCAAAGTCAACTGTATCCTGAAACACACCGCCCATATAGATGTTGTTGTCATCATCCAGGTCTATGGTATAGGCGATATCCACCCCGCTTCCGCCTGCAGCCCCTGCTATCAGGAAATTGCCGTCTTCATCATACTTGCTTAAGAACAGATCGTTGTTACCATTTGAAGAAAGACTAAAGGTTCCCGGTCCCGGATCAAAATCGGTAGAATTGGTAAAGGCACCTGCGCAATAGACATTGTTGGCATCATCAAATGCTACTTCGTAGATCTTGCTGATGCCATTCCCTTCCAGCACCATGGCCCAAAGGAAATTTCCATCCGTATCGTACTTGGCTAAAAATCCGAATCCATTGTCGGCATCCAGAATATAGGTACCAGGGCCCGGATCAAAATCTATCTGATCAACCAGGCTTCCGGAAACATACACATCTCCGGCATTGTCAACACGCACAGACAAGAAGGAACTATTGATCACAGCACTGCTGTTGGCCAGACTAAATGCCCACTCAAAATTGCCATCACTGTCATATTTAGCCAGGAACTGATTGACCAGGGTGCCAACTGATGTCAGATAATAGGTGCCGGCACTCGGATCGAAATCAACAGCTCCTTTGTAAGTGCCACATACAAACACATTGCCTGACGCATCAGTATCCAGATCGGTCACACTGGTGTGATAAGTGCCGGGTAGCAGGGACTTGG
Source organism: Chitinophagales bacterium (assembly GCA_020636645.1). Classification (GTDB taxonomy): domain Bacteria; phylum Bacteroidota; class Bacteroidia; order Chitinophagales; family BACL12; genus UBA11426. The sequence goes on from JACJXO010000006.1 coordinate 116,382, forward strand.
ACCATTGGTAAGGTATCTGGGCATCAGCAGATCCTTTGAAGAGCGGGCTACTTACAAACAACAGCGCACAAAATGATACTATAAAACTTCTGCAACACATGATCAGAGAAAGTCTAAAAATATAGCATAGAATAGAATTATCATGTTTTTTTTTAGATGCCCTTTTCAATGGATACAAGTTCAGGGTATCATGGCTTCATAGATCTTTGCCTAAAGTGTTGATATACAGGATTATATGTTATCTATATCCATGTGCCAACGAAGTAAAAAAACAGAATAAATGAATACGTAATAAAATGAATATATGATCTATACAAGGTTCTTCATACAGCCGGAATTCTGAATGGCCGATGTGATCAGAACCGGCAATGATCTTTGCCTTACAGAGGCAGACCTATTAAAAAAAGGAGTTGACGGGCTTTTGTTTCCGTCAGCAAATAATTCTTTGCAAAACCTCACCCGGCAATACTTCACTGTTGGCGCAGCCAAACCCCCTTATGCGGGGCTTACTGCTCGACTGCTTTAGCTAACTGCAAACCGGCTCACGGCTCTACCTTCTCGCTTTCGTCTGTTGCCTCTTCAACCACTTCCACTTCGGTCAGGTCTTCGTGCATCTTATGCTCTTCGAAAGGTCTGTTGCCTATGAGGCGCTCCATATCGGTCTTGAAGATGATCTCTTTCTGAAGCAGTTCCTGGGCTACAGACTCCAGCTGTGAACGCTTGTCGGTCAACAGGTTCCTGGTGCGTATATAGGCTGCATCAATGATGCTGCGTACTTCTTCATCAATGGCCTTGGCCAGCTCTTCCGAATACGGCTTGGCGAAACGGTAGTCCTGTTGTGGATCATTGAACGATACATTGCCGATGCGCTTGTTCATACCGTAGATCGTCACCATGGCATAGGCCATCTTGGTGATGCGCTCCAGGTCGTTCTGCGCACCGGTGCTGATGCGACCGAACACGATCTCTTCTGCGGCACGACCACCCAGGGTCATGCACATCATATCATTCAGCTGCTCGGTGGTGTACAGGAATTGTTCTTTTGGCATGTACTGCGCATATCCCAGCGCTGCCACTCCACGCGGTACGATGCTCACCTTCACCAGCGGATCGGCGTGTTCGAGGAACCAGCCGCAGATGGCATGACCTGCTTCGTGATAGGCGATGATCTTCTTCTCGTCAGGAGAGATGAGTTTGTTCTTTTTCTCCAGTCCGCCGATGACCCTGTCAATGGCATCGTTAAAGTCCTGCATCTCCACGAACTTCTTCCCGCGACGGGCCGCTATCAGCGCAGCTTCATTACATACGTTGGCGATCTCTGCTCCGGCAAAGCCCGGTGTCTGTAAAGCAAGTTTCATCGGATCCACATCCGTGCTGACCTTCACCGGTTTCAGGTGCACCTTGAATATCTGCTCGCGACCATTCAGGTCGGGTTTGTCAATACTGATCTGGCGGTCGAAACGACCGGGACGAAGCAGGGCAGGATCGAGTACATCGGGACGGTTGGTGGCCGCCAGGATGATGACACCTTTGTCGGTGCCGAAACCATCCATCTCCACCAGCAACTGGTTCAGGGTGTTCTCCCGTTCGTCGTTGCTCTGCATCATGTTTTTGCCTCTGGCACGACCGATGGCGTCTATCTCGTCGATGAAGATCACACAGGGTGCTTTCTCCCTCGCCTGACGGAAGAGGTCACGCACCCGCGATGCTCCCACACCCACGAACATCTCTACGAAATCAGATCCGGAGATGCTGAAGAAAGGCACCTGTGCTTCACCGGCCATGGCCTTCGCCAGCAGGGTCTTACCCGTTCCCGGCGATCCCACCAGCAGCACGCCCTTCGGTATCTTACCACCCAGTGAGGTGTATTTTTTCGGATTCTTCAGGAAGTCCACCACTTCCATCACTTCTTCCTTCGCTTCATCCAGTCCGGCCACATCGTTGAAGGTCACATTGACCTTGGTGTCTTTGTCGTACAGGTTGGCCTTGCTCTTGCCGATATTGAAGATCTGGCCTCCGCCACCTACACCACCGCCACCGGTTACCCGGCGCATGATGAAGAGCCAAACGGCCACGAGGAGGAAGAGCGGCAGCAGCCATCCGATGATGGTAGGGCCCCATTCCTTGCGTTCGGTGTTATCGATATCAAAATCGTGTTCAGGAGTTTTTTGCTGGCGCAGACGGTCTTCAAAACCACCGCCTATGCTGATGTTGAAGGAATACTGCGGACCGTTCTCCGGAATGCGGTCCTCTTTGAATTTGTCTTTCTTGACGCTTTCGTCTTTGAGGTACACCTCCACGTTCTTGTCGTTCACAATGTCCACCTTCTTCACATCGCCGGCCTCGATGAGGCCGAAGAGCCGGTCTTCCGTCATGTTCTTGCTGGGTGAACTGCCGAACTGGAAGAACTGCAGGCCGATCAGGAAGATGGCAATGGCGCCGTAGATCCAATAGTAATTGAATCGCCTGTTCGGCTGTTTTTGATTCTTTGGTTGATTCGTACTCATACTGTTGTTCAGTTAAAATTGGGGATGCGCTCTATTGCCGCATCGTGCCACAGGTCCTCGAGCTGGTAGAACTGGCGTTTGTCGCGGATGAAGATGTGTACGACCACATCTATGTAGTCCACCAGCACCCATTCACACTGCGCCAGGCCTTCCTTGCTGTACGGTACCTCGCCCAGTTCTTCGCCTATCTGGTCTATCACATGGTTGGCGATGGCCCGTACCTGCGTGGTCGAATCCGCCTGACAAATGATGAACCGGCTGCTCACCGTATCGGGGATATTTTCCAGGTTCAGGACAACAATGTCCTCCCCCTTCTTATCCTGAATACTATTGATGACGAGATCGGTCTTGGAATATTGCAGAGAGGTCTTCGCAGCTCTTTTTCTCACACCCTTTTACTAATGTTACACAAAATTACGGATTCTTTGCGCAGCAACCATAACACGGTCTTCACCGGAAAGGTTCTGGTGGAACTGGATGAATGCCCTTCCACCAACGACTGGCTGAAAGAGGCCCTGCGCACTGAAAAGCCGCCGGAAGGTCTGGTGGTCACCACCCGTTATCAATCGGCCGGCAGGGGACAGTCCGGGCGGATCTGGCAGGTGGAACCAGGCATGAATCTCACGTTTTCCGTCTTGTTTCGTCCTGTTTTTCTTAGCCCCGCAGAGCTCTTTCTGCTCAATCAAACGGTGGCGCTGGCGGTATATGATGTGGTAGCTTCAGCCTTACCGGAGGCTCAGGTGCACATCAAGTGGCCGAACGACCTCCTCATCAACGGAAAAAAAGCGGCCGGCATCCTGCTGGAGACCACCGTGCGCAAACAGGTGGAAACGGCTATCATCGGCATCGGGCTCAATGTGCTGCAAACAGATTTTCCCGGACTTCCGGATGCCACTTCACTGAACAGGGAAGGTGCTTCCATGAACGATCCGCAACAGCTACTCTTTCCCCTTCTGCAACAACTGGAAACGGGCTATCTGCTGTTGAGAAATGGCCGGTCAGCAACTGGTATCAGGCAACGCTACCACGAACACCTGTTGGGGATGAATCAAAAGAGAACTTTTCGTGCCGCCGACAGAGATTTCGAAGCGACCGTTCTCGGTGTATCCGATGACGGCCTCCTCCGGCTGGAAATGGATGGAAAAGAAGAAAGATTCTCTGTAGGAAGCATCGGTTGGGAATGAAAAATTCGGAAGACGGATGGCGAAATGCTGACTGGTTAGTGTATTACGCAGCAGTGTAAATTAGAAGTCACTTTGCGGACTTTGTATTAAAAAAATGAAAATTCTATAGACTTATTCAGAAAACTTCCCCCAGGATATTCTGCATCACCTCCGCCTTGCCCATGGTGTAGTAATGCAGACAGGGCACCCCCGCCGCTTTGAGCTCGCGGCTTTGTTCTATGCACCATGCGGCACCGATCTTTTCGACCTCTGCCGGGTTCTTCGCCTTCTCCACCGCATCAGACAGCGCTTCGGGAATGTCCACATGGAACACCCTCGGTATCATATTGACCTGCGAGGCCACGGTGATGGGCTTCAGTCCCGGAATGATGGGCACCGTGATACCCGCTTCGCGGCAGCTCTTCTCAAAAGCGAAGAACTTCTGGTTGTCGAAGAACATCTGGGTGACGATATAATGCGCACCGGCATCCACCTTGTCTTTCAGCACCTTGAGATCCGCCTTCAGGTTGGGACTTTCGAAATGTTTTTCCGGATACCCCGCCACGCCGATGTTGAAGTCTGTCTTTCCCCCCTGGTGTTCTTCTTCCAGGTATTGTCCGCGGTTCATGTTCACCACCTGCTTCACCAGGTCCAGTGCGAAGGGGTGTCCGCCCGGCTCTGCCACAAAATGGCGTTCGTTACGGGCCGCATCACCACGAAGCAACAGCACGTTCTCTATGCCCAGGAACCAGAGGTCCACCAGGGCATCTTCCGTATCCTCACGGGTGAAACCGCCGCAGATCAGGTGCGCCACGGCATCCACCTTGTACTTGAACTGGATGGCCGCACAGATGCCCACCGTACCCGGACGCTTGCGGGTATAAACTTTTTCAAAGATGCCCTCGCTGCGCTTCTTGTACATGTACTCACTGCGGTGGTAGGTCACGTTGACAAATGCCGGCTTGAACGCCATGAGCGGATCAAGCACCTCATAGATGCTCTGCACACTGCGCCCCTTGAGGGGAGGCAGCACCTCAAAACTCAGCAGCGTACTGCTGCTCTGTCCAATGCGATCGGTCACCTTCATGCGGATGGCAAATATAAGGTGTGTGGTATTAACAGGAGCAAGTTACCTGCTGCCTGCCAGACACTACGGTCCCGCTTTCGGCTTTACGGGGTATCGCCTCTATCGGGGCTAAGAAGAATGTGCGGCTGCTTCGTTGTTATGTCGAATTTTTTTGTTGATGGGATCGATCGGATTCATATTTAAGTCATAATTTCATTCAGATGGATGATAGTCTGATTATTTTAATATATTGCGTGAGAATGATGCGAAAGTACTTTCTTTTTATCATGCACATCTGCTTGATGCATACTGTTTCTGTTGGCCAATGGACGGAGATATCAAATTTGCCTTTGATCAGTACACCTGGTGAGGGCTTTTCGGATATAATTTTTATGAATGATAGTGTGGGTATTATTCCATACAGCAACGTCATCCTTCGTTCCACTGACAAAGGCTATACATGGGACACAGTGTACCAGGAAGCTACGGGAGTGTGTAAGTATAGCAAGGTGGAATTCTATAATGAGCAGGTGGGCCTTGCCCGGACTTTTTTCGGTCCAATGGAAGGAGTACGAACAGAAGATGGAGGCTTGTCGTGGGAGGTTGTGCCCGGTGTTCATAACTACGAAAGCTTTGATTTCCTGACCGAAGATGTGATATTGTGGGGGGAGACCAGTCTTTGGAAAAAAAGCCTGGCGGAGCCTTGGGAGTACACCTTAGATGGTCCACCGGTTACCAGCTTATACATGTTTAATATAGATGTTGTGGACCAGGACACGGCCTATATTGCTACAGGAATATCACTGTGGAAATATATGGGGGATGATTCGATTGTGCTTTCTGATGATAAGAGCTGTGGAGACGTATTTTTCCCCTCAGCAAGGATTGGCTACTATACAGATGTAGAGACAATTTACCGAACAATAGACTACGGTCACAGCTGGGATACATTGCCATTTACAAACACTCTGAATGAAACAGAAACTAACATAGCACATATTAATGGATTATATTTTATAACAGATAGTATAGGATTTTTAAGAACCTTTCAAAGTACAGATGGAGAACCATATGATATAGGTGTTCTTTGGAGAACAATGGATGCAGGTTCGACTTTTGATACTGTGTTTAACTCCATAAATATACCTGTGGACAATTATGGAAATATTGCTAGTTTCTGTTTTGTAAATGAAGCGATAGGTTGGGTGTTAACTACAAAGGGACATTTATTCTATACTACTACCGGAGGTGGAGATGAATACATACTTCTACCTCCAACAGTATCTGTTCAACATGCCGGCAGCCTATCCCTCACCCTCCACCCCAATCCCGCCACTGATCAGCTATTCCTGGAAGGGCTGGCCAGCTACCCGGATGCCGTGTGGAGCACTTACTCCATTAGCGGGCAGGCCATCCCCCTTGATCTTGGGAACGGTCAGGCAGATATCAGCCACCTGCCCCCCGGCATTTACCTCACCACCGTTCAAACCCAACAAGGCATATGGAGAGAGAAATGGGTGAAGTTGTAAGAAGACCACAGAGTCCCCTGCGGTTGACTCTGTGGGGACGGAAAACCGACAGGTTATACACCAAAGACCTCTACCCCAAGGTGGACCTGATGCACTATTTTGACCAGGCCGGAGTGAAATTCTACCTCATCATCCAGCCCGGCTACAGCCAGCAGAACGACCCTATAGAAATGGTGTTCAACGGTGCAGACATCACGTTCAATGCCGACACCACCCTGACCCTGGAAACCGAGATAGGCGGCATCACCCTCAGAAGACCGGAGGCCTACCAGATAGAGACAGACGGCAGCCGCACCGACCTGACCTGGCACCCGGAATACACCGATGAAGGAAGCGGGGTAGTGGGGTTGAGCCTGGGCAGTTATACTACTACTAAGGTGTTGGTGCTGGAATTTGGGGTG
>JACJXO010000007.1 GCA_020636645.1 Chitinophagales bacterium
ATAACGATGCCGGCCGGGAAACTCAGTTTACCTTTGTCAGGAATTAGAGGGTATTTGGCAAAATGAATGCATCGGGTTCAGATCTGGTAGTGATCGGCGGCGGAGCAGCCGGTTTCTTTGGCGCAATACAATGTGCCGAAAGAGATCCTGATGCCCGCATCATTATCCTGGAAAAGTCAGAAAAGGTACTGACCAAAGTGAAGATATCAGGCGGCGGCAGATGCAATGTGACCCATGCCTGTTTCGATCCATCGGAGATGGTACAATATTATCCCAGAGGGGAAAAGGAATTGCTGGGACCTTTTAATCGTTTTTTATCAGGCGATATGATGGCCTGGCTGGATGACCATGGTGTCGAAACAAAGATCGAAGAGGACGGCAGGGTCTTTCCTGTTTCGGACGATTCTCAGACCATCATCGATTGCTTTACAGGCACTGCTCAGAAACTGAGTATCAGCTTACGTACCGGATGTGCGGTGACCGGGTTGCAACCATCGGCCGATGGCTGGATCATTCATACCGGCGAAGAAGATATCGTCGCACGAAGAGTACTTATCGCCACCGGCAGTAATCCCGCCATCTGGCGCCTGCTGGAAGCCATGGACATCGCCATCATTCCGCCTGTTCCCTCCCTCTTCACCTTCAACATCCAGCATCACCTGCTGCAGGACCTGATGGGAGTATCCCTGCCTCATGTAACACTCACATTGAAACTGGACAAACCTGTAGTAACCGAAGGTCCCATGCTCATCACCCACTGGGGTTTGAGCGGACCCGCAGTTTTGAAAGCATCAGCCATAGCAGCCAGAGAACTGTACGACATGGATTACAGGATTCACATTTCCATCAACTGGACCGGCCAGGAAAAAAATGTGGTACTGCAATGGATCGATACTCAGCGCACTACGCATGGCAACAGGCAGTGCCAGCAGCAAACTGCATTTGACATTCCGAAAAGATTGTGGGAAAGACTTCATCTGGCAGCCGGCACTTCCGGAAAGAACTGGGCCGATCTTCGCACCCGCGACATAGACCTGCTGTCAGGCGTATTGTGCGGTACGATATTACCTGTCAATGGCAAGAGCACTTTCAAAGATGAATTCGTCACAGCAGGCGGAGTGGACACACGCGATATTCAGTTCACCACCATGGAACACAAACAGTTTCCCGGTCTGCACTTTGCCGGTGAAGTGCTGAATATCGATGCGGTGACAGGTGGGTTCAATTTTCAGGCAGCCTGGACCACAGCTTATATAGCGGCAGAAGCGATGGCCGGCAAACTAACGCAGGTCTGACCTGTATTTCGTTCCCTACAGGAGAGTCAGTCAACAGCTGTGACCTGATCACTCCTCAAAAACAACAAAAACACGTTCGCCCACCAGCAGGTGATCTGCATGCGCATCATCGAGCAGATGTCCGTGTACCCTGACAGTGTTGGTTGCCTCATCCACAACATCATTGATCAAATGGACCTCTCCGAACAGTGTATCAAGGGTACCCGCTGGTGTAAACCGGAACTGGTCTTCCAATTCAATCTGCTGAACATCAGAAGCAGGGATCTGCAACTCCACGTGTAAATGCGATTTATCAATGACCGAAAAGAGATGATCACCCGGGGTGGCCATCTGCCCGTTGGAAGCGTGTACCTCCGTCACTACTCCATGAATAGGTGAGTAGAGTTTCAAAGCAGTCTGGATCTGACCAGCCAGTACACGACTTGTGTCAAATCCGATGGCATCAAGTTGTTCCTTCAATCCACTGAAAGTGGCCTTTGCCAATGCATGGTCACGCTGTGCAGTTTCCCAGTCAGCAGCTGAAAGGGCATTCTTTTCATACAGCCCGCTCATTCTGGCGAATCTTGCCTGTTCAAAGCTCCAGTTGGCTCCAGCCTCCTGCAATTGCCGTTGCAATAAGGCAAAATCAGGTGATGATATCTCAGCCAGCAATGTGCCCTTACTGACTTGTGTACCTTCCAGGACGGCGATACCGGAAATATACCCGGATGATCTTGCGTGTATCTCTGCCATACTGGAGGGAGGAACATCGATATAACCAAAACATTCCATTACCTGTGGTGCATGTTTCGTCGCTTGAGCAATTGCAGCTTGTTCAGTTTCTTCATCCTCCGGTACAAACTCATTTACCGGAGACTTTTCATTGCATGAATTCAGCACAATAAAAACAGAAACTATTATTATTATTTTTTTCATTTTATATCATTTTCAGTAAGAAAACTCAGTTGAATGGTTTGCATATTGTAGGAGCTGATCAGGCCGATCCATGCTATAGCCGCTTCGAGCTGTACAGTAAGCTGCTGACAATACTGATAGACATCAATCTGTCCATCGTAGAATCTATTCTGCAGTTCAGCGATGGAAGAGCTGTACATGGCAAGCGGATCCTCGGGCCATGACGAGAGCAGCTCTTTTGTGAGCATCCTCGTTTCAGATAATTGCCTGATCTGCATCTCCAGCTGGTGCTGATCCTGTTGCACCTGCCACTGCAGATTTTGTTGCTGCAGCTCCTGCTGCTCTAACATGACCGATGTGCCACTGTGCAAAATAGGTATGGAAATTCCGGCTCGCACCCCCTGGAATCCATTCACGCCTCCCAGAGACTGTCTGAAATAACCAAGACTCAGGTCCGGTATCCGGTGGCTTCTGATCACATCCATTTGTCGGACAGACATCTCTACAGCCAGTTCGGATGGTCTTATCTGAAGAGATGAAGGCCGCAATTCGCCGGGTATCATATGGTCGTCTCTTACCTTCAGATCCGGATCTGGAATAAGCGTGCTGTCTCCACACAGGTACTGAAGCATTCCAAGACTTTCAGTGAGCTTTGTACCTGAAGTATAGCGCATGGTGAGTAAATCACGAATCACCTGTTCCATCATCACCTGCTCGGCCAGCGTAAGCATACCCGCCTCTCTTCGGGTATTGACCAGGGCAAGTGCGGTAGATGTCATATCGGAAACGGAATCCAGAAACGCCTGTTCAGCCCTGAACTGCTGATAACCGGCAAGTGCTGTTCGCACCTGATAAGCCAGTGAAGCCATAGTCAGCTCCCGGATGGCAACAGCCTGCGCTGCGCCGGCCTCAGCAAATGCCCTGTTGACCCCCGCTGACCAGGGTTTACCCAACTGCTGGTCAACACCCCACTGAAGATCATTGACCACCTCATTGATCTGTCCGTATTGAATATCAACAGTAGCCGGAGGCAATATCCATGAGCGCCGCTTCTCAGCTTCCCAGTGGGCTATGCGATTATCAGCCTGTGCCAATGCAGGCCAGTGCTGAGCTGCTTTCATGATCAGTTCCTGTTCATTGTATGTTTGGGCATTGCCGGCAAAAGGAATGAACAGCAGGCCGGACAGCATGGACACCGCAGCAGGGCGCAGCCGCAAACGGGTATGCTCATACAAATAATACAAGGCAGGTAAGACCACCAGTGTCAGAAAGGTAGCGGTGATCAGTCCCCCGATCACTACGGTGGCCAGAGGACGTTGCACCTCAGCACCACTTCCCGTTGACAAAGCCATCGGCATAAAACCAAGAGAGGCCACCATGGCTGTCATCAGGACCGGCCGCAATCTGGAAACTCCTGCTGTGATCACAATGTCTTTCAAACTCATATCTTCTTTTTTACTGAGTCTTATGAATTCATTCATCAGTACGATCCCATTCAGAACAGCTACACCGAACAGAGCAATAAAACCGATCCCTGCCGAAATACTGAATGGCAGTCCCCTCAGCTGAAGGGCCAGCACACCACCAACTGCAGATAAAGGCACCGCAACAAAAATGATCAGCGCCTTACTGACAGAATTAAAAGTGATGTAGAGCAGGAACAGGATCAGCAACAGTGCAACGGGAACGGCTACAGACAAGCGTTCAACAGCATGCTGAAGGTTCTCGAATGCGCCGCCATATGCGATGTAATATCCGGGAGGCAGCTCCAGTGGACGCAGGGCATTTTCTATATCGGCCACCAGGGTTGCTACATCTACATCCCGCACATTCACCCCAACCTTGATCAGTCTTCGGGCATCTTCACGGCTGATCTGCATAGGACTTAGCATTTCCTGTACAACTGCTACCTGCGACAAAGGCACCAGTTCACCACTTGCTGCAGGTACCATGATCCGGTTGAGGTTCAGTGTTTCACGCCCCGATTCACTGAATCTGACCACGAGGTCAAAACGACGTTCATTTTCATAGACGGATCCGGCCACCTCTCCTGCATAAGCGGTTCGTATAGCTCTGTTGACGGAGGCAACATCAATACCATGCACCGACATCTGGCGACGGTCCATCTGTACCCTCCATTGCCGGAGCCCTGCTGTTTGTTCTACCTTAACATCTCCTGCACCATGTATGCTGCTGATCATCTCCGCAGCCTCATCGGCAATGCGTTTAAGCTCCACCGGGTCTTCCCCGTAGATCTTTACAGCAATATCCGTCTTGGCTCCTGTCATCAGCTCATTGAATCGAAGTTGTATCGGTTGTGTAAACTCAAACGACGCATCGCCGATGGTATCCAATACCGTTTTCATCAAACCAATAAGGTCTTCCCGGTTATCAGCTGAGGTCCATTCCTTCCGGTCCTTCATGACGATCATGATATCAGCATCTTCAATGGCCATGGGATCTGTTGGTACCTCTGCAGTGCCGATCTTGGATACCACGTGCAACACTTCCGGAAAATGCTGTTTCAGCAAACGCTCAGCCTCTGACGAGCGTGCAATGCTGTGACTCAGGGATGAACCAGGTTCCACAGACATCTGCATAGCCAGATCTCCCTCCTCCAGCGTAGGAACGAACTCTGCCCCCATGCGCAGGAACAGTATGATCGCAAGGACCAAAGCTGCCAATGAGCTGATTATGACCATGACTGGTTTTCTTACCGCAAAAGTGATGGCAGGCTTGTAAGCTTTTCGAAGTGCACCGACCAGGCGATCGGCAAAAGTGTGGTGTTCCCGGATGTTGCGATCCAGGGCCATTGCAGAGATCACCGGCACGTAGGTAAGTGATAACAGCAATGATCCCAGCACTGCAAAACTGACCGTCTGGGCCATGGGCAGGAACATCTTACCTTCTATTCCTTCGAGGGTAAATATGGGAACGAACACCACCAGTATAATAAGCACCCCGAAGGCTGCGGAACGGTAGATCTGAGAAGCAGAAAATGTGATGGCCTCATCCATTTGCTGCCGGCTCAGTTTACTGCCACGGCGGAATGTGTACAAGTAGTGAAGCACACTTTCCACAATGATGACAGCGCCGTCCACCACGATACCGAAGTCTATTGCACCCAAAGACATCAGGTTGGCCGATACACCAAATATGCGCATCATAATGAGGGCGAACAGCATGGACAACGGAATGACAGATGCCACCACAAGACCAGCCCGCCAGTTACCCAGCAGGAGTACCACAATGAAAATGACGATCAGTCCCCCTTCTATGAGATTTCGGCTCACAGTATGAATGGTTCTTCCCACAAGTTCAGAGCGATCCAGATAAGGGTAAATGTGTACTCCTTCCGGCAAGGAGGCTTCCACCTCTTCGATCCGCTCCTTCACGTTTCTGATCGCTTCAGATGAGTTGGCTCCTTTCAGCATCAGGGTTATTCCGCCAACCACCTCTCCCTGTCCATCCATGGTCATGGCGCCATATCGCTGTGGGCTACCGAATCCGACTGTAGCCACATCGCGGATACGAACGGGTACACCACCCTTCACTGTTACCGGTATCAAGCCAATGTCGGCCAGGCTGCCGGCCCTGCCTTCCATCCGGATATAGAATGCCTTGTCTGCCTGTTCCAGGTAACTTCCACCGCTGTTTGCATTGTTGTCAGCAAGTGCCCTGAAAATATCATCCAGGGTAACCTCCCATTGCAACATCCTAACCGGATCTGCACTGACCTCGTACTGCCTCACCCGTCCACCAAAGCTGCTCACCTCAATGATACCTTCCATTCCTGCAAGCTGACGCTTGATGACCCAGTCCTGAATGGTTCGCAGATCCATATCAGAATACTGGCCGGTATGCATGGAATCAACTGTAAGCACATACTGATATATTTCGCCCAGACCAGTAGTGATGGGCATCATTTCGGGCGATCCCAGTTCAGAAGGGATCTCTGCGGCAGCCAGCTGAATCTGTTCACCAACGAACTGACGTGCCTTCATAATGTCTGTCCGGTCTTCAAATACAATGGTGACCACTGAGAGACCATATCTGGATATACTTCTTAGTTCTGTGACCTCCGGGATATTCGCCATGTATGATTCGATCGGATAGGTTACATATTGTTCCACTTCCTCGGCTGCAAGTGTGGGGCTAACGGTTACTACCTGCACCTGGTTGTTCGTGATGTCAGGCACAGCATCTATAGGAATCCTGGATAATGAATCAACTCCAACTGCTGCCATGGCGAGGACAGCTACCAGTACGATCAGTTTATTCTTAACAGAAAATGATATTATTCTTTCAAACATGTTATATTGTTGACAATAAAGCATAGCAACCGATCATAGAACCGGTTGCAGAACAAAGCAGAAATTGTCAACTAACCGGAGGAGGCCGGACCGCAAACGGGGACCCGGCGTGGCTGAATTGCAGCGGCAGATCAGTGGTAACCGACAGGCATCGAACACATGAAAAAGAATGGCTGGCATCAACCGGGGCACAAAAAAGGAATGCACCTGGAGAAGCGTCGGCACCCTGTGCCGAATGAAGATAGTTATCGGGGCTGTTGAGACGTGAATGATTGTGAGACAATACATTCAACCATGTTATCTGCCCATGTTCGCAGATATCTGCATGCAATTCTGCTACATTATTGTCCGCCTCATTCTGATGCAGATGAGGCAGCAAACTGTGCATCACCAAAATAGCGGCAGCACAGGTCAGCAGGATTGAACGCAGTAAAGCCATCGGTACAAAGGTAATTTTTTCACTACTCATTTCCGATGACCACAGGTTACCAACTGTTAACTTTACCACATGTATGTGGCGGCAGCTCCATTGGTTTATACCCTGTTGTTCCTGATCTGGCTGCAGCGGAAAGGATATTTCGGTGGCCTGCATGCACGCTGGTGGCAGGGTGCTTTTATACTACATGTGCTGGCAGGTATCGGCAATCTGGCGGTCTGGGTCTTTGCGGTAGGGCATGGCGACAGCATCAACTACATCCACGACGGACATATGATCTGGGAGACGCTGCGTTCTCATCCCTCCCATTTTTTAGAGCTCACCTTCGGCTGGGGTGCTGATAATGTGTATCCGGAACATTTGCTTTACATCTCAGAACCTCTCAAATATTCCTGGAATAATATTGAATACACGATGGTGCGCATCCATGCCATCCTGTTCGTATTCACTTTCGGTAATGCATGGGGCAATATCGTCCTGCTGAACATCGCCTACTTTGCCGGAGCCAGGTTTCTGTATTTCCGTTTATGGCAAAGACATCCGGAAAGAAAGACAGGGCTGTTCGGCCTGGTGCTGCTCATTCCATCGGTTGTGATCTGGAGTGCGGGAACCCTGAAAGAAGGCCCGGCACTTATGCTGATGATGTTCATCAGCGGGCTCTTACTGGACATGGAAAAACAGTTCAGGTGGCGGTCGCTCTTCTGGCTGTTCGTTTGTATGGCCGTCATGCTGCTCATCCGCGAATACTATGTCATCTTCCTGGTACCCCTGTTGTTCTTGTGGTGGATGGGACAGAAAATTTCGCGAAGCGGATGGTTGTTTTTTGGGGCGGCCCTGGCGGGGATGGTAGTGGTGTTGGTGGCCGATCGTACTTCCGATGACTACTCGGTTGCAGAGATCATCTGCGAAGCCCAGCAATTCTATATTCCGATAGGGACAGATCCGGAATACGATTATCACATCTATAGTGGTATCGATGATAGGGAACCATTGACAGAACTTCCGGGTGTGCTGAATAACATCTTCTTCCGGCCGAATGTCATTCATAGTTCCTCACTGGTAAGGCGTTACTTTGCCCTGGAACTGATGCTCTGCTGGATCGTGCTGCTGATGCTGATGATTCAGTCGGCATCGAGGCGTTACCACATCTCTCCCACCACCTGGCTGCTCACCTGGTTGTCGGTGGCAGTACTACTCCTGTATGGCTACGTGGTGACCGATGCCGATACCATGAGCCGGTACCGGTCCATTCCGGTGTTTTTGCTGCTGGTGGCGTGGGTGTTGCCAGGGGAGCGGAAATTGGAAGGTTAAATGTTTGGTAGCCCCATAGGTGGGGATTTTTTTTTGTCACCCATAGCGTTAGCCACAGAGTTCCTTGTCCCTCCTCCGTCGGGCAGGCAGGTAACTCTGTGGGGACGGAAGGGTTAACCAACAACCAACAACCAATAACCAAAAACTAATAACCAGTAGCCAACAACTAACTACCCTGCATCTCTTCGCGATTCGCACATTCAACTGCTTTTGGGCCCCGAAATCGCTGCCAGCGACCCTTTATTGCCGATTTCATACCATTTAATTTATATTTTTCGATATATTAGTTATTTTTGGGCAGGTGGGCTGTTTTTGCACATTTGTTGAAATATTTTGCACATATTTTGGAGAATGGTAGCAAATTATCGGAGTTTTGTACCAGAAAAATCCCAAAATAATGCAAATATCCCGCTCCAACGCCCTGCAGCACATCCTGAACAGGGGCTCGAAAGAGGTGAAATTTCCCGGCACCCGTATCTCCGACTACTACGGCACCAATGTGTTCAACGATGAGGCGATGCGCAAGCACCTTAGCGAGGAAGCCTATCTGAGTGTCAAGGCATCCATCCAGCAGGGCGAGAAGATCGATCGCAAGATCGCAGATCAGGTAGCCTCCAGCATGAAAGCCTGGGCCATCGAAAAAGGGGCTACCCACTTCACCCACTGGTTTCAGCCGCTCACAGGCGCCACAGCCGAAAAGCACGACAGCTTCTTCGTTCCCACTGAAGACGGGAAAGGCATCGAATCCTTTACCGGATCATCGCTGGTGCAGCAGGAACCCGACGCTTCCAGTTTCCCGAGCGGAGGCATCAGGAGCACTTTTGAGGCCCGCGGCTATACCGCCTGGGATCCCTCCTCCCCTGCTTTCATCATGGAGATAGGCTCCGGCAAGACCCTTTGTATCCCCACCATCTTCGTATCCTATACCGGCGAGGCGCTGGACAACAAAGCGCCGCTGCTGAAGAGTCTGCATTTTCTGGAAACGGCTGCTGTGCCTGTTTGCCAGTATTTTGACAAGAACGTGAGCAGGGTGAGTGCCACCCTGGGCTGGGAGCAGGAATATTTCCTCGTGGATGAAGCGCTTTTCCATGCCCGTCCCGACCTGATGCTGAGCGGCCGCACGCTGGTGGGCCACGCACCGGCTAAAGGGCAGCAGCTGGAAGACCACTATTTCGGAAGCATCCCGGAGCGCACCTACAATTTCATGCTCGATTTCGAGACCGAGTGTCATAAGCTTGGCATACCGGTCCGCACCCGCCATAATGAAGTAGCACCCGGACAATTCGAGTGTGCCCCCATGTTCGAAGAATGTAATCTGGCGGTGGACCATAACATCCTGCTGATGGACGTGATGGAAAAGGTTGCCCGCAAGCACAAGCTCCGCGTACTCTTCCACGAGAAGCCATTTGCAGGTGTGAACGGAAGCGGCAAGCACAACAACTGGAGCATGGGCACCGATACCGGCAAGAACCTGCTCAGTCCGGGCAAAACTCCACGCACCAACCTGCAGTTCCTGACCTTCTTTGTGAATACCATCAAGGCCGTGCATGAAGGCGCCGACCTGCTTCGTGCAGCCATTGCATCTGCCAGCAACGACCACCGCCTGGGTGCCAACGAGGCTCCTCCGGCCATCATATCTGTATTCATTGGTACTGCACTTCGTGCCGTGCTCGAAGAGATCGAGAACCGGGTGGACGAAGGTGGTATCGACGAGCTGGAGAACGCCGATCTGAAACTGGACATCCATAATAAGATCCCCGATCTGATGCTGGACAATACAGACAGGAACCGGACCTCACCGTTCGCATTCACCGGTAATAAATTCGAATTCCGGGCAGTGGGCAGCACCGCCAACTGCGCCAGCGCCATGACCGTTCTGAACTGTATCGTTGCCAACCAGCTGAAAGCCTTCCGCGAAGAAGTGGATGGCATGATCAAGGGTGGTGAAAAGAAAGACAACGCCATCCTGATGGTGTTGCGTCGCTACATCAGCGAAAGCAAAGCCGTGTTGTTCGAGGGCGACAACTACAGCGAAGAATGGCATAAGGAAGCTGCGAAGAGAGGGCTCAATAATATCAAGACCACACCGGAAGCCCTGGACCAGTACCTGACCGAAAAAGCCAACAAGGTCTTTGTGGACAATAAGATCTTCACGAAGCGTGAACTGCATGCCCGCTATGAGGTGGAGATGGAAGCCTATGCCAAAAAGATCCAGATAGAAGCAAGGGTGTACAGCGAACTGGTGTACAACTACATCATGCCGGCAGCTGTGGCTTATCAGAATGAGTTACTGGACAACATCACCAGACTAAAAACTGCTGGTGTTGCCGAGACCGGTTACCGTGCACAGCTGGACATGGTCAACCAGATCAGCCAGTACATCAACAACATGCGCAACAGCCTGGAACTGATGATCGATCAGCGCCGCAAGGCCAATGAGCTGGAAGATGCGGCCAAGAAGGCACACGCTTACTGCGAAAAGGTGAAGCCGCTGTTCGATGACATCCGCAAGAACGCCGACTATATTGAGCGCTACTGCCCCGACATGCACTGGCCCCTGCCGAAGTACAGGGAGTTGTTGTTTGTTAGGTGATTAATAAGCTGATACCACATTGTATCAGAGATTTGAAAGAGGCGCTGCAGAGCAGCGCCTTTTGCTTTGAGAGACTGGTAGCTTGAAAGGCTTCCTTTATGCAGCTTCCGTTGACAATAATATTTTACCAGAAAAATGCTCCTGTTGTTGTTGCCTAGCTACTCATGTTTTATTACATCTGCTCCATTTCCTACTTATTAAATTTATAGTAAGAAATTCGCAGTATTCTATTTAACTGATCATTAGGGATACTAAAACCTATATATCCTCTGTTCACATTATATATCCAATCTAATGGTTAAAAAAAAGGAAATATACCTGGTTTCAGAATTTACAAACTTTATTAAGCTATGTGAAACAGGTAAACGGAAGAAAAAGAACGGTTACAAATTGGCTCCAGGTACAATAGTCCAATACAAGTGTGTTCAATCTAAATTGATAGAATTTGAAGCATGTTCAGAGACAAAAATTAGACTACGAACTGGCATTGGCAATAATAAAAAGCTCCTTAAGCAAGAGGGTTCATACCTTAAAAGATTTGAAATAAAGTATACAAAGTTCTTACGGCAATCAGGTTCAAGTAACAACTATATCGGACTTCACATGAAAGTTCTAAAAACTTTACTTAAGTACCTTGCTCATGATAAAGGATTAAGCATATCTCCAGCGTATAAAAACTTTACAATCTACAAAGAAGAAAAACCAATACTTGTATTATCACCTGAAAGGGTTAGTTTCCTGATCAACAATAGGGAGTTTCATGAATCTTTACCAGCCTATCTCAAAAGAACAAAAGACATTCTCATTGTGGGTTGCACGGTTGCATTGAGATATTCAGACCTAATGAACCTCAAACAGAAGAATCTAAGCAGGTATAATAATGCTACATATTTGCAGATTATAAGTCAAAAAACAGGCTCTATTACGAAAATTCGTTTACCTGAATATGTCGTGGAAATATTTAAAAAGGGAAGCAATAAAAAGGGACTTCTTCCATTAATCTCAAACCATAGACTTAATAGCAATTTAAAGGAGCTCTGCGCACTTGCAGGATGGACAGAGCCTATAGATCTTCAAATAATTGGAAAAACGAATACCCGTCAACCAATGTACGTTGGGCGATTTTGTGACAATGTAACATCCCATATTATGAGAAGAACAGCGATTACAACAATGCTCTCACTTGGAATGTCTGAAGCGGCAGTTAGAAAAAATTCAGGTCATTCAGCTAACAGTATAAGCTTTCATAGGTATATTCAATTCTCGCAAGCCTACTTGGATAGTGAAATCGAAGGAGTATTTAATAAATTACAAGGCTAATTTTAGACACATTTGTACAACTTTCTACGATTTTGCATTAGATATAAAGAGTTGATTTACAATAATATACATAGAATATTGACTTATCCCTTTGGGATGATGATGGTGGGAAGGGCCTGGAGCGCTGGAAACAGCCACAGGTATGGGTTTAACGGGAAAGAGCAGGATCCGGGAACCTATGGAGACGGAAACATTTATGACTATGGATTCAGAGTATATGATCCTAGGCTAGGGAGATTTTTAAGCGTAGATCCACTTACACGATCATACCCTTGGTATACTCCATATCTATTTTCAGGAAACAAGGTCATTACTTCTATTGACCTAGATGGGTTGGAAGAAATGGATTTTCGTGATTGGCTGAACTACTTCATTTTTGGCCCAGCTGGGTCACCTGGTAAATCAACAACCTCCGCTGAAGAATTGAACAAACGAGTCAATTCGACTAAGCCAGCGCATCAAGCAGTACAGGAGTTTAATAGCTTCATTTCAAACCCTGGCGACTACATTGTTAACGAAAGATGTGATGCATGTTTTAGTTTCAACCCAAGAATGAAGCAATTCGTAAGTGGAGCATTGAATATGACAATAGGACTTGGTGTTACGTCAGCATCAATGACATCTGCTGTTGAGGGGAATATTGCCGGTGCTGTTGGAACAATGTATGGCCTTACCCAGATTTCCATTGGAATGACTCAAGTTATTGGATCCTTCTTTGAAGATGGTGAAACAAAGTCATTTAAGGCGAATGGGCCTATTGGCATTGTAGGTGAAGAGTTAACTGAAAAGACAGGAAACACGATGTATATTGAAATTGGGATGCTAAGTGACGGTCTTGTTGGAATAATCACAACGAATGCACAAGGATCAACTGCTTTAGTAGGATCTGCTCAAGATCTGATGAAGGCATTGGAAGGAGGAGCATCCAGTTATCAGGCTTTTGAAAAAACAATGGTTGTTGCGTCAGATGTGCAAAATGTAAGAGCTTCAATGAACGGAATAAAAGAGGTCTTGACCATAGAAATTTCAGGTAGCCAAGATGGGAAGTAATATAATGTTTGAGTCTATTGAACTAACAACTTTAATTAAAAAGTTGAGAAGGAATATTGTTATAATACTAGTAATAGGCTTGATTACTTTATTTGTTTTTAATTCTTTTTATGGTACAAATGAGTGGTATAATTACATTGTTCCATTGTTGACAGTTGTATTTATAGTTTTTAGTACAAATCATATTTATAAAGTAGAGTTTGATGCTATTTCTGCCTCATTAGTTTTGTATGGATATCGTTTTTTCTCCCCGAGTAGATACAATTTAAAATTGGCAAAAACTCAAGTATCGCTGGAGAATAAACTTGCAACTAGAGGAACTACAGCGAAAATATTGAAATTAAAGAGTGAGGGCAGGACTTTTCGTCTAGTTTCCGGTTGGGATGGATGGACAGACGACCTTCTTCTTAAAGTATATGACTTACTTCTAAAATATGAAAAAGAGGCCCAGAACATAATATGAGTTGGCAAGTCATTCATCTATTGACTAATACTTTAAAGAAAATGTACAGCCATCTTTTTGGTTTGATAATAAAATATGCTCCAGTACAGATCAGATAAGTATTTTTTTTTAAAGCCTATAAATGCTTATCCCTTTGGGATGATGATGTTGGGAAGGACCTGGAGCTCCGGAAGTAGTCACAGGTATGGGTTTAATGGACAGGAGCTTGAGAATGAAGTATACAATTCCGGCCAAACCTATTCTGCTGAATTCTGGCAATATGATGCCAGGCTTGGTAGACGGCGGAATGTAGATCCTCTTACAAAACAATTTCCTGGCGTTTCCCCATATTCATGTTTTAACAATAATCCTATTCTTTACGTAGATTATTCTGGTCTAACACCAACAAAGAACAAAGCCAGATTGCAGAATAAATTTGATAAGAAGGTGGAACGATATTCAAGAAGACATCCAGAGGAAATAAACTCGGAAAAATTCGACCCCAATAAGTATACCAATGAGATATGGAAAGAACTTAACTATTTAAAATCTAAAAATATATTTGGTAAGCGAAGAAGTGATTCGCGATTTTATGAAAAATATAGGAACTCAAGATCTGATCCAAGTGGAACTGGACTGACATTCTATCATCACGTTGGAGAAGGGACTGTAATTACGGGGAATCAACAATCAACTGGTTTTTTGATTCAAACGCATGAATTAGAAGCCACATCAGGTGAACTGGATATTTCATATGATATGGAAAGAATTCCTGATCGCTTAGAGATTAAAAACACAGCTACAGGAGAAACAATTTTTGATACAAGTTGGTCTAAACGCAGTGGTCCTAATGGCCTTGTTCGGCAAAAACGTGGTAGTGGAGTAACAGTTACATATGATTTGGGAGCTAGCAATACAAATATTACTGTTGTAATTAATGGCGGAAGCCAATCAAATTCTAAGACAAAAGCTAGCACAATTTTTAACTATACAATAAGAGTATTCGGAGATAATATACAACTTGAACAGGATATTGATTTGGGCAAATAAATAATAACATAATGCACAACTATAAAAGAATCTTGGTTATAACACTAATATTCCTTAAGTCATTTTTGTATGGTCAAGTATATCTTGAGTCAGACACTCTTGAAGGTAATTGGGATCTGATTGTTAGTAATGATACGTTATTGAATTTGGAGTCTGCTAAAATTATTTATGATCACCATAATGATACGATAGAGAATATATATAGAGTTTATAATAGTAGTGGGCTATTGGTTTACTCTGCAAATTATACAAATGGCAAGAAAAATGGAATGGCAAAATATATAAACTACAAGGACAAGTTAACAATAAGGTATTATTATCAAAATGACTCAATGTACTTTATTCAGAGCTTTTATAAGAATAAAAAGTTAGTAGAATCTTTTCAAATAAGAAATGGGACATTCGATGGAACATCTACTACATATTATAATTCTGGAAAACCTTTTATAGAAAGATATTATGATCAAGGCTACTGCGTATATATGATATATTATTACCGTAATGGGAGAGTTAAGGCATATTCGGCAGTCTTTGACGAGAAGTTCAAATATCAACATTTTCAAAGGAAGGACAATGTCTATGTCCCTAATATATAAAAACAATTGGCTAATAAAAGAGTAATTTCATTGACATAAAATTTACTACAATGGTCCTGTACCAAACTATTTTACTTATATTATTTCTATGCCCAGATACTATTAGGTATATTTTATAAGAGTCAATAGCGTCACGTTATATTTTCTAAGTAAGTGGCTTTTACATATTAGTTTAGTCTCGAAAACAATCATTAATAGGTAAATATCAACAGAATCTATATTTGGTTGCTTATTACAATATTAGAACGTTGGCGGATTCATTTCGAGAATAGCATCCTTTGGGATGATGATGTTGGGGCGGACCTGGGAGGCTGGAAGCAGCCACAGGTATGGGTTTAATACTCAAGAACGAATTGATGATCTGGGATCAGAAGGTGGGCATTACTCTGCACTATACTGGGAGTATGATACTAGAATTTGCGTTAGGTGGAATACTGATCCGGTGGTTAAATACTATGAAAGCCCATACTCAACCTTTGGTAGAAATCCAATTTGGTATAATGATTGGTTAGGAAATGATTCTATCGTATATGATCAAAGCGGAAATGAGTTATCACGAATATCTGTTCCAGATAAACTTGTGTCTAAAACTGACGATTATGGAATTACAAGATCCTGGTCTGAAAAAGTTCCAGACGTTTACTTTGTGGCCTTTGAAGACGGGGACAAAGATGTAAATGGAATAAGTTCATATCAAGCACTAAGTTATGAATCCATCTTTGGCGATGCAACGGATAATAGTATTAAGTCAGGAGCTTCTAATGACATATTTACTAAGCTAGACAAAGTTAAAGTAAGCTCAACCGAAAAGGCAAACAAGTTGGTAGAAAATAAAATGTATAGAGGTAGGACTTAGCTGGATTTCTATAAACACTCAAATTCATTTGGGGATAACGACTTTAAAAGGTCGGCACTAGGAAGAAGTAAGTTTGATAATTCAAATTATAATACTTCCTATTTGGTAAATAGCGGTGAAACAATGATTATTATGAACAGGAACGAAGCTGGAAACTACTTATTTGGCATGGCAGGTCAAAAAAGAGGGATACCCCTTTCTATAATTCTCTTTTCGGGGCATGGAGTAGAATGGTTAAATAGGAGTGCACTGATTGACGAACCGGCAGAACAGCAGGCGTTAAAAATGGGATATCATGATTCAAAGTAGATTAACCATAGTGTTACTATTGTTACTTGCTATTAGTTGTAGCAGGAAAAGCAAACTTAGTCAAGCAGAGAGAAACATAGAATTTGAAGGCAATTATGAAAAGTATAAGATCTTAAAAGACTGGATACTTGACAATCACTTAAATGTTTACGGACTGTCCGCTGAAGAATATACTTTAGTGAATAATGATACGACATTTGAAATAAATGCGCAGGATTATTCCACTTTAAAATACCTATCACGGCCTATAGATTTACTTAAGGAGCTTAATATTAGTTCAATTTCCAAATTGACGCTTGAGGGTGATACAATTGTGTATTTTAATTTTAATGAAAAGCGTTCGTGTTATATATTGAGATATGAAAACAGTTATATTGAAACTGGAACAATTGGATGCAAGTTGATTGCACCGAATTGGGTCTTGTGCCTTTCTGATTGCTATTCATTTTAGTAGTGATGGAAGCAATCCATATTTGGACTCAGATAAAGAACAATAGATTTTCCATTAGTTGGCTATTAGCGCCATTGGCCGTTGAAAGGGCTCGAACTTTAACTATCACTTTATGTCTTCGGGCGTTCTATTTATTAAGTTGCATTTTTAAGACCCGTTCAGCAGCATAATTGGTCAATTATGTTGCTGGAAAGGAGTTGAAAACGATATTGAAATAAGAGAGCACCTAATGCTCCATGGTGAAATAAAAGGCTTGATTGATTTCAACCTGAGTTAGACGGTAATGAGCTATGTGAATAGAATATGATATTTTCCACTGAACTTTAACATGTGAAGCGTTCAATTTATCAAATACTAATTATTACATTAATACACAAGTTGAAAACAAACTAGAAGTCAAATATCTTTCTTTAATAGGTCTCATATTTAAAGATTAGTTTGCCTTCTTCATTAATCGATAAATCTGTTTTGCCTCTGTAAAGAACTTTAGTGCCCCTTGATAGTTTAAATAATATAAAATACTTGTCTAATCTACCTTGATCAAACACGAATATGCTATCGACTTCATTCATTTGTTCAAATTTTCCATAAAAGTTATCTATTGATCCTACTGTCAAACTCAAGTTACAGTAATAAAGGTTTGGCTTCTCTAAATAATATATACTATCCGCGTTATCAAATACTAATATAGGTTGACCTGTTATTGATATAATTTCTCCATCTTTATTAAACCTCATCTTAAATATCTCATTGTCATTTAGATAAAGACTATGTGTCGATGGCTTTAAGAATATATGTTTGGGTTCTACAATATTAGGATACAGTGAATCTTCTCTTATCCACTGGTTATGGAAATACTCAATTTGATCTACATTTTTCTGCCCATGGATAAAATAGTTTGACATTCTCAGACTACCGTCATCAAAATAGTATTCCTGAAGGCCATGCAACCTTGAATGAAAAAACCTGTTTTTGCTTATAACTATGCCACTATTATTATATCGTAGGTAAAGACTGTCTGGAACCGAGTCAACATAGCTATACGAAACAGCCACAAGCTTTTCTTTGCAAATTGTGCTATCAATCGTCACACCATCAGCGACAGTTGACTTGACTATGCATTTTTGGCAGCTTACTAAGGGCAAAAAAATGGCCGATAAAAAAAATATTTTAACCCTATTCCTTTTTTTCATTAGGAGGATATTTGTATTCTATGAAAGCTCCTTCACTTCTTGATCCATCTTTCCCGTATACCCGGAATTTCGTCGTGTCACCTTTTTCATTTGTGATATATGTGGTATCATCACCTGGCACAAAAGAAATGTCTCGTTCGAATATTCCTCTGGATTTTTTAGGACTTGAATCATCGAAATCCTCCATTCTCCAGTTGCCTTGCGGCCCCCCAAATACATGAGCTAACTCCTCTAAAGCTGTAGGATCTAAATTTGAATCTTTCCACTCCTGAAATCTTCCTTTGAATTCTTCATCTTCGTAAAAATAGCCTTTAAAGTTTTTTAAATAACTTCTATATGCCTTGGCAGATTCTTCATTAGCATTAATCTCCACATAATCTAGAGTTTGATAATTGTTCAATATGCCACTTTCATCGGGTTCTGCGTAAGATAAAGTCCTGACCACCGAAAAATCTCCATCATCCTGTTCGATAAATTGGACATCTACATATAGAGTTCCGTCGCCTAGCGGGCCGCGCTCTTTAAAGTCATCAATAAATGTCTGAGTTTCCAAAATGGGTTTCCCCTCTCGGAAATCATAAGACATGGTTATTTGAATTTTTTCTTCAAGTCCATCAATATCAATAGCAATTACTGGCTTATTTCCCGCGAACTGATATGGTGTATACCATGGATAGCTAGAGGTCAAAGGATCAACACTTAAGAACTTAGAGATTCGTGGATTGTATATTCTAAATCCATAGTCATATATATTGCCTTCCCCATAAGGTTCTGAATCTTGTTCTTTTCCGTTAAACCCATACCTGTGGCTGCTTCCAGCCTCCCAGGTCCTTCCTGACATCATCATCCCAAAGGGATAATAATCATTTGCCTGCAAAACATCAGGTTCCGCTGATACAATTTTACCCGCCAATCCACCAGTCCCTTCAATTAGTAACCTTCGGTCTGTTATCACTACAAGCACATTTCCCAGATGATTTGATAGCTCATATCTTCGAAGACCAAGTTGCCTATAGTAATATCCTGTTGTGGGCAAAACAGAATCCATACTAATCCGGGTAGATAGATACCCAAGTCTACCGGAGCCATAAATATGTTGCTCACCCAGGAAAATGCTGTCAGTAGACCCATTATCTATTCTGGAATAGGTTGTCATGATGTTTCCCTGAGCATCTCTGACGTAGTATGTATATACCTGCTCAGTTCCATCGTCTACCATCTTCATAACACGATTACCCATGGCATCATAGGCAAAAGTTAGATCCGGACCACTCCCTTTATCGATGAAAGTTATCTTACCCTGTACATTCCATTGAATGTCATCAATATCTCCCTGGTCATCCGATATCAGATTGCCAATTTCATCGTAAGAGTAGTTTGCTCCAGTCTGATCATCTATATCATCCGAATAAGCACTACTCGATATAGCATCATCTACCCTTCCTAATTGGTTAGTATTTGGATAATAATTGTAGGTGAGGTCGTCCATATCATACGAAGATGTAGCATTATCACCAGCCCGTTCCAAAGTTAGTAGGTTACCATTACCGTCATATGTATATGCAGAACTCCATTTCGGTGATTCAGAGATGGCAGACCATGTGAAATTTCCGGAAAGGTGCATATTAGACTTTATGAAGGTCTTCCTGCCGGTCAGGCGGTTTAGTTGGTCATATGTATAAGCTGCACCTACAACATCCACCTTTGCATGCGTTTCACGCATCAGGGCAGTAGTCATAGCCCGAATATTGCCATTATATAGGTTTTCTGTGACTAGATTGTATCCTGTGCCACTGGTTGAAGCAGTCGGAATAAAGGAGTTCCCCGAACCGATTTGAGTGTAGTCTCCATCATAATAGTGCAGTATGAAGCCAAATGCATCTGTACCCATCAGCTTTCTGATACCGGTTGATTTAGCATCACCTCCCATATCTCGACTGGTATTAAGAGCCCCTGAATTCACGCCCTTCAGCCATCCATGTATGGTATAAGCGTAATCTGCGCCTTGAATGAGTAGATCGTCGAGCTCCATCCCGTGCATTAGATATCCTACATTCAGTGTTACCAAAAATACTCTGGAAAGGTAACAGGGATAAGCCAATATTCAGTTAAAAGATCAGTGCCTAAGGAGTACAAACCCGATGCAGACAAAAATCCACTCCAACAGGCTCAGCGAAGCCGCTGCCGGGCCTTCATAGCCCCGATTGCAGCGGTAGCTTGCCGTTGTGAAATGGCTCTTTGCTTACCCGCACGCATCACAAACGGCAACTACAAGCGGAAAGCGGGACCCGGGAAAGTGGATGGCACAAGGAAGCTGCTCCTTCCGGTTGCCTACATCAGTATGCCCCCGACTGCCTGGACGGGAGGAGGTATGTCTTCATCATTCAGCATTTCCCGCAGGTCGATCTCAATAGTACGGCAAATCGATAACATGGGTATGTCATTGGCCATGCCCTGGAAGGGAAATTCAGAATAATCGCCCAGGAGTTCCATGACCAGATAGACCCACCCGATCAGCGCTGTGATGGGCACTGACAACCACAGGCCCCAGTCGCCTAACTGCATCAGTTCCGGTATCATGCTGAATGGCAGCAGTATGATGAAAATGCCCACGAAATACCGGCTCATGTTGGCATACTGGCGTGGAATGGGAAACTTCTTGATGCGTTCACATTTCCCCTGGTGCTCATAGAAATGATAGAGGATCTGCTGTAGTTCCATGTGCCGGAAATCTTCGATCAGTTCCTGCTTTCGAAGCTCAGTCAGATCACGTGATTGCTCATTGATGATCTGGGTTGCGGTGTTGCTGTGTTTGATGAGCCGTTCATATTCATCGGCTGGAAGATAATTCATCAATTCGCTCCGGGTCACCTCATCATCCACTAATCCAACACCAAATCTTTTCTGGTAATACCGGGCACGTCTGCCTACCGGCCCCCGCTGGTTGCTGTGCTCCCAGGGTGCTGTAAGCAGTAGCTGACTTCGCAATGCATACAGCCAGCCGATGTGGCGATAGATCAATCTTTTCTTGACAGCCTTTAGTTCCATATCAGAGATCCGCTTTTCGCTAAACTGATCGGTCACGAATCCATCCACATACATACCCCAGGCACGACTGCTGTTGACGATGGCACCCCAGATCTTGCGTGCCTCCCACATACGATCGTAGGCCTGGTTGTTCTTGAAACCCACATAGAAAGCGACAGCCGTACCGATGACCGATACCGGCAGCCAGGGTATGAGAAAACGTATATGTCCGAAATGATAAAATGCGGCAATGATAGCCGCACCGATAAACAGCCAGCCATAATGAAAGCCTGTCCACACCAGCAGGGTGCGCAGATTAAGTCCTTTGTAAACGAGCATATCAGATGTTGTTGGTGGTGCCCAGATCGTAGATGGAGCGGATGTCACTCAGTTTTTCCTCCAGGTCCAGTTGAAGGTCTTTGAGCTGACCGCTGTGTACATCGAATATCCAGCCGTGCACCTGTGGCCCGCCGGTGGTGAGGAAGCTCTTTTGCCAGGTGGCCATTTTGATCACGTTGATGCACTGTTCTTCTACATTCAGCTCAATAAGTCTGTTGTAGCGCTCTCCTTCATCTGCGATGGCATTCAATTCGCTCTTGTGCAGGCGATACACATCGCGAATGTTACGCAGCCATGGATTGAGGATACCAAGATCTGCACTTTGCATGGCAGCTTTGACCCCTCCGCAATAGTAATGTCCGCACACCACGATGTGTTTGACCTTCAGGTGGGCCACGGCATATTCTATGACACTGGATGAGCTCAGGTCATTATTAGGTACCAGGTTGGCGATATTGCGGTGCACGAACATCTGGCCGGGCTCTACACCTGTCATCTCCTCAGCTGTGACGCGGCTATCGCTGCAACCTATGTAGAGGATATCAGGATTTTGTCCGCTGCTGAGCTCGCTGAAATATTCCGGCTGCAAACGGAGTTTATCAGCTACCCATCTTTGGTTGTTTTCAAATACCTGGTCATAAAGGATCATAGCAAAACAGTTTGGTTGGAGTACAATGTTACAATGATAGTATTTGCAGGCGGAATCTGCGCAGTTCTCTGCAAGCATTACACACAGATATGCGGGCATTTGCCGATTACGCCTAATTTTGCACCTGAATATGGTCTATCTGACGCGAAAAGAGCATTTCAACGCTGCACACCGCCTCTACAACCAGGCATGGACAGAAGAGAAAAATGCCGAGGTATTTGGCCGTTGTGCCAACAAGAACTGGCACGGGCATAATTACGATCTCTTTGTGACCGTAAAAGGAGAACCTGATCCGGATACCGGATTCATCATGAATGCCAAGGAACTGAGTGCGCTGATCAAGAGGGAGGTAGTAGAGCGATTTGACCACAGGAATCTGAATGTGGATGTGCCTTATTTCAGAGACCTACAGCCCAGTACAGAGAATTTTGTCAAAGTGATATGGGATATTCTTGAACCTTATATCGCCGGATGCCGTTTACACAGCATTCGTCTCCAGGAAACGGAGAACATCTATTGTGAATATTTTGGTGAAAGATGATGAGTAACTACAAAGGCTATACCAAGGCAGACAGCTATGATGCCGAAACGACAGAAAAGCTGAAAGCACATTACAGCCAGGTCATCACAACCCTGGGTGAAGACATTACCCGGGAAGGCCTGGAAAAAACACCTGAACGCATTGCCAAGGCCATGCAGTTCATTACCCAGGGATACGGACAGGACGCAGAAGCAGTGGTACGCAGCGCCATGTTCGAAGAGCCCTGCAGTGAGATGGTCATTGTCAAAGACATTGAATTGTACTCCATGTGTGAACACCATATGCTGCCATTCATAGGACGTGCACATGTGGCATACATTCCGAATAAATACATTGTTGGGCTCAGCAAGATCGCACGGGTGGTTGACATCTTTGCGAGGCGCCTGCAGGTGCAGGAGAGGCTCACCCATCAGATCCTGGATACACTCCAGAATACCCTCGACCCACAGGGAGTTGCAGTGGTCATTGAGGCCAATCATCTCTGTATGATGATGCGTGGTGTGCAGAAACAGAACAGCGTGACCACCACCTCTGCCTTTACCGGCGAATTCCAGAAATCAGAGACCAGAAGCGAGTTCATCAATCTGATCGGTGCATCGCTGCACGGATGAGAGCGATGCGTGTGAGTTCTGAGTTTGAGTAAAAAGTGCATTCCGCCTCCGGCGGAAAGTGAGAGGTGAGCTTTGTATGCACCAGGCTCTGACCACTCACCACTCACCACTCACTTCTGACTTCTGACCTCTCACTACCCCCACTCCCACTCCCACTCCCACTCCCACTCCTACTCCCCACTCCCACTCCCCACTCCTACTCCCACTCCCACTCCCCAATCCTACTCCCACTCCCACTCATCCCACTACCCACTACTCACTACTCACTACCCACTACCCACTACTAAATACCTATTTTTGCCCCATGGCAACTGCATATATATTTCCCGGACAGGGTTCTCAGTTTCCCGGCATGGGAAAGGACCTGTATGACAGCAATGAGCAGGCAAAAGCCCTCTTTGAAAAAGCGAACGAGATCCTCGGATTTCGCATCACGGATATCATGTTCAACGGCACAGCCGAAGAACTGAAAGAGACCAAAGTGACCCAGCCGGCCATCTTCCTGCACAGCGTGGTGATGGCCATGATGATGGATGACTTTCATCCGGATATGGTGGCAGGACATTCACTGGGAGAATTCTCTGCACTGGTGGCCAACAAAACGCTGACCTTTGTAGATGCACTGGTGCTCGTGAGTAAACGGGCGATGGCCATGCAGAAGGCCTGCGAAGCCACTCCTTCCACTATGGCTGCTGTTCTGGCTCTGGATGATGCGGTGGTGGAACAGATCTGCGTCGATACCCCGGGCATCGTGGTGGCTGCCAATTATAATTGTCCGGGGCAACTGGTCATCTCTGGCGAGATCGATGCGGTCAACACGGCTTGCGAAAGCATGAAAGCTGCTGGCGCCAAGCGTGCACTGGTACTTCCTGTGGGTGGTGCATTTCATTCGCCACTGATGGAACCGGCACGCCAGGAACTGGCCGAAGCCATCAACACCACTGCTTTTAACACACCGATCTGTCCTGTTTATCAGAACGTAACTGCCTCAGCGGTGACCGATCCCGAAGCCATCAAATCCAATCTTATTGCCCAACTCACAGCACCCGTTCGCTGGACACAGAGTGTGCAGCAGATGGTAGCCGACGGAGCCACAACCTTCATCGAAGTAGGACCCGGTAAAGTGTTGCAGGGACTGGTCAAAAAGATCGCTCCTGAAGCGGAAGCGAGATAACTGCAAGGCGGAGGGCGGAAGACGGAGGGCGGAAGACGAAGGACGGAATTCGGAGGGCGGAGATCGAAATCTGTTTTCTATTCCGTATTCCGAATTCCGTATTCCCCATTTCGCATTCCGCATTTCGAATTCCGCCTTCACTTCAACCCCTGTTCCAGGTCGTAGATGATGTCTCTCACATCTTCCACGCCCACACTCATGCGCACCAGTCCGTCGGTGATGCCGCTGGCCAGTCTGCGCTCTGCCGGCACATTCACATGCGTCATACTGGCAGGATGCTGCACCAGCGTGTCAAGTGTGCCAAGGCTGGTTACCAGTTTGCATATCTGCACGCGGTTCATGAGTCTTTTGCCGGCATTCAATCCGCCTTTCAATTCAAAACTCAGCATAGCCCCGCCATTCTTCATCTGTTTCTTAGCCAGTTTGTATTGAGGATGATTCTTTGATCCGGCATAATAGACCTGTTTCACGTTCGGATGTTGTTCCAGATAGGCTGCCACTTTGGTTGCATTCTGCACATGTCTTTCCATGCGCAGTGACAGCGTCTTCATACCCTGCAGCAGCAGCCAGGCATCAAAGGCATTACTGTTGCCTCCCAGCAGCTTTACCTGTCGCCAGATATGTTCCTGCATGAACCTGCGGCTGCGCCCTACCACCACACCACCTAAAGCTGTTCCATGACCATTCAGGAATTTGGTGGTGCTGTGGATGGAGAAATCAGCACCCATAGCCAGCGGTTGCTGCACCAGGGGTGTACAGAAGGTATTATCTACAGCCACTTTGATATGATATTTCGCCGCAAGCTGAACGATGGCACGAATATCTACCAGCTGAATAAGCGGGTTGGAAGGTGTTTCGAGGTAGATCAGCTTGATGCGATGATCAGCATGCAGGATCTCTGCCACCTTTGAAAGATCGGTCATATCCGTACTTCGTGTTTCGATGGCATATTCCGGCAGCAGTGACTGCATCAGTTCATCAGTAGTACCGTAGAGTTGGGTTTGGGTCAGGATCTTGTCGCCCGCCTTACACGTGGCCAGCATTACCGAGGCGATGGCTGCCATTCCGCTGGAGAACAGCTGGGCAAAGGTCAGGGTGCCTGCCTCAAAACCTTCCAGCGCTGCGATCTTTTCTGCTGCCTGGTCAACGGTAGGATTGGCCCATCTGGAATAAACATATCCAAGCCGTTTGTCAGACAACTTCCGCATGGCATCATCAGCATCTTCAAAGAGATAGGCTGAGGTGGCATAAATGGGTTCCGTATGTACATTGGGTGCCTCTGTGTGTTTGCCTGCTTCTGCACAGATGGTAGCAATATGTTTCTGTATTCTGGCCATGTGAGATTATTATTGGAATCTTTGCATCAAAGTAAACCATTCCGCTCCTTATTTCCTTTAATATGTAAGGCATGGCATACCACTACAACGACGATCGTTTACCCACCATAGTGGTGATAGGCGGAGGTTTCGCAGGACTGGAACTCGTCAAGAAGCTCAACAACAAACCCTTTCGAGTCATCCTGATCGACAAGCGGAATTACCACACCTTCCAGCCATTGTTGTATCAGGTGGCCTCAGCGGGTCTTAGCGCTGACAGTATAGGATTCCCCTTCCGGAAAAAGATCGGTCCGTATCCCAACATCGCCTTCCGGATGGCAGAGGTTCAGGAGGTTGATCCGGCAGCTAAAAAGGTCATCACCAATGTTGGTACCTTTCTGTATGACCATCTTGTCATTGCCACCGGAACCACTACCAATTACTTTGGCAACAAGAATCTCGCTTCCTGGGGTCTTCCCTTGAAGAGCATAGGCGAAGCACTCGATCTGCGCAGTGAGATCCTGCAGGAACTGGAAAAGGCCATCGTTACCGAAACGGTGGAAGAGCGGGAAAGCACCCTGCAATTTGTCATTGTGGGTGGAGGACCTACGGGTGTGGAACTGGCAGGTGCCCTGGCGGAGATACAACGCAATGTGCTGCCAACGGATTATACCGAGATAGACAGGAAACAGATGAAGGTAGTACTCATTGAAGCGGCCGACAGGTTATTGGCAACCATGAGTGAAAAGTCATCGAAGGCAGCCAAAAATTACCTGGAAAAACTGGGTGTGGAAGTGCGCCTGGATACCCGGGTACAGGATTACGATGGGGCATCAGGTGTGCTGCAGCTGGCCGATGGAGGTACCCTGCGCACGAGGAACATCTTCTGGACAGCCGGGGTGAAGGCCGATCCGCTACCCGGCATTCCTGCCGAAAATATCGGTCGCGGGGGGAGGTACCTCTGTGACACCATGAACAGGATCACAGGACTGGAAAACGTATATGCGCTGGGCGATACTTCTTTGATACAGGGAGATGCAGCGTATCCGAACGGTCACCCGCAGGTGGCTCAGGTGGCGATCCAGCAGGCACACCGACTGGCCTCCAATTTCCTGCGATGGGAAACAGGTAAGAAAGGAAACGCTTTCAGCTACAAAGACAAAGGAAGCATGGCTACCATCGGACGGCATAAGGCTGTGGTGGACCTGCCCGGGTTCTCTTTCTCAGGCTACTTCGCCTGGTATATCTGGATGTTCATCCACCTGATGGCACTGGTGGGCTTCCGCAACCGCTTCATGGTCTTCATGAACTGGATGTGGAACTACTTCACCTACGACAAAGCGCTGAGGCTGATCGTTCGACCCTACAAACGACCACAGTAAAAATTCGGAATTCGGAAGGCGGAGTGCGGAATGGGAAATGCAAAAGGTGGAGATCAGAGGGCGGAATACGGAAGGCGGAATCCTAAATAAAGAATAGACGTATGTGAATATTATTATGTATGTTTACCCAATGCAAGACCTGAAGCAAAGGACCAAGAAATTTGCCATTGATTGCATTGGCTTATGCAGAAAGATACAATACTCTCCAGAGTCTAAGGTCATAACCAACCAGCTGTTACGTAGTTCAACAGCAGTAGCAGCTAACTACAGAGCGGCCTGCCGACTTAAATCCAGAGCTGATTTTATAGCCAAGATAACCACCGTGGAAGAAGAGGCAGATGAAAGCCAGTTCTGGCTGGAATTAATTCAGGATGCATCCATTTTCATCGATAAAGAGGTGGATCGACTGCAGGATGAAGCCGGACAGTTGACAGCCATTTTTGCATCTTCCGCTAAGACAGCCAAAGCAAACAATACCCTTAGAACTAAAAAATAAAACGACTCGGTTTTGTCGATCTTAATTCCGAACTCCGCATTCCCTGCCTGACGGCAGGCAGGCGACCTCCGCCTTACCATTATAAACTCATTCCTCTAACTTTAAGGCTATGTTACATATCAATCCCGAACAACTATTCATTTTCGACATCGAAACTGTGCCCGGTGTCAAGGATTTTAAAGAACTATCTCCCGAGTTGCAGGACTTGTTCGACGATAAGGTTGGACGGCACAAGGAAGAGGGAGTAAGTGCCGCCGATTATTACAATGCCAAGGCCGGCATATTTGCTGAGTTCGGCAAGGTCATCGTGATCAGCTGCGGCTACATGAAAAAGAAAGGAAATGGGTACGATCTAAAGGTGAAGACCTTTTCCAATCACAATGAGAAGCAGCTGCTCGAAGAGTTTGCCCAGACGCTGATCAATATTTCTAAAAGCAACTACTTTTTGTGCGGACATAACATTCGTGAGTTCGATGTGCCCTGGCTTTGCCGGCGCATGCTCATCAATGGCATTCCTCTTCCGCCCTGTCTGGACCTGTATGGCAAAAAACCCTGGGAGGTAAACCATGTGGACACCCTGGATCTCTGGAAATTCGGCGACTATAAACACTATACTTCGCTGCACCTGCTGAGCACCATCCTGGGTATCCCTACGCCAAAAGATGACATTGATGGCAGTATGGTAGGTGAGGTTTACTGGAAACAGGATGACCTTCCGCGTATTGCCAAATACTGCAGCAAGGATGTGGTAGCGGTGGCCAATGTGATCCTGAAACTAAAGGGAGAAAAGATCTTAGGCGAAGAGCATATCGAACTGAGCTGAAAAGGATCTGAAGATTACTGTACTATCGGCCGAAGGCAACTCCAAAAACCAGATTCCCCTGCAGGAAGAGAAAGTGTTGACTTGCTTTGTCCAGTACACTGGAGGTAGTGCGAATATCAGGCATGTCAATGAGTCCTGTCTTTACTTCTGATTGGATGAGAAACCTTTCAAAGAAGGTAAGCTGCAATCCTGCCATGACTTGCAGCGCCCAACCGGCCAGGTGAAACTCATCATATCGTTCCATGCCCAACAGCGTTGTATTTGTTCTGGGAATCAGCACTCCGACGCCACCACCTTCGGTATGCCGGAGCGTCACTTGTGGCCATTCTCCCAACACACTGCTGTATCGCAACTCCAGGTTCAGGTCATTCAGTCCGTCTGTATGTTCAAAAACCAGGAAGTCTTTGTTGAGCCGCTGAGATCGTTCGTCATACGTTCCTGTGTAGGTATGATCACCTCCAATCCAGCCGTTCATTGTAACCACCTGTCTCTGAACCATGACATACTTCATATGATCGATACCCAGTGATACATTCCAGTGGTCGTTCAGATAATACCCCAGTCGGAAATTATACTGTGGAATGGTCATTTTGACCGGATTCAGATAGGGATTGACAGAAAACTTTGTTTGCCTGTCTATTGCCCGCACATCCTGCAAAGTGAAATCATAATCAGCTCCCTGAAAATGAATATCGCTGCGGGTATATACCTCCCGGTTCCAGCCCCAGTAAATGTACCAGGAGTCTGTATGTGAACCTCCCGGCACCGGTATTGCAGACTGACCGTATATACCTATTGATGACAGGCCTGAGAAAAGGAACAAAAGGGTACACTTCCAATGCATATGCAGGTCAGACAAGGAGCGCAAGATACTGCATTTGGAAGTAGCTAATTACCTCATTCAGAAACGATTGCCATTTTACGTGTGATCCAAACCGCCCCGAATACTTCGAACAGACTCCACGGTACCGCCACCGGCAGGATCTGAACTGGAAGCACCCCCATATTTCCGATGACCACCCACATCATTATAAACCCTGCCAGCCAGGATAGGAAAACTGTTTCCATGAATGAGAATTTCGGTGTGATGATCCGGATGAAACCGGCAAGCAGCAAAGCCCAGACACCCCAGACGGCACCATTCACCGGATCGGCGGGAAAGACCAGACCCATAGAAGCATAATGATCGGTCCAGTGTTGTGTCAATACCACCTGATTTCGAACGAATTCATGGATGCTGATCCAGATCATAGCCAGCAACACAGGAAATATTACCTTCTTCAACATATTTGATACGTATTACAACCCGAAGATATTTCATTGGATCCAAACCTGACCTGCTATCCGGTTTCGGGGCAAAATGCTTCCGGTTACAGAAAGTATTCGAACAAAAAGCGTTTACCGGGATTTTGTTAGCCTAGCTACACTCCAGCCATTCTTCAGCACCTGACTTGACTATGGCACCACGGGTACATACCTGTTGGTGCTCAACTCTTTTTCTCTCCCAATAGCCATCGAGACCTGTCGGGGT
Organism: Chitinophagales bacterium; assembly: GCA_020636645.1. Classification (GTDB taxonomy): domain Bacteria; phylum Bacteroidota; class Bacteroidia; order Chitinophagales; family BACL12; genus UBA11426. The sequence continues at coordinate 29,999 of JACJXO010000007.1, forward strand.
TCCACCCCGTTTCCACCTTTACCTCTATCTTCGTCTCATGTCCATCTTGTCCATCCGTGACCTCACCGTCCGCTTTGCCGGCGAACAGGGTACATCCACAGCAGTGAATGGCATCTCGTTCGATCTGCAAAAAGGAGAAGTACTGGGCATCGTGGGTGAATCCGGTTCCGGAAAATCTGTCACCAGCCTGTCGGTCATGCGTTTGCTGAGTGAGCCGGGAAGTATTGACAAAGGCAGTGTTCATTTTGGTGAAGATGCACCGGTTGATCTGCTGTCACTGCCTGAAAAAGAGATGCGGCATTTTCGAGGCAACCGCATCAGCATGATCTTCCAGGAGCCGATGACCAGTCTCAATCCGGTTTTCACCTGTGGGTTCCAGGTAGATGAGGCTTTGATGCTGCACAAGAAGATCAGCCGGAAACAGGCAAAAACAGAAACATTGCGATTGTTTGAACAGGTGCAATTGCCGGATCCGGAACGCATCTACAAAGCTTATCCGCATGAACTGAGTGGCGGACAAAAACAGCGTGTCATGATCGCCATGGCCATGAGCTGCGAACCTGACATTCTCATTGCCGACGAACCCACCACCGCTCTCGATGTAACAGTACAACAGACCATCTTAAAACTGATGCTGGACCTGCAGCAACAGAATGGCATGTCGGTCATCTTCATCACACACGATCTGGGCGTCATTGCAGAGATCGCAGATCGTGTGCTGGTCATGTACAAGGGAAACATTGTGGAACAGGGCACCGTAGAGGAGTTGTTCCATAATCCGCAGCATCCTTACACCAAAGGACTGCTCGCTTGCCGCCCGCCGTTGGATAAACACCTGAAAAGATTGCCTGTCATCGCCGACTTCATGCAGGAACAGGAAGACGGCAGCCTGCATACCACACCCATCAGCGTACAGGATGCCATTACCCGTGAGACCATCTCTACTGCCGATCGCGAAGCAAGACTGCAGCAACTGCAAGAACAGGATCCGGTGTTGCAGGTGAAGGGGCTGAAGACCTGGTTCCCTTCCGGAGGCAACTGGCTGGGAGGCAACAAGCATTGGGTGAAAGCGGTGGATGATGTCAGCTTTGATGTGTACCCGGGTGAGACCCTCGGACTGGTAGGTGAATCCGGTTGCGGGAAGACCACACTGGGAAGAACCATCCTCCGATTACAGGAACCGACCGGCGGACAGATCATCTACAAGGGCAGAGACCTGCTCAGTCTTTCGTCGAAAGAAATGCGTGACCTGCGGAAGGAGATGCAGATCATCTTCCAGGACCCGTATTCTTCGCTCAATCCGCGAATGACCATTGGCGCTGCGATCAGAGAGCCGATGACCGTACACGGATTGTACAGCAATGAAAGAGAACGAACCGAAAAGGTCATTGACCTGCTGGAAAAGGTCAATCTGAGTGCCGATCATTTTGGAAGATATCCGCATGAGTTCAGCGGCGGACAAAGACAGCGGGTAGTCATTGCCCGGGCATTGTCTTTGAACCCTTCTTTTCTGATCTGTGATGAATCGGTTTCAGCACTCGATGTATCCGTTCAGGCACAGGTGCTCAACCTGTTGATAGACCTGCGGGAATCTTTCGGCTTTACCTACATCTTCATCAGCCACGATCTCAGTGTGGTCAAGTTCATGAGCGACAGGATGGTGGTGATGAACAAGGGAAAGATAGAAGAAATGGGACCGGCCGATGCCATCTACCACCATCCACAGTCGGCCTACACACAGAGGCTCATTGATGCCATACCGGGAGGAGGTTCTAAGGCGGAAGTCGAAAGGCGAAAGCCGGAATGAAAAGGTGAAAGGGTGGAACCCATCCCGATAGCTATCGGGACCAACTGCTTTGTCACAAAATTTACACAATCCACCGCCTGTCTGTGCCCCCTGTATCGCCTAACTCCCTATCTTCGTTACGGGTATATGAAAAAGAGAACCGTCTGGCTGTCAATCGGTATGATCCTGCTGGTGCTGGTTTCCTGCAAGAAAAAGGAAACATACTGGGATATCAACATGCTGACCCCTCTGGTACAGGGTGAACTGACCATACTGGATATGTTGCCAGACAGTCTTACGGAGGTCAATGCAGATGAGAGCCTCACCCTTGTATATCAGGACGAACTACTGAGCTACAATTTCGCCGACGAGAACATCTCCATCCCCGATACACTGATCACCACCTTCGTGTCACTGGACAGCCTTTCGCTGGATGACCGCACCATCGTACAAAGCATCACACTGGGAGATGTGGCCATCGCCCTCGGCTTTCCGGTAGGAACTTTCATCATCCTCAGCAACGGATCCGAAGCAGCCATCGACCCCATCGCAGATCTGTCGTCGGGAGAACAACCTATAGATGCCACTTCCTTCTTCCAGACCGCTACCATCCAGACCGGATTTCTGGATATCAAAGTGGACAATGGCTTCCCCATCCCGCTTGAAAATATCAATCTGACCATTCGCAACAGTATGGATGGTGCTACCATCGTAGATGAATACGTAGCCTATATAGGTCCAGGTGAAACTTTCACATCTACTACCCCGCTGGACGGCATGACCGTGGAAGGAAACCTCATCGCAGAGATCACAGATTTCAGTTCTCCGGGAAGCGGAGGTGAACTGGTACTCATCGACACTTCCGATGCACTGGTCATCACCATGACAGCATACGATCTCGAACTACTTGCAGCAACTGCCGTATTTCCTGCCCAGGACCTGATAGACAACCACAACAACATCGTCTATAATATGGGTGGTCCGGAATTCACACAGATGAAGATCAAATCAGGCGAAGTGACCATGTATGTCATCAACACGATACAAGACAGCATCCACATTGAATACTCCATTCCGGGTGCTACTGATCAATATGGTGTTCCGGTGTATATCAATCCTGTAGTACCCCCGGCTCCCGAAGGTGGCAGCGTGGTGTATGATCAGGCATTCCCGCTCGATAATTTCACCATCGACCTGCGTGGTGCCAATGGTACTTCCTACAATACTTTCTATAATGAATTCAAGGCCAGTATAGACAGCACCGGAAATGTGGTGAGCATATCGCTGGAAGATTCAGTAGAAGTGCAGTACGGCCTCAGAGATATCATTCCCAGTGAACTTAAAGGTTATTTCGGCCAGACAGATTTCAGTGTCAGCGACACTGTGGGTGGCCTCTCTTTCTTTGAAAGCATCACCGGTGGAAACCTCACCCTGACAGACTGCGATGTATTGCTGCATATTGAGAACGGTGTTGGTGTGGAAGGTGATTTCACCATCAACCAGCTTACAGCAGTGAACAGCAGGACCGGACAAACCGTCAACCTCTACGCTCCGGGTATTGTCAATGCTCCCATCCCTGTGAACCGGGCTACCAATAATCCTTTTATTCCCGGCCAGAATATCCTGGAACTGACGCCGGATAATTCCAACATCCTGGATGTGCTGGGCATCCTGCCTGACAAGCTGATCTATGACATCAACATGCAGGTAAATCCAAACGGCAACGAATTCAACTACCAGGATTTCTTTATCGAAGCGAGCCGGATCAATTTCTTCATCGACATGGAGATACCCATGGAGTTCATCGCATCTGATCTGGTACTGGAAAAACAAGTGGAAACAAAATTCAATGAACTGAGCAATCGGGAGGATATCAAAAGCGGCACCTTCACCTTGCATGTGGACAACGGCTTCCCCTTCTCTGCAGGCATCGCCATGACCTTCTACGATCGCAACCAGGAAGAGCTGACCACGGTTAACTTCAGTAATCCTATTGCTGCCGGTACACTGGATGGCGAATGTAAGGTAAGCAGCCCTACCTATTCTGAACTCAGCGCCATCATTGATGAGAACACCATGATGGACATCCTTCGTTCAGGCACCGCCCTGGTAACTGCTACCTTCAATACGGAATCGGCCGAAGGCTGCAGCGATGCTGTGAAGATCTACAGCGATTATTCCATCGACTTTCAACTGACCGCCGACTTTACCTACACCCTAAATATTGGCAACTGATGCGACTGGCTCTCCTGACGGGATTGTTCCTTGCCTCTTTTTATGTATTCGGTCAGCAGCCGGTAACTCCCCGCACGCTGAACACCTGGTATGATCCGGCATTTGTACATGCCAGTACCACCGACAGCATGGTGGTAACTTCATGGGGAGATGCCTGGGCCGGCAGCAATGCTTTGCCATCCACCTTCGCCTATAAATTTTTATTCGGAGGTGAAGTGACCGACAAGATCAAAGAACAGGCCACTAAAAAACTGGATCCGCTGAATACGGGCGGCTATGATTTTCAATATGGTCTCTGGTATTCTTCTTTCCTCTCCTTCATGCCAGGCTATCGGGTGCATGTGGGCATAGAACAAACCGCACACAGAGGATTCATCTTCACTGACGATCTGCTGCGTATGGGTCTCTATGGCAACGCCATCTTTGCCGATGAAACTGCGGTGTTTGATGGCAGCGGTTATGATGCAAAAGCCTACATGAACCTCAAACTGGCCGTAAGCAAGGAAGCACAATTGGGGAAAAATCAGCTCTTCTTTTCCATTGGCATGGGTATTCTGGAAGGACTGGCTGGAGAAGAACTGGACATCAGCAATGGCAGCATCTACACTGCACCCGATGGATCCTACCTGGACCTTGATTATGCCTTCACTTATAATACCACAGGCCGTGGAGCAAACAAGATCAGCAATCCCAGAGGCTGGGCTGTGGGTGGCGATCTCTCTGCTTTGCTTATAGGCGATGACAACAAGTGGCAGGCCGCAGCCAGCATATCTGACCTCGGCGTCCTGGCATGGAATCACGAACGACTGGCTCGTTATGCCGGCGATACCACCTCCACCTATGAAGGTATAGACGTGACCGATATCGTGCTGGGAGTGCAGGACCTGAGCAGCAACAGCAACAGCGATCTGCTGCTCACCTATATTGACCTCGATACCCTGGATGGTAATTTCAGCAGCGTCACTCCTGCCCGTTTCGATGCGCACTTCTCCTACCAGCTGATGGAAGGAACTGACCTCACTGCCGGTGTCACCCATCGCCTCGGGTCTAGCTTTGATCCGGCCGTGTACCTCATTGGCAGCAAACAATTCGGCCCATCAGAAGCCCAGGTCATGCTGAGCTTTGGCGGATATGGCGGTTGGGGTATCGGCGGTGGCTATGGCATCACCGTGATGGATCATTACCACGTGGACATCCGCACCCCGAACATCCTCGCTTTCATCGTTCCGGGCTTCAGCACCGTGAGCGGTTTGCAACTCCGCTTGAGTGCCGGATTTTAAGTGCCCCGATTCCTGTATTTTTGCCGCTCATGTCGGCCATTTCAACTGATGTTCTGGTATTGGGAGCCGGTCCCGGAGGGGCCATGGCAGCGCTGTTCCTGCACAAGGAAGGCGTGGATTGTGTGGTGGTGGACAAGGCGGTATTTCCCCGCGACAAGATCTGCGGAGATGCCCTCAGCGGCAAGGTGGTGGAAGTACTCAACCGCTATGACCGTGCGCTTACCGATAAACTTGCATTGCGAAAGGAAAGTCTGCCCTGCTGGGGTGTGACCTTCGTGGCACCCGATCTGGAAGCCCTGAGTATTCCTTTTCAACTAAGCGGAAACGGACAGGAAAGGGAAAGAGCTCCGGGATTCATCAGCAGGCGGATGGACTTTGACAACTTCCTGGTGGATGAGGTGCGGGGAAAGGATGGCATCCGGCTGATGGAAGGATGTGAGATCAAAAGTTTTGAGCGGAATGCCGATGGTTACCTCTTCACTGCTGCCGATGGTACTACCATACAGGCGAGGATGGTCATCGTGGCCGATGGTGCCCACAGTCGCTTTGCGAAAGAAGTGGCCGGCATCGAAGTGGAGAAGGAACATTATTGCGCCGGTGTACGTGCCTACTATGAAGGGGTGGAAGGAATAGCCGACGGCAACTATATAGAACTGCATTTTCTCAAGGATCTCCTGCCAGGATATTTCTGGATATTCCCATTGCCGGATGGTGGTGCCAACGTGGGGCTGGGCATCCGTTCAGACTACGCTTCCAAAAGGCGGATCAACCTGCGCAAAGAGTTACCGGAGTTGATAAAACGCTATCCGCAACTGCAGGAGAGATTCAAAAATGCCCGGCTCACCGACGAGATCAGGGGCTATGGGCTGCCACTGGGGTCCAAAAAACGCCCCCTTTCCGGCGATCATTATCTCCTCGTGGGCGATGCCGCCAGCCTGATAGATCCATTTACCGGAGAAGGCATTGGCAACGCCATGCTGAGCGGCATGCTGGCTGCACAACAGGCAGTCAAAGCTGTGCAGGCCGGACGTTTTGATGCCGCTTTCCAGCAGCCTTATGACCAGGCCATTTTCCGCAGGCTGTGGCCCGAACTGAAGCTCAGCTACCGCATGCAGCGCCTCGTCAATTACCCCTGGCTGTTTAATTTTGTGGTACGAAAGGCGAACCGGAACCGCGTGCTGCGGGAAACCATTACGGTCATGTTCGAAGATATTGACCTGCGTGACCGCCTCCGGAAGCCTTCATTTTATTTTCAATTGTTATTTTCGGGTAAAACATAACGACATGAAAAAAACCATTTATCTCTTGCTGCTGGGCGTAGTGCTCGGACTGGCTGCCTGCAGCGACAAGAAAGACAAAGGCAATGACAGTGATCACGACGATATGGACCAGCTCACCCTGGTGGTATCTGCTGATCAGCTGGCCTGATCTAAAAACCAATATGCATATGAACAAGTTGATGTACAGCCTGCTGATGGCAGGCATGATCTCTTTTGCCGCCTGCGGACAGTCGGGCGAAGAGGCACATGATGAAAAAGCTTCCGGCGTAGAACAGAATGAGGCCGGCGGATACGGTAAGGTGGTAACACCTGATAATCCTGTAGCCCTGACAGATCTGATGGACGATATGGACAAGGCCAATGGCTTCCAGGGGCAGGTGACAGGCACCGTAGTAGCCAGTTGCCAGAACAAAGGTTGCTGGATGACCCTGGACGGGGGCAACGGACAAACCATGATGGTCAGCTTCAAAGACTACGGCTTTTTCGTGCCGATGGACATGGCCGGAAAGCAAGTGGTCATTGAGGGAATAGCTGAGATCCGCACGGTAGGCGTGGATGAGCAGCGCCACCTGGCCCAGGACGGAGGCGCCTCCGAAGAAGAGATCAATGCCATTACCGAAGAGAAGCAGGAGCTCAGCTTCGTGGCCGACGGTGTGGTGGTCATCTGATTTTATCCACAGCATTTGGGCAGAATAGCTCAAACGATTATCTTTGCCCCACCTTTGAAAAAAAGGTGGCACGATTCCGTAGCTCAGCTGGCTAGAGCATAACACTTTTAATGTTGGGGTCCTGGGTTCGAGTCCCAGCGGAATCACAGATAAATGATCAACTCCCGCTCCAAAAGAGCGGGAGTTTTCTTTTGGTGAACAGCAGCCGAACCCAGAGGTTCGGGCGGATGTGAGCCAAAAGAAAACCCGGCTGCGATAGCAGGCGCAGTTTGATCATTCTGACTCTGGATAAGCCAGGGGCCGGCGAAGCCAATCCCAGCGATCAATAAGACCAATCACATTGTAATCCTCGTCAACAGAACCCAGAGGTTTGAGCAGACGGCCAACTCCAAACTGCCTATCGCCAACTGAAAGGGGGCCGGCAAAGCCAATCTAAGTTTCAGATAAGATGCTTTACTTCCTTATTTTCATAGTATGTCAATTTGAGCATATATGGACTACATTCATACAGTTACTGAGGTCACCTAATTCGAATACTACTCATGAAAAACCTGCTACTAGTATTTCTTTTTATTGGTTCGGCGAATATCACATACTGTCAGAATCAAATTGCCAACGACAGAATATTCAGGCGCACTTTTCTAAGACTGAATTAGAAGACCTTCAGCTATTGTTTGATTTCTTTAACCAAACCATATGCGATTCGAATGAAGTATTGAAGATTGCTATCAAGCCTATTTCATAAGACTAAATGAGGCAGCTGAGGATGGTGTAATGTATTTGCATATACCTTTCGAAGAACAACAGGAGGTCTATAAGAAACTCAGTGATTCCACATTTCGGGAAATATGGGTTTTCGGAGAAGCCTGGTTTCAAGAAACACCCGATCACATTTACGTACAATCTATTTTAATGCAAATGGTGATTTCATGAGGTTCCTGAAAAGGCGAGCAGAAAAGATGCGTTCATTAATGTCTGTTATGAGTCAGCCAAACTTACTGGCATGCCGGGTGCTACTGTTGTGGCAGAAATATACAGGAATAACAATACGTTTGACATAGAAGATGTTAAAGTAAAGTTTGTCATTGCGGTCATGAATCTGACCCTGAACGATCAGTACAAGAGAAAGGAGATGATCCGGCCTGATGATCGATCTAAAATAAAAAGTAAGGAATAGGCATTCGATCAGGTTTGGAATGCTCATTAACCACTATTTTATTTAATCTTTTTGTCCTTTTATTTATTTATGCAGACTTTTATTTAACTTTTTATTCTTTTCTTAAATTAGGCTATCTTTGTTGAAGAAACATGAAAAACTTCAAAGCAGGAACCTATATCTCTCAGGGCAGCTTTAAAAGCTTTGTGCCAAATGAAATAAACCGGATCTGGCAAATTGATGATCCGGAAGTAATTGGTCTGCTTAGCAAAGCTGACAGGCAGTTAGGTCGGTTGGATATGTATTCCGAATACATTCCAAACCTGGATCTTTTATCAGAATGCATGTAATAAAAGAGGCCACACAATCCAGCAAAATTGAAGGCACCAGGACAAACATTGAGGATGCATTACAGAACAAACACAATGTTGCAGAAGAAAGAAGAGAAGATTGGGAAGAAGTTCAGAATTATATAAAAGCATTGAACCAGGCCATTCAATCACTGGAAGATCTGCCATTTTCTTCCAGATTGATCAGGCAAGCACATAAGACTTTATTGCATGGTGTAAGAGGGAAAAATAAACAACCCGGAGTTTTCAGAACCAGTCAGAACTGGATCGGAGGAGCAACCCTATCAGATGCCACATTTATACCACCTCCGGCGTCAGAAATTTCAAGGTTAATGGGAGACCTGGAGAAATTCGCACATAACGAAGAGGTCTTCTTTCCTGATCTGCTAAAAATTGCTTTGATCCATTATCAGTTTGAAACGATACACCCATTTCTGGACGGAATGGCCGAGTAGGCCGATTATGCATCACACTTTATCTTGTTGAAAAGGCCTGCTTAAAAACCTGTATTGTATTTGTCAGATTTCTTTGAAAAAACAGGCAGCTATATTACGACAATCTAATGAAGACCAGATTGGATAATAATATCAAACAGTGGTACAAATTTTTCTAGTTGGTATTATTGAAACAGCTAAAAGCAGCATTGCAACTTTTGACAATATTCTAAAACTTCAGAAAGAGATCAATGAAAAGATCAATACACTTGGAAGCCGGGCCGGCAATGCAAACCTGGTCATTGACAGCCTATATCAGAATCCTTACAAATGCTCAGCAAGTAGCCAGTCTGACTGGATTGTCATTACCAACTGCTTACAAGATCGTATCAGATCTGGAAACTCTTGGTATAATTCGAGAATTTACAGGAGCACAACGCGGTAAACAATATTGGTTTAAAGATTACCTGGACCTGTTTAAATAAATATGTCTTTTTTAGCTGCAGTTGGCATCCCCGCCAACCGTCCATCCCACCCCATTCACCATCCCCAAACTCCGTAATTTCGTCCTGGAATTTCCCATTTGCATGTCGGCCAAACCACTGAAATACTACTCCCGTCCGGAAGAGAATCTCAACATCGCTACCCATGGTCTGGGTGTGCTGCTTAGCATCGTGGCGCTTGTGCTGCTGATCGGGAAAGCCCGTGCAGCTGCAACACCTTATTACCTGGTGAGCTTTACGGTATTTGGCATCAGTTTGATCCTGCTCTATACCGCCTCTACCCTGTATCATGCATCGGTCAGACCGGAGCTGCGTTCAAAGTTCAAAGTACTGGACCACGCGGTCATCTTCGTGCTGATAGCCGGCACCTACACCCCGTTCACCCTGATCACATTGCATGGCTGGGTGGGCTGGACCATCTTCGGGGTGGTCTGGGGCATCGCTGCAGTGGGTATGGTCTTCAAGCTGTTCCACACCGGCAGGTATGAGAAGATATCTACCATCGCCTATGTGGCCATGGGCTGGATCATCGTGTTTGCCATTGTACCACTGATACAGAACCTGGCCAGCGGCGGGCTCTGGTGGCTGCTGGCAGGCGGTGCCTGTTATACCCTCGGGGCAGTGCTGTACCGCATGCATAATCTGCCATACAACCACGCCATCTTTCATGTGTTTGTGCTGCTGGGTAGTTTTTCGCATTTCATGGCTGTTTATAAGTTTGTCTGAACATCAGCCTGTTCGGGTCTGTTTATTGTCAGGATAATCAGGAAGGATGGATTGCTTCAGGTATTACTTTTACTTTTGCGCATCAGAAAAAAATAACCACTTACGCCGGCATAATTTGAAACCAATGACCAGAATCAGACTACTTATTCTACTCACCACATTTTCCTTTTGTGGCAGATCAATTGCACAATGTTCAGATGTGTCTCTGCTTGTCAGTTCTTCAGACACGACCTATGTACAACTCTACCATCCGGCCTTGTTCCTGATCCCTTCAGGCGATGCCAATATCTGTTACTGGACTGTTACCACTTTTTCAGGTGAACTCGTGCACAGCGACACCACAAGCGGAGATTTTGAAGCGCAAAGCTTTTCCTACTTTGACCATTCTGTTCCGGTCACCGATTCCATGAAAGTCACCCTGATCATTGAAAACCCTGTGGAGGATATCACCTGTGCGATCAATGACACCTTGTTCTGGGAAGAGACGGAGGTCATTCCGGGTGTATTCTTTGGCAACTGGGCTATACTTAGTGATAATGGCGGTGTAGAAGGTGCTGCTTATTCTGTCACCTTCCAGGTAGATATGAGTGAAGTATCTGACCCATTCACCACCCCCGAAGTGAACGGCACCTTCAACGACTGGTGTGGTGGATGCGCCCCGATGACCGACGATGATGCCGATAACATCTGGCAGATCACCATAGACCTGGAAGCGGGTTTCTATGAGTATAAATATGCTGCTGACACCTGGACCATACAGGAATCTCTTACACCCGGAGATCCTTGTACCATGACCACTGATATCTTTACCAATCGTACACTGGACGTTTCAGAAGACATGGTACTTGAAGCCGTTTGCTGGGGAAGCTGTGAAGCCTGTGAAACAGAAACGACTGTGTATTCTGTCACCTTCATGGTAAACATGAACGAAGTATCAGAAGACTTCACCACCCCCGAAGTGAACGGCACCTTCAACGACTGGTGTGGTGGATGCGCCCCAATGACCGACGATGATGCCGATAACATCTGGCAGATCACCATAGACCTGGAAGAAGGTTCATATGAGTACAAATTTGCCGCTGACACCTGGACCATACAGGAATCTCTTACACCAGGCGATCCCTGTACCGTTACAGCAGACATTTTCACCAACCGTCAACTGGATGTTTTTGAAGATATCGTACTGAATGCAGTTTGCTGGGGAAGTTGTGAAGCGTGTGACACTACAGGCGGCCCAACTTCATCATCGTTGTTCGAGCTGAACGATCAGGTACAGCTGTTACCCTCTGTAGTTGATGATGGATTCGTACTCAGCGGATTGACGCAGACATATTCATTCAGTATAACAGATTTGAACGGTCGATTGATGGATCGCTATAGAAATGTTCCTGCCGGTCAGAAGATCATGACAGATACTTATGCTCCGGGTCTATATATACTTATACTGACATCCGAAACCGGTGAGGTCATTGCTATGAAGAAATTCTTCAAAGAATAGCCCATCCTCACCCTATTCTGTTTGACCAGATCGTTTGGTTACCGGTTGTACTTGTAAAAACATCAGTACCGGAATCAGAAATACGCATTTCCGGCGTTCTTTTCTCTTTTGATCATGGTGATTAAAAGAACTGAAAATGTCTGTCCTGCGCAGGAAACCTCTGAGAAGGCTCAAAGAACAAGTACTAAAAAATACTATAGGTACACTGGGGGTATTGATCTGTACCATGCTGCTGGTGCATGATCTAACAGCCTGCAGCATGTACAAGATCACAACCGATGGCAAGACCATGGTCGGCTGCAACTACGATGCCTGGTTCACGACACCTAAGATCTGGTTTGAAAATGCCCGTACACCAGATGAATATGGTGCCGGATTCACCGGAGCCAGAGAGGTCTCCAATAACAGAACTGCTCCTCAATCAGGAATGAACGAAGCCGGTCTGGCCTTTTCCCGATTGGTTGCCTACTACCCTGCTCAGGAAAACCCATTCAGAGACAGGCTTGTTATTGCCGATGAAGCCGCCTATCTGAGTGACATCCTGCATACCTGTGCAAATGTGGAGGAAGCCCGTGAATATATTGAACGGTTTGATCACAGTATTTTCCTTGAGGATGTCTTCATCTATGTGGATGGGAGTGGAAAGTATCTGATCGTTGAACCCTATCAGATCATATCCGGTGATGATGCAAGCTACCTGCTTTCTAATTTTTGCCCATCCATAACCGATAATGAACAAGCCAGGAAACTGGAGAGATTCAGAAACGGGGAAGATTTCCTGTCAGAACATACCCTGAGTTCATCGCTGTCATTCTGCAGGTCTCTGTCAGATACCATGCATGTTTGCAGGAACAAAAAAGGCGATGGCACGTTGCTGACATCCATATGGGACACGAAGGAGCGCCTGCTGGTACTCTATTTCTATCATTCCTATGATCAGGAGGTCCGGTTTGACCTGACCACAGAACTGTCAAAAGGTGATCATGTAATGGCCATTCCGGAGTTATTCCCCGAGAATGCCGAATTTGAAGAACTGAAGAGCTACAAGACGCCATTCAATACTCCAGAACTCAGAATAACACTTGCACTGCTGGGAGCTTTTTTAAGCATTACCACACTTTACTTTGTGCGACAGATATGGAGAAACAGGCATTCCAGGTCTGCCGGCAATTCGCTGAACCTTGTTGCCGGTCTGAATATTCTGCTTACCGGCTATCTGTTCATACTGGCAACCAATGTATCCGTTTTTTACTTTGATGCTCCGTACAAGCATTATTCTTCAGGTTTGATCAGTGCTTCATCCTACATACCATTCCTTGTACTGCTTGCTATTGTACCTGTTACCCGGTTCACGATCCGGAACCTGAGAGCTGAAAAAAGATACCTGTGGTTCAAAATGCTGTTAGTCACAAATAACCTGATCTATTTCATACTCTTGGTTGGCTTTGGCTACTGGGGACTTTTTACCTTCTGGAAACAATAGAGCCTTTCCCTCTTCAACGGGGTATCAGCCAACTTTTTTTAAGACTTTAAACAGATAAGTGCCGGGCATTTCCTGATAAGTGCAGCGTCTTCTTCAGAATGTGTTAAACACAAGTGTGTACCAGACATAATACATACTAAAATCGCCCCTAATTCTGCTTATTTTGCACTTCTGTGCGGATTTTTATTTGCATGATATTAACAGCTTGTTCGCTCTCTGTGCGTGCACAGGACCCCATTGCTATTCCATTCACTAGTACCGAGATCTATCTGCCGGTTACTACCTACTTTGTGAAACAGGCCAGCGACGGACTCATCTGGTTCAGCACCGATGCAGGTGTATTCAGTTACAATGGTTATAATATCACCAATTACTCCAGTGCCAACGGGCTTTCTGATAACGAGATCTTTCGCATTTACGAAGACAACAAACACCGGCTCTGGTTTCTGGGACTGAACGGAAAATGTTCTTACTACTATAATGGAGAGATCTTCAATGAAGAAAATGACCCTATGCTGCAAAAGCTTAGGTTCAACACGATGATATCTGCTGAGACCGAAGACCGTGACGGCAACCTGTACATAGCTTCACGAGAAGGACAGATATATAGGATCACACCTGACAATCAGGTGACCATGACAGAGAACGAAAACGGTGTATTCTTTTTGTATGCGTTCAGAGATACCGTGCTGAATATACCGCAATACTTCAACAAGAAGATCGGCCGTCTGCCCAGAGGTGGCCAAATGGGTGATTTGGTCATAGCATCCATTGAACGAGAAATATATGTATTGAACCGTGATAACTCCTTCACATTGATCACAACCTTACCGGAAGAAAGTCAGGAGATCATTTTTCTGGGAGTGAAGGCTGATAGTACTATTTATGCAGGTACCCGCAACGGTTTATATCAGGTGTCAGTACCAGACGGAAAGATCCTGTCTGTAAATTTTCGCGGACTGAGTATCACATCTGTTACGACCGATGATGACGGGCAGCTCTGGCTTTCTACCCTGGATAAAGGACTCTTTCTTGTACCCTCACTGTATAATGATGTATATAATTTAAGCAGTGGCTGGCCCGGCAACAGAATATTCAGCATTTATAAAGACAAACAAGACTCACTGTTCATTTCCATGCCAGGAAACTGGTACTCTGTCATTGCTCCTGATAGTAGTTTTCAGCACTTTCAGATCCCCGGCAAACGAAGCCTGAAGCTGGAGATCTCGCAGATCAGAAAATTTGGAGACGACACCTGGATCGTTGCCAAATCAGGTATCTATCGGCTTACCCCTACCGGCAATAAATTGTACCGCCAGTATGCAAATGATCTGTACGTTTATGACGATACGATACTGATCGCCCAGCAGAATATTTTGAAATTCAGCCTGCCTGAATACGAGGCATTTGACAGAGAAGTTGCACCGCAGCCATCCAGGACAGATCCGTATTTGTTGATCCCCTCCCGTTGTGGACAGATACAACCGGGCCGTACTGGTGAATTCTGGTTCGCAACCGTGCATGGCTTGTACTGTTACCGCAATGGCCAGGTCATAGACTTTGGCGATCATGATATCAGGTTAAGCAATTACGTAAGAGGTCTGGAATATGACAGCCTCCGGAACATCTTATATGTAGCTACCAATACTACCGGTATCCTGATGCTTGAGAACGACCAGATCGTTGCAGAGATCGATACCCGTTGCGGGCTTCCATTCAATGAAAGCTACGCAGTTAAACTTGATGACAAAGGAGTTCTCTGGGCTTCCAGCAGCAATGAACTGATCAGGGTTCTCTGGCAGGATGGAAAACCTTTGGTTGACATGGTGGGCAGAAAACTGGGGCTCTACTCATCCAGGATTCTGAACATGGAATTCAGAGGAAATGAACTCTATCTCGGAACTGAAACCGGGTTGATCCGCATAGACACCTCACGGGTAGTTCCAACCACTGCTCCCAGATTATACCTGCGGCAGATCCGTGCAGGGCAGACCGTGATCGCTGATATTGATCATATCCAACTTCCGTATAGACAAAACGGTATCACCATAGAATACACCGGCATTTATTTCAGACGGAATGCTCCCCTTCAATATCAATACCTGTTGGAAGGATACGACAAAGAATGGCAGACCACAACCGACCGATCATTGAATTTCAGATCTCTTCCACCCGGAGATTATATATTCCATGTCAAAGCCGTCAATACCAACGGAGATACCAGTGAGACCTTATCCATCCCGTTTTCCATAGCAACCCCATTCTGGCAGACCACCTGGTTCATTGCCCTGACAGGTCTGGCTTTTCTGGGTCTGATCACCCTGTTGTGGCGCTGGCGGCTGCAACATGTACACCGCAGGTATGAAAAGGAAAAATCCATCATAGAAACCGGAAAGAAGCTGGCAGAACTGGAGCACAAGACCTTCAAGTTGCAGATGAACCCTCACTTCATCTTCAATACGCTGAACAGCATCAAAGGCTATTATGCAGAACAAAATACAGTTCAGGCCAACGAATACATCACAAAGTTCTCCCGTCTGCTCCGCAATATCCTGGAAAGTGACGCACAGTATATCTCTCTGGAACAGGAGATACAGGCTCTGAGCCTGTACATGGACCTGATGCAGCTGCGCTACGATAATTCCTTCTCCTATCACATTGATACCACAAATGTAGAGACAGCTTCCACCGCGATCCCGCCAATGTTGCTGCAACCCTTTGTGGAAAACAGCATCATACATGGCATTCATCCGCTGACCATTCCGGGTGAACTGAATATTTCTTTCAGAAAATCAGGCAAACGACTGCTGTGCACCATCACTGATAATGGTGTTGGCAGAACAGCATCACACCTGCAAAACAGAAACAAAGAGCACCAGTCGAAAGGAATGCAGATCATCCGCGATTTCTTCGCCGCCATGAACAGCCAGCTGGAAGAAGATGCTTTTACAATGCAGATCCGCGATCTGGAGAAGGACGGAAAGCCCGGCGGAACTGTGGTAGAGATCACTATGCTCCTGATTACCTTATTGTAAAAATATGAACACAAATAGTATAAGAAGCTTCATTGTAGATGATGAAACCCAGTCAAGGTCAGCACTGCGTCAGGAACTGCAACTCCACTGTACAGAAGTAGAGAACGTTGGCGAAGCCGGGAACATCCCCGATGCCGTGGAGGCCATCAATAAGCTGCAACCCGATCTGTTGTTCCTGGATATCAAACTACGAGACGGCCTGGGATTTGAGATCCTGGATAAACTGGAACACCGCAACTTCCATATCATCTTTACAACTGCCTATTCAGAATATGCACTGAAAGCACTCAAACTGAATGCTCTGGATTATCTGCTCAAACCTATAGACAGCCAGGAACTTATTCAGGCAATAGCCAAGGTCATGGAGATGCCTGTCCGCAACAAGCCAATGTTGAAACAACCGCTGCCTGACCAGTCGGGTCGAATCAGTCTGAATACCTCCGAAGGCACTTTTGTAGTTGCTCTGTCTGACATCACACACTGCACGGCATATGGCAATTACTGTTTCATACACCTGATCGGTAATCGTCGCATCATGATCACCCGCACCATGAAAGACCTGGAAAAACAACTGGGCGAATTCGGATTTGAGCGCATCCACCATTCTCATATTGTCAACCTCAGTCATGTGGTCAGCTATAAGAATAAGGATGGTGGTACAGTGGTGCTCACTGATGATACCCAGTTGCCCATCTCCACCCGTAAACGCCAGAACCTGCTCACCTATTTCGACACCATCAGCCTTAAATAAAAAATGCCCCCGGCTATGGCTCCGGGGGCATCAGGGTAAAGGGGGATCTGATTATCTTTTATCTGCTGATCATCAGCGAGGTCATATACTGATCTCCCGCATCACTGACCAGTCTGACCATATACATTCCGGGTTCCATGTCATGCAGTGCAATGACCTCGAGCCAGTCGCCCGACTCACGCAAATTGTTCATTAACGGACGGGCTACCAACTGACCTGACATGCTGTAAAATTCAATAGTGACAGCTGTTTCTTCTTCGAGATGAAAGAGCAGACTTACTTCGTTGCAGGCAGGGTTCGGGTAGGCAGACAACATGGGTTGCTCGTCCACGTCTGCAAGTCGCATACCATCACAGGTACCGAGGTAATCGCCGTGATTAAGATGGCTGTTCACCTGATTGGTCTTATAGCATTTTGTAGTACCATAGTGGCACACATACACCTTACCGGGGCCACATACTATGTTTTCAACTGCCACCTCAACAGCATCTGTGGAAGCACAGCCATTGGCATCTGTTACGGTCAGGGTATAGGTAGTGGAGGTGGCAGGACATACGCTGGGGATAGCAGAGGTGGAGCCGTTACTCCAGGCATAGGTATAAGGAGATGTTCCTCCGGTTGCTGATCCGTTGAGCGAAACACAGGTAGCGCCATACCCGATATAGATCTGTTTATCAGCACCGGCATTAGCTGTCGGTGTGGAAGCAATAGATACAGTAACATCATCTGTTGCTGTATTTCCATTACCATCTGTAACCGTTACAGAATAGGTTGTGGATACAGCCGGAGCTACACTGATAGAAGAAGAGGTAGCACCCGTGCTCCAGAGATAGGTATAGGGAGGCGTGCCATCAGATGCACCCGCATCCAGAGTGACGGTACCACCCGGGCATACCTGGGTGTCATTTCCGGCATGAGCTTCCGGTACGAGCAGATGCTGGATCATGTCCGGCTCATCGTTGCATCCGTACCCAAGTCCGGCAATTACGATACCTGCTGATTCTGCACCGCCACCCAGAATGGTGTTGGGCATACCATAGGTAGTGAAGGTCACATCGATACAGGTTGACTGTACCGGACCGCAGCCACCGTCTATGCAAGTCCACCAGCCGTTGCCGCCACTGGAATAATCATATACGAGATAGTGGTATCCCATATAGGAAATGGTGTCGCTGAAATAGATGGATCCGGTGTTCGGACTGGTCAGGAATGCAGGGGCGCTTGTTACCACTGCACCATTGTCCACCCGGATAGCCCAGGTATAGGTGTTCTGGTCAGCACCATAACGATAAGCGTTCTGACCGGAACCTGCACAAAAGGTCACATTGAATTCGTAGTAGCCTCCACCCAGATCAGCTACTGAATTGACAGTAAAAGATGACAGGTCGCAAGCCAGCAATGTGGCAGGCAAAACCAGGAAGGCAAACAGGAGTGAAATACATTTGTTTTTCATGGTTGTAGGTTTTATGAAAACAAATGTATCTGGCCTGCCAACTCAAACGGTAAGATTCAGACAAGTGGCCGGTAAGGATGTATGCAATTCATCTTTCTGAGGATAAGTGTTTTGGAGGGGAGGCTATCGACCGGCAGGAAAAGGACGAGCCTGTTTGATATACAGTCTCCTGATGCCATCCACCTCATCGATCTTGAATTCAATATCGACCGCGAATGCCGATGGATCGTCCGGCTGATACACTTCCACGAATCTTTCCTGAATGTTCCGGGCCTGATCTGCAAGAGCGGCAAGCTCATTATCGGACATTACCGAAGATCTCATTCTTCCAAAATCTGATTTACTTCTGTATTCAATAGTGTACCGGTTCCGGACCAGATCGATCGGATAGATGATGACCTCGTCCGGCCCGTCGTCAAATGATCTTACTACTCCTGTTCCACCAAAATGCACTTCCACCTGGTATCCGGGATTTACATTATACGGATTCCGGGTAATCAGAACCCCGTTCGCTTCCTCACGCGGAAAGGAGCGGTGCACCAGAATGGCCATCTCCACCGTGTGCTGATCGATGCCAAAAAAATCACGTTCCACATAGGCACGGTCGCTCCACAGGCTTGCCCATACTGCAGTGATTGCATCAGCAATGCCGGCTTTTCCTTCCTCTGCATGTGCTGATCTGGACTTATACAATCCGGCTCCGCTGAAAAAATCCAGATCTTCTGCGTTAGTGGATGACCTGAACCGATACGACGGGTAGTCAGAAAAATGATGCAGGGCTGAATCGATCGCATGCAACAATTTCAGATCTACGGGAGCTTCCATGATGGCAGTCCGCAGATCTTTCAGCCGCCGTTTTCGGTATGAAGGATCGGTCTTCAGGAGAGGATCATCCAAAATAGCTTTCAGTTCGGGCAGCAGACCATTCTTCTCCAGATGCTCATAATAATAGTAAACCGGAATGATAATAGCCCCTTCGGGTAATGGCACCGTACCCATATCATGCAGGATGGAAAAATTGGCCGCCTTCCCTCCAACCGCTGACACAGAACACAGATCGGTCTCTGAAGGATTAAGCAATCGTTGAACAGAATGATCTGAAGATAGTTGCCATTGATCTTCTGGCTGCCATTTCTTCCAGAAGGCCCTTGCATCACTTTCACTGGCAGGTTCAAGGATATAGCTGTTGGCCCGAGCTACCAGGTGGACCAGCTTACCTTCCATTTGCTGCAGGTCACTGTTCTCAGATGCATAGCGGATATACACATTCGGGGTTCCCCTGTTCCGGCTCAGCACATTGATGTGACTTAAAGAATTCTGCGGTGCGCTGGAGATGATCCCGGCTACCAATGGGATATCAAAGGGCAATCTTGTGAGAACGATGATATCAGTTGGGTCTGCTTGCGGATCCTTCTCTCCATCATCGAAAATCCGGAGATACCCGTATGCTTCGCCTGTATTATATGCCATATAGGGATACAGAAAACTGATGGTTTGAGGTGAGATCCAGGGTATCCGTTCGCAGTCCTCCCATTTGGACACGTTGGGATAGAACGCCAGTCTGTAGCCTATAAAAGTAGTCTCCATCAGCCGATCATACACCTTTGAAACCGCGGCACAATCGGCCAGATCATAAGGGCCGAATTCGAACAGAAAGAGATTCTTCTCCACAAACCAGCTCAGGTTGACCATGTGCAGATGCCGCACAGAGTCTTCACCGTATTGTCCTACAAAAAAATCATACTTGTTCTCCGTATGCTCCAGATAGCGATTGGCAAATTCATAGTGACTGGGAAAAATGTCGGAATCAATGAAATACATACTGTCGGTATGCAGGTCCAGAAGCACTTTCACAGAGCGAATGCTGGCATTGGGTGCATCATTATCGGCCAGTTGCAAAAAATCCTCCAGGCTGTCCAGACTGGTCATGTAAGCCGGAACAGGCTGTCTGTTGCAGGCTAACAGAAAAGCCATGATCAGAACAACCATTATCCGGAGCAGCATGATATAAATGTACCAATGCCAAAGAAGGAATTCAGCAAATTCCAATAATTTGAAATGAAACTTACAAAAGGGTAATAGATTAATTTCGTAGCATGATCACTGTTCAGGAAATCTGCAGGGTGCTGGAAGCATGGGCACCACCGGTGCTGCAGGAAGAATATGACAACAGCAGGCTGCTGACAGGAAACCGGAAGCAGGAAGTGACCGGCATCCTGGTTACTTTGGATGTTACCGAAGCTGTCATTGAAGAGGCGATAGCCAGAAAGTGTAACCTGGTGATCAGCCATCACCCGGTCATATTCGGCGGTCTCAAAAAACTGACGGGCGATAATTATGTGGAGCGCACGGTGTTGCTGGCCATCAAAAATGATATAGCCCTGTTTGCCATCCATACCAATCTGGACAATGTTAGAGGTGGGGTGAATCAAGCCATTGCCGCGAAACTGCAATTGCAGGAAACGAGGGTGCTTCGTCCTATAAAAGGATTGCTCAAAAAACTCGTCACATTCGCACCCGAAGCGCATGCAGCAGAAGTCAGGTTTGCACTCTTTGCTGCAGGAGCCGGTGATATTGGAGCCTATGATCATTGCAGTTTTAATACCGCAGGAGAAGGAACTTTCCGTGCAGGAGAATCTGCCAGTCCTTTTGTAGGAATTAAAGGCGAAGACCACCTGGAAGCTGAGGTACGTATAGAGGTCATCTTTGAACAATGGAAAGAAGCAGCTATTCTTAATAGTATGCGGGAAGCTCATCCTTATGAGGAGGTGGCTTATGACATATATCCGCTTGACAATGCCCTGCAGGAAACAGGTGCCGGACTGGTGGGTGAACTGGCAGAGCCGATGGATGTGAATTCCTTCCTCCAATACCTGAAAGACCAGATGCAAACACCCGTGATCAGGTATGCAGGATCCACTCACCGCAGCATAAAGAAGGTGGCCGTTTGCGGCGGAGCCGGAGGCTTCCTCCTTTCAGATGCCATCAAAGCCGCGGCCGATTGTTTTGTAACCGCCGACCTGAAATATCACCAATTCTTTGATGCTGAGGATGTTATAATTCTGGCCGACATGGGCCATTTTGAGAGTGAACAGTTCACCAGCGACCTGATCATAGGCTTTCTCAATCAAAAATTTGCTAATTTTGCGCCTTCATTCCCGATCGTAAAGGGAATGGATACAAATCCGGTTAAATATTTCTGAACATGGCCACTGTGAAAGAACTGACGATCAAAGAAAGTCTGCAACATCTGTATAACCTGCAAAAGATCCATACAAAGATCGATGAGATCAATATCCTAAAGGGTGAGCTTCCTATGGAAGTAAGTGATCTGGAAGATGAAGTAGCCGGACTTGAAACACGTATCCACAAGCTGGAAGCAGAGCTTAAGGAAGTAGATGACCAGATTGCTGAACGCAAAAATGCCATCACTGATGGCAAGGCCAATATCAAGAAGTACGAGAAGCAGCAGGATAATGTCAAGAACAGCCGTGAATTCGACGCACTGACCAAAGAAGTCGAAATGAATAAGCTGGATATAGAGCTGAGCGAAAAGAAGATCAAGGAGCTTACTGCCAGCAAGGATGCCCGCAAAGAAGCCATTGATACCAGCAAGATCAATATAGAGCACAAGAAAGAAGACCTGGCTAAGAAGAAGGAAGAGCTGGAACATATTCAGAAGGATACCGAGAAAGAAGAAAAAGAGCTTGAGAAAAAAGTTGCAGCTGCCGAAAAAGGTCTGGAAGAACGCCTGCTGGCAGCCTATTATCACATACGCAACAATTACAGAAACGGACTTGCTGTAGTAACAGTTGAAAGAAATGCCTGTGGCGGATGTTACGCTGAAGTACCCCCTCAGCGCCAGAGCGAGATCAAGCAGGCCAAGAAGATCATCATTTGCGAACATTGTGGTCGCATTCTGGTGGATGACAGCATTTCAGAAGACTAAGCAGGAACGATATTTGCCCGCTATCTTTGCGATACCACGGGCCCATGAGATCCAGATTCCTATTACTTTTATTGTTGGCCGTATTTTGCCGGCCATTGGTTTCCATAGCGGCTACCTATGAGGTGAACCAACGCTGTGAGGATGCTATGAATATGGTCATGGCGCTGCGTTTCGATGAAGCGAAAAAGATCATAGCGGCCGAACGGAAAGCCAATCCAGGCAATCTTTTTCCCTATTATATAGAGAATACGATGGACATCATCTCCATCTATATCTCAGAAGAAGAGGCTCGTTTTGATGAACTGGAACCGCATAAAGACATCTATTTAAGTAAGCTGAAGTCAGGCGACGCTTCCTCCCCGTACTATCTGTACCTGCAGGCCGAGGTCAATATTCAGTGGGCCTTTGCCCGACTGAAGTTTGAAGAATACCTCAACGCCTTCAATGAGATCAAGCGTGCCTACGGAATGCTGAAAGATAACGACGAAGATTTTCCTGATTTTCTTCCCAACCAGAAAAGCCTGGGTATGCTGCACTGTCTGTTCGGCGCCATACCTGACCAGTATAAATGGGGCGCCAATATATTGGGCTTGTCTGGCGATATTGATGCCGGACTGAAAGAAATGCGGTCCTTCCTGGATAAGCCCGGCGATTTCCCCCAAATATTTGTTCAGGAGACCACCCTGTACTATGCTTTTCTGGTATTATATCTGCAAAAAGATTACAACAAAGCATGGAACATTGTCAAGGATCTGGATACCCGCAACAACATGCTTTTCTGCTTCTGCAAAGCCAGCGTAGCACTGCGCACCGGTCGCTGCGATGCTGCCATCTCCACCTTACAGAGCCGCCCCACCGGAAACAATTATTTCCCCTTCCCCTTCATGGATTTCATGCTGGGACTTGCCAAGACCCGCCGGCTGGACAGCGATGCCAACAGATATTTTGAGAGTTTTCTGGTTCAGTTCAAAGGAAAGAATTACATCAAGGAAGCCTACCAGAAGATGGGATGGAATGCCCTCATAGCCGGCGATATGTCGCGGTATAAGTTCTATATGGAACGGGTCAAACTGTATGGCGACGCTGTGATAGACGACGATAAGCAGGCCCTGCTGGAAGCTGAAAGTGGAATACCACCAAACGTTACCTTGTTAAAAGCCCGTTTACTTTTTGATGGTGGTTACTACAAGACCGCCATCGGACAACTGGAAGGATTATCTACCGACAATTTCAAATCCGATAAAGACAAGACTGAATTCACCTATCGTGCTGGCCGTATCTACCATGAGAGTGGTAACCCTGAAAAAGCCAAAGGGTTCTATGCTGCTACGATCAAGAACGGTGGAAAGCTGCCATATTATTATGCTGCCTCGGCTGCATTACAGTTAGGCCTGATCTATGAACATGAAGGCAACAAAGAAAAGGCTGCATACTATTACAATGCCTGCCTCAATATGCCCAATAAGGAATATGAGACCAGCCTGGACAGCCAGGCCAAGGCGGGATTGAACCGGATCAAATAGAACTGCTACTGTTTGATGAAGGTGGTCGTTCCAGTTCCTTCATCGCTCATGATCTGCAGCAGGTATATACCCGAAGGAAGTTCACTGATGCTTATATATGAATAATATGGTTCTGATCTCAGCAATCGACCATCTGCAGAATATATATTGATATAAGCTGCCTGTTGAACTCCACTTATCTGCAAATGGTCTTCGGCCGGATTAGGATATATCTGAAAAGCCAGCTCTGCTGGTTCATTGATACCGGTAAAACCAAGCTCATAGAAATCTATGGGTTCGCCCCAGGTGATGAGGCCTTTCTGGAAATAGACCATTTGTAATTCCACATTGCCATAGTCAGGATCAATTGCATCAGGTACAAGTAACTCAAGAACAGAATCAAGCTTATACATGATACCTAGTTCATTTCCGTACAACTTCAACGGCCAGGGTGATGCTCCGGTCAGGATCGATGCACATAATGTATCTTCTGAAGTGGATGAATATCCACCATAAAGCCATTTATGACGGATCCCGGAATAGGTATCCGGTTCCAGTATAAAGTCACTGAATGCAAATGCTCCCTCCTCATACTGCATCCATTGAAGCTCAGGTGTATCCAGCTGGGCTAAGTCAGAGTAGAAATATTCAACTGTGATAGTGTCCAGAACTTGTAGTGTATCTGTTGTGCCAGACAAAGTTAGTTCCTGCCAAAGCGTGCGCTGACTTGTAATGACAACCGAAAGGTCATTATGCAAAGTGTCAAGTACAAACAATTTATAAAGTCTGTGCAGATCAAAATAACCTTCATCTTCAAAGAATTCTTCATAATGCATCTCATAGCCAGGGGCTATATCCAAAGCAGCATGAGCAGACACATCGGTGATGGCTGTGTCCGGATTGGAAACTCCTCTTAACAGGATCAACTCCTGATCATTCGGGAAAGCATAGAAATTGTACAGTTCAGCAAGTCCGTATTGTTCACTAAGATCGAACTTCTGGTTATCAGGCCAAATGTCCAGCGGATTATTGGAGGGGTCGAACACACTGAGTTTGATACGGACAATAGTATCATTCACACCCGGCATGATCGGCTTGAAGATCTTGTTGTTTGCCTGTGCTTTGATATATTTCCCATCCGGCCAGGTATAGAATACCCATGAATCATATAATTCCACATCTGTTCTGATGAATATACTGTCCTGTTGATCATTGAAGAAAACATAGGTCTGATAGATATCATCCAGCAGCAGGGCCTTTCTACCCATGAATGTGGTGTCCGTTTCACAGCCTCCGCCAGCTGTATCTATGTTCACATTGAAATAGTATGCTGTTCCATCAGCCTCGTCTGCTACAGAAGTGGTACGTATAAAGAAATAGGCACTGTCTTCATCCAGCGTGTTGCGCTTGGTGAAAGTCATATCCCTGTCAGGCGAGATCAGGGGAATGGCCTGTGCTGAAAGCTCAGAAATGCCGAAGATCAGTGTCAGAATCAGTACAAATAACCTCATAGACGGTGGATATCTCCCAGTAAAGCTAAAAAATACCTGACTACATTTGATCACCATTGTGTCAGCAGTCTTGACAAGCAAATTACCAAGTCATAACGCATCACTGGCCGGTCTCCATACCTTCGGCATAGACTGCAAAGCTTCATTACTGTTCACGGTGAAGCAACAGGATGATCTGCAAGTACTTCAGGAACTTCTAAGACAGTATCCTACATTCCTGATTCTGGGCGGCGGAAGCAATATCCTGTTCACGAAAGACTATCCAGGCCTGATTGTGCTTAACAGGATCAAGGGTATATCTGCACAACCAGATCCTGACAACGACCGTTTTGTGCTGCTTACTGCAGCCGGTGGTGAAGTGTGGCATGATGTGGTTCTCTATGCTGTGCAAAAAGGCTGGGGAGGCCTGGAAAACCTCTCTCTGATACCCGGAACGGTTGGCGCTGCACCCATTCAGAATATCGGTGCCTATGGGGTAGAACTGAAAGATGTATTTCATCACCTGGAAGCCCTCGATCTGGAAACCGGTGAATTGCATACATTCGACAAGGCCAATTGTATGTTCGGGTATCGCAACAGCATCTTCAAACACGAACTGGCCGGTAAATATCTCATCACCTCTGTCACTTTGAGGCTGGATACTCGTCCGGAACTCAGACTTTCATATGGTGCCATTCAGGATACACTGGATGCCATGGGAATAACTGAACCGAACATTGCAGATGTAAGTCAGGCCGTCATCAGCATCCGGCAAAGTAAATTACCAGACCCGGCAGAACTCGGTAATGCAGGATCATTCTTCAAGAATCCGGAGATCAGCAGAAAACATTATGAACAATTACAAATGGAGTATCCGGACATACCAGGTTACCCAGGTTCTGCCGCCGACCTTGTAAAAGTTCCGGCAGGATGGCTGATCGAGACCTGCGGTTGGAAAGGCCGACGCACGGGTAATACCGGTGCACACAGCAAACAAGCATTGGTGCTGGTAAATTATGGCAATGCCACTGGTATAGAGATCTGGGAACACGCCCAGCGCATCATGCGCAACATCAAAGAAAGATTCGAGATCAGCCTCACGCCGGAAGTCAATGTGATCTGAGAATTCGTTCTATTCAAGCAGTAACTTGTTCCCCCAGATTTCACCACTCACCACTCACCACTCACTATTTCTTCCGCATCTTCTCCATCATATCCCACAACTGATCCGGAACTTTCTCCAGCACATTCATTTCGCCGGCACCCTTCAGCCATTCGCCGCCGTCTATCACAATGACTTCACCATTCACATATGCACTGAAATCTGACATCAGATAGGCTGCCAGGTTGGCCAGCTCCTGGTGATGCCCTACCCTGCCCATCGGCACTTTTTTCTTCATGTCCAGATCATCTTCCAGTCCCGGAGGCACCAGGCGACTCCAGGCACCTTCTGTTGGAAAAGGTCCCGGTGCAATGGCATTAAGCCTGATACCGTATTTCGCCCACTCTACAGCCAGCGACCGGGTCAGGGCGATCACCCCCGCCTTACCACAGGCACTGGGTACTACGTATCCGCTACCGGTAAATGCGTAGGTAGTGGTGATGCTGAGTACCGTACCGGAGATCTTCTTTTCTATCCAATACTTGCCTAAAGCCAGCGTGCAGTTATATGAACCTTTCAGCACGATATCAACCACTGTGTCAAATGCCCGGTGACTCAGTCGTTCTGTCGGCGATATGAAATTACCTGCTGCATTGTTCAGCAATCCGTCCACCTGTCCGAAGGCATCAACAGCCTGTTGCAGCATTTGCTCCACTTCCTCATAAATCCTGACATCGCAAGCCACTGCCAGCGCCTTCCCCCCTGTTTCGGCCTGGAGTTCATCTGCGGTTTTCTGAAGCACATCCAGTTTCCGGCTGGAGATTACCACACTGGCACCAAGTTCCATAAGATATTTACTCATGGACCTGCCAAGTCCTGTTCCGCCCCCGGTCACTATAAAGGTCTTCCCCTTCAGGGCATTGTCGCGTAACATCGGCTGATCGTACATAATCATTGTATTATTGCATTAAAAGTAAGGAAAGACCTGCTATGCATACCACTGAGATCACAGTTCGTGGTTTTGACTGCGACATATACGCCCACGTGAACAATGCACGTTATCTGGAATACCTGGAAGCCTGTCGCTGGGACTGGGTGAATGCCACCGGCGCAACAGAGTATTTTGCCAGACGCAAAATGAGCTTTGTTGTGGTGAATATCAACATCGATTACAGAAGACCCGCTGTGCTGAACGATGTGTTGCTGGTATCCGTAAGGAAAGACGAAGTTGGAAACAAGAGCGCCCGTGTTAAACAAACCGTAATAAGAAAGTCAGACGATAAACTCATAGCTGAAGCCACCATCACTTTTGCCATGGTGGACAACACCACCGGTAAAACGGTGGAGATCACAGAAGATATGCTGCCCTATTTCGACTGATCAGCTGAACTGCAAACTGCGCAGTGCTGCACCCAGTTTCTCCATGGATGCATCCACATCTTCCATCCTGCAGGTGCCTACACTCAGCCGGAACCAGGGTGATTCCCGGCCTGTTCCAAACGCATAGAAAGGAACGATCGCCAGGCCGGCATCCTGTAATAAGTAACGGGTAACTGCTGCCATGTCGGTCAGCTGCTCACCTGATTGGGTTGTGGCACCACGCAGGTCAATTCGTACTGTCAGATAGATCGCAGCCTGTGGTGCGATACAGTCAACCGGGAAACCGCTTGCCTTCAGGTGCTGAAAGTGCCTGTAGAATCCTTCCAGTCTTTGATGAAGTGCTGCTTTATACGTTTCCAGATAGCTCTGTACGGCCTCGTCATCTTCCAGAAATGCAGCCGCTGCCACCTGCTCAGGTTTGGGGCTCCACGCACCGATATGTGAAAGTATGGCCCGCATCTTTGCGATGATATGCGGTGGTCCTGCCGACCAGCCCACACGCACACCGGTAGCGGCAAAGGCTTTCGACAGGCCGTCAATATAAATCGTATAAGGTCTGACCCCCGGCACCAGGCTGACCGGATCATGATGCATCGTTTCACCATAGGTCAGGGTCCAGTATAACTGGTCATACAACAGATAAACAGGCTTTTGCTTACCGGCTCTTCTCGCATTTTCTTCCACCACCAGCTCACACACACTGGTCAGCGCTTCCTTAGAAAACGTCGTGCCTGTTGGGTTCAGTGGTGAACAAAGGGCGATGAGGGTAGCATCACCGATATGAGGTTTCAGATCATCGGCCGTTGGCATGAAATGATTGGCTGCACTGGTTTCGATCTCCACCGGAACACCGCCACTCAAATGCGTGTAATGGTTGTTGTTCCAGGAAGGGAGCGGATATATGATCTTGTCTCCGGGATCCACTACAGACATATAAGCTGCATAGATCAATGGTCTTCCCCCACCGCTGATCAGAATATCGTCAGGTGAATAAGTTAATCCAAGCCCTTTCTCCAGAAAATGGCTGACCGCCTTCCGAAGAGGTTCTATACCATTGGCGGCCGGGTAATTGGTCTGTTTGCTGCGATACGCCTGTATGATCTTTTCTTCCAGAGCTTCGGGTATAGGAAATACCTGCGGATCAAAATCGCCAATGGTGAAATTGTATATCTGTTCTCCCTGCTGGATGCGTTTGTTAATATCAGCCGCCAGTTTGATGATCTCGGAGCCGATCAGGTTAGCGGCCATTTGTGAAACCTGGGGTACGGAAGGTGCAGACATACTAGTTTGGGTCATGCTTGCAAAATAAACAAAACGACGGGATTTTAGTATGACCTGCAACGGTCTTCAGGCTGGTCAGTCCCGATAGGCACTCAGGCTCCTGTCAACCGTTGAACCAAAGCCACCAGCTCCCCCGGAAAAGGAATGATCCTCCAGTTTTATGAAGTCGGAACCGATGTAATAGGAAAAGGAATAGGCAGACCCGTAGGTGATATATTCGGTTGAATGAAGGATCATCAGGACCTTGCGTTCTCCGAAAGAGGGACTACTGATATTCAACGAGTCTTCGCCTATCATACTCAATATGATGGTTTCGGAATAGGTACTGTCATTAGTAGTGGTCACCCCGCTGATGGTGGTCGAACTGTGATATGTTACCGTTCCGCTGTAAGTCGAGTTATAAAAATCCAGTAATGGCTCATCCTTAGTACAACCGGCCATCAGTAACAGGAGAAAAATATGGGGATATTTCATGATCACGAATATACATGTATCACATGGGAAGATCTTTCGGTCAACCTTCCCAGCGAAGTCAACTTCATGTCATATTGCTCCATTACCTGATGAAATGCCTCTTCCCCTTCCGGGTGCACAGCCACCAGAAGTCCGCCACTCGTTTGCGGATCGCACAGCAGGTTACGGGAACGATCATTCAAACCATCCACCAGATGTCCGTATGACTTGAAATTTCTGTTGGTTCCGCCCGGCACACAACCTTCACTCAGGTAGTGATCAAGAATTGCGGTATCTATGAATGGTACCTTATCCAGAAAAACTTCGGCACTCAGGTCACTACCCTGACACATCTCACTGAGGTGTCCAAGCAATCCGAAACCGGTCACATCGGTCATCGCTTCCACATAGTCCAGCTTCCCCAGCACTTCACCGATGCTGTTCAGCTGCATCATCTGAGCAGGTGCAAGTGCAGCGTGTTCAGGTTGCAGTTTGCCCTTCTTCTGTGCGGTGGTCAGAATGCCTACACCTATCGGTTTGGTCAGAAACAACAGCACCCCGGCACTTGCGCCGCTGTTCTTCTTCAGGTGTTCGTGTGATACCTGACCAGTTACCGCCAGTCCGAATATCGGCTCCGGGCTGTCAATGCTGTGTCCTCCGGCCAGCGGAATGCCCGCTTCTGTGCAGGCTTCTCTGGCACCATCCAGCACCAGACCAGCCACTTCGGCAGGCAATTTATCAATAGGCCAGCCAAGAATGGCAATAGCAAGAAGTGGTTTACCGCCCATAGCATAGACATCACTGATGGCGTTTACAGATGCGATCCTGCCAAACTGCCTGGCATCGTCCACAATGGGCATAAAAAAATCAGTTGTAGAGATGATGGCCGTGCCATTTCCAATGTCCATGACCGCAGCATCATCACGGGTATCATTGCCCACCAGCAGAGCGTTGAACTGCCCCTGTTTGCCAGCAAAAGAAAGGATCTCATCCAATACTGCCGGTGCGATCTTACATCCGCAACCGGCTCCATGTGAATAGGCG
The DNA here is from genome assembly GCA_020636645.1 of Chitinophagales bacterium. Taxonomy (GTDB): domain Bacteria; phylum Bacteroidota; class Bacteroidia; order Chitinophagales; family BACL12; genus UBA11426. Next base: position 60,838 of record JACJXO010000007.1, read on the forward strand.
GTCAGTTTAATGTCATTCAAATTTGTATGCATATTTTTCAATTATATTTTTCGATATCATCAACGGATCCACCATCGGCTCTTCCTGGTAAGTTATGGTATCTTCTGCTCTTGAGGAGAGTCCGTACAGATAAGCTTTGTCATAATAATACAACGCTTTGGTGGCAGCTTCTTTCAATAGCCCGTTTCTGAATAACTCCAGCGCTTCCTGGTAATGTTGCCCGCCCAATCGCTTGCGTATCTTCTCCAGCGCTTTTTCAACTGCCTGCACTCCGGGTGCAGCTTCTGTATAATCTTTCACCAGCCATGTGGCACGGGCTTCCACAGGAATATGTAAAAAGAGCACGGGTGCCTGCCGCATCTGCCTCCACCATGCTTCCGGAATAAAGACCCTGCCAATGGAATGGCTTTCATCTTCCAGCCACAATGTTTTTTCAGGATCTATCGTCTGCAGCTGTTCAAACAGATCATTCTCGAACTGCTCAGTTCCTGGTTGCGCTGCATCCTCCAGGTTGCCAAAGGCACTTCCTTTATGTTTTGCCAGGCCTTCCAGGTCAATGACCTGCTGGCCGGTAGCTGCCAGTTCACGGAGCACAGCTGTTTTTCCGCTTCCGGTATAACCGCCCAGTATCTGAATGCGGAAAGGTTTTTCAAAAGCTCCCAGCACCATACGTCTGTATGCCTTATAACCGCCTTTCAGAACCCGCCCTCTGATGCCTGCCAGCTGCAGCAGCATGGCCACACTGGCACTTCGCATACCGCCCCGCCAGCAGTGCAGCAGCACCTCTTTATCGCCTGCCAATCTGCGAATGGTGTCCACCAGATCTGCCGCTTTTGGTCCGGCTATCGAGAGCCCTTTGGAAACAGCCGCATCGTGTCCGTTTTCCTTATAGATCTTACCAACCACAGCACGTTCTTCATTGCTGAACAAGGGCAGGCTGATGGCTCCTGGAATATGAGCATGAGCAAACTCTGCCGGCGACCGAACATCCACCACCAGCTGAGCCTTTCCATGCAGAATCTTTTCGGGTTCCACTGATGGCCACATGGAACAAAGGTAAGCGGCGGTCGTGCTAAGGTGTATATTTGATGCTTGCAGTCATGGCTTCCAATTCAATCAACATCCAAAAACTGGCTGGTACCTGGAGAGCTGCCCTGGAAACACCTGCAGGTGAGCTGCCATTTCAACTGGAGATCTATCAGTCAGGAACGGTATGGATAGCAGCTGTCATCAATGGTGAAGAACAGCTTACCACCACAGAAATTTACACCGATAGCGGTCATATCACCATCCGCTCAGATATATTCCATTCTGAGATCATAGCTGAAGCCGATACCTCGTTTAATTCAATGTCAGGTTACTGGGAAGATCTATCCAGAAAAACCGGATACAGACTTCCATTCCGGGCAGACAAAGATGTGTATCACAGGTTTTCAGAATTTCCGGAAGAGCCAACGGCAGATATAGGCGGAACATGGAAAGTGACATTTACTTCTGACAGCGGAGGAGTAACGATGGCCATTGGGTTGTTTGAACAGGAGGGAAACCACCTCAGCGGCACCTTTCTGACCAATACGGGCGATTATCGCTTTCTGGAAGGAGAGGTGAACGGTTCAAAATTTGCCCTGTCAGCCTTCGACGGTTCTCACGCCTTTTTGTTTACCGGAGAATTTGACGGCACCGGTTGCAACGGTATTTTCTGTTCGGGGATCCATTGGCAGGAACAATTCAACATGGTCAGAGATCATACTTTCGTCCTGGATGATCCGGACATGCTGACCGGATTTGACGGATCAGAACCGCTTACCTTTTGCTTCCCTGATCAGCAAGGCAATGCAACTTCTCTGACTGACGAATGCTTCCGTAACAAGGTCATCATTGTCCAGATCATGGCATCCTGGTGCCCCAACTGTATGGATGAATCAGCCTTCCTGTCATCCATTTATGATTCCTTTCAGCCGGAGGGTTTGGAAATCATAGCAGTGGGTTTTGAGCGGGAAACAGCGTTTAAAGAAGTAGCAGAGAACTTCGACCGTTTGCGGAAAAAACTGGGCATTCGATATACCATGCTACTGGGTGGTGGTGCAGAAAAAAAGGAAGCCGGTGCCGCTTTCCCCACCCTGAGTCGCATCCTGGCCTATCCTACCACCCTGATCCTGGATCGGGACCACCGCATCACCGCGGTTCATACAGGCTTCAGCGGCCCTGCTACCGGAAAGATATATGAGGCATTCCGGGAGAAAATTATCCGGCATCTTCACAGGGTATTGTGATGGGTTGTTGTAAATAATTTGCAGGCGATATATCTTTGCCACTCCTTTTGGCCGATGGTGTAATTGGCAACACGTCTGATTTTGGTTCAGAAGAGTCCAGGTTCGACCCCTGGTCGGCCAACGAAAGGTCCGGAATTTCCGGGCCTTTCTTCGTTTTTAACCCCTGATATTATTGGCTGTTTTGCTATCTTTGCACTCCTGAATCCAACCCTGGGCGCATGGTCACCAACGATGTCAAACTGTTCTCCGGCACTACTTCCCGCTATATGGCGGAAAAAATAGCCGATTATTACGGCCAGCCACTGAGCCGGATACAGATAGATCGTTTCAGCGATGGTGAATTTCAGCCCAATATTCTGGAATCTGTTCGGGGCAACTATGTATTCCTGATACAGAGCACCTACTTTCCCAGTGATAACCTGATGGAACTGCTCCTGATGATAGATGCGGCCAAGCGTGCTTCGGCATCCTACATCACTGCGGTCATACCTTATTTCGGCATGGCCCGCCAGGATCGGAAAGACAAACCCAGGGTTTCCATTGGTTCCAAGCTGGTGGCTGAACTGCTCACTGCTGCCGGTGCCAACAGGATCGTAACCATGGATCTTCATGCTGACCAGATCCAGGGATTCTTCGACATCCCGGTAGATCACCTGAGTTCTACCGCCATATATGTACCCTACATTGAAGAGAACCTGGATCTCAAAAATGTGATATTCGCCTCTCCGGATGTAGGATCAACCAAACGCAACAGACATTACGCCGTGCATTTCAATACCGAACTCGTGATCTGCGACAAGGTACGGAAGAAGGCAAACGAAATATCTGAAATGACCGTGATAGGCGACGTAACAGGCAAAGATGTGATCATGATAGACGATATCGTGGATACCGGTCGCACCCTGGCCAACGCTGCCAATATCATGATCGACAAGGGTGCCAGGAGCGTTTCCGCTTTCTGTACCCATCCGGTGCTTTCCGGTGAAGCCTACAACACGATTGAGAAATCTCAACTGAAAGAGCTGGTGGTAACTGATACCATCCCGCTTCGCCGTGAATCGGAAAAGATCAGAGTGCTGTCATCAGCAAAGCTGTTTGCACGTGCCATTCGTAACACGCATGAGCATCGTTCCATCAGTTCGCTTTTTATCAATAATTAAACAACAAACAATGAAGACAGTTAACATTGAAGGTAAGGTAAGAACCTCTACCGGTAAAGCTGCCTCCAACGCCAGCAGAAAACAGGGTATGGTACCCTGCACCCTCTATGGCCGCGAGAACAACATCAGCTTCGAGGTTTCCGAGAGTGCCTTGCGTGGGATCATCTACACACCTGAGTTCTTTAAGGTGAATGTGAAACTCGACGGCAAGGAGTATGAAACACTCATTAAGGACATGCAGTTCCATCCGGTAACGGACAAACCGCTCCACCTTGATTTTTTCGTCCTGAGCTCTGACAAGAAGGTGGTATGTGAGATCCCCCTCCAGCCAAAAGGCCTGGCAGCAGGCGTAAAGGCAGGTGGTAAATTGTCACAGAAGATCCGAAAGGTAAAAGTGAAAGGCTTTCCTAAAGATCTGGTTGACCTGATCGAGGTAGATGTAACCCACCTGGAGATGGGTAAATCTGTAAGGATCGGCGAGATCAAAGTGGACAACCTGGAGATCATGGGTTCTCAGGCCATTCCGGTCATTACCTGTACCATCCCAAGGTCTATGCGCAGCAAACAATCTGCTGAAGCTGCTGAGGCTAAGTCAGCAAGCTAGTGCACGAATTAGATATCTTTACAAGGCCAGCCGGAGGGTTGGCCTTTTTTTGTGTCATGAGTGAACGCACCTTTCTGATTGCCGGCCTGGGAAACCCGGGCAGTGAATATGCAGGCACACGCCATAACATCGGATTTGATGTGGTGGACCTGTTATGCCAGAAGCTGGAAGGAAACTGGGAAGACAAACGCTATGGCTGGCGCAGCGAATGCCGGCTGAAAGGACGAAAGATCATACTGCTGAAGCCTTCTACTTATATGAATCTGAGTGGCAGGGCCATCCTGTACTGGATGAAGGAGTACAAGCTCGAAAAAGAGCAACTACTGGTCATCACAGACGACATTAACCTGCATACCGGAAAATTGCGTCTCAAAACCAGGGGAAGCGATGGTGGACACAACGGGCTCCGGAATATCCAGGAAATGCTGATGACAACAGACTACCCCCGATTGAGATTCGGCGTGGGGAATGATTTTCCAAAAGGAGCTCAGGTTCATTATGTACTGGGCAAGTGGGCCGACGAAGAAAAAAAACTGGTGGAAGAGCAACTCATCAAAGCCGCAGAAGCAGCAGAAAGTTTTGTACTGGAAGGCATAGACAGAGCTATGAACCGCTTCAACAATGCCTGAGGTTTTCTTACCCTGAATGGGTAACTTTGCAGCGCCTTTTCTATGAAGATCGTCTGTATTGCCCGAAACTATGTGGACCATGCCAAAGAACTGAACAACGCAGTTCCCACAACTCCTGTTCTGTTCCTGAAGCCTGACACTGCCCTGCTGCAGGGAAATGCTTTCTTCATGCCTGATTTTTCAGCAGACATGCACTATGAGACTGAACTGGTCATCCGCATCGGAAAGAATGGTAAGCATATCGATGAGTCTTTCGCCCTGAACTATGTTGATGCCATTACTACCGGTATTGATTTTACGGCCAGAGATGTACAGGCAAGACAAAAAGAAAAGGGACTTCCCTGGGAGATCGCCAAAGCATTTGACCAAAGTGCCGTTGTGGGTAGTTGGCAAGATGCTGATCCGGTCAGAAATGGCAGGCCGGTGCATTTTTCCATGCACAGAAACGGTAACCTTGTGCAACAGGGAAACAGCCAGGATATGATCTTTTCTGTAGCCAGACAGATCAGCTACGCCTCCACTTTTTTCACCCTCCGGCAAGGAGACATTCTGTTTACCGGTACTCCCTCAGGTGTAGGACCTGTAGCTCCGGGCGACAAACTGGAAGGCTTTCTGGAAACAGATAAAGTATTTGATATTCAGATCAGATAAGTAATGACACAGCAGGATACAGCAGCCATGATAGATACACAGGTACTGATGCAGGCCTACCGGAAAATGTACACCAGTATGGTCATGAGTCAGGTATTCGATGAGAACCGGCAGATCTGTATCTATGTGCATGCAAACAGCCGCGGTCATGAAGCCATTCAACTGGCTGCCGGCATGCAGCTGAAAAGCAGTGACTGGGCCAGTCTGTATTACCGTGATGACAGCATCCTGATGGGCATGGGCTGGGAACCATACGAGATCATGCTGCAGCAAATGGCCAAGCGGGATGATCCTTTTTCCGGCGGCAGGAACTATTATTGTCATCCTTCCTGGCGGGGAAAAGGCAAACCCCAGATGATCCACCAGAGCTCTGCAACAGGTATGCAGGCCATTCCATCTACCGGCATCGCTCAGGGTATTCAGTATATGACCGAACAGGGATTGCTGGAAACTGCCGCAGATAATCCGATAGTACTGTGTTCTATAGGCGATGGCGCCATGACCGAAGGTGAAGTATCAGAAGCCCTGCAGTTTGCAGTTTTAAAAGAACTTCCTGTTATCTATCTGGTGCAGGATAATGACTGGGGCATCTCTGTAGCCGGCCATGAGGCACGTGTCATGAATGCCTATGAATATGCAGCAGGTTTCCCCGGTCTTCAACGCATGCAGGTTGACGGGTCTTTATTCCTGGATTCCTGGCAGACCATGGAACAGGCAATCAGCTACGTAAGGCAACACAGAAAGCCGGTACTGGTGCACGCAAAAGTGCCATTGCTTGGACACCATACCTCAGGAGTTAAAAAAGAAATGTACCGTAGTACAGAAGATCTTGCAGCACATGCACTGAGAGACCCGTTGCCCAAACTGCGCAGTCTGCTTATTGACATGGGCGTGCAAACATCCGAACTGGAAGCCATAGAATCTCATCTTGACACTTCCGTAAGAAATGACTTTGAACGGGTGGTAGCTTCTCCTGATCCGGATCCGGAAACTGTTGCCGATCATGAATTTGCCCCCGCACTCATGACAGAAGAGACCGGCACAAGAGAACCTGAAGGAGCACCGGTGGTCATTATGGTAGATGCAGCCCTGCATGCCATGAAGGAAATACTGGCCGCACACCCCGAAGCATTGTTCTATGGTCAGGACGTAGGAAGGAGATTAGGAGGTGTATTTCGCGAAGCTGCCACGCTGGCTGATACTTACGGCGACCACCGGGTCTTCAATACTGCCATCCAGGAAGCCTATATCGTGGGAAGCACCGCCGGTATGAGTGCTGTTGGTGCCCGTCCGATCGTGGAGATACAATTCGCAGATTATATATGGACCGGTGTCAATCAGCTGGTCTCCGAAATATCCAAGTCCTGCTATCTGACCAATGGCAAATGGCCGGTCAGCGCAGTGATACGTATTCCGATAGGCGCATACGGTTCCGGTGGTCCGTATCATAGTGGTTCCATTGAATCCAGCATCACCGCCATCAAAGGCATCAAAGTGGTTTATCCTTCCAATGCTGCAGATATGAAAGGTCTGCTGAAAGGAGCCTACTATGACCCTAACCCGGTTATCATGTTCGAACATAAGGGTCTCTACTGGAGTAAAGTTCCCGGTACCCAGGCTGCCAAAACTCCTGATCCTGCCGATGATTACATCATTCCGCTGGGTAAGGCCCGTATCTTTCAGCATGCGGATGCAGGCGCAACAGACAATGGTGAGAGCATGGTGGTGGTCACCTATGGCATGGGCGTTCACTGGGCGGTGAATGCCTCCAGGAATTTCCCGGGCCAGGTAGAGATCCTGGACCTGCGCACCCTTTATCCATACGACTGGGAATCTGTAAAACAATCAGTGATGCGCCATGGAAAATGTTTTGTGCTGACAGAAGAACCACTCATCAACAGTTTTGCACAGGCGCTTGCAGGTCGTATAGGCAGCGAATGTTTCACCCACCTGGATGCGCCGGTACAGACCCTTGGCTCTCTTGATCTACCTGCAGTTCCCTTGAACAGCGGACTTGAAAAAGCCATGCTGCCCAATACGGATAAGGTATCGGCAGTCATGGCAGATCTGTTGTCGTGGTAATATCATTCCCTTATCAGGGAAATAATTGCCTGTTCATTTCCCGCTATCAATTGCAACTGGTACACACCTGATGCCAGTGGTTGCATATTCAGCACAGCACCGTTAGCTGACAGTACTGCAGACACATCCACCAATCTTCCCTGACCATCATACAACTGCAGCAGTTCCGGGTTTGTGCCTTCCCAGCTCACAGTGACCAGTCCAGCCGTTGGGTTTGGAAATACCTGAATAAACGATACGAGTTCGGTAACCGCATTGGCCGTGCTCACACTCTTACACTCTGTGTCGCCACCCACTGCATTGGTTACTGTCAGACAGATGTTGTAGGTGCCTGCAGCAGCATAGGTATGGCTGGGATCCTGATCTGCAGATGTGGTTCCATCGCCAAAATTCCATGACCAGGTATCAGGGGCATTGGAAGAAATGTCTGTCAGTTCAATTGCCAGACCGGTAATGGTGTATGTAAAATCAGCAACCGGTGCACCGATGGCATTGCCGATACTTACTGTGGCGCAATAGGTATCACTTCCCAGAGCGTTGGAAGTCGTGAGGCAAACATTGTAAGCACCGTTGAATGCGTAAGAATGCACAGGATTCTGCTCTGTGCTGGTGCTGCCATCGCCGAAATTCCATGACCAGTAAGTCGGCTCATTCAGGGTCAGATCTGTAAAGCTCACATCAGGGTCACCTGACCAGGTAAAACTGGTTTCCGGTGCACCAGGAACTGTTACCGTTTCACAATATGTATCAGAACCATAAGGATTACTTACGGTCAGACAAACTTCATAACTGCCTCCGGTGTCATAGATATGCGATGGGTTTACGAAATCACTCGTTTCTCCATCACCGAAATCCCAATAGTAACAGGGGAAATTATCGCTGGAACCGTCTGTAAAATTGAACAGAGAAAGATCTGATGTATAGGTGAAATCAGCTGTTGGCAGAGTGACCGCGAAAGCTTCTGCATCCCAGGTGGCATATCTGATATAATTTGTATCGATCGGATCTGCCTCTCCGGCAGCACTTCCTGGCAATTCATCCTGCTGCCAGATGGCGTGCACCTTTCCACCCACAACTTTCTCGTTCAGGAACAGGAAAAAATTCTCTTCGTCCAGTTCTGCTCCCATCGTCAGGTTGGCCGGCTTTGTCCAGGTAGTTCCATCATCATCAGAGTACATTCCGAAAATATCACGACGTGACTGTGCACTCAGGTTCAGCGGATCATCATAGATATCTGTGTACTCGATCTGCATGGTGTACAGCAGGTATATCCTTCCGGTTAACGGATCCCAGGCTGCACCCGGCGAAGTGGTGTTGGAAGAATAGCGATAAGTGAACCTGTAAGCCCCCAGTCCGGCTTCTGCATCGTTATCACATTCGTCGTTGATCCAGTCCAGCCTGGTGTCAATGAGTTCTGCCGATGGCATTCCGGTCATCCAGTGCCAGATACCCCAGGCATTATAGTTATAGGTATAGCTGAAAGCCCCGGCATCACTGTACAGGCGTGTATAACCTGAGAATACGTGCAGGATACCGTCATCTTCCATGATCATATCATGATAGCCATCATGTGTATCAACCGTATCAGTTATGCCATCCAGATCGATGTCTGTTTGAACAGTGCCGGTATATTCATCGAAAGGAAAATCTATGAGCACCTGTCTTTCCCAGCTGCCGTCATTTCCATAGTTGTCAGAATGAAGCAGCACCAGATCAGAATTGGGAATTCCAAACAGCACATACACATCTGCTCCGTGCACTTTGATCTGATACGTTTCTGCAGCCGTAGTGAGGCCGGTGTTCATACCCGGCATGCCATAAGCGGCATCCAGCAAAGGCAGGGTATAATTCAGTACTGACCAGCTGTTGCCTCCGTCATCACTTCTGGAAAAGTACAAGGCAGTTGGTGGATTGGCATTTGCGTGTATAACATAGATATCATCTGTACCTGCAGGGCAATCGGCCATAGGCCAGAAACCTGTCATACCTCCCGGACCGCTTCCGCCCAGTTCGGTCCAGTCGTTGCTGCCGATGGAACTGTTGGCGTACAGTCGCATATCGATTCCATCATGTGCCACAATAACCTCGTGGTCTTCTACCTGCATCAGTTCTCCGAATCCTGTCTTGTTAGCCTCCACCCTGGCAGCAGGCACTGCACCCCAGGTGACACCGTCAGAGTGGTTGTAGAACATACCTCTGTCCGGCCAGGTAGTACCTACCGCATAGTCAGTAGAACCTGTCCAGATGGCAGAGACAGACCCATCATCATATACCCTGATGCGGTTCTTGGTGCCATTATTGGTCTGCACATCATAAGAGGATTTCCCGACAATGGTACCTTGTGCCATCAGGGAAGTTGCTGCCAGTGTCAGCAGCAACAGGGGTAAGATCCGATTCATAGGAGGTGGTTTTCCCTCCTAACTTACCAAGAGGTTCTGAGACTTACAAATCCAAATTTGAAAAATATCAGGATCGAAGGAACAGGCATTGGACGGTTATGTGCAAACATGAAAATGATATTTATATATTTAGCAGTATAATATCTGTAATTTTTATTCAATATTACATTCCGGTTGAACTATCTTTGTCTCACTATCTCACCGGCAATATTCTTTGCCAAAAAATCCTGTTTCATGTCTGACGACCTTCAAATCGAGGTGTACAGTGCATTTCGTACACCCAGCGTTCAGCAAAAGGAATCAATAGCAGATTTTCTGTTTCAGCATCTGGGCAAATACGGCGATCGCCGTGAAGACATCATGACTTGTCTGGATTATGCCCTCAAGGAAACACCCTCATTTGGCGGGCTGATATTTGTGGGCATCAAACAATCTGAAACTGTTGGCGTAGTGGTAGTCAACAAGACCGGAATGTCAGGATATATACCGGAGAATATACTGGTGTATATTGCCACCCACAGCGCTCATCGCAGGGAAGGGATCGGTGAACTGCTGATGCGAAAAGTGATCGAAAGGACCGAAGGCGACATTGCGCTTCATGTAGAACCTGATAACCCAGCCAGACGCCTGTATGAGCGCTTAGGTTTTGGAAATAAATATCTGGAAATGCGTCTGCACAAATAGGAATTCATGCATCCTGTTGACCTGGGTATTTTTATTGCATACATGCTGCTGATGCTGGCTATCGGGTGGTATTTTCATCGCCGTAACAAAGGTCATGACGACTACTTCGCCGGCGGTAGAAACATGAAAAGCTGGCATGTAGGGCTCAGTGTGGTAGCAACCGATGTAGGCGGAGGTTTCAGCATCGGTTTGGGTGGGCTGGGATATATGATCGGTCTGTCAGGTTCCTGGATCCTGTTCACCGGATTATTGGGTGCATGGATGAGTGCAGTCTTTCTGATCCCGGTGGTACATCGAACCGGTGCCATGAATCACCTGCTTAGTTTTCCGCAATGGCTGAAACACGGTTATAACAAACAGGTCGCTTTCCTGGCGGGGCTGATCAGTGCCATCGGATATCTTGGTTTTACTTCTTCTCAATTGCTGGCAGGAGCCAAACTGGCCTCAGGTGTATTTACTGAACTGGAATTATCTTCTGCCCTGCTGATCATGGGTGGCATTGCCGTGGTCTATACCGCTTTGGGAGGTTTAAAGGCTGTGATCTACACAGACACTGTGCAATGGATCATTTTGCTGGGTGGACTGCTCTTTGTTGGTGTGCCGCTGGGGTACCATGCTATTGGTGGATGGGAAGGCATACAAGCTTCTGTACCGGCACACTTTCTTCAGCTGAATAACATTGGAGTGATCGACCTCATCAACTGGGGCGTGACCATCATTCCGATCTGGTTCATAGGAATGACCTTGTATCAGCGCATTTATGCACTTCCTGATGTGCGGTCAGCTAAGAAAGCCTGGTTCATTGCCGGAATTTTTGAATATCCGGTCATGGCCTTTCTTGGAGTCACGCTTGGGCTGTTCAGCAAGATCGCAGCAGAACAGGGCCTGCTTGCCGGTGTGATAGGCCCTGACCATAGCCAGCTGGATGCTGAAATGGGATTGCCGGTATTTCTGCGCACCATCTTACCTGTTGGTGGAATGGGACTACTGCTGTCTGCCTATTTTTCAGCGATACTCTCCACGGCAGATTCCTGTTTGGTGGCAGCATCAGGAAATATGATACATGATCTGCTACCTGACCGCAAGCCATTTAATTCATTAGGGTTTGGCCAACTGCTGACCGGGCTGACAGGAATGATCGCCATAGTGCTGGCCCTCCAAATGACAAGTGTACTCGATCTGATGCTTTATTCGTATGCCTTTATGGTGGGTGGGTTGTTCATACCAGTGATCGGCTTGCTGGTATTCAGTAAGCCTAATCCTAAAGCTGCCCTCTGGGGTATGATAACAGGAGGAGTGGTTACTACCGCAGGTGCCGCTCCCGGTGTGCCGATTCCATGGCAACTAGACCCGGTCATTCCCGGCATACTGGCCTCATCCATGCTGTTCCTTTCCATTCAAAAATTCGGAAAACAGGCGTATGGCATATCTTGAGCTAAACCGGGAGGCACTTGCACACAACTATCAGTTCCTGGCTGACCATTTTCACAAGAACCAGAAACACTGGGGTGTCGTGACCAAGGTACTTTGCGGGCATAAGACCTATCTGGAAGAAGTATTGAAATTACACACTGGAACTGTGTTTGATTCCAGATTAAGTAACCTGAAGGCCATCAGGAAACTGCAACCTGAAACCCGTACGGTCTATATCAAACCTCCACCGAAACGCATCATTCCAAAACTGCTTGAAGTAGCCGATGTCAGTTTCAACACACAACTCTCTACCATCAGGCTGATCAATGAAGAAGCCATCAGACAGGATAAAATTCATCAGATCATCATTATGATCGAAATGGGTGACCTTCGGGAAGGGGTCATGCGTGATGATATCTTAGACTTTTACGCCAATGTATTTGAACTTTCAAACATTGAAGTGATCGGACTGGGCACCAACCTGAACTGTCTGAATGGAGTGATGCCAAGCTATGATAAACTCATCCAGTTGAGCCTATATAAGGAACTGATCGAAGCTACATTTCACCAAAAAATAGAATGGGTAACAGCGGGCACCTCAGTAGTATTCCCACTGCTGGAGCAAGGACTTGTGCCAACAGGTATGAATCATTTCAGGATGGGTGAGACCCTGTACTTTGGAAATAACCTGATCACAGGAGAACCGTTGCCGGGAATGCGCCAGGATGTTTTCAGGTTATATGCAGAGATCGTGGAGATCATGGAAAAACCTGAAGGGCTTGACCAGCCGACTGGTGTCAACGCTGCTGGCGTTACACCTGATGCAGATCAGTTTGAACGAGGAAGAACGAGGAACAGAGCACTGATCGATACCGGACTGCTGGACATTCACTATGACAATCTGAAACCCGTGTTACAGGATCTTTCTGTTGAAGGTGCCAGTTCTGATATGCTGGTGGTAGATGTCGGGAACAATGACACCAATCTGAACACAGGCAATCATATTGCCTTTCAGGTCAACTATATGGGACTTTTGAGTCTTATGAACAGCCGGTATATCGAAAAGAAGCTGCTGTGAATGCCAGTTCGTTTTCTTGAAAATTCCGATTAGATTTAATGAATGAAAACCCACTACCCGGCCGTGCTGCTCGCATGTTTGCTGGCAACCAGCACCATCTCGGCACAACAATTCTATATTCCGTTGCGAACCAGCGAACCGGTAGAACTGGATGGCCTGATGGCAGAGCCGGACTGGCAAAAAACACCTGTAGTGAGCGAATTCATGCAGGAAAGTCCGGACCCGGGTCTCGATGCCACCGAGCGTACAGAAGTGCGCATCATGTATGATGATGATTACCTGTACATTTCAGTATTTGCATTTGACCGTGAACCGGACAAACTGATCCGGACAGAACTGCAAAGAGATTTTCCGCTGGGTAATGATGATGGTACAGGTGTGACCATAGATACCTACCACGACAAGCTTACCGGCATGTCTTTCGTAACCAATACTCTCAATGCCAGGTGGGACGCACAGATCACCCGTGATGGTGATGGCATGAACAGCTCCTTCAATACCTTCTGGGATGCCCGCACCACCATCCATGATAAAGGCTATCATACCGAATACAGGATACCTTTCTCATCGCTGCGATTTGAACCGGGTAAGGAGGTGGTCATGGGCATACGGATAGCCAGACTGATCAAACGTAAAAATGAACTTGTAGCCTGGCCTCCCTGTAACCCTGCAACGGGTTCCATATGGAATAACGTATCATTTGCAATGCCCATAAAATTCACTGAGCTGAAAGGCAAGAACCCCTTTTATGCAGCACCATATGCCATTGCCAACTTCGATGACTTCACCTATCTCGACATGACAGATACCTCCTGGCAACACCAGGGTGTCTTTCTGAACAGAAAGCATTTTTCAGATAATGAAACTTTAGATAAAATAGTCAGCAACATAGGCCTTGATGTCAAATACGGTGTGACCAGGAATTTCACCCTCGATCTCACACTGAACACTGATTTTGCCCAGGCAGAAGTAGATGACCGCATCATCAACCTCACTAAATATGAAGTGAACCTGCCGGAGAAGAGAAATTTCTTCCTGGAATCAGCCAATGCACTCAGTTTTGGTTTTCCCTCAGGAAACGAAGTCTTCATCACCCGAAGGATAGGCAATGAAGCCGGTACCATCGTTCCCATTCTGGGTGGGGCAAGAGTAACAGGTAAAAGCAACGGCTGGCTTGTTGGAGCCCTGAATATGCAGACCACAGGAGTGATGGCAGATGACACCATCCATCCCCACAACTTCACGGTAGCCAGAGTGAGAAAAGACATCGACTCACTGGGAAGTTTTGTGGGTGGCATCCTCACCAACCGATATGATACCGACGGAGGCGGACCCTCCTTTCAGGTGTTCGGTGCTGATTTCGTCAAACGGGTATCACAACAGTTTGCTGTGGAAGGTGGATTTGCAACCAGCATGGCAGAGTTTGAGTTAACTGATATGCTGAAACAAACATATATGCATATAGGCACATTCAAATCTGCCAGCCAGGGATTCACTTTCTATTCAACTGCAGACCTCATTGGTGATGACGTACAAATGGTCATGGGCTATCTGGATGATACCGGCTATGGAAGAACAGATGATGGCATACAATACCAATGGCAGCTGGCCGACAATGAAAAGCTACAATACTTTTATATTGCTACCGACAACAGTTTCAGATGGCGAACCGCTTCCGGCAACGTGGAAACACTTTCCAATAGTGCCCGGGCCGGACTGGTATTTGAAAACGGAGCGTGGCTGGAATGGATGCCCCTTGAAAGAAAACAGGATAGCCTGTTCTTTGACTGGCAACTCAACGAAAGTAATGCCATTGCTGCCGGTACCTATACCATGTACAATACCTATATAGGTGTTACGCTGCCTACTCAGTCAACCTATAATGTTTCCTTTGAAAGTACTTACGGCGATTTTTACGGCGGTAAAAGAATTTATGCAAGTGCCTACGCTCAGTATTACTTTAATACGCACTTCAACGGGTCGGTCAACTACGAATTCAACAACATAGGTTTCAACCAGTACCTGCTAACTGACAGTAATACTGTTTACACCAGCAACCTGTACCGGCTGAGTCTGAACTATAATTTCTCTACCCGCATTTCACTCAAGGCTTACATTCAATATGAAGACCTGAGTGATCTGACCAGTGCAAACTTCCGCTTCAGGTATAACCCTCAGGAAGGCACTGATCTTTATCTGGTGGTCAACGAAGGCCTGAACAGCGACCGGAACAGACTGGATCCGAGAATGCCCGTTCTAAATAATCAGGCAGTGGTTCTGAAGTTTGTCAAGACCTTTTCGATCTGAGCTATTGTATCAGCAGGAGTCTGGTAAATGCTTCACCGTCATTGGCAATGGTCAATGTGTAGGTGCCGGGATTGAGTTCGGGTAATTGCCAGTTGCCATTCTGTCCGGACAGTTTCGCAACACCAATGATGCGCCCCTGAAGGTCTGTCAGTGTGCACTGCCAGTGGGCTGCATAAGGTAGCACTATCCATACCAGATCATGCGCCGGATTAGGATAGACGTGAAAACCGGCAGCCACAGGATCATCAATGGCAACAGATTCCGGGCAGGGTAAACTCATCCATGTGCCCGGAGAACCATATAAACAACCGGTGGTCCAGTTAGCTGCATCATTCACCACACCTGTAGAATCTATCAGCTCCAGTGTGTATCCAAGTCCGTCGGCTTCCAGTGGCCAGGGTGATTCATCAAAGTAGTGCAGGGACATTTGCAATACCCCGCTGTTGTCATACATGCGCAACCATTCATTGCCTCCGTCCAGATCAAAGAAGAACGAACCATCGTCTGCTGTTACATCCAAATATAGTCCTTCAAATTTCCAGTCTGTCTGCGTCAGCAAATAATGATCGCCCGGTTCCAGTATGGTACCGTTTGGAATGGTGAACGCCTCTAGCATACTGATACGACCGGTCAAAAAGGTCCATCCGCTCAGATCTACAGATTCTTCAGATACATTGCGCAGTTCCACCCAGTCATCGCTGTCATGATCATCAGCAGGATGGTAATTCACTTCACTGTACACAATCGGGTCTCCGCATGGTTCATAGGCAGCACCCGGCGAACCACCAATACATCCGTCAAACCAGGATGCAGGAAGGTTGGGGTCTGCATCTGCAGTTCTGAGTTCCAGGGTGCGGCCTTCACCATCTGCGCCAACAGGCCAGGGCAGGTTGTCGCTGAAAGTCATAACAAATACTTCATCTCCCCTGTCGTTGAACAGCTGGATCATATCACCATCATTTGACAGCTGAAACCCGCATGGACCAAAAACTGCAACATCCGGATGCATCAGCTGAAACTGAGCAGGGTCTGCACTGACCACCAACCTTTCGCCGGGCATCAATGTAGTATGATACGGAAAGTAAAAGGCATGCAATGGTTCATCATCACGCACCATCCAGTTGTCGAGATATATGGGATGGTCGCCGTGATTCCACAATTCAAACCAGTCGCCCGCATCTACTGTTTCTTCTGAATGATAGTTCACTTCGCTCACTACTATGGTTTCCGGCTGCGGAGAACCATTGAAATAAGCGGTTACAATGCCATCGTCATCAAAATTGACCGTAAAGGAAGGCAATGATTCATCGTCTATATAAGGACTGTCGCCCCAGTGATCAAAACTGTATCCGGTAAAAGGTATCGCGGTCATGGTAACAGGCACACCATCAAAGTACACACCTTCCCAGGCTGGGTCATAAATGTCAATGGTATTGAGGTGTACCCTTCCCGCTCCGGGCGGTTCAATATGGATCTCAATATCCACCTTGCCATCCAGGTCAAAATTGTTCCAGATATGGTTGCGAACATACAGGCTTCGTACTTCAAAGTCGTCCAGCAGTGCACCGCGATAATCTTCAAAAGTTGCCATCTGCGACCACAACGGACTGCCATCACCCCACCTTTGCAATTGCCTGGGCATAGCTGTCACTACTACATCATAGATGCTGTCTTCTACAGCGAGTGTACGCTCCGGCAGATAGATGGTATTCATCAGATCTGCATAACGGTTGATAAAATAATTTCTGTAGCGTTCATTCTGGATCAGAGACAGAAATGGCGATGTATAATAGTTATAATTATACAATATATTTGCTATCATATCTGTTGATTCGTCACTCCAACCGTAACCCAAGCCCCATTCCAGATCGATGACCCCATACTTCCATTGATTGTCTCCCCCACGGTCGCGGTAGATCTTGATGTTGTTCCAGGGCCAGTCCAGGTTTCCCATCCAGGTCTCTGCGATCATATAGTCAGTGAAATCAACAAGATTGAGAAGACTATCTGCAACCTCCCAGAAATCATCGTCGGTTGGTGTAGGATAATAGTAGAGATAATCCACCATCTCCATCCATTCATCTGCAGAGCCTTCCAGTGTTCGTAATATCAGGCTGTACCAATAGCTCATACTCAGAAGATCCAGGTTCTCGGGTTCTATCAAATGGGTGTACTGAAAATGACCTGCATCCAGTTTCTCCCGTAGTTCATAAAGCCCCCAGTATTCACCGTTCAGCCATACTTCCACCGGGGTGTATTGCATGAATTCGGTGTGGCTTCCCTGGGTACATCGGGTCATACAGGCATCCTTGTAAGGGAGCACGTTCCACATATTACTGCCGTTGCGCAGGTAGAACCGATCATAGGTATCGCTGGCAGGAACGCGGGGTATCAGCGGGTAGTTGATGACCCCATCGCCATAGGCACCACTACCCGGCTCGAGACGGAAACTTTTTTGTGGCAGAGAACGACTGCCACCGGCACCACCTTCCAGCTTGATACCGCTGTATTGCCCAACAACAGCTTCATGTTCTTCATTAAAATACTCCAGGAAACAGGGCTTCTTCCAGTCAGTCCACCAGTTGTCATAGATACCTTGTCCGCCATACAGGTTGACATCATCTGTTGTGATGGAAATGACAGCGAGCTCTGTTTCTTCATCAATGAAATAGGTGTGAGTGGCCACCCGTCCCGGAAGCAGGCCCGGGTCTGTGCTGAAACATGCAGCACGAACAGTTGTGGTCTCATCCATTTCTACCGGGCCGGAATACAGCAGATCAGATGGTGTGGGTGTCTGACCATCCAGCGTATATCTGATACTCATTCCCGGAACCGGGCAGGTGATCTCAGTAGATTGTGTACCGGTATAAAAGCCGGCTTCAAGTGAAAAAGCAGGCTCCGGAGTATAACCGGTATAAACGGAAGATCCGTTGTTGGTGTATCCGGGTGTTGCATCAATAAATATTCCATGTGTAGCAGCCCCGTCAGTGCTGCACCCGAAAGATTGGTCATAGAACATGGCCGGTACAGACAGAGAATCAGCCGGGCTGCCATCGGGGTATGACAGAAATACTACCTCGCCATCTCCATCCAGTTTGAAATTGGTATGCAGGTTATTGGCAAAGCTTCCTTCCGTGAACCAGATCTCCGGTACATCAAAGGTCCAGTCTGCATCTTTGAACCCGACGGTCAGAAAAGGTCGTGAGGTCAGGTCACTGCTACCCGAATTGATATTGTGCACCTCTACTGCCAATACATTTTCCCCTTCCACAAGCATGGTCTTCAGCCAGGCTTCATCCAGTGCCCAGGCATCCGGTAGCCCGCCGCCATACATCACTGCTTCATGGTCGCTTCCTGAAAAATCGTTATAGTCAGGTGTTCCTCCCGGAAACCCGAACTGTGCTATTTGTGTACCATTCAGATAAGCCACAAAGCCATCATCCCAGTCCATATGGAAGAAAGCATCTGCCACCCGTGAAGTGTCAGTAATGGTAAATTCATAGCGCATGAAGACAGACACGGTACCGGCAGGAACCGTGGTGGCGTCATCTCCGTCTCCATAGCCGATGCTCGAAAGGCCTGAAGACCAGGAGGCTGCATCAAACCCGATCTCTCTCCAGTCTGTCGGTGTCAATGCATTCGGAACACGATATTTCCAGGAGGTGGATGAGGTGACCACACCCTCCCAATGATCGATTCCGCCGTCAGGTTTTCTATCCTTGCCGCTGGCATAGATAAGCAGAAATGCCCCCGGATCCAGGGTTATGTCGGGTAAGGTCCACATCAAGGGATCAGACGGGTCATCGCTCAAACCAAAGTCTTCGAGATTGACACTACCCACGCCGGCATTATATAATTCGAGCCAGTCGCCGAAATCTCCATCTTCATCGGCTGTCTGTGATGCATTCCGGTTAGACGCTTCGTTGATCACGATCTGTGCCTGCATAGGTGTGCAGACCATTGCCCCCAGCAGGAGCAGGAGAAGTGTGTGTCGCATGAGTATGCCGTGTTAAGACAAAATAAAGATACCGTTAAGCGAAGGATTTTGAAAACTGCTACCTTTATGTAAGAATTTTAATCGCAAGGCAAGCGATCGCTGAATTCAACAGTATGGCCTATTTACACAACCGGATCTCACACCGGGAGCTCAAGGAGCGCCTGATGGCGGAAAATTTCCACCGCACCACCATTTCCTTTTACCGTTACTTTCCTGTTCACGACCCGCAAACATTTCGCGATACGCTGTTCGCTGACCTGGATGCTATGCAGGTATTCGGCAGGATCTATGTAGCCGAAGAAGGCATCAACGCCCAGATCAGTGTACCATCCCACCGCCTGGAAGAACTGCGCAGCTACCTGAATACCATCAATGGCCTGGAGGATCTGCGCCTCAACGTTGCGGTAGATGATGACGGAAAGTCCTTCTGGCTGCTGAAGATCAAGGTCAGAGAAAAGATCGTGGCAGATGGTATTGAAGACCCCACCTTCAGTATGGAGAACAAGGGCAAATATGTGCGAGCGGATGCTTTTAACCACCTTGCAACAGACCCTGATACCATCATAGTAGATATGCGCAACCACTATGAATATGAAGTGGGCCATTTCCGCCGGGCGATAGAGGTACCATCCGATACCTTCCGTGAACAACTACCCATGGCGGTTGACATGCTGCAGGAATACAAAGACAGGAATATCATCATGTACTGCACAGGAGGGATCCGGTGCGAAAAAGCCAGTGCCTATATGCTGCACCATGGCTTTCAACATGTGTATCACCTGGAAGGAGGTATCATCAACTATGCACATCAGGTACAGGAAGAACAACTGGATAATGTTTTCATAGGCAAGAACTTTGTATTTGACGATCGCCTGGGCGAACGCATCAGTGATGATGTGATAGCGGTTTGTCACCAGTGCGGCAACCCCTGCGATACCCATACCAACTGCATCAACAGTGCCTGTCATCTGCTCTTCATCCAGTGTCCTGCCTGCGCAGAAAAATATGGCGGGTGCTGCAGTGAAGCCTGCTATACCTTCATTCAGCTTCCGGAAGAAGAACAAAAGGAAAAAAGAAAAGGAATCCACAAGGAACATAATATCTTTAATAAATCAAGACGTCGTTTGCGCCCAATGAATTGATATGAAAAAACTGATATCTGTTCCTGTTCTGTTACTTTCACTGGCAGCCGTTGCCCAGTCAACCATAGACGAATCCATTCTGGAACACATGGATAACAAACATGTGAGTGGCCTGGCAGCGGTGATCATTTCAAACGATGGTATTGAATGGGAAGGGTACTACGGACTGGCCAACAGACAGGCTGATATTCCTGTGACCGACAGTACCATCTTCATGCTGGCATCCATATCCAAAACAGTTACAGCAACAGCCTTGATGCAATTGTGGGAAGACGGTTTGTTTGAACTGGATGATCCTGTGAATGACTACCTGACCTTTGATGTGATGCATCCGGATCATCCGGAAACAGAGATCACCATCAGGCAACTGCTCACCCACACATCGTCCATCAAAGACAACTGGGATGTCATGGATCCACTGTACGTTAACGGAGATTCACCCATTGCTCTTGAAGATTTCATGAATGCCTATTTTACACCTGGCGGCGAGTATTATTCTGCCACTGCCAATTTCTATGCTGCAGCTCCCGGCAGTGGATACCACTACAGCAATATCGGTGCTGCACTGTGTGGCTCTTTGGTAGAAGCAATAACCGGCACAGCATTTAACACCTTTTGCAACGAGCATATTTTTGACCTCCTGTGTATGGAACATACAGCCTGGTTTCTTTCTGAGCTGGATGAATCTCTGATAGCTCACCCTTACTCCTACTTTGCCGGGTTTTACACAGATGAAGGGCTCTATGGCTACCCTGATTATCCTGACGGGCAACTGCGCACCACCGCACGCTCACTGGCCAAATTCCTGTTCACTAATATGACCGGAGGAAGCTTTGAAGGCAATACCCTATTGGAATCAGCAACCATAGACAGCATGCGCACGATACAAGACCCACTCATTGATGATGAACAGGGCCTGATCTGGTACACCTGGAGTTACAATGGTGCCACCATGTGGGGGCACAACGGTGGTGATGCCGGCGTGGTTACAGATATGTTCTTCGATCCTGCCACACAGCGTGGATACATCATTCTGACCAATGGCAATGCATTCAACGGTCCGGTTATGAGTATATTGATGAATTCAGGACCCGACGACTGGTATGAAGAACCTATAGCCATGTCCTGCGAACTTCCGGTTGCGCTGAGCGGATCATCAGATGAAGTGCAACTGAGTATCAGCCCCAATCCTGCTGCAAACCATACCAGGATCATGGGCACCCCTGTACCAGGTTCCAGGTACAGAATTTCTGATATGGAGGGGAAGGTTGTCTGTAACTGGACCCTCGTGCCGGCAAACGGCTTCATCAGCACTACCGAATTGCTCAACGGAAGCTACCTGTTGGAATGGAGCGACGGGCGTTCTGCAACAGCATGTGTATTGATGGTGCAGAACCGTTAAAGATGCCTGTCTGAATCCCTATATTTGCACATCATTTTACAATCTTTTCACGCATGCCTTACCTGTTCACATCCGAAAGTGTGTCTGAGGGACATCCCGATAAAGTGGCCGACCAGATCTCAGACGCCTTAGTTGATAATTTTCTCGCCTGGGATCCCCAGTCAAAAGTAGCCTGTGAAACGCTGGTCACCACCGGACAAGTGGTGCTGGCCGGCGAGGTCAAAAGCAAGACCTACCTCGACGTGCAGGAGATCGCCCGACAGGTGATCCGCGATATCGGATATACAAAAAGTGAATACATGTTCGAGGCCAATTCATGCGGCATCGTATCAGCCATTCACGAACAAAGCCCGAATATCAACCAGGGCGTTGACAAGGAAGACCGGAAACTCCAGGGCGCCGGCGATCAGGGCATGATGTTCGGCTATGCCTGCAACGAGACACAGGATCGCATGCCTCTGGCACTGGACCTCTCGCACCGGTTGTTGTGGGAGCTCAGTCAGATCAGACGGGAAGGAAAGGTCATGACCTACCTGAGACCCGACGCCAAGAGCCAGGTGACCATTGAGTACAGCGATGACCACAAGGCCATGCGGGTACACACCATAGTCATCTCTACACAACACGATGATTTCATCAAACCTGCAAACCAGTCAGAAGCTGCCAGAAAAGCCGCAGAGAAAAAGATGCTGGCTCAGATCTATGCTGATGTAGAGAAATACCTCATACCCAGAACCATGAAGGGATTGTCTGCTTCTGTAAAGAAACTGTTCAACAGCAAATACATTCTCCACGTGAACCCTACCGGTGTATTTGTGATCGGTGGACCACATGGTGATACAGGGCTTACAGGTAGAAAGATCATTGTAGATACCTATGGTGGAAAAGGTGCTCATGGTGGTGGTGCTTTCAGCGGAAAAGATCCCAGCAAGGTAGATCGTTCCGCCGCATATGCAGCCAGACATATTGCCCGGAATATGGTAGAAGCAGGGGTTTGTGATGAGGTACTGGTGCAGGTAGCATATGCCATTGGTGTTGCACAGCCTGTCAGCCTGCACGTGAATACTTACGGAACAGCGAAGGTTGATATGCACGACAGTGCCATCAGTGAAGTGGTAGCCGGTCTGTTTGATATGACACCATATGCCATCGAACAGCGCTTCAAACTGCGTACACCTATTTATTCGGAGACGGCAGCCTACGGACATATGGGACGTTCCTCCAAGAAAGTGAAGAAGACCTTCCGCAAGGTGGAGAATGGCGTGGAAAAGGTGAAGACCATGGAAGTGGTACTCTTTCCCTGGGAACGTTCAGACTATGTACCGAAGATCCGCAAGGCGTTCGGTATCAGGTGATCAGAGGTAAGATTTCAGCTCTGTGCTGGTAGTGGTCTTTCGTAAACGCCGGATGGCTCTTTCTTTGATCTGACGAACCCTCTCTTTGGTCAGGTCCAGGCTTTCTGCAATCTCTTCCAGGTTCATTTGTGGTGTACCATTGATACCAAAGTATGCTGCAATGATCTCTCTTTCACGATAGTTGAGCACATTCAGAACCTCTTCGATCTCTTTTTTGAGTGAATCTGATACCAGATCTTTATCAGGGCTGGAACGATCGTCTGTATCGCTCATGGTGTCCAGCATACTACCTTCTTCAGAATCACCCAACGGCGCATCCACAGAAACATGACGATGGTGACCACGGGTTATATCCTTCACCTCATCTTCTTTCATGTGCATGATCTCTGCCAGTTCTTCCAGAGTTGGCTCTCTTTCATATTCCTGTTCCAGTTGCTGCGATAATCTGTTCAACCTGGAATAGCTGCCTACTTTATTCAGCGGCATACGCACCAGCCTGGCCTGTTCTACAATAGCCAGCATGATGCTTTGCCTGATCCACCAAACGGCATAGGAAATGAACTTGAAGCCTTTGGTCTCGTCAAATCTCTTAGCAGCTTTGATCAGTCCAACATTTCCTTCATTGATGAGATCAGAAAGAGACAAACCCTGACCCTGATACTGCTTGGCTACAGATACAACAAAACGAAGATTGGCTTTGGTCAGTTTTTCCAGCGCCTCATCACTTCCTTCCCGGATCTGCCTGGCCAGCGCAGCCTCTTCTTCAGGTGAGATAAGATCTATCCTTGAAATTTCGCTGAGATACTTCTCCAAAGAATCCGAGTCACGGGATGTAATGGAGGCAGTGATCTTCAGTTGGCGCATCAGAGAGGCTGGCTTTTACTAAAGATACGAAAGGGCTGCTATTTTGTTGCAGCCCTTTCAAAAGGTTCAGAAACTTCACACGAAGTTTACTCTTCGTTCTTGGCAGGAGCCTGCGGACGTTCCATCAGCACTTTACGCGACAGTCTGAACTTTCCGGTCTTCTTATCTACCTCCAGCAATTTTACTTTCACTTTTTCACCTTCTTTCAGCACACCCTCCATACTGGGAAGGCGGGTCCAGCTGATCTCAGAGATGTGAAGCAGGCCTTCCTTTCCTGGCAGGAATTCTACGAATGCCCCGAAGTCAACTATCTTCTTGACGGTGCCTTCATACTCTTCACCTACTTCCGGCATGGCAGTTATACCTCTGATGCGAGCCTTGGCTGCCTCAATGCTGGCCTTGTCAGGAGAGGCGATATCAATGATCCCGAATTCACCTACTTCTTCGATGTTGATGGTCGTGTTGGTTTCACGCTGCATCTCCTGGATGATCTTACCTCCAGGTCCGATCACTGCTCCGATGAACTCTCTCGGTATGGTCATCTTCTCAATTCGCGGTACCATAGGCTTGTAATCTTCCCTCGGTGCAGTGATGGTCTTGGCCATCTCGCCCAGGATGTGCAGCCTTCCGTTTCTCGCCTGGTCCAGAGCTTTTTCCAGCACTTCATAGTTCAGCCCATCTACTTTGATGTCCATCTGGGTAGCGGTGATACCATCGGCAGTACCGGTCACTTTGAAGTCCATATCACCCAGGTGGTCTTCATCGCCCAGGATGTCAGACAATACAGCATAGCGGGTCATGCCCGGATCAGAGATCAGACCCATAGCGATACCTGCAACAGGCTTCTTCATCTGCACACCGGCATCCATCAGCGCCATACTTCCGGCACAAACAGTGGCCATGGAAGAAGACCCGTTGGATTCCAGGATCTCTGATACTACACGAATGGTATAAGGATTCTCTTCGGGCAGCATATTCTTCAATGCACGGAGCGCCAGGTTACCATGGCCGATCTCCCTGCGACCAGTTCCTCTTAGTGGACGGGCCTCACCAGTTGAATAGGGAGGGAAGTTATAGTGGAGCAGAAATTTGCTTTCACCTTCGAAGACCACACCATCGATCAGCTGTGAATCCAGCTTGGTACCGAGGGTAACGGAAGTGAGTGACTGTGTTTCACCACGGGTGAATACTGCCGATCCGTGAACGGAAGGAAGGTAGTCCACTTCGGTCCAGATCGGGCGGATCTGATCCAGTGCACGACCATCCAGACGCTTGTGGTCAGCCAGGATCATTTCACGCATGACTTCCCATTCCAGGTCGTGGTAATAACGTTTGGCCAGACCTTCCTTCTCAGCACGCTCTTCTTCAGACATCGTTTCAATGTACTCTGTGATGATGGCTTTGAAGGCATCTGATCTTTCCTGTTTGGCTGTTCCGCCGTAAGCCACAGCCTTTACTTTCTCACGAAGGTTGCTCATGATGGTATCGCGTAGCGCTTCATCATGTACTTCGTGGCTGTAGGTACGTTTGGTGTCCTTACCCAGTTCTGACTGCAAACTGAGCAGCAGTTCACATTGCCTGCGGATGGTTTCATGACCAAACTTGATGGCGCCGAGCATATCTTTTTCGCTCACTTCCTTCATCTCACCTTCCACCATCATGATATTATCAACCGTACCGGCAATGATCATGTCCATATCGCTTTGCTCCATGGCAGAACGGGTGGGGTTGATCACATATTCGCCATTGATGCGACCCACGCGAACTTCACTGACAGGACCTCCGAATGGAATGTCACTGCAGGCAAGTGCAGCAGATGCAGCAAAACCTGCCAGTGCATCAGGCAGAATTTCTTTATCCAGAGAAATCAGGTTAACGATCACCTGGGTATCAGCATGATAGTCTTCAGGAAACAGCGGACGCAAAGCCCGGTCTATAAGGCGGCTGATCAGGATCTCATACTCTGAAGGTCGGGCCTCTCTTTTCAGGAAGCCACCGGGAAAACGGCCGGCAGCAGCGTACATTTCACGGTACTCAACTGTAAGTGGCATAAAATCAATGCCTTCCTTGGCTTCTTTGGCAGAAACTACAGTTGCCAGCAGCATGGTATCACCCATGCGAATCACTACGGAACCATCGGCTTGTTTGGCGAGCTTTCCGGTTTCCAGCATCATGGTTCTGCCGTCGCCAAAATCAAATGTTTTTTGAATCGGATTCATTGTTAGGTATTGTATAAAAAGAAAAAGGGCTATGCAGATACTACTTCCACCACATAGCCCTTTGCAATAAGGTATAGATTATCGTCTGATGTTCAGCCTGGCGATGAGCGCCCGATATCCTTCGATATCCTTCTTCATCAGATAATTCAGGAAACGACGACGCTTACCTACCAGCATCAGCAAGCTGCGCTTGGTGGCATGATCTTTCTTGTTGGCCTGGAGGTGAGAGGTGAGCATATTGATACGCTCTGTAAATATGGCGATCTGCGATTCAACAGAACCGGTGTTCTTTTCAGAGCCGCCAAACTCCTTTACGATCTCTTTCTTTCTTTCTGCAGTTACTGGCATTGGAATACGTACATTTTAAGGCATGCAAAGATACCATCATTTGCCGAAAATGCAAATAGGCAAGCCCTGAGAGCAGAGAATTATTTACCGGTATCCGGCATCATGTAAGCCAGCAGCCGGGCCATTTCGCTGCGCAGGTCTTTGCGTTCTACGATCAGGTCCAGGAAGCCGGTCTCCAGCACGAATTCAGCCTGCTGGAAGCCCTCAGGGAGGTCTTTTTTAATGGTTTCCTTTACTACTCTGGGGCCGGCAAAGCCTATAAGTGCCTTTGGTTCAGCCATATTGATGTCGCCCAGCATGGCATAACTGGCGGTCACCCCGCCTGTAGTGGGGTCTGTCATAAAGGAGATATAAGGTAACCCGTGCCTGGCCAGCTGGGTCAGTTTGGCGCTGGTCTTGGCCATCTGCATCAGCGAGAATCCGGATTCCATCATGCGGGCTCCACCAGATTTGGAGATGATGATAAATGGCAATTTGTGAGAAATGCTATAGTCAATACCCCTGCTGATCCGCTCTCCTACCACGGTTCCCATAGACCCCCCGATGAAAGGAAAATTCATACAGGCTATCACCACTCCCTGTCCTTCAATGGTTCCGTGACCTACACTGATGGCATCAGAATAGCCCGATTTCTTCCGGGCTTCGT
The DNA here is from genome assembly GCA_020636645.1 of Chitinophagales bacterium. Lineage (GTDB taxonomy): Bacteria > Bacteroidota > Bacteroidia > Chitinophagales > BACL12 > UBA11426. Next base: position 88,091 of record JACJXO010000007.1, read on the forward strand.
CAAGGCGTTTGGAGTAGGGTTTGAGATCCACAAAACCCAGTGCATCGGTGGAAATGATCTCTTCGAACAGCAGTTTGGGTTCTTCATCAAACAGGATCTGAAAATATTCATGAGAACCTACCCTTCCGTGGTACCCACAATTCGGGCAGCACCATAGATGGTCTTCATAATCTGTGGTGGTAGTGGTCTTTTTACAGTCAGGGCATTTGAACCAAACCCCTTCCGGTGTATCCTTTTTCTCTCGGGTGGAGGTTTGGATACCTTCCCGCATTCTCTTGAACCAACTCACGTTGCAGTGTTTAAGGACAGGCAGCGGCGGAGATCATCCGTGGCTGCCGGACAAATGTAATGATTCAACCGAATATCAGGCGATGGTGACTTCGTTGCTGAGATATACGTCCTGGATGGCGTTCAGAATGCCTACACCCTCTTTCATGGGGCGCTGGAAGGCCTTCCGACCACTTATGAGACCCATACCGCCTGCACGCTTGTTCACCACTGCGGTAGCTACTGCCTCAGCCAGGTCACTGGCACCGGAAGATGCACCTCCGGAGTTGATGAGACCTGCCCTGCCCATATAACAATTGGCCACCTGGTAGCGGCACAGGTCAATGGGATGGTCTGTGGTCAGCTCAGTATAGATGCGCTTATCATTCTTGCCGTAAGCAGATTCCTTGGTGTTCAGTGCCAGGTAACCGCCGTTGTTCTCCGGCAGTTTCTGCTTGATGATATCTGCTTCAATGGTCACACCGAGGTGGTTAGCCTGTCCGGTCAGGTCGGCACTCACATGATAGTCAACACCATCTTTCTTGAATCCCGGGTTACGGAGGTAACACCACAGAATAGTAGCCATACCCAGTTCGTGGGCGTATTCAAAAGCACGTGCCACTTCCTGAAGCTGGCGGGTGCTTTCATCAGATCCGAAGTAGATGGTCGCTCCTACGGCCACAGCACCCAGATCCCAGCTGGCCTTGATGGAGGCGAACATGATCTGGTCGAATTTATTGGGATAGCTCAGAAATTCGTTGTGGTTGATCTTTACGATGAAAGGGATCTTATGTGCGTATTTACGGCTTACGGTTCCGAGTGCACCGAAAGTGGTAGCAACGGCATTACATCCACCTTCTATACCCAGTTTGATGATATTTTCGGGGTCGAAATAGATCGGGTTGGCGGCAAATGATGCTCCGGCACTGTGCTCAATTCCCTGATCGACCGGGAGTATGCTCAGGTAACCGGAGTTGGCCAGCCTGCCATTGCCAAATAATGTCTGCAGGCTGCGCAGCACCTGGGGGTTGCGGTCGCTCTGCATCCAGACACGATCTACAAAATCGTTACCGGGTAGGTGAAGATCTTTTTTGCTGATGGTCTTACACTCATGGTTGAGCAGGTATTCGGCTTTCTCGCCCAACAGACTGCTGATATTACTGATAGACATAATTGTTTGCTTTAGGTTTCGGGTACGGGCAAAGATAAGATGCACCAACCGGATGCAAAAGAAAACGGGCACCGCAAGCGGTGCCCGTTGAAAATCAGTTGTTTCTGTTATTCTGCGAAGTCCAGTTCACCCATGATGTGCTGGCAGTTAGCCATCTTATCCACGATGAACAGTACATAGCGGATGTCCACATTGATGGTGCGGTTCATCTTCGGATCGAAAACATAATCGCCCGGAGTACCCTCATAATTGCCATCGAATGCCAGACCGATCATGTCGCCACGGCGGTTCATGATGGGGCTTCCGCTGTTTCCGCCGGTAATGTCATTATCAGACAGGAAACAAACGGGTACATCTCCGGTCTCATCGGCATACCTGCCAAAATCACCCGCTTTGTACAGGTTGAACAGGGCATCGGGTACCATGAATTCTTCGTCGTTGTTATCCATCTTCTCGATGACGCCATCCAGGTAGGTCTGCCAGTGGTAATTCACGGCATCTTTCGGACTGTAATCCCAAACCTTACCGTAGGTCAGTCGCATGCTGAAGTTGGCATCCGGATAGAAGGCCTTGTCAGGATGCATCTTCATGGTAGCAGCTGTATATTCCCGGTTGAGTCGGGACAGCTCACGACGATTACCCCTGAAATCTGCCAGCTTGGCCAGACCTTCTTCATTGATATTGGTGAACAGCCTGTACACCTGATCGTTCTGCAGGGTCTTCAGTTTGGGCTTGGCCAGGAAGGCATTCAGCCTGGATTCGCTGGTCACAATACTGGTAGCAAAAGCATTCTTTGCCCAGTTGGTGATCTTTTCATCATCATTCATGCCCTGAGCAGTTGCCAGGATATTCTTGAGCGATTCGGGCTTCTGTGCTTCAGGCAGGTTGTTGTTCATGACGATCAGCATGGAGGTGACCACATCACGTTCAATGTTGCCGTACATGGTGGGCCATGCTTCCTGACCGGCTGCCTGGATCTCGGCGATCACGGCATCCTTGTCTTCCTTAGATGCTTTCTTGTCTGCCAGCAGCGGCTCCAGCCCCTGCAGGGTCAGAGCGATACCGGCCGTGGAAGGCAGAATGACCGCATAGCGCTTATAATAGAATTCCCGGTTGATGGCACTCAGTGCACCATATACAGAGGCGTATTCATCCATCAGGCCGCCATACATCTCTTGGGTGTTCTTATCCTGACGAGCCAGCCAGTTATTAAATGCTTTCTCTTCAGCTTCTTTTACAGCCACCGCATCCAGCACACGGGTCATACCTTCTATTTGCCCGGTATAGAGTTTAAGCACATTCATGTAGCTGGCATAATCAGGAGAAAGTTCCAGGCGAACGGCATCACTCTTGTCCATTTCCACTTTCATGGCATCTGTAACTGCCTTGAACATGTCTATCTGGGCCGGATTGGTCTCATAGATGACTTCTTTCATGGCCCAGCTGGTCAGGTAACGGTTGGTAGAGCCGGGAAAGCCCATGATCATGGCAGGATCACCTTCCTGGATACCGCTGATATCGATCTTGAGGTGGCGCTTAGGATGATAGGGCTTGTTGTTTTCGCTGTATTCAGCAGGTTCATTGCTGGCATCTGCATAGACACGGAAGATGCTGAAATCGCCGGTATGACGAGGCCATTCCCAGTTGTCAGTATCTCCGCCATACTTTCCGATAGACTGTGGAGGTACACCCACCAGACGCACATCATTGTAACGTTTGCGGTAGAAGATGTAATACTGGTTGCCGTTGTACATACTTTTGATCTCTACGCCCAGGCCTGAAGAAACTTCTTCACGGGCAGTGATCCGGTCTATGATCTCACGTACCTTCATGCCACGTGCACTCTCGTCCAGGTCTTTAACCAATGGCAGGATGGAATCTGTAATGTTATCGGCACGAACCAGTAATTCAATATACAAACCCTCTATCGGGATCTCCTCATCATAGGAGCCTGCCCAGAATCCGTTGTCCAGGTAATTGTGTTCGGTAGTGCTTGCTCCGGCCACCGCATCATAACCGCAATGGTGGTTAGTGAATACCAGGCCGTTGGCAGACACGAATTCGCCGGTACAAAAACCGCCAAATACCATTACGGCATCTTTCAGAGAAGGCTTATCCAGGCTGTAGATATCTTCAGCTTCCAGCTCAAAGCCGATCTTCTTCATCTCTTGGATGTTCATATTGGTGATCATGGAGACCAGCCACATACCTTCATCAGGAGCGGGGAAGGGACCCGAGGCGCTGACACTGCTCACGCCGATCACAGCTGTAAGCACCAGCATGTTGATTTTTCTAAATATCATGATACGTGTTTAATTAAGTGCTAAGTAAGAGCGCACAAATATAAGAAGGGAGGGGCTAAGAAACGAGTAATGACAGCTTACAGCTCCTTCATGAAGCGCTTGGTGAGCAGGTTCTTTCCCTGCGATTGTGCGCTGAGGAAATAGACCCCGGGTTGCAGTTCACTGAGGTCTATCTTCAGGAAATTGGTTCCTGATTGTACTTCTACTGTCAGCACCTCACGACCTACGATGTTCATCACAGAAATGCGTTCCACATCTGCTGAGAAGGAGATGGTAGCCTCTGTTTTGACCGGATTGGGGAAAATGGCCAGAGAAGTCTGACCATCAACATGGGAAGCAACGTCAGGCTCTCCTTCCGGGCGCACGGCTGAAAAGGCCTGAAGGCTACCCAAAAGAAACACAGACAATAAGAGAGCGTACAGATTCTTCAATAGCTGACGTTTACACTGTAAAAATAATAATGTTCTACGTAATCCTTCAAATTATTGTTTCCACATGTGACATCTTAACAGGGTTTAACTGCTTCAGAAGTCATCATCTTCGTCTTCTTCTTCCCAGTCTTCGCTGTCATCAGACTGGAACATAGCACTTAGCAGATCGCCGAAAACAGTGGCATGCTGCAGGATCTGCTTGTTCAGTCTGGAATACTCTGCCAGCCCGTGCAGGACGAATTCCATCAGAAAATAATGTTCATCGGGTGACACCTGCGGGTAGTAATTGCTCACCAGATCAGACAAACCGGTCACTTTATCAAGTGCCTTACGGTATTCGGTCTCCGGCAGGTCATACAGCAGGTCCAGCTGGTGGCCACTGTTGAACCAGTCAACAACGGATGCATAATCGGCAGGAATATCTGCCCCCTCTTCCCTGCCCTTCCCAAGTGGTTTTCTGCCGGATTCGGGTGCCGGAAAATAAGACGGGAATCTGTTCCGCACCGCTTTCCCTATCAGGTTCAGCGCTACAATAAAAGGACCTTCCTGTTCACCTTCATACACCAGTTCCACTTTACCGGTAATGGAGGGGATGACGCCCCAGAAATCTGACATACGCACCCAGGTAAGTGATTCACCATGCCTTAATGCTCTTCTTTCTGCAGCACTTACAAGGTTTTCCAGTGCGGTGATGGTCATGCGGGCAGACACGCCACTTTTCTGGTCCACGTATTCGCTTTTGCGGGCTTCCATGGCAATGGCCTCTACCAGTTCTTCTGCAATACCGCCCAGTTTAACCAGAGCTTCCTGATCCGGGTGGGTTCGGGCTTCCTGTCGGGTGATGCGTCTGCTGGTCTCGAGATCTTTTGGATAGTGGGTCAGGATCTGACTCTCAATACGGTCTTTCAGCGGGGTGATGATGGCACCTCGGTTGGTATAGTCTTCGGGATTGGCGGTGAACACGAAAGTGATGTCGAGCGGCATGCGCACCCGGAAACCGCGTATCTGGATATCACCTTCCTGCAGCATATTGAACAGAGCCACCTGTATCCTTGCCTGGAGATCGGGCAGTTCATTGATCACGAAAATGCACCGGTGTGATCTCGGTATCAGGCCGAAGTGGATGACCCGTTCATCTGAGTAAGGTACTTTGAGCGTTGCTGCTCGAATAGGATCTACATCACCTATAAGATCTGCCACAGACACATCAGGGGTGGCCAGTTTTTCGGTGAACCGATCATTGCGGTGCAGCCATTCTATTGGCGTGTCATCGCCTTTTTCAGCAATGAGGTCTTTCGCATAACGCGAGATGGGATCCATGGGATCATCGTTCAGTTCACTACCTGCCACCACAGGAATATATTCATCCAGCAGTTCCACCATGCGCCGTGCAATGCGGGTCTTTGCTTGCCCGCGTAAACCCAGCAGCAACATGTTGTGCCTGGATAAGATGGCTCTTTCCAGATCAGGAATGACCGTATGCTCAAAACCATAGATCCCTTCGAATAAAGGCTCACCACTGCGCAGTTTCGTTATCAGGTTGCTGCGCAATTCTTCCTTGATGCTTCTGGGCCGGTAGCCGCTCTTCTTTAATGCGCCTAATGTGTTGGGTCTGGACATGTTCGTTATTCGTTATTCGTTGTGCGTTGTGCGTTAATCGTTGATCGTTATTCGTTGTGCGTTGATCGTTCTGCTTAGTCGTTGTAAATTGCTATCCCACTCCTCACTCCTCACTCTCACTCCTCACTCTCACTCTCACTCCCACTCCTCACTCCCACTCCCCCTCCTCACTCCCACTCTCACTACCTCACCTTCCTCCTTCGGTTGCGTTCAAAATCTTCAAAGATGTATTCTCCCAGTCCCTGCAAGCTGGTATAAAATGCTTTGCCCTGGTTTACCCGGGTGAACTCCTCTACAAATCGCTGCAGATAAGGGTCGCGGGCGATCATGAAAGTGGTGATGCGAATACCCATGCGCCGGCAATGCGCCGCCAGGTTGAGGGTTTTGTTGACGATGATGCGGTCTAGCCCGAAGCTGTTCTTATAGTGTTTTCCGTTTCGTATGATACAGGTGGGCTTACCATCGGTGATCATGAAGATCTGTTTGTTTGGATTCTTTCTTCTCCGCAACAGGTCCATCGCCAGTTCCAGTCCGGCTACTGTATTGGTATGGTATGGCCCCACCTGGAGATAAGGCAGATCTTTTATTTCGATGGGCCAGGCATCGTTTCCAAAAGCCAGAATATCCAAAGTATCTTTCGGATAACGGGTCGTGATCATCTCGCTGAGAGCCATGCCTACCTTCTTCGCCGGTGTGATGCGGTCTTCACCATACAAGATCATAGAGTGAGACACATCGATCATCAGCACCGTGGAGGTTTGCGCCTTGAATTCCTTTTCAGCTACGACCAGGTCGTTCTCCATCAGGTGAAAATCATCGATGCCGTGGTTGATGTAGGCGTTGCGCAAACTATCACTGAAATCGATCTGGTCAGGGGTATCGCCAAACTGAAAATGACGACGGTCAGCACTGAGTTCATCTCCCTGACCTGAATAGTTCGTGCGATGGTTTCCGCTGTTCGATCTTTTCAGTTTGCCGAAGATCTGTTCGAGGCTGGACTGCCTTATGGACTGTTCCATTTTTCCGGTCATCTGCATACCAGCCATGCCGGGTTGTTCATCCTGCAGGTAACCCCGGTCTTTCAGTTCCTGGATGAAATCGCCCATACCATATTCATCTGTGGTAATGTGGTATTGCTGATCCAGCTGGTTGAGCCAGTCCAGTGCTTCCGTAACATCGCCACTGGTATATACCAGCAGTTCTCTGAACAATTCGAAGAGCTGATCGAATACCGAACGGTCCGGTGCATGGAACTGAGAGAACCGAAAGCCTGACATATCAGAATCCTTTCCTGTGTGTGGTTAATTTGTCAGCAGCATTGCCGTACAGGATCTGTTTCACCCCGTCGGTTTGCAGAAACTCATGTGGGAATCCGGGGTCGATCCTGCTTACTGCATCCAGCCGGCTCCATTGTTCATCTGAAAGCATCACGTCTGCTGCTGCCAGGTTTTCACGAAGTTGCGCTGCAGTTCTGGCTCCTACCAGAGGAATGATATGTTCACCTTGTTTTTTGACCCACGCTATAGCGATCTGGTGCGGAAGATACTTTGTTTCTCCGGCCACAGCTACCAGTTCAGCAGCTATGGATCTTGCCCTTTCATTAAGCCGTGAACTGTTCTCTTTCAGCCGACGGTTTCCGTCATCGCCTTCCCGGGCGCTGTTGTTTTCCAGATACTTGCCGGTCAGTGCACCACCTGCTATGGGTGCCCAGGCCAGTACAGCCATGTCTAACGCTGCAGCCATAGGAATCAGTTCTCTTTCTGTTGATCTCTGCAACATGGAATACTCCACCTGCAATGCAGAAAAGGGCGTCCATCCCTGCAGTTGAGCGATGGCATCTCCGCGGCTCACTATCCAGGCCGGTGTATCACTGATACCGGTGTACAGGATCTTACCCTGCCTGACCAGATCATCGAGCGCACGCAACACTTCTTCTATTCTGGTTGTATAATCCCAGGCATGGAGGTAGTACAGATCTATGTAATCAAGCCCCAGACGTTTCAATGATCCTTCCACACTCTGCACAATATTCTTCCGATGATTCCCACTTCGGTTGATGCCATCGCCTGACCTGGTTACCAACGAAAATTTAGTGGCGATTACCAGATCATCCCGTTTGCCTGATCCATTGATCAGTTTTCCCAGAAATTGCTCGCTTGTTCCCTCTGTATAGCGGTTGGCGGTATCAATAAAATTTCCGCCTGATTCCAGATATGCATCAAAGACCTCTCTGCTGTCTTTTTCATCAGCACCCCAGCCCCATTCCTTTCCAAAGGTCATGGTACCCAGACAGATCTCTGACACACGCACACCACTTTTTCCCAATAATTGATATTGCATGATAGTCTGAACTGTTAAACGTAGTGAATGGTTCAGCCAAATTTCGAAAACTATTTGTTATTTCGGTCTCATGAAAAAAATCGCAGTTGCTCTCGTCCTGGCATTTTCTTTCTATCAGGCAGAAGCACAGAACTATGCTGATTCTGTTGCCTTCAGGAAAATTTTTAACGAAGTCCTGACCAACGGCGAATGCTATGACTGGCTGCATGACCTGTGCAAGGATGTAGGGCACCGACTGAGTGGTTCGCCGCAGGCCGACATGGCTGTCAGGTGGGGAGAAGCTGTGATGCGGGAAGCTGGATTCGATTCTGTCTGGCTTCAACCGGTGATGGTGCCGAAGTGGGTTCGCGGACAGAAAGAATATGCTGAGATCCTGGGTGTTGGGCAGGTAGATGTGCTGGCATTGGGTGGTTCTATTGCCACTCCTACCGACGGTATTACCGCACAGGTGGTGTATGCAGAAACCTTCGATGATCTGGAAAAACTTGGAAGAGAAAAAATAGCAGGCAGGATCGTCTTCTTCAATGAATATTTTGACCCGACCAATATCAATACATTTGAATCATACGGACAATGTGTTCCTTACCGGTGGAAGGGTGCTTCAGAAGCTGCAAAATATGGTGCAGCAGCAGTGGTGATCAGAAGTGTAGGATCTGCTTATGACGATTTTCCGCACACAGGCAGCATGCGTTATCTGGATCCGGAACAACAGATCCCTGCAGTAGCACTCAGCACCATGGATGCAGATGTGCTGAAAGAAGCCTTGCAACAAAACGCTGACCTGCAGTTCCGGTTGGTCACCTACTCTCAGACATTGGAGATGGTACCATCATTTAACGTGATAGGCGAACTGCGTGGTACCACTTATCCGGATGAAGTGCTCGTAGTGGGCGGACATCTGGACAGCTGGGATGTAGGCGAAGGTGCCCACGATGACGGTGCAGGCTGTGTGCAAAGCATGGAAGTGCTTCGAACACTTCGGGCCAGTATGGGGCAGCCAAAAAGAACGGTTCGCTGCGTCCTGTTCATGAATGAGGAGAATGGTGTAAAGGGTGGACATGCCTATGCCGACTGGGCAGGAACCACCGGTCAGAAAAATCTCTTCGCCATGGAAAGTGATGCAGGAGGATTTACCCCAAGGGGATTCAGCCTGACCGACTCTGCCTATGTCTCCTATTTTCAAGGTCTCAAACCTTTGTTTGAACCCTACAACATCCACTATATAGAATATGGTTATGGTGGAACTGATATCCACCCGCTGGAAGATCATGGTACGCTGATGGCAGGCCTGGTTCCTGATTCACAGCGTTACATGGACTACCACCACACAGAAAATGACATATTTGAGCATGTGAACAAAAGAGAACTGGAACTGGGGGCCGGTACTATGGCATGTTTGGTCTGGTATATCAGTGAATATGGCCTTCCGGTACATTAGACCATGTTATCTGCTGGACACTTTTTTACACAATTGTGAATAATTGCTGCGATTTGTACAATTTTATACCATTCTTTGATCCTATAATAACCAAACACACTATTATGAAAAAAGTCTTTTTTACTGTTCTCCTCGCTGGTATTGTTGCTTTTTCAGCACAAGCACAGCTTCAGGTAGGTGCTAAAGTGGGCATCAACCTGGCCAACCAATCCAGTGATGTGGAAGGCTATGAATCTCAAAGTGCCCTGGGCCTCATTTTTGGAGTACCGGTGCGCCTGATGCTGAGCGATAACCTTGCATTCCAGCCGGAAGTAAGCTTTATGCAGAAAGGTTCTTCATCTGATTATTCTTTTGAATTGCCCGGAGTGTATTCAATTGAATCAAGCGGAAAAGGTATCATCAACTATCTGGAGATCCCTTTGATGGTGCAGTACCTGTTTGGTAACGGAGATATCATGCCTTTCGTAACTGCAGGTCCCAGCATAGGTCTGGGTCTGGGTTATAGCAGCAAAGGAGAATCCACTACCACTTCGATCGATTTCTTCACCGGTGAAGAAACTACCGTAACTGAAGATTACGATGATTCAGGCAGCATGGAAGATGCAGGCCTGAGTGCTATCGATTTCGGTGTTGGTTTTGGTGCTGGTGCTGTTATGGGCATGGGCAACGGTGCTGTTATTTTCCAGGTAGGATACCTGCTCGGACTGGCGAACATCTATGATGAAGGTGATGCCAAACTGAACAACCGTGGTATCAATATTACCGTAGGATACCTGATCGGTATGAACTGATCCTGAACGTATTTAAAAAAAGCCGGCTGCATGCAGCCGGCTTTTTTTATGGCAATATCTCTTCCAGCTTCGCCCGCAGATCCTCTCCCCTGAGGTTGTGTGCAAGCACTATACCATTAGTATCAACCAGCACTGTATGTGGTATAGATATGATGCCGTATAACTGACCGGCACTGTTCTGCCAGCCCTTCAGGTCAGATACATGGATCCAGCTGAGGCTGTCTTCTGCCACAGCACCCAGCCAGGCATCTCTTCCGTTGTCAAATGATACTCCGAGGATCTCAAATCCGCGATCGTGAAATTCCCTGTAGGTCTTCACCACATTCGGGTTCTCTCTGCGACATGGTCCGCACCAGCTGGCCCAGAAATCAATGAGCACTACCTGTCCCCGCAATGAAGAAAGCGAAACCGGATTCCCATCAGCATCTGGCAGCATAAAATCAGGCGCAGGGCTACCCACCTTTGACTGCATCAGAATGCCATCTCTTTCGGTCAGCATCTGTGTGTATCTGCTGTCCGGGATAGACCGTCCGAACATTTCTGCCCATGCATGCAGTTGATCGTAGTCTGCTTCGTAGATCAGATGTTTGTTGACCATGTAAGCGGCCACCGGATCACTGCCATGTGCCATCACCCAGGAATTCAGTGCCTCGAACTGTCGGGCATAGATATCATCGGCCAGCCGGGAAATGCTGTCATTGACTTCAGCATTCAGGGTGATCTTGGGGTTCTTGAATAATTCGAACAGGTGGTTCAGCTCTTCATCATAAGGCTTCAGCACTTCCATGGCCTCCCGCATGGACTGATCTGCCGCTGAACCATAAACGATCTGCAGGTCATCCTGCATGGGATCCACCTCGATCTCAATATTGCCTTCTTCGGCAAATAACCGGTACAGATTATCGCTGCTGTTCAGCTGGATGAACACCACTTCCGGCGATGGCATCTCTGCATTCAGGGTAAACTTCCCCCTGGAGATACCAGATGAATCTACCTTGACCAGGTCATGGTCTCTTTCCATCAGCAGATAAACCTTACCCTCCACTCCTGCTACTTTTCCGGAGATCAGAGTAGAGCCAGGTTCAGCAGTCTGCTGCTGAGTGCAACTTCCCAATACAAAACCAAGGACTAACAGACAGGTCAGCTTACAATAATTCATGCAATAAAGGTACGTAGCCAGAATGTGCCGATTGTCAGCGTTTTGGTATTTTCGAAATACTAAGTATGAAAACCACCGGTACCCTTATTATCCTGCTGCTGGCAGGTATGTTGAAAGCACAGACTTTTCAGATCAGTGGACATGTTTCTGATGAGCTGAAACTACCCATCCCTTTTGCTACCATACTGGTTGAAAACGGACAAGGTACTGCAGCTGATGAATCTGGTCATTTTTATCTGGAATTGCCTCCAGGAGAACATTTTTTCCAGATCAGTGCACTGGGTTTTGAAAGCCTGGGGTTGACCTGCATACTCAATCAGGATACAATGTTGAACGTGATCCTGATAAATACTTCCCACGAACTAGACCTTTTAGTAGTGAGTGGCAGCCTGTATGAAAGAAAGCTGACCGAAGAGACCACCTCCATAGATGTGATCGGTCAGGAACTGCTGCGCAATAACAATGTGGTAAGTCTGGCTGATGGCGTGCAGAAAGCACCGGGTGTATATCTGCTCGATAACCAGATCAACATTCGCGGCGGCACGGGATTCACCTATGGTGCAGGAAGCCGTGTCATGGTGGTACTGGATGACCAGCCCGTGCTCTCTTCTGATCGCGGAGATGTGAGCATCCACCTCCTGCCTATGGAGATCGTGCAGCAGATGGAGGTCATCAAAGGCGCCTCATCTGTATTGTATGGCAGCAGTGCCATCAACGGTGTGGTAGCCTTGCGTACTGCATGGCCGGGTTCTGAACCGGTCAATACCGTGTCTGTCTATAACGGTATTTTCGACAATCCGGATTCTGCGCATTATAAATGGTGGGGACCTCCTCCAGTTTACTCCGGTTTCAACTTTTCGCATCTGAAGCAATACGAAAAAGTGGATCTGGTATTGAGCGGACATGCCAGCAGAAACAACAGCAACCTGGAAGGACAATTCAGCAACCGTGCACGTCTCACCTGGAAGACCCGCATGCATACAGGCAAGGACAACCGCATTTCATATGGCATCAATGGCAATATCCTGCTCAATGATGAAGGCATCTTCTTTCTGTTTGCCGATGCAGATACCAACTTGTACAGGGCATTCGGCGGACCCTATGACAGTGCCTTCACCACCCTGCTGAACTGGACCTACCGACTCACCACCATCGACCCCTGGCTGAATATTCACGACAACCATGATGGCAACCATCGCATCCGCAGCAGGTTCTACCACACGGGTGTGACCTATTCAGATACCACCTCCGGAAACTCCTGGCTGCAGAATCTGGATTATCAGTACAACCGTGCTTTTAAAGATTTCGTGATCACAACAGGAGTATCCGGTTACTATTTTCATGTAAATGACGATGATCTCGGGCACCATAGCGGATTCTCCGGAGGAGCCTATTTGCAGGCCGATCAAAAGCTGTTTCAGAGATTGAATATCAATGCCGGTATGCGGGAAGAGTTCTACCTGCTGGATTCAGTTGACTTTGTTGCAGTGCCCATTTTCAAAGCGGGTGCATCCTACCGGCTTTGGCCCCAAACTTTCATTCGTGCATCTTACGGACAAGGGTTCCGCGTACCCAGTCTGGTAGAGCGTTATGCCAAAACGAAACTTGGTATTCTGTACATTTTCCCCAATCCGGATATCACAGCTGAATATGGCTGGAATGCGGAGTTCGCGGTCAAAAAGACCTGGAGTAACAATTACTTTACCGGTTATACAGATGCAGCATTCTATGTAACTGACTATTATGATATGACCGAGTTCATTTTTAATCAATATATCGGAGAAGGAATTGGTTTCAAATCACTGAACACCGGACGTGCCCGCATGGCAGGTCTCGAATTGACAGCCGCCGGAGAAGGTTCTGTTTTCGGTCTGCCATACAGCATCGTGGGTGGTTACAACTACCTCTACCCGGCAGATCTCAGTTCTGATTCTGCATTGTACAACTGGGGAGATTTCCTGGGAAACTTCGTGGACGGTTTCAACAACACAGACTCTGCTTTCGTAAGCCATATCCTAAAATACCGCTTCCGCCATATGCTGCGTTTTGATGCGCAGGCCGATCCGGGTCGGATGATGTTCGGACTGGTGGTGAACTACTACAGTTATATGGAGAATATCGATTATGTGTTCGAGAAATTCGGCATTCCGGAAGGATTGTCTGACTTTCGTGCACGCCACACCGACGGCGACTGGATCTGGGATGTTCGGGCAGGCTATCACTTCAACGACAAGGTCACAGCCAATTTCTTTGTGCGCAACCTGACCAACCGGGTCTATTCCATCCGCCCGGGAAAAACAGAATGGAACAGGAATTACATGCTACAACTGCAAGTCAACATATGAAAAGAGTAACAGGTATTGGCGGGATCTTCTTCACTGCAAAAGGTGATCACAAAGAACTGATGGCGTGGTACCAGAAACACCTGGGTCTGGAAGAAACACCAGGTCAGGGTGTGTTCTGGAACTGGAACGGGAATGATCGTCCATACGGACAGACCATCTTCAGCATCTTCAAGGGCGATACCCAATACCTGCAGCCATCACAGTCGGGCTTCATGATCAACTTTCGTGTAGCTGATATGGAAGGACTGCTGAAGACTCTGCAAGAGGAAGGTGTGGAACAGGTTGGAGAAATGGAGTCTTACGACTTCGGAAAATTTGCCTGGATACTGGATCCGGAGGGGAACAAGATAGAACTGTGGGAACCCTCGCCGGGCAACGAATTTCCCGGAGGGATGGACATGGAATGACTACTTCCTGGTGATCAGTCCGATCAGGAAGAGAAAGACCACCGCTCCTACCACCGAGCTTGCAAGGCTACCTGCAAGTCCGCTGGAAGCTATGTTCATCTGTCCGAATATCCAGCCGCCTAACACAGCGCCCACGATACCGACGATGATGTTTCCCAGCCATCCGAAGCCTTCACCGCGAATGAGTTTGCCGCTGATCCAGCCGGCTGCGGCACCAATGAGAATAAAATACAGAAAGCTCATATGTTTGGTTTTTCCTGATCAAAAAACTGAAGTTTCAGCAGTCCTGAAAAAATACCTCCATCGATATTAGCCAACTCTTCGAAGTTGCCTTTCTCAGCGATCCTGCCGTCTTCCAGTACAAATATATGGTCGGCATGACGAATGGTCGATAATCTGTGTGCGATGATGATGGTGGTACGGTCTTTCATCAGCGTATCCAATGCATCCTGCACCAGCCTCTCGCTTTCCGCATCGAGCGAACTGGTGGCTTCATCCAGGATGAGGATGGCCGGATCTTTCAGGATGGCACGGGCAATGGCAATGCGCTGCCGCTGACCACCACTCAGTTTCACCCCTCGTTCTCCTACTACCGTATCAAGCTTTTCCGGAAAACCGGAGATGAATTCCCAGGCATGTGCCTTTCTGGCCGCCGCTTCGATCTCAGAATCCGTAGCACCAGGTTTGCCATAGGAAATATTTTCCCGGATGGAACCGCCAAACAGGATGACCTCCTGCGGCACCAGTGCCATGTTGTTGCGCAGATGTTTTAGATCGTAGTCTGCATATGGTCTTCCATCTACCGAGATACTTCCTGACGAAGGCTGATAGAATCCCAGCACCAGTTGAGCGATGGTACTCTTTCCCGCTCCACTGTGGCCTGCCAGGGCAATGCGTTCGCCGGAACGGATCTGCATATCAATGCCTTTCAGCACTTCCACATCCGTTCGGGTGGGATAGGAAAAATGTACGTTGGAAAAAGTTACTTCTCCCCTGACAGGTGTTTCTTCTTTCGGGTCCTGCAGGTCCACCTCACTGTCTGTATCAATGATCTCCATGACCCGTTCGCTGGCACCAACGGTCTTCTGCAACCTGCCGTACAGATCGCCGATACCACCCACTGCACCACCAATGAATCCGGTATATAACATGAAGGCTGTGAGTGTACCCGCCGTCACCTCTCCTTCTTTCATGAGCACAGCACCGTACCACAACACCAGCACGAATCCGCCGAACAAACCAAAGATGAGAAAGGTGGTGAAGGCCCCGCGGTTGACCGCCCCGCGGATACCTGCATGCACCACGCGACCTAAAAAACCTTTGTAACGGATGGATTCGAACCACTCGTTGGCAAATGCTTTCACAGTAGATACATTCTGCAGGGTCTCTTCCAGCACGATATTACTTTCTGCCAGTGCATCCTGCCTTTCCTTGCTGAGCCTTCTGATGAATTTACCATAAAGCATGGCCAGGATGATGAGCACCGGAAAAGTACTCAGCATAAGCAGGGTGAGTTTGGCGGAAATGAAAAATATGAAGCCTACCCCGAATACAATGGTCACGATCTGACGGATGAATTCCGGAAGCGTCATGCTGAGCATATCCTGCAACTGGTCGATGTCGTTCGTACTGCGACTGGTCAGCTCTCCTACTCTTCTTTCTTCAAAGAACGGAATGGACAGGGTAATGAGTTTGTCGTACAGGAGCTGTCGCACATCGGCCATCGACTTCTCGGTGACCACTGCGAACAGATAGACCCGGAAGAAACTGATGCCTGCTTGTACGAACAGGATCCCCACCAGCACCAGGGCCACCGTGTTGGTATTCGTCAGCCAGTCGCCCTCCACTTCCACGCCTGCCGTGTCGATGAGTTTTCCCATGAAAAAGGGAAAGGTCATGGTGGTGAAGGAAGAGATCAGCAGGAAGCTCATACCGGCTATGAACATGCCTCTGTACGGACGTAGAAAGGAGAAGATGCGCATAGCGGTGCGCAGACTGGAAGCGTTTAGTCGCTTCTTGTCACGCTCCTCTACCGGGGCTTTTCTTCTGCTTCGGGGGCTGCTCATTGCGGAGGCTCAAAATTAGGTTTAATATTATGGACGAACCATTCATCCATTCATTGCCATGTTGACGCATTTTGATATCATACTGCCGGCCTATCCCAGAGGATTTCATCTGATCGACGAACAGGTCTTTGGCCAGATAGAGCTGCCCGAAACCGGGCTGCTGCACATTTTCATCCACCATACATCCGCCGGACTTTGTATCAACGAAAATGCCGACCCTACTGTTCGCCTGGATTTCGAGACCATTTTCAACAAGCTGGTTCCGGAGGGCTTGCCGGAATACCTGCATAATCTGGAAGGCGATGACGACATGCCCGCCCATGTGAAATCGGTTTTATCAGGTGCATCCGTCAGTTTGCCCGTTCGCAACGGCCGTCCGGTACTCGGTACCTGGCAGGGCATTTATCTGTGCGAGTTCCGCAATAATGGTGGCAGAAGAAAGCTGACGGTCAGTGTGGTGGAATAACAAAAAACCCCGGAATCGCTTCCGGGGTCTCTGTTGTATTGCAATGAATTACTTCACCTTGTTGACGATCTCCTCAAAGGCCGCCGGATGGTTCATGGCCAGATCGGCCAGTGCCTTGCGGTTGAGTTCGATACCTGCCTCTTGCACCTTGTGGATGAAAGTACTGTAGGTCATTCCGTAAGGACGAACGGCCGCGTTGATACGAGCGATCCAGATCTGACGGAAATGGGCTTTCTTATCCTTCCGGCCTACATAGGCATACTGATGTGCTTTCTCAACGGCATTCTTGGCTACCGTCCACACATTCTTTCTTCTTCCCCAGAAGCCTTTCGCCTGCTTGAGGACCTTTTTACGACGAGCCTTAGAGGCTGCATGGTTGACTGACCTTGGCATGATCTTGTTTTTACGCTAATCCCAACGTTCTTTTAATACGCGGCGTATCTGCTTCGTGTACCACAGTGGTACCCTGCAGGCGCTTCTTGCGCTTGTTGCTCTTCTTGGTGAGGATGTGGCTGTGATAAGCCTTGCTCCTCTTCAGTTTACCGCTTCCTGTCAGCTTGAAACGCTTCTTGGAACTGCGGTTTGGTTTCATCTTAGGCATACGCTCACTATTTCCTGTTTTACAAACGGGGTTGCAAAGATACTAAATAGTTTTTCTTACTAAAAAGGCCTGAACCCTAATTTTTCTTGGTCTTGGGTGTCAGGATGATGTGCATCCGTTTTCCCTCCAGTTTGGGCATGGATTCTGGCAGGCCGAATTCCTCCAGACGCTGGGCAAAGCGCATCAACAGCACCTCTCCACGGTCTGAAAAGACAATGGAACGCCCCCTGAACTGCACATAAGCTTTTACTTTGGATCCCTCCTGGAGGAATTTTTCTGCGTGTTTGGTCTTGAATTCAAAGTCGTGCTCGTCGGTATTCGGGCCAAAGCGGATCTCTTTCATTTCCTGCTTCTTGTTCTTGGCCTTGAGCTCTTTTTCCTTCTTCTTCTTCTCGTACAGGAACTTCTGGTAATCGACAATACGACATACAGGCGGGTCTGCATTGGGGCTGATCTCTACCAGGTCAAGCTCCATTTCCTGAGCAATGCGGTAGGCTTCCTCTGTTGAATAAACGCCGGCTTCTATGCCTTCACCCACGAGCCTGACCTTAGGCACGCGGATCTCTCTGTTGATACGGTTGGGGTTTTGTTTGACTCTTCCTCTGAAAGGAGGTCTGGGTCCTCTTCTTTGCAAGCGATGTTTTTTTTATGAAAAAATGGGTTCTATTTCCAGGTTGATCTGTTCAATGAATTGTTCTGCTGTTACACTGCCCTGATCTCCCGCTCCGTGTTTCCTGACAGATACCGTGCCATTCTCTGCTTCTTTCTCGCCCACAATGAGCATATAGGGTATCTTTCTGGTCTCTGCATCCCTGATCTTCTTGCCTATCTTCTCTGAGCGGGTGTCAAAGACAGGGCGAATTTCGTGTTTTTTCAGCATTTCCACCACCCCGGCTGCATAGTCGTTGAACTTGTCGCTGATGGGCAGTACAGCCACCTGGACCGGTGCGAGCCAGGCTGGGAAGTTGCCGGCATAGTGCTCGATCAGAAAGCCGATGAAGCGTTCATGAGTGCCCAGGGGTGCCCGGTGGATGCAAATGGGTATTTCCGGTTCATTGTTGTTGTTCATGTACTTCAGGTTGAAGCGCAGGGGTTGGGCGAAGTCCACCTGGTTGGTGGCCAGGGTGAACTCACGGCCGATGGCTGACCATACCTGCACATCGATCTTCGGTCCGTAGAAAGCGGCTTCATCGGCCACCTCGATATACGGGATACCGGAACTGATCAACACCCGCCTGACCATATCTTCGGTCTTCTTCCATAGCTCAGGGGCGTCCACATATTTCTGCCCGAGTTTTTCCGGTGCATGGGTGCTGAAGCGCATCACATACTTATCGATCCCGAAGATCTCAAAGTAACGCAGGTACATATCATTGACCGCCCTGAACTCTGATTCAAATTGCTCTTCGGTACAATATATATGTGCATCGTTCATCTGCAGACTGCGCACCCGCATGAGCCCGAACAGCTCGCCGCTCTGCTCATAGCGGTAACAGGTGCCGTACTCTGCCAGACGCAGCGGCAGGTCCTTGTAGCTTCTTGGAACAGCGTCGAAGATCTTGTGGTGGTGCGGACAGTTCATCGCCTTGAGGTAATACTTCTGTCCGTCGATGTCCATAGCCGGGAACATACTGTCTTCGTAATACGGCAGGTGCCCGCTTTTCAGATACATGCTTTCTTTGGCAATGTGCGGCGACTTCACCCTGCTGTATCCTGCTTTCTGCTCCGACTTTTTGGCCAGTTTCTCCAGCTGTTCTATCATGACCCCACCATTGGGTAACCACAGTGGCAGACCGGGCCCTACGTCATCATCGAAAGTGAAGATCTCCAGTTCCTTACCGATCTTCCGGTGGTCGCGTTTCTTTGCTTCCTCCATCATGGTCAGGTACTCATCCAGCTCAGACTGCTTCGGGAAGGTCACCCCATAGATGCGGGTCAGCATCGGGTTCTTCTCACTTCCCCTCCAGTAAGCCCCGGCAATATTGGTCAGCTTGATGGCCTTGATGAAACCGGTGTCGGGTATATGCGGACCACGGCAGAGGTCGGTGAAATTGCCCTGTTCATAAAAGGTGATCTTGCCATCTTCCAGTTCGCTGATGAGCTCCAGCTTGTACTGATCGCCCTTTTCGGTGAAGTAGGAAATGGCATCGGCTTTCGATACCTCTTTCCGGATATAGGGATTCTTCTGCGAAGCCAGCTCCTTCATCTTCTTCTCCACAGCCACGAGGTCTTCGGCAGAAATGGTCTTACCACCCAGATCGATATCGTAATAGAATCCGTTATCGACCGGCGGACCTATACCAAATTTCACACCCGGGTAGAGGCTTTCCAGTGCCTCTGCCATCAGGTGTGCAGAAGAGTGCCAGAAGGTGTTCTTCCCGTCTTTATCGTCCCATGTGAGCAGCTGGAGCGTAGCATCTTCGTTGATGGGCCGGGAAGCATCCCAGACCTGTCCGTTCACTTTTGCGCTCAGCACCTTGCGGGCAAGTCCGTCGCTGATGGACTTCGCAATGTCCATAGCACTGACACCGGCTTCATACTGCCGCTCTGCTCCATCGGGAAATGTGATCCTGATCATGTATTAATTACCGTTTATCTGTCTGATTAGTTCGTTGCACTCAGCTTCTGTCTCTTCATCGACCCCGAGGGTGATGGCCTGCTGAAAATAGGCAACTGCTTCCTTATTGTGCCCCAGTTTCATGGAACACAGGCCTTTGCCATAGTGTGCATAGGCTTTGGCGGGCGATTGTTTGATGGCCATATCAAAGTACCTGTCGGCCTTGACAATGGAATCGACACCAAAATAAATAGTGGCCAGATTGTACAGAGCATCTGCATCCTGCGGGTCTTTGATGACCATCTGCCGGTAGTATTCAATAGCTTCTGCCAGATTTCCCTTATCCTGAAAATATTTGGCTTTGGCATATTCCGCCTCCCGGCTGCTGTCGCTCACGGCGATAGCGTTGTCAAAATAATTGACCGCCAGTGGATCGCCCTTATCGGCATACAGCAAGCCCAGCTGGAGCCATGCATCGTAGTAATCCGGATCAACCTCCGTGCAGGTCTGGAAACTGGAGATGGCTTTGGTGGTGTCTCCCCATTCCTTGAAAACCAGCCCCTTGTAAAAATAGGCCGGAGCATTTTGAATATCCTGTTTGAGTATCTCATTGAGCAGATCGATGGACTGCGGATATTTTGGTTGGGGAAGGAGGAAATAATCGACCGCAAGAGAAAACATGATATCCGGATTTCCCGGAATGCGCAGTTGATAATTCTCCAGCATTTCAACGGCCTTACTGACTTCGTTCATATCGAACAGACAGTCTGACCATCCCAGCACGTAGGTAGCATTATTGGAATCAAGTTCGAAAGCCCTGGCATAATCTGCCTCGGCATACTTCAGGTTGCCGAAGTCATAATAAGCATTACCGCGGCTGTAGAACAGTCCGGCGTTGGAAGGTGCATTCCTGATCTGTTCTGATAAGCTGGCGATCTCCGGGGTCAGTTGTTCAATGGCCGACAGGGTGTCCTGATCAGTACTCTCCGAGGCAAACCATCCCTGCCTGTCTGCAAGGAGATAAGCCACGATCAGGGCGGCAACCACCAGTACAGAGAACAGTATGACCCGCGGGTTCTTAAACATGGCGCAAAGGTACGGATAAAGCCGATTTCAAGTCATGAACGACAAGGCTTCCTTTCGTGTTGTAGCTTTGCAGCCAAATTGGAAAAATGAACGGCAGACTTGTATTACTTTTTGCAGGACTTTTATTGTTGCTGAGCTATGGCCTGCAGATGGGAGGAAAACTGGTTTCTGAGGGAAAACAGGAAGTAGTATCTGAAGCATCGGAACCGGCAGCATCCCTGGCTTTTCCGGAGGAAGTACACCTGAAAAATGTCAGACAACTGACTTTTGGCGGCGATAATGCAGAGGCTTACTGGAGTTTTGATGACCAGATGTTGTCGTTCCAGTACCGCAACCTGTCTGAAGGGCTGGACTGTGATCAGATCTATTGGGCAGATGCTCATGGCAAGACCTTCGCACCGCACATGATCAGCAATGGAAAAGGAAGAACCACCTGTGCCTTTTTCCTGCCTGACAACAAGCATGTACTGTATGCTTCCACCTTTGCTACCGCAGATTCCTGCCTGCATGATCCGGACAGGAGTCATGGCTACCTGTGGGGTGTTTATCCGAGTTATGAGATCTATGTGAGCGACCTGGAAGGAAATATTGTCAGCCAGCTGACTGACAACAACTATTATGATGCAGAGGCGACCGTATCTCCCAAAGGAGATAAGATCGTTTTCACCAGCGACCGCAGCGGAGATCTGGAACTTTGGACCATGAACCTGGATGGCAGCGACCTGAAGCAGATCACCAGTGACCTGGGATATGACGGTGGAGCCTTCTTTTCGCCCGACGGATCGAAGATCGTGTTCCGGGCCAGCAGACCGTCTACTCCCGAAGCAAAAAAAGAATACAAAGACCTGCTGAAAACAGGATATGTGCGTCCGAATGAGATGGAATTGTTCATCTGCAATGCCGATGGTTCAGACCTTCGTCAGATCACTCATCTGGGAGGCGCCAACTGGGCACCTTTCTTTCATCCATCCGGGAACAAGATCATCTTCTCTTCCAACCACATGACCAAGCGCATTCCATTCAACCTCTTCATGATCAATGTGGATGGCACAGGGCTGGAACAGATCACCTACGATGAAGTGTTCGACAGCTTTGCCATGTTCAGCAATGATGGCAAAAAGATCGTGTTCGGATCCAACAGAAATAACCATGGCACCCGTGATACCAACCTGTTCATGGCCGACTGGGAAGACTAGGGAAAGGTTGTTGGTTTTTAGTTATTGGTTATTGGCAGTTGCTTAATAGTTGACGTAGTGAGTTATTCGTTGAATGCAGCACGGATCGGGTCCATACCTGAGGTCCATGTATCTTGCATGTCCTTTTTCACTACTGACTACTGACTACTGACTACTGACTACTGACTACTGACTACTGACTACTGACTACTGACTACTGACTACTGACTACTGACTACTGACTACTGACTACTGACTACTGACTGCTCACTGCTCACTGCTGACTGCTCACTACCCACTACCCACTACCCACTACCCAATACTCAATACTCAATACTCAATACTCAATACCCA
>JACJXO010000008.1 GCA_020636645.1 Chitinophagales bacterium
GAGGCCTGCATGCCCCCATACTTCGATTTCCAGTTGAAAAAGGTCGCACTCGAAATGCCATGTTGCCGACAAATGTCGGCTACTTTCAAGCCCTGCTCATGTTGTTTGAGAATCCCCACTATCTGGGTCTCACTAAATCTGCTTTTTTTCATTGTTTGACAATTTAAAGTTAGATATACTCTAATTTTAAACTGTCCGAATTTTAGGGATACTTACAGATACTTACAAAAGGTTGAAAAACAATAAAAAAAGAGTATAAAATGCATGAAAAATGAAATAAAAAACTTACATTAGGAATTATTTTTGCTATTTTCGTGTATAAAATTATATGAATAGACTCGAGGAATTTAGGTCTCATTTAAAGCAGGGGAAGGTGTACAGGCGGGAAGATCTGATCAGATGGACTGCATCTGTTGATAGACACCTGGCTATACTGGTGCAGGAAGGTTTTTTGACAAAGCTTTCCCAGGGATTGTACTATGTTCCCAAAGAGTCTGTTTTTGGAAAAGTCCCTCCGGAAGAGGAACAGCTAGTGAGCAGCTTCTTAAAAGATAAGAGGTTTTTGATCTTTTCACCCAATGCCTATAACACCCTTGGTGTGGGTACCACTCAATTGTATAATCTGACTGTGGTGTACAACAAAAAACGTCATGGGATATTTAAACTCGGGAACAGAGAGTTCGATTTCCGTCGCAAGTATGATTTTCCCGCCAGGCTTACACCTGAATTTCTGTTTGTAGATCTGATCAATAACCTCGGAGATCTGGCTGAAGATAGCAATGACATTTTAAACAATGCACTGGCCAAATACTCTCAGGTGCAATCTCCAAAATGGATAAATGCTGTTAATAAATATGGCAATGTAAAAACTAAGAAGCTTTTACTTAAATCGGTGGAAAGCATCGCGTGATGCCAAGGTACCTTCATGATCATCCCTCCTTTATTGACCTACTGAACATAGTAGCAGAAGAAAAGGGAGTTGAACCAGGTTTGGTAGAAAAGGATTACTGGATCATGCATGTGTTGTATGGTCTCAAAGAACAAGGATTTGAATTTGAATTAAAAGGAGGAACTTCTTTATCAAAGGGTTATCAGATCATTGAAAGATTTTCTGAGGATATATATATTCACATGAAACCGCCTGCATGGTTTGAAATAAATGAAAATCCAAAGAATTGCAATCCCCGAAATGTTGAGAGTAGAAAAAGGTACTATGACTGGTTGGCAAGCCACATCAGAATAGATGGAATTGTTAGTGTGGAGCGAGATACCTTATTCGATGAAACGGAATGTTATCGAAGTGGAGGGATTAGATTACACTATGACGCAAGAACGAACAGTATTGATGGGGTTAAAGAGGGTGTGCTTCTTGAAGCTGGGTTTGATATAACCAGTCCAAATAGCCCCATACTTATAAGTTCATGGGCTATTGAGAAGGCTTTATCTCAACAAGTAATGATAATTGACAATCGTGCTAAAGAAATTTTATGCTATCATCCAGGGTTTACTTTGGTCGAAAAATTGCAAACAATTGCAACTAAGTATCGGCATGAGATAGTGGAAGGTGGAACTGCGAAGGTTAACTTCATGAGGCAGTACTACGATGTTTATTGTCTGCTCAGTAATGAAACAGTCCTGGCATTTATTGGAAGTGAACCGTATAACGAACACAAAAGATCAAGATTCCCTGAGGCAGATCTTGATATTCCTGTTTCTCAAAACGAGGCTTTTTTGTTGACTTCTGAAGAACAAAGGGCCGTTTTTAAAGCCAGATATCATGCTACTGCTGCTTTGTATTACAATGGTCAGCCACCCTTTAATGATCTGTTGGAAAGGATCAGGGAGCATATTCATCTGTTGTAGAATACATGCTGATTGGTCAGGTTATCAAAGGATTGCGTTCAGCATCTGATGTTGTTATATAAAGATCATGTGTATCCTCACAACTCCACCTCCGTCGCTCCATTACCCCCCGCATCTCTGCCGGCTAATTTGAATTGCTGAATGGTAGGGTGCTGGCGCAACACCTGGTGCACCGTATCTCGTAAGACACCTGTACCAATGCCGTGCACGATGCGCACGTGGCGGTAGTTGCGCACAAGAGCGCCGTCCAGGAAGCGCTCTACCTCCATGATGGTGGTGAGCTGATCCATGCCGCGGACATCCAGCTCAAACACGGTCTCTTCTTCTAATTGTACCTTGACCTTTGTTTTGAGTTCGGGGGTGGGCAGGGTAGTATCGGCTATGCGCAGTTCTTTCAGAGGAACAGTGGTCCTGATCTGCCCGAACACCACCACGGCCTTGTCGTTGCGGATGCTTTCAATGGTGCCTCGTTCTTCACCGTCCAGCAGCATGACCACAGAGCCTTCTTTCAGGGCATCCGGGTCGCTGGCTTTGGCCCGGGGACCGCGGATCTTCTTGGCCTGCTGCAGCTGGTCTTTCTTATTGTCGGCAATGAACTTGCGCAGCTTCTCACGGGCGGCCTGCATGTCGGCGGGCTGAGCGTCTTTCAATGCCTGCATATGCTCACGGAACTCGGCTTCCATTTTGCGCAAGGCTTCCTGTTGTTTGTCCAGGCGCCTGCGCTGGAACTCGGCTTCTTTCTCCTGGTTCTTGCGGATGCGTCGCTGCAGCTCCTGTTCCCGTTTCTGCAGATCGGCCTGCTGCTGTTTGAATTCCTTTTCCCGCAGCTTGAGAAATTCCTTTTCTACCCGCACACTCTTGAGCAGCTCTTCAAAGCGTACATGTTCCTTGCTCATCAGCGAACGGGCGAGGTCTATCGTGGTC
Source organism: Chitinophagales bacterium (assembly GCA_020636645.1). GTDB lineage: Bacteria > Bacteroidota > Bacteroidia > Chitinophagales > BACL12 > UBA11426. Next base: position 2,788 of record JACJXO010000008.1, read on the forward strand.
TGTGGCAGTTTGCTTTTCTGGGCGATCTCCATCGCATAGCTGCTGCCGGGCTTGCCCATCTCTAACTGGTAGGTGGGACGCAACTCAGCTTCATCATACACCATGCTGGCGTTGATGATACCGGGATGGTTCTCGGCATAGCTCTTCAGGTTGGCATAGTGTGTGGTGATGACCCCGAATACCTTCTTCTCGTTCAGTGCCTCTAATGCTGCCTGGGCAATGGCGCCTCCCATAGCGGGATCGGTACCGGTGCCGAATTCATCAATGAGCAACAGGGTCTTGCCGTTTCCTTTCTGGATGAATTGCCGCATCTTCATCAACCGGCTGCTGTAAGTACTCAGCTCGTCTTCCATGCTCTGGCTGTCTCCGATATCGGCCATCAGCTGCTGGAAGATGCCCACACGACTCTGATCGCCCGCGGGAATCGGCAATCCGCTTTGAGCCATCATGACCAGCAACCCAACGGTCTTCATGGAGACGGATTTACCTCCTGCGTTCGGTCCGCTGATAACCACTATCCTGTGATCATCATTCAGCTCGATGTCCATCGGAATGACGGGCTTCTTCATCGGACGATAATGCTGTTCCAGCACCGGGTGACGGGCATGGTATAGATGGACTATAGGCTTATCATCAATGCGGGGTGATGCGGCACTTATCTCCAGTGCATACTTCGCCTTGGCCCGATTCACATCCATGATGCTGAGCAGCCACTGGTGTTGTTCCAGTTGTTCGCGGTAGGGGGAGAGTTCGCGGCATAGTTCTTTCAGCAGGCGATAGATCTCCCGCTGTTCTGCCCGCTCCAGTTCAAAGAGTTCGTTCTGTATCCACACCACCTCTTCGGGTTCGATGAAGGTGGTCTTGCCGGTCTCGCTTTCGTCGTGGATGATGCCCTTCACTTGCCGCTTGTATTCGGCAGCGATACCCAGCACCCGCCGGTTGTTGCGCATGCTTTCTTCCACATCGCCCAGCTTGCCTTCGCTGCGCATCTTCCGCAAGGCAGCATTAAATGCCTTATCCAGTTCCCGGCTCTTCTGCTCCATGCCCTTTCTGATCTGCGCCAGTTCAGGCGATGCATCGGGACGCATATTGCCATCATCGTCCAGCACTTCATTCACCAGTTGCTGGATGCGTTTGTCGTAGACAATGTGTTCTGTGAATGCTGCCAGGGTAGGGTAGAGTTCCTTCTTTCCCTCAAAGAATTTCAGCAACAGTCCGGCACTCACCGCCATGCGTCTGATCTGGTGGATGGCTTCCGGCGACAGCACATAATCCTCAATGGCTAACTGCTTCAGGTGGTCGCGGTTGTCGGACGAGCCCGGATAGGGAAACTTATCTTCCTGCACCTCGATGCGCATCATCTCGGAGGTCTGCGCCAGGAGTTTGCGCACTTCTGTTGCCTTCGACATCGGCCGGATGAGGGCAATGCGGTCCTTCCCCGGCTGACTCGAACAGCGCCTGCTGATCTCGGCCAGTACCTTGTCAAATTCCAGTTGTTCCGACAGTTCTTCGGGAAAGAGGTTCACGTGGTAAAGGTACTGAGCAGTTGGCAGTTGGCGGTTGGCAGTGGGCAGTGGGCAGTGGGGCAGTGAGCAGTGAGCAGTGAGCAGTGAGCAGTGAGCAGTGAGCAGTGAGCAGTGAGCAGTGAGCAGTGAGCAGTGAGCAGTGAGCAGTGAGCAGTGAGCAGTGATTTAGAAAAAGGGAAACAAGTTACTCCTGATATAGTATAAGCATTATTGAGAGGCTCTTTCAAACTGCCTCCGGTGGTCCCGATAGCTATCGGGAGGGGTTATCTACCTACTGCCAACTGTTACTCATTCCGTATTCCGAGTTCCGTCCTCCGCCTTCCGCCTTTCAAATTACGCCTTATCTATACCCACTACTCAATACCCAATACCCACTACTCTCTGGGCATTTGCATGATGATCTTCTCCTTCAGCGCTTCTTTATCGCCGTAGGAATCGGGATTGAAACGATCGTTGTTGCTCAGGATGATGAGCGTGTAGTTGTCTTCGATGAATCGCACGAACACACACTGAAATCCGAGAATGCCACCACGTCTTTCCACCAGTTTTGGGTTGTAGGGCAGGTACGGATACGGATAGACCCAGGTGCCGTAGGAAACATATCCGAGGCTGGAGAAAGGAGAGTACATCAGCTCGCGGGTTTCCTTCTTCATCAGCTTTTCCGTATAAAGTGCCTGGTCCAGTTTGAGGAGGTCGCGGGCGGTGGAATACATACAACCTGCAGAGAAAAAATTCTCGATATGGTATTCCGGTTCAGGGATGAGATCGCCTTTCGGGTCGGTGATATAACCGGTCACCAGATCGCCAGGATAATTGCCAAAGGCAAGGAAACCCGTTTCACCCATGCGACAAGGATCGAGGATACGGTTCTGTATGTTCAGATACCAGGGCTCCTGGGTCACCGCTTCGATGACCAGTCCGAGGACGATATAATCCAGGTTGGAATAGCGGAATTCACCCTGTTTTCCCCAGCCCTTCGATCTGTTCGCATACATGCCCACTACTTCCATCGGTGTGCGGGCTTTGATATAGGCTTCATCGTCTTCAATGGGAATGCCGGAGGTGTGCAGCAAACAATCGGCGATGGTGATATCGTGTTTGTTCTGCACCGGTACACTGGGCAGGACGGAACCTATGGTCTGGTCGAGGGTGAGCTTACCTTCCTCGATCAGCTGCATCACCACAATGGCAGTGAACATCTTGGTCATGGAAGCGATGCGGAACTTGCTGCCAGGGTGGATGGAGGCACCGCTTTCGTGGTTGGCTTCCCCTACAGGTTTTTCCAGCATTTTGATGCCGTGGTCTGCCACGAGGACGATCCCGTTGAAACCGTTCTCCACAGCTTCCTCATCAACAACAGATGCAATGTTGGAGATGCGAGGCTGGGCAAATCCAACAGTCAGAAACAGGAGGAAACTGGAAAGTACGGCGATCTTTTTCATGCTGCGACAAGTGTATCAGCTAAGTTATACGATACAGCATGCCTGAACTACCTGATTCTGTTTCAGGTGTGCAGCAGTTGTGACGTCCACCTTATTTGTTATCCAGCAGAATGCGTTCCATGCGTTTGTCGGGAATGACCCACATAATGGCTACAAGGATGTAGATCACAATGCTGGCCCACTCTACAAAAAAGGCACAAACAACCGCGATGATATATAGAATAGTGCTGACCATTTCTTTGCGCTGATCTGCAGTGGCCCTCGCAAAATGACTTTCATCATGATGAATGCGTTTCAGTGCAAGCGTGAGCAGGAAATAAGAGAAACCCGCCAGCAGGAGCACCATGCCATACAAGGCCACCGGATTACCGTGAAAATGGTTCTCGCCCATCCAGGCGGTGGTGAAGGGAATGAGCGAAAGGCACAGCAAGAGCGCCATATTGGCCCAGAGCACCGCACCGTTCACCTTCTCCACTACCTGGAACATATGGTGATGGTTGTTCCAATAGATGGCGAGGTAGATGAAGCTCAGTACATAGGATCCGAATACCGGCAGGATGGGTTCGAGATCTGACCAGGCTGTTCCGTGGGGGATCTTCATTTCCAGCACCATGATGGTGATAATGATGGCCAGAACGCCATCGGAGAATGCTTCGAGTCGCGATTTCTTCATGTGGTTTGGGTTGGTGGAGAAAAGATAAGGATAAACAAGAGGAAAATGTTCAAAATGGAAATGGAACACAGTTTACACTTTGATACACAGTTCATACAGATTTACGGTCAAACATCCACCGTGAATGCCTCTCCGGCCCCCGAGCCGGAGTCACGCATCTCCATTAGCATGCCTCTCCGGGCCTGACCCGGAGTCTCCCTCACTATGGTTGGAATAAAGCCTGCCGTCAGGCTGGGGCTTTCTCTACAGATGAGATCCAATACATGCCAATCGAAGACACTCTTAGCGTCCTTTGCGTATTCTTTGGGTCTTTGCGTGTAGATTTTAACACAAAGGCGCAGGTCATCGCTGCGCTCTGACAAACACAAAGGGCTCAAAGCCAGATACTCCACTTTTTAGCATGCCTCTCCGGGCTTGACCCGGAGTCCCCTTCTCTATGGTTTGTAAAAAGGCCCGCCGGCAGGCAGGTCAAGCCCGGAGAAACACAAATTGAGGAGTGTTTTTATTTTTTTGCATCCGGTTGATCCATCCCAACCACATACTCCGCCAGTACATCAGCTGCTGCAGGATGGTGCCGGAACCACAGCTCCGGTTCTATCAGTTCCAGTTCTGAAAGCACCGGCTCATCTGCATTGTTCCGGATGATATCCACCCTGGCAAAAGCAGGCATCGGGTCGCATGCAGCCACGATCTGTTCAGCGAATGCAATAAGAGAGTTGTCCGGTTCAAAGTGATGCAGGGTTCCGCCAAAATCGTCCTGTACACGATAATCGCCTGCTTTGGCTTTTTTCATCACCGCATGGGTGAACTGTCCGCCCATTACCATCAGCGAAACCTCTCCCGCATCCATGATGCGATGCTGAAATTCCTGGATCAGCATGCTTTCTTTGGCTATCAGTTCCCGGAAAATATTTTCATGTTTGTTGGCATCATCCGGACGAAAGCGATAGGTATGCCGGCCTGCGCCTGACACTGCAGGTTTTAATACGATCTCACTCCAACCTGACAGACGTGCTATCTCGATCAAACTTCTTGCATCACCGGGTTCTATGAACAGGGTAGGGGGGATGGGAACACCTTTTCCTGCCAGTTTCAAGAGGTAGTGTTTGTCGATGTTCTCTCTGATCAGCGAGATGTTATTGATGAAAGTGGTTTTGGCCGATGATGCTTCCAGCCAACTGAAGAATTCATCAAAGCGATGAAAGTAATCCCAGGTACTGCGGATCATCGCATAACGGGTCGTGCTCCAGTTGAACGAAGCATCATCCCAGTTCGTGCGGTGCACTTTCCATCCCCGTCGTTCCAGTGCTTCCCTCACCGCCGCATCCTCCACCCACACCTGGCGTGCATACCAGTCGGCATTGCTTTCATCCAGCCAGCGATGGTCGGTCACTATGGTACAGTCGAAGGTGTACATGGGCGCAAAGTTATTTTCTTTGGAGATTTGAATGACCCGGATGACTGGGAGCACTGGAAAATGAAGTGTCACTCCCGCTCCTGTATGACCATTTCCGGGAAGGCTTTCCGCACCAAAGTGTTCTCCTCTCTTGCATTTTCATGACATATAAAATTCAACCTTCTGCTCTTTTTCTGTACATTTACTAACCTGAAAACCATGAAAAGACTCCTCCTTCTGTTCATTCCGCTGCCGGTTCTGGCGCAGGTCAACCTGGCACCCAATCCCAGCTTTGAAGAATATTCTACCTGTCCGACATTTTATTCGACAGTAGATGTGTACACAGATCCATATGTGACCGACTGGTTCAGGTCTAACGATGGTTCATCAGATTATATGAATGCCTGCGATGTGGGAGAGACCGTTGGCGTGCCTACCAACATCTTTGATGATTATTGTCCAGCCCGCACCGGCGTAGCATATGCAGGCTTCTGGTCGTATCTGTCGTCTGGAATCTACCGCGAATACATGCAGGCACAACTCACGGAGCCGATGGTTGCCGATGGTTGTTACTACGTTGAGTTCTATGTGACCCCGGCCACGAAGTCTGACTTTACCACCAACAACTGGACCTGCGATTGTATTGGCATGTATATCTCAGAGGTGCGGCCGCTGTCAACCCTATATACCTATACTCCGCAGATCACCACTGCACCCGGTGCATTCTATACGGATACGGTAGGGTGGACACAGATAGCAGGTATTTACATTGCTGATGGTGGGGAAGAATGGATATCCATTGGCAATTTCAACAACGATGCTGGAACAGATGTCTTTGATTTTCTGGATGAAGGCGCATCTCCTTATGTCTATATGTTTGCCGATGATGTGCTGGTAACTGAATTATCTGATCTGGATATCCTGTCCGATACTACATTGTGTGCCGGCGATGTATGGGTGTTGAACGCACCAGGCGGAGCAGATTCTTACCTGTGGAATACGGGTGAAACGACCACCTCCATTACGGTGACCACCACGGGCGATTACTGGGTGGAAATGACCACACCCTGCGGCACGTTCCTGGATTCTGCCTATATCTTTTTCAGCGTGGATGAAGAGATCACCAGTTCCACAGATATAGATGTCTGCTATCAGGACATGCCCTATATCATTGATCCGGGAGTAGCTTATGAGACACAGGTGTGGAGTACTGGTGAAACAACACCTACCCTGGAAGTGGATGCAGAAGGAGTGTATATTCTGAATGGATATGGAAGTTGTCAGGCCTATGTAGATACCTTCCATCTGAATGTGATCGAAGAGGTGCCTGATCCTATGCTGCTGGAAGATACCCTGATCTGCCTGGCTGAATGGACCCTGGAACTGGAAGTGCCCGGGTTCAATACCTACGACTGGAGCACCGGTGAAACCACAGCTGCTGTTACGGTGAGCGAGGAAGGAACCTATACTGTTACCTACAGCACCGGTTGTGATACCTATACCGATGAAATGACCATCACCACAGATCCGTATCTGCTGGTGGATCCTGACCTCGGTCCGGATACTCTGGTGTGTGAGATACTGGGGTCGCTCATACTGGATGCTGGTCCTGACCTGCCAGACTATAACTGGAACACCGGCGAAACTACCCAGACTATTACGGTGACAGAAGAAGGGGCTTACTGGGTATTGAGTACCTCCCTGTGCGGCACCCATGGAGACACTATCATAGTATCGCCCTGTCTGTTCCTGAATGTACCCAATGCATTTTCACCCAATGATGACGGACTCAATGATGTATTCCGGGTGTTGTGTACAGACTGTGAAAATTTCCTGTCGCTCAGTATTTATAACCGCTGGGGCGATATGATCTTTGAAACAAGCGATTACACCGTCGGATGGGATGGCACCTATCAGGAAAAAGAACAACCTATTGGTTCTTATGTGTTCATGCTGCGTTACCTGGAAGGTGATCAGGAAGCTATCATTCAGGGCTCGGTGACACTGATACGATAGGTTATCAGCAGGGAGATTCTGCTGCATGGAAAGGCCTAAAGGCCCGGAGAAACACCGTTAATAAATAGTTTATAAAAATTATAATGCTTCTCCGTCCCCCGAGCCGCCTGCCTGCCATCTGCCAACTCCATTAGGATGCCTCTCCGGCCCCCGAGCCGGAGTCTCCTTCTCTATGGTTTGTAAAAAGGCCCGCCGGCAGGCAGGCAGTCTCATTTTTTTAAAGTACCATCAAACAACAGGCAGCCTGAAGGTTTTATCTCTACAAGAAAGAGGGAGACTCCGGGTCAAGCCCGGAGAAACACCGTTAATAAATAGTTTATAAAAATTTTAATGCTTCTCCGGCCCCCGAGCCGGAGTCTCCTTCTCTATGGTTTGTGAAATAGCCTGCCGTCAGGCAGGAAGTCTCCCTCTTGATGGCATGGAAATGGTTCCCCATGTATCTAACCATACTCCTCAGAACGGGGCATCTGCCAGTCGCACATCATCCACCAGCAATACACAGTCATTCTGTGTGGCTGAGATGCCCACTTCCAGTGAGTTCTGAATGGAGTTCCACGATGGAATATTGATACCGCTGGCGCTGATCAGCTGCACCCCGTCCTGCCATAACTCCAGCTGACCATCAGCCTGATCACTGAAACGCAGGTGGACCTTGAGCGTGAACCATTCGCCTACAGGAACCGGAACCGGAGTGGCCTGTTCATAGCCGGTCTTTTCGCCAAACTTGTTTTCAAATGCCAGGACTCCGTCTCTGAGTATGACCCTCGGACCGGGGTATCCAAGAAACAGAGAGTTCTCAAAATCCACCAGTGTCAAAGGCATACCGCTCCATATGCAATAGCGAGCTTCATACCAAAGGTCATCGCCGCAACGAAAGAAAGGCAACTGAGACTCCAGAGAGCACTTACTGGTTACCATATCAGCCGATGGAGCCACCGCAGTGCATTGCAGCACCTGGTTGGATGCCTCAAACGGATCTGACGCCAGCTCCAGTCGGTTGTCTGTAAATTCGCAGGTGCCTGCCCAGATACAGTCACGCAGTGCATTGTAATCTTCTACCTCAGGGAATGCCGGACTCTGGCATGTGAAATGGTTCCACCATTTTCCGGTTTCATCAAGACTGAACAGGAAAAGATCATTGAAGGTATCCTGTTCAAAATCTTCTGTGAAATTATTCGCAACCGGATACGGACCTTCGGCAGTAATAATGAATGTGCCACTGTCTGTCAGGAGGTAGTGCTCTTCCAGAAAGCCCGGAGTAAAGATCAGGTCTGCGTAAATGCAGCCATCATCTGAGTAGAGATAGGCGCTACCGTCAGTGCCTACGATCACATGATTGCCCTCCGGATCCACATAATCCATCAGCACATCCTGCGGACAATCACCTTGCTCTTTTTTGCAGGAACTGAAGAACAGTGCCGGGATCATAATGGAAAGGATAAGATGAGTTTTCATATGCATATAACAAGAGTGCTTGTAGAAAATTGCCCGGTTTACTTCAACTGTGCCTGACTGTTTCCTGAGCCGACTGCCCAGGGGCTCCTAACTCCATTTTAATGCCTCTCCGGGCTTGACCCGGAGTCTCCTTCTCTATGGTTTGTAAAAAGGCCCGCCGGCAGGCAGGAAGTCTCATTTTTTTAAAGTACGATCAAACAACAGCTAGCCTGAAGGCCTTATCCCTACAAGAAAGAGGGAGACTCCGGGTCAAGCCCGGAGAAACACCGTTAATGAAATGGTTAATAAACACGAAAAGTATCATGCGTCTCCGGCCCCCGAGCCGCCTGCCCGCCGTCAGGCAGGGAGTCCCCCTCACTATGGTTTGTACAAAGCCTGCCTGATCTTTTATCCAGATCAGGTATTTCGTAATTCTGTTAAACTTTTCTCACCACACCCTCCTGACAATTCCATGACATTGCAGGGTGCATCTGCATCTACCTTCGCACGCAAAAATTCATTGCGGAATCTTTTAATTCTAATCGCTTCATTATCAGCGATTAATACCCACGCCCAAACCACAGAGATCAACGGTCGCATCCTGGATGCCACCAACCACGACCCGCTCACTATGGCCACAGTGGTTCTTCAGGGGACAAACTATGCCACGGTAACGGATGATGAAGGTCATTTTCAATTATCAGTACCGCCCGGACTGTACAATGTAGAAGTTTCCTATACAGGCTATGAGACCTGGGTGGAACAGGAGGTCATCACCTCCACAGCCAGGCCGGTACTGCTGAATATTGAATTGGTGGAAAGTATTGAAGAACTCATTGCCGTGCAGATAGAAAGTGAAGGCTTCAAGCGGACCGACGAAACACCGTTATCCATCAGGAATTTCTCTTATGCAGAAGCCCAGCGGATGCCCGGTGCAGTGCTGGATCTCTCGAAAGCCATTCAGAGTTACCCGGGAGTATTGCCCAAAAGTACCTTCGGATACAACATTGTTTTTCGCGGTGGAGCTCCATCAGAGAACCGGTATTTCCTGGACGGAATTCCCATCCCATCCATCACCCACTTCAGCGTGCAGGGCAGCAGCGGCGGACCTAACGGACTGGTCAATATCGATTTCATTCGTGGGGTTGATATCTATACTGCCGGTTTTCCAGCCTCGAGAGGAAATGCCCTGAGCGGTATCATGGAGATCAATCAACGGGAAGGACGTATAGATCGGTTTGGTGCCCGCATCACCCTGGGTGCAACAGATTATGGTGCTACGATAGAAGGTCCGATGGGGCAGCGTTCATCATACATCCTGTCTGCAAGACATTCGTTCAGCCAGTACCTGCTCAAGGCATTCAATGTGCCGGTTCTGCCAACCTATTCTGATGTGCAATACAAACAGACCATTCACTTCGACGACAAGAACGAACTGAATATTGTGGCACTGGCTGCATACGATGTTTACCGGTTAAACACGGATGCGCCCGAAAGCGATGCACTGCTCTACAACGTTGGATATATTCCGGAGGGAGATCAAAACCAGTACACCATCGGACTGAACTATCGCCACTATCTGGAACATTCATGGTATTCGGTCATGTACAGTCATACAGGACTGAGCAACCGGGCGGATAAATTCAGGAACAACAGCGGACTGGAAGCAGATCGTTTGTTGCGTTATGACGGACAGAACAACAGCGATCACTTCCGGCTGGAACAAAAGATCTTCAAGGGGAAACATACTTTCGGATACGGAATGGAAGCCGCATACCAGCAGGATGTATATGATGTATTCGGATTTCATATCAGCCAGATAAGCATTGATACCATCAATGGTGTGCAGGAGATCGGAGTGGCACAAGCCGGAGTATATGGTACGTACGACCTGCATCTGGCAGGCGATCGATTTGTATTGCATACCGGTCTTCGCACAGATATGGCAGGTTACAGCGCAGGAACCAGCAACCCGCTGAAGCAATTGTCGCCCAGGATCGCCATGCAGTACAGAGCCACAGATAAGCTCAGTATCAATGCATCTTCAGGCATCTATTACCAATTGCCTAACAGTGTGCTGCTGGCATTTACTGACAGTACCCTGCGGGATGGTATCAGCTGGATCAGAAGTCCGCAGGTGGCCATTGGTGCCGACTATCGCAATGCCGATCACTATCGGGTGAGCTTAGAAGTTTTTTATAAAGGGTATGACAACTATCCCTTCCTGCTGGAAGATTCCATTGCATTTGCCAACGCCATTGCAGATTATGTGGTGGTGGGCGATCAGCCTGCTGCTTCCATCGGAAAGGGAAGGGCCTACGGACTGGAATGGTTCATACAACAAAAACTCAAGCGTGATTACTGGTGGATGGTATCCTATACCTATTCGGTCTCTGAATTTCAGGATAAGAACGGCGAGTATCGTCCCGCCGTCTGGGACAGTCGCCACTTCATCAGCCTGACCGCAGGCAAGACCTGGAAGAGCGGCTGGCAGGTGGGAGGCAGATGGCGCTACAGCAGTGGCACACCTTATACTCCCTATGACTCTGTGGCTTCATCCCTCATCTCCAACTGGGAGGTGGCCAATCGCGGAATATTCGATTATAATCAGTTAAACACGGAAAGACTGGCAGCTTTTCACATGCTGGATCTTCGGGTGGATAAGCGCTGGAATTTTGAACGCTGGCAATTGAATATATTCATGGACATACAGAATGCCTATGGATCCAAAGTGCAGTTGCTGCCTTACCTCACTACGGTGCGTGATGTAAACTGGGATCCCGTGGTGGATCCGGATGATCCCACCCGTTATGAGCTGCAGCAGATCAACAGTGATACCGGTCGGCGACTCTACACCATCGGAATGGTGGTGGATCTGTAGGAGAAAATAATAGCGGCAATTCAGTTAAGCTATTACCGGCAACAACCTGCAGTTTTAGCCTTCCCCTTGTGCGGATATCTCAGGTCTTCGTAAGACCCAGAGTTCTTTGTGATCAGTGATTCACTACGTCCGGATCGCCCATTTTCCCGGACTGATAATTGGCAATGCAACGCCTGATCTCGTCTTCGTTATTCATAACAAAAGGACCGTAGGCATAAACCGTTTCGTTGAGCGGTTGTCCACCCAGTGCCAGGAATTCTGCACCTGTTTCAGAGAAGAGTTCAATATCACTGGCGTCGCGGTAGTACAAAGCCATCTGGTTGGCCTTCAGAGACCGCTGACTTTCCAGTTCCATTTCACCGTTGATGAGATAGAGAAAGGCATTGTGGGTGGGGTCGGTCGGAATGGTCATGCGTGCACCCGGTTTTAGATGGATGTGGTAGTAGAACGCCGGCGATAAGAGGCTGATATTGCTTTTGGCGCCGAATAATTCACCCAGAACGACCTTGGCATCAAAGGTATCCGTATGCACTTCATCCATTTCTGACGAACGATATACACTGGTGGTAGGGTCGGTCCATTTATAGACCGACGGCATATTCAGCCAGATCTGAAAGCCATGGTAGTTGCCTCCGTTGTCATACAGCAACTGACCGGTCTCTTCCATGTGAATAGCACCCTTGCCGCTGCTGAACATCATGAATTCTCCCTTGGTGATCTGGAAGTCATAGTTCAGACTGTCTTTGTGGTGACCGCTGCCTTCCAGAAAGTAGGTGGTGGGTATCACACCGGCATGTGGATGTGCGTCCACCCGCAAAGGGTCTGCACCCGGATTCAGGTTTACAGGCCCGAATTCGTCGAGCATGACATAAGGAGAAACAAAATCCGTATGGTTACCGGCAAAGGCTCTCAGAATGGGTAAGGTACCCACCTTGGCTCTGTCGGCCGTAACAATGCGGTACACTTTTCTTTCACAACCTGAACCGATCAGTCCCGAAGCTTTAACAAAGCCTGGAACAGCCAGCGTCATGCCGATCATGGCAGAGCCTTTGATGAATTGCTTTCTGGTCATAATGCCTGATTGTCTTCCTAAACATACAACACAGCTCCGAAGTTCAGAATCATCATGGCTGCCAAAACCAAAGCCATTCCAGGCGGTCGGCAGAAAACAGGTGATGAAGTATGACGACTGCCAGCAGGATCCAGGCCAGATCCGGATATCCGGAAGCCCGGACAGTCCAGACGCCAAACAGGAACATGCAGACCTCCAGGATCAGCCTGATCCTCCCGGGAGTCTGCACAACGGTCTTTCCACTCCGACTTTCATCGCCGCGAACAGCAAATACAACCCATATAGCCATCAGGGCGACACCCAGAATAATGCCTGCCCACCACCCGAAGCGATGCCAGGCCCACCAGCCCGGTGCGAACCATGCGGTGAGCTCCAGAAAAAAACGCAGGGCGAGATTCAGCGGATGACTACCATATCGCATGACCTAAAGAAATAAAAAAAGCGCCGTCTTTCAACGGCGCTCCACACCTTAAACCTACACTTGCTTATTTGATCTCGATCATGCGCTTGGCAGCGGCGATCTCTGTTTCTTTCTTCGGCAGGAAAACACGCAGAATGCCATTCTCATAGTGGGCTTCCACTTTGCCGGCATCCACACTGTCGGGCAGGGTGAACATGCGGCGGAAGTTTCCGTAACGGAATTCGCGGCGGGTGTACTGGTCGTTCTTCTCTTCTGTGTTCTCTTCTTTGGCTACGCTGACGATGAGCTGGTCTTTTTCTACTTCCACGCGGAAGTCAGATTTGTCGAATCCCGGTGCAGCAAATTCCAACTGGAAGTGCTTGTCAAACTCAGCCACATTCACGGCCGGACGGGTGACAGCCGGGGTTTCGAAATTGTTCAGCCACAGGTCATCCAATACATTGAACAGACTGGGTACGGAGGTTGGTTTACGTCTTACGGTGATCATAATTATTGGTTTTTAGTTATTCGTTATTCGTTTATCGTTGTTCGTTGTGAACAAGGAGGTATCGTCAAGTGATGTGCCACGGCAATTTGCCGGACATAATTGCAGAAAATCGACATGTGTTAGTGACAACCTGTCTGAATTGGGGTTGGAAAGGGTGACGGATTGGCAGAGGGGATGGTGTCGGGTATCGAGTATCGGGTAGCGGGTATCTGGTATTGGGTATTGGGTATTGGGTATTGAGTATTGAGTATTGAGTAGTGAGATTTGGGGAGTAGAGAGTAATGGAGTTGCTATCTGTTGCATGGAAGCTCCGTGCCTGTTATGCTGGTCGCAGACAAACTAAAAAAGAACTGTCTCTCCGGGCTTGACCCGGAGTCTCCTTCTTAATAAGATCAGGGAGGCTCCGGGTCAGGCCCGGAGAAACAGAAGTTGAGGAGTGATCCCATTGACTCCCGATAGCTATCAACTGGGACGAAATTCTTAATAAGAGGACGGGTCATTCCTTAAGCTGACGAAGGAGGCTATCAGGAATCTCTTATTTCAGTTGCCGTTCTCTCCTTCAAAGTGAAAAGTAATCTCCCTACCTGCCGGCATATGTGATTTTCGCATTGCTATAAAACCACTGACTGCCTCCTGATTGCTACCGGAATGGTGGAGTCAACTGCCAACTAAATTGTCCTTCCTCGCGGCCCCAGCTCAATGACCGCCAGGTCTTTCACCTCACCCTGATCAATGGCAAAGCGCAGCATGGTGCGTACCTTATGAAATCCATTCATACCCGCAGCACCGGGATTCATAGTAAGCATCCGGTATTTCTGGTCGAACTGCACCTTGAGTATATGACTGTGCCCGCAAATGAACAGGCCGGGTGGCTTCACTTTCAGGATCTCCCTGACCCTGGGTTCATAGCGACCGGGATATCCACCGATATGCGTCATCCAGACATCCAGTCCGTCCAGTTCAAACCGGTTGTCCAGCGGTGCCTGTTGGCGTACTTCTCTGCCATCTATATTGCCGAACACAGCCCGCACCGGTTTGATGCGTCTGATCTCTCTGATACTTTCCAGCGGACCGATATCACCCGCATGCCAGACCTCATCAGCCTCTGCTGCATGTTCCAGTATGCGCTCATCCATGTAACCATGGGTATCACTCATCAGCAGGATCCGTATCATGATACGTGCACCACTTCTGCATGCATGATCCTACATTTTTTCATAGCCGGTAATGATCTGTTCCAGAGCCTCCTGCGTTGTGTGGGACACCGGTGTGGCCGGCGCTTCATTCCTGAACCAGGTGAGTTGACGCTTGGCATAATGTCGGGTATGCTGGGCGATGAGGGCCACGGCGGTCTCCAGGTCATACAGCCCGTCAAAGTGGTCGAACAGTTCGCTGTAACCTACTGTATGTAAAGTACTTAAGTGGCGATGGGGCAGGAGAGAACGGGCTTCTTCTTCCTGGCCTTCGGCCATCATCTGGTCCACCCGTTTGTTGATGCGGTCATATAAGACATCGCGGTCCCATTCCGGCAGATACAGATGAGAACGGAAGGGCCTTTCCTTGGCCTTGCCTGTCCGCAGGGAAGAGTATGTCTGTCCGCTCAGGCGGATCACCTCCAACGCCCGTAGCAGCCTGCGGGGGTTCTGCTGGTCGGCCGAAGCATAGTATTCCGGGTCCAGTTTTTCCACTTCCTGTTGCAGCCATTCCAGGCCTTTTTCGTCCAGTTCTTCGTGCAACTGCACTTTCATGTCGTGGCTCGCGGGCAGGTTGTCCAGGCCTTCTGTTACCGCTTTGATAAATAGTCCGCTGCCACCGGCCATAACCACCACATCGTGTTGCTGGAAAAGCTTTTCCAATAAAGCCAGGGCCTCCTGTTCATACCGTCCTGCGCTGAGGGGCTCGTGGATGGAGTTGGTGGCGATAAAGTGGTGGGGAACAGCGGCCAGTTCCTCTTCAGTTGGTCTGGCTACTCCGATCTTCAGTTCTTTATAGACCTGCCGGCTGTCGGCCGATAATATCTCCGTACCGAAATGCTTCGCCAGCGCAATGGCGAGGGTTGTCTTTCCGGAGGCTGTGGGCCCGCCAATGATGAGGAGGTGTTTGGACATGGAACTGTAAAGGTAAGGCTACTGCAGCAGATCACTCTTTCACAAACACCCGGCGACTTCCACTGTCCAGCTCAAAGACATACATACCGGCAGGAAGTGCATGAACATCAATGGGAATATTGTGATGTAGTTTGCCGTTGTCCATCTGCCTGCCGGACAGATCGCTGATCTTCCATGCAGATCGCATATCTGCATCAGATGTACTGACGAACAGGAGATCGGCCACTGGGTTTGGATACAAGAACAGTCCGTCTGATATGCCAATGTCTTCCAGTGCTGTGTACAGCAAGGTGTCAGAGCACGTGGTGGAAATGAAGCCACTTGTGAATGTAACCGTCAGGCAGATACAAAAAGTGTCTGTGAATTCGTAGTATGGGTTCTCTACGTTGGTAGGGTCATCTCCACAGAACTCCCAGTAAAATATGGTCGGAGCACCACATGAAGCGGCACCTGCAGTAGTATTGGTAAGCTCACACAACCCCGTATTGACAATGCTGTATGTAAAACTTGCTTCGCAGGTATCAGCAGTGCGAAGTGGTGAAGTGGTAAATACGGAAGAAGTACTCCAGCCGCTTTTATTATCCGGTCCGCAGAAACTGCGCACCTGGAACTCATAAGCAGTGGATGGCATCAGACCTGAAATGTTTTTATTGTTGATTCCTGACGGTACAGCGGTCCATGCTGGTGTTCCGGATTGTCTGAATCGCACCAGATATTTCAGCGCTCCTGCATCTGACAACCAGTGCAGTTTGGCAGAGACCGGTGTGATGTTGTCTGCAAACGATCCTTCAGGTGCTGTGCTGCATGGTTCTGCCACCATCGCATTACCAAGTTTCACCAGCCAGTAATCGCCGGCACCACGGTTCATTTCAGTTTTATTACCACTGATACCTGAGTTGGAATATCCTGCTATTACGTAATCACCATCGGTGGTAACACAAATACCAAATGGTTCGTCATCATCGCTGCCACCGAGGGTCTTGTCCCAACTTACGTTTCCCGCATCATCCACCTTCACGATCCAGTAGTCCAGTCCACCAAAGGCATCTTCCGTCTTGTCTGCAAAAGCGTTGCTGGTACTGGAGCCGACCGCAATCATGCCGCCATCGGGTGCAGGTCTGGCGGTGTTGAGCAGGTCGAGGTCCGGCCCGCCGATGGTATTCTGCCAGAGTATGTCTCCTGCATCATCTAGCTTCAGGATCCAGTAGTCGATGAACAAGCTGTTCTCGGTCTTATCTGCAAAGACGCCTCCGGCCGAATAGCCACCTATCATATAGCCACCGTCTGCTGTCTCAAAAAGCGCATTGAGCCGGTCTTTGACGTTGGAGCCGATGTGGTTCTGCCACATGATATTTCCTGATGCATCCAGTTTCAGAAACCACATATCGCTGGTGCCGGTGAGGGGAAGGGTGCGTTCGCCGGAAGGGGTTGATTTGGAGCTCCCGCCGATGATGAAGCCACCATCACTTGTCTGATCTGCTGTATAGAGATAGTCTTCTTTATTTCCTCCGATGGTTCGCTGCCATACGATATTGCCCAAATGGTCTGTCTTGATGATCCAGTAGTCCACATCGCCTCGGGCGTCTTCCGTTTTGTCGCCGGAAATATTGCCACCTGAAATGCCGCCTATGATATACCCCCCATCATCGGTCAGGTTGAGATCTGTAAGTACTTCAGAATCGTCTGAGCCATATTGTTGTTGCCACTGTATGTTTCCGTCTGCATCCAGCTTGACGATCCAGTAGTCATACTCACCCACTACATTGCTAGTCTTATCACCGGAGGCATTAGAGTGGCTGCTGCCGCCGATGATGCATCCGCCATCCGGAGTGGCCCGAAGCACATCGAACTGATCGTCTTCCGCCCCGCCGATGGTATTCTGCCAGACGATATTCCCGTCAGCATCCAAACGCATGACCCAGTAATCGTAAGAACCGGGAATACCAATATTGTTTTCTGATTTTTCTCCGGAAATATCTGAGGTGGAATGTCCGCCAAGGAAATAGCCGCCATCAGCTGACTGCTCGATCCAGAGCCCGCGGTCATTATTGCTGCCACCGATGGTATGCTGCCAGACCAGGTCGGGAGATTGTGCTGAAGCAGAAAAAATAGCCAACAGCAACAACAGGTATGTTGCTTGCCCGCGAAGTAAGTTCATGTAATAAATCTACCTACTTTTCTGCAGAAGTGGTCAATCCCAGCTCCTTCCCCTTCTCCAGCATCAGCTGATACGCCGGTTCGTATTCGTTCGGGATGATGCCGTCGAGAATGGCTTCGCGGATGTGGTTCTTGATGGCACCTACTTCCTTGCCGGGACCGATACCAAAGGTCTGCATGATGAGTTCACCGCTCACTGGTGGCTGGAAGTTGGTGATGCGGTCCTTTTCTTCCACCTCCACCAGTTTCTGCCGCACCAGCTCGAAGTTCTTGAGGTAGCGCTTCATGCGGTTGCGGTTCTTGGTGGTGATGTCGGCCTCACACAACAGCATCAGCTGGCCGATGTCTTCCCCTGCATCGAACAACAATCTTCTGATGGCTGAATCCGTCACTTCGTCCTGGTGCAGGGCAATGGGACGAAGATGCAACAGTACCATCTTCTCTACGAATTTCATCTGCTCGTTCATGGGCAGCTTCATGCGGCGGAAGATCTTCTTTACCATGCGGGCACCCACCACTTCATGTCCGTGAAAGGTCCACCCGTGACCCTGCTGAAAACGCTTGGTAGCGGGCTTGCCGATGTCGTGCAGCACGGCCCCCCAGCGCAGCCAGAGATCATCGCTTACCCGGCTCAGGTTGTCCAGTACTTCGAGGGTGTGGTAGAGGTTGTCCTTGTGCGACTGCCCCTCCATGTTCTCTACGCCATGCAGCTCCTGGAATTCCGGGAAGATGATGGCGAGTAATCCGGTCTGGAACAGCAACAGGAATCCGGCAGAGGGCACGGGCGATAAAATGATCTTGTTCAGCTCATCGGTAATGCGCTCTGCACTGATGATCTCTATGCGTTTTTTTTCTGCAGCGATGGCTTCCAGCGTATGCAGCTCGATGTGAAAACCCAGCTGCGAGGCAAAGCGTATGGCCCGCATCATGCGCAGCGGATCGTCGCTGAAGGTTGCTGCCGGTTCCTGCGGGGTGCGTATGCGACCGTCGTGCAAGTCCTGCATCCCGTTGAACGGGTCGATGAGCTGTCCGTACCGTTCCTTGTTCAACGCAATGGCCAGAGCGTTGATGGTGAAATCGCGGCGCAGCTGATCGTCCTGTAAGGTACCGGGTTCGACATCCGGTTTGCGACTGTGATGCTGGTAAGATTCTTTCCTGGCTCCCACGAACTCCAGGTCGAGTTTTCCGAAGCGAATATGAGCGGTGCCGAAGTTCTTAAAGATGCTGACCTCCGGTTTGCCTTTGAGTTTCTGTGCTACTTTTTCGGCCAGGATTATCCCATCTCCCACACAGACAAAGTCCATATCCACCACCTTCCGGTCGAGGATCTTGTCTCTGACATATCCGCCCACCAGGTAGGTCTCGAGCTGCAGTTCATCGGCCGTTTCAGCAACGGTTCTGATGATGCGCAACTCCTGATCTTCCCAGTGCAGCTGGTCAAAAGCCGACCGTGCTATATCGAAAGCGAGGGGTTTCAAACGGCTACGTTGTATTCTCTGAGTGCGGAGTTAAGGCTTGTTTTCTTGTCGGTCGATTCCTTGCGCTTGCCTATGATAAGTGCACAGCTCACCTGGTAATCGCCGGCGGGAAAAGACTTCGTATAGCTGCCGGGAATGACCACGCTGCCAGCCGGTACCCGTCCGCGATGCTCTATCGGTTCTGCACCACTCACATCAATGATGCGGGTGCTCTGGGTGATGACCACATTAGCGCCCAGCACGGCTTCCTTTTCAATATGTACACCTTCCACCACAATGCATCTGGAGCCGATGAAGCAGTTGTCTTCGATGATGACCGGACTGGCCTGTACGGGTTCCAGCACACCACCAATTCCCACACCACCGCTCAGGTGTACGTTCTTGCCGATCTGTGCACAACTTCCCACGGTGGCCCAGGTATCAACCATAGTACCTTCATCCACATAAGCACCGATGTTGACATAGGAAGGCATCATGATGACCCCTTTGCTCACATAAGCACCATAGCGGGCAATGGCATGAGGTACCACCCGAACACCTTTAGCGGCATAATCCTTCTTCAGCGGTATCTTATCGTGGAACTCAAAAGGGCCCACTTCTATGGTCTCCATTTTGGCGATGGGGAAGTACATGATCACTGCTTTCTTCACCCAGTCATTCACCTGCCAGCCATCGGAAGTGGGTTCTGCCACCCGCAGGGCTCCACTGTCCAGCTGTGAAATCACCTCCAGAATGGCCTGTTTTGTCTCTTCCTGCTGCAGTAAACTTCTGTCTTCCCACGCTTGCTCTATCAGGGCTTTGTTCATGGTGCAAAGATAGCGGAACTGCGTTCAGTCCGGAGTCTGAAGTCCACAGTCAGGAAGGGGAGGTGTAAATATTTGAGTGTAGGAGTTTGGGTGTGAGTGTGTAGAAACATAACAAAATTCCCACTACCCACTACTCATCCCGATAGCTCCCGATAGCTATCGGGAGGGACCCAATACTAATTTATCCTGAACGACAACCCTGCCTGGAAATGCACGCCCAGTGCATCCAGCGTATTGATGGAAGAACCAAGGTCTTGTTCCTGTCCGCTCAGGTAATAGTGTTTCAGATCAAAGGCATGCCTGCTGTAAGCGAGGTTCATATGAATGCCGGCAAAATCCAGGAAATACCAGTTGAAACCGGTGAACAATCCCAGGTGAGAGCCGCTCAGGTCATACTCTGCTGTAAACGGTACAATGAACACATAGTTGCGATTGATCTCCAGTGCAGCGATGCCATAATCGACACCCAGGTACCAGTTGAAATTTTCTTTGTTGACAGGATACAGTCGCAGGTCTGCTGACAACGTTCGAATGTGGTTACCTGCTTCTTCTGCATTCTCAGGGTCTTCATGATACACACCGGTCCTGCCGTTCACCCCGACAGACAACCAGTTATTCAGTTGATACTGGGCACTCAGACTAAAGAGGGTCGTGGCTGCACTGCTGGTGTCATTGGCCAGCACGATACCACCGTCCTCTGAATGATAAACCGTGCCATGCACACCGAGGTCCACACTCGCCTGAAAAGATAAGGTTCCGGGCTGGTGTGATTGGGCTAAAGAAGATTTGGCTATACATGCAGTAACAGCAAAAATGAAGAGTGTTCTGTTCATCTTCAAATATACTAGGGTTATTCGTTATTTGTTATTCGTTATTCGTCATTCGTTTTGCGATTGTTATCATACCAAATGGTTCAGCCATATTTTTTTCAGATGATCAGGAAAGGCTTTCTGTCCTAAACATAACGATCAACGAATCACGAAAAACGATCAACGACTAACCACCGAACTTCCGGATCACTTCTTCAGCCTGCCTGACATAGCTACCTCCAAAAAGAATGACATGCACCAGCAACGGATAGAGCTGAAACAGGGGAATGCGTGCTTCCCATCCTGGAACAAGCGGATGGTTTTGGTCATAGGCATCATAAAAGCTCTGATCGAATCCTCCGAACATCATACTCATGGCAATGTCGCACTCACGGTGCGAATAGGCCACCGCCGGATCAATGAGCACAGGTGTGCCGTTTGTATCGAACAGCACATTCCCTGACCAGAGATCGCCATGTACGAGGGAGGGGTTCTCAGCGGGAATGATTTCTTCCAGTCTGTTGCATAGCTTATCGAAGGCAGCATTTGCATGCATCACTCCACGTTCAGCAGCTTGTTTGTAAAGCGGCATCAGGCGGCTGTCGCGGTAGAAGTCTGCAAAGCTTTCTGTCGGCGTATTTTGTTGTGGCAACGAGCCCATGTAGTTGTCTGTATCCAGTCCGAAAACAGGAGCGGAAACCCGGTGCATCCTGGCGAGAAATTCGCCCAGAAGGGCCATTCCGTTCGGGCCGGCGCTGCCCTGTTCTATCCAGGTAAGCAGGAGGTATTGCCGATCTCCGAAAACTTCCTCATACACCACCTGCGGTATCGCACCCTGAAAATGATCTGCAAGTAATGTCAGTCCGCGGGCTTCTGCTTTGAACATTTTTGGAAATGCTTTCGCATCATTGACCTTCAGGAAGAAGGTATCCTGATCGGTTCTTAGCTGATAGCAGTCATTGATGCAGCCTCCGCCCACAGGAAGTGTATCCAGCAACTGATCGGGCAGCCCTGTCCGTGCAAGGAGGATTGCTGCTGCCTTCCGGACATCGGTCACTTGTTGGTCTTGTAGGCTCCTTCCAGCATCTTCACGCCTTTCTGGTACCAGTCATCTTCCAGAACGAAATCAAACAGGATGGATGACAAACAGGTGGTGGGGGTTCCCTTGGATGAAACATCGTCCAGGTATATGCGGTAGGTGCCTGCCGGCATATAAACAGGATACAGGTTCTTGATGCTCAGGTCGATGATGGAATACTTCTTGTCTTCTATCAATCCGTCGGGCGAATGGAAACGTATCACATCGGCCATAGTATGACCATCGAAGGTTTCATTGCTGCGCTGGTTGCCATTGAAAATGCTCACTGCATTGCTGGGTTGGGTGAGGGTGAACTCGATGTATTCGCCCTTGCCATTACCCTGCGCTCCTTCGCACCAGCAGGTTTGCAGTGCCAGGTTCTTTTTGTTTCTGAAAGCAGAGTCTTCCTGGCTGAAATTGCTGATATCAAAAGCGAAGATCGGGTGACCTCCTTCTTTCATTTCGATGCCTGGCTTTTCTCCTTTGCAATTTCCGGTCTGGTAGTCATTCAACAGATAGGAACTGTACATTTTCCGTTGCAGCCCTTTACTGAACAGATCGAGGTCTGTCGGGTTGCCGGTCTGATAGGCTTGCAGCGTATCGGTCAGACTTGTTTCATAAGTAACCACATAATTACGGTTATCCAGACGCACCGGAGCTTTATCCCAGCTGCTGGCAGTTACATTGGTAACAGGAGCGGGGATGATGGACTTTTCTTCCACAAGGCGGGTGTTTCCGCAAGGCTGCAGGTTTTCGCGAATGGCAAAAAAAGCGATGCCCTGATCATTTTGAACGTCCACATTATTAAGTACAAGCACCTGATCACGTTCTCCGCTGTACATCGTCTGGTAACGGATGCCACTGGGGATGATGGGCGTAGCATTGAAAATGTCATGCTGCAGATACAGCTTGTCTATGACTCCTGCCCACTTGTTTTCAAAACCAAGCTGATAGGGTGAATAGTATTGCTTTTGTTTGATACCACACAGAGTGGTAGGGAGTTTCATAAAACTGAGCAGATTGAACTGTTCGTTAGGGGCGAACTGAATATCCGTACTCATGCGGATCTCCATACTTAGCGTTTCGGTGTTCTTCTCCAGGTTATAGGGATCGTCATCTATCCATTTGAATTCTATCCAGACCTTGTTATAGTTCAGCCTGGTGCTGCCCTTGAACAGGTCGGCGTAGATGCCCAGGGTCTTGAGGTTATCGCTGCTCACATAACGACGCACGAACAGGCGCTGACCAAAATTGTCTTTCAACTGATCGCGGATGTCCATATTCGGATCGGCCACCTGAAATAGGTCGATGAACATTTTGCTCATCTGGTCCAGCATCTCGGGGCGATATCCCGGACGAAACTCATTGAAGTAAAGATGGATGGGCTGGGTCACGTTGACCACACCGTATTGCGTGCCGGTGTTTTTGCAGTCATACAGGATGTCGTAGATGGACGAAGTGTCCAGCTCTCTCAGCTGGATCATCTCGTTCTGGATACGGATGCCTTTGTTGTTCTCGGTGGGGTAGAGGTTGCCGGTGATGACCGACAGGCCGTTGAAGTTGCTGGCAACCTGTGCCTCCACACCGGAAAGGGCTAAGATGCCGGCCAGGGCGAATAGGATTCTTTTCATAGTCTATTTGTAAAAGTCTTCACAGCGATGGAACAGTCCTGCAAAATCCAGCATAGCGCCGATATCACTCACCTTGACCTTGCCGAAGAGGAAGGCCATCTGCGGATTGGTGCGTCCCCATTCCACATCTTCGTAGGTATCGTCGCTGGCGCTGATGGTGCAGGTAGCCTCGCTGCTGTGTCCCTCTTCCACAGTAATCGTGCCATCGTTGATGGAAACGGTGTATTGTCCGCCACGGTCGCCTGAGATATCCAGGTGGAACACGGCCTCGTATCCGGGGTCTGCCTTTTCGGGGCGGAAGCGTTCTTTGAGGGAAAGGATGATGTCTCGGGCTGCGCTCGGCTTCTCCATGCTGCTTTTTGCGTAAAAATAAACGTTCGGGGCAAGAGTTTAATTTTACGGCTGTGGATACTCCAGACAAATGCCGGATCGACAAATGGCTGTGGGCCGTACGACTCTTCAAGACCAGAAGTGTGGCGGCAGAGGCGGTCAGCTCTGGCAAGGTGAAGGTGGATGGCGACAATGTCAAATCGGCCTACCTGCTCACCGTAGGGCGGACGGTCACCATCCGCAAGGGACCGGTCACCTATACTTACCTGGTGAAAGGACTCATTGAGAAGCGGGTGGGAGCACCTATCGCGGTGACCATGTACGATGACCAGACACCGGAAGACGAGCTGTTGAAACTCCAGGTGAAGGAACTGCTTCCCACGGCTTTCCGTCCCAGGGGAACCGGCCGGCCGACGAAGAAGGAAAGGCGGGATATTGACAGGTATAGGGGTAGTGAGTAGTGGGTATTGGGTAGTGAGTGGGAGTGAGAGTGGGAGGGAGTGAGAGGGAGTGGGAGTGGGAGTGGGAGTGTGTGGAGTTATCGCCAAACACCAAAAGAAATGTCTCTCCGGGCTTGACCCGCCTGCCTGCCGTCAGGCAGGGATCTCCCTTATCTTGACATATATAAGTCATGATCAGATGTCCATTCAGCTATCATTCGTCATTCCCGCGAAAGCAATTCTATTGAAATAACCCATAGAATAATAATGGTATTTGTCACCGCCCTGCCTGCGTGATTGCAGTCAGGCAGGGGCTTGAGAGGAACGAACAATGACGGGGTCTGACTTGATTGAAATTATTGCTCGCTCATTTTGATTCCAGATCCCGGCATTCTTCCCTCATTCTTCGGGAATAAGCCGGGATGACACGTCGATTTAGAGAGGTGAACGGTAACTGAGATAAGAGATTCCTGTAAGCCTCCTTCGTCGCCTTCAGGAATGACGCATTCCTTTGGAGAGGTCTGTGGGTATAGACAGTGCTTTTCCCGGAGGACTCGTCATTCCTGCGAAAGCAGCCTGCCTGTCCGGTAGGCAGGGAATCTCTTATTGATTTATTGGCCAACTCCCAGCTACTGAGTATTCATCTTGTTCATATTTGCCAACTGCCAACCGCCAACTGCCAGCCCTAACAGGGCGCACTGCCAACTGTTCTTACATTTCTCCAGTGTAACCTGTGTCCATACAGCGTGATCTGCGTTCCATTTCTTCCTTACAATATTATCCCCGCTCATTCGCCTACTGATTATTGTTTAACCAAATTCAGTAGCATATGTACTACGAAACAGCAAAGGCCGCAAAAGGCCACGGCAGGGGAGCAGATCCCCGGTACCGTATGGCGGAAAGAGCCGCCGTGAACATTTACAGGACCGAGAACAGCTATGAGATGCTGGTGTTCGCCCCCGGGCGCATCAAAGAGCATTTCACCGTAGCTGTGGAAGGTACTGAACTGACCGTTTCCTACCGGCCGCCGGAAGGATTCCCGCGACCCGACTGGGTGCGTCGTGAATACAGCCGCGGTGGATTCGTTCGCAGCTTCACGCTCGATGCCATCCTCGATGCATCCGGCATCTCTGCGAAATACGAAGACGGTGTGCTGCACATCCACCTGCCCGTTGTAGCAGGCAAGGAGACCGTGCGCAGACAGGTCAGTATTGCGTAACATGCGGTAACAACAAAACGGCCGGAGCTTTGCTCCGGCCGTTTTCTTATGTTCCCACAGAATTTTCTGGCCTCCCAATACTGGAGGGCAAGTAACTCCGTAGCTTGACTTGATTCTGTACTATTTCAAAACCTCATTGTGCACCACCAACCCTATTGTATCACCATCAGCCTCGTATCCACCACTTTTCCATCTACCAGCAGGGAATAGCTGTAAGAACCCGGATTCAGCTGACCGGCACGCAGCTCGATATTGCCGTAGCCATTGCTGAGCGAAAAGGATTGCAGCAGCCGACCCTGCAGATCAGTGATCTGCAAGCTTGCCTGTGTGGCTGTTTCCGGCACAAAGACCGGAATGACCGTATTGCCGGTAAAGGGATTGGGGCTGTTCTGCCCCAGCATGGCTGTAGTGGTGATGGTAGCCTCCTGTTTCCAGCCGGTCTCTTCATTGATGTTCAGCAGTTGTTCAATGCGGTCCAGGCGGGCTTTGAGGGCCTCGTTTTCTTTCTGCAGAGCTGCATTCTCTGCATCCAATTCCTGCACTGCTTTGACCAGGGGCACCACAAAGGTGGCATAGCGCAGGCCCAGGAGGCGACCGCTGGCATCCACGCCGCTGAACTCATACCCCAGGTCTTCTGCCGCAGCAGCCACTTCTTGGGCAATGAAGCCGGAAAAGGCCATTTCTTCAATGTCGTATTTGCCTGTCCACATGGCGGTATCCATGCGGCCCATCAGCTGGTTCTGGGTAGTGATGTTGTAGTGGTAGGTGACCGGCCGCAGCTGGTTAATGAAATCCAGCCCCGGCACATTCTCTTCCACCTGCTCTTTGATGCGGGCATCGCTGTACACCGTCCAGTCCACCTCGCCGCCAATGCTGGAGACGCTGGAGTTGCCAAATACCATTTTATTGGATGCATCAATAATGGCCCAATAGCCCAAACCGGCACTATTACTCAGGTTATTGGAAGTAACTTCTACCAAATACCCTAATGCTGAATTGTAAGATCCAAGTTTATTATCATAGAGACTTATGCTTCCTATGGCAGTATTATAGTTGCCTTTTGTGTTCTCAAATAAGGTGCCATAGCCTAATGCTGTATTCTCGGCTCCTTGAATGTTATAATACATTGAATTTGAACCAACTGCGGTATTGCTGTTTGAATTTCTATTATTGAGGAGCGCTCCAAAACCAACAGCAACGTTTTGTTCTCCCCCTTTATTGCCTGCCAAAGCGCTCTTACCAACAGCAACATTGTCTGAGCCGGTAATGTTAAAAGACATCGTATTATCACCAATAGCTACATTGTTTTCGCCTGATAGGTTAGGCTTTAAACTTTCATATCCAACTGCAATATTAAATCGTCCTGTTATATTATTTGCAAGTGCATTATCACCTATAGAGATATTATCGACAGCTGTTGTTATATTGGAAAGCACATCTTTACCAAATCCTATACCTCCGGGGCCTGAGTAAATCTGCTTTGTGCCCAATTGAAGAAGCACTGGCACCTCAAAGCCTAATTGTATGTCAATCGGATAGGCAGGAGAAAGCGTTCCTATGCCAACGTTACCACTAGGCGGGAAGGTGTTCTGTGCCTGAATGCTTTGAGCAATAATAAAAATTATTACAAATTGTCCTAGTATTTTTTTCATGACGTTTAATTTTATTTATTATTGAATACGTTCTAAAAGTACCCGGAGAGAATATTCCATGCTGCCAGAACTTTCACTCGCTCTGCTTACTATGTATTTGATATCAGAAGCATCAGCTACCTGAATAAGGACTACGCCACTGAAATTAGCAGAACCAACCGTGTTCGAAGTAGTTGAATTATTGCCTGTGATATTGGTAGAAGGAGCATCTACGGTTCCTGAAGTTATATCGGCATCGGTATAACGTACCTTAAAGGAAAGCGCAGAGCCTACATCTGCAGCCACGGTAACAACTCCCTGGTAAGTAACCCGATAAACCCCGGCAGGAGCATCCTCCAGCAGCATGCCATTGGTGATGGAACCTGCCTGGTCTGACAAGGTAAGCACATTCAGTATAACAGGAACACCCAGCCCATCTGTTGTTAGGTTGTTATATTCTTTAATTACACCCGTATTGTCTATTTGAAATTCGTCATTGGCACCTACATTGAAGGTGTTAGACAAAGCAGAACCACTATTTCCTATACTGACTTTATTGGCGCTTAAATCTGCATAAAGAACACCGCCTATATTCATGCGGTTGCTCGCTGAAGAACTATGCAAGTCTTCGTTGATCCCTATAACTATATTGCCTGTTCCGTTGGTTGTTCCATTGTCACCCGATGATTCACCTGAACCAATAAAAATGTTTTGATCACCAAAAGTAAGATCCGCCCCTGCATTGTACCCTAGTATCGTATTTTCATCACCTG
Source organism: Chitinophagales bacterium (assembly GCA_020636645.1). Taxonomy (GTDB): domain Bacteria; phylum Bacteroidota; class Bacteroidia; order Chitinophagales; family BACL12; genus UBA11426. The sequence goes on from JACJXO010000008.1 coordinate 30,596, forward strand.
TTGTTAGACTCTTTACCGAATTAAAACCTACGGCTGTATTATAATTCCCATCATACAGATTGCCAAAAACGCCTATATTATCACTGGTTGCCCCTATGCCTACGTTCCCTATACCTTCAATGTAATTAGTGATAGTACCACTTCTATAAAATACATTTTGGCCTATCCCTGTGTTAGAATCACCACCATCAATGTTTTGTCCGGCCCGGTTACCCACCATCGTATTCTTATCACCGGCATCTCCTGCGCTCATCGCAAAAAAGCCAACAGCTGTATTGTGGTCAGTTGACACAAATTGTTCCAAGGCTCTATAGCCTATGCCTACACAACCATTGCTGGTGGCATCAACATCTTCGCCGGCATATTCACCTAAAAATAGACCGGTTGGGCTTTCCATACCCGTAGCATTGCCGGTAGTGTGTAAAAACCTATGGCCATTGAGCATCATGATGCGCAGATCATCGCCCACACCTTGTTCTTCTATATAAAAAATGCCGTTCATAAAATAGTCAGACCAGCTTGAGTCTGCAGAACCTATATTTCTGTCAGGCTGCGGCAATAAATGCGCATTAATATGGGTGGTAACAGTCAAGTTACTCAGGTCTTCACAGGCGGGATCACATGACTGTGCAAACATGCGGTTACCACAAATGGATGTGAGCAACAAACAAACGATCAGTTTGTAAAATGGGGGGGGGCTTAACATCAAATTAACCTTCATGGTGTTGCGTTTTTGAGGTGAATCAATGAAGGCAGAAGGGGGGCATGGTCTAAGTTAACGATAAAAGATCGGATAATCTGAAAAAACGTCTGACAGTTTCAGTAAACAAGGCTGCTAGAAGTGCAAAACAATTCTGGTCATATAATACTCATTTTGAAAGAGTGTGCAGAAATATATACCTGTCTTCAGCGGGACAGATGCAGGAATAACAATGCTATTGGGTCCTGCCGTAATCGATATCTTTTCCTCCCAAACCAATTCCCCAGCCAGATCATACAACCTGACCATGGTCTCTCCCTGTGGTCCTGAAATGAATAGCTCATCACTGAACGGTGAGGGACCGACCTGCCAGCTGTTTTCGTCCTGGAATTGTTGGATAGCTACGGGCTCTTCTTCCTGTAACAGGCTGTCGTTGCAAAGACAGGCTGTGCGCCAGGGGTCGTGCTGGAACATGGTCCAGGAACCCTGTCCTTCGCCCCAGCTGATCATATATGCTGCGCCGTAATTGTTTTCGATCGCAGGATATTCTGCATGTCCGCCGGCGGCGAAGACCTCCAGTGTTCCGTCGTTGTTGAAGTCGGCCACCAGCGGACCGTGCTCTGCGTCGAAGTCCATCCCGAAGTCGGCTTCGAGGTCGATGTCTTGAATGAAAGAACCATCCAGGCCGTCCACTGCCATGACCTTGCCTTCGGTGGAGCAGAAGGTAGCATCGGGATGGCCATCGTTGTTGATATCGGCCAGGGCCACCCCGCGAAAGGCTTGTCCGTATCCGGGAATGCTGTAGTCCCAAATGAGTTCACCAGATCGGTCTATGGCTCCCAGCTGAAACCAGTCGGTAAATACCACTTCCAGAAAACCATCGCCATCCAGATCGGCCATGCTGGTAGGGGCGCCGATGTAGAGTGAGTTGGAGGGGAACTGGTAGTTCCAAAGCGTATCGCCGGTGGCGGCATCGAAGCAATGGAGGATGCCGGCATAATCGCCGATGACCAGTTCAATCGTTCCGTTGTTATCCATATCGCCCCAGGAGACGCCGTGGTAGATGACATCATCGGGCACATCAGATTCCCAGAGCAGGTCTGGACCATCAGCCGAATAGCATTGTATGATGTGGTTGTCGCCAAAGCTCCAGTTCGCAATGACAAAGTCCAGCTGGCCATCGCCGTTGGCATCCAGCAGGGTAGGAGCGGTTTGTATCCAGGAATAGGTATCCACTTCCAGCTCCCAAACCTCAGAACCGTCTTCGCCGTTCAGGCAGAGCACATAACCACCGAATTCGCCGTGCAGGATCTCGGGCATACCATCGTTGTCGATATCACCGATCACAGGAGGCGAGTCGCTTCCCCGCATAGGTGTTTCCCACTGGATGAAGCCACTGTCGGCATCGAAGCAATAGGTAGTAGGATCACAGCTGCCGGCCAGCACGATCTCGAGGTCATCGTCCATGTCCACATCGGCAATGAGGGGAGCAGCATCGGCGCAGCCACCCACATCGGCCTGCCAGAGCACAGAACCATCTTCACCGTTCAGCACATACAACATACCATCGTTCCGGTACGTGGAGAACACTACTTCCAGCAGTCCATCACCATCCACATCTGCAGCAGCAGCCTGGCCAAAGGCCATGTCGTTCATATCGAACTGCCAGAGGATCTCCGGTTGTGCAACCAGACCGGATGATATGAATATAAGAATATATACTATTTTTTTCATGCTACAAAGCTTGTGATGCCTTCCACCAGTCGGTCCAGTTCACGCAGGGAGGTGTACACATGCGGAGCAATGCGAACCCCATGAATATTCTCCCAGTTGATGGTCACGCAATGGATGTTGTACTTGCTAAACAGGTGGTTGTCCAGATCCACAGGTTCACGGCCTTCCACACCGATGTTGGCTATGGCGCAGGAGTAAGCAGGCAGGAGACTGGTATTCAGAAAAACACCCGGTAGGTCTTTCACTTTTGAGGTCCAGTAGTCTTTCAGGTAGCGCAGCCGTGCTTCCTTTCTTTCCGGTCCGATCATCATATGAAAATCGACCGCCTGACCGATGGCTTGTTCGATGGGGAAGGAGCGGGTGCCGAGGTTCTCGAATTTCCGGATGTCTTCACTTTGGGGCTGATCGCCCGGCATGAGCGGCCAGATCTTGCTGATCTTGTCCTTTTTGATCCAGAGCATACCGCTGCCTATCGGTGCACTCATCCATTTGTGCAATGAAGTGCCGTAATAGTCGCCACCCAGCGATGGAATATCAAAAGCGAAATGTCCAAAAGTATGTGCTCCGTCTATCATCACTTCGATGCCTCTGGCATGTGCCGCATCGGCGATCTTTCGCACCGGATTGATGTGCCCTGTCCAGTTGATGATGTGGTTGACCTGCACCACCTTCGTCTTGCCGGTGAACTGGTCGGTATAGCGTTGGACGATAGCGGCATCATCTTCCATGGGCAGGTCGAGGTTGACCCATTTGAGTACGATCTTATCCCGCTTCTCCCGCTGCTTCCAGGCGTTGATCATGTTGGGATAATCCTGTTTGGTCAGTACCACTTCATCGCCGGGTTCCAGGTCGAGACCGAAGATGATGTTATCCAAAGCCTCGGTCGTATTCCTGTTGATGGCGATCTCTTCCGGTTCACAACCTGCCAGTGCAGCCAGTTTCTTGCGCAGTCCTTCGCGGCCTTTGTCAAGCACCCGCCACATGTAGTAGGAGGGCGCTTCATTGCTCAGGTCGTTGTATCGTTTAACGGCATCCTGCACTACGATGGGTGCGGGACTCACACCGCCATTGTTGAGGTTGATGAGATTAGGCGAAGCAGTGTAAGCCATCTTGATGGTGGCCCAGAAGTCCTCGTCCATGGCCACCTCTTTCGGGCTCATGGATGACGTTCTGTCGAATGCTTCCTGCAGTTCAACAGCAAATGCTTTTTCAGACAAGGCTGCAAGGCTCAGGGTGCCGGTAGCAGCAGCGATCTGACGAAGGAACTGTCGGCGATTGCTCATGGTAACAGGTTTTCAGTGGTAAGTTACAACATACGCCAAAACAGCAATGAAAAAGCCCCGGAATATCCGGGGCCAGTACTCATTGTACCAGGAATTTTGCCTGGAATTGTTTGCTGCCTGATCGCAGTACCACCATATACTGTCCGGCGTCCATGCCCAAGTCGTCCAGATTCAGGTGGATGAGGTTATCGCCAGTGCTGAGCGGCACATTCAGCGATGCCACCAGTTGTCCGTACATGTCGGTGATATGCAGGTTGCCATATCCGTCGATACCTGTCCTGACCAGGATGCTCATCTGATCTGTTGCGGGATTCGGGAAGATCTTCATCGCCCAGGAAACAGGGTCTTCTTCAATGGCCACAGTACCATCATCATATTCTTCATATCGATAGATAAAACGATAATAGTTCAACCACAGATAGCCATCCCAGTATTCCCATAACGTACTTTCTGGTAAGCCACCGGCAGACAAAGTAGCGGTCTGTCGGAAGTACGGCAGCCATTCGGTTCCGTTCCAGGTGTATTCGATCTCCTGGTTGTGACGCCCTTGTGCATCATATTTTAATTCTGTTTTCCAGTAGTCTTCCCAATCTGTGCCTGTGTAGTTCTGATGAACGATGGATGTCAGCTGATTATCTGCATTATAGGAATAGATATCTCTGCTGTCTGTTTCCCATCCTATTCCCATCCAGTAATAGAAGTTTACATACTCCAGTCTGTCATCGGGACCATAGTTGAATACGGTCTGACTGTATTCTTCCCACATAGATCCTATCCAATCATAAACAGTTTCCCGGAATGGTAAATCTCCGTCATATTCATATTCTATCAGATGGTCATCTTCAAATACAGATCCATCCCAGAACTGAAAGGTCGATTCTACTATTCTGCCTGTTGCATCATTGGAATAGAGATAGCGATAGGAAGGTTCCCAGCTGCCTGACAACCAGTAGTTCATTTGCATGCTGGTTCGATAGTCCAGTTCATCAAAAGTTTGAAAAGATTGCTGCACATTTTCCCAGTCTGTACCACTGTAATTGTACCAGTTCATTGCGGAATAGTCTGGTTCCAGATACCAGTTTTGGAATCCGATAAAATCAAACTGATTGTGTCCGTGTGAACCAGTATACTCAAACAGCACAGAATCGCTGGCCATCCAGACTCCCATGTTGTAGAATTCCATCAGGAATGAGGTAAGTCGCTCGTTCGGTGCATTTGTTCGCTCCCATTTCAATGCGTTGCTGATTTCATTAGTGCCTGTGATTCCCTCCGGGATCAACTGCCTCTGCTGCGTGAACGCGAACGCAGGAATCAGCAGCACGGCAAGCACGAGTATTCTTCGTTTCATACCACATGGCGTTTGTGCGCAAACTATCTGACAAACTGCTGACGGCAGGTGATAGGAGAGACATTGTTAACTGATTGTAATTAGTTTCGGGCAGGTAACTTTTGCTTGCCTGCATTGACTAACTTAGCGCACCGTGAAAAGATACATTCTGATACTTCTTTTGCTTGCGGTTTCGGGCATACAAGCCCAGGAAACGCTGACAGATACCATACGCTACAGCACGTATAACCTGCTGAACTTTGAAAACGAAGCGGGTAACCATCGGTCTGTTTATTTCCGAACCATCATGAATGAACTGCAGCCGGATCTGCTTACCGTGCAGGAGTTGATCGAACTGCCTGCAGCGCAGATGTTCCTGGATTCTGTTATGCTGCCCACCAGCCCGGTGTACAACCTGGCTACTTTCATTTCCAGCTACGATACAGACAGAGGCCTGTATTACAACAGTGAGCAATTCGAATTTCTGGATGCGGAGGCGATCGATACGGAGCTGCGTGATATCAACCAGTTTCATTTGCGACATACCGCGAGCGGACAGGAGTTCTACCTTTTCACCCTGCACCTGAAGGCGACCAGCGGTGATGATGCCCAGCGGGCAAGAGAGGTGGACAGTCTGCGGAAGGTAACAGACCTGATCCCGGACAGTATCCCGTTCATTGTTTCGGGCGATTTCAATATCTACGATGAGAATGAACCGGCTTATAACGGCTTGCTGGATACTTCAGGGGGTGGCTATTTCATAGATCCATTGCAGGACAGCCTTAGCACCTTCTGGAACAACAGTGGCAATGCAGCTTACCATACGCAGTCTACCCGCGTGCGGAATTTCGATGGGGGCAGTACCGGCGGACTGGACGACCGGTTCGATATGATCCTGTTTTCATCAGCCATTGATGCACCCGGAGGCATGGACTATGTGTTCGGTTCTACGGTAGCCTTTGGTAACGACGGCAACCACTACAACGATTCCATCAATGCCATGCCGAATACTGCGGTCACTGAAGAAGTCGCCAATGCATTGCACCTGGCATCCGATCACCTGCCGCTGAAGGTGTTGTTCACCATGACCTGGACGGAAGAGGAAGACACGACCATTGTTGATACCACTACCAACTCAATTCCTGATCTGCATTCCCTGTTCCGGGTGTATCCAAGTCCCGCAAATACCTTTATTCATGTGGCTTCCGAACATTACCCGGCTGAGCTGCTACTCATGGATATGCAGGGTCATATGATCCTGCAAACCACCACTGATTCCGAAGATTTCGTCCTGGAATTGCCGGGATTATCTGACGGTAATTACCTGTTGCTCTGGCGATACGGACAGCATACTTACATGCGTACCCTGCCTGTCCTGCATTAGGACAATCATAATCTGATTGTCCGGATTTATCAGAAGCCCTTGCAGGTAGCAACCGAACCAACAAAGGTCAGTTAGCAGAGGAACCGTTCCCCCGGCGGCAGTGCGTGTGTTGAAGCATCCCAAGCGCTGGGTTCTGCATTGCGTTCCGAGTCGCTATTCTATGGATCATTTTATTGCGGTGTTTCAGAAGGATCAGCCTTGACCGACAGTCATTGCGAAGAAGGAATGCTCAGCGCCGCAGGATGCGTTGCCGGGCCGCAAGAGCACCTTCGGCGGGGGAAGGCGTTTTGGTGATACCTTTTGCGCTTCAAAAGGTATCGAAACAATATTGACAGACGAATCTATTGATCAACGCTCAACTATTCTTGTAGCATATCCTTCAATTTGCAGGCTTCCCATTAAGCATTTGATGCAGCTGTTTCCGGCTGCAGGATACTCTTGAGCTGTTCGATCGTGAAATGCACATCGGCTTCGGTATTGAACTTGCTGAAAGAGAACCGAACAGATGCGGAGCCCGTTTCAGGCCGGAGCGCATTGATCACATGAGAACCCGTGTCACTGCCGCTGGAGCAGGCCGATCCGCCACTGCAGCACACTCCCTGAATATCGAGGTTGATGAGCAGCAGGTCATTCTTCGGGTGCGCAGGGAAACGCACATTCAGTACGGTGTATAAACCATCTTCAGGATTGTTGAAGCGCACACCGGGGAAATGCTCCAGCAGCGCATCAGCCATCATCTTCCGAAGACCTTTGATATAAGTTGCAGTAGTATCCAGTTCGTCATAGGCCATCTCCATGGCTTTGGCCAGGCCGATGATACCGTACAGGTTCTCTGTACCGGCCCGCATATTGCGTTCCTGGGCACCACCATGAATAAGCGGTTTGATGGACACATCTCCGCTGATGTACAGCATGCCCACACCCTTTGGTCCGTGGAATTTATGCGCAGCCGCCGTGATGAAGTGAACATTGATCTTACTCAGGTTGATGGGGTAGTGGGCGATGGTCTGCACGGTATCGCAGTGAAAGAGTGCATCGTATTGCCTGCATAGTTCACCCACCCGTTCAATGTCCAGCAGAATGCCGATCTCGTTGTTGGCATGCATGAGACTGACAAGGGTCTTTCCTGCGCTACTATCAGCCAGCAATGTCTCCAGATGGGAGTAATCAACCGAGCCATCGGCATGCAGTTGTACCCAGTCTGCACGAACGCCATGATCCTTCTCCAGCGATTCCACCGTATGCGTCACCGCATGATGTTCAATGGGAGAGGAGATGATGCGTTTCACACCCATATCCCGCACACTGCAGTACAGTGCTGTATTATTTGCTTCTGTACCACCGGAAGTGAAGAAGATCTCTCCCGGAGAAACAGACAATATAGTAGCGATCTTTTTACGTGCTTTCTCTATGGCAGCTCTGGTCTCTCTGCCGTAGGCATGGATAGAACTGGGATTGCCGAAATGCTCCCGCAAATAAGGCAGCATGGCATCGAGCACCGCAGGATCCAGTTGGGTCGTCGCGGCGTTATCTAAATATACTCTGTGCATGGGTGTGTCAATACAAGTTAGCGCTTATTTCGTTATCTCGCTCATGTCCTGCATGAGACGTGCGGCAATATTCTCTGCGGTCACCGGCGAATCACTCTCTGCATAGATACGTACAATGGGTTCTGTATTGCTGGCACGGAGGTGCACCCATTCCTTGTCCATGGTGATCTTCAGTCCGTCTTCTTTGTTCTGCGGATACTGCGTGTATTTTTCTGCTACCTGGTCCAGTACACTTTGTACAGATACACCTTCCGGCAGGTCCATCTTTTTCTTGGCCATGAAATAATTCGGGTAGGAAGCCCGCAGCATGGAGGCCGATTTGCCGTATTTCGCCAGATGTGAAAGGAACAGAGCTATTCCCACCAGCGCATCGCGGCCATAGTGCAGTTCCGGCAAAATGATACCGCCGTTCCCTTCGCCACCAATGACCGAGCCGACCGCTTTCATTCTGGTGACCACATTCACTTCTCCCACAGCTGCCTGATAATGTTTTACTCCGTGCTTTTCAGCAACATCACCAAGCGCCTGGGTAGAAGACAGGTTGGAAACTGTTGGTCCCTTCCGGTGTCGGAGTACATAATCTGCCACCGCAACAAGGGTGTATTCTTCTCCGAACATTTCACCGTCTTCGCACACCAGTGCCAGACGGTCCACATCCGGATCCACCACTATGCCGAGATCGGCCTTCTGAAGCTTTACTTCCTGTGCAATGGTGCCGAGGTATTCTGGAAGTGGTTCCGGATTGTGGGGGAAACGACCATTCGGAGCGCAGAATAGCTCCACCAGATCGGTCACCCCGAGGGCATGCAACAGCTCCGGTACACTGATACCTCCGGTCGAATTCACACAGTCGATGACGATGCGGAATTTGCGGTCGCGGATGGCTTTCACATCGACCATATCCAGTGCCAGGATCTGATCGATATGGGTGCGGATATAATGATTTCTTGTCTGGTATTCTCCTATCTCATCGACGGTGCTGAACTCCATATCGCTGTCGGTCAGCGCCAGTACTTCGGCACCATCGGCAGCACTCAGAAATTCGCCTTTGTCGTTCAGCAGCTTGAGAGCATTCCAGTGTTTCGGGTTGTGGCTGGCAGTGAGGATGATGCCACCACCGGCTTTTTCCAGCGGAACGGCTATCTCTACAGTAGGGGTGGTACTCAGGCCGAGGTCCACCACATTGATACCGATACTTTGCAGGGTGCCGCAAACAAGACGATTCACCATCTCACCGCTGATACGTGCATCTCTTCCCACCACCACCACACGATTGCCTGTTTTTTCAATGACCCAGCGCCCGAAAGCTGTGGTAAACCGTATGATATCTGCCGGAGTTAGATTATCGCCCGGCCTGCCTCCAATGGTCCCTCTGATGCCGGATATACTGCTGATGAGCGTCACGCTGAAAATTTTGGCAAAGTTACGAAATCGGGAGAGGGGTGTCCGACACTCCGGGGTGAGTCCTCAATTCTGGGGGGTGGCATAGCCGGGGGGTGTATTGATTAACTTTGCATCCTGATGATCTTTCCTGAATGGCTGGAGCAGGTGGACAGAGCAGGATTTCTGCTCATCCACAGAACGTGGAAGAATGCCTTCTTCGATTCGCTGATGCCGTTGATGCGGAACAGGGATACCTGGGTGCCATTTTATGTGCTGCTGGCTGCATGGTTGCTGGTGCGCCTGAAATGGAAAGGGCTTCTGCTTATTGCTATTATCGGAGCGGTCACCGGACTCGCAGATCTAGTCAGCAGTTCGGTGTTGAAGCCGGTAGTGGGTCGCGATCGTCCATGCCATGAAGTCCAGCTGGAAGGGGAGGTATTCCCCATGGTACACTGCGGCAACAATGGCAGCTTTACCAGCTCGCATGCTGCCAACCATATGGCACTGGCGGCAGCCATTTCTATGTTGCTGCTACGCAGGCGGAAATGGCTGGCAGCTTTACTGTATTTTTGGGCCTTCCTGATCGGCTATGCGCAGATCTATGTAGGGGTTCACTATCCGACCGATGTATTGGGAGGGTTCCTGCTCGGATTCCTGTTAGCCTGGCTGGCGGTCAGGATAGCTTTCAGATCAGGATTACAAGTACCTGCATGAGTGCAACAGAAACCATATTGCTGATCCTGATGGCTGCGGCCGGAGCCTTTGCTGCATGGGTGCTGCGCAACAAGACCAAGATCGATTTCCTGCAGATCCTGCTGTCCTTTACCGGAGCCTACCTGCTGGCCATTACGGTGACCCACCTGGTGCCGGAAGTATTCGCCCACAACAACAGCAGCAACACAGCCTATTTCATTCTGGCGGGTTTCTTCGTGCAACTGCTCATTGTTCAATTTACAAGAGGTATCGAACATGGTCACCTGCACCTGCATGAAGCAGGCAGCGGAGGCTATGTGGCAGGGGTGGTATTCGGACTGACCCTGCATGCCTTTCTGGAAGGAGTTCCGCTGTCAGGAAGTGATATCGGACATGACCACGCAGAACATGTGTATTATGCCATTCTCATCCACAAGCTGCCTGAAGCCTTCTCACTGGCAACTGTGTTGTTCTTCTCGCTGAAGAAGCACAGCCATGCAGCCATCATACTGTTGCTGTTCACCCTGGTTACGCCGGCAGGTGCCTGGGCAGGTCATTTCCTGAGTGAACGGTCGGCGGGACACAGCATCAACTGGTTACTGGCAATCGTATGTGGTACTTTCATTCATATCTCCACCACCATCATCTTTGAATCGAGTGGTAAAGCACATCATATCAGTCTCTATAAGTTCCTGGCCATTCTGTTGGGCACAGGGCTATCATTAATCGGATTACTTGGTACATGATCAGTCAGAAAAAATGCAGAGAATACCGGGTTGAACTGGAAGAGGTGCTTAGGGAAATAGCAGCTGTAAGTGAGCAACCGAAGTTTGAAAGCCTGCAGGATTATCTTGGAACCGGCATACCAGTTCTGGGTTTACGATCGGCTCAGATCAACGACTGCTTCCGAACCGGATTTCCGTGGGACGAGCTGCCTATGGATGATCAATGGGCTGTGTGGCAGCATATCTGGTTTGAGAGCCAGGTGTTCGAGGCCATGTCGCTGGCACTGATATTTGTGCGAAAGCGAGCCCGGAAGATCGGGCAGGAGAGATTGTACAGTGATCTGCCTGCCTGGGTGGACCGGGTGGACAACTGGGCACATTCAGATGAATTATCGCATGCTTACGCGGTCCTGTTGGAGCAGGAACAAAAGCGTATTTTTTCGATGTTGAAGAAATGGAACCGCGACAGCGATCCATGGAAACGCAGGCAAAGCCTGGTGGTGCTGATCCGTCGCCGGAATAAACACACCCTCGCATTTGAAGAAATGATCCCGCTTATTGAGCGCCTGGTATCTGACGATGATTATTTCGTCCAGAAAGCTGTTGGCTGGGCACTTCGGGATATTGCACTGGTGTTTCCTGAACCAACCGAGACCTGGGTTGAAGCCCATGTGGCAGAACTAAGCAGTCCTGCTTTCGCAACTGCTTCAGAACGCACCCACCCCACATTGAAAGAAGCCTGGAAGGAAGTAAGGCGGATGGAAAGGAAGCGCCGCAAGTGACTATCGTCACCATTATACGTGTTTCAGGAACTTATTTTTGAATTTGCAAGTAATCATGAACAAGGCAGTAAAGTTGATCATGTCATGTGTGCTCTGTCTGGGGCTCATTACGCTGATCGTCTGGCTGCTTCAATAACCATCCAAAACCACAAACTATGAAAAAGAACATGGGCTTTGCCGACCGGATCATCCGCATCATCATTGCGGCAGTTTTGGCTATTCTGTACTTTACCGATGTAGTTTCAGGAACCCTGGGTACTGTGGCGTTGGTCGTAGCAGTCATATTCGTGCTGACAAGCCTGGTCAGTTTCTGCCCGATCTATTCCATATTTGGAATGAAGACCTGTAAAACAGAATGATCCGGATCAAAAAGAATGAAAACGCCATGTTCACATGGCGTTTTTTTTATGTCATATTCGGGGAGTCATGTATTTGTTCCACTAACGGGATGCGTTAGGAAGTGGGATATTTCCCTATTTTTGAATCAAATTCTCAGGATGAAAAAGGTACTCCTCCTCCTGCTGGCTGTTTTGGCCGGTCAGTTTGTTTTTGCTCAGTTGAATACAGAATTACTTGGTCAGCTATCCTATTCTGACGATCTGTCTAATGTGTGGGGCTGGACCAGCGACGACGGTCATGAATATGCTATTGTAGGCACCTTTGATGGTACATCGATCGTGGACATCACCGACCCGACCGATCCCACCGAGATTCAGTTCATTGACGGAGCTAACAGCATCTGGCGACAGATCGGCGTGTGGAGCCATTATGCCTATGTGGCCAATGAATCCGGCGGAGGGATCCTCTGCATTGACCTGGAGAACCTACCCATCACCGGTGTGGCAGACTATGCCTTCAGCGATGGTGGCATTGGGATCACCACTTCCCACATCCTGTACTGCGATGCAGCCGGCACCATCTATGTATTTGGTTCCAACAAGCACAGCGGAAGTACGGTCATGCTGGATGCCACTGCTGATCCGATGGATCCGCCTTACCTCGGTGCTACCGATGATTGGTATGTGCACCATGGTTTTGCCCGCAACGATACCTTATACGAATCAAACATCTATGAAGGTTGGTTCTCTGTCTGGGATGTATCAGATAAATCATCTCCGGTTCTGCTTGCAACACAGGAAACTCCGGGTGTGTTTACCCATAACGTGGTGGCAATGGATAATGGCATCCATCTGTTCAGCACCGATGAGGTGACCAATGGTTCGCTGGGAGCATACGATATCAGCGACCTGTCAGACATCCAGTACAAAGGTGAATTTCGCCCGACGCCGGGTACCAACTCCATACCTCACTATACCTGGAACAAGGAACACTGGCTTACCACCGCCTGGTACCGCGATGGTCTGGTCATTACCGATAATTCTCATCCGGAAGCCATTGTTATGACCGGCTGGTATGATACCTCTCCACTATCAGGAAACGGTTTTAACGGGGCCTGGGGTGTGTATCCATATTTCCCCTCTGGTAACGTAGTGGTATCTGATATTGAAGAAGGACTTTTTGTGCTGGGGGTGGACTATGTAAGTGCGGCATTCCTTAGCGGGACAGTTACAGATGCTTCCACTTCGGCACCCCTGTTTGGAGTCAGTGTTGAACTGTCAGATCCTTCAGGATCTACTTCAACAGCACTGGATGGCGGGTATATAACCGGACTTGCTACAGCGGGCACCTACAGTGCAACATATTCCAAACCCGGATATATTACTGCCACCGTTACTGGTATTGTCCTGGAAAACGGAGTAACCACCATAGAGGATGTAGAGCTGGAACCACTGGCGAGCTTCCCGTTCAACGGACAGGTGCTGGATGTAGTTACCGGCATTGGGGTGCCCGGTGCCAGTGTGCTGGTGCAAAATGCTGATGTCTCTTTTGAGGCAACAACAGACGGAACAGGACTTTTTGTTATACCGGCCATTTTTGAAGGAACATACAGCGTTTATGCCGGCAAATGGGGTTATGTGACCAATGCTGAAATTGACCTCGATATCAATATCGGGTCGGAAGTGGTCATCGAACTCGGTAAAGGATATTATGATGACTATCTGTTTGATTTCAACTGGACTGAAACTGCTACTGCATCCAGTGGCGACTGGGAGTGGGGTGATCCTGTAGGAACCGAATATGGTATCGGATATTGTAATCCTGAAGATGACATTGCCGGAGACTATGGCAGTTTTTGTTATATAACCGGCAATGGCGGTGGTTCAGCCGGTTCTGATGATGTAGATGACGGTTATGTAACACTGACGTCTCCATCTTTTGATCTGAGTACCTTCGGTGATCCGTGGCTTACCTTCGATTTCTGGTTCTTCAACAACGGGGGTTCAGGCACTCCCAATGACACCTTGTCCATGATCCTGGATAATGGTCTGACCACTTTTGAAATCGTGTTGGACAACGGCTTTACTGCACTGGGTCTGTGGCAAAATGTATCGTTTCAGTTCAGTGATTACATCACTCCGACTGCCAACATGCATGTCTCTTTCAAGACCGGTGATAACGCTGCCAGCGGTCACCTGGTGGAAGCAGCCATTGATCGTTTCTTTGTGTTTGATTCTCTGACCACTGCTCCGGTAGCAGCCTTTGATGCCGATCTGGAAGATGGCTGTACACCACTCCATGTGCATTTCTATGACCTCTCTGCAGGGGCAACTTCCTGGTCATGGTCTTTCCCGGGCGGAAGTCCGGCCACTTCTACACTGGCAAGTCCGATCATCACATACAACACACCCGGCATCTATGACGTGACACTGATTGCAACCAATCCGCTTGGAAGCAACACGCTCACCCTGACCAGCTATATTGAAGTATTTGCCTCTCCTGTTCTGGCAACAAGTGCAGGAGCAGGTTCAGCTTCTGTGATCATTTCCGGTGGAACCGCTCCGTTCGATATTCTGTGGAGCGATGGTCAGACAACTGAGACAGCTACCGGGCTGGAAGTAGGCACCTATACCGTTACCGTTACAGATGCCAATGGCTGTAGTGTGAATGCTACTGCAGAAGTGACACAGCCTTCCGGTATTGACTGGCTGGAAGACGGATTGTCTGTTACCGTGTTTCCTAATCCTGCAACTGAATATGTGCATGTGGTGTCTGATGCTTCCGGTTCTATTTTCTGGAGCATGACCGACCTGCAGGGTCGTACCGTACTGGAATCAAACATTGATCCTGGTGAGACGATCATAGCAGTGGATGGACTGTCTTCCGGTCTGTACCATGTGCAGCTGATCGATGCCGGCAGGCTCGTGGGGATACTTAGTGTGGTAGTGGAATGACGATGGTATGCGATTGAGACAACTCCTGCTGCTTTCCTGTTTACCCCTGGTCTCAGTGGCACAGGAGAACATGACGCTGCAATCATGGTATAGTTATGATGAAAGGGCGGCTGATGTGTGGGGCTGGGAGAGCGAAGACGGACATTTCTATGCTATCATCGGCATTTTCGATGGTACATCTATTGTTGACATCACCGATCCTTCTTCACCAATAGAGGTGGCCTTTGTAGGCGGACCGGAAAGTATCTGGAGAGATATCAAGACCTGGAATGACCACGCTTATGTGGTCAATGAAACAGGAGGGGGCATGCTCATCATAGACCTGTCTGACCTGCCGGGAGTTCCGGATACCACCAGCTATACCGGCGATTCTCTGGCTACAGCCCATAATATCTTCATTGATGAGCATGGTATCGCCTATGTGATAGGCAGCAACCGGCATAATGGCGGCGCTCTTTTTCTTGACCTGAACAGCGACCCTATGGCTCCTGAACAGATCGGCTACTATGATGTCAACTACTGCCATGATCTCTATGTTCGCGGAGATACCATGTGGACCGCAGAACTCTATGTTGGACAATTTGGCGTGGTGGATGTTTCTGATAAAGCTTCACCGGTTGTGCTGGCCACCCAGACCACTCCTGCATTCTTCACTCATAACCTATGGCTGAGTGACGATGGCGATTACCTCTTTACAACTGATGAAGTTTCCGGTGCACCGGTAGCTGCCTATGATGTGAGTGATCTCAGCGATATTCGTCTGATCGATACCTGGGAATCATCGCCCGGAGCAGGAGTGATACCACACAACACTTTTTATCATGACGGGTATCTCGTAACTTCTTATTACCGCGACGGAGTGACCATCGTAGATGCACACAGACCGGATAACCTGATCGAAACAGGCTATTATGATACTTCCCCCTTTCCCTCCGGTAACGGATACAACGGTTGCTGGGGTGTCTATCCTTATTTCAGCAATGATCTGATCGCAGCATCTGATATTGAAGAAGGCCTGTTCATCCTCCAGCCGGATTACCAGCGGGCTTCCTATCTGGAAGGGGTAGTATCTGAAGAGGGAACAGGCATGCTGCTTCCTGGTTCTCTGGTTGAGATCCTGGGAACGGAACAGACCAGTGTTACAGACTTTCTGGGAGGCTATAAGACCGGAACTTCAGCTCCGGGGCTATACGATGTGAGGGTGTCAAAATCAGGGTGTCTGACTGAAATTGCATCCGGTGTGGAATTATTACAGGCGGAAGTGACCTCTCTGAGTTTCAACCTTACCTGCACTGCCAGTGTAGCCATTGAACACCCCGAAGACATCATACTGGAAGTGAATCCCTCTGTATTTCAGGATCACTGTACCCTGACCTGGAATGAGATTTCTGAAGCGCTGGAAATACAGATCTTCGACCTGTGCGGCCGCCTTGTTGAAAGCATGTCTATGGATACCAGGAACGGCCGAATTGATCTCGGGGCTGACCTTCATCCCGGTATTTATCTGATCGACCTGCAGTCAGATGACCTGCGTCAGCAGGTAAGGGTGATCAGATTGTAGGTTTGAGTATGATGTAAATTGCGTATTTTAGGTGCACAACAAAAATGGTTGCACCATGAAAAAATATCTACTTTTCCCTGCCTTAATGGCTATAGCTATCAGCGGATTTTCCCAAACTGTTGTTTTTTCTGATGATTTTGAATCGGGTGCTGCTAACTGGGACATTGATGGTTATTGGGGTGTTACTGATGAATATGCCTATGGTGGTGGTTTCTCTTTTACCGATTCTCCATGGGATCCTACCTATACTGCGGGTGAAGTACAGACTGCAACAATGGTCACTTCTGTTGACCTCTCGGCCGCTCTTGATGCAGAAGTGACCTTCTATGCACTGATAGATCTGGAAGAAGGATTTGATTACATGTACCTGGATGCCTCTGATGATGATGGTGCCGGGTGGATCAATATCGGGGTGTTCAACGGCGAGGGCATGCTTACAGACTGGATGCCTTTTACCTTCGGTCTCGGAGCATTTGTTGGCAGCCCTACAGTAAAGCTTCGCTTTCGTTTTGAACCTGATTTTTTTGTGGAGTATGATGGCATGTACATAGACGATTTTACGATCACTTCCTATACTACCGATGCTTCACCTCCGCTTATTCTGCACGATGTGATGCCGCTGTATCAGGGTGCCTTGTATGAGAACGAACTAACGGCAACACTGCTGGATGCCAGCGGAATCAGCTCTACATCATTATGGTACAGTGCAGACGGTGCCGCCTATTCATCTGTTTCAGGGGTCAGCCTGGGTGGCGATGACTACGGCTATACCATACCTGTCATGGATCCCGGTACATGGATCACTTATTACTTTACAGCAACTGATGCTGCTGATGATCTGAATACTGCCACATCGCCGGAATATGAGATCATTACAGGGCAGTATATCGGATACGATGATGGCGTAATTGACTTTGTGAATGATATTGGAAATGCGTCACTGTCAGGATATTCACAGGCCGCAGTACGCATCACACTGGATAGTTTTGCTACGGTAGTGTCATTGGTCATTCAGAATTATACAGACAATACCAGACCCAATGACAGCATCCTGATCCATGTCTGGGCAGATGACGCAGGCCTGCCGGGAGCTGACCTCATCGAACCCTTTAAACTCTTTCCTGAAGCCACACTTGAATTGCCCAATAAAGGCACCCGTGTAGATCTTCGTCCGTATGCCGATGAACTGGAAGGACTGATTGGCGATATCTGGATCGGGTTCAGTTCGCCTGATGGTGCAGCCTGGGTATCACAATCTACCCCGGGAGTTGCTCTAAGAACCTATACGGAGTTCTTTGGCACCTGGGCTGAGTACTATTCTGATTTTCATTTCAGAGCCATTACAGGTCCATACAGCGGTGCTCCCAACGCCGACTTTACATTCGATGCCAGCGGCGATCCTTCGGTCCTATTCACCGACCTGAGTACCAATTATCCCGATAGCTGGGAATGGGATTTCGGTGATGGCGTGGGAAGCAGTACCCTGCAGAATCCATCTTATACTTATACAGCCAATGGTGATTATGAGGTCTGTCTGACCGCAGGAAATGCCATTGGTACCTCTACCCATTGTGAAACGGTTACGATAGGAAGCTTTACGCCACCTGCTGCATTATTCACATTTGATGACAGCGCAGATCCTGCCATTTCCTTCACAGACCTGAGCACCAATGCACCAACAGCATGGGTGTGGACCTTCGGCGATGGAGGGGGAAGCACGGTTGCTGATCCGTCACATACATATAGCACCAATGGTACTTTCAATGTTTGTTTGACGGCTTCCAATCTTGCAGGCGATGATACATACTGTACTGATGTGGTGATTGAAGGAAATGCAGTTGCACCGGTTGCCGACTATACCTACAGTGGTGTGGGATTGACAGTGAACTTCACAGATATCAGCACCAATACCCCTACTTTCTGGGGATGGGATTTCGGCGACGGAACTTCCTCTTTCGATCAGAATCCTGTTCATTCATTCGGAAACAGCGGCGTATTTGAAGTCTGTCTGACTGCAGGCAATATGGCCGGAACTGATGAATCCTGCAAAACACTGAGTGTGGCAACTGATCTGGAAGATCTGGCAGCTGCAGGTGTTGTCGTTTATCCTAATCCTGCCACAGATCAGGTGTTGGTGAATCTCTCAGATTGGGGAGGTAATGCCACACTGCAATTGTATGACCTGCAGGGCAAACTGGTATTGCAGCAAATGATGGTTCCAGGTACGCAGGTTATCAACCTGACCGAACTGTCTTCAGGAGCTTACCGGCTTTGGATCAGTTCCGTGCAAAAGACGGCAACCGGCGTTCTCCTGGTGGATAACTGAGATCTTTTCATGCATAGAGGTATGATATTTGTACGGTAGTAGCAGACTGCAACCTGCTACTACCGAAACAAAAAAATCAATACATGAAGAAACTGATCGTGATTTGTTTACTGGCCATGGGTCTGTCTGCCTCAGCACAGCAGGATGGACTTGGACTGGGTGTGATCATTGGAGAACCCACGGGCCTTTCAGTGAAAAAATTTGTTGGTGACGATGCCTTCTCAGCAGCTGCTGCCTGGTCGGTCAAGTATGATTATTTCTACGTCCACCTGGACTACCTGAAACACAATTACTTTCTGGGAGATCAGCTGCCGGTTTACATCGGTCTTGGTGGTGCTCTGGGTTTTGGGAAAGATATGGCTGTTACAGCCAGAGTGCCTCTTGGTATCAGCTACCTGTTCAGAGGGCCGTTCGATGTCTTCTTTGAGGTGGTGCCCGGATTAAGGATCATACCTGAAACAGATTTCGATGTGATGGGAGCCGGAGGTTTTCACTTTTACTTTTAGTGCTCAGGCACCATTCCGCCATACAACATTTCGCCTGCCTGTACCTTTACGGGCAGGCGATTTTCATTGGGAGGAACAGGGCAGGAGTAGCCATCTGAATAGGCGCAGTACGG
Organism: Chitinophagales bacterium; assembly: GCA_020636645.1. Taxonomy (GTDB): domain Bacteria; phylum Bacteroidota; class Bacteroidia; order Chitinophagales; family BACL12; genus UBA11426. The sequence goes on from JACJXO010000008.1 coordinate 49,956, forward strand.
ATTGTAGCTTCTGTTGAAATCAATGGTCAGTTTATGGTCTTCTACATCGGCAAATCGCAGATCCAGGTAGCGTCCGCCGCCATAGGTCTCTGTGCCGTTGGTATCATCGTTGAATGGAATGAACACATAATCTGCATACTCCGGTATCTCCCTAAGTTTCAGACTTTGAAACACCGTTAACTGCATGCTGATACCATTCAGCACAAATGTAGCAGTGCCATATCTTACATATTCTTTTTGCCTGCCGTTCGAGGTGGGCATGATGAATACCGATCCATCTGATGAATAAGAAAAATCTGCCTCTACCACCCACGCCGTATCATAGGGATAAAATTGCAGAAAGGTGATTCCGGCACTGTCCAGAGGGCTGTTCTCATCTTCCAGAAAGCCTTCTGTGTACCATTGCTTCCAGGAGTCATGATCATTCTGCTGTGCTACTCCTGTTATAGAAGAAACTGCCAGAATAAGACCCGTTAGGAGCTGGCGAAATAAGATATCCATACGGCGAAGCTATCCTGAATTAACTTTGTGGCAAAGAATCATGATGAAACGCATCCTGCTGTTCCCGGTTTTGTTTGTTTCAATTGCTGCCTTAAGCCAGTCGGCAGATGACCTGCTGAACGAATATTACAAGGCCATCAACCAGGAGAAACTGTGCCAGGTAACCTCATTCATAATGACCGGCAACCTGACCCAAATGGGTGTGGATATTCCCATGGAGGTGCTGCAGGAAAGACCCGGGAAGATCCGGACATCCGGGACCTATATGGGCATGCAGTTTGTGCAGACGTATAATGGTCAGGAGGGCTGGAGCCTGAATCCATTCATGGGGCAAACCGAACCTGTAGCCATCACCGGAAATGAGCTGACATCACTACACCGGCAGGCAGACCTGGACGGTATGCTGTATGACTATGCAGCTAAAGGAAGTCATGTCAGCATGGCACAGCCAGAAATGATAGACATGGTGTCTCATCCTAAGATAGAACTGACCACCGAAGATACTGTGGTCTATGAGGTCATTTTTGATCCGGAAACTTTTTACTGCAAATTGATCAGGTCACGGTCTGATGTTCAGGGCAGGATGTCTGTTGTAGAATCTGTCTTTTCTGATTTCCGCACGATCGATGGAATAGTATTTGCAACGTCAGTGGAGACTAGAATTGATGGCATGACCGCTTTACGCATTCATTTTGATGAGATCAAACTGAATGAAGATATTGACGACAGCCTGTTCGACAAACCCTGATCACTGTCTGATTATCATAGCAGTGGAGGTAGCCAGACCTCTGTTATCACGTTTGACCACCAGATAGGAGCCGGAAGCCACAAGACTGAGGTCAAGTTGACAGATACCCGTACCATCAGTCATTTGTTGCAGAACCATATGACCCTGCAGATCAAATACCTCAATGCTGCTGGAATGAGGGTCAGGTAGCACATACAAATATTCGGTAGTAGGGTTTGGCCAGCAAAACAGCTGTTGTTCTGTTTCGGTGGTGTTGGCATGTGCTTCTCTTTCCTCATAGCAGCCAATCCATAAACCCTGTTCATTATCTTCCTGCAGGCTTCCATAATACCAGGGTGCATTGGGTCTGCCGTCTATCATCTGCACCGGATCAAAATTCAGAGACACCCGCCATTTGATGCGCTCTTCACAGAACAGGTCTGCCTGAATAGGTTGTTCAATATATACCCCGGGGAAAAGACTTGAAGCAGCTGATCCTTCGTCTATGGTGTACCACTCATCACTAACTTCATTCCAGGCAGGGCTGTAGCTGGCGGTACTGTCAGCCAATCCTGTAAAGGATCCGTTGCCACTCACTATTTCCCATCGCAGCCTGACATTCCCCATTCCAATAGCTGAGGTAGCAGAGTGACCGATCACAAACTGATCGCCTGATACAGTGGAATTGGCAGGAAGCGAAAAGCTGCCTGACTCCGGAGCGTGCTGCAAGGTAAGTCCGCCATGCGGGTTCTGCTGACTATGAAAAATGAAGACACTTCCTTCATCTGTATAGGTATCGTCATAGTTCTGAGAACCTACGGCCAGATCAGCCAGGCCATCTCCGTTAAAATCGCCACCGGCAATGCCCCAGGCAAATTCTTCCTCATCCTGTTCTCCACCTAATGACCATTTGTTTTGCAGCGACAAACCGTTTTTACCGCCAAAGAAAATGATGACCTTTCCTTTATCTCCATTGGAATGGCTGGAGCCAACTGCCACATCTGAGTAGCCATCACCGTTGATATCGCCAATATTGTTCACGATATGTCCCAGCTGAATATTGGCCTCGGTTCCATAGAATGCAAAATCGGCAGGAGGGGGCGAGAATTCGTCGGTTGGATTGAGCCCATCCGGCGATCCGTAAAAGGCATACAGTGCACCGGCTTTTTCAAATCCCAGAGAATCATTTTCTGCCAGCGGCGATCCAATGATGATGTCAGAATAGCCATCGCCGTTGATATCGCCTGCTCCGCTTACGTTGGTTCCGAAATTACTTTGAGGTGAATTTTTTTCACATATATAATCAGGGGTATCTGTGGTTATGCCATCGGGGCCTCCATAGAATACCAGAAATGCACCTTCGTGCAGCTGGCCGTTTTCGTACCTGGGTGCCCCAATGATGATATCAGAATAGCCATCACCATTAATATCGCCTGCACCGGATGTGGTTCTGCCTACGTTGTCATTTTTATCAAGGGTGCCTGTAAAAATCCATGAATTGGTGGTGTCAAGTTCTTCAGGTAACCCACTGGCTGAGCCATAGATCAGGTAAGCTCTTCCTGGTTTTGGAATGGTATAGATGTTGTTGTCCCAGGTATAAGCTCCGAGAATGATGTCATTGAAACCGTCGCCGTTCACATCGCCGGCAGAAGCAAGCCCGCTGCCCAGGTTGGACTGACCTACTTCACCAGTCATGAACCAGTCAGGGTGAATGGAAACTGCAGGATCGCCGGCCACAGGCGCATCGGTGGAAGGGCCTGTCGGGCCGCCATAGTACACCACTACAAGTCCACCCGGGTCATATTCCATACCTGCTATCATAAGATCAGCATATCCATCGTTGTTGATATCGCCCGCTGTGCTAACAGAAACTCCAAGCTTGGCGAAAGGCTGATCGCAGTGAACACCCCAGTCAGGTTCATCGGAAAAGCCATCGGGGCCACCGTAGAACAGGTAAGCTGCTCCGCCTTCTGCATCATCGCAGGTATATTTGATCGCTCCCACCAGGAGGTCATGGTAGCCATCGCCATTCACATCGCCGGCATTGGCTATACTGCCACCAAACTGAGCATCAGGGCAGGGGTGCAGCAGCTGCTGATTGGGGTATAATGATCTGGAGCCGGAGATGCGTTCATCTCTTTTTCCCAACACATAGAAGACACCACCCTGGCCGGTCAGGTCCAGCGATAGTTCGGGAGCTCCTGTAATAAAATCTGACAGCCCGTCGCCGTTCACATCGCCGGCAGCGCCAACGGAAGCGCCAACACGAGCGCCTTCAATACCGGAATAATAGAAGAAGTCAGGTACATGGAAGAAAAGGGAAAAGTCCTGGTTGCCGGTATAAATAAGCACACGTCCTTCACTTTCTCCACCAAATCCATAGTCGGGCACACCTATGGCAAAATCGCCGTATCCATCGCCATTAAAATCACCCAATCCGCTCACGTCCGTTCCGAGGTGAGATTCAGCATAGATACCGAATGTACTGCTGGGTATTGAGAAATCGTTCAGGCCTGCACCTTCATACAGGAATACAGCACCGGCATTCAGCAACATACCATTGTCCATTTTCGGAGCACCTATGATGATGTCTGAGTATCCGTTTCCGTTCACATCGCCGGCAAACCCCACTGATCCTCCAAATTCTGAAAAGCTTTCATAGCTGTAGAGGGTGGCGGTCAGCACAGGGCCGGAAGGTCCTCCGGCATAGACCCTTGCACCACCGCAGGCAGAAGCAAACAGAGAGCTTTTACCGGGCATGCCTGCCACCAGATCAGCATAACCATCTGCGTTAAAATCGCCAGCACCGCTAACATCGGCGCCCAGTTTAGCGTTTGCATTTCCACCCCGGATCTTCCAGAAACCGGCTGTTTGCACACCTTCAGCAGAACCGTAAAACAGATAGATACGTCCTTCGTTCTTCTTGCCCGGGGTAGATTCATACAGGGGGGCACCTGCCAGAATATCGCTGTATCCATCTCCGTTCACATCGCCGGGGCCCGAAACACTGGTGCCCAGAGAAGCTGTCTCGCTGTTGCTTTCATACATCCAGAATACGGTGGTATCAGGGCCGGATACAGAACCGTAGAAGACAAATATGGCGCCCTCATTCGTTTCGCCATTGCTGTATCCTTTGGCACCAATAAGAATGTCACTGTAACCATCGGCATTCACGTCGCAGGCAGTGGAAACAGAGGAGCCAAAATACTGCAGGCTTTGGTGAACCGGAGCTGTAAGGTAGAACAATACCGGCGGAGCATCCGGCTGGCTGAGACCAATGATGACCCTTCCTTCTTTGTTATAGGATCCGTTCTTGTAGTCAGGTTCGGCGGCAAGCCAGTCTGAGAGTCCGTCGCCGTTAATGTCTCCTGCCGTGAACACAGAACTTCCCAGGGCTGCCTGGTTTAGGTTGCCGTAAAGTTCATAGTCATTGTCCAGAAATTGAGCTGAGGCAGTTTGTGTTAAGCCTGCAAAAATAGCATAACACAGAACGCACCACCTCCTCAAGAAGTGCGTATAGGTTGCTTTCATTTGTGTGCAGCACGGGGAAAGAGTGCCGTCACAAAAGTATATTAAATTTATTTCTTACCAGAATTAAAAAGTATAACTGACCGATAAACTGGGAAGGATGGGCAGCTGGTCCACACGTTCGTAGCGGATGCGGTCAAAATAGAAGATGTTTTCTCTGTTATAAACGTTCGTAACTGACCCGACAATATTCAGTTTATTGCCGGAAGCGAACTCCTTCCACTTTCGTACAGACACATCCAGGCGGTGGTAGTATGGTAACCGGCCACCGTTCAGATCATCAGCATATATGATGCCCAGGTTTCCGTTGGTGGTGGTATAATCTGTATTGATGCCGTCCAGAAAGTCGATGCTTTCGTAAAACCCTGCAGTCTGGGTGAAAGGGAAACCTGAACCAAGATTCCAGCGACCGCTAACTTCCCAGCTCTGGTCTTCACCGAAGGTGTAAGTGGTAACCACGTTCATGTTATGGCGACGGTCATAATGGGTTGGATAGGTCTGCTCACCATCATACCGATTGATGTATCCGAGTGAGTAGCCAAGCCAGATATACAGACGCTTATAATCGTACTTCAGCAGGAAGTCTATACCATAAGCTTTTCCGGTCTCTGTGGCAAAGTCAGGATCCTGCGGAACGATCTTGTTGCGGTTGATCTCGATCAGCTGGTTGAAATACTTGATATACGGCTCCACATTGAATTCAATATAGTCTGTTACATCAAATTCAATTCCGCCAATTGCATGGGTAGCTTTTTGCAGCTTGGTGGTGGCGTCTTCTCCATCAGGAGTTGCCAGAATACTTTCCGGCCCGCTCAGGAAACCTGAAAACAGGTTCACTACATCACGGTCACTTCGGGTTGAAATGAGGTTCTGAGAATAAAGTCCTCCGGCAAATTTTAGCCTGATGCGGCTGGTAAGGTTGTACTTCAGGCCTAGTCTGGGTTCAGGTGATATCTCACCCAGGCTGGCGTAATACTGGATACGTACACTGGGATCAATGACCAGCCGCTTGCTGATGACCTTTCTGTATTTCACAAAGGCACTAAGCTGGGTGGTGTATTGTTGCTGCTGATAACGAAGCCCGAGGCGGTTGTAGAAGTTATAGTCTGTCTGAAAGCCTACTACTTCTACACCGTATTTTACATCACCATCAGGAATGTAATAGGTAAAGTCAACACCACCGTTGAATCCGCTGATGAGGCTGTTGCGTGGTCTCTCGTCTGCTTCATTCTGGGTTACTGCGTAATTGGAATAAGCAAAAATCCCTTCAATCAGCACATTGCTTTCAGCAGGCACTACCACGAAGTTGGCACCCGCACCGGTACTGTTCCAGTTGAAAGTGGTCACATCTGAGAAAGAGACGCTGTCGCGGAAATTGAAGCCAAAGAAATTGATCTTGTTTCCGGTGTTTGAATTGACAGATACCTTGCCATACAGATCAGTGAACTGATAGGGGATACCATCGCCACCATTTATATAGGGATACAGGGCAGTTGACGTTTTATCCAGATACGAGTGCTTGGCTGTGAGGAGATAACTCACGCTGCTTCCGCTTTCGTCCAGTTTTTTGATGGGGCCTTCCAGCAGGGTTCTTGCCATGAACGGGCTCACACTTACTTCACCGCCAAATTCTTTCTTATTTCCATCGCGGGTGGTGATATCAATGACTGCAGACACACGGTCGCCGTATTCAGCACTGAAACCACCTGTATAGACATCTACACTTCGGATGATGTCTGTCTCAAAAACAGAGAACAGTCCAATGGAGTGGAAAGGATTGTACACTACCATGCCGTCCAGTAATACCTTGTTCTGAATGGGAGATCCACCACGGATATATAACTGTCCGCCCTGATCTCCGGTAAAGATGACACCCGGCAATACCTGCAGATACTGGGCAAGGTCAGGTTCACCACCTATGGAAGGCAGTCTTTCGATCTGCTTAGGCGTAATGGGTATGGTAGAAATGCGCACCTCTGTCAGCTTGGCCTGTGTTTGCGCTGTAACCGTTACGGTTTGCAGCTGGCGGGAAGCCTCCCGGGCATACAGCTTGACATTGGTGATCTGATTGGCAGTAACAGTTACAGGTTCGATCAGTGTATCATATTCGATACTGGTTACCATCAGCTGAAATGAACCTGCATCAACCTGCGGAATAGAAAAGAAACCATTGATATCGGTTGCAGACCCTGTAGTGGTGCCTGCAATGACCACGTTGGCAAAAATGACGGGTTCACCCGATTCAATATCATACACAAAACCACGAATGTCTCCCTGTTGCCCGAAAGCAGCTACGGCCAACATCAGCAGACCTGCCAAACCCAATATCTGTCTCTTCATAAACGGTTGCGAAAATACTCAATAATCACTACCAACTTCAGCCATTGCAGTAATATGACCACTATTTGACCCCTAAACGGCAGTTGCCTTCCATTTGCCCCGTCTGAACAGGATCAGGCTGATCACGGCTATCAGGGTTTCTGCAACAGGTATGGCAGCAAACACACCATGTACTCCAAACCATCCCTTTTGAAGGAAATACCAGGCAAGCGGTACCTGAAGCAGCCAGAAGCATACAAAATTGATGACTGTTGGGGTGCGGCTGTCGCCGGCTCCGTTGAATGCCTGGGTCACCACCATCCCGATACCATAGAATATATAACCTGCGCTGACAATCTGCAGGGCATCCAGTGCATAACTGAATTGATCACTACCGGTGTCAGGAATAAAAAAACGGATGACCGGTGGGCTGAACAACAGAAAAAAAACGGTTACCACTGCCATGAAGATGACATTGTAAGTAGCTGTTACTACCACACTTTTTTCTGCCCTTTGCGGAGATCCTGCTCCCAGGTTTTGTCCAACCAGTGTGGCCGCTGCATTGCTCAGCCCCCAAGCCGGCAGAATAAAAAAGATCAGGATGCGGATGGCTGTCTGATAACCTGCACTTGCCTCACTGCCGAACGTTGCCACCATGGCAGCCAGAATGATCCAGCTGGCAGATGCAATGATGAACTGAAAAGTAGCAGGCCATGCGATGGCAAGAAGTCCTTTTACAATTGGCCATTGCATACGTATGGGTAGGTATCTGATATGCAGCTGTCCCTTGCGCAGGTGGTATAGCTGATATACCACACCGGTAGCCCTGCCGATGGTAGTGGCTATAGCCGCCCCCTGCAGTCCGAGTTCCGGAAAAGGACCATAACCGAATATCAGCAATGGGTCCAGGATGATGTTGATGATGTTGGCCAGCCACAAACTCTTCATCGCTATGGCAGCATTTCCGGCACCGCGAAAAATGCCATTGATCAGGAACAGTAACAGAATGAAGAGGCTGCTGCCGAAGAGGGTTCTCGTATAACCGACCCCGTTGTCTATGGCCTGGGGCTCGGCTCCCATCCAGGAGAGGATGGTCCTGGAGAATAGTACACCGGGAACAGACACCAGCAATGTTACCAGGATTCCGATGAATACCGCTTGTTTGCCCGCTTCAGCAGCGGCTGCCCGGTTCTTTTCACCTGTGCGACGGGCCACCATGGCAGTGGCAGCCGCACTAAGTCCGATGCCCATGGAATAGACCAGGGTGATGACACTCTCTGTCAATCCGACCACGGAGGTTGCGTCAGGACCCAGGCGATTGACAAAAAAGATATCAACCACGGCAAAGACACTTTCCATCATCATCTCCAGGATCATCGGAATGGCCAGTAAAATGACCGCCCGATGGATGCTTCCTTCGGTAAAATCATGCTCTTCCCCCCGCAGGGAAGACAGGATCAACTGCCAGGCTCCCGCCTGTTTACCTTTGGCTGACAAATCTGGTTGGTTAGAGGAGAGCTCAAAATTATGTCCTGATCGTGAAACTTATTGTCTGATCAGGAGTTATTGTAGATGTATTGACAATTCAAGACCGGCTCCTAATGCTTCGTGTCGTAATTTTGCAAAAAATTTAAGGTTGAAACGCTCCTACATCATACTCCTTTTTTTCATGGCAGTCTGCATTGGTGTACTGGCATCTCAGTTGGGCAATGTAAGCTCCTATGCACATTTCAACGACAACAAGTTGCTTGATGGCAAAGAAGTTAGGCTGAAAGGCACGCTGGCGGCAGACCAGCCAGTGGTATATGATCCGCAGGTGGACCCGAATTCATTCACATTTTATCTGGTAGATTCCAGGGGTGTGGAGGGGAAGGTGGTCTGTTATGATGAGAAACCGCGTGATTTTGAGAAAAGTGATGAGATCGTGCTGACCGGTTCATTGCATGACAGTGTTTTTTATGCCAATGATCTGTTGGTGAAATGTCCATCAAAATACGTGGACGAGGAGATCGAAAAAAAAGAGATCTGACGCATGGAGGAGATACAATCCCCCGTAGTTCAGGCGATCAATCCCTGGATGGGACAAACCGGACATTTTCTGGTGCTGCTTGCTTTGGTTGGTGCTGCATGGTCGGCAGTATGTTACTGGCTTTCCGTTCGTGAAAAGGATCTGACAAGCAGCCTCGAATGGCGAAGGATGGCCCGCTGGGGTTTTCTGACCCATGCCGCTTCTATTGCAGGTATGGTGCTAGTGCTGTTCTTCATGATCTTCGGTCACCATTTTGAATACCAGTATGTCTGGCAGCATTCCAGTCGCGATCTGCCAATGAAATATATCCTGTCCTGTTTCTGGGAAGGGCAGGAGGGCAGCTTTCTGCTTTGGTCCTTCTGGGTCATGGTGCTGGGGCTTGTGCTGATGCGCAGGTCGGGCGAATGGGAAGGAAGAACGATGTCCATCCTGTCTTTGCAGCAGGTATTTCTGTTGTCATTTCTTACTGGTGTTTATGTGTTCGGTAAGAAGATTGGCTCTTCACCATTTTTGCTGCTGGAGGATGCACTGACTCAGGATCCTGTTTTCCTTTTCAGCGATTATATGCAGTTCATCCAGGACGGGACAGGCCTGAACGCCTTGTTGCAGAATTACTGGATGGTGATCCACCCGCCGGTGTTGTTTCTGGGTTTTGCCAGTATTACTGTTCCTTTTGTATATGCCATGGCCGGTTTGTGGTCTGGCAGATACAAAGATTGGATAGCACCGGCTATTCCATATAGTCTGTTCTCCGGGATGGTGCTTGGTACCGGTATCCTGATGGGAGGAGCATGGGCCTATGAAGCACTGAGCTTCGGTGGTTTCTGGGCATGGGATCCGGTAGAGAATGCCAGCCTCATTCCCTGGCTGGTCATTGTTGCTGCTTTGCATACTATGCTGGTTTCAAAGTCAACCGGTCATGCACTGCGTGCCAACTTCATTCTGGTTTCTTTGTCCTTTTTCTTTGTGTTGTATGCAAGTTTCCTGACCAGGTCTGGCATCCTGGGCGATACCAGCGTGCATTCCTTCGTGGTTAGCGGACTGGAGAATCACCTGTTGTTGTATTTGTTTGTGTTTACGTTCATTTCCTGTTGGCTTATCATTCGCCACTGGAAGAAGATCCCTGCAGAGAAGAAGGAAGAAGCAACTGCTTCCAGAGAATTCTGGATGTTCATCGGATCTCTGGTGCTGTTATTCTCAGCACTGCATGTCATCTTCTTTACCAGTATTCCCGCTTTCAATCACCTGTTCGCCTGGATCAACAGGATCATTGGAACTGCTATCAAGACAGATTTCACGGCACCGGTAGATCCGGTCCATTATTATACCAATGTGCAGATATGGGTAGCCATCATCATTGCGGTGCTGACGGCCTTCGGGCAGTTTCTGCGATACAGGCAGTCAGATATGAAGAAATTCTGGCGTTCGCTGATCATTTCTTTCGGCTTGACCATTCCTGTTACCATCTTTTCTGCAAGAGCCCTGGAGTATCCATTGTTCCTTCGGTCAGGCAATATTCCATTACCTGACCCCTGGGTGCTGCTGTTGTTTATGTCCACCTTTACAGTCCTGGCCAACCTGCAGTACTTCATCACAGTAATGAAGGGAAGGGTGCGTGTATCGGGTGGTTCGGTTTCGCATGTTGGCTTTGGCATTCTCTTGCTTGGTATCCTGATTTCCAATGCCAGTCAGCAGGTCATTTCGAAGAATACCATGGGCATCAATTATGGTGATTCATTCGATCAGGAGTTCAAGCGTGACAATATCCTTTTGTACAAAGACTCTCCTGTGGTCATGGGGCAGTATCTGGTTACCTATGCAGGCGATAGTACTGACAACAGAAAGACATTTTATAAGGTCAGATATGAAAAATTGGATGACAAGACCGGCGAGGTCTCTTCTTCATTCATATTGTATCCTTATCTGCTGACAGATAAAAAATCGCAGCAGCTCAATCCCAACCCTGACACCAAGCATTATCTGACACATGATGTATTCACACATGTATCTTCTATACCAGCCAGGAACCAGCCGGCCCAGGATGTGATAGAGAAGGATCACACCATTCATATGGGAGATACGATCTGGCTGAGCAAGACCGCCTTGGTGCTGGACAGGATCAATATGTATCAGACAGGAGATACCATTGCAGCCGGGGCTCAGTTCCGTGAACTCAACGGGAATGAATCAGCAGTAGTGGAGCCGCAATTCCTGATATACGGCAGTCAGACAGGTACCCTGCCTGCTGAGTTGGTATATGCCGGAGGAACCATCGTTTTTCAGATGATACAGCCGGAAACCGATACCTTTATTTTTCAGACCAGAGAACAGAATGTTCCGCAAGACTGGATCATCATGAAAGCCATCGTGTTCCCGATGATCAATCTGGTCTGGCTTGGTATGATCGTCCTGGCCATTGGCTTTGCCATCAGCATGCGCAAACGTCTGGAGGATCTCCGGCGAAGAAAGGGCTGATATGGATCACACAAAAGACATCCGGGATCTGACCATTGTACTGGCAGGCACTGGCAGATTGGCCTGGCACTGGCCTGATATGCTGGCACTGGCTGGTTTGCGGGTAGCATATGTGTTAGGCAGAAGTACTGATGGCGTACAGGAACTGGCAGCAAAGGCAGGATCATTTGGTATTACAGATCCAGCCCATCTGCCTCAGGCAGAAGATCTTTTTGTGATCCTTGCGGTAAGTGACGCCGCCATTCAGGAAGTAGCAGGTTCTCTCAAAGGAGAGCGACGTATGATGATACACTGTTCCGGTTCTGCTGTTTCAGAGGGAATTACAGATGGGGTATGTTATCCGCTTCAAACATTTTCACGTGAACGTCAACCTGCATATAACAACATTCCATTTTTTCTGACTGCATACAGACCTGATACAGAAGCGATCCTGAAACAACTGGTGCTGATGATCAACGGGAAATTCCGTTTCATTGATGATGATACAAGATCGCGGCTGCATCTGGCAGCTGTGGTGGTCAATAATTTTACCAATCACCTGGTACAGCTTGCTTCAGAGTATCTGCATGGTGCTGGCATGTCATACCAGGACCTGCTTCCGTTGCTGGAAGAAACTGTTTACAAACTGGAAGAAATGGATCCCGGATCAGCACAGACCGGACCTGCAGTTCGCAGAGATCTTGAAGTAATCAGCAAACATCTGCAAATGCTGCAGAACCATCCTGCTCTGCAAGATGTTTATGAATTGATGTCGCGAAATCTGCAGGAAAAGTACAGGCATCACTAACTTTGCACCGCATTATGGGAAATTACAGCATCAGGTTTGTGTTTGAAGACGGAAGTGAGCCGATAACCGTGGAAGCCAAAACCGGCAGGACCATTCTGGAAGTGGCCCTGCTGAATGATATAGAACTCAACCACAATTGCGGCGGCGTTTGCGCATGCAGCACTTGTCATGTTTACATAGAAAAAGGCATGGAATCGCTGGAAGAGATCACAGACAAGGAAGAGGATTTCGTTGACCGGGCCAGAGATCCCAGGCTACATTCACGTCTCAGTTGCCAGTGCGACCTGCTGGAAGGGGATGGAGAGATCGAGGTCATCGTTCCGGATCAAAGCACCATCATCGCATCATAATTCAATAAAACATGGTATTTGAAGAACCACCTATTCACTGGAACGACTATGAAGATATAGCACTCAAATTGTATGAGCGTTTTGGCGATGATTTCAATGAAGGTAAGATCTACCGCATACGATTCACTGAACTCATTGAATGGGTGCTGGAAATAGACGGGTTTCATGGTACCCGTGAAGAATGCAATGAAGGACACCTGGAGATGATTCAAAGCTCCTGGGTGTATGAATGGCGTGACAACCAGTCCTGATGAACAGGGCATGGCGCATTGTTCGTCCTGTTAATCTGGGTATTGTAGCCCTGACCTTCGTATTTATCCGCCTTTTTCTGTTTCAGCCTGTAACAAAGAATGGCAGCCCTTCTCTGTATTTGCAGAACTGGGAGTACAGTCTGCTTGCAATAAGTGTCATCCTGATCACAGCCGCCGGCTATATCATCAATGACATTCGCGATGTAGAAGCTGACCGCATCAACAAACCAGACCGCCAGTTTGTGGGCAGTTCTGTGAGTGAAAGCCTTGCGTGGAGATACTATTTCATTCTCACCATTGCAGGTTTGATTTCAGGGCTGTTCATTTCATTGCGTGTGGGGCGACTACCTTTATTCGGAGTGCATGTGATGGCCGTGCTGCTCCTCTATTTATATGCAGGGTTTCTCAAAAGGGTAGCGTTGGCAGGCAACCTGACGGTGTCTGTTCTGATAGCGATCAGTGTGCTTACCCCGGCAGTTTTTGAACCTGCTTTTTATGAAGTGGAAAACCTGTCTGAGTATCAAACTGCGGCTTACGTATGGAAATGGGTGGCAGGGTTGGCAGTATTCAGTTTCCTGCTGACCCTTCCGAGAGAACTGGTAAAAGATCTGGAAGATCTGGAGGGCGACAGGCTGGCGGGGTTCAGAACTTTTCCTGCTCTGGCGGGCGAACAGGCCACTCGTGTACTGGTCATTTGTTGGCTTGTGGTAGTTTCAGCACTGACAGTATATACCAGCAGGTATCTCTGGCTGTTCTATGATGACAGATCATTCCTTGTTATTGGCGGAGTGATGATGTTCGGTTTGTGCTGGATGATGCTCGTGCTCAGCAAACCGGTCACCCTGCAGCTGAATCATCTTGTAAGCCTGGTCAGCAAGTTGATGCTCTTGCCGGGCCTGCTTTCCTTGTGGGTGCAATACCTGATAATCAAATGAATAAAGTGCAAATATATCTTGCTTCCGGATCACCCAGAAGGCAACAGATCCTTCGTGATGCAGGCTTTGATTTTCAGCTCTGGAAAATGGATGTGGATGAACAGTTTCCACCTGAGATGCCGGCAGAAGATGTGCCATCTTATCTGGCAGCAAAAAAAATGTATGCAGCAGCCAGACAGCTGCATGATAAAGACGGGGTCATCATCACTGCAGACACCGTGGTCATACTCAACGGTCGCATCATAGGAAAGCCGGAAGATGAAGCAGATGCCTGTAATATACTCAGCAGACTTGCTGGCCAGACACATACGGTCATCACAGCGGTTTGTTTGCGAAAAGGAGCTTCTGAACAGATCATAACGTCAGAAACCAAAGTGTTTATGCTGCCCATGTCAATGGAAGAGATCAGACATTATGTGGTCACTGCCAGGCCGCTGGATAAGGCCGGTGCCTATGCCATTCAGGAATGGGTAGGGCTTGCCAGGATCAGCAGAATAGAAGGCGATTATTATAATGTGGTGGGCTTTCCAATGAGTGCGGTATATCCGCATCTGAAAGCATTACTCGAAGAATCCGACTGATCCGCCTACCCAGTCTTTATTCTTGTTGAAGTTCACGCCAATCATCACTCCTTTACTAAGTCTGACCAGATTGATCACCAGTCTTGGGCGAGGGCTGTCTTTTTCCCATATATACATCATGCGCACTTCAAATTTGGCAGGAACGTCAGGAGTCTGAATAACAGGTTCATACTGCACTTTCTTTTGCAGAATGAAATGTTCAGGATGTTCCAGAGAACTGATATCATCACGCTGCACATCAAACTTCACACCGGCGCCTGCAAAAGAGAACAGGGGTTTGAGGACATAATTTTCCAGGTCATCCGGAATGACTGGTAATTCATGCACGAAATGCGTTTCAGGAACGAAACGGCTGCGCAGCATGGGCATGGTATATTTACTGATACGGAAGAACCAGTTGGGATGACTCACCCATTCCACGTTGACAGGTTCTGTCTTGTTCCAGTCATACCGAAGATCTTTTCTTGCTTCCAGCTCGTCGAAAATGAGCCGGTCATATATACGGTGCACGTTGATCTTCTGCCCGTCTCTTTCGTACCACAGATCATTTCCTGACCGATGCAGCTCAGTAATGCACACCGGCTCAATACCGGTCATGAACTTGGTATCCCAGAAATCAACCCAGGTCTTCTGTTTGTTGGGTTCAATATCCAGCAGGATCACGTTCTCTGCTTTATGATCACCCAGCAGGGTGCGGCGAAGCAGGTCTTCATATTCCAGGTCTTCCAGTGAAAACAAGTGGCTCATATGACCCGGAATGTCGAAGAAACGCCGGTATCCTCTGGCCATAGCATGCTGATGCCCGTACAATGATGCAAAGCCCTGCATCTCGATCAGCTGCGGAAGGATCTCATCACCCACTTTGCAGATGCCGAAGTCAATGGCCAGAAAAGTGGTGTGGTCATCCTCTCCGGGCACCCGCAGGTGGTCAGGAATGGAGGCTTCAGTAGCTTCCTTAAACCCCGGCTGTACGAGGGTGTCTATGACCTCTTCGCCAGCCTGGATGAGCAGGTTGCGCAGCCATTCCGGAACAAAGACAGGCGTTTCACATACCTTGAATTCAATCGGTTGATGGAAATGTTCCCACAAACTCCGGAAGAACTGATCATAGGCCTCCTGTGTGAATTTCCCGTTGTATTGCCGGCGAATATCTTGGATCATCTCAGGTCAAACTTAAAGTTTCTCTGGCATCTCGCAGGAATGCCGGTAATAATGCTTCATGGGTGAGCGGTATCTTATCCGGATCACTCAGATGCATGATCATCTCTTCCAGTTTCCAGTCGCCGTGATGCTCCAGCACATGTTGCTTCTTTTCAGGCATCTTAAAATAATGCAGCATACCACTGGCATCAGCTTCCGGATGAAACTGGGTCATATAAATATAAGGGGTGAGGCGCATGGCCATGATGGCCCGCTCATACGGAACATGGTCTCTGCGTTTTTCAATGGCCAGCACCACCGCATCGTGGCTGATCACTTCTTCAGCATTGGGTTGAATGAGCTGCCATTCTCTGGAATCTACGGCATAAAAAGGATCCGGCAGGGTTCTGAAGTAAGGGTCTTTCCTGGCGTTTTCCGTCTTGTGGATGTTGAAAACACCAAAGGCAGTTGACTTCCGCTTACAGACCTTCCCCAGGTTGAAGTGTCTTGCCAGTAATTGAAAGGAGTGACAAATGGCGAACACATATTTCTTCTCTTCCTGACTGTTGGCGTTGTTATTCCAGATGCCGTCCATGAGCTGGAAAAAGTCCTGCTCCCATTGTTTGTCTTCGCCGTCATAGGGGCTGCCCGGGCCTCCGGTAGAGATATAGACATCATAATCCAGGCCAGGTACTTCACCTTTCCCCCTGACATCATATACATTCCATTCTGCCTTCAGGTACTCTTCAGACACGATCTCTTTGATATTCCGCAACCCTTCGTTCGGATGGTTATTATACATATCCAGGATGGCAATGCGGAAAGGTCTCTTCGCACTCATACAACACGATCAGCCACAAAGGTAAGTTCCTTCTTATTCTTTATAGACCAGGAATGTACACACCCTTATTCGTGGAAGATCAGCATCGGTATGCGGGCATGCAATGCCATGGAACGGGTATGGCTGCCGTTGAGGAACTCCGGCCAGTAATGCTTCTGTCGCATCATGGCCAGCATATCCAGATTGTGCTCCTGAATGAAATACTCCAGACCGTCTAGTATGCGCAGATTTTCCTGCAGGTAGAAGGTGATCCGCCCTTCCGTGATCTCTGTGCTGTACATCTCTTCCAGTTCACGAAGGATGTCATATTCCACATCCAGATTGGAATCATGCACGTGGAAGCAGTACACACGGGCATCATACAGTCTGGCAAAGTCCAGCAGCCGGGTGATCAGGGCACCATCGTCCAGGCTGAAATCTGTTGCATAGCCTATGCGCTGAAACTGATGCAAAGGCTGGTGTTCCGGAAGGGTAATGACCGGACGGTTGGTGTGGCGCAATATGGCATTGACAGTGCCTCCAAACAGTACGCGGTTTACCAAGGGTACATCACGAACACTTGTTACGATATAGGCTGCATCCAGTTCTTCTGCTGCTCTGGCGATCTCTTCTCCATGAAAACCGATGCGCACTTCTTCCTGCAGACCAACATTACGCTGATCCAGGTGGAACCTGGTGTTCAGCTCATCACGGAATGCAGCTATCCTGTTGTGGACCATCGTATCCATGTCTGCCAGCAAGGTGTCTGTTACCATTGACATGCCGGCATCGTCATAAGCAGGACTGATGATAGGCGGGTTCTCTATATGGATCAACGTTACCGGTAACCCGGTCTTTTCTGCCAGTACGGCCACCATACCAAAAGCATTGGCAGAAGCTTCACTGAAGTCGGTTGGAAACAGGATGGTCATAGCATTGATTTTCCTTAAATTTAACCTCTCCAGGCCCGAAAAACGGTGATTTCAGTCAGGTAAATAAAAAATTTACGTTTCCCTGTAACCTTTGCACCCCCTTCAACGACTAACGGACAGATGACAACAACCGAATACAACGAATGCGTTGAATTGTGGGCGGACGGAGTATTCCGGTTCATCGTCAAAAACCTCAGGCATGAGGAAGATGCAAGAGATGTGGTGCAGAATGCATTTGAAGTTCTTTGGAAGAATCATAGTGATATAGATGCGGCAAAGGCTAAGTCTTACTTGTTCAGTACCGCGTATCACAACATGATCGATCTGATCCGGAAGCAAAAGCGGGTGGATTATGTGGAAGAAGTGGAGGAAGGAGCACGGGGTGGAACCTCGGCCTACCAGGTGGACCTGAAAGAGGCGCTGGACAAAGCGCTGGCCAGACTGCCGGAGATACAGCGGAATGCGGTACTCCTGCGTGATTATGAAGGCTACAGCTACGAAGAGATCGGAGAGATCCTGGAATTAACGGAATCGCAGGTGAAGGTGTACATCTTCCGGGCGAGGACAACTTTGAAAAAATATTTGGTCAGTATACATCATCTGATATGAAACTGAATCTTGACAATTACGAAAGCTGGCTGGTTGACCGCATGGAAGGTCTGCTGGATCCTGCTCAGGAAGCCGAACTGGATGCGTTCCTTGAACTGCATCCGGAGCTGCAGGAAGATGCTGCCCTGATGGAAATGACACGACTCGTGCCTGATCAGGAAGTCATTTTTACAGATAAGGCATCTCTGAAGAAGGAAGAGGGCGGAAGAATACTTGCCCTGTTCACCATGGGGCGGCTTTCTATGGCAGCAGCAGCTGTGTTGCTGGCATTCGTGGGAATCAGATTTCTGACCAATCCGGCCGAAAGCACCCTGGCCACCGGATACCAGAGTGCCGCACAACAGGCAGCAGTGCCCGTCATGGCAGCATCCGCAGAAAGTCTGGAAGCACGTGATTCAGTGCCCGGCATCCGCCACCAGGGGGCACCTGTTCAGTTTGCTGTTCAGGAGAAAAAGATGGTGGAAGAGAAAAAACAGCCCCGTGAAACACAGTTTGCCAACTATCTGAACCCGGTGCAGCTGCAGCAGCTTCCCGCTGTTGAGAAAAGACCGGTGCTTCATCTCAATGACTTTGAAGAACAGTACGCTCTGATCAATAATTACGACTACGAGAATATGATGAAAGGTACCACTTCCGGAAGCGGTCCTGAAACAATCGTTGACAAGATGAATGATGCCATGGCCATCGCCAATGAGATGAGTTCTGTGCTGGGCTTTGGAAAAAAAGATGAGGAAGAACACAGTGGTTCCCATATGAGAACTACTTCCATCCGCATCCTTGGAATTGAATATTATAACCGTAAACGCATAAACCAGTAAGCATGAAAAACGCAATTGTAACTACCCTGATCCTGACAGCAGGCAGCCTGCTGTATGCACAGGAACCTGCCGCTGTTCCTGCAGCAATGGAAGAACCCGCAAAGGTGATCGTCACCATCACCGAGAACGGAGAGACCTATACTATAGAACTTCCCAGCCTGGAAAGCCTTGCAGATATGGAAGACCTGAAAGGACTGGAAACCCTGCAGTACCTCGAAGGGCTGGAAGATGAAGATCTGGAGTTCGACACTTTCCTGGCAGAAGTACAGGCTGATACACTGGACAGTACTTCTGTGACCATCGGTAAATGGAAAGTTGTGGTCAAGGAAAAAGGAGATGGTACAGATGATGTGGATGTCAAATTCGACCGTGTGGAAGATGACGATGTCAAGGACATTGATACCTACCGCGATGTAGATGTATTCGAGACAGACTGGTTCCTCTTTGATCTGGGTTACAACACCTACGTGGATAAAGACATGCAGTTTGTCAAACTGATGGCAGACAGCATTGCTCTGGATCAGAAAAGCTGGGGCAGCTGGGATGTGAACCTGCACATCTTCCGCCAGCGGCTCAATATCGCCCAGGGTTTCGTGAACCTGAACTGGGGCCTCAGTTTTGAATGGCACAACTATATGTTCCGCGGCAATTATTATCCTACTCCGCAGCAATCTGTCTTCACTTTACAGGAGTCTGCTTCTACCACCAATCTGGAGAAAAACAGATTCAGTTCCACCCATTTTACCCTGCCGGTCATGCTGGGTTTCGAGACCAAACCCTGGGATACTGACCACTCTTTCCGTATGGGATTTGGTTACAGCCCGGGACTGATGGTCAAAGGTAAGACCAAGATCAAAGATGACCGTGGTACCAACAAAGTGAAAGATGATTTCAACCTGGAAAGTCCTTTCCGCCATGAAGTGAATGTGATGATGGGATATGGCGGTTTCAACCTGTACGCCAGCTATGATCTGAACAGCATGTTTGCAGAAGGCGAAGGACCTGAACTCCACCCGGTGTCAGTTGGTCTGATCATCCGTCGCGGGTTCGATAACTAAGCGTACTTTTATCGTGTTGGATAGGAGGACGGGGAAACTCGTCCTCTTTTTTATTCTTCCAGCGTCTTTCTGGTAAAATTCCTGGCGTTTTCCACGATTCCCCCGCGGGCCACTTTCACTTCTCCTTTGATTCCGTATTTGATGCTTTCCCACACCTCAATGCCTTCCCATTCTTCACCGCAGATATTGGTGATGGTACCTCCGTCAATGATCAGGGTGCCGCCGGGTCTCACAATGATCCTGGCATCTGCCGGCAATGCCAGCCTGCACCTTACAATCAGTGTAGCTCCTTCTTCAATGACCACATCACTGTTGAGGTCATGGTATCCCTGAAAGGTCACAGTGGTGTTCCTGGCAATATGGGCTCTGTTATATGGATCATAATCACACCATTTTTCCTGTAGCACAGCCCGTTGTCGGCTTCCGGTCATGTTGAAATTGGCATGGATCTTTCCCAGCTGACAAGGTGAAATGGCGCACTGGCAGGTGTTGTAGTCCATCATATTGTTGCTGTTGATGCCATTGCACGGCGGATCATTCGGACCCCAGCATCCCGGATTTTTCGGGGTATCATCACATCCATCGTCGGTACGCCATGTGTGGCTGAGCCCAAGTGTGTGACCGATCTCATGATTCACCAGCCCGGCATAAAACCAGGCTCCTTTATTGAATGGTTGACCCTCATCACCGTAAAAGGTAGTAGTGGCATTGTAGTATGCACCAAAGATCTTGATATTGGTTGCAAAGGAAATGCCACTGGCAGTGACATTGAAATCATCGTGGGCGGCTACACTGTCCGGGTGATGCTCCAGAAAAAAAATGTTGATGATGCTGTCTTGTCCCACACCATACTGGAACATGCTCTTGTCAAACAGCCCGTATCGACCGCTGTTCTTTTGCTTGTCAAAAAAGCAGGCAGTATCATCGCGGTGAAAATATATGCCGTCACTTCCGGTGGAAGGGTCGCCCGTAAGTACAATGCGGTACCTGGTAGGAAGGGCAGGGGTGTCATTCCCTTCGGGAAGATTCATTTGTTTATTGTCTGCCAGCTTATCATTGCAGGCACGAACCAGATCACGTATGTAGGTGCGGGCCTGTTGTTCCGGGAAGTTGTATTCGCCATTCTCATCCAGCATGAAATGAAAGTTGACCCGTACATAACGCATAGGGGTGTAGCCGTTCGGTATATAGTTTTCCCAGTCGTCGCAGGTGTATCGCTCGCCTTTGATGAAGGTGGACTGTATATCATCTTCGCCAATGAATGTCTTATGGTAACGGGGAGAGCAGGCCGTCAGGGCAAACAAGATTATGGCGATGAAACTGACTTTATACATATTCTGGCTATTACCTTTGCAGAAAACCGGATAAAAATATGAAGTTTCGTTTACCGATATTCCTCATTCTGTTCATTTCTGTTGCCATCGTATCCTGTAACAACGCAGATAAGCAGAAAGAACGTATCGCAGACCTGCAGATGGAAATGGACAGCGTTTTTGCCAGTACCAGAGAGCTGACGCCTTCTCAGAAAGAAAAGGCACACGAACTGATAGATGCTTATTTGCAGTATGCAGATCAGCATCAGCAGGATCCCAATGCTGCAGCCTATATGTTTGAGGCTGCCAGGCTGACCACTGCTTTACCCGAATATGAAAGAGCCATTGAAATATTCAGACTGATCGTCAATAAGTTTCCGGAATCTGAATATGCCCCCAGAAGCCTGCTGTCCATTGGTGGCATTTACGATGTTTCCATAGGCGACTATGAGCAGGCAAAAAAAGCTTACGAAGAATTGAATGAAAAGTATCCGTTACAGGCGGAGGAATATGACGTGCCTGCCATACTGCGCACGCTGGGTATGCCGGCAGATCAGATCCTGCGTCAGCTGAGAAGTGCCAACGGTACGGCCGATAGTATGGACATCAGGAATGGATCAGCCTCTGCCGAATAGCGCATCTGTCAGCACTTTCCGCAAGGTTTCTTCTGCAATGTTTTGAAAAAGTTGTCCGTCTTTGGCATAAGAAATATGTCCGTTCTCTTCTGAAACAATGATGGCAGTGGCATCACTTACTTCCGTGATGCCCAGGGCGCTGCGGTGCCGCAAGCCGAAATGTCCCGGTAGCCCGCTGGTATTTTCACTTACCGGTAGCACACAACGGGCAGCCTGTATGCGGCCGTCACTAATAATCACTGCCCCATCATGCAGCGGACCATTCTTAATGAAAATGCTCTGGAGCAGATCTGCATCTATACGGGCCTGCACCTGTACCCCTGAATTGGCAAAGAACTGCAGCCTGCTGGTGCGGGGAATCACAAGGAGGGCTCCTGTATGTTCGGTCGATAGTTGAAGTACTGCCTTGATCAGCTCTTCTACCTCTCTGTATTCACTCTGATGCTGCTGGTAGGACCTGAGATTGAACCGTCGCCAGAAGGCAGGTTTGCGGATATCACTGTTCCTGCCAAGCTGCAATAGAAAGCGTCTGACCTCCGGCTGAAAAACAATGAGCAATCCTAACACGCCGATATTGATGAACTGGCCAAGTACCCCCTTCATCAACTCCATATCAAAGGCATCGGCCAGCAGGCTCAGCAGGTAAACGGCCAGGATGCCAAAGAAGATATTATAGGCCAGGCTGCCTCTTACAATTCGGTATAACTGGTATATGAGCAGGCTCATCAGCACGATGTCCAGCACATCGGTCAGGCCGATCTCCAGGAAATCTATCCGGAACAGGAGGGTGAGGTTCATGCCGACAGCAAAGGTACATTTTCGTGCAGTTGCCCGGCACGGGTGGCACGGAAAATAGCAACGGTCTCTACCGCTTCCCTCACATCGTGTACCCTCAGAATAGAAGCGCCCTGCTGCAACAGATACATATGTAAAGCAATGGTTCCGGTAAGTGCATTATTTGAACTGATATTCAATACTTTATTGACCATAGATTTTCTTGAAACACCTACCAGCAACGGCATTCCTGTATCAGCCAGCTGCCTGCAACCTGCTGCCAGTTGATAGTTGTGTTCCAGGGTCTTTCCAAACCCGAATCCCGGATCCAGAATAAGCTGTTCCACACCTGCAGTTTTAAGCGCATCACACCTGCGCAGCAAATATTCACGTACTTCTAAGGCCACATTTTCATAGTGAGGATCGTTTTGCATCAGGGCAGGCGTACCCTGCATGTGCATGAGGATGACCGGAGCCCCCGTCAGTGCAGCAACAGCGGTCATGCGCCTGTCCCAGGTGGCCGCACTGATATCATTGATGATAGATGCACCTGCTTCTACAGCAGCTTCTGCCACATCTGCATGGATGGTATCTATTGATACTGGTATATGAGGAAATGCCTGGGCAACTGCCTGAACTATCGGGATGACACGGGTTGCCTCTACTTTCGGATCAATGATGTCTGCCCCCGGCCGTGAAGACATGCCTCCAATATCCAGCATCCTTGCGCCTTCGCTTACCATATCTGCAGCTTTCTGTACGGCTTCTTCTACCCGGGCCACCCGGCTCTCAGAGAAAAAGGAGTCAGGCGTGGCGTTGATGATGCCCATCACTTTTGGTGTGGATAAGTCCACCTTTCCAGCCTTCGTCTCCAGGGTCGGAAGCGTAGGGAAATATGTAGTTTTGGGCTGCATCTGAGCCAAATCTAATGAATCCGGAAGCAAACCATACCAGCCTGCAGTATGACGAAGTGGTGAAGGCCTGCAGAGACATATTCTCCAAGAAAATACGGGATTACGGAACCTCCTGGCGGGTGTTGCGTCCGTCCAGCCTGACCGACCAGATCTTCATCAAAGCACAGCGCATCCGCACGGTTGAGCAAACGCTGGAGCGCAGGGTTAGTGATACGATCGAAGATGAATTCATCGGGATCATCAACTATTCCATCATTGCCCTCATCCAGCTTGAACTGCCTGAAGACGCACCTGTTCATCTGGCAGAACAACAGGCACTTCAGATGTTTGACAGCCACTTTTCCGGTATCAAATCACTCATGGAAAACAAGAACCATGACTATGGAGAGGCCTGGCGAAGTATGCGTACCTCTTCCTTTACAGATCTGATCCTCATGAAGATCATGCGCATCAAACAGATAGAAGAGAACGACGGGCAGACTCTGATCTCTGAAGGAGTGGCCTCCCACTATATGGATATGGTCAATTATTCAGTGTTTGCACTCATTCAGCTCAAAGAAAAAGCATAAGCACTATGAGGTCATTCATTCTCGGTCTTTCCCGCTTTCTGGTTGGAGCCCTGTTCATTTTTTCCGGGCTTATCAAAGCCAATGATCCGGTGGGTTTTGCCATCAAACTGGAAGAATACTATGACATCTTCGCTTCAGGTGGCGGCATCCTTTCTTTCTTTCACTCTTCCATTATCCTGAATACAGTTGTCTATCAGGCAGCCTTTATATGTATTCTTGAAGTGGCACTTGGGGTGCTGTTATTGCTGGGTATGTGGCCCCGGTTGGTTTCCTGGTTGCTGCTGCTCATGATCATATTTTTTACCTGGCTGACGGGCTTCTCTGCCTTCACCGGCCAGGTGACCGACTGTGGCTGCTTTGGAGATGCCATACCGCTCACGCCCCTGCAATCCTTCTATAAGGATCTGGTTCTGATGGTGCTGATCATCATCATTTTCGCAGGTAGAAACCGCATTAACCGGCTGCTCCCTGCTGTCCTGTCATTTGCCATCTTCTTTGCCACAACAGCCTTCAGTATCTGGGTAGTGAATTCAGTGCTGAAATACGATGTATTTATAGACTTCCGTCCGTACAAAGTGGGCAACAACATTGCAGAGCAGATGGCCATTCCGGATGATGCTCCGGCTCCTGTGGTGGAGATGCAGTACATCTACCGGAATAAACAAAGTGGCAAAGAGGGGGTAGCAAAGATCCGCAGCGATGAGAACAACATGGATGCGCTGAAACCTTTCGGCGATAGCAATACCTGGGAGTTCGTGGAACGCAAAGACAAGGTCATTGATGCAGGCTTTATCCCAAAGATCACAGACTTTGCAGTACTCCATGAAGATGGGGAAGATATTACAGATCAGGTGCTTCATTTCGATGATTACCTGATCATGGTGGTCTCTGCAGGCCTTGACCATACAGAGAGATCTGCCTGGGATGGTATCAATGAACTGCAACAAGCCGCTGAAGCAGAAGGTATTTCTACCTTCGGCCTTGTGTCCAGCAATCGCAAGGACATTGAAAAATTCAGGCATAATCACCAGACAGCTTTCCCATTCTATCAGGGCGATCATAAGGTTTGTCTGGCCATCGCCCGCACCAATCCCAACATCCTTTTGCTGAAGAATGGAACGGTTGTTGCCAAGTGGCCGTGGAGAGAAACACCCTCATTTGATGAGATGAAGTCCATGTACTTTCCCGACAGGCCGGCAACAGAGATCACCTTCCTTCAGAATGAAACTTCCGGTCTCTTCAGCACCGGAGAAGATGTGGTGAGCAAACTGGAGAACAGCACAGAGCCGTACAATGAATTCTTCCTGATGGATGCCGCAGGGAATGACCTGGCCTATGATATGCTGGCAGAAAGCGGTCCGCATTATATGGTCATCATTGCTGATATGACCCAGCTTACAAGAGAGGTCTTCGCCAGTATGCAGCCTGTTTTGCAGGAGCTGGAGAACAGGCAGGCACACTATTTTGTGGTTAGTGGTTCCAGTCTGGGAAGTCTGCAGCAGATGCAGGATGCCACGGGACTGCATTTCTCCTTCTTCAACAGCGATGCAGAGGTGCTGGGCAAGATCGTGGAGACCAATACCGGTATGGTGGTGGTGCAGGATGGAAGGGTAGTAGCCGTGTATGATGAAGCCAATTTTCCTGTTGCGGAAGAACTGTAATTGATACTATTGACAAGATTTATCGCAGCACGGCTCCTGCAGGGTTTCCTGGTCATGCTGGGGGTCAGTGTGCTGGTATTTTTCCTGTTTCAGCTTGTTCGCTTCAACCCTGCCTACGCACTTGCTGGTGAGGCCGCTTCCACTGAAACGGTTGCCAACATCAGTCGTGAACTGGGACTTGACCGGCCCGTGGGTGCCCAGTTGCTGACTCATCTCAATAACCTGTCGCCGCTTAGCAGACATGCGCTTGACCCTGCAGCAAGAAACTACCTGGAACCGGGGTCTGTTAAAGCCATTACTATTATGAGTAGTTCAAGCCATCGCTGGGTATTGAAATATCCCTATCTGGGTCGTTCCTTTCAGTCTGGCAGACCGGTGGCTTCGCTGCTCAATGCCACCATCCCCAATACCCTGCTGCTGGCACTGACGGCCATGATGTTCGCGACTTTTTGTGGCATCATTCTCGGAATGCTGGCGGCCATGCAACAGGGTTCCTGGCTGGACAGAAGCATCACCGCAGGATCGGTCATGGGAATAGCCCTGCCTTCCTTTTTTGCAGCCATCTTACTTCAACTCATTTTCGCCTATTTGCTGAGCAGTTTCACGGGTCTGAAGATGACGGGCAATCTGTATGAAGCAGATGAATATACCGGCCAGATCTACCTGTCACTTCGCAATCTCATCCTGCCTGCCATCGCCCTGGGTATCAGGCCTGTTGCAGTCATTACCCAGATCACCAGAAGCAGCATGCTGGATGTGTTACATGCAGATTACATCCGCACTGCCCGGGCAAAAGGACTTGGGTCAGGTGCGGTGGTGTACAGACACGCACTGAAAAATGCACTCATTCCGGTCATTACTTCCGTTACGGGATGGCTGGCTTCTCTGTTGGCCGGTGCATTTTTTATTGAAGTGGTGTTCAATTATAACGGCCTCGGACTGGAAACGGTCAATGCCATCAAGACGAAAGATATTCCTGTAGCAACAGGTGCCGTATTGTATATTGCACTGGTTTTTGTGTTGGTCAATATGCTGACCGACATCCTGTACGGGCTTGCAGACCCACGGGTGAAAATGAGCAGCAAACAAACATCATGAGAATTTATGTGATAGGATATATGGGCAGCGGCAAGACGACCCAGGGGCAGAAACTGGCCAAAAAACTCGGACTTGATTTTTATGATCTGGATGCCCTGATAGAAGATGCAGCAGGGATGAAGGTGGCCGAGATCTTTGCCGAAAAAGGGGAACAGCATTTCAGAGAGCTGGAAGCAGATGTATTGCGGGGTACCGTTTTGTTTCCTGATGCGGTCATAGCCTGTGGTGGCGGCACTCCTTGCTATTACAACAATATGCAGTGGATGAATAACCGCGGTGCAACGGTCTGGTTTCATCTGCCTCCTGAGATCATCGCCGGACGTATCAAAAAGAAAAAAGCAAAGCGTCCACTCATTGCTCATCTGCCTGATGAAGAGATACTTCCGTTCATCAGAGAGAAATTACAGGAGCGATCGTATTTCTATGGGAAGGCACAATTTCACTTCGACCTGTCTGAAATGTCCGTAAAAGAGATCGCTGCCGGGTTATGTGAGGCTATTCCTCAGCTGAGGTAAATACCTTCTTCACCTGCTCTGCTGATGACCACTGTGATGTGTTCCTGAATCGTGGTGCTTAAAGACAATCCCACATAGTCCGGCTGCACCGGAAACATCTTATGGGTACGCTCCACCAGTACCGCCATCTGGATCTTTTTGGGATGGTGTTCCAGAAATGGCTTCATGGCATACAGCAGGGTGCGGCCACTGTTGGATACATCGTCCACCAGGATGATGACCTTGCCGTTGATGTCGCTGTCTGACAGACTCATCTCAACCGGACTGTCTGCCGGTCTGCTTTTGTCCAGTTCAATATGTGTCAGCACCACTTTTGTTTGTACGATCTCTTTCAGTACATCATAGATCTTGACCGCCATCGCATACCCTTCTGTGTTGCGGCAAATACCGGCTACAATGATCTCGGGTTCGTCGTAGTTGTCTTCGGCTATTTCAAATGCAATGCGCTTGATCTTCTGCTGCACCTGCGGCCAGTCTGCTATTCGGGTAAGTGTCGCTTCCATCACTCCAAAATTAGACATTGACGGGAGGAACTGCCTGAACTGTCTGTGAATTCTACCAGATAGATACCTGATGGCAAAACTGACAGATCTGCCCGGGCAGCTTCAGTTGCCTGATCACTGTACAGGATATGCCCTTGCAGATCCATGATACGGAAACGGAATTTTTCTCCCGGGTAAGAAATATGCAATGTTCCGCTGCTTGGGTTTGGATAGATCACAGCCTGGTTCACAACACCCTCGCGAAGCGGGTCTGTAGTGAAAACAAATGGGATACTCCAGGACGAAAAACCGAAGTCGGGACAGGCTGCACGTACCTTGCAGCTATAAGTAGTACCGGGTAACAAGCCGCCAATGGTCTTGCTGTTTACGGGCGATTTCTTGCGAAGCACACTTCCTCCTGCTACAGGTGCATAGGCGATCTGGTAACCCGAAGCATTGGGTATCAGGCTCCATTCCAGAGCCACAGAGATCGGGGTGATGTCTGCAGCTGTTAGTCCGGCCGGAGGATCCATGTAATTGCTGCTGTCACAACCCCAGCTGCCTGTCAGCGTTCTGAAGGCATCGGCCTTTCCATAACCCCAGTTATTGTCTGGCAAGGCATCTCCTGTCCAGCTGTCGCGACGTGCATTGCTGAGTATGGCATCGTTGACCTCACTCCAGTCGGCAGCAGGATTTTTTTGCAGATACAACGCAGCAATTCCTGTTACTGCAGGTGATGCGAACGAGGTTCCGTTTTGCAGATAGTGCATGCCGTCGGGCGACATATAATTTGCTGCACCCAGGCTGATAAGCCATTCGGTCAGGACAGAAGAACCTGTCGTCAATACTCTGGAACCGGTGCTGGTAATGTCGGGCTTGATGCGACCGTCTCGGGTAGGGCCTCTGCTGGAAGAATAGAACAACTGTCCAACAGTGTCTATCAGTGATGGATGCTCACCGTAATAATTGGTCATCGTATCCCGGTTCACATAGGAGCCGATGGCCAGCACATGATCACTGCATTGCCAGCCGCTTACTATGGTTTGATGGATATCAGGCAGCACATAGTTGACTATGTCAGGCACCGTACCTGCAGCAGGAAGGCCGGTGGTGACGAAATTGCTGAAGCCGGTAAAGGATTCGCTTCCCCACAGATCGAAACGTCCTGACCCCTGTGTGGTAAGTCGCCAGTAATAGTTGGAAAATGCAGGAACGATATAGCATTCCAGCAGATAGCGCCCGTCTATTTTCTGTGCATAGAAGGTGGCTGTGCCGATGGTTGTGGGGCCGTCCATCAGGGTGTATTCCAGGCTGTCTATGGCCCCTCCAGTAAGGTCGAAGTCACTCACTATATTGAACCAGGGAGAACTGCCTTTGGGTACCCAACCGGTGGGATTATCTGCTCCGATGGCAAAGTTCACATTGGCCAGCTCCGCAGTATCTGCCCAGAGTTGCCAGTACACCAGGTTGGTATAGCTGAGTTTCTTGAACCAGGTGAATTGCGGGGTGGCTGTTACTTCATATCCAAGATGTATCAGCTGGTTGCCTGCATTTCCTGCGGCAGCTACCAGGGCTCTTCCGCTTTGTGCTTCCAGCATGCTTTCTATGGCCTGGGTGGTCAGGTCCTTGCCATCGTGAGATCCTGTGTATAAACCGAAGCTGGTATTGATGACACAGGGCTTCCCAAGTTCTGCTGCCTTGCTGAATACATAGTCAATGGCGTCTATGGCTACAGTCTCATAATCTGATTCGAAATCAAGTGCCACCAGAATGAGATCAGCGTTGGGAGCTATTCCCTTATAGGCATTGGCAGCATTTCCGCTGGATGCAGCTACACCGGTCACACCCGATCCATGGCTGTACCAGTAGTTGTAATCAATGTGCGGACAGGTCTCATCAGCCACCGACTGGCTGTCGCATTCTATGCCGTAACCATAGGGCAGAGGTTCCGTGCCGTCGGGTGCCAGCGACTGATCCCACAGGTACTTGATGCGGGTGTTGCCTTCGGCATCTGTGAAGTCGCCGTGTCGGTAATCGAAAGGAGCATCTATCACACCAATGATGACGCCGGTACCGTCATAACCCTGAGGTAACGGCCAGTAACCCTGCTGGGCAGAATCTGCATTGTTGTGGTGGATCATGACGTCGTTCATGAGCCTGAAATTGCCCTGCGGGCAGTCGATCCACAGTATGCCCGTTTCCTGTCGCAATGTGTTGATCTGCTCCGGGCTCAGATCGGCTCTGGTAATATTTCCATACTGCCTGATGAGCGTTCCGCCTGAAGACCTGATCGCTTTGCTCACATCCTGGTCATTTCCTCTTATCAACAGGGGGATGGATATGTCTGAAGCATCGTTCAGCAGGTGGTACAAAGACAAAGAGACGGGAGCCTGTACTTGCTGGGCCTGCGCTATGGAGGCAGGATACAGGCTCAGACAGAGCAGAAATATGCACAGAAGGGCGTGGCGAATGGAAAACATCAAGAGTAAATTTAGCCCTATTTTAGCAACAATCAATGACGTGACTATGCACTGGATCGGGCAGGTTGTATTTACTGTGATGTTGCTGGTAACAGGCTTTCTGGCCTGGAAAAAATACAGTTTCATTCGCCGCAACATAGCCCTTGGCAGAAAGGAAGACCTGGGAGGGAACAGCGGCGAACGCTGGCGTTATATGCTGTTGTTTGCCCTGGGGCAGAAGAAGATGTTCCGCAACTGGTTACCCGCAGTGTTGCATCTCTTCATCTATGTCAGCTTCGTGATCGTCAATATCGAAGTGCTGGAGATCACCTTCGACGGACTGACGGGCTCGCACAGGGCATTCGCACATTCTCTCGGGGCATTTTATCCCTTCATGATCAGTCTGATCGAAGTGTTATCTGCAGGAGCACTCATCGCAACGATCATCTTCCTGTTCAGAAGGAATGTGGTAAAAGTGCGTCGCTTCACCCTGCCTGAAATGAAAGGCTGGCCGTTCCAGGATGCCAACCTGATCCTACTGTTCGAACTGGTTTTGGTAACAGCTATTCTCACGATGAATGCCGCCGACTATCAGTTGCAGCTGCGAACCACGGTCAATTACCACAGCACAGGAACCTTCTTGTTGTCACAGTACACCGCCAATATCTTCGCAGGCGTGTCCACCCAGAAACTGATCTATCTGGAACGCATAGCCTGGTGGGGGCACATTACAGGTATATTCTTCTTTTTGCTATATATACCTCATAGTAAACATCTTCATATCTTCCTTTCTTTCCCGAACAGCTATTGGCATCGGGAGGAAGTGAAAGGCAAACTCCCCAATATGCCGGTCATCATGAATGAAGTGAAGACGATGCTGGATCCATCGGCAGAGGTGCAGGATATAGCCGATCCACCCACAACCTTTGGAGCAAAGGACGTGACCGATCTGTCGTGGAAACATCTGCTGGATGCATACAGTTGTACGGAGTGCGGCAGGTGTACTGCTGCCTGTCCTGCCAACCAGACGGGTAAGAAACTATCGCCCAGAAAGATCATGATGGATACCCGCGACAGGCTGGAAGAAGTGGGTCACAACCGCGATAAGCACGGACTCGATTTCAACGATAACAAGTCACTCTTGGGTGATTATATCACCGCAGAAGAATTGCGTGCCTGTACCACCTGCAACGCCTGCGTGGAAGAATGCCCGGTCAGTATCAGTCCGCTCAGCATCATCATGGAACTGCGTCGCTACCAGATCATGGAACAAAGTGACGCACCGGAAGCCTGGACACAGATGTTCAATAACCTGGAAAATAACCAGGCACCGTGGCAGTTCAATCCAATGGAGAGACTGAA
Source organism: Chitinophagales bacterium (assembly GCA_020636645.1). Classification (GTDB taxonomy): domain Bacteria; phylum Bacteroidota; class Bacteroidia; order Chitinophagales; family BACL12; genus UBA11426. The sequence goes on from JACJXO010000008.1 coordinate 81,598, forward strand.
CTGGAAGGAGGAGTGAGAATGTGGGAATGGGGGAATGAGGGAATGTGAGAATGGGGAAATGTGAAAATGAGGGAATTAGGTAATGTGGGAATAAGGGAATGTGAAAATGAGAGAATTAGGTAATGTGGGAATAAGGGAATGTGAAAATGAGAGAATGTAGGAATGTGGGAATAAGGGGATGTGAAAATGAGAGAATGAAGGAATGTGGGAATGGGGAAATGTGAAAATGAGAGAATGAAGGAATGTGGGAATGAGGGAATGAAGGAATGGGGGAATGAGGGAATGTGAAAATGAGAGAATGTGAAAATGAGAGAATGTGGGAATGGGGGAATGGGGAAATGAGGAGATGAGGGAATGGATGCTATTGAGCAAAGCAACCGCGATCAGCAACATCCCCTAACGAATAACGAACAACGAATAACGAATAACGATAGACGAATTACGAATAACGATAAACGAACAACGATCCAAGATGAACGTACCAGTTATGTCAGACCTTGCCGCCCGCGGAGAAATGCCGGAAGTGCTCTTCTGGGTAGGGTGTGCAGGAAGTTTTGACCAGCGGGCCCAGAAGGTAACAGGAGCCTTTGTGCAGATACTCAACCATTGCAAGGTTTCCTTTGCGGTGCTGGGTACGGAAGAAGGTTGTACCGGTGATCCTGCCAGACGTGCAGGCAATGAATTCCTGTTCCAGATGCTGGCTGCCAATAATATCGCCACGCTGAATGGATATGGGATCAGAAATATCGTGACCACCTGTCCGCACTGCTTCAATACACTAAAGAACGAATACCCGGAACTGGGCGGAAACTATGAGGTCATGCACCACAGTCAGTTCATTCAGCAACTGATAGCTGAGGGAAAATTGTCCATGCAGGGCGGAGGTACATTCAAAGGCAAACGCATCACCTACCACGACAGCTGCTATCTGGGACGTGCAAATGGTGTGTATGAAGCACCCAGGGCGGTGCTGGAGATCCTGGATGCGGAACTGGTGGAGATGAAGCGATGCAAAAGCAAGGGCTTGTGTTGCGGTGCCGGCGGTGCGCAGATGTTCAAGGAAGCAGAAGCAGGAGAGAAGGAGGTCAACATCGAACGCACAGAAGAAGCTCTGGAAACAAAGCCTGACATCATCGCTGCGGCCTGTCCGTTCTGCAGCACCATGATGACCGATGGGGTCAAGCATGCAGAAAAGGAGGACAGTGTGAAAGTATATGACATCGCGGAACTCATTGTTCAGGGAAACGCTTTATTGGAACATGAATGATACTAACTCATTAGGACCATCCAGCCGTGTCTGGATCTACCATAGCAACAGACCGCTCACCAAAGAAGAATGTACCCGTGTCAGTATGGAAACGGCGGCTTTTGCCCGTAAGTGGACTGCACATAATCAGCAGCTGATGGCCTGGGGAGGGGTAGTGGAAGATCGTTTTGTGGTACTGATGGTAGATGAAAGTCGTACCGGTGCCAGTGGTTGTTCCATCGACAGTTCCGTCCATTTCATTCAATCACTTGAACAGAAATTCGGCCTGGAATTATTTAACCGGATGCTGCTGACCTATAAGGACGAGATAGGTTTGCATACCATCACGCTGTCTGAATTACACGATGCGCTGGACGACGGCAAACTCAGCATGGATACCATTGTGGCCAACCCGCTGGTGGCTACCAAGCAGGAATTCGATGCCGGATTCTTTGCACCACTGAAGGATACCTGGGTGGCGAATATGGTGTAAGGGTCTGTTACTCCTTCACCACCAGCATACTCCACTGCTCTCCGTCAGTCTGCAACCTGACCAGGTAAAGTCCGCTTGCTACTTCCTCTCCCGATCCATTTTGGCCATTCCAGACCAGAGAACCATTCCATGGTGTGCTATAGACCGGCCTGCCTTGCAGGTCTGTAATGGTGATCAGGCCATTGTGTACCGTTTCTGAACGCAGATACAAAGCGGTGTTGAACGGATTGGGACCTGCAGTGAAGGGCAGTAGTTCATAATCTTCCACTGCTGCCGGACAAGGTAGGATGATGGCAGTTCCGGGAGAGCCATACGGACAGCCTGCAGTCCAGGCACCGGGCACATTCGGTGTTCCATAGAAGTCTAACAACTCCAGTGTAAAACCATTGCCGTCTGCTTCATCAGCCCAGGGTGGATCATCATGGTAGTAGAGGCCGTATTGCAGGATACCCTCATTGTCATAAATTCGAACGGCATCACCCTGACCACTGAAACCGAAGCCCAGATCGCCGATCAGGTTGTCAATGGCAGGATAGTAGGTGGTGTACTGAAAGATGTCGGTGCAAACCACCAGGTGGGCGCCGGCTTCCAGAATGGTGCCTGCTGGTATATGGAAAACATTGTTGTCTTTGCTGTCGCGGATGCTCCAGTCGGATATATCGATCGCACCGATCCCGCTGTTGACCAGTTCTATCCAGTCGCCGCTGTCGTGGTAGAAGATAGAGTTGTAATTGATCTCACTCAGCTGCACAGAATAGTTGCAGTCGCTGTATTCACTACCCGGACTTCCGCCCACACAACCTCCGAACCAGTTGGACGGATCGTTGAGCTCTGCGGTATAGTCATCCACTTCCAGGCTCATGCCATAGCCGTCGGCAGATTTCGGCCAGGGCAAAGTGTCGCCGTAGCTGATTTGAATGACGGGCGCACCGCCGCCGTTGAAGAGCCGAACCTGACCGCCTCCGTTATCCAGACCGAATTCAAAATCGCCTATCACATTGGAAACCGTAGGATAGACCATGTGGAAGGTGTCTTCCCACTGAGCAATGACCTTGAATTCGCCCGGTTGGAGGATGGTGCCATCAGGAATTTCAAACTCATCCAGCACATCTTCGCTCTTGAGCAGCCATCCGCTGATGTCGATCTGAGTTGTGCCGTAATTGTAAAGTTCTACCCAATCCTGACCATTCAGAGAGCTGTCAGGATTGTACATGATCTCGGTGATGGCAAGATCATAAGACTGACCGAACAGTCGAAGACCGGCCAGCATAAAGGCGAAGAGGAGTCCCTTTTTCATACGTGCCTTAAAGGTAGGGTATGTTATGCGAATGTTAAGTCACCATCAGGCAACAAAAAAGGCCGGTATGAACCGGCCTGTTGAATTACTTGGCGGGTGCCGGCACTACCTGTACCAGTTCCAGATCGAATACCAGAACAGAGTTGGCAGGGATCCTTCCTCCGGTTCTGGAGCCGTAACCCTGTTCAGAAGGCACATAGACCATCCAGTGGTCTCCTTCGTGCATCATCTGAAGTATTTCATTGAATCCCTGAATGACCTGCCCCAGGGTCAGGGTGGCAGGAGCCCCCTTGGATTTGTTGCTGTCAAACTCTTCTCCGTTGATGAAAGTGCCGGTGTAGTTGACCAGCACCTTATCTCCCATGACAGGACTGGGAGCATTGGCATCGCCGCTTTTAAGGATCTTATATTGTACTCCTGACGGGGTGGTCATCACACCCTCTTTCTTCGCATTTTCGGCCAGGAATTGTTTGCCTTCTTCCATGGTTGCATTGGCTGCTTCCATTTGTTTGCGCTGGAAATAGGTATTGAGGTAGTTCATACATTCCTGCTCATTCATCTGCAGTGTGGTATCTCCGGCGTAGGCCCTTTCTGCCATGGTCAGCATCAGTTCAAAATTGAGATCGCCGGCACCTTGTTTCTTCAGAGATTCACCGATATTGACCCCGAGGGCGTAGCTTACCGAATCATTTTCTGTTTTAAGTTCAACTGATTGTGCGGTTCCGCTTTTCTGACAGGAAGAGAAAACAGCAACAGCTATGGCTATGAACAACAAATTTCTCATGTTGTAGAAGTTTTTTGTGAGCTGCAAAGGTAATTATCTGCCAGCTATCTGACAGACACCACATAGGTTTTGGCTGCACGGTCGTGCAGGCTTCGCTTGCGTTCATCCAGTATGACCATCAGAAAACCGACACCAAGAATCAGGGAGGAGACGATCTTCATCAGGTTGCGAATGACCGACTGACCCAGGCTGATGCGATGTCCGGATTCATCTGTGACCTGAAGCCCCAGCAGCTGTTTGCCTATGGTTCCGCGACGTGCACCTGATTCCAGTAAAATGAAGTATAACAAGCCGAATAAGCTGCCAAACCAGATGATATTGTTTCCGGTTGATAAGAATGAAACGCCAAACAACATGGATACGAACAGGCGCACCAAAGCCAGTATCCCTGCATCGATCAGATAGGCCACTGCCCGAATTCCAAACCCGGCAAAGGAGTAGTCGGGTTCCATTTCCTGTTCATCAAGAACATACATGACACTAAGATACAACAGGACTATGCAAGTCCGCGGGATTTCAGTTCCAGATACTTGTTGATGGTGTGGATGGTGAGATCTGACGGACTGGTGATGATGGTCTGAATGCCATACTTGTTGAGTTCCTGCATGATCAGCTGCTTCTCCAGGGTAAATCTTTTTGCGAAGGTGGTGAGGTAAACACTTTCCGTATTACCTGCATCCTGATCTCCATACCTGTTGATCTCTTCATTCTCAAAGAAAACCACTACCAGCAGATGGAGTTTGTTGAGTTTTCGCAACACGGAGAGTGCCCGCTCTATGGCGTAGTAACTTTCAAAATTGGTATAAAGGAACAACAGACTTCGCACGTGCACATGGCGCCTTACCTGGTAATATAAATGCTCAAAACTGCTTTCTTCCGGTATTGCCTTTTCATTGTACAGCAGCTCAAGTATCTTACGCATCTGACCTGCATGGCGATCAGCTCTTAACACTGTGTTTACTTTACTGGCAAAGGTGATGATGCCTGCTTTGTCTTCCTTTCGCACTGCTATGTTAGAAATGACAAGGCTTGTGTTGATGGCATAGTCCATCAGGCTGAGACCATCGAACGGTGTCTTCATGGTACGGCTCTTGTCTATCAGACAATAAACCTGCTGTGCTTTTTCATCTTCATAATGGTTGACCATGAGTGATGCACTGCGGCCTGTGGCTTTCCAGTTGAGTGATCGCACATCATCGCCGGGCACATACTGTTTGATCTGATCGAACTCATAGCTGTGCCCGATCCGCCGCATCTTCTTCATTCCCTGAAAATGGGCAATGCGCCGGATGGTGTACAACTCAAACTTCTTCATCTGCATCACAGAAGGATACACCTTCACCATGTCTTCCAGGTCTATGCTGACCTTGCGTTCTGCCAGTCCGAATAAATATGAAATGAATATATGAACTTTGCCAAAATGATAAGCCCCTCTTTCCAAAGGCCTGAGGTGGTAGGTCAGCTCTCTGGAAGTTCTTGCAGGTAACCTGTACTGCAGTTCCAGGTCACGCTTCTGCAATTGTTGCGGCAACTCATCAATGATGCGCAGGCGGAGGCCTGCCGGAAAACGTCCGGTGATGTGGAGGTGTACTTCGTTCTCATCGTGCAAACTCATGACCTGTGGCAACCTCCTGCTCACGCTCAGCGGCTGTTTAACGATGAACAGCAAAGCGGCATCTACCAGAGTGAGTGCGGCAAAGAACAGCATAGCCACAATAGCCACAGGATACAGGAAGGGAATGAAGAACGAGACCGTATATAGAATGATAAGCCCCCCCAGCCACCAGAAAAAGCGGTTGCGCAGTGTGATATGTTGCCAGAACCTTATCAACGTGGTACCTCTACTTTTTCCAGCATTTGCCTGATGACATCTTCGGTACTGACTCCTTCCAGCTCTTTATCCGGGGTGAGGATGATGCGGTGGTTGAGCACCGGGTAGGCAACCCGATGAATATCGTCCGGAATAACAAAGTCTCTTCCCTGTAGGGCTGCATAGGCCCTTGAGGTGCGCATGATGGCCAGTGATGCACGTGGCGATGCACCCAGGAACAGATCCGGATGGTTTCTGGTGAGGTGGATGAGGCTTGCAATGTACTGCAATAACTGATCGCTGATGGTCACTGATTCCACCACCTGACGAAGCTGTTTCAGCACATCAGGTGAAACCACCGATGATACCGTTTCCTGTACTCTGGTGGTCAGGTCTTGTTTGAATCTTTGCAGGATCTGCAGTTCTTCCTGTTCTGATGGATAACCGATGCGAATGCGGAACAGGAAACGGTCCAGTTGCGCTTCAGGAAGCTTGTAGGTGCCTTCCTGCTCGATCGGGTTTTGCGTAGCAACTACCAGAAAAGGGAAGGAGAGTACATAGGTGGTGCCGTCGGCCGTTACCTGCTGTTCTTCCATCACTTCGAACAAAGCGGCCTGCGTCTTGGCTGGTGCCCGGTTGATCTCATCGATCAGTACGATGTTGGAAAACACCGGACCCTTGCGGAATTCAAAGATGGATTTCTGTTGATTGAAAACAGGCGTACCGATCACATCTGATGGCATGAGATCAGGTGTGAATTGTATCCGGCTGAAATCTGCCCGGATGGTCTTGGCCAGCATCCGGGCTGTCAGGGTTTTGGCTATACCGGGAACCCCTTCGATCAGCATGTGTCCGCCAGACAGCAATCCGGTCATCAGCAACTCGCTGAGGCCCTCCTGTCCCACGATCACTTTGCCGATCTCTGCCCTGACGGCATCCATGACCTGTCTCAGTTGTTCTACCTGTGAATTTGCATTTTCCATTATTGACATGATTTATAAAACGTTCGTGTTTTGGTATAGAAATCGGTCATCTCTTTTTCTTTTAATGACAACCGGTCTTTGAAACTTTTGTAAGTATCGAGAATATCTCTGATGGCCGACTCAGGCACCTGACTTTTCATAGACAGTTTGCTGATGAACAGCTCCTGGTCTTCGCCTGCAACCAGCTGATATTTATCCTTGACAAATGACCTCCAGAGGCGCATTTGTTGTTGCACCAGATGGAGGTGATCGCCACGCAGGTAGTGCATGCGACCTACCGTCATGGCAAACTCCAGTGAGCGGTTCACGTTGGGCTCTGCCAATGGGATGACCTGCTGTTCTCTTCTGCCACGGAACAACACAAACAAGAATGCGCCTGCCAGCAGCATGTACCAGGCTGAACGGAGCGATGGCTGAGACAAAATGAACCGCAACGGGCTGTTGAATTCCGGGTCGCCCGCCTGCTGTGAGGGAGGGATCTTGCTATACTCATCCAGCAATGTACCGCCTTGTTCCAGGTGGCTGAACATGATGTTGAAAAAAGGGATCTTGTTGCTGTCAACTGCATAGATATTGGTCAGCAACACAGGATTGCAGAACAGATACAGGTGCCCGTTGCCGATGGTCAGATCAAGCATGGAGGGGTAGTGCCGGTCATCATGGGCTGCTACCTGAAGGCCTCCGGTATCTGTTTGAAAATACCTCCAGGAATGAGATTCCTTCTGGTCACGGACGCGGTAACTGAATCGAAATCGGTCTTTCGGCAGTCCGGGGTAACGGAAATACAGGTCGAAGTATTTGTCGTGATAACTGTTCAGGATGGCAGTGCCGGTATTAGTATCCTGATACCAATCGGCTTCATTGAACGGAGGAAGAACGTTGCCGGCTTCTGTACCGTCATTAAACAGCTTACCCATCAGAGTAACAGGAAACTCATTGGCTGCTATCATGGCATGGTTCCCCTTGCTTATATAAGCGATCAGGGCATCAGCCATCTCGTCTGTGTACAGTGGTTTTTCGCCAATGAACAGGTAATTGGGTGCCTGCGTCTGCTCCAGTGCTGTGATCAGATCTTTCCTGATCCATTCGGGTTTTTCGTCCTGGAAATGTTCGAGCAGATCGACCGTATAAGACAGGCCATACGGCTGATCAGAAGACGGGCGATAGGTCTCATACCAGAAGTAATTATGGCTGTTGAAATTCCGCACCATCCAGATGACGAAACCTGTTGCAATGGTCACTCCTACTACGATGGCTATGACGGTACCTCTGTTCATTCGCCTGCCTCCATGCGTTGTATGAGTCGCTGCAGTTTGTTGCTGTGTTCCAGGTACCCCTGATGATCCATCGGCCGCAGTCCGTACCATATCCGGTCAAACACAAGTGACTCTGTGTGCAGGTCATCGGCCAAAGGATGCAGCCCCAGTTCCCTTACATAATCATGGTTCGTCTTTTCCCGCTTCCATATGATGCGACCCGTGTCATGCAGGGCACGTATCACCAGCAGGTACTGTATCCTGAATGCCAGGCGCCAGTCTTCATTCCTGACAGCTTCGCGAAGCAAACGGTCAAGGTCAGACTCCATCGGGCGCTGATCCAGGTCTTCGATCCGGATTTCATCTCCCGCAGCAACCCGCCTGTTTCCTGCTATTCGGCTGCGCAGCAAATAAAAAATGATCACTGCCAGAATGCCAATGATGAGCGTGTAGCCCAGTATCTGCAGCCATCCGGTAGAAATGGTTCTGACCGGTACCTCCTGCATTTCAGGAACTTCGGTGTCTGGTGTGGCTTCCCTGAACTGCTCTCCGTCAACTGTTTCAGACCATTGCCGGGTATCCTGTTCACGGTACTGAAATCCGTTTTCTGCCTGTGCAGCGAAAAGACTGAACAGGCCTGCAAGTAACAGTAATATATTAAATAAATGCCTCATCTATCTGTGCTTTCAGTGTTCCGGCTGATACGATCTCTTTGCCGCTGAAGAACATCAGCGACAGACCGAAAACGATCAGGCTAAATAAAAGATAGTAGGAGGCGAGCGTGATCATTTGCATGATGGCAGAGATGATGCGGCCTTTCATGCTAAAGCTGTCACTGAACATCCATTGCAGCAATTCCGAATAGAAATAGGAGACACTGGTATCCAGCAGCAGCATCAGAATGAACACCGTAATGAACAGTACCGCTACCACCATCAGGATGCTGCCATATTGCCTGGATAATGGTATGAAAGGTTGCAAGCGTTCACCAGTTCGCTTCAGTTGCCATGCACAGATGAGGTACACCGGTATTGGCAGCAACAGCATTTGCAAAACAGTACTGGCGGTAAGTGGCATGAGAAACAGCAGCGCCCAGATACTGCCGGCCAGCAATGCAGGAAGCAGCAGGCGAAGGGTGAACAGTTGTCTGAAATTTCCTTCGCCTGATCGTGTGCGAAAAACGAGGGCTACAGACAGGTGCATGACAAAGGCCATAGACAGTACATGCAGACAAAAAACCGTAAGGCTGTTGCCCGGACTGATCAGGTCATGCAGCTCACCCAGATACAGTTTTCTGAATGGGTTTAAGGCCATATAACTGTGGTCAAAGAAACCGGCCAGGGTAACAAGTGCAGCAAAGGAGATGCTCCAGGTGAGCAAAGCCTTCAGGTGTCGGCGAAACAAAGAGAATGTGCCGGTATAAACCTCTGACTCACGGAGAACACGGTCAAACTTCACCTCCGGCAGAATGACCGGCAGCAATTCATCGGGCCGCTGCTCTGTTTGAAATCCTTTTCTTGCACGACGGGCGGGATAGATCACATAATACGTGATCATGAATGCAAACTCTGCAAATATGATCAGTGCCCGAATCAGATCCGGGGTATCCGTATGCCGGGTGAAATACGATTCCAGAAATCCTGCCGTGATGATGATGGGGATGATGCCCATGAAAACTTTCATTGCTCTGACGCCACCCTGCCTGAATGACGCCAGACGGGAAAAGGTGCCGGGAAACAGCAGGCTCCGGCCGATGATGAATCCTGCTGTAGCAGCAATGACAATGGCCGACATTTCCATGGTGCCATGGATCCAGATGGTCAGAAAAGATTCACGGAACAAGGCCCGCTCTACAAAGAAATACTGGAAGGCTCCAACCATGATGCCATTGTACAGGAGAATATACAAGGTGCCCATGCCAAAAGTGACGCCCAGTATGAAACTGAAAAAGGCCACCTTCAGGTTGTTGGTGGTAATGGCCAGGAACATATCATTGGGCTGCGACTCCTTATACACTTTCATGGGATCGCCGCTGCGAATGTTCTCTTCAGTCATGGAGATGTAACTGTCGCCCAGTATGAGACGGGCAAACTCACCGTCATGGATACTGGATAACACACCTACTCCAAGAGCCAGCAGAAAGATGACAGTGCTGAATAAGAGCTCACGGCGACTGTGGTGCATGACCTCCGGAAGCTCGTCAGACCAGAAGTGCTTGAATTTATTCCAGCGGTTAAGCCTGTTCTTGTAAATGCTGAAATATACCTGCTGTGCAATTCTGTTCAGATAGATCCTGACCGAACGATGCGGATAGTGGGTGCGGGCATAACTCAGATCATCGGTGATCTGCACAAACAGGTTGGTCAGTTTCTCCGGGTCACCTTGCGGGCTCTTGAATTCTTCTTCAAATTCCCGCCACTTTGCTTTATTTTGATCTATGAAAGTGGTCTCCTTCATTGGATGCCCTAAAAATATACATTGACCCTGAATGAACAGCATTGACATTACTACCAGTCAGCAGGTGGTCATCACCTATGAGCTGGCCAGCGTGAGAGACCGCATCCTGGCCTTCTTCCTGGATACCATCGTGTTGCTTGGTCTTTACCTGGGCATCTTCTTTATATTCGGCGTGATAGGCGGCATGCAGGATTCCAATCTGTTCTACTGGGTAGCGTTTCTGGTCATGTCTTTCTACAGCCTTTTCTGGGAATTGCTGCTCAATGGTCAGTCGCCCGGAAAAAGATCTCTCGGCATTCAGGTCATTCATGTGAACGGACTGGAACCATCGCTGAACAGCTACCTGCTGCGCTGGGCCTTCAGAACCATAGACATCTGGTTCACCCTGGGGTCTGTGGCTGTGATGAGTATTAGTGCAGGAGCCCGCGGACAAAGACTGGGAGATATCGTGGCCAACACAACCGTAGTGCGCACCGCCAACAGACAGGATGTGCGCATGGAACAATTGGAACAACTGAACAGCAGATCAAATTATGAACCAAAATATACCGGAGTTCATGCCTTCAGGGAGGAGCAGATGCTTCTGGTAAAGGAAGTGCTGGATCGTTATTTAAAGTATCGTAATACAGCGCATCGGGAAGCACTGGAAATGACAGCTGCTAAAGTGGCAGAGCAACTGGGGCTGGAAAAAATACCTGATGATCTTGTGGAATTTCTCAAACGGGTCATCAAAGATTATGTAGCTGTTTCCAGATAAATAGGGTGAAAACACCCTGTTCCTGTTCAAATAGCTCCGGTACCTTTGTGCCGGGTTCTCTGTTATTCCCATGAAGAGATCACCTGTGAAAACCAACGGGGCAGGACCTGAGGAGAGTCTTGCCCTTTTTTTATTCTGTAATGCTACCTTTGGATGTTGTCTGTGTGAAGGTATTCCGTCAGACTTCCCCTTTTTAAGCATGCGCAGTAGAATATTTCTCCTCATTCCACTGGTGTGCCTGCTGCATTATTCCCTGCAGGCACAGGTGGCAGCCAGCATCACCAACCGAGAATACACCCGGTTGGAGATACTGGAAGATCTGGACTTTCTGGAGCAGCACCTCACTGAAAAACATCCCGGTCTGTATGAATACACTGACAGTGGCTTTGTGGTACGGTGGATGGATTCACTTCGTCAGGCCCTGCCGGAAAAACTGTCTGAGCAACAACTGTATGCAGACATCAGCAGACTTTGTCATCTGATAGGCGACGGGCATACCATGCTCTTCCCCTCCAGTACCACCACGGCCTACTACAATGCATATGAACTGTTCTTTCCCATGCGCACCTTCTGGGATGGAGAACACCTTTATACCTATATGCATTATACTGATGCAGATACCATTGCTGATGGCACAAGGATACTGTACATCAATGGGATCCCTGCTGAAGAAGTGGTACAATTCTGCCTGGATCGCATTACGCACGACGGTTACAATAAGACCTACCCGGTGTGGGTACTGAACAACTGGTTTGCTGAGTTCTACGGATACTTTTACGGACATCCGTCTTCCCATACGGTGGTTATACAGGAAGATTCGGGTACAACGCGGACGGTCATTCTGGAAGGAGTTCCCAAGCCGTCCATGATCAGCAAACGACAAGAACTCTATCCTCAGAATGACCTGGATCCGGAAGCTGGAAAGGGTATCACCCTGCAGTTTTCCAACGACAGTTCTGTGGCCATCCTCACCATACGTGATTTTCACAACAAGGTTCTGCGTCGTGATTACGGGCAATATTTTAAAGGAGAGATCAGAGAGATCTTTGAAGAGATCGAAGCCTCCGGAACCAAAAGGCTGGTGCTGGACCTTCGCAACAATCAGGGCGGTGAGATACGAAACGGCTATCTGCTGCTCCGTTATATTATGAATGAACCTTTTTATATGATGTATTCATATAATATGGTCAGTTCAAAGTTTCCCAAACGAAGCCAGATGCGATTGAAAGATGTGGCAGGCCCCTACACAGGTCTGGCTGATCCTGCAGATAGGCATGCCTTTACAGGGCAGCTTGCCGTGCTGGTAAACGGAGGCAGTTTTTCCAATTCAGCCATCGTTACCTCAGTCATCGATCGCTACCAGAGGGGCATCGTAGTAGGAGAGGAGACCGGTGGAAACGGTTATATCATTTCCGGCGATTCCCGCATGCTGCATCTTCCAAATACCGGCATCGTGGCCTATATTCCCAGGAGGCAATACGTTATTCAGGATCCTGCGGGAAACAACCGGCGGGGCATCATTCCGGAATTTCAGATTTCACCGGAGCTTCAGGATCTGATCAAAGGGAATGATCCTGCCATGCAGAAAGCCATAGAACTACTCTCTGCAGCTGTTCAATGATCTTACTCGATCACTACCTTTTCTGTGATCACCTCATCTTTCAGGTACACCTGTAACAGATAGATTCCCGGTGCCGGAAGCGGCCGGATCGAATGGATCCACTGCCCGCCTTCGTGGGTCACTGTTTCTGTGTAAGCCCGCCGGCCATGCAGATCGGTCAGCATGATCTGAATTACACCACCATCAGCATGCAGGTGAATGGATAGTGCATCGGTGGCAGGGTTGGGAAAGATATCTGCCTTCGGGCCTTCACCCGCCCTCATAGAAAGGGTTGTGAAGGTGGTGTTAGGCGAAAATGCGGTCCACCCGTCAGGGCAACGGCTGCGCACTTTCCAGACATAGTTGGTGCCGGGCATCAGGCCGGTAAGCAACACATTGTTCTCCAGTGGTTTGACCTTATTCCAGGGGCCGGCACCCGAAGGTTTATATTGTACTTCATACCGCGATGCATCTGTTACGGTGGTCCAGCTCAGGCTGGCTTTATTGATCAGCACAGGCCCAGCATTCAGATCTTCCGGATAGGAACAGGAAGGGCCGCAATCGGCACAAAGGGTGAGATCGCCTGAAACAAACCGGTAATGTGATTCAATGTCTTCACTGCTGATGGCATTTGGTATGCCAATGGGAGGCCAGTTGCCGGTTGTCAGGTAGAAGGAAGGAACACTGCCCAGGTACAGGGTTTGTTCGGGTAGCGGACTGGTGCCTGCAGGTGTTACAGTGCCTTTTATATTATTGCCAAATTCTATATGACCGGATCCATATATAGAATACAGTCCTTTCAGGAAACCGGTGTTGGTCACTTCGTTTCCTATAAAGTGCATATCATTTCCCACAGAGGCGTTTGACATTACGATGCCATAGTTATCTGCCCTGTTGCGAAAGAAGGTATTGTAAGGGCCGTTGAGGCCATGTGAATCATCGACCACCAGGTTCTGCAGGATATTACCTTCAAACAGATTGGCATACGGATAGTTACCATGCAACACCAGATCGCCGGCTGCATCTGATGGCAATACAGTACCGGTCCAGAATGGATCTTCTGAATAATTATAAGAAAACACATTGCCGTTTGCTCCCGCCTGTACCAGCATGGAATGACGCAGGTGTTTGAAAATGTTTCCGCTGATCAGGTTGGCACCTGCTGCATAGTGTGCCAGCACGCCATAGCCTTTTCCGCCATCATCATAAGCCCAGGCATCCTGAAAATAACTTCCTGTAACGGCGCAGTGGGCGGCATGTTCCAGCTCTACATGCGCATAGTTTGTCTTGTAGCTTTCCACACAACTCACGTATCCGTTCCATACATAGCGAAAGAAAATGTTGCTGCGCTGGCTGCTCATGGGTGAAAGGTTGCTGATTCCAAGTGCTTCAATTCCTACATCGGTAACCATGTTCATAGAACGTACATACGGCGAACGATCTGCAGGATACGAACGCCTGAGTGGTTCATTCAGGGTGAGGTTGTTTCCTGCTATGGAGATGATCCTGACGATCTGACCGGTGGTTCCCAGGGCCCAGGTGTTGTTTACCAGTTCGGTGTCATCATCGTTTACGATGATGAAATTGCCGGGAGAGAAGGAGGAGGGGTCAGAAACCTTGACCACCGAATTTCCTTTGGCGGGTGCACCAATGATACTGACCGTTACAGCACCGGCGCTGCCTTTAGCAGCAATAAGATCTTTCTCTGCTGCCAGGTCGAAGATCAGTGTGGTGTGATCAGCACCATTGCCACGCAGCACCACGCCTGAAGGCAAGGCTATCTGGTCTTCAAATAAATAATCGCCAGAAGGAAAGTAAATGATGGTGGGTTCTGTAAGTCCGTCCAGCACCTCTGCCAGTACCGCATCATTGGAAGTGGAGCCATCGGCATATCCGCCGGCTGAAATGATATTCAGTACAGGCCAGTCGGCGAAACAATCTGCTTCCAGTCCTGCCAGCGACCAGTTGACCGTTCGTTCAGCTGGAATGGTCTGGGCTTGCAAAGAACATGAAAAGGAACAAAGGAGTAGAACAGCAGCAAATTTCATCAGTTAACTTTTCTGGTGGATGCTGCTAAGATGAGCAATCAACCGCAGGAGGTCATTAACATATGCACGGAACTGTGACCATCAGGAGTTTCCCCAGCGGTAGGATGCATTTGAAAAACCGGCCAGGTCCAGCACACGATCGGTCACAGTGGCTGCCAGCGCACGCATATCTGACGGTCTGCTGTAGAAGCTCGGTGTTGCCGGACAAATGATACCACCGGCCAGGGTGATGGTCTCCATATTACGCAGATGGATCAGGCTGTAAGGTGTTTCTCTTGCTACCAGGATCAGTTTTCTTCTTTCCTTGAGCACTACATCTGCAGCACGGGTCATCAGATCATTGGAGATGCCTGCTGCTATTCTGCCCATGGTGCCCATGCTGCAGGGGCAGATGATCATCGTGTCATATTGAGCAGAGCCGCTGGCGAAAGGTGCCATGAAATCATTGGAGGCATAGAAATGAAAAGCGGGATAATCGGGCATTTCCTGCCCCAGTTCATGCTGCCATACAGTTTTGGCATTGCTACTCATGACCACTCCAACCGCTTCCGGAGGCTCTTTCATGGCGGCGATGGCATCCAGCAATACCTGTGCATAAATGGCCCCGCTGGCACCTGTTATTCCTATCACGATCCTTCTTCCCATAGCTTCCGGAGACCTGTTAAAAGCCCCTTCGATTGCAATTTAACCAGTTTGGAATTATTTTTGTTTACAGTTGTTGCAGTAATCAAGTATGTCAAAGAAATATTACCTTCTCGTAGCCCTCATCGTTGTTGCAGGCATTGTAGTGGCCTCTTTTACCGTGCAGAAGTCTTCTGTGGTACCTGAAAAGACCCCGGTTACCCTGACAGGTGAGGAAACCACTGAGATCAAATGGTACTCTGTCAACGAGGCTCTGGCACTGCATGAAAAGACCGGTAAAAAGCTGTTCATTGATGTCTATACCAACTGGTGTGGCCCTTGTAAATGGCTGGATCAGAACACCTTTCACCATCCCGTCATCATGGATCAGCTGGAGAAGTACTACATACCGGTCAAATTCAATGCTGAAGGAAACGATACCATCGTTTTCAACGGCAACACTTTCGTCAACCCGAATCCGGAAGCCGGACCAAGAAGAAGCATCCACCAGTTCACCCAGTATATAGCATCCACAGAAAGGGGCATTTCCTATCCAACCATGGTTTTTCTGAATGAACAGCTTGAAATGATACAACCCATTACCGGAGCACTTGGCCCTGATCAGATGGAACCCATACTGGAATTCATTGGTGCAGATCATTACCTCAGTACGCCCTGGGAAGATTATCTGCAGACCTTTCAGTCCAACATAGAATAAATTACCGCCATGTTCACAAGCATCATTTTATCAGCCCTGCTGTTTCTTCAGCCGGTAACAGGAGGAGAGGAAACCTCTGCATCTGAAGGCATACAGTGGCTGACGCTGGAAGAAGCAGTAGCCCTGAGCGCCAAAGAAGAGAAGCCATTGCTTATTGATTTCTATACCGACTGGTGTGGATGGTGCCGTAAGCTGGATGCTACCACCTACCAGGATCAGAAAGTGATCGATTATGTGAACAAATATTTCTATGCGGTGAAGTTCGATGCAGAATCGCAGGACTCCTATGAGTTCAATGGCAAGACCTACGGATTCAAAGCCGGCGGTGGCCGGGGTACCAATGAGTTCGCCCTGAAGTATGCCAGCCGAAACGGGCGCCTGGGTTATCCTACTACAACTTTTATGTTTGCCGACGGTGAATCACTCATGGTCGTACCCGGATATCAGGATGCAAACCAGATGACCATGCTGCTGCGCTACCTGGGCGAAGAACACTACAAGACCCAGGACTTCAACGCATTCAAGGCAAGCGTGATTGCTGCTGAGTCTGCAGATTGATCACATCAGAGTTTATGTTTCTCCGGCTCGGAGGATGGAGAAGCAGTAGCTGAGGTGAAATTTTATTCCATAAAGATCTCAGGGTTTGAACACAAAGGCACAAAGAATACACAAAGGACGCAGAGGGTTGATTGTGGTCTGCTTTCGAAGGATTTCACTTTTAAATTGAATGTTTCTCCGGGCTTGACCCGGAGTCTCCCTCACAGATTGAAAAGGGAAACTCCCTTCCTGCCGGCAGGCAGGTGGCTCGGGGGCCGGAGAAGCAGTAGCTGAGTTTTGAATGGACTCAACAAGGGTATCATTTTAACGCAAAGACGCAAAGGAGGCGCAGAGGGCACGAAGTACTTCATTGAAGGATACACTAAAAAATACAATGTTTCTCCGGGCTTGACCCGGAGGCTCCCTCACAGATTGAAAAGGGAGGCTCCCTTCCTGCCGGCAGGCAGGCGGCTCAGGGGCTGGAGAGACAGCTGCTGAATATCCGGGATGACACTCCCCACTCATCACTCCCCACTCCTCACTGCTCCCTCCTCACTCCTCACTCCTCACTGCTCACTCCCCACTGCTCCCTCATCTGCTCCTCACTCATCAACAACCCTCATTAGCTAACTCCCTCATTCCCTATATTTGTGCCCGACTCTTTCTCCATGAGTGCATCTTCCAGGTTGCATAAGATCTCTGCTGCCGGTGTCCTGATCACCCTGGGCATCATATACGGTGATATAGGTACGTCACCCATCTATGTGTTACGAGCCATAGTTGGCGGACATACCATCACCAAAGACATCGTGATGGGCGGCATGAGTTGTGTGTTCTGGACCCTCATCATCATCACCACGTTCAAGTATGTCTATCTGGCCCTGAACAACGACAACAAAGGGGAGGGGGGGATATTTGCACTCTATGCACTGGTGAAACGCTACAAGATCAAATGGGCCATCATTCCTGCCTTGCTGGGATGTTCTGCGCTGATAGCCGATGGTTTCATCACCCCACCTATCTCTATTTCTTCGGCCATTGAAGGTCTGCTGATACTCAATCCGGAAATACCAACCATTCCCATTGTGGTCATCATCCTGACCGCATTGTTCGTATTTCAGCAATTCGGTACCAAAGTGGTAGGTGCCGTATTCGGTCCTATCATGACCATCTGGTTCATCATGATAG
Source organism: Chitinophagales bacterium (assembly GCA_020636645.1). Classification (GTDB taxonomy): domain Bacteria; phylum Bacteroidota; class Bacteroidia; order Chitinophagales; family BACL12; genus UBA11426. The sequence continues at coordinate 99,393 of JACJXO010000008.1, forward strand.
GTACCCTGGGTGCTGTTGAACTCTTTAAGCATCCGGAAGTTCTGGAAGCACTCAATCCCTGGTATGGCATCAACCTGCTGGTCAACTATCCCGGTGGATTCTGGTTGCTGGGTGCGGTTTTTCTCTGTACCACCGGAGCTGAAGCCATGTATTCAGACCTCGGTCACTGTGGCAAACAGAACATCAGACTGGGATGGTCTTTCGTCATCTTCATGTTGTTGCTGAGTTATCTTGGCCAGTCGGCATGGCTCATGCAGCACGAAGGTGCTTTCCTCGATGTAGATGCCAGTCCGTTTTATGAACTGATGCCAGCCTGGTTTCTTCCTGTGGGTATCATCGTGGCATCCATGGCTACCATCATCGCCAGCCAGGCAGTGATAACCGGTTGTTTCACCCTGGTGAATGAAGCTACCAAACTGAAGCTGTGGACAAATTTTAAAGTAGTGTATCCCAGCACCATCAAAGGACAGATCTATCTGCCTGCTATCAACTGGTTCCTGTATGCCGGCTGTCTGACGGTCATCGCCATATTCAAAAAGTCCAGCAATATGGAAGCAGCATACGGCCTGACCATTACCATAGATATGCTGATGACCACCCTGCTGCTGGCCACCCTGCTTACCCTGCATCGCAAACGCAGGATCACTGTTACCATCTTCCTCCTCATCTTCTTGTCTATGGAAGGTGCCTTTCTCGCATCCAATCTGCTGAAACTTTCGCACGGGGGCTGGTTCACCGTCATGGTGGCAACTGCCATATTCTTCGCCACCTGGCTGTTTTATCAGGGACGAATCTTACGCCGTAAGCACATTGACTACATGGAGCTGGATCATTTTACCGGTATGCTGCAAGACCTTATGGCAGATGATTCTGTGCCCAAGGAAGCTACCAATCTGGTGTTCCTGGCCAGGGTGGATGATAAAAACCACATAGACTCCAGCATCTACTACAGCATCTTTAGAAAACGACCGAAGCGGGCCGATGTATATTGGATCGTACACGTGGAGATCACCAATGAACCATATGGTGCAAGCTACAGTGTGAAGACGCTCATACCGCAGCATGCCTTCCTCGTCAGACTCCAGTTCGGATTCAAGGTAGAGCATAAGGTCAACTTCATGTTCCGGAAGATCGTCACGGAAATGATCGAGAACGGAGAAGTGGATGAGACCAGCCGCTATGCATCGCTTAAGAAACACGATGTGCCTGCCGATTTCAAATTCATCCTGCTGAACAGCCGTGTGGCCAGTGATGATAAGCTGTCGCCCTGGCAGCAGTTCGTCATTAAAGGTTACCGACTGATCAAGAAGATGGGCATCAGTCGTGCCGAAGACTTCGGCCTGGAACAATCCAACCTGCGGGTGGAAACGGTGCCTATTTCATTAGGGCTTACAGCTGATATTGAGCTGGAAAGGCTGGACAGATAACTCCCTTCAGAACTGTCTCTCCGGGCTTGACCCGGAGTCTCCCTCATTGATTGAAAGGGGTGACTCCCTGCCGGCCGGCAGGCAGGTGGCTCGGGGGATGGAGAAGCAATTCCTGAAGAAGAAGGAGGCTCCGGCTCGGAGGCCGGAGAGACAGTAGCTGAGATGAGTAAGGACTCAACAAGGGCATCGTTTTAACGCAAAGGCGCAAAGGAGGCGCAGAGGGCACGAAGTACTTCATTGAAGGAAGCATTAGCTGAGTTGTGAATAGACTCAACAAGAGTATCATTTTAACGCAAAGACGCAAAGGAGGCGCAAAGGGCACGAAGTACTTCATTGAAGGATACACTTAAAAATGCAATGTTTCTCCGGGCTTGACCCGGAGTCTCCTTCGCTGATTGAAAAGGGAGGCGGCAGGCAAGCGGCTCGGGGGCCGGAGAAGCAGCTGAGGTGAAATTTTATTCCATAAAGATCTCAGGATCTGAACACAAAGCCACAAAGAATACACAAAGGACACAGAGGTCTTTTGACATTTCAGAGATACGACTGACCACTCACCACTCACTGCTCTACCCCTCACTGCTACACTGCTCCTCAGGGTACCAGCACCAGCCCTTCCAGGTTCTCCTGACTGTACACCTCCAGGGTGTCGAGATTCAGTGCCACCAGATGGCCTTTGAAATGATCGCCGGAATAAACACAGCCACAGTCTATGTTAAAGACCATGCATTTCTCATTTTTTACATCTGCCTCCAGGTAGTGTAAGGCCCGTGGTGTGTGACCATGCACGATCTTTCTGTTGCCTGTTACCTGGGTGTCCATGCTTTTCTGCCAGTCACGTATCCACAGCATGGCTGTATAATCGCTGAGCGGATCCTCATCGCGGAAGTTGAGTCCGGCATGCACCAGAATGTAGTCTTCCAGTTCAATGATATACTGAAGATTTCTATAAAATTTAGCGTGATCTGTTGGCAGGGCCGACAGAAAATCGTCTTCCTGAATGCCATAGCTCTGCAGGGTGATGGCGCCACCGTTCCTGCTCAGCCAGTTGATCAGGCGACTATCATCATACGGTGCATTCAGCAACAGCCATTCGTGGTTACCCAGCAGACATTCCACTTTGTAACCATCGGCCTGCAGTTGCAGTACTTTGTCCACTACTTCCTTACTGCCCGGTCCGCGGTCAATGAGATCGCCCAGCAAATACAGGGTATCGTCTTTCGTGAGGGCTATCTGTTCCAGCAGTGCTTCAAAGGTCTTCGCACAACCGTGTATGTCTGAAATTGCGAATCTGCTCATCTTACTTGTTCATCAGATCATTCAGCGTTCTGATCTTTACTTCTCCTGTAAAACCATCCGGTACCACTTCCAGTTCAATAGCTCGCTGGTAACCCGGACGCATATCGAAGAAATTATCGCTGAGTTTCAGTTCTCCTTCGTCGCTGTAAAGGTACACACCCCAGGCCGGCACATCGGTATCGAGATAGATGGTTTGTCTGAGCGGATCGTATTGCTGGGTGATGGCAGCGGGTTTCAGGGAAGCTTCGTTTGGCGGACGAATAAAATAAACCGTACTATAGGTAACGACCCATCCGGGGATGGACAGTTCGAATTCCAGCATGGTCTGTCCTGCCAGCGAATCCCATGGAATGGAAGCCAGCTGCACACTTTGTTGTCCCGGTGCGTGGAAGGAATCCTTCAGTCCGTGATAGACCGAATGAAAGGTGATGTACCCGGTGCTGTCAATGAACATCAACGAACCGGTCATGTCCTGTACTTCCGAACTGTCGCTTATGAGATAGATATCCAGCGTCTTCTTTCGGGGGATGGCTGCAATATGGTTCGGGCCGAAAGTTCGTCGGGCGGCATAGTACAAAGCCTTTCGTCTTCCCGCATGATCCACCGCACTCCAGCTCGTGACCGGCCAGCAGTCGTTCCATTGCCAGAATAAAGTACCCATACACACTGGCATCGCCGAAAGGTGCGCATCAAATGCCTGCTGTATGCCCCAGGCCTGCAGCAGCTGACTCACATACCAGTAGTCTTCCAGGTTGTCCGGCACGGGGAAATCACGCTGCATGTATTCGTCTATGGTCTCGTAGCCTACAGGATGCTTCTGATGGGTCTTCATCGACGGTGATAACAGTTTCAGTTGTGAACTGTCCATCGTCTCCTGCAGGGTGAACCACGACGGCATTCCCTGAAATCCGTATTCACTCATGAAATGCCCTGTCTTATCCTTCCAGACAGAAAAAGGCTCCTTCCCCCACCATACACCCCAGTAATGCATATCGCCTTGTGTGAGGCTTTCTTTTCGTCCCCAGCCTATCGATGGAGAACTGGGCCAGTAAGGTCTTCCCGGATCCAGTGTGGCCAGGCTCTGCGGGATCAAGCCGTGAAAGAGGTCGGTGTACCATCCCCAGATCTTGTCGGCCTCTAATTGCAGGTAACCATAGAGTATCTGCCATCCCCAGTTATGCCAGGCTTCGTCTATCTCATTGTTGCCGCACCACAGCACGATGCTCGGGTGATTTCGCAGTCGCCGCACCTGGAAGTCGATCTCTTTTGACACGTTGTTCAGGAAATCATCATCGCCAGGATACATAGCACAGGCGAACATGAAGTCCTGCCAGACCATGATGCCCAGTGAATCGCAGAGGTCGTAGAAATGGTCGTCTTCATAGATGCCTCCACCCCAGATGCGCAGCATGTTCACGTTGGCGGCTTTGATCTCCTCCAGCATGGCTTTGTATTCGGCTTTCGTGGTCTGTTCCGGGAAGCTGTGGGTGGGGATGAAGTTGGCGCCTTTGGCGAAGACAGGCACGCCGTTCACCCTGAAATAAAAACTGGTTCCCTGTGCATCGGGTTCCAGCACGAGTTCGATGGTGCGCAGGCCGATCATTTGCTCTGCTGAACTGATGACCGAATCACCTTTAAGTAGTTCTGCTTTTACCGTATAACGGTAGGGTATCTTCAATGTGGTGACCGAGGTGTCAACGGGGATGCCAATGCTGCTGTTCGACAAATTCACGTTTGGCCACCAACGTATGGGATCGTCAATGCTGAAGTACAGGTCAGGGCAGGGGGTGGGTTCACTGCTGGCGATGACCCTTTGGTTATTGACAAGATGGTCATTCACATAGATGTTGACCTGAAACTCTTCCACATGCCCTATGGGTAAAATGGGAAAATCCCAGCCTAATATGGCATGCATCTCTGCAATCTCATCGCTCAGGCTGTCCTGAAATACCTGGAGGTCGAGGATGCGGGCATCATCCCAGGCTTCGAGTCTGACATCCTTCCAGATGCCGCAACCAACGAACCTCGGACCCCAGTCCCACCCGAACTGATACTGTGCTTTCCTGCTGTAGATGCGTTCATCTGATGGCATGCGAAAGGGAATATCCTTCGCCAGTTCCTTCCCTTTCTTAACGGCCGATGTGAAATGGATGAGCAGTTCATTTTGTTCTTTCAGCAACCGTTTTACATCCACCGGATAAGCCAGGTGCATGTTCTCTGCATGGAGGATGGTCTCGCCGTTCAGCACGACCTCTGCCCAGGTATCCAGTCCGTCGAATACCAGCATGATATGTTCTTTGTTCAGCGTTTCCGCATCAGCAGAAAATGCCAGGCGATAGTCCCAGTCACGCTCTTCAATCCACTGCACAGAGTCTTCGTTTGTGCCGTAGAAAGGGTCGGGGATGACGTGGTTGCGGTACAGGTCCATATGCACCGAACCCGGTACCTGAGCAGAAAGCCATTCGGTGCCGTCGCTTTCACGAAACTGCCAGCCTTCGTGCAGGTCTTGTATGTGTTGTGCCTGGATCATGAGCGGTGTGCTGAGGAGTATCCAGATCAGCAATTTTCTGGTCATGCAGTGGCGCTGAGTTGTTCTTTCATAAGGCGTATCATGGCAGGATCGCAGAAGCTGTTGAAGGGATCCGGCTGGTGGAGAGCTGATGAGTGCACTTCTTTCGCTCCGGTGGTGCCGATGATGGGCGCCAGGTTATCCGGTCTGACCCCTCCGCCCGGCAGGATGATGATGCGGTCGTTCGCCTGTTGCACATACTCCTTTAACGTATCCAGGTTGTCTATCGCATTTCCTGCACCGCCGGAAGTGAGAATTCTCTGAAAGCCCCAGCTGATGAGCTGCTCCAGGCTCTCTCGTGGATCACTCAGCGTATCAAAAGCCCGGTGAAAGGTGAAGGGCAAAGTTCCGGCCGCTTCCCGCATGCGCTTGCAGGCCACTTCATCCAGTTTACCGTTACTGGTAAGCGCACCAGCTACGATGCCGTGCACACCGATCTCGCGGAAGGCACTGATATCTGTACAAATGCGGTCCACTTCTTCTGTGGAGAAAACGAACTCACCCGGCCTGGGTCTCACCATCACGAAAACGGGGATGTCATAATCTTCCAGCAGCGCTTCTGTTGCCTGGAGTTCCGGGGTGACCCCGCCACTGGGATAATCCTGGCAGAACTCTATTCTATCAGCACCGCTCACAGCCGCCAATCGTGCCCCGCGTTCGCTGAAGCACGCAATTTCAAGTAGGATGGACATGGTGGAAAGTTAGGGAATGGGCGGGAAAAATAAATAGTGCAATTGATAATTAAGAAACAGCCAACCCATCATTTTCAGGTGGTGCCTTTGCAGGCAATTTTTTCCGGAAGTTGAATTAGTAGTTTGCTTCTTTCTACAGCTGTTTGCGAATTCAGATTGGATTCTTCCCGGGCATGGGAAAGGAAGGGCAGGCAGAGCAGGAAACACAGAAGGGTAAGTTTCAGGGGGGGAGATATAGGGGGAAGATAGCAACAAACTTACACTATGTGTGGCTCTAACAATTAACCCATAACAGAGAAAATGGTATTAGAAAG
>JACJXO010000009.1 GCA_020636645.1 Chitinophagales bacterium
CATGTGTCAGTATTTTAAATTATTCAATTCAATGCCGGGAATATTTAGATCAATAGCCCTTGAACTACCCAGCCTTATAGATTGCTGACTTACTACATCCCTAACTCCAAAACTACCTCCATTTGGCAGTTGATACCAGACGCCGGGATAACCTGGTTTAGGAGATAATTTAGCACCAGAAGTAATCAGTCTATTTACAACACTTTGAGCTTCTGTTTGAGTGACAGTTCTTATCGCAGCATTTCTACCGACCTGTTTCCCAATTAGTGATCCACCAGGTCTTAGGATACCGGAAGCGGTTGTCCGCGGTTGGTGTCCTCACCAACCGCTGTTAATAGTATTTGCAGGAACTACATCCTCTCCACTGCCTCAATGCCCAGCACCCACAATCCATGCTTCAGCACATCTGCTGTTACCGCCGCCAGTGAGGCCCTCAGTTGCTTCTGGGCCGGCGTGTCAGCATGCAGCACACTGTGGTCTGCATAGAACTTGTTGAACTGCTTGGCGAGGTTGTAAGTATAGTTAGCTATCTCTGCCGGCGACCAGCTGGCTGCTGCCTCTTTTAGGACAGCAGGGTAGAGTGAGAGTGTGAGTATGAGTGCCTTTTCTTCCTGATCCGGAGCAGCCATGACTCCTTCCGGAAGATCTCCCAATTTTCTCAGCATGGATTGGATCCTGGCATACGTGTATTGAATGAACGGCCCGGTATTTCCCTGCAGGTCAATGGATTCCTGGGGGTTGAACAGGATGCGTTTCTTCGGGTCCACCCGCAGGATGAAATATTTCAATGCCGCCATGCCGATCTGTCGGTAGAGTGTCTCTTTTTCTTCTGCAGTGAAGTCCTGTTGTTTGTCGCTTTGCTCCAGGAACTCGCGGCTGCTCTTCTCCATTTCGTCCATCAGGTCATCGGCATCCACAACCGTACCTTCGCGGCTCTTCATCTTGCCCTCCGGCAGATCCACCATACCATAGCTGAGGTGGAAGATCCCTTCGGCATAAGGTTCTTCCAGTTTCTCCAGCACGAGCTTGAGTACTTTGAAATGGTAATCCTGTTCGTTTGCCACCACATAGGCACTTACGTCCATGTGGTAGTCTTCGTAACGGGCATGCGCCACGCCTATATCCTGGGTGATGTACACAGAAGTACCATCACTGCGCAGCAATACTTTCTGGTCCAGTCCGGCATCGGTCAGGTCCACCCAAACAGAGCCATCGTCCTTCCTGAAGAAGAGTCCCTTCTCCAGTCCTTCCAGCACGAGGTCGCGGCCTTTGGTGAAATAAACGGACTCATGATAGTCCTTCTCAAAATGTACGCCCAGGCGTTGAAAGGTCTCATTGAAACCTGCATACACCCAGCTGTTCATGGTGTTCCATAGTGCCAGGGTATCGGCATCACCGGCTTCCCATCGCTGCAGCATGTCCACTGCTTCTGTATAGATGGGTGCTTTCTTCTCAGCTTCGTCTTTGGCCATTCCACCAGCCATCAGCTCCTTCACTTCCGCATCGAACTGCTTGGCGTACTCCACGTAATAGTCGCCCACAAAGTGATCGCCCTTGGTGCCGGTGCTTTCGGGTGTGGTCTTCTGTCCGCTTCGTACATAAGCCACCATACTCTTGCAGATAGCGATGCCCCGGTCGTTGTAGATATTGACCGGATGCACATCATTCCCCGCAGCGTTGAGCAATCGCACGGTGCTCATGCCCAGCAACATATTGCGGATATGACCCAGGTGCAGCGGCTTGTTGGTGTTTGGTCCGCAGTATTCCACCACGATCTTTTTACCGGTGGATGGCAGGTTGTTCCAGGCTTTTTCGTCCCGGATATTCCGGAGCAGATCCGTCCAGAAACTGTCTTTCAGCGACAGGTTCAGAAAGCCTTTCACCACGTTGAAGGCGGCGATGTCTGCACAATGTTCCAACAGGTAGTGGCCGATCTCATTCCCTGTTTCTACCGGATTCTTCCGGCTTGCTTTCAGCAGCGGAAAGACCACAAAGGTGTATTCGCCTTCAAACTCAGAAGGAGTAGGAGAGAGCTTGCACTGCTCTTCATTCAGTTCATAGCTGTACAGTGCCTGCGCCGCTTCCTGCAGCGCCTGCAGCAATCCGCTGAGGTGATTCATAGTCGGTTCTCAATTTCCAGGGTCACCTTCTCGAGGATCTCGAGGGCGATCTCTGCCATCAGGTTCTTCTTGTTGTCGAGGGTGGGATTGATCTCGGTCAGCTCCATGCAGCATACTTTGGGATGCTTGGCAAAAGCACTCATCAGCTGGAAGGCCTCGCTTTCATACAGACCGCTCTTGACCGGTGTACCGGTGCCGCGACTGATGTTCGCATCCATACTGTCCACGTCAAAGCTGACGTAAATGCGATCGCAGTGTTCGAGTCTTTTCAGGGCATCTTCCACCACGAAACTTGTGCCTGTCTCCCGCATCTTCTGCACTGTATAGTTCTTGACCTTGTTTTGTTTCAGGATGAAGCGTTCTGCTTTCTCCAGGTCACGCACGGCGATGAAGATGAGATCCTTGAATCCGACCTTGGGCTGAATACCTCCGATGTTCTTCAGCTCTTCCCAGGCGGCGATGGTATTCTCTTCAGGCTGGTTGATTTGACAGACCTTGTTGTCCAGACCGGTACTGGCAGCCAGCGGCATACCATGTAAGTTCCCGGACGGTGTAGTGTAAGGCGAATGGATATCAGCATGTGCATCGATCCAGATGACACCGAGTTTTTCTTCGGGATATGCCATCCGCAAACCGGCGATGGTACCTCCGGCATTGCTGTGATCGCCGGAAATGAGGATGGGGAAGTTTCCGGCTTTCAGGGTGTCCACCACGGTCTCGGCAATGCGCTTGTACATCTCCACGATGTAGTGGATCTTGACCGCATAGGCGGTTTCGATGTCGTCCAGTACCTCATCGTTATTGCTGGGTATGATGGTGGGCGGATGGTTCTTGAAATAGCGGCTGCCTTTGGTCCAGGCTGCCACCCTGATAGCATCAAAACCCAGACCGGAACCTCTGGTTCCCGCACCTAATTCGCTGTTGACGGAGATGACTCGTACTGCACTCATAAAGGTTCAAAGTTATTACTTTTGTCCCGCATGCTGCACCATGGTTGAACCGACAGACAAACCCCATCAGGAACCTTGAAAAATACCTACTTAGACCTCATTCAGCAAACCTTCTACTTTCCGCAGGAGGGCTTTGATGTAAAGAACAATTGGCTGCATTTCAACGGAATCCCGCTGAAGCAGCTTATTGAGGAATATGGTACGCCTATGCGAATCACTTACCTGCCCAAGATCTCCCAGCAGATCCAAAAGGCCAAGAAGTTGTTCAGCAATGCGATGGATGAGCTGGACTACAAGGGGAAGTACTATTACTGTTATTGTACCAAGAGTTCTCATTTTGCGCATGTGCTGGACGAGGCGCTGAAAAATGATATCCATCTGGAGACCTCTTCGGCTTATGATATTGATATCATTGAGAAGCTGTATCTGAACAAGCGGATCACCAAGAATACTTTCATTGTGTGCAACGGGTTCAAGACGAACGTTTATACACAACGCATCAGCAAGCTCGCCAACCTGGGCTTTAACATCATTCCGGTGCTGGATAATAAAGAAGAGCTGAAAGAGTATGAAGACCGCATCATCAATGATTGTCAGATCGGGATACGGATCGCAGCAGAAGAACAGCCGGAGTTTCAGCTCTATACCAGCAGACTGGGCATCCGCTATTCAGAGATCAGAAGTTTCTATGAGCAGTACGTGCAGACCAACCCCAAGTTCAAGCTCCGGATGCTGCACTTCTTCATAAACAGTGGTATCCGCGATGACATCTACTACTGGAACGAGCTGACCAAGTCGCTGAAGGTGTATTGTGAGATGCGGAAGATATGCGAAGACCTGACCGCCCTGAACATCGGTGGTGGTTTTCCGGTGCGCAACAGCCTGGGCTTTGAGTATGACTATACCTATATGGTTAGAGAGATCATCAATAAAGTACAGACAACGTGTGAGCAGGAAGGAGTTCCTTGTCCGGATATCTTCACGGAGTTCGGCAGTTTCACGGTAGCTGAAAGTGGTGCACATATCTTTTCTGTACTGGCAGAAAAACAGCAGAACGACAGCGAGCGCTGGTACATGATAGACAACTCTTTGATGACCACCATGCCCGACGCATGGGGAATCAATTCCCGTTTCATCCTGCTGCCGGTCAACAAGTGGAGTGGGGAAGTACAAAGGGTGAACGTGGGCGGATTATCCTGCGACCAGATGGATTACTACAACTCTGAGGCACATACCAACGAAGTATATCTGCCCAGGATGGATAATACCAGTCCGCTGTACATCGGTTTCTTTCATACTGGCGCCTACCAGGAAAGCATAAGCGGATACGGTGGCATCAAACACTGTCTGATCCCCTCGCCCAAGCATATTCTCATTCAGAAGAACGGCGATGGATCGTTAAGCTATGAGGAGTTTGCCCCGCAGCAGACCGTTGACAGCATGCTGGAGATTCTGGGGTATGATAAGCTTGAGTGATGTACGGAAGCCGGATCACGGATTGAACTGATGTCACGGAGTTCACTGATTGTTATCGTAAAGGAAGCTGGGTTCTGTATTGAAAAATCAATCCCTCATTCAGATAGCTCCCGATAGTAAAACGGAAAAAGACATTTTCTCATTCCCGCATTCTCCTGTTTCCACATTCCCCCATTTCTACATTTCCACATTTTCTCATTTCCACATTTTAAGTACTCACTCCCGCACCTGCTCGAACCGGTAATTGTCGAAACGCAGGATATAGACATTCTTGTTCTCGTAGAAATCGGTAGCACCATCGGAGGTCAGGGAAGGTCCGAATTTGAATTCATACAACATCTTTCTGGTGGGTCTTGGCCTGGAGAATCCTTCCGGCAGGAAAGGGCCGTTTTGTAGCAGCAGGTAACCTACGTAGAGGGTCAGGTCGTATCCCCGCATGGCATAATCGGTCGGGTTGCTGTTGTAACGCTTGCCAAAATCGTTGATGAAATTTTCGAGTTTGGGCGACAGCGGATTTACCCAATAAGCACTTGGGTACTGGAAGTGCAGGTTTTCGAAGTAATCGAGTGAAAGACTTTCCATGTCCAGTACAGGGCTCAGTCCGCCCACCTCCAGATCATAGTTCTTGGTGTACAGCGAAAGTTGCCGCATCATCCCGTTCACGAACAGCTCATCGGTCGATGCCAGGAAAACAAAATTGTCACGACCCTGTATCATGCTGTTCTGCACTGCTTCCGCACTGTTGGCAAAGGCCAGTTGCGGCTTGTATCCATCCACCTTCAGGGCATCCCATGCTTTGATCACTTCTGCTTTGATCAGACTGTCGGTACCGGTTTCACCTTTGCTGGCGATAATGATACGATAGTTGACACTTTGCTTCGTCCAGGACAACAACAAAGTCTGTAGCTGAGTGCCCAGTGTAGAATTGGCCATCAGAAACCAGGGGTTTTCTTTTGCTGCAGATGATGAAGGCGACAACGGAGAAACAATGAACTTCTCATTGGCTTTCGCCCATTCGCTGGCTACTTCCAGACTGCTGTTGAACAGCGGACCGATAACCACATCAGACTGGATCATTTCGTATTGATCCAGAATGTCTTCTAGTCTGCCCACATCACGCAGGTCATCGAACAGGGAGACCTCCAGATTCAGTCCCATCTCCTGCAGCGTATCCAGAGCCATCAGGCTTCCTTCATAGAATTCCAGGCTGGCCAGACTCTGCATACCGGTAATATTGTCCTGACTCATCAGGTTCTCCAGCTCTGTACGGTCCAGGTGAAAGGGCAGGATATAGGATATACGGTACACATCACGTTTAGCCCATTTTCCCTTCTGTTCGTCTTTCTTGTCTTTGATGTGGTCTTCCTTTTCCTGAGGTTCATCAATGACAAGTGTATCTTCTTTTTCCTCCGGGTGTTTATCGATCACCACAGGAGGTTTTTCCGGTTCCGGTTCGCCGAACAGGTCCTGCAGAAAAGCGCAGGAGGGCAGCAGGAACAGAGAGAGCAGGAGGATTAGTATATGCTTATTCCCATTCAATGGTTGCAGGCGGTTTGGAGCTGATATCGTAAACAACACGGTTGATCCCTTTCACATGGTTAATAATATCGGAGCTGATCTTTCCCAGCAGTTCGTGGGGCAGGTGACTCCAGTCGGCGGTCATGCCATCGGTCGAATTTACACAACGTATGGCCAGCACGTTTTCATATGTTCTTTCATCACCCATCACACCCACGGTCTGTATAGGCAGCAGCACGGCTCCGGCCTGCCATACCTGTTCATACCAGCCGGATCTTTTCAGGTGGCCTATATACACAGCATCAGCTTCCTGCAGGATGCGCACTTTTTCTGCGGTCACATCGCCTATGATGCGAATGGCCAGTCCCGGTCCGGGGAAAGGGTGTCTGTTCAGCAGCTCCGGCTTGAGGCTGAGGGCTGTACCCACTCTGCGCACCTCGTCCTTGAAAAGGAAACGCAGCGGTTCCACCACCTTCAGGTGCAGTTTTTCAGGAAGTCCACCCACGTTATGGTGAGACTTGATGGTAGCCGAAGGTCCGTGTACGGAGATGGATTCGATAACGTCTGGATAGATGGTACCTTGCGCCAGCCACTTTACATCCTGAATGGCGTGTGCTTCGCGGTCGAACACCTCTATGAATACCCGACCGATGATCTTTCTTTTTTGCTCGGGATCGGTCACGCCGGCCAGCTGCGATAAAAAATCTTCTGTAGCATCCACGCCTTTTACATTCAGTCCGAGGTCCTGATAGGTGTGGAGCACGTCGTCGTATTCATTTTTGCGAAGCAGGCCGTTGTTGACGAAAATGCAATGCAGTTGTTTACCAATGGCCCTGTGCAGGAGGAGGGCAGCCACAGATGAATCCACCCCGCCTGACAGGCCCAGGACTACCTTATCTGTGCCGATGGTCTGCTTCAGGTTGTCAACCGTTTCTTCCACGAATGACTGCGGGGTCCAGCTTTGTTCGCAACCGGAAATGCGCACAACAAAATTCTCCAGCATGGTCAGCCCTTCGCTGGTATGGGTCACTTCCGGGTGAAACTGGATGCAATGGATGGGGAAGGGTGTGGCACCTTCATCACTGCTGTAGGCTGCCACATCAATAGAAGCCGTTTTGGCAGTAATGTGAAACCCGTCAGGGATGGCCATGACGGTATCGCTGTGGCTCATCCATACCTGGCTTTCATCGTTTACGCCATAGAACAGCGGACATTCTTTTTCCACCAGGTGCAGAAATGCCCTTCCATATTCCCTTTTGGAAGAGGGGGCCACTTTGCCTCCATGATGTTGCGCTATGTACTGGGCGCCAAAGCATACTGCCAGCAGCGGGCGTTTATTAGCCACATGGTCGTAGTCGAAATCGGGTAGTTGGGGGGAAGAGACTGAAAACGGACTACCGGACAGGATGATGCCTTTGATATCGTCTGTGATCTCCGGCAGCTTGTTACAGGGCACGATCTCGGAGTACACATTCAGTTCTCTGACACGCCTGGCAATGAGCTGGGTGTACTGTGAACCGAAGTCAACGATGAGAATTTTTTCAGTCATGCGCAAAGATAGAAAACGACAGCAGAACGCTGATTGCTCAGCATGTCTATAATGGTCTTATCGGGTGGGGAAAGTGTGGAAGGCTGTTCCCCAAAGTGGGGAAAAATTCCACACCCCAATGTTGGTACCGGTGCCGGATGGTGAGCAGTTTTAATTACCTGATGCCTGGAAAATGCTCGTAGTATGATCGGCAGCCGAAAGGAATATGGGCTGCAGGCTTTGTTGGGAGGGTTTTTTGGGAAAGATCAGGAGAAAAAAAAAGCAGAGGTTACCACTTTCGGGCGCCCTCTGCTATCCCCATGAAAACACACACAATATCTATTGTTGCAAACGGAGTGCCAACAGCAAAAGTTCCGCAGTATTTCAAAATGGAACAGAGACCACACAGGGGACAACTTGTGGTTTCTCTTTACAACTGAGGGAAGGAGTTACACAGAGTAAGACATACAACTCTTGTATAACCCTGTGGTAGCTAACAAAAAAAAGCAGAGTTCACCGTTACCGGATCCCTCTGCTATCCCCATGAAAACACAATAAAGTAAGTGTGTAGTGTCTAAAGAACTGATGTAAAATTAGTATTAATTCCAGAAAAACAAATCTGCATGTGCTGATTTTTCTTTTTTCAGCAATAAAAGATAAACTTTGTTTGTTCAATACACGAAAGATGAAAAAGTACTGGTTTTTTGTAGTGGGATCTTTGTGTATGACCTTGATGGTTTTCCCTTCATGGAAAGCTTCAGCCCCCCAGGCATTCACCCTGTCATCCAAAGTCAATGACGTCCTGTTCGCACTTGGTCAACCCAAACCTTCCTGGTATCCGGAAGACCTGTCTGAGGCTGCCATAGAGCGGGGACGTGAAATGATCTTCAATGGTCGCACCACAGCACCTGATGGCAGCAAGTCGAAGTTCATCAGTGTGTACTATATGTGCACCAACTGCCACAACACCGTGATAGAAGACCCGATCCTGACTGTGGCTGATCCGCAGGCAAGATTGGAATATGCCGCACAGCATGATATTCCTTTCCTGCAGGGAACGACCTTTTATGGCATCACCAACCGCGAGACCTGGTACAACGACGATTACTACAAGAAGTACGGTGATCTGGTGAAACCCGCCAATGAGAACCTTGCTGAAGCAGTGCAGCTCTGTGCCATGGAGTGCTCTCAGGGGCGTCCGGTGGAGGACTGGGAAATTCAGTCCATCATTGCATACTATACCACTATAGGATATTCACTTTCTGATATCGGTTTTTCTGAGCAGGATCTGTCAGCTTTAAATGCTGATATTGCTTCAGGAAAGAATACTGTGAAGTGGGTGGAAAATATCCGCGGTCGTTATCTGCATAAATCGCCTGCCACCTTCCTGGAGCCTCCTTATGATAATTACTGGGAAACACTTCGAGGGAAAGGTGATGCTGCCAACGGAAAGCTGGTCTATGAACTTAGTTGTCAGGCCTGTCATAAGAGCTATGGGGTGAGTGATGTTGTATTCGGTGATGACAAACAGGAATTCAAACAGTTCAATCGCTGGTTCAAAAAGAACGACTGGTGGTTGTTCCAGGTGGTTCGCCACGGCACACATCCGGCACCCGGACACCGGGAGTATATGCCACATTACACCAAAGAGCGCATGACCGATCAGCAGGTGGAAGACCTCCGGGCGTATATACTGGAAAGAGCAGGGAAAGGGAGCTGAGGGGAGTGAGGAGTGAGGAGTGAGGAGTGAGGAGTGAGGAGTGAGGAGTGAGGAGTGAGGAGTGAGGAGTGAGGAGTGAGGAGTGAGGAGTGAGGAGTGAGGAGTGAGGAGTGAGGAGTAAATTTTGGTCGAACAAGTTAGGAGTTTTCCTATTATTATGTAGAAGAACCAAAAACCAGGTACCAAAGACCAATAACCCGGAATCCTTTACCTAACCAGTGTGATATTCCCTTTGAAGAAGTAATCCTGTCCGTCTTCTCCCAGACCGCCTACGGTATAAACATAAGTGTCCATCTCCTGGTCAATGCCCTTGTAGGTGCCGTCCCACCCGATGTTGGGATCGTTCGATTCAAAGACCAGCTCTCCCCACCTGTTCCAGATCTTCAGCTCGAAACCGATCAGACTGAAATTGAATGGCAGGAAGATGTCATTGTAGCCATCACCGTTCGGAGAGAATGCATTGGGTACTACCAATTGTGAGACAGCATCTATGGTCAGTTCCTGACAGATGGTATCCGGGCAACCGTTGGCATTTTCAATGAACAGACAAACAGTATATACTCCGGGTTCTTCATATATATGAAAGGTATTCTGGGTAGTGGATGAACTGCCATCTCCGAAGGTCCAGAACCAGGTAGCGGCATCAACACTCTGGTCGGTGAAATTATAGGCAATCGGACTGAAAGGGTCAACTGTCATGTCGAACAATGCCTCCGGGTAGCCATATACTTCCACTGTCTGATATACGGTGTCTTCCGGAATACAGGACTCCGGATCCAGAGCTATCAGCATGATGGTATAGGTGCCGGGTTCTGTATAGACATGATCAGGATCAGATTCCTCTGAAGTAGTTCCATCGCCAAAGTCCCAGAAATAGCTGGTTGCTGCCAGGCTGCTGTTGGTAAAGGAAGCATTCAGGGGTGCACAACCCTCATCAGGACTGACAGAAAATCCTGAGGATGGACCCAGGTAGATGAATTCGTATTTTATTACGCCCAAATTGCAGTTGGTGCTGTTGTTGGTGGTGCTCCAGGCATCGGGTGTGGTGGGGAAATCATCTAAACCTCCGCATCCTGCACATACCGCCTCATAGATGACTCCCTTTTTATCGAAACGACTGGTGCCACCGTCCACATGATCGTTGGCAACAGGGCTGCCATAGAAAGTGGCATATAACAGATCGGTAAGATCCTTTTTGAATACAATGAAATAGAAATCACTGCCTGTGGTAGTGGTACTGAATGCATCAGCTGTGACCGGCATGCCACTAACACTTCCCGTTGCAGGATTCCAGCCAGAATTCACCGTGCCGCCCCATCCTGCCACGTAAACACTTTCACACTGGTCCACCAACATGGCAGTAGGAGATATATTTACAGTTGCCGAGCCGCTGCCAAAAACTGTCGAAAATACCAGTGCACTCAGATCCGGTTCCAGCTTGCTGATGTATTGTGAACTTCCAGGGTTGCTGTACACGCCCGCGGTTACCGGATAAGATCCTGAAGTCTGCCCGGTACAATACACATTGTTTTCTTCATCAACCTCCACAATAAAGGTCTGATCATAACTGTCGGTGCCAATGTAGGTACCCTCCAGGATGCTTGTTCCGGTAGCATTCAGGCGCACGAGGAAACCATCCATCGAACCACCCTGAAAACTGTTGTTAAGGCCACCTGCTGTTACAGGAAAATCATTGCTGTTCGTTGAGCCTCCAACAATGAAGGTGCCGTCGGGTGCCAGGCGTATGGAATACGCTCCGTCATCAATAGACCCTCCCAGATAGGTGGACCATACCAGACTGCTGAGGTCTGCATTGAAATGTGCCACGATACCATCCTGACCACCCTGTAAGGCGGGTATGGCTGCACCCGGAGAAACGGGGAAATTGCTGCTGTATGTACAACTGGCTACATAGACATCTCCTGCAGTATTGGTCACTACTTCTCCACGTGCATGGTCGCCGTAGTTGAATGCGATATCTCCCAGGTTCATGCCGTCATTTTCATTGCCACCCAGATAAGTAGAACCAATGATGTCAGTGCCATCGGCAGTGAATTTGGTCAGGTAGATATCGGTACCTTCTGAAAACTGAACCACATAGGTAACAGTTGCATTATCGCCACCACCAAAACTATTGTCATACGCATCTTCACCCATGGGAAAATCGTCAGAACCTGTTGTGCCGTAAACGATAAGCTGACCGCTGCTGTCCACTGCCAGGCTGTGTGGCAACTCATTCTTGCTGCCACCCAGGTAAGTTGAATAAACCAGGTCCGTACCATCGGCGGTAAACTTGGAGATGCTTACGTCGCATGCAAACGATCCTCCTTCGCCACCTGCATAAGTGGTCTGAAAGGAGCCTGTTACCGTAGGATATCCTGTGCCGAAAACGATCCCTGCCCCATACAGATTCCCTTCGCTGTCGTAGGTGGCGCTGTATCCCCAGTTGTCAGAAGTAGAACCGGAGTAACTGCCAAAAATGAGTGTTGACGGATCAATGATGATCGGGTACAAGGGATCATATCCCTCGGGAAAATGGAAGGACAGAATATTGTCGTCTAAAATATAGTTACAGGAAACAGATACCTTTTTTTCTTTTATGATCTGCCATGCCACCGGTTTGTGTTCCACTATATGTGCAAGTGTAGTGCTTATGTGGAGTTCATCCTGAAACAGATATAAAGAATCTGCGCCATCGTATTCCAGACGTATGATGCCGGGGTCCGCACCTGCGCTGATCTCCAGATCATATTTGAAGTTGCCGCCGCTGCTGTACACCCGCAAATCAATACCCGGATACAAACCGGTATATTTCATTTCGCCATATCCATGTACACCACCTTTCCATCGGGAATGGTCATTTCCATGAAAGAAATTATAATAAGTCTTCTGCATGGAATGATCGACCGGAGTGATCTGAGCAGACGGATCTGCTCCCTGGAAATGCATCCTGTACACGTGCGAACGATAGACCGCATCTTTCAGAGCTATTTCGCCTTCCTTGACCCGGTGTATATCACTTCTGTCTTCAAACTGCCAGGTCAGGGCATTGGCCTCCAGATATAACTTTGCCCCGCTTCCGGCAGTTTCTGCAAGTACCGGCAGATCCCATTGCCCCATGTTGGGGATGAAGGCCCAATCCTGGGCTATGCTCAACTGAGACACCAGCAGCAGGGTGCCAAAGACAGATGCTTTCATATCTTTCCCGAATGTACGAAAATGCCTTATTTTGAGCCGAAAGAACAGGCATATCCATGTCAGATTCCACCTACTTTCCTGATATTTTGCAAAGAGCAGCGGCAGCCGGCTTACCGGGCCCTGAGGCACATCGCATCATGGCGCCACAGTACCGTGTCGTGAAGCCTTTCAGAGAAGAAGATTTTCCGGGGTCAAGAAAAGCCAGTGTGCTGGCATTGCTGTATGCGAAGAATGAAGCAGTGCAGGTAGTGCTGACCCGCCGACCGGATTATGAAGGGGTACATAGTGCGCAGATCAGTTTTCCGGGAGGTCAGTCAGAAACGCATGATGAAGATCACTGGCAGACAGCCCTGCGGGAGACGGAAGAAGAGATCGGTGTTCCTGCAAGCATCATCCGGCATCTTGGTGATCTGTCGCCGATCTATATTCCACCCAGTAATTTTTTTGTTCGTCCTTACCTGGGATGGCTGGATAATATACCTGAGTTTCATCCCGACCCGGAAGAAGTGGCAGCTGTCATTGAGATGCCGGTACTGACCCTGCTGAATGAATCAGCAAAAACGACCATGCGCATTGAACGACCAGATTTCAGCGCAGAGGTGCCATGCTACCGGTTTGATGAACACAGGATCTGGGGTGCTACTGCCATCATACTGGCTGAACTGGAGATGTTGTTGCGCAGTGTGCAGTAGATCAAAAGGTCCGTTCATACACAGCCTGTGCCAGCTGGTGCAGCACCTGTGTTGGTCCGTTCACCGTTCCAAGGGCTTGCAATGACCTCTGAAAGTGGGCTTCCATAGCTTGAGTGGCGGCGTTTTTGATGCCATTGGAAATGAAAAAATCCAGGACGAAATCCACGTGTCCGGCACCCGGTTTTCCATAGTGCGACAGCAATTTGTCTCGGTCTTCCGCTTTCATGCTCTCCATAGCTTTTGCATACAGAAAGGTCTTTTTTCCCCGCTCAATATCACCACCGGCTTTCTTGCCGAAAGTATCTCCTTCCGGAAACGCATCCAGCACATCATCCATGATCTGGAAAGCGATACCCAGTTGTTCTCCGAAAATGTACAAGGCGTCAGTGTCTGCTTCAGATGCACCGGCACAGAGCGCTCCGGTTGCCAGACTGCATCCCAGAAGCACACTGGTCTTGAGCCTCACCATTTCAATATATTCTGCCAGGGTAACATCGGTCTGTTTTTCAAAATCCATATCGAGTTGCTGTCCTTCACAAACTTCCACAGCTGTGCGGTTGAACATTTGCAGTACAGCCGGTAATGTATGGGCGGGAGCCTGCCCCAGCAGTTTATATGCTTCTATCAGCAACAGGTCTCCGCTCAGGATGGCGGTGGGCAGATCCCATTTGATATGTACGGTGTCAGCACCTCTTCGCAGGGGAGCCTCATCCATGATGTCATCGTGAACCAGGGTAAAATTATGGAAGACCTCCATGGCCAGTGCAGGTTGCAGGAACCTGGCCGGGTCAGCATCAAAGATATTGGCCGCCAGCAGAGTGAGCGAAGGCCGGATGCGCTTACCGCCAAGCTGAAGGATATACCTGGCAGGATCATAAAGACCCTCAGGTGCGTGCGGAAAAGGCAAGGTGCGTAATCCTTCGCCAACAAGTTCCAGAGCCTGTGCAGGTGATATCAAAGTACTAGACATGCAGCAAAATTACACATTGACGGCCTACCTGACCCTGTAGTACATCCTGCGAAAATGACTAATTTGCACGCTGCGATGGAGGAGAACCTGTTGATCCAGAAACTGCGTGAATTGCTTGCCAGAGACTTCGTACACCGGAAGTCTATCGAGTCTGATCTGTACCGCAGTGAGGAGAAGTACCGCATGCTCATCGACCAGCTGACAGACGCCATCTATCTGAGCACCCTGGACGGCACCTTTACCGGTTGCAACCGGGCGCTGCTGGAAATGCTGGGCTATTCATACAAGGAACTGATGCAGCTATCGGTCTCTGCCATCTACGCCCATCCGGATGACCGCAGGCACCTGCTTCAGCAGCTGATCGATAAAGGGGAAGTTCGAGACTATGAAGTGCAGCTCAAACGCAAGAACGGGGAGCTCATTGACTGCCTGGTGAACAGTTCCGTGCGAAGAGACCAGAATCATGAGATCGTAGGTTTTCAGGGTATCATCCGCGACATCACCCTGCGCAAGAAGACCTTTGAATTGCAGCGGGCAAAAGACCTGGCAGAGCGGGCCAATAAATTCAAGGCAGAGTTCCTGGCCAATATGAGTCATGAGATCCGCACCCCGATGAATGCCATTGGCGGAATGCTTCAGTTACTTAACAAGACCAATCTGGAACCCAAGCAGCATGAATATCTGGATGGTATGCAGACAGCGGTAGATTCGCTGTTGCAGATCATCAATGACATACTGGATTTCAGCAAGATAGAAGCGGGAAAAATGGAGCTGGACAACAGACCGTTCAGTCTGCAGCAAACGGTGGAAGCCATCATCAGTACCATCCGTTTCAAGGCAGAAGAGAAAGGTCTGGAGCTGGTGCTGGATATGGATCCGTCCATACCGCCCAACCTGCAGGGAGACCCTTTGCGCATCAACCAGATCCTGCTCAACCTGATCAGTAATGCCATCAAATTCACACCTGAAGGAGAGGTTCGCGTTACCATCCGGCTGATCGATAAACTGGATCACAAAGCCAGGTTATTCTTCAGCGTAAAAGACACAGGTATTGGCATTGAACAGGAGAAACTGCAGGACATCTTTGAGAGCTTTACCCAGGCCAGTACAGACACCACGAGATTGTATGGAGGCACAGGCCTGGGGCTGGCCATTGTCAAGAAACTGATAGACATGCTCAATGGTGCCATCATGGTGCGCAGCAGAAAAGGGCAGGGGTCTGAATTCATTTTTGAACTGGAGTTATCGCAGACTGATAATGTACAACCTGCATCTCAGTCTGAGCAGGAGAAAGACTGGAGTACGGTACAGGATCTGCAGGCACGTTTTCTGATGGCAGAAGATCATGCATTGAACCAGCTGGTTACTACTGAAATGCTGAAGGGAAGGTTTCCGTCACTTCAGATCGATGTGGCCGAGACCGGCAGGCAGGCCATCAGTCTGTTCGAAGACCACAACTATGACCTGGTGCTGATGGATGTGCAGATGCCTGAGATGGATGGACATGAAGCCGCAAGGTATATCAGAACGCATTTTCCTAAACCCAAATCAGAGGTTCCAATACTGGCATTTACAGCCTATGCTACCTCGGGAGAAGCTGAAAAATGCCTGGAGGCAGGAATGAACGATTACATTTCCAAACCTGTCAGAGCCACTCAGCTCATCAGCAAGATCATGCAGATGCTCGATGCTTCAGAACAATTTTCCAAAGAACATTTTCTGCATGAAAGCAAGGTGCAGGAACACATCAGTTTCGAGTATCTGAATACGGTAACCGAAGACGATGAAGAGCTGAAGCTGAGAATGATGCGCATCATGCTGGATGAAACTCCAATGGAACTTAAGAGTCTGGAGGAGGCCGCAGCTGCCTCTCAGTGGGATAACCTTCGTGCGGTGGCCCATAAAATGAAAAGCACCATGCAATTCCTGGGTTTGGAGGATACACTGGAAACGGTTAAGTTTATTGAGGTTTCTGCCCGTGAAAGAACACATCTGGAGCAGATACCTGAAAAAGTCCGTTCAGTTGTGCAAGTTTGTACCCGGGCGCTGGGGGCGCTGCAGGAAGAAATAGACAGGATCAAATAAAGCCGCCTATGGACACCACGAAGAAGAAGCGTTACAGGGTATTTCTGGTGGATGATGACACGAAGCATCTGGTGATGCTCAAGAACCACCTGGAAAAAAAATCTGATTATGATCTGGAGATCAATATTTTCTCCAGCGGAGAGGCTTGTCTGGAGCGAATCCAGGAAAATCCTGACGTAGTGGTACTGGATTACTACCTGGATGGTATTCGCACAGATGCTGCCAATGGCCTGGAAATACTTCGCAAGATCCTGCGGGCCAATCCGGGACAGGATGTGATCATGATGTCCGGACAGGATAACATCAAAGTAGCCATTGATACCATAGATAACGGTGCCTACGATTATATTATCAAAGGAGAAAGTGCCTATCTGAGGGCTCAGATGATCATAGACCACATCATCCGAAACAAGAATCTGAGCCGCTACCTGCGTGACAGCAGACGGAAAGAAAATATTCTGATCGGTATCGTCATTTTCATGTTCTTTCTGCTGCTGCTGGTATCACTGGCCAGCAGGGGTATTGTCTGACATTTCTGTTAAATAACAGGAACAGAAAACTACTTTCCGGTCTTCTCCGTTACATTTGTATCCCTTTTTGCCAGGCATGCATAAAACGCCCAACGAATCATTACACAGAAAATCCGTTTCTGAGTTCAAAGACGCAGAGAAGACTCCCATCGTGGTGGTGCTTGACAATGTTCGCAGCCTGCACAATGTAGGTTCCGTTTTCCGCACCTGTGATGCGTTTCTGGTGCGGGGCATTTGTCTTTGTGGAGTGACTGCCAAACCACCTCATCGTGACATAGAGAAAACGGCTCTTGGTGCTACCGAAAGCGTGCACTGGGAGTACTTTGATGAGACCACAGAAGCCATCAGGTATCTGAGATCGCTCAACTATCGCATCATTGCCGTTGAACAGACAGACAGCAGCATTTCTTTAGAAAAGTACCAGCCTTATGCCAATGAAAAAGTAGCATTGGTATTTGGGCATGAATTGTACGGTGTAAGCGAGGAAGTTCTTGCCCTTTGCGATGATTGCATCGAGATCCCTCAATTCGGTACCAAACATTCTCTGAATATTTCTGTCAGTGCCGGTATCGTATTGTGGGATCTGTTCTCCAAGCTCCGCTTTGGGGTGCAGATTTATACACCTGCCCAGCCTTTGAAAGTGGTACATGGCGATCATCCCTGAAGAGGTGCATGCTCCTGTGAAAAATCGTATCTTCATGCTATAATAAATCCTATATGAAGTATCAGGGCAGGGAGCAAAGCAAACATGTAAAGGACCAGAGGGGCAAACGACCCGGAACCGGAATGGCTGTTGGCGGAGGTGCCATCATTGTGCTCATCATTGCATTGCTGATGGGGCAGGATCCTACACAACTGCTGCAGCAGATGGGTGATACCGGTCAAACCAGTGACGAACCTTATATCTCCTCAGAGAAAGAGGATCAGCTCATGGAGTTTGTTGGTGTAGTGCTGAAGGATAACGAAGATGTATGGAATGAACTGTTCCCTGAGCAACTTGGCCGGAACTATGTGGAACCGGATCTGGTGGTCTTTACAGGTGGGGTGCAATCGGCATGTGGTATGGCCAGCAGCGCCACCGGACCATTCTATTGCCCGGGAGATGATAACGTGTATCTGGACCTGGGTTTCTTTGATGAGCTGTCTTCACGCTTTGGCGCTCCCGGCGATTTTGCCATGGCCTATGTCATTGCACATGAAGTGGGGCATCATGTACAGGACCTTCTGGGCATCACTGCACAGGTAGATCAGTATCGAGGAAAGGTCAGCGAAAAGGAATACAATGCCCTGTCTGTAAAGTTGGAATTGCAGGCAGACTTCCTGGCCGGCGTCTGGGCCCATCATGCACAGGCCATGAAGAACATTCTGGATCCGGGTGATATTGATGAAGCCCTGAGGGCGGCCAATGCCATTGGTGACGACCGGCTTCAGAAACAGGCTCAGGGCTATGTGGTGCCGGATGCCTTTACCCATGGAACATCTGAACAAAGGATGCGCTGGTTCAAAAAGGGCTATACTACCGGGCTGGTTTCTGAAGGAGACACCTTTAACGCCAGAGTGCTGTAATTTTTCGCTGCGTAAAGACCTCCTCTGATCAAAACACTCATGCGCATTCTTGTATTCTGTGGCATTCGTGTTATTGTGATGCTGATAATGCTGTCAGGTTTGCCAGCTATTGCTCAGGATCAGCACCTCACCGTATATTTCCCTTTTGGAGCATCTGAACTGGATGCAGACGAACGAAAACATGTGCTCTATTTCCTGGCAGATACGCTGGATCATGACAAAATACAATCTATTGAGATCAGGGGATATTGCGATTATATTGACAACAGTTCTTTCAATGACAGCCTCTCGCTGGCCCGTGCCAATCATGTGGCCGGTCTGCTGAAGAACAACGGGATTCCTTCACAGAAGATCAGTTCTGTAACAGGTTTCGGTGAAAGGAAAGCCAGCGAACAAAAGTCTTCCGAAGCAGAGCGGCAGCTGCAAAGAAGGGTAGAAGTTGATTTTATCTGTACCTGTCACGGAGCAGCAGAAACAACTGAGGCGGAAAAGGAAGAGGAAAAAAAGCAGGAGATCACGGGCGATGAAGTGCGGGTCATTCAGGGCGATACAGTGCAGGACAGGAAAGGCGTTCGATATAAAGGCCGCTATCTGGTGGGCGATGATTTTGAGTTGAATACATTTGATATAGGTGATAGTATCGTGCTCCTTAGATTGCACTTTCAACCTGGTAAACACAAATTGCTGCGGGAAAGTGTGCCTACCTTATACAGGCTGACAGACCAGATGAAGGCCAATCCGAATATGCACATCATCATTGTTGGACATATTTGTTGTTCACCCACCAGCGCACCTGACGGGCTGGACAATGATACGGGTAAATATGAACTGAGCAGAAACAGAGCCAAAGAGATCTATGCATATCTTGTAAGCCAGGGCATTGAAGAAGAGCGGCTTGCCTATGCCTGGATGGGCCCGAAAGACAAACTTTATCCTGAAGAACGTGATGCCCGTGAGATGCAGGGAAACAGACGGGTGGAGATCGTGGTTACCGCCAAGTGATCATACTTTTTAACTTTGAACAAAGAGATTAATGAAAAGGATACTTGTAGTTATACTGACATTCAGCTCACTGGCTGTTTTTTCACAACAGGTACGCATTCCTGTTTTTAGAGATGGTAAGTTCGGTTTTGCTGACGCCACCGGTAATATGGTCATACCGGCAACCTATACCATTGCATCACCGTTCTCAGATGGCCTGGCTGCAGTAGCCATTACCAATGACCAGCAGATGTGGCGGTATGGATTTATTGATGAGTCCGGTCAGTGGGTCATACCACCTACCTACAGTGCAGCCAATGCATTCGGAAGCGGACTGGCTCCGGTTGCAATGGATAATTTCAAATGGGGTTTCATTGACCGGAACGGAGAGACTGTGATACCGGGTACATACCAGCTTGCATATGGTTTTGAACAGGGTACTGCTCAGGTACAAAGGAAGAATCAATGGGGTCTGATAAATACCGCAGGCGAAGAAGTGGTACCGATACAGTATTATGGCGTCACCAATCTGGAGAAGGATGTCTATGCTGCACAGGTAACCATGTATGATCCATGGTTTATTTTAGACAGGCAGGGGAACAAGGTCAGCGAGAAAGGCTTTGGCAAGGTACGTGATTTTGATGAAGGGCTTGCTCCCGCCAGGAATGAAGACGAATTATGGGGCTTTGTGAATACCAGTGGAGAATGGGTCATTGAACCGGCTTATACTGATGCGTTCTCATTTTCTGAGGGTCTGGCCGCGGTTGAAGTGGAATATGCCAATTGGGGGTTTATAGATCGTACCGGCAAGATGATCATTGAACCGCAGTATGACAGAGGAACCCTCTTTAGAAATGGATTTGCAGTAGCAGAAAGAGGACTCGAATTTCTCGTGATCAATAAAGCCAATCAGGTTCAATTTACATTCAGCAGATGAATACATTAATAAGGATTACATATGTCTTGCTTCTGCTGTCATTTGCAGGTGCTGCTCAGGCTCAGCTGGATTCTGTAATGACTGCAGGCAGTGAGTTGCAGATCAGACATCGAAAAAAAGACAAGGTGAGGACGGCTGAGATTGGAGACTACCTGGTGGTTAAAGACCAGTTTGCAAAGTACAAGGGAAAACTGTCAGCCCTGGAGGAACCCTACTTGATTGTACTGGATGACGGGCAGGAGCTGGATATCAGGCAGATCAGGAGTATCAGACTGGATCACAGCCTGTTTCGGGTGTTCTCCGGTTATACGGTAATGGCCGTTGGGGGCTACACTACTTTTCTGGGGGCCCTCAGTGGCGTGGTCGGTGTTCTGGGAATCCTTACTTCAGACTTTGGGGCGCTTGCGGTGTTCGGAGTGATACTGTTACCAGCTGGCCTACTGATCCTGGCCGCAGGCAGGGCCATACTGCACAAATACAACAACGGTAAACGATGGAGCTATCAGATCGCTCCGCTTCCCGGAATATCAACAGAATCTGACAACTGATCTGTTTATCGGCTGTCTCTTTGCTTGTTTCTGGATGCGCCCTGACGAAACTTATTTCTGTTTCTGTTCCTGTTCCTGCGCTTGCCTTTCTTTTCTTCTGAAGGAGCCTCTTCCTGAAGGAGTTTTTCTACTTTTTTCTTGTAGTTAGGCTCATTGCCTGTGTCTGCTTTCTTCTCTTCAGCGGCAGCATTCCTGAATGCAGAGGCATCTTTGACAGGAACTTCTACGGGAATGGTCTTGAGAATATCTCTCCAGAAAGACTTTTCTGAACCACTGCAAAAGGAAACGGCTTCACCGCTTGCTCCGGCCCGGCCTGTTCTTCCGATCCTATGTACATAGGTTTCAGGAATGTTCGGTATGTCATAGTTGACCACCAGTTCCAGGTTGTCTATATCAATTCCGCGGGCTGCAATATCAGTGGCTACCAGTACACGTGTAATGCCTTCCTTGAAATTTTTCAGTGCTTTCTGGCGTGCATTCTGCGACTTGTTACCGTGTATGGCTTCGGCATGTATATGGGCTTTGCTGAGCATCCTGGATACTTTGTCAGCACCATGCTTGGTCTTGGTAAATACCAGCGCAGACCTGACGTTTCCTTCGCGGAGCAAATGCAGAAGCAGGTATTTCTTATCCGGATGTTCGATGAAATATACGCTTTGCTCAACCCGTTCAGCAGTACTCATGGCAGGCGTCACACTGATAAAGGCAGGATCGTGCACAATGGTATTGGCAAGCTGTCTGATATTATCCGGCATGGTTGCAGAAAAGAACAATGATTGTCTCTTTGCGGGCAGTAGTTTGATGATCCGCTTCACGTCTGGCAGGAAGCCCATGTCCAGCATGCGGTCGGCTTCATCCAGTACGAAAAAGGAAAGCTGATCCAGCTTGACATATCCTTGCTGGAACAGATCGAGCAGACGACCGGGTGTAGCTACCAGAATATCTACCCCGCGGTGGAGGGCATTCACCTGTCCGTGCTGGGATACTCCGCCAAATACAACGGTATTTCTAAGGGAACAGTGGCGTCCGTAGGCGTCCAGGCTTTCCTTGATCTGCATAGCCAGTTCTCGGGTAGGTGTTACCACCAGCCCGCGAATGGGGCGGCGACCTTTTCCGGGTGCAATCGTATTTAAAAGCTGCAGCATGGGGATACTGAATGCTGCGGTCTTGCCTGTGCCGGTTTGCGCACAGCCTATCATGTCGCGACCTTCCAGAATAACGGGTATGGCCTGTTCCTGAATAGGAGTGGGGTGGGTATATTTTTCTTCTTCCAGCGCACGCAAAAAGGGCGCCGTAAGAGGCAATTGATCGAATGTCATGTTTACTTGTGTTTAAAGCTTGCCGGAAGGACTACAGGAAGCACTATTCGGAAAGACGGTGCAAAGGTAAGCCTATTTTACCTTAACTTCTCAGTTTTCCAAAATACCGGGCATTAATCACAGCCAGAACACTTTAGTGCTTACAGTTGACCGTCCATCTGACAATTCAAGCAGGTAGGTGCCAGCAGGTAGGTTCAGCCTGTACAATTGTATGGAAGCTGAGCTCTTGGCCGTTTCCCGGTGTAGGATCCTTCCATGAAGATCTGTCAGGGTCAGAAGAATAGAGCCGGACATGGCCTTCGGGGGCGTTACCGTGATCTGATCGTATGCCGGATTCGGGAAAACCTGTAAAGGCAGTAACTGGTATTGGTTTGTCATAGCGGGCGGGTCATCCGTTTTAATCAGGTCGCTCCAGAAAGCCCCATTGCCGTGTGTAGCGGCATACAGTTTCCTGCTGTCCTGCTGGATCTTCAGGTCAAAGACCATAGCAGCTTCGGGCATTCCATCTGTATAGGCCATCCAGGTGCTGCCGTTGTCTTCTGACACATAGACACCGAGGTCATTTCCCACGTAGATCGTGGCAGGCAGGTCAGGGTCAACCACAACTGCATTGGTGGGCACATCAGGCAATCCGTAAGAGATATCGAACCAGGTGGATCCGTAGTTGGTAGTGCGGTACAAATGTCCGCTGCCGAAACCACCGATAGCAGCATATGCAATGGCATCATTGTTCGGGTCCACGTGCAGGTCCAGCACATACCTGTCTGGCAGTCCGCTGCTGATATTGCTCCAGGTATCACCACCATTGGAGGTTACAAAAACATGCCCCGGGTTTCCTCCGTAAGGTGCGGTGGAAACATACAACACATCCGGATCATTGAATGAGATATCCATAGATATAACTGGGTTACCATCCAGTGCTGTTCCTCCGTTGGTAAGTGACCAGTCGGCGCCACCATTGGTGCTTGAAGCTACTCCGGCAGAACCGGCATACATCCGGGTTTCATCAGAAGGGCAGATCACGTAGGGTGCGATGAATGCCACCGGCCAGATCTTCGGAATGCTCAGACTGCTGTAACCGGGTCCGTCAGAGACCAGCACATTCAATCCCTGCCAGCTAACGTAGTGAATATAATCTTCGGCAGGATTGATGGCTGTCCATCCGCCATCTCCTCCAAACACATGCTGCCATTTCAGATATAATCCTGTTTCAGTATCCAGGTCATCGATCAGTTTAATGGAACCATTATCCTGCAGTCCGCCATAGCACAACAGACTATCCTGCCCTGAAACGGAAAATCCGTTATAGAACTGAACAGTTTGCAACCGGCCGTTGCAGGAATAATAGCTTTCACCGGCATCATCAGTCCGGTAGATGCCACCATCAGTTGCCACATAGAAAACATCAGGTTCTGTTGGATGCCATTTGACGGCATGACAATCTGCATGCACATAGTTTCCGGGACCGTTGGGTCCTTCTATTTCCGGATAACTGTAACCAGGTGTAGCGGTGGAAGTTTTTGCATACAAAGAGTTGCCCCCGTTCGTGCTGGTATAAACGGCCAGACCAATTACAGCCAGGTGATCGGGGTCTGCCGGATGAATGCTGACATCATGAGAATACCATCCCTGATAGACTGCAAAATTGGTTGAGTTGATGACCTCCCAGGTATGGCCGAAGTCTTCGCTCTTACACAGGTAGCTGCTGGTCTCTACATCAGTATTGAAACCATTGCCGATGGTGGCATATACTATTTCAGGCGATGACTGGGAAGCATCTAATTGTATCTTCCCCAGGAAATCCGGAGGAAGTCCTGATGATACATGGGTCCAGTTCGATCCACCATCATCAGACCACCAGATACCTCTGCCAGATGAGTTGAAATTTCCGGCTCCAAGTACCAGTTTGTCAGGGTCATCGGGGTGTACAAGAATATCGAACACCATATCTTCATCAAAGATCAGCGACCAGTTTTCGCCACCATCTCCCGATCTGTAAACGCCATCGGTTGTACCGGCATAGAGGATCTCTGGTGCAGAAGCAGCTATCGCCACATTCCAGACACCCTTTTCAGCATCAGCACCAAAGTCCAGAGAATGGGTCCAGGTTGCGCCACCATCGGTGGTCTTCAGAATGCCGATGCCATAGCTTCCCCGGAGGGCACGGTCTGCCATACCTGTTCCGGTTCCGTCAGCATTGTAAACTTCTCCGGTACCGATATAAAAAGTGGATGAATCGCCGGGTTCAAAACTGATACAACTTACACTCAGCACGGGAAATCCCGAAGGCACACGCTCCCATGCATTTTTACCGGTTCCGCCGGTATAGGAACGCCATAACCCGCCACTTGCAGAACCTGCGTACAGGGTATTCGGGTTTTGCGGATTGAAGGCCAGGCAAAGGATCCTGCCTGCAAAGTTGTGAGGCCCCAGAGAGGTCCATATTTCACTTCGGCTGCCTCTTCCGGAAGGGATCATCCGGGCTTGTTCAAATGCCGACATCCAGGCGTGTTCCGGAATGGCATCAAAAGGATAGGAGCGGGAAGCAGACCAATGATCCATTGCTTCCAGAATCTCAGAAGTTTCATTGTGTTTCTCAGCTACCGGAGAGCAGGCCACCAGCAATGTCAGAACAGTGATCAGCCATTTGTTCATATCATGAATATACGAACAGCGGTTGGAAAGCAACCCTGCAGGCAGCGAATATGATAGTTAACTGACCTATTCCCGGCCAATGATCAGCACTACCTGAAAGAATGTGGCCTTTGATTCCGGATCTTGCAGCATGTCTTCAAACATG
This sequence comes from Chitinophagales bacterium, assembly GCA_020636645.1. GTDB lineage: Bacteria > Bacteroidota > Bacteroidia > Chitinophagales > BACL12 > UBA11426. Next base: position 24,939 of record JACJXO010000009.1, read on the forward strand.
GCATCAAAATCTGCATATAACCACAGGTCGCAATAGGTGCCATCTGCTTCTGTGAACGCCCATTTGGCCCAGATGTCCAGATCATCCTGTGATTCTGGTGTAAGATCCATTTCAGAGGTGGCGTCCGGATAGCACTTGCGGTATGATTCAGACAGGCTGCTGAACAGTTGAAGGGCTTCTTCTTTCTGCAGTCCGGCTCCCATGACCTGTTCTGCCCAGTACACTTCAGAACCATTTTCCGGTCCGGTAACAAAAGCGTGTACAGCTCCTTCTATCAGCACCGGGCATTCAAAATATGCTATGGTGTCATAGAAAAGAGTATTGAGGGTAAAGGATTGTTCACCTTTCAGAGACCCGTCCTGGAGTTTATACTGGTTGGTCAACTTAGTGATCGCTTCACAACCGGGGAAAACCGGCCGGGATGGCTGGATCAGAGATGCCAGTGCGATACCGGCGGCTAATAGGATCTTCATGTGTGTTGTTTCCGTTTTGTTGGTGAATATACATAAGATGCTGCCGGCATGCAGATTTCACAAGGATCTGGTATTGCGTATATTTGAATACGGATGTCAGGCATGATCAGGCTACATATCACACTACTCTTTGTCTTCCTGCTTGCAGGCATTCAAATGAGTCAGGCTCAGGAGACCGTAGTACTGGCAGTTGGGCAATACGGCGACCTGGTCTTTACAGAAGACACCACCACCGGCGATGTGGTCATACCCCTCAGAAGGGTGCAGAACCTGTTTGTGCTGGAGGGAATAGTTGATGGTCAGCGGGGAAATTTCATTCTGGATACAGGAGCTCCGGGCCTGGTACTTAATGCCGCATATTTTAACAAAGGGAAGGTGCTGGAATCTGCCAGCTCATTTGGTGTGACCGGTGGCGGCGATCAGGTGTACCGGTACGCTGCAGATTCACTCATTGTTTCAGGGCTGTCATTCTATGACCTGCAGGCTAATGTGGCCGATCTTGGTCACATTGAGAACGCCAGGGGAATCAGGATACTTGGACTGATAGGATCAGGAATGTTCAGCAGGCTTGAGATGGTGCTGGATACCCGTGCTTCTACACTGGGGCTGTATCGTGTTGATCGAAGCGGAAACAGGGTTTTTACCCCTGATGAATTACCGGCAGCAGATCTTGAGATCCCGCTGGAGTATAGTAGCAGCCTCATGTTCATAAGAGGTGTTGCAGCCGGTAAGAAACTTCGTTTTGTACTGGACACCGGGGCAGAGAATAATGTACTCAGTACATCCTCTCCGTCACGGGTCATCAAAGAGATCAGAGTTACCAACCTGACCACCTTGAAAGGAGCAGGAGCGAGCACCCTGGAGGTAGCCAGCGGACAGTTGCCTGATCTGCAGCTGGGGGGATATGATTTTGACTCCATGACCTTTTTACTGACCGATCTGAGCCAGTTGGAAACAGCCTACGGAACTATCATGCATGGTATGCTTGGTTATGAATTCCTGTCGAAGGGAATTATGGTCATCAATCCGAGAACTAAAATATTACGTATATATTTTTACGAAGATCCGATAAAATGATAATGGGCAGAGATATATTGGTTGTTCTGATCATGATGTTCCCTTTCCTGGCCAAATGTCAGGTTCCGGAAGATTTTATTTCCCATCGTGGAAACCTGATCACTGTTCGCTTCAACCTGAAGAATGAGCAGGAGACTCGTGAACTGGCCAGGTATTTTGAGGTGGATTTTGATTCTTTGTCCAGATTTCATGATATCGGTAAACTGGTTGATGAAGGCTGGTTCATCATGAAAGAGAAAAAAAATCTGCTCATCATAGCCAGGTCTATGGATATGGGCGGAAAGTTTGATTGGTTGTATGTGGCTGTGCCTGTTGCAGGTGCTTCATACAACAATGCTCCGGGGTATCCCAGAGGGTTGCCATTTGGTTTCAATGAATTCAAAGACAAGGCCAGTGTCTTTCCTGCCGGCGATAGCAGTACGGTCTTCATGCTATACGGACATAGTGATGCCGGAACGGTCATGCTCAGTGGCAACTTCAATGACTGGAGCACAGGTGCCACGCCAATGGAGAAGGTTGCTGATGGCTGGATGGTCAGGGTACCACTCCGGGAAGGGCAGCACTACTACAAGTTCATTGTGGATGGACGATGGATGAGTGATCCGCAGAACAAGCATGATGAAGGCGATGGTTACGGAGGAAGCAACAGTGTGTACTTCAAGACCAATCATGTGATGAGACTGAGTGGGTACCGGGAAGCCAGAAAGGTCATACTGGCGGGCAGCTTCAACCAGTGGGATGAGCATATGTGTGCTATGCAACAGGACGAACAAGGTTGGTATTTGCCGGTTTATCTGAAGGAGGGGACTTATACATATAAGTATATAGTAGATAAAAAGTGGATCACTGACCCTGACAATCCTGTATCCAGAGCTGATGCTGAAGGAAATATCAATTCCGTTCTGAGTCTGGGGCAGCCTACTGTTTTTCGTCTTCCGGGTTATTCAAATGCCAGGCAGGTGGTACTTAGTGGCAATTTCAACGAATGGGATCCCGGCGAGCTTCTGATGACCCGCACTTCCTCTGGCTGGGAATTGCCATATGTTCTGGCACCGGGTAACTATGAATATAAATTTGTGGTGGATGGAAACTGGATACAGGACCCTGATAATCCGTTGCATTATGCTGATAACCTGAACAGCAACTCGATACTTACTGTCCAGGCTAATCACCGCTTCTTTCTGAAAGGGTATGAAAATGCCGGACAAGTGCAGTTGAGTGGTAGTTTTAATGGCTGGGCTTTCCCGGGATATAATATGCAAAGGGTAGCAGGTGGATGGGAGTTTAATTTGTATCTGCCTCCGGGAAAATCTCTTTACCGTTTTATAGTGGACGGCAACTGGATGGCCGATCCCGGTAATAACCAGCGGGAGTTCAATGAATACGGCGATTTCAACAGCATCATCTGGCGGGAGATGAAAGATGTATATACTTATGACAAATAAGCCGCCTACAAATAGATCACCACACCCAGCAACGGAATACCTATTGGAAGGATCTTTACCAGATCTCCGTTGTTGACAAAACCCACATCCACGGTCACCTTATCGCCCATGTAGCGTCCGCCATAACTCAGCAGCAGAAAATCAGGAACAGCAAAGTACCAGTTCTCGGTCACCAAAGCAAAGTGATCACTCAACCGCAGCATACCGGCTGCGTTATAGACGATGGTTTCATGCTGTTCTTCATATTCGGATCCGGGATCCACCGCCAGACCGGCATATCCGCCACCCAGGGTCACATTGTTGTCTTCCGTTCCATAGGTGATCAGCCCGAAACCGATGCCACCGTATGCGACATTGGATAAGAAGCCTCCAATGAACCCGCCTGACAGATACCAGTTATCCGCTACTTCAAAGCCCAGCTTACCGGTCAGGGCGATATTCATTCCATCTTCCATGAACCAGGTGAAAGGCACCGCTGCTACCCCAATGGAGAGGTTGTTGGTGAAACCCCAGTTGACCATGTTGAAGGCCACATAGAAGTTCTGGTAATACCCTTCATGCTTCTTCAACGGGATGGCTGTCGGGCTGAAAAAATGCCTCGATGCATTGGGATTCACAAAAGTGTATCCTGCCGGTATGTCCGTATCCGGTTCACTCAGATATCTGACAACCTTGATCTGAGATTGCAACAAGGTCAGATCACCAAAATATGCAGTAAAAAGTACCACCGTATCCGGTGTTACCTGTTCCAGTTTCCCGATGACGCGGGTTCCATCTTTCATGCTGATATCGGCCAGCTGCCCCGTCCGGTTCTCCGGAATCTGTGCCATCCCCTGAAATGTCAGGAGAAACAGTCCTATGACTATGATCCACCTGTTTTTCATACAGGTAAACTAGTCCACCATGACCAGAACTAAAATGACACAGGTCACACGACCATAAGGAACAAATGTCAGGTCTATTTCCAGTACATCATCCGGAATGCTGTATGGTCTTTGCCGTTGGTGCGAACCCTCAGTTGCAGGATATGATTTCCAGACGGAAAAGGTCCGTCAGTACGTTTCAGGTTGATGGTATGTGAACCTGTTTGGTAATGTGAAGTTGTGCTGTTGAACAGGCGGCTGCCATTCAAGGCATAGACTTCCAGGGTTACATCTGCTTCCTGTAAGAGCGTGAACGGAATGCTGGTGAAATCATCGGCAGGGTTGGGAAAATTCTGTCCCAGATCAAAACGTTTAGCTGCTTCCATTTCCAGATAACCGGTAGCCGTTCCGCTGCCTTGCACACTCAGCTCAAGAAAGGCGTCGTATCCACCGGTATCGGTATTGGGTGTCAGGGTTGCTGTCTGGAAAGCATATCCGTCGGCGAAAATTCCATCTGAACCCGGGGAGACCGGGTCGGTTCCTGCGGTATAGATATCGGCATGCTCAGCATATAATTCATTCTTGATGTCCTGTTCCCAGGTGAGTTGTGATATGGCCGCATAAGAGGAATTGACATAGACCTGAAAATGAATGTGGCAGGTTCGGCCCGGATACCATCCGGGAAAAATGGTAATGAACTCCACCTCACCATTCTCATCAGCGATCTGGTATCCACGCAGGTAGGTGAGTCCGGTTTCACTTCCGTATCCGGAATAGTTGCCGTCCTTATCGCAGTGCCAGATGTTCACCCGCACATTGGACATTGGTTCACAGTTATCCGTCCCGGTTATCCGCAGTTTCAGATTGAGCTGCACGCCATCCCGGTCTTCCCGGACATCCTGTCTGAAATAGAATTCGTTTTCACTAAGATCGAGCGGAAATGGCCCGGCAGTCTCTGACGGGATCAGGGTGCAATCGCCATCAGTGCTGGCAGACAGGCGACCAAAAGGCCAGAGAGAAGCAGCTGTGGCCAGGCCACCCAAACGCAGAAATTGACGGCGGTTATGCATCAGATATTGGTTTGCATTAAAGGTAGGTAAGTATCGTAGTTAGACGATCCTTGGAATGTCAGGTTTAATGCCCAGATTCATTTTCCGGTGAACGGGTCCCATTCATACCAGGTTCTCCTGGCATCACTGGTGAAGCTGTGGTGTTCAAAAAAGTACAGAATGTCTGCACCGATCAGTTCATAGTGGTCGTACATCTGGTCGTGATTAAGCGGTACATACATGAGGTCCAGATGGTCTTGCTGAAGGTCCGGTTCCTGCCAGTTGATCGGGCCGATTGCTAGGGTCTTCTTCCGGAAGAAACGAATAAGATTCGTAGCCCTGCTTTCTATCATGATCCCTTTGGCCACTGAGGTATCTGAGTAGGTCAGATAGGGTCTTTCACTCAGCTGTTCCACTACCCGTCCAACGAAGACCCTCGCCAGAAATGGTATATTCTCTGTGGCCACGAGTGCTGCTCTTTCCTGCAGCGGACTGCGGTCATACACCATGGCCGCAACATTGCCGGGCTTCGCTTCTTCGAGGTAGCGGTTCAACACCCAGGTGCCCAGGATGTAGGAGATGAAATATAATTCTCCATACTCTTCAAACTGGTGTTCATGGGCGAAGAATCTGAAGTTGGCGATGGAATTTTCGAAGGAATTATGGTCAATATAATCCGGAATGAACAGGTCATACTCCGTGGTGTCAAAGAAGGCCTGCATATGTTTTCTGGAGTTGCGGTTCTCGTCCAGTCCGGGTAGTATGACCAGGGCCTTTTTCTTTGATAATGGCAATTCGTTGTTGTGGATGACCACCACTGCCTTGTCTTTGTAACAGATCTGGGCGTTCAAATTTGCTGTCAGAAGAATGAGTACAAGAAAAAGAAAGCTTGTATTTCTGTTCATCCGTATGTTATTTTCCCATCAGATACATACCTGCAATGAGCAGCAGCATTCCGCCCACATTGACGAGCTTGATCGGTGTACCAAAAGCCAGCATGGCCAGCAGGGCAGCCCAGATGAAGGTACTGGCATAAACAGGATACAGGACAGTGAGAGATCCACCTTTTTTAAAGGCTGCAACAAACAGGGCCATGACCGCGATGTAGCAAAGTACACCTCCCAGCAACCGGATGTTACCCAGGTAACTCATGACCGAACCGCCGGCCTTGTCGGCGCCGGTCTTATACAGGAATTGTCCGAGTGCACCCAGCATGGCGGCAATGGCAAAATAGACGATGGAGATCAATGGTGTCTGCATAAATATTATTTATAATCAAATACGTTTCTGTCCCTTTCATCTTTGTCTTTCAGTTTGAAGATAGCGTCTCTGACCTTCTCCAGGATCTCATCCACATCTTGTCCTGCAGGATAGACCGGCTCTCCGAACCGAACTTTACAAACCAGGGGGATGATCAGCCATTTATCCTTTGGCAGTACTCTGCCGAATCCATCCAGATACACAGGAATGAACGGAATACCCGGATTATCCCTGAGCAGAATGGCGACGCCTTTTTTAAAATCTGCTATCACCCCTGCCTGACCTCTGGTTCCCTCCGGAAACAATACCAATGATTTGCCTGCTTTCAGGTGTCCGTCCAGGATCTCAATGGCAGAGGGTGCACCTTCTTTCCGGTGCCGTTCTATCAGAATGGCATGAAAGAAAAAATTCATCAGCCTGGCAGAGAAGGAGGTCTTTCCGAAGTAGTCGGCAGCGGCAACTCCTCTGGTGTTTTTCAGTTTTCGCCACGGAAGGGCTGCCATGATGCTGACCATATCAAAGTGACTGTTGTGGTTGGCCACCACGATGAATTGTCTGACATTGTCAAACACCTGCCGGTTGGAAAAACGCACACCTATGATGAGTGTGAGCCAGGGTCTGACGATCAGCTGGTAGAACAGGTATAACAGCAGATCTTTCATATACCGGCGAAGTATTTGATCAGATAGAAGTAAAAAGGAGCAGTGATCAGGATGCTATCCAGCCGGTCCATGGCACCTCCATGTCCGGGTATGAGATCATCAGTATCCTTCAGTCGCAGATCTCTTTTGATGGCAGAAATGATCGAATCACCCAGGAAGCCCGTAAGCCCGACCACGAAGCCGGTGATGCAAGCCTGCCACCAGAGTAACGGGGTAAGAAAGGACAGGATCATTCCCAGGCAGGAAGTGGTCAGGATACCTCCCACAAATCCCTCCCAGGTCTTGTTGGGGCTCACATACGGAAGGATCTTGTGCTTGCCCAGCAGCTTGCCCCAGGTGAACTGAAACACATCATTGAAAGCGGTCAGCATGATGAGAAAGATCAGCAATCCACCGGCACCTGCCGGATGTGGTTGTACCGGCAATCTGTACAGCAGCACCATATGACTGGGCATATAGGCGGTCAGCATGAGGATGGCCGGGATGATGGACATGGACCTGCCTATCTGGTTCATACGCCCGTTCAGGACCAGCAGCACAGGTATGACGATGAACATAGCCATCGGGATGAAATACAGGAACTGTTCAAAATAGAAATGCCAGGCCAGGAAGTACTGGACCGGAATGGCCAGATAGGCAGCGAATATCCCGGCTCTGTCGGCACCCCGCAACTGCCCGATGCTGAACATCTCCCGCATAGCCACGAATGAAATGTAGGCAATGAGCAGGGCACCCATCCACGGCGGACCTGCAATGACCACTGCCACACCAATGGCAATTCGCCACCAGGACCAGACACGCAGGTGGATCTCTTTCAGTAACGAGGTATCGCGGCGTTGTCTGAGCAGGTAGATGATGGCAGAGCAGCTGAGCAGCACCCCAAAGATGACAGCCAGTATCCAGAGGATCTCTTCAGGAATAGAATGGCCGGCAATGGTCATTTGATCCCTTTTTGAAGGCGATTGATCGTGCTCCAGATCAGTAGTATGCCCATGGCGCAGAACAGGTAAACGATCCATCCGGAAATGGAAGGGAAAAAGAAATAGATCAGGCAGAAAAATCCGATCATCAGCGCCCTGTCGCTCTTGCCCATGGGGCCGTCATACCTTCTAGTTCCGCTGATATTTCCCGCAAGCACTCCGGCAAATTCGTTCAGCATGGCCAGCAGGGCAATGACAGATGTCAGCCACAGGTTGTTGCCGGGTATCAGGGCCATCGGCAGGATGATACAGGCATCTGACAATACATCACCAAGTTCGTTAAGAACCTGGCCGGTCTTTGACTGCATCTCATAGGTAGTAGCCATCATCCCATCCAATGCATTCAATGCCATCCGTATGAAATAGCCGATAGGTACTACCAATATCCAGGCAAAGTGTCTTGTGTGTAACCAGATGGAAAATCCCATGAAAGCAGACAACAGGATGGCCAGCAGGGTCAGCTGATTCGGGGTCATACCCATGCTTCGCAAACCTCGCATCAATGGGGTCAGCAAGCGTTGAAAGGCGGGTTTCAACTGATACACAGAAGGCATTTATGGATCATTTCAGGTTTGCGAACTGAACTAAAGTACATATTAAGCCCACTCTCTGCAAGGACTACCGGGTGCATAAAAAAAGAGCTGCATTTCACAGCTCTTTCAGTATTCATTTCATCGATCTCATTTCCAAAGTATCAGAATGGTTGCTACCACCAGCAAAGATGCCAGATGGTATCCTGTGTTGATGAAGAACAGTTTCCAGGATTTCTTTTCCCATACGGTGCCACCCAGCTCGCCGGGCAGGTAAAAACCAAGCCAGGTAAAAATGGCTGAATTCAGGATATTGCCGGTGGCCGACATGTTCTCCATATCAGGTACAAAGCTCCAGGCTGCTATGTTGTGGGCGAAAACATATGCCATCAGGAAGTTGCCGATGACCATGAACAGCAGACCCCGCATCATGTCAGATGATTTGGGCTTCTCGTTCGGGTCATGGCCCATTTCTTTTCCCCAGGCTTTTCCAAAAATGGGCGTGTACCAGAGGAAACCAAGAATGAAGTTGGCTACAACGGCCACCAATACGGCCATAAAGTTGATCTCTAACATAGTGGTTGGTTTTTGGGTAATAAAGTATTGAAAGTACACATTCATATGTACTTTATCATCAGCGAATTGTTAAGAATTGTTGAGGTTTTTAAATTCGACAGGATATCAGCTCAGGGGACCTGAAAAGGCCACTTATTAAGCTATTAATGCTGTTTGACGGGCAAATATTCGAACCAGCCACACCTGAATTCTGCGGATCGGCCTGTATGCAGCTGATTCAGGTCAACATCCGGGTACAACACATGGAAGGGGCATGGCTCAAATGGCGGGTCAAAATCTGCCTGTACCGAATGTGACTTATCTGCTGTGGTCATCTCATCATGTAACAAAGCGAAATACTGTTTCCCATCGATCTTATAACGCAATTCATACACCGGGTAGATCTTGTCAAACAGATATTCGAAATACCTGCCGGGTATCCGGATCTCATTCCATCCTTCCTGAATGACCGTCCTGCTGATCTCGGTCTTATCAAGCCAGACATGAAAGGTGATATCAGTTGCAGCCAGTATCACCTGCCGGTCAACACCAGCATATATTTGCAGTGTGTCTGTCCGGTCTTCCGGTATCTTTTCGTTTGTCTCAGCATTGAACCATACGGAATACAAAGGTTGTGGTATCTGAAGTTTCACCGGTCGCCCGGCAAGACAGCTGCTCGCTTCGCAACGTTCCAGTATGATGGAATCTCCTTCTATGCGATAGCTCAAAGTGTCTGTTGTGATCCTGCTGTGGTATTGCCCGTCTCCCAGCATTTCAAGCTGACCCGGGTAGGTGATCGAATAACACACCTGGTGGTCATTCAGAAAAGTCAGTCCCATACCGGGCATCTGCCAGTAGGTGGTGCAGGGATGCAGGGTGTATTTCCTGCCACTCAGGTTTGGTTGCTGGGCCAGAGAAGAAAACGTACAACCGGATAGCAGGGAGAGTGCCAGAATAATGGAAAGTGCTTTCATGGGATCATAAATATCGGCAAATAACATGCCGACCTGCAGCATAAATTTGTCAGGTTGGGATCATTATTCAAAACCCAATACTCAACCCTGCCATGAAATGCCGTTGCTCAAAATACCTGGCAGGATTATCAGGCGGACTGCCATAACTTCTCGGGTCTCGCGGATCGAGATAGGAGGGATCCCGCCACTCGCTGGGCACCGGATCGCCCACTTCCCAGGCACGACCGGTAACAGGATTCACAATGGCGGTATTATTGGTATTGAGCAGGTTGGTCACTTCAAAGGTAAATGCCATCGTCATGCTTTTGACCGTCCACCACTTGCGGAAATTCATGTTGATCCAAAAGGCTCCTTCGCCCAACTCTGAAAAGCGCAGTTCCGGGTCACTTTCTATCTCATAGATGGGTCTTCCACTCACGGGTTCATAACCTTCCAGCGTATATGGTGTATATCTCCGGCCTGTCCGGTAAATGGCTTCCGTATAAAGACTCATCTGGTTCAGCCATTTTTTTCCGAACAATCCGCTGGTGTCATTCTGTGAAAAGATGGCATATATTTTCGCATCGATGGGACTATCCCATGCAAGCGGGGTCTCCACACTGGTTACACTGTTACCTGTGGCCAGGATGTCTTTCAACACATCGCTGGCGCTGCTGCTCTGTCCTGTTGCCCGTGTATAGCTCAGGCTAAGATTTCCGGTGAACCATTTCCCTGCACGTTTGATATAGGATACTTCAATTCCCCTTACCCTGGCATAGTCGCTGTTGATTCGGATGGTGCGGCTTACTTCCCGACCGGTTACGTCTTCAATGAGTATGGTACTCGAGGTGATGAAGTCATACTTGTCTTTCCAGAAGGCGGTCACGTTCAGTGCATCATTGCTGGTGATCTGACTCTTCACACCCAGTTCATAGCTGATGTCCACCTCCGGGTTCAGGTCCGGATTGCCGATAAATCCCAGGGTACTCCTGTCGGCATAGTAGGGATCCAGTCCGGTATAAATGAAACTCGGGTGGGGCATGACGGTACTGTGTCCGTAGTTGAAGAACAACACCTGGTTTTCCCTGACGGGGAAGCTGGCGCTGAACTTGGGAAGCAGACGCATCTTGAACCGACGATCACCCAGTCCATAACTGTCAGCATAATAGGCTTCGCGGATGGCATCAGCAATGGGTGCATCGGGGTTGGCGACGGCTTCATCGACGAACTTACCGGGCATCCAGTATTCCAGTCGAAGTCCAGCTTCTGCTATCAGTCCGAGGTATTTCAGTTTATCACTGATGAACAGGCTTCCCATCAGCGGATTGACCTTCCACACATCACTCAGATCGCCCAGCCGGTAACTCTGGGTGAACTCACCGTTCGCCAGTTGTATCGGTGCGCCGATCCAGGGACGGGTGATGTCTATCCACTGCATCTCCTGCGGTTTGATCTCGCCTCCAAAGTATAATCTGTTGCGGGTATCCTTGCTGTACACAGAGCCGGCTGCTTTGACGGTATATTCGATCACATAATGATCATGCCAAAGGGTAGCGATACCGTCGTTGTTACTCAGACCAGGACCAGGCTGTACAAAGACCACTTCATCGTCGGGATTGAAAATGGTTACAGGATATTCCACGATACTGCCCGGGTCGAATTCGGTGTCCACCACCTCCGGTCGCCAGTCGCGGCCATTGGCATCTGCTCTCAGTTTGACATACAATCGGGAGAAGGTCAGGTTGTAGCTGAAGGTATTGCTGACCGTATGGAACCAGCGCAGACTCTCCAGGTTGGTGTCGTGGGTATAAGTGTTGGCATTGTCCGGCTGAAGATCGAAATAGAACTGGTAACCGGGATTGAAAGTGATATCATTCCCTGTGATGCGCAGCATGTTGTAGTCCTGGTTGATGGTGATGGACTTCAGGTAGGTGAAGGCCAGTCGTTGCCTCGGATTGATATTGTAGTTCAGCTTGAGCATTCCTGCCCAGCGATTGTCCTGATAGGGACTCCAGCGGGTGTCGGGATAGAGCGAACTGACCACCTGGTCTGCCGGATTCTGTATATAGGTATCACTGAAGTTCAGTCGCAGGGTAGAGTAGTAGGTCAGTTTCTTTTTGAAGGCAAGCGGACCACCCAGGCCGAGTTCCATGACCTGTTGTTCCCAGTTGGAACGGGTATCTGCATTGAAACCGAAATTATCCCGCTTGTAGGTCGCATTGAATTCAAACTGGTCTTCTCCGGAACGGGTAGTGGTATTGACCACACCTGCAGTGGCATTACCGTACTCCACACCGGCGCCACCGGTTGTAACGTCCACCTTTTCAATGGCATTGCTACCTATATCAATACCGAATCCTGTGCCTGCAAGCGGGTCTCGGGCAGACACATCGTCGATATAGAATCCTGTTTCGTAGTTGCGGCCTCCTCTGATGTGAATGCCATCGGATGACTGAACCACGCCTGTCTGTGTGTTGAGCAGATTCTGGATCTGGCGGGTGGGTGCCATCTCGATCTGTTCCTTGTTCATAGAGGATCCCGTGCTGGCATCTTCCACATCCACCAGGGGTTTTTCGCCGATGATGACCACCGCATCTTCGAAAATGACAGAGGTGGAATTAAGTGTTACATCCAGTTTCTTCTTTTCGCCTGCTGCGAATTTCTGTCCGGTGAACAGCAGCTGCTCATAGCCTATAAAGGAGATCTGGATATTGTATTCGCCGGCGGGGATGCCATCTATGGAATACTTGCCGTCAAAATCAGTGGCCGCACCAAAGTTGGTACCTGTCAGAATGATGTTGACACCGGGTAGTAATTCACCAGTTTCGCTATCACTGATCACACCAGACAGACTTGCTGTTTGTGCCCACAGGGATACAGGCAGCAGGAGGGCGATCAGGAGGCGGCATCTCATCCCCGCAAATTTGCTGATAAAATGGGAATGAAACGGCCCGGATTGTCCACCTGCAGAAAAGAAAAAGGAATAGTTCACACTAATCCTTTTCTGTATTAACAATGGCTTGATCTATTCGAAATTGGCATGCTCACCCTGGTCCACTTTTTCGTGGTACATCTGTTCGAGCTCCTGTTCAAAAAAGAAGGTATCGCCAAATGCAGGTTTCAGGTCATTCATCCATTTCGCATTCGGGTCATATTTGGCAAAGAAAGGTCTGGCCACCCAGTCGGGATTGCGACCCTGTATCATGCGCAGGGTGATCACTTTTTCCATTTTTCCGTTCAGGGGCATCTCATTCACTCCGAGCACCTGCACCTTTCCGGGCGTACAGCTCATGCTGGGACCACGCACTGTTCTGCAAACACCGCTTACCTGTTGGTAGGCCTTTCTGAAGATATGCCAGGCATCCACTATGGGCACTTCAAAATAGCGTTGTGCGCCGGTATCGCGGGCGATGAACATGTAATAGGGGATCATATTCATGTTCACCTGCTTGCGCCACATCTCTGCCCAGATATCGGGGTCGGCATTGATGTTGTTGAGCAGGGGCGACTGGGTGCGTATCTGGGCACCGGTGGCACGGATCCTTTCCACTGCACGGGCCACTGCTTCGGTCTGCAGTTCCTGGGGATGGTTGAAGTGTGCCATGAAAGCCAGGTTGATACCCTTCTGCACGATGCGTTCGAACAGATCGATGAATTGATCGGCATCCTTATCGGTCAGAAACTTATAGGGCCAGTATGCCAGTGATTTCGTGCCTATGCGGATGGTCTGAATATTCGTCTTGTTGGTATCTGCCAGTATGGGTTCGATGAAACTGCTGAAGACCTTGTAGCTCATCACCATCGGATCACCTCCGGTAAAAAGCAGGTCGGTGGCTTCCTGGTGTTCTTCCAGGTACTGGATGAGCAGTTCCGTTTCCCGCATGGCGAATTTCAGCTCATCCATGCCAACGAATTGCGGCCATCGAAAACAGAAGGTGCAGTAAGAATGGCAGGTTTGTCCGCTGCTGGGGAAGAACAACACCGTTTGCCTGTACTTGTGCTGGATACCGGTCAGTTTGATATCGTCCAGCATAGGTACATTAAGTTCCATCTGTCCTGCCGGGTGCGGGTTCAGCTCCAGTCGGATCTCATTGGCCACCGCCTTGAGCTCCTGCTTGTCGGATGTTTTCCGCATGGCAGCAGCCATCTTATCAAAATGCGTTTTGCTCAGCATATCCTTCTGCGGGAAGGTGAGGCGGAACATGGCATCATGGCGGTAATCGGTCCAGTCGATGAGTTCATCGATGACGTAGTTGTTAACCTTGAAGGGCAGCACATGTCCTACCACTTCGATGTCGAATAATTCTTCTTCCGAAAGCAGTTTCATTTCAGGAATGGACCTGAAATTATGCAGGGAATAGGCTTTGTAGTTGATCTCGGGCATCACTTCCATACGCAACAGTTTAAGTAAAACAATGGGGCAGCTGTTGGGCTCGAAAGTGTATGTATCGCAGGTGCGAGTAAGAACGGCCCGGTTTCAGCGGCAAGCAAATGTACGAAAAACAGGCCAGATTTGCAATGGCACTATATGCAATAAGATAGGTGAATATTAATTTACTATTATCTTCTTCACCCAGAACAGATCGTTGCGCTTTACGTACAGAATATATATTCCAACCGGAAGCTGGGTTGCTGGAATGAGCACCTGATCAGGTGCTGTTTGTATAGGCACAATGTTGATCGATCTGCCGTTCATGTCGAAAACAGATAATTCATCCTTATTTATTTCACTCATCGTTACCATGACACCGTTGTCTGTACTGATGAATTGTAGTTCAGGTTGTCCAATGAATGATGCTGATACTACAGGGTCATAGGTATACATCGGACTGAAATAGGTCAGGTATTGAGTTTCCTGTTCAGAACTAAATGGCATGATGGTCATTCTGTAATGACCGTTCACCGGATCGACCTCATTTCCTTTTGTATCCAGCTTTTCCAGTGGCCAGAAAAAGTCATGTAAGGATGCACCAGACGGTGAGATTTCTTTATATCTGTCGTCACTCAATAAGGATGCAGCCGATACATTGAATTCAATGAATTCGAGATCATCTTCATTTTCAACAGGAACAATATATACGCGGTATGCATCCATATACTGCTCATCTTCAAGAGGTATGAAACTTCCTTTCATGGCAATTTCACCATCTGTTGTAACTGATGTGTACAGATTCAGGAGATCTGGGAAGTCCGGGTTGTAAATAACTGTTTCACCAGTTGATGCCAGCGTACTGCAAAAAGGCAATTCTCTGTCAATCAACAGGTGTACATCATACGATGTGCCAGGGTATGTCTTTTCACCCAGATAATCCAGTTGGTTTGCCGCAAGGTTGAATTCGTGGTCAGGCGAAGAAGTAAGCTGTTCTGTTGTCAATGTTTTAGCTATGCTGAAATCAGGTATGATGGCATCGCTGGTCCTTGTCAGAAAAACATGATATGAAGCAACCTCACCGTTTCCACTCCAGTCTGCAATGCTGATATTGATATCATTTGTATTCCCTGTACCTCCAATGTCTGTTGCAGAAAGTGTTGCGACAGGAAATTCGTAGGTATGTTCAACCGGCCCGTAAACAGTTTGCTGCATGCTGATACAATCTACTGCAGGAACAGATGCGGAAACGAACTGATAACTCTTCGAATATTCAATACAGTCGCCGTTAAATGTGTACGGAATGCTGTCCGGGTAAAACCCTGACCATTCACCGCTTGCAATATTGGCTACTATGTAGTTTCCGGATTCTAGATCCAGCACTTCATCATCGGTAAGCACATCATCGCCATATTCCTGAATATAGATACGTATCTCTTGTATCCAATCCAACTCATCATCAACAGGTACGGTATACGTGATGTTGAACGGATCGATCTCCTGCGAATTTGAAGTAGCCACGAATTCCGACAAGGTGGCGGCCTCTCCGCCATAGATGATGCCATCCATTTGATGGAGACCTGTCGGAATGGTGTCAACAGAGGACATGGTTACAAGTATCAAAGAATACGATCCGGGCAGGAGTTCATCCCCATCGGTATCAAGGCTTCCAGGACTAAATGCCGCCTGGTGTTCAAATGATCCATCTGGTAAGATCTCCACATAGTATTCGGCAGGCAGCGCAAGAAGTTCATCCAGTGAAGGTGCACTGCCAGCTTTCGACAGGAATAGGCGATATGCTTCAACAAAAGATTCTTCTGTAGCTGATACAAAGCTGGCTTGAAGATAGGGTGGCTCACAGGCATCCAGACCATCATTTACAGAAGTAATGGCTGCTAACATGGACAGACGTGATGGTTCCGAATATTCTGACAGCTGGTAGGCAATTCCATCAGCAAATTCGTGCAGAATGACAAAACGGTATAATTTTCCCATGTCGATCAAGACACCATTAAGATCTAATGTCTCACCGGATAAGAAGGCTGAAATGGTATCACTACCCGGAAGAATGGAAATGCTGTATTCTTCGGGCTTGTCTTTGAATTCGCCGGGATTTCGCAATATGCCATCCTCTTCAGGCACCAGGAACAACCGATATCGGTCAATGAGATCTTCATGTGAAGCGGGATGAGCCGTAAGGCGGACATCTTCAGGCAGCCCAGAATCCCCCAGAATTTCTATATTCAGACTGTCTGCTATCTGAATGACGCCTACCTGATCCAGTCTTCCGGTAAGTAGTCCTTCTCCAGGAGAGATATTAAAAGCCGTCTGGTCGATCCGGACGCATACACTGGCATCCAGGTCCCACCAACAGTCCAGCAGACTGAGCCTTGCCCATCCGTAGTGAATACCGTCAACCATTTCAAGTTGAAAAGGAAGATAGCCTGATAAAGGACCACCATGAATGAAGCAACCGGAGGAATCTCCGATACCCGGATCCCAGTCGGTGATCAAAAGAGGGTTATCCTCCCAATCCAGATCGCCGGGAATAGGGACGCTGTCTGCCTGTAAGACGAGCATATTTTCACCACCCCAATAGTTGGGTGCAGTAGAAAAGGATGTGGTACATATTTGAGTTTCAACGAAGGATCCTCCAATGATTACATTGGGATCAAACACTACTTCCGAATGCTCGTAGCTGTTGCAACCCCAGCAGGCAGAATACCAGTAGACATGAAAATCTATATCATCAAAACCGTCCAGGTTTACATCGATCCCCACATCATTCTTCGGATCAATGTAGTATCCGTCCTTTGCAACCGAATCTTCAGTGAAGGTGTTGATCAGGATCTGCGCATCTGCCTCTTTTCCGGCCAGAAACGCCACAGCCATTCCACTCATGGCAGCAAGCTTCTTATACATGGGGTGCATGGGAGACATGCGATAAAATTAATACATATCAGGGAATGACCACTTTGCACACATAGGTCGAGCCATCTCTGTGCAACTCCACCAGGTAAACTCCGGCAGGAATTTGGCCTAATTCAATTCGGTATTCATCTGCGTTTTGCCTGAAACTCACAGAAATTTCGCGATTGGCCATATCACGGAAAATGATCCTGTCATTTGCGTGCGGTATCAAGCCGTGGAGGACGAGGTTTTTCTGATCAATAAAAGCAGACAGGCGTGTATCGGGTGCTTCTCCTTTAATGCCTGTTATGGTCAATAAATTGCTGTACGGAGACAAGAAATACTCTTCCATACTTCCATCATAGGCTATGACAGTAGCCACATAATCAGCACCATTTTCAATCTCATTTCCATGAAAATCTTTCAAACCAAAATATGCGTTAGCCTGCACAAGAGTTTCACCAGTTGGCGCAGAAATATAGTATTCTTCACTAAGCCAACTGGCAGTTTCTGCATCAAATGAGGCGGTATCGGCTACAGGAACTAAAAATATCCGGTATTCATCCAGGGTGCTCTCGTAGGCAAGGGGAGTAAAGCTTACCTGTACATCGGTTATGTTGTCGCTTATTCCTGGATCAGACAATGCAACATCTTCAACCAATGCCGGATCGAAACTAACCGAGCTGAAAGCATCTGATAGTGTTGATTCATATCCGGGAAGTCCTTTTGATAATACATAAACACGATAAGACACATCGGGTGTTACCGGGTGATGCTGATAATCCAACAAAAAATCCGGGAGGGAAATTGTACTGGAAGTTCCGGCCAGATCTACAACCTTATATTGATCAGGTGACATGGCATCAGCTTCTTCCAGATTGATACCTGCAAAGACTGCATTGTATAAAAAGACCTGATATTCGGCAATATGCAGATCATCGGTTCCGTGATCAAAAGAGACATTGATATCCATCGGGACTCCTGTTTCGCCGTCGTCAAAAGCGCTGGTGATCATTGCCTGCGACGCAGGATTCCTGAAGGAGAACACCGGAGAAACTTCAGATGTGGAATATGTACAGTCCATTCCTGAACTAAAAGAAACCACCTCCAGGTAGTAGTCAGTATCGTCGGCAAGTGGTGTTCCATCCCAGGTCAGGTCATATGTCAGTGTGCCGGAGCTGCTGTCATCTGAAACAGATACATTTTTATAGGTTCCAACAGGTGCTGAGGTCAAATCTCCTAAAGTGGGGATAGGACCGGATTCAGCTACCAAAAAAATTCTGTATTTGCTTATACCAGCCTCTGATTCAGGGTGGTTGAAGGAATAGTAGATGTCGGACGCAAGTCCTGATCTGCCAATATCATCTGCAACAATGTCAGAAACAGCATGCGTTTGATGTCCCAGAACAATATCTTCCAATATGGAATAGTTTGGCTCAGCAAAACCAGCAACAGGCACACTTACCAAATAGGTGTTGTAGAGGGTGTCTGAGGCTAATTCGATCCCTTCCAAGTCGCCGGTACCATCCGGCAAAAGCACAGTGTACATGGAAGATCCGTCTGGTACAATGGAGATATAATCATCCGCTGGTATGTCCAGCAGTTCTTCTACAGTTGGGAAGACAGGCTCACCTCCAACCTCTGCCGATTTACCCAGCATGATCCTGTATTCTGAAATACCGATCTCGTTTTCTGCGGCATCAAATGATACAGAAAGGTTGTAAACACCGTCAGGCTCACAGTCAAAATCGACGTGCGCATTGGATGCAGCATAAACTGTTGATGTAAACCTGAAAGCAGGTGAATAATCAGACAGGAAATGTGGTGCTCCGTCTGTGTGCAGATGAAGGATTACGAATCTGTAATCGGTATCGGGTAGCATCAGGTCTCCATTGATATCAACCTGATCCTCAGAAAGTGGAATGTAGAGATCCAGCCCATTGGGTATCCATTCTGTATAGAGAGAAGCATCCAGGCTGAGCAACATGTCTGTTGTGTAGGAATACGTTTCGCTAAATGGCAATATGAATATCCTGTATCTGTTGATCAATTCTTCATTTGTGCAACGGTCTGCAAGCAACACCAGATCAGTAGGAATTCCATCCAGAGAAACCAGCTCATGATCCAGGGAACGAGCTGGTTCAAATGCATCGGACAAATACTCAAGACCAGTATTCAGAGATTCATCTGTACCGGTTTGATAAGCTGTTTCCAGCAGTTGGATGTAACCATGGCCTTCAATGCCACCTCCAAGAGAAGCGATCAGGCGCACCCAACCATAATGCATACCATCTGGTTTTATAAGCTGAACCGGTACGTAACCATCACCAGTCATGCCGTTGGAGCAAAATGCTCCGTAAGAAGAGGAAGCAGCATAGAAAAGATCAGACGGATTCTCACTCCAGTTCAGTGAGCCGGGAATTGGAAAGCCTTCCATCAGATTGGCCACACCATAGAAGGAATCTTCATACTCTGTCCACGAAAACATGACGCAGGTATCTGCTGGAACTAATGCCCCTCCAATTATGGTCTCTTCAGTAGGTTCGATCCAAAAGTTCCAGGACTCTCCACAAACATAACACCAGGACCAGTAAGACCCATAATAATACAGATCGGTCAAACCATCCATATCCACATCAACCGGGATCACAGGATCGTCTCCATCCAGTTCTACTTCAGTATCCGGGATTATGTCATGAAATAAGACCTGTCCTGCAGCTGTTTGGACAGAAAGAAATCCCACAGCCATTCCACTCATGGCAGCCAGCTTCTTATACATGGGGTGCATGGGAGACACAGGCCTGATTTTTGGAGTTATGCATTCAAATCTATGAATTTAACAGGATTTAGACGCCAAATGCTGAACTTTACCTCATGAAGAAGACCATGCTCCTCCTGCTCCTGGCCACTACTGCCAGGCTCTTTGCCCAGACCGGTGCCATCACCCTGGAAGACCTGTGGCTGAACTACCGATATTATCCCTCATACATCGCTGATATCCGCAGCATGAATGATGGTGAACACTATACCGTGGCCGAAGGCGATGCCATCGTACGTTATGCCTATGCCACAGGAGAGATGGTGGATACCGTATTCTCCGTGACCATGACCAACGGTGCGCTGACCAGCTTTGACGGCTATGCATTCAATGACGATGAATCGGCCCTGATGCTGTCAACCGAAACGGATTCCCGTTATCGCTATGCCACCTTTGAGAACAACTACATATACGACCGTAATGCGAAGACCACCAAAGCCCTGACGGGCACCGGCAAGCAGATGTATGCCGATTTCGCTCCCGCCGGCAATCGGGTGGCTTATGTCATTGACAATGATCTGTATTATACCGATCTCAACAGCAGCAAGGAGACCCGGGTGACCAGCGATGGCGAACTGAATCACATCATCAACGGTGGTTCCGACTGGGTGTATGAAGAGGAATTTGCCCTGGTGCGTTCCTTTGAGTGGAGTCCTGATGGCAAGAAGATCGCCTACTATCGTTTTGACGAGTCGGAGGTGCCGCAGTTCAACATGACCATGTACAGAGGTCAGCTGTATCCTTACGATTATACTTTCAAATATCCGAAAGTAGGCGAGGTGAACAGCCAGGTGAGCATCTGGATCTATGACCTGGCTAGTGGCAGGAAAGTGCAGGCGCAAACCGGTAACTGGGAATACATCCCACGCATCAAATGGATCGATAACAACCAGCTCTGCGTGACCACTATGAACAGGTTGCAGAATGATCTGGTGCTGCAGAATGTAGATGCTGCTACCGGTGCATCCAAAAAGCTGTTTGAAGAAAAGGCCGACAAGTATATCGAGATCAACGACGATCTGACCTTCCTGCCGGATGGTAAGGGTTTTATCTGGAGAAGTGAAAAGGATGGATACAGCCACCTGTATCATATGGACATGAACGGACAGGTGGTAAAGCAGATCACCAGTGGCAACTGGGATGTATCTGAGTTCAAAGGCTTCGATGCTGCCACCAAAGCTTTGTATTATGTAGCCGGAGAAACCACACCGATGCAGCGTCAGCTGTATGTGACCCAGCTGGATGGCAAAAAGAAAATGCTGCTCGGCCCGGCCGATGGCTGGAACCAGGCTGATTTCAGTGATGGATTCAAGTATTTCATCAATGTGCACACCACACTGAATACCCCGCCAGTTTTCGACCTCTACACCGGAAAAGGCAAAATGATCCGCACCCTGGAAGACAATAAGGAACTCAGCGATAAAATGGCTCAGCTGAATATGAAGCCCGCCGAGTTCTTCCAGATGACCACCACAGATAACATGACCCTGAATGGCTACATGATCAAGCCGGCAGATTTCGATCCGAACAAGAAGTATCCGGTGTTCATGTATGTGTATGGTGGACCGGGTTCGCAGACCGTTATGGACACCTATGGTGGTTTCAACTACTTCTGGTTCCAGATGCTGGCGCAGAACGGTTACATCGTCGTGAGTGTAGACAACAGAGGAACCGGCGCACGTGGCCGCGACTTCCGGACCGTCACCTATGAGAACCTGGGTAAGTATGAGACCATGGACCAGATCGAAGCGGCCAGATGGCTGGGCAAACAGTCTTATGTGGATGCATCCCGCATCGGCATCTTCGGCTGGAGTTATGGTGGTTACATGACCGCCCTCTGCCTGACCAAAGGAGCAGATGTATTCAAGGCAGGTGTGTCTGTAGCTCCTGTCAGCAACTGGAAGTACTACGACAACATCTACACCGAAAGATATATGGGTACGCTGGAGACCAACCCCGATGGATTCGATGCGAATTCACCCATCAACTTCACCGACATGATGAAGGATAACTCCATGCTGCTGGTGCACGGTACCGGCGATGACAACGTCCACTTCCAGAACAGTGCAGAACTCATCAACGCCCTGGTGCGCAGCAACAAACAGTTCGACCTGATGGTCTATCCCGACCGCAACCACGGCATCTATGGTGGCAAGACCAGGTATCATCTGTATAAGAAGATGACGGATTATATTCTGGAAAACTTGTGATCAAGTAAACGGCAAAAAGCAAAGGGTGGAATAGTTCCACCCTTTTTTTATTTCTCAACTACCCGCATCACCGGATACCGCATGTACGTTTTCTCAAAATAGTCGGAGTGTTTGTACACCCAGTACAATTGCATCTGCGGATCTTTCAGTGATGGGTCATCCTGCATAGCCAGGCTCAATTGTATTGAAAGTCCCGGAACAGTTCGCAGCAATTCCGCCGCGATATCTTCAAACACATAAGGACTGTACCATTCCTTCTGCATCAGAATGGGGTCGAAGAAATTCCAGCTGAAATAGGAGTCAGGAGAAACAGGCTCCAGTACTTCCATCAGAAATCTTCTGGCGGGTTGATGTGCATCGATATACCAGGAGCCGGCAGGTATCATCATCTCTTCTCTTTGCAAATGTCCGGTCACATGCTGGTGCCGGAAATGCCCTTCATATGAGTTGGTGCCGGTGCCCAGAGAATCTATGTACCAGAATTCAACCGTCATGGTGCTGTCCTGCTGAAGCTGATGCATCTTTACCCCGCTTATCAGTAGTCTTTCTGTCACCTCCTCCCAGGCAAACGGCAGAATCCAGGCTTCGGGGTAATACATGGACATTTTTGGTTTGTAGTGATCGTACAAGGGTATGTTGGCTTCCCATGGCTGATCGCGGTCGTAGTAAAGTCTTTGGGCACCACTTACCTGACTAAGTTTATGACCGGCAGTATATCCCTTAAAGAGAAATGAATCGACCTTGCTGGTATCCAGTACATATTCTATTGGTCTGATGTATTGTTTCTGCGCCATGATATCAGCTGAGTCCTTCATCTGTATGATGGCATTGCTATGGGTGGTCATATACGACACACAGGAGGTAATGAATGCTTTGGTAGCCTGTACCCGCTGGTCATATGGTTTGAGCATATGGGTCTCTGTCATGAAACCGATGGTGTTGAAGAGTGCTGCATAACCCGTGCTGTACCGCGGGTGGTCCATGAAACCAACGATACCACTTTCGGGCGATTCACCAATGGTGTTGACATACGGGCACATCGGGAAACCGGCCTCCTCCATGGCATCATATAAGTATGGCGATACCTCATCCGTTAAAAAAGTACCAAGAGGGGTCATGAGCTTATCGTGCTGGGTGGGCACCAGGGTCATGACATGCTGGTAGTCGGCGCCATTGCTCACATGGGTGTCGATGAAGATATCCGGGTGCCAGTGCTGAAAGATGGCTGCGAACGACCGGGCATTCCGGGTATCCTGCTTGATGAAGTCGCGGTTGAGGTCGTAGTTGCGGGCATTTCCCCGGAAACCATATTCCTGCGGACCATTCTGGTTGGCACGGGAATGACTGCTTCGGTTCAGGGCCCCACCGATATTATACACCGGAATGATGACCACCACCACATTGTCGGGAAAGGGTTGCTTTCCGCTCACCCAGTTATCGACCAGCTGGATACAGGCATCGATACCATCGGGTTCACCCGGGTGAATACCGTTGTTGATGAGCAGAATGGTCTTGTTTTTCGTCCTGGATATTCCGGGATCGAAATCGCCATCGGCATCCAGTATGACCGTGTGCAACGGGTAGCCTGCATCGGTCATTCCAACTTCCTGTATATCTGCCAGTGACGAAGAAGCAGCAACACTTTTGTAATAAGAAATGACCTCCGCATATTCCGGAGTTCTGTTATCCTGGCTGTATTGAGTGATCTGTGCCTGCGATGGGATCAGCCACACCATCGCCAGGAGGGTACCAGCAAAAAACTTCATTCACCAAGATACGTACCCTTGTCCAGATCGTACACGACATGATACTTGTAGGTCTTCTTCTTCTTGTAGGTGTCGTGGAATGCGTAGTTGCAGTCGATGCTGTAGCCGTTTTCTACGGTATGCAATTCCCAGTTACCT
Source organism: Chitinophagales bacterium (assembly GCA_020636645.1). Classification (GTDB taxonomy): domain Bacteria; phylum Bacteroidota; class Bacteroidia; order Chitinophagales; family BACL12; genus UBA11426. The sequence continues at coordinate 48,997 of JACJXO010000009.1, forward strand.
TCCCACATGCTCCAGGTGTCTATGCGAATGTCGTGTTCACCCGGGGCTACCTCTACTGAACATTTCATGGGTTGGCTTTGCTTGTGTACCTCGGTGGTAAGTACGTCTTTACCATCTACCTTGACCACAGATTTCGTCTGGTGATCATAGCCTTCTTCGATCCCTTTGAACTCATAAGAGATGATGATGGTAGCAGGTTTGGCAGGAGGCTGCGGAGAGGAGAAACTCATCAGCAGAAACAGGGCAGGGGCGAAGATCAGTTTTTTCATTGGTGTGTTATTTGATGGTGTAACGATGAATACCAGATTGGTGTTGCCTGTCCATGAGCGCATGGATCTGGCGATAGTGTATCTCCTGCTTGACGAAGTCGGCCTGGCTTACGTCGAGCAACAGGACAGGACAATCAGGTTGTTGTTCGAAGTAACGCATGTACTGTCCTTCGATCTTTTGGAGGTAATCCTTCTTAACAGTGAGCTCAAACTCCCTTCCCCGCTGGTGGATATTGGCAACCAGCCGGTCCAGGTTGGAATGCAGGTAAATGATGAGATCAGGGGTAGGTAGTTTCGGATTCAGGATATCGAAGATCTTTCCGAACACATGAAATTCATCCTCATCCAGGTTGGCCTGCGCATAGAGCAGAGACTTGGTGAACAGATAGTCTATCACCACCGGCTGCTGGAGTTGGTCCCAGTCTGGCACGGCATCCTTGATCTGTTCATAGCGCTCTGCCATGAAGAACATCTCCATGCCCAGGGCATAGTCCTGCTGACGAACAAAGAATTTTTGCAGGAAGGGATTGTCGGCAAACGTTTCCAGGATCAAAGTGGCATTCAGGTCTTTGGCCAGACGTTCAGATAAAGAGGTCTTGCCCGATCCGATATTGCCTTCTACCGTGATGATTGGATGCGCCATGCCGCAAAACTACATGACGAAGGGATAACTCAGAATTCCCAGTGCAATTCTTCCAGAAGCTTCACCTCTGAATTGTCTTTGCAAAGTGCCAGCATCTGGGTAACGCTTAGATCCAGGGTAGGGTGCACCAGTTCAGGTGCGATCTCATGCAGTGGCTCCAGAGCGAAACGGCGCTCGTGAAGGAGTGCATGTGGTATCGTGAGCAGCGGAGAGGTAATGGAAATATCGTCGAAGAACAGGATGTCTATGTCTATGACCCTGGGCGACCACTTCTCATCGTGCTTCCGTCCCAGCAGGAATTCTATCTGCTTGATATGGTGCAGCGTTTCCAGTGCGGTGCAGGGAGTGCTGATGCGAATGGCCTGATTGTAATAAGCGGGCTGATGCGTCTTGCCCCAGGCAGCTGTTTCGTAAATATGAGATTGTACTTCTACCGATCCGAGGAAAGTGCGTATCGCTCCGGTGGCAGCCTGCAGGTTTTCCAGGCGCTTGCCTAAATTTGTTCCGAGGAGTAACCAGCCTGTGTGTTGCACGGTCTATTTACTGAGATTACAATGATACAAACCTAATGAAAAAACAGGTTGTTTATTGTAACAGAACTGACAAATCACTGACATGAATACTTTCTGGAAGTCTTTTTTTGCCACCCTGCTTGCCCTGGTGGTCTTCAGCCTGCTGATGTTCTTTATCGTACTGGGCATGGTAGCAGCGGTTACCAGTGGTCTGGAGAAAAAAGCGGTTGCTGTAGAACCCCATTCCATCCTGTATCTGGACCTTAACTATCCCATCCCGGAACAGACCTCTTTCCACATTCCCTTCCCCTCTGCAAGCATTTTCAGTGCTGACGAGGGCGCCGGACTCAATGATATCCTGCGGTCCATTGAGGCGGCTGCTGATGACCCCAACATTGAAGCCATCTGGTTGCAAATGGGCTACAATGTGAACCCCTATGCCACCCTTCAGGAGATCAGAAATGCCCTGCAGGCTTTCCGCATAAATAGTGACAAGCCGGTCATCGCCTACGGAGAGGTGGTGAACCAGTCGTCCTATTACCTGGGCTCTGTGGCTGATGAGGTCTATCTCAACCCGGCCGGTGTGCTGGAATTCAAAGGCCTGGCTGCCAGACTCACCTTTATCAAAGGAACCCTGGACAAACTCGGAATCCGCACCCAGGTATTCTGGGCGGGTGAATTCAAAAGTGCTACGGAGCCGCTCCGCCTGGATAAGATGAGCGACCAGAACCGGGAACAGCTGCGGGAGTATGTGGGCGGACTCTATGACCAGATACTGGCCGATATCAGCGTGTCCAGAAAGATGCCAGAAGATTCCCTTCGCTCCGTTGCCAATGAACTGATGGCCTGGTTACCCGTGCAGACCGTGCGTACCGGACTGGTGGACAGCCTGCTGTACGATGATCAGCTGCGCAGTATGCTGCAGGAAAGATTAGAACTGGAAGAAGATGCTGAACTGGTTTCGGTGGCCGATTATGTGGAGAGCATCCCCAAACAAAGCGGCAACTGGGAGAACCAGATAGCAGTGGTCTATATGGAAGGCGATATTGTGGATGGTAGCGGACAGAACGGTTCTATCGGTTCAGTAAGCTACCGGAAGATCCTGAGCGACCTGCGTCAGGACGATGAGATCAAAGCAGTGGTACTGCGCATCAATTCCGGCGGAGGGTCGGCAGTAGCAAGTGAGGTGATCTGGCGGGAGATAGAAGCCCTGAGAGCGGTCAAACCTGTTGTGGTCAGCATGGGCGACTATGCTGCCAGCGGAGGATACATGATCGCCTGTAGTGCCGATAAAGTATTTGCCCAGCCCAACACCCTCACAGGCAGCATCGGCGTATTCATGATATTACCTGATATTTCCGGGTTCCGCGAAGACAAACTCGGCATGACCAGCGATACCCTGTTAACAGGAAAGTTCTCTGATTTTCCTACCATCAGCCGACCGGTCTCAGATGCAGAAGCGGTCAAGCTGCAAGAGGGTATTGACAGTGCTTATATCAATTTCAAACGCCTGGTAGCCAACGGCAGAAATATGGATATGAATGCCGTGGAGGATCTGGCAAAAGGCAGGATCTGGCTGGGAACAACTGCCCTGAATCTGGGCCTTGTGGATGCGCTTGGCAGTAAGGATGATGCCATTCAGGCTGCGGCAGATCTGGCAGAACTGGATACCTACAGAATACACGAGTACCCCGAGCAGAAGCAGGAGTTGTGGGAAGAGTTATTCAACAGTCTCGCCAATGAACAGGTGGAAGCTGCAGTCTGGCAGGAAAAACTGGGCGATCTCTTTGAACCCTACCTGCAGGTACAGGATTATCTGCAACACCCGATCATGCGAATGGAACTGCCGTATGAAGTAGAGGTGTATTAGTTGGTATTGGGTATTGGGTATTGGGTATTGAGTAGTGAGTAGTGGGTAGTGAGTAGTGGGTAGTGAGTAGTGAGGGATAAAAAAAGGCCCCGGAATTCCGGGGCCCGACCTAAGCATGATCTGTGATCATCCTATTTCTTTTCACCATCTGAAGAGGCCTTTTCCATATCCTGCTCGGCCTGCTTCATAACATTGGTCTGGTGGTGAATGGATTCTTTGTGAATGGCATGAAAGAGTTCTGCCACGAACTTATCGGTCAGGTTCTTTCTGTCACACATATCGCGTCTTGTTTCGATGATCTCATTCCATCTGCTCGGTTGTACGATGGCCAGGTTGTTGGCCAGTTTGTAGTAACCAATCTCGCGAACGATATCCATTCTCTGACTCAGTAATTCAAGCAGATATTTGTCCATACTGTCTATCTGCGCACGCAGGTTGTCCAGCTGGTCTTCCATCTCCAGGTGCTGGTCTATGTTCTCACGAACTACCAGGCTCTCGATGATCTCACCAAACACTTCCGGAGTGACCTGTTGCTTGGCATCACTCAGTGCTTTATCCGGATTGATGTGGCTTTCCAGGTGGATACCATCAAAGCCGATGTCGAGGGCGGTCTGTGCCACCTCTCTCAGTAACTCACGGTTACCGCAGATATGACTTGGGTCGCAGATGACATTGAGATCGGGATAGCGACGCTTCAGTTCAATAGGAATGTTCCACCTGGGAATGTTGCGGTACTTGGTTTTTTCATGGGTGCTGAATCCGCGGTGAATGGCAGCCATTTTGGTAATACCGGCCCGGTTCAGTCTCTCAAAAGCACCTATCCATAATTCCATATCCGGATTGATGGGATTCTTCACCAGAACGGGAATATCCACTCCTTGTAATGCATCGCAGATCTCCTGCACTGCAAATGGATTAACAGTGGTTCTGGCGCCGATCCACAGAATATCGATACCGGCACGAAGCGCTTCATACACATGCTTTACGTTGGCCACTTCTACAGCAACAGGCAGATTGTTGTCAAATCCGGCGTCTTTCAGCCATTTTAATCCCACTGAGCCAACTCCTTCAAAGCTGTTGGGGCGGGTGCGTGGTTTCCAGATACCTGCCCGAAGCACGTCAACAGGATATTTGGATAATCTTTTAGCTGTTTCATGTACCTGTTCTTCGGTCTCTGCGCTGCAAGGCCCGGCAATGGTAAGCGGCCTGCGGAAGTTGAAGCCCCAGTCTTTAACAGGTTTAATGTTCAGTTCCTTATTCATGGGATTAATAAAATGTTAAGCGATTGTTCAAGTTGTTATCAAATGCGAAGCAAAAATAGACAACAAACTACTAAATCCTAATTTATATTGCCAATTTCTGCATGACCATATTTCCCGGCAAATACTGCTTGCCGGGAAATAAATGTGTGTGTCAGGTCTTCAGGCCAGCTTGTTTCAGCGATCCATTCGGTATATATCAGGTCGTGTTGGGGAACATCCCACCCGTGTACTAACCGGACGCTTAAACTGCCGGCTTCTGCCAACATATGGGGGATAGCAGAAGCTGGTGTGTAGAAAGACGCCATTTCATGCAGATCGGTTGTATCTGTGTCATTTTTTTGTGACGATTGCAATAAAACGAAGCGGGTAGCGTTGTCTCCCGGATCTTCCACATTGTTACGGATACAGTTCAGGCCATACGTTTTCATAGCTGCTTTCGAAGCAATGGCTGCTGCACCGGGGAGGCCATCCAGCAGTTCTCTGGCAGCAGCAGATGTGGAACTGGTTTCCCTTAGTTTCCAGGGCTTGTCTGACAGAAATCTCCGGCTTTGGTTGAAGGCCATCGGGTGACTGCTTACCACTTCTATATCTTCCATATTAATACCGGGTAAAGCCAGCAGGTGGTGGTGAACAGGCAGCCAGTACTGCCCCTTTATATGGCAGCCAGACTCCAGCATATACCTTAGATGTGTATTTACTGCCCCTGCCAGCTTATTCTCTATAGCCAGCAAACCATAGGCTTGAATATCAGATGCAACCAGTTTACAGACCTGTTCTGCATCGCTTGAAGCAATGACTTCTGAGTTGTATTCAGACAGTGACAATGCCATTTCATGATGGAAGCTACCTTCCGGACCCAAATAGAAAAGTCTGGACATCAGATCAAAAGTAAAAGAAGTATATCAGGAAAGTAACCAATATCATGGTGATGGCAGTAAGTACACCACCTACCTTCATAAAATCCTTGAACTGATAGTTGCCGGGGCCATAGATCATGATATTGGTCTGGTAGCCTAATGGTGTGAGGTAGCAGGTGGAAGCAGCGAACATGACGGTGAGCAGAAGCGGTCTGGGATCGATCCCCATTTGCTCTGCCAGGCTGATGGCAATGGGAGAAAGCAACACGGCTGTGGCTCCGTTTGACATGAAACTGGTAACCAGTGTGGTGATGGCAAAAAGACTGGAGATGATAACGAGCGGCCCGAAACGTGATACCTGGTGATTGAGGTAGTTGGCCAGCAGATCGGCGGCACCGGAATTTTCAATTGCAATACCAAGGGGAATGAGTGAAGCCAGCAGGAAAATGATGCGCCAGTCCACATCACGGTATGCTTCACGGATGCTGATGATCTTTAGTATGAACATCAGAATGGTACCGATGAGAGCACCCTCCAGAATATGCAGGACATTAAAAGCGGCCAGCAGTATGACACCTGCCACAATGGCCAGAGCCATAGACACCTTCTTTTCATCGTAGTCTGTTTTTTCAAGCTCCTGGGTGAAGATGAAGTCGCCGGAACGAAGCAATGACTGATAGGCTTCCTTTCTCACTTCGATCAGCAGATCATCGCCAAAACGCAGTTCTGTTTCTCCCAATCGGCCGCCCAGCAGTTCACCTCTTCTTCTGATGGCCAGAGGGATGGCATCATACAGATCGCGGAAGTCAATTTCATCGACCGTAGAACGGGCCACCGAAGAGTTGGGTCCAACCACTACTTCTATCAGTGTTGTTTCATTCGACCGCAGGTCTTCATCTTCCAGTTCGAAAGATTTGCTGAACTGAATACCCGGCAATGTCTTGAGCAGCATGATGTCATCGATGCTTCCCCGCACGATCAGCACATCATTGGCTTCCAGGATCTCATAATCATCGGGCAGCCAGGTAATGCCTTTCCGGTCCTTGATCTCGATGATGTCCAGTTCAAGGTCGGTGGTCAAGGAACTGTTGTACAGTCTTTTCCCCACCAAAGGTGAATCAGGAGTGATGACCACTTCTGTAATGAAATCCTTCAGATCATAACTATCGGCCAGACTATCTGTGGAGCGCCTGCGTGGAATGAGCCTTACGCCAAAGAAGAACATGTACAACAGGAAACTGACGAACAGAAATCCACCTATCATGGTAAACTCAAACATGCCGAAGCGGCCGTAGCCTGCGTCTTCAGAAATGCCACTTACCAGGATATTTGTGGAAGTGCCGATAAGGGTGAGGGTGCCTCCTGCTATGGATGCAAAAGACAGTGGCATGAGTAGTTTGGACGGGCTTTCTTTGGAAAATCTGGCAATACGAAATACCACCGGAATAAAGATCATGACCACTGCTGTGTTATTGAGCAGCCCACTCAGCAAACCGCTTACCACCATGATGGCCAGCAACCCGCGGCGTTTTCCTCTGCCGGCAAAACGCAGCATGTACCGCCCGATGACATTGACAGCACCGGTTTTTTCCAATCCGGCCCCTAATAAGTAGAGGAAAAGAATGGTGATGACCGCCTCGTTGCTGAAACCGCTGATGCCCTCTTTCATGGTGACCGAGCCACTGAGGATCAGCAGGGCCATGACGATGAGAGAGGTCACGTCTATCGGGACTTTCTCCCAGATGAACATGACCACCGTAAACCCTACTATAAGCAGAACGGTTACAATTGGATCCATAAGTATGATGAGCTGCCTCTAACAAAGATAAAAGGAGTTATGAATGCAGGAAAAAATACTCGAACTTGCCATCATGGCCACTTATGACCGGGATCTGGAAGCATGGATGGAACGCCTGCAGCAAGATGCACTGGTATATAACCGCAGGCAAATGATATTGCCTTTGCTGCTGATAGGTGCTGCTGCAACGGCCGCCTGGTATGGTATCTGCGGAACATACTCTCAGATTTTTCTGCTTGCCATGATGGCATTGCTGTTGTTTTGTGCTGTGTACAGTTACCTGGGATTACTGGGCAACCGACGAATGTTGCGCACCCTTCTGCCTGTTATGCTCGGTGAAGAAGCAGACCGGATAGTCTGGCTCTATCGGGCAGGTTGGGATCTGATGCCATTTGGAATTGATGTCTGGGGGGCATCTGCCTTGCATATCGGATTGAGCAACGGCAGCCTGCTGCAGGTGCGGGCTTCAGTTTCGGTCATAGATGGATTCATAAAGAATTATGCCAGCAGGTATCAGCATGTCACCACCGGTTTTTCTGTAGAGAAGCATCAGTTGTTTGAAGCAGAACCTGAGTTGTTGAGAAAATAGTCAGCAGTCAGCAGTCAGTAGTTGGCGGTTGGCGGTTGGCGGTTGGCGGTTGGTCCCGATAGCTATCGGGATTGGCTATAATAAAAAGACCACAGGTTAAATAAGGACCATCGTCCAACAACAAACAACCAATTACTAATAACCAAAAACTAATAACCAACAACCCATAACGCAAAACGAATAACGAATAACGCACAACGCAAAACGAATAACGCACAACGAATAACGAATAACGCAAAACGAATAACGCAAAACGAATAACGCAAAACGCACAACGATTTCCGAACTTCGCCACATGCCACTGAAAGAAGATATCAGATCCTCATCTACCTTGCCGGGAAGTTTTTACCGGAATGAAGCTTTGTACCGGCAGTCTTTGGATGTGGTCTTCGCCAACAGCTGGCAGTTGATCGGTCACCGCTCTCAATGGACTGAAGGGTACCAGATACCATTTGTGTTGTTGCCCGGCTCGCTGAATGAACCACTCATTCTGCATACCGGAGCAGAGCCATTTGTTAGCAGCAATGTCTGTACACATCGGGGATTCATCCTGGTGGAGAAAGAGCGACCATCGGCGCCCATAAGATGCAGGTACCACGGCAGGTTGTTTGATGCAAATGGTTGCTTCCGCAGTATGCCGGAGTTTGAAGACGCGGCAGATTTTCCCCGCAGGGAAGATGACCTTGCCAGACCTTCATTTGTAAACTGGAAAGGTTTCTTTCTGTGTCGGATTTCTGAAGGATCATCGGCGCACACCATAATAGATGTGCTGGATGAAAGACTGGGGTTTTTTCCATTCCATGATCTTCAGTACAGCGAAGAACGTTCCAGCGTATTTCATGTAAAAGCACACTGGGCCCTTTATTGCGATAACTACCTGGAAGGATTTCATATTCCCTATGTTCATCAGGCCCTGAACAAGGTGATCGATTACGGTCAGTATGAGACCCACCTGTTTGATAGTGGTACCTTACAAATAGGTATCGGGAAAGAAGGAGAACCTTGTTTTGACCTTCCTGCCGGACATCCGGATCAGGGAAAGCAGGTTGCGGCTTACTACTATTGGTTCTTCCCGAACTGGATGGTCAATGTATATCCATGGGGCATCTCTGTGAATATTGTTGAACCCATTGATATTGGACAGACCAGGGTGCGTTTTCTGACCTATGTGGCCAGACCCGAAATGCTGGATCAGGGTGCAGGTTCCGGTTTACATGCCGTTGAAATGGAAGATGAAGAAGTAGTGGAGAGCGTGCACCGCGGGCTGACCTCCAGGCTCTACAGAGATGGCAGGTTTTCTCCGGCAATGGAAACAGGGGTGCATCATTTTCACCTGCTCTTACAGCACCATATGGCCGATTTTCTGTTGAATAATTAAGAGAGGTGCATATTGGGTGGATAATTCACTTTTTCCACATGTTCATTTGTCCTTGTGTTAACGATTTGTTAACGAGGTAGCTCTACCTTAGCAACGAATTTCCAACCTAAAACAAATGACTATGAAAGTACGTTTCACCTATCTGATGCTGGTGTTGACCATGGTCTGTTCGACTGCGTTCGGACAGGGTGTGACCACCGGCTCTATGAACGGTCTGGTGAAGGGTTCTGACGGAGAAACGCTGCCCGGCGCCAACGTTGTGGCGGTGCACACCCCGACAGGCACTTCTTATGGTACCGTAACCCGTGAAGACGGACGCTTTAACCTTCCCAAGGCGGCCCTTACACGGTGACCATTTCTTTTATCGGTTATGAGAACTATGTACAGAACGGGTTGAACATCAACCTCGGTCAGGACCTCTATCTCGCTGCCGACATGAAAGAATCAGGCGTGACCCTTCAGGCTGTGGAGATCAATGCCGGCTCTGATGTGATCAACGCTGACCGCACCGGTGCCAAAACCGTGGTGGATGAGGTTGCCATTAACACGGTACCCACCATTCAGCGTGACATTGCCGATTTCGCCAAGCTGACCCCGCAGGCCAGTGTGAACGGAGAAGGCATCAACATCGCCAACACCAACAACCGTTTCAATGCCATCTTCATTGATGGAGCGGTGAACAATGATGTGTTTGGTCTGGCAGCTTCCGGTACCAACGGTGGCCAGACGGGTATTTCGCCCATTGCCCTGGATGCGATAGAGCAGTTCCAGATATCTGTTGCACCTTATGATGTGACCCTGGGAGGTTTTGCCGGTGGTGGTATCAACGCTGTAACACGTTCCGGCACCAATCAGTATGAAGGTTCAGTGTATTTCTATACCAGGAACCAGAATTTTACAGGCCGCACCAACCCTTACGTTTTTGACCCGCAGGATACGCTTGCACTGGATGATGAGGCACTCGATACGCTGCGTACCGCTGTACCTGATTATACATCCAACATTATGGGTATCCGGGTAGGAGGCCCTATCATCAAAGACAAGGCTTTCTTCTTCGTAAATGCTGAGTTGCAGCGTGAAGAGACCCCGCAGCCTTTTGTATTCGATAATTATCTGGGTGATCTGGAAGAAAGCGACATTACAGGTTTACAGAATTATCTGTCATCTGTTTACGGCTATGATGCAGGTGGTTTTCTGAATAACACCAGATTGCTCACTTCAGACAAGGTACTGGCCAAGATAGACTGGAACCTGAGTGATAAGCATAAACTGAGTATCCGCCACAGCTATGTGAAAGGAGTTTCTACCTCACCGGCTGCTTCTACTCCCACTACCATCAACTTTGAGAATGGCGGTATCTATTTCCCCAGCACCACCAACAGTTCTGCTCTGGAACTGAACTCACTCTTCAGCAATACCATGTCGAACAACCTGATCATTGGTTATACCAATGTGAACGACGACAGGGATGCCATGGGTGCAGACTTTCCCAGAGTTCAGATCCGTGATGGTTCTGCCAATATCTTTTTTGGTTCTGAAGAATTCTCCACCGGTAACCAGCTTACCCAGAGCATTTTTACCATTACTGATAACCTGAAGTTGTATAAAGGTCAGCACACCTTTACAATAGGTACACATAACGAATTCTATCACATCTACAACCTGTTCATTCGTCAGGCATTTGGTTCTTATGACTACCTGAGTCTGCAGGACTTCTATGATGATGCCACACCGAACGACTATGCAGTGAGCTATTCACTCGTGGACGATGTAGTGGGTGATGGTTCTGCTGCTGCTGCAGATTTCAATGCCATGCAGCTGGCAGTATATGGTCAGGACAAGTACCAGGCCAGCGAGAAACTGTCTGTAACTGCAGGTATTCGTTTTGATCTGCCGGTTTACATGACCGATCCTTTTGTTGACACCTACTTCAATGATACAGCTGCTGCCAATATCGAAGCAGAAGGTTATGACCTGGGTGGTGCGCAGGCAGGACAGATGCCAGGTGCCAGCCTGCTGTTCAGCCCAAGGGTTGGATTCAACTATGATGTAATGGGCGACCAGACCTTCCAGATCCGTGGTGGTATTGGCATATTTACAAGCCGTATTCCCTGGGTTTGGCCTGCCGGAGCCTATACCAACAGTGGTGTGATTGTAGGTGGTCTGTTCAAGAACACCGCAGCAATTGAATCTGAGCTTCCTGAATTCACTTTCAATCCTGATCCATATACACAGTACACCCTTGCTGACTTTGGCGGCACTGATGCTGTACCGCAGGGTCAGCTGGATCTTTTTGTGGAAGACTTCAAATTCCCGCAGGTTCTTCGTGGCTCTGTTGGAGTTGACAAGAAGCTGCCATGGGATCTGTATGGTACAGTAGAATTCATCTATACCAAGACCCTGAACAATGTGGTCTATTACAATGTAAACCAGGCTATGCCGGATGGTAATCTGACCGGAACTGATAACCGCCCATACTGGCCCAGCACTAAGATAGAAAGCCAGTACAGCAGGATCATTCTGGGTGATAACACCAATGAAGGCTCAGGTTACACTTTCACTGCCCAGCTGCAGAAGAACTTTAACCGCAACTTTACTGCCAGTGTGGCATGGTCTTATGGCGATGCCTATGCCATCAATGATGGTACATCTTCTCAGAACTCTTCACAGTGGAGGTTCATGGAGAATGTAAATGGTCGGAATGATCTCGCTCTGACTCGTTCTGATTTCTCTATGGGTCACCGTGTGGTGGGTTTCATCAGCAAGAGGTTTGAATACACAGATAATCTGGCTACCACACTTGCCTTGTATTACAATGGACAAAGTGGTCGTCCGTTCTCATACGTATATAACCTGTCTGTACAGGGAGATGACAGTGGCGTAGCTGATCTGATCTTTGTTCCGGGAAGCCAGAACGATATCGTGCTGGTACAAACTGATGCAGCCGGAACTGTGGAAGAACAGTGGGATGCACTGGATGCCTACATCAGTAATGATGAATACCTGAACAGCCGTCGTGGTAACTATGCTGAGCGAAATGGAGACCGCACTCCGTTCGAAAACATGTTTGACCTGAAAGTTGTGCAGGATATTCAGATAAAAACAGGAGACAACCTGAACACCCTTCAGTTGTCACTGGATATTCTGAACTTCGGAAACCTGCTGAACGCCCGCTGGGGTAATGACTACTTCCTGGTGAACGACAACTACAGTCTGATTCGCTTTGAAGGATGGCAGGATGGCGAAAGTGGCGGTACTCCTACCTTCAGTTTCGTAGAACCGAAGAATGACATCTGGGGACTGAATGACCTGACCAGTCGCTGGAGAATGCAGCTGGGAGTTCGTTACATCTTTAACTAAGACCAGAAAATCCGATTTTTAAAGAGTCGCCCACGGGCGACTCTTTTTTTTGGGGGGGTGAGCAGTGAGTAGTTGAATATTGGACAGGCAAGTTAGAAGATCCGTTGTGTCTCCTGGCACACTGTTACTTTTTCCATTCCGCATTCCCTGCCTAACGGCAGGCAGGCGCCTTTCAGGTACCTGATACTCATTCTAACAAACGAAGAAAGCGGACCCGAACGTGCAGTCCGAACCCGCTTTCGCAGATGCTTTGTCCGTGAACAAACTACCTGCATCTGAACTTCGTCAGCATTCCTTTCTTTCGTCCGGAACTGCCTTCCTTTCGGTTGGTGGGCTACCTTGCGGTTCTGCCCTCTGATCATTCAGGTATTCCAAACATACTGCAAGAGTGCACGCAAGTCAATAGTCAGTGACCCGATTTTCTGTTCATCAAATGCACAAAAGCGGAACAAGGTCAATTGCCCGACTTGAAGATCGTCTGAACCAGGTTTTCCTGTCCGTAATAAGATATTTGGTACAACCCATCCGGCCATGCTGATCCGTCAATGAAATACTGCCCTTTTTCAGAAACGCTCTTCCATACAACTTGTCCGCTGCTGCTTGTAATGCATACCGTTGCTGATTCAGGTAAGACCAATGTGAACGAAGAGTAAAACGGGTTTGGAAAGAACTGGAAGTTTTTGTTGTCTGCAATAAGCACATCGGTCAGACCGCTTACATTTGATTCGCCTTTAGTATCTATAGTGGTCAGCCGATAGTAATTGGTACCCACCACCGGATTCTCATCAAAGAGCTCATATTGCCTGGATTCTGCAGAGTTACCGGCACCGGCAATCTCACCAATGGAGTGGAAGGTAAAACCATCGGCCGAATGTTCAACCAGATAAGAAAGGTTATTCCATTCGCTTTCCGTCTTCCAGCTGATCAACACCTTTTGACCCACCGGCACGGCACTGAATTGAACAAGTTCTATTGGGAGGACACCACAATCATCAACCGTCATAGTGAATGTGGCAGTTCTTGTAATACCGCATGCGTCAGTAACATCGCAGGTATAAACCCAAACGCCGTCTCCGCAGGAAAATACTGTTGTATCTGAACTGGTTGAACCATCAGTCCAAACGTATGTATAAGGAGGCACTCCATAGTCGGGTGTGGGATCCAGTACTGTGGTGATGCAGCAATCAGGTCCTACTGACAGAGAGCCGCTGCCATCTGCTGCATCTCCCAATGTTTCCAGGTTATGACCTTTCAGAGTGATGCTCCAGGTGTTGTTGTTCATGCGCTGGCAGGGTAGCGTTCCGGTGCAATCTGTTCCATTGGCAGCGCAGTAGCAATAGCTGTTAAAGATGTCAAATGTAACGGTGCCATTGCATTCAGGGGTCAGACAGTCAACGGTTTCATCCATAGCGTAGCCTGAGGCTGAACAGGTGCCTGTTGATGCCAGATTGCAACTCCAGAAAAAGGGCGAAATGGGAGATCTGCCGCAGGGCCCTTCCATGTAGAATCCTGCGTCAGACATCCAGCATGCACCGCATCCGCCTGCACCCACTACAGAACGGTATTCTGCTGCGAAAGTGGCTCCGGTAATTGTACAGTTGGCCGGCTTGGTAACCGTCAGACTGTAAATACAATTGTTGGTGGTCATACCACACCATTCTCCATTGAAACGAAATTCCATGGATCCGGACGAGTAGGTGGCCGAGCTGGTTACCAGTGGATCTATTGTTAGCGGATAGATCAGAGAAGGGTCATTCATCCAATGAATGGGAATGATCACAGATAAGGCATTATCAGAAGATAGTTCATAATTGCAAACGAGCTGGCCATCGCGGGTACCGGAGGCATCATAGGTATAGGCAGGATCGATGGTCCAGTTGACCGTCCGGGTACCATGGGCAGAGATCAGCAGGTTTCCCCGCCAGGATTGTGTGTCTGTCCATTGGCCTTCATCAGGTTCAATGCTATAACCAGCAGGCAGATCTAAATGGTCGCGAATGATCAGTTGCCCGCCTGTAAGACCCGGGTTGATCCTGATCTCAAAGTTGCTTTTGACAGTCTCCAGCTGAAAAGCAATAATAAGGTCAATGCCTGGCCAGATATCGGTCACTTTAATTCCATTCTCACCAACTGTGTACTGCGACCAGTCAGCCAGCCCAAGCATTTCTTCTGTGCCATCAGCACGCCTGTGTATCAGTTCCAGATCGCGATTAAAAAGCAAGTTTCCTGATGGAGATTCCATTCCCGTTTGTTTATTGGGAATATCCAGAAATGACGGGGTGTATTGCCAGGTGCTTCGGTACAGGCCATCGCCGGCTGGATATAATCGAGGATCGAGGGAACGAAGAAAACCATTCGGGTCATGAAATGCAGAGGTGCCTGCAAATTGTTGTGAGTAGATCTCATTCGGATCTATGGTGCTGATAAAGTATCTGGAATCAGGAGTTCTTTTTTCAATGACCTCTGCACATGATTCACATGGCGACTGATAAGGCAATATGCCATATTCAGGATGGTCCTCAAGAGAGGATAATTGCTGCAACGCATGCTGATCAGTGACCCGGTGTGACGGGAAATCAGTCAGGTTGGGCGTCCACGCCATCATCACCTCCTGCGAAAACAAAGTCGGGGAGGAGAGTATAACCAACAAGAAAGTGCGGAGTAATTGTCTGACCATAGGATTGGGGTTTGAGGATGGCCACTCTGCAGCAGGGTCTGTATTTCTTTCCGAAAGTTAAACAATCATTAACCGAATATCAAAATCAGCCGATCCAGGTTTTCTGCAAGACAATTGTCAGATGGTTTCCAGCAGTTATCCTGTATCATGTGTTACAAGTCAGTTCTAATGGCGGATTGCTTAATTTTAACAGATTAGACCTAGCACACATGCGTAACTCCTTATGCGGGCTGTTGATGATTTTAGCAACAAATGCGATAGCCCAGGTACCCGATGATGTATTTCAGTTTGCCATGGGGGGCACTCTTTCAGAGGCAGATGGCAATATTCTGGCCCTTGATGATGGCGGATTGATCATGGTTTGTGAGTCCAACTCTCCGGTTGGAGGGATCAAATCTGAAGCCATTGGCTCCTATGATGTATGGGTCTTGCGCATGGATGCTGAAAGAAATATTGTGTGGGATCATTGCTACGGCGGTGGGAATAACGAATATAACCCGCGTATCGTTCAAGCAGGCGACGGTGGGTTTATCATAGCGTGTGAGTCGTCGTCAGGCCTCGGAGGATCGAAGACCGTCGTGAACTATGGCTCTACAGATATCTGGGTCTTTAAGATAGACAGCCTTGGTTCTTTGGTGTGGCAGCAGGGGTTAGGAGGATCAAACACGGAGTCCATGGGTTCTGTTCTCCACACCAGTACCGATCAGGTGGTACTTGGCATCATCTCAAATTCCGGGATAAGCGGAACAAAATCAGTTGCCAGTATGGGTGGTAGTGACATCTGGATAGTAAAACTGGATGACTCAGGCAATATCATGTGGCAATCCAGGGCAGGTACCGTTTTTACCGAAGGTTGTGGTTTCAGTGCATGGGCTGAAAGACCAGACGGAAATTACCTGATGGCAGCCTATTCCAATGCCGGGTTTACCGGTGATAAGACAGTTTCAGGTTACGGCGATTATGATTACTGGATCCTGGAGTTTGACACAAATGGAGTTATCGTGTGGCAGGATGATCTTGGGTGGACCGGTTCTGATATTCCTAATACGATCATTTCTACACTTGACGGCGGTTTCGTGGTTGGCGGTTATTCAGGGTCATCAATGGGTGGCGATAAATCAGAGGGCAGCTATGGATCTGTTGACTTCTGGGTGCTGAAATTTGGTGCAGACCGCCTTCTGGACTGGGATAAGACATACGGCGGAGGCAGCAGTGATTACGGTCCCTTTGCATTACTGGAATGGCCTGATCAATCGATCGTAATTGGCGGATACAGTACCAGTTTGCCGGGCGGAAATAAAACGGCACCGTACATAGGCAGTTCTGACTATTGGGTAATAAGAACGGATGAGACCGGTGCGATCATCTGGCAGCAATCTTTTGGCGGATCTTCTTCTGATTACTTGTATGACCTTGTATCTACAAATGATTTCGGCCTGCTCATTACCGGCACATCCGGCTCAGGTCTGGAGGGGAATAAGACAGTGGCTTCGGCAGGTTTACAGGATATATGGTTGGTGGAACTGGAAGCTTCTGATGTTTGCCCCATATCAGATATAACAATTGATACCATCCTCTATAATGAGAACCTTACGCTTGCCGATGGCGGTATCGCAGATAGTACAGGCACCTGGGTGGTCATGGTGGATGAAAGCGGTTGCACCATCACCTACACCTATAATATTCAGATCATCCGCACACCAGTGGTAAACTTCACCTATTCAGCAGATCTCCTGGAGGTGAGTTTTACGGACCTGTCAGAGAATGAACCCGATTCCTGGCTGTGGTATTTTGGTGATGGTACCACCTCTGCAGAACAAGATCCGGTGCATACCTATGCAACAGCCGGTACACATGCTGTTTGTCTGCAGGCAGGCAACGCAGCAGGATCAGCATTCAGCTGTGCACTGATAGAGATCAGCGATGCCACAGCACCCGTTGCCGATTTCAGCTGGGAGACCATCGGCGATACGACCTACTTCACAGACCTTTCTGCACCGGCGCCTACCAGCTGGATCTGGCTGTTCGGCGATGGTACTGCGGGCTCAGGACAATATCCCACCCACAACTATGCTGTATCCGGTACCTACCCGGTCTGCATGAAGGCCATCAATGCCGGTGGTAACGATATCATCTGCCAACTGGTAGATGTCTGTGTGCCTGTACAACTGAGTATTGCAGGAACCGACAGCTTGTGCCCCGGGGCACTGATCTTTATTAACTCTACATTGGCAGAAGCGTCCTCTTTTCAATGGTTTAAAGACGGACTTCCATATGCAGGAGCAGGTGCAACGGCCAGCACCCTGATGGCCATAGACGCAGGCTCTTATACCATGAGCTATACCGACGCAGCCGGCTGTACAGATACCACAGATGTTATCAATCTCTATGATGCAGAACTTCCTGTTGTAACCCTGGAGCTGGAGAATGATCAGTTGTGTAATCAGGATGGCCTGATCACCCTCTCAGGTGGCATGCCCGCAGGAGGTACCTACTTCGGACCCGGAGTAACCGACGGAGTTCATGTGAATACAGCCATGCTGCTACCCGGCGAGTATATAATCAGCTATGCATATGGAGATATCTGTACTGCAGAAGCAACAGATACGATCTGGGTGAATCTCAATCCATCAGCTTCTGCAACTGTTGGCTCAGCCAGCAATAATCTTTGCGTGAATACACCTGTTGTACTGCTAGCCAACAGCGGAGCCGGATACACCTACCAGTGGTATCGCAACAATACCCTGTTACCGGGAGAAACATCACTGGCTTACCTGGCATCAACCCCGGGTAACTACCAGGTAGAAGTGACCAGTGCTGAAGGATGTTCAAGACTTTCCGCCAAACGCAAAGTGGTGAGCAGTGGATGTCGCGAAGCATCAGACGCCGATGCTCAGTTCCTGGTATTTCCGAACCCTTCATCCGGAAATGTCCAGGTGTACTATGCGTCAGAAAAGGAACTTATAGGTCCGGTTTTACTTACCATTCTGGATACTCAGGGCCGGATGGTCTGGCAAAGCCAGCCTGTAGCACAGAACAAGATGGTCTCAGAAACAGTAAATACAGACCTTCCAACCGGAATGTATGTAATCCGATTGCAAACCGGAACAGGGGAACAGTACTCTGAGTCATTGATGATTACACAGGAATAAATAATAATATAATATATGAGATATTTAATAGCAATTTTGATCCTGATCTGTTCGCAACTTGCTTTTTCGCAGGTACCTGATATACTCTGGCAGAAGGGATATGGGGGTTCTTCCTATGAGGGAAAGGTAAATATTGTTCAGACTCTCAGCGGCGGATATCTGGTGGTTCAGGAGAGCAATTCTCCGGTATATGCCGACAAAAGTACCGTCTATGGAGGTTTTGATATCTGGGTTTTATGCCTGGATCAGAATGGAGATATTCTCTGGGAGAATACCTACGGAGGAGTATCAGATGAACTTGATCCTTACGTGGCTGCAGACTCTGACGGATCATTTTATATAGCATGTAACTCTACCTCTGGTATTTCTGGTGTAAAGGAGAGTGCTAACTATGGATCTTATGACATCTGGATATTAAAGATCGATTCTCTGGGTGATATTATATGGCAAAAAAATATGGGAGGTAATGCTGCTGATGAGATAGGAGATCTGATCGCTACCAGTACAGGCGATGTGCTGTTGTCCTCTAATTCATCATCGCCGGTTAGTGGCAACAAAACAGTGGGCACCAATGGGTCGTACGACATCTGGCTGGTGAAACTGGACAGTGGTGGCAATGAGATCTGGCAGTCTGGAGCTGGTACCAGTTCGGTTGATGCAATGTACGGTAATGCCGCATTGGAGCGGCCAAATGGAAATTATATGATATGCACTTCCACATCAGGCGGCATATCCGGCGATAAGACCCTTGCCAGCAAAGGTTCCAATGATTTCTGGATGATTGAGTTTGACACTTCCGGCGCATTGGTCTGGCAAAATGTGGTTGGTGGAAGTGCTTATGATGGTGGAGGAATAGTGATCAACACAGACGATGATGGATTCCTTATTTCGGGATTATCCTATTCTGATATAAGCGGAGACAAGACAGAGAATTCCAGAGGCCTGGATGATATGTGGCTGGTCAAGTGTGCTTCAGATGGCTCCATTGAGTGGGATAAGACGATCGGTGGTGCTACTTCAGACAATGCTTCCGGGAATGTAGTACAATGGCCTGATGGAAGTTTTGTAATACTGGGCCTGTCTCAGTCTTTTATCAGCGGCGATAAAACAGAAGCCAGTTATGGCAGCTTTGATTACTGGATGGTGCGCATTGATTCTGCCAGGAATATCCTGTGGCAAAAGACCTATGGAGGTATTGGTGGCGAATACTATGCTACCTTCCTTTCTTTGGATGATTACAGCATTCTCATAGCTGGTATGTCGCAGTCGGGAATTTCAGGTAATAAGACTGTTTCATTAAGTGGCGCATCCGATATGTGGCTCATTCAGCTCGAACCGGATTCCATTTGTTCTGATACAGAGATCACCATTGATTCAGTATTGTACGATACCACATTGACCCTTATTGATGGCACTGTGGCAGATACCTCCGGAACCTATGTAGTGGTATTATCAGGCGATGGCTGTGACAGCATCATTACCTATAACCTGGAGTTCTATTTTACACCTGTGGTCAACTTCACCTATGCAGCAGATCTCACAGAATTGACCTTCACAGATCTCTCTGAGAACGACCCCACCAGCTGGAAATGGTTCTTTGGAGATGGTACCACATCTACCGAGCAAAACCCTGTACATACCTATGCAACAGCTGGAAGCTACGGGGTGTGTCTGAAGGCCACCAATGATGCTGGCACTGCATTTGATTGTGCATGGATAGAGGTCAACGCTGCCGGGGCACCTGTGGCTGATTATACCTTTGAAACTGTTGAAGACTCCACCTATTTCACTGATATGTCATCGCCTGAAGCAACCAGCTGGCTGTGGTTTTTCGGCGATGGTACCACTTCATCAGAACAAAACCCTGTTCACGCCTACGCTTCATCTGGTAGTTATGCGGTTTGTCTGCTGGCAGGAAATGATGACGGCTCATCCTACTATTGTGATATCATTCAGATTTGCGTTCCGGTAACCATCACCATCTCCGGCGATTCTGCAATTTGTTCTCCCGGCTCTACCACTATTATCTCAGACCTGGATGAGGCCACCGCCTTTATGTGGAGAAAAGATGGATTGCCCTATCCGTCTGCAGGTGCCACATATAATATGATCGAAGTAGATGAACCTGGAAGCTACGCACTGACCTACATCGATCCGGAAGGATGCACAGGTACAACTAACCCTGTAACGGTTGCTTTATCTGATCCACCAGAAGTTACACTCATCCTGCCCGATGATCAGTTTTGCAAGTTTGACGGACTGATCGCCCTGAGCGGAGGTCTGCCTGCAGGAGGTATCTATAGCGGACCGGGCATATCAGGCGGAAACCTCAACACCGGATCACTGGCAGCAGGTACTTATGAACTAACCTATTCCTATATCAATGAAGCAGGTTGCAGCGCAACTGCAACAGATACTTTTTATATCAGTAATAATCCACCTGCCAGTGCCACCCTGGGCTCTGCCAGTAATAATCTGTGTGTGAATGATCCTGTGGTGTTTTTTGCTAACAGCGGTGCCGGTTATACCTATCAGTGGTATCGCAATAACACCCTGTTGCCCGGAGAAACAGCACTTGCTTACCTGGCATCAACTCCGGGTAATTACCAGGTAGAAGTAACCAATGCCGAAGGTTGCTCCAGATTATCAGCCAAGAAGAAAGTGGTGAGCAGCGGATGCCGGATGGCCGAGATTGAGGGTGCTGAGTTATTGTTGTATCCCAATCCTGCCGATGATGTGGTGCATTACCTTATTTCATTTACCGGGCAGACCGGTCAGAGTTGTGATATCCGCCTTCGTGACCTTACCGGAAGACTCTTGTTGGAGCGGTTTGAATTGATAACAGGTCAGCAGATCAGCGGGTTCATTGCACTTGATCTGCCGGCAGGCTGGTATACCATTTCTGTGCAGACAGAAAATGGATATTTGTTGACCAACCCTTTGATCATAGAATGAAGAATCTGATTAGGTATCATGTGATCCCGAAAACTTTTTTGCTGTTCATTTTGATATGGACCGTGTCTGTTCAAGCGCAGGTTCCTGCCGAACTTTCTCAACGAAATTATGGCGGGAATGATCTGGAATATGAGAACACGATCCTACCACTTGATAACGGCCAACTGCTGGTGGCATGTGAATCGGGAACGGGTATCAATGGCGATAAGACGGAAGACTATGGTGGTTATGATATCTGGATCTATAAACTGGATACTGACCTCAATATCATTTGGGATCATACGTATGGTGGTGATTTCAGTGATCTGGATATGCTAGTAAGAAAAGCTCCGGACGGAGGCTATTATGTGGCGTGTTCCAGCTTGTCAGATGTGTCGGGAAATAAAACAGTTCCTTCTTTCGGCAGCTATGACGTATGGGTATTTAAGATCGATTCGATCGGTAATATACAATGGCAAACTGCTTTGGGAGGTGACAAATCAGATCTGTTCAAGTCCATGATTGTGACTTCAGATGGTGATCTTCTAATTGCATCATATACTTTTAGTGGGATATCGGGCAACAAGACCGTTGATTCGGTAGGAGGGTATGATATCTGGCTGGTGAAGTTGGATAGTATGGGAAATCAGATCTGGCAAAGTCGGGCCGGGTCTGACGGGTGGGATATCATTCAATATAACAGCCTGGTTGAAAGACCCAATGGAAATTATCTGATAGCGGGATGGTCTGAGGGAAGTATTTCTGGAGATAAGACAATTGCTTCTTTTGGTGGTGATGATTACTGGCTGGTGGAGTTTGATACTGCAGGCAATATTGTCTGGCAAGGGGTGTATGGCTGGACCTCAACTGATGTGGCATCTGGTGTGGTCAATACCAGCGATGGCGGATTCATTGTTTCCGGCGATTCTCAGTCCGGAATTGGAGGTGTGAAAACATCCCCTTCATTGGGCCAGCAGGACTTCTGGATACTTCGATTTGATGCCGACCATAACCTGCTTTGGGATAAAACTTATGGCGGAGCTGCGGAAGACTATCTGCCTTCCAGTACATTGGTATGGCCAGACGGTAGTTTGGTGATTGCCGGGGTTTCTCTGAGCGGGGTCTCAGGCAATAAGACCCAGCCAAATTATGGTGCCAGTGATTTCTGGATCCTTCGCTTGGATATGGATGGTAATGAGATCTGGCAGAAATCATATGGAGGGCCCGCCTCAGACTATTATCCGGTCCTGGCTACAAACAGCGATAACGAATTATATATTGTAGGTCCATCCTCCAGCACAGCTGGCGGAAACAAGTCGGTCGGCACTTATGGCAGTTATGACACCTGGCTCATCCATTTGGAAGCCTCAGATGTATGTACAGATATTACTGTTACTATAGATACAACAGTCATTAATGCGAATGTCACACTGGCCGATGGCAGCATTGCAGATAGTTCAGGCACCTATTACCTGACCTATGATACACCGGAATGTGATACGTCTTATATATATAATATCCAGATCATCCGCACACCGGTGGTAAACTTCACCTATTCAGCAGATCTCCTGGATGTGAGTTTCACAGACCTGTCAGAGAATGAACCCGATTCCTGGCTGTGGTATTTTGGTGATGGTACCACCTCTGCTGAACAAGATCCGGTGCATACCTATGCAACAGCCGGTACACATGCTGTTTGTCTGCAGGCAGGCAACGCAGCAGGATCAGCATTCAGCTGTGCACTGATAGAGATCAGCGATGCCACAGCACCCGTGGCAGATTTCAGCTGGGAGACCATCGGCGATACGACCTTTTTTACTGACCTCTCATCGCCGGCGCCTACCAGCTGGATCTGGCTGTTCGGCGATGGTACTGCGGGCTCAGGACAATATCCCACCCACAACTATGCTGTGTCCGGGACTTACCCGGTCTGCATGAAGGCCATCAATGCCGGTGGTAACGATATCATCTGCCAACTGGTAGATGTCTGTGTGCCTGTACAACTGAGTATTGCAGGATCTGATTCCATTTGTCCGGGTGAAAGCACCACTATCCAGTCAACCTTAACAGATGCCATATCCTTTCAGTGGTATCTGGAAGGATCGCCATATGAACCGTCAACGTCTGTCTCGTCTGTAGATGCGACGGATGCCGGAGTATATACATTGACCTATACTGACCTGGCGGGATGCTCCGGTACCAGCGAGGGAGTGGAGGTCTTTGTTTCTGATCCGCCGGTGGTCAGCGTCGCACTGACCGATGATCAGTTCTGTAAAACCGATGGCAGCATCACCCTGGGTGGTGGCAGTCCTGCCGGAGGCACCTATACTGGCCCCGGCATCAGCGACGGCCTCCATATCAACCCCGCTATGTTATCGCCAGGAGGCTATGAGCTGACCTACTCCTATACCAACGAAGCAGGCTGTGAAGCTTCGGCTGCAGATTCTTTCTTTGTATATGCCAGCCCTTCGGCATCTGCTTTATTAGGCTCAGCCAGTAACAACCTGTGTGTGAACACACCTGTTGTATTGCTAGCCAACAGCGGAGCCGGATACACCTACCAGTGGTATCGCAACAATACCCTCTTACCGGGAGAAACATCTCTGGCTTACCTGGCATCAACTCCAGGCAATTACCAGGTAGAAGTAACCAATGCCGAGGGGTGCTCCAAGCTCTCCAACAAAAGAAAGGTCATCAGCAGTGGTTGCAGGATGGCTGCAGAAGGAGAGGAGATGACACTTGCCGTCTATCCTAACCCAACCCGCAACCTGTTGAATTATCAGTTGTTTTATGATGACAACATGCAGGAAACAGTAACATTGCAAATACACGACTTGCAGGGACGGATCCTTTTGACCGATCAGGAAATGTTGCATAATGGTATATGCAGCGGGGCTATTGCTTTGGATCTTCCATCCGGATTCTATGTGCTGAAGGCACAGACCAGAGATGGCAGATATTTGTTATCACCATTTGTAATTGAGCGTTGAGTACAGGTGTTATGAAAGCATGCGGTATGCGGGTAAGATACTGTCTGGCAGCATTTATCCTGTTGTCGGAGTTAGCTTCTTATGGCCAGCTTCCACAAGATAATTTCGAGATCAGGTCAGATGTCTGGGGAACAACAAGACAGGTAAAGGTGTGGATGCCGGAATCTTATCTGGAGGATGATACCACCAGCTTTGCAGTGTTGTGGGTATTGGATGCACAATCAGAAACTTTCTGGCAAATGGTGTGTGGCAACCTGGCCTACCTCCAGTCCAAAGACCAGATCATCCCATGCATTGCAGTGGGCATTGTATCGCCCGACAGAAGTTATGAGTATTCACCTCTGCACCGTGAATTAGCTGATCATCTGCAGATAGAACTGATGCCGTACATACGTGATCACTACAGGACCACTCCGCTCGATATCGTCATGGGACACAGCTGGGCCGGAGCATTCGTGGCCAATACCTTATTCAGCGATGATAGCGATCTGTTTGAGGCCTACCTTGCAATCAGCCCTTCTTTGAGTGCCATTGATGGCCGTATTTTGAATCAAGCTGATTCTGTGCTGGTGGCTGAAATGAAAACGCCAAAAGTATTCTATTGTGCAACTGGCGATCTGGGTATAGAAGAAGCTGAATCCATAGAGGATATGGCCGCGATGTCTGAGATATGCCTGAAGTATTCCAATCCTGCATTGGCATGGCTCCCTTCAAGGATAGAAAAGACAGACCATTTTTCCTGTGTTGCACCTGCCATGGTGGACGGACTGTTATCCATTTGCAGCAGGTATATGGCGTCAGAAAGAATGGTGAACAACTGGGTGGTTGAAACAGGTGGTGAGATCTTGCCCCTGCTCGAGATATATGGAAAATATAATGGCCATTCTTTTGGCTATTGGTATTCACCACCGGTTTCTTATTGGGGGAAACTGGCAGACAGTTACCTGCAACTAGAAGAATTTATCACTGCCCGCGATCTCTATCTTTTTGGTTTGCAGAACGGCGATGAAAATGTGGTCAATGCGTTCAACCTGGCGCTGACTTATGAGGCACTGGAAGATCGGGGGAATGCCAGAAAGCACTTCCTTCGTGCCGATGAACTACTGGAGCAGCAAAAAGATCAAATAAAAGAAAGTCTGTACCGGTCGCTGAAAAAAGCTGTTGGAGAGAAGTTGGGTGAGTAGCGATCAGATCGAAGGGAGAGACCAACTCTTATCCGCCTTTCGTCCTTCTAAAACCGCATTTCTATTATTCCGCCTTCCCCTCTGCTGCCCACTGTACGAAAAGCTGAACCTCTTCGGGCGTCAGTGCCGGTTTCTTTCCTTTAAAAGGCATGAATTCCGGATCATCTTCAGGCAGCTGGATGCGGAAGAGGATATAATCGGAGCTTTCGCTCACAGCAGCATAGGTGTTCAGCAGTTTCTTCTTGCCTGTTTCCGGGAAGTGGCAGGGCGTGCACTTGGCTTCCATGATAGGTGCCAGGTCGCGGGAATAGGAAACAGTTGGCTCTGTTGTTGTAGTCTCTTCGGTGGTCTTGGTGGCTGATTTAGATGCTGTACAGAATTGCAACGGAAGCGTCAGCAGCAGGGCTGCTCCAGTGAGAAAGAGGTTCTTTGTTTGCATGTCATACAGTTGGTTGATGAGTCCGAAAATACAAAATTGGCAACTCACTTATACCGGATATCTGCATATTACATTGGATCGTGTCCGTTTTACAATAGCTATTCTGGAGGCAATATTGATTTTTCAGGAGTGGAAATATCATATTCTCAGTTAATGGTATGTAGTTCTATACAGCGTGTAATTTGTCTGGATCACCGGGATTAGGCTCCTTGAACACCACCTTTCCTGAACAGAATGATCGTACATTTACCCTTTGGAAATGGAACACCGCGACATCATAGCAGATCAGATTGAACAAATGGGCAAAGTACTGGCGTACATTTTGCATGACTTTCTTCGCCTGTCTGGTGATGTGCCGGTTACACAAGCCATGGAAGAAACAGATCATCGGCTGCAGAATGAACTGGATCTGGATCCTGAAAAGGTCATCGGCCTGCCGGAAGAGCAGCTGATGTCTTACCTGTCATCCCGCCTGAAGGCAGACTCTCAGCTGGAACAACTGGCAGATTTTCTGCTGCAAACAGGCATGACGGTGGCCCCTCATGATCAGAATGAAGCCATGCGAAGATTGCAACGTGCCCTCGAGATTTACCATACCCTTGAACTGCAAACACGTACCACTTCCCTGGACATACTGGCGAAGAAGAAGAAGATCAGCGAATGGCTGAGCGAATCAGCGTAGATCACCCGGCCATGATGAAGCGCAAGAGAACATACAGAATTGGTAAGTACACCTTTGAGTTCCTGTCCATATTTATTGCGGTCATTTCAGCCTTTGCACTCAACAACTGGAATGACAACAGGCGTGACCGGCTTGCTGAGAATAAGATCCTGACCGAAATATATAACGGCCTGGAGAATGACCTGAACGATGTCAGAGCAAACAGCCAGGGGCACTCATCCGGCTTACAGGCGGTGACTTTTTTTATGGATGTACTGGCAAATAATACAGCTCAGACAGACTCATTCCTGATCCACTATTTTAACCTGACCAGAGATTTTATTTCCATACAGAATACATCCGGATATGAAACACTTCAGTCCAAAGGGCTGGAACTGATCCGGAATGACGCTTTAAGAACTGCCATCATTTCTCTCTATGAGTATGATTATACTACACTGAAGAAGTTGGAAGAAGAGTACTATGAATTGCAGTTTCAGGAAAACTATTTCCACGTGATCAATGCTATCCTGTCTGAATATCTGCTGGTAAATGACCATAAACAGATAACTGGTATCAGCATACCTCTTGAACTGGATCAGCAGGAAGAAAAACTGTTGCTTACCTGCCTTTGGAAGATACAGGCGAACAGAATGTTTATTTTGCGGTATTATACTGAGATAGAAACCAGGATCATTCAGGTGAGAGGATCCATTAAAGCTGAGCTGGAATGATCGCCTGTGTTTCATTTTAAGTGAACTACTTAGAAATAGAGCCTGTTGTTTCCCTCTTTAGGGGTGATTGGGTAAATTATAGCTGAATAATATTTAATAAGATAGTATAATATTTGCATAGATGATTCTGCAAAAGTTGTTTGGCCTGTTTTCGGTACTGGGTATGGCGGTCGTTTTTCCGGCATCAGCTCAGAATCAGGAAACAAAGTCTCTGGTGTTCAGTGCAGATCTGGAATCGTTCCGTGATCTGAATGGCCTGAAGAGTGCTTTGAGCCAGGTGGAGATCGTGGCCCTGGGTGAAAATACACATGGCCTTGGAGAGGTGTTCAAGGCTAAAACTGAACTGGTAAAGTTTCTGCATGAAGAACTGGATTTTAATATCGTCCTGCTGGAGTCGGGCTTTGGTGATGCAGCTCTCGCATGGGAGCAGATCGAGCACCTGAGCGCACCAGCCTATACTCGTATATTCAGTTCAAATTTTTATTATCAGTCGGCAGAAATGGAAGCACTGGTGGAATATGCTCAGGCACAGCACGGCGATCTGATCATACAGGGAATTGATTGTCAGCCTCAGCAGGACTACCTCATCGACAGAATGGCCGATATAGGCGCACTGATAGATACGGCCTGGCGGCGAATAACAAAGCAGGAGATGCGGGGATTCAGTTATCTCTACCAGCATGAAATGGATCAGGATTCAATAAGCTTCTATGCCAGACGCAACAGGTTTGTTCAGTTTCTTGATTCATACGATGACCTCCTTAGAGAACATGAAGATGTATTACAGTCACTTGGAATTACCTCCGGCGAAATACATGCTATAAGAAATTCAAATGACCAGCTAAGAAATACCTACGAAACAGTTGAAATGGGAGAGATGCTTTCCTGGCCTGCTGCCTACAGCTTCAGAGATGCCGCAATGCTTCATACGGTGCAATGGTACAGAGAACAATTCCCGGGTCAGAAGATCATTATCTGGGCTCAGAACAGTCATGTGGAGAATCGCCCCAAACCAGACTACACCGTGAGCTGGATGGGGCATGGATTACACAACCTGTACCAGGAAAAATATTATTCCATAGGTGCCGTGGTGTATAGTGGTACTGATCTGACGTACAGCGGAACCTTTCAATTTGAACACAATGACCCTGACTATCTGGCTTATCACCTGAACCTATCAGATCAAGAGCGATACGTGCTCGATCTGCGAGGTTATTCAGGAGAAGATTTTACCGGACAGCTTCTGCTGGGTATGGAGAATAATGGTGCTACTGCTTCTTTTATTGCAAAAGACAGATTTGACGGACTGCTGTTCATCAGATACAGCGATGTGCCTGTTTTGCTCAGACCTGTTGAAGAGTGATCTCTTTTGTTCATTGTCATGTCAGACAATGCCGCTGACATTCGGGAGTCGTATTTTTGCCATCCTAACATATGTAAGTAGAGTAACATGAAGAGAACGCTTTCTGTGGTCCTGACCATCCTCATCTCTGCGATTAGTGCGGGAGCTCAAAATAAGGAACAGTATGTAGTAACTGATGATGTTTCCCGGTTCTGGGAAGCATACGATCTCATCACCGCTACAGATGATACGGTTCTGCAACTACACTATCTGGATAGTCTCTATCTCAGGCCTGGAACGGAAGGTCTGACAGGTATCCGGCAGGCCAGGAATTATACACCACAGGATTATCTCGCTGCTATCCGTCTGTACCCGGCATATTGGAGCTCGCTCCGGCCAAAGACCCTTGCCGCAGCGAATATTGGCAAAGAGCTGGAAGAAGGTATTGATCAATTGAAGGAACTCTATCCCGGGTTGCAGCCTGCTACCATTTACTTTACCATAGGAGCCTTCAGAACACCCGGCACCACCATCGGAAGTAATGTGCTCATTGGCGCTGAGCTGGCTATGGCCGACAGTTCCTGCAATGCCACCGAGTTTCCGGAAGAAATGGACTATCTGCGAACCTACTTCCAGACAAATCCCAACCGGCATCTCGTGTTTTTGAACGTGCATGAATATGTGCATACGCAACAACAACCAAGGGTGCACAATATATTATCATTGACATTATATGAAGGGGTGGCTGAGTTTGTGGCGGCCCTCGCTTTGCGCACCTCTTCACCCAATCCGCAGATCAGTTTCGGCAAGGCAAATGCCGGGCGCATCAGAGAGGTATTTGAAACCGAGATGTTTTATCCCAATAACAGATACAAATGGCTGGATGGGAATGACCCCAATGAGTTCGGTATGCGTGACCTGGGGTACTATGTGGGTTACCAGATCTGTGAAAACTATTATGAACAGGCGGAAGATAAGATGCAGGCTATAAAAACCATGATCGGGATGGACTATACCAATGAGGAAGCAGTGGAAGACTTTGTAAGGAGATCCAACTATTTCTCGGCACCTCTGGATGAGTTGTATCAGAACTTTGAATCGCGGCGACCAACGGTCATTGGAATCGAGCAGTTTGAAAACAACAGTGAACAGGTGGATCCTGATATCAGCGAGATCACTATTGTTTTCTCAGAACCTTTAAATGGATTCAATACCGGAGTTGATCTGGGTGATGGCGGACAATCAACCTTCCCGAAAGGTACACTGAATGGCAGGCACTGGTCTGACGACAACCGCTCCTGGACCATCCCGGTTGAGCTGGAACCCAACACTTTCTATCAGATCTTTATCACCAATAATTTTCGTACGGCCGAAAGCATTCCACTAAAGCCTTATCTGATACAATTTACCACCGGAGAGTGAGAGAGAGGGAGTGAGAGAGTGGGAGTGGGAGTGGGAGTGAGAGTGGGAGTGGGAGTGGGAGTGGGAGTGGGAGAGAGAGTGGGAGAGAGAGTGGGAGTGAGAGAGTGAGGCTTGCCTTCCTGATGACTGCTTTCAAGTCAGACCCCGGCATTGTTCGTTCCTCACAAGCTGGGGTGACAATTCCTTTTATAATGTTTCTAATACTGAAAAAAGTTTCGTCAATAACCAGAAAACCTTTCCAAAGGAATACGTCATTCCTGAAGCCGACGAAGGAGGCAATCAGGAATCTCTTACCTCGGTTACCGTTCACTCTAATAAACCGTTGGTCAATGGATCAGTAAGAGATCCCTGCTTTCGCAGGGATGACCCCTCCTCCGGAGAAAGTTTCGTCAATAACCAGAAAACCTTTCCAAAGGAATACGTCATTACTGAAGCCGACGAAGGAGGTTATCAGGAATCTCCTACCTCGGTTACCGTTCACTCTAATAAACCGTTGGTCAATGGATCAGTAAGAGATCCCCTGTCTGCCGGACAGGCAAGCTGCTTTCGCAGGGATGACCCCTCCTCCGGAGAAAGTTTCGTCAATAAACTGCAAACCTTTCCAAAGGAATACGTCATTCCTGAAGCCGACGAAGGAGGCAATCAGGAATCTCTTACCTCGGTTACCGTTCACTCTAATAAACCGTTGGTCAATGGATCAGTAAGAGATCCCTGCTTTCGCAGGGATGACCCCTCCTCCGGAGAAAGTTTCGTCAATAACCAGAAAACCTTTCCAAAGGAATACGTCATTACTGAAGCCGACGAAGGAGGTTATCAGGAATCTCTTACCTCGGTTACCGTTCACTCTAATAAACCGTTGGTCAATGGATCAGTAAGAGATCCCTGCTTTCGCAGGGATGACCCCTCCTCCGGAGAAAGTTTCGTCAATAACCAGAAAACCTCTCCAAAGGAATACGTCATTACTGAAGCCGACGAAGTGAGCTCCTGCGTCGCCCATATCAGGAATCTCCTACCTCAGTTACCACTCATTTCATTCAAAGCACTATGCACCCACCTTCCCGACAGAGTTGCCGTCACCAGTCCATACTTCATGACCAGGATAAACCTTCCAGAGGAACTCCGGCACAATTAAGCGCAGCGATGCCACCATCCCGCAGCGGTCGCAGCGCATACAGACAAACAATTTTTCAATTCGCCAGCTGTTGATCACCATAGCTCCTGATAACTATCCGGAGGGAGTGACCAACCAATTCTCCAATTCGCTGGTGAGCCTGTAGCTATCGCGGCGAATGCTCCCGTTTGTTTATTTTAGACCATCCGGAGGCCCGGTAAACAAAAGGCAGACAGATATGAACAGAATACAGCAGATGAGCTGGATGATATTGCTGCTTGCAGCAGGATGTACTTTCTCCGGAAAGGTGGTGAGGTTGCCAGTAACAGATGGCTTGGAGCATACAGCTCTTTCTGCAGAGCAAACCGGTATGATCACTTCCACATTAGCACAATTTCCTGATCATTCACAGATCGCAGTTGCTGTGCTTACCGGTAATGAGACTTTGTATTTTGGTGCGATCCGTCAGCACGACACCATTCGTCCATGCAACAATGCAAATAGTGTATTTGAGATCGGCAGCATCACAAAGGTGTTTACTACCCAGTTACTGATGGATGCCGTCAGATCCGGCAAAATCAAAAGTCTGGATGAGCCTGTTGCTTCTTACCTGAATTATAGTATCAAAGGGCAACCTGACATCACCTTCAGGCAACTGGCCAGCCACACCTCCGGGCTTCCCGGAAATCTTAGTGCCAGTATTTTTACAACAGATGCTGCAAACCCGTATAAGAAATGGGATGAGGAAAAACTACGTGACTTTCTTCAGCATGATGTTGCCATGCATGACGCACCGGGCCAAAATTATCTGTATTCCAATGTGGGTATGGCCTTGCTGGCAACTATTCTGTGCAGTGTGTCAGAAAGAGATTATGAGTTCCTGCTGCAGCAAAATATCTGCGATCCCCTGCATATGGATCATACCACTACAAACCGGGATCAGATCAGCAGTGATCTTGTGCAGGGCTATAACTGGAAGGGAAAACCAACAGAGAACTGGGATATGGATGCCATGGCAGGTGCTGGTGCAATACTTTCAACCGTCAGCGATCTTGCAATCTATGCAGGTTGGAGCATGACTGCCCTTCATCAGTCACTAATTGACATGACATTGCCAACTGTACAGATCAACGATGACCTGCAGGTAGCACTGGGTTGGCACGTGGTGTCCAATAAAACACCGGAACCATTCCTCTGGCACAATGGAGGTACAGGAGGCTATAAATCATCCATGGCCATTGATCTGAATAACGGCAGGAGTGTGGTCATACTGACCAATATAGGCGCTACTGACAATCCGCGGAAAGGACTTATTGATCAGCTTTGTTTTGATCTGGTGAATTCTTTTGAAGGATAGGATTTTCTGAAAGGAATTTGATAAACAGAATGCGTCTGACTAATACTATAAATACAACTCCACACCTGGCAATCGGTTTTCTGAGATCAGCAGCTTTATGGTTGATGTTGTTTCCTGTAAGCCTGTTGCAGGCACAGAAAATTGCACAGCATGATGCCCTGACCGTTGAAGAACTGCAGGCCGACCTGGATGTCTTTCTGGATGTTTATGACCACCACCCTGGTCTGCACCTGTATCATACCCTGGAGGAAACAGATTCTGTGAAAGCTGCCTTGCAGCACCTCATTCAGAATGGGACATCAACCGAAGTATTCTATACCGAATTGCTGCGGGCACTGACCTTTCTGGGCGACGGGCACACAGGCATCTCACCCGGTGCTGTGTACGGTGAAACGTTCCCCGGTAACCGGATCATCCCCTTCGGGTTTCGTATTCTGCGTGATACGGTGTACATCTCTGCCCTGAAAACAGGAAGCTATTCCGAATGCCTCTTCTCACGCCTGCTATCGGTCAATGGAGTTGATGCCGATTCACTCCTTCGCCATATGTATGCGCTCACCTGTGCCGATAACCAAAATCATATATTTAAACAGGCATTCACAGAGCGCACGTTCGGCAGGAATCTCAGTTACTTCTTTGGAGCAACTGCATGCTATGAAATGGTCTGTTTATCGCCCGCCGGCGATACCATTATCACCCAGGTAAACAGCGTCAGTAAGCAAGACCTGCCAGTGTCTCCTTCCGTCCCACCGCTGCATAGTGTGATAGATTCCGAACACGACCTGGCCATTCTGACCATCAACACCTTTCAGTATCCCTTGCTGGTGGATGCCGGAACAGACTTTCATTCCTTCCTGGATAAGTTCTTTAAAAAGGTGCGCAGAAAGAAGATCGGACATGTGGTGATCGACCTGAGGGAAAATTATGGCGGAAGCAGTGTGCTTGCCCTGAGCGTGTTTGCATATCTCTCTCCCGAAGATTTCAGGTATATGGACCACAGTTTCACCTCGCTGGATGGCTCAGAAAGCTTCGCCCGGTTTACTCCATATCCAGACGGGCATTATCCTTTTTTCAATACCCATGACACTACCGCTGCGGGAAACCGGTTGCTGGTTTCCAACGGCGAAGATTCCAAAGAGATCTTTTCTGCCAATACCATCCCGTTCGGGCCGAAGAAAAAGCTCCGGGATATCACTGCCAATAAATATGATAGAAAGTTGTATGTGCTTACCAGTGGTATGACATTTTCGTCTGCATCAGTGCTGACAGCCAAATGCGCCGAAAGGCCAAACACTACCCTCATAGGCGAACCCACCGGCAGTGCAGCAGGAGTCTTTTGCGGAGGAGGATTTCTCTACGTCTCCCTGCCGCATTCCGGATTCCGGGTGGAGCTGCCTTATATGGAACGGCATGTGGCCCTTACGGATCCCGATACTGATCCGCACCTGCCGGTCATGCCGGATCATTGGATAGACATCCATCAGGCTGATCTCATGGAAGGCCGTGACCCTGTACTGGAAAAGGTCTATGAACTGATACATTGAGCAGGGTTTTTCTGTAGTAGCCTTGACAAAGTGTTACATGTTAACCTCTGCGACGCCACGATCACAAAGCGTACGTAGCGAATTCCAACAAACAATATGTCAATTCGCCAACTCGCCAACTGCCTACTAATTCCCTTTCCAAAGGAATACGTCATTCCTGAAGCCGACGAAGGAGGCAATCAGGAATCTCTTTTCTCAGTTACCGTTAACTCCTCCAAAGCGAATTGTCATCCCAGTTTTTGCGGATGAAAGTAACCAAATACCAGGATCTGTAATCATAGAAAGCGAAAAACGAAAACTTTCAAGTCAGACCCCGGCATTGCTCGTTCCTCACAAGCGGGGTGACAATCCCTTTTATAGTGTTCTAATACTGAAAAAAAATTTCGTCAATAACCAGAAAACCTTTCCAAAGGAATACGTCATTCCTGAAGCCGACGAAGGAGGCAATCAGGAATCTCCTACCTCGGTTACCGTTCACTCTAATAAACCGTTGGTCAATGGATCAGTAAGAGATCCCTGCTTTCGCAGGGATGACCCCTCCTCCGGAGAAAGTTTCGTCAATAACCAGAAAACCTTTCCAAAGGAATACGTCATTCCTGAAGCCGACGAAGGAGGCTATCAGGAATCTCTTTTCTCAGTTACCGTTAACTCCTCCAAAGCGAATTGTCATCCCAGTTTTTGCGGATGAAAGTAACCAAATACCGGGATCTGTAATCATAGAAAGCGAAAAACGAAAACTTTCAAGTCAGACCCCGGCATTGCTCGTTCCTCACAAGCCGGGGTGACAATCTCCATATATTAAATGCACCCCTTTTATAACACCATGTAGTATTGTCAGTGACATGGCCGGGACGCAAATAAACCAACAAACAATTTGTCAATTCGCCAACTGCCAACTAATACTCCCATTCCCTAATTAGCTAATTCTCTCATTTTCACATTCCCACATTTCCCCATTCCCTCATTCCATCATATCCACATTTGATCCCGTCCCGCAGGAGTTACCGCTTCCGGGGCGCTTTACATGACCATGAGAAACATTCCAGAGGAACTCCGGCGCTTCCAAAAACGCAGCGACGCCACGATCAAGCAACGGTCACATTGAAAATTTTCCCATGCCAACTGCCACTACATCTAGATAGTTATTAGGAGCCAACTGCCAACTGCTACTGCCAACTAATACTCCCATTCCCTAATTAGCTAATTCCCACATTTCCCCATTCGCTCATTTCCCCATTTCCACATTTCCCCATTTCCCCATTTCCTCATTCCCACATTCCCTCATTTCCACATTCTCCCATTCCCTCATTCTCCCCTCTGCTTATATTTGCTAATGCTCAGATACCTCCTTCCATTGTTCATTCTTCTGCCAGCAACATTATTCGCCCAGGCAGAGAACCGGTTGACCTCCGGGATCGTTGCCTACAATTCCGGTGATTATGAAGATGCACTCCACAACCTGAATGAAGCCCTGGCAAACGAGGCCCTGCTTCCCGGAGAGAAACAAGCCAAAGCCTGGTACTATAAAGGGATGACCCTGCAGGCCTTACTTCGCGAAGCAACCTTCAACAATGATGCACAGAAACTGGAAAAGTACCAGAACGCTGTGCTCGATTCTTATGAGGCATTTGTCAAGGCCATCGGAATACCGGAAGCCGGCGACGAAATACGCATGAAGACCCTCGGGTACTTCAGTGAATTGCAGCCGCTCCTGTTGCAGACCGGATTCTTATTCATGAACCAACAGCATGCACAGGCAGCTTTCCCCTATTTGAACGCAGCGTTCTCCATAGGTCAGAATGGTTGGGGAGGGAAGCATTATCTGGCAGCTAATCTTCGCGGACAGGCATATCTGATGCTGGGCGATTCAGCCGCGGCCTTGAACGATTTTCAGGAAGCCATCAACTGGTATGCAGAGTTCACTCCTCCGGTGCCCGATTTTTTAGCAGGATATATCTATTACAGAAAAGCGGTCCTGGAAAGATTTTTTCTCCGAAATCCGGAACAGGCGCTGGCCACTGTTGAAGCCGCTTTCCCCTTTCTTGACCAGGAATGGCAGCGTAGCGATGTGTGGAGAGAGAGCTTGACTGCAGACCATGCTGCACAAAACAGAACCAATTATGAACAGGTGCGCAGGGATCTGCAGAGCCTGAAGCTCGACCTGCTATTGAACATACCCGCCATGTACAACAGGGCATTGGCTGAGTTCGACCAGGCCGTTGCAGCCGATCCATCCAACTTTCGGCTGCTGCTGTCTTACGCCTCTTTGCTGGAGAGTACAGATACAGAAAAGGCCGTGACCATGTACAGGAGAGCGCTGGATGCCGATCCTTCACAGGTCACCGCCTGGTTCAATCTCGGGGCATTGTATGTCAACCAGGCATCCGGAATAAGTGTGCAGATGCAGACCGAAGCGGACGATGCCCGGTACAAGATCTTATCCGATCAGATGTTGGCATACCTGCAGGAGGCCCTGCCGCTGCTCACCAGGGCACACCAATTGCAGCCCAATGACATCGCCATTCTGCAGGCACTTAAACAGATCACCATCAGCCTTGAGCTGCCCGATCTCTATCAGGAATACAAACAGAAACTGGATGCACTGGAAGGGCAGTGATCAGCGATTTAACACCACGGCACTACCGGCATTCAGATTTTATCATATATAAACATTCATAGAGTCATCTGCGTTGAAGTGAGCAGTGAAAAGTGAATGGTGAGCGATCTTCCATTCATACTTCCCCTGATCTCTCATTCCCGCATTTCCCCATTTCCACATTCCCACATTCCCACATTTCCCCATTCCCACATTCCCTCATTTCCACATTTGATCCCGTCCCGCTGGAGTTACCGCTTCCGGGGCGCTTTACATGACCAGGAGAAACATTCCAGAGGAACTGAGGCGCTTCCAAAAACGCAGCGACGCCACGATCAAGCAACGGTCACATTGAAAATTTTCCCATGCCAACTGCCACTACATCTAGATAGTTATTAGGAGCCAACTGCCAACTGCTACTGCCAACTAATACTCCCATTCCCTAATTAGCTAATTCTCTCATTTCCCCATTCCCTCATTCCCAAATTTCCCCATTCCCACATTCCCTCATTTCCCCTTTCCAAAGGAATGCGTCATTCCTGAAGCCGACGAAGGAGGCTCCCGTATAACAAATGCATGTTCGTTTCACTTCACGGCATTTGTAGCACGGGATGAAATCCTGCGTCGCTCATATCAGGAATCTCTTACCTCGGTTACCGTTCACTCCTCCAAAGCGAATTGTCATCCCAGTTTTGGCGGATGAAAGAAGCCAAATACCGGGATCTGTAATCATAGAAAGCGAAAAACGAAAACTTTCAAGTCAGACCCCGGCATTGCTCGTTCCTCACAATCCGGGGTGACAATCCCCTTTTAAATGTGTATTCCATTCATCACGCCATGTCCTGAAGCCGAGGAACAAGGCTCCCGAATACAAAATGCTGGTTCGTTTTACACCAGCATCCCATGCAAATCAGTTTAATTCACAAAATTGTAAACTTACAGTCTCATGCTGCAAATCCAGGCAGATGGCAGAACTAAAGAAAGTTCATCATGCTCAGACTATTCAGACGGATCAGGACCAGGTCGCTTGCCGAAAACAAGTTCACAAAATATCTCTTGTATGCGGTGGGAGAGATCATCCTGGTGGTCATCGGTATTCTCATCGCCCTGTCCATCAATAACAGGAATGATTTCAGAAAGGACAGGTTGGCAGAAAAGCTCCTCCTCGAAAATCTGGTCAAAGATCTGGAGAGGGATCAGCAGGAACTCAATATGATCACGGAAGTGAATATGGGATATCTGGCCATCATCGATACAGTATTATATAACATCACTTCTAATGAGGTATATGAGCTTGGTGATTTTGTGCGACACATGATCTCCTTTCCATTTTTCGGCACCTTCGCGATCTCCAAAGGAACATATGTGGAGACACTGTCATCCGGAAAGCTGTCCCTCGTCCTGAGTGATTCCCTGAAATCAGAGATATCCGATTACTATGAGGTGTATTACAATTACCTGGGGCCGGATAAGATCATCGTACCGCTGATGAAGGATCTCACGGCTGTGTACAATGAACTGCTCAGCGGCACCTATGAGTATGCGCTGATAGCATGCGGCGCCCAGACCACCTTTCCACACATAGATGTGGCAGCCATTTCCGCCGATCCGGGGTTTCACAGAATACTCACCCAGAAATACAGCATCATGCAGGTGCAGAACGGCGAGTGGGCCCGATTCCTGGGCTCGAACGAAGTACTCATCGAGGCCATCCGCAACGAGCTGGATGACAGATTCTGAGCAGCAGGAGGTAATCGTGATCCTCTTTTGCATCCTCTGCGACCTTTGCGCCTCCTTTGTGTCTTTGCGTTTAGATTCTAACACAAAGGCACTATGAAGACACGGAGTTCACGAAGAACTGCAGGCATTCGATCTCTTACTCTAACAGTTTTCGATAGCTCCCTCCTGATGACTATCTGGACACATTTCCCCATTCTCTAATTCTCTCATTCCCACATTTCCTCATTTCCCTTTTCCAAAGGAATACGTCATTCCTGAAGCCGACGAAGGAGGCAATCAGGAATCTCTTACCTCGGTTACCGTTCACTCCTCCAAAGCGAATTGTCATCCCAGTTTTGGCGGATGAAAGAAGCCAAATACCGGGATCTGTAATCA